>NZ_JACCFG010000009.1 GCF_013416555.1 Sphingomonas sp. R-74633 | reverse complement strand
GCCGAGGCGGACATTCTTGCTGGCGCGGGCATCGATGCCGACGCCGAGCGTGCCGAGCACCGGCGCGATGCGGACGCCCGAGACGCCGAAGCTGCCGGTGCCGGTGGGAGCACCCGAGAAGCGCAGCGTGCCGACGGTGTCGAGATCGCCCGAATTATAGCGCACGCCCATGCTCACCCACGGCATCGCCGTGCCCGAGCCGGTCTTCACGCTGGCGCCGAGCCGCAGCTCGCCACCGGCGGTGAACAGGTCGCGGTTGGCCGAGGCCATCTGCAGGCCGAGCCCGCCGGCTGCGCTCTCGGTGAAGCCGTCGCGCTGGTCGCGGATCTTGCTCGCAGTGCCGATCAGCGCGAGGCGCAGGCCATTGCCGAGTTCGGTGCGGAAGCCGCCGGTCACGCCCACCGAATAGCCGGTGGCATGGATGTCGCCGGTCGCCAGCGAGGTCGCCGAGCCCAGGCTCAGCGTGCGCTTGCTGTTCAGGTCGCTCGAATACCAGCTGCCCGATGCCGCGACAAAGGCGCCGCCGGCGTCGTAGCTCAGATAGCCGCCCAGCTGATACTGGTTGCCGCTGACCGTCGAGTTGCGGCTGTCCATGTCCGAGTCGATCTGCGCGACGCCGCCGGCAATGCCCGCGGTGAAGCCGTCCATCCGCGTCTCGAGGCCCATCGCGACGCCCGCGGTGGTGTTGTCGACACCGGCATGGACGCCGTCGCCGAGCAGCTTCTGATAGCCGCCATAGACCTGGCCCCAGATGCCGCCCTTGCTGCTGTCGCCATCACCCGCACCCGGCAGGTTCGCACCGGCCAGCGCCGAGGCGAAGCTGTTGCCCGCGGTGCC
>NZ_JACCFG010000007.1:0-2500 GCF_013416555.1 Sphingomonas sp. R-74633 | reverse complement strand
ATCGAGGTTAGACAGTAAAGAACAACAGGGTGGTATTTCACTTGGTGGCTCCACATCAGCTGGCGCCAATGCTTCAAAGCCTCCCACCTATTCTACACAATTGTTCTCCACTGCCACTCTGAAGCTGCAGTAAAGGTGCACGGGGTCTTTCCGTCTAACCGCGGGTACTCCGCATCTTCACGGAGAATTCAATTTCGCTGAGCATGTCCTGGAGACAGTGGGGAAGTCGTTACGCCATTCGTGCAGGTCGGAACTTACCCGACAAGGAATTTCGCTACCTTAGGACCGTTATAGTTACGGCCGCCGTTTACCTGGGCTTCATTTCGGAGCTTGCACCCCTCCACTTAACCTTCAGGCACCGGGCAGGCGTCAGACCCTATACGTCGTCTTGAAGCCGACTTAGCAGAGCCCTGTGTTTTTGCTAAACAGTCGCTACCCCCTGGCCTGTGCCCCCTCAACCTGCTTGCGCAAGATGAGGGCCTCCTTCTTCCGAAGGTACGGAGGCAATTTGCCGAGTTCCTTCAGGACACTTCTCTCAAGCGCCTTGGTATACTCTACCTGACCACCTGTGTCGGTTTCGGGTACGGTCTATACGGTGGGGCTATTTCCCGGGACAGCTTCGAAGCATGCTCAATCCGATAAGAGCATACAACACACACCATCCGTCACACACCACCAGGCCCACGAATATTAACGTGGTTCCCATCGACTACCCCCTTCGGGCTCGTCTTAGGGGCCGGCTCACCCTGCGCGGATTAGCCTTGCGCAGGAACCCTTGGTCTTTCGGCGAAAGGGCATCTCACCCTTTTTATCGCTACTCATGTCTGCATTCGCACTTCCGATACCTCCACGACCCATTACCAGATCGCTTCACAGGCTTACGGAACGCTCCGCTACCGCGTGTAGTAAACTACACACCCTAAGCTTCGGTGCACGTCTTGAGCCCCGTTACATCTTCGCCGCAGGAACCCTTATTTAGACCAGTGAGCTGTTACGCTTTCTTTAAAGGATGGCTGCTTCTAAGCCAACCTCCTGGTTGTTTTGGGATTCCCACATGCTTTCCCACTTAGACGTGACTTGGGGACCTTAGCTGTAGGTCAGGGCTGTTTCCCTTTTGACGACGGACCTTAGCACCCGCCGTCTGTCTCCCGGATATCACTCCTAGGTATTCGGAGTTTGGTTAGAATTGGTAGATCTCGCGACCCCCGCATCCATCCAGTGCTCTACCCCCTAGGGTGTTCATCCGAGGCACTACCTCAATAGTTTTCGCGGAGAACCAGCTATTTCCCGGCTTGATTGGCCTTTCACCCCTAAACACAACTCATCCGGTAACTTTTCAACGTTAATCGGTTCGGACCTCCAGTGCGTGTTACCGCACCTTCATCCTGGTCATGCCTAGATCGCCGGGTTTCGGGTCTAATACTTCAAACTAAATCGCCCTATTCAGACTCGCTTTCGCTGCGCCTACACCTATCGGCTTAAGCTTGCTTGAAACATTAAGTCACAGACCCATTATGCAAGAGGTACGCTGTCAGGCCTCAAGGACCCTCCAACTGCTTGTAGGCAATCCGTTTCAGGTACTGTTTCACTCCCCTCATCGGGGTGCTTTTCACCTTTCCCTCACGGTACTAGTTCGCTATCGGTCGCATACGAGTATTTAGGCTTAGAGGGTGGTCCCCCTATATTCAGACAGGATTACACGTGTCCCGCCCTACTCTAGTCCTGATACATCACTTTCGCATACGGGGCTGTCACCCGCTATGGCGTATCTTTCCAGATACTTCTGCTAGTTGAATATCAGGCACTGGCCTGGTCCGCGTTCGCTCGCCACTACTAACGGAATCTCGGTTGATGTCTTTTCCTCCGGTTACTGAGATGTTTCAGTTCGCCGGGTTCGCTTCACGAAGCCTATTTTATTCAGCTAAGTGATACCTTTTTCCAATTACCCTGACTGTCATTACTGACACTCAAGATAATCGGATTAGGTGGGTTTCCCCATTCGGAAATCGTGGGATCAAAGCTTGCTCACAGCTCCCCCACGCTTATCGCAGCGTGCCACGTCCTTCATCGCCTGTATGCGCCAAGGCATCCACGAATTGCCCTTACCTCACACTTGAGAGTCCACACCACCAACGACAACACTGGATCGGTCAAAGACCGACACGAAACTCGGCAGAGCAGTGCAGCGCAGTTTTACCAGATCCTCACCGGAGCAATGCCCCGAGGAAAACCCTCCTGGTGTGGATGTTCATTTCTCAGCCTTGTTGGAAGCGCCCCATCTTAGCGGTCAACCAGATGGAACTTGTTGCTTCCGATTTGTTCCGGCGCTCGCTCCCTCGACGATCCGAAGATCACCCAAGAAACCAACGCCGTCACGGCATCGATTTGAAAAACCCATTCACAATGTCAAAAAGCTCGCAGTCAGTGACTGCAATACTGCCCCAAAGAGCAGATCTCGTGTCTTCATCATTCGGATATTTGGTCGAGCGTTTCCGTCCGC
>NZ_JACCFG010000006.1 GCF_013416555.1 Sphingomonas sp. R-74633 | reverse complement strand
CTTCTCGGGTGCTCCCACCGGCACCGGCAGCTTCGGCGTCTCGGGCGTCCGCATCGCGCCGGTGCTCGGCACGCTCGGCGTCGGCATCGATGCCCGCGCCAGCAAGAATGTCCGCCTCGGCATCGCGCTCGAAGGCTCGGCCGGCGAGAACACCCGCGAAGGCCGCGCCTCGGTGCGCGTCAAGATCGGGTTCTAAGGAGCCGTAGTCGATAGCGGCGGAGCCGCGGTGCGGAGGGGTCGGAATCCCGCTTCGCACCGGACACCGCCAGCGGCCTCACCCTGGGGGGAGGCCGAGAGCCCGCGCAGGGGGACTGCGCGGGCTCTCTTGCTACCAGGGAACGCCGGTGCGAGTGTGAGAAGCCAAATATAGAGCAAGCAAACGCATCGAAGAGGCCGCGCCCAATTTCCCGATGCCTCGACAACCGGCCAAGTTAACTTGTCGTTTTGTACGGAAGGTCTAGAATCGCCCGACTCGACAAGGAGCCGGAATCTTGGCGACACGGGTAATCCAGGGATTTTTCATTGGCGGACGCGTCCAGCCTGCGCCCGGGATTGTGCGCGACGTTGCCATTCAGCGCAAGCCACGGTCGATGACACGCGCCCTGCCCGGCCCACCCTCGCCCGCTTATGCCGGCCGCGGCGCCGCCGCACAGCGCTTCGGCGGCGGCAACAGCTTCGAGATCGACGCGGTTCGGCTGGGCCTTGCGCGCAATGGCGGCAAGCCGCTGCCACAGGCCGTGCTCGCCAAAATGGAAGCCGCGTTCCGCACCGACTTCTCGGCGGTACGCGTCCATATCGGGCCACAGGCGGCCAGGATCGGCGCAGTCGCCTTCACCACCGGCAATGATCTCTACTTCGCGCAAGGCCGCTACCAGCCGGACTCGGTAAAGGGCCAGCAGTTGATCGGGCATGAGCTCGCCCATGTCATCCAGCAGCGCCAGGGCCGCGTTCGCGCGCCCGGCGCCGGGGTTTCGGTGGTGCAGGACCGCACGCTCGAGGCCGAAGCCGACCGGCTCGGCCAGCGCGCGGCGATGCAGCGCATGCCGGTCCAGGCCAAGGCAGCTTCCGACGCAGCGGCATTCAGGCGGCACGCAGGAATCCAGCGCAGGGCGGCGCCTTATGCCGGTCCAGCTCCGGCGCACCTAATTCAGCGCGCCTCCTCTTCGAAGAGTGAAAAGACCGAGCAGAAGAAGGCCGTGGTGAAGCTCACGATCAACGGCGATGTCTATGAAGGCACGTCGAGCGGACAATATGGCCATGCCGAGATGTCCGCGCTGCGCGACTTCATCCTTGCCCAGGGCGACTATAATACAGCCGCCGCAGTGTTGTATGGCGGACGCCCGACGGTCGAGTGCCACAACCAGCCGGTTTGTGGATCCTGTTCGCTGATTCTGCGCGCGCTCGGATTCCGGGTAGCGGACGCGCAGACCGAGTTCAGCGGCGAACCGAGCGGTGGCGTGTCCTGGGGCGCGAACATGACAGTCCAGGCGTTCCTGGCGGACTGCAACGAACAGGCCACCTATGCGCGCGCCCTCGAAATGGGCAAGAAATAGCGGCGGGGCCGCGGGAGTCGGGATCAGGATCGTGACCAATCGTGTCATTCAGGGGTTCTTCGTCGGCGGCCAGGCGCGCTCCGCCCCCGGCGTTGCGCGCCCGGCTGCGGTCCAGCGTGCGACAACAGCCGGGCCGCAGCAGCGCGTCGGCGCGCCCGCGCCTGCCTTTGGGGGAGGCGCCGCAGCGGCGCAGGCCTTTGGCGGCACCGGCAGCTTCGAGATCGACCCAACCCGGATTGGGCTCGTGCGGAACGGCGGCCGGCAATTACCCGAGGCAGTGCTGGCCAAGATGGAGGCCGCGTTCGGCGCGGACTTCTCGGCGGTACGCGTACATGTCGGGCCACAGGCGGCCCGGATCGGCGCCGTCGCCTTCACCACCGGCAATGATCTCTATTTTGCGCAAGGCCGCTATCAGCCGGACTCGGTGCAGGGCCAGCAGCTCATTGGGCACGAGCTCGCCCATGTCGTCCAGCAACGGCAGGGCCGGGTGCGCGCGCCCGGCAACGGCGTCGCGGTAGTGCAGGACCATGCGCTCGAGGCCGAGGCGGACCGACTTGGCCAGCGTGCCGCGATGCACCGCGTGCCGGTCCAGGCCAAACCCGCGAACGGCGCTGCATTCCGTCCCCAAGGCCAACCGCTTCAACGCCATGCCGGGCTCGGTGGCGGCAATGAGGTCCGGATCTCGGCGCCGATGCCGGCAGGCAATGGCAGCTACCGTCTCTCCGCAAAGTCAGGCACGGCGTCGATCGGTTCGGTTACGGTCCATACCCGCGGCCGCGGCGGCGTGGCGCGCATCACCGATCTCAACGTGTCCGCGGAGCATCGCGACCAAGGCATAGGCAAGATGCTCCTCGCCTCAGCCGCCCGCGCCAGCATGGCACGCGGCAATGCCCGCGTCTCGCTGCACGCTGACGACACGGGCAGCGGCAAGTTGAACCGCTGGTACAAATCGATCGGCTTCATGGAGACAGGTGGTCGCCAAGGGAGCCAGTCGCGCTTCGAGGCTTCGGCGCTGCGCGTGGCCAGCGCAGTGGCACAGCGCCGCACGGCGATGCCCGGCCCACCCGTCCGGCCAGGCCTGATCCAGCGCGCGTCCGCAGTGGTTGTGGACACTTCGGGCTTCAGCTCGACCAGTACCACCCTCAGCGGCCAGATCTATGGCATCTGGAAGAACGAACAGTATCCGAACGCTGTCCAGGACAGCAGCCTGTCCAAGGTCAAGTGCCTGTATGTAGGAAAGACGAACCCGAAAGTGGACGGCGACTATGGTGCGCGCTTCTACCAGCATTGCACCAAGGATGCCGACAAGCCCTGGTTCGTTTCCTCGAAATGTTCCTACGGCGATGATGCGGAAAAATGGCCGTACATCGTTCGCCAATTATGGGCGTTCAAGGACGTGACCTGCTTCGATGTTGCCGTGGCAGAGCAATATTATCACCAGGAATGGGCGAGTCCGCTCAACAAGATCCGCGCGATCACGCCGGAGAAATTCGCAGCATATAAAGACGATCATAGCATCTTCACGACGCACAAGGGCTATCCGTCTACCTGGAAGCCCATCTGATCAATTCGGTCCGAATTGGTATGATCCTCGGCAATTTCCGTGAATTCCCTGGCACCCGGAGCGCCGCTCCGATAGCCTGTCGGTGAGCTATTCTTGGGGAACGGCATGACGGGCCGAGTCATCCAGGGCTTTTTTCTTGGCGTATCGCCGCGGGGCTCTTGCGTGCCCGTTGTCGGCGTGCCTGGCCGTGTTCCGGCGCAACGCGCCATCGGACCGGTGCAGCGCGCCGCGCGCCCGATGCCGGGTCCGCCCCGTCCCGCATTCTCTTCGACGCATGGGGCCGTTGCCCAGGCCAAGGCGGCCCCGGGCTTCCCGGCGCCGGCCTTTCAGCCGGTCCAGCCCGTGCAACGTCATGGCGACGCGGGCAGCTTCGAAGTCGATCCCGTACAACTGGGTCTTGCCCGAAACGGCGGGCGCCCGCTGCCCGGAGCGCTGCTGACCAAAATGGAGGCAGCATTCGGCGCGGACTTCTCCGCAGTGCGCGTCCATGTCGGGCCGCAGGCCTCGCGGATCGGCGCGATCGCCTTCACCACAGGTAACGACCTCTATTTCGCGCCGGGCCGCTACCAGCCGGACTCGGCGCAGGGCCAGCAATTGATCGGGCACGAGCTCGCGCATGTGATCCAGCAGCGCCAGGGCCGCGTCCGCGCGCCGGGCAGCGGCGTTGCGGTGGTCCAGGATCACGCGCTCGAGGCCGAAGCCGACCGGCTTGGCCAGCGCGCCGCGATGTATCGCGGGCCCATTCAGCGAAAGGGCGCGGGTGGCTTCACGCGCACCGGCCATGCCATACAGCGCTCAAGCGCGAGCACGGACGATGAGAAGGAGCCGCCGATCGTCGCCGTCACCAAATGGCTGAAGGCCAATGACAAGGGTTCGCAAGCAAGCAATTATTCGGTCGGCGTTACCACCAAAGGTCACATGATCATCTCCAAGGTGGGCGGGCTCGGCGCGAAGGCGGGCATTGTGGCCGATCTCACGGAATATCTGCAGAGCAAGCACTCGGGCACGGAGGTGTATCTTGCGCCCGCTTTCAACACCGCCTCTCCCAGTGGCAATCACGCCGAGATGTGTATCGTCGCCGGCCAGAACTCGAATACGGGGGCCGTTACGAATATCCTGTGCACGCATCCGAATTGCGCGCTCTGTGCCGCGCAGATGAAAGCCGCGGGAATTGGGGGTGGATCGGTGACGGAGGGCACCGGCGGAAATCAGGCCACCTGGGTGCATCCTACCGAGGCGGCGTTCTTCGGCACCCAATATCAGGACAAGAGCGACATGGCGGTGCTGGTCGAGGCCCTCGTCGCATTCAACAAGGACACTAGCAAAGCAATTCCGGCCAAGTGCGGCGTCAAGACCACGACCAACCCAACCCGAGGTGGCGCAAAGAAGCTGATCTAGTTCAGCTTCACCATCCCGCCCTTCAGCTCGAGCATCCCCCCGCCGTCGAACTTGCCGGATGCGCTTCCCGTCACTTCGACCGAAAGCCCCTTGAGCGTCAGCGCGGTGCCCGCTTCGATCGCCACGCTGGTGCCGCCCTTGAGCGTCATCCCCGTGCCGGACTCGATCGCCACCGACCCGCTCGCCTTGATCGTGACATTGCCGGTGACGTTGATCGTCAGATTGCCCTTCACCGTGTCATCGCCATTCCCGTCCACGGTGCGGGTCCAGTTGCCCTTCACCGTCTCGTCGGCATTGCCCTGGATGGTGATCGCCGAATTGCCCTTCACTCCGTGCGTCGCGTTGCCGGTCGATACATCGGTGGTCCAATTGCCCTTGGACACGGTGAAGGCGTCATTGCCCTCCTGCACCGTCACCGTCCGGTCCTGCTTCACGGTCTCGGTGCTGCTGTTGAGCACGGTGACGTTCAGGTCCTTCTGCGCCTGGACGAAGATCTCCTCTTCGCCCGCCTTGTCCTCGAAGCGCAACTCGTTGAACCCCGCAGCGCTTGGCGTCGACTGGCTCTTGATCGTGCTCCGGCTCTGATTGTCGGGCAGCGCATAGGGCACCGGATTGTCGCCATTATAGACACAGCCGGTGACCAGCGGGCGATCGGGATCGCCCTCGAGGAAGCTCACCACCACTTCCTGCCCGACGCGCGGCAGCATGAAGCCGCCCCAGCTCTTGCCCGACCAGCTTTGCGACACGCGCACCCAGCACGAGCTGTCGGCGTCACTCTTGCCTTCGCGGTCCCAGTGGAACTGGACCTTGATCCGCCCATATTCGTCGGTCCAGATCTCCTTGCCGTCGGGCCCGACCACCTTGGCGGTCTGCGAGCCGGCGATGCGCGGGCGCGGCGTGACGCGCGCGGGACGGAACGGCACGGTGGCGGGAAAGGCAATGAACTGGTTGGTGTAGCTGCGCCGCTCGGCATGGTGATGCACCGAGAACAATGCGTATTTCGCGTTGAGGCTCGCTGCGGGATGGCCGCTGAGCGTGAAGGTGGTGCCGCTCGCCAGATGGCGGAGCGGCGAGGTGCCCCGGATCATGCTCGCCAGCGCCGCCAGTTCCTCGCCGCGCCGTTTCGACACGGCATCGCCGTCCGCCTTGAGCAGGAAGCCCCCGGGATAGTCATAGACCACCCCGGTTCCGACATTGCCGAGCAGGGTCGTCGCGGGCGTGGTGAAATTATAGTCCGCCGCCTTGTAGCCCGCCGGCACCACGGTCTGTTCATGCAGTACGTCGTCGACGCGCATATCGGTGAGCCAGGCATTGCCTGCCTCCAGCGCCAGCCAGGGCACGGTCGCGGCATTGGGGCAGGTCGGGAACTTGGCCGGATCATCGACCAGCACCAGCGTATGCGTGCCGGCCTTGTGCTCGAAATAATAGGCGATGCCGGCCGCTTCGAGCAGCCGGCTGACGAAGTCGAAGTCGGACTCGCCGTATTGAACGCAATATTCGATCTTGTCGTAGCTCAGCACCAGGTCGCTGCGCATCGTTGCGCCGGCATAGTCGCCGATCACCTTCGCCAGGATGTCCTTGACCTCCAGGTTCTGGAAGATGCGGTGATTGCGCGACAAGGTGAGCAGCCACAGCCAGGGGCGCATCTCGATCACGCATTGCGAGCTGCCCTGCGATACGCGCGCGGCGATGCCGTTGAAGATGCGCGCGACACCATCGCTGCCGCTTAGCGTCACATCTATCGACTTGCCGAGCAGCCCCTGCGGATCGACCCAGGTCGCGCCCATCCCGGCGACGAGCGTGAACAGATAGGGCACCGAAATCTGCTCGGTCCCCTCGAAGCGCTGCAGCGAAAGCACGCCCGCGCCAAGCGGCGTGGCCAGAACGAGCGACCAGGCGGGATCGCTCATCGGGAGATTTCGATCCGCAACCGCCCGTCGGATGCCACCGAGAGATGCGCCGCACGCGCCGGGGCAGCCTCGGCGAGCCGATCGAGCAGGCGGATCGAAAGCTCAGGTAACAGCTGGTGCGCGATGATCGCATCGACGCTGCGCGCGCCGCCATCGGCGATGTCCGCGGCGCGCGCGATCGCCTTCACCACTTTCTCGTCATAGGTCAGTTCGCCACGCCGCGCCGCCGTGAAGCGCTCGCCGACCCGGGCCAGCTTCAGGCGCACGATCGCCTCGATCTCGGCTGCAGCGAGGGGGCGATAGGGCACTACCACCAACCGCGCGAGGAACGCGGGGGGGAAATGCTTGCCCAGCTCGGCCTGTAGCCCCGCGGCAATCGCTTCCTCCGGCCCGCCTGCGGCGAGCAGCTCGGTTCCGAGGTTGGAAGTGAGCAGGATCAGCGTGTGGGTGAAGTCCACCGCCACGCCCTCGCTATCCTCGAGCATGCCGCGGTCGAACACCTGATAGAATATCTCGAGCACATCGGGATGCGCCTTCTCGACCTCATCGAGCAGCACCACCGAATAGGGCTGGCGGCGCACCGCTTCGGTGAGCACCCCGCCCTTGCCATAGCCGACATAGCCCGGCGGCGCGCCCTTGAGCCCCGAGACCGAATGCGCCGCCTGATATTCGGACATGTTGACGGTGATCAGCGCGCGCTGCCCGCCGAACAACAGGTCGGCGAGCGCGAGCGCCGTCTCGGTCTTGCCGACGCCGCTCGGGCCGCAAAGCAGGAACACGCCTGTCGGTTTGGCCGGATCGCCAAGCCCCGCCTGGAAAGTCTGAACGCGGCGGACGATGGTGTCGAGCGCCGCATCCTGGCCGACGATACGCTCCGAGAGCTGCGCCTTGAGGTCGCGCGCCGTGCTGCTCGCGCTGCCGAGGATCGCGTCGAGGGGCACGCCGGTCCACGCGGAGACGACATCGGCAACCGCGCGGCGATCGACGGCCACCGGCACCAGCGGCGTATCCTGCTGGATCTCGGCGAGTTCGAGCCGCAGACCCTGCAGCTCGGGATCGTCCGCCTCTGCCTGTTTCTCGAGCGTGCGCAGCCGATCGAAGGTGTAGCGTTCCTGCTCCCAGCGGCTGGCGATCGCGTCACGCAGGTCCTGCGCCGCGTCGCGCTCGGTCTCGAGCTGGTCGAGCCGGTCCTCGGGGTCGGCACCAAGCCGGTCCAACTCGGCGGTGAGATCGGCCAGCCGGGCCTCGGCGGCATCGAGCGAGGCCGGCCGGCACGACTGGGCGATCGCGACGCGGGCACAGGCAGTGTCGAGCACGTTGATCGCCTTGTCGGGCAGCTTGCGCTCGGCGATGTAGCGCTGCGACAGATGCGCAGCCGCAGCGAGCGCGTCCTCGGTGATGCGCAGGCCGTGGAAGCGCTCCAGCCGGCCACTCAGCTGGCGCAGGATCGCGATCGTCGTCGCCGCGTCTGGCTGCTCGATCTTGACCGGATGGAAGCGCCGCGCCAGCGCCGCGTCCTTCTCGAAATAGCGCTTGTACTCGGCCCAGGTCGTCGCCGCGATCGTGCGCAGCCCGCCGCGCGCCAGCGCGGGCTTGAGCAGATTGGCCGCATCCCCCTGCCCGGCCGCGCCCCCCGCGCCGATCAGCATATGCGCCTCATCGATGAACAGCACGATCCGGTCCGGCGTGCCGTTCACTTCGGCGATCACGCCACGCAGCCGCCGCTCATATTCGCCCTTCACGCTCGCGCCGGCCTGAAGCAGACCCAGGTCGAGCGAGCGCACCGCCACGCCGACAAGCGCCTCGGGCACCTGGCCGGCGGCGATCCGCTGGGCCAGCCCCTCGACCACCGCGGTCTTGCCCACGCCCGCGTCGCCCGTGAGGATCGGGTTGTTCTGCCGGCGCCGCATCAGGATCTCGATAACCTGGTCGATCTCGGCATCGCGCCCCACCACGGGATCGAGCCCGCCCTCGCGGGCCAGAGTGGTCAGGTCAATCGTATAGGCATCGAGCGCCGAGCCCTCCGCTGCGACGGCCATCCCACCCGCCACCAGCGGCCCTCCCGCGCCCTCGCGCCCGCTCGCGACGATATCCGCCAGATCTTCGCCAAACCGCTCGCGCGGGACGCCGGCAAATGCCGGCACTGCGTCCAGCAAGCGTTCGCGCAGCCCCGCATCCTCGATCGCCGCACGCAACAGGCAGGCAGAACTGATCGTGCCGTGCGCCAGATCGATCGAAGCGACGCCCCAGGCCTTCTCCACCGCAGCCGCGAGGCGATCCGACACGCCGGGCGCACCGGTATTGCCAGCGGGATAGCGGCGTGCCGCCGTGCTCAGCGCATCGGCCAACGCACGCCGATCCATGCCGTAGCGATCGAGTGCCCGGGCGAAATCCGTATCGGGCTGCTCAACCAATTCAGTGAACAGATGCTCGATCTCGACCGCATAGTTACGCGCCACGAGGCAGCGGCCCGCGGCACGCTCCAGCGCGTCGCTACAGGTCCGGCTCAACTTGCCGATCAAAGGCTTCAGCGCAATCATCGCTTGGTCACCCCAACGGGTACCGCGACCGGGGGCCTGAGCACAATCACCGAGGTGCCGGCGTCTTCGGGCACCGGCACCTGCTTCAGCCACGCATTCCAGCCCAGCCGCATCCGCCCGGTGCCGCCGAGCCGGGCGCGCGGCACGCTCGTGCGGGTCACGTGCAGACGCACTTCCACGGCGATCGTGTCGGACAGCAGGAAACGGAGCAGCTTCGCCAGCCGCAGATGTCCGTTCCTGACGCCCGGAAGAAAGGCGTCGGCACGTTCGGCCGACATCGGCCCCAAGGTGAGCGTGATGCCGGCCGACTGGTCCCACACCCGCCCGCCGAGCATCGCGCTGCGCCCGAGCCGCTGGTGCCGCCCGCGCGCGCCCAGGGCGGTGCGTTGATGCACCGGTACGTCCATCCAGGCGCCGCGGAATGGCGTCACCCGAGCAGGCAGGCTGAATTGCGAAGAGACCGACCGTTCGATCGCATGCGCGCTGAGCGGCGCCTGGTTGAGCAGGCCGGCGAGCGGCAGCAGCGACGCAGTGAGCCGCGGATCGCGCGCAACCAGGCTCGGCGTGGCCAACCCGAGCAGCGCGTGGAGCCGTCCGGCATGCAGCGATTCCTGCGGCCGCTGTGCCTGCAGCGCGGGCCTATACAGCCGCGCGAGATCGAGCGACGCGGTGACCAGCCGGTGGTTGAACAGGTCGAGAAAGTCGCGCGCGGCAACATGGCCCCGGCGGGCGGACTCGCTGACATATTCGGTATAAGGCGTAGGCAACGGGCCCGTTGCGCCGCCAAGGCCGATATAGTTCACCGTCACCTCGGGCGGCTGGCCCTGCGGCGCCAGGCGCACCGACTCAAGATCGCTCAGTGGGAAGGCGAGGCTCAGATTGCTGCGATAGCGGACCGGCCCCAGCTTCGCGCGCTTGCGCCACGCCTCGAGCACGCGCACCGCCTGGTGCGTGTCGAAGCGATACGGCTCGGCAACGAGCAGGTTGATCAGAGAATTGGCTGGTCCCCGGCGCGGGCTGGCCATCGTTTCCAATCCTCATTGTGATGCGCCCGGCGGACCGCCAGCTCGGTGAAGCTGTTGACCCCGGCATAGAGCGCGAAAAAGCGGTCGAGCACCGATCCGAGCAGCAGCGCGCTGTTGCCGACGAACTGGTCTTCGTTGAAGCTCACTACGATCTCGGTGCCGCGCACGAAGCCGCGCCAGTGCGCGCTCCCGAGCCGGCGGATGACCGGGCGCGTGACGATCGCATGGATGCCCTCGATCTGCCGGCGCTTGCGGGCATCGGCGTCGGCGCCGCTGTATAGCAGCAAGATCTGCTTGAGGGCGTCGAGCCGCGACGGCCCTTCGAGCGACCATTTGTTGAGCGTCAATTGCGATACGAGGCGCCAAAGATTCTCGCCGCCGAGCGGGGGATAGGCCGGCATGGTCGGCTTGGCGAGGCAGCGTATGTCATCGGTCGGCAGGTCGAGCTCGATCTGCAGCCTGGTCGCCAGCGTGATGTGGCGCGGCAGCTCGCGATTGGTGCAGAGCGTCTGCGCGAACAGCACATCCTCGGCGGCCGCCGCGGGGTTCATCGCCGGATCGACGAAGGACAGGAGCATCTCGGTGCCGGTCAGCGCCGGGTTCGAGACGGGCGCGCGGCGCGCCATCCAGCGCAGCACGCCCTCCCCTTCGACATCGGGCTCAGGGCTGAAAAAGGGCGAAACCAGCTCGCTCTTGCGCGCGCCGGTCGCACCGGCCGAGCGGGTGACGCGGAGCACGCTGTGCACCTCGGTCACATCGGCGGCGCGCAGATCGGGCTCGAGCAGATATTCGGTGCTGAGATGATCGAGCCGGATCGGCTCGCTCGTCTGGGGGAAGAGATTGACGATCGGCACGCAATTGAGCCGCATCGAACGATGGTCGAGCGCGAGCGGCTCCTCGGGATCGATGTCGAGGAAGAACAGCAGGTCGATCTCCTGCGCAGCGCCCAGCATGCCGGGCTCGAGGCCGGTCAGCTCGAGGAACAGGAACTTGTCGGGGAAATTGAAATATTCCTGGAGCAGCCGATAGCCGTGATGCGCGGTATCGGGATAGGGCAGCATCGCATCGCCGGGCTCCAGCCCCGCCTGGCGCAGCCCGAGCCGGGGCTGGCGCGGGGCGAGCGCCGCGGAATCGCTGCCATGCGGCGCGACGCGGGCTTCGATCCGGTGATTGGTGAGCAACTCGTACAACCGGTAGCGCGCGTTGCGGTCGCCATCGAGGAAGAAGCGCAACGATGAAGGCGCGAGATCGGCGAAGCTGCGCTCGCCGGTGCATTTGAGCGTGACGCGCAGGCAGGAATGGACGTCGCTGCGGCTATCCAGCAGCGCCAGCTCGCTCGCCGGGCGCAGCGACACCGCCGACACCTCGATCGGCCAGAGCTGCAATTCCGAAGTCGTCGTGAAGCGGCATTCGGCGCCGCCCGAGGTGGTGGCGAACAGCGCCGTCTGGCGCGGCACCTTCACGCCCTCGATCGCGCGCTGCTGCTTGGGCGAGACTGTGAAATGGACGACCGCCATCGACGGCACGGGCGCGACCAGCTGCGGATAGAGCGCCTCGAGCAGCGCGGTCGGCACTTCGGGAAACTGCGCATCATATTGCCGCTGCAGCCGCGCGGTGAGGAAGGCGAACGACTCGATCAGCCGCGCGATCTGGGGGTCGTCGGTCTCGGCGCCGGCGAAATCGAGCCCCCCCGCGAGGTCGGGATGCGTCCGCGCGAACTCAGTGCCGGCGACGCGCAGATGATTGAGTTCGTTGAGATAATAGGTGATGAACCCCGGATCAGTGGCCATCGCGCGGCCCTTCGAACTGCATCGGGAAGGCGAAGGTGACGGGCACCGTCACGCTGCCGAGGATGAGGTCGCCGGCAATCTCGGCGACCAGCACGTCGCTGCGGTCCGCGCGCGGGCGGAGCCGGACCTGCGGGTTGCCGAGGCGTGGCTCATAGATCGCGATCGTCTCGGCAATATGCCGCGCCAGCCGCGCGGTGCGGCTATCATCATCGACCCGGTAGACGGTCAGATCGGGCAGGCCATAGTCGATCGTGGTCCGCGTGCCGCTGCGCGTGCGCGCGTCCATCTCGGCATAGCTGACGGGCACGCGGGTGTTGAGCAGCCAGCCGAGCTGTTCGGCGATCGAGGCTTCGAGCTGCTTGCGGTCATAGACTTCGCGCCAGCCCATCCGCGCGGTGCGCAGGCGGTGGTCGCCCGCCTGGCCGCGCGGAATCAGGCGGTCGAACAGCAATACCGGCGCACCGCGCTTGTGGCGGATAACCGGCATGCTGAAATCACGCGACCTGCTGCTTGATCAGGTCGTGCGACACCGGCTGGACACCGCCCGCCGCGCCCGTGTCGGGCTTCTGCGACTTGTAGGTATAGGTCACCTTGCCATAGGCGAGCGAGACATTCTCGGTCGGCAGATCGCCGCCACCGCCGCCGATGCTGACATTGGAGATGATGATGTCCTCCATGTCGATCTGGAGGTACAGGATCGCCTGGTTGTCGCCGTCGGAGCGATAGCAGGTGAGCACAGCCTTGCCGATCTGCTTGCCGTTCCAGCAATATTTCAGCAGGTCGTCGGTCGCGGTGTCGAGATATTTCGAGAAGGTGAAGTCGGAATGGTTCGCCTGCTCGACCGTGCCGCCGCCTGCGCTGCTGCGCGTGGCCTTGGTCGGCTGGTTGAAGCTGTGGCTCCACGACAGGACCTGGATTTCGTCGGCGTGACTTGCGTCGGTCGACTCACCCTTGATGTCCGGGTCCGTGAACTTGAGAAAGCAATTGACGGCCATCGAAAGAGCCCCTTTTCAAACGATTTGGCTGCTGGTCCGCGCGCTGGCGCGCATCAGGCCGCGGCGGGCGGCGGCAGCTCGGCAACGAGGCGCAGCGAAGCGGAAAGCCCTTCCAGCTGGAAATGCGGCCGCAGGAACACCGTCGCGCTATAGGCACCCGGCTGGCCCGGCACGTCGACCACGTCGATCCGCGCCTCGCGCAGCGGGTATTTCGCCTTCAGCTCCTGGCCGGCGTCGTCCTTGTCGAGAACATAGTCGCTGATCCAGGTGGTGAGATACGACTGCACATTCTCCCGGGTCATGAAGGTGCCGATGCGGTTGCGCATCATCACCTTGATGTAATGGGCGAAGCGCGACGTGTTGAGGATATAGGGCAGCCGCGCCGAAAGCTCGGCGTTCGAATTGGCGAAGCTGGTGTTGAACTTCTTCGGCTTGTTGACGGTCTGCGAGCCGAAGAACGCCGCGTAGTTCGTCTCCTTGCAATAGACGAGCGAGATGAAGCCCTGGTCGCTCAGCTCCTTCTCGCGGCGGTCGGTGATCGCCACCTGGGTGGGGATCATCACGGCGCGGTCGCCATTGACGGTCTTGAACTTGTGCAGCGGCAGGTCCTCGACCTTGCCACCACCCTCGACCCCGCGGATTGCGGCGGTCCAGCTATATTTGGCAAAGGCATCGGTGATACGCTGGGCCAGGATATAGGCGGGATTGCCCCAGAGATAATTGCCCGCGGTCGGCTCGAGCCGCAGCGTCGCCTCGTCGACTTCCTTGGCATCGGCGGCAGCCGCGGCGGCTTCTTCCTTGTCGGCATCGAAATCGGTGCCGTCGGGCAGCAGTCGCGCGCCCATCCGCTCGCGGAACGCCAGCCCCTCGACCGGGTTCTCGACCGGATCATAAGGCAGGCGCATCAGCACGCGCGGCAGCGTCAGCGTGACATAGCGGCTATCCTCGCTGTCGCGGAAGGCGGTCCATTCGGCCATCTCGACCGACTCGAAGATCTTCGACAGGTCGCGCGGCTTGGCGAGCTCGTCGAAATCCTTGAGGTCGAACAGGCTCGGGTCCGCCGCCGCGATCAGCGGAGCGTGCGCCGCCGAGGCGACCGAGGCCAGCTTCTTGAGGAACGTCATCGAGGGCGCCGAGCGATCGAAATAGAAATCGCCGACCAGGCAGCCATAGGGCTTGCCGCCCAGCGTGCCATATTCCTCTTCATAGACCTTCTTGAAGAGCGCGCTCTGGTCGAAATCGACCGCCTTTTCGAGATCGGCCTGGAGCTCCTTGCGGCTCACGTCGAGCACGCGCAGCTTGAGCCGGGTCGAGGTTTCGGTCTTGTCGACGAGATAGAATAGCCCGCGCCACGTCGCCTCGAGCTCCTGCAGCGTGCCGTCATGCAGCACGGCGTTGAGCTGGGTCGTGATCTCGCGATCGAGCTCGTCGATCCGGTTCTGGATCACCTGGTAGAGGTCGAGATCCTGCTTGTCCTGATCGGTGCCCTCAACAGTGTCGGTGAAGACCTTCACCATGTTGAGGTTGCGGATCTTGCTTTCGGTCGGCACGTCGCTTTCGACGGCCGGCAGGCGCGCCACCGCGAACACGGCGTTCAGATCGAGCTTCTCTTCGGTCTTGTCAGGCATGATCGCCCTCGCCCTTTCTCATCTCGCGATCCGGTGGCCACGCAGCGCGCGGCGACGGACGCAGATCAACCCCGTCCGGCCGCAGCCGGACCCGTTACTTGCCCTTGTCTTTGCCGTCCGCCGGCGGTTCCAGCTTGGCGAGCTGGGCAGTCGCATCGCTGCCGATCTGCTTGATGCTGTCCTGCGCCACGGCGATCTTCAGCTTGGCGTGAAGCTCGTCATTGCTGTCGATCTTGGTCAGGATGTCGCGCAGCGCCGAGCGCTGGGTGTAGAGATCCTTGAGCCCCTTGATCCGCTTGACCAGCGACGCCGGGTTGAAGTCGTCGAGCGACTTGAAGGTGAGCACCCCGTCGGCATCGAGCTGGCCCTGATCGTCAAGCGCGCCCTGCACCGTCAGGCCGGGCGCGATCTTGGCCATTACTTCACCGAAATTGTCGCGATCGATCTCGACAAAGCCACGCGCCTTGTCCTTGAGCGGAACGCCGTCATAGCGGTCCGCGCTGCCGACGCCCGACAGATCGGCCATGATGCCGACCACGAACGGAATTTCGACCTTCTCGATCGCCCCGCCCGTCTCAACGTCATAGGTGATCTGGACCCGCGGCGGGCGATTGCGGTCGATCTTGTGTTGGGTACTATCCGCCATACGCCCCTCCCGAAGTCCTACCGCGCAAGAACATGCTTCCCTGAAGAATCAGAAGCTTGCCCATGTCCCGTGATGGGACGAGTAAACACGAGATTTTGGGATTTACAACTAGATTCTAGAATAGAACCAAAATGGTTCTAGACTATTATTCTTGATGTTGCGCTAACCCAATTGCGGAAAGCAGGATCGATATTCCGCCACCATTGGCGCTAAGCTCACTCTCTAGCTGAGGCAACGGCATGTTGCCCCATTCGATCAAGTAATCAAGCACATAGGGTACGGGGCTATGCGGCTCCTCGGCGCGGAGGAGATCGGCGATCGCGGCGAGCTGGCGATAAGCAGCTTCGCGCGACGCCGGCAGCGGGGGCATCGCCGCCGGGACCACCGATGCGATAACCGACTCAGAAGGCGCTTCCGGCGGCGCGGCGAGGAGTCGCGGCGCCTGTGCGCCGCGCGCGGCAAGCGTCTCCCCGGCGAAGTCGCCGATCTCGCCGGCAACGCTGCGGATACGCCCGAGCCCCGGCGCATCGCGGCCGCAGCGACGATCGAGCACCGCGTCGAGCGCATCCAGTGCCTCCCGGGCGGCGGCCATCGCTGCGGCGGTCTCGCCGAAGACCTCGGTCGCGGTCCGGTTCCGGCAGGCTTCGAACTGCTCGAGCGTAACAGCGCCGCCGGTCTCGGCGCGCTGCGCCGCGGCGGCATCCTTGCGCCGCACCGTTTCGAGCTGCTCGGCATTGACGTGATCGGCCCAGCTATAGCGCGTGTCGGGCGCGCGCGCGTCGATCACCACCGGCAGCTGGCGCAGGACCAGCGGCAGCCGCTGGTTCAGCCATTCGATCGCGCCGATATGCACATCGGCATCGCCGTCGATATTGGGGTGGAGCGCGTCCCAGTAGCGCTCGCTCAACCCCGCGATCAGGTCCAGCGCCGGCGCGAGCCCGGTATAGCCGTAGCGCTGCACCCAGGCTTCGCCGAGCCAGCCGGCGACCCGCAGGTCCTTCGATTTCTCCCGCAACAGGCCGTCGCACAGCCGCTCGACCTGCGCCCAGTCGGCCTGCTTGACGTCGCGTTGCCACACGCCGCGCGGCGTGCGGGCATCCTCCTCGCGCCGCGCCTCGAGGATCGTGCGATAGTCATTCTCGTAGCGCATGTCCCTGCCGGTCGGCTGATCGCCCGCGATCGGCTCCAGCAGCGCGGCGACGCGCTCGGCCAGTTCGGCACTCATCGCCGCCACCCCGCGACCAGTGGCGGCACGCTCTCCGGGAAGGGCGGCAGGATCACCGGCACCTGGCGGTCCGGCTTGTCGGGCGTGTGCACCGTCCGCGACAGCGTGAGGCGCAGGAAGATGCGCGCGCGGTCACGCACCGGATCGCCGCCCGAAGCGCGCGCGCGATTTTCGCAAAGCGGCACCTCGAATGCGATCGGCACGCCCGGCGCAGCCTCGCCGGTGCGCGGCGAGGGTCCCTGTGCGCGGAGCAGGCGCAGCAGCGCCCAGTCGCCGGTGACATCGTGCCCGAAGACATTGCCGCCGGGCTGCGGCACGCACTTGCCGTCGGCGGTCAGCGGCAGCGTCGGCGCGTTCGCCGCCCAGCGCAGCCGCACTGCGACCGGCTCGCCATTATGCCAGAGGAAATTGGTCGTCCCATCGTCACGGGCAAGCGATTCCGGCGTGCCGATCGTCGCGCCGAGGACCTGCGACTGGCCGACGGCGATCGGCAGGTTCGGGAAGAAGTCGACACCGACATTGTAGGTGAGCGTGGCATCGCCGGCATCGAGCATCCCGGAAAGCGCGGCCTCGGCGTCGATCAGCTGGTCGAGCACCGCCACCGCCTGGCGCCCCTGCTCGCCGAGGTCCGGCGCGCCCTCGAGCGCCGCCTTGAGCTGCGGAAGCAGCGGGCCGTATTGCGCGTAAAAGGCCTGGACGTTCGCCGGATCGGCCGCGGGTGAGGAGACGTAGCTCGAGAAGGGGAAGCGCCCGGCCAGCGTGCCGTTGAAGAGCTGGCGCAGGCCGGCATATTTGCTCTCGATCGTCTCGATCGCCACGCGGCGGCAGCGCCCGATCATCTTGATCGTGATCGCCGCCTGCTGCTGGGCGAAATAGTCGCCGCCGCGGGTGCGCCCGCTGCGCATCCTCGCACAGTCGCGCCAGTCGAGCTTGTCGAGATCGACGGTGATATATTGCTCGAGCCGGCTCAGCGAGTTGCTCGGGCTGTTGCCGTCATAGGCATCGAGCGTCTGCAGGATCGCCTGCCAGCGATTGGCGCGCGCGAGATTGGCCGCGCTGGCCGCCGGGGTCTCGCGCAGATAAGTCACGAGCGCCGCCGCCCGGCCCCGCGCCAGTGCGACGACGCGGCCGCGGCGCTGCGGCAGCGTCGCCTTGAGGTCGTCGATCGTGTCGACGCCATATGCGGCGGCGGCGGGCGAGCCGGTGCCGTCCCACGCCCCGAGGCTGGCATCGTCGACTGCATAGGGGCCGCCACCATTGTCGAGATCGCGATCGGCATCGGCGAGCAACAGGCCCGCCTGTTCCGCGACGCGCAGGTCGAGCCGCCCGGCCACGTCGCCGGCGCCGATCCCGCGCAGCGAGTCGCGGATGCTGACCAGCAGCGGCAGCGCCTGGCTGAAATTCGCCACGCGGGCATCGGTCCCGTTCTGCCCGCCCCCGACCACCGCCGAGAGCGGCTGCGCGGCCTGGTCGACCAGACGCTCGGCATATTCGCCGAAGCGCCGCGCGGAGAGATCGACGGCGATCTTGTGCAGCGTGCCCGGCATCTGGCCGCTGGTCTGGGCCATGAAGTCGTCGTAATTCTTGAGCGCGCCCTGCACCGCCTGCAGCCGCGCGAGATCCCAGCCGGCACGCGGCCCGGCATAGCCGGGGCCCGGCTCGCCCGCCGGCACCATGAAGGGCTGGGCGAACAGCGCGCGCAGGAAGTTGCGCGTGTCGATCGTCGCGGTGGAAAGCTTGGGCAGGCCCACCGGCGGATTGGCCGGCACGGTAGCGACTGAAGTCGGCGCGGGCTTGGCGAGCAGCGCAAGCGCCTCGGGGCTCTGATCGAGCTCGAGCAGGTCCGATCCGAACAGCTGGGCGGAGCGCAAGCGCTGTGCCTGCTGCTCGGCGACGGGGCGCAACTGGGCGGGCAGGTCGGTGAGATGCGGCATGCGCACCGCCCGCAGCCCCTCGAACGCCGCCAGGCTTGGAAGCGGCAGGTCGCTGCTGTCGGTCGCGTAGATCCAGGCGTAGCGGCGCGGCTCGGCCAGCGCGGCGGACATGGTGTCGATATCCTCGATCAGTCCGCGCAGCGTCTCCTCGGCGATCCCGGTTTCGGACTCGGTATCGATCCGCTTGGAGATATCGGCCCAGGAGGCGGAGACCGGATTGCCGAGATAATAGATGTGGACCGCAGTCTCGTACCGGACGGCGACGATGCGATCGAGCGTGTTCTGGACGATCGTGGTGTTGAGGCACGGCACCGAGGCTTCGGTGATGCCCTGCGAATAGACGCGGTAGTTGCGGGTGAACTGCGGCGGCAACTGCTCGCCAAGCGAATATTGCACCACCTCGGCAAAGCCGCGCAGCACGCCGACGCTCTCCGGCGACTTGTCGCGCATGTCGCTCGCGGTCTGGAAATAGCGATCATAAGTCGCGACGTTGCGCAGCGTCGCACCCCAATAGCCCTCGAAATCGCCGCCAAAGGCTTCGGTCGCAGCCGGATCGGCATCGGTGCGCCAATTCTCGGTCGGCGTATCGCCGGCGACCAGCGCCTCGATCCCCGCCGGCGTCGCCATGCTGTCGGCGATGGCATTGAACACCACGTCGTGGAAGCTCTTCTTGATCGCGCGCTCGACCATTCCGTTGGCGCCGGAGAAATAGGACGTCGGCGCCAACCAGATCTCGACGCGGTGCAGGTCGAGCTCGGACATTTGCTGGAGGAGCTGGACCGAGTTGCGGCGGCTCTCCTGGAAATCCTTGCGCGTCTGATCATTGTCGACACGCGCCTTGCGCTCGGAACAGGTGCCGGAGGCATCGCGCGTCTCGGTGCGGTTCTGGTCAGCGGCGACCTCGATCGTGGCGATATTGCGCAGCAGCGCATCGAGCGGCCGTGCGCTGTGCGCGCCGTAATAGCGGATCAATCCGATCCCGAGCACGAAGCACAAGCAGGCCGCGGCCAGCGCATATTGGGTGCGGCGGATCATGCGGTGGCGCCGCGTGCGCTCGCCATAGGCGGGCTGGGCGAGACCCGATTCAGGGAAAATCTTCTCGAGGAACAGCAACTGGGCAAGCCGCTGCGGCGGGCGTGGCGCCACTGGCGCTTCGGCCGCTGCCGGGGGTTGCTCCCCTTCCCCCTCCGCACCGGCAACGGGCGCAAGCGGGTGCAATGCGGTGTCCCCGGTCAGGAAGATGCCGCGCAGCATGAAGGCTTCGTGATAGACGCTGTTCTCCAGCATGCCGCTGAGCAGCAGCCGAAGCGCAGGCATTGCCGCGGCCAGGCGCGCGGGCAGCAGCAGCACATCCTCGGAAAGCTGGTCGTTGGCGTGGGGCGGCAGGCCGGTGTCGAACAGCTCGCCCTCGATCCCCATCAGAATGTGCAGCTGCTCGATCGACAATGCGCCGCGCATCGCGTCGAACGCATCGCTGACCCAGCTCGGCTGGAAAACCGAGTCGAGCGTTCGCGGCGCCGCCCAGCCGACCACCGGACTGATCGCCTGCGCCAGCACCGCGCGCGCGATCGCGGAGAAGCCCGGCAACTGATCGGCTTCGGTAACCAGCACATAGACCGGCAACCGCCAGCCGGTGCGCTGCTGCACGGTTAGGATCAGGTTGTAGAGCTGCCGGCCGCGCGTGTTCAGTGCTTCCTCGCCCTCGGCAAGGAAGCCCCAAGGGATGGCGATCACGAGTGAGTCGAGCGGACGGTCCGGGCGGATCACCTCGACCTCGCGCAACAGGTCCATCAGCCGCCGCTCGGCCTGGGGCTGGCCAACCAGCCCGTCTTCGAAGCCGAGCACCACCCCGCCGGTGCGGAAGCTCACGGTGCCGCCGCGGGCGAGGTCCCTGTCGTCGAGCCAGCCCATCGCATATTCGACGTCGCCATCGACCGGTGGCGGCAGCAGCGGCGCGAGATCGTCGCCGCCCGCACCGATCACCAGCGACCAGGGAACGTCGGTCGGACCCCTGCCGCCGGCAACGAGCACGCGCAGTTCGCGCATCGCGATCGCCAGCGCTGTGCGCAGCGTCGCCGGCGGGGCAATATCGCCGGGCTTGCGGATCGGCTCTTCCGCTTCGGCTGCGGGCGCACCGGGGATCACGGTGATCTTGGTGGCCTTGGTCAGGGCACTGCGCACCACGAGGATGATCCCGATGATCAGCAGGATCACCAGGATGCCGATGATCGCCGCGAGCAGCGTGGGGCTCATGGTCGCGGCCGTATCGGAATGGCTGCCGGCTCGTCCTTCACGATCGCCTCGGCGCGGTGATAGACGCGCTCGGCCTGCAACCACCAGACGAGGTGGCTCACGGGCAGGTACACCAGCACCACCACGATGAGCCCGACGATCCAAGGCCATAGCCGGGGCAGCGGGCGCATGCTCTCGCCAGTGAGCGTCACGCCGCTGACATCGGGAAGATTATAGGGCGCGGGATCGTCCGCGACATAGGGCTGGCGACAGACCAGCTCGTACAGCGCCTGCTGCCAACGCCAGATCTCGCCGTGATCGGACCGACCCTCGAAGCGGCCGCGAAAGCCGGAGAGCAGGGCGAGCAGGATCACCATCGCAGTGCGCGGATCGGCGCGGTCGCGGCGGATCAGTTCGTCGAGCGCCTCGAACACCCGGTCCCCGGCAAGGCGGCTGCCATAGAGGCGGAATTCGAGGGGCTCCTCAATCCACACCGCCTGCCCCGACCAGCGCGGGCACTGAACCAGCAGCACCTCGTCAGCGACGGCGGCCATCACATAGCCGGGATCGACCATGCCGAGCGTCTCGGCGGCATCGGGATGATAACCGAACGCAGTGATCGCGCGCGCCAGCTGCCCGCGCACCGTATCGGCCGTCGGCTGGTGCGCGAACGCCGCGGCGACCGCATCGCCTTCGACCGGGCTTGCCGGCGTCGCGTTGATCGCATCACGGATCCCGACCAGCTGCGCATAGAAGCTGCGGAACTGCTCCGCCGCCAGCTCTTCCTGCGGGCCGAGCGCGAAGGGCTTCATGGCGCGCCGAACGCACCGCCCGGCTCGACGTCACGCGGCACGTAGAGCAGCATGTCCGTCGGCCCCTCGGGGGCGTTGTTCTCGATCACGAGCAACCCGTCCTCGAGGTTGATGCTGTCCGCCGCCACTTCGACGCTGAACAGGCTGGTGAGCGGCGGCGGCGAGAGGTCGAGCGCGTCGTCGCGTTCGATCGATTTGCGCGCGGCACCGGCAACACGGCGGCGGCGCAGATCCGGCATCTGATCGCCCGATGCGATCGCGGCCTTGGCGATCCAGCCCCCGACCATGCTCGCCGCCGCGCCGCGCCCGCGCACCGCGCCGATGGTGAAGCGGCTGCCCAGTTCCTCGGGCCGGAAGCGCAGCTCGAACCGGCTCTCGCTCGCGCGCTCGAACGGCAGGATGCGGAAGCGCTGGTTGAGCGTGTCGAGCATGCGCGTGATGTGCGCCTTGATCGCTTCGAACCCGGGCAATGCATCGGCATGACAATAGGTCGGCAGCTCGGGCAGATTGAGCTCGCCGCTGATCAGCGCGAGATCGCCGACCACGTCGCACAAGGCGAGATACAAGGTGAAGGGATGCGCGCTGCCGTCGCGCAGCAGCGCTTCGAGCCGCGGCACCGGCCGCGCCACTGCATGCAGCTTCTCGGCATTGTCCTGCAGCGACTGGAAGCGGCGCATCACCGTGCGCAGATGCATCTCGATCGCCTGGAGGCCACCGCCGGCATCCTGTTGCTGCATCATCCCCGGATCGGTGCGCATCCGATCGGCCAGGAAGCGCGCCTTGGCGCGCAGCTCCTGCGTCACGTCGCGCGCGCATTGCTGGATGAAACGCGACGCGGCGATGTCGAGCCGGGGCGGCTCATAGGAATCGGGGCCGATCGTCGACTCCGGATCCTGGAAGAGCCGCAGCAGCGGCAGGCTGCAATATTTGGCGACCGGCGGATCGAGCGCGTCGTCGGTGACCATCAGGTCGAACGCCGGGCGCAGCCAGGGCCGCTCGCGCATCGCCTCGCTCGCCGCATCCTCGTCGCCGGGCAGGTCGTCGGGTTCCAGCCGCGCGCCGCGCACCGAGCGATAGCGCATCAGCATCCCCGGCTCGGGGTCGTCGAGAGCCGCCGCCCGCCGGCTCCAGGCCGGGACGACGAGGAACACGAGCTTGGGCTTGCGCCCCTCAAACCGGCCCTTGAGGTCTATGCGCAGCCCGGCATCATCGCCGTTGCCGGCGTCATGGATGACGATCATCCCGTCGGGCATCACCGCCTCGAGCTCGAGAACTTCCAGCACCCCGTCCTCGAGCCGGAAGCGCAGGCGGCGCACGCCCCAGGCATGCGGGATCGCAGCCTGGGCGAGATAGCCGCTCAGGGCTTCCTGACGGCGGCTCGCTTCCTGGAAATGCGCGGGCATGAGCAGCATGCCCTCGTACCAGTGGATCATGTCCGGGATCGCGGCGGGATCAATCGGCATCGCGGGTCAGCCCTTTTCCGGAATCCATTTGAAGTCCTTCTCGCCGAGCACCAGCGTTCCGCGCTTCTCCTTGCCCAGGCGCTGACGGAATTCGCCCTCACCGCGATAATTGACGAAGATATAGGCGCCGATCAGGTTGCACGGCGCATGCGCGGCGGTCGCCTCGAGATACTGGCCGGGCTGCACCTGCCACTGGGTAAAGCGATAGCCCTTGGGGAAATCCCGCTCGAGCTGCTCATGGTTGGTGAAATAGTCGCGCGCTTTCATCTTCGAGATCGCCTGGAACACCGGCTTTTCGGTGATGAAGACCAGATCGATCGTCACCGCACGGCCGCCATTGCTCGCATCGGTCGAATTAAAGGCCAGCGTGCCGAGACCGGAGGACTTGAAGCACAGGATCTTGGGCGTCTTGCACCCGGCGAGCGGGAGCGAAGCGAGCAGCAGCAATGACAGGGCGGCAACGCCCCGTCCCAGCCGACTCACGACGGCACGCCGCTGCGTCCTGCCCATCCCCATATTGCCCAATCCCCGGGGTAAGCCCGATTTGGAACAACTTAGCCCCAAAGTCGTGGTTGGCAACGTATAAGATGGTCGATTCTCAGTTGACTTCAGTATCGTAAAGAAGTCGCACCGAAATGGTTCTAGTTATACCTGGACGGTTACCTGACCCGGCGCAGTAAACTGGATCACCCCGGCCCAGGCGCACATCAGCTTACATGTATCGTTCAGCGCGGGAACCCCGCCGATCATCGTGGTCGGCACCCCCGGCACCCAGGGACCGGCTGGAACGGGCATGCACGGCATCGGCGTGAGCGCGCCGAGCGCGGCCGCGGTGGCGGCAGCGACCGCGGGATTGGCGATGCTGTTGCACATGCCGAATGGCGGGACGTTCAGCCCCGGAACATTGTCGGCGATCGTCGCGGCGGGCATGTTGCCAGCCATCACGCGATTGGCCGGAAGGATATTGAGGCTGCTCGGCGCCACACCGAA
This sequence comes from Sphingomonas sp. R-74633, assembly GCF_013416555.1. Lineage (GTDB taxonomy): Bacteria > Pseudomonadota > Alphaproteobacteria > Sphingomonadales > Sphingomonadaceae > Sphingomonas. The sequence goes on along the minus strand of NZ_JACCFG010000006.1, from coordinate 385,118 downwards.
GCTGCACGTCATCATCGCGCCCGTCGTCATCAGCATCGGCATGTCGCTTGCTCCCGAGGCCGCCGGTGGAGACGCCAAGCTATCCCGAGGCGCCCCGCATCCGCAAGGCGGCCCGGCAGGCCCCGGCTAGCCGTGCAGGTTGAGCAGCGAATCCATGAGGCCATCCTCGGCGCTCGAGCAGACCCCCAGGATCACCGCCTCGTCGCAGCCGTCGCCGGTCACATAGCCGTGCCCCATGTTCGAATCGATATAGATCGATTCGCCGGCCTCCAGCGTCACCGGATCGTAGAATTCGGTGTGGACGACGATCCGCCCGCTGACGACGTAGATATATTCCTCGCCCGAATGATGGACGAGGTCGCCAAACTCCTCGGCAGTCTTGGCGCGCACTTTGGTGATCACCGGGATCATCCGCTTCCGGCGCAACTCGGTGCAGAGGTAATAATAATCGTAGTTCGCGGTGTTCACCCGCACCGCGCGATCGAGGTCGCCGATGCTGCGCCGCGCCGTCACCTGCGTCTCGGGCGCCGAATCATTCTCGGCGAACAGCTCCGACATGCGGATGTTCAGCCGCTGGCTGAGCTGGAGCAGCTTGTCATAGGTCAGCGTCAGCCGGTCATGCTCGACCTTGGACAGAGTCGAGACCGGAATGCCGCTCTTCAGGCTCATCTCCTTGAGCGTCCAGCCATTCCGCGCCCGCAGCGCCTTGAGCAAATTGCCCAGCGTCGGATGCTCTGCCTTCAGCTTTGTCGCCATGCGGCACCTCGGTTTGACATTTCTCTGAATAGGATCATCATGTCCCAATCAGGCTTATATTCACTAAACACAACCTAGCCGCAGACACAGACCGGCGCAATCGAATGCCGGAGGTCCTGGCGGGAACAGGAAAAGGGGGACGACGCGCTATGTGGAAACGTTCGCTCGGGGTGCTTGCGGCAGGGTTGCTGGGCATCGCCATATCGGTGCCGGCCTTTACCCAGGCCCCCGCACCGCTCACGCCGGTACCGCAGACCAATGCGCCCAGCACGCCGGCGACTCGGCCCGCGGTCGCGCCCAATCTCACCAAGGCCGATGCCGACGCCTGGCTCGACGGCTTCATGCCCTATGCCCTGGCGCGCGGTGATGTCGCCGGCGCGGTGGTGGTGATCGTCAAGGACGGCCAGGTCGTGACGCAGCGCGGCTTCGGCTATTCCGACGTCGCCAAGCGCAAGCCGGTCGATCCGGCGACGACGCTGTTCCGTCCAGGCTCGACCTCGAAGCTCTATACCTGGACCGCGGTGATGCAGCTGGTCGAGGCCGGCAAGCTCAACCTCGACGCCGATGTGAACCAGTATCTCGACTTCAAGATCCCGCCCTATCAGGGCAAGCCGATCACGCTGCGCAACATCATGACGCACACGGCGGGCTTTGAAGAAATCATCAAGGGCCTGCTGACCTTCAACAAGCCGGTGCCGAGCCTGGGCGACGTGCTCAAGCATCGCATCCCCGCGCGCATCTATGCGCCGGGCAGCACTCCGGCTTACTCCAACTACGCCACTGCACTCGCCGGCTATATCGTCGAGCGCGTCTCGGGCGTGCCGTTCGACGACTATATCGAGAAGAACATCTTCGCCCGGCTCGGCATGCAATATGCCAGCTTCCGCCAGCCGCTCCCCGACCGGCTCAAGCCGTTCATGTCGCAGGGCTATGAGCTCGGCTCGGGCCCGGCCAAGGGCTATGAGCTGATCGGCATGGCCCCCGCGGGCGCCTCGGCGATCAGCGGCGGCGACATGGCCAAGTTCATGATCGCGCACCTGGCCAATGGCGGCCCGCTGCTCAAGCCCGAGACGGCGTTGCAGATGCACACCGCCCAGCCCAGCGCGATCCCGGCGATCAACGAGATGGCGCTCGGCTTCTACGAGCAGCGCATCAACGGTCACCGCGCAATCGCGCATGGCGGCGACACGGTCTATTTCCACAGCGACCTGTGGATCTTCCCGGAAGACAATATCGGCCTCTACATTTCGATGAACAGCAGCGGCAAGGACGGGGTGACCCGCGTGCTTCGCGGTTCGCTGTTCGACGATTTCGCCGATCGCTATCTGCCCGCGGCGAACAACGCGCCGCCCAAGGAGCTGGCCACCGCCAAGGAGCATGCCAAGCTGCTCGTCGGCAGCTGGACTAACAGCCGCCGGATCGACTCCAACTTCGCCAAGATCATCAACCTGCTCGGCGACACCAAGGTGACGCTCGACGCCGATGGCCGCCCGGTCATCCCCGCGCTGACCAGCCCGGGCGGCGCGCCGCGCAAGCTGATCGAAGTCGAGCCCTTCGTCTGGCAGGATGCCTATGGCCATGAGCGGCTCGCCGCGCAGGTCGTGGACGGCAAGGTCGCGCGCTGGAGCTTCGGCGAAGTCTCGCCCTTCATGATCTGGTACCGCACCCCGGCCTCGCTCGACTCGGCCTGGCTGATCCCGGCTTTGCTGTTCGGCGTGGCGATGGTGTTCCTCACCGCCCTCTCCTGGCCCGTCGGCTGGTTCGCGCGCCGCCGCTACGGCGCGACGCTCAAGCTCGAAGGCGAATCGCGGCGGACCTACAAGGTGCTGCGCGGCTTCGCCTGGCTGGTGCTGGGGGTGCTCGTCCTCTGGGGTGTCGTGATCACGGGTCTCGAGAATTTCGAGAGCCATGGTTCGACCGACTGGCTGATCCTGCTCGTCCAGTTTGCCGGCACGCTCGCCTTCTTCGGGATGTTCGGGCTGTCGATCTGGAACGCCTGGCTGGCCTGGAGCACCAGGCGCAGCTGGTTCGCCCGCATCTGGAGCCTGTTGCTCGTCCTCGGGGTGTTCTTCATCCTCTGGGTGGCACTGGCCTTCAACCTGGTCTCGTTCGGGACCGAGTTCTGAGGGCATGGTAATGCGCCGCTCGCTCGACATCGCCGTGGAACGGCTTCCCTTCGCGAAGCCGTTCCACATCTCCGGCCATGTCTTCACCGAGTCCGCCGTGGTGGTCGTCACTGTCTCCGACGGCCTTCACACCGGGCGTGGCGAAGCGAGCGGCGTCTATTATCTGGGCGACAATGAAGCGACGATGGTCGCCGCGCTGGAGGCGGTGCGCGGCGACCTCGCCAACGGCATGACCCGCGCCGAGCTGCAGCAAGCGCTGCCTGCGGGCGGCGCGCGCAACGCAGCCGATTGCGCGCTGTGGGAACTCGATGCCAGGCGCGAGGGTGTCCCGGTATGGAAGCTCGCCGGGCTGCCCGAGCCCAAGCCGCTGCTCACCACCTTCACGCTGGGCGCCGATGATCCGTCTGTGATGGCCGAGGGCGCCCGCGCCTATGCCGATGCCCGCGCGCTCAAGTTGAAGCTTACCGGCGACCTCGACCTCGACATCGCCCGGGTGCGCGCAGTGCGCGCGGCACGCCCGGAATGCTGGATCGGGGTCGACGCCAATCAGGGATTCAAGATCAACGAACTCGATCCGCTGATCGTCGCGTTGGTAGATTGCGGCATCGCGCTGCTCGAACAGCCGCTGGCGCGCGGATGCGAGGCCGATCTCGACGGGTTCGCCTCGCCGATCCCGATCGCCGCTGACGAGAGCGCGTTGACGCTCGCCGATGTCGACGGGCTGGTCGGGCGGTTCCAGACGATTAACATCAAGCTCGACAAATGCGGCGGGCTTACCGAGGCGATCGCGATCGCCCGGCGCGCGCGGGCGCTGGGGCTCGACGTGATGGTCGGCAACATGGTCGGCTCGAGCTGGGCGATGGCGCCCGCCTGGCTGCTCGGCCAGCTCTGCGACGTGGTCGATCTCGACGGGCCGACCTTTCTCGCCACCGATCGCAACCCGGGCATCGTCTATTCAGACGGCCTGATCGACTGCCCAGAGGCAGTCTGGGGCCAGCGTGCCCTTTCGGCCACGGCTGCAACTTAATTGTCAAATTGGATTGACTCTTCTCTGATCAGGATAATAGCATCCTGATCAGGCAACGAGGTGGCTGCAATCGCGCCGATAGTCGCGCAGCCACTGCCATCCTCCGCAAGGGAGCGGAGGTGGAGGACATCGAACTCCGAGGGGGAGACGAACGATGACGCGCAAGACCAACCGGGCTCATCTGCTGATTACCGCCGCCGCGGGGGCGCTGCTGCTGCCCTGCGCCGCCTTCGCGCAGGACAGCGCGCCGGCTTCCACCCAGACCGCGGTCGCAGGCGATGACGAGATCGTCGTCACCGCGCAGAAGCGCGAGGAGCGGCTGCAGGACGTGCCGATCTCGATCAGTGTCGTCGGTGGCGAGCAGATGCAGCAGAGCGGCGCCTCGCAGCTCGCCGACTATGCGGCCTATGTCCCCGGCTTCCAGGTCGACAATGCCGGCTCGCCGGGCCGCTCCACCCTGTCGCTGCGCGGCGTCGCGCCGATCGGGCCGAGCGCCACGGTGGGCATCTATCTCGACGATGCGCCGATCGGCTCGAGCGGCATTTACAACCGCGCCCAGACCTTCTCGCTCGATCTGCTGCCCTATGACATCGAACAGATCGAAGTGCTGCGCGGGCCCCAGGGCACGCTCTACGGCGCCAGCTCGATCGGCGGCCTGCTCAAGTACGTGACGGTGCAGCCCGACCTCAACAATTTCTCGGTCAAGGCCGGCGGCGAGGTCTTCACCATCGCGCACGGCAGCGACACCGGCTGGGCCGCGGGCGGGCTGGTCAACATCCCGATCGTCAAGGACAGCCTGGCGATCAGCGCCAGCTATTCGCAGCGCAACACGCCCGGGTTCATCGACAACGTCCTGACCGGCGAGAAGGACGTGAACGACGCCGTCCAGAAGGGCGGCCGCGTCGCCTTGCTGTGGAAGCCCGACGCCAATCTCACGGTGAAGCTCAGCGGCCTGTGGCAGCGGACCGAATCTGACAATTTCGGCATCCTCTACGAGACCCAGGGCAGCCCCGCGCCGCTGGCGCCCGGCGCCTCGTGGCTCAGCACCAACCAGCAGCTGCCCGAGCCCTTCCACAGCGACTTCAAATTCGCGTCGGGCTCGATCGCCTATGATCTGGGCTTTGCCGAGCTGAGCTCGACCACCTCGTACAGCGAGCTCAAGATCCTCGAGACCAGCGACGCGTCGCGCGTCTATGGCGTGATCTGGGGCGGCCTGGCGAACTACCCTGCCAACCTCCACCAGAAGAAATGGACCGAGGAGGTCCGGCTCACCTCGGCGACCAACAAGCTGCTCGATTGGCAGCTGGGTTTCTTCTACACCAACGAGGACAACACCCACGACCAGCTGGTCCGTGCGCTCGACGCAAACGGCGCGCCGCTCGCACCGTTCGACCCCTTCGCGGTCGTCGCGCTACCCAACACCTACAAGGAATATGCGGTCTTCGGGAACGCCACGCTCAAGCTGGGCGACGTCTTCCACATCACCGGCGGCCTGCGCTGGGCGCGCAACGACCAGACCTTCACCCAGACGACGCAGATCCCGCTGATCGGCCTCAACAGCGGCGGAGACGGTTCGTCGAGCGAAGAGATCGTCACCTGGAGCGTGAGCCCGCAGCTCAACCTCAGCCAGGACACGATGCTCTATGTCCGCGCCGCCACCGGCTATCGCCCGGGCGGCCCGAACATCGCGCTGCCCGGCTTCCCCTCGACGGTGAATTCGGAAACGGTGACCAGCTATGAAGCGGGCATCAAGGCACGCTTCCTCGACCGCAAGGTCACCTTCAACGCCGCCGCCTTCCTGCTCGACTGGAACGATCTGCAGGTGGCCCAGGCCTTCGCCAACGGCATCAACGGGCTGGTCAATGCCGGCACGGCGCGCAGCCAGGGCTTCGAGGCGCAGCTGCTGATCCAGCCGGTCCGCGGGTTCAATGTCGGTGCGAACTTCGCCTACACCGATGCCAAGTGCACGCAGACCACGCCGAACTGCACCGATGGCGACCAGCTGCCCAATGTGCCCAAGCTCGCCGCAGCGGTGACAGCCGACTATAGCTTCGCGCTCAGCAGCTCGGCCGCGGCGCATGTCGGCGGCGCGGTGCGCATCGTCGGCGACCGCATCTCGGCAGTGGCGAGCGACCCGCTGTCGGTGCCGGTCGACGGCTACGCGACCTTCGACCTCAACGCCTCGGTGACGATCGCCGAGAAGTGGACGGTGCGCGCCTATGCCCGCAACCTGACCGACAGCGAGGGGCGGATCACCACCAGCGTCGCCACGGTCAACCCGGGCTATCTCTCGACCGTGCCGGTCCAGCCGCGCACGCTGGGTCTCGCGCTCGACATCGCCTTCTGATCGGAGCCGCCAAATGAATGCCCCCTTCGGCGCGCGCAGCACCGCCCTGGTGCTGCCGCAGCCCTATCTGCTCTTCCTCGGCGACACGACCGAGCCGGGCTATGCCAAGACCGCCTTTGGCTTGCGCGACTGGGCCGGGGACAAGTGCGTGGGCGAGTTCGCATGCGGTGCCACCGTCACCACCGGGCTGCCCAGCCTGACGCCGGCCGAGGCGGCGGCGCAGGGCGCGCGCGGGCTGGTGATCGGCGTCGCCAATCCGGGCGGCGTCATCCCGGCCTCATGGCGCAAGTCGCTGGTCGAGGCGCTGGAAGCGGGGCTCGACATTGTCTCGGGCATGCACGTCCGCCTCTCCGACATTCCCGAGCTCGCCGAGGCGGCAGCTTTGCTCGGGCGGCGGCTGATCGACATCCGCGTGCCCCCGCTCGACGTACCCGTTGCCTCGGGGCGCAAGCGCAGCGGCAAAAGGCTGCTCACCGTCGGCACCGATTGCGCGCTCGGCAAGAAATACACTGCCCTCGCGCTCGCCCGCGCTTTCGAGGCGCGCGGGATCGACACCAGCTTCCGCGCCACCGGCCAGACCGGGATCATGATCGCCGGCGGCGGCATGCCGATGGACGCGGTGGTCTCCGATTTCGAGGCCGGCGCGGCGGAAGTGCTGTCGCCCGATGCCGATCCGGCGCATTGGGACGTGATCGAGGGCCAGGGCTCGCTCGCGCATCCGGCCTATGCCGCGGTGTCGCTCGGCCTGCTCCATGGCAGCCAGCCCGATATATTCGTCGTCTGCCACGAGCCCGGCCGCACCGAGATGCTCGGCACCGCGGGCTATAAGGTCGCCAGCATCGAGGAGATCATCGATCTCACCACTGCGCTCGGCCGGCGGACCAATCCGAACATTCGCTGCGGGGGCGTGAGCTTCAACACCTCGGCTTTGGGGGAAGCCGAGGCGTTGGAGGTCATGGCCAGCGAAAGCGCGCGGCTGGGGCTGCCCGTCGCCGATCCGGTGCGCGGCGGCCCTGCCTTCGACGCGCTGGTCGAAAGCTGCCTCGCATGAGCGCCCCGGCGGCAGGATCGAGCTGGTTCCAGCGCTTCCTGCTGCCGGGCTTCGCAATGAAGGCCGTCATCATCGGCGGCGGCTATGCGACCGGGCGCGAGCTGGCGGAGTATTTCCTGCCCGCCGGCCCCTGGGGCGGCCTTGCCGGCATGATCCTGGCGATGCTGATCTGGAGCATCGTCGCCGCGACTGCCTTCGCCTATGCGCGGCTGGTCGGCGCGCTCGACTATCGCGCCTTCTTCGCCAATCTGCTCGGCCCCGCCTGGATCGCGTTCGAAGGGGCCTACATCCTCTTCGTCGTGCTGATCCTCGCCGTGTTCGGGGCAAGCGCAGGCGCGATCGGCGCGGCGATGTTCGGCTGGCCGAGCCTGGTCGGCACGCTGGCGCTGGCGCTCGCCATCCTCGCCACCGTCTCGCTCGGCAACAAGGCAGTGGAGGGCGTATTCAAATATGTCTCCTTCCTGCTCTACGGCGTCTATGCGATCTTCCTGGCGCTGAGCCTGTGGCGCTTCGGCGACCGCATCGCCGACGGTTTCGCCACGCCTGCGCCGTGGAGCGGCTGGGCCTCGGGCGGGCTTACCTATGCCAGCTACAACATCATCGGCGCGGTGGTGATCCTGCCGGTGCTGCGCCATCTGACCAGCACGCGCGACGCTGTGGTCGCCGGCCTGATCGCCGGGCCGCTGGCGATGGCGCCGGCGATCCTGTTCTTCACCTGCATGATCGCCTTCTATCCCGGCATCGGCGCCGAGACGCTGCCCTCGGACTTCCTGCTGCGCCAGCTGAACGTGCCGGTGTTCCACTGGGGGTTCCAGATGATGATCTTTGCCGCCCTGCTCGAAAGCGGCGCCGGTGCGGTCCATGCGATCAACGAGCGCGTGGCGGGCGTCGTCCGTCGCCGGCGAGGCACCGAGCTCGGCCCGCGCGCCCGCGCCGCGATCGCCGGCGGGCTGCTGCTGATTTGCATGTTCGTCGCCGACCGGGTCGGGCTGATCGCGCTGATCGCCAGCGGCTACCGGCTGCTCGCTTATGTCTTCCTCGCCGTGTTTGTGCTGCCGCTGATGACGCTCGGCCTCGCACGACTGCTCCGTCGTCCCATCCCCGCTCAGGAGATCGCCGCATGAAGCTGCGCCATCTGCTCGCATTGCCCCTGCTCGCGCTCGCCATGCCTGCCTTGGCCGACCCGCCCGGCGGGCTCGACGCCAAGGTCGAGGCGCTGCGCAAGGCCAGCGGCGCCCCCGGCATCGCCGTTGCCATCGTCGAGCACGGCAAGACCACGCTCGCCAAGGGCTGGGGCTATCGCAAGCTCGGCGCGCCCGAAAAGGTCGATGCCGACACGATCTTCCAGACCGGATCGACCGGCAAGGCGTTCACCGCCGCCGCGCTCGCCATCCTTGTCGACCAGGGCAAGATCGGCTGGGACGACAAGGTGATCGACCACATGCCGTGGTTCCGTATGTATGATCCGTGGGTGACGCGCGAAATCACCGTGCGCGACCTGCTCGTCCATCATTCGGGCCTCGGTCTCGGCGCCGGCGACCTGCTGTTCGTCCCGCGCGGTAGCCTGTCGCGCAAGGAAACGGTCAAGCGGCTCGCCTATATCAAGCCCGCCACCAGCTTCCGCTCGTCCTATGCGTACGACAACATCCTCTACATGGTCGCCGGGCAGCTGATCGAGGAAGTCAGCGGCAAGACCTGGGAAGACTTCATGACCCAGGAGGTCCTGAAGCGTGGCGGCATGAACAGCGCCACCGCGACCTATGAGGCGCGCTGGGCGACGGCCGACCGTGCCTTCCCGCATGCCCGCCTTGGGGTATTGCGCGGTGACGGACCCAATTCGGTGCTCGACGAGCGCGAGGAGCTTGGCCGTGCCGCGGCGCCTGCCGGTGGCCTTGCGCTCAGCGCCAACGACCTCGCGCAGTGGCTCAAGATCCAGCTCGGCCATGGCGCGCTGCCGGGTGGCGGGCAATTGTTCAGCCCAGCCCAGGCAGCGGAGATGTGGAAGGGCGTCACTGTCCAGCCGCTCACCCCCTACCCCGGCAGCCTCGCCCCGCTCACCCCGAAGTTCAGCACCTATGCGCTCGGCTGGGAAGTCGAGGACTATAAGGGCGCGCGGATCATCTCGCATGGCGGCGGCGTATTCGGATCGATCACCCATGTTATCCTGTTGCCCGACCAGGATGTCGGCATTGCAGTGGTGGTCAATTCGGAGGACGTGGCGCTGCTGCGCGGCGTCGCGCACATGCTGGTCGACCATTATCTCGGCATCCCCGACCAGGACTGGCCCAAGCGCTTCGGCGAGTTCATGACCAACCGCATGGCGGCGGGCAAGGCGGCGCTGTCCACGGCAAAGGCCGCGCCGGCCAAGGTCGGGCCTTCGCTGCCGCTCGATCGCTACGCCGGCACCTATCGCGACGCCTGGTACGGCGATGTCGCAGTCACCCAGGGTACTGACGGGCTGCGCATCGACTTCAAGACAACGCCGCGCATGGCCGGCAAGCTGGTCCACTACCAGTACGATACCTTCGTCACCCGCTTCGACGACAAGGCGATCGAGCCGGCCTATGTCACCTTCGCGCTCGATGCCGATGGCAAGGTGGCGCGGGTGTCGATGAAGGCGGAAAGCCCGATCGCCGACTTCAGCTATGATTATCGCGACCTCGATCTGCGCCCGGTGGAAGACAAGAAATGACCAAGCGTCTCGCGTTCCTCACCCTCCTACTCTCCGGCTGTGCGGCGGCGCCCGTGGCCCAGACGCCGGCGCCCAAGCAGCACAAGGATTTCCTCGTGCTCGACACGCATCTCGACACGCCGATCCACTTCGCCCGGCCCGGCTGGAGCTTTGCCGGCCATCATGATCCGGCGACCGACCTGGTGCAGGTCGACATGGAGCGGATGGAAGCCGGTGCGCTCGATGGCGGCTTCTTCGCGATCTATACCGAACAGGGGCCGCTGACGCCGAAGGGCTATGCCGATGCTTTGGCCTATGCGCGTGGCCGCTCGGACCTGATCGACTCCACGCTGGCGAAGTTCCCCGACAAGATCGGCCGGGCCCTCACGCCCGACGACGCGCTGCGGCTCAACCGCGCGGGCAAGCTGGTCGCGTTCAAGAGCATGGAGAACAGCTACGAGCTCGGCGAGGATCTCTCGCTGTTCAAGGAATTCTACGATCGCGGCGTGCGGCTGGCCGGGCCGGTGCACGGCGCCAACAACCAGTTCGCCGACAGCTCCGGTGACAAGCCGAAATGGCACGGCCTTTCCCCCCTCGGGCGCAAATGGGTGGCGGAAGCGAACCGGCTGGGCATCGCGATTGACGCGAGCCATTCGTCGGACGACACGTTCGACCAGATGCTGGAATTGTCGAAGACGCCGCTGCTGCTCTCACATTCGAGCGGCCGCTGGGCATTCGACCATCCGCGCAACCTCGATGACGGCCGCATCCGCAAGCTCGCGGCCAAGGGCGGGGCGATCTGCGTCAGCACGATCTTCCTGTCGAACATGAACATGACGCCCGAGCGCGCGGCGCTGTTCACGCAGTACGAGCATATCGCCGACCTCGCGCCCGAAGCGCAGGTCGAACTCACCCGCAAATGGCGCGAACTCGACAAGACCCAGCCGATGTGGGGCGTCAACTTCGATCGCTACATGGAGATGGTCCTCCATGTCATCAAAGTCGCCGGCGTCGACCATGTCTGCTTCGGGGCCGATTGGGATGGCGGCGGCGGCCTGCCGGGGATCGAGGACATCTCGGCACTGCCCAAGGTGACCGAGCGGCTCCGCGCGGCCGGCTATTCGGATGCCGATCTCGAGAAGATGTGGAGCGGCAACATCCTGCGCATCGTCGGCAAGGCGCAGCGCGCGGCTACGGCGCAATAGCCATCCCGACTATGGAATGAGGCAAGCTGGCGCCGGTTGATGCGCAACCGGGCAGCGCGGTCATTTCTTCGACGTCACCCAGACGGCAACCGGCGCGATCACCTTGCCCGGCGCCGGCTTGCCCACATCGACCCGATCGATGGCCACGAGTTCGCCGCTCTCGAGCGTGAAGGAGCCCCAGGGTTTGGGCATACGGCCGAACGTCATCTTCTGGATGGGCTGGCCGGTGGTGGAATTCATGATGGTGGCAACGACTGGCATCGGGGGCCGATACGCGCTCGATTCCGCACCTGTCCAGCCCGCCTGCGCCAGATACGAGGATGCCGCGGCCAATCTCGGCACCCCGGGGCAGTCGACGCCCCGCCCTTGCTGATTCGCGCCAAAAGGGCCACATGGGATCGACTGGCGTTCCCTTCGATGAGCGCCGATTCGCATATTGGCAGCGCTGGCTCCGGTTGTGAAAGCGACGCCTTGGTCGCGGCCCAGCAACCCGAACGGCCAATTTCCATGACGGCCAGAACCGCCAAACCCGGCCGCGATGCGCGCAATGACAGCCTGCGCGACGCCGACATTCTCGACGATGCGCGGATCCAGCCGCGGCATCCCCATTAATTCAGGAGCACTTCATGACCCCGATCACGTCCAAGCCCCCGCTTCGTCCCTTCCTCGTGACCAAGGATGAAGAAGGCATTTTCCGCGTGACCGTGCGGACCACGCGGTTCAATTCGCAGGGCTATCCGCTGGTCTCGAGCGAGATGCTGGAGGACGAGTTCAAGACGCAGACTGCAGCGCGAACCTTCGTTCGCGAGCAGTACAGCGCCGAGACCAGCCAGATCGCGACCAAATAGGGAAAGCTATTTGCGGTTCTTGCGGGCAGCGTAGCGCGCGTCGCGCTCTGCCTTGCGTTCGGCCTCGCTCTTGACCGCGTCGCTCTTGGCCGAGGTTGCAGCCGCTTCGTCGGCAAGCGCCTTGGCCTTGGCGGCGCGAGCAGCCTCTTCCTTCGCAGCCTTGGCCGCAGCCGCGCGCTCGGTGCGCTGCTTGGCTTCCTCAGCCTCACGCTCCAGTCGTGCGGCCTTGCGCTCGGCCAGTTCGGCCTCGCTCGGCGCGGCCTTGGCGCGCAGCTTGTCGAGCGCCTTCTGCCGGGCCTGGCGCGAAAGCTCCGCGCGCTCGTTGAAATCAGGGGGTCTGTACGAAGTCATGTGCGGCTAGCCATCCTGGGAAAATAAACCTTGGTCCGTAAAACGACAATGGGGCGGATGCGATCCTGTCGCACCCGCCCCATTGAGTCGATCGATCAGACCGCCTGGAGATTGACCGCCGACGACTTGCCGCGCTGATCGCTCTCGATGTCGTACGACAAGCGCTGGTCAGGCTGGAGCGTCGACATGCCGGCGCGTTCCACCGCGCTGATATGGACGAAGCTGTCATTGCCGCCGTCTTCCGGCGCAATGAAACCATAACCCTTGTCGGAATTGAAGAATTTGACCTTGCCGATCGGCATGGGATGTTCCTTTCGCGAAACATGGTTTCCCGCGTGCATGTGCAAGCGGAGCCAAGGAGCGAGAAAGGGAAGGATCTGCCCGAGGGCATCAATTTCCGTCGCAGGCGACGATAGCGCGGCTGCTATGGAGATATTGGGCGCGATAAGCAATGATGCCGTGCCTGGCGGTCATCCCTCCCGCACAGGCTCGAAGGCGCGCAGGAACACCTCGGCCGCCTGTTGCGCTTCCCGATCGCGCTCCTCGACGCTGATCTCCAGTCCCCACATCACCCGCTGCTGCACGCCCAGGCACAGGCTGGAGAGCGCCCGCGCGGCATGCAGCGGGTCGTCGCGGCGCAGATTGCCCGCGGCCATCTCCCGCTCGAAAAAAGCGCACAGCAACTGCTGGGTCGGCAGCGGCGCGCGGCGGTAGAAGATATCGCCGACCTCGGGAAAGCGGTTGATCTCGGCCGCCACCAGCCGGTGCAGGCGCAGCCCGTCGGGCGAAGTGATCTTTGCGATGAAGCTGCGGCAGAATTGCAGCACGGTCGCACGCACATCGTCGCTGGGCTTGAGCAGGTCGGTGAGCTGGCGCCGATAGTCCGCCGTCGCATCGTCGAGCACCGCTGCGAACAACTCCTCCTTGGAGGGGAAATAGCTCCATAGCGTACCCTTCGAGCCGCCAAGCTCCGCCGAGATCGCCGACATCGACGCGCCCGAATAACCCTGGTCGAGGAACACGCGCTTGGCGATCGCCAGGATCGCCTCGCGCCGCTCTTCCTTCCGCGCCTCGCGCTTGCCGGGCGCCTTCTCCACGATTTTTTCCATTACCGTACTATAGGGTACGATTTCTGCTTGACAAGATGCCGGGTCGAGCCCATCTGCCGCGCCGTACCAGACAGTACGGTATTTAAATCATGATCCGATTCTCTCTTCGCCCGCTTTTGCTCACCGCGACTGCCGGGACTGCCCTTCTCTCCGCCTGCGCGCCGGTGCCGCAGCTCGGCGCCCGCCCCGAAGTGCGCGCGGCGACGAGCTATGCCGCCGACCAGTCGCTGGCCGCCCGCGCCGACGCGGCCAACTGGCCGGCCACCGACTGGTGGAGCGCCTATGGCGACCCGCAGCTCAGCGGCTTGATCGCCGAGGGGCTGGCCGACTCGCCCGATCTCGCCGCCGCCGCCGCCCGGCTCCGCTCGGCCCAGGGCTATGCCCAGCAGGCCGGCGCGGCGTTGCTTCCGTCGGTGGGCGTCAAGGCCGGCGCGACCGAGGGCAAGCAGAGCTATAATAACGGCATCCCCGCCGCCTTCGTGCCCCAGGGCTGGAACGACAGCGGCCAGGTTTCCGCCAACCTGAGCTTCGACCTCGATTTGTGGGGCAAGAACCGCGCGTCGCTCGCCGCCGCCACGTCGGATGCCGAAGCCGCGCGGATCGAGCTGGAACAGTCGCGGCTCGTGCTGTCGACCAACATCGCCAGCGCCTATGCCGATCTCGCCCGCCTTGCCTCGCAACGCAGCGTTCAGGCCCGGGCGGTCGAGCTGCGCAGCAATACGCAGAAGCTGGTCAGCGACCGGGTCACCAACGGGCTCGATACCCGCGCCGAACTCAAGCAGGCCGATGCCGCAGTCCCCGCCGCACGTGCCGACCTCGCCGCGACCGACGAGGCGATCGGCCTCACCCGCAACCGCATCGCGGCGCTGCTGGGCAAGGGTCCGGACCGCGGGCTGACGATCACCCTCCCCGCCGGCCCTGCCGAAAGCCACGGCCTGCCCGCCGGCGTGACCACCGACCTGATCGGCCGCCGCCCCGACATCGCCGCCGCCCGCGCCCGCGTCGAGGCCGCCGCCAGCCGCATCAAGGTGGCGCGCGCCGACTTCTACCCCTCAGTCAACATCAGCGCACTGATCGGCTTCCAGGCCTTCGGGCTCGACAATCTCTTCAAGAGCGGATCGACCTACGGCTCGGTCGGTCCGGCGGTGAGCCTGCCGATCTTCCGCGGTGGCGCACTGGCCGGCCAGTATAAGGGCGCCCGCGCCGGCTATGACGAAGCGGTCGCGAGCTATGACTCGGCCGTCACCACTGCCTTTCGCGAAGTCGCCGACGCAGTGACCAGCAAGAACGCGCTGGTCACTCGCCTGTCCGAGAGCCGCCAGGCGCTGAGCGACTCCGAAGCCGCCTATTCGATCGCGAAGCAACGTTATGAGGGCGGCCTCTCGACCTTCCTCAACGTGCTGAGCGCCGAACAGAGCGTGCTGCTCAACCGCCAGATCGTTGCCGATCTCGAGGCGCGGGCCTTCACGCTCGACGTCCAGCTCGTCCGCGCGCTCGGCGGAGGTTTTTCCACCAACAACGCGGCGGCCGCCGCAACCAAGGACTCGACCCATGGCTGACGCCGAACCCCAGATCCACATTGCGAACGCCGGGGAAGCGCCGGCCAAGCCGAGCCTGCGCAAGCGGCTGCTGGGTGGCATCGCAGGCGCGGTGCTGATCGCCGGCATTGGCTATGGCGGCTGGTACGCACTGGTCGGCAGCCACTATATCAGCACCGACAATGCCTATGTCGGCGCCGACACTGCCAGCGTGACGCCGATGGTCGCGGCGCAGGTCGCGGGCGTCGCGGTTTCCGACACCCAGACGGTGAAGAAGGGCGACATCCTCGTCCAGCTCGACGACAGCGACGCCAGGATCGCGCTTGCCCAGGCCGAGGCCGAGCTGGCCAAGGCCCGCCGCCAATATGGCCAGGCCTCGGCCACCAGCACCGCGCTTGCGGCGCAGGTCCAGGCCCGCGGTGCCGATATTTCCAGAGCCCGCGCCCAGCTCGCCGCTGCCGAGGCGGATTACGAGAAGGCGCGGGTGGACCTCGCCCGGCGCCAGCGCCTCGCCCCCAATGGTGCGGTGTCGGGTGAGGAGCTCACTTCGGCGACCAACGCCTTCTCCTCGGCCAAGGCCAATCTGGAGCTCGCGCGCGCCGGCATCGCCCAGGCGAACTCGACCCGCGGCGCGGCATCGGGCGAACTTGCGGCGAACAACGCGCTGATCAGCGGCACCACCGCCAATTCGGCGCCCGAGGTGCTCGCCGCGCAAGCCAAGGTGTCGCAGGCACGCCTCGATCTCGAGCGCACCGTGATCCGCGCGCCGATCGACGGCGTGATCACCCGCCGCGCCGTCCAGGTCGGCCAGCGCGTCGCCCCGGGCGCGCAGCTGATGCTGATCGTCCCGGTCGGCCAGCTCTATGTCGATGCCAATTTCAAGGAAGGCCAGCTGAACAGCGTGAAGGTCGGCCAGCCGGTGAGGCTCAAGTCCGACCTCTACGGCGGCAAGGTCGAGTATCACGGCAAGGTCGTAGGCCTGTCGGGCGGCACCGGCTCGTCCTTCGCGCTGATCCCGGCGCAGAACGCCACGGGCAACTGGATCAAGGTGGTCCAGCGCCTGCCGGTGCGCGTCGCGCTCGATCCTAAGGAACTCGCCGACCACCCGCTGCGCGTCGGCCTCTCGATGGACGCCGAGATCGACGTCTCGAAGAACTGAGGACCAGCCCGATGAACGGCAAGGCCGAGGAAATGGCGCCGCTGAAGGGCGTGTCGCTGATCCTGGCGGGCGTGGTGCTCGCGCTGACCAACTTCATGGTGGTGCTCGACACGACCATCGCCAACGTCTCGGTGCCGCATATCGCCGGCAGCCTGGGCATTTCGGGCAGCCAGGGGACGTGGATCATCACCTCCTATGCCGTGGCGGAGGCGGTGTGCGTACCGCTCACCGGCTGGCTCGCCGGACGCTTCGGCACGGTGCGGACCTTCACCTTCGGCATGATCGGCTTCGGCGTGTTTTCGGTGCTGTGCGGCCTGTCGAGCACGCTCGGCATGCTCGTCGCCTGCCGTATCGGCCAGGGCCTGTGCGGCGGCCCGCTGATGCCGCTGTCGCAGACGCTCCTCATGCGCATCTTCCCGCCCCAGCAGCGTGCCCAGGCGATGGGCGTCTGGGCGATGACCACCGTCGTCGCGCCGATCCTGGGGCCGATCCTGGGCGGTACGATCTCGGACAGCTGGTCGTGGCACTGGATCTTCTTCATCAACATCCCCGTCGCCGCGGCCTGCGCGTTCGGCGCGATGCGGCTGCTCGCCAAGGTCGAGACGCCGACGAGCAAGCTGCGCGTCGACCGCGTCGGGCTGATGCTGATGCTGCTGTGGATCGGCGCGCTGCAGATCATGCTCGATCTCGGCCGCGAACATGACTGGTTCAACGACGGCACGATCGTAACGCTCGGTGTGATCGCGCTGGTCGGCTTCCTGGTCTTCCTCGCCTGGGAAGGCACCGAGGACCAGCCGATCGTCGACCTGCGCGTGTTCCGCCACCGGGGCTTCACCGTCTCGGTGCTGTCGCTGGCCTTTGCCTTCGGCACCTTCTTCTCGTCCGCCGTGATCATCCCGCAATGGCTGCAGACCAGCATGGGCTACACCGCGACCTATGCCGGCTATGCCACTGCGTTCACCGGCGTGGCGGCGGTGATCATGTCGCCGATCGTCGCCAAGCTGTCGTCCAAGGTCGATCCGCGCGCGCTGGTCTGCTTCGGGATATTGTGGCTGGGCCTGACTTCGCTGCTTCGCGTCCACTGGAACAGCCAGGCCGATTTCTGGAGCCTCGCCTTCCCGCAGATGCTCCAGGGCTTCGGCATGCCCTTCTTCTTCATCCCGCTGACCACGCTGGCGCTCGGCGCGGTCGAGCCGCACGAAACCGCTTCGGCGGCAGGCGTGATGGCGTTCCTGCGGACGATGGCCGGCGCGATCGCCACGTCGATCTCGACCACCGCCTGGGACGACAGCGCCCGGGTCTCGCGCAGCGAGCTCGTCTCGAAGCTCAACAGCGACGGCACAGTCAACGCGCTCACCGCACAGGGCTTCTCGCTCGATCAGGCGCGGGGCGTGGTCGCCCAGCTGGTCGACAAGGAGGCCTTTGCGCTGGCGACCAGCCACATCTTCCTGCTCTCCGCGTTCGTCTTCGTCGCAGCGGCGATGATCATCTGGCTCACCCCGCGTCCGCGCCGCATGGTCGGCCCCGGAGCGGCACACTAGGCGCCGCACCCGACCGGCTTCAGCCGGTCGGACGGAGTCCAGCCAAACACCCAACCATGGGAGCATTCTGCACTATATCAGTGCCTTGAGGCCGAATCCCGAGGGTCCTACTGGCTGGGGCGGCAGGATTCGAACCTGCGAATGCCGGTACCAAAAACCGGTGCCTTACCGCTTGGCGACGCCCCAGCAGAGCGGGCGCTTATACGGGCTTAGATCAGCCGTTCAACCCAGCCGTGCGGGTCTTGTGCCGTGCCGCGCTGAATACCGCCGAGTTCGGCCCGCAGCTTCTCGGTAAGGATGCCGGGGCCGCCATTGCCGATCATGAACTCATAGCCGCGGCCGCGCACCTTGCCGATCGGCGTGAGCACCGCCGCGGTGCCGCAGGCGAACGCCTCGCGCAGCTTGCCGCTCTGGGCATCGGCCTTCCACTGGTCGATCGAATAGCGCTCCTCGCGCACCGTGATGCCCTGGTCGCGCGCCAGCGTGAGCAGCGAGTCCCGCGTGATCCCGGGCAGGATCGTGCCGCCCAACGGCGGGGTGATGATCGAGCCGTCGTCCATCACGAACATCACGTTCATCCCGCCGAGCTCCTCGACATAGCGATTCTCGACCGCGTCGAGGAACACGACCTGGTCGCAGCCTTCGCCGATCGCTTCCTTCTGCGCGACCAGGCTCGCGGCATAGTTGCCGCCGCACTTGGCCGCACCGGTGCCGCCCGGCGCCGCGCGGGTGTAATGCTCGGAAACCCAGAGGGTGACCGACGGCGCGCCGCCCTTGAAATAGGCGCCCGCCGGCGAGGCGATCACCATGTAGAGATATTCGCTGGCCGGCTTGACGCCGAGGAACACTTCGCTCGCGAACATGAAGGGGCGCAGATAGAGCGAGCCGCCCTCGATCTCCGGGATCCACTTCTGGTCGATCTTCACCAGCTCGCGGATCGAATTGAGGAACATTTCGTCCGGCAGCGGCGCCATCGCCATGCGCTCGGCGGATTCGCGGAAGCGGCGGGCATTCTCGTCCGCGCGGAACAGCGTCACGCTGCCATCGGGCGTACGATACGCCTTGAGCCCCTCGAAAATCTCCTGCGCATAGTGGAGCACGGCCGTCGCCGGATCGACCTGGATCGGCCCGCGCGGCAGGATCTTGGCGTCGTGCCAGCCCTTCTCGGTCGAATATTTGATCACCGCCATATGGTCGGTGAACACCTTGCCGAACCCGGGGTTCTCAAGCACCGCTGCACGGTCGGCATCGCTGACCGGGTTGGTGTGCGCTTCGAACTCGAAATCCAGGATCGTGGTGTCGTTCATCATACTCTTCCCGACTCTGCCTTGAGCGGCTTGCAGCGGGTTAGGCGCGGTGGCAGAAAGCGTCAACATGGCTGCCCCAATTCCTGCCTCTCCCCTGTTCCTGCGCGAGCCCGAGATCCGGCGCGGCGTGGAATTGCTCTATTTCGGCTATGCCCATCTCACCCGCTCGATCGATGCGGGGCTGGCCGAGCAGGGCCTGGGCCGCGCGCATCACCGCGCGCTCTATTTCATCGCGCGCAAGCCGGACCTGACGGTGAGCGAGCTGCTCGCGATCCTGTCGATCACCAAACAGTCGCTTGGCCGCGTACTGACCGAACTGGCCGATCGCGGCTTTGTCGAGACGCGCACCGGCGACCGTGACCGGCGCCAGCGCCTGCTGCGGCTCACGCCCTCCGGCGCGAAGCTCGAAGGCGAGCTGTTCGACGCGCTGCGCGAGAAGATGGCCGCCGCCTATTCGAACGCCGACCGCGATGCGGTGGGTGGCTTCTGGGCGGTGCTCGAGGGGCTGGTGCCCGACGAGGAGCGCGCAGTGGTGGCGACGCTGGGGCGCTAGGCCCCAGACGCCCTCCCGTCATCCGAGCCGGATCGACAGCTCCACTTCGTCGGTAAACGGCATCGACAAATAGCCGTTCGCGACATTGCCGACGCGCTCGAGATATTCCGGGCAATAATCGGCGTTGTCGGCGATCAGGATCGCGCCCGGCCGCAAGCGGCTCTCCACCCGGTCGAGAATGTCCGAATAGAGCGCCTTGGCGCCGTCGAGCAGCAGCAGGTCGATATGCTCGGGCAGGTCGGTCGCCAGCGTCTCCAGCGCATCGCCTTCGCGGAACTCGACCAGATCGGCCAGCCCGCCCTCGGCGAGGTTCGCCCTGGCCCGCGCCAGCTTGCCGGCTTCGAACTCGCTGGTGATCAGCCGCCCGCCGCCATTGTCGCGCAGCCCGGCCGCGAGGTGGAGCGTCGAGAGGCCGAACGAGGTGCCGAACTCGACGATCGAGCGCGCCCTGGTCGCGCGCACCAGCATGTAGAGAAGATTGCCCACCTCGGGTGACACCGGCAGCGCGAAGTCGCTGAGTTGGCCGTAGAATTCGCGATAGTCGGTCTTGCTGCGCATCATCGCGCGATGATCCTCGCTGGTCATGCCGGCAAAGGCCGGGTGGCGCGTCGGCGGGTTGGCATCGGACTCGGCGAACAGGCGCGCGAGCAGGGGCGCCACGGGGGCGCTCGATAGCGTCGTCATTTTGGGTTTCTCCGTGTGGAAGCAGGGGCTTGCCTGCTGGAACGGAAAATACGACTAGTTCGTCAGGTTTGACTATTCGCATTGGCAGAACGCCCGCATGACCACCGCCCGCAGCGCCCCTATTTCCTCGCGGAAACAGCCGAAACAGGAGCGCGCACAGCAGCTCGTCGAGGCCGTGCTCGACGCGGCTATTCAGGTTTTGATGAAGGAAGGCGCACAGCGTTTCACCACCGCGCGAGTCGCCGAGCGCGCCGGGGTGAGCGTCGGCTCGCTCTACCAATATTTCCCGAACAAGGCCGCGATCCTGTTCCGCCTGCAGAGCGACGAGTGGCAGCGGACATCGGCGCTATTGCGCAGCATTCTCGAAGATTCCGCCGCTCCGCCCCCTGCCCGGCTGCGCCGGCTGGTCCATGCCTTCATCCAGTCCGAATGCGAAGAAGCAGCGGTGCGCACCGCGCTGAGCGACGCGGCGCCGCTCTACCGCGATGCGCCCGAGGCGGTGGAGGCGAAGGGCGAAAGCGCCGGGATCTTCCGGGCGTTCCTGCTGGAGGCACTGCCGGGGGTGGAGGAAGCCAGGCGGACGCTGGCGGGCGACCTGATCAAAACCACGCTCAGCGAAGTGGGGAGCAGCTTTTCCGAGACGCCTCGCGAGGAGGCGGAGATCGTGGCATATTCGGAGGCCGTGGCGGATATGCTGTGTGCATATATGGAGAGGCTGGCCGAGGGGCTTTGACTATGGAGCACCACATCTGGCGGAAGATCAGGGCCACGGCGCTTGCCGCTTTGCTTGCGGCATCGCCCGTTCCCGCTCTCGCGCGCGAAGAAGCCGCGCCGCTGCCCGACGGGCTTGTCGCGTCGAGCCAGGCCAAGGTTCGCGGCCTATATGCCGAAGATCGCTTTGGCCGGGTAGACGTGAACGAGGCGGTGACGCAACTGGAGTCGAGCTGCGCGACGCGCGGCCTGAAAGCGAAGATCGAAGGCAGCGAGCTGCAATGGTCGGGCAAGCGCCAGATCTATCGCGACCGGGATCGCGTCGCGGTTTTCGAGAACATTCCTACCATCAGCGCAGACAGCGCGGCCTGCACCGCCCGGATCTCCCTGCGGCGCACCAGCTCGGTCCTCCCGGCGACAAAGGGCTCTCTGCAATTCGCCGGTTGGGACCACGACATTCCTGTCTGCAAGCCCAGATCGCTGATCCATAGCTGCATGGAACAGGTCATCGCCGGGGTGAAGGCGCGATGCGTAAGCGTGGGCGACCCGTTCGTCGGCTCCACCAATTGCTACTCGGCACAGCCGGATCTCAGCGAAGGCCTCATGCTCTCCCGCTCGGATTATTCCGACGACGGAAGCCTGCCGGACAACAGCTGGCAGATCGCCACCGTCCTGCCCGACGCCTTGATCGACCCCGCCGTGTTCGGTGCGAGGCCCTATAGCCCTACGCCACCTTGAAGCCTTCCTTGTTCATCGTCAGCGTCAGCGCCTTGTTCTTCTCGTCGCTGAGTTGGGCGCGCAGCATCGGGAAGAGGCGCATTTCCTCCTCGCCCATATGCTCCTCGATCGCGGCGCGGAACTCGCGGACCTTGGCGATCCAGTCGGGCGAGGCGGTGGGCGTGTTCTCGAGCTCGTAGAGATATTGCTTCACATAGCCGTGCTCTTTGGTGAGTTCGTCGGCACCCTCACGCTGCCCTGCCTCGCGCAAGGCGGGGTAGATGACATTCTCTTCCTCCACCGCGTGCTTCATCAGCGCGTGCTTCAGATGCGCGAGCAGCAGGTTGCGCTTGGTGGTGGAGCGCTCGTCGGTCGCTTCGATCTGGTCAAACACCTTGCGCACGGCTTCATGCTCTAGCGCGAGCGCTTCATCCCAATTGCCGGCGAGCAGGCTCGGCGCCTGCACCGCCGCCTTGCGTCCGAGCAGGGCGAGCACGCCCAGCGCCATGCCGCCCGCCGCGGCGCCGGCGATCACGCCGAGGTTGTGGCCGGTGCTCGTCCGCTTCGATCCGGTGAAGCGGCCCTTATTATCGCGGGTGGCAGTGGTGGTCGTCATGGCGCTCGACTCCATCGGTTACGCTATCGGCGCAACAACGGCGGAGCGGAGCAGGCGTTCCTAGCGGCGCGCCTCGGCGGCCATTTCGGCGCTGCGGCGCTCGGAGGCTTCGAGCGTCGCCTGCATCAGCTTGCGGATCGCGCCATCGGCATCGAGCACGTCGAGCCCCTTGCGCGTCGAGCCGCCCGGGCTGGCCACCCGGTCCGCCAACGTCGAAGGCGGCGCATCGGCTTCCGCGGCGAGCAGCCCTGCCCCGCCCACCGTCGCGATCGCGAGGCGCAGCGCCTGGTCTTCGGGCAGCCCGAGGCCGGTACCGGCGGCGGCGAGCGCGTCGATGAAGCGATAGGTGAAGGCCGGGCCGCAGCCGGCGAGCACGCCGAGCAGGTCGAGCCCGCGTTCGTCGGCCATCCACTCGACCAGCCCGAGCGGCTGCATCAGTGTATCGGCCGGATGATTATGTTCGCCGGCCATGCCGACGACCCCTTTGCCGATCGCCACCGGCAGGTTCGGCATGACGCGCACGATCGCACCGGCGGTGAACCGGTCCGCCAGCGATGCCAGCTCGACGCCGGCGAGGATCGAGATCAGCAGCTTCACGCCGGCTATACGGGCGCCATGCGTTTCGGCGATCAGGTCGATCTGCTGCGGCTTCATGCCGAGCATCACCGCGTCGGGCAGCGGCCCTTCGGGGAACTCGCGGCCCTGGCGCACGCCGGCGGGCAGCTCTCGGTCCTCGCGGTTGACGACGAAGACCTGGGCGGGGTCGATCGTCCCCGTCTCGATCCAGCGGCGCAGCATCGCGCCCGCCATGTTGCCGCAGCCCACCAGCCACAGGCTGGCCGGGGGGATCGGCTTCACGCTTCGCCCTGCGTTTCGATAAGCGAGGAGGCGAGCGCGTCCTGCGGCGTCTTGCCGCCCCACAGCACGAACTGGAACACCGGGTAGAAGCGCTCGCACTCGTCGATCGCGCTTTCCACCAGCAACTCGGCCTGGGCAAGGCTCAGCGTCGGCTCGTCGCCGTCGATCAGCGCGGCATGGCGGAACAGCAGGATGCCGCTCTGCGACCAGAGCTCGAAATGGCCGATCCACAGCTGCTCGTTGACCAGCCCGATCGTCTCATAGACCGCCAGGCGGCGCTCATCGGCAACGCGGATGTCCGGGAACGCCAGGAACTGGAGCACACCGTCATCTTCGCGCCAGATCGCGCGCAGCTCATATTCCGTCCAGCTTCCCTTGACCTTCGCCACGATCTCGTCGTCATCGCGGCTGTGCGTCCAGCCATGCGCGCCGAAATAGCTTTCGAGCATGTCGATAGGGGCTGCGTCGTCGCGGTCGAATTCCGCTTCGTCGAGCATCAGTTTCTCCACTGGGGCCGGATTGCTTGGCCAGAATCTGCCAACCGCATCGGGCCCGCACAAGCGCGGGGTTCACAACCCTGCGCAAAAGCTGTGGACAAGGTGTTTATGCTTGTCCTGCCGGCTTTTTAGGCGATTTCGGCGCCTTGGGCGCGGCTGCCGGCCGGGCAGTCCCGCCGAGCTGTGCCTCGAGCGCGGCGAGGCGCGTCTTGAGCGCGTCATTCTCGTCGCGCGCGGCCACGGCCATCGCCTTCACTGCCTCGAATTCCTCGCGGCTCACGAAATCCATGCCGCCGATCCACTCGCGGGCGCGCTCACGAGCGGCACCCTCGGTCTCACGTGCGACGCCGGCCAGCGTGCCAGCCGCGCCGTTCACGAACTTCACGAAATCGTCGAACAGGCGGTTGTCGGTCTGCATCTCGAGTTTCCTTACGCGATCACTTGATCTGTATTTCGTCAGCCGGACGCGCGGATACAAGGCTTCCCGCGTTCGGATTGAGCTGGTGGATCTGGTAAAGCAGATAGCCGGCAAAGCCGATCCAGGCCAGATACGGAAGCAGCAACACCGCCGCAAAGGTGCGGATGCGCGCGAACAGGATGAAAGTGATCAGCGCCAGCACGAACAGCGCGCCAAGGATCGCCAGCGCCGGCACCACCTGGTGCATGCCGAAGAATACCGGCGACCAGACCAGGTTGACCAGCATCTGCACCCCGAAGACGACGAGCGCGGGGCCGCGCAGCGTCGATCCGCGTGCATTGATGATCATCGCCAGCGCCAGGCCCATCAGGATGTAGAGTGCAGTCCAGGCCGCGGGGAACACCCATTCCTCGGGCATGATCGCGGGCTTCACCAGCCGGGCGAACCAGGGATTGGCGTTGCCCGACGGCGCCAGGCGCGCGGACGTGAAGCCGAGCAGCAGGATAAACGGAACCGTCACCACGGCCCATCGCAGATAGGCGAGCCTCAGCTGCCCCTTCGATGCGATTTCCCTCAACTTGACCTCCGATCGTCCCCAGGTCGCAAGGGCTATGTTGCAGCGCGCCGAAAGGCAAGCGCTGCTATTCTGTGTCCACAGCTTGATCTGCGGTAGCGCTATCGGCTCTGGTCGCGCCGATCAGGAATTCGACATTTCCCTCAGGGCCGGTGATCGGGCTGGTGGTGATGCCGGCGACGTTCCAGCCCTGCGCGGCGACCCACTCGGTCACCTCGCGGCACACGCGATCATGCACTGCGGCATCGCGGACCACCCCGCCCTTGCCCACTTCCTCGCGACCCGCCTCGAACTGCGGCTTGATCAGCGCCACCAGCCGCGCGCCGGGCCGGGCGAAGCGGAACGGCACTTCGAGCACCTTGGCGAGCGAGATGAAGCTGGCATCGCAGACGATGACGTCCGCGGCCTCGGCGATATGCCCGGGGGTGAGCGTGCGGGCGCTGGTCTGTTCATAGACGATCACGCGCGGGTCCTGGCGCAGCTTCCAGGCGAGCTGGTTGGTGCCGCTGTCCACCGCATAGACGCGCGATGCGCCGCGGGTGAGCAGCACGTCGGTGAAGCCGCCGGTCGAGGAGCCGACATCGATCGCCACCGCACCGGTCACGTCCCAGCCGAAATGGTCGAGCCCATGGGCGAGCTTGATCCCGCCGCGCGACACCCAGGGATGATCGCGCCCGCGCACGTCGATCGGGGTTTCCTCCGGCAGCTGCTGGCCCGGCTTGTCGATCTTGCGGTCGCCGGCGAAGACCAGCCCGGCCATGATCAGCGCCTGGGCGCGGGTGCGGCTCTCGGCAAGGCCGCGGTCCACGAGCATCTGGTCGGCACGTTGCTTGGGCATGCCCCCCCCTAGGGCCAACCGCTTCGGATGCAAAGCCGCGCGGCGGAGCAGGCGCTGTACGAGAAAGTCTGAGCCAACGGACTGGCGCAGCCGGCCTTCGATCCGGCGCAAGGCCTATTGCCTATTAGATTAGTAGGAATAAATCTGATGCTCCGGCCTGCCCTCCCTTGGAGTGCAAAGTGATGAGTATCTTCTCCCCGCTAGACGACCATTCGCCGCTCGTCCTCACCGTTCCCGGGCTTGGCGGCTCGGGCCCGTCGCACTGGCAGACTTTGTGGGAACAGTCCCGCCCCGATACCAGCCGGGTGGAGCTGGGCATGTGGAACACCCCGCACCGCAATGCCTGGGTGACCAGGCTCGACCAGGCGATCCGCAGCGCGCAGGCGCCGGTGGTGCTCGCCGCGCATAGCCTGGGCTGCCTGGCCGTCGCCTGGTGGGCCGAGCTGTCGCCCCAGCCCTTCGGCTGGCCGGTGGCAGGCGCACTGCTCGTCGCCCCCGCCGATGTCGACCGGGCCGAAGCCAAGCCCGAACTGGCCGGCTTCGCGCCGGTGCCGTCCAAGCCGCTGCCCTTCCCCTCGATCACGGTGGCGAGCCGCGACGATCCTTGGATCGGCTTCGACCGCGCCCGCGAGCTTGCCAAGGGCTGGGGCAGTTTCTTCGTCGATGCCGGGCCGCAGGGGCATCTCAATGCCGCCAGCGGGATCGGCTGGTGGCACGAAGGCCAGGCGCTGCTCGACCGGGTGCTCGACGCCGCATCGGACCGTAGCGGCCGCGTCCGTTCCGCCGCCGATGCCCGCTCGATCCTCGCGATTAACGCTACGGACGCCGCGCAAAGCCACTATCTCGGACAGCATGCATGATTTCGACGTGCGCCCCGCCCAAACCGGCGCACGGCACTGGTAACCGCCCGCAAATCGCCTACATTGGATTTGCGGGCGTGGCCGGGTGGCGTCCCCTAGAGCGTCACCCGGCCTACCCGCACCTTTCCCCGCCTCATCCCAGCTTTCATCGGTCGTGTGGCAACGCTAGACCCGCGCGATGGATCGCCGAGACCTGCTCGCCGCCGCCGGCCTGACCGGCCCGCTGCTCCCCCTCGCCGCCAGGGCTGCCGCCGCGCCGCTCGCCGGCCCAACCGCACCCGATGCGAGCTTCCCGCTCTGGCCCGGCGACGCGCCCGGGCTGCTCGACAAGGGCTTCCAGGGCCATGTGCTGGTCCGCAATCCCGATCCCACATTCCCCGACCGCGCAATGGATCATATCCGCACGCCGCGGCTCGATGTGTTCCGCGCGAAGAACCCCAATGGCGCGGCGATGCTCGTCATGCCCGGCGGCGGCTATGCCCGGGTGGTGGTCGATAAGGAGGGCTATGAGCTCGCCCCCTGGCTCGCCGCGCGCGGGATCACTGCCTTCGTGCTGTTCTACCGCCTGCCCGGTGACCCGTGGAAGGACCCGAGCAACGTCGCGCTCGCCGACGCGCAGCGCGCGATGCGGCTGATCCGCCATCAGGCGCCCAAGTGGAAGGTCGATCCCAGCCGCGTCGGCGCGATGGGCTTCTCCGCCGGCGGGCATTTGTGCGCCGATCTCGCCACCCGCTTCGGCCGCAAGGTCTATGAAAGCGTGGACGAAGCCGATGCGCTCGATGCCCGCCCGATGCTCGCTGCGCCCACTTATCCCGTCGTCTCGATGGACCCGGCCTTCGCGCATATCGGCTCGCGCAACCAGCTGATCGGCAAGGACGCCAGCACCGAGATGGCCGTCGAGCATTCGCCGGAGCGCCAGGTCACCGCGCAGACCCCACCCTGCTTCCTCTGCCATGCCGAGGACGACACCACGGTGCCGATCCAGAACACGCTGGCGTTCCGCGCCGCGCTCAAGGCGGCCAAAATTCCGGTCGAGACGCATTTGTTCGAACAGGGCGGGCATGGTTTTGGCTGGGGGGATCGCACCAAGGGCAAGCCGGCGCATCTCTGGCCGGAGCTGTTCCTGAGCTGGGCGAAAGGGCACGGCCTGCTCGGCTGATCGCACCTGCGATAAATCGCCGCGATGTTATGTTGTATCTTTAACCAGCCTGCCCTATATCGCTGCCCATGCCGGTGAGTCTTCCACTAGCCCGATTCTGGGGCGGTATCGATGCACGTCTCGATCGCATTGCGATGGGGATCAGTGGCCTGTGTCTGGTTCACTGCATCACCACCACCGTTTTGCTCACCGTGATCTCCTCGGCCGGCGGGCTGCTCAACCCCGCGATTCACGAGGTCGGCCTGACCCTGGCGATCCTGATGGGTGGCTTTGCGCTGACCCGCGGGGTGATGTCGCACGGCTATATGGCCCCCGCGGTTGTCGGTGCCTTCGGGATCGGCATCATGGCCGGCGCGCTGTCGCTGCCGCATGGCGACTTCGAGATTTTCTGGACGCTGGTGGGCGTGAGCCTGGTTGCGCTCGGCCACGATCTCAACCGTCGCGCGACCTACTGAACTTGCCGCGCAGGCCCCTCGGGCCTACATCAGCATCATGCACGCGCACGACCATCACGAGCACCAGGGGAACGACCTGACCAAGGCCGCACAGGCGACGCTGGAGAAGTCCGGCGAGCAGTGGACGGCGATGCGCGAGCGCGTGTTCGAGGCGCTGGCAGGGTTCGAGAAGCCCGCCTCCGCCTATGACATTGCCGAGGCGGTCTCCAAGGCCGAGGGCCGCCGAGTCGCGGCGAACAGCGTCTACCGTATCCTCGACCTGTTCGTCGGCTCGAACCTGGCGCGCCGGGTGGAGAGCGCCAACGCCTATATGGCGAACACCCACCCGGACTGCCTGCACGACTGCATCTTCCTGGTGTGCGACAGCTGCGGCCAGACCACGCATATCGATGACGACTCGATCACCAAGACGGTACGCGCCGCCGCCAAGGGCGCGGGCTTCTCGCCCGAACGCCCGGTGATCGAAGTGCGCGGCAAATGCGCGGATTGCGACTGATCGACGCTACGGCGCGTTCTGCATTTCCTCTGCACGCAAAATCCACGATCGCAAGGTTCGACTTCGCCGGATCGCGGGAGTAAGGGGTATCGGATGGCCGATCTTCCCAGCACGCCGTTGCTCGACACTGTTGATACCCCGGATGACCTCCGCAAGCTGAAGCCGCAGCAGCTCCGCCAATTGGCCGATGAGCTGCGCGCCGAGACGATCTCCGCGGTGGGCAGCACCGGCGGGCATCTCGGCTCCGGCCTCGGCGTGGTCGAGCTGACCGTCGCCATCCATTATGTCTTCAACACCCCCGACGACCGCCTGATCTGGGACGTCGGCCACCAATGCTATCCGCACAAGATCCTCACCGGCCGCCGCGACCGCATCCGCACGCTGCGCCAGGGCGGCGGTCTGTCGGGCTTCACCAAGCGCAGCGAGAGCGAGTACGACCCGTTCGGCGCGGCGCACTCCTCGACCTCGATCAGCGCGGCCTTGGGCTTCGCAATTGCCAACAAGCTCGCCGGCACGCCGGGCAAGGGCATTGCGGTGATCGGCGACGGCGCGATGAGCGCGGGCATGGCCTATGAGGCGATGAACAATGCCGAGGCCGCCGGCAATCGCCTGGTGGTGATCCTCAACGACAACGACATGTCGATCGCGCCGCCGGTGGGCGGCCTCTCGGCCTATCTCGCGCGCGTCGTATCCTCATCCGAATATATGGGGCTGCGCAGCCTCGCCAAGCGCGTCACCCGCAAGCTCTCGCGCCGCCTCACCTCGATGGCCGGCAAGACCGAGGAGTTCGCCCGCGGCATGGTGACCGGCGGCACGCTCTTCGAGGAGCTGGGCTTCTATTATGTCGGCCCGATCGACGGCCACAACCTCGAGCATCTGATCCCGGTGCTCGAGAATGTCCGCGATGCCGAAGAAGGCCCGATCCTCGTCCATGTCGTCACCAAGAAGGGCAAGGGCTATGCCCCGGCCGAGGCGGCGGCGGACAAATATCACGGTGTCCAGAAGTTCGACGTGATCACCGGCGCCCAGGCCAAGGCGCCCCCGGGGCCGCCCCAGTACCAGAACGTCTTCGGCGACGCGCTGATCGAGGAAGCGAAGCGCGACGAGAAGATCGTCGCGATCACCGCCGCCATGCCCTCGGGCACCGGCGTCGACCGTTTCGCCAAGGCCTTCCCCGACCGCGCCTTCGACGTCGGCATCGCCGAGCAGCATGCGGTGACCTTCGCCGCCGGCCTCGCCGCGCAGGGCATGCGCCCCTTCTGCGCGATCTACTCGACCTTCCTGCAGCGCGCCTATGACCAGGTCGTCCATGACGTGGCGATCCAGAACCTGCCCGTCCGCTTCGCGATCGACCGCGCCGGGCTGGTCGGTGCCGATGGCGCGACGCATGCCGGCAGCTTCGACGTCACCTATCTGGCGACGCTCCCCAATTTCGTGGTGATGGCGCCGGCCGACGAGGCGGAGCTGGTCCATATGACCCACACCGCCGCGCTCCACGACAGCGGCCCGATCGCGCTGCGCTATCCGCGCGGCAATGGCGTCGGCGTCGAGCTGCCCGCGGCTCCGCAGCGGCTCGAGATCGGCAAGGGCCGCATCGTCCGCGAGGGCAAGACCGTGGCGATCCTCTCGCTCGGCACCCGCCTGGGCGAGGCGCTCAAGGCCGCCGAGACGCTCGAGGCCAAGGGGCTTTCGACCACCGTCGCCGATCTCCGCTTCGCCAAGCCGCTCGACGAGGAGCTGATCCGCCGCCTGCTCACCAGCCATGAGGTTGCGGTGACCATCGAGGAAGGCGCGGTCGGCGGCCTCGGCGCGCATGTGCTCACCATGGCGAGCGACCAGGGCCTGATCGACGCGGGCCTCAAGCTGCGCACAATGCGCCTGCCCGACATCTTCCAGGACCAGGACAAGCCCGAGCTGCAATATGCCCAGGCGGGGCTCGACGCGAACGCGGTCGTCGACACCGTTCTCAAGGCGCTGCGCTACAACGAGGCCAATGTGGCGGACGGCGGCGCGCGAGCCTGAGCCGCGCTCCCCGGCTAACTGTTCCCCGGCGAAAGCCGGGGCCCAGTGTTTCTCTGCCGGATCGCTCTGTTACCCTGGGCCCCGGCTTTCGCCGGGGAACTGAGTGCTGCCGATAGCCGCTGGTTATCGCCGACAAACCCCTGATTCCATGGACAGCGACAGCGGAGCCGGTCACCCTCCCCGCCTATTCAGCGCCGGGGATTTGTCGATGTTCTACCGCCACGCCTTAGCGGCCCTTCTCTTCGCCGCCACCCCGGCCGCCGCGCAGGACCGCGGCTTCGACAAGGCAGTCACCGATTTCCGCGCGCTCCACCGCGCCGAAGTGGCCAAGGCCGGGATCGCCGGCAGCAGCTTCTATGTGATCCGCGACGGCCGCACCGTCGTCGCCGACCATATCGGCGAGCAGGATGCCGATGCGCATGTGCCCGTCGACGCCGCGACCATCTATCACTGGGCGTCGATCACCAAGACGATGACCGGGATCGCGATTATGCAGCTGCGCGACCGCGGGCTGCTCAAGCTCGACGATCCGATCATCCGCTACGTGCCAGAGCTCGCCGGCGTCCATGATCCCTTTGGCGACCCGAGCACGATCACCATCCGCCAGCTGATGAGCCACAGTGCCGGTTTCCGGAACGGCACCTGGCCGTGGCGCGACAAGGAGTGGCAGCCCTTCGAGCCTCCGGGCTGGGAGCAGCTCAAGGCGATGATCCCCTATACCGAGGTGAAATTCAAACCGGGCAGCAAGTTCAGCTACTCAAACCCCGGCATCGTCTATCTTGGCCAGGTGCTCGAGCGGCTCTCGGGCGAGGATTTCGAAGTCTATATCGACAAGAACATCCTGCGCCCGCTCGGCATGACGTCGAGCTATTTCGACCGGACGCCGCCCTATCTGCTGCCGCACCGCGCCCACAGCTATTACATCCAGGACGGCAAGCGCCTCCCCGCCCGCTTCGATGCCGATACCGGGGTGACCGTCTCGAACGGCGGGCTCAACGCGCCGCTGCCCGACATGGCGAAGTACGTCGCCTTCCTGCTCGGTGACCCGAAGCGCAGCGGCGAGTACGACCTCGTCCTCAAGCGCGCCTCGCTCGAGGAGATGTGGCGGCCGCAAATCTCGGCAGGCGAGGACTTCACCCAGGGCCGGATGGCGGCGACCACCTGGAGCGGCCTGTCCTTCTTCCTCGACAAGACCGACGGCATCCGGATCATCGGCCATAATGGCGACCAGAACGGCTTCCGCGCCTATCTGAGCCTCTGCCCCGACCAGCATATGGGCAGCCTGCTCACCTTCAACACCGAGACGCGCGGCGTGGAGAACGCGCCCGCCAACCGCGACATGCCCGAATCGCGCGTTGCGCTGGCCACCGACAGCCTGTGCAAGGCGGTGGCTGCGAAGGGCACTGCTTCGAAATGAGCTGCTCCCCGGCGAAAGCCGGGGCCCAGGGTAACAGAGCGATACGGCAGAGAAACCCTGGCCCCCGGGCTTTCGCCGGGGGAGCAGTGAGCGTTGCGTTACCGCGCCCGCAGCAATTTCCCGCTCTTCCCCACCCGCACACCGCTCTCATAAGCCGGCTTGCCGCCCACCATCACCAGGTCGAAGCCCTCGGCCTTGGCGAACGGATCGACATAGGTCGAGCGCGCCTTCACCCTGGCCGGGTCGAACAGGATCAGATCCGCCTTCATCCCCGCGCGCACCAGCCCGCGATCGCCCAGCCGCAGGATATGGGCGGGATAGCCCGTGCCCTTGCGCACCATCTCCTCGATGCTGAGCTTCTTGTCCCGCACCACATATTCCTCGACCAGCTTGGCATAGGTGCCGGTCGCGCGCGGGTGGCGCATGTCCGGCCCGCCATCGGTCGAGAAGGCGACGTGCGGATCGACGAGCAATATGTCCTGCAGCGCCTTGTCCTGGGTGAAATGCGCGCCCGAACCACTCTGCGGGCCGATCTTGATCAGGAAGTCGGGATATTCCATCCCGGCCTCCGCAGCCGCTTGGGCCAGCGTCTTGCCGGCATAGGGTTTGGTGCCGATCAGCAGCGCTTCCGGACCCCCGCGCCGCGTCATCCGCTGGACCAGATAGTCGCGCAGCTCCTGCCGGCGCTCGGCCACCACCTTGGCATAGTCGGTCGGCGGCAGCGCCCATTTGGGAAAGAGGATCGCAATGCCGGTATAGCCCGCCTCGTACGGATATTGGTCGGCGGTCAGGTCGATCCCTTGGCGGCGCTTCTCGGCGAGGAAGGCGAGCAGCGCGCGCGCCCGCGCCTCGCCTTTCCCGAACACCACTTTCAGATGCGAGATATGCGGCCGCGCCGGCAGCGACGAGGCGATCAGCTCGTCGATCGAGGCCTGGATGTCCTCGTCATTCTCCGAGCGCATATGGCTCATCACCACGCCGCCGTAGCGGGCTACCACCTTGCCGAGGTTGGTCAGCTCCGCCGTCTCGGAATAGATGCCCGGCACATATTCCAGCCCATAGGACAGCCCGAACGCGCCCGCCTTGAGCTCGCTGTCGAGCTGCGCCGCCATCCGCGCCAGCCCGGCGGCATCAGGCTTGCGCACCGAATCCGGCACCCCGGCGGCGCGGCGCAGCGTGCCATGGCTGGCGAGCAAAGCGACGTTGATGTCGATCTCCGCGCGGTCGACCGCGGCCATCCAGCTGCGCGGATCGAGCTCCTTGCCGAGCCGCGGCCCGCTGCCATCCTGGCCGAGCGTGATCGTGGTGACGCCCATCGCCAGGAACGCCTCGTAACTGTCCTCCAGCGGATCGCCATGGCTGTGCATGTCGATAAAGCCCGGCGCCAGCACGCGCCCCTCGCCCGCGACGACGCGGGCGGCGTCCCCCTTGCCCGTGGGCGCGCTCACCGAGACGATGCGGTCGCCGGCGACCAGCACATTGGCCAGCCGCGGCGGCGCCCCCGTCCCGTCGACAAGCCGCACTTCGCGGAACAGCGTCGTCGGCTCGGCCGCCAGCGCGGAGAGGCCCGGCAGGCTCGCCAGCCCGCCCGCCGCCACTGCGCCGCCGATCGCCTGTCGCCGTGTAAAACGCTGGCGCATCCCGCTTTCCCCTGTCGTTCCTGTTGGGCGGGACTATGCGCGCAAGCCCGGCGCAGGCGAATCGCTAAGGCTGCATAGCCTCATGGCTTCTGCGCATAGGCCCGCTCCACCGGCTCGAAGCCACCCCAGTTCTGGCGCTGCCGGCCCTTGCTGTTCTTGTCATATTCCTCGCGCCACGGGTCGACGAAGCTGCTCGCGGCCCAGGCATCATATTGCTGCGCCATCTTCTTCACCCGGTCCGGCTGGGCGGCGGCGAGGTCGTGCATCTCGGCGCGGTCCTTGTTCATGTCGAACAGCTGCCAGGGCTGCTCAAACCGCGCGACCAGCTTCCACTGCCCGTCACGCACCGCGCGGTTGCCCTCATGCTCCCAGAAGATCGGCTTGTCGCGGGTGAGCGGCTGACCGCTGAACGCCGGCATCATCGACCGGCCCTGCATCGGGAGGATCGCATTGCCGTTGAAGCTCTTCGGATAGCTGGCACCGCTGACATCAACCAACGTCGGCATGACGTCGATCAGATGGCCCGGCGCGGTGACCAGCGTGCCGCGCTGCTTCGCGCCGATGCCCTTGGGCCAATAGGCGATCAGCGGCGTCGAGATGCCGCCTTCCTCGGTATAATGTTTGAAATACTGGAAGGGCGTGTTCTCGAGCGTCGCCCAGTTCATTCCGGCCCACACCACCGATTGCGCGCTGCCCGGCGTGCCCTTGCCGTTCAGCCGGCCGTCCGGGCCGCTTTCGCCGTTGCCGCCATTGTCCTGCATGAACAGGATCAGCGTGTTGTCGAGCTCGCCCGACGCCTTGAGCCGCTCGACCAACGTGCCGATCGCGCGGTCGACCCGGCTGATCACCGCGGCATAGACCGCCATCATCGTGTCGAACCGGTCCTTGTCCGCCGCAGTCAGCTTGTCCCAGTCATAGCTGCCCGACAGCGCGGGCGGCAGCTCGGCGTCGGCGGGGATGATGCCCAGCTTCTTCTGCTTTGCGAACCGCTCGCGGCGTACCGCCTCCCAGCCGCGCAGATACTTGCCCTTGAACTTCGCGACGTCCTCGGGGGGCGCCATCAGCGGGAAGTGCGCGGCGGTGAAGGGCATGTAGAGGAAGAAGGGTTTGTGCTCGGCCTCGGCCTGTTTGAAGAACTTGGTCTGCCAGTCGACATAGAGGTCGGACGAATACCATTCGCCGCTGCCCACGCGCGGCGAGTTGGCCGGCACTTTTTCGCCGTCGATATAGACATTCTGCGCGAGCGGCTGGGGTTGGTCGGGGAAATAGAGCTCGCCGAACGGCGAGGTCAGCGAATGGTCGAAGCCGCGATTCCACGGGCCGACATCGTGCGAGATGCCCATGTGCCACTTGCCCGCCATCGCGGTGTAGTAGCCCGCCGACTTCGCAACCTCGGCCAGCGTGACGACGCGGTCGAGCAGCTTGCTCCGCAGGCCCTGCGCCCCCGGAATGTCGACGCCCTCGAGATGTCCCAGCCCCGCCTGGTGCGGATAGGTCCCGGTCATCAGCGCGGCGCGGGACGGGCTGCAGCGGGCGTTGTTGTAGAACTGGGTGAAGCTCAGCCCGCCCTTGGCCAAGGCATCGATATTGGGCGTCGGGATCTCGCTCCCGAACGCGCCGATGTCGGAGAAGCCGACATCGTCGAGCAGAATCACGATCACGTTGGGGCGGGTGGGCTGCGGCTTGGCCGCGGTCTGGGCGCCGCTCTGGAGCGGCAAGGCGGTCGCGGCGACGGCGAGCGCGGCGCCACAGGCGCGGGTGAGCAGGCGGCGAATATGCGCAGGTTTCATGGCGAGGGTCCCTCTCTCTGGTGTCGAACGTCGCCGAGACCCTCCCCGGTGCAGGCGCGCAGCCCAAAGCTACACCGGTAAATTATCATATCAATACCATAGTTGTCGCAACCTGTCGCAGCGGGCGCGATTTGCCGGCGGTCAAATCCGGCAGGGGCGGGACTCGCCTTGGCCGCGCATCGGCACTAAACCTCCGCCCGTGCTCCAGATGACCTCGCTCCCCGCCTCCGCCCGCCCCCGCGCCCTTGCCCATTGGCTGTTCTTCGTGGCGGCACTGATCGTGCTGATGGTGGTGATCGGCGGCATCACGCGGCTTACCGAGTCGGGCCTCTCGATCACGCAGTGGAAGCCGCTCACCGGCGCGATCCCGCCGCTCAATGACGCGCAGTGGCAGGCCGAGTTCGCGCACTATCAGCAGATCGGCCAATATCAGCAGCTCAACCGCGGCATGAGCCTGGCCGAGTTCAAGAACATCTTCTTCTGGGAATATCTCCACCGGCTGCTCGGCCGGGTGATCGGCCTGGCCTTCGCGCTGCCGCTGATCTGGTTCGCGATCCGTCGGGCGATCCCGAAAGGCTATGGCTGGCGGCTGATCGCGCTGCTCGCCTTGGGCGGTCTCCAGGGCGCGCTCGGCTGGTGGATGGTGAAGTCGGGGCTGAACACCGTGCGCACCTCGGTCGATCATTTCTGGCTCGCCGCGCATCTGCTCACCGCGCTGTTCACGCTGGGCGGCATCGTCTGGACCGCGCTCGACCTGCTCGCGCTCAACCGCAATTCGCGCCCGCAGCCTGCCCGGCTGACCGGTCTGGGCGCGGGCGTGCTGGCCCTGCTCTTCGTCCAGCTCTTCTACGGCGCGCTCGTCGCCGGGCTGCGCGCCGGGCTAGTGACGGACCAATGGCCGCTGATGAACGGGCGTTTCTTCCCCGGGGTCAGCCAGGCGGGGCAGACGCTCGGCCATACGCTCTTCTCCGATCCGGCCGTGGTCCATTTCATCCACCGCTGGTGGGCATGGGTCGCGGTGGCCGGGCTGATCGTCCTCGCCCGCAAGGTCCGCGCGGCGAACCGCCCCGCCTCGATCGCGATCCACGCCGCCTTCGGCACCCAGATATTGCTCGGTATCGCGACGGTGATGACCGGCGTGCCGATCTGGCTCGCCGCGCTCCACCAGCTTACCGGCGCGCTGGTCGTGATGGCGACCGTTTGGGGCGCGCACGCCGCCGGCAGCCGCCGCGCTTGAGCGAACTCGCGCTCTTCTACGTCACCTTCGCCACCCGCGCCGATGCCGAGCGCGTGGCCGAGACCCTCCTTGCCGAGCGCCTCGCGGCCTGCGCCAACATCCTGGCGCCGTGCACCTCGCTCTACCTCTGGCACGGCAACCTCGAGCGCGCCGAGGAAGTGCCGGTGCTGTTCAAGACCCGCCCGATGCTCGCCACCCGGCTGCGCGAGCGGATCGCCGCGCTCCATCCCTATGAGTTGCCCGTGATCGAGAGCTGGACCGCGACCGCCAGCGCCGCGGCCGGCGCCTGGGTGGAAAGCGAGACGCGCTGATGCTGCTCGCCGCGATTGTCCTTCAGGCAAGCGCGGTCAGCTTCGCCCCACCGCTCGACACGCCGCTCCGCGTGGTCAGCGAGCGCCATGACGGCGCGCGCGGCTTCCGCCTCGAACGCGATCTTCGCTTCTTCCAGGACGGCACCGGCTACCGCGCCACCGTGACGCTGCGCGCCGCCACCGGCGACACGCCCGACGGCAGCGGGGCGCTCTATGAGGCCGGCTATGCCGCGCTGATCGGCACGCCGATCACCTTCCACCTCGACAGCAGCGGCGCCGTGACCGGGATCGACGAGCTGCCAACGCTGTGGGAACGCTATTGCACGCGCGTCGCCGAAGTCGCGGCCGAGCGCCGCGTCCTCGCGCCGGCCGATCGAGCCCGGCTCGCTGCCCGCATCGCCACGCCGCTCCGCGCACTGCCGGTCGAAAAGCAGCGCGCGATGTTCGCCTCGCTCGTCTCCGTAATAATCGTCGAGGAGCCCGTGGCCCCGGGCACCGCGCCCGTCCATCTGCCCGCCAGCTCGGCCTATGGCGGCGGCGCGGCGCTGGACGGCATGCGTACCGTGGCGCCATTGCCCGGCGGCCTGCTCCGCAGCACCACCAATGCCGCGTCCGACACGGCGACACTCGAGCAAGTCACCGAGCTCGATCCCCGCACCGGCCTGATCGCCCGCACGAGCAGGACGATACGGATCCGCGCAGCCGGGCTGGAGAAGCTGAGCACCACCGTTATCACGGTCGAACCGGTGGCTCGCTGACACCTGGTATCCAGATACCCGTCAGCAAACCCACGCATTTCTTGACTTTTCACCAGCGAATCGTCAGAGGGGCCATCAACCGCGCTGCCCGAGAGGGTGGCGCGCTCGCGTTTCATACTTGAAAGGTCTCGCCCAATGAAGGCGCTGATGAAGACCACCAAGTCGGCAAAGCCGGCCGAGGTGGAGAAGAAGTGGCATATCGTCGATGCCGACGGCCTGATCGTCGGCCGCGCTGCCGTCGTGATCGCCAACGTCCTGCGCGGCAAGCACAAGACGAGCTTCACCCCGCACGTGGACTGCGGTGACAATGTCATCGTGATCAACGCGGACAAGATCCGTTTCACCGGCAAGAAGCTGGCGCAGAAGGTGTACTACAAGCACACCGGCTACGCAGGCGGCATCAAGGGGATCACCGCGGGCAAGGTGCTCGAGGGTCGTTTCCCGGAGCGCGTGCTTGAAAAGGCTATCGAGCGCATGATCCCGCGCGGCCCGCTCGGCCGTGAGCAGATGCGCAACCTGCGCATCTACGGCGGTTCGGAGCATCCGCACGAAGCTCAGAACCCCGAGGTCCTCGATATCGCCGGCATGAGCCGCAAGAACAAGGTGGGCGCATAATGTCCGACAACCGCCAGTCCCTTTCCGATCTCGGCAACATCGCCGCCGGCGAGCAGGCCGTCGCAGCCGAGGCGCAGGCTTCGGCCGAGACCCAGGCTGACGCCTATCTGGCCGGCCAGATCAACGAGCCTTCGACCCCCGCCGTCCTGCGCCAGCAGGAGCTCGACAAGTTCGGCCGCGCCTATGCGACCGGCCGTCGTAAGGACGCCGTTGCACGCGTCTGGCTGAAGCCGGGCACGGGCAAGATCACGATCAACGGTCGTGACCAGGAAATCTATTTCGCACGTCCGACGCTGCGTCTCGTCATCAACCAGGTGTTCGGCATCACCGAGCGCGAAGGTCAGTATGACGTGATCGCCACCGTCAAGGGCGGCGGCCTTTCGGGCCAGGCCGGCGCGGTCAAGCATGGCATCAGCCAGGCGCTGACCAAGTACGAGCCGATCCTGCGTTCGCCGGTCAAGGCAGCCGGGTTCCTGACCCGCGACAGCCGTACGGTCGAGCGTAAGAAGTACGGCAAGGCGAAGGCCCGTCGTAGCTTCCAGTTCTCGAAGCGCTAAGCGCTCTCGGCAACTGCCAACGAATTGGGGCGGTCCGGCAACGGGCCGCCCTTTTCGTTTGTGCGCCCGCCCGCTAGCTTCGCGCCATGGCGCTCGACCACCCCGACACGATCCGTATCCTCGCCTTTCTGGGCGAGATCGGCATTCCGGTGGCGCGGGGCGCGATCACGGGCGACAGCTTCCTGCCGGGCATCGCGGTGCGTGACGGCGGGCTGGTGCTCGACCCGGCGCAACGCTTCTATCCCGGCGACCTGCTGCATGAAGCGGGGCATATTGCCTGCACTGATCCCGCCCGCCGGCCGACGCTATGCGAAGTGGAGAGCGATCCCGGCGAGGAAATGGCGGCGATCGCCTGGTCCTATGCCGCCGCCCGCGCGATCGGGCTCGACACGCGCATGCTATTCCATGCCGATGGCTATCTGGGCGGCAGCGAGGCGCTGGCGGTGGCCTTTGACAATGGCCGCGGGCCGGGCCCGCCCATGCTGCAATATTACGGCATGGCCGCCGAACCGCACCAGGCGGAAAAACTCGGCCTACCCGTCTATCCGCAGATGGCACGCTGGCTGCGCTAGCCTGATTGCGGCGCTTGCAATGTAGGATTTCGCCTGCTTGGCTTTCCGCGCCGGCGCCCTGCCCGGCCGCTCTTTGACGCTGTTGGAAAGATAGGATCGCGCTCGCGCAAGGATGTTGCGAGACGCGCAGCGTTTCCCCGAATCGAGTCAACCCAAGCGCTGCGTAAACCGGGTCTTGGCGTGGACTTCATGTACTTTGGCGAGTCGCGGCACGTCGCGGTGTTGGAAAGCTAGAGGCGCACCAGCCAGCCGGTATAGTGCACGACATCGCCAAGCAGCGGCAGGCCAACGCCAACCTCAAAGCAGAAACGCTCCCCCTCCTGCCACTCGCGCCCGAGGATGCGCGGGCCGAGCCAGCGCGGCATCGGCACGCCGAACGCAGTCCAGCGGCGCAGCACCATCTCGAGCCCCGCATCGGTTGCGGCCAGGTCGAAGGCGAAGTTCAGCGGACCGAAGCGCTCGGCGACACCCTGCCCCGCCTGACTCATCTCGCTGGAAAAGACATGGCCGCCAAAGTCACGCGTCCAGCGCTCCTTCTCGCCCTGCGCGGCGAAGGCGACATGCACCGGATAGCTGCCGGCCGGCGGAAAGCCCATCACCCGTCCGAGCAGCCAGGCCAATCCCCTGCCCCGGCGGACTTCGCCTTCCCCTGCTGCGCCGGCATCGCCGGAAAAGTCGTGCATCGCGCGGACCGCGGGCGGCAAGGCGTCGAACCGCGCGCCCATCGCCCGGGCATAGAGCGGCGTGGCGGGCCGCTCCTCGATGTCATGGCGGATCGCCAGGGCGGCAAAGAGCGGCTCAAAGCGCGAGAGCGTCAGCAGCCCGCTGGCATCCTGCGCGCCCGGGTGCACTCGTCCGGCCAGAATATCCTCGGCGAGCAGCTGCGCGGCGAGCGTCGGGATTTCGGGCCCGTCGCCCTTGTCCGCGATCAGCGTCCAGCGGCGTT
Source organism: Sphingomonas sp. R-74633 (assembly GCF_013416555.1). Lineage (GTDB taxonomy): Bacteria > Pseudomonadota > Alphaproteobacteria > Sphingomonadales > Sphingomonadaceae > Sphingomonas. The sequence continues at coordinate 344,781 of NZ_JACCFG010000006.1, read as the reverse complement.
CGACACCCGATCCGAACAGTGTGACCGACATCGCCGAGCGGTCGCTTCCCGCTTGGGCGGTGATCCGCTGGAGCTTGTGCAGCCATGGCGCCGCGCCGCGGAGCGACTTGATCCACCCCCAACGCACCGGCCAGCTGAGAAGCCACAGCGCGAGCATCTGGAAGCCCAGCTCGGTGCCGGCGCGAAAGGTAACCGCCGGGCGGCCAGGCAGTGCATCGGGCATCAGGCTCAGGTCGGGCACTTCGGCGAGCGCGATCCAGCGGCGCAGCGGCGCCATGTCGGCAATCGCCAAGCGCTCGCGCCGCAACGCCTGCCAGCCCGTCGCCTGCGTCCAGCGCTGCCCGCGCCACACCCGCACCGGCTTGCCGACATAAGAGAGGATCGCCGAAGCCACCGACGGCCCCCCCACCGCGCGGTTCGAGGCGCTGATCGCGATATCGACCCGCTCCACGCGCGCCAGCCCCTCCGCCAGCTGCCGCACCACTGTGCCGGACAACGCCGGCACGCTCGAGGCGCCGCTGACGATCGGCACTCCCACCGCGGCGCCCTTGTTCAGCGCGCCGATCCCGGCGACGAAATCGCGCGAGTCCGCCAGGTCGAGATAGGGGATGCGCATCGCGATACAGGCTTCGGGCACGGTATAGCCGCTGCCCTGGAACGGCCCGGCCGCGTCGATCACCAGCTCCGGCCGCTCGCGTGCCAGCACCATGCCGATGCCGTTGCTGCGATCCGCGACGATCGGCTCTGCCCCGGGATGCGCCGCGCAAAATACCGCTGCCTTGGCATGGCTCCGGCCCGTGACCAGCACCTTGTGGCCGCCATCAAGCAGTCGCCGGCTCAGCCGCGCGCCAAACCCGCCATAGCCGCCGATGATCAGGATCCGGCTCACAGGATCCGCGCCCGTTGCTCGGCGCTCGGCACCCAGCAAGTCTCGCGCTTGCCGAACAACCGGTAACGATTGCGCGCCACGCGGCGGTAAAGCGCATCGCGCCAGGCCTGCGGGATGACACGCAGCACACCGAGCGCCCGCCACGGCCAGCCCAGCCCCCCGGCGATCGCCAGCACCGCATCGCTGTCCCGCCGCGCCTGTTCGTCCTCGATCACCAGCATCGTGTCGGGATTGTCCGGATCGATGCCGAAGCGCCCGCAAAGCGCCTGCCCCGCCTCGCTCTGCACCGAAGCGAGCCGGAAATGCCCGCGCCGGTCATGCCGCAGCACGAATTGCGCATTGGCAGTGCACAGCACGCAGATACCGTCGAACAGGATGATGGGGCCGGGCCCGCTCATTCGGCCGGCCCTCCCGCAGGCCCCGGCCCACGCACCGCACGGAAAGCCAACCCACCGGCCAGGCCGGAGACCCCGAACCAGAGCGTCGTCATCAGTAAGTCGAACGGGTTTGCTCCGGTCGTCGCGACCCAGAACGGAATCGGGATCGCGCCGATACCGAAACCGACTAGCCCGGCATTCCACCACCGGAGCGGCCAGCGCTCGATCAGCACGGCATAGAGCGGCGCGGCGATGAAGACGCAATGCGCAAGTGCAACGGGCGTCGCGAGGAGGATCCAGAGCAACCCAAGCGCCAGCACGTCCGCCACATTGATCCACAGTCCGAACGCCAGCGCGCCAATCGCGGCGGAGACCAGCACGGCAACGACGCCGGCGAGCGCGGTCGAGGCGCTCATTCCGCCGGATCCGCGAACACGCAGAGCTGGTGGACCAGTTCGCCGAGCATCGGGTGGACAAGGTCAAGGCTGAACACGAACCGCCCGCCGCCAATGTCCATATGCCCCACCGTCAACGCCCCCGGCATCGCCCAGCCCGGCAGTTCCAGCCGCCAGCGACCTAGCTTCAGGAAGTAATGATCGCTGACGAACAGCAGCGCCCCGCCCGCTTCTTCCAGCCGCAATGCGATCCCGACGCCAAGCCCCAGATATTCCTCGATCCCTGTCCGCCCGGCGAAGCGCTTGGCGCTGTGGATAACCTGTGGAAAACCCTGTGCACGGCCATATTGCCGCGTCCAGTACTGGCCCTGCCCGTCCGCATCCGCTGTGACGCTCACGCTCGCCGACACGCCGATATCGGTCCCAAGCGGCAGCGGTGCGCCGATCAGCCGGGCTGCCTGCGCCAGCACGCGGCCCGGCCGGCTCATCCGGCACTCGGCGACTTCGCCGAGATAGGAAACACAGGCCCCCGCCTCGATCTTGCGCAGGAAGCGGCGGCGCGTGGCGGGCGGAAGGAACAGCCAGCGCTCACCAAGCAGCCTGGCGAACGGGCTGTCGCCATCGTCTCGACAGGGCGCGGCGACGCGGTGCCACCCGGCATAGCGGGCCAGCGCGCCCGGCGCATATCCGATTGCCGTTGCCATGCGACCGTCCTTTCCGCGGCTCGAACGGCCGCTATTCCGCCTTGCCCTTGGGCAGGAAGGCGAGGATCCGCTTGCCGAGCCGGATCAGCGTCATCAGCCGGCCCGGGGGCACGCTCATCATCTGCTGGTACCAATCGTCGATCGTCACGACGAAATCCTGCATCGCCTCGATCCGCCCGCGCGCCGTGTCCGAGATGCGCGCATCGCGCCGCGCCTCTTCGGTGCAGACACGCAGCGCCGCCACAGCGGGGTCGATCTCGCGCTCCTTGCGCCCCTGCGCGATGCGGGTGAGCATCTGCATCAGGTCGACCTCGGCCTCATAGTGGTCGCGCCGGTCGCCCAGCACCGGCACCCGGCGGATCAGCTTCCAGCCGAGCAGTTCCTTGAGGCTGTTCGACGTATTGCTCCGCGCGATGCGTAGCGTGTCACTGATCTCCTCGGCGTTGAGAGGGCGATCGGAGAGGTAGAGCAGCGCATGGATCTGGGCGACCGAGCGGTTCACCCCCCATTGCCCGCCCATCTCACCCCAGTGCAGCACGAACTGCTGTACCGAAATCGGTAGCTGAACAGCGTTGTCCGTAATTTCTGTCATAACAGAAATATGAGACGCGATTGCGTGGATGTCAATGCGCATCGCATCCCGTCGCGCATATCGCGCAGCTCGCCGCCGGATGCGCCGTTGCGGTAGCGCAACTAGCGGCCTGGGCTGCGGCGTGTGCGCCCGGCGCAATCGCGATGAAGATTTCCTTAGGTATTTCTGCAGGTTGCCCGACTTTCCCCTCTAAATTATTCAGAGACATGCAGGTTGCGGCGGTTCCGCGACGGCCGGGGGATTACAGGGTGTTCCAGCAACGCAAACTGGCCGTGCTGAGCGCGGCGCTTGGTCTGCTCGCGCTCGCGGGCTGTGACAGCGGCGGAGGCGGCGGTTCGACTTCGAGCGGCGGCGGCGTGGTCGCCGCGCCCAGCCCCACGCCCACGCCCACGCCGGTGGTGTTCACCGACGGCGATGCAGCGCGTCTGGCGAAGCAGGCCAGTTTCGGCGCCACCACCGATCTGATCTCCCGGATCAAATCGATCGGCGCCACGGCCTGGGTCGACGAGCAACTCGCCACTTCCTCCAGCAGCTATGCCGACCTCACGACGGAAGTGCGCCGCGATTTCTGCGTGAGCACCGACACGATCTGCAACCGCGCTCATTTCAGCCGCACGCCCGTCGCGATGCGCTTCTACGCCAACGCGATCGCCGGCTCGGACCAGCTGCGCCAGCGCACCGCCTTCGCGCTCGGCCAGATGGTCGTCGCCTCGGAGGCCGAGGTGAACTCGACCGCCGGAATCGCCTATTTCAATCAGATCCTGCTCGCCAACGCCTTCGGCAATTACCGCGACATCCTCCAGCAGGTGACGATGAGCGGCTATATGGGCGACTATCTCGACATGGCCGACAGCAACAAGTCGGGTCCGTCGGAGAATTATGCCCGTGAACTGCTCCAGCTCTTCTCGATGGGCCCGGACCAGCTCAACATGGACGGCAGCCTGAAGCGCGACGGCGCCGGCGCGGCCATCCCCAACTACGGCACTGACGATATCAAGGGCGTCGCCAAGGCGCTTACCGGCTGGACCTATGCTCGGGTCGGCGGCGCGGCGATCACCGATGGCAATGCCCGCGATTATTCGAAGCCGATGATCCAGGTGTCGGCGCGCTACGACACCACGCAGAAGAGTTTCCTCGGCACCACCGTCGCCGCCGGCGCCTCGCAGGATGCCAGCGTCGCCGCCGTGGTCGATGCCGCGTTCAACAATCCATCGACCGCGCCCTTCGTCGCGCGCCACATGATCGTCCACCTCGTCACGGCGAACCCGAGCCCCGCCTATATCGGCCGCGTCGCTGCGGTGTTCGCCGACAATGGCAGCGGCAAGCGCGGCGACATGAAGGCCGTGATCCGCGCGATCCTGCTCGACAGCGAGGCGCGCTCGGGCCCCACTTCGTCCAGCGGCAAGCTCAAGGAGCCGGTGCTGCTGATGACGTCGCTCGCCCGCACGATCGGCTTCGCGACCGACGGTTATGTCTTCCAGACCCGCGACACCAGCCTCGGCCAGCCCGTCTTCCGTGCGCCTTCGGTGTTCAACTTCTATCCCGACGACTTCCCGCTGCCCGGTTCGACCACGCTGAAGAGTCCGGTCTCGAAGCTGCTCAATACCTCCAACGTGCTGCGCTGGCATAATTTCGTCTATGACTGGACCGTCTCGGGCGACGCCAATCGCAGCGAATATGCGCTCGATTCCGGCCTGCCAATGTCCTCGCTCACCCAGCCGCTCTGGGCGACCTGGGAAGCCTATGGCACCGACCTCGACGCCATGATCGCGCGGATCGACCTGAACTTGTTCGCGAACACGCTGAGCCAGGCGCAGAAGGACGCGCTCAAGGCGGCAGCCACGCCCATCACCAATGCCGATGCCAATATCCAGGCGCGCCGCCGCGCCCAGATGATGCTCTATGTCGCGGCTTCGAGCCCGATGTTCCTGGTCGACCGCTGAGGAGCCGGACCGATGACTTTCTCCCGACGCGACTTCATGAAGGTCACCGCCGGCGCCGGCGCCATGGCGGCGATCGGCCAACTCGGCCGCACCACGGCGATGGCCGCACCGAGCGGCAGCTACCGCGCGATGGTCGGCGTGTTCCTGTTCGGCGGCAATGACAGCTGGAACATGGTGATCCCCACCGACGCCCGGCACGCCCAGTATCTGGCGTCGCGCGGCACCGTGGGCATCGCGGCGAGCCGGCTCACGTCGCTCACCGGCGCAGCCTATGCGCTCCACCCGGCAATGGCCGCGCTCCGCCCGATCTGGGACGAGGGCAGCCTGGGCCTCGTGCTCAACGCCGGCACGCTCTATGCGCCGCTGACCAAGGCGACCTACCAGTCGCGCGCCGATCTGCGCCCGATGAACCTGCTCAGCCATTCGGACGAGCAGTCGCACTGGCAGGGCATGCGCGCCCGCGATTTCGCGACCGACGGCTTCATGGGCCGCCTCACCGACAAGATGGGGGTGAGCAGCATCCCGTCGATGATCTCGATCGCCGGCTCGAACCTGGCGGTGATCGGCAAGACCAGCTCGGCGCTTGTCCTGCCCTCCACCGGCACGCTGTCGCGCTCGGGCTATTCGAACACCTCGAACGCCGCCAACAACGCCAAGAACAGCGCGCTGACCGCTTTCTCCTCGGCCACCGGCCTCGGCGATGTGGCGGAGGCGAGCGCACGCGACATCAACGCCAGCTACAACCAGGCGACCACCGCCAACGGGATCATCTCGGCGGCCAGCGCGCTCGACGGCTATTTCGTCAATCCGACCACCGGCGCCGCGCTTACCAGCGACGTGGCCCGCCAGCTGATGCGCGTCGCCCGCATGATCGATGCGCGCGGCTCGCTCGGCCACGGACGCCAGACCTTCTTCGTCAGCCAGGGCGGGTTCGACAACCACTCCGGCCAGACCAATGGCGGCAACAACGATACCGGCACCCACGCCAATCTGCTCGGCGATCTCGCCATGGCGCTGGCCGGTTTCCACCGCGCGATGCAGTCGATCGGCATGGCGGAGAACGTCACCAGCTTCACGATGAGCGACTTCGGCCGGACCTATCGCGGCAACGCCCAGAATGGCACCGACCATGCCTGGGGCGGCAATCATCTCGTAATGGGCGGCAACGTGACCCCCGGCGGCATCTTCGGCGCCTATCCGGATCCGGTGCTCGGCGGCGCGACCGATGTGAGCAGCGAGGGCCGCTTCGTCCCCGCCGTCGCGCAGGAAGAATATATCGGCGCGATCGCCCGCTGGCACGGCGTCAGCGATGCCGACATGCCCTATGTCTTCCCCAACTGGTCGACTTGGAGCACCGCCGGGCGCGCGCCACTGGGACTGTTCCGAACCTAGTTGCTCGGCGCTTAACCCCGTATCCGGATTGCGCTATCGTTCCACCCGGGTAATGGCGCCCGCCTTTCGGGGAGGCGAATAATGGCCAATCTCTATCGCATCACGCCGTTCATGCATGTGCCGGACATCGAGAAGGCCGTGTGGTTCTTCACCGAGGTGCTGGGCTTCACGCTCTATTTCCGCACCTCCAACTATGTCTATGTCCAGCGCGAGGCCGCCGCTTTCCGCCTGCTCGAGAATATCGGCGACGATGGCGCCCCCCCAGGCAACCGCCGCTTCTGCTATTATATCGATGTCGAGGATGTCGACGCGGTGTGCGAGGAGCTGAAACCCAAGGCGTCGCTCCTCAACGATGGCGACATCTACGGCCCGGTTGACCAGATGTACGGCCAGCGCGAGCTGATGGTGGTGGCGCCGGACGGCAATCTGCTGGTGTTCGGGCAGGACATCTCGAAGCGCTAGCCTAGAGCGCCACGCTTCCCTCGCCCATGAAGCGCGCTTTGGTGGAGAAGCTCGCGCCCTCGACGGTGATCTCGTTGAACGACGGCGGCTGTGCGCGCACCCGCTCGGAGAGTGTCCCCGCCCCGATCAGCCGCACCGTCCGCCCGCCGACCTGCTTCTCGACATCGAACGGGTCGTGGACATGGCCTGTCAGCACCGCATGCGCGCCCGCCTGCGCCAGCGCGCCCAGCGCCTCGGGCCCGCGATGCGTCTCGGAGGTCATCCGCGTGCCGCCTTCGACCAGCGGATGGTGGCAGGCGACGAACACCAGGTCGCCTGTCGGCACTGCCTCGACCAGCGCGAGCGATTCCTGGAGCGCGCGCGTGCTCACATAGCCCTTCGACCAGTTGAGCCGCCACTGGAAGCGCGCCGTGGTCTTGAGCGGCACCACCGCCACGCCCTTCACGTCGAGCGGCTTCTCGATCATCGTCTCGAGCGCGCGGTAGCGCTTGTATGGCGTCACGAAGCGCGCCCACAAATTGAAGTACGGCAGATCGTGATTGCCGACCTCCACCGTCACCGGCCGGCCCAGCCCCTGCAGCCATTTGGCGGCCGCGCTGAACTCCTTCGCCCGTGCCTGCATCGTCAGGTCGCCAGTCATGATCACGGCATCGGGCTGCTCTTCCTTCACCCGCGCGCCGAACCAGTCGACCGCGGCACGGTCCTCGCGCCCGAAATGGACGTCGCTGACATGGAAGAGGCGTGTCATCCCAGATCCTCGCGCGTCGCGATAAAGGCCTTGCGGCTCATGCCCGCCTCGATCGCACGGCCGGGATCTAGCGACACCGGCTCGCCATCGAACAGCGCGAGCACCGGCTTGTTCCCTTTCGCGCTCAGCCTGTCGGTCAGGCTCTCGCTCACCGCGCGTGCGGCGACCCAGTCGCCGGTCAGCGATTCCCAGCCCAATTGGACGATCGAACCCCAGTCGCGCGCATCCACCGCCGCAACGTGCAGCTCGCCTTCCTCGGGCCGGACGAACACCGCCTGGTAGCGTTGCTTGAGCCCCGGCACGCCGTCGATCCGAATGCCGCTGCCACCGAAAGTGCGGTTCCATGCGACGTGCGCGGCGACGAACAGCTTCTTGATCGCCCCCTTGCGCGCCGCTTCCCGCGCCCGGAACCAGGCAGTCGCCGGCCCCAGGATCAGCCCGACAAAGCCGCGATGCTCGCCGGCTTTCACATAGGGAAGCGCGATCCGCGTCTCTTCATCCTGCGCGAGATGGATGATCTCCTTGGGATCGAGCGTGGCGTGCAGCTTCTTGGCGAGCAGGTTCATCGTGCCGCCGGGCAGGATCAGGAAGCTGCCCTTCCAGGTCGCCAGCGCCGAGAGCGCCGCGTTGATCGTCCCGTCGCCGGCGAACAGCACCACCGTGTCGACCTTCTTGCGCGTGAGCGCGGCGCCCTTGGGGATCTCCTCCGCCGGAAATTCGGTGCGCCCGACAAGGCTTAGCCCGCGCTCCTCGAACACGGCTTCGAGCGCGTCGCACTTGGCCTTGTTGGTCGATCCCGAGCCGGGGTTGGTAATGAACCAGAGTTTCTCCATCCGGTTCGTAACGCCTCAGCATCGATTTGGCTCAATAGCGGTAGAGCCGAACCTTCTGGATACCGAACTGCCCCGGCGGCAGGCGGACGTGACGGCCCTGGTGCGTCTCGTCGCCATTGAGCCTGCGCCCCGCGACCCATTTGCCGTCGACAAAGCTCCCTTCCTCGACGCTATCCAGGCCCACCCGCGGCTCGAAGGTCACCGTGATCCCGCTGCCCGCGACCAGATAGTCCTCGCCGCCCAGCCACAGAATAATCCCGCCATGCTCGGCCGGCTCCTGCTTGTCCTTCGGCGTCCAGGGATCAACGAAGTTCACGGTCAGCTTGTAGCCGCCCAGCGTCGCCATTTGCGAGCTGCTATCGACCACGCCCTCGAAGCTCACGACCGGCGAGAAGCCGTCGCGTGCCTTTGCGGCGAACAGCGCCGGGGTCAGTTGCTCGAGCATCGCATAGAAGCCGCCCAGCCGATCCTTGTCGGCGATATTCTCGATCGCGAACGGGCTGAACCCGATCGCGCCATGCTTGCCGATCACCCGCATCGCATTGGCCGGCGCGCGCGGGTCGCCCGCCTGATTGGCCTCGGGCACGAACAGCACATTGCCGGGCACCACATAGCCATCGGCGATGCCAGCGAAGTTCGGGAAGTAGATATCGGGCGAGAGCATGTCGATCGCCGGGCCTGCGTCCTTCCACTCCCGCATCAGATGCGCGAGCGGCCCGCCGCTCGGATAGTCACCCGGCAGCTTGCCCGGCCGACCCTGCGCACCGTTGACGTACATCGGCAGCCTGTATTCGCGCTTCCCCGCCTCTGCGACGGCATTGGCCCAGCGCGCATAGTGATGCGCGGTGAAAGCCTCTTCGCCGCCCTTCCATTTGGTGAAGGCAGCATCGGCCAACGCCCCATGCTCACGCGCGGTCGGCAGGTAGCCTATTTCGTTCTCGACCTGCACCATCAGCACGGTGTGCTTGTCGCCGTCGATCGCCTTGAGATGCTTCATCACCGCTGCGAACGCGCGCGCATCGGCGTCCAACGTTGCCTTGCCGAACACTGAGAGGATGTCCTGCGGCTGCCCGTCCTTGTCCGTCGAGCGCAGGAACCGCTTGCCGTCGCGCTTCACCCAGGCGGGGGCATAGGTGGACATGCTGTTCTTCCAGCTGCCGAACCACAAAAGCACCAGCCGCATGTCATGCGCACGGGCATCCTCGACCAGCCAGTCGAGGCTCGAGAAGTCGAACTTCCCTTCCTCCGGTTCGATCGCCTCCCAGGCGACGGGCGCCAGCACCGTGTTGAGACGGAGCGCCTTCAGCCGCTGCCAGTGCGGCGCCAGCCAGGCGCGGTCGGTGGCGGACGAATTGCCCAGCTCGCCCCCGCGGATCAGGAACGGCTTGCCGTCGACGATCAGCCGCCCGCCTTCGAGATGCGGCGTCTGGCCAAAGGCCGGCGTGGCGAGGAAAAGGGCGAGCGCGGAGAGCCAGCGGAGCATGGCTGCGACAATAGTCTGATTTAATCGCGCTTGGGAAGTTGGAGCGGGTAGCGGGAATCGAACCCGCGCTAGAAGCTTGGGAAGCTCCTGTGATACCATTTCACCATACCCGCAAGTAACTGATATTGCTTCAGGTTCCTGCGTCGCCACCAGCTTGTTTTGCAAACTGTTTTGCAGCGATGCGAGCGCCCAGTGCCACGACTACGGCCTTTTGGTCAACATAGACCTTGCGAATTTGGCCGACGCGAGCCGGCGACCACCCCATGATGTCGGCCGCTTCCTCGTCCGTGCAGTCCCATTCGGTGAGCAACATCGTGCAGAAAGTGCCGCGTACATCGTGAAGGTGCTTCGGGCGTTCGTTGCCCTCGTCGTCGACGTGCACAATACCCGCCTCGCGCTTGATCTGGCTGAAGCCACTTCCGAAGCCGTCGAGCGACCATGGCTTGCCATGGTTGTTCACTAGCACGGTGTTCACCCCTTCGGCGCGCGGTCGCGCCCGCAGCTCGGCCAGCACCGCTTCCAGCTGGGGCGTCTGCGGGATCACGACGCGACGGCGCTTACGGCGGCTCATCTTGAGCGCTTTCTTCACGATGGCGAACTCGCCGATCTGGTCCCAAGTGAGCGTAATCAGATCTTCCCGGCGTAGGCCGGTGACCGCTGCCAGGCTGAGCCCGTCAATGAGGGCTTGGCGGTTGCGGCCATCCTTCTTCGCGGAAGCTGCGAACTTCTCGAAGTCCTCCGGTATCCAGATAATCTCGGCGCGGTCGGCGCCCTTGTAGAGGCTGGGCACGTTGCGGGCGACGTTAAGCTTCACGTGGGCGTGCAGGCGCGCGTAATCGAGTAGAAAGACCAGCACCTGCACGGCAATGTCCGCCGTTCGCGGCGTGTTCTTCATAGTGTCGCGCCAAGCTACGACCTTGGCGATCATTCGCGGATCGTCCCAGATCGCGGGCGGAAACTTGCCCCACTTGGTCTCAATCGCGTCAACGTGCCGGCGCCAGACATATTTCGTGCTGTCGGCCAGCGCGTTCCATTCCGGGCTGCCCTCGGTCTCTGCCTTCGCGGGATTGACCGGGCAGCACTTGCGGATGATCCACCGGAAGGTGCTCGGGTTGATCGCGGTGTCGTCGACCAAGGCCGCCGCGACGGCCGCATGATCGGAAGACGTGAGCTTCGGCTTGCGCGGGCTCTCCACCTTGCGGATCAGCGGCCCGCCTCGGAATGCGTAGATATACCACGTGACCGGCTTGCCCTTGCGGGCGGACTTGATGAACTGGACGCTCATTGCGCCTCCGCGAGCATCGCGTCGATCATATCGCGCCAGCAACCATCTGCCGCTATCTCGGGTTCGCCCTGCTCCTGGCATTGCACGATTGCGGTCGCTCCAGCCTCAAGCATCGCGGGGCTCGTATCGCGGATCGCTAAGACTACGCTGCGAACCTCAGGGAGAAAGCTCTCCCACATCGGCCGCCCCTCAAACGTGATGTTCTCGGGGTGGCCGGCCAATGTGCAGAGCGCCCTTGCCGCGCGCTCGATCGGAGATTTGCTCATAGCTCGTCCTGATACTTGTCGAAGGCATTCGTGGGCGCCGCCGGCGCCGCGCGCGACTCAATCACGCGGATGGAGCCATCAGGGGAGACCTCGATCCCGCCCACGTCAAGGCCCAGCTCACGTGCGACGCTGACGAGCGTGGGCGCGAGAGCGCGGATCTTCGCGTCTGTCGGGTAGCGTACCCTCGGCTTTTTGGCCTGCGCATTCATATGTTCAGATCCAGGCCGAGCTTGATCCGCCAGAGAGTGTATTCAGTCCACTCCATGCGGCCACGACCTTCGTTGGCCGCTCGATCATCGTCGCGATACTCGCGCATCAGCTGGTTGGCGCGGTTGCTGGCGCGACGGCCAGCCTCGCGTGCTTCGGGCTTGCCCTGTGTGCCGTTCCGGGTGACGCGCGCGGTAATCACAAGCGGGATCAGCACCACACCCCGCTTCTTCGATCGATCGTGCCACGCGCTATTGTGCTTGGGGCAGCAGAAGAGCTGATTGGCGACCTTGGGCTCGAAGAGCTTCATACACTCCGGGCAATGGCGCGGCGCCCATCCGCCCACGTTTTGGCCGGGAAGCCGGTTGTGGCGCTTCTGAGAGCCGCCTTGGTCCAAGGGGGCGTCGTTCATCAGAAAAGCCCCTTCTGTTGCTGCGGCGCGGCCTTGGGCCGAGTGGTGCCGCGCTGTGGCGCAGGTGCGGGCGTGGGGATCGGCATCGTGGCCGGCTTGGCGGGGCGGTTGGCGGCCAGTGCGCGGGTGTGCTGGTTCGAGATGTGGAGCAGCACGATCGCGGGCGTTCCCGCAGGCGTCATGGGCTGGTGATGCCAGGCCAGCGCCGCGACCAGCGCCGCGAGATCCGCGCAGCCCTGGTCATCGGGGCGGCCCTTGGCGATCTTCGCCCAGGCGGCGGCGGCGGCTTCGAGGTCCGCGCGGGTTGCGGCATGGCTCACTGCCAGCTCGGGCATAGGCTCTCTGCGAACCACCGCCCGCCAGATCGATGCAAGATCGCGCATCGTGAGCTGGCGGTTCTGCGCCTCCAGCATGGTCATCCGCCCGGCCTCGACGCTCGCCGGGTCGCTCTTGAAGCGATCGGCGAGCAGCCGCTCGGCGGCGGCCGCGAGGCCGTGCCAGTCATGGCGCATGGCGGGCTTACCGGCATCCGGATCGGCCGGCGCGTTGGGGGAGGCGCTGAGGATCATGCCGCACCCTTTCGCGGCCACCAGCAAGGCACGGAGCAGGTGCATCGTTTGGTCGCGTCTGCTCGCCCCTCGCGAACGGCGCGCTGGATCTCCGCCACGGTTGCGCAGGGCCGGAAGAGATCGAGCTGGGCGCTCACTGGAGCGTCTCCAGCCATTCGAGGATCAAGCGCACCGACTTGCGTTCCTCGGCTTGCAGGTGTCGGCGGCCGAGATGCTCGCGCATCTCCTCGATTGCGTAGTGGAGCGCGTCGTCCCGCGAGGCGGCGAAGTGACCCCACTTCTCGCCGACGCGATAACCGCTTCCGCCGCCATTCGTGTTGAATGACGTTGACCACATCCACCGCCCGTCGACATGCTGGTGAAGTTCGATCTCAGCCCACCGCCAGGCCATCTTGGGGTGCGCAAGCGAGAGCATTTCATCCGGGGCGCTCTGGAGCACGCGGCCGTGCGGTTGGACGGGCTCACGCATTGCGGGCGTGAACTGGCGGGCGAAGAGATCGAGCTGCAAGGTCATGCCTGCGCCACCGGCAGATCTTCGCGCAGCTCAAGAAGCATGATGCGCATACGGATCGACGTGCGCCCGCGCTTCATGAGCAGGGCGATCTCACCGATCTTCCGCCCCTCATGGGCGAACGCCATGAGCTGTTCATCCTCGTCAGGCGTGAAGGTGCGGAACGTGCGCCCGTCGCGGCCGGTGTAGACCGTGCGCTCCTGCGGCGTGTCGGTGCGCCGCTGCCGGGGCGACACGGCACCGTGCTTGAGGCACTGGTAGTTGATCGCGCCGGACGAGACACCCAGTCGGGCGGCGATGGCCGTGGTCGACCATCCCGTCTCGCGCTTGGCGCAAGCCCATTCGATCTGCTCGCTCGTGAGCTTCATCCCGCCCACCCCGCGACAAAACGACGGCAGGCGTAGAGCAGATGATCGGCATCATCGTCCAAGGCCTGCCCGGCCTTGATCGAGGCTTCGAGCGCCAGCTTGAGCGCGTCCGCGAGCTTCTCGATCGGCTCGTCGTTCCAGAGGGTGCGGTGATGTAGCGGCCCCTCTAAGCCTGCCTGCATCAGCTCTGCCGTCGCGTTCGCGGCCTGAGAGGCGGCGACCTGACACAGACGCCGGAATTCGGGTGTGTCGTTCATCGCCGTTGCCTCCGCTTCGGCACGGGGCCGACGCCGATCATCCGCCGGGCCTGCTCGATAGGGATCAGGCGAACACCGCGGTCGCCGAACCGCTTCATCACGGCGTCGGGATTGGCATTGGTGAGCAGCAGGTCGCCGTTCCGCAGTACAACGGGCTCACTGTGATCGGACAAGTCCGAGCCGGGGCGCCAGCCATCGACAACGTCGCGGCATCCGAAATGCTTGCGGAAACGCTCGGCGTGGAAAGTCTTGCCGCTGGCCTGAGGGCCATGGATCACGGTGATCGTCATTCTGCAGGCTCCATTGCGTCGCGGTCGCCGGTGAGGCGCGCGATGTTGGTGAAGGTGTCGGGGTTGGCGGCCGGCGGGTTCGCGGTGGCCAGCTTGCGGCCGAGGGCGCGCATGATCTCGCTCCGGATCGAGCTGGCGATCTGGGTCAGGCCATTGCGGCGGGCGCGCATGTAACGGTGGCGGTCTGCGGCCGGGATCTCGCCCCAGCACGGCGAGCAGACGAACTGCTTGCGCAGGCGGGTGGCTTCGCAGCCGCGCCGTTTGCAGAACTGGATCTTGCCTTTCATCAGCAGACTCTCCCGGTGAGAGCCCACGTGATGAGGGCGCCGACGATCAGGCCGAGCAGCATCATCAGGCATGCGCGGCTGGCCGAGCGCCTGGCCACCTCGGGCGCGCGCGGGTTGACCACGGCGAACGGACGACGGCGATCGGCCTCGATGTGGACGGCGCGATGATCGCGGAAGCGGCGGCCGGTCACCGGAAGACCCCCGACGTCACCTGATGCCTAGCGTTCCAGGCCGCGTCTGCCGCAAGCCATCCGGCTAGCCACCCCCGTCGAGACATGTACGGGATCACGGCGGCGTCCGTGTTGGACTGCCGCGCGGCCCAGCCTGCGTCGAAGTCGGCAGCATCGTTGCGACAGCCTAGCTCCCAAGTGGGATCGTCAGCTGCGCGGACGCGCAGTGTTAGTTTGGAGAGTTTGCGCCTGGCCATTGCTGCCTCCGTTCAGTTCGGAGGCGAGTAACACCATATTGGTGTCGGTGGTGTCAACACCAATATGGTGTTGCGGTTAGCTCAGTAGATCGGCGAAGGTCAAAACGCGATCGATCCGGAGTACCATGGAGCGGGGCAGGCGGAATGTGATGGCTGGGTTGAACTGCTCGAACTCGTAATATTCGGCGGTGCGTCGGACGAGCCGCTTGACGATTACGGCGCGGGCGCGCTCGCCATCGTCTTCCTCGTTCTCGGGCCGGAGGTAGGCGACTACGTCGTCGCCGATGCGTGCGGGCCGCTTGCCCTCGGCGACGATCGTTGAGCCCTCGGGGTAGACTGGCCACATCGAGTTGCTGACCACATAGAGCCCGTACACATCGCCACGGCCATTGAGCAGCGGCGGACGTTTCAAATAGCCGACGACGTCTCCGCTATTGAGGGTCGTCTGCTCGATCGCTTCGCCTTCGAAGAACTTCGGCGCGCCGAGGACGGTGCCGTAAATCGGCAGATCCTCATGCGGGCGATCAGCCGAAGAGCCCTCGTATCGGAATGTCTGAGCATCGGATTTCACGCGCGCGCTGGTGCCGCCCATAATATCGCTCGGGTCCACCCCGAGCGCCTCACCGGCGCGGATCATCCAGTCTTGGGTTAGCTTGCGCTGCCCCTTTTCCAGGCGCTCGACCTGCTGAGGGCTGGTGTTCATCAGCTCGGCCAGCTTGGGTCGCGACCAGCCCTTCTCTTCGCGTAGGGCAGCAAGATTGTTCGGAGCGTCCACTCCGGCATTAACACCAATACGGTGATTTGAGGCCACCCGCCAAATTGGTGTTGACACCACCAATCCGGCGACACCATTATGGTGTTGTTGGAGGTCGGAATGCATTTACGCGATTGGCTCAAGCGCGAAGAGATCAATTTCCCCGAGTTCGGGGCGAAGATCGAGCGCACGGCGCAGGCCGTACAGCGCTACGCATCGGGCGAGAGGATTCCGGATCGCGAGACGATGCCGCGCATCGTCCTGGCCACGCGTGGCGAGGTCACCGCGAACGACTTCTATGATCTCGGCTCCGTTCATGCCGATACCGTTACGACGGCACAGGCCGCACTGTCATGACGAAGTGCGGCCTGATCACGCATTCCCGTACGAAGCGGGTGACCGCCGGCGCACTCGCTGACGCGAAAACCCGGAACGACTGGTCCAACGGCGACATGGGCGATGCCATGGGCTGCGGTGAAGGCACCGTGCGCCATCGGCTGAACGCCGATGATCCCAGCCACCAGATGACCGTGCACGAGCTGCTGCGCCTGACGCAGGCCGATGGGCCGCGCGTGGCGAACGCGATCTTCGCGGACATTCAGCACGCTTTGGTGCCGGACGTGCACGACACCGTGCCGGACGCGCTTGCGGCGGCGAGCGGTGCCGCGCTCTGCGCTTCTGCGCTGATCGAAGCGGCGCCGGGTGGCATCGACCTGGTCGAATGGCGGCGCCTGCTGCCGACGCTCGAAGCCCATGACGCCGTCATTTCCAGATTGATCCAGATCGGGCGCGCAGCGCTCGCGGAGGTGCGCTGATGTCCCTGATGTACCTGATCGCCCGCGTGCCAAATGATGGCGCACACCGGCTTGCCTGGGAAATCGGCACGCGCCCGATCCCCGGCAACGCGATCCGCGAGCTGGAGCTGCTGATCGGCATCAACGCAGTCGATCGCCTGCTCGGCGGCTCGCTAACCCCGAGCCGCTCTGAGGGCGCGAAGATCGAGCGGTGGAGCGACGGCGCTGTCCGGGCCAACGACTTCTATCAGCCGACCGCATTGCGCTGGGGCGACAAGCCGTCCGAGCGCAAGCCGAGCGGCTGGCGCATGCCCATGCCAGGGCGCACGGCCCAGCGCGACGCTTCGCGCTTCCGCAGGCCGTTGCCCAGCGAGCCCCTTCCGAGGCTCGCCTGACCATGTTCGGGGGGACCGTCACCATCGACGACGCGGCCAGCGGCGGGAGCGATCCCGGCGCCTGGCTGACGCATATCGCCCACACCCCGGCACTGCGCGCGCAGTGCCGCGAAGAGTTTCCCGCGCGCTCCCCCTCGGGTCGCACTGAGCGAGCGCGCGTGTCCGGCGAGGTGCCCACGGCACCCCCCTCCGCCCCCGAAGCCTCGCCGGCGAAATCTGGAGGTGCCATCAATGCTTGACGCCCCCGCGATGTACGAATGGGTCCGTGAGGCCAAGGCCGGCGACGCCGCCGTCTATGTGCGCGGCGAAGCGCTGCCCCGTGAGATAGCGGCCATGGCGACCACACTGGCGAGCCAGGGGCTGGTAGATCTCACCCAGCGGCGCGAGGGTCGCGGCTGGTCCTACATCATCCAGCGCCGTTCCAAGCGGTTCGAGCCGATCGACGGCCGGCGGCCGGCGCGACGCTGCGCGCGCGCCACGCCTGAGACGATGATCCTGCGGATGATCCGGCACGCGATCCGCTTCAAGCAGCCGTGCCCGACGAACATCGAGTTCGCAGACGGCGCCTACCTCTCGGGCCGCGAGGCGGCCTCCTATCGGCTGCGCAAGCTCGTCGCGGCCGGCAAGATCGCGCTGATCGACCACGGGCCTTTCGAGCACCGCGTCGCGGTGGATCTTGAAACCGGGCAGGCGACGGTCAGGGCCAAGCTCTGATGGGCGCGCTCGTCACCCTGACCGACAGCACGCAGGGGCAATCGATCCGCAGCCAGCGGGCCGAGATCCGGCGACTGGAGCGCCTGGACGAAGACGGCGGACTCTCGCGCGAAGAGCGCAAGCGGCTGACCCTGCTGCGCAAGCGCGACTATGTCCGCGGTTATCACAAGGCCACCCGCAAGACGGTGCGGCGCAAGCGCAAGTCGACCCTCTCGCCCAATGCGCAGATGGCGGAAATGCTCGCGCTTCAGGCGCTGGCGGCCGAGCGCTCGCTTAGCCACGCGGAGAGCGAGCGCCTCGGCGAGCTGATCCTGCTGGAGCAGCAGCGCGCCCGGTATCGGGGCGAGAAGATGGCGCGCCTTCGGGCGCGGATCGCTCGCGCGAGCGCCGAGCTGGAGCTGCTCGAAACCCTCGAAATGGCCGAGCGCGGTGCCGTCGCCGAAGGCTGCGCCAAGGGCGCGCCCGTCGACCTGACGCCCTCGATCGACGGCACCTGGACCACAACCGAAAGGCAAGCGGCATGAGCGCCGATGGCAAGAACTGCGAGTGCGGCCGGCTGGCAATTGCGACCTTACGCCGGCGGGACGAGCGCCCCGGCGAACCGATCTGCGGGGTGTGCGTCAAGCAGCTCGCGCCCGGCTTCGTGCAGATGATGCCGCGCGACAGCGGCAAGGCGGAGGTGGCCGGTGGCTGATCAGATCGACCTTGCCCAGCACTACGAAGACATGATGCGCGCGAACGCGATCCGCGCCGCGCGCCAGCCTGTGCCCGCCGGCGTGCCCGGCGAATGCGGCGACTGCGGCGACGATAGCCCGCGCCTTGTCGGCGGCCGCTGCGCGCCGTGCCGCGAGCCCAACCCCCGCCTGCCAAGGAGGTTCTGACCATGGCTTACCATTTGCAGATGCCCCCCACGTCCGGCCCGTTGCACCTCCGCAAAGAGGCGCGGCGGGAGCTGGGCGAAGCGATCGAGCGCATGTCGCGGGACACCGGCTATAAGTTCGGGCCTCGCGGCTGGGCCTATTATGCCGAAGGCCTTGGTCTGATCACCAAGGGCGAGTTCGACCGGTTCGAGAAGCTCCTTGCCGACATGCGCAAGGAGGGCGACCTTGATCCGGACGTGATCGAGCCCGATGCGTCTCGAATGGCGACCGAGGTCGAAGACTTCGACGCGAGCCCGAACACCCCGGAACAGATGGCGCAATATGCGGTCAACGAAATCAGCGAGCGCTTACGCGAGTGGGCGGGCATCTTCCACACGCGCGGCTATTGGGATGATCTCGAATACTATGTCGAGATGATCGTTGAGAAGAAGGATCTCGTGCAGATCTTTCGGTCAATCGCTGACGAGTACAATATCCGGATCACGAACGGGAAGGGCGACACCGACATTCACACCCGGCTGGCGCTTCTCAAGCGCTTCCGGGATCGCAGCGAGGCTGGCCGGCGCTGCATCCTGCTCGCGATCGGCGATCACGATCCCAAGGGCCTGCACATCGTTGAGGGCCTGCATCGCACGATCATGTCGTGCTGCAACATCAAGGGGCTCGATTGGGACTATCCCGATTTCGAGGTGGTCAATATCGGCCTGACCGAGACGCAGATTGATGACCTTGGTCTGATGAAGATCGGCAACCTGGAAACCGGCGGCGGTCGCGACCTGTCGGACCCGCGCCACCCTGACCACAACAAGCCATACGTGCAGGATTACCTCGCGCAGTTCGGCGTGTGGAAGTGCGAGGCGAACGCGCTGGTCGGCAACCCGCGCGGCGCGAAGGATCTGCTCGAAAGCGCCATCAACCGCTTCATTCCGGCGAGCCATCCGGGCGATGTCGAGCAGGAGAATGAGCCCGGCCAGGAAGAGGTGCGGCAGGAGATCGCCCGGCTCGTGCAGGGGTGGACGTTCGAATGAGCGTGGCGAAACCGGAAGCGCGGGCGCTGGAGGCGCTGATCGGCAAGGCGACGGATGATGATCTCTCCGATGGAGGGCGGTACTTCAGTGAGAGCTGCGACGATCTCACGCGTTGCCGGCATGACGAGATCGGCGAGTATCAGCACGCGGCAGATGGCCAGCTGATCGAATGGCTTTGGAACCACCGGCGCGCCATCCTCGCCGCCCTCGATCCTTCTGCGTTGCAGCTAGGCGACGTTCGAGCTGACGCGGTGATTGCGGAGCGCTCGGGCCTGCTCGCGCAGGTCGCGCGGCACCGCGCGGGCGTGGCGATCGCCGTGCGGGCTGGCCGGCTTGCCGAGGCCGACGCGGATCTGGTCAATCGCCATGTGGCGGCATTCGCCGAGGGCTGCGCGATCGGCCTGCACGTCGACGGTGAGACTCCGGCTGCCGTGCGCGATGCCATGCGGCCGCTCGTCCAAGCGCTGAATGATGGTGGTCGAGCGTGCCGCTAGGCCAGATCTCGCCCCAGCTCGGCTATCTCAGCGCCTTCCCAACTGGCGGAGCCATCGTCCAAGCGGATGATGTAGCCGTCGCCGCGCTCGTTCGCCTGGGAGAGGGTGAAGATCACCGCGTCTCGGAGCGTGCCGGTAAAGGCGGCTCGCTGCCGATCGAGGCCAAGAACGTACAAGTCGACCGTGGCGGGTTCGTCCCAAGGCGTAGCCATGGTATGACCTTTCTAGAGCGCCGAGCGCAGGGTTGCGAGTTTCATCCGGAGGCCGTCTACGGTCGCGCCTATAACAGCTCCGCTGACCGGAACCGCCGGATTTCCGAGCTGCTCTATCAAGTCCTTCAGGCGGGGCTCTCCCTCCTTCAGCGCGGCCATGGCAGCGTTGAAGGCAATCCGCGCCCTGATGTTCTTCGAGTCGATCAGGTAGCCGATGCTCTGAAACTCGTTGATCTCGTGCGGGAGCCGATCAACCAGCGTGTTCGCGTAAGACAGATCGGCCTGGGTAAAACCGAACAGGGTATCGTTCACGGTATCGATCAGCGCGCGCGTCTCGCTCAAGTACGCCTGCCGAGTGCGACGCTCGCTCGCCCTAGCCGACAGGTTGGTCACTATCTGGGAGCCGGCGATCGTAATGGCAGCGCCCAGCGTCGCGCCGATCGTATCGGAGTTCACGAGCAAATCGCCGCCAGACCGGCCAATGAAGTTCCAGAACGCTCCCGCAAGCACTCCGCCCGCGATCGAGGTGGCGAAACAAATCGTGCCGAAGGCTGCGTAGCGCGTGATCGTAGCTCGGTTGGTCATCGACCAAATGTAACGCACGCGCATCGACTTTCAATTGTCGCCATTTCTCGAAGAAGAAGCACGCCGCCCGGCTGAACGCTGGTGCCGCCATTCAACGTTGCCGAGTTGACTTTAACCCGTGTTTTCCGGGGGGATTACGTGTCACCGCCATCTACCGCGCAGCTCTCGCCCATGGGGCAGGCTGCACTTCAATATGTTCGGCGGGGGTGGCCTGTCTTCCCGTGCCACGAGCGAGACAAGCCCTGGACGAATGCCGCCGGCAAGGAAGGTCTGAACCGCGCCAAGGCGCCGTACATCGGCAACGGGCTGAAGGATGCGACGCGCGACGAGCAGCGCGTGCTGGCGTGGTGGCGGCGCAATCCCGAGGCGATGATCGGCGTCCCGCTGGGCGTGAACGGCTGCTTCGTCGTCGACTTCGATCCGCGCTTCGAAGAGCAGTACGACGAAGCCACGGGCGAGGTGCTGCTCGATGCGGACACCGGCGCGCCTGTGCTGCGCGAGTGGACGCTTGCCGAGCTGAAGGCCGAGCTTGAGGCGATGATGGGGGTGGAGCTGCCGCCCTCGCTCACCTCGCGTACGCCCTCAGGCGGCGTGCATGTGTGGTTCCGCCAGCCCAGCGATGGCGGCCCCGAGATCCGCAACAGCGTCGGCGGCAAGCGGCTCAACGATCACGTCGATGTGCGCGGAGGCGGCGGCTACGTGATCGCGCCGCCAAGCGCTTGCCTGGATGGAAGTCTGTCGGGCGCGGCCGAGGGGCCGTATTCGTGGCTGGAGCGGCGCGGCGACTGGCGCGACGATGCCTCGATCATGGAAGCTCCCGCCGAGCTGATCGCGTTGCTGCGGGCGCCGAGGGAAAAACGCGCGGCCGAGCCCCGCGATACCATGGTCGACAATTCCGCGGTGCCCTCGCCGGCGAAGGTGGCGACCGATGTTGACGACGATATTCGCCGCTATTGCCTCCGCGCGCTCGATGGCGAGTGCAAGGAGATCCGCGACGCCCAATCCGGCAAGCGCAATCAGCAGCTGTTCACCAGCGCGCTCAAGATCTCGTCGCTCGTCGCGGCCGGCGCCCTGGACGCCGGCGTTGCGCGTGCGTCGATCGAGGCGGCCGCGCGGGCCAATCCCGGACGTGATGATGACGGCCAGTTGCTCGCCACAATTGCTTCAGGCTGGTCCGCCGGATCAGACAGCCCTCGCGATCTCTCTGAGATCGCGGCCGCATCGCGCTCCCGCAGGGAGCGCGCGTCCCAACCCTTCCGAGGTTCCGCGCCTCGCGGCGGTGGAGGCGCGCCCGCGCCGTCCGCCCCGCCCGCGCCCCCGCGCGCAGCGGCGGGCGATCACGAACCCTTCCAAGGTGGAAGGCTGGAAGGCCTATCAGCGTTGGCGGAGGGGGATGCGGCGCGATTGGTGCGGATCTCGGCGAAGTGGCTGACGCGGCGCCTGGAGAACGTCGAGCGCACCAAGGATGCGGTGACCAAGCTCGCCTTCAGCATCGGCCGCAGGATCTCGGCGGGGCTGGTCGAGGAAGGCGCGGCCAAGGAGCTGCTATGGGATGTCTATGAAGGCATCGCTGACGTGCAGCACGCCGACATCGATCGCGCGATCGCGGACGGCATCAATCGCGGGTTCGATGTAGATCCGCTGCTGCTGACCATGAAGTGCAGCCGCTATCCGCTGACCGACTTCGGGATCGCCGAGCGCTTCCGCGATCGCTTCGGCCGGGACTTCCGCTTCACCACGGCCAAGGGCTGGCTGGGCTGGGACGGGCGCCGCTGGAAGGTGCTCGATCAGGATGAAAAGACGCCGCCGAGCGAGGTGATCGCGGCCGTATTCGACACGGTGCGCGCGATCCAGGACGAAGGCCGATTTATCGCCGATACGGGCGTGAAGGTGACCGAGGACGATCTGCCGGACGGGGAACTGTTCAGCGAGCGGCTCAATCCGCACGGGCTCGACTGGACGTTCCTGAAGGGCAAGCAGCTCGTCTACTACTCCACGACGGTAAAGGCGTTCGGGCGCACTTCCGAGACCACGGGCAAGCCCGCCGCCGTCGCCCAGCTCGCGCGGCGCTGGCTGACCGTGCCGATCGGCGCGTTCGATACGGACAAGTTCGCCTTCAACGTGATGAACGGCACGCTGCGCTTCCGGCGCGAGACGATGCCCGATGGCAAGATCGTGGCCATGGTCACGCGCGGCGATCACAGCCGCGAGGATATGCTCACCAAGCTATCGCCGGTCGATTATGACCCCGCCGCGAGCTGCCCGCTTTACGACGGCATGTTCGAGTGGGCGCAGCCGGACAAGGCGATGCGGCGCTACCTGCATCAGGTCGGCGGCTACAGCCTCAGCGCGGATGCCGGCGAGCAGAAGCTCTGGTTCTGGTACGGGCGCGGCCGCAACGGCAAGGGCGTCACGATCGAGAGCTGGACGCACGTTGGCGGCGATCTGGCCGACACGGTGCCGATCGCGTCGCTGCTCGATCAGAGCGTGAAGAAGCGCGGCGATCAGGCCTCGCCGGATCTGGCGAAGCTCGCCGGCGTGCGTCTGCTGCGCTCGTCCGAGCCGGGCCGAAATCAGAAGCTCGATACTGGCCTGATCAAGCTGGTGACCGGCGGCGAGCCGGTGCCGGTGCGAATGCTCAATCGCGGGTTCTTCAACCTTGAGCCGCAGTTCAAGCTGATCATCAGCGGCAACAGCAAGTTCGAGATCCCCGACACCGATGACGGGATCTGGGATCGCCTCAAGCTCGTGTCCTGGCTGCGCCATATCGACAAGCCGCCGCCCGACGCCGTCAACTGGCCGAAGAAAGACCCGCATCTGGTCGACAAGATCAAGGCGCAGGAAGGCTCCGGCGTGCTGAACCGGCTGATCGCGGGCCTGCTCGATTGGATGGAGAACGGCCTTGTAGAGCCGGCTGCGGTGACCGAGGCCACCAGCGCCTACCGCGACGCCAGCGATCCGCTGTCGCGCTTCCTGCGCCTGTGCGCGGCCGAAGATCCGCAGAGCAAGGTCCAGTCCTCGCGCCTCTACGACGTGTTCGTCGCCTGGATGAAGGCGGCGGGTGAGCAGGGCAAGACCGAGTGGTCCAACAAGGGCTTTTCCTCGGCCATGGTCGAGAAAGGTTACGAGAAGAAAGCGTCCAACGGGATGCAGTGGCTCGGCCTCCGCCTCACCAAGGATGTGTCCGACTTCGTGGATGAACACGGCCGCGCTCGCTCGATCGGCGACGGCGATGGCGATCATGCGCGATCGCCTCCGGAAGACATCGAGCCGGGCGGGTTCGACGACGGCGTCGCGCCGTGATGCCCTGCCACCCTTCCGCCTTGGAAGGATCGCGGAAGCTTACCGGAAGGGGGAAAGCGCGGATTTCTGCGCCTTTGGAAGGGTTGGAAGGATAATCGCTGACTTTCCCCATAGGGGCGGGCGCATGCGCATGTGCGCAAGGCAATACATCTTACGATCCTTCCAATCCTTCCAACTCTTCCAAAGAGATCTAGAAAGTTAGGGTAATTCAATGGGTTCGGATTTCAGCAATGCCGGAAGGGTTCGCGGCAACGGTTCCGAGGCCGGAAGGGTGATGGCTGGCGCCGTCGAGCAGCTCGATCGCGAGTTCGCTTCCTTCGAGCTGGTGGAGGCGCGCCTTGTCGAAGCGTGGGGCTTCCTGCTGCGCATGCCGGACCGCGAGCGTGGATGGCTGCGGGTCAAGGCCTTGTGGCCGGACATCAGGCGGACGCGCGAGGACTTCCGCAACTGGGATGCGAAGCTCGATCAGGGGATCGAGCCGCGTAAGCCAGGGCTCCGCACGGCCGAGGTGGATAAGATGGAGGAAGCGTTGGGCTGGCTCCGCGTCGTCAAAGAGCGGGACCGGAAGCTGATCGGCGTCGTGCTTGGCCAGCTCCAGCGGGCAGATGATCCTGAATGGTCGGCTGTCGCGCACGCTTTTGGCGGGGAAGCCAGTTCGGACGCCTATCGCAAGCGCTATGGGCGGGCGATCACGGCGATTTGCAACAGCCTCAATACCGCAGAAATCCGAGGGTAGAGGCGGTCAAGGGGTAGAATGTGCACGCCGCGACATATTGTTTGTCCGTCTAGCGCCCCTTTTGAGCTATCTGAGCGATATCGTTGGGGCAGTCCCATGCCGATAGGCGCCGCTGCCCCTCCCCTCACCTTCGGTGACACTGCGAAACGCGATCACGGGCTGCGAAAGCCGTTCCGTCATGCGCGCTTCCTGCGAAAAGCGTTCACAGGATCATGGCGAAGCTCACGTCGATCAGGCCGCGTGTCGGCCGACTGCGGACCGCGCTGGCGAGCGTCGCGGTCAATCGGCAAGAGCGCGACCGCCAGCGCGACGAGCGGCCTTGGCGCCGCTGGTACAAGACGGCGCGGTGGCAGGCGCTGCGGTGGCAAGTGCTCGTCCGCGACCTATTCACCTGCCAGATGTGTGGGCTGCTCGTCGCCGACACGTCCAAGCTCGTCGCCGATCATCGCAAGCCGCATCGCGGGCTCGCCGCTCTGTTCTGGGACTTCGCCAACCTCTGGACGCTCTGCGACCACTGCCATTCG
The DNA here is from genome assembly GCF_013416555.1 of Sphingomonas sp. R-74633. Classification (GTDB taxonomy): domain Bacteria; phylum Pseudomonadota; class Alphaproteobacteria; order Sphingomonadales; family Sphingomonadaceae; genus Sphingomonas. Next base: position 319,664 of record NZ_JACCFG010000006.1, on the reverse strand, counting down.
AGCGTGAAGCAGCGCGAGGAAGGCCGGGACGCCTGACCGGGAGGGGGGGGTCTAAAGTCGGCGGGGGTGTCAGCCCCTAGACCACCCATGCTCTCACGTAGGGATTTTTTTCTTGGGCGATTGGGATTTTGACCTGCTCGGCGATCCGATGCCGGACGGCCAGCGCGGTCGCGGGCGGCCGCCCCACGTCCCGACGCTCGAAAGTCGGCAGAAATGCGTGCTTCTGGCGGCTGTCGGCAAGTCGCCCGACGAGATCGCCGCCGCGCTGTCCATCACCGCGAAGACGCTGAGGAAGCATTATTCCCGCGAGCTGCGCGAGCATGAAGCGGCCAAATTGAAGGTCGAGGGCAAGCTGTTGGTCGGCTTGGTGCGCGAGGTCGACAAGGGTAACGTCTCGGCAAACAAGGAATTGGCGAAGCGCCTCGACAAGGCCGGGCTAAAGGCGCTGGCCGAAAAGGTCGGCGGACGAGCTGCGCCGCAGAAGGCGGCCCCATTGGGCAAGAAGGAAGCGGCGCAGATCGCGGCGAATGAAGCGGTGGATCGCTTCAAGCCGAGGCGCGGGCCGCTGATGCACTGATGGCCGCACTGACGTGGTCCACCGCCTGCCCGGACTGGCGGGAAAGGATTGTCGCAGGCGAAAGTCTTGTCCCGTTCGAGCCGCTGTTCCCGGACGAAGCGGAGCAAGCTCTTGAGATCTTCAAGGGCCTCAAGATCGTCGACGTGCCAGGCCAGCCCACGTTCGGCGAGGCGTGCGAGCAATACGTGTTCGACTTCGTCGGCGCGATCTTCGGCGCGTATGACGCCGTCCAAGGCCGGCAGCTGATCAACGAGTTCCTCCTGCTGATCAGCAAGAAGAACATCAAATCCACACTGGCGGCGGGGATCATGGTCACCGCCTTGGTGCTGAACTGGCGCCACGCCAATGAACTATTGGTGCTGGCGCCGACGAAGGAGATCGCGAACAACGTCTTCACGCCTGCCATGGGCATGGTTCGCGCCGACGAGCATCTCTCGAAGCTGCTGAAGGTCATCGAGCACCAGCGCACGATCAAGCATCTCGTGAACGAGTCCGAGCTCAAGGTTGTCGCGGCCGACAGCGAGACGCTGGGCGGCACGAAAGCCGGTTTCGTGTTGGTCGAAGAGCTGTGGCTGTTCGGCAAGAACCCGAAGGCCGCCGCGATGCTGATGGAAGCGACGGGGGGCCTGATCAGCCGTCCTGAGGGCTTCGTCGTCTATCTGACGACGCATAGCGACGAAGCGCCGCGAGGGGTGCTCAAGAGCAAGCTCGACTTGTTCCGGGGCATTCGCGACGGCCAGATCGTCGATAAGCGCAAGCTGGGGATGCTCTACGAGTTCCCCGAGGACATGGTGCTGAGCGAGGCCTATCTCGACCCGGCAAACTTCTACGTCACGAACCCGAATATCGGCCGATCCGTCGACGCGGAATGGTTGGAAGAAAAGCTGGGCGAAGCCCTGCGAGGGGATGCGGGCGAGTTGCAGATCTTCCTCGCGAAGCATCTGAACGTGGAGATCGGCACACGCTTGAGCCGCGATCGGTGGTCCGGCGCCGACTTCTGGGACCGCTGCGCCGAGCCGGTGCTTAGCCTGGAAGATCTGATCCGCCGCAGCGAGGTGATCGTTGCCGGGATCGACGGCGGCGGCCTGGATGACTTGCTCGGGCTCTGCCTGATCGGTCGCGAGAAGGGCTCGCGGCGCTGGCTGATCTGGGCGCAGGCGTGGGCCTGGGAGATCGTCTGGAAGCGGCGCACAGACATCGCGACCAAGCTCGATGAGTTCGTATCGGAAGGCTCGCTGGTCAAGCTGGCTATGCCGGACGAAGAGCAGCTGGAGCAGCTGCCCGAGGGGATCGAGGACGAGAGCGAGGATCTCACCGCCGACATTCTCGGCGTTGTCGAGGTGTTGCTGCGCGTGAAGGAAGCGGGCCTGTTCCCGGCGGCCGAGGCGATCGGCCTCGATCCGGCAGGCGTGGCGACCTTGGTCGACGAACTGGCGAAGCGCGAGTTCGCGGACGAGCAGCTCAAGGCGATCCCGCAGGGCTGGCGCCTCGCCAGCGCGATCAAGGGCATGGCCCGTAAGGCCGCCGCGCGAACGCTGCGGCACGGGGGCAGCAAGCTGATGTCGTGGTGCATCGGCAACGTGAAACAGGAACCGAAGGGAGCGAGCGGCGTGGCCATCACCAAACAGTCTCCCAGCGCGAAGATCGACCCCGTCGCGGCGATGTTCTCCGCAGGCATGCTCATGAGCCTCAATCCCGAGGCAGCGAACGACAACTCGCTCGATGAATTCATCGCGCAGATGAAAAAGAAGGCGTCCGCCTGATGGGTATGTGGAGTTGGGTCGGATCGACCGTCGCACGATTTGGGACCGGCCAGCAAGGCAAGCTCAGCGGGGCGCCCGAAGACGAGCCGACCCGCAAGGCGATCTCCTATGGGTCGCGCCTGGACTCGGCCGGGCAGACGGTTACCCAAAAGACCACGCTCGGGCTCCCCGCCGCCTGGGCGTGCGTGCGCCTGAAGTCCGATGTGGTCGGCTCAATGGGGATGGGCGTCTTCGAAAAGTCGAAGGATGGCGGCCGCGTCGATCGGGGCGACCACTGGCTTTACGATCTCGTCCACGAGCAGCCGAACCTCGATCAGACGGCCAGCGAGTTCTGGTCCGGGATGGTCGCTTGTCGAGATCTGTGGGGCAACGGGTACGCGCTGAAGGAAACGCTGGGAGGCCGGACCACCACGTTGACGCCCTTGGCGCCCGACACCACGCGGGTTTTCCGCAACAGCGACAATCAGCGCATGTATCGCTTCATGGAGCGCGGCAAGGTCGAGACCGTGCCGGCGGAGAAAATGTTCCACCTGCGCGGCCTGACGTTGGGTGGCGACGAAGGCCTGTCGGTGGTCGAATTTGGCCGGCGCACGCTTGGATCGTCGATCGCTGCGAACCGTGTTGCCGCAGACACCTTCAAGGGCGGCATGCAGCTTGCCGGCTTCATGGAAGTCGGATCGCACTCGAAGCTGTCCGCCGAGCAGCGTGCCGATCTGCTCGACATCTTCGATGCCTTCGTTGGCGACGCGATGCGGGGCCGCATCGTGCCGCTGGAAAAGGACTTCAAGTTTCAGCCGCTCAAGATGAACCCGGCTGAGGTGCAGCTCCTGGAGTCCCGTGGCTGGGATGTCGAAGAAATCTGCCGCTGGTTTGACGTGTTCCCGATCCTGATCGGGCACGCCGTCAAGGGCCAGACGATGTTCGGCAGCGGCGTCGAGCAGACCCTGCTCGGGTGGCAGACGCTGAAGCTCAACCCGCTGTGCTGCAACATCGAGCAATCGGTAAAAATGCAGCTGCTTGGCCCCGCCGAGCGCAAGCAGATCTATCCGGAGATCAATCGCTTCGCGCTAATGGCGGCGGACAGCGCCGCCCGCGCAGCGCTCTACTCAGCGTTCGGCCAGAATGGCGTGATGACGCGCGGCGAAATGCGTCGCCGTGAAAATCTGCCCTCGATGCCCGGTGACGACTTCCTGACCGTCCAGTCCAACCTCGTGCCGCTCGATCAGCTCGGCAAGCTACCGAACGCTGAGCAGGGCGCGCGATCGGCCCTTCTAAACCTGCTTGGCGGGGACATCGACGCCCTGATCGACGCCCGCCTGAAAGCTCTGAGTACCAGCCTCGGCCCCGCCAACTTCGGAGAGTGACATGGCGATGATTTCGCACTTTGGCCGCAAGCATAGCGGCGCCCTCAAGGTTCGTGACTTCGACCTGACCGTTAAGGCTGTCGGCGAAGACGGCACCTTCAACGGCTACGGCTCCGTTTGGGACGTGGTCGATAGCTATCAGGAAGTCGTCGCGCGCGGCGCCTTCACCGAGAGCCTAGCGGAGCTGGCCGCGAAGGCCCGCCCGGTGCCGGTGCTGTGGCAGCACCGTTCTTCCGAACCGATCGGCGCATGGTCGAACCTGCGCGAAGACGATCACGGCCTGGCCGGCGACGGCGAGCTGCTGATCAGCGATGTTGCGCAGGCCAAGGAAGCGCACGCGCTGATGAAGCGGCGCATCGTGACCGGCCTGTCCATCGGCTATTGGGTGCGTGAGAGCAGCTACGACGAGAAGACGGGCATCCGCACCCTGACGAAGCTGGATCTCGTCGAGATCAGCCTCGTGACCTTCCCCGCGAACGACGATGCGCGGGTTGAGGCGGTCAAGTTCAAGCTCGCGCATGGCGAGCTGCCCACGGATCGAGAGTTTGAGAAGTTCCTGCGCGAGGCAGGTTTCTCGAAAAGCCGTGCCGCTGGCCTCGTCGGCCACGGCCTCGGTGAACTGCGTCGGAGGGAGTCCGACCGCGACACGACGAGCAACACGGCCCTGAAGGGCATTTCGGACACCCTGGCCGGCTTCTCGCTGAAGTCCGCCTGACAAGGAAACCACCATGAAGACGCCTGAAATCCTGGCCGCTGCTGCGGCCAGCAGCTCCCTCGTGCCCGAGTTCGGGCGCAAGAATGCCAATGAGGGTGGCGGTGACACCAAGGATCTCGCGACGCTCCAGAAGCAGCTGGAGACGGTGCTCGGCGAGGTGAAGGAATTCGCGGTCGAATTCCGCGCGAAGAACGCCGAGGGCACCAAGGTCGACACCGATACCAAGGAAAAGGCCGACAAGGCGCTGTCCGAGCTGGGCGGCCTGCGCGGCGAAATCACCGAGCTTTCGCAGAAGCTGGCGCAGGGCCGCCGTGGCGGCGGCGATGGCGAACCCGAGATGAAGTCGCTCGGCCGTGCCGTCTCCGAGCACGACGATGTGAAGTCCTATGTCGCCGGCGGCTGCAAGGGCACGATCGGCTTCAGCGTGAAGGCGATCACCAGCGCCAATGGTTCGGCGGGCGGCCTGATCGTCCCCGATCGCCAGGCCGGCATTGTGGGCCTTCAGCGGCAGCAGCTGCGTGTGCGCGACCTGCTCACGCCGGGTCAGACCGATGGCAACTCGATCGAGTATGCGTATCAGACCACGCGCACCAACAATGCCGCGGCGACCGCCGAGGGTGCGCAGAAGCCCGAGTCCGCCTATGGCTGGGACGTGGCGAACGCGCCGGTGCGGACGATCGCGCACTGGGTGCCGATCTCGCGTCAGGCCATGGACGATGTGCCCCAGCTCGAAAGCCTCGTCGACGGCGAGCTGCGCTATGGCCTGGACGATGTGGAAGACGCCGAGCTGCTGCTCGGCGACAACACCGGCCAGCACCTCAATGGCCTCTACACGCAGGCGACCGCCTATGCGCAGCCGGCGGGCGTGGTGGTCGCGGGCGAGACCCGCATCGATCGCCTGCGCCTTGCGATCCTTCAGGTCGAGCTGGCGGACTATGCGCCCGACGCCATGGTCATCCACCCGACGCAGTGGGCCAACATCGAGCTGACCAAGGATGCTGCGAACGGCTATGTTTTCGCCAATCCTCAGGGCATGGCCGGCCCGGTGCTCTGGAGCCGCCCGGTCGTGTCGACCAAGCGCATCGGTGCCAACAACTTCCTGACCGGCGCGTTCAAGCTCGCCGGCCAGATCTTCGATCGCATGGATACCGAGGTGCGGATCTCGGATCAGGATCGCGACAACTTCATCAAGAACATGCTCACCGTCCGTGCCGAGAAGCGCCTCGCTCTCGTCGTGCGGCGTCCGGGTGCGCTCGTGAAGGGCTCGCTCGCGATCGCCTAATCGCCGCGATCCGGCGGCTGAAAACGTGGGGCGCCTTCGGGCGCTCCGCTATTCCGGGAGTAAAATCATGAAGAACGCACTCGTTTTGCACGATCATTTCGGTGACGACGGCATGGCCACCGAAGGCAAGATCCTGCGCGGCATCACCACCAAGCGCTTCGAAGCGCTGGAGAAACAGGGACTGGTGCGCGAGGCAACGGCCGATGACTTGGAGGCCGGTGACCAGCACGCCTTCGAGAAGGATACCTCCGAAGAGGACGGCGACGAGATCCGCCTGCACCTCTCGATCGACAGCGCGGCTGTGCAGGAGATCGTGACCAAGGCCAAGGAAGAGATCGACCGTATCGAGGGTCTCCGCGTCGCGGAGTCTCAGCGCGCGGATGCTGCCGAGAAGGCGCTCGAGAAGCTCACCGCCGAGCTGGGCGAGACCAAGAAGGATCTCGATGCCGCCAAGGCGGAGAGCGAGCAGCTGCGCGGTGAGCTGAAGGCCGCCCTGGCGAAGGGCGAGAAGCAGCGTCCGGCGGCGGCGAACAAGAAGGCGGCTGATCCCGCCAACAAGGGAGCCTGAGCCATGGCCCGCTCTGCAGCTCGCTCGCGCGGCTTCATGTGCGTCCCCGCCTTCACCGTGGCGCCGTCGATCGCGGGCGTCGCGCAGAGCGGGCAGATGCTTACCGGATCGCCGGGCACTGTGGTGCGCGGCGCCGTGTCGGCTCGCGAATGGCGGCGCGACGGCGTCGCGATCGCCGGCGCAACCAACGCGACCTATGTGCTCCAAGCCGCCGATGTCGGGAAGGCGATCACCTTCGCGGTGACCGCGACCAACGGCCTCAATGCCGCCAACAAGGTGACGGTCGTCTCTGCCGCCACCGCCCTGATCGCGGCATAGCGCGATGAAGATCTGCAACTTCGAGGGCGCCCGTCCGCTGGGCGCCCCTCAGGGCTGGGATCAGAGCCTGGATGGCGCCTGCGGCGTGTTGCCGATCGTCGACGCTATCGACGAGCAGAGCGGCTTCAACTTCATGTACAGCGTCTGGCGCCCGAGCGCCGAAGAGCTGGAGCTGTTGAACGCTGGCGGCGCGATCCGCTTGGGCATCATGGGCCGGGTTCACCCGGTCATCCAGATGGCGGTGCTAACGCCCGAGGTGTGCGCCGCGTCCCGCCTCACCGAGCTGGCCGACTGATGCGCGTCGTCGTCGTCACTCCGCCGGCCACCCCGGTCATCTCGCTCGAAGCCGCAAAGAAGCACCTGCGTGTGGACGGCAACGACGATGACACGCTGATCGCCGGCTACGTAGCGGCGGTCGCCAATCATCTGTCATCGGTTGATCAGGAGGTGCGCGGCGCGCTCGGCCGCTCGCTTGGCAAGCGCGAGCTGGAAGCGCGCTTCAGCGCGCCGAGGGGGCGGATCATGCTGCCATTCCCGCCGGTGATCGAGCTAATCTCGGTCAAGTATCTCGATCGCGACAACGTCGAGCAGGTTGCCGATCTCGAAGACTTCGAGCTGCTCGGCGCCGAGCTGGTCGCAGCGGGACCGCTGTTCCCTTGGGAGAACGGCAATATGCGGCGCGAGGCTATCCGGGTCCGCTACCGCGCCGGTTACGACGAGATCCCCGCCGAGATCTCCACCGCCATGCTGCTGATGGTCGGTGATCTCTACGCGAACCGTGAGAGCACGATCGCCGGCTCCAGTGCGGCCGCGATCGAGATCCCGATGTCGACCAACGTCAAGGCGCTGCTCGACCCCGTTCGGGTCTATCGCTGATGTCGCTGGCAAGCCGCATGAAAGACCGCATCCGCATCGAGCGCCCTGTCGCTGATGACAGCTTCGACGGCGCCGGTTCGGGTGGCTGGGCGCTGGTGGCCGAAGTCGCTGCCGAGGTAATCGACGCGCTGCCGAGCAGGGCCGAAAAGCTGTCCGAGGGCATCAACATCGCCTCGCGACCGTCGCGCGTCCGCATTCGTCGTCGCAAGGACATCACGGCCAGCATGCGCGTGCTGATCGGCCGCAATGTGAAGGCCGAGAGCGGCGAGCTGGAATGGCAGACTGAGCGCGTGACCCAGATCATCGCCGGGCCGGCGAAGTACGGTGCGGACGCGACCGAAATCATGGTCGAGGATTACAGCTCGGCCGGGAACCCGTCCTGATGGCCGTCGTGCGGGGCAAGGCCGAGGTCAAACGCTTCCTCGCTCAGCTCCCGCGCGAACTCGAAGAGAAGGTGCTGCGCGGGGCCGCCAAGGCGGCCGCGACCGTGGTCGCCGAAGAGGCGAAGGCGCGGGTGATCTCGGCGGCGGTGGCCGGCTCGATCAAGGTCGCCACCTCGCGCCAAGACGGCCGCCTGATCGCCAAGGTTCAGAGCAAGGGCAAAGGCTCCTATCTGGCGCCCTGGCTGGAATGGGGCACAGATCCGCATTTCATCAGCGTGGCCGAGGACCAGCGCGAGGGCCGCAGCATCGGCCGCATCAACAAGCTCCACAAGGCGGGCTCGCTGGTCATCAACGGCCAGTTCGTGGGCGACACGGTGTTCCACCCTGGCGCGCGGCCGCACCCCTTCATGCGTCCGGCGCTGGACACCAAGGAGGCCGACGCGATCGCGGCGGCGCAGAGCTACATCAATGCGCGCATCACGCGGACGGGGATCGTCGGTGGCGCCGGACCTGAGGACGAAGGTGAATGACCGGAGCCAGCATCATCGGCGAGCTGCTTCGCTCGACGGCCGCGATTACCGCCGTGGTGCCCGCCGAGCGGATCAAGGGCGGACGCTTGCCGGACGGCATAGAGTTGCCCGCCTTGCTGGTGCGTACCACCAGCTCGCTCGATCGGCAGAACCTGAAGCGGACCGCGACGACGCGCCGCAAGGATCGCGTTTCGGTCACCGTGCGAGCCGCGACCTATCGCGAGCAGGGCGCGGTGATCGAGCTGGTCCGCACCACGCTGGGCGGGCTGGTGGCCGATATCGGCGGCAAGCGCGTCCCGATCCTGACGGCGGGCACGGGGCCGGATCTGGCCGGTCCCGCAGACACCTTCGAGCAAACCCAAGATTTCCGCGTCAGTTTCGACGCGGCGTAGTGAGGAGAAGACGATGAGCACTACCAAGAAGGGGTTCGCGCTGCGGACCTTCAAGGATGCCGGCACCGAGAAGGAATTCGAGGGCGGCAAGACGCACGACTTCGAGCCCGGCGAGTTCGTCAATTTCGAAGCGGCCGGCCTGATCTGCGCGCCGGACAAGGCTCCGAAGGCCGAGCAGGCCGCGAAGACCGAGGCCGCCAAGTCCTAATCCGCTGCCCCGCTGGGGCAGCACCCACGCCGGCGCCGCCGGTCCAAAACCAAGGGAGTATTGAACGATGGCACTTCAAACTGGTGCTGGCGCGACGCTCGCGCTTTCGGCGGCGGCGCCCGCCACTCAGGATGCTGCGGGCTATGCCGCGCTGACCTTCACCGAAGTCGGCCAGATCGAAAAGATCGGCGCGATCGGCGCCACCTTCGCCAAGACGGACTTTCAGCCGCTGAAGGGGCCGAAACAGAAGCTCAAGGGCTCGCCGGACTATGGCTCGCTTCAGCCGAGCTACGCGCACGACGATAGCGACGCCGGGCAGACCCTGCTCCGCACCGCCGCGAACGACGAGACCAACAAGCTCTACTCGATGAAGGCCACCTATCAAGACGGCTCCAAGCGCTATGCGCAGGTGCGCGTCTTCAGCGCGCCGGAAACGATCGACGGTGCCGATCCCGTCGTCATGGTCACCCCGACGATTGAGATCTGCACCAAGGTCATCCCGGTCGCCGCCACCTAACCCAATTCCGGCCCACAGCCGGATAACCCGTACCGACCCGTTCGCCCGTCGCGGTCGAGCGGACGGGTCGGTGCACCTTACCGCGAAAGGTAGAATGCAATGTTCGACATCACCAGTCAGGCGGTCGCCGATACGGCCGTCATCCACGTCAAGAATGCCGCCGGCGAGCCGCTCTATGCGGATGCCGAGCGCACCAAGCCGGTTCAGATCGTGATCTACGGGCCGGGCAGCGCCGCGTTCGCGGCGATCGAGACCAAGCAGTCCGCGCGGGCCGTCAAGCGCCTGAAGGCCAACGATGGCGAGATCTCGCCGACCACGGCCGAAGATCGGACGCAGCAGACCGCTGAAGATCTCGCGGCGATCACTGTCAGCTTCGAGAACTTCACCTATCCGCCTGCCGGCGACGCGCAGGGCGCTGCCCTGTTCGAAGCTGTCTACGCAGATCCCAAGCTCGGCTTCATTCCCAAGCAGGTCTCCAAGTTCGTCACCGACTGGAGCAACTTCGCGGGAAAGCCCAAGGGCGGCTCCGGGACGAACTGACGCTCTTCGTCCGCATGTTGGCGTGGCTTCATGCCATGCCGAAACCGCCCGAGGGAAGCCGCCGGGCGGAGAGGGCGAACAAGACGGGTCAGGCGCCGAAGCATTCGCGCCTCGATCTGATGAAGAAGCGCGGCGCTGAGCCGCAGATGCCACCGAACCCGGCTCCCCATATCATCGCCTGGCTGGTCGATATGGGGATCACCGAGCCGAGGGGGATGGGTCAGGCGGTGCTGTCCTGGGGCGAAATCGACGCCTGGAGCAGGCGCACGCGCCTGGACATCGAGCCTTGGGTGGCGAGGCTGATCCGTCACCTCTCCAGCGCCTACATCGCGTTCGGTCGCCAAGCCGAATACGAGACCTGCCCGCCGCCCTGGCGGGCGAAGATCACCGCCGAGGATCGCAGCGGAGAGCAAGCTGCTCTCGAAGCGGTGCTGGGCTGACCTTGGCAACGTTCAGGCGCCGCGTGTATCGTGCTCGATGAAGGGGCATCAATATGCGCGGCGTTTTGCTTTGCTTGTTTCTGGCATCCTGCTCTCAAGAGGCAAGCAATCGCACGGCGGCCATCGCTGCATGCGAGAGGTTCGTTAAATCGGGCCTCAGCAATCCTGAAACCTACCGCCGTTCGTCGGTAGGATATCGACAGACGGCGGTCTCTGTTCCGGCGTTCAAGAAGATGTTGGGGAACGGCAAGTTCACGGCATCTGACGAACTATGGATCAATCTCTGGGCAGCGCACGGAAGCCAAGTCGGTTTTGTTACCCTCGACAGCTTCGGGGATAACCGGCTGGGAGCAGATGTCGGCGCCCGTCACATTTGCGCATTTCAGCTGTTTGACGGGAAGGTCACCGATGCAGGCGGCAGCGCTGACTTGCTAATCTCCCAGCGCGAAAACGACAGCCTACTAGGCTCTCAGTCGGGAGCGCGGAGACCGCAGTACAGTTGCTGCATCTCTCCGAGACCCGGCAACTAGCAGAATTCACAGACTGATATCGGCCCCGCTTCGGCGGGGCTTTTTTATTGGAGCAAGGCCCGTGGATGACGGCATTCCGACGCTGGAAGTAGGCTTTGCGATCGATACCGGCGGTTCGTTCGAAGAGCTGGTTCAGCTCCAGAAGGAAATGGACACCGCCGAATATAAGGCCGTGCAGAGCGCCAAGAACATCGAGCGCGCCACCAGCGGTATGCTGGATCTGGGCAGCGCCCGGGCTAGCATCACCGCGTTCGGGAGCGCCGTCACCAAGGAAGCTCAGAACTCCGCGCGCGAACTCGCGCGCGTTGAAAAGGCTGGCGAGGCCCTGTCGCGCCAGCTCGACCGCCAAGCGGCCACGTTCGGGAAGACGCGGGAAGAGATCCGCGCGACCAAGGTCGAAACGGCGGCCTTGGCTGCCGAACAGCAGGGTCTCACTGAACTGGCCGCCAGGTTGCGTGCCCAAGAGGCCGACCTGTTCGCGGCCGAGCTGGCGGCTGCGAGGCAGGCTCGGTTCGAGGCGGAAGCAGCCTCGGAGGCCAAGCAACTTGCGGCACAGCAGGCAGCTGCGGCCAGCGAGGCCGAGGCCGAGGCGGTACGCCGCGCGGCCGATGCCTATCGTCTGTTCGAAGCCGTCGCGAAGCAGAAATCCGCGGCATATCGCGAGAGCCAGGTCGCAGCAGCGGCCGAGGTCCGCGAAACGGACAATCTGGCCGCCGCCGCTGCCCGCCTCCGCGCCTCCATCGATCCCACTGTCGCGGCGCAGCAGCGTTTCGACGCGGAGATTGCCGAGGCCCGCACTCTAATCGCCGCTGGTGCGATCGGCCTGGATGACTACGCGGCCAAGCTGCGCATGGAGCGGACGGCTCTCGCAGAGGCGACCGACGCGCATGCCCGTGGCGCTGCATCCGCTGGCGCTCACCGAGCTGCCATGCAGGGGCTCTCTTTCCAAGCGCAGGACGCCTTCACCCAGATCAGTATGGGCGCGAATGTACTGTCCGTGCTCGCCATCCAAGGCGGGCAGGCGGCTGGGCAGATGGCGAACATGGAGGGGCGCCTCGGGAAGGTCGCGAGCTTCATGATCGGGCCTTGGGGGCTGGCGATCACTGGCGGCCTGTTGGTGCTCGGCGCCCTCACCGATGGCCTGTTCAAGAGCGGCGATGCCTCGGACGATCTGGGCGCGCGTCAGGCTGCTCTTGCGGCTGATCTCGATCGCACGACGGGCAAGATCAAGGAACAGGTGACCTGGCTGAGCATCCTCGCGAACTCGCGCGATGCCGAGGCGAAGCTTGATGCGGGGGCCAAGGCCTACCAGACCGCGCGGCAGCGCCTAACAACCAGCGGGCGCCTCGCCGGCGTGTCGTTCCTCCCCGATCAGACGGTCGATAGCGTCTCGGCTTCCGGACGCGCGTTCATCAACGATCAGTTGAACCGCTACACCGGCGACTATCGCACCGGCCTGACGGCCGAGCAGCTCGTGCGCAATCTGAACAAGCAGGCCGCCCAAGATCCGACGATGAAGGGCGCGGTGAAGGAGCTTGAGCGGTACGCATTCGCCGTCAACGACGCGTCCGAGAACAATCGCGGCCTGCAACTCCAGATCGCCCGCACTGCCGTGGCCATGGGCACGGCAAATGCGGAGCAGCGCAAGCTGGTTTCGACCAGCACCGAGGCAGCCGGAAGTGCATCGCAGTTGATCGACCGGCAGGTCGCGCTCGCAACCGCGACCACGCCGCTTGAGAGGGCGCGCGCGCAGCTTGCGCTCGTACAACAGCGCGGGGCGGCGGCCGATCGCGCCGGAGGCGCGGCGCTTGAGCAATATCGCAAGGATCTGACCGACGCGAGCAGCGCCGTGCATTCGGCCGAAGCTGCCGAGAAGTCGCGCAGCGCTGCGGAACGAGCAGCTCGGCGCGACGCAGCGGCCGCACGCAAAGAGCAGAACCACGCCGACGAGCTGGCCCGCGAGGCTGCTGCGCTCGAAGCGCAGGTCAAGAACCTCTACGGGCTCGCTGACGCCTACAAGCTATCCGGCGGCGCCGCGCTCGTCGCTGAGGCGCGCGTGAAGGCCGAGAGCAAGGCGATCAAGGAGCGCGGCGAGATTGACGCCGAGGTTGGTCGCCAGGTGCGCCTGGCCATCGCGCAGCGCGTGTCTGAGGGCGAGCGGAGCACGGCCGGCATGCGCGATCAGGCGGCTGCGCAGGAACGGGTGAACCAGATGGTCGCGGCCGGGCTCATTCCCGCCGAGAGGGCCAGCGAGTATCTCAAGAACCAGATCGCCGACCTTCCCCTGCTCGCCGCGATCGAGGCTGCTCAGCAGCAGGGCCTCGCTACCGAGGCTGGGCGCGCAACCAAGGCGCTTGCCGATCAACGTGCCGAACGCGAGCGGCTGGCGAAGGCGGAACGCACTGGCCAGTTCAGCGCGGCCATGGCCTCGGGCGCGGATCGCGTGGCTGAGCTGCGCGAAGAGCTGCGGCTTGTGGGCGAAACCGACGCGGTCCGCACTCATGCCCTGGCGACTATGCGGGCGACGATCGAGGCCAAGCGGATGACGGACGATCCCGCCGAGCAGCAGAAGTATATCGCGCAGCAGGTCGAAATCGCAGATCTCGAAGCTCAGCGGCAGCTTCGCGCCGAGGTCTTCAACAACAGCCTGCGGTATCAGGCGGATCTGCTCGCCGAGATCTCGGACAACGTCACCGAGGCCGCGCAAGGCCTCGCCGACGCATTTGGCGAAGGTGGTCGCGCTCTTGGTGATCTTACCGCCCGCATGGCGACCTACTTAGCCGACCAGGAGCGCCTGCGTGCCGCCCATGATCTGGAGATCAAGAAGCTCAAGGAAATCGGCGATGCCGAGGCCGAGCGCCGAGAAAACGCTCTGTTCAACACCCGCAATGCGACTGCCCAGATCGATATGTTCGGAGACATGGCCTCCGCCGCGAAAGGGTTTTTCGCGGAGGGCAGCAAGGGCTACGCCGCGCTGTCGGCGGCCGAAAAGACTTTCCGCGCGATCCAGTTCGCACTGTCGGTTCGCGCGATGATCCAAGACGCGGCGGAAACCGCCTCGAGCATCGCCAAGAGCGGCTTGCGAGCAGCTGCGAGCGCCGTTGAGGCTGTCGCCAAGGCCATTGCCTCGCTGCCCTTCCCTGCGAACCTCGTCGCGGGCGCCGCGACCGCCGCCGCGCTCGCCTCGATCGGTCTTTCCGTGGTTCGGTCGTTCAGCGGCGGCGGCACCAAACCCACGCCCGCGAATACCGGCACCGGGACGGTATTCGGCGATCCGAACGCCCAGAGCGCGAGCCTCAAGAACGCGATCGACGCGCTGAAGGAAGTCGACACGCTGACGAACAACTACGCGCGCGAGATGTCGTCGTCGCTCAAGTCGATCGACAGCCAGATCGCGAGCTTCACCGCGGTGATCCTCCGCACGGGTGACATCAACGCCTCGGCCGGCGTCACCGAAGGCTTCAAGATGGACAGCACCGGAGGCCTGCTGAAGGGGATCATCACCGGCGGCGGCATCCTGACCAAGATCCCGATCATCGGCGGGATAATCGGCGGTATCGGTAGCCTGATTGGATCGCTGTTCGGATCTAGCACCAAGGTCACCGCAAGCGGCCTGTACGGCAATTCCCAGTCGCTGGGCTCGATCCTCTCGGGAGGGTTCGACGCGTCCTATTACAGCGACATCACCAAGACGAAGAAGTTCCTCGGGATCACGACTGGCCACTCCTACTCGACGCAGTATTCGAGCGCCGACCCGGCGCTTGAGGGCCAGTTCACGCTGATCCTTCGTTCGTTCAGCGATGCGATCAAGTCGGCTGCCGGTCCGTTGGGTGAGGCGACTTCCACGATCGAGGCGCGGCTCAACAGCTTCGTCGTCACGATCGGCAAGATCGACCTGCAAGGCCTCACCGGTGATCAGATCCAAGAGAAGCTCACTGCGATCTTCGGCGCCGCCGCCGATGGCATGGCGAACGCCGCATTCCCCGGCATCGCGCAGTTCCAGAAGGTCGGCGAGGGCGCTTTCGAGACGCTGGTGCGCGTCGCCTCCACCGTCGAGCAGGTAAGCGCATCGCTCGATCTGCTCGGACGCAACGCGACGAACCTCAGCATCGCCGCGAAGCTCGGCCTGGCGGACCAGTTCGAAAGTGTCTCGGCCATGGCCGACGCTGTGAACTCCTACTTCGAGGACTATTATTCGAAGGAAGAACAGGCGGCCGCCAAGACCGCCCAGCTGGGGAGCGTGTTCGCGAGCCTCGGCCTGACCATGCCGTCGACGCTGGCGGCGTTCCGCGCGCTCGTTGAGGCGCAGGATCTGACCACAGCCGCCGGGCAGGCGACCTATGCCACGCTGCTCCAGCTGGCGCCGGCTTTCGCGGATCTCCAATCGGCACTTACCGGCGCGAAGAGCGCAGCCGATATCCTCAGCGAGCGCCAGGATCTTGAGCGCCAGTTGCTGGAGCTTCAGGGCAACACCGAGGCGATCCGGCAGCTCGATCTCGCGAAGCTCGACGAGAGCAACCGCGCGCTTCAGCTCCAGATCTGGGGGCTTCAGGATGCGCAGAAGGCGGCCGAGGCCGCCGATCAGCTGCGGCAGGCCTGGCAGTCCGTGGGCGATAGCATCATGGAGGAAGTGAAGCGCATTCGCGGTCTTTCCGATGCGACCGGCGCGACCAGCTTCGCCACGCTGATGGGGCAGTTCAACGCAGCGACTGCAATGGCACGGTCGAACGATCCGGGTGCGCAGGACGCGGCAAAGTCGTTGCCGCAGCTATCGCAGGCCCTGCTCACCGCCGCGCTCGCCTCCGCGCGCAGCGCGCAGGAATATGAGCGGGTCAAGGCACAGACCGCCGCGAGCCTCGAAGCCACCTATGGGATCGTCAACCAGCTCGGCACGAGCGCAACGGCGCTCTCGGACGCTGCGCTGCTCGCGGCCTCGGCTGATACGGCACAGGCGGCAGACGCGACCGCCAACGACAACGTCGCGAGCCTGACTGCCAAGCTTGACGAACTGCGCGAGGAAATCGCCGGCATGCGCAGCGAGAACAATCAGGGGCATGCGGCGACGGCCGGCAATACCGGTGCGATCAAGCGGACGCTCGATAACGTCACGTCGGAGAACGGCGGCAACTCGATCTCGACCGTGATCGCAGCATGAAGGTGATCGAGCGGACCAAGGTCACCGCAGCGATGATCGTGAATGTGACGGTGCCTGAAACCGACTATCCCGCTTGGGCGGCCGGCACCACGTACGCCCTCGGCGCGCGCGTGATCTCGACCGCGACACATCGCGTCTATGAGAGCGCGATCGCCGGAAACATCGGCAACGATCCCACTGCCGGGGCAACGCAGTGGCTCGACGCCGGACCCACAAACCGGTGGGCAATGTTCGACGACTCGGCAGGATCATCGACCATGGTCGTTACCAGCTTAAGCGTCACGCTGGCGCCGGCTGTCGTGATCGGCGCGCTCGCCGTGCTCGATGCCGTGGCTGCAACCGTGCGTGTCGAGGTGACCGTTGCCGGCGTGGGCGTCTACGACCGTACGGTTCAGGCGACGCGCGCCGTTCTGACCTTCCTCGATCTCCCGCAGGCGGCCAACGCTCAGATCAAGGTGACATTGACCAGCGCAGCCGGCGCGGCGGTCGGCTTGAGCACCCTGATCATCGGAAATGTGCTCGATCTGGGCACGACCGAGCAATCTCCATCCATCGGGATCACCGATTACAGCCGGCGCGAAACCGACGATTTCGGCGTGACCACCGTGGTGGAGCGCGGCTGGGCGAAGCGGATGACGCTCCGCTCCCGGATCGACACCTCGGCCGTCGCTCGGGTGCAAAAGCGCGTCGCGAGGCTGCGCGCAACGCCGGCCCTGTGGATCGGCGAGGAAGGATACGATGCGCTCTCGATCTACGGCTTTTTCAAGAGCTTCTCGGTCGACATCGCCCTGCTCACCTCAAGCTTCTGCTCGTTCGAAATCGAAGGTCTCGCCGCATGAAGGTCGTTGAACCCGTCACTATCACCGACGCGGTGCTGGTCGGCAGCAACGTCGCCGAGAACGATTATCCGGCATGGGCAGCGGGTACGACCTATGCGGTCGGTGCGCGCGTAATCCTTACCTCCACGCACCGGATCTATGAGAGCGCCGGCGCCGGCAACATCGGCAATCACCCCGCCGCCGGCGCCGCCGGCAAGTGGATCGATGTCAGCGCGACAAACCGTTGGGCGATGTTCGATCAGGCCGTAGGTTCCCTCACCGAGGCGATCGGCAATATCACCGTCACGCTGGCTCCCCCCGCCGCGATCGGCGCGTTGGCGGTGCTCGATACCAATGCGGTTTCGGTGCGCGTCAAGGTCACCTCGGGCGCGGTCACGATCTACGATCAGACGCAGGTGCCGAGCGATCCGACCGACGATGAGGCCTCGATGCTCTTCCTCGATCTGCCGCAGGTCGCGGGCGTGCAGATCGTCGTGACGGTCTCGGCGAGCGGACCGCTGGTGCCTGTCGCGGCGGGAACCCTGCTGCTCGGCAATGTGCTGGATCTCGGCCTGACCGAGGCCGGCCCGAGCGTGGGGATCGACGATTTCAGCCGGCGGGAAACAGACGATTTCGGTCTGACCACGGTGGTGGAGCGCGGCTGGGCGAAGCGGATGACGATCCGTTCGCTGATTGAAACCGGCACCGCAGACGAAGTGCAGCGACGCCTGGCCGCGCTGCGCGCGAAGCCGGCGCTTTGGATCGGAGAGGAAGGTTTCGAGAGCCTTGCCATCTATGGGTTCTTCAAGGACTTCGCGGTGGATCTCGCGCTTGAGACAGTGAGTTTCTGCTCGCTGACGATCGAGGGCCTGACTACGGCGGGGGCGCTCGAACCAAACCCCTACACACGCGCACTCGCGGAGATCGAAGCTCGGCTAGGCCAGCTCGACCAAGCGCAGGAAGATGCAAGCGAGGCGCTGGACGATCTCGCCGAGATCTTCTCGGACGGCAAGCTAACGCCGGCGGAGAAGATCCAAAAGCTCATTCCCGGCGACGCCGAGCTTGAGGCGTCCTGGGCAATTCTCGATGCGCAAGCGGGCGCAATCGCGGGGTCGGCAGCGGTCGCCGCAGCGCGCACGACGGCCGCTACCGCGCGAGGGAATTGGCAGGCCTATCGGAACACCCTCAATCCCGCCTGGAACGACACGAGCGACACGACGCCGGTAGTCCGCGGCACTTTCAACACCAAGCTCGGAGACTATCGGACCGGGATCACGGTGCTGATCGACGCCCTGAGGGCGTATGCGCAGACGCGCTCGAACTGGTCGGGCACCTCCAACGACAACGGCCAGATGCCGGCGAACAATGCGGGCACCTCGCGCACCCTCACGCCGATCGGCGCCTACACGACCGTGCAGGGCAACTCGCAGGTGAAGGCCGGCGGCACGCATGGCCTGTATCAGGGCGGCACGGTCAGCTCCGCGCTTGTCGGCACCGCGTTCGTGAGTAGCAGCCTGCTGGCTATCCAAGACGGCACCGCAGGTGGCTGGTGCACGTCACTAGCGCTGGACAGCAGCGCGACCAACTTTGTCGGGGCCTTCGGCGGCGCCGCCATCAATGTGAAGTACGAGGCGGTATTTGTCGCCAACACTCCAACCACCGGGATGATCTATCTCTACGGTAGCGGCGGCGCAGGGCTGATCGCGTCGGCGGCCGTTACGGGTCTAACCCCGGCGAGTCGCATGGCGCTGGTCTATGACGGCACCTCGATCTTTGTGCTGTTGGATGGCGGCAAGTACGTCACCACGGCCGTAGCATCGGGGCAGACCCTTTGGCCGAAGGTGCTCGACTTCTATCAGAGCGGGGCGCCTGGGTGGGCGATCAAGGATATTCAGTCCGGCCCTTGGACCGATCAGTCGCAGGCAAAGGCTGCACAGGCGGATGCTTCCAGCGGTCTGGCTCAAATCGCTGACATCCAGAGCGACTCTGTCCTTTCCCGCGTCGAGAAGCCGGAAATCATCCGACGCTGGAATGCGATTATCGGCGAGGCGAACCTCATCGGCGCTAGCGCCAATGCCTTGATCGTGGACACGACGGCGTATTCCGCCGCCTATAACGCCCTGGGCACCTACTTCGCAGGGCTCAACCCATCGTACAGTGACACGACGCAGGACACGACCATAGTGCCCGCGACGTTCAACCAGAGGTTCAAAGACTACTACGATGCCCGCCAGGCGCTCCTCAACGCAATTGACCTGAAGGCGTCGCAGGTTGCGACGTGGAGCGGCGTCACGGGCACGGGGCGCCCTTCGGACGGCGCCACCACCGATCAGCAGCTCGACGGCGTCGGCCCGATCAGCCTGGTCGGAAACAGCCTGACGCGTACGAGCGGCAGCGGTGACTATGAGGCGTACGCCTTCTCGAAGCAGCCGCTTCAGGGTGCCCAGCTGGCGGCGGTCGACGTTCACCCGACTCTTTGGACCATGGTCGCGCTTACCAAGGCGATCACCTCGTCCAACCACTATTACACCGACATGACGGTCGAGGCCCAATACAACTATGCCGGGCAAGGCCTGTCGATCTACGTGTCCGGGTCGCTGGGCTACAGCGTCAACGTGGGTTCGGTTGCTGGCAAGCTCGAAGTGCTGTTCGACGGCAAGCGCTTCACCGTGCGGCTCGGCGGCATCGTGCGCTGGCAGAGCAAGCTACTGGTCGGGGCGGCCACGTGGAGTCTCTATGGCGCCTTCCATGCGTACAACAGTGGTTCCCCCTACACCGGCCTTACCCATCGCAGCATGACGGCGCCGGTGGCCGGAACGGCGACGCTGTTCGACGCACGGAATGAAAGCGTTGTCGGATCTGGTGGATCTGTCTGGGAAATCAGCGGCGGCACGGCGATCTATCGGTCTGCATCGCAGTGGATCGGCAACGCCTACTCGCTGGAAAGCCAGACAGGCACCGCCATGGTCGCGGCGCGCTTTACCGACACCGGCTCAAACATGATCGGCCTCGCCGACAACCGGCAGTACGGCGGAGCGAACGACTACGTCTATGGCCAGTACCTCGTCTATTCGAGCGGCGGCGATCTCTACGCATATGAGAGCGGGACCGGCATCAGCCTCGGCGTCACGCACACCAATGCCTCGCCGGCTGTCGTCGTCATCACCTATGACGGGGTGAATGTCCGCTATTATGTCAACGGCGTCGAGAAGCGCGTCGTTGCCACGACGGCTGGCCGGACGTTTTATGTGTGCGTCGCGGGTGGCGGCAACGGCCAAGGCTTCACCGATGTTCAGTTCGGCGCATACAGCCAGAACGACTGGGGCTCCACCGGCGGCGCTAACCGGCCCGCCGATAACGCGACCGTAGGCGGCACGCTCGGCACCAACATTCGCGACAGCGGCAGCGTGCTGCTCAACGACGGCGACGTGCGTAACAATGTCGACAGCGTCATCCGCGCGCCTGGCGGGGCCGTATTTACGACGCAGGCTTCGGTGGTGAACGGATCGCTAAAAGTCCGGCTCCCGCAATCGTGGACCAGCACCATGATGCGCTTCACCGTCGAGATCTACGAGTACAGCTCGGGCTTCATGTGCACGCTGGAGGTGGGCGGCTACAACTATTCCGGTTCGAGCTGGCTCAATACCTCGGCCCGCGTGCTCGGCGGCTCCAACGTCGAATACCCCGTCTATTTCGGGCATGACGGCACCTGCTGTTGTGTCTGGATCGGCACGGCGGCCGAGACGTGGAGCTATCCGCAGGTGCGCGTGCGCGATTTCTTCGCCGGCTACTCGGGGTTCACGCGTGCTCTCTGGGAGAGTGGCTGGCAGCTGAGTTTCAGCACTGGTGGCCCGATCAACGTCACGTCGACCATCACCGATACTTTGCCGGGCGCCGACTGGGCGAAGATCCCGAGCCGCTCGGGACGGCCAGAGGACAATGCCGACGTTACGCTGACCTCGCAGTTCACGAGTGACATCGAGAAGTCTGTGGAGATCGCCTTCGATTACACCGGGACCACGGCGAGCGGCGTCCCGAAGATCATGCCCGTCACCGTCACTCGCGGCGGTACCAATGTGACACTTAACAGCCAGGCGAGCTACTCGGTGGGCAACTTCACGGGCGGCTGCACGAACGCGAATATCACAGTCGACAACACGACCGGCTCCACGACGAAAGGGCGGCCAACGATTGTAAGCGGCGCTGCGGCGCCGGGCACTTTCGATTGGATCGTTAGCTATAACGGCGTGCAAGTCGCGAAGGTGACGGTGCAGGTGAGTAAGAAGTTGGCGGCAGCGCCGGCTGGCTCGGGATCTGGTTCGAGTGGCTTCAGCAAGAACGGCACGTTTGATGCCGGCGGAGCGTCCCTCTCGACAACCTCTTATGCGGAGATCGGCCGCGTTTCGAACCTCGTCAAAGCTACGGGCGAGTCCATCTACGCCAGCTTCTACGGGATGTATCACGCGAGCGGCTCGGGCAATTTCGTCAGCCGCTACGGTGTTGTGAAGCTGCAATACAGCGTCGCCGGCGCGAATTCGTGGACCGACTTTGGACCGACAGTGCAAGGCGGGACTGCCACCTTCAGCAACCTGTCGGGCGATGACAACCCCGGCGATGTGACGATCTACCAATCCGTCGCGCCAGCGAACGGCAACTATGATGTCCGAGCAGTGGGGGTGATCAATAGCACCCTTCAGGGCGCTGTCCTGACATTTGAAACGCCGGCTCCGGGCTCGGTTATCGTCAAGGTCTAGGAGCACGACATGTCCGATACGTGGTGGGTCATCGAAGAGGCCGATGGCCGGCAACACGTCATTGCCGATGATCCTACGCCTGCCGAGATCGAGGAGGGCGGAGAGATCGAGTTGGTCGATCGCTACCCCGAAGCGGTGCGGCGCTCTTCCCTGCCCCGCTGCCTGGATTTGGCGCAGGAACGCTGGGACTTCGACGCGGCCGCGATCATCACGCGGTGGAGCCCTGAGCAAGCGCGCGATCTCCGTTGGGAGGAAGCCAAGCGGTATCGTGTCGAGCGGCAGACCGAGCCGCTGGCGGTTGCGGACATCGTTCCGGGCCAGGTGATCGTCGCGCAGCGGGATGAAGAAGGTCAGAAGTGGATCGACCGGTATTCGAGCGCTGCGGAGACGGCGATCCGCAAGGCCGCCGATTTCTCGATCGTGTTCACCGACGCCGCGAATAGCCTGGTGTCGATCAACGCCGACCAGATCCTGCTGCTGCGCGATGCCAGCCTGATCCAGCAAGCGCTTTGCCACGCTGCGAGCCAGGGCATTCGAGCGCAGCTCGACGCGGCGCTCGCGGCCGGCGCCACTGCGGCCGAGATCCTCTCGATCGATATCACCGAGGGTTACCCCGAGGCCTGAGCCTCAAATCACAGGAGAACGAGTATGAAGCTGATCATCAAGGCGATCCGCCTCAACGAGGCTGCCCTTGCCATCGCACCCGCCGGGATGCCGGCGAACACGGCACCGAAGTTCATCGTTGAGCTGGCCGATCCGACTGCGGCAAGCACGCCGGTTTCCTACCAACTGCCGTTCGCCGAGGTGGACGGCTTCGAGGTGGGCGGGGTGTATGACCTTAAGCTCACCGCCTCCGCTTCGGCAGCCTGACCGTCGTGAGCGATGCCGGGGGCGTCAGCGCTGGCGAAGTCGGCGGCATCATCGCGGGCGCGATCGCGATCCTCGCCGCGCTGGGCAAGGGGGCGGCCTGGCTTCTCAACTGGAAGGACGCGCGGGCGAATAGTCGATCGGCCAAATTACAGGTTTGGCACGACGAGCTGACCTCACGCGAAGCAAAGCTGGACGCCGAGATCGCGTCTAGACTCACCCGGATTGAGGAAAAGTACGAGCGGCTCGAACAGCACCACTTCGACGTGCTGATCCGTTTCGAGCGCCAGCGGAACGCCTATCGCGTACTGGCGGCGGAAGTCATTGCTGTGGCTCCGCACTCGGCCGCGTTAATCCAGGCGCAAATGATCCTCGAAGAAGCGATGCCCGTGCCGTCGATGGCCGGCGGCGCGCAGCTGCTCGACGATATCGACACGGCCGAAGGCCCGGCCACTTAACCACAGGAGTAAATGACATGGATCTAGCGACGCTTCGGCGGCGCCTGATGGCGGCTGGCTATTCGCCGGCTGCCGAGGCGGCGCCCTATGGCTCTGCCGATCGCATGGCGATCGCGCAGGCCTTGAAGGATGGCCCTGATTGGAGGCTTGACGACTCCGACGTTGAGGCCGCCGCGCACCGCCTTGGCGTGGCGGCGGCGAAGATCTTGACGGTGTGGGACGTGGAGGCGACTGCGAAGCCGTTCGTGGATGGCCTCCCGACGATCCTCTTCGAGCCGCACCGGTTCAGCAAGGCGACGGGGCACCAATACGACGCCTCGCATCCTACGCTCTCGTCGCGCGCGTGGAACCGCGCCCTGTACCCCGCATCGCAGGCGGGGCGCTGGTCGCAGCTGCTCGATGCGGTCGGGCTCGATGTCGATGCTGGCTTTGCTTCGGCGAGCTACGGCGGTTTCCAGATCCTCGGCGAGAACTACGCGGTGTGCGGTGCGCCGTCGCCCTGGGCCTTTGCCTGGCGGCAGGCGCAGACCGAGGCGGACCAGCTCGAAGCCTTCGTGCTGTTCGTAGAGTCGAACGGCCTCAAGCCCGCGCTCCAACGCGGCGACTGGGCGGCCTTCGCGCGTGGCTACAACGGCACCGCCTATCGCGAGAACAAGTACGATCAACGTCTCGCGGCCGCATTCGCGAAGCGGAGCGCGGGGGCGTGACGCCACGCGAGCAACTGATCGCCTATCTGGCGACTTTGGCGGCATTGGTGATCGTGCTGCTCGGCGCGATGATCATCGCGGCCCTCTCCGAGAACATCATCGGCAAGATGGAGGCCTTCGGGCTCGGCACTGTGACGGGCGGCCTTATCGGCGTCCTGCGCATCCCGACCAGTAGGCAGGTGACGGTCGACAATCCGCCGACAGAGCCGATCCCGGTTGAGCCCGGCGCCAACTGATCCGGGCCGCGCGGTTCAGCGGCATCACAGGAGACCAACCATGAAGAAGGTGCTAATTGCACTCGCCCTTGCGGCGAGCCTTACGGCGTGCGCGATTGGCGCGCGGCCGCCGACCGAGGCGAGTATCGCCAAGGCCGCTGACCGCGCGGTGGGTATCGAGACCGGCTATGCCGTGGCCGCTGAGATGACCACATTCGGGGCCGGGGCATTCGATGCCGTCACGCAGGCGAAGATGGCCAATGGCGACCGCGTGGCCTTCGCCGCGCTTAGCGCAGGGCGGATCACCTATCCGCTGGCGTTGTCGCTGGCGCCGGCGGACGCGGTGCGTCTTGCCGTGGCGATCGAGCGGAGCGACGCGGCTCATTCGGCGCTTCAGGCGGCCCTTGCGGCGCCTGGATGATCGAGCCTTTCGGGATACAAGGATGGCGCTCCGGGGAGGTTCTCTCCGGAGCGCTTTTTTATTTGCCCCTTCACGAATCGTTCTCAATCTGTTCACGGTGCGCGAATGGGTGTCCGCGTACCGAAAGACTTGGCCGAATATCCGCAGTTCGGGATCGACTTGGCGATCGTCTGCGAAAGCTGCGGGCGGATCGTCGTGTTCGATGCCGGCAAGGCCGCCTTGTTCTACTTTCGGAAGCGCCTGAAAACCGCGCTCCCGCTCGATACCTCAATGTTCGTCTGCAAGTGCGGATCTAAGAACGTGCGCTCGGCCGGCGTCCCCATCGAGAGCCGGCCCGACCCGCTGCCGCCAGCGCCGCCGCGTCTAGACCCGCTCTATGTGCATAGCGAGGGACGCGCCCGCCGGCGGGCACGAGGGTAGCAGTTGCGCTGTCACTGAACGGTCTGCGGCCCGCCAGCCTTGAACTCGGCGGTGTGACGCCAGAGCCCGGCTCCCAATATCACCAGTTCGCCGAAAAGATCGTCGTCTGACTGAAGGCGCTCGTCTTCCAACATGTTCGCGAAGGCGATGCAGATAGTCTCAAGGGGCACGTCCGCCCCCTTCTCAGCTAGATCCCGCATCACGGACAAGATGGCATGCGCCGGGAGAACGTCGACCATGGTCGCTCCTTTTCAAGGTGCAACATATGGATGCGCGGCGCGCACTACCGCAACCGCCTGCTCGATTGCTTTCCGCTCGGCCGGCTTGCCCTTGGGGTGCACCGCCCAGTTGCAGTGAATGTTGAGGTATGTGGGGAGTTTCTCCACGGGACCGATCGCGCGCAGCCACTCCCGGTGAGATCCGCCGGCGGCTCCTTCAAGCAGTGTCGCGAGAAGGTCTCGCATCTCGTCGGGGGTGGGAACGCTTGCCATGTTCCCTCGACTCCTTCGATGCGAGTCGGGTTCCCTTTAGCCGAGATCACCGCGCAGGCGCCGGACCTCGGCGATCAGCTTAGGGGCGCCCCAATGGGCTGCTGCGGTGTATTCCTGGCGCTCGGCCGAGGAACTGCTCGCCCGGTGCGCGGCCTCCCACTTGGCCTCTATGTCCGCGATTAGGCGGTCGACGGCGTCGCTCGGAGCGACCTGATTTTGTTTTGCGGCCATTTTCTAAGTATTTGAGGGGGAAGCGGAAGTTTTCGGCATGTTTTGCACGGAAACCCGCAGAAATCTGGGCTTCCTGTCAGCTTGGGAAGCTCCTGTGATACCATTTCACCATACCCGCTCGGGTATAGCGGGCGCTTGCCACAGCGCCCGCCATCCGGTCAACACCCGCGTCATCCAAAGCCGATCGGCGATGCCGCCCCCGGCCGGGCAGCAGCCTCGCCCCGCAACCGCGCCACGATGTCCGCCGCGCCGCTTGCCGGGCGATGCCGAAGCTGCCGCGCCACAACCGCGAAGTCGCCGGGCGTCAGCCCCTCGAGCCGCGCGGGCGCTTCCATCTCGAAGAAGCGCGCAAAGGCCCGCCCCGCCGCTTCGTGCCCCAGCGGGCGCAACCCCAGCTTGAACACGAACCGCCGCAGCGTCGCCGGGTCGAGCTTCCCCGGATGGTTGGTCGCCGCCACCACCGGCAGCGGGTGCCGGTCGAGCCAGGTGAGCAGTTCGTTGACCTGCCCGACTTCCCAGCTCGTCTGCGCCGTCGTCCGGTCGAAGAGCAGCGAGTCCGCTTCGTCGAACAACAGCACGCCGCCGCGCCGCCGCGCCTCGGCAAAGGCGTCGGCGATATTCGCCTCGGTCTCGCCGACCCATTTGGACAGCAGGTCCGACGCGCGCTTGACCACCAACGGCCGGTCGAGCCGCTGCGCGAGATGCCAGGCGAGCGCGGTCTTGCCCGTGCCCGGCGGTCCGGTGAGCAGCAGCGAGACGTCGTCTGCCCCCGACGCCGCGATGCCGTCGATCAGGTCCGCCACCGGCGGATCGCTCTCATACAGCGTCGGGTCGAGCGCACCCGGTCCTACCATCGGCAGTTCGCCGCCCCGGAGCGCCTTGACCAACGCCTCGGCCGACCGGACGCCGCCATCGACCTCGCCCGCCAGCCGCCCGGCCCGCGTCGCCACGCGCAGCACGGTCGCGGCTTCGGGCGCTGCATCGAGCAGACGCTCGAAGCCGTCACCCGGCGCCACGCCCTCATCGGCCGCCACACGCGCCAGCATCCGCTGGCCGGCGCCGCGCGAGGGCAGCCCCAGTTTCAGCACGTGACTCATCCGCCGCAGGATCGCGCCGTCCATGTTGCCGATTGCATTGGTCGTCCAGATCACCGGCACCTTGTTGGCCTCCAGCATCCGGTTGACGAACACCTTGCTGCCCGTCCGCTTCTGGAACCAGTCGCCGCCACTCGGGGAAGCGTCGCCGATCAAATCCTCCATCTCGTCGAACAGCAGCACGGCACCGCCCTGCCCATCCAGCACCCGCTGGCTGAGCTGGTACGCCGCGATCCGCTCGCGCCGTACCGGTTCGTCGCCATCGTCATCGGCCTCGCCCACCGCGTGCAGCCGCGCGCCCGCGGCCACCGCCAGCGTCCGGGCGAACTCGGTTTTGCCCGTACCAGGCGGACCGTGGATCAGCAGGTTGATCCCCGCCGCCCCTTCGGCAAGCGCACCCTTGAGCAGCCGCACGAGATAGTCCGCCTCCGCCACCGCGAAGTCGTCCAGTCCCAGCCGCGCCACCTGACAAGGCCCCGCCAGCGCCTCGAGCAACGGCCGGCCGGGCCGCGGCGCATGGTCGAGCAGGCGCTGGAGCGACCAGCTCAGGTCGATCTCGATCCGCCCCTGATAGTCATGGCCGAAGCTGACCAGCCCGAGCATCACCGCCGCCGAGCGCCGCGCCAGCCGCCCGGCATCCACCGGCTCGGCGCCCCCGACTTCGCCGAGCAGAGCCGCCAGGTCGACCCCGGCATAACGCAGCACATTGGCCAGTTCGGCCACGCGCGGCACTCGCTCGAAGCCGATGAACAGCTCGAGCAGCGCATGGTCGAGCGGGCCGAAGCCGAGCATCCCGGCGAGCTCGTCGGCGATCTGGAGCACCTGCGGGCGCACCTCGCCGAGCGCCCGCCACCGGGCAGTCGCCGCCAGCATCGCCTCCCAGTTCAGCCGCTCGCTTTCCACCGGCGAGCCGGTGAGCCAGTCGATATGCGGCAATGCCCATTCGTGCACCGCCCTGGCGAGCGGTGCGGTGGCCGGAACGTTCCGGCCGATCCGGCGGAGCATCCGCCGGACGATCTGATGTTCGTGCATAAATTCCCGTGTCGCCCGGGCAGGCTGGCGGCACGCGCACAGGCGCGCCGCGGCCTTGGCCGGGACGTATCTCTGATTAGATTGTCGAGACGGATGCTGCTGCGGGGCGCCGCTAGGTGCCCGCAGCGCTCACACGGGCACTACGAGAACGAAGCGACGCTGGGCAGAAGGCCGTTTCGGGCGTTCGCGACCAACACGTCATTTCTCCTTCGCCGGGCGGAAAGGGTCCCCCGGCTGCGGCGGGCTCCTACCCGCACGCCCGGCCAAATTCAAGTTGGTCCCGGTCGAACGCGGCGCTAGCGTTGCACGAAGGTAACAGGAGATACGAGTAATGCGGGTTCTTGCAGGTGCGGCGCTGGTCGCAATGGCGTTCTCCGGCACCGCCGCGAGCGCGCAGCAGAACCCCCAGGCCGAAGCCCAGGCGCTCGAGCTCCTCAAGCGCGGTATCGCCTTCCGCACCGTCGCCGGCCCCGGCAACCAGACCCCCGATTACGCCGCCTATCTGAAGCAGCAGCTCGTCGCCGGCGGCTTCGACGCCGCCGACATCCGCATCGAGAAGGTCGGCGACACGGCCTGGATGGCCGTCCGCTATCCGGGCACCGACAAGGCCGCCAAGCCGATCTACATTTCCGGGCATATGGATGTGGTCGAGGCCAGACCCGAGGACTGGACCCGCGATCCGTTCACTCCGATCGTCGAGAACGGCTATATCTTCGGCCGCGGCGCGACCGACATGAAGTACGACCTCTCGACGATGGTCGCCACGCTGATCCAGCTCAAGCGCGAGGGCTATAAGCCTGCCCGCGACATCCTCCTCCTCGCTTCGGGCGACGAGGAGACCAGCATGAAGACCACCATGCAGATGGCCGAGCAATATCACGATGCCGAGATGCTGCTGAACATCGATGGTGGCGGCGGCGGGCTCGACGAGAATGGCCAGCCCGAGATCTTCGGCCTGCAGGGCGCGGAGAAGACCTATGCCGATTACGAGCTGACCTTCACCAACCCCGGCGGCCATTCGAGCGCGCCGGGCAAGAGCAACGCGATCTACTCGCTCGCCCACGCGCTGGCGAAGGTCGAGGCCTATCAGTTCCCCGGCGAGATCAACGACATCACCCGCGCCGGCTTTGTCCAGGGTGCCAAGACCGCCGACCCGGCGATGGCCGCAGCGATGCGCGCCTTCCTCGCCAACCAGCAGGACCCCAAGGCACTCGCCACGCTGCGCTCGGAGCCCGGCCTGATCGGCCAGACCGGCACGACCTGCGTCGCCACGATGGTCACCGCCGGCCACGCCACCAACGCCCTGCCCCAGCGCGCCACCGCCAACATCAATTGCCGCATCTTCCCCGGCACCTCGGTCGAGAGCGTCGCGGGCACGCTCACCAAGGTCGTCGGCGATCCCGATCTCAAGCTGAAGACGCTCGACAGCGGCACCGTCGCCAGCCCCGCCTCGCCGCTCCGCCCCGATCTGCTCAAGCTCGTGTCGGACGGCATCCACGCCCGCTTCCCCGGCGTGCCGATCGTCCCCGCAATGTCAGCCGGCGCCAGCGATTCGATGTGGTTTCGCGCGCGCGGCGTGCCGAGCTACGGCGTCAGCCCGATCTTCATGAAGGGCTCGGACAGCTTCGCGCACGGCCTCAACGAGCGCACCCCACTCAGCGAAATCGCGCCGTCGATCACCTACTACAAGGCGCTGCTCAAGGGCCTGACCAAATAGGCGCCGCAATGCGGATTACATCTGCGATTGCCCTGATGGCGCTGGCCCTGCTCGCCGGCTGCAGCGACGACCGGCATGACGAGCGCCTGCGCCAGGCCGGGCCCAGACCATCGCTGGCGGCACTCCTCAAGGTCGCGGATGTCGGGCTGGGTGAACGCAAGTTCGGCCGGTGCGCAGGCTGCCACAAGAACAACCCGAACGCGCCCGACTTTGGCGGCCCCAATCTCTACGGCATCTACGGGCGGCCCATGGGCCAGAGCAGCCCGACCTTCGGCTACACCGCGGCGCTCAGGAACGCCGGCGGCAAATGGGATGCCGCAACGCTCGACGCGTGGATCGACAATCCCAGGGCAGTGGTGCCGGGCACCAGCATGCAGTTCGCCGGCGTGCCCGACCCGCTCGATCGCGCGGACATCATCGCCTATCTGAAGAGCCGCTCACCGACAGCCGAAACAGCCACGCCGAGGCCAGCCAAAGCGCGGTAAAGAAGCCGCCGAACACCAGCGCCCTGAACACGCCGTCCGGCGCCTGGGCAGTCACCGGCGCGGTCGCGATGGCGATGCCTAGCAATGCCTGCAATATTGCCACGCCCAGCATCGTCCGCGCCATGCCCGCGGCCTGAAACCACGCCGCGAACGCGCCCACCGCCGCCGCCAGGATCACCAGGAAGAAGGGCATCCCCATGCCGTCGTCGCGGACGATCGTGGTCCAAACGATCAGGATCGACGCCACCAGCGCAACGGCGACGCCTATCCGATAGCTGCCTGTTCCAGTCATCTGTGCGCCTCCGATATCTTGGTCGTTCTCAA
Source organism: Sphingomonas sp. R-74633 (assembly GCF_013416555.1). Lineage (GTDB taxonomy): Bacteria > Pseudomonadota > Alphaproteobacteria > Sphingomonadales > Sphingomonadaceae > Sphingomonas. The sequence goes on along the minus strand of NZ_JACCFG010000006.1, from coordinate 289,472 downwards.
CCCGATCTAGCACCGCCACATGCGCGACCTGTGCAGGGACGAAGGAGAAACCAAGGAATCAAGCAGCCGCCCGGGCGGCGCCTTCCCTGACCAGCAGCGCCCGCGCCAGCAGGATCACGACCCCGATCGAGATCGCGCAGTCGGCAGTGTTGAAGATCAGGAACGGTCGCCACGCGCCGAAGTGCAGGTCGAGAAAGTCGACGACATAGCCGAAGCGCAGCCGGTCGGAGATGTTGCCCAGCGCCCCGCCCAGGATCAGTCCCAGCGCTATCGCGTCCGGCCGCTGCGGATTGCGCCACAGCCACACCCCGACGCCCAGTGCGATCGCACCGGTCAGCGCGACGAGAAGCCAGCGGCCGAGCGGCCCGTCGGCGGTGAGAAAGCTCATCGAGACGCCGAAATTCTGCTCCCAGCGCAGATTGAAGACCGGCAGGACCTCGATGACCCCCCGCGCGCGCAACCCCAGCGGATAGGCCACCAACCATTTGGCCAGTTGGTCGACGCCTAACGCGGCCGCCGCAGCGATCAGTCCGGCGGCGCGCGCATTAATCCCGGTCATCGTCACCCTCCGCTTGCGTATTAGCTTGATAACACACGGCGGCTTGTGCACAACCGTCGCCAGCACCATCAACCTGGCGCCGGGGGAAAGATCATAGTGCCCATAACCGAAGCTGGCGGCACGCCCGCGCTCGAACTGCGCGCGCTCGGCAAGACCTATGGCCGCGGCGGCGGCGCCAAGCGCGCGGTCGATGACGTGTCGCTCAGCGTGCGGAGCGGCGAAGTCTATGGCTTTCTCGGCCCCAATGGCGCGGGCAAGAGCACGACGATCCGCATGGCGCTGGGCCTGATCCGCCCGAGCGACGGCGAAGTCCTGCTCTATGGCGAGCCGGTCTCCGCCAAGGCGCTGCGCCGCGTCGGCTCGCTGGTCGATGGCGGCACCTTCTACCCCTTCCTCTCCGGCCGCGACAATCTGCGCGTGCTGGCGCGCACCCAGGGCAGCGACGGTTCGCGCATCGACGCGGTGCTCGAGCGCGTCGACCTGGCGCGCGATGCCAAGCGCAAGGTGAAGGGCTATTCGACCGGCATGAAGCAGCGCCTCGGCGTTGCCGCCGCGCTGCTCGACGATCCTCAGCTGGTGATCCTCGACGAGCCAGCCAACGGCCTCGACGCCGCCGGCATCCAGGATATGCGCAGCCTGCTGCGCGGCCTGGCGGCGGATGGCAAGGCGGTGTTCCTCTCCAGCCACCTCCTCCACGAAGTCGAGCAGATCTGCGACCGCGTCGCGATCGTCCACAAGGGCAAGCTGCTGCGCGAAGCGACGGTGCGCGAGATGCTCGACCAAGGCGAAGCGCTGCGCGTCGAAGCCGAGCCGCTCGATGCCGCCGCCGCCGCGCTCGAGGGCAAATGGCCATTCGAACGCGGGGCTGACAGCCTCAAGGTACAGGCGCCCCGCGCCGCCGCGCCGGAGATCGTGCGCGCACTGGTCGAGGCCAAAGCGGACGTGTTCCGCGTCGGCCCCGACGACCAGAGCCTCGAGGAAATCTTCCTGACCATGACGAGGGACACCGATGCTTGATGCCGTCCTTGCCGAGGCACTGAAGCTTCGCCGCCACCGCGCGACCTGGATGATGGTGTGGATCTATCCGATCGCCATCGCTGCGATCATCATCGGCGTGCTCCTCTATGGCGCGCTCGCCAAGCATGGCGCCGCCGGGAATCCCCAGTCCGCCGCCGGCTGGATCAAGGACAGCGCGATCCTGTGGAAGGTCCCGACCTCGCCGCCGGGGCGCTTCCTGATCGCGGGCTTCGCCGCGGTGGTCTTCGCCGGCGAATATGGCTGGAACACCTGGAAGCTCATCATCCCGGCGCGGGCGCGCTGGCAGCTGATCGTCGCGAAATGGGTGGTCGCGCTCGGCCTGCTGGTGATCGCGCTGGTCGCCGCCGACCTGATCATGCTGCTCGGCAGCTGGATCGAATCGTTCCAGGGCGACAAGATCCCTGACGGCGTGACGCTCGCCGCGGTCGCCAAGGCGCATTGGCAGGCAGGCGCGCACGCCCTGCTTCCCATCGTCTATACGATTGCCTTCGCCAGCCTGTTCGCGATCCTCACCCAATCGATCCTCGCCACGGTGATCCTGTCGATCGCGCTCGTCGTGCTGGAGGGGATGCTGCCACTGCTCGGCTTCTTCTTCTACCAATACGCGCCGACGCTGACTGCGTGGCTGGTCAAGGTGCTGCCGCTCTACCACATGGCCAATCTGCTCGCCTGGGCGAAGGGCGGCGCGGCGATGCCGCTGGCACCGGGCACGATCATCTCGATGAGCTGGGCGACGTCGTTCTGGGTGCTGATGGCCTGGATCGCGGCAGCGGGCGCAGCGACGCAATTCCGCTTCATCCGCCAGGATCTTAATTGACGGCGGCGTGAGGCAATCGAACCTCTGTCTTCGACCCATTGCGGACATCGCCTCGTAGGATACTCTCCCGGCATTCGGGAGGGGCGCGACGATGGACATGTTCAATTATGTGATGGTGCTCGCCTCCGTCATCGTTGGCCTGGGCGTCACGCATCTGCTGCAAGGCATTGTCGACATCGTCCAGCACCCGGGACGCGAAAGGGTGTACTGGGTCCATCTAATATGGGTCGCCGCCACTTTCCTTCGGGCGATCTTCTGGTGGTGGTTCGAGTTCCGGCTGTCGCATACCAGCGAGTGGACGTTCACTCTCTATTGCTTCGTCCTAACCTACGCCTTCCTGATCTATCTGTGGTGCGCTTTGCTCTTTCCGCGCGATCTCGCCGGGTATGACGGCTACCGCGACTATTTTTATTCGCGCAAAGCCTGGTTCTTCGCCGTGGGGATTGCCGGCGTAGCGATCGATGTGGTCGATACGCTGCTCAAGGGGATCGCGCACTTCCAGTCGCTCGGCCTCCTGTATCCCGTGGCGATGGCAGCGCTCGCGATCCTGTTCGTGGTCGCCATCCTTACAAGGAACGAGCGTTATCACGGCGCGCTCGCGATTTTCTCCGTCGTGTATCTCGTGGTCTATCCGTTGACGAACCTGCCGACAGTGCAGTGATGCCGCAGATCCATGGAAGACAAGCCGGCGAAAGGACTAGCCAATGACCGCCAGATACGACGCCCTGATCATCGGCGGCGGGCATAACGGCCTGGTCTGCGCCTTCTACCTCGCCCGCGCCGGGCTGAAGGTCCGCGTGCTTGAGCGCCGCCATATCGTCGGCGGCGCGGCGGTTACCGAGGAGTTCCACCCCGGCTTTCGCAACTCGACCGCCAGCTACACGGTCAGCCTGCTTCGCCCCAAGGTGATCGCGGACATGAAGCTCCACGCCCGCGGCTGGCGCGTGGTCGAGCGGCAGATTTCCAACTTCCTGCCGCATGACGGCGGCTATCTGAAGCTCGGCGGCGGGCACGAACGCACCCGTGCGGAGTTCGCCCGTTTCTCGGCGAAGGACGCCGAAGCCTTCTCCCGCTACGAAGAAGCGCTGGAGCGCGTCGCTGAAGTGCTGCGCGACATGGCGCTCAGGACCCCGCCCAACGCCGGCGGCGGCATCCGCGCGCTGCTCGCCGCCGCCGCGCAGGGCCGCAAGCTGGCCGGCATGGGGATCGAGGCGCAGCGCGACACGATGGACCTGTTCGTCAAGTCGGCGCGCGACTTCCTCGGTGGCTGGTTCGACAACGACTATATCAAGGCCGCGTTCGGCTTCGATGCGGTGGTCGGCAACTATGCCAGCCCCGATACGCCCGGCAGCGCCTATGTCCTGCTCCACCACGTCTTCGGCGAAGTGAACGGCAAGAAAGGCGCCTGGGGCCATTCTATCGGCGGCATGGGCGCGATCACGCAGCTGATGGCCGAGGCATGTGTCGAGGCCGGCGTCGAGATCAGCCTTGAGGCGCCGGTCGCGAAGCTGCTCGTGGACGGCGGCAAGGTCGCCGGCGTTCGCCTGGAGAGCGGCGAGGAGATCGCGGCCAAGATAGTCGCCGCCAATGTCGGCCCCGCTTTGCTCTACCGCCAGCTCATCGAGCGCAGCGACATGCCCGCCGACTTCGCCCGCCGCATGGACCACTATAAGGCTGGCTCAGGCACCTTCCGGATGAATGTCGCGCTCTCCGAGCTGCCCGACTTCACTGTGCTCCCCGGCACCGGCGAGCATCACACCGCCGGCATCATGATCTGTCCGACGCTCGATTACATGGACCGCGCCTATACGAGCGCGAAGGCACACGGCATGTCCGACGAACCGATCGTCGAGATGACCATTCCCTCGACAGTCGACGACAGCCTTGCCCCGCCCGGCCAGCACGTCGCCGCGCTGTTCTGCCAGCAATTCGCCCCCGGCCTCGACTGGGACGCGCACCGCGACGCCGCCGCCGACCGCATCATCGATACCGTCACCAAGCACGCCCCCAACTTCAAATCATCGGTGATCGCCCGCCAGATCCATTCCCCGCTTGATCTCGAGCGCAAGTTCGGGCTGGTCGGCGGCGACATCATGCACGGGCATATGTCGCTCGATCAGCTCTGGGCTGCGCGACCGGTGCTCGGGCATGGCGACTATCGCGGGCCGATCGAGGGGCTGTACATGTGCGGCGCCGGCACCCATCCCGGCGGCGGCGTCACCGGCGCGCCGGGGCACAATGCCGCGCACGAAATCCTACGTGACCGGAGCCTCTTCGGCCGGTTGCTGCGCTGATCCGCGCATCAGATAGAGCGGGATCGCGGTCACCATCAGCAACAGGCTGAGCCCGATCGCCTCATAGCCCGCGCCCCATATCGCCCAGAGTGCGAAGACCAGCCCGATCGCCGCGGCGGGCCGCAGCACGCCCAGCACCAACGCGGACAGGCAGGCACCGGCGTAGAACCACAAGGTCGCCGCCGTCGTCACCCGCAGCATGAAGTCATAGATCGCCGCGGTGTCGCGCGAGGCGTTGCTAAGCACGAGCACGGTGGCCAGCACGCTCGATGCGAGCAGCGCCGCCGCCGGCACGTCGCGCGCATTGGTCCGCCCCACGCGCGCCGGGATCACCCCTGCCCGCGCCATGCCGAGCGGCACCTCGCCCTGCAGCAGCACCCAGCCGTTGAGCGCCCCGATCGCTGCCACCGCCGCGAACCCCGCCACCGCCAGCCCGGCCCAGCGCCCCCAGAACGCCTCGACGAACAAGGCCACCGGCGCATTGGCGCCCGCCACCGTCTCCTGCGGCATCGCCAGGATGATCCCCGACCAGGCGATCAGATAAAGCAGCCCGGTCAGCCCCACGCCGACCAATGTGGCGCGCGGGATCGTCCGCCCCGGATCGCGCACCCGCTCGGCGGCAACCCCCGCGCACTCGAACCCGACCATCGCGAAAAAGGCGAACGTCACCGCCGATGCCAGTTGCCCGGGCACGAATGGCGTATGCGGATGCGCATCGAGCGCGAGCCCGCCGCTCGCGCCCAGCTGGGCGAGCAGCAGCACGATCGCGGCGAGCGGCACCAACTTGATCAGCGTCGTCGCGACCTGGAATTCGCCTGCCGCCCGCGCCCCGCGCAGGTTGAGCAAGGTGATCCCCCAGAGCAGCCCCACCGCCGCCAGCACCAAAGTCAGCGAAGACGAAGCCAGCGGCGGCCAGAACACGGCGAGATAGCGCACCGCCGTCAGCGCGATAAAGGCATTGGCCGACCAGACGCCCACCCAGAAGCTCCAGGCGATCAGCACGCCCGGCAGCGGTCCCAGCGCGGTCGCGCAGATCGCCAGCGTTCCCGTCGCTTCGGGCACCCGGCGCGCCAGTCCGGCGATTACCCAGGCGATCACCATCGCGCCCGCGATTGCCGCGATCCACGCCGCGACACTGGTAAAGCCGAAGGGAGCGAGTTGGGCGGGGAGGGCGAAGAAGCCCGATCCGATCATGTTGCCGATCACCAGTGCGGTGGCCGTCCAGAAGCCGAATGGCCGCTTCGTCTCGCTCATGCCCGTCCCCCGATCGTTCAGATCCCGCCTTCGACTGCCTCCAGCCCCAGCTTACGCAAACCGGTCGCGAGTGCCTCGGCACAAGCGTCAAGCACCGTCTGGTCGGTCGCCCGGACCACGAAATTCGCACCCGTCTTCCCGTCGCGGAAGAAAGGATAGGAGCCGATTGCCACGCCTTCGAAGGCGCGCTCGGTCGCGCCCAGGAAGTCGGCGATCTCGCTCTCCGCCGCCCAGGATCCGATCGTGCGCGACAGCACCGGGCGGCCGCCCTCCAGCGTGCCGGTCAGCGCATCGAGCATGCCCGCGGTGATGTGCGGCACGCCGGCCAGGATGAAGAGATTGCCCACGCGGATGCCCGGCGCGCCCGACATGCGGTTGGGGATCAGCTCGGCGCCCTCGGGCACCCGTGCCATGCGCAGCCGCGCCTCGGTCAGCCCGCCGCGCGTCTCGTAATAGCGCTCCATCACCGCGCGCGCCTCGGGGTGGATCACCACCTCCACGCCCAGCGCCACCGCGATCGCATCGACGGTGATGTCGTCATGCGTCGGCCCGATGCCGCCGGTGGTGAAGCAATAGTCATAGCCGGTGCGGAGCGCGTTCACCCCCTCGACGATCCGCGCCTCGACATCGGGCACCACGCGCACTTCGGAAAGCCGGATGCCCTGCACGTTCAGCCAGGTCGCGATCTGGGCGATATTCTTGTCCTGCGTGCGGCCCGAGAGGATCTCGTCGCCGATCACCACCAGCCCAGCCGTCCAGATGCGTTCGCCCATGGCATCGGCATACCGACAAGCTGCGCCCGCGCCTAGCGTTTCTGCCTCTCGAAAAACCGCGCCAACCGGCCTATATCGCCCGGATGACCGAATATGTGACCGTTACCGCCGACAGCCCCAAGGCCCGCGATGGCGCAATCAAGCTCCACGGGCCCGAGGGTTTTGAGGGCATGCGCCGCGCCGGCCGCCTTGGCGCCGAGATCCTCGACGCACTCGTCCCCCATGTCGTGCCGGGCGTCACCACTGCCGAGCTCGACGACATCGTCCGCCAGATGAGCGTCGCCGGCGGCGGCGTGCCCGCCACGCTCGGCTATCGCGGCTACACGCATAGCTGCTGCATCTCGATCAACCATGTCGTCTGCCACGGCATCCCGAGCGAGAAGACGCTCAAGGACGGCGACATCGTCAATATCGACGTCACGCCGATGCTCGATGGTTGGCACGGCGATACCAGCCGCATGTTCCTGGTCGGCGACGTGCCGATCAAGGCGCGTCGCCTGGTCGACGTGACCTATGAATGCCTGATGCTCGGGCTCGAGCAGGCGAAGCCCGGCAACCACATGGGCGACGTTGCCAACGCGATCCAGCGCCATGCCGAGAAGCATCGCTACGGCGTGGTCCGCGATTTCTGCGGGCACGGCCTCGGCCAGATTTTCCACGACGCACCCGAAGTCGTCCATGTCGGCCGTCCGGGCACCGGCCCCGAGCTGCGCCCGGGCATGTTCTTCACCGTCGAGCCGATGATCAATATCGGCCGCGCCGATGTGAAGCTGCTCGAGGACGGCTGGACGGCCGTGACGCGAGACCGCTCGCTCTCCGCGCAGTTCGAGCATTCGATCGGCATCACCGAGACCGGCTGCGAGATCTTCACCAAGAGCCCCAAGGGTCTCGACCACCCGCCTTATTGAGGGCTTCCCTCCCCGCCCACTCCCGCGCCTGCAGCCGTCCGGGCCGCCCGGACACGGGTGCGCCCGCCAGCGGCGATGGGGAGCCGGGCGGGCGCGAGCGGCGGGTGGAGGAAGTTGGGCCTTGCCGCCGCCGGGGGTTCATTCGCCTGCCGTCTTCGCAGTTGAGCGGGGACGATTCGAGCAAGCACCTCGAAGAACTACACTATACCCTGCCCAGTCAATCGGACTCTTCGACATATTATCCCGTTTCAGATACTATTTGCCGCGCGTAATATTACAGAAATAATCTGTACATTACGCGTTTTACTGTCGCGATTGACCAATCAATGCGGCAATTGCGACCATCCCGCGAGCTGCTCCTCGGCTTCGGCTGCATCGAGGTCGCCCGCCTCGCTATGGATCCAGAACGCCGCGCGTTCCTCGGGGGCAAGCGCCAGCAGGCCGTGCGCCATGATGACGAGCGGCCCCGTGGCAACGATCACGTCACCTTCAGGCACGTCACTGCTCCGCCTGTGCAGTTCGGCGGGCAGGTCCATCGGCAAAACCTGCATGCTCACCCCGCATTTGCTGGCGCATGCAACGCATGGGGTTCGTTCCGGTTCCCAAACAGACTGATCGGTCGATCGTTACGCTCTCGCAACATGTGCCACTGCCCCCAAATCCGGCACCGTGCAGCGCACTGCCCAAATGATAGGCACTTGTGAAAGCCCTGTGCCGCGTGCATCCGAGAGGGCACGCCGAGTCTGCACGTGGCACGAACCTTGCCAGACGCGCGGATAGGCAAGCCTCATGTGCCTCGGGGGAAACCGTGAAAAAGATCGAAGCGATCATCAAGCCGTTCAAGCTCGACGAAGTGAAGGAAGCGCTCCACGAAGTGGGCGTCTCCGGCATCACCGTCACCGAAGCCAAGGGTTTCGGCCGTCAGAAGGGTCATACCGAGCTCTATCGCGGAGCCGAGTACGTCGTGGACTTCCTGCCCAAGGTGAAGCTCGAAGTAGTGGTCGAGGACGCGCTTGCCGATCGCGTGGTCGAAGCGGTTGCTGCTGCGGCACAGACCGGCCGGATCGGCGACGGCAAGATCTTCGTGATCCCCGTCGAGACCGCGCTGCGCATCCGCACCGGCGAGCGCAACGAAAACGCGATTTGACGCGGCGCAACATCACGACGATGTAGCGCCCAAATGGGCAACATTATTTCCCGATTCGTCGGGTAAAACGAAGAGAGCGAAAGGGCTTACACAATGGCGAATTCGGCCAGCGACGTTCTGAAGATGGTCAAGGAGAACGAGATCGAGTGGATCGATCTGCGTTTCACCGACCCCAAGGGCAAGTGGCAGCACCTCACCATGGTCGCTTCGGTGATCGGTGACGACGAGCTGACCGACGGCCTGATGTTCGACGGTTCGTCGATCGAGGGCTGGAAGGCGATCAACGAGTCCGACATGATCCTCAAGCCGGATCTCGACGCCGTCTGGATCGATCCGTTCTCGGCCACGCCGATGCTGATCCTGGTCTGCGACATCGTCGAGCCATCGACCGGCGAGCTCTATTCGCGCGATCCGCGCTCGACCGCGAAGCGCTCGGAAGCGTATCTCAAGTCGCTCGGCATCGGCGACACTGTCTATGTCGGCCCCGAAGCCGAGTTCTTCATGTTCGACGACGTCCGCTTCGAGAACAGCTACTCGACCTCGTACTACGCGATCGACGACATCGAGCTGCCGGGCAATTCGGGCAAGGAATATGAGGCCGGCAACCTCGGCCACCGTCCGCGCGCCAAGGGCGGCTATTTCCCCGTCGCACCGGTCGACTCGGCCGTCGACATCCGCGGCGAGATGGTCGCGACGATGCTCGAAATGGGCCTGCCCTGCGACAAGCATCACCACGAAGTCGCCGCCGCGCAGCACGAGCTCGGCCTGACCTATGGCACGCTGGTCCAGACCGCCGACCGCATGCAGATCTACAAGTATGTCGTGCACCAGGTCGCGCATGCCTATGGCAAGACCGCGACCTTCATGCCGAAGCCGATCAAGGAAGATAACGGCTCGGGCATGCACACCCACATCTCGATCTGGGAAAAGGGCGCCAACACCTTCGCGGGCAATGGCTATGCCGGCCTGTCGGACGCGTGCCTCTATTTCATCGGCGGCGTGATCAAGCATGCCAAGGCGCTCAACGCCTTCACCAACCCGACCACCAACAGCTACAAGCGCCTGGTGCCGGGCTATGAGGCGCCGGTGCTCCTCGCTTATTCGTCGCGCAACCGCTCGGCCTCGTGCCGCATCCCCTATGGTGCGGGCACCAAGGCGAAGCGCGTCGAGTTCCGCTTCCCGGACGCGCTGGCCAATCCGTATCTCTGCTACGCAGCGCTGCTGATGGCCGGCCTCGACGGCATCCAGAACAAGATTCACCCGGGCGACCCGATGGACAAGAACCTGTACGACCTGCCGCCGGCAGAGCTCGAGCAGGTCCCGACCGTCTGCGGTTCGCTCCGCGAGGCGCTCGACAGCCTGGAAGCCGATATGGACTTCCTGCTCAAGGGCGACGTGTTCACCAAGGACCAGATCGCGGCCTATGTCGAGATCAAGCGCGGCGATGTCGCCCGCTGGGAAATGACCCCGTCGCCGGTCGAGTACGACATGTACTACAGCGCCTAAGCGCACCGACCTTCGGGCAAAGAAAAGGGGCGTCCGGGGAAACCCGGGCGCCCTTTTCGCGTCCGGGGAACAACGCCGAGCGACGCGCAGGCTCGGCCCAGCGTGAACTATTTGTAACGGAGCCAATCGCCGGCGCGCCGGTTTAGCGGTGCGTGGAAGTATCGAGCATCTCCCGAGCGGCATTGGTGACGGGCGGCGAATCCGGGATAGGCCGGGCGAGCGCCATTGCGCTGGCCCGGGCCGGCTGGGATGTCGCCATCCTCTATTATCACGACGCCGCCGCGGCGGCGGAAACCGCCAAAGGCGTGACCGACGCCGGGCGCCGCGCCGCGCAGGTCCAGGCCGATGTCGGCAGCGAAGCCGCTGTCGAGGCTGCGTTCGACGCCGCCGTGGCGGCGCTCGGCCCGATCACCTGCCTGGTCAATTCGGCAGGGCTCAACATGGTCGGCAAGCCCGTCGCGGAAATGGGCCTCGACCAGTGGCACCGCATGTTCGCCACCGATCTCGACGGCGTGTTCCTCACCTCGCGGCGCTTCGTCCGCGATGCGCATGCGCAGGGCAAGGGCGGCAGCATCGTCAACATCTCCTCGATCCACGCGGTCGACGTCCGCGCCGGCGGGGCGGACTATTGCGCGGCCAAGGCCGGAGTGAAGTCGCTCACCGAGACAATGGCGCTCGAGGAGGCGCCGCATGGGATCACCGTCAACAGCGTCGCGCCAGGCATGATCCTCACCCCGATGAACGCCCGCGCGGTCGAGGATACCGCCTATCGCCGCTCGGTCGAGGCGAACGTCCCCGCCGGCCGCGCCGGCACTGCCGAGGAAGTCGCCGCACTCGTCGCCTTCCTCGCCTCGCCCGACGCGCGCTACATCAACGGCGCCACGCTCACCATCGACGGCGCCTTGTCGCTCCTGCTCGCCCAGGGCGCATGACGCAGCTCGATTTCACGGTCGAGAAGATCGAGGCCGTGACGGTCGACCTGCCCCACGCGCTCGCCGGCAGCGCGCTGATGAGCCCCTATGTCTGGCAGCTGGACGACGGCCGGTACGGCATGCTCGCGCGCATCGTGCCTCCGCCCGGCGCACCGCACCCGACCACCGGCAGCATCTGGTATGCCGAGAGCCCCGACGGGCTGCACTTCACGCTCGGCGAGGCGCCGGTGATCGCCCCCGGCACGGGCGGCCTCGACCCGGGCGGTTGCGAAGACCCTACCTTGCTGACCGACGGTGATCGCACCCTCGTCTATTATACCGGCGTCGATGCCGACGGCTCGACCGGCCGGCTGATGCTCGCCGACGGCCCCGATATGCATCATCTCGAGAAGCGCGGCATCGCGCTCGCCTCGACCAAGACCAGCGGCAACACCAAGGAAGCGACGATCGACCGCACCGCCGATGGCGGCTGGCGGCTATTCTACGAATATGCCTATCGCGACGCCTCGCGGATCGGCCTCGCCATCGGCGACGGCGCCTGCGGGCCATGGCACGAGCAGCCGCACCCGTTCAGCGTGCGCGAACATGCGTGGGACAGCTGGCACCTTTCCACCGGCCCGCTGCTCACCACCGACAAGGAGCGGCCGGTGATGTTCTACAATGGCGCGACGCGCGATGCGCGCTGGCGGATCGGCTGGGTCGCGTTCGACGCCGACTATGACCGCGTCGTCGATCGCTGCATCGAGCCGCTGATCGTCCCGCCGCCCCAGCCCGAGCGCGGGATGACCGACATCGCCTTCGCCGCCTCGATCATCGCGACGGGCGATCTCCTCTACCTCTATTATTCGGTCGCCGACGCGCGGCTGGCGCGCGCGCATATTCGCCGGTTCGCCTTCTAGCCGCTCGGATTGCAGCCCCCTCCCCCGGCGTGTTAGCCCAGCGTATCACCCGGAGGTTTCCCCACATGCGACTCACTCGTCTCGCCGCCGCCGCGCTGCTGCTCGGCACCTCGCTTCCCGCCCTGGCCCAGACCACGGCGCCCAAGCCCAAATACGGCAGCTGGGGCGTCGATAATGCGACGATGGACAAGACCGTGAAGCCCGGCGACGACTTCTTCCGCTTCGCCGAGGGGACCTGGCTGCGCGACGCCGCGATCGCGCCCGACAAGTCGCGCGCCGGCTATAATTACGACCTGCCCGATGAGACCGAGATCGAAGTTCGCAAGCTGGTCGAGGATGGCGGCGCCAATCCCGCCGATCCGATCATGCGCCAGGTCGCGGACTTCTACGGCGCCTGGATGGACGAGGCCGGGATCGAGGCGCGTGGCGCCGCGCCGCTCAAGCCCTATCTCGCCCGCATCGCCGCAGTGAACAATCGCCAGGCGCTCAACCTGCTGATGGCCGAGCCCGGCTATGCCGCGCCGATCGGCATAGGTATCTCGGCCGACGAGAAGAACCCCACGCAATACACCGTGATGGCCGGCCAGAGCCGCCTCGGCCTGCCGACCCGCGACTATTATCTGCTCGACGGCGAGAAATATGTCGCGATCCGCAAGGCCTATCGCGCCTATGTCGTGAAGATCCAGCAGCTCGCCGGCATCGCCGATGCCGAAGCCAAGGCCGACGCGATCCTCGCGCTCGAGACCCGACTGGCGCAGGACCAGTGGACGCCCGAGGCGCGCCGCGATCCGCAAAAGACCTACAACCCGATGTCGCGCGCACAACTGGCGAAGCTCGCGCCCGAATTCGATTGGGACGCCACGCTTCAGCATATGGGCTTGGGCAACATGCCCACCGTCGTCGTCCGCGAGACCACCGCGGTCACCGCCGCGGGCAAGCGCATGGCCGACGTCCCGCTCGCCACCTGGAAGGACTGGCTCGCCTATCGCTTCGTCAGCGATCACGCCGCCTATCTGCCCAAGGCGTTCGACGATGCGCGCTTCGATTTCTACAGCCGCACCCTGCAGGACGTGAAGGAACAGGCCCCGCGCTGGAAGCGCGGCGTGCGGCTACTCGACGGCAGCCTGGGCGAGGCGATCGGCAAGATCTACGCCGAGCGCCACTGGACCAAGGAAGCCGCGACCCAGGCCAATGAGTTGGTCGAGGATCTGCGCGCCGCTTATGCCGACAAGATCAACGCCGCCAAATGGATGGACGCGCCGACCCGCAAGGAAGCGCTCGCCAAGCTCGCCGCCTTCGATCCGCGCCTCGGCGGCCCGGTCAAATATATCGACTATTCGTCGATGCAGGTCAGCCGCACCGATCCGCTCACCAACGACCTCGCCTCGGACACGTTCGAGTGGAAGCTCCAGCTCTCCCGCCTCGGCAAGCCGGTCGACCGCAGCCTGTGGGACATGACCCCGCAGACGGTGAACGCCTATTACGACCCGGTCCTCAACCAGGTCACCTTCCCCGCCGCGCAGCTCCAGCCGCCCTTCTTCGATCCGGCGGCAGACCCCGCGGTGAACTATGGCGAGACCGGCGCGACGATCGGCCATGAAATGGGCCACGGCTTCGACGACGAAGGCCGCCAGTACGACGCCAGCGGCAAGCTGCGTGACTGGTGGACCGCGGAGTCCGCCACGCGCTACACCGCCCATGCCCAGGCGCTGGTCAAGCAGTTCGACAGCTACGAGCCGATCCCCGGCGTCCACATCAAGGGCCAGCTCACGCTGGGCGAGAATCTCGGTGACCTTGGCGGGCTCGAGGCGGCGTACGCGGCCTATCGCCGCTATGTCTCGCGCCACGGCGAGCCGGCGGTGATCGACGGCTATACCGGCGACCAGCGCTTCTTCATCGCCTATGCGCAGAGCTGGCAGGGCAAGGCCCGCGAAGGCGCGCTGCGCGCCCAGTTGCTCTCCAACCCGCACAGCCCCGAGGAATACCGCGTCAACGGCATCGTCCGGAACATGGACGAATGGTACCGCGCCTTCGCGGTAAAGCCCGGCGACAAGCTCTACCTTCCGCCGGAAGAGCGTGTCCACGTCTGGTAAGTCTGTACGGCAAAAGGAAAAGGGGCGTCCGGACCATGTCCGGGCGCCCTTTGCTTTGCGCGTTCGCATGATGACGATTTGATGAACTATTTACACCGAAATGGCGATATTCAGCACAACTAGATGAACAGCGCGTCAATTACATAATCCTGCTTGCAAATTTTCCACCCCGGAATAATTTCGCTATCGCAACTTACTTTGCGGTGAGTCGCTACTTACTCTGAACTAAAGTTTATTTTTCACGCTCTTGATTTTGACCGCCATTTGGCGGGCCGCATTGCCGCGTCCGCAACACACGCCCCGGGGAGGATCGACATGGCAGACGTCACGATGGTCAACGGCCAGATCACCGATGCCATCACCCAGACCAGCGTCACCGCGCTCGGCAGCGCGCCGGGGCTCACCCTGGCGCAGCTTTATCAGGCCAGTGCGCAGGCACTCGCCCAGGCGGGCTTTGCCAGCGTCCATGCCCAGCAACAGCAGTTCATGCTCGCCCAGGCAGCAACGGTGACCGGCATCACCGCGCTCTATGCCGCGGCGGCCGCCGGACCGGTCGTCCCCTCAGCGCCTCTCGAGGCCTGATCCTTCAAGCCCCACAGGAAAGGAAGCTCCCATGGCATTCCCCACGGCCGTAAACAGCCAGATCACCGATTCGGTGACGCAGGCGAACACCAAGGTGCTGGGCGACGCTCCGGCGATCGCGATGGGCAATCTGTTCGTCGCCACCTCGCAGGCGCTGTCCAACGCCGCGCACAACGCCACCACCGCGCAGCAGCAGAGCTGGGTCACCGCGCAGGCGGCGACCACCATGGGCGTGACCACGCTCTATTCGCTCATCGGCGCGGTCGATGGCGTCGACGTGTCCGACCTGCTCCACGGCTCGCGCCTCGTCACGCCCGCAGCCTGAGCCAACCAAGGAGAAGAACCATGGCATTCCCCACCGCGGTGAACGATCAGATCACCGACAGCGTCACCCAGGCCAATGTGAAGGTGCTCGGCGACGCGCCGGCGATCGCGCTCGGCAATCTCTACCAGGCGACCGCCCAGGCGCTGGCCAATGCGGCGCACAACGCCACCAATGCCCAGCAGCAGTCCTATGTCACGGCCCAGGCGGCGACGACGATGGGCGTGGCGACGCTCTATTCGCTCGACACCGCGTCGACCGGTGTCGTGACGAAGGACATTTTCTCGGCGTGAACCCGCTTTGCCCAGGAGCACGCGCATGAGCTCAACGATAAACGCGCAGGTCGTCGATTCGGTCGCCGCGACAAGCACGCTGGTCCTCGGCCAGGCACCTGCCAGCGCGCAGGCGATGGTCGATCTCGTCGCCGCCCAGGCGCTGGGGGTGCTGCTGCACGGCGCGGTCCACCGGCACCAGCAATCGGCGATGTCGGGCGCGGCGGCGGCGACCGCGGCCTGCACCCGCATCCTTGCCGCGCGCTCGGCGACGGCCGCAGCGCCGCCAGCCGTTCAGCCCGGCCCCGCCCCCGCGACCGGCGGCAAGCCGGCATCGAAGGAGGGCTGAGGCATGCCCGACACCGATCCGACAACCTCGGTCGACCCCGCCCTTCTCGACGCCATCAACCAGACCCAGACGGCGACACTGGCTGCGGGGGTCCTGACGGCCAGCGGCGCCGGCCGCGCCTATCAGGTCGTCGCCGCCTCGGCCGCGATCGCGATCCAGGACGCGACCGACATGCTGCGCAACGTCTCCACCGTCTCGACCACCGCGATAGGCGTCGCGATGGCGCAGATGCTCGAGGGCGATCCCAATGCGCAGGCCATGCTCGAGGCGGCGCAGGCCGCCCTCGACAATGCAGCGAAGAACTATGCGGCGATCTGCACCGCCGCGGCGCAATCGCTCAAGGAATTTCCCGTCGGCTAAGGAGAAACCGGGATGACTGTTATCCTAGCCGGCCGCCAGGTCACTGGCTCGGCGGACCTGTCGCAACCCGCCCTGCTGGTGCTGAGCTGCATCGACGGTGGCAATGAATGGCTCGCCTATGCGATCGCGACGCCCAGGAACGTCTATGCGTTCGAGGACGAGATGGCGCTGGTCGTCGCGGCGCAGCAGGGGCTGCACGCCACGCCGCTGGTGCTTCTCCCCAAGCTCGGCCTGATCGCGGGCGCCGCGCGGCTGATCGCGCTGTCCGCCGCCGATCTCCAGGTGCTGGTCGCGGTCGAGGCCGGCAGCGACGCTGCCGATCCCGCCGCCGCGCAGAAGCTGCTCACCGCCGAGGGCCTCGCCACTGCCACCGATCTGGCCGGCGCCGATGCGCTGCTCAAGTCGCTCGGCGTCGCCGGTGCGCCATTGTTCCAGGCACTGTCGCTGGGCGATCGGCTCGCACTGCTCGAGCTCAAGGCCGGGCTCGCCGCCGATGGCGCCCCATCCGCCACCGCGCAAAAGGCCGCCGCGCGCTTCGCCGCCGACTGGTCGTACAGCCCGGCCGAGTTCACCGACTATCTGCGCGCCTTCCTCGCACTTACCACCGGCGCAAACCCGCTAAGCGCCGATGCCGCACGGGACGCGCTTGCCGCGCTGGCGCCGCTGCTGTTCGACACGCTCGATTGCCCGGCAGTGGCCGGCTTCGTCGCGCCGCAGGAGCTCGCCGCCGCAGTTGCCGGCTGGATCGCTGCGGGCCGCCGGGTCGGCTTTTCGCGCCTGTCGCGCGGAGTCTGGCAGCTCGTCGTCCATGGCGGCTATCGCGGGCAGATCGGTGCGGACGCTAAGGCGCTGATCGCGGCCCATCTCGACCAGGCGCATGCGCTGCTGGCGGAGGCGGTGCTCGACCGCGCCCGCCTCGCGCAGGACGGTGCATCGGCCAGCTTCACCGCCCGCGCGCCGGACCGGACCGGCGAGGCCGGCCTGCAGCTCAACGCCAGCGGCGCGATCACGCTCCAGCGCTTCGTGCCTGCACCTGTAGAAGGAGAGAGCCAGTGAGCGACGATCCGGACGATTTGCTCGACGCGCATGCCGCGGTCGCCAAGGCCATAACCGACGAGGCGGCAACCGTGTCGCGGATCGCGGTCCAGGCCCGCGCCGAGCGCGCGGCCGCCGCTAGGGCGGAGAAGCCCGTCGCTGCCAAGCCGGCCCGCGCGCGGCCCAAGCCCAAGCCCAAGCCCAAGCCCAAGCCCAAGCCGGCAGCCAAGCCCAAGCCCGCGGCCAAGAATTAAGCGCCCGGCCTCCATTCGGAGTACCGGGCGCTCCCCCTTTAACCTCGTTAGCGCTTGCCGATCTTCAGGCTCGCCGAGATGCCGTAGATGCGCGGCTCGCCCGCGATGAAGGTCGGCATGCCCAGCGCGTCGCCGGTATTGCCCGCGTCCTTGATATACTTCTGGTCGAAGACGTTGGTGACGAAGCCCTCGATCCGCCAGCGGCCGTTCGCCGTCTCCAGCCCCAGCCGCACATCGGCCAGCGCATAGCTGCCCTGCAACTCGTCCTGCACCGTGTCCGGCACCAGATTGTTCACTTGCAGCGCCGGCAAGTCGTTGTCGTCATCGAAGAACACGCTCGACTGCCAGGTCACGCTCGGCGTGAAGTCGATCTTCACCGCACCCACCGGCGCCTTGAACTGCACTGCCAGCGCCGCGCTGTGATCGGGCGAGAGGCGGAAGCGGTTGCCGTCGCGCGCGCCGGCGGCGAAGCGGCTGTGGTTGAAGGCATAGCTGCCGAAGACATTGACCCAGTCGGCCGGCTTCCAGCTCACCTGTCCCTCAAAGCCATAGCTCTCGGCGCGGCCGGCATTGACCGTGACGAAGGTCGTGCCCTGCTGCTCGGTCGTCTGGAAGTTCTTGTAGCGATAATAGAACACCGAGCCGTCGATGAAGAGCGTGCGGTCGGCCAGCGCCGTCTTCACGCCCGCCTCATAGCTGTCCACCGTCTCCGACGGCAGCACGCTGAACCGCGCCGCGCCGCCCGGTGCCGCGGGGGCACCGACGCTCAGGATCTCGGGGCGGCGGCCACGCGCATAGGTCGCGTAGATATTCGCCTGGGGCGAGATTTCGTATTTGGCGGTCGCGCGCCAGGTGAAGCCGCTATCGTCGTGATCGGCGGTGTAGAGCTGGCCGTTGGTCCCCGTCGGCTGCAGGCCCAGCCCGAACAGCGGCACCGGATAGAGCGCCGAGGTCGGGATGTTCGCCGCGCCCGGCACCGCCAGCGCGCCGAGCAGCGCGGTGCGGGTCGCCGCCGGCTGGCTGAGCGCACCGATAAACCCGCCCAGGATCGAGCGGCCATTGCTCACTGCCGAGGAGAAGCCGGTGGTCTTCGCGTCATGGCTCCAGCGGATGCCGCCGCCGATCTCGAAGGCGTCGGTGACGTTGAAGGTCACATCGCCAAACAGGTCCCAGCTCTCGGTGCGCCCGCTATTGGTGCTGGTCTCCTGGTGCGCCGATTTGAGGTTCGCGGCGATCGCCTGGGCCTGCGCGGTGGGCAGCGCCACGCCGTAAGCGCCCGCCACACCCTGAAGCAGCTGGCCGGTGAACGCGGTGCTCGAGAACAGCCCCAGCGGCGCCGGATCGCTCGCCGCGCGGCCCGGGATCGCCCCGCCGCCGTTCAGCGTGTTGGTCAGCCGCGCCAGCGCCACGCGCTCGTCGAACTGCGACGGAGTGCGCTGGAAGCCGTCCTCGCGGAAATAGGTACCGCCGGCGAACGCCGTGAAGCGGTCGTTCTTCCACGTCAGGCGCAGCGTGCCCATCGTCTGATCGCCCTGCGCGTCCTCGGCCGCGGTCAGCGCGGGCAGCGAGGTGCCGTCGGCGTCGAACACTTCGATGCCGGCGAACTTGCGGTACGAACCGAGCGCGTTGAGCGAGAGGTTGGGCGAGAAGTCGTAGTTGGCGATCCCTGTCACGCCCCACACGTCGCGGTCGAGACCCAGCGCCCGGCCGCGCTCGAAGGTCGAGGGGCTGGCCAGCGCCGCGCCCGAATTGCGCCCACGATCGCCGATCACCGCGCCCGTCACCGGGTCGGTCGGGTTGTACATGATCGACTTGAACGAAGTGCCGCTCGCCTTGTCGTGCTGGTAGTTGCCGATCAGGTCGAAGGTCAGCGCCCCCGGCGCCCAGCGCAGCGAGCCGCGCACCGCCTCGGACTTGATGCCGTTATAATCCTCGCCGTCGAGGAGGTTCTCAACATAGCCCTGGCGCTCCTTGAAGCGGCTCGCCACGCGCACCGCGAGCGTGTCGGCGAGCGGCAGGTTGACCGTCTCGTCGATCCGGTAGCTGCCGAAATTGCCGTACTGGCCATAGACATAGCCATAGGGACCCGACGGGTCGGCCTTGGCCTGGACCAGGTTGACCGCACCGATCAGCGCGCCGCGGCCATAGAGCGTCGATTGCGGCCCCTTGGCGATCTCGACGCGGTCCATGTCGAACAGTTCGACATAGGAACCGCGCGACTTGGAGATCGAAACGCCGTCCTGGAAGACCGAGACGCGCGGTTCGTTATACGCGCTTCCCGAGTCCGAGGTGATGCCGCGCATCACGAAGCCGGGATTGTTCGGCGACTGGTTCTGCACGTCGAAGCCCGGCACGAACTGGCCGAGCTTGTCGAATTCGGTGATGCCCAGATCGTCGAGGAACTGGCCCTGCAGCGCAGTCAGCGCGAACGGCACGTCCATCGGGCGCTGCTCGACGAGCTGCGCGGTGACGACGATCTCTTCATTGTCCGCCGGCGCTGCGGCCTCGGGCTTGGCGGGGGCGGCTTCCTGCGCGGCGGCATCGGTGGCGGCGAGCAAGGCGATCGGGCTGGCAAGCGCGAGCAGCGCAGTGCGGACGGACATGGAAGCACTCCCTGTTGCGGGGACTTCGCACGCCCCCTTGCTTCTGCCCGTGGCCCGGGAACATGACAGCCATGTTGCGACGCAGCGTAACCGCGATGACTGCACATCTTCGTGGTTAAGCGGAACGGCGACCCCTGACCCGCGTTGCGGCTGTAGATCCTGGGAGGAGTGCCCATGCGTATCGCGTCCCCGCTTGCCGGCCTGTTTCTGCTCGCCGCCTGTTCCAGCTCGGACGGATCGGGAGGCGGCCCGTCGCCCACCCCGACGCCGACGCCCACTGCGGCGAACACCGCGCCCAGCTTCACCTCGGCCACGACCGCCAGCGTCGCGGAGAACACCGCCCTCGCCTATCAGGCGACCGCGACCGATGCCGAGGGCAACCCGATCACCTTCTCGATTTCGGGCGGCGCCGATTCGGCGCTCTTCTCGATCACCGCCGCCGGCGCGCTGAGCTTCGTCGCCGCACCGAGCTTCGAGACACCCAAGGACGCTGACGGCAACAATGTCTACCAGGTCCAGATCCGCGCGGCGGACGCCAGCCTGAATTCGACGCGCGAGGTTTCGATCACGGTCACCGACAGCAAGGAAGGCATTGCGGTGAAGCGCGTCGGCACCGGCTTCAACCAGCCGCTGTTCGTCGCCCCGGTGCCTGGCGACAATGCCCGCGTCTTCGTCGTCGAAAAGGGCGGCGGCGTCTATTTCCTGACGCCCTCGACCGGCGCCAAGACGCTCGCCTTCACCGCCACCGGCCTCACCACCGATGGCGAGCGCGGCCTGCTCGGCCTCGCCGCGCGGCCCGATTTCGCCACCTCGAACATCGTCTTCGTCCATGCCACCGGCACCGGCGGCGCGGTCGAGATCCGCGAGTACAACGTCTCCTCGGGCGCGATGCGGCTCGCCCTCTCGACCCCGCATGCCTCGGCCAACAACCATAATGGCGGATGGATCGCCTTCGGGCCCGACGGGCTGCTCTATGACGCGATTGGCGACGGCGGCGGTGGCGGCGATCCCAGCAACAACGCCCAGAACGTCAACCTCCGCCTCGGCAAGATCCTGCGCCTGAAGATCGACAGCACACCAGGCGCAGCCACGCCTTTCGCGCCCGCGCCCGGCAATGTCTTCGCGGCCGGTGGCGGCGATCCGTACATCTTCGCCTACGGCCTCAGGAATCCCTTCCGCAACAGTTTCGACGGCAACACGCTGGTCATCGCCGATGTCGGCGAAGGTGCGGTCGAGGAACTCGATCTCGCACCCGTCACTTCAACCGGCCTAAACTTCGGCTGGAAGTTCCTCGAGGGCACCTCGGTGTTCAGCGGCACCGCGCCCGCCGGGCTCACCGCCCCGGTCTCGCAATACAGCCACGGGACCGGCGCGAAGCAGGGCAATTCGATCATCGGCGGCTATGTCTATCGCGGCCCGGTCACCTCGCTCCAGGGCAGCTACATCTTCGGCGACTATGTCAGCGGCAATATCTGGACCCTGCCCTATGCTTCGCTCGCCCAGGGCCAGCTCTTCCCCGCGGCCAGCTATGAGCGGCGCAATGTCGACTTCACTCCCGATGCCGGGACGATCGGCAGCCTGGTCTCGTTCGGTCAGGACGGCGCCGGCAACGTCTATCTGGTCGATATCGGCGGTAGCGTCTTCATGATCCAGCCCGGATAGGTTATTCTGCTCCCGCAATAAAATGGGAGGACTGCCATGAAGTCTCTGTCCCTCGCGTCGGGCCTCGCCCTTGCGGCGTTGGCGTTGCCGCTTTCCCCCGCCTTCGCGCAGACCAGCACGCCGCCGCCGCCCGACGACAAGGACCAGCAGGCGAACGACAGCTACGACCTGGATTCGGTGATCGTCACCGGCACCATGCGCGTGCGCCAGGGCGGCGCGCAGGACATCAAGCATTTCCGCAACGCCGCCGCTGGCACCGGCCTGCCGCTGCCCGAGGGGCTCACGGTCGAGGGGCTGATGGGCGAGCATGACCTCACCCTCCCAAGCAGCACCGCCTGCCGCCAGCTCTTCTGCATCGTCGCCGAATCGATGCCCGCGGCGCTGCCGCTGCGCGCCGACGACCGGCTGTTCGTCGGCGTCGGCTTCGCCTCGAACCTTGATGCCAGGGAATGGAAGCGCGAGCCGCTCAACCTCGTCGCGGTGGTCGATCAGTCCGGATCTATGGACGGCGAGCCGCTCGACCTCGTCCGCCAGAGCCTGCTCAAGATCCTTGGCCAGATGCGGGCCGGCGATCGCATGTCGATCATCCTCTATGGCGACGATGCGCATGTCGTGCTCAAGCCGACCAACTTCGCCGGCAACCGCGATCGCATCGCCGCGGCGATCCGCGCGATCAGCAGCCAGGGCTCGACCGACATGGAGTCGGGCCTGCGCCTCGGCTACGACACCGCGCTCGGCGACGCGCCCGGCTTCAAGGGCAATACCCGGGTGATGCTGTTCACCGACGAGCAGCCCAATGTCGGCGCCACCGATGCCGAAAGCTTCATCGGCATGGCGGAAGCCGCCTCGCACAAGGGCATCGGCCTCACCACGATCGGAGTCGGCGTCCAGTTCGATGCCGGGCTCGCCACCCAAGTCTCGAGCACGCGCGGCGGCAATCTGTTCTTCATCTCGGACGCCGCCGAAGTCGCCAGCGTGTTCGACAAGCAGCTCGACACGATGGGCAGCGAAGTCGCGCACGACCTCGCGCTCACGCTCAGGCCCGCCCCCGGCTACAAGATCTCGGGCGTGTTCGGCGTGCCGGCCGACGTGATGGAGGAAAGCGCCGAGGGCACGATCACCGTCCGCGTGCCGACGGTGTTCCTCAGCACCAATGGCGGCGGCATCTTCGCCACGCTCGCCAAGACGGCAGACCGCAAGGACCTGCCCGCCGCGCCGATCGCGCCCGGCACTCCGGTGCTCGACGCGTCGGTCACCTGGAACGACGCCAAGACCAATGCTCCCGGCGCCGATCACGCCGCCGCGATGGCGCCGTCGGCAAAGCCCAGCGTCGCGCTTCAGTCCGCGCATCTGCTGGTCGACGAGTTCCTCGCGGTGCGCGACGCTTCGGTCGCCTATCACAAGGACGAGAATCCCAAGGCCGCCTTCGCGTTGCTCGACGGGCTTGCCGGCCGCATCCAGGCCGCCTCGCTGCCGGGCATGTCCGACGAGACCAAGCTGGTCGGCAACATGCGCGCCCAGGCCGCCTTTTATTCGGGCTATGGCGGCGAGCTGCCCAAGGCGATGCGCCATCTCGCGGTGGTCGGCCGCTGGCAGGTCACTGGCGCGACCGGCTTCGAGGACATCCACCGCGGCGACCAGATGGAGTTCACCAAGGATATGGAGATGCTCACCTATCGCAAGGCGAGCGGCTTCGACTCGGCCGACGAGACCGAAGATTACGAGATCAACGAGAACCAGGTGCATCTCATCGATTCCAGGCTGGTGATGCGCTATTCGGCCAAGGGCGACAGGATGCAAATGTCGCTCAATGACAATGACGGCCGCGCCCATATCTGGCTTCGCCGCATGGACTGAACGCGCAGGCCGGTTGCGCCTTGCAACCGGCCCCGCCTCCCGCCATCTTGAGCGCCATACCGGATATTCGAGAATCGGAGAGGCGAGAGTGATGCGCAGCTATCTGAAGCAGTTCATCGGCGGCGAATGGGTCGATAGCGCAGGCGGCACCCGCCACGAGGTGATCAACCCCGCCACCGAGGAAGCCGTCACCGAGATCACGCTCGGCTCCGAAGCCGATGTCGACAAGGCCGTCGCCGCCGCGCGCAAGGCGTTCGAGAGCTTCTCGCGCATCAGCGTCGACGAGCGCGTCGCGCTGATCGAGCGCATCCTCGTCGAGTACAAGGCCCGCGCCGGCGACATGGCCGAGGCGATCAGCCTCGAAATGGGCGCCCCGATCAGCCTGGCCAAGACAGCGCAGGTCGGCTCGGGCCTCGGCCATTTCCTGTCCGCCGCCAAGGCGCTCAAGGACTTCGAATTCGAGGAGCAGATCGGCAACAGCCTCGTCGTCCACGAGGCGATCGGCGTCGTCGCAATGATCACCCCGTGGAACTGGCCGCTCAACCAGATCGTCTCCAAGGTCGCGCCCGCGCTCGCCGCCGGCTGCACGATGATCCTCAAGCCCTCCGAAGAAGCCCCCGGCTGCGCGATGATCTTCGCCGAGGTGCTCGCCGCCGCCGGCGTGCCTGCGGGCGTGTTCAACCTGATCAACGGTGACGGCCCCGGCGTCGGCACTGCGCTCAGCCGCCACAAGGGCGTCGACATGGTGAGCTTCACCGGCTCGACCCGCGCCGGCGTGCTCGTCGCCAAGAATGCCGCCGAGACGGTCAAGCGCGTCCACCAGGAGCTGGGCGGCAAGTCGCCCGCGCTGATGCTCGAAGGCGCCGATCTCGGCCGCGCCGTCCAGACCACCCTGTTCAGCGTGCTGATGAATTCGGGCCAGAGCTGCATCGCCCCCACCCGCCTGCTCGTGCCCGCCGGTATGCAGGACCAGGTCGCCGCCGCCGCTGCCGAAGTAATGAAGGCCACCCAGACCGGCGATCCCGCCGAGGAAGGCCGCCATATCGGGCCGCTGGTCAACAAGACCCAGTGGGAGAAGGTCCAGGGCCTGATCGCCAAGGGCATGGAGGAAGGCGCGAAGCTCGAGGCTGGCGGCCCCGGCCGCCCCGACGGCGTCGAGACCGGCTATTTCGTCCGCCCGACGCTCTTCTCGGGCGTGACCAACGAGATGACGATCGCCCGCGAGGAAATTTTCGGCCCCGTCGTCACGATCATCCCCTATACCGACGAGGAAGATGCCGTCCGCATCGCCAACGACACCGATTACGGCCTCTCGGCCGTGGTGTTCGGCAGCGGCGAGGCGATCAAGCGCGTCGCGCCGCGGCTGCGTGCCGGCATGGTCTATGTCAATGGCGGCCAGCCCGACCCGAACCTGCCCTTCGGTGGCTACAAACAGTCGGGCAATGGCCGCGAGCACGGCAAGTTCGGCCTCGCCGAGTTCATGGAAGTGAAGGCGATGGTGGGCGCGCTGGCGTGATGCGGTCCGCGCTCCTCCTCGCCGCGCTGCTCGCGCCGGGTCTTGCCTCGGCGCAGGCGGCTGGTGACCAGTTCCAGCTTGTCCGCACCACCCAGAGCGAGCAGCGCAGCGCCAACGCGATGAGCAGCTCGCAGAACAGCGATGCTCTGCTCGAGCGCGTCGTCGCGGTCATGCCGGCCGGGATCGAGCTGGAATATAGCCTGCCGCCCGGCAGTCAGGGCGACTGGACCTTCCCGCTGCGCGTCTTCCAGCCCCAGTCCGGCCCGCGCCAGCTGCGCGACCGCCCCGAGCTGGAGAAGCGCATCGACGCCTGGCTCAAGAACGCGAACCTCACCCGCGCCGCCTGCGGTCATTGGGTCTCGGGCTGGAATACCTTCCGCATCGAGTGCGACCCCGAAGCCGCGCTGCGCACCATCGACAGTTTCGCGATCGGCCAGCTCGCTCTGGCAGATGGCGCCCCGTATACCGACGCCCAGGCCGAGCGCCCGGTCCCGCTCAAGGCCAAGCCCGACGGCAAGGGCTTCACTGCCGAACTGGCGATGGATCCCAAGCGCATCCGCGAGGATCTCGCCCAGTCCGACCTCGCCGCGGCCGAGCTCAACGGGCAGAAGCTCGACCTCGACGCCGCGCGCAAGGCCCATGCGAGCGATCAGGTCTCGGGCACAATCAAGGTGACGATCGACACCGCCGGCGAAACCCGCCGCCGCGCCCGGATCGCCACGGTGACGATCACCCGCAACGGCCAAACCGAGACCCGCACGACAACCGAGATCGTCGAGCGGCGCCCCGTCCGCCCGGCGGCACCCGACCCGAACAGCATCTAGGGCGCTCGCCATGCCCCGCTGGCTCACCCTCCTCGCCTGCCTGTTCTGGACATTGCCCCTTTTCGCAGGCGTCCGGTTCTGGTGGCGGGAGGGCTTCTACGTCGAACTCTATTATCTGCTCGGCGTTCCGGTCGTGATGATCGCGCTCACGCTGTTCGTTGCGCGCTTCGCGCGGGGATCGCCGCGCCGGGGCACGATCCTCGCCGCGGCGTCGCTCCTCGCGCTATTCGCCGCGTTCCTGCTGCTCGGTGTTCTCGGCGCCGGCGTCTAGGGCACCAGCACCGTCGACCCCGTCGTCTTCCCCGCCTCCAGCGCCCGGTGCGCATCGGCGGCGTCCTCGAGCGCGAAGCGCTGGCCGATATTTGCCCGCACCGCGCCCGATCGCAGCATCTGGAACAGCCGGGTGCTGCCCGCCGCGCGCTCTTCGGGCGTGACATAATAATCGAACATCGTCGGCCGCGTGACATAGACCGAGCCGGCCTTGGCCAGTGCGCCCAGCGCCACGCCGTCCACCGGCCCGCTGGCATTGCCGAAGCTCACCACCAGCCCGCGCCGCCGCACGCTGGCGAGCGACGCCTCCCAGGTTGCCTTGCCGACACCGTCGAACACCACTTCGACGCCCGCGCCGCCGGTCATTTCGCGCACGAAGTCGGCAATGCCCTCGCCGCGCGAGACCAGCACATGGTCCGCCCCGGCTTCCTCCGCCAGCGCCACCTTGTCCGCGCTGCCCACCGTCGCGATCACCGACGCGCCGATCGCCTTGAGCCAACGCACCGCGATCTGCCCGACCCCGCCCGCCGCGGCGTGGACGAGTACGGTCCACCCCTGCTCGACCCGCGCGCAGCGCTCGACCAGGAACTCGACGGTGCAGCCCTTGAGCAACGTCGCCGCCGCGGTCTCATCGCTGATGTCGTCGGGCAGCGCGAAGAGCAGCTTCGCCGGCAGATTGCGCGCGGTCGAGTAGGCGCCAAGCCCGGGCCCGAACGTCGCCACGCGGTCGCCGACGGAGAAGTCGCCCACGCCCTCGCCCACCGCCTCGACCACGCCCGCGGCCTCGCCGCCCAGCCCGCTCGGCAGCGGCACCGGATAGAGCCCCGAGCGGTGATAGGTGTCGATGAAGTTCAGCCCCACCGCGCTGTTGCGCATGCGGACCTCGCCCGGCCCCGGCGGCGGCAGATCGACATCGACCCATTGGATGACCTCGGGCCCGCCAATCGCCTCGATCCGCGCCATCCGTTCCATATCCAACTCCCGCTCAGTGCACCGGCCACACCCATAGGATCAGCGGCGTGCCGACCACCAGCACGATCACCGATAGCGGCGCACCCAATCGCGCATAGTCGCCGAACTTGTAGCCGCCCGGCCCCATCACCAGCGTGTTGCACTGGTGGCCGATCGGGGTGAGGAAGTCGCAGCCCGCACCCACTGCGGTCGCCATCAGGAACGCCTCGGGCCGGTATCCCAATTGCCCCGCGAAAGTGGCGGCGATCGGCGCCATCACCAGCACGGTCGCGGCGTTGTTGAGGAACGGCGTCACTGCCATCGCCGAGACCAGGATCAGCGCCACCGCGCCCCAGGCGGGCAGCGTCGCAGCGAAATGCCCCAGCCAGTCGCCGATCACTTCGCTCGCGCCGGTGGTCCGCAGCGCGTCCGATACCGGGATCAGCGCACCGAGCATCACCAGGATCGGCCATTCGATATGGTCATAGGCCTCGCGCACCGGCAGCGCGCCCAGAAGGATGGTCAATCCTGCGGCCGCGAAAAACGCCACCGCCACCGGCACCAGCCCGAGCGCGGTACACGCCATCGCCGCCGCCAGGATCGCCAGCGGCAACAGCCCCTTGCGCGCGCTGCCCAGCCGCAGCGTCCGCTCGGCGAGCGGCAGGCAGCCCAGCTCCGATAGCCGCTCGAACAACAGGTCGAGCGGCCCCTGCAACACGATCACATCGCCTGCCTGGAGCGAAATCTCGCCGAGCCGGCTCGCCAGCCTTTCGCCCTGGCGCGACACTGCGATCAAATTGACGCCGAAGCGCTCATGCAGCCCCAGCCGCCCGGCGGTTCGCCCGATCAGCGGGCTCTCGGTGCCGATCACCGCTTCGATCACGCCGACCTCGCCCGATTGCGGCGTCTCGCGCTGCGCGCCCTCCAACTCGAGCCGGTCTGCGGCGATCACCCGCTCCAGGCTCTCGGGTGATCCGGTGAGGATCAGCAGGTCCTCGGGCTTGAGCACCGCATCGGGAAACGGCATCGACCGGATGCCCGAACGCAGGATCGCGGTCACCGTCACTTCGCCGTCATGCCGGTCGCGGAACGCGGCGACCGTCTCGTCCACCGCCGGCGACCCGGCCGGGATCTCGGCCTCGGTCACATAATCCTGGATGTCGATCGCCTCGCCCAGGGTCGGCGCGGCGCGGCGGTCGCGCGGCAGCAGCCGGTAGCCGAAGCGCAGGAAGATCAGGCCCACGAGCGTCAGCCCCAGCCCGACCGGCGCATAGTCGAACATCCCGAACGGATGCCCGGTCATCTCCTCGCGCACCCGGCTGACGATGATGTTGGGCGAGGTGCCGATCAGCGTGATCAGCCCGCCGAGCAGCGACGCGAACGACATCGGCATCAGATAGGCCGCGGGCGACACCCCGGCCTTCTTGCCCATCTGCAGCGCCACCGGGATCATCATCGCCAGCGCGCCGATATTCTTCACCAGCGCCGAAGCGAAACCAACCGAGGCGCACAGCAGCAGCAATTGCGAGCGCACCCGCGTCACGCGCTTCTGGAGCAGCAGCATCGCGCTCTCGATCACCCCGGAGCGCTGCACCGCGCCGGAGAGCACCAGCGCGCTGGCGACGATGATCACGATGTCGTCGGAAAAGCCGGTGAACGCCTCTTTCGGCTTGACGATGCCGAGCGCCAGCGCCGCGAGCAGCGCGATCACCGCGACCATGTCGTAGCGGAACTTCCCCCAGACGAAGAGCAGCATCATGCCCGCAAGCACGCCGACGGAAAGCAGCTGGGGAGTGTTCATCGGGCCTCGGCGTTGGAGCTAAAGCCTTAACGCCAAAGGATGGTTTCGGGTCCGTGCCCTTCTTCGCCCCTCTCCTTCAGGGGAGGGGTTCAGGATGAAATCAGTGCACCGTCCCCACCGCGCGCCCGACCGACATCAGCACGATCAGTCGCTCGATCTGGCGCCAGCGGCAGAAATGGATGTGGTTGCCCAGGTCGCGGCTGCGATCGGCGCGCGCGGCGGCCTCGCTGCCGGCCAGTTCGCCGAACCGGCTGATGAGCTCGTTCGCGTCGGTGATTTCGCGGCGGTCGCCGAGATAGGGGATCATTTCCATGTGCGCGTGCGATCCACGGACCGTGCCAATTCCCACGGAATCAACGCTTTGCGCGCTACACGATGCTGAACTTTCGCTAACCATCCCGGAATCGCCGTGCCGCCTGCCCCGGCATGGCACAGGTAGCGTCCCGGCCCGGGACGTGGCAGAGGCAGGGCATGACCAAGACCCCTTCCAAGACCCCGCTCGCAGGCGGCTTTCTGCTCGCGCTCAGCCTGATCATCGGCGTGTTCGTCGGCATCGCGCGGGGCGAAGCGTCGTTCGGGTTCATTATCGGCCTCGGCGTCGGCCTCGCGCTGCTGATCGCGGTGTGGCTGGTCGATCGGATGCGGGCGGGAAGGTAGCGCATCGCCTTCTTTTCCCCGGCGAAGGCCGGGGCCCAGACTAAACAGTGCGCGACGAAGACGCGCCGACGCGCGTGACTTTCAAGACTGGGCCCGGCCTTCGCCGGGGAAAGGCAAGCCCGGCCCAAGTATCGCTAGACCGCCCGCCCCAGCCAGGCGACCCGCCCGATCACATCGACCTCGGCAGCCGCCACGATCCGCGTCTCCCACTCGGGATTGTCCGACACGACTTCGACCCCGCCCACGCCCTTGCGCAGCCGCTTGACCATCAGTTCGCCGTCCAGCCGGATCACGAACACGCCGCCGCGCCCCTCGATCCGCCGGCGGTCGCGGTCGACCAGTATCTCGTCGCCGTCCGCGAGCGTCGGCAGCATCGAATCGCCCTTCACCCGGATCATCGACGCCGCCTCGGCGCGCACGCCCAGTTCGCGCAGCAGCGCCGGCGACAGCGCCCCCGGCCGCCGCCGCGCCTCGCCCTCGACCAGGCCGCCCGGCCCCGCCGATGCGCCGATATCGAGCCGCGGTACTTCGACCAGCCCGTCGGTCTCGGGCCCGCCCAGCCGCGCTTCCGGCACGCCGAAATAGCGCGCGAGCAGCGCCCGGTCGCTCTCGGCCAATAGCCGCGGCGAGCCGCGCACCAGATATTGCTGAAGATAGGCCGCATTGCGCCCGAGCAGCCGCGACAGCTCGGAAAGGCTCGCGCCCGTCTCCGCCATCAGCGCCTCCAGCGCGGCCCGTTGCGCGTCCGGTTCCATATTCAACCCATAGCCGTAGGAATTTTCCTAGACAAGTAGGAAATAAGGAACAAACTAGGAACGATCTTGAGCGAATCGGACGGGAGAAGGGCACATGACGGTGCATCGCGAGATCGAAAAATTCCTTCGGGCGACGGACATGCCGCCCACCAAATTCGGCCGGCTGGCGGTGCATGATCCGCGCTTCGTGCTCGACCTGCGCATGGGCCGCGAGCCCGGCCCGAAGATCACTGCGCGGGTGCGCTCGTTCCTCGCCGAGCAGAAGCGCATCCAGCAGGAGTCGGGTCAATGAGCCGCGGTCCCGATGCGGAGACGCTGTTCCGCCGCGCGCTCGAAGCCAGCGCCGACGCCGCCGGCTGCCCCGTGACGCCCACCGACTCGGACTGGACCCGCTGGGCCAGCGCCACCTTCACCGGCGCGCGCCATTTGCTCACGCTCACTGCCCCGCCCTCTCCGGCACTCGACGCCTGGGTGGCCGGACTGCCCGAGGCGGAGCTCCGCCTGCGCGGCCATCTCGTCGCCGACCTGGTGGTCGAGCATGTCCGCCGCGCGGAAGGCGTGGTGACGGTATCGCTGGAGGTGCTGACGGTGGAGGAAGGGCGGTGACCGGCAACCGTCACCCTAGCTTGTTCCCCGGCGAAAGCCCGGGAGCAGCTATCCGCAACTGCGATTTGAAAGCGTTACGCCGTCCGCCGCGCCAGATTGCGCAGCGTGACCAGCGCTTCCTCGAGCCCGCGCTCGGCGGCCTTGCGCTCGCGCGTCGGCGTCAGCCCCTTGTCGGCTACGCCACGCTCGAGCCGGTCGAGCAGCGCATGGACCGAAGCATTGGTGTCGCCCCGCACGATCCGCTCGCGCGGCTGTTCGGGCGCGGGTACATGCGCGCGCACCGGCGGGGTCAGTTCGAAGATCTCGAAGCGCTCGCCTTCGTCGAAGATCGACGGGCGCGGCTGGCGGCGCAGCGGCGCGAGCGGCACCGGCGCGGGCTTGGGCACTGCCGGGATCGCCTGCGGATCGAAGGCCGAGAGCGGCTGGTCGAAGTCGGTCGGCAGTTCCTGCTCGGCGAGCGGCTGGGCCGCCTCGCGCGCGTGGATGTCGTGACTTTCGGTACTTTCCGGCGCCGGGACGACGGGCTCGGGGGCGGAGATCGGGGCCTGCACAGTGCAGATTTCGACAGTTTCCGGCGCCTCGACCGTCACCGGCGCGCTCATCGGGCGCGGCGGGAAGATCGCGTCGAAATCGACCTTCTCCTCCACTTCGGCCGGCGCGGCAGCGCTGACCTCGAGGAAGGGACGGCCCAGATCCCGCGTGGCGAGCAAAGGCGGGCGCGGCGGCGCATCGGGATGCGCGTCGGCGCGGCGCAGCACCGGCACGGCGACTTCCTCCGAGTCGACCGGCTCGGCGTCGCCGCCGATGGTCAGCCCGCGCGAGCCGAGCAGGATGAAGGCCGAAAGCCACATGAAGGCGCCGACGAATGCGCCCGAGCCGAGCGCGACCGCGATACGCGCAGTCATGCCCAGCGGCGGCTCGGCCATCGAAAGAACGGAAGGGAGTCCCGAATCCATCACCAGCGCCTCGAGCGCGGGCACGGGGATCATCGCCACGCCAAGCGCAGCGAGGCCCCCCGCAACCAGCGCGATCAGCGGCGCCAGCGGCAGGTTCATGCGCGCACCGTCTGGGTCAGGGATGGCGAGTCTTCCATGCCCGCCATTTTGGCGAGTCTTTGGTAAACGGAGTCATAACGACCGACATTGGTCGCCCAGCTGCGCTCGGCCTCGACAAAGGCGCGTCCGCGCTCGCGCCGCGCGTCCCATTGGTCGCGCCGGGCGAACAGCTCCGCCACCGAAGCCGCCAGTGCCGCGGGGTCGTCGGGCTTGAACAAGGTACCGGTGTCGCCGTCGCGGATCAGCTCGCGGTGCCCGCCCACATCGGAGGCCGCGACCAGCCGCTGCTGCGCCATCGCCTCCAGCGGCTTGAGCGGCGTCACCAGGTCGGTCAGCCGCATATGCTTGCGCGGATAGACCAGCACATCGATCACGCTGTAATAGCGCTCGACCTGCTGGTGCGGCACGCGGCCGACAAAATGGATGCGCTCGGCCACCGGCGAAGCCGCCGCCTGCGCCATCAGCGCCGCGTCGCACGGCCCGCCGCCGACCAGCACCAGATGCATCTTGGGCCGGCGCGCGACGAGATCGGGCATCGCCGCGATCAGCACGTCGAGGCCCTCATAATCGTAGAAGCTGCCGATAAAGCCGATCGTCTCGGCGCCCTCGATCCCCAGCTCCTTCGCCAGCGCGTCGTCATGCGCCAGCGGCTCGCCGAACAGGCCAAGGTCGACGCCATTGGGCGAGATCAGGATCTTGCCCCCGTCGATCCCGCCGCGCGCCACCAGGTCGCGCTTCAGCCCCTCGCAGATCACCGCCACCGCGTCGGCCTTGCGCACCGCCCGCGTCTCGAGCCAGCGCGTCGCGCGATATTTCCAGCTGCGCTCGGTGCCGGTGCCGTTGCCCACGGCGGCGTCTTCCCAGAAGGCGCGGATCTCGTAC
Organism: Sphingomonas sp. R-74633; assembly: GCF_013416555.1. Lineage (GTDB taxonomy): Bacteria > Pseudomonadota > Alphaproteobacteria > Sphingomonadales > Sphingomonadaceae > Sphingomonas. The sequence continues at coordinate 256,639 of NZ_JACCFG010000006.1, read as the reverse complement.
ATCAGCGGCAGGCCGAGCTTGTCCGCCACGCGCTGCGCCGCCATCGCGCCCAGCACCGGCGAATGCGCATGGAGCACATCCGGCTGCCACTGCCGCGCCACTGCCTCGATCCGCTTCGCAAAGGCCGAGACCTCGCGCAGCTCGCCGATCACCGGCGGCCCCGAATTGACGCGGGGCGTCCGATAGAAGCGGATGCCGTCGATCGTCTCTTCGTCGGTATCGAACTTGCCGTGGCGCGGGCTGGTCACCGCGGCGACTTCCCAGCCCCGCGCCATCTGCGCCTTGAGGATCGCCCGGGTCCGGAAGGTATAGCCGCTATGCAGCGGCAGGCCGTGATCGAGGATATGGAGAATCCGCATGCCCGCTCCCTTGGCACAGGAGCACTTAACGCGGCGTCAACCGCATCCCGCTACAGCACTCCCACAAGCAGGAGCTGCAACGGGCCCATGATCGACAATCTATCGCTGGCGATCTCGCACGGGCTCATGCTGCTCGCGGCCTTCCTGCTGCTGCGCCGCCCCGATCTCGACAATGAATCCGCGCCCGGCGACGACTCGTCCAAGGCGAAGCCCAGCCGATGGGGCAAGCCCGGTGCGTGATCTCGTCTTCGTCGCCTTCCTGCTGGCCTTTTTCGGGATGGGCTTCCGCAAGCCGTTCATCTTCGTGCTTGTCTACGCCTATATCGACATCGTCTCGCCGCAGCGGCTGACCTATCTCCTGCTCAACTCGGTCCCGATCTCGCTGATCGCCGTCGGCCTGTCGGTGCTCGGCTGGCTGGCGATGGACGACAAGAAGGATACGCGCGTCGCCCCGCGCCAGCTGATGATCGTCGCGCTGCTCGGCTATTGCTTCTACACGACGCTCAACGCCGACTTCAAAGTCGAGGCGCTCGATAAATGGGACTGGGTGTGGAAGGCGCTCGCCTTTGCCGCCTTCCTGCCGCTGACGCTGCGCACCAAGCTGCGCATCGAGAGCCTGTTGCTGTTCATGATCCTCTCCGCTTCCTCGATCATCATCGTCGGCGGGATCAAGACGCTCGGCTCGGGTGGCGGCTACGGCGAACTCAACCTGATGGTCGCCAATAATTCGGGCCTCTACGAAGGTTCGACCATCTCCACCGTCGCGATCGCGATCATCCCGCTGATCGTCTGGTTCATGCGCTTCGGCACGATCTTCCCGCCCGACTGGAAGGTGAAATGCTTCTGCCTCGCGCTGATCTTCGCCTGCCTGCTGATCCCGGTCGGCACGTCGACGCGCACCGGCCTGCTCTGCATCGGCCTGGTCGCGCTGCTGATGATCCGCGATACCAAGCGCAAGGTCGTCTATCTCACCGCGCTCGGCTGCCTCGGCCTCGCCGCCATACCCTTCCTCCCCTCCTCGTTCACCGAGCGGATGGGGACGATCAAGACCTACAAGGCCGATGCCTCGGCCTCGACGCGCCTCGCCGTGTGGCAATGGACGATGGACTACGCCAAGACGCACCCGATGGGCGGCGGGTTCGAGGCCTATCGCCAGAACCAGATCCGCTACGAGAAGGTCTCGGTCGAAGGCGAAGGCGACGGCCAGGCCAAGGTCGATCGCAGCCTCGAAGTCGACAAGGCACGCGCCTATCACAGCGCCTATTTCGAGATGCTCGGCGAGCAGGGCTATCCCGGCCTCGCCTTGTGGCTGCTGATCAACATCCTCGGCATCTTCCGCATGGAGGTGCTGCGCCAGCGCTACAAGAAGCCCGAGCCCGGGCAGGAATGGGTGAGCCCCCTCGCCTCCGCGCTCCAGACCGCGCACATCGTCTACATGCTCGGCGCGACCTTCATCGCGATCGCCTTCCAGCCCTTTGTCTACATGCTGATCGGCGCGCAGATCGGGCTCGACACCTATATGGCCCGCAAGCGCGAGGAATCCGCCTGGCGGCCGCTGCGCAAGACGAAGCCCGCGCTGGCATGAAGGGTGAACTCAAGGCCCTCACCAGCGTCCGCGGCATAGCGGCGTGGTTCGTCGTGTTCTTCCACATCCGCTTCGCGCTCGACCTGCCCGATCCGGTGCTCCATGTCCTCGCCAAGGGCTATCTCGCGGTCGACTTCTTCTTCCTGCTCTCGGGCTTCGTCATCTGGATGGTCTGGGGCGAGCGCATCCGCGCCGGCGGCCTCGCCTCGGTCCCCGGCTTCCTCCAGCGCCGCGTCGCCCGGGTCTGGCCGCTCCACATCTTCATGCTCGGCTTCGCAGTGGCGCTCGCGCTCGCGCTCCAGTTCACCGGGCGGGGCAGCGACCATTTCCCCTGGCACGAGCTGCCGCTCCACGTGCTGCTGCTCCAGAACTGGGGCTTCACCGAGCATCTCAGCTGGAACGACCCGGCCTGGTCGATCTCGTGCGAGCTTGCCGCCTATCTGCTCTTCCCGCTGCTCGCCCTCGCGATCAACTGGCGCCGGGTGCCGAGCTGGGGCGTGGTCGGCGCGATCGCCGTGCTGCTCGGGCTGCTCCATGCGATCTTCGCCGGCACCGGCGCGATCGCGCTCGGCCAGGAGATCACCAGCCTCGGCCTGATCCGCTGCGTGATCGAATTCGCCACCGGCACCGCGGTCGCCGCGCTCTGGCTGCGCTGGAACGAAGCCTGGCGCAACCCCGCGCTGGCGAGTTTCGCGCTCGCCCTCACCTTCGCCACCGGCTGGGCGCTCGGCCTGCCCGAAACCTTCGCCGCCCCCGCCAGCTTCGCGGCCTTGCTGCTCGGCCTGGCGCTGACTTCGGCGCGCAAGGGCAACCCGTTCGAGATCGCCCCGCTCCACTATCTCGGCGAGATCAGCTACGCGACCTATCTCTCGCATTACCTGCTCTGGTTCGCATTCAAGCTCGCGTTCGTCGAGGATGCGCACGCGGTGCCCTGGCCACTGGCCGCCGGCTTCCTGCTGCTCGTCCTGCTCGCCTCGGTGGCGCTCTACCATCTGGTCGAGCGTCCCGCGCAGCGCTGGGTGAACGGCGTCAGGCTTCGGCCGGCACCTTCTGCAGCGCTTCGATCACCGCGCGGTTGAACGCGGGAATATCGTCGGGCTTGCGGCTGGTGATGAGATTCTCGTCGATCACCACTTCGCGGTCGACCACCTCGGCCCCGGCATTCTCCAGGTCGGTGCGGATCGACGGCCAGCTCGTCACTTCGCGCCCGTCGACGACATCGGCCTCGACCAGCAGCCACGGCCCATGGCAGATCGCCGCGACGATCTTGTCGTCGTCCATGAACTCGCCGACGATCTCCACTGCCCGCGCGTTCATCCTGAGCTTGTCCGGATTGGCCACCCCGCCCGGCAGCACCAGCGCATCGTAATTCTGCGTGTCGACTTCGTTCACCGTGGTGTCCGGCGTGATGCTCTCGCCCTTCTCGCCGCCCTTCTCTCCGGTGATCGGCTTGGTATCGAGCGCCGCCAGCGTCACCTGCGCGCCGGCGTCGATCAGCGCCTGCCGCGGCAGCATCAGCTCGTCCTGCTCGAAGCCATTGGTCGCCATCATCAACACGCGGACATGGGAGAGGTCGGTCATGGGCTAAGCTCCTCGATTTGCGCCCCTTCAACCGGTCGCCCCGTCGCCGGTTCCGGAACGAAGCGATGGTCCGCGCATTGACCGGGGCATTGCGAGGAGGCCGTCCGTGTCCAACACCGATATCGTCTATGTCGATGACCAGCAGCCCGGCATCACCCGCCGCAAGATGCGGCACGGCTGGGGCTATTGGGACGCGGACAAGCGCATCACCGATCGCGACGAGATCGACCGGCTGAACGCGATCGGCCTGCCCCCCGCCTACCATGATTGCTGGTTCTGCCCCGATCCGCGCGGCCATATCCAGGCGACCGGCTATGACGACAAGGGCCGCAAGCAATATCGTTACCACACCGCCTTCCGCGAGGCGCAGGAGGCGGCGAAATACGATCGCTGCGCCGATTTCGGCGAACACCTCGCTAAGCTGCGCGCCAGGGTCGCGCACGACCTCAAGCTGCGCGGGCTGTGCAAGGACAAGGCCGTCGCCGCGGTCGTCCGCCTGCTCGATCTCGGCAGCATCCGCGTCGGCAACGAGCAATATGTCCAGGCGAACAAGAGCTTCGGCGCCACCACGCTGCGCAAGCGCCACGCGCAAGTGAAGGGCCAGACGCTGCGCCTCCAGTTCCGCGCCAAATCGGGCAAGCTGCGCGTGATGACGATCACCGACGGCTCGCTCAGCCGCTTCGTCAAGAAATGCCAGGACCTGCCCGGCCAGCATCTGTTCCGCTGGCTCGACGATGCCGGCGAGGCGCATCCGGTCACTTCGTCCGACGTCAATTGCTACATCCGCGAGGCAATGGGCGAGGATTTCACCGCCAAGCATTTCCGCACCTGGGGCGCCAGCGTCATCGCGTTCCAGGCGCTGGCGAAGGGCGATGGCCATCTCGGCCTCAAGGCGATGCTCGAGCCGGTGACCGAAGCGCTGGGCAACACCCCGGCCATCGCCCGCAAATCCTATGTCCACCCGGCGCTCATCGATCTCACCAAGGATCGCGAGGCCCAGGCCGCGTGGCGCTCCGATCTCCACTTGCCGCGCGCCACGCGCTGGCTCAATCGTTACGAACGCGGCCTGATCGCCTATCTCGAAGGCCTTGCCGCCCATAATCAGCCCCGAAAGGCCGCATGAGTACCAACATCGAACTCCCGAAAAGCAGCGCGGATCTCCAGGTTCAGGCGCGCAGCTTCGTCCAGGAAGCGGGCCAGTGGCTCCACAACATCCAGGATAACTGGGTGACGATCGCGATCGCCACCACGGTGGCGGTCATCGTCTTCCTCGGCCTGCACATGGTCCGCCGCTGGGGCTTGCGCCTGTGCAAGCAGGGCGAAGGCGTCGCCAACTGGTATGCGATCGCCGGCCGCGCGCTCGCCAAGACGGGCAATTTCTTCATCCTGATGACCGCGATCCGGCTGGTCATCGGCTATGTCGATGCGCCGCCGATGCTCTACACCACGGCGACCTTCCTGTTCACCATCGCCGCAGTCTTCCAGGCGACGATCTGGCTGCGCGAAGTCATCCTCGGCGCGGTCGAGCATCGTACTTCGTCGGAGGAATATCAGGGCTCCAGCCTGGCGAGCGCGATCGGGATCATCCGCCTGCTGGTGACGATGATCCTGTTCGCGATCGCGCTGGTGGTGGTGCTCAGCAACCTCGGGGTCAACGTCACCGGCCTGGTTGCCGGCCTCGGCGTCGGCGGCATCGCCATCGGCCTCGCCGCGCAGGGCACCGTCGCCGATCTGCTCGCCGCGCTGGCGATCATCTTCGACAAGACCTTCCGCGTCGGCGACACGATCCTTTACGACAAGAGCAAGGGCACGGTGGAGCGTATCGGCCTCAAGTCCACCCGCATCCGCGGGCCGGGCGGCGAGGAGCGGATCATCGCCAACAAGAAGCTGCTCGATTTCGAGATCCAGAACAGCTCGAACCGCAGCTATCGCCGCATGGCGCTGACCTTCGCGATCGCCAATACGGTGCCGGCGGACAAGCTCGCCGGTCTCGCCGATCTCGCCAAGCAGGTCATCATCGAGGAGAAGCTCGTCTTCAGCCACGCCTTCTTCACCGGCGTGGTCCCCGGCGCACTGACCTTCGAAGTCGAATTCGATTCACCGTCTCCCAGCGGCGATCTGGCCGATGCTGCGAAGCACCGTGTGGTGATCGGCATGCTCAGGCGTTTGGAAGCCGAAGGCATCCGGCTCTACGTACCCGCGATGCTCCACGCCGAGGAGTAACCCGATGCCTGACACGCCGGAGGCGATCTTCACCCGCTACGAGGAAGCGGTGCGCAACCGCGATGCCGACGCCATCGTCGCGGACTATCTGCCCGACGCGATCGGCTATGACCTTGCCCCGCCGCTCCTCCATCGCGCGCCGGCGATGCTCGATCCTGCAGGTCTGCGTGCATGGTTCGAGACCTGGGAAGACGATCTGCGCGTCACCCACCGCGACGCGCATACGCTCGAGCAGGGCGACCTCGCCATGGTCCATGCGCTCCAGCACATGACCGGCACCAAGAAGGGCGAAGGCAAGTCGAGCCTGTGGTTCCGCGCCACCATCGCCGCGCGCCGGGTCGAGGGCAGCTGGAAGATCGCGCATATCCACACCTCGGTCCCCTTCGCGATGGACGGCAGCGGCAAGGCGCTGCTCGATCTCGAGCCGGAGGACTGACCAACGCTGGGGGGCATTGAAGGAACGACGATGCTCAAGGACCACGCCTCCCACGCGATCATCCCCTGCAAGGACGTCGCCGCCGCCAAGGCCTTCTACACCGAGACGCTCGGCCTGCCGCTCGCCGCCGATCACGGCGACATCTTCCTGATCCGCACCGGCGCGACGCTGCTCAACGTCTATCGCAGCGACTTCGCCGGCACCAACCACGCCAATGCGGTCTTCTGGGACGTCGGCGACGACCTCGAGGCGATTGCCGCCGCTCTGCGAGGCAAGGGCGTGGTGCTCGAGGAATATCCGCAAGGCTTCGACCGGGTCGAGGACGGTGTCCACATCCTCGGCACCTTCCGCGCGATCTGGTTCCGCGACCCCGACGGCAACATCCTCCACGTCAATAGTGGAGGGTGATGCGTCAGGCCGGCGCCATCCCCGCGGCCTGCAGGAAACCCTGCCAATTCTCCACCGTCAGCCCGGCCCGGTATTCCGCCTGCATCTCCGGCGTCAGCACCTCGATCATCCGCGTGCCCTCGATCCACAGTTCGAGCACCCCGAACACGCCGCCGCGCTTGCGATACTTGACTGGCCAGCCCTCGCGCTTCGCCAGCGCGAGCACTTCTTCAACGCCCAGATTGCTCGCGATCGCCAGATGCGTCGCCGAGCGCGCGCCATTGAAGCCGATCATCCCGAACGCATCGGCATCGCCCTCAGCCTCGACCAGTTCGGTGCCGCGCGGATAGACTTCCACCGTGGTGCGGCGCTCGTCGCCCGCCATCGCCATCCAGCTCCCCGCGATCACCGGCGGGAAGGGCAAGGCCACCCCGCCCCACAGCTCGGCAATCACCTCTGCGACGTGGCGCGGATCGTCCGCGTCGATCGAAACATGGAACAACATCTGCACACTCCCTGAACTCTTGCGTGTTGCCCTGCTAATACGCATGGCACATTATGTGTCAATGCTGATTTGACACTTTTTGTGTCACGTTTATTGGGGGAGTCATGCCCAAACGGAATTTCCTCCTCGCCGACCCCGCCAGGCCCGAAGGCCCCGACAATGCCCATACCCGCGCGAAGATCGCCGATGCGATCCTGGCGCTGATGGCCGAGGGCGATCACCTCAACCATGACCAGGTCGCCACCCGCGCCGGCGTCTCGCGCCGCACCGTCTATCGCTATTATCCGGACCAGGCCGCGCTGCGCGCCGCCGCCTGGGCGCGCGTCGGCCCGGCCGGCGGCATCCCGAAGACACTCGACGATTTCGTCGGCGGCCTACCTGCCCGCTTCGCCAATTTCGACGACAAGGCCGATGCGATGACCGTGGTGATGGCCAGCGCCGAGGGCCGCGCCATCCGCAACGTGATGAAGGACGAGCGCGTCGCCGCCTTCCGCGCGATGCTCGCCCCCCAGGTCACGGCGCTCGCCGAGCCCGACCGCACCCGCGCCATCGCCGCGATCCAGCTGCTCGGCAGCGGCTTCGCCTGGCGCGAGATGCGCGACCAGTGGGACATGGACGGTGCCGAGGCCGCCGCCGCCTGCAGCTGGGCGATCGAGACGCTGCTCGCCGATCTTGCCCGGCGCGGCGGCACGCCGCTGGACGACGGCCCGGCCTGAGTCGCGCGTTTTCGAACATCGGGTTCGGCCATTCCTGCCCCCGACCCTCCACGGCGGACGCTACGTCAGCCCGGCCTTTCAAATTTCCGGTCGGCTGAGGCTTGCAGGAGCCCCTCCCCCTTCACTAGATGGGGCCCGAACAGGCGAGAGGATGGCCCCTTGGCGACGATCACCGTGCAGCAGATGGCCGAGAGCATCGGCACCGAGCGCGTGTCGGACTGGGTGGAAGTCACCCAGACGATGATCGACACCTTCGCCGAAGCCACCGGCGACCACCAGTTCATCCATGTCGACCCCGTCCGCGCCGCGCAGACCCCGTTCGGCGGCACGATTGCCCACGGCTTCCTCACCCTCTCGCTGATGCCGATGCTCGGCGCGCGCACCGATGCGCCGGCGATCGAGGGCGCGAAGATGGGGGTCAATTACGGCGGCAACAAAGTCCGCTTCATGCAGCCGGTCCGCTCGGGCAAGCGCGTCCGCGGCCGGTTCAAACTGCTGAAATTTACCGAGCGTAAGCCCGGGGTCTGGGAACAGGTCCAGGAATATACCCTCGAGATCGAGGGCGAGGAAAAGCCCGCGCTGATCGCCGAGTGGATCGCGCTCGTCTACGTCTGATCCGAAGAATCCAAGAGAAGGAAACACCATGTCCCGCTCCGCAGTCATCGTCTCCACCGCGCGCACCGGCATCGGCCGGGCCTATCGCGGCGCGTTCAACGCCACGCCGGCACCGACGCTCGGCGCCCATTCGATCCGCGCCGCGGTCGAGCGCGCCGGGATCGACCCGGGCGAAGTGCAGGACGTCGTGTTCGGCGCCGCGCTTCAGCAGGGCAGCCAGGCCGGCAACATCGCCCGCACTGCGCTGCTGCGCGCGGGCCTGCCCGTCACCGTCGCCGGCATGTCGGTCGATCGCCAGTGCGCCTCGGGCCTGATGGCGATCGCGACCGCCGCCAAGGAGATCATCGTCGACAATATGGACATCGCCATCGGCGGCGGTGTCGAGTCGATCAGCCTCGTCCAGACCCCTGCGATGCGCCTCGAGCCCGATCGCGAGCTGCTCGCGATCCAGCCCGACATCTACATGCCGATGCTGCAGACCGCCGAAGTCGTCGCCGCGCGCTACGGCATCGGCCGTGACCGCTGCGATGCCTATGCCCTCCAGTCGCAACAGCGCACCGCCGCCGCCCAGGCCGCCGGCAAGTTCGACGCCGAGATCGTGCCCGTCACCGCGACGATGAACGTCGTCAACAAGGAGACCAAGGAAGTCTCCCAGAAGGAAATCACCCTCGCCAAGGACGAGGGCAACCGCGCCGACACCACGATCGAGGGCCTGCAGGGCCTCAACCCGGTGCTGCCGAACGGCACCGTCACCGCCGGCAACGCCTCGCAGCTGTCGGACGGCTCCTCGGCCTCGGTGCTGATGGAAGAGAAGCTCGCCGAGAAGCGCGGCCTCCAGCCGCTCGGCCGCTATGTCGGCATGGCCGTCGCCGGCACCAAGCCCGACGAGATGGGCATCGGCCCGGTCTTCGCGATCCCCAAGCTGCTCGAGCGCTTTAACCTCAAGATGGACGATATCGGCCTGTGGGAGCTCAACGAGGCTTTCGCGGTGCAGGTTCTCTATTGCCAGGACACGCTCGGCATCCCGGGCGAGCTGCTCAACGTCAATGGCGGCGCGATCTCGATCGGCCACCCCTATGGCATGTCGGGCGCCCGCATGACCGGCCATGCGCTGATCGAAGGCAAGCGCCGCGGCGCAAAGTACGTCGTCGTGACGATGTGCATCGGCGGCGGCATGGGCGCGGCGGGGCTGTTCGAGGTCCTGTAACTCCATCCCCTAACCGTCACCCCGGCGAAAGCCGGGGCCCAGGGTTACTCGGCCCTGCCGCGCGTGGCGCTGGGTCCCGGCTTTCGCCGGGATGACGAGGGGAGAAGCTGCGCAAAACCGTCCGCCGCAATGTAACCGAAGCTGTAACAACTCTGCTTGCCTGCCCGCAATTATTCGCTTTACCCTCTGACAACGCTGCCAAACGCAATCTTATTGCTTCAGTAACAAGTGTTAGCGATAACAGCATCCGGACCCCGCAAAGCGGGGCCGACAAGGAGGGGTACGTCATGGGCGAAGGCTTGGCGTTGGTGGCCGATATCGGCCGCCAATCGGTGCGGTTCGGATTGACCGGCGGCGACGCGGGGCTCGCGCCGCGTGACATCCGCCGCTTCTCGACCAGCGAGCATCCCACCTTCACCAGCGCGCTCGTCTCCTATCTCACCGATCTCGGCCTGCGCGATGCGCGTCTGCCCGCGGTGCTCGCCGTCGCCGGCGCGGCGCGCGGCGACCTGATCAACCTCACCGGCAGCCGCTGGTACATCTCGCTCTCGGGCGTCGAAGCGGTGCTGCGCGCGCCGCCGCGCGCGCTCAACGAATGCGCCGCCAATGCGCTGGCGCTCACCCTCTTGCCGACCAGCGCCTTCACTGCGCTGCACGGGCCCCCGCCGCGCGCGGTCGAGCCCGGCGGCAATTATGTCGTGATCGGCACCGGCACCGGGCTCGGCGTCGCCGCGCTGGTCACGTCGGGCGACCGGCTGGTCCCGGTGCAGAGCGAGGCCGGCCACATGGCCTTTGCGGCGCAGACGCCCAATGAGCGCAAGTTCGCCGACTATTGCCGCGCCAAGGCGCATCCGCTCGATGTCGAGACGCTGGTCAGCGCGCCCGGCCTGTGCCTGGCCTATGAGGCGTTGTCGGGCGGCACCAAAATCGCCAGCCCCGAGGATGTGACGCGCACCACCGCACGCGATCCGATCGCCGCCGCGGTCGTGGCGATGTTCGTCGAGCATCTCGGCGCGTTCGCCGGCGATCTCGCGCTTGCCTTCGGCGCCTGGGACGGGATCTACCTCACCGGCGCGATCAGCCGCGCGCTGCATCCCCACCTGATGGACCCGGGCTTCCGCCGCCGCATGGAGGGCAAGGCCGCGTTCCGCCGCCAGATTTCCGAAGTGCCGGTGTCGCTGGTCAACCGCAATGACCTCGAGCTGCTCGGCGCCGCAGCGGCCTATGGGAACGCCTGACGCGCCCTGCTTGTTCTCCCGATAACCAACTCCGGGAGCACGACATGGCCGACACCGCCGAACTCAAGAAGCACCTCTGGAAGAAGCTCGCCGACAGCCCGTTCCTGATGATCGGGCTCGAGAACGGCCAGCACAGCGTACCGCTAACCGCCCAGCTCGATCCGGACCAGACCGACACCTTGTTCTTCTTCACCGGCAAGGACAATCGCCTCGCCCCCGGCGGCAAGGCGATGGCGCAGTTCATCGCCAAGGGGCATGATTATTTCGCCTGCCTCGCCGGCGATGTCCGCATCGACAATGACTTCGCCCAGATCGACAAGCTCTGGAACAAGCATGTCGAGGCCTGGTTTCCCGGCGGCAAGGACGATCCGAACCTCGCCTTGCTTCGCTTCGACATCGAAAGCGCCGAGCTGTGGGAGGCCGACATGTCGGTCGCCGGCATGGTCAAGATGCTGTTCGGCGGCAAGATCAAGGGCGATGAGGAAGGCAGCCACGCAGTGGTGGAGAGCACGGCGACCTCCTAGTCGTCATCCCGGCGAAAGCCGGGATCTCAGGCGAAGGCGCGGGGCAAGAGCCGCACGAGATCCCGGCTTTCGCCGGGATGACGAATGGTGGCGCTTGACCCTCAGCCCTGCACCCTTCACCCCATCCGCATGACCGGCCCCTCGCTCGCCCACCGCATCCGCACCGAAGCGCACGCTGTGTGGTTCGCAGTGCGCGATCCGCGCACGCCGTTGCTCGCCAAGCTGCTCGGCCTGCTCGTCGCCGCCTATGCGCTGTCGCCGATCGACCTGATCCCCGATTTCATCCCGGTGCTCGGCCTGGTCGACGACGCGATCGTCATCCCGCTCGGCATCTGGCTGTTCGAAAAGCTGATCCCGCCCGCGCTCTTCGCCGAGCACCGCGCCCGCGCCGAGATCGAGACGCAGCGCCCGGTCAGCTGGCCGGGCGTGATCCTCATCGTCGCGATCTGGGCCGGCGTCGCCTGGCTGGTCTGGGGCGTGATCGCGACAAGCGAGTACAACTGACGTGACGCTGCGCGAATATTTCCGCAGCTTCTTCACCCGCGAATATTGGGAAGCGCTGGGCTCGGTGCTGGCCAGTATCGCCTTCATCCCTATCCAGCTTCACCGCGACGGCTGGAACCGGCCCGAGGAAGAACCCGACGAAGACCGCGGCGAGGACTAGGTCCGCGCCCTCATTTCGCGCTCGTCCGCTCGAACGCGCCCTTATAGTCGCCCAGCGTGAGAAAGCCGTGATCCGGGTCGCTGAAGGACAGCTGCATGCCGCGTGAGGCGAGGAAGAAGCTGTTGGCCGAATCCGGCAGCAACGGCTCGACGACCTTGCGGATCTCGGCGACGAGCTGGTCGCCGTCGCGGCGGATGATGAATTCGCCCGGCCATTCGACCTTGAAGGTGCCGATGAACTTTTCCTGCTCGGCGACAGGCATCACCACCGTAGCGCGCTCGACCGGCTGATAGTCGGGCCAGCCATATTCGACGGCCACGGCGCGGAGGATCTCCTCCCCCAGCTGCGAACCGCCGTCGCCATTGGTCAGCACCACGACGCCGTCGCCCGATTGCAGGTAGCTCAGGAAAACCGCCTTGTAGCCGGCGTTCGAGCCGTCGTGATAAAAGTACTTTTCCGCCGTGGCACCCTGGACCCACAGGCCCAGGCCGAAATCGTCCTTCACCGGCGTCAGCATCAGCCGGGCGGTTTCGGGGGTCAGGACATGGCCCTTTTCGCCGATCGCGGCCGCACGCAGGTCGGTAACGAAACGGGCCAGCTCGGGCGCGGTGGTCCACAGCCCGGCGGCTGCCGTCTCGGGATGGACATGCGGCCCGCCCGCGACGGCGACACCCTTCAGGTCATGCGGCCAGGCAGTGCCCTTGGCCAGTCGCGCGGCGTCGAGCGGCTGGTCTTCGCTGCTGCGGGTCATGCCGAGCGGCTCGAAAAGCTTGGCGCGAACCAGCGCCGGGAAGCTCTTGCCCGTCGCGTCGATCGCCATCTGCTGCATGACCAGATACCCGCCGCCCGAATAGCGGAACGCGCTGCCCACTGCCTGATCGACCAGAACGGGATCCGAATTGGCAGGTGCCGCGCCGCGCAGCACCTGAGTCAGCGTCGGAACCGGCGATCCCGCGTCATAGCCCCAGAAGCCGTGCACCGTGGTGCCCGCGGTATGCGACAGAAGCGCCCGCAAGGTCACCGGGGTGGTGGCCGTGAAGCCATTCTCCGGCAGCTTCCAGCTCTTGAGCGTGGCGTTGACATTGGTATCGAGCGAAAGGCTGCCGTCCTGCACCAGCGCCAGCGCGGTCACTGCCGCAACCGGCTTGCTGACCGACCCCGCCTGGAACAGCGTGTCGGCGGTTACCGGCTCGCCGCCGTCGCGGGTTGTGCCGAAGCCGCGTGCCCAGTCGACCTTGCCGCCCTTGATGACCGCGATGGCAACGCCCGGCACATGCTTGGCCGTCATTTCGTCGGAAAGCGTGCGCGTGGCCGGCGGCGCGCCCTTGATCGCCACGGCGCCCCGCAGTCCCGAAATGACCGCCTCGATGCGCTGCTGCACCGTGTGCTGCTCGGCATTGGCAGGCGGTGCTGAAGCCGTCTGCGCCAGGGTCGGGAAAGGCGCCCCCAAAAGGAGCGTAAGCAAGACCGGCACGCGCATGGATTTCCCCCGAGTTTCGGCGGCTATGACTGCGCTTGGCAGGACTTACAAGGTTCGCCTCGGCGTGCGATGGCGGTGCTCCCTCCCTTGCCGGGGAGGGAGCACACAGGCTCAGCCCTTGTGCGTCGCCATCCACTGCTCGACGATCGGCGCGATGCGGTTGCGCCACTTCGAGCCGTTGAAGATGCCGTAATGGCCGACGCCCTCGGCGAGATGATAGGCCTTCATCGCATCGGGCAGCGCCGTCGCGATGGTCAGCGCCGCCTTGGTCTGGCCGATGCCCGAGATATCGTCCTTCTCGCCTTCGATCGCGAGGATGCCGACATCGGTGATCGCCGCCGGATCGACCTTGCGGCCGCGGTGCAGCATCTCGCCCTTGGGCAGCGCATGCGCCTGGAACACGGTGTCGATCGTCTGGAGGTAAAATTCGGCGGTCATGTCGCAGACCGAGCGATATTCCTCGTAGAACTTCATCGTCGCCTCGGCGCCCTCGTCATCGCCCTGGACGAGATGCTTGAACATCTCCCAATGGCTGATCATGTGGTTGCCCAAGTTCATCGTCATGAAGCCGGCGAGCTGCAGGAAGCCCGGATAGACCTTCCGCCCTGCGCCCGGATAGCTCATCGGGATCGTCGCGATGACGTTCTGCTCGAACCAGCTGAACGGCCGCTCGGTGGCGAGCGTGTTGACTGCGGTCGGCGCCTCGCGCGTGTCGATCGGGCCGCCCATCATCGTCAGCGTCGCCGGGCGGTTCGGGTGCTTGTCCGCACTCATCAGCGCGACGGCGGCATAGGCCGGGACCGAGGGCTGGCACACCGCCAGCACATGCGGGCGGGGATCGCCGTCCTTGCCGATGAACGCCAGGAATTCGACGAGATAGTCGATATAGTCGTCCAGGTCGAAGCGCCCGTCGGCCATCGGCACCAGCTTCGCGTCGCGCCAGTCGGTGATGTAGACATCCGCCACCGGCAGCATCCGCTCGACCGTGCCGCGCAGCAGCGTGGCATAGTGGCCCGACATCGGCGCGACGATCAGCAGCTTGGGACCGCCCTCGACGCCCGAGCGCACGAAGCGCTTGAGCTGGCCGAAGGGCATGCGCTGCACGATCTCCTCGTGCACGTCGACGATCTTGCCGTCGATCTCGGTGTGATCGAGCAGGAATTCCGGCTTGCCGCGCGGTGCCGAAGCATGCGCGAACACCTCGAGCGCCGAGGCCATCACCGGTCCGCCGCCGAAATAGGCGAACGGATTGGCGGGGTTGTTCAACAGCCCGGCGGAGAAATTGGCCAGCGCGCTCGCACCTGCGAGAAGCGAGCGCTGAATCTCATAAGCGTCGTACAGCATTGCGTCCCTTCCGCCGTCTCCCTCCCCATAACGGCGGCGGCTTATGTTAGCGTTATAGGCGAGCCGTGCTGCGGTGCAACGGCGACCGGTATCAGAATGCGACAGAGCGATGACCAGTTCCCATACCGGGCCTACGAAATCGTAGCACTAAAACCGCTAACCCTCTCTGCATGCTCGATTAACCCGCCATCCTCGTATTCCTGTGAATCTTCGAGGGCCGCGTCCCGGCAAAGGACAGTTCCCCTCCCCGCGCAATCGCGCTAGTCCGCCGCGCATGGCCGAACCCGTCCCGTCTGCGCCCACGCCCGATGCGCCGCAGAAGCGCAAGCTTTCCAACCTGCTCGTGGTGTGGAGCTTCACCCGGCGCTACCGCCTCCAGCTGCTGATCGCGCTGATTGCGCTGGTCGGCTCGTCGGTGACGACCTTGCTGGTCCCGCGCACGCTCCAGCTGATCATCGACAAGGGCTTCGGCGCCGATGTCGATCCCAGCCGGATCAACGGCTATTTCGAGGGGCTGCTGCTCGTCGTCGTCGCGCTCGCGATATTCACCGCGGTCCGCTTCTACTTCGTCTCCTGGCTGGCCGAGCGCACCGTCGCCGATCTGCGCGTCGCGGTGCACCGCAATCTCCTGCGCCTGCCGCCCAAATGGTTCGAGGAAAACCGCCCCTCCGAAATCGCCTCGCGCCTCACCGCCGATACCGCGATCGTCGAGCAGGTCGTCGGTTCCACCGTCTCGATGGCGCTCCGCAACCTGCTCACCGGCACCGGCGGCGTGATCTATCTCTTCGCGCTCGCGCCCAAGATCGCCGCCTATCTGATCGTCGGCATCCCGATCACGATCCTGCCGATCGTCTGGCTCGCCGGCCGCGTCCGCCAGCTTTCGCGCAACAGCCAGGACCGCGTCGCCGATGTCGGCTCGATCGCCTCGGAAACGCTCGGCGCGATGCGCATCGTCCAGGCGTTCGGGCAGGAACAGCGCGAGGGCGAGCGCTTCGAAGGCGCCGTCACCCGCACCTTCGAGGCGGCCAAGCGCCGCTTCGGCCTGCGCGCATTGATGACCGCGATGGTGATCGGCGCGCTGTTCACGGCGATCGTCCTGATCGTCTGGGCCGCCGTCGCCGACGTCGCCGCGGGCCGCGCCTCGGGCGGCTCGATCATGGCGTTCGTGCTCACCGCCGGCCTCGTCACCGGCTCGTTCAGCACGCTGACCGAAGTCTATGGCGACCTGCTGCGCGCCTCGGGCGCCGCCAGCCGCCTCGCCGAGCTGCTCCAGGAAGAGCCCGACATCGCCGCCCCGGCCGATCCCGTCGCGCTGCCCCAGCCGGCCCAGGGCGCGCTGGTCTTCGACCATGTCACCTTCCGCTACCCGACCCGCCCCGAAGTCTCGGCGCTCAGCGATTTCTCGCTCGACATCCGCCCCGGCGAGACGGTCGCGGTGGTCGGCCCCTCGGGCGCCGGCAAGTCGACCTTGTTCCAGCTGCTCCAGCGCTTCTACGATCCCGATGCCGGCGAAATCCGCATCGACGGCGTGCCGCTCCGCCAGGCCGACCCCGCCGAGATCCGCGCCCGCATGGCGATGGTCCCGCAGGAGACGGTGATCTTCGGCGCCAGCGCCCGCGACAATCTGCGCTACGGCGCCTGGGCCTCGAGCGACGATCAGCTCTGGGCCGCCGCCGAGGCTGCCAATGCCGCCGAGTTCCTGCGCGAGCTGCCCCAGGGCCTCGACACCTTTCTCGGCGAAGGCGGCGCGCGCCTGTCGGGCGGCCAGCGCCAGCGCATCGCCATCGCCCGCGCGCTGCTCCGCGACGCCCCCATCCTGCTCCTCGACGAGGCCACCAGCGCGCTCGATGCCGAAAGCGAGCGCCTCGTCCAGGACGCGCTCGACCGGCTGATGCAGGCCCGCACCACCTTGGTCATCGCCCACCGCCTCGCCACCGTGCGCGCCGCCGGCCGGATCATCGTGATGGACGAGGGGCGCATCGTCGAGACCGGCACCCATGCCGAGCTCGTCGCCCAGGGCGGTCTCTACGCCCGGCTGGCGTCGCTGCAGTTCCACGAGGCGGGATGAAGCGGAGCTGAGACGACGGCCGAACGGCCGACTATGGATGGTTAGCTGCCGTCGTCGATTAGCAATCTGTATCTTTCGTCTTTGGCTTCGAATGCCCGTCCTTCGGACTTCGCATTAGCGATGATGAATTGCTCCTTGGCCTTTCGCAGGTCCCCACGCTCGAAGGCCACTCTACCGATGAGAAATTCGACTTCGCCCATATCGTGGCGTTTGGCAGCAAACATCGGGGCTCGATCCGCCCACTCCTGCGCCTCCTCAAGATCACCTTCCTTCAGCGCAAGAGCTACCCCGTATTCAATGATCAAATAGGCGTTGGGCGTTTCTGGCTTTGGATCGGGGACTCTTGACCAGAGGGATTTCAGCTCAACGAGACCCGCGCCGAAGTCACCAGCGCTGTATTTCGCCCCAATTGGACGCAGCTCCGCCATCACATCCATCAGACTCTATCCCCGCATCGAGTACATATGACGGCGACACAGGTTCCGCCTATGTCCGCAATTGGGGCGTTTGCCGACAGCCCGCTTCATGCGTTTCCGCGCTAATCAAACACGCTCTTCGTCACCGCCGGCAGCGTGAACCGGAAGGTCGCCCCCGCCACCGTGCCGTTGACTGCGCTCATCGTGCCGCCATGCGCCTCGATGATGCGGCGCGAGATCGACAGGCCGATGCCCATCCCCGCCCCCGCCTTGGTCGAGGTGAACCGTTCGAACAATTGGTCGAGGATCGGCTCGGGCACGCCGGGGCCGTCGTCGATGAACTGCAGCTCCACCCATTCGGGCTCGACCAGGCTGGCGGCGATCAGGATCTTGCCGCGCCCGCGCTCGCTCGATCGGATCGCCTCCACTGCGTTGCGCAGCAGGTTCACTGCCACTTGCTGGAACTGGATGCGATCGACGAATACGCGGACGTTGGGCGGCTCCACCGCCAGTTCGATGTCCACGTCATGCCCGCCGGTGCCCGCGAGCACGAGCTGCATCGCATCCTCGATCATCGGCATCAGCGGCTCGGCGCGCTTCTCCACTTCGCGATGCTGGGCGAATTCGCGCATCCGCCGGATGATCTCGCCGGCGCGCGCGATCTGGCTGCGCGCATGGCCGACCATCTCGGGCGCATTGGTCTCGTCGCCGCGCTGGTCGAGCATATAGCCCACGGTGGAGAGATAGTTGATCGCCGCGGTCAGCGGCTGGTTCAGTTCGTGCGCCAGGTCGGCGGCCAGCTCGCCCATCGCATTGTGCCGCGCGACATGCGCCAGCTGCGCGCCCAGCTTGGCGACATGCTGCTCGGCGGCGAGCTTCTCCGAAAGGTCGCGCGCAAACAGCGTGAAGCAGGTCGCGCCGTCGACCCCCTTGAACACTGCGCCGCGCAGCTCGAGCGGGAAGCGCGATCCGTCGGTACGCACGCCTTCGCCGGTCAGCAGGAATTCGGGCTCGGCGGCCTCGAGGAAGCGGGCGAGCTTCGCCTGTTCCTTCTCGCCGAGATAGGTCGCCATATAGCAGCCCTCGGCATCCAGCGGCACGCCCCATAGCCGCGCGGCGGCCAGGCTGAAATCGGTCACCAGGCCGGTGTCGTCGGTCACGATCACCGCATCGGGCACCCCGGCCAGGATCGAGCGCAGCTGCTCGCCCTGCAGCCGCACCGTGTCGCTCTGCTGGCGGGCGCCGCGCAGCCCGATCAGCAGCAGCAGCGAGACGATCATGATGTTGCCCGCCACCACCATGAACTGCGCTTCGTTGAGGCTCAGATAGGCGCCGCCCACTGTCACCAGCGCGAGCAGCGAGGGGAATACGGGCAGCATGATGATCGCCGGCGCCAGCCGCCGGAACAGCCGGTATTCGAAGTTGATCTCGGCGTCCTGCCGGCTGTTCAGCACATGCAGCAATATCGCCGCGCCCATCGCGAAATTGGGCAGCGAGGTCGCGGTCGAGCGGCCGATAAATGCCGGCGCGAGTGCGGCCGGCGCGGAGATCAGCGTCATCGTCGCGGTCAGCGCGGTCAGGCCGATGCTGGTGCTCGCCAGGATCACCGCCCAGGTCCGCGGCAGCGGCTCGGCGCTGGTGAACAACAGGATGGCCACGCAATCGAGCAGCATCACGCTGATCGCGCCGGTGCCGGGCACGCCCCGGTTGAGCACGCCCAGCTCGAGCACCTGGCGGTGGTAGAAGATCCGCTCCAGCCCCAGATCGAGGTGCGCGGCATATTGCAGCACCAGCAACAGCAGCGGCACCAGCGTCACGCCGACGAGCAGCCGCGCTGCGCTCTGCTTGCCCAGATGGGCGAACATCGCGCTCGAGGTGATCAGCAGGAACAGCGCAACCGCGAACGGCGCGACGGCGTAATTGGGATTGCCCAGGCCGCGCAGCGGGGCGATCCCGAAGATCCATCCCAGCATCGTCGCGGCGGGAAGCGAGATGGCGAATGCGAATAGCCAGGTTGCCCAGCGAAATGCCGCCGGACTGCCCCCCGTCTCCGCACTATCCGCCCTCGCGATAGCCATCGCTTCCTTCCGCCAGCCAGGCCGCAGGTTCCCCCCATGGCTCGTCGCTTATGCGCGCTTTACCATAACTATACGCGTCTTCACGCTTGCATAGATTAGCTGCCAGCCCGGAAAAATGCGGATGTTCCGTATTTTACGCGCCGGCAGCGTATCTTGCGCCCGCTATTTCAGGCGGATCGACCTCAAGCCAGCGTCAGGCCCACATCGACATTGTTGCGGGTGGCATTCGAATAGGGGCAGATCTGGTGCGCGGCGGCGAGCAGCTGCTCGGCCTCGGCGCGCTCGACGCCCGGCAGGGTCACTTCCAGATCGGCAGTGATGCCGAAGCCGCCTTCGGTACGCGGGCCGATGCCCACTGTCGCGGTCACGCTCGTCTCGGCCGGAACCTTGATCTTGAGCTGCTGTCCCGCAACCTTCAGCGCGCCAATGAAGCAGGCCGAATAGCCTGCAGCGAACAGCTGCTCGGGGTTGGTCCCCTCGCCGCCGGCGCCGCCCAGTTCCTTCGGGGTCGAGAGCTTGGCGGTGAAGCGCCCGTCCTCGCTGCGGGTGTCGCCGTCGCGGCCGCCGGTGGAGGTGGCGCGGGTGGTGTAGAGGACGTTGACGGACATGCTCGGTCTCCAATTTCATTCAGCGATAATCATTATCGCGATAAGTGTTAGCTAATGGGTGAGTCGGGGCTTGTCCAGCAGAATATTTATCGCGATATATGTTTCTGTGATATTGGCCCTGGCCAAGGAGACGAACATGCCCGCCGCGATGCCGCTCGACGATCAGCTCTGCTTCTCGCTCTATGCCACCAGCATGGCGATCACCCGCGCCTATAAGCCAATGCTCGATCGGATGGGGATCACCTATCCGCAATATCTCGTCCTCCACGCGCTGTGGGAGGAGGATGGCCGCACCGTCGGCGCGATCGCCGATCGGCTCGCACTCGAATCGAGCACGATCACGCCTTTGGTGAAGCGGCTCGAGGCCGCCGGGTTCCTCACCCGCCAGCGCAACCCCGAGGATGAGCGCCAGGTCCAGGTCCGCCTCACCGACCGCGGCCGGGCGATGCGCGAGGAATGCGGCTGTTTGGCGGAAGAACTGCTCACCCGCTCGGGCATGAAGGGCGAGGACCTCGGCGCGCTCAACCGCGAAGTGCAGACGCTGTGGAATGCCCTTCGCGCGGGGCAGGGGTGAACCTCCTCCCTCTCCCCTCCGGGGAGAGGGCCGGGGAGAGGGGAAGTGCGGCACACTCTCCCCTCCCGCCCCTCTCCCAATGACGAGAGGGCCAACCGGAGACAAAATCTCGGCCAGCACCATACCGCCTCTTCCAATGTTGGATTTCCTCTGCTTCAGTGAAATCCGCCCGCAGCGCGCCGCTCCGGGTCAAGAACAGGCCGCCGCTCTCCCAGAGTCACATAAGCGAGAGTCAACGGAATCAACGAATCGCTCAACCAGCCGGTTGAACGTCGAGGAGCAGGAACGGGCTAATGGCAAACCGCGAATTCGACATCATCGTCTATGGCGCCACCGGCTTCACCGGCCGCCTCGTCGCGGAATATCTCGCCGGCCACTATCCGAATGTAAAATGGGCGATGGCGGGCCGCTCGCTGACCAAGCTGCAGCAGGTCCGGGACGAGATCGGCGCGCCGGCCGATACGCCGCTGCTCACCGCCAATGCCGATGATCCCGCCAGCCTCAAGACGATGGTTGCCCGTGCCACCGTGGTGATCAGCACCGTCGGCCCCTATCAGCTCTATGGCGAGGCACTGCTCGCCGCCTGTGTCGAGACCGGCACTGCCTATGTCGACCTCTGCGGCGAACCCGCCTGGATGGGCCAGATGATCCGCAAATACGAAGACGCCGCCAAGGCGAGCGGCGCGCGCATCGTCTTCTCCTGCGGTTTCGATTCGATCCCGTTCGATCTCGGCGTGTGGACCGCGCAGCAGGCGGCGGTGGCCCGCTTCGGCAAGCCGGCGCCCCGCGTGAAGGGCCGGGTGCGGGCGATGAAGGGTACCTTCTCCGGCGGCACCTTCGCCAGCGGCAAGGCCTCGATGGCCGCGGCGGCGAAGGACCCCTCGATCCTCAAGCTGATGATCGATCCCTTTGCGCTGACCCCGGGGTTCGAGGGGCCGAAGCAGCCCAACGGCATGCTCCCCTATCATGACGAGGCCGTCGACGCTTGGGTCGCCCCCTTCATGATGGCGGTGATCAACACCAAGAACGTCCACCGCTCGAACTTCCTCGCCGGCCAGCCCTATGGCGCGGACTTCCAATATGACGAGATGCTGGTCGTCCCCGGCCTCGGCGAGATCGGCAAGGCGGCGGCGGAAGCGCTCGCCAAG
This sequence comes from Sphingomonas sp. R-74633, assembly GCF_013416555.1. GTDB lineage: Bacteria > Pseudomonadota > Alphaproteobacteria > Sphingomonadales > Sphingomonadaceae > Sphingomonas. Next base: position 234,883 of record NZ_JACCFG010000006.1, on the reverse strand, counting down.
GTCAATCCGATGGCGGCGGACAAGGGGCCGGCGCCGGGCGAAGGGCCGAGCAAGGAAGAGCGCGAGACCGGCTTCTACACCCTCGATTTTGTCGCCGAGATGCCCGACGGCCAGCGCGTCACCGCGACGGTGAAGGGCGACCGGGATCCGGGCTATGGCTCGACCAGCAAGATGATCACCGAGAGCGCGCTCTGCCTGATCGAGGATGTGCCGGCCGAGGGCAAGGGCGGCATCTGGACCGCCGGCGGGCTGATGGCCGCGCCTTTGGTCAAGCGGCTCGAGGCCAGCGCCGGCCTCAGTTTCTCAGTAGAGTAAGGTGATCAGCCCCGCGACGAGCACGCAGACCGCGATGACGATCGGCACCAGGATCATCCGGGTACGGTCCTGGTGTTTCTGCCAGGCGACGATGTCGAACCAGTAGCGGCCCTTGCCGGCCTCACGGACGATCCCGGCGCGCAGCATGCGGTCGAACTGGGTCTGCTCGATGCGGCGCTGGGGCACAAACGGGACCGCCTCCTCGGCGGTCACCGCGTGCAGGACGAAGAAATGCGCGCGGATCTTGCGGCGCGCACGCACCGCCAGCGCCCCGACGACGGTCGGAGCGCTGGAAGCGATCACTGGGCCGCCGGCGGCGCGGGCGGGCAGGTGGTGACCAGCGGGCCCTTGAGCAGCTTGCCGGAATCGAGCGAGTCGACCCGCATCGAGACGCCGGTGGTGAAGAACTGCGGCGCGGTGCCGCAGAAGCCGCCGACCAGCGCGGTCGAGATGTCCGCCGGGGTCAGCTGGGCGCGCCAGCCGGCCGGGCCATCGACGGTGAGCACCAGCGTGTTCGCCTCGGAGGTGATGTTCTTGAGGACGATGCCGCCCTCGAAGGTCTGGCCGATGGCGCCCTGCATGTTCTTGGCGAAGTCCGCCGCGGTCGGCTTGGCCTGGGCGGCGGGCGCCGGCGCAGTCTGTGCGGCGGCAGGCAGCGCCGGGGCGGCGACGAGCGCCAGGGCAAGGATGACGGGCTTCAGCATACGGTCGATTCCCCCGGAATATGGAGAGCCAAGCATAAAGGCCCCTGCCCTAGGGTCAATCAACCCAGATCAACGGCGCTTCCCATTGTGACGGATATTGGCCGGCCGCCCGCGGCGCTGGATCGGCCGGGGCCGCCCCTTGCCCGCCCGCTCGGGCCGGAAGCCCGACGGCCCCGCCGACCCGACACCGTCGGGCAGTTCGAAGCGCAGCGCGCCGGAGACCGGATTGGCCTCCACCAGCCGCAGCTGGAGCCGCATGCCGATGGTGAACTCGTCCCCACTATGGTCGCCAACCAGCCGCTGCCCGGCCTCGTCGTACCGGAAATACTCCGTGCCGAGGTCCCGCGCCGCGACCAGCCCGTCGCCGCCGACGCCGTCGACCGTGGCGAAGAAGCCGAAGCTCTGCACCCCGGTGATCCGCGCATCGAGCACTTCGCCGACATGGTTGGAAAGATAGGCGGCAACATAGCGGTCGATCGTCTCGCGCTCGGCTTCCATCGCCCGGCGCTCAAGGCTGGAGATGCTCTCGCCGATCCGCTCCATGCTCGCAGCCTCGTCCTGCGTCAGCCCGCCCGGGCCGAGGTCATAGGCTGCAACCAGCGAGCGGTGGACGATCAGGTCGGCATAGCGGCGGATCGGCGAAGTGAAGTGCGCGTAGCTGCCCAGCGACAGGCCGAAATGGCCATGGTTCGCCGGCCCGTACGACGCCTGCATCTGGCTGCGCAGCACCTGCTGCATCACCTGCTCGCGGAAATCGCTCTCCCCCACCCGCTTCAGGATCTGGTTGAAGGTCGCCGGCTTGATCACCTGCCCCAGCGCGAACTCGACGCCGAAGGTCTTGAGATACTCGCGCAGCGCGACGAGCTTCTCGCGCGCCGGCGGCTCGTGGATGCGGTACATCACCGGCGCCTTCTTCGCCTCCAGCGCCTTCGCCGCCGCGACGTTCGCCGCGATCATGTAATCCTCGATCAGCTTGTGCGCGTCCAACCGCTCACGCGGCGCGACCGAGAGGATACGCCCCATCTCGTCGAGCACGATCCGCCGCTCGGGCAGATCGAGGTCGAGCGGCTCGCGCTTGTCGCGCGCCTTGTTGAGCGCCGCCCAGCAGCCCCAGAGCGGCTTGAGTGCCGTCTCGGTCAGCGGGTGCTCAAGTCTGCCGTCGATCGCCGCCTGCGCGTCTTCATAGGCGATGTTCGCCGCGATGCTGACCACCGCGCGCGTGAAGCGCCAGCTCTTGAGCTCGCCATGCTTGCCGATCTGGAGATGACAGGCCAGCGCCGCGCGGTCCTCGCCCTGCTTGAGCGAGCAGACTTCGGCCGAGAGGATTTCGGGCAGCATCGGCACGACGCGGTCGGGGAAATAGACCGAGTTGCCGCGCTTGCGCGCCTCGCGATCCAGCTTCGAGCCGGGACGGACGTAGAAGCTGACATCGGCAATCGCGACCACAGCCTTCCAGCCGCCTTCGTTCTGCGGATCGTCGTCGGGCGCGGCCCAGACCGCGTCGTCATGATCGCGCGCATCCGCCGGATCGATCGCGACGATCGGCAGGTCGCGAAGATCCTCGCGCTTGCCCAGATCGAGCCGCGAGACTCGCTCGGCCTCCTCGATGAGATCTTCGGAGAAGACATTGGGGATCGAGTGGCGATGAATCGCGATCAGCGAGAAGCTGCGCGGGGCGAAGGGATCGCCGAGCCGCTCGACCACCTTGGCGGTGATCCGCGGCGGACGGCCCGCCTTTTCGGCCAGCACCAGGTCGCCCGGCTCGGCGCCGCCGGCGTCGGAGACCGCCCAGTTGCGGCGCTCCTTCTTCTCCACGCCCTGCAGCCAGAGCCGCCCGGCCTCTTCCTTGAGCACGCCGAGCATCAGCTCCTCGCCGCGCGCGAGCTTCTTCATCGGGTGGGCGATCCAGCCCTGCCCGGCCTCTTCGGTGCGCGCCAGAATGCGGTCGCCGACGCCTAGTGCCGAGCGCTTGCCGCGCGGTTCACGAACGCGGAGGCGCGGGACGGGAACGCCTTCGGCCTCCCAGTTTTCGGGCACGGCCCAGGTAGTGTCGCCATCGGCATCGGTGATGCGCAGCACGGTGACCTTGGGAATGCCGCCCATCTTGTGGAAGGCGCGGCCGGGGGCGACGTCGATCAGCCCCTCATCGCTCATGTCCTTGAGCAAGGCCTTGAGCAGGATCTTGTCCTGCCCGTGCAGCCCAAAGGCCTTCGCGATCTCGCGCTTGCCTGCGGCTGTCGTGGAATTGGTGATGAATTCGAGAATCTGCTGCCGTGTGGGCAGCCCTGCTTTGATTTTGGTTTTTGCCATTGAACCCCAAGATAGGGATTTGCGAGGCGCCTGCCAACGCCGTACCTTGCCCCCGTGCAATATGACCTGCTCATCGTCGGCGGCGGGATAAACGGGTGTGCGATCGCCCGGGAAGCCTCGCTGCTCGGCCTCAAGGTGCTGCTGGTCGAGAAGGACGACCTGGCCGGCCATACCAGCTCGGCCTCGACCAAGCTGATCCATGGCGGGCTGCGCTATCTCGAAACCTATGAGTTCCGCCTGGTCCGCGAGGCGCTGCACGAGCGCGAGCGGCTGCTCGACGCCGCGCCGCATCTGATCCGCCCGCTCACCTTCGTTCTGCCGCATGCCCATTCGGTGCGGCCTTGGTGGGTGGTGCGCCTGGGCCTCCACATCTACGATCTGCTCGCCGGCGGCACGTCGCTCCCGCGTTCGCGCGGGCTGCGCAGGGGCGACAAGGCGTATACCGATCCGCTCAAGGGCGAGCATCGCGGCTTCGTCTATTCGGACTGCCGGGTGGACGATGCCCGCCTCACTCTGGCCAATGCGATCGACGCCGCCGGACATGGCGCCGAGATCGCGACGCGGACCGAGTTGCTGAGCGCCAAACGCGATAGTGATCTATGGCACGCCGAACTGTCCGACGGGCGCAAAGTCGAGGCGCGCGGGCTGGTCAACGCGGCCGGACCCTGGGTGCGAACGCTACTCGACAAGCTAGCTATTGCTAATCATTCGCAGGTCCGGCTCGTAAAAGGCAGCCATATCGTCGTCCCCAAACTCTTCGACGGCGACCATGCCTATATCCTCCAGCAGCCCGACCGGCGGATCGTCTTCGCCATCCCCTATGAAGGCGAATTCACCGAGATCGGCACGACTGACATTCAGGTCGAGCGGCCCGAGGATGCGGTGTGCTCGGAGGAGGAGAAGCTCTACCTCCTCGAAGCAGTGAATCGCTATTTCACGCGGCAGGTGACGTCCGAGGATGTGGTCTGGTGCTGGTCCGGCGTGCGGCCGCTGCACGATGACGGCGCGGCCAAGGCGCAGGCAGTGACCCGCGACTATGTGCTCGAGCTCGACCGCGAAGGTCCGCCCTTGCTCTCGATCTTCGGCGGCAAGATCACCACGGCGCGGGCACTGGCCGAGGAGGCACTGGCGAAGCTCGGGCCGGTGCTCGGCGTCGACGTCGAGCCGATGACGCGGGCGCGGGTCTTCCCCGGCGGCGCGATCGCCGCGTTCGACAGCTTCCTCGCCACCGCCAAGAAGCGCTGGCCGTTCCTCGGCGATGCGCGCGCCGAGCGGATGGCGCACGCCTATGGCTGCTGCTTGGGCGACATGCTGAAGGGCGTTACCGACATTGGCGAGGATCTGGGCGCAGGCCTTACCGCCACCGAGATCCGCTGGATGCGCGATCAGGAATGGGCGCGCACCGCCGAGGACGTGCTGTGGCGACGGAGCAAGCTGGGGCTGCACGCGCCCTCGGATCTGGCAACCAAGGTTCAGGCCATACTCGACGAGACGAAGTGATCGCGCGACATAACGCCACTTTGGTCCGTTACCGCTAACGCGCCTTAAGTCCTTCTTAAACCATCCAAAGGCAGGGTCGCCGCGGGGTGGAGAGAGAATGGCTACAAAATTCTCCCAGTATCGGGCCGTAACATCCGCGCATGTCGAGCAGCGCGCGGAGCCGCGTCATCGTATCCTCGTCACGCGCGCCACCGTCACCAAGCGCGGCAACAAGCCCGCCGAGGCGATGCTCCATGACCTCTCGGTCTATGGCTGCCGGCTCGCCTGCGCCGTGTCGCACGGCGAGGGCGACAAGGTATGGCTGGCACTGCGCGGCGACCAGCCGGTGCCCGCCACCGTGGTGTGGAACGACGGTGCGCATATCGGCTGCCGGTTCGACGACCCAATCGAGCGGGCCCTGGTGCGGCAGCTTACTTTGGTGATCTGCTGATCCTGCGCAACGGGAACCTAGCTGCTCCCCGGCGGAAGCCGGGGCCCAGGGTTTCTCTGCCGGATCTCTTGTAACCCTGGGCCCCGGCTTTCGCCGGGGAACACCAGGAGGAAAGTCAGAACCCGATCACGTTCGCCCGCGTGTAGCGCTTAGCATCTTGGGCCGTCAGCAGCTTGCGATCCGGGCCCGCCGGGCCACGACCCGGCCCCACACTCCCGAACTCATACAGCCGCGCCTCAGTCGGCGTCAGCCGGCGCTGGTCGCCCTCCGACCCCTTATATCCCATCCAGGTCCAGCCCTCGTGGTGGATATGCGCGTCCATCCAGCAGCGGAGGAACGCCGCCTGGCCGAGCAGCGCCATGTTGCCGCCAGCCCGCCACGGCCGGCCCAGCCATGTCGAATTGTCCGGCACGCCCGCCTCGCGCTTGAGCTTGCAGCCGGCAAAGACCAGCCCGAATTCCTGCGCGGCGGGCGTACTCGGCGCCGCCACATAGCCCGAGCCCTGCGCGCCCGGGACATAGCGGGTGACGATCTCGCAGCCTTCGAACCAGGCCGCCGCGCCGCCGAAGATGAAGTCCACCCCGCCGACAATGCGCGTGTCGGTCACCAGGGTGCGGGTGTGGAGGTAGAAGCTGTCCTGATAGCCGAGCAGTACGCAGCGATCGATGACGGTGCGGTCCGCCTCGCGGCCCACCGCCAGGGCCACGGCCTGCGCGCCATTGCCGGCGCCGTCACGCCGCGCGCCGATATAGTCGAAGCTGTTGCGGATCGTGAGGCCGCGCAGCGTGACGTCGGGCGCAGCGATGGTCAGCGTGCCCGAACCGCCGGTGCCCCAGGTCCCGCCGCCGGGCTTGGGCGTGCCTGCCGCGGTGCCATATTCGATCACCGTGCCGGGCGAGCCCTGGATCGTCACGCCAGGCGCGCGCACGATGAGCTTCTCGGTGAACACGCCGGGCTTTAGCAGGATACGGAAGGGCCGCCCTGCCCGCTCCGCCTCAGTCAGCGCCGCGCCGAGCGTGCCGGTGCGCGGGTCGACCACCGCATCCCATTGCGCCTTCGCCCGCGCCGCGAGCGGCAGCGCCAGCGTGCCGGCGAGCAAGGTACGGCGGGCAATCATCCCCAGCGATAGTTGAAACTGATGCTGATCCGTTCTTCCTTGCCCGAACCGGGCGGGACTTCATGGCGCAGCCAGCTTTCCCAGAGCAGCACGGTGCCGGGCTCGGGGATGATCTCGACAAAGCTCTGCAGTTCCTCGGGCGCATCCTCGCGGCGCGGCGGCGCGGCCATCATCATCGCGAGGCGCGGATCCTCGAGCTTAAGCCCGCGCGCGCCCTTGGGCAGCGTGACATAGAGCGTGCCCGAGACGACGCTGTGCGGGTGGATGTGCCCGGCGTGCCCGCCCTTGCCGTCGAGGACATTGACCCAGAGGCTGTCGAGCTTGAGCTTCTTGCCGCCGAGATCGAAGGCGCAGGCCCTGGCGAACGTCGCGACATGCTTGTCGAGCAGGCGCTTGAGGTCGGCGAAGTTCGGGTCGCGGATCGGCAGGTCGTTGAGCGAGGCGTAGCTGGTGTAGCCGCGATAATTATGCTCGCGGCACCAGCGGCGGCCGGCGCTGTCGTCCTCGGCGAGCTGGAGGCAGGATTCCTCCAGCGCCTCCAGCAGATCGTCATCGCCGAGCGGCTCCTGGTGGAGCAACGTGGCGAAAAGGGTGCGCATCAGTAGGCGCGCGCGACGAGGATGCGCTCGACCGCGGGCGCGCCGGAAAAGATGCAGGTGCCGGTGGCCGGCGCTGCGTCGTTCGGCACGTTGCGGAAGGTCAGCTTGAGCGCCTTCAGCCGCTCGACCACCTTGTCGAGATCGGCGCCGCTCGGCTTCGACCATTCGACTTCGACCCAGCCGGGGAACTTGCCGGCCTTCTCGAAATAATCGGCCATGCCGGCGAAGTCGGTCACGTCGCGGACGATGTTCGCGTCCGTGCGCGCCTTGGCCTCGTCGAACAGCACCTTCTGCACGCCTTCGAGTGTTGCCACGATATCGCCGAGAAATGCATCACGCGGGATGATCGCCGAATTGAGCTTGCCGTCCTCGCGATAGAGCTCGGTGCGGACGGTGACCGAGACGTTGCCGCCGGCCATGTCGCGGCCGCCGACTTCGACGACGACCGGTGCGCCCTTCTTGATCCAGCCCCAGCGCTTGGTGACCGCCTTGACCGCCTTGAGGTCGAGCAGCGCGCGGACGGGCTCGCCGAACGCGGTGAGCTTGGCGAGTTCCTGCTGGAGCGACTTGCAATAGTCGATCAGCGCGGCGTCCTCGTCATTGTCGCGCAGCATCGGCACGATCGCGATCTGCCAGGGCGCGAGGCGGGGCGGCACGCGCAGGCCGTCATCATCGCCATGCGTCATGATCAGCCCGCCGATCATGCGGGTCGACATGCCCCAGCTCGTCGTCTGGGCGAGCTCCTGCTGGCCTTCCGAGTTCTGGAACTTGATGTCCTGCGCCTTGCTGAAGGTGGTGCCGAGGAAATGGCTGGTCGCCGCCTGCAGCGCCTTGCCGTCCTGCATCATCGCTTCGATCGAATAGGTCGAGACCGCGCCCGGGAAGCGCTCATTCTCGGGCTTCTCGCCGGCGATCACGGGCATTGCCGCGCAATTCTCGGCGAACTCGCGATAGACTTCGAGCATCTTCATCGTCTCTTCGCGCGCTTCCCCGACGCTGGCATGGGCAGTGTGCCCTTCCTGCCAGAGGAACTCGGCAGTGCGCAGGAACATGCGGGTGCGCATCTCCCAGCGGACGACATTCGCCCATTGGTTGATCAGCACCGGCAGGTCGCGCCACGACTGGACCCAGCGGCTGAACGCGGCACCGATCACCGTCTCCGAAGTCGGGCGGACGACGAGCGGCTCCTCGAGCTTCGCCTCGGGATCGGGGACGAGCTTGCCGTCCTTCTGGATCAACCGGTGATGCGTGACGACCGCCATCTCCTTCGCGAAGCCGTCGACATGCTCGGCTTCTTTCTCAAAGTAGGAGAGCGGGATGAACAGCGGGAAATAGCAATTCTCATGGCCGGTCGCCTTGATGCGATCGTCGAGCAGGCGCTGGATGCGCTCCCAGATGCCATAGCCCCACGGCCGGATGACCATGCACCCGCGCACACCGCTCTCCTCGGCCATGTCGGCTTCGGTGATGACGGTCTGGTACCATTGGGCGAAGTCGCCCTCGCGGGTGACATTGAGTGCATGCTTGATCATGACTGGGCGGATAGCGACAAAGCTTGCGCGGGCAAAGAGGAGTCGCACGGGATTATGGGGAGCAGGCGGTGAGCGGGCGGTGGCGCACTTTGGCGCTGATCCTGGTGGCGCTGGGCGTTGTCGCCTGGGCGATCGCGCAATGGCCGCGCACGGCGCCACAGAACGCGCTCACCGATCCGGCATCGGTGGAACGCGAGCTGCTCGCCGACGAGCCCGGCGGGGCCCTGAGCCGGACGATCAAGCGGACCTTCCCCGAGGATTTCGAGGCACTGAAGGCGGCGGTAGTCGAGCGCGCGCGGGCGGGCGGCGGGCCGGCCGAAGTGCAGGAGACCGCCGGGGCCTTTGTCAGCGCGGCGACGCAGCGCCGCCGCGCGAGCATCGTGCAGGCGCCGGTGCCGGCATTGCGCGCCTATCTCGCCGCCGAGATCGCGCTGGCCGAGCAGCTCTCAACCACCTCGCCCGAGCGCTGCGCCGCCTATTTCGCCGATCCCGCCAACGATGCCGGCTGGTACGCGCCGGACCTGCGCGCGCTCTACCTCAGGCAGAATATCGCGCTGTGGGAGGCTGCCGCCGCCGCGCGTGATCATCCGGCCGGGCGGACGATCGGGCCACCAGCGCCCAAGCCGGTTTCCTGCAGCGAGGGGCTCGACGCGCGCAAGGCAGTCGCGGCCTTGCCCGACGCGCAGTTCGGCCAGGCCTATCCGCCGATGCTCTGAGGGTTGCCGCCGGCGCCCCCGTGCCGCAAAGGCTCAGGCGTGCAGGGCGATCACATATTGAAGGGCATCTTGCTGCGGCTGTTCGCGGTGGCCTGCCTTGCGACCATGTCCGCGCTGATCAAGCTCGCCGAGACGCGCGGCGCCGGACTGGTCGAGACGATGTTCCATCGCCAGCTCTGGGCGGTGCCGCTGGTGACTGCCTTTGTGGCGGCCGGCCCCGGCGGGCTGGGCTCGATCCGCACCCGGCGCTTCGGCGCGCATGTCGTGCGCAGCACCGTGGGGCTGACCGGCATGATCTTCACCTTCGGCGCGGTGCTGCTGCTGCCGCTGGCCGAGGCGACCACTTTCCAGTTCACCGTGCCGATCTTCGCGACGATCCTGGGCGCGCTGCTCCTGAAGGAGCCGACCGGCTGGCATCGCTGGGGCGCGGTGATCATCGGCTTTGTCGGCGTGCTGATCGTCGCGCAGCCGGGGAGCACGCATATCCCCGCGTTCGGCGCGATGGTCGGGCTGCTCGCGGCGCTGTTCGTCGCGATCGTCGCGATCCTGCTCCGGCAGATCGGCAAGACCGAAGCAACGGGGACGACCGTCTTCTGGTTCTCGGTGCTGTCGGTGCCGGTGCTGGCGATCCCCTACGCCTTCTCGTTCAAGATGCACGACCCCGTCACCTGGGCGATGCTGGTCGGGATCGGCCTGATCGGCGGCGTCGGCCAGCTCGCGCTTACCGGATCGGTGCGCCATGCGCCGGTCAGCGCCGTGGTGCCGATGGACTATTCGAGCCTGATCTGGGGCACGCTCTATGGCTGGGCGATCTTCGGCATGTGGCCGAGCGCCTGGACCTGGCTGGGCGCGCCGGTGATCATCGCGAGCGGGCTGTACATCGTCTGGCGCGAGCGCAAGCGCGGCGTGGGGCCGGCGGTGACCAGCGCGGAGATGGAGCCGGTCTAGGCCCTCCCATCTTCGTCACCCCGGACTTGTTCCGGGATCCACCGGGAGGCTAGCAAAGGGCAAGAGGCTCGAAGGTCGATCGGTGCGGAACAGTGGACCCCGGCACGAGGCCGGGGTGACGGCTTAGGTTTCAGGCGCGCCGGTAGACCAGCATCAGGTTATTCGCCGGCATCTCGACCAGCCGTTCCAGCGCGAGGCCATGCGGCGCCGCAACCTCGCTCACCGCCTCGACGAAGCGCAGCCCGAAGCGCGCGTCCTTCTCCTTCAGCCACAGCTCGAACGCCTCGTTCGACGGCGCGGTCTCCACGCCTTCGCGGCGATAGGGTCCGTAGAGGATCAGCGGGGCGCCGGAAGCCAGCGCCGTCCCTGCCCCGGCCATCAGTCCAAGCGTCGCTTCCCACGGGCTGATATGGACCATGTTGACGCAGAGGATCGCGTCCGCCGCCGGGAAGTCGCCCACCGCCGCGTCGATCTCGAGCGGCGGAAGGACGTTCGGCAGTTCGCCCGTCCATTCCGCGATCGAGGCCAGCGCGTCGGGATCGGGATCGCTTGGCTGCCAGGTGACGCCAGGAAAGCATTCCGCGAAAAAGGCGCAATGCTCACCGGTGCCGCTGGCGATCTCGAGCACGCGGCCCGACACCGGCAGCACCTCGGCAAGCACCGCGGCGATCGGCTCGCGGTTGCGCTCGGTGGCGGGGGCGTGGCGCTTCACGCGGCGCGTGCTTCCTCGAGCAGCCGGCGGGCGCGCAGGAACATCTCGACGCGCTGCATCGTCAGCATGCCCAATGCAAACGCGATCAGCACGTCGGTCATCGCCATCACGTCGAAATGGATGCCGGGCAGGCCGAGCGCCTCGGCATTGCGCGCGCCGGTGCGGATCAGCACCAGCACGATGATGAACGCCATCGCCGCCACTGAGCCCTTTTGCGAGATCTCGTGCGTCTCCGGATCGACCTTGATGTGCATCATCCGGCCGCGCTGCCAGCCGAGCGCGGCGCCGGCGAGAAGCGCCGCGAACGCCACCGCCAGCGTCGTCGGCGACGGGGGCAGGTTCCAGAAAGTGACGCCCGCGATCACGATATAGAGCGCGGGCACCACCCACAGCCACTCGATCTTCAGCGGCCGCTCGCGGGTGAGCCGGCGGAACCGCAGCGCGAGCACGACCAGTATGATCGCGATCGGGATCAGGTTGAACAGCGGATTGGGATGGACGGGCTGACCCTGCATCGAAAACTTTCCCCCGAAACTTGCCAGTGCTATATATAAGCAATACACTCCATATGCCAGCCGAGATGGCGGGAAAAGGCAAGAGGATTGCGCATGCCGCGACGCCGGTCCATCAGAGCGCCCGGAGGGTAAATGGACATCGATCAGGATAGTGCAGGCGTGAAGTTCATGCCGCCGGCGGCCTTTGTCGGCACGCTGGTGGTCGGGCTGGCGCTGGGCCGGTTCATGGGCAGCCCCGACCTGCCGCTCAGCAACTCGACCGAACGCGGCATCGGCTGGCTCGCAGTGATCCTCGGCATCGGCATCGTCTTCTCGGCAATCGGTCTGTTCCGTAGCGCCGGCACCGACACCCGGCCCTGGAAGCGATCGACGGCATTCGTCACCGACGGCGTCTATCGCTGGTCCCGCAATCCGATGTATTTCGGCATGGCGCTGACCTATGCGGGCGTAGCGGTATGGCTCGACAGCCTGGTGGCGCTGCTGCTGCTGATCCCGCTGGTATTCGTGATCCAGCGCGAAGTGATCGAGCGCGAGGAAGCCTATCTCGCCGCCAAGTTCGGCGCCCCCTATCTGGCCTATAAGTCGAGCGTGCGCCGCTGGATCTGACCGCGCGGGACCGCGTCTGAACGAAAGCCGTTCCCGACACGTTGGGGTGGCATGATCGACGCCCTCACTCTGCCCGAGCCCCTGCTCCGCCGCATCGGCGCGGCGGCAAGCGAGATGATGGGCAGCGCGCCCGGCATGGACTTCGACTTCGCTGCGCCGGTGGGCGAAGCTGCGCTGATCGGGTCGGGCTCGGTTTCGTGGCGGGTGTTCAAGAACCCCGTCACCTTGTTCATCGGCGGTGTGGCAGCGGTGATCCTCGAACTGGCCGAGCCCGGCGTGCGCGACGGCGTTTGGGAGCATTCAAGCTTCCGTACCGACGCGCTCACCCGCCTTCGCCGCACCGGTCTGGCCGCGATGATGAGCGTCTATGGCCCGAGGAGCCGCGCCGAGGCGATGATCGCCGGCGTCGTGCGCGCGCATGGCCGGGTGACCGGCATCACCAGCGAAGGCACGCCCTATCACGCGAACGATCCGGTGCTGCTCGACTGGGTCCAGGCCACCGCGTCCTTCGGCTTTGTCCGCGCCTATCACAGCTATGTGGAGCGGCTGAGCTACCGCGAGCGCGACAGCGCGCTGGCCGAGGGTGCGACGGTGGCGCGGCTCTATGGCGCGGTCGGCGCCCCGGGCAGCGAGGCGAAGATGGCAGCCCTGTTCGCCTGGATGGATCCGCGGCTGGTCCCCTCGCCGATCATCCTCGAATTTCTCGAGATCATGGCAAAGGTCCCGGCGCTGCCGCGCGCCGCGCGCCCGTTCCAGCGCATGCTGCTGCGTGCCGCGGTGTCGCTGCTGCCCGATGTACTGATCGACCGGCTTGGACTTGAGGACTGGCGGCTGCGCGGGTTCGAAAGGCGGCTTGTACGCCTGATCGCGCGCACCGCCGACCGCGTGCCGCTGCTCGGTTCGCCACCCGCGAAAGCGAGCGAGCGGCTCGGGCTGCCGGCCGACTGGTTGTGGCGGAAAGGCTAAAACTCCCCTCCCTGGAAGGGAGGGGTCGGGGGTGGGTCGGGTTCAACAAGCTTTGCAGCCCGCGGATGGCAACCCACCCCTGGCCCCTCCCTTGTCAGGGAGGGTAACGGAATAGCTTTACTCCGCCGCTTCCGCCTGCACCGGTGGCTTCCACGCCAGCACCGGCTTGCGCGCCGCGAGCGTCTCGTCGAGGCGGCGGCGCGGGGCGAAGTGCGGGGCAGTCTTGATCGTCGGATCCCCGTTCTTGGCGCGGGCCGCAACCGAGCGGAACGCGCCGATGAACTGGTCAAGCGTCGCCTTGCTCTCGGTCTCGGTCGGCTCCACCAGCATCGCGCCGTGGACGACGAGCGGGAAATAGACCGTCATCGGGTGATAGCCCTCGTCGATCAGTCCCTTGGCGATGTCGATCGTCGACAGGCCCTCGGGCAGGCCGCGGTCGCTGAAGATCGCCTCGTGCATGCACGGACCGTATTTGGCGAAGGGCGCTTCCAGCACGTCTTCCATGCTGCGCAGGATATAATTGGCGTTGAGCACCGAATCCTCGGCGACCTGGCGCAGGCCATCGGCGCCATGGCTGAGGATATAGGTCAGCGCGCGCGTGAACATTCCCATCTGGCCGTTAAAGGCAGTCATGCGGCCGAAGGTACCGGCATGGTGCTCGCCCGCAGTCTCTTCCTCGACGAGGTGGAAGCGGTCGCCATCCTTCTCGACGAAGGGCAGCGGCGCATAGGGTGCCAGCGCCGCCGACAGCACGACCGGGCCCGAGCCCGGGCCGCCGCCGCCATGCGGAGTCGAGAAGGTCTTGTGCAAGTTGATGTGCATCGCATCGACGCCGAGATCGCCCGGACGGACCCGGCCGACGATCGCGTTGAAGTTGGCGCCGTCGCAATAGACATAGCCGCCCGCCGCGTGGACCGCGTCCGAGATCGCCTTCATCTCGCGCTCGAACAGGCCGCAGGTATTGGGGTTGGTGATCATCACGCCGGCGATGTCCGGCCCGAGCCGCGCCTTGAGCGCTTCGAGATCGACACGGCCGTCTTCGGTGGCGGGGATGTCCTCGACCGAGAAGCCGGCGAAGGCGGCGGTGGCGGGGTTGGTGCCGTGCGCGCTGGTCGGGACAAGCAGGATCTTGCGGTCCTGCTGGCCCTGCGCATCGAGCGCCGAGCGGATCGCGAGGATGCCGCAAAGCTCGCCATGCGCGCCGGCCTTGGGGCTCATCGCCACTGCCTGCATGCCGGTGAGCGTGATCAGCCAGTGGGCGAGTTGGTCGATCACTTCGAGCGCGCCCTGCACCGTGTCGACGGGCGCGAGCGGGTGGATGTCGGCGAAGCCCGGCAGGCGGGCCATGCGCTCGTTGAGGCGCGGATTGTGCTTCATCGTGCACGAGCCGAGCGGGAACAGCCCCAGGTCGATCGCGTAGTTCTGGCGGCTGAGACGGGTATAGTGGCGCACCGTCTCGGGCTCGGACAGGCCGGGCAGGCCGATCTCGGCGTCACGGGTGAGGCCGCCGAGGCGCGACTTGCCTGCGGGCACTGGGCCGAAATCGACGCCGGTGGTCTGGCTCGAACCGATCTCGAAGATCAGCGCTTCCTCGAGCATCAAGGCACGGTTGCCGGTAAAGGTGGCGGTGTTCGCTTCGCCGGCTTGCGGGGTGGTGGGGCGCCAGCCGGACTGGTTGATCGTGCTCATGCCAGCACCTCCTGGAGCGCGGAGGCAAGCGTCTCGACGTCCTCCGACGTGGTAGTTTCGGTGACCGCAACGACAAGGCCGGTGCCAAGTTCGGCGGCCGAAGGATAAAGACGTCCAAGCGAGACGCCGGCCAGGATGCCCTGCTCGGCCAAGGTGCGAACCACCGGGCGCGCCTCCTTTGCCAACTTCAGCGTAAACTCATTGAAGAAGGTCGGGGTGACCAACTCGACGCCCGGCACCTGGGCCAGGCGGTCGGCAGCGGCCGAGGCACCGGCATGGTTGATCGCGGCGAGCTGGCGCAGGCCCTTCTCGCCGAGCAAAGTCATGTGCACCGACATCGCCAGGGCGCACAGCACCGAGCTGGTGCAGATGTTCGAGGTCGCCTTCTCGCGGCGGATATGCTGCTCGCGGGTGGAGAGCGTCAGCACATAGCCGCGCTTGCCCTCGGCATCCTGGGTCTCGCCGCACAGGCGCCCCGGCATCTGGCGGACCAGCTTCTCCGAGCAGGCGAACAGGCCGACATAGGGCCCGCCGAACTGCAGGCCGACGCCGAGCGACTGGCCCTCGCCCACCACGATGTCCGCGCCCATCTCGCCAGGCGACTTGATCGCACCGAGAGCGACGGGCTCGGTGACCACCGCGACGAGCAGCGCCTTCTTCGCATGCGCCGCTTCGGCGAGCTTGGAGAGGTCGGCGATGCGGCCGAGGATGTCGGGATACTGGACCACGACACACGAGGTATCGTCGTCGATCTGGGCGATCAGGTCATCGGTGTCCGGGTTCGGCGACAGCGTCGGGACCGCAGTGACGAGCTGGTCGCCGGTGAACTTGGCCATGGTCTGCGCGACCGAGACATAATGCGGGTGGACGCCGCCCGAGAGGATCGCCTTGCCACGCTTGGTCACGCGGCGCGCCATGGTGATCGCTTCCCAGCACGCGGTCGAGCCGTCGTACATCGAGGCGTTCGCCACGTCGCAGCCGAGCAGGCGCGCGACCTGCGACTGGAACTCGAACATCATCTGCAGCGTGCCCTGCGCGATTTCCGGCTGGTAGGGCGTGTAGGCGGTGAGGAACTCGCCGCGCTGGATGAGGTGGTCGACCGAGGCCGGCACATGGTGGCGATAGGCGCCCGCGCCGAGGAAGAAGGGCGCGGCCCCCGCGGCGAGGTTCTTCGCCGCCAGCTTCGTCATGTGGCGTTCGACCGCGAGCTCGCTGGCGTGCATCGGCAGGCCGGCGATCGGACCGTCGAGCACGGCCGAGGCGGGAACGTCGGCGAAGAGATCGTCGATCGACTTGGCGCCGATGACGCCGAGCATCGCCTCGCGATCAGGCTGGGTAAGGGGCAGGTAGCGCATCAGGGCCTTCTCATTTGGATTTGGTTGGCGACCAGGGCTGGATATCGGTAGGTTCGATGCCGGCGGAGCGATCGGTGCCGCCCGCGCCGGTGCAGGTGTCTTTGGCGACGGTGCCGGAGATCACGACGTAACCATTCTGGAAGGGCGCGGCCTTCCGGTCGAATGCCTGGCCGCCCCCGATGCCGATCGAACCCTTGGGGTCGAACGTGCCGACGTGCGACGGAGCGGGATAGAGGCTGCAGTCATAGCCGCGGCATATCCCGAGATAGCCCGCCACACGCACCGGCTTGCCCTTCAGCGCCTCACACTGCGCCATATATTTGTCGAACGGCAGTAGCTGCGGCGCACCGCAGCTACTGAGCAGGACCGTTGCGGCGGCAAGAGCGGCCGCCCGGATCACAGCTTCGAGACGTAGTCCTGGTACGCGCTGTCGTTCATCAGGCTCTCGAGCTCGCTGGCATCGCTGAGCGTGAGCTTGAAGAACCAGCCTTCGCCCTCGGGGTCTTCGTTGACCAAAGCGGGGTTGTCGGCGAGCGCTTCATTGCCCTCGATCACCGTGCCCGAGACCGGCGCATAGACGTCCGAAGCGGCCTTGACCGACTCCACGACGGCGGCGTCGTCGCCCTTGGCGACTTCCTTGCCCTCATCCGGGGTCTCGACGAACACGATGTCGCCGAGCTGGCTCTGGGCGTATTCGGTGATGCCGACCGTCGCGGTATCGCCGTCGACGTCGATCCACTCATGGTCTTCGGTGAAATAGCGGCTCATCAGGCTCCCTTTCTGACGTAGTTGTGGGCGACGAAGGGCATCTTCACGACCTCCGCCGAATGGATCTTGCCGCGCTGGGCAAGGGTGATCTTGGTGCCGGGTTCGGCCGAAGCCACGGGCACATAGGCCATGGCGATCGGCTGCTGCAGCGTCGGCGCGAAGCCGCCCGAGGTGACCTTGCCGACTTCATTGCCGTCGGCATCGAGGACAAGGCCGCCCTCGCGGACCGGCTGGCGGCCCTCGACGATCAGGCCGACGCGCTTGAGGATCGGGCCCTGCTCGCGCTCGAGCATGATGCGCGCGTGACCCGGGAAACCGCCTTCCTCGCGGCGACGCTTCTTGAGCGCAAAACCCAAGGCGGCGGAAACCGGGGTGGTCTCGGTATCGAGGTCGTGGCCGTAGAGCGGCAGGTCCGCCTCAAGACGAAGCGAATCGCGGGCGCCCAGGCCGATCGGCTTGACCTCGTCCTGCGCGACGAGCGCGTCGGCAAGCGCCTCTGCGGCTTCGGCCGGGACCGAGATCTCGAAGCCGTCCTCGCCGGTATAGCCCGAGCGGCTGATCCACAGGGCATGGCCCTGCCAGACGAAGGCAGCGCCCTGCATGAAGACCAGATCGCTCACGCCGGGGATCACGCGCTCGATCGCGGTCACCGCCTTGGGGCCCTGCAGCGCGAGCAGGGCATGGTCCTCCATGTGGTTCATGCCGATCTCGTCGGGCAGGAACTCGCGGAAATGGGCGATGTCGTCCCATTTGCAGGCGCCGTTGACGACCATATAGACTTCGCCGTCCTTGATGCGGGTGAGCATCAGGTCGTCGAGGATGCCGCCATTCTCGGCCATCAGCAGCGAATAGACCGGGTGCGAGAATTTCGCGGCCTGGATGTCGGCTGGCATCAGCGCCTCGAGCGCGGCTTCGACGCCTTCGCCGGAGAAAGTCAGCTGGCCCATGTGCGACACGTCGAACAGCCCGGCATGCTCGCGCACCCAGAGGTGCTCGGCCATAATGCCTTCATATTGGACGGGCATTTCATAGCCGGCAAAGGGCACCATGCGGCCACCCTTTGCGCGATGCCACTGGTCGAGCGGAAGCAGATGCAGCTCGGGCTCGCCCTCTCCGCCTTCGGGATCGCCGCTCATCGGCTGGTCCTGGACTTGCTGGCTCATAGCGGCACTCCGGATTCGAGAGGGATTCGACGAATCGGCGCGGAATCCTCGCGCACCGCTCCATCGCCCCCTCTGTCACGGAACCTGAGAGCTTTCGCCAGACGTGCTGGCTTACCCCTTCGGTGGGACGTGGCTGCGCCGCGTCCGCTTTCCAGAGTGTCGTGTACGCGCGGTCCCTGGTGCCTGAGAGATTCCGGGGCGGTTGCTCCTTCGGCGGCAGGTTACCCTGCACTCTCCCGCGCGTGCCTATCGACGAGCGCAGCCTTGGCCGCGCCCCCGATTCGAGTCAATCGCATAGAGCGCAATCAGCGCGTGACGTTGTACTTCAGCTGGTCCTCGGTCAGCTGGAAGCCAACCAGCGCCTCGAACGTGGCCGAGAGCACCGCGCCGCGCACCGAAGGATCGGCGAGCGGGTCCATCGCCGCGGCCTGCTCGCCGGCCTTGCGCTTCTCGGTCAGGCGCTTGCGGACATCGTCGGGAAGCGTCGCCGCGCTGCGATCGACATAGGAAGTGGCAGTGCCGGTGGTCTGCGCACGCAGCTGGCCCGGCTCGAAATGAACGGTGACGCGGTTGATGCGCTTGGCGACGACCGAGCTGCCGCCGCGGACGACCGTGACGAAATAGGGGAAGCTCACGTCACGCGCGCCATCGGCGCTCTGGCGGCGGGCCAGCACGTCGAAATTGATCGTGGTGACGACCTGGGGGCCGGCATCGTCGCAGGTCGAAGTGACATTGGTCATCACTGCGTTCACGTCGATCGCGCTCGCCTCGCGGCTGTTCGCCGGGTTGAAGATCGTCATGTCGCCGGTGCCGGCCGGGATTCCGACATGCGGACACGCCGAGCGGATCGCAGTGATGCCGGCTCCGCCACCCGAGGAATCGATCTCACCGGTTTTGCTGCAGGCGCTGAGCGCGAGCGGGATCGAAGCGATAACGGCGAGCTTGCGGACCAAGATGGAAACCCTTTCAAACACACGGGACCTATGGGGTCCAAAGCGGCGCGCAGCATAGGAACCGCGTTGAGCCCGCGCAAGCAATCGCGTAGAGCCGCGGCAGAACTATGGCCGACCTCGCAAAACCCTATCTCGAACTGCTCATCGCAGCGCCCCGCGGCTTTTGTGCGGGAGTCGATCGCGCCATCCGCATCGTCGAGCTGGCGATCGAGAAATATGGCGCGCCGGTCTATGTGCGCCATGAGATCGTCCATAACAAATTCGTGGTCGACACGCTCAAGGCAAAGGGCGCGATCTTCGTCGAGGAGCTCGACCAGGTCCCCGACGACGTGCCGGTGGTGTTCTCCGCCCACGGCGTGCCCAAGGCGGTACCGGCCAAGGCCGAAGAGCGCGGGCTCGACTATCTCGACGCCACCTGCCCGCTGGTCTCCAAGGTGCACCGCCAGGCCGAACGGCTGGTCGGCGCCGGGCGGCACATCCTGTTCATCGGCCATGCCGGCCATCCCGAGGTGATCGGCACGTTCGGCCAGGTGCCCGAGGGCGCGATGTCGCTCGTCGAGACGCCGGCCGATGCCGAGGCCGTGCAGGTTGCCGATCCGGAGAACCTTGCCTTCCTCACCCAGACGACACTTTCGGTGGACGATACCGCGGCGACGCTGGCTGTGCTCAAGCGCCGCTTTCCGAGCATCCTCGCGCCCGGCCCCAACGACATTTGCTACGCGACCACCAACCGCCAGGGCGCAGTGAAGGCGATTGCATCCTCGGTCGACCTGATGCTGGTGATCGGCAGCAGGAACTCGTCCAACTCGCTCCGCCTCGTCGAGGTCGCCGAGCGCCAGGGCACCACCGCCTATCTGATCCCGCGTGCTGAGGATATCGACTGGGCGTGGTTCGACGGCGTCGGCACCGTCGGCGTGAGCGCAGGCGCCTCGGCCCCCGAGTTGCTGGTGCGCGAACTGGTCGCCAAGCTTTCGGAGCGCTTCGAAGTGAGCGAACGCGAAGTCGAGTCGGTGCCCGAGAACGTCGTCTTCAAGCTGCCGCGCGGGCTGGAAGCGGCGTGATGGCGCGCCCAAGCACAACTGCGGTTGTGCTGGGCGCCCGGGCGGGGGATGGATCGCCGCGTTCGCTGGGTTAAGGGGGATTTGTGGCGGTCTACACGCAGGTATCGGCGGAAGCGCTGTCGGACTTTCTCGCGAAGTTCGACGTCGGCGAGCTCGTCTCGGCCAAGGGCATCGCCGAGGGCGTGGAGAATTCCAACTACCTCGTCGACACGACCAAGAGCCGCTTCATCCTGACGCTGTATGAAAAGCGGGTCGCCAGCGGGGACTTGCCCTATTTCATGGCGCTGCTGGAGCATCTGGCGGATCGCGGCCTGCCGGTGCCGCCCGCGGTGCCTGACCGCAACGGCACGCTTATCCACGAGCTCGAAGGTCGGCCTGCCTGCCTGATCCAGTTCCTCTCCGGCGTATCGGTGTCGCACCCAACGCCGGCTCAGGCGGGTGCTGCCGGCGCGGCCATGGGTAAGATGCACGCGGCCGTAAGCGACTTTCCGCTCGACCGGCCCAACACGATGGGCGTCGATACCTGGTACCCACTGTTCGAGCGCTGCGGGAAGAGCCTGAACGATATCGCCCCGGGCCTCTATGACGATATCGGGTTCACGATCGAAGACACGCTTTCGGCCTGGACCGACGACCAGCTCGACCGCTGTGCGATCCATGCAGACATGTTTCCCGACAATGTCCTGATGCTCGGGGACCGCGTCACCGGGCTTATCGACTTCTATTTCGCCTGCACCGATCTGCGCGTCTATGATCTGGCGGTGGCGCATACTGCCTGGGCGTTCGACGCGACGGGCCGCAGGTTCGACCAAGCGGTCGGCGATGCGCTGATCGCGGGCTATGAGAAGCATTTCCCGCTGAGCGGCCACGAGCGCACGCAGTTCGAAGTCTGCACCGTCGGATCGTGCATCCGCTTCACGCTCTCGCGCGCCTGGGACTGGCTCAATACCCCCGCCGACGCGCTGGTCACGCGCAAGGATCCACTCGCATTCTGGCGACGCGTGAAAATCTATGACAACGACCTCGGACGGCGCCTAAAGACGCTCGCATGAGCGAACTGCAACATGTCGAAATCGCCACCGACGGCGCGTGCAAGGGCAATCCCGGCAAGGGCGGCTGGGGCGTAGTGCTGCGGATGGGCAGCACCGAAAAGGAACTCTCCGGCGGCGAGGCGCACACCACCAACAACCGCATGGAAATGATGGCCGCGATCCAGGGCCTGAAGGCGCTCACGCGGCCCTGTCGCGTCACGCTCCACACTGACAGCCGCTACGTGATGGACGGGCTGACCAAGTGGATCCACGGCTGGATGAAGAATGGCTGGAAGACCGCCGACAAGAAGCCGGTGAAGAATGCCGATCTCTGGCAGGAGCTGCTCGCCGCCGCCAAGCCGCACCGGGTCGAATGGGTGTGGGTGAAGGGTCACGCCGGCCATCCCGACAATGAGCGCGCCGACAAGTTGGCCAGCGACGCCGCAATCGGCATGTGACCGGCGCCGCCGATTGGCCTATCGAACCCGCCGCGCTACCGATTTTCTAGGAAGACGACGTGACCGATCCGGTTTCCGATGACCGCCTGACCGAGGCCCGTGCCGCGCTCGCCCAAGCGATGGCCCTGCACGAACAAGGGAATCTCGAAGGCGCCGAAGCCGGATATCGTGCCGTGCTGGCCCAGGGCTATCGCCCGGCCGACGTGCTGCCGTTGCTCGCTGGCCTGCTCGGGCGGCTCACGCGCCCCGAAGATGCCCTTACCGCCTGGGACCAGCTTCTCGCGATCGAGCCCGATCATGCCGTGGCGCTGCACGAAAAAGGGCTGACGCTGCACTGGCTCGGCCGCACCGCCGAAGCGATCACCGCCCTCGAACACGCCAGCGCCGTCGATCCCGGCAATGCGATCGCCATCGGCAACCTGGCCGTGGTGCTGGCCGACGCGGGGCGAAATCTGGAGGCGCTCCAGCATTTCCGCCGCGCGCTCGCGCTGCAACCCGACAATCTGCACCTGCGCCATCAGGTCCGCCGGCTCGGCTCGGGATCGGTGCCCTTCTGGCACATCCCGATGATGAACGACGCGCCGCGCAACGATGCGTTCGAGTCTGCCATCAAGGCCGCGATCGCCGCCACCGGTCCCGATGCGCGCGTGCTCGACATCGGTGCGGGCAGCGGCCTGTTGTCGCTAATGGCCGCGCGCGCCGGGGCACGAAACGTCGTCGCCTGCGAGATGGACCCGATGATCGCCGAGATGGCGCAGCAGATCGTCGCGCAGAATGGCTATGCCGATCGCATCACGGTGTACGCCAAGCCTTCGACCGAGCTCGCCATAGGCGCGGAACTCGACGCGCCCGCCGACGTCCTGGTCTCCGAAATCCTCTCAAGCGACCTGCTGACCGAGAAGGTGCTCGATACGTTCGAGGACGCGCATCGCCGGCTGCTCGCGCCCGATGCCATCGTGATCCCGCGCGCGGCAAGCGCGATGGGGTGCCTGGTGGCGAGCGAAAACCTGGCCGACTATGCCTTTGTCGGCGCGGTTTCGGGGTTCGATCTCTCCGCCTTCACGGCTTTCGCGCCGCAACGCCTGCCGATCCACGGCACGATGACCGCCTGGGAGCGGCTGTCAGGCGATCTGGAACTGGTCCGCCTCGACCTTACGCAGAAGAAGCATGATGCCGTGCTCGCCCGGCTCAGCATCCCCGTCACTGCGAGCGGGCGCGCCATCGGCATTGTCCAGTGGATGCACATCGATCTCTCGGAAGGCGTGTCGTTCGACAATCACCCCGATCGCTACACCGACGGCGGCTGGCTCCAGGTGCTGCACAGCTTTCCCGAGCCGATCGACGTGGTGGCGGGCGAGACGCTCGACATCGCAGTCGGCCATGACCGGATCACGCTGATCCTGTTGCCGCTCGCCTAGTCGCGTCGGAGCCAGCCAAGGGCACTCTCGGCCCGGTCGAAGATGCGCAGGTAGGGCTGGGTCATCTCGCGGCGGATCTGCATCCGGGCAATCGCGCTTTCGGTGACGATGGCGATTCGGCTTGCCTGCGGGAAGCCGGCGAAGTGGCGGCGGAAGGCGCGGACCGCTTCCTGCGCCTGTACGCCGCTGCGGCGCATGTCCATGCGCAGGAGATAGCCGGGCACGAAACCCTCGGCATCGAACTGGTCACGCAAGCGGCGGGCATAGTCGCCTACCCGATCAGGCTCGAACATCGCGAGCCACTCGATATCGAGCAGATTCAGCTCTTTACGGAAGGATACACGATACATCCGGCCGCTTTCGCAGCCAGAGGTTAACGGACTCTCGCCGTCAGTCCTCGGCCTTGACGAAGAACTTGTCGATCACGTCACGCGCCAGCCGCGCCGGGCGGAGCGTCTCGGCGTCGAGGCAGCACCAGCTCGACTTGACCTCGGCCAGCACTTCGCCGCCGCGGCGGATCACGGTCTCGTAGAAAGCGCGCGCCCCCTGGACCTTTTCGAGCAGCACGGTGGCAACCACATCGTCCTCAAGGAACGCCGGCTTGCGGTAGATGATCTCGTGCTTGAGCGCGACCCAGAGATGCTCGGCCACTGCCTCGACCGGCGCGAGCGCCTGCCAATGGGCGATCACCGCCTCCTGTACCCACTTCAGATACGAGGCGTTGTTCACATGCCCCATGAAGTCGATATCGTCCTTAGCGACGTCGATCGGAAACTCATAGGGGAGCGCGGTGCTGGACATAAGCCAGCATCATAGGGCGAATCGGGTTTCGAAGCGACTAAAATCCCCGGAAAACCGTGGGTTTCGAAGGAATCGCGGTTGCCGTAGCGTCAACTATGTCCCGGCGCTCCCGCGCAAATTGGCCTTACCACTTGACTTGGACACATCGGGCCAACATCGTTCGGGCATAGCCGCGATGACAGCGGTAGCATGACGGGGATGACCGAATGAAACTGAAGCTTGCCGCCGCGCTGGCTGGAATCGCGCTTGCCATCTCGGGAAGCGGCCTCGCCCACCCGGTGGCGCCGGCCGACGCTGCCGCCCCTGCCCTGCCCAGCCGCGCCCAGGTGATGGCATCGATGGAGCGCGTTGCCGACTGGCAGCTCAGCCATCTCGACGACCTCAGCTACATGCCCGCCGCGCGCCCGAGCACCAAGCGCGCCCGCGACTGGCAGCAGGCGACCTTCTGGGTGGCGCTGACCAATGTCGCCGACCGCTCGAAGAGCCCGCGCTTCACCGACGCGATCTTCGCCAAGGGCCGCGAGGAAGGCTGGAAGCTGGGCGACAGGCTTTATCATGCCGATGATCACATCATCGGCGCCGCCTGGATCTGGGCAGCGCGCAAGGGCGCCGGGGCCGAGGCACTCGCCCCGATGCGCGCGAATTTCGATAAGATCCTCGCCGCTCCCAAGACCAACGACCTGCTGTTCACCGCGCCCGACCCCGGCGCGGGCGACCCGACCTGCACCACCCGCTGGTGCTGGTGCGACGCGCTGTTCATGGCGCCGCCGACGCTCTGGGCATTGAGCAAGGACACGAAGGATGGCCGCTACGCCAACTTCGCCGACCGGGAATATCGCGCGACCACCGACTATCTGTTCGACAAGTCCGAGCATCTCTATTTCCGCGACAGCCGCTTCTTTGATCAGCGCGGGCAGCACGGCGAAAAGCTGTTCTGGAGCCGCGGCAACGGCTGGGTTTTCTCCGGCCTCGCCAGGATGATCCCAGAGATACCCGCCAGCGATCCGCGGCGCGCCTATTATGTCGGGCTGTTCAAGGAGATGGCGGCGAAGCTGGTGACGCTCCAGCGCGGCAATGGCTACTGGCCGCCCTCGCTGCTCGCCGATCCCAACCGCTCGACCGATGAATCGAGCGGCACCGGTTTTTACGTCCATGGCATGGCCTGGGGCATCAAGGCTGGTCTTCTCGATCGCAAGACCTATCTTCCCGCAGTTACAAGGGGTTGGGCCGCGCTCGAGCGTGCCGTTCAGCCAAATGGCATGTTGGGCTGGGTACAGCAGGTGAGCGACCGGCCCGATGTGGTGAAGGCCGAGGACGCGCAATTCTATGGTACCGGGGCCTATCTGCTCGCCGGCGCCGCAATGTACGATCTGACGAGGTAAGGAAGACTATGAAGCACGCCCTCTGGCTCCTCGCCGCGCCGCTCCTGATCGCCGCTGGGCAGGACAGCGCCCCGCCCGCCCCGCTCGCGACGCTCAACGTCCGTCAGGCCGATGGCAGCTACAAGCTGGTCGACCGCTTCGACGTGCCCGCCGATCACAAGATCCATGACGGAGAAGTCGCGATGGAGGGCCCGGGCTGGGAGAGCGACAAGGTCGCCTATCGCCTGTACCTCGACGAGCGCAACGTGCCCGATATCTACGGCAAGAAGCTGCCCGGAAACGTGTTGCCGACGATCGGCATGGGCAAGGACGATTACCACTCAATGGCCGACTGGGGGCAGGACATCTTCCAGGTCGACCAGTCGCTCGGCATGGGCGGGATCGGCGTGCTGCGCGGCGGCGTGGCGACGCAGCTCGGCAAGGCGAAGATCAGCGCGCGCGTGTTCAACACCGATCGTGCCGCGACCGTGCTGGTGACCAATAACGGCTTCCCCGGCGAGGGCGGACCGGCCGATCTCTCGACCACCTATCGGATCTTCGCGGGCTCGCGGCTGACCCAGGTCGAGGCGCGCGTCAGCGGCAATGTCCCGGCGATGGTCGCCGGGCTGGTGCTGCATGAAGGCGTGACGAAGATCGAGAGCCCGAAGCGCGGTAAGTGGCGCTATTTCGCAACCTGGGGCCAGCAGAGCCTCGCGCATGACGATCTGGGTATCGCGCTATTCTATCCGGCGGACGAGGCTGTCGCGACGGGGAATGACGGCAAGTCGCTCTATGTCCAGTTCTGCGATCCGCGGAATGTCCGCTACGCCTTTGGTGCAGCCTGGGTGCAGGAGCCAGGCGCGCCGAAGACCGAGCGTGAGTTCCGTAAATGGCTGGACGACACCGCGGCGGAGCTGGCGAGCAAGCCTTTCGTGGTGAGCTCGGCGCAGAAGACCTGCCCGGCGAAATGATCGGGTGAGCTTCCTCCCCGGGGTTCGGCCCCGGGGAGCCAGAAATAAGATTCCAGCCGCCCGATGGCTGCTATGCACCGGCAATGCTTAGCCTGTTCGCGCTTTCCGCTCTCGCCCTTACGCTCCCGCAGGAGGCCAGCGACCCGTCGCAGGTCCGCGAAATCGATGCGATCGACTGTCGCCTCTCGGTGCCCGAATATACCGGGTTCGCGCTGGCGGTGGATGGGCCGGAAGGCATTGCCCGGGCGCGGCATTGGAAAGAAGTCGCGTCGGCGAACCCCTTCATGCGCGAATATATGCTGCCGGCCGATATCGTGGTCGCGGGCGCCTATCGCACCCGGCGGATCGCCTTCACCGCCGATGCGATCCTGGCGATCCTCGATGTAGCGGATCCCGAGACGATCGCGCGCGGCGAGAACATCAAGAATGCGATGGATCCGGCGCCTTTGCTCGAGAGCCTTGGCCCTGAAGGCGCGAGGCGCGCCGAGGCGGAGATCAAATTCCGCAAGTTCCTGGGCGAGCGCGTCGTCAAGGACGAGACCGAGAAGGCCGGTGACGGCGAGGCCTTCGGCACGCACATGACCGTGACGCGCAGCATCTCCAATGTCACCACGCATCCGGGCAAGACCTTGTACGGCTGCTCCTATCGGATGGAGATGCTCGACAAGGATGGAAAGCCACTCTGAGGCACCCTCCCCCGGGACGCGCCGGGAGAGGAATATATCAGTTCGCCGTCTTGTTCGGCTCGCTCGGACCCGGTGCGGTGCCGAAATAGCGCTTCAGCTCGGTCTCGGGCGCCATCGGATAGCCGTCCCCCCACGCTCCCCGCGCGCGGCGCAGCAGTTCGTCGAGCTCTTCGGGCTGCTGGCGCAGCTCGGGCAGCGGCCAGGTTTCGACCTTGCGATAATAGGGCTTCAGGAAATCGGTGGCGGTCTTCAGGCTCTTGCCGCCATCGGCATAGTTCCACACATCAACGCCGACGCACTTGGCCATGTCCGCCACGTCAAAAGCGGCGAACAGCGCGTAGATCGAATAGTGCAGGCTGCGCGTGCGGGCGAGCTCGAGCGGCAGCTTGCCCTCGGGGGTGACCTGCGGCGAGATGCGCTTCTTGCCGAACGCTTCCGCGACGGCCTTCGTCATCTCCGGCCGCCGGGCAAACAGAGCGAATTGCGCGGTCTGTGCGTCGAACCACATGCCGTGGTTGTTCTTTGCGGCATTCTCCGCCTTGCCGTTCTTGCTGACCTGCATCCAGTCGAGATAGTCGGAGAACCACTTCTCCAGGCCCTTCTGTTCGTCCGCGGTGAGCTTGCCCGCGGGGCCGATCAGCCCGATGCCCTCGACCACGCGCTCGAGCCGCGAGGTATCGAGCACGCCCTCGGCGCGGCCCTCCTCGCGCCCGGGCACGGCCTGGGCATAGTTCATGTTCGGGTTCATCCGCGTCGCAGGCGTGAGGAACCAGGTGCGCACCAGGCTCGCCGCGCGGCCGGCGTAGCGCGGGTTGTCCGAGAAGAAATAGGCGAGGCTCAGCCTCTCGACGTCCGAGCTCATCCCCTCCAGATCGGTCACGTCGAACTTGTCGGTGTTGCGGTCCGGATTGATCTCGCCGTCCTTGCGCATGTAGGGCACGCCGCCCGGCTTGCTCGGGTCCGGCCACCAATAGGGCGCGAGGCTGAGATAGTCGTGCGGATCGCGCGAGGGCGGCGCCGCCTTCTTGTCGACCACCGTGTAGAGCGAGCGCGCCATCGCCCTTTCGGCGCGGGCGATCAGCGCGTCATAGGCCGCTTTCGCCGCCGGATCAGTCTGGATCGCGGCCTTGAGCCGCAGCATCGCGTCCGGCGCCAAGAAAAAGGTCCTGCGTCCGCCGAAGGACGCGGAATAGCCTTCCGCGCCCGAGCAGACCGGCTGCTGGGTAATGTGGCCAGGGGAGGCGATCCCGGCATGGGAGGCAGCCTGCGGCGCAAGCGCCGCAGCCAGGACGAAGAGGGTAAGGGTACGACGGCGCATCGGGTGCTTCCTCTCGATCAGTAGCGGATCCGGACGCCGAAATAATATTGCGGCCCGCTTTCGCTCACTTCGGCGATCGAGTCATAGCCGCCCTTGTAGAACACATCCTTGGTGTTGGTGATGTTGAGCGCCTGCAGCTTGAGCTGGACGTTCCTGGTCACGTCATACTGGGCAGACAGGTTGAGGTAGCCGGCATCCTGCACGCCGCGGTTCGTGCCGCCGTTCGGCTTGTAGTAGTGCGAGCGGTAGCGATACATCGCGCGGAACGAGAGCCCCTTCTTCTCCCAATAGACCGTGCCGTTGGCGACATATTTGGACAGGCCGATCAGGTTCTCCGGATCAAGATAGGCAGCCAGCGTCGAGGTATCGGGATACTGGAAATTCGCCCAGGCGATATTGAGCGAGCCGTTGACACCGAACCCGCTGAGGATGCCGGGCAGCCAGGAGAAATTGTGGCTGCCGGTGAACTCGACGCCGTAGAGATGGCGCATGTCGGGATCGTTGGCCGGCGCGATGACATTGACGTTGTAGTTCGCCTGGGTGGGCGCGCCGCCATCGACCACGGTGGTGACGGCGATCGTCGTCGGAATGCCTGCCGAGCGCGAGATCACCGCACCGCGCAGCCACTTGTAATAGCCCGCCACCGAAAAGAGCGTGTCGCGGCTCGGATAGAATTCCAGGCTGAGATCCGCATTCCAGGCGCGCATCGGCTTCAGGTTCGGATTGCCACTGGTCGGGTTGAAGATGATGTTCGACGAGCCCGTGCCGCTGGCCTGCGGATTGAGCGCGATGCCGGCACCGAAGCTCTCGATCGGCGAGCGCGACAGCGCGCGATAGCCCGCGGCGCGCAGCTTGACCTTGTCCGACAGGTTGAACGACACGTTGAGGCTGGGCAGCCAATATTGATACTCGCCCTTCAGCGTGTCCGTCTGGATCGTACCGGCGGGATCGGCGGCGACGGTGTAATTGTCCGACGCGGTATCGATCGTCACCTTGTAGGGCAGGCGATAACCAAGCGAGGTGATGTTGGTCTTCACATAGCGAAGACCAATGTTGCCGCTGAACCCCGTGTCGCCCAGGTCGCCGCGGAAATTGGCCATCGCGTAGGCGGCCGTGATCTTCTCGGTCACGTCGAGGTCGCTGGGATCGCGGCTCTCGGCCGGCAGCGGCAGCGCATCCGAGCCGGTGAATGCCTTGTAGAGGCACTGGTTGTCGAAGGTCGCCCAGCTGGTCAGGTTGGTGCTGGTCGTCGGGAAATATTCGGTAGTCGGGAAGCCGCGGCGGCAATTTGCGTTCGCGTTGCCGATGATCTGCGCCACGGTCATGCCGCCATAGGGCAGGATCGTGTTCACATCGTTGTTGCGGTTGTTGTCGAGCTGGCGCTGGTGCTCGGAATAGCGGCCGCCCGCCTTGATCGAAGTGAGGAAGCCGTCGCCCTCGAACTTATATTCGCCGTCGAAGCGGCCCGCCCAGATATTGTCCTTGCGATCGGTGACAAAGCGGTTGCGCGCGTAGACCGCGGTGTTGGCGTTGGCGCCGAAGGCCGCCGGATCGTTCACGTCGAAATTGAAGAAGGTGACGCGCGGGACGATCGGGCTCTCCGAATAGTCCAGCTCATAGCCGACGCGCGTGGTGGAGCGCATGCGGGTAGCCTTCTGCGTCTCGGTGCGGTGCGAGTCCGAGAAGCTGCCATCGGCGGTGAGGGTGAAATTGCCCGGCCGCCAGGTGATGGTGGCGCCGCCGCCCTTGTAGCGCTCGTCGCGTTCGCGCAGCTCGAGCTGGTTCTCGATGTTCGAGTTGCCGCTGTACTTGACCAGCGCGCCTTCGCTGAAGCCGTTGGTCCCGTCGCCGATGATGATCGGCTTCACGCCGCGCAGGCCTTCGGCAATCGCCAGGATGTTGCGGTTCTCGGTCGATTCACGCTTCGACCATTGGCCGTCGATCGCGATGTCGAGATTGGGCGCCGGGCGCCACTGGAGCGCGCCGATCACGGCGTTGCGCAGCTCACGGGTGTTCTGCTGACGGAAGCTGCGCGACTGGGTGGTGTAATAAGTGGTGCCGATGGTCTCGCCGATGCCGGTGCGCGGCGCGGTGCCGACGACGCAGTTGGAGTTGGCGCCGGCAGCGTTGAGGACGGCGGTGGTGCCGGTGGCCAGCGTGCCGTTGGTCGCAGAGGTGTTGCAGGGCACGAAGGCCGAGTTGCCGTTGTAATAGTCTTCCGGCGCGGCAACGTCCTGGCGCTGATAGCCGATGGCGATGCCGAACTCGCCGATGCCGGTGTGGAACTGCTCCACCAAGCTGACATTGGCGCGGTAGCCCAGACCGTCACGGCCGATGATCGCGTCGTCCTTGGGCAGATAGGTGCCGCGGATCTCCGCCTGGAGGCGCGACTTGCCATAGTCGAGCGGGCGCATCGACTTGAGCTCGATCACGCCGCCGATGCCGCCTTCGAGGAAGTCGGCGCGCTGGGTCTTGTAGACGATGACGCCGTTGACCAGCTCCGAGGGGAATTGCTGGAAGGCCACCGAGCGGTCGGCACCCGCGGTCGAGACTTCACGGCCGTTGAAGGTGGAGAAGCTCAGCGTCGGTCCGAGGCCGCGCACCGAAAGCTCGTTGGCATTTCCCTTGAAGCGATCGGCCGAGACGCCGGTGATGCGCTCCAGCGTATCGCCCACGCTATTGTCGGGCAGCGCGCCGATCTCGTCATTGACGATGCCATCGAGGATCACGTCGGCGTTGCGCTTCACGTCGATCGAGCTGCGCTGCTCGGCACGCGCGCCAGTGACGATGATGGCGCCTTCCTCGGGCGTCGTCTGGGCGGGATCGGCCTGTGCCGAATCGGGCGCGGGCTCCGCGGTCTGCGCATAGGCCGGCGCGACCGCACAGACGGATGCCAGCAGCGCAAGACGCAGCGAATTACGTCCGAAAGCGGAAAAAACGATCCCAGGCATGTACTCTCCCCATCGGTATCTTTTATGCCCGGTTTCCGGGTCAGGCTGCTTGGTAAGGCCAATTTGGCACCGGTGTCAACCCAATTGGCCAGCGCAGTTGCTCTGGGTCGTAACTGTCGTCACTTGTAGCTGAGCGTCCAGGTCAAAATGAGCGGCGCAGCAAGCCGCCTCGCGCCGATTCGGCAGCGGACCAGCGACGCGAAGGCGCCGGTGGGCGCGCGATAGGCCTTGCCCTCAGCCGGGCCAACGGTGCAGCCGTCATAGCCAGTGGCCGTGAAGCCGGTGACCTCCCCTGCCCCGAACGCAACGGCGCCAGATCCGGTACTGCGCGCCTCGCCCGAGAAGCTGGCGAACTCCATGGTCACTTCACCGAGATCCACCGGCTTGACCGCGCGATAGGTATCGGTGCGGGTAATCCTGCCGGGCGCGAAGTCATAGCGGGTGGCCACGCTGATGCGCTTGTCGAGGACCGGCGCGTTCTGGCCCATCCGGTCCATCGCATCCTGGCGCCAGCCGATCGTCATGTTGCGGCCTTCACCCTTCCATTTCACGCCCTTGAACCAGGCGAGCGGCATCAGCACGCTGCCGTCGGCCAGCGCGAAGCGCGGCGTGAGCTGGGGGAATTCCGCATCGGCCGATCCCTGGAGCATCCCCGGCGAGAAGGGGATCGGGAAATAGGGATTATGCATGTGCTGGTCTTCGGCGCCGCTGATGATCGGCAGGCCGATGACATGGCTGCCGTCGCGCATCGTGAGCAGCGCGCGGTCATAGTCGCCATGGGCAAACCAGGTGAGGCTGGTCATGCGAGTCTTCAGCCAGGCCGCATAGTCCGGCGAGGGCGCGGCACGCTTGTAGCCCAAGCCGTTCCACAGCGCGTTGGTGTAGATATATTGGCGGGCAAGGCTGAGATTCTCGCCGAGAATCCGGTGCTTGCCCCGATACCCATCGGTGCGGCGGCCATTGTCCCACAGGTTCACCGAGCCTGTCGCCGGGCTGAGCCAGAAATCGGCATAGCGCGCCGCAATGCGCGACGAGAGCGCGTAGGCCATGTCGCGCTCCCTTGGCGTCAGCACATCGAGCCTGGCCGCGGCGGTGAGCACTTCGAGGAAAGCGGTCTCGCCATAGGTGCCGATGCTGCGGCCATATTCCCAGCCCTCGCCGGTCAGGCTGGCACGGTCGAGCATCAGGTCGGCCGACATGCGCAGCCAGCGCTTCACCTGCGGATCGGGCATCATGCCGGTCTCGATGAAGCGCTGGGCGATCTCGCCGATCAGCAGGACCGAATAGCGATCGAAGCGGCCATGGCCCTCGGTCTCGTCGGCGAAGCCGAACTTGCCCGAATAGGTGCGGTAATGCGCGATCATCCGGTCGAGCAGCGCCTTGGACGCGCTCTCATCTTCCCAGCCGAGCAGGTAGCGCAGGCGGGCGACGCTGAAGGCGACGCCGTAATAATTGTTGGGCAGATCGTGGAGCAGCTTGAGCGAACCGGGCTCGACAAAGCTGCGCCAGTCGAGCTTCGCGCGCAGCTTCGCCAGCGTTTCGGGGCGCACTGCTTCGTCGAGCAGACCGGCCTTTTTCAGCGCGTAGAGCGCAGAGATGTAATAATAAATGCCCCAGGTATCGTTGGGATCGTCGATCGTCAGGTCGGCAATATCGCGGTAGCCGGCGAGATAGGTGGCGAGCTTCGGGTCGCTGCGCGGGGTGTCGAGCAGGAGATAATGGAGGCCCGAGGCGATCTTGCCCGGCAGGAACTTGTCGCCGCTCTCGAATACCGGCACGCCGTCGAGCCGCATCGCCCGTTTCTCGCGCAGCAGCTGGTGGAGGAGCGCGGCGAGTTGCGGCATCAGCCGGTCCTCGATCGTAGCGTCCATCGGCGGCGCGGTGAGATAGACCGGGCCGTGCGGGGCGGGCGTGGCCGGCTGGGCCAGCGCCGTTTCGGGCCCGATGAGCAATGCGAGGCTGGCGGCGGCGCCGAGCAGGCGCGCACGCGGGACAATGTTCAACTTGGCCTCTCCTTTTGGTCAGGCCAATTTCAACATTCAGGTAATCGGTGTCAAGCCACCCTCTCGGGTGACTGGGCGGACAATCAGGCCGATCCGATCTTCAGCCGCCGCGCGACGCTGTCACGGCGCGTCTCGATCTCGTTGCGCGCGCGCTCCATTGCCTCCAGTTCGGTGGCTTCGAGCAGATCGTCGACCACGCCGCGCAGGTGCCGGCGCATCGCGTTACGCGCGGCGTGCGGGTCGTGCGACTTCAGCGCATCGAGAATCGGGCGATGCTCCTCCACCCGCGGGGTGATGCCGCCGCGCTTGGCGCGGGCGAACATGTTGGCGGCAAGCGGCGAATTGACGCGCAGGTCCCAGAGATAGTCGACCACGCTACGGATCGCCGCGTTCCCGGTCGCATTGGCGATGGCGAGGTGGAAGCGGTGATCGGCATCCATCACCGACGGCTCGTTCGAGTCGTCGGCGGCCATCTCGACCAGAAGTCCTTCGAGCTCCGCGATCTGCTCGTCGGTGATCGACACCGCGGCCAGAGCAACCGCCTCGCCTTCGAACAGGATGCGCGCCTCGGTGAGGTCGAAGGCGCCGACGTCGAAGTTGAGCGCATCGGCGCGCTCGCCGCTGCCGTGATCGCGCTTGGTGACATAGAGCCCGGAGCCGTGACGCGCCTCGATCCAGCCCTTCATCTCGAGCGCGATCATCGCCTCGCGGATGGTCGGGCGGCTGACCTTATATTCCTCCGCCAGGTCGCGCTCGCCGGGGAGCCGCGAACCGGGCGACCAGCGCCCACCCTCGATGGCCTCGGTGATCGAGGCCGCGACGCGCTGATACAGCTTGTTGCCGGTGATCTTCATTGCGTCCTCGTCATACACAGTCTCGTAGGTTGACACGATAGGTCATACAAGTGGATATTGGCCTGACCACTTTCAGGGGGTTCTGTTTTGCCACGTATCACTGCCGCCCGTGTCATCGTGACGCGCCCCGGCCGCAACTTCGTAACGCTGAAGATCGAAACCGACGAGGGCGTATACGGCCTTGGCGACGCGACGCTCAATGGTCGCGAGCTGGCGGTGGCGAGCTACCTGACCGATCACGTCATCCCCTGCCTGATCGGCCGCGACGCGCACAGCATCGAGGACATCTGGCAATATCTCTACAAGGGCGCGTACTGGCGCCGCGGCCCGGTGACGATGACTGCGATCGCCGCAGTCGACATGGCGCTGTGGGACATCAAGGGCAAGCTGGCCAACATGCCGGTCTACCAGCTGCTCGGCGGCGCGGCGCGCGAAGGCTGCATGGTCTATGGCCATGCCAATGGATCGGACATCAGCGAGACGATCGAGCGCGCCCACGAATATCTGGAGCAGGGCTATAAGGCGGTTCGCCTCCAGTCCGGCGTGCCGGGCATGGCAACCACCTATGGCGTGTCGGGCGAGCGCTTCTATTACGAACCGGCCAAGGGCGCGCTGCCCGAGGAATCGCAGTGGTGCACGTCCAAATATATGCGCTTCGTGCCCGAGCTCTTCCAGAAGGCGCGCGACGCGCTCGGCTGGGACATCAACCTGCTCCATGACGTCCATCACCGCCTGACCCCGGTGGAGGCAGGCCGGCTGGGCAAGGACCTCGAGCCCTACCGCCTGTTCTGGCTCGAGGACGCGACTCCGGCCGAGAACCAGGCCGGCTTCCGCCTGATCCGCCAGAACACCACCACCCCGCTGGCGGTGGGCGAGATCTTCAATTCGATCTGGGATGCCAAGCAGCTGATCGAGGAGCAGCTGATCGACTATATCCGCGCGACTGTGGTGCATGCCGGCGGCATCACCCATCTGCGCCGGATCGCGATGCTGGCCGATCTCTACCAGGTCCGCACCGGTTGCCACGGCGCGACCGACCTGTCGCCGGTGTCGATGGCGGCGGCGCTCAACTTCGGACTGTCGATCCCCAATTTCGGCATCCAGGAATATATGCGCCATTCCGAGGAGACCGACGCGGTGTTCCCGCACGCCTACAGCCTCAAGGACGGCCTGATGCACCCGGGCAACAAGCCGGGCCTGGGCGTGGACATCGACGAGGTCCTGGCCGCGAAGTACGAATATAAGCGCGCCTATCTGCCGGTGAACCGGCTCGAGGACGGGACGATGTTCAACTGGTGAGCTCGTACGGGGCGCGGGGCCTTCCTACACCCCCGCGCTCCGGCGACTCGCCAAAGTCTATAAAGTGCCCGCCAAAGGCCGGTTTTCGCTGCGCTTAGGTTGACACTGTTCGGGGAAACGGCGCGCAACTCGCAACATTCTTGCGTGCACGGGATCCTATTTTTCCTACAGATTCAAAGAGCGGTCGGCGGTGAAGCCGGCCGGGAAGCCAAACAGACGAAATCCTACATTGCAAGCCACGAGGGACGTGGCGTCGCAGCTATTCCTGCGGCCGGTCCCAATGTGCGTGGCCGGCTTGACCCGCCGGCCCCTGCTCCTAGCATGCCGAGGCGCAATGTCGGGGGAGCGGGGCATGAAGACATCTACGATCCTGGGGCTCGGCCTCTGCCTGGCGCTCGTCCAGCCCGTGGCGGCGAGCGAGAGCGGATGGCGCCTGATCGCGGCGACGCCCGACCACGGGCTGCAACTCGCCTATACGGAGCTCTACCTCTTCGAATGCGGCGCGCGTGACGTGAAGGCCACTCAGTTCGGAATAACCGGCCTGACGGACATACGGACCGGGAAGGATATCCCCGACACCCCCGGTGCAAAGGTTACGCCGGGCGCGGCGTGGATGTCGCTCTTCGTCGACAATGACGCCGAGCCGGAGATGCACGCCGCCAAGGCTGTGCCCAACGCGTTCAAGGGCTGGGACATGACCATCCGCCTCGCCAAGGACGACAAGAATTTCCGGCAGATGGGCCGTGGAGGCGGCGTATCGCTGCTCAACCCCGGCAAGACGGTCCCCGTGGTGCTCCACGACGAGGACCACTAGGTGATCGCCCAGTTCGTCGATCAGTGCCGGAATTCGAAATAGCCGCTCAGCCCTCTTCGACCGGTGCGCCGGGGCCGTTCTTGAGGATCGATTCGATCGCGTTCTTTGCCGCGGCCTTGCTCGAATAGCCCTCGGTCCAGAAAATCACTTCGGCGTTGTATTTGAACTTGGCGACATAATCGCCGGACTTGTTCTGCTCGATCACGAACTTGTGCGCCATGAGCCCAACTCCCTGCCTTCCGGAACGTGCAGGCTAGGCCGGTTTCGTGCCGGGCGTTAGTCCTCCGCCGGGCGTTCGTCGTGCGCGGCAATCACTTCGGCTTCGGCGATCAGCGCGGCGAGAGCATCGGGATCGTGCACATCCTCCAGCCCAACCGCACGCTTGCGGATCGATTCGAGGCGCGGATCGGCGATCCGCTCGCCGAGAAAATCGTCAAAGTCCCATTCCTCGCCGGTGCCGTCGCGGAAATCGCGCAGGTAGCGGGCGACTTCCCCGGCGGAACGCCCAGCCGGTTTGGTGAAGGGCCGCATCAGGAACGCGAGGACCGCACCCGCCACGATCAGCGGCACCAGGAGCAGCAGCGTGAAGGCGCCGAGCAGGTTCTGCGGGAGGCTGTTGTCCCGCGCGATCAGGTCCCTGCCGAGCCGGCTCAGAACCGCCCCGGCGCGTAAAGCGCGGGATCGATGCCCGCCACCGACGGATCGGGCGCAGTGCCGAGCAGCAGCGCGGCGGCGAGCAGCGCCGCAGCCGGCGCGGTCTGGATGCCGAAGCCCCCCTGCCCCGCGCACCAGAAGAAGCCGGGCGCCTCGGTATCGAAGCCATAGACCGGCAGGCGATCGGGGGCGAAGGTCCTGAGGCCCGCCCATTTATGCTCGAGCTTCTCGACCCGCCAGTCGACGACATGCTCGAACCGGTCGATCGCCGTGGCCACGTCGATATCCTCGGGCTGGGCGTCGCAGGGCGGGGTCTCGATCTCGTCATGCGGGCTGAGCCAGATCCGCCCGCCCGCCTCGGGCTTCCAGTAGAAGCCGCCGCCGATATGCGCGACCATCGGGGTGCCGAGCGCGGGCGCCGGATCGGTCTTGAGCTGCATGATCGTGCGGCGATAAGGGGTGATGCCGAGCGGCGCGACGCCGGCCATCTGCGCCACCGGATCGGCCCAGGCGCCGGCGGCATTGACCAGCACCGCCGCCTCGAACGCGCCAGCGCGCGTCTCGATCTTCCAGATACCGTTCTCTCGGCGGGCGGAGAGCAGGCCGGCATCGGTGCGGAGTTCCGCCCCTGCCCGCTTCGCCGCAGCCAGCATGTCGCCGTGCAGCGCGCCGACATCGATATATTCGCAGCTCGGCTCGAGCACGCCGAGCGTCCATTCGGGGCGCAGGCCCGGGATCATCGCCTGGGGATCGACGGCACGCAGCTCGACGCCAGTGCCCTGAAACTCGGCGAGGAAGGCATCGATCGCCCCAGCCTCGTCGGCGCGGCCGATATGGATCGAGCCCATCGGCTCCATATAGCGGCGCAGCGCCGGCCCTGATGCAGTGGTGAGCGGCTGGATCGCCGGGCCGCCATAGCTTTCGGACCAGAAGGCGGCCGAGCGGCCGGTGGCGTGATAGCCGGCGCGTTCCTCCGCCTCGAGCATCAGCACGCGCGCATGCGGCGCGATCTCGGCCGCGAGGCTGGCGCCGGCGATGCCGGCACCCACGATCGCTACGTCATAGACCATCAGCGCCGCTGGGCGCGCGCCGCGAGGAACAGGTCGATCTCGCCGATCGCGCGGTTACGGACCTTGTCTTCCTCACGCAGGATCTCGTGCGCGCTTTCCTTGCCAAAGGCGACGATGCGGGCATCGGGCAGCTTGGGGATGATCCGCAGCGCGGCCTTGGCATCGACCAGCCCGTCCGCCTTGGCGACCAAAGCGAGCACCGGCACGGGCATCTTCCGGAGCTTCGGATTCTTCGCCAGCTCGCGCATCGATTTGAACCCCTCGATCAGCCAGCGCCAGCTCGGCGGGCCGGTGACGATCTCGGGATTGTGCTGCTGCCAGTAGATCTCGTCCGAATAGCGCGCCTGGTCATGGGTGAGCAGGTTGGCGCGGGTTTCGGTGGTGTAGGGCTTCTCGTTGCTCTTCCACGCCGGACGCGTGCTGTCGCCCGCGCCGCCCAGGATGCGCGCGGCGCGCTCGGCGAAGGGCCCCAATGCGCTCTTCACGCCGAGCATCGGCGCGACGATCACTGCCGCATCGGGGCGAATCGCCCCTTCGACCAGTCCGCGCAGGATCAGATGGCCGCCCATCGAATGGCCGATCACGACATGCGGGCCCGGAGTCGCGCTTTCCCAATCGGCATAAAAGGCGCGCAGATCGGCGATGAAGGTATCGAAGCTGTCGATGTCGCCGCAATGCGGCCGCGAGGTGAGCCGGCCCGAGCCGCCCTGGCCGCGCCAGTCGAACGAGGTGATCGTCCAGCCCTGTTCGTGCCAGTGGTGGAACACCTCCAGATACT
The DNA here is from genome assembly GCF_013416555.1 of Sphingomonas sp. R-74633. Taxonomy (GTDB): domain Bacteria; phylum Pseudomonadota; class Alphaproteobacteria; order Sphingomonadales; family Sphingomonadaceae; genus Sphingomonas. The sequence goes on along the minus strand of NZ_JACCFG010000006.1, from coordinate 196,457 downwards.
TCTCGAAAATGTCGCCTCGCCCGCCCTGGAAGAGGATCGAGCCGCGCGGCGTCGCAGTCTCGGCGGGCCAGGCGAAGGCACGCAGATGCCAGCCGTCGGGCGTCCCCCAATAATGGACTTTGGCCCCGGCGGGAATGGTGCGGCGGATATCCGTGTTTTCACCCATGGCGCTTGGTTACGTTTTGATAAGCCGTCCCGTCTAGAACTTTGGTTCTATGGGGGGCCTGTTCATCACTTTGCTGCTCGTTGCGCTCGCGCTGCTGCTCGTTTCGGCGGGCATCCAGGACGCGCGCACCCGTGAGATCGCCAACTGGAAGAACGCCGCCATCGCATTGATGGCGCCGCTCTGGTGGTGGGCGAACGGGCTGGCCATCTGGCCGGACGTTGCGGTGCAGGCCGGCGTCGCGGCGCTCGTCTTCGCCTTTTTCCTCGGCGCGTTCGCGCTGGGGCAGATGGGCGGCGGCGACGTCAAGATGATCGGGGCGCTCGCCCTGTGGCTGCCGGTGCAGCCGCTCGTCTGGATGCTCGTGCTCATGTCGCTGATCGGCGGCGCGCTCACGCTCATCATGGTGATCGACAAGAAGCTGCGACGCACCGCCAAGGGGGACCCTGTGGAAATCCCTTATGGCGTGGCCATCGCAATCGCAGCGCTACTGGTTCTTCGCGAACCGATTTTTAACCAGTTCGGGTGAATAATTAACGCTGGCGCAACCACATCGCCGACGTTTTTTTGAGAAGGCTTGGGAATAGCGAAATGGATGCACGCAAGCTGATCCTGCTCGTCGGTGCGCTCGTCGTGGCCGCCATCACCGCGTTCATGGCGCGCAGCATGATGTCTGGGGCCTCGGCGCCTCAGGCGGGTGCCGTGCCGATGTCGGTGCAGCCACAGAACACCACCGAGGTGCTCGTCGCGAAGCGCGAGCTGCCGGTGGGCACCATCCTCGATGCCCAGGCGCTGGAATTCCGCCCCTGGCCCAAGGAACTGGTCGAGGGCGCCTATTATGTGAAGAGCGAATCGGATCCGGCCAAGCTGGTCGGCACCGTGGTGCGCTTCCCGATCCCGGCCGGCCAGCCGGTGACCCAGGGCGCGCTGGTGAAGCCCGGCGACCGCGGCTTCCTAGCCGCAGCGCTCGGACCCGGCATGCGCGCCGTCACCGTGCCCGTCTCGGCGCAGAGCGCCGTGGCCGGCTTCGTCTTCCCGGGCGACCGGGTCGACCTGATCCTTACCCAGTCGGTTGCCGGCGGCGGCGATGGTCCCGCGCTCAAGGCGTCGGAGACGGTGCTGCGCAACCTGCGCGTGCTCGCCACCGACCAGAAGACCGACAAGACCACCGACGACAAGGGCAACACGATCGTCACGACCTATTCGAACGTGACCGTCGAGGCGACGCCCAAGATCGCCGAGAAGATCGCAGTCGCGCAGACCATCGGCTCGCTGTCGCTGTCGCTGCGCTCGATCGCCGACAACCAGGGCGAGCTCGAGGACGCCATTGCCAGCGGGGACGTGAACGTTCCGGCCGACGGCGATCCGAAGAAGGAAAAGGAAATGATCGCCAAGGTGGCGGCGCGCCCGCAGGACGCCGGCGCGACTTCCTTCGCCACCGGCGCCGACGTGTCGCGCTTCCAGCGCAGCACGGTGCCGGCCAAGGCAGCCGAGCCCGCCGCGGCGGCGCCTGCTGCCGCACCTGCAGGCAATTACCCGGGCGCGAACATCTCGCGCGGCCCGGTCGTCACCATCGTTCGCGGCAATGCCGAGACCGCTGTTCCTCTGGGGGGGAAGAATTAAGATGAACCGCATGCTTCTTCTGAAGCGCACGCTGGCCTGTGCCGTGTCGACCGCGATGGTCGGTGCGCCGGTGGCCGGCTACGCCCAGACCACCCGGCACAAGGCCAAGCCCCAGTCCCAGCGCGTCACCGAACGCCCCACCACTGTGGGCGTGGCCCCGCTGCCGCCCGGCACCCAGCGCCCGACCAGCGAGATCCTGCTGTCGATCGGCCAGGGCGAGCTGATCACGCTGCCGGCCAATGTCGCCAGCGTGTGGACGTCGAACCCGACGGTGGCGGACGTCTATGTCAACAATCCGCGCCAGATCCATCTGTTCGGCAAGGAATTCGGCGAAGCGACTGTGTTCGCGGCAACCGCGTCGGGCCAGGTGGTGTTCGCCACCAATATCCGCGTGGCGCAGAACATCACGTCGATCGATCGCATGATCAAGGTCGCGATGCCCGATGCGGACATCCAGGTGACCACGGTCGGCCAGATCGCCGTGCTCAACGGCATCGTGAAGTCGCCGCAGGACAGCGAGCAGGCGCAGCGCCTGGTCACCGGCCTGCTCAACCCGGGCGTGAACGTCAACGATCCCGCCGCGCAGCTCAAGATCGGCGTGATCAACCGCCTGAAGATGGCGACGCCGCTCCAGGTGCAGCTCCAGGTGAAGTTCGCCGAAGTGAGCCGCAGCTTCGTCAAGAATGTCGGCGTGAATTTCGCCACCAAGGACGGCACCGGCGGCTTCCAGTTCGGCCTGGCACAGGGCCGCAACCCCGGCGCCTATACCGACTCGGCCCTGGCGCAATATCCGACCGCGACCAAGGTGATCGACGGCGCGACCGTCTCGGGCGCCTATGATCCGGTCACCGGCCAGTTCATCAATCCGCGTGCGCAGGGCATCGCCGACATCACCCGCGGCTCGGACAACGCCACCGCGGCGCTGGCCGGCAAGCTGTTCGGCCTCGACGTCCTGTCGGCGATCGACCTCGGCGAGACGATCGGCCAGGTGACCACGCTGGCCAATCCGAACCTGACCGCCCAGTCGGGCGAGACGGCGAACTTCCTGGCCGGCGGCGAGATCCCGATCCCGATCGCACAGGGCCTGGGCACCACCACCGTCGAGTACAAGCAGTACGGCATCAGCCTGGCATTCACGCCGACGGTGCTGTCGGACGGCCGGATTTCGCTCCGTGTCCGCCCGGAAGTGTCGCAGCTGACTTCGGCCGGCGCGGTGCAGCTCAACGGCGTCACCATCCCCGCGCTCAGCACGCGCCGCAGCGAGACCACGGTCGAGCTCGGTTCGGGCGAGAGCATGGTGATCGGCGGCCTGCTGCAGAATTCGCAGAACAACTCGATCAGCAAGACGCCGGGCCTTGGCGACGTGCCGATCCTGGGTGCGCTGTTCCGTTCGAACGGCTTCCAGCGCAACGAGACCGAACTGGTGATCGTGATCACCCCGTATCTGGTGAAGCCGGTCAACGCGAACCAGATCGTGCTGCCGACCGACGGCTACAAGGCGCCGAACGACTTTGACCGCATCCTGATGGGCAAGCTCGACGGCGGCAACGGCGGCGAGCGTCCCAAGCCGAGCATGGCGCCGGCGAACGGTCAGCCCTCGGTGGGTGCCTTCGCGCCGGCTCCGGCCACGCCCCAGCCGGCAGCGCCCGTCCAGGCGATGCCGAACCAGAACAACCGCAAGACGAAGAAGGGTGGCTCCGTTGCCCCCGGCTTCGGCAACTGATCGTCTGACGAGGAGATCGCCCGTGCTTCCGCGCTTCACTCCCCTGCTCGTCCCAGCTTTGCTGCTCGCTGGCTGCGGTACCTATAATGGCGGCCTCGAATCGGTGCACCAGCCGGTCGTCCAGCGCAGCGACTATGTCCTCGACCTGCAGACCACGGGCTATGGCCTGGCGGCGGGCGAGAGCCAGCGCCTTGCCGGCTGGATGTCCGCGATGGGCCTGCGCTACGGGGATCGCGTTGCGATCGACGACGGCGCCGCCGGCACCACCGGCCGCGACGAAGTCGCCGCCGAGGCCGGCCGCTACGGCCTGCTCCTCGCCGATCGCGCGCCGGTGACCGCCGGGCAGATCGCCCCAGGCACGATCCGCGTCGTGGTCACCCGGATGGCCGCGAGCGTGGCGGGCTGCCCCGACAATTCGCGCCCCGCCGAATACACGTTCGAGGCGAGCACCAGCTCGAACTATGGCTGCGCGTCCAACAGCAACCTCGCCGCGATGATCGCCGATCCGGCCGATCTCGTCCGCGGTGCGCCGGGCTCGCCCACCGCCGATCCGATAACGAGCGCCAAGGCAGTCGGTGCCTATCGTGCGGCCGCACCCACGGGCGCCGGCGGCAGCAAGGTCAATGCGGAGGCACCCAAGTGAACGCGCCCTTCAATCCCGCCCGTACCGGGCATCGCGATCCTTTCGTGGCCTTTGTCTGCGACGAGACGACGGCGGAGACGCTGCGCCCGATCGCCGTCGAGCTCGGCTGGAGCCCCGAAAAGGTCAACAAGGGCGGCCTGCGCAACGCAGTCCAGACCCTGTCGGTCTCGGCCAGCCCGAACATCCTGTTCGTCGATCTCTCGGAGAGCGGCGACCCGCTGAACGACATCAACGCGCTCGCCGAAGTCTGCGAGCCGGGCACCGTCGTGATCGCGTCGGGCCAGGTGAACGATGTGCGCCTGTACCGCGACCTCGTCGCGAGCGGCATCCATGACTATCTGCTCAAGCCGCTGAACCCGGATGCGCTGCGCGATGCCTTCGCCCAGGCGCAGACTTTGCTCAACGCGCCCAAGCTCGCCGAGGCCTCGGCCGACCATCCGCATTGCGCGGTGGCGGTGATCGGCACGCGCGGCGGGGCCGGCGCCTCGACGATCGCGACGTCGCTCGCCTGGCTGATGGGCGAGAAGCAGGGACGCACCACGGCACTGCTCGACCTCGACGTGCATTTCGGCACCGGCGCGCTCGCGCTCGACCTCGAGCCGGGCCGCGGCCTGACCGACGCGATCGAGAATCCGAGCCGCATCGACGGGCTATTCATCGAACGCGCGATGGTGCGCGCTTCGGACCGCCTTTCCGTGCTCAGCGCCGAAGCGCCGATCCATTCGCCGATCATGACGGATGGCGCGGCCTTCTATCAGCTGCAGGAAGAGATCCGCACTGCCTTCGAGTGCACCGTGGTCGATCTGCCGCGCTCGATGCTGGTCAACCATCCGCATCTGATCACCGACGTGCAGGTGGCGGTGCTGGTGACCGAGCTGACGCTCGCCGCCGCCCGCGACGCAATCCGCATCCTCAGCTGGTTCAAGTCGAACGCGCCGCAGACCCAGGTCATCGTCGTCGCCAACAAGATCCAGCAGGCGGCGGTGCTCGAGATCAGCCGCAAGGACTTTGAGGGCTCGATCGAGCGCAAGATCGATTTCCTGCTCTCCTATGACGCCAAGGTCGCGTCGCAGTCGGCCAAGCTCGGCAAGCCGCTCGCCGAAGTCGGCAAGGGCAACAAGGGGCTGTCCGCACTCGCCGACCTCGCCGCGCGCATCGCCGGTATCGCCGATTCGGGCGCCGACGAAGCCGCGCCCAAGAGCAAGGCAAAGGTTGGGAAGGGCAGCGGTTCGCTGTTCGACAAGTTCAAGGGCAAGATGCCCGCCAAGGCAAAGAAGTAACCATTGCGCGGCTAGGCTGCGCACAGGCCTTTAGTTCGGAGACGGTGCGGCGTGGACATGCTGCCGACAATGATGCTCGCAGGAGGCGCCTTTCTGGTGCTCATGATGCTGGGACTGGCCTTTGTCGGCCCGTCGGCGGCAAGCGCAGGCGCGCGCCGCGTGAAGACGCTTCGCGAACGCCATGTCGTGAGCGCCGCCGGCACCAATGCGATGGAAGCGCAGCTGCGCCGGGTCGCCACGGCCCGCGCGACCAAGATGGACCTTACCGCCGCGCGGTTCCTGCCCAATCCGGCGCTGCTCCAGAAGCGCCTGAACATGACCGGCAAGAACTGGACGCTCGGCAGGTACATGATGGTCTCGGCCGGGCTGTTCCTGGTGCCCATCCTCCTGATGCTGTCCCAGGGCCTGCCGATCCTGCTCGGGATCGCCCTCGGCGCGTTCCTCGGCCTCGGCCTGCCGCATTTCATCGTCGGCTTCTTCATCAAGCGCCGCATCGCCAAATTCACCGCCAAATTCCCCGACGCGATCGAGCTGCTGGTGCGCGGCCTGCGCTCGGGCCTGCCGATCACCGAGACCATCGGTGTCGTCGGCCAGGAGATCAACGGGCCGGTGGGCGAGGAATTCCGCTCGGTGAGCGACAAGATGAAGATCGGCAAGTCGCTCGACGCCGCGCTGCAGGAGACTGCGGACCGGCTCGGCACGCCCGAATTCCAGTTCTTCACGATCACCATCCAGATCCAGCGCGAGACCGGCGGCAACCTGGCCGAAACGCTGGCGAACCTGGCCGACGTGCTGCGCAAGCGCAGCCAGATGAAGCTCAAGATCAAGGCGATGTCGTCGGAATCCAAGGCGTCGGCGCTGATCGTCGGCTCGTTGCCCTTCATCGTGTTCAGCCTCGTCTGGTTCATCAACAACGGCTACATGATGAACTTCTTCCAGGATCAGCGCCTGATGATCGCCGGCGGCGGCGGGCTGATCTGGATGGGCCTGGGCGCCTTCATCATGGCCAAGATGGTCAATTTCGAGATCTGATGCGATGAACGGAGCTCCTCCTTCCGGTCCCACGGTGATGGGTGTCGACGTCCTCTGGGTCGCGACGATCCTCTCGGCCGTTGCCGCGCTCGCCGTGATGCTGGCAATCTATGCCGCCACCACGGTGCGCGATCCGATGGCCAAGCGCGTCAAGTCGCTCAACGAGCGCCGCGAGCAGCTGAAGGCGGGCATCACCGCCTCCACCTCGAAGCGCCGCGCCAAGCTGGTCCAGAAGAACGAGACCACCGACCGGATCCGTTCGCTGCTCTCCTCGATGAAGGTGCTGCAGGACAGCCAGGTCAAGGTCGCGCAGACCAAGCTGCTCCAGGCCGGTATCCGCCGCAAGGAATTCGCGGTCGCGGTGATCTTCGGCCGTCTCGTCCTGCCGATCGTGCTCGGCGGGCCGATGCTGTACATGGTCTATGGCACCAGCATGTTCTCCGACTGGAGCCCGATGAAGGCCTATGGCCTGGTCGCGGGCACCTTCATCCTCGCCTACAAGGCGCCGGATCTCTATTTGAAGAACAAGATCACCAAGCGCAGCCACGCGATCCGCAAGGGCCTGCCCGACGCGCTCGACCTGCTGGTGATCTGTGCCGAAGCGGGACTCACCGTGGACGCCGCCTTCGCGCGCGTCTCGAAGGAGCTGACCAAGGCTTATCCGGAGCTGGGCGAGGAGTTCCAGCTCACCGCGATCGAGCTGGGCTTCCTGAGCGACCGCCGCCAGGCTTTCGAGAATCTCGCCGCGCGCATCAACCTCGATGCGATCCGCGGCGTGGTCACCACCATGATCCAGACCGAGAAATACGGCACCCCGCTCGCTTCGGCGCTGCGCGTGCTCTCGGCCGAGTTCCGCAACGAGCGCATGATGCGCGCCGAGGAAAAGGCAGCCCGCCTGCCCGCGATCATGACCGTGCCGCTGATCCTGTTCATCCTGCCGGTGCTGTTCATCGTCATTCTCGGCCCGGCGGCCTGCTCGATCAACGACGCGCTGATCAAGTAACCATTTCGCGGTGGCGCGTGCCTCCCTGGCGGGTTAGCCTCCCGCCAGACTTAGGGGAGGTCGACTCGATGCATGATTTGCCGTTCCAGACGATCACGCAGTTTGCAGGCCTGGGCCTGACGCTGATCGCCGGCTGGTTCCTTGGGCTTGCCAGCCATAGCGGCGGCCGCAAATGGCGCGAGCGCTACTTTGAAGAGGATATGGAGAATGCCGGCTATCGCGATCGGGCGGAATCCGATCTGCGCGAAGCCGGTCGCCGCATCCGCGATCTCGAGGCCGAGAATGCGAAGCTGAAGGCCGGCGCACCGGTCGCCGCGCCCGCCGAGTCCGAAGGCCATTCGACCGCCACGGTGGCTGCGGCCGCGGTTGCCGGCGCCGTGGCCGGCGCGGTCGTGACCCATGCCGTGGAAGAGCATCACGCCGAGCCGGCGCATGCCGAACCCGCGCATGTCGAGCCTGCTCCCGCCGCAGTGGCGCATACCGAGCCGGCACCTGCTGAAGTCGCGCACGCCGAGCCCGCCCATGCCGAGGTTGCGCATGTGGAGCCGGTGCATGCCGAGCCGGCGCACCCCGAGCATAGTCACTAGGGCCGCGCAGCCATGGCGCTTCCGTTCGAGACCGGCACCCAGTTTGCGGCGCTGGCGCTGACGCTTGTCGGCGGCTGGTTCCTGGGGCTGGCGAGCCGGTCGGGCGGCGCCAAGTGGCGCGAACGCTATCAGGACGAGGAACTCGAGCATGCGCGCTACCGCGACGAGGCGGAGAGCCGCATCCGCGAACTGGAGCGCGAGCTGAAGGGCGCGCGCAGCCAGGCTCCTGCCCCGGTGCCGGTCGACGAGCCTGCCGGTGGCGCCTGGCGCGGCTGGTTTGGCTGGGGACGCGACAATCTCGCGCGGATCAAGGGCATCGACGAGGCGCGCGAGAAGCGGCTCAACGAACTGGGCATCAAGACCTATCGCGAGATCGAGAAGCTCGCCCCCGACGACGAGGCCGCGCTCGAGCAGCGGCTGGGCGCGCCGGCCGGCACGATCGGCGAACAGGGCTGGCGCGAGCAGGCCGCGTTGCTGCGCGCCGGCAACGAGCGCGAGCATGGCGAGAAGTTCGGCTAGGCCGACATCGCGACGCTGCTGTTCGGCGAAGCTGCTCGAGCGAAGCTTCTAGGGGCTCGGCTGCACCGGGAGGCAGAGCAGCACGGGCGTGTAATTCTCGATCACTTCGGAAAGCGGGTGGCCCTGCCCGTCTAGGACGAGCGCGCGCTGTCGCACGACATAGGGGGCGACCGATCTGTCCTCGCGCTGGGTGGCGATGCCGAGCGTGCGGCGACTGGGCGCGAGCGGGCGGATCACCGCGCCGAAGGGCGCGTCACCGGCCAGCGCGGCGTTCATCGCGGGCGTGAGCCGCGCGGGAACATACCAATTCTCCGCGATCGAGACCGATACCGCGCCGCATTTGAGCGCGACGCTGCGATAGACGACCGGCTCGGCCGGGCCGACCTCCAGATGCGCGCGCTGCTCGGGCGTTGCGGGCTTCTGCACCCGATCCACCTCGGCGCGGATAGGATGCGCGCAGCGGCGCTGGAGCACGGCGGTGGCACTGCGGGCCGCCACAAGCACCCGGCGGAGATCCTCCGCCGGGTCCGCCTGGGCAAGCAGCAGCGCCGCCAGGATCACGCCTTGAGCGCCGCCTGTGCCGCTGCCAGCCGCGCAATCGGCACGCGGTAGGGCGAGGCCGAGACGTAATCGAGCCCGGTTTCCTCGCAAAACGCGATGCTCGCCGGATCGCCGCCATGCTCGCCGCAGATGCCGAGCTTGATGTCGGGCCGCGTCTTGCGGCCGCGCTCGGCGGCGATCGCGATCAGTTCGCCCACCCCTTCGACATCGAGACTGACGAACGGGTCCTTGGCGTAGATGCCCTTCTCCACATAGGTGGTGAGGAAGCGGGCGGCGTCGTCGCGCGAGACACCGAGCGTCGTCTGGGTCAGGTCGTTCGTGCCGAACGAGAAGAAGGCGCCGACCTCGGCGATATCGCCGGCACGCAGTGCGGCGCGGGGCAGTTCGATCATCGTGCCGACCAGATACTCGATCCGCCGGCCCTTCTCGGCGAACACCGCCTCGGCGGCCTTGTCGACCACGGCCTTCATCAGGCTGAGCTCCTTGGCAGTGGCCACCAGCGGGATCATCACTTCGGGTACCGGCGCCGCCCCCGACTTCTCGGCAACGGCAACCGCTGCCTCGAAGATCGCGCGGGCCTGCATCTCGTAGATCTCGGGATAGGTGACGCCGAGGCGGCAGCCGCGATGGCCGAGCATCGGGTTGAACTCGTGCAGCTCGGCCGCGCGGCGCTTGAGCGTCTCGACATCGAGGCCCGCAGCGGCCGCCACTTCGGCGAACTCGGCTTCCTCGTGCGGCAGGAACTCGTGGAGCGGCGGATCGAGCAGGCGGATCGTGCAGGGCAGCCCGGCCATCACTTCGAAAATCTCGATGAAATCGCTGCGCTGCTCGGGAAGCAGCTTGTCGAGCGCGGCGCGGCGGCCCTTCTCGTCCGCCGCGAGGATCATCTCGCGCACCGCGGTGATGCGCGACTGCTCGAAGAACATGTGCTCGGTGCGGCACAGCCCGATGCCCTCGGCGCCGAAATCGCGCGCGGTGCGGCAATCGAGCGGCGTCTCGGCATTGGTGCGCACCTTGAGGCGACGCTTGGCATCGGCCCAGACCATCAGCGTGCCGAAATCGCCCGACAGCTCGGGCTGCACGGTCGGCACTTCGCCGAACATCACTTCGCCGGTGGTGCCGTCGATCGTGATCAGGTCACCCTCGCGCACTTCGCGGCTGCCGACGCGGAACAGCTTTTCCTTGGCGACGATCGCCAGCGTGCCGGCACCGGAGACGCAGGGGCGCCCCATGCCGCGCGCAACGACCGCGGCGTGGCTGGTCATGCCGCCGCGCGCCGTCAGGATGCCCTTGGCAGCGTGCATGCCGTGGATATCCTCCGGCGAGGTCTCGACGCGGACCAGGATCACTGCCTCGCCATTGCCCGCGCGCTTCTCGGCGGTGTCGCTGTCGAACACCGCAATGCCGGAGGCCGCGCCCGGCGATGCCGGCAGCCCCTTGGTCAGCACATCGCGCGCCGCCTTGGGATCGAGCGTCGGGTGGAGCAGCTGGTCGAGCGCCTGCGGATCGACGCGCAGGATCGCCTCCTCCTGCGTGATCAGCCCCTCGCTCGCCATGTCGACCGCGATCTTGAGCGCGGCCTTGGCGGTGCGCTTGCCCGAGCGGGTCTGGAGCATCCACAGCTTGCCGCGCTCGACGGTGAACTCGATGTCCTGCATGTCGCGGTAATGCTTCTCGAGCGTCTCGAAGACGGCGGCGAGCTGCGCATACACCTCGGGCATCGCCTCTTCCATCGAGGCAGGCTTGGCGCCGGCCTTTTCGCGGGCGGCCCTGGTCAGGTACTGCGGCGTGCGGATGCCGGCGACAACGTCCTCGCCCTGCGCGTTGATCAGGAACTCGCCATAATAGGCGTTCTCGCCGGTCGAGGGATCGCGGGTGAACGCCACGCCGGTCGCCGAGGTGTCGCCCATATTGCCGAACACCATCGCCTGGACGTTGACTGCGGTGCCCCAGTCGCCGGGGATGTCGTTCAACCGGCGATAGACCTTGGCGCGCTCGGACTGCCACGAGCCGAACACCGCGCCGATCGCGCCCCAGAGCTGGTCGTGCACGTCCTGCGGGAAGGGCTTGCCCCACAGTTCCTCAACGATCGACTTATACTCGGCGACGAGCGCCTGCCAGTCCTTGGCCGAAAGCTCGGTGTCGAGGCTGTAGCCGCGGTCTTCCTTGGCAATCTCCAGCGCTTCCTCGAAGCGGCCGTGATCGAGCTCGAGGACGACGTCCGAATACATCTGGATGAAGCGGCGATAGCTGTCCCAGGCGAAACGCTCGTCACCGCTGATCGTGGCGAGGCCGACGACGGTGGTGTCGTTGAGGCCGAGGTTGAGCACCGTGTCCATCATGCCGGGCATCGACGCGCGCGCGCCGGAGCGGACCGAGACGAGCAGCGGATCGGTAGCGTCGCCGAACTTCTTGCCGGTGATCCCCTCGATATGCGCGATGCCGTTCGCGACTTCGGCCTTCACGCTGTCCGGGAAGGTCCCGCCCTGGTCATAATAGACCGCGCACATCGGCGTGCTGATCGTGAAACCCGGAGGCACCGGCAGGCCGATACCGGCCATGCCGTCGAGATTGGCACCCTTGCCACCGAGCAGGTTCTTGTCGCCCTGGCCGCCATCGGACACACCCCCGCCGAAGCGGTAGACATATTGCGTCATCGAAAACCCTTCTTGCGCTTGGGGCCGCCTACCGCAGGTGCGAACAAGGGGAAAGCCGCTGACTACGTTGTCAGAGGGCAAGATTTGCTTGGGCTGGGGACAAGTCGGCGCGACACCGGTTACTACAGATAAATCTGATATTTCGTTCCGCGCCAAGTATTTGGATGCCGCTCCCCGGCGAAAGCCGGGGCCCAGGGTTATCTGGCGATGCGCTGCTTGGCTCTGGGCCCCGGCTTTCGCCGGGGAGCAGCTAAGCGATGACCGCCGAGATCAGCCCTCGATCTTGGAGAAATCGGCGACGTTGTTCACCGCATCGCGGATGCGGCCGAGCAGCTGGAGCCGCATCTCGCGCTTGAACTCGTCCGGATCGACGACCGTGACGGACTCGAAGAACGCATCGATCGGCCCGCGCAGCGTGGCGAGCGCGGCCATCGCGGCTTCGAAATCCTCGGCCTCGACCGCCGCTTCTGCCTTGGGCTCCGCGGCATCGAGCGCTTCGCGCAGCGCCGCCTCGGCGGGCTCGGCTTCGTAGATCTCGTTGTCGGCGACTTCGCCCGGCGCCCATTCCTCCTTCTTGAGGATATTGGCGGCGCGCTTGTAACCGGCGAGCAGGTTCTTGCCGTCCTCCGAGGTAACGAAGGACTGGAGCGCCTTCACCCGCGCGAGCAGCCGGACGAGATCGTCTTCGCCGCCAAGCGCGAACACCGCGTCGATCAGGTCATGGCGGACGCCGGCTTCCTTCTGCTGGACCTTGAGGCGGTCAGCGAAGAAATCCAGCACATCCTTGTTGATCGACTTGCCGAGCGGGAAGCGCAATTCATTGTCGAGGATCAGCGCAAGCACGCCGATCGCCGAGCGACGCAGCGCGAAGGGGTCCTTCGAGCCGCTCGGCTTCAGATCGACGGCGAAGAACTGGGTGATGCTGTCGAGCTTGTCCGCCAGCGACACCGCTACCGTAACTGGCGCGGTGGGGACATCGTCGCCCTGCCCGACCGGCTTGTAGTGATCGCGCACTGCTTCGGCGACCGCTGCTGGCTCGCCTTGGGCGGCGGCATAATAGCCACCCATCAGGCCCTGGAGTTCGGGGAATTCGCCGACCATGCCGGTGACGAGATCAGCCTTGGCCAGCTCCGCAGCACGACGCGCGAGCTTGGGATCGCAATTCGGCACGATGCCTTCGCTTGCAAGCCATTCTGCCAACTTGGCAACGCGCTCGACCTTGTCGGCGACAGTGCCGAGTTGCTCGTGGAAGACGATCTTCTCGAGCTTGGGGGTCAGCTCCTCGAGCCGGGTTTTGAGATCGGTCTCGTAGAAGAAGCGCGCGTCGCTCAACCGCGCGGCGAGGACCTTCTGGTTGCCCTCGACGATCTTCTCGCCGCCGTCCGCCGCATCGATGTTCGACACGCAGACGAACGCGTTGGCGAGCTTGCCGGCGCTATCACGGCACACGAAATACTTCTGGTTCACGCGCGCGGTGAGCTGGATCACTTCGGGCGGGACGTCGAGAAAGGCTTCGTCGAAGCGGCCGAGCAACGGCATCGGCCATTCGGTGAGGCCGGCATTCTCGTAGAGCAGGCCGTCATCCTCGATCAGCGTCAGGCCGGCCTTTTGCGCGGCCAGCTTGGCGCCGACCGCGATGATCGCGCGGCGCTCGGCACCGTCGACGATAACGTGGCAGAGGCGCAGCTTCTCGATGTAATCCGCGGCCGAGCCGATCGTGATCCCGCCGGGATGGTGGAAGCGGTGGCCGACGGTGACCGAGGCGCTCTTCACGCCGGCGATCTCGACCGGCACCAGCTTGTCGCCGAGCAGCGCGATGATGCCCTGGAGCGGACGCACCCAGCGCAGGCTCTCGGTCGAAGACGAAGCCTCGCCCCAGCGCATCGACTTGGGCCACGGGAAAGCGGTGATGACATGGGTGATCGCGCTGGCGAGCACCGAGCCCGCGGCGATGCCGGGGCGGTCGACCACGGCGAACAGGACCTTGCCGCCCTTGCCATCGTCACGCTCGACGAGCTGCTCTCGGGTGAGGCCGGTCGAGCGCAGGAAGCCCTCGATTGCCTGGGCGGGTGCATCGGCGCGGGGCCCCTTGCGCTCCTCGCTGGAGGCCGCGGTCATCGCGGCGACGCCGCGGACGATCAGCGCGAGGCGGCGGGGCGTGGCGTAGCTCTCGATGCGCTCGAAGGGCAGGTTGAGTGCCTTGAGGCGGCTCTCGAACAGGCCGGCCAGATCGGCGCGCGCCTTTTCCTGCATGCGGGCGGGAATTTCCTCGGAGCGGAGTTCGAGCAGGAAGTCTTCGGTCACGCCGCTCATACCGTCCACTCCGGGTATTTGGCTTGCCAGCTGGGCGTCATATGCTGGATCCACGCCTCGCAGCTGCCCTTGGCCAGGTCGCGGACGCGGCCGATATAGGCCTGGCGCTCGGCGACGGAGATCACACCGCGGGCCTGGAGCAGGTTGAACAGGTGGCTGGCCTCGATCGCCTGCTCATAGGCGGCGATGGGGACATTGTTGGTCAGGCAGTTCTCGCATTCGGCCACCGCCTTGCGGAAGCCTTCGAACAGCGTGTCGGTGTCGGCGACTTCGAAGTTGTACTTCGACATCTGCTTCTCGTTCTCGAGAAACACGTCGCCGTACGAGACCCCGCTCTCGTTGAAGGCGAGGTCGTACACGCTGTCGACATTCTGGATGTACATCGCCAGCCGCTCGAGCCCGTAGGTGAGCTCGCCGGCGACGGGCTTGCAGTCAAAGCCGCCCATCTGCTGGAAATAAGTGAACTGGGTGACTTCCATGCCGTCGCACCAGACTTCCCAGCCCAGGCCCCAGGCGCCGAGCGTCGGGCTCTCCCAATCGTCCTCGACGAAGCGGATGTCGTGCTTGGTGAAGTCGATGCCGATCGCGGCGAGCGAGCCGAGATAGAGGTTCTGCAGGTCCGACGGGCTCGGCTTCAGGATCACCTGATATTGGTAATAATGCTGGAGCCGGTTCGGGTTCTCGCCATAGCGGCCGTCGGTCGGGCGGCGGCAGGGCTGGACGAAGGCGGCGTTCCACGGCTCGGGGCCGAGGGCGCGCAGCGTCGTCGCCGGGTGGAAGGTGCCCGCACCCATGCGCATGTCATAGGGCTGGAGGATCACGCAGCCCCGTGCCGCCCAATAATCATGGAGCGTGAGGATCATGCGCTGGAAGCTAAGAGGCTCGGCCATAGCCCCGCGCTTTGGCGTCTCGCCTCCTGCCGGTCAATGCTGCACCGCCGTTGACTTGGGTAAGGGCTTGGGGTTCGTTTCGATTATGGGAAGAATCGGCCTTGGCCTCGCGGCGATCGGCCTGGCAGTTGCCGGCGCCGCGGTGGCGCAAGGCGTGCCCGGACTTAGCCCGCGCCTGCCCTATGCCGCTACCGCCCCCGACGACGCGCTCAGCCTGGGCGGCGCGCGGGTGCTGCCGGGGGACGATGCCGGTTTCGCCGAGCGGCTGCGGGCGGAAAAGGCGCGGGTCGCCGCCTCGCAGCCCTATGAGGTGCACCCGGCGATCTGGAAGATCTCGGACGCGGACACGACCATCTATCTGTTCGGCACGGTCCACAGCCTGCCGCCCGGCTTTCGCTGGCGCAATCCGGGGTTGGAAGGGGTGATCGTCCGGGCCGACACGCTGCTGCTCGAATCGACCGAGGAGGAGGATCAGTCGAAAGACTTCATGGGCGGGCTGCCCACCGACGCCAGCCTGCCGCCGCTGATCGAACGCGTCTCGCACCGCAGCCGCTCCCAGCTGGCCGAAATGCAGGGGGCGCTGCCGCCCGAGCTGGTGGCGCAGATGGACAAGATGCCGAGCTGGGTCGCGGCGATGGGGATCGGCTATATCAAGGACCTCGTCGCCGGCGACATGCCCAGCCAGGGCGCCGACGACTGGCTGGAGAAGCAGTTCCGCGCTACCGGCCGGCCGGTGGAAGCGATCGAGGACAGCAACCAGGTGATGCGCAATATCGGCGAAGTGCCCGAGGCTGCGCAGCGGCTGATGCTCGAGGCGGCGATCCTCTCGCCGGCGCGGACGCATGACGATCTGGATGCCGCGGCGCATGCCTTTGCCCGGGGCGAGGTGGGTGACGATTCGCCGCTTTTCATCCAGGCCAATGCCTTCGATCCCGACGGCGCGATGGCCGATCCGCTGCTCGCCGAGCGCAATGCCGCCTGGGTGGTGAGCCTGATCGACCGGCTGAAGACCCGGCGCGGCACCACGTTGTTCGCGGCCGGCGCCGGGCATTTCGTCGGGCCGGGATCGGTGATCGACCTGCTCGGCAAGCGCGGCCTCAAGGTCGAGCGCGTCCAGTGATCCGCCGCCTGCTGCCGGCCCTGCTCGCGCTCGCTTTATGGGGATGCGGCGGCGCCAAGCCCGTATCGGAGACGGCCGCCGATCCCGCCTTGTGGGTGGTCAAGGATGCCGACACGACCATCTACCTGTTCGGCACCGTCCATGTGCTCAAGCCGGGGCTGAGCTGGTTCGACGACGGGGTGAAAAAGGCCTTCGATGCCTCCGACACTTTGGTGCTCGAGCTGGTGATGCCGCCCGATGCCGAGATGCAGAAGATCGTCTCGGACCTCGGCACCCACGCCCCCGGCAAGCCGCTGCCCGACGAGCTGCCGCCGGTGGAGGCGGCCAAGATGCGCGCGGCCTTGCCCGAATATGGCCTCTCCCCCGATGCGCTCGACAATAGCGATCCCTGGCTGGCGGCGACGATGCTGTCGGTGCTGCCGCTGCGGCAGCTCGGCTATGACGACAAGCAGGGCGCCGAGCTGATCCTGACCGATGCCGCCAAGGCCGCGGGCAAGAAGATCGAGGGGCTCGAGACCGCCCGCCAGCAGCTCGGCTATTTCGATGCCCTGCCCCTCCCCGCCCAGCGCAAGCTGCTGATCGAGACGATCGATGACTTGCCTCAGGCGGGGAGCAAGATCGACCAGGCGGTGAGCGCCTGGCGCAAGGGCGATGCCGATGGGCTGGCGGCGCTGGTCAATGCCGACATGGCGTCTTCTCCAGAGGTCAGCGAGGCGCTGCTGATCCGCCGCAACCGCAATTGGGCGGACTGGATTTCCAAGCGAATGCAACAGCCTGGCACGGTGTTCCTCGCGGTGGGAGCCGGGCATCTGGCGGGGAGCGCCAGCGTGCAGGCCGAGCTGGCCAAGCGCGGGCTGAAGGCCGAGCGGGTTCGCTACTAGCACGCCTGGGCCCTGCACGTTCCGTACACCCAAGTTGGCGAAGTTCACGCGGTGGCTTGACTCTGCGCCGACTCATATATAGCTAATCGGTTAAATAACTGATGAGTTAGATACATGGACCCGCTCAGCAACACCTTCGCCGCTCTGGCCGACCCTACCCGACGCGCGATCCTGGCGCGGCTGGCTTTGGGGGAGACGAGCGTGGGCGAGCTCGCCCAGCCCTTCGCGATCAGCGGACCGGCGGTGACCAAGCATCTCAAGGTGCTCGAACATGCCGGGCTGATCTCGCGCAGCCGGATCGCGCAGCAGCGCCCTGCAAAGCTGGAGCCCGCCGCGCTCAAGGCCGCGAGCGACTGGATCGCCGAATATCGCCGTTTCTGGGACGCCAAGTTCGACGACCTGGATGCCTATCTCGCTGAAATTCAAAAGAACGGAGAGGACCAATGACAGCAAGTGACCTTGGGACTGAACTCGGTGTCGGCTATGAAGTGACGATCGACCGCACCTTCAAGGCGCCGCGCGAGCTGGTGTTCGACTGCATGACCAAGGCCGAGCATCTCGCCCGCTGGTGGGGCCCGCATCATTTCGACGTGCCGCTGGCCGAGAGCGACGC
This sequence comes from Sphingomonas sp. R-74633, assembly GCF_013416555.1. Classification (GTDB taxonomy): domain Bacteria; phylum Pseudomonadota; class Alphaproteobacteria; order Sphingomonadales; family Sphingomonadaceae; genus Sphingomonas. The sequence goes on along the minus strand of NZ_JACCFG010000006.1, from coordinate 178,849 downwards.
GCGGCCGGGCGGCAAGATCCGCCTCGATATGCGCGGGCCCGAGCCGTACGGCATCAACGAAGTCCACGGCGAGTATGAAGTGGTCGATCGTCCAGACACTCTGGTCATGATTCTTCGCGCCTTCGGTGCGCCCGACGGCAGCTGGGGGATCGAGCACCGCACCACGATGCAATTCACCGACGCCCCCGAAGGTGGCACGCACATGCACATGACCACGGTGGTGCTGCAGGCCAGCGACGCGCTGCTGCCGGCGCTTTCGGGGATGCGCGAGGGCTGGAACCAGAGCTTCGAGAAGCTGGAAGCGGTGCTGCCCGAGCTGGTGTAACGCGGTGTAACAAGCGCCATTCCCGCGAATGGCGGACCCTGCTCGCTTTGCCGTCCATAGGGTATGGAGGCAGGCATGGGTTTTGGTGGCCAGTCCGTCATCCCCGCGCAGGGGGGGATCCAGGGTAACAAGGCTTTGTCCTTCGCGACTCTGGATCCCCGCCTTCGCGGGGATGACGATTTAGGGTGCGGGGTGACACTCCCCCTCCTCTTCCCTTGCTTTTCCCACCCACTCCCGTTATGCGCCCGCGTTCCGTGCCAGGGTCATCCCTGGAGGCCTGGCCGGTGAACTGAACTCTTTAGCGATTGGAACGACACATGAGCGATACGCTTACGCTGTCGGCCGAGACGCGCGAGCAGGTTGGCAAGGGAGCCTCCCGCGAGCTTCGTCGTAATGGCCGCGTCCCCGCCGTAATCTACGGCAACAAGCAGGACCCGCAGGGCATCCATGTCGAGGAGCGCGAGCTTCATCGTCTGCTGATGACCGGGCACTTCTTCAATTCGGTCGTCATGATCAATGGCGAGCGCACCCTGCCCAAGGACGTGGCTTTCGACCCCGTCACGGATCGCCCGATCCATGCCGACTTCCTGCGCATCAGCGAGCACGCCACCGTGCACGTGAACGTGCCGATCGTCTTCGCTGACGAAGAGCTGGCGCCCGGCATCAAGCGCGGCGGCGTGCTCAACATCGTCCGTCACGAGCTCGACCTCGTGGTCGACGCGGCCGAGATCCCCAGCGAGATCACCATCTCGCTCAAGGGCCTCGAAGTCGGCGATTCGCTCCATATCTCGGCAGTGACCCTGCCGAAGGGCGCGACTTCGGCGATCACCGACCGCGACTTCACGATCGCCACGGTCGTTGCGCCGTCGGCGCTCAAGTCGAGCGATGGCGACACCGCGACGACCGAAGCGGCCGAAGAGCCCGAAGCAGCCGCCGAGGGCGAGGAAGCGGGCGAGTAATCGTCCCCTCGAACTTCACGGTTCAAAAAATCGCCTCCGCGCCCCATGGTGCGGAGGCGATTTTCGTTTGAGCAGGAATTGAGATGCAGCTGTGGGTCGGCCTGGGCAATCCGGGCCCGCAATATGCGATGCACCGCCACAATGTGGGCTTCATGGCAGTGGACGCCATTGCCGAGACCTATGGATTCACGCCCGAGAAGAAGCAGTTCCAGGGCTGGGTGCGCGAAGGCCGGGTGGGCAATGCAAAGATCCTGCTGCTCAAGCCGGGCACGTATATGAACGAGAGCGGCCGTTCGGTCCGCGCGGCGATGGATTTCTACAAGCTCGCGCCGGAAGACGTGACGCTGTTCCACGACGAGCTCGACCTGGTGCCGATGAAGGTCAAGGTGAAGCGCGGCGGCGGCACCGCCGGGCATAATGGCCTGCGCTCGACCGACGCGCATATCGGCCCCGACTTCCGCCGCGTGCGGATCGGCATCGGCCATCCCGGGCACAAGGACCGGGTGCACGGCTATGTGCTGGGCAATTACGCGAAGTCGGAGCTCGACCCGCTGGCCGACATGCTGGGCGCGATCGCGGCGGAGGCGCCTTGGCTGGCGGCGGGCGACGATGCGCGGTTCATGAGCGACGTGGCGGTAAGGCTGCAGGACTAGGGGCACACCGGCAGGGAACGGAAGAGAAGCGGGATGAGGATGGCCATCGACACCACGCAGCGCCGATTGCTCCTCGGGATCCTGCTGGCGACCGTGCTGACCCTGGCACTGCTGATCGCCGACCTCGCACGCGGCGGCCGGGCCGATCCCCCCGCGCTGCGCGCCGCAGCGACGCTGCTTGATGGCAGCTGGCGCTTCCGCACCGGCGACGATCCGCGCTGGGCCGATCCCCGCACCGGCGATGGCGGCTGGGGGACGATCGACCTGACGGCGCGGCCCGGCAGCCATGACGGCGATGTCGGCCTGCCCGACTATGTCGGCGGCTGGATGACGCAGGGCCATGCCGGCTATTCCGGCCATGCCTGGTATCGGCGGGCGGTGGACGTACCCGCCGGGGGCGCGTCCTGGGACATATTGGGGCCCACCCTCGTCGAGGACGGCTACGAGCTCTATTGGAACGGGCAGCTGCTCGGCGGCTCGGGGCGGATCGGCGAGCACCCGCGCGTCGTCGGCACCCGGCCGCTGCGCTTTGCCCTCCCCGCCGGCGCGGCAGGGACGCGCGGCGTGCTTGCGATCCGCACCTTCATGTTGCCCCGCCCCGGCCCCGGCGGCGACGCAGGCGGCCTCCACGCCGCGCCGATCCTGGCGCCGCGTCCGGTCGCCGACGGGCTGCACCGCGCGCAATGGGAGCGGACGATCGCCGGCTATGTCGTCGATGCAGTCGAGCCGCTGGCGATGCTCGCGCTCGTCGGGCTGATCCTGTGGTGCCGGCCGCGGAGCAGCCAGCGCGGCTTCCTGGCCTTTGCGGGCATCGCGCTGGCGCTGATGGCGGCCCGCCGGTTCAACAATGCGCTGGTCGCATGGACCGATATGATGGACCTGCCGACCTATTCGCTGCTGGCGAAATATATGTGGATGCCGATGGTGACCGCCTGGGCGCTGGCCTGGAATCGCTGGCACAAGCCGGCGTGGCGGATCCTGGACGGTGCGGCGCTTGCGATCCTGGCCGCGCAGGTGGCCGGCGCCACCGCGCATCTGGCGAGCCTGGCCAGCATCAGCCGGTGGGGCTCGATCGCGCTCTTCGTCCTGATCGGCACGCGAATCGTGCGCGGCGGGCCGATGCGGGTGCTGGCACCGATCGCGCTGGCGCTGATCACCGTCTGCTTCTTCGGCGACGAGCTGCTCGATCCGATCGGCGTGCCGGGGATCTGGTTCCCGTTCGGCATCGGCGTTTCGCGGACGCAATATCTCTATGCCGCGCTGATTCCGCTGCTGGCCGTGCTGGTCGTACGGACGCTGGACGGCCCGGACCGGGCGGCTGTGCGGGCCTAGCGGAACCAGCTACAGGCTCCGTTGAAGAGGGCGCGGCGGTAGCAGGCGCTAACCGCTCGCGCCCCGCTCGACGACATATTCGAAGGCGGGCGCCATCGTGTCGATCTCCGCAAGGTCCTGCGGCGGGCGCCAGGTGAACAGGCGGAAGACGATCCGGTCCGCGTCGATGTCGATGATCGAAAAGCCGTTCTTCTCGGTGATCGGCACGGCCTGGTGCATGCCGACCAGCTGCGACGGCTTGGATTCGATCGCGCGGAACGACGACGGAAAGGCGTGATCGCCGGTCGCGAGCGTGCCGGTGAGCACGACATGGATATGCGCGGCGAGGCGATTGAACTCGCCGCTGCGATACATGCTGCCGGCGGCGGTCGCGTGGAAATCGCCCTGAATGATCACCGGCACGCGCTTCGTCTGCGCGGCCATCGCCGCGATCAGCCGCTGGTGCTGGCCGAACCAGCCGCGCTGCCAGCCGGCCTTCGCCTTGTGCAGCACCATCTGCCCCGATTCCTTGTCGAGGAAATCAGGATACCAGTCGCCGAGCTTGCCCGAGGAATAAGCGAAGGGGAGCGAGGGGACATGGAAGAAATGGGTGGTGTCCTCGGCCGCGGTGCGCGCGATCAGCCAGTCCTCGACCCATTGCGGCACGATCATCGCGTGATCGCCCTTATAGTTCACATAGCGCCGGCAATCATAGAACACCGCTTCGACCAGCGCGCCGTAGCGCAGCGTGCCGAAGCACATGTTGGTGCCGGGCGGCAGCCCCGCCTTGTCACCGCCGGGCAGCCAGGCCGGGCGGTTCGCGTCGGGCAGGAACTCGGGATAATACATGTGCTGGGTCTGCTCGGCGCCGGGGATGCCATAGGAATCCGGCGGCAGCGTCACCTGCTTCGCGGTATATTCGTCATTGTCGAAAAAGTCGTGGTCGTCGGTGACGAAGAATACCGGGGTCGAGCGCAGCGCATTGCCATAGAGTCCCGCGATCTGGGCATCGCAGACGCGCATGAAGATCGGCGCGTTCGCCCCGTGCATCATCGGCATGCTGGTATCGAGCTTGCCGATTTTCTCCCAGATTTCCCGGCGGAGATAATCCGGGTCCATTTCCTGATAAGTGGTGGTCAGGTCCCAGTAGATCTGGTCGCCATTGGCGATCACTACATCGGGCCGGTACGACATGCCCCGCGCGAGCAGGCGCCGCCGCGCCGGCATGTTCAGGAACACCGTCTTGCCCTTGAGCAGCGCCCCGTCATGCCCGCCGGCACAGGTATAGGAGAGGATGCGCAGCGATTTGGGCCGGGCGGCGGGATCGGGGAAGGTCCTGAGCGGCCAGCCCGCGGTGATCGGCGTGCCGTCGGCCTCGGTCAATTGCAGCGTATAGGCGGTGTCCGGCTGCAGGCCATCGGCATCGAAGCGCCAGAAGCGCCCGTCGACATCGGTCCTGATCCCCGCAACGGCGCGGCCGTCGATCGCGAGCAGCGGTGCCTGCGCACGGGTGCGCTCGAACGAGGCCTTGAGCAGGAAGCGGTTGTGGTTCGCCGTGGGGAGGATGTGCCGGAGGTCCCCTGCCCGCCACTCCTCCGCCGGGCTTGCCGGGGCGGGGCTTTCTCGATCGGGCATAGCGCATCTCGCAGCAGCGACGGGTCCGCGCAGCATTTCCCACGCCTGCCCCAGGCGCGATATTGGTAGAAACCCTGCCGGAGCCCGATCAATTGGCGTAGATCGGCGGCGCCTCCACCGTGGTCGGCAGCGCACGCGATTCGAGCACCGCGCCGCCGGCGGACTTGATCTCGATCGTCCCGCCGCGGCTGTTCTGGTTGAAGCGCAGCGTCACCGTACGGCCGTCGGCGAGGGTGATCGTGGTGCCGGTCTGGCCCGCCGCGTCCGAGGACACCGCCTGGCTCACCGAACCATCGAGCCCGATCACGTTGAGGAATTCCGAGCGGCCGCCGGCGCCGGTCTCGACCAGGTCGACGCGGGCCGAGGTGGTGCTCGCGACGAAGTCGGTGCTGTTGACGGTCTTCCACAAGGTCGTGGCCGGGGTGCCGCCTGCGGGGACGATGCGGCGCATGTCGAGGCGGTTGGCGCCGAGGACGAGGCTGAGCAGATTGCCGCTGATCGTCGGCGCCTTGGGGAAGTTCATCGTGAAGATGCGCCGGGCATTGGCGTCGCTGGTCTGGGCGCGGTCATAGACCACGAACGTGGCCGGCTTGATGAAGACGAACTCGCGCTCGGATTTGGTCACGCCGCTTTTGTACATCGGCGAGATGTCGGCGAGCGCATAGGTCCAGTTCGGCGTGTTGGCGAGCGCGGCCATGTTGCAGGAGGCGTCGAAGGCCTGGCCGATCGTGCCGCCGGTGCTCGTCTCGAAGCGGACGGTGTTGTGATAGGCCTGGGCCTGCGACAGGCCCGAATGGCTGTCGAGATTGGCGTCGTACGCCAGCCAGTTGCCCTTGAAGAGCACGAAGCTGCCGCGGTCCTGATGCGCGTGGCTTTCAGTGTACGGCCCGCAGATGAAGTTGGCGTAGGCGGCGGTGGTGGTCCAGTCGCTGCGCATCGAGAAGCTGCCGGTGCCGGCGCCCCAATAAGCGGTGGAAAGCTCGGTCAGTGGCCGCGCGGTGATCGCGGTGAGGCCGTAGAGATAGTCCGAATAGCGCATGAAATGCTGCGTCATCGCCGGGACCGAGGACTGGCCGAGCAGCGTCTTGACCACGCCCGAGATGCGCTCGCCCGGATAGAGCGTCGCGAGCTTTTGCAGATAGTCGCGGTGATAGTCGAACAGCAGCGCCTGCGAATCGCGGGCATGGTCGCCGGTCGGCGTGATCCGGTCGAGCGTCGGCACGATCGCGTGGACCATCCACGGCAGCGAGGCGAGCGTGTGCGGGGTGCGGCTGGCGAGGCGCTCGCCGGTCGAGCGCTCCCACCAGTCATAGAGCTCGAACAGATCCTTCATCGCGACGCCGTAGCCGGTGCCCTCACGCGAGCCGCCGCCGGTCAGGTCGGCATTGAAGGTCGGGATCAGCTGGTTCTCGATCTTGGTCGTGCGGAACTGGGTGAGCCAGCCACCGGCCATGTCGTTCTCGCCGTACGTGGCGAGGCCGAGCAGCATCGTCGCGCGGAGGAACGAGTAATAATAATTGTTGCTCGGATTATCGACCGACCAGCCCGACCAGGCGACGGTGCGCGTGCCCCATTTGGCCTTGGCGGGGTTCCAGACGTTCCACACCGCCTGGTTGCCGAAATCCTTCCAGCGGGTGCGCTGGGCAGTGGTCATGCTGGAGCGGCACCAGTCATAGACCATCGCCATGTTGCCGATATAGCCGCCGACCTCGAGATAGGAATCGCCCGCCACGACCGGGGTCTTGCTGGCTGCGATCAGCGCTTCTTCGCTCGCGACGTAGGCGTCGGTCTTCGCGACCGCATAGGTGCAGTAGCTCGCCATGCCGGTGACCTGGCCCATCAGCGCGACGTGCCAGGGCTCCATCCCGTAGACATTGCTGTTGGCGACCTGGAGATCGACCGACTGCTTGAAGCGCACCGCCGCCGGCGCGTTCGCCGCGAGCTGGTTCTTCAGGCTGGTCAGCAGCGTATCGTCCAGCATGATGATCCGCGGCAGGCCGAGCGGGGCGATGACCGCGCCGGTGGGCGGCGGGGTCGGCGTCGAGGACGGGGTTGGCGTGGGCGAAGGCGTGGGGGTTGGCGCCTCGGGCGCGCTCACCACGCCGCCGCCATCGGACCCGCCGCCGCTGCCGCCGCTGCAGCCGGCCAGGCTGGCGAGCAGCATGGCGCAGCTCAACCGCGCCGTCGTCCCGGTCCCCAACATACGCATACTCGCCCCTCCACCCGAACCTGATCGAGCGCCCAAATACTGGAGGGGTGGTTGAGAAAAAAAGGGGGCGATCAGGACAAAAGACGCCGAGCGCGATGTTAACTACAAAGAAAAAGGGCCCCGGCGAACCGGAGCCCCTGTCCCTGTTCTTGCGAAGAAGCGCTTACTTCTTGCCGACGACCACGCCGATCAGGCGCTGCTGGGCGCCGCCGAAGGTCCCCGAGGCCGAGAAGACCGTGCCGACCTGCTCGCCCTGCGACCCGAAGAAGCCGCCCGCCAGCGTGCCCGAGAGCGGGCTGCCGGTGGTGAAGCTGCCGGTCCACTGGTTCTGGCCGACCGGGATCGCGCCCTGCGCAGTGAAGGTGCCATAGGCGACCGCGGCGCCGCCGCCGGCCGGGATGGTCGAGAGCGTCAGCACCGAATCGACCGTGCCGGTGGCGAAGTTCACGCTCATCGTCACGGTGCCGGTGACCTTGTTGATCACCGTGGTCGCGCCGACGGTGCTGACCAGGCGGCCGGTGACGGTCAGCGTGCTGTAGGCGACGGTGCCGGTGGCCGGCATGTCGCTATAGGCGGTCGAGAAGCCCCAGGTGCTGTAGGTCAGGCGCTTCTGGCCCGCGGTCGAATCGCCGCGCCACCAATTGGCGTAGCTGACGCGGCTGAGCGCCAGCGCGGTGTTGCTGGTCGGGCCGACGTTCGGCGTCACGGTCGTGCTAGCGGTGACGACGTTGTTGAGGAATTCACCCTGCGCGAACTTGCCCGCAGTGGTGGTGTCGTCGGTGCGGAAGATGAACTCGGGGTTGGCCGGGATCGCATTGGCGACGAGCGTCGCGGTGCAGGTCTGGCCGGTCGGCACGCAGAAGCGCGACTCCTCGGTGTTCTCGTGCAGCACATAGGTGCCGGTGGCGATCGCCGTGTCGGTGGCGAGGCGCACGCGGGTCGACAGCGTCTCGGTGCTGGCGGCGCCGAGGGTGACTGCGCTGGTCGCCGGATCGCCGGTGTAGCTGGTCGCGGCGCTGAAGGTGTTGAACTCGGCCGGCGCAGTCAGCGGGAAGCTCGCATAGGTAGGCGACGCAGTGGGCGTCGGCGTCGGCGTAGCGGTCGGCGTCGGAGTCGCGGTCGAATCGTTGCCGCCACCGCAGCCCGACAGCGCAACCGTCGCGGCAAGCGCGCTCATGAACATGTGACGGCGAATCATTCCCTGCTCCTCAAAAACACGCGGGCACCGAAAGGGCTGGCCCCTGTACCCCAGATGAACGGCCCTCAGTCAAGCCACGCGTACCGGGTCATCCCGGTCCAATACGGCACTTTGAGGGCCTTAGAAGGCGAAACGCCGCACCGCAACGCTCCTCCTCTGCTGCAACGGGGACGGAGCCGATCGGCCCTTCCCGCAACCCATACTGGCAATGCCGGCACTTTGCCTCTATCGGGCGCCTTTTCCAGACCATTTGGCACAGGCAGTTTTCACATGGGTTTCCGCTGCGGCATCGTCGGCCTTCCGAACGTCGGCAAGTCCACGCTCTTCAACGCGCTGACCGAGACGGCGGCTGCACAGGCGGCCAATTATCCGTTCTGCACAATCGAGCCGAACGTCGGGAACGTCGCCGTTCCCGATGCGCGGCTCGACAAGCTGGCGGCGATCGCGGGCTCGCAGAAGATCATCGAGACGCAGCTCGGCTTCGTCGACATCGCCGGGCTGGTGCGCGGCGCGAGCAAGGGTGAAGGGCTGGGCAACCAGTTCCTCGGCAACATCCGCGAAGTCGACGCGGTCGTCCACGTGCTGCGCTGCTTCGAGAATGACGACATCCAGCATGTCGACAACAAGGTCGATCCGATCGCCGATGCCGAGACCGTCGAGACCGAGCTGATGCTCTCCGACCTCGAGAGCCTCGAGAAGCGCGTTCCCGCCTTCCAGAAGAAGGCGGCGCAGGGCGACAAGGAAGCCAAGGTCGCGGCCAGCGTGCTCGGCCAGGCGCTCGACCTGCTGCGCGAAGGCAAGCCCGCGCGGCTGACCGAGCCGAAGGACGCCGATGAGGAGCGCGTGTTCCGCCAGGCACAGCTGCTCACCTCGAAGCCGGTCCTGTACGTGTGCAACGTCAATGAGGAAGACGCCGCCAACGGCAACGCCTTCTCGGCGCGCGTGTTCGAAAAGGCCAGGGCCGAGGGCGCTGAGGCCGTGGTGGTCTCCGCCGCGATCGAGGCCGAGATCGCGACGATGCCGGTCGAGGACCGCGGTGAGTTCCTGGGCGAGCTGGGTCTGGAAGAGACCGGCCTCGCCCGCGTGATCACCGCCGGCTACAAGCTGCTCCATCTGCTGACCTTCTTCACCGTCGGCCCCAAGGAAGCGCGCGCCTGGACCGTGGACGACGGCGCCACCGCGCCCAACGCCGCCGGCGTGATCCACAGCGACTTCGAGAAGGGCTTCATCCGCGCCGAGACGATCGCCTATGACGATTTCGTCTCGCTGGGCGGCGAAGCCAAGGCGCGCGAGGCCGGCAAGCTCCGCGCCGAGGGCAAGACCTATGTCGTCAAGGACGGCGACGTGATGCACTTCCTGCACAGCTGATGCCCGGCCTGCTCCTTCCCGCGCTGATCGCTTCTGCCCTGGTCACGGCGGCGCCGGCGCAGGAGGTGCAGCGCCATTCGACGGTCTATTTCACCCCGGATTCGGTGGAAGTAGTGCCCGAGGCCGAGCCCGCGCTCGACTATGTCGTGCAGGCGATGCTCGCCCATCCCGAGATGCGGGCGCGGCTTTCGGGCCATACCGACCGGGTGGGCACGACCGACTATAATCTCGGCAAGAGCCAGCGGATGGCGGCGTCGGTGGCGCGCTATCTGAGCGACCACGGCATCCTGCCCGCGCGGATCAGCACGATCGCCTATGGCGAGACGCGGCCCGCCGTCGCTACGGCGGACGGCGCGCGCAACCCGCTCAACCGGCGCGTCGAGATCGAACTGATCGGCGGCTGATGCCGCGCTCCCCTGCCCGCGCCGTTCGCCTGCTGGGGATCGTCTCCGGAACCGGCGTGGCGGCGGTCGGCGCAGTCTATCTGCTGGTACTGATCGCGGGACTGGCGACGCTGCCCGCACCTGATGCAGCAATCGGCGACCCGTGGTTCACCGCGATGGAAGCGCTGATACTGCTGCTCGTCCCCTTCCTGCTCGGCCTGAGCGCCGCGGTGCGCGGTACGGAGCTGGCGCCGCGCAGCAGCCGCGCCGCGCTGGTCTTCATGGCCGCGGCACTGGCGCTGACCAGCGTGGTGCATCTCTCGACGCTGGCGGTGGGGCGCGGTCCGGCCGGCGCGTTCGGCTGGCCGGCGCTGCCCTATGCGCTCGACATATTCGCCTGGGACGGGCTGTTCGGCGTGGCGGTGCTGCTGACGGCGCCGGCGTTCCGGGAGGAGCCGACGATCCGGCACTTGCTGATCGCCAGCGGTGCGCTGGCGCTAGCGGGGTGGATCGGGCCGATCACCGGTGTGATGGCGCTGCGGATAATCGGCGTGGCGGGCTATGCGGTGCTGTTCCCCGTCGCGGCGGCGCTGATCGCGCGCTGGTTCCGGCGGCGGCCGATCGCCGCAAAGGCCTAATCGATGCCGTGCGCCGCCAGCCAGGCGCTGGTGGCGGGCATGTGCTGCTCCCTGGCGATTGTCGCGAGCGTCTTGCCATTATACCTTCCGCGAGGTTCGGCGCCGGCATCGAGCAACATGCGCACGATTATGTCGGGCCAGCATGCAAAGACCGGGCTCACCCCCCGCTTGTCCTGCACCCTGACGCGCGCACCCCGGGCCAATAGGAGATCCAGCACGGCAGGCTCCTGGATATCGAAGATCGGCGTCTGCCCCTCCGCATTTCCCAGATTCGGGTCCACGCCGAGATCGAGCAACGCCCCGACCAGCGGAACGCGATCGTGGAGACCCCCACATGCTGGATATAGGGCCCGTGCCGCATGGAGTGCGGTGCCGCCGTCCGTCGCCCGCGCATTGGGATCGACGCCAGCCGCAACAAAGGCCCTGGCGACTACCGGATCGCAGCCGCCGGCACTTTCCGCGAACAGCCGCGCACGATCGGCGGGCGGCATCTTGCCCAGCCATCCCCGATTGATCAGCGCCCGGGCGACCCGGGGCCGACCGCCGCGCAGCGCGGCTTCGAGCAGCACCAGCCCGAGCGGCCGCGCCTGATCATCGACCCGGCGTGGCGCCGGGCGATCGAGCGGCAGCCCCGCCGCCAGCAGGTCGAGGACGAAGGCGTCCCCTCGCCGCTCGATCGCGACGCGGGCGAAATCGGCGGCGGCAGGCGAGCGCGGGTCGAAACCCTCGGCACGCAATGCGGGCAAACTGGTCTCGTCGCCCTGTACCCAGCGCACCGTGCCGGCGACGCGATCGACCTCGTCTTCGAGCGCGGTCACCACTTCGGGCATGCCGACCATCTGGCCGACATAGTCGGTCACCTGCCAGAAGCGGCCGCCGCTCGAAAAGGCGAGCGTATAGGCCGCGCTGTCGCTGAGCTGGCCGTCATATTCCTTCTTCAGACCGAAGAAGCGCGCCGCGCGGAATTTCCCGATCAGCCCGTCCAGCGCGGCGCGGTCGATCCTGGAGCGATGGGTGCCCGGCACCGTCACGCCGCCCAGTTCGACGAAATCGCGCAGTCCGGCGATCCTGGGGCTTGCGACGGTGGAATAGGTCACCATTCCGTCGCCGGCGATCGACACCTTATAGGCCGGGCAAAAGCCGCCACAGCCGCTGCGGATCAGCTCGATGCGCAGCGCGGCATAGTCGATCACAGGAAAGGCCGCCTTCGGATCGGCCCAGACCGGTTTCGCCAGATAGTTCACATCGATGCTGGTCGTGACGCCCACCGGGCGCCCGCGATAGGTGAAGGGGCGGAATTTCCATTGCCGTGCCACGGCCAGCGCGGGCGCGGGATCGCCGAAATTGAGGCCCGACTTGTCGATCTGGACATCGGTCACCTTGCCGCTGGTATCGATTGTGATGCGCAGCCGGACGTCGCCGCCATAGCTCACCAACGAAGCGGTGGTGGGAACGGTGGTGCTGCCCGTCAGTCGGTGCGCCTCGACCATCTCTTCCGGCAAGCCGATGATCCGCGGGTCAGGTGCTCGGGTACAGGAAAGCAGGGCAAGCGGGACGAGCAGACCGAGGCGCATCAGGTTCATGTGCACAGGATACAAAGTATCATTCTCTTGGCAACCGGCGGATCAGGCCGTTTCGAACGCAGCCAGGATCGGGCACGGCCCCTTGCCGCCCTTGCCGCATTCCTGGGCGAGCTTGCCCAGCGCGTCGCGCGCGGCGGTGAGTTCGGCGATCTTGCGGTCGAGCACGCCGATCTGCTCGCGGGCCAAGGCGCGGGCGCGGGGCCGATCGTCGCGGGCGTCGAGTTCGAGCAGCTCGGCGATCTGTTCGAGCGTGAAGCCCGCCGCCTGGGCGGAGCGGATGAACTTGAGGCGGCGCAGGTCGCCCTCGTCATAGCGGCGCACCCCGGCGCCGTAGCCGCGCTCGGGTTCGGCGAGCAGGCCGCGGCGCTGGTAATAGCGCACCGTCTCGACACCGACGCCGCCTGCGTCCGCCAGTTTTCCGATCGTCAGCGACATGGCTTGACTCCGTACCATGGTACGGAACCTATATGGCCTGGCATGACCCAGAATGCAAAGCGCGCGACGCTCTACCGGATGGTGATGCCCGATCATGTCTGCCCGTTCGGGATCAAGTCGAAGTGGCAGCTGGAGCGGCACGGTTACACCGTCGACGATCATTGGCTGACGACGCGCGAGGAGACCGACGCGTTCAAGGCCGAGCATGGCGTGAAGACGACCCCGCAGACCTTTATCGACGGCAAGAGGATCGGCGGGAATGACGACCTGACCCGCTTCTTCGGCGGCACCGTGAGCGAACCGGGCGCGACCAGCTACCAGCCGGTGATCGCGCTGTTCGGCATGACCGCGGCGCTGGCGCTGGCGGCGAGCTATGCAGTGACCGGATCGGCGTTCAGCGTGCGCGCGGCCGAATGGTTCGTCAGCTTCAGCATGTGCGTGCTGGCGATGCTCAAGCTGCAGGATGTCGAGAAATTCTCGTCGATGTTCCTGGGCTACGATCTGCTGGCGAAGCGGTGGGTGCCATATGCCTATGCATATCCGTTCCTCGAGGGGCTGGCGGGCGTGCTGATGACCGCGGGCGCGCTGACCTGGTTCGCCGCACCTTTGGGGCTGGTGATCGGCGGGATCGGCGCGGTCTCGGTGTTCAAGGCAGTGTACATCGACCGGCGGGCGCTGAAATGCGCGTGCGTGGGCGGGAGCAGCAATGTGCCGCTGGGCTTCGTCTCGCTGACCGAGAATCTGTTCATGGTCGGGATGGGCGTGTGGATGCTGGCCAAGCCGGGAATGGGGATGTGATGATGAAGACCCTGCTCCTCGCCACCGCCGCGCTGTTCCCCCTGCCCGCCTTTGCGCAGGATCATGCGGGGCATTCGATGCCGGGGATGGATATGCCCGCACCGGCTCCGGCCCCGCAGGACCATGCGGGTCACGATATGGGCAATATCGCCGAGACGACGACGGTGACCGAAGTCACGGGCACCCCGACCCTGGCGCGCGGTTCCGGCACCTCCCTGCTGCCGGTGACCGACGGGATGAATGGCGGTTTCCACGTCATGGCCGGCGACTGGATGCTGATGGCGATGGGGTCGGCCAGCCTCGCCTATACCGACCAGGGCGGACCGCGCGGCGACAAGGCGGCCTATACCGCGAACATGGCGATGTTCCAGGCGATCCGCGGCTGGGAGGGCGGCACGGCGCTCACCTTCGATGCGATGCTGAGCCTCGACGCAGTCAACGGCCAGCGCGGCTATCCGAACCTGTTCGCCACCGGCGAGACCGCGCATGGCGCGCCGCTGGTCGACCGCCAGCATCCGCACGACCTGTTCATGGAATTGACCGCCCGGCTCGACGTGCCGCTGGCGGAGGGCCTCAAGGGCTTCATCTATGGCGGCCCGGTGGGCGAACCGGCGCTCGGCCCCTCCGCCTTCGTCCACCGCAAGTCGGCGCGCTATCTGCCGCTGTCGCCGATCTCGCACCATTGGTTCGACAGCACGCATATCAGCTATGGCGTGGTCACCGGCGGCCTCTCCGCCGGGGGCGTGCAGATCGAGGCCTCGGCATTCCGCGGGCGCGAGCCCGACGAGAAGCGCTGGGACATCGAGACGCCGAAGCTCGACAGCTGGAGCGTGCGCGCAACCTGGATGCCCTCGCCCAACTGGGTGATCCAGGCCAGCCATGGCCGGCTGACCGATCCCGAGGAGATGCACCCCGGCCAGGACGAGAACCGCACCACCGCCAGCGTGCAATATGCCGGCGGCGGCGTATCGGCGATGCTCGCCTTCTCAGCCAAGGACCGGGTGCCGGGCGACACGCTGACCGCCTGGATCGCCGAGGCGAACTGGGACTTGTCGAAGCACCACAGCCTGTTCGGACGCGTCGAGAATGTCGCCAATGACGAGCTGTTCCCCGACCATGCCGACCCGCTGCACGATACCAGGTTCCGGGTGACGCGCTTCGAGGGTGGCTATGCCTATCGCATCCCGCTGTCGGACAAGGGCGAGGTCGCGCTGGGCGGGTCGCTGGCGGCCTATGCCAAGCCGGCGGCGCTCGATGCGGCCTATGGCAAGGCGCCGCTCAGCTACACGCTGTTTGCCCGGCTGGGGCTGGGGATGTAACGACTTACCCTCGCAACAAACTGCTGCCAGGGGGCCGAGCATGCGCTGGTATTCGAAGATCGCCGCCGCGGCCCTCGCCGCCATCCTCCAGGCCTGTGCCACGGCGCCCGTCGCCGCGCCGCCGCCCGCGCCGGCCCCGGTGGCCATGGAGCAGCGCGCGCCGGTGACGATCCTCGTCTCGATCGACGGCTTTCGCAGCGACTATCTGGGCCGCGGCGTGACGCCCACCCTGACGCGCCTCGCCACCGGCGGCGTCACCGCGCCGATGCACCCGAGCTTCCCGTCCAAGACCTTCCCCAATCACTGGACCCTGGTGACCGGCCTCTATCCCGACCATCACGGCATCACCGCCAACAAGATGGAAGACGAGGCCCGCCCCAAGGAGGTCTTCACCATGTCGACCGACGATCCCTATTGGTGGAACACCGCCGAGCCGATCTGGGTCGATGCGGAAAAGGCCGGGATCCGTAGCGCGACCGAGTTCTGGCCCGGATCGAACGTGGCGATCGGCGGCACCAAGGCGAGCGAATGGCCCTATGAGATGCAGGGCGGCACGCGCCCGAGCGACTGGGCGCAGTTCAACCAGGTCATCACCGGCGAGCAGCGCGTCAACGCCGTGCTCGACTGGCTGCGGCGCCCCGCCGCGATCCGGCCGAAGCTGGTGACGCTCTATTTCGACACGGTCGATACCGCCGGCCATACCTATGGTCCTGACGACAAGCGCACCACCGACGCGGTGGCCGATATCGACAAGTCGATCGGCATGCTGGTCGACGGTCTCGCCGCGCTCGGCCAGCCGGCAAACCTGATCATCGTCGCCGATCACGGCATGGCGCAGACGAGCAGCGCGCGGGTGGCACTGCTCGGCATCGGCCCCGACGATGCGCATGTCGTCGAGACCGGCCCCTATGCCAGCCTGATCCCCGCCCCCGGCCGCGAGGCGCTGGTGGAGAAGGCGCTGCTCGGCAAGCACGAGCATTTCGAATGCTGGCGCAAGGCCGAGATCCCGGCGCGCTTCCATTATGGCACCAACCCGCGCATCCCGCCGATCTTCTGCCTGGCCGAGACCGGCTGGCAGCTGCTCGACAAGCCGCCCAAGCGCGACCAGGTCGGGGGCAATCACGGCTTCGACAACATGGCGCCCGAGATGAGCGCGCTGTTCATCGCCAACGGCCCGGCGTTCCGGCCCGGCGTGCTGCCCGCCTTCACCAATGTCGATGTCTATCCGCTGCTGCGCGACCTGATCGGGCTGCCGGCCAAGCCGGGCATCGACGGGAGCGACGCGCCGTTCAAAGACGTGCTGCGCCGCTGAGGGCTTGCCAAGGATCGGTTTTCATCCGAAACCGATCCCATGCTCTATCTCGAAGATATCCATGTCGGCATGAAGCGGAGCTTCGGCCGTTACGAGGTCACGCGCGAAGAGGTGCTCGACTTCGCGCGCAAATATGACCCGCAACCCTTCCACCTCTCCGACGAAGCCGCGGCGAAGACGCATTTCGGGCGGCTGGCGGCGAGCGGCTGGCATACCTGCGCGATGACCATGTCGATGTATGTCGCCGAGATGGGGGTGAACCCGCAGGCGAGCCTTGGCGCGGCCGGGGTGGACGATCTCAGGTGGCTCAAGCCGGTCTATCCGGGCGATGTGCTGCGCTGCGAGAGCGAGATCCTTGAAGTGACGCCCTCGCGCAGCCGCCCCGACATGGGCAGCCTCAAGAGCCAGACGACGACGTACAACCAGCATGACGAGCCGGTGCTGCGGTTCGTCGCGCTGGCGCTGATGCGGCGGCGGCCGGCGGAATAGCACCCGCATAGCTGCTCCCCGGCGACGGCCGGGGCCCAGCTCTTAGAAAATCACGCGCGGTAGCGCGCCTTCGCGCGCACGATGAGTCTGGGCCCCGGCCTTCGCCGGGGAAAAGAAGTTCCAGGCGCGGAAGCCTTAATGCCCCTCGAACGCGACCAGCGCGTGGACCTTCACGCCGTCGCCGCGCAGCGCATCGGCGCCGCCCAGTTCGGGCAGGTCGACGACGAACGAGGCCTGGACCACTTCCGCCCCAGCCTTGTTGAGCAGGCGCACCGCGGCGCGGGCAGTGCCGCCGGTGGCGATCAGGTCATCGACCAGCAGCACGCGGGCGCCGGGCGCGCAGGCATCGGCGTGGATGGCGATGCGGTCGGTGCCGTACTCGAGGGCATAATCCTCGGCGATCGTCGCGCCGGGCAGCTTGCCGTCCTTGCGGACCAGCAGCATCCCCGCGCCGAGCTTCACCGCCAGCGCCGCGCCGAACAGGAAGCCGCGCGCCTCGATCCCGGCGACCAGGTCGATCGGCCATTCGACCGCTTCGGCCATGCGGTCGATCGTCAGCTTCAGCCCCTCGGCATCGAGCAGCAGCGTGGTGATGTCGCGGAACATGATCCCGGGCTTGGGGAAATCGGGAATGGTCCGGATGCGCTGCCGGATATCGTCATTCTCTGCCATCGAACCCAAACCCTTTTAGTCAAAAAATATCCCGCCCGGGGCTGCCCCGGGCGGGATTTAAACTGTCCGCGCTGCCGCGGCTATCAGTGCTTCACGTTCGCCCAGACGACGCGGTACGCGCCATATGCCAGGATCGTTGCGAAGAGCAGGAAGCCCAGCACCACGAAACCGACCATGCGGCGGGTCTCGAGCGTCGGCTCCGCAGTCCAGGTCAGGAACGCCGCGACGTCCTCGGCCATCTGCGCCTTGGTGGCGCGGGTGCCGTCCGAATAGGTGACCTGGCCGTCCTGCGTCAGCGGCGGCGGCATCGCGATGTTGAGGTTCGCGAAATAGGGGTTGAAGTGCATCCCCTCCGGCGTCTTGGCGAATTCCGGGAACTTCTTCACGGCCTCGGCCGACGGCTTTTCGTCATAGCCGGTGAGCAGCGAATAGACATAGGCCGCGCCGTCATGCCGCGCCTTGGTGATCAGGCTGAGGTCCGGCGGCGTGCCGGTGCCGGCATAATAGACCTTGGGGAAGCGATCCGAGGGAACGTTGGGACGCTCGCCCCAGGTGCCGCCCTTCTCGTCGAACACCGGCTGCTTCATCGCCCAATCCTTGGCGATCTTCTTCACCTCGGGATCGGTGTAGCCGAGGTCCTTCAGGTTACGGAAGGAGACCAGGCTGAGCGAGTGGCACTGCGAGCAGACTTCCTTGTAGACCACGAAGCCGCGCTGGAGCTGCTGGCGGTCGAACTTGCCGAGCGGCCCGTCCGACGCGAGGCTGAGCTCCTTCGGGTGCTTGTGGATCGCGTGCTCGGCGGTTTCCTTCGGCGGCTCCTGGATGAGGCCGACGACGGTCCAGAGCAGCGCCCAGAGGAACACCCCGACGAACACGAGGCCGACCAGGTACTTGACCGATTTGATGGCTAGCGAATTCATTGGTCCTGGCCCCCTTATGCGCCGGTCTTGGCCAGCACGGCCTCGGTGATCGAGCCCGGCAGGGGCTTCGGCGTCTCGTACATCGAGATCAGCGGAACGATGATCAGGAAGTGCGCGAAGTAATAGGCCGCCGCGATCTGGCTGAGGACCACATAGAGCGGCTCGGCCGGCGAACCGCCGCAATAGCCCAGCACCAGCACGTCCGCCACGAGCACCCAGAAGGCGATCTTGTACATCGGGCGATAGGTGCCCGAGCGCACCGGCGAGCGATCCAGCCAGGGCAGGAAGAACAGGATCAGGATCGAGCCGAACATCGCCAGCACGCCCCACAGCTTCGCCGGCAGGAACAGGTTCGAGGTGCAGGCGCGCAGGATCGCGTAGAACGGCCAGAAATACCATTCAGGCACGATGTGCGCCGGCGTCGAGAGCGGGTTTGCCGGAATGTAGTTGTCCGGGTGGCCCAGATAGTCCGGCGCGAAGAAGATCAGCACCGCGAAGACCATCAGGAACACCAGCACGCCGACGCCGTCCTTCGCCGTGTAATACGGATGGAACGGCACGGTATCCTGCTCGCCCTTCACTTCCACGCCCGTCGGATTCGACGAGCCCGGGATGTGCAGCGCCCAGATGTGCAGGATCACGGCGCCCGCGACCACAAAGGGCAGCAGATAGTGGAGCGAGAAGAAGCGGTTCAGCGCGGCATCGTCCGGCGCATAGCCGCCGAGCAGCCAGATGCGGATCCAGTCGCCGACCACCGGGATCGCCGAGAAGAAGCCGGTGATCACCTGCGCGCCCCAGAAGCTCATCTGCCCCCAGGGAAGCACATAGCCCATGAAGGCAGTGGCCATCAGCAGCAGGAAGATCACCACGCCAAGCAGCCACACCATCTCGCGCGGCGCCTTGTACGACCCGAAATAGAGGCCGCGGAACATGTGGATGTAGATCACGATGAAGAACATCGAGGCGCCGTTCGCGTGGGCGAAGCGCAGGAACCAGCCCGCGTTCACGTCGCGCATGATGCCGACATTCACCGAATCGAAGGCGCCTGTGGCCGACGAGTGGAAGTGCATCGCGAGCACGATGCCGGTGACCAGCTGGCAGACCAGCGCCACGCCGGCGAGCACGCCGAAGTTCCACCAGTAATTCAGGTTGCGCGGCACCGGATAGCCGGCACCGACGGCGTTGTAGACGAAGCGCGGCAGGGGCAGACGCGAGTCCACCCACTGCATCACCGGGTTCTTAGGCTCATAATGCTTGGCCCAGGGAAAGCTCATCGCGCTATATCCTCACCCAACCACGACGACAGAGTCGGACGTGAAGTTATATTTCGGAACCTCGAGGTTCTTCGGCGCCGGACCCTGGCGGATGCGGCCGGCCGTATCATAGGCCGAACCGTGACAGGGGCAGAAATAGCCACCGAACGGCCCGCGATTCTCGCCCTCGCCCGCGCCCAGCGGCACGCAGCCGAGATGGGTGCAGACGCCCAGCGTGATCAGCCAGTTGGTGTGGCCCTTGGCAGTGCGCTGCTCGAGCGTCTGCGGATCGCGCAGCTCGGAGACCGGCACCGCTTCGGCGGCGGCGATCTCGGCCGGCATCAGGTTGCGCACGAACAGCGGCTGCTTGCGGAAGCTCGTCTTGATCGCCATTCCCGGCTCGATCTTCGACACGTCCACCTCGGTCGTCGACTGCGCGAGCACATCGGCGGACGGGTTCATCGAATTGATCAGCGGCAACACCACGACGCCGGCACCGACAGCCGCCACCGAAACGGCGGCATACTGCAGGTAATCGCGACGGCGGGGGTTTTCGGGACCTGCCAGATCGCCTTCAAATGCCATGTTTACCCCTTGCACTTCGGACTTGCCGCGAAAAACACGCGGGTACGATGGACGCAGACACGGGCGCTAAGGCCCCCCTCGTAGCCCGCCGGTGTTGTTCCCGGATTAAGCTAGCTGGCCTGATAGACGTGGCCCAAGCGCTTCGGCAACAGGGATTTTGAGCGGCTTGTTACACAGGCGCCGAGAAGGCTAGGAGCGAGGCCATGCGACTAGCCCTGTTCGAGCCCGATATTGCCGGCAATGTGGGTGCCGTGCTGCGCCTCGGCGCCTGTTTCGGCGCACCCGTGGATCTGATCGAACCGATGGGATTCGCGTGGAACGACGCCGCCCGCCGGCGCGCCGCGATGGATTATGGCGAGATCGCCGAAGTCGAGCGCCACGTCGATTTCGGCGCGTTCGCCGAGAAACTGACCGGCCGGGTGGTGCTGTTCAGCACCAAGGGATCGATCCGGCTCGACGAAGCGCGCTTCGAGCCGGGCGACACGCTGTTGTTCGGCTCCGAGAGCCGCGGCGCCCCCGATTTCGTCCATGACCGCGCGGATTTGATCGTGCGCATACCGCTGCGCGCCGGATTGCGCTCCTTGAACCTTGCGGTATCGGCGGGCATCGGGCTCGCCGAGGCGCTCCGCCAGACCAAAGGATTTCCGGAATGATCGAGCTCGACGAACAGCAACAGGCGGCCCGCACCTGGTTCGAGAGCCTGCGCGACGCGATCTGCGCCGAGTTCGAAGCGATCGAGGCCGAGGCCGGATCGGACGCGAAGTTCGACTATACCCCCTGGGACCGCACCGACCCGAACGGCGCGCCGGGCGGCGGCGGCGTGCGCGGGGTGATCAAGGGCAAGGTGTTCGAGAAGGCTGGCGTCAACGTCTCGACCGTCGGCGGCAGCTTCGAGGGCGAGTTCGCCAAGACGATCCACGGCGCCGGCGAGAACCCGAACTTCTTCGCCACCGGCATCAGCCTGGTCGCGCACATGGCCAATCCGCATGTGCCCGCGGTCCATATGAACACGCGCTTCCTGGTGACCACCAAGCGCTGGTTCGGCGGCGGCGCCGACCTCAATCCACCGATTCCCTATGCCGAGGATACTGCCGAGTTCCACGCGGCGATGCAGGCGGCGTGCGACGCGCATGATCCGCAACATTATCCGCGCTTCAAGGAATGGGCGGACGAGTATTTCTACATCCCCCACCGCAAGGTGCACCGGGGCGTCGGCGGGATCTTCTACGATCATCTCGAGGGGGACTGGGACGCGAACTTCGCCTTCACCCAGGATGTCGGCCGCGCGTTCCTCGACATCTTCCCCAAGCTGGTCCGCCGGCGGATGGGGATGGCGTTCAGCGAGGCGGAGCGCCAGCAGCAGCTCGAATGGCGCGGCCGCTATGCCGAGTTCAACCTGATCTATGACCGCGGCACGCTGTTCGGGCTCAAGACCGGCGGCAATATCGACGCGATCCTGATGAGCCTGCCGCCGGTGACGGCCTGGTCGTGAGCTGCCCATGGGCCTGATCCCGGTCGCGAACGACCAGATCGCCACGGTCGTGACTGCGCTGGAGATGCTGGCGCGGCCGCGGCCAAGGCCCCTGCCCGATTCGGCGCTGCGGCTGGTGCGCTGGAACGCGCCTGACCCGGCCAAGTACCGCGCGCTGTTCCGCCGCGTCGGCGAGCCCTGGCTGTGGTTCTCGCGGCTGGTAATGGACGACGACCGGCTGAGCGCGATCGTCCAGGACCCCAGGGTTTGGGTGCACGCCGTGGTCGACCGGGCGGGGATCGAAGTCGGCATGCTCGAGTTCGATTTCCGCGCCGAAGGGGTGTGCGAGCTGGGCTTTGTCGGCCTGGTGCCCGAGCTGGCCGGCAAGGGCCATGGCAACTGGCTGATGGCGCATGCGCTGATGCTCGCCTGGGCGCCGGGGATCAGCCGGGTCTGGGTGCATACCTGCACGCTCGACCATCCGGGCGCGCTCGGCTTCTACCGCAAGCATGGCTTCGTGCCGTACAAGCGCACGGTGGAGACCTTTGCCGATCCGCGGCTCGCCGGGGTGCTGGCGAGCGACGCGGCGCCTCAGATCCCCTGCTTGGGTGCGCCGAGCCGATAGGCGGCAACACGCGCCACCGCCAGCGCCGCCCATACCGCGCCGCCGAGCAGCGCCGTGGTGAGATACGAGACGATCGCGACTGCCTGGCTGCCGCCGACCAGGCCGGCGAGCGTGCCCAATATGCCGCTGGCGATGATGATCACGCCCAGCCCGAAGAAGAAGATCATCGTGCCGACCGCCAGTAGCGCCAGACCGCTGAACCCGGCGCTGCGCCGCCATCCCTGGCGAAACGCGTCGACGATTCCGCGCTCGGGCGCCGCGGCATAGGCCGGCCCGGCGAGCCAGGTCCGCGCAAGCGCGAACAAGGCGGGCAGGATCAGCCACAGCCCGAACGAGAAGAGCAGTCCGGCGATCACGTTGATCACGAAGAACACCGGGAAGCGCCGAAGCGTCAGCACCAGCACTTCGCCCAGCGTGCGTCCGCCGCCCTGAAGATAGAGGTTGAACACCGCGAAAGTGCCGAAATCGAAGACGAGGTTGATCGCGAAGATCGGCAGCGCATTCGCCCAGTAAAAGGCCATCAGCGCTTCGCGCATCTTTTCCGGATCGGGCGTCGCCGGCACGTCGAGCGTCGCGATGAGCAGGATCGCGGCGAGCATCGGCACGACGAAGAACAATCCCGCCAGCGGCACGAGCAGTTCGCGCTCGGCGCGCCAGAGGGTGCCGGCATCGATGAGGATGCCCCGGCTGGTGAAGCTCATGCGGTGTACACGCCTTCGCGCAGCCCGGCTTCGGACGAGAGCGCGAGGTAGAGCTTGGCGGTGAAGGCGGCGGCGACCAGCGTCAGGATGGCCTGCACTGCTGCCCGCGCGATGGAGGTGAGCACAAAGGCCAGCGAAAGCCCGGAGCCGCCCCCGGCGACAAGCTCGAATATGCTGCCGAACACCGTGGCGGCAGCCAGCACCGCGACCAGCGAAACCAGGATGAACAAGAGCAGGACGCCGATGATCGGCAGCGTATGCCCCCGCGTCAGCCGCCACGACTGTGCGAGTGCGCCGAACACCCGCCGCTCGTTGACGATGATCGAAGTCGTGAGGATCAGCCGGGCCATCATCCACAGGATCGCCGCGCTCACCGGGATCAGCCAGAGCACCAGCGCGCCCGAAGCCAGCTGGCTGATGCTGGACCGGTCCCCGCGCGCAACCGCGTCCAGGTCCGCGCCGAACAGCCCGAGGATCAGCGAGCCCGGGACGATCATCACTGCCGCGACGATGCAGAACAGCACCACCCAGACGAGCAGCGCGGCCGGCAGCCGGCGCGCGACGACACGCCGCGGCGGCGCGGTCCGGGCGCTGTCGATGCTCATGCCGACGATCGAGAGCCAGCCCCAGAACAGCATCACCGCGAGCAGGAGGTTGACCAGCGCCAGCGTGGTCGCCAGCCGCGGATCGGCGCCGTCGGCCATCACCGCGAGATTGCCCGAGACGCAGGCCGGAACGAAGAAGGCGAGCAACGCGACCGGCAGCACCGCCGGAAGGTTGTCGCTCAGAAACTCCGCCGTCCGATCCCAGACGGTGCCCATCTTCGCCATGCGACCCATGTCCTCCCTTTGCGGCGTGTTAGCCGCACGACATTATGTTGCCAATGCTTGCGCAATCGCTTCGGCGTGCGCAATTCGCACCCATGACCAAGGAAATCGAATGGCGGGTGTCGCCGGAGCCGATCGAATATGGCGCCGCGCTGGCCGAGATGGAGGCGCATGTCGCCGCGCTCACCGCCGGAACCGCCCCCGAACGCATCTGGCTGCTCGAGCACCCGCCGGTATACACCGCCGGCACCAGCGCGACCGATGCCAGCGAGCTGGTCGATGCCGCGCGCTTCCCGGTTTTCCGCACCGGGCGCGGCGGGCGCTACACCTATCACGGGCCCGGCCAGCGCATCGGCTATCTGATGCTCGACCTTAGAAACCGCAAAAGGGATGTGCGCGGCTATGTCCATGCCGTGGAGGGCTGGGTGATCGCCGCGCTGGGCGAATTGGGCATAGAGGCGTTCCGCGCCGAGGGCCGGATCGGGATTTGGACGCTCGATCAGGCGGGCAAGGAAGCCAAGATCGGCGCGATCGGGGTGCGCATCCGGCAATGGGTAACGATGCACGGCTTCGCCGTGAACCTTTCGCCGAACCTCAATGATTTCAACGGGATCGTGCCCTGCGGCATCGCCGAATTCCCGGTCACCAGCACCGCCGCGCTGGGCAAGCCTGTAACGAACGAGCAATTCGATTTGGCGCTACGGGCCACATTTTTGCCATTTTTGGACGCTCTCACCTAGGGCCAGGTAAATTCGAGTCTTGAGGGGTTTGCCCGAACCGTCTAATGTCCACTCCGGTTTGGGTATTAAGCGGCGTAACCGTAATCCAGATCCATTATCTAGGGAGCTTTCTACATGCGTGCAGTCATTTCGAAGATCGTTGCAGGTTCGATGATCGCCGGCGCGGCCCTCCTGGCCTCGGCGTGCACCAGCAATGAGTCGACCAACGTGACCAACACGACCGAGGTCGTTCCGACCGAGAACGTGACCACCGACACCATGGTGACGAACATCGACGCCGCCGCGACCGAGAACGGCGCGGTTGTCGAGAACACCACCACCACCGTGACGACGAACACCACCAACGCGATGTAATTTCGCGCTCGGTTGAGTGTTTGAAGAAAGGGGCCGTCCGGGCGACCGGGCGGTCCTTTTCTTTTGCGCTTTTGCGATGAAATGCCGGGATGACACGGCTCATATGGTAAAAAAGGGCTTCTGCCCGGAATCGAAACACCGTAACCCGGTGCCACGGGGTTCAACTGGTAGTTTTAGAGGGCAACATGCTCGCATCGCGTATCGCACTCGTGCTCGCCGGGGGGATTGGCCTGTTCGCCGCCATGCCGGCTTCGGCGCAGTTCTTCCTCAAGCCCGCCACGCTGGCCACCGGCCGCGTCACCGGCGAGGAGCCGGGCATGACCGGCCCCGCGCTGCCGGGCGCCACTGCTGACGAGCTGCGCGCCGCGCTCGCCTGGAACCTGCGCGCCGCACTCAACGTCGCCGCTCTCCAGTGCCAGTTCGAGCCGACCCTGCTCTCGGTCGACAATTACAATTCGCTGATCAAGGATCACTCGACCGAGTTGCGTGATTCATACGCTACGCTCGAGAAATATTTCATTAGAGCGTACAAGAACAAGAAGCAGGGCCAGCTAGAGCTCGACAAGTACGGCACCCGTATCTACTCGGGATTTTCCACTGTTCAGGGGCAGCTCTCTTTCTGCCAGACTGCCGCCGCAATCGGCCATGACGCAGTGTTCGTGAAGCCTGGCAAGTTCAGCGAGCTGGCACTGGACCGCATCAAGGAACTGCGCGCGAGCTTGGGCCCCTGGGGCGAGCAATATCGCCCGTCGGGCTATGTCGTCACCGGCATGTACGGCGTGAAGATGCCCCCCTTCGGCAACGACAAGTGCTGGAAGAAGGGCATGTACCAGGTCAAGAAGTGCGGGCCGCTGTTGCTCAACTGAGCTGCTGGTAATCTGCCTGCCAACAACATGATCGTCACCCCGGCCTTGTGCCGGGGTCCACCGTGCCGCACCCGCCGGCGCGGCCTTCTTGTCCGTGCCTAGCCTCCCAGCGGATCCCGGCACAAGGCCGGGATGACGGTTTGGGGGCTGTGTGACGGACCCGACTAGCGCAGCCCCAGCATCTTGTGCGTCTGCAAGGTCAGCCGCCATTTCGGCCGCGCCATCGCAAAGGCGATCGCCGCCTCGATATTCTCCTGCGCCGCAACGCTGTCCATCGGCTGGATCAGGAAGTTGGCGAAGTCCCAGCGCTCGATCGCCTCGACGTCGGTCCCTGCCTGCGGCCAGACCAGCTTGAGCTCGTCGCCCGAGCGCTGGACCACGTCGCTGCCTGCCTTTGGGCTGATGCACACCCAGTCGATCCCGGGATGCGCGGCGATCGTGCCGTTACTCTCGATCGCGATGCGGAAGCCGCGCGCGTGGAGCGCATCGACCAGCGCATCGTCGACCTGTAGCATCGGCTCGCCGCCGGTGAGCACCACGAAGCGCTTCTCCGCGCCCTCGCCCCAATGCCCGAGCACCGCCTCGGCCAGCGCCTCGGCATCGGCGAACTTGCCGCCGCCAACGCCGTCGGTGCCGACGAACTCGGTGTCGCAGAACTGGCAGACGGCGCTCGCCCGGTCCTGCTCCCGCCCGGTCCACAGATTGCAGCCGGCGAAGCGCACGAACACGGCACGCGCTCCCGCGTTCACGCCCTCGCCCTGGAGCGTGAGGAACATCTCCTTGACGCTATAGGTCATGGCTTCGTGGCGTATTTCGTCGGATCGGGGATGCCGGCTTCCTCGAAGCCCTTCGCGCGCAGGCGGCAGCTGTCGCACAGCCCGCAATGCAGCCCGCCGGGCGCCGGATCGTAGCACGACCAACTCAGCCCCATGTCGAGCCCCAGCCGCGTCCCTTCGCGGACGATGTCCGCCTTGGTCATGTGCTGGAGCGGCGCACGGATATGGAAGGGCTCACCCTCGACACCCGCCTTGGTCGCCAGCTCGGCAAGGCGCTCAAACCCCTCGATGAACTCGGGGCGGCAATCGGGATAGCCCGAATAATCGAGCGCGTTGACGCCGATATAGATGTCGCGTGCGCCCGCGGCTTCGGCCCAGCCGAGCGCGAGACTGAGGAAGATGGTATTGCGCGCCGGGACATAGGTGACCGGGATATCGTCGCCCACGCCTTCCTTCGGCACGTCGATATCGGCGGTGAGCGCCGATCCGCCGAACGCGCGCAGGTCCATCGGCATCACGACATGGCGCTCGGCGCCCAGCGTGGACGCGATGCGGCGCGCAGCGGCGAGTTCGACCTGGTGGCGCTGGTTATAGTCGAACGAAAGCGCGAACAGCCGATGCCCCGCTTCGCGCGCGAGCGAAGCCGAGATCATCGAATCGAGTCCGCCGGAAACGAGTATAATTGCAACGCTGTCAGCCATTTCGGCGACCTACTCCGGATTTTGCTGCAAAGCAAAATAACGCAAAATGGGCCGCCAAGGCGGCCCAGGTTAGGGAAAATCCATACCAGAGAGGAAAGTGCTCACTAAGAGCAATGTCACGGTAGCGCGGCAGCCGTGAAATAAGGGTTAAGACCCGTTCAGCTGCACGCGCCGATGCGGCGCGCCTCATATTCCTGCTCGAAGGGCGCGCCGTCGAGCACGCCCTGCGTCTCGATCTTGACCAGCCGCGGCGTTTCCACCGTCACCGTGGTGCGGCCCTTGCCATGGCCCGAACAGGTGTAGCTGATCGTCGTCGAGCGCTGGTCCTGCCCGATCACGAACTGATCGCACGGCGCGTTGCCATGACCGATCTGGATGAAGTTCACCGGTGCGGTGAAGCAGATCTTGCGCTCGCTGCCCAGCCGCTCCTTGAGCAGCCACTGGCCGCGCTCGATCTGGGTGAGCACGCCCTGCGTGGACGCGCGATGCGCCACGGCGGGCCCATCGACTGCAAGAAACAAGGATGCGACGGCAAGTGCCGCACACATCATACGCCCGAACAACATGCGCAACACCCTCCCGCGCGAACCTAAATCCGCGCCTTCACCCCGATATGGCGGTATCTGGGCGAATTACAACGCCGGCGGAACGAAATCCGCGAGCTTCACCGGGAATTTCTTCGAGCAGAACGCGCAATCGACGCTGATCACGCCGGTCTCGTCCGCCATCTCGGCCCGTTCCTCTTCGGGGAACTTGCTGAGCACGTCGGTGATGTACGCCGCGTCGCACCGGCAGCCGCGCGACAGCGCCGCACCGGCGAGGAGGCGCACCTCTTCCTCCTCGTTGAACAGCCGCCAGACCAACGTCTCGAGCGGGAGCGCGGGATCGGCGAGCTCGTCGAGGCCCATCGTCGATCCCATCGCCTCGACATGCTGCCATTCGGGATGGTCGAGCCGCACGTGCAGCCGCTCACGCCCGGCCTCGCCCTCGGGCAGATGCTGGAGGAACAGGCCGCCGCCGATCCACTTGCCGCTGGCCTTGTCGCGCACCGCGCCAAGCTGCACCAGACTTGGGATCTGCTCCGACTGGAGGAAATAGCTCTGCGCCGCCTCAGCGAGCGATTCGCCGTCGAGCGGGACGATGCCCTGATAGCGCTCCTTGGTGGTCGCCTGGTCGAAGGTGATCGCCAGATGGCCCTTGTTGAACAGCGCATAGAGCGACGGGTTCTTGCCGAGCTGCGACAGGCGCTTCTCGTCGAACTGCACATAGCCGCGCAGCTCGCCATTCTTATAATCGCACACCAGCAGACTGACGATGCCGCCCTGGGTCTGCGCCTGGAGCGTCATCTGGCCCTCGGCCTGTTTGAGCGTCGAGCCGAGCAGCGCGGTCAGCGTCAGCGCCTCGGCCAGCAGCCGCTCGATCTGCTCGGGATAGGCATGGGCGGACAGGATCTCGTCGAGCACCGGCCCCAGCCGCGCAACGCGGCCCCGGGTGTGGCGGCCGGGAATGGTGAAGCCGATCACGCGATCGAGATCGGTGGTGGGGGCGGTGTTGGTCACGTCGAAATCCTCGCTGCTCCGGCGATCACCAGAGCCATGCCTGCAGGCATAGGTTGTCGGAAGTTGGCTCGAATGTAGGAAGCCGGACTTCCGAAACAACTCAGCCAGTCTGGCCGAAGCACCAGCGCAATACTGCCTTCTGCGCGTGAAGACGGTTTTCCGCCTCCTGCCAGATCAGCGACTGGGGGCCGTCGATCACCGCGTCGACCACTTCCTCGCCGCGGTGCGCGGGCAGGCAATGGAGGAACTTGGCGCCGGGCTTGGCCTCGGCCATCAGCGCCTCGGTCACCTGGAAGGGCATCATCGCGGCGAGCTTGGTCTCGGCATGCGCCTGGCCCATCGAGATCCAGGTATCGGTGACGATGATGTCGGCGCCTTCCACCGCTTCCTGCGGCGTGCCGACGACGCGTGCGCGGCCCTTGCCGCGGGCGACATCCTCGTCGCTCGGCTGATAGCCCTGCGGGCAGGCGGCGACCACGTCGAAGCCCATCAGCCCACCGGCCTCCATGATCGAGGCAAGGACATTGTTGCCGTCGCCCAGCCACGCGACCTTGAGCCCCGGCAGGCCGAAGCCCGCCTCGAGGATCGTCTCCATGTCCGCCATGATCTGGCAGGGGTGCGAAGCGTCGGTCAGGCCGTTGATCACGGGCACGCTGGCATATTTCGCCATGTCGACCACCTTCTGGTGATCATCGGTGCGGATCATGATCGCGTCGACATAGCCCGAGAGAATCCGCGCGGTATCGGCGATACTCTCGCCGCGGCCGAGCTGCATCGAGCCGGCGTCCATCACGATCGAGGTGCCGCCGAGCTGGCGGATCGCCATGTCGAACGAGACGCGGGTACGGGTCGAGTTCTTCTCGAACACCATCGCCAGAACCCGGCCGGCGAGCGGGGCGTCGGCATCGACCTTGCCCTTGGGCCAGCCGGCGCGCGCCGCCTTGCGGGCGATCGCGTCGTCGAGCATCGCCTGGATGCCGGCGGCGCCGGCGTCGGACAGGTCGAGAAAGTGGCGGGTCATCTTCTTAATTCCTCCCCCAGCTCGCCTGGGGGAGGGGGACCGCCGGCCGAAGGCCGGGGGTGGAGTGGCCACGCCGAAGGCGCCGGAGGCCGCTCCACAACCACGCCGCTACGCGGCGCCCCTCCACCATGCTGCGCATGGTCCCCCTCCCCCAGACAAGCTCGGGGAGGAATTGTTGGTCAATCGTCACTCGGGATCCCGAAGGTCCGCGCGCCTTCGCTGAGGCGCTCGACGCATTCGGCGATGTGATCCTCGTTGATCACCAGCGGCGGCAGCACGCGGAAGACGTTCTCGCCGGCGGCGACCGTGAGCAGCCCGTGATTATCGCGCAGATGCGCCACGAAGTCGCGCGACACCGCCGGCTCCTTCATCTTGATGCCGAGCATCAGCCCCTTGCCGCGGATCTCCTCGAACAGGTGATCGTGGTTGGGGATCATCTGCTCGAAGGCCTGGCGCAGGCGCTCGCCCATCTTGGTGACGTTCCCCAGGAAGCCGTCTTCCAGCATCACGTCGAGGATCGCCGAGCCGGCCGCCATGGCGAGCGGGTTGCCGCCATAGGTCGAGCCGTGCGTGCCGATCACCATGCCCTTGGCCGCCTCTTCGGTGGCGAGGCACGCGCCGAGCGGGAAGCCGCCGCCAATGCCCTTGGCCGCGGTCATGATGTCGGGGGTGATGCCGTAATGCTCATAGGCCCACATCTTGCCGGTGCGGCCATAGCCGCACTGGATCTCGTCGAGGATGAGCAGCAGGCCATGCTCGTCGCAGGCCTTGCGCAGGCCCTGGATGAACTCCGGGGTGCCCGCGGTCATGCCGCCCTCGCCCTGCACCGTCTCGACCATGAAGCCGGCGGTCTCGTCGTCGATCAGCGCCAGCGCGCCCTCGAGGTCGTTGAACTTCGCGTACGCAAATCCCGGCAGCAGCGGCTCGAAGCCGTCGCGCATCTTGGCCTGGTCGGTCGCCGAGATCGCGCCCAGCGAACGGCCGTGGAAGGCGTTCTTGAAGGTGATCAGCTTGTGGCGCTGCGGGTTGCCGTTGACGAAGTGATAGCGGCGCGCGGTCTTGATCGCGCATTCGACCGCCTCGACGCCCGAATTGGTGAAGAACACCGTGTCGGCGAAGCTGACATCGACGATCCGCTGCGCCAGCACCTCGCCCTGGGGCGAGCCATAGAGGTTCGACACGTGCATCAGCGTGGCGACCTGGTCCTGCAGCACCTTGGTCAGATGCGGATGGCCATGGCCGAGCGCGTTGACCGCGATGCCCGCGGCGAAATCAAGATATTGCTCGCCGCGCTCGCCATAGAGGTAGACGCCCTCGCCTCGCACCGGCCGCACTGCGCACCGCGGGTAAACGGGCATGAGCGGGGTGATAGGCATGGGAACATACTCCTCAGGAAAAAGCTCGAAACGAGGCTCCAGAAACGCAAAAGGGCGGCCTATCGGGACCGCCCGAGGCGGGTGTTTACGAGCGGGGGGCCGGAGGCGTCAATAATCGTTTCGGCGAGGGGCATGCCGGGGCGTTATCGCCGCCCGGCATTGCCGTCAGTTCTTGATCTTCCACCCACGGCGCAGCAGCGTGTAGCAGACGCAGCCCAGCACCACGTCGAGCCCGAGGATCACCAGGCTGCCGATCAGGATCGGCGAATCGGCGACGCCGAGGAAGCCGTAGCGGAAGCCCGAGATGATGTAGAAGAACGGGTTGGCGTGGCTGATCGCCTGGAAGGTCGGCGCCAGCCGCTCGACCGAATAGAAGGTGCCCGACAGCAGCGCGAGCGGCGCGATGACGAAATTGTTGACCGCCGCGCTGTGATCGAACTTCTCCGCCCAGATCGAAGTCAGCACGCCGAGAAAGGCGAGCAGCACCGAGCCGAGCAGGCCGAACCACAAAACCGCCCAGGGCTGGACCGGCAGCGCCTCGCTGCCCAGATAGACCAGCATCACCATCCACACCGCCGCGCCGACCATGAAGGCGCGCGTCACGGCGCCGCCGACCATCGCCGCGAGCAGCTCAGCAGTGGAGAGCGGCGGCATCAGATAATCGACGATCGTTCCCTGGATCTTGCCGACGAGCAGCGAGAAGCTGGAATTGGCGAAGGAATTGTTGAGCATCCCCATCACGATCAGGCCGGGAGCGATAAAGGCGGCGAACGGCACCTGCGTCCCACCGACATGCACCGCCCCGCGCGACCCCAATGCGGTGGTGAAAACCACCATCAGCAGGAGCTGCGACATCGCCGGCGCCCAGATCGTCTGGAGCTGCACCTTGAAGAAACGGCGCACCTCCTTGATATAGAGGGTGCGCAAACCTCCCCAGTTGACGTTGCGGATAACCGGAACGCCGGGCTCGGGGAGCTGTTGACCTATTTCGGGCTGGCTGCTCATTACGCGATCGCGTACCCGCTGACCACAGCGTGGGCAAGATGAAGCTGGCCGCAAGGTGAAGGAAGAGAGTTGAGCTGGACCGAAGAGCGTATCGATACGCTGAAGAAGATGTGGGACAGCGGGCTGACCGCAACCCAGATCGCCGAGGAGCTGGGCGGCGTGAGTCGCAATGCCGTGATCGGCAAGGCGCACCGCCTTGGCCTGCCGGCACGCCCGTCGCCGGTGAAGCCCAATGAGCCCAAGGTCGCGGCCGAGCCCAAGCCGGCCCCCGCGCCGCGCCCGGCGCCCGTCGCCTCCGCCGCACCGGCCGAATCGCCCGCCCCGCGCGCTGCCGCCCCGGCCGCCGCGCCGTCGTCGAGCGACGACAGCGATGCGCCTGCCCCGGTCAAGCCCAGCGGCCCTGTGCTCCGCTCGGTCGGCCCCGGCGGCTTCGTCCGCCAGAATCCCGGCGAGCAGACACCGCCGATCGCCCCGGCCCCGCCGCGCCGACTCGTCCCGGCTCGTCCCAGCGAAGCGATCGCAGGCAAGACCGGCCTGCTCGATCTCAACGACAAGATCTGCAAATGGCCGCTCGGCCACCCCGGCGAGCCTGACTTCCACTTCTGTGGCGACAAGGTGAATCCGGGCTTCCCGTATTGCGTCGCGCATTGCGGCCATGCCTATCAGGCCCAGCTGCCCCGCCGCGACCGCCGCCCGCCGCCGCCGCTGCCCTTTGGCGGCCCGCGAGTCCGCTGACTTTCCTCGGGCTGCGGAGCGATCCGCAGCCCGATTGCCTTCACGAACCCGCAGGCGTAGCCTCCCCTATCTCGCAAAGGGGCTGGGCAATGGCATCTGCGGCCGGAAGCATCGCCGACTATCTGTTCGACGCCGCGGCGGGCCATGTCCACGCGATGGGCCGGCATTTCGGCGACGGCGCCGATGCCAGGCTGCACGAGATGACCGCGCAGGCCGGCCACATCCTCACCGCGGAAGGCGCTTCCGATGCCGAGATCGACAAGGCCCGCGACGCGCTGATTGCGCTGCTCGACCATGCCGCGATGCTCGCGCGCGACCTGCCCGACTATCCCGACGATTTGCTCGGCGAGCGCAGCTTCTTTCCCGCGCTGTCCTGGTTCTGCCCGCGCCATCCGTTCTGCTGAGCGCTGCGATGAGCACGAGCATCGAAGGCTTCAAGGCGGCGATCGACATTGCCAAGCAGGTGATCGCGCTGTCGACCGGATCGGTCGCCTTCACCGTGACCTTTCTCGACAAGTTCATCACGCGGCCTGCCGGCCAGGCGGCGGTAATCCCGACCAGCCTCTATGTCGCCTGGGTCCTGTTCGGCACGGCGATCTTCTTCGCGATGTTCCATCTGATGGGGATCACCGGATCGCTGGAGAGCATCGATCGCAAGGCCAATGGCTGGACGCTGAGCGAGTCGCAGCAAAAGGCGGCGGACGGCGGCACGGCGCATCTGCAATGGCCGGCGCTGCTGATGCTGGTCTTCTTCCTGGCGGCAGTGATCGCGATGATCGTCGCGGGGTTCGCCGCGCGCTGACGCCTCAACTATCGGGGGTGAACAGCCCCTGCAGGCCGGTAAGGATCGCGATGATCCCGAAGATCGCGAGCAGCAGCCCGCGCCCGCTGGTGCCGCTGCTCGGCGCGGGACGGCTGGTGAGGCGGTCCCAGAGCAACGCCAGGCCGACGCCGATCCCGACAATCTCGAAATGGAAGACGTGCGGGCCGCTGGTCAAATGGACGATCAGCCAATAGCCGCCCGCCACCAGCGCGACGATTCCGACGATCCAGCCGAACGGTGCCAGCTTGCCGGCGAATCGGCCCAGATCGTCCCCCACCCGCGGCGATTGCTCGAGCAGGGCGATGGCGAGCAGGAAGCCGCCCAGGATATTGGCGAGGTCGAGGAGCAGCGCGATCATCCCGCCCGAACGCACCTCCCGCCTTTTGGTTCGCCGGCGTGGCCGCGCGAATATTCGCAATTTATGCAGATCCCTGAATTTACGTGGCCAGGTTTACGCGACGCTAACCATCGCGGGCCTAGGCGAACGGAATGGACCGTTTTGGAGCTATGCTTGCCCGTCATGCCCTGAGCGCACAGCTCGCGCTCGTGCTGCTGGCCCTGTTGTGCGCGGCATTCTGGCCGCCTGCGCAGGGACGGATGCTCCTCGTGCCGGTGTCATCTGGTGCCGCGACGCACATGCTCGCGCGTGCCGTCGATGGCGGCGCACAGCTGCTCGGCACCGGCCCGATCCCCGGCAGCTTCGTCATCACCGGCAGCCACCTCGCGGTCGCCTCCGCCCTTACCGGCGAGGCCGTGCTGATCCTTGCCGCCCCGCCGGCACTGTGCGGAGGAGTCGCGGCATGAGCGAGATCGATCGCCTTCGCCGCCGCGGCGTCGAGATCCTGGTCATCGGCGCCTGGGCCACCGTCGCGGTGGTCTTTCTGCTCGGCCTGTTGCTACGCGGCAGCCAGCAGGAGTGGATCACGCTGCTGCTCGGCGCGGCCGCCAATGTCGCGCCGACGATCGTCGCGCTGCGCCGCCGCTACGACCTGTCCGCACGGCTGATCGTCGGCACGCTCGCCGCGATCCAGCCCGCGCTCGCTATCTATGCGCTGAATGGCCATCCCTGGCAGATGGACACGCACATGTACTTCTTCGTCGCGCTCTCGGCGCTGACGCTGCTGTACGACTGGCGCCCGATCGCGCTCGCCGGCGGCCTGATCGCCGCGCACCATATCCTTTTCCAGCTCCTGCTCCCCGCTTGGGTGTTCGAGGGCGGCGGCGATTTCGGCCGCGTCGTCTTCCACGCCGTGGCGGTGGTGCTCGAATTCGCAGTGCTCGCCTATCTCACCACCCAGCTCGTCCGACTGATCGAAGCGCAGGCCGATGCCCGCGCCCAGAGCGACCGCTTCGCCCAGGATGCCAGCGCGCGCGCCGGGGATGCCGAATCGGCGCTCAGCGCCGTGCGCGCCGCCGAAGCTCGCGAGCGCGCCGAGCGCGAACGCCGCGAGGCGAGCGAGCGCGGGGCCGCCGAACAGCGCCGTGGCGAGATGCTCGCGCTCGCCACTGCCTTCCAGGAATCGGTCGCCGAGACCGTGCGCGACGTGACGCGTGCCGCCAGCGAGCTCGATCATTCCGCCCATTCGCTCAACACGCTGGCCCACAAGGCCAATGGCGAGCTTGCCGCCACCGTCCATATCGCCACCCAGGCCTCGGAAACGGCCGAGGGGCTCGCCCACGGCGTGCGCCAGCTCTCCGCCTCGATCATGGCGATCGCGACCAGCGTCGACCAGCAGGCGACATTGAGCGGCGCGGCGCGCGGCGTCTCGCGCTCGGGCGAAAGCGCGGTGCGTGCGCTGGCCGGCAAGGCCAGCACGATCAGCGGATTCGCCGAATCGATCCAGGAAATCGCCGCGCGCACCAATTTGCTCGCGCTCAACGCGACGATCGAGGCGGCGCGTGCCGGCGAAGTCGGCCGCGGCTTCGCGGTGGTCGCGCATGAAGTGAAGGCGCTCGCCAATCAGACCGGCGGCGCCACCGAAGAGATTCGCAGCCTTGCCGGCACCGTCCATAGCGGCGCGGCGGAAGCCTCTGACGCACTAGGCGAGATCGCGCGCACCGTTGCCGAAGTCGCCGCGGCGGCCGAGGCGATCCGCACCGAAGTCGATGGCCAGCACCAGGCCGCGGGCATGATCGAGGCGACGGCACACGACACTGCCGAGGGCGCCAACCGCATGGCCGAGCGGATCGGCGCGGTCGCCGGCGTGGCGAGCGATACCGAGGCCCTGTCCGACCGCGTCTCCTGCTCCGCCACCGGGCTTTCGCAGGCCGCGCTGGCGCTGGAAGCGGCGACCGACAAGTTCATCGCGCAGCTGAAGGCGGCTTAGGCCCCCGACCTTCCCAAACACCCGTCGTCACCCCGGACTTGTTCCGGGGTCCACGGTGCCGCGCCTTCTGAATTCCGAGCCTCTTGCCCCTGGCTCGCCTCCCGGTGGACCCCGGCACATGGCCGGGGTGACGAAATTGGGTTTTGCGGGCAGCCCACACCGCTTGCGCCCGTCACCGCACACCCCCTATACGTTCTCCATGGCTGCTGAAGACTTGTTTGCCGCGCCGGGCGTGCCCTCCGGCACCTATGACGCTTCCTCGATCGAAGTTCTCGAAGGACTGGAGCCGGTCCGGCGCCGGCCGGGCATGTATATCGGCGGCACCGACGAGCGCGCGCTGCACCACCTCGCCGCCGAAGTGCTCGACAATGCGATGGACGAGGCCGTGGCCGGCCACGCCAACCGCATCGAAGTCACGCTCGAGGCCGGCAACCGGCTGACCATCGTCGACAATGGCCGCGGCTTTCCGGTCGATCCGCACCCAAAATTCCCCGACAAGTCGGCGCTCGAGGTGATCCTCTCGATGCTCCACTCGGGCGGCAAATTCTCGGGCAAGGCCTATGCGACCTCGGGCGGCCTGCACGGCGTCGGCATCTCCGTGGTCAACGCGCTGTCGGTCGAAACCACCGTCGAAGTCGCGCGCGAGAAGCAGCTCTATCGCCAGCGCTTCAGCCAGGGAAAGACGCTCGGCCCGCTCGAGCATCTCGGCGGCACCCCCAATCGCCGCGGCAGCTCGGTCAGCTTCATCCCCGACAGCGAGATCTTCGGCGAGATGCTGTTCAAGCCGAACCGGCTCTACAAGCTGGTCCGCTCCAAGGCCTATCTGTTCGCCGGCGTCGAGATCCGCTGGAAGTGCGACGCCGAGCTGATCAGCGACGACACGCCGGCCGAAGCGGTATTCCAATTCCCCGGCGGCCTTGCCGATCACCTCAAGGAGCAGATCGGCACGCGCGAATGCGCCACGTCCGACTTCTTCGCGGGCAACCAGGATTTCCCCGGCGAGAATAACGGCCGGGTCGAATGGGCGGTGTCGTGGCCGCTGTGGAGCGACGGCTCGTACAGCTGGTATTGCAACACCATCCCGACCCCTGATGGCGGCACGCACGAAGCCGGCCTGCGCGGTGCGCTGACCAAGGGCATCCGCGCTTTCGGCGAACTGATCGGCAACAAGAAGGCCAAGGAGATCACCGCCGACGACATCATGGTCGGCTCCGAACTCATGCTGTCGGTCTTCATCCGCGAACCGCAATTTCAGTCGCAGACCAAGGACCGGCTGACCTCGCCCGAGGCGACCGCGCTCGTCGAGAAGGCGGTGCGCGACCATTTCGACCATTTCCTCACCGACAATATGGACCGCGGCAAGGCGCTGCTCGGCTATGTGCTCGAGCGGATGGACGACCGGTTGCGCCGCAAGCAGGAGCGCGAGGTCAAGCGCAAGACCGCGACCAGCGCGCGCAAGCTGCGCCTCCCCGGCAAGCTCACCGATTGCTCGGCCGACGATCCCACCGGCACCGAGCTGTTCATCGTCGAGGGCGATTCGGCAGGCGGCAGCGCCAAACAGGCGCGCGACCGCAAGACGCAGGCGATCCTGCCGATCCGCGGCAAGATCCTCAACGTCGCCAGCGCCACCTCGGCCAAGATCCTGGCCAACCAGGAAATCGCCGACCTGATCCTCGCGATGGGCTGCGGCACGCGCAAGGACTGCGATCCCTCGAACCTGCGCTACGAGAAGATCATCATCATGACCGACGCAGACGTGGACGGCGCGCATATCGCCACGCTGCTGATGACCTTCTTCTTCCAGGAAATGCCAGATCTGGTCCGCCAGGGGCATCTCTACCTCGCCCAGCCGCCGCTCTATCGCCTCACCGTTGGCTCGAAGTCACTCTATGCCCGCGACGACGCGCACCGGCTCGAGATCGAGGCGACGGCGTTCAAGGGCAAGAAGGTCGAAGTCAGCCGCTTCAAGGGCCTGGGCGAGATGAACCCGAACCAACTCAAGGAAACCACGATGGACCCGAAGACCCGGGGCCTGCTGCGCATCACGCTCCCCCAGGAATATGAGGAGCGCGCCGGGGTGAAGGACCTGGTCGACCGGCTGATGGGCAGCAATCCGGCGCACCGCTTCGCCTTCATCCAGGAGAATGCGGCACGGATCGACGAGGAAGTGATCGACGCCTGATTGCGCGCGATAAATGTTGATATCATAATTTATCGCGCGTAGAAGCAGCACCTCCATAGCCGATGAGGCACCGATGCGCCTGCTCCCGTATCTCGCCGCCTTCCTGATCGCCGCGCCTGCTTTGGCGCAGACCGCAGCGCCGCCGGTCGCCCCGGCCGCCCCCGTCAAGGCCGATCCCGCCTTTACCGAGCGGGTGAACCAGCTGCCCGGCCTGCTCAGCGGCAAGGTCAGCTATGACGAGTATTTCACCCCCGCCTTCAAGGCCGCGGTGCCGCGCGAGAAGTTCGATCCGATCATCGCGCAGTTCAAAGCCGCCGGCGTAGGAGGGGTGGAGAAGATCGACCAGGTCACGCCTTGGCAGGCGACGGTGCAGATTGGGCTCAACGAGGCGGTGGCGACGCTGAAGATCGCCGTGGATCCGGCGCCGCCGCACCAGGTGACTGGCCTGCTGATCACCGGCAGCGCGCTGCGCGATACCGGCAAGACCCCCGCCACCGCTACCGAGGCGATGGCCGAGCTCAAGACGCTGCGCGGCTCCGCCGGCTTCGCGATCGCCCGGCTGGGCGCGGGCAAGCCGCAGCTCATCCAGGGCTATAATGCCGACAAGCCTTATGCGATCGGATCGGCGTTCAAGCTGGTGATCCTGTCCGAGCTGGTCCGCGAGACCAATGCCGGCACGCGCAAATGGGACGATCTCGTCACGCTCGACGGCACGCCGCTGCCCGGCGGCGGCTATACGATGAAGCCCAAGGGCACGCAGGTCTCCTTGCGCGAACTCGCCACCCAGATGATCTCGATCAGCGACAACAGCGCGACCGACATCCTGCTCCACACGCTGGGCCGCGAGAAGGTCGAGGCGATGATGCCGGTGCTCGGCATCGCCGATCCGGCGCGCAACCGCCCCTTCCTCGCCACGCTCGACATGTTCAAGCTCAAGGGCGTGGCAGGCCTAGCCGATCGCTATCTCGCGCTCGATGAGGCTGGACGGCGCGCGCTGCTGAACGGCGAGATGACCGGCATCCCGACGATCCTGATCGACGCGACAAGCTTCACCCAGAAGATCCCCAAGCTGATCGACACCTTTGAGTGGTTCGAGAGCCCCAGCGATCTGGTCCGGGTGATGGACTGGCTGCGGCGCAACACCGAGGGGCCCGCCGGCGCCGATGCCCGCGCGGTGCTGTCGAAGAACCCCGGCCTGCCGCCCGAGGCCAAGGCGCGCTGGCAATGGGTCGGCTTCAAGGGTGGATCGGAGCCGGGGGTGATCAACCTCACCTATCTGCTGGAGGCGAAGAATGGCGACTGGTATGTCGTCACCGCCAGCTGGAACGATCCCGCCAAGGAAATCGAGCAAGGCCATTTCGCCGCGCTGATCGCCAAGGCGGCGGAGCTGGTGCCCGCGCCCTAGATCTCCCCGCGCATCCGCCGCTTGTGATATTTGGTGCGGACCCCGATCCCCACCAGCATCAGCGCGAAGCCGGTGACGATCGCGGCCAGCGTGACGACGTTCGGGATCGGCGTCCAATAGGCGTTGATCAGGATCAGCGCCGAGCCAAGCACCGCCAGCGCCACGCCGGTGCGGCGAAGCGGCTTGGCCACCGCCATCAGCTCACGGCGATAGGCGCGCCGTTCCTCGGGGTCGTTGAGGTTGGGGATCGGCCGCGGGGTCAACGATTGCCTCCGATGATGTCGCCGAGCGAGCCGAGCACCGAGCCTTCGCCGCGATTCTGCCCGCCATAGGAAGAGGCCGCCGCCATCATCCGCCCGGCCAGGCGCGAGAAGGGCAGCGACTGGATCCATACCTTGCCCGGGCCGCGCAGCCGCGCGAAGAACAGCCCCTCGCCGCCGAAGATCATGCTGCGCACGCCGCCTGCGCTGATCAGGTCGAAATCCACCGACGGCGTGAACGCCGCGACACAGCCGGTGTCGACATGGAGCTCCTCGCCCGGCGCCAGCTCGCGCTCGACGACCATCCCGCCGAACTGGACGAACACCCAGCCATCACCGTCGAGCTTCTGCATGATGAAGCCCTCGCCACCGAACAGCCCGGTCATCACCCGGCGCTGGAAGGCGATGCCCATCGACACGCCCTTGGCGGCGCAGAGGAACGCGTCCTTCTGGCAGATCAGCGTGCCGCCCAGCTGATCGAGCTTGAGCGGCACGATCGCGCCGGGCACCGGTGCCGCGAACGCCACGCGCGCCTTGCCCGAGCCATTGTGCGTGAAGACGGTGGTGAACAGGCTCTCACCCGTCACCAGCCTTTTGCCGGCGCCGAGCAGCGCGCCCATGAAGCCGCCGCCCTGCTGGCCGCTGCCATCGCCGAACACGGTGGTCATGCCGACACTCGCATCCTTCCACACCAGGGCGCCCGCCTCGGCCACCGCGCTTTCGCCCGGATCGAGCTCGATCTCGACGAACTGGAGCTCCTGCCCCTTGATCTCGAAATCGATGTCGTCGGCGATGCCGGCGCTGCGGCTATGGCTCCACGGACTTTGCGGCATGGTCACTCCCTCCTCATGCGAAGCGCGACCCTAGCGATCCACCGATCCGGCGCCAATCACTCTGGACATCCGGGGGCAAAACAAACGCATATGGTGCGGCGCCAAGGGAGAAATCGGTATGCGTGGTCTGATCCTGTTCGCGGCAATCGCAGCGGCCCCGCCTGCCTGGGCGCAGAGCAAGCAGGAGGCGCCCGCGCCGACGATCCTCGTTACCGGCAAGCCGATCGCGGAGACCGAGAAGAACCTCGCCGACTGCCTCGCCCGGCATTGCCCGCCCAAGGAAGATATCGACGCGACGCTGGCGCATGCCGAGAACCAGTATCTCGCCGGCGACTATCTCGCCGCGCGGCGGACGGTGGCGGAATCGCACCACCGCAACGCCCGCTTCGCCAAGGAATATCCGGTCGATGTCTCCGACCTCCAGCGCGCCTATGGGCGGCTGAACGACATTATCGGGCTTCCCGACAATGGCCGTCTGCTCCAGATCTTTTCGTTCGAGACGCTGCGCGACGGGCTCGGCTCCACCAACGACCGCGTGCTCAACCAGCAGCTGATGACCGGCGACTATTTCCTCAATGTCGGCCGGCTGAACGGCGCGATGGACGTCTATCGCGCGGTCGAGCGCAAGGCGCATGACGCGGGGCAATATCAGGTCGAGGGCCGGGCGATGCTGCGCCAGGCGGGCACCTATGCGACGCTGGCGATCCGCGACGACGGCTATAACGCGATCGCCCGCGCCAAGATCGCCAAGATGGAGAAGACCACCGAGCCCCAGCTCGCCACCTATCGCCTTGCAGCGGCGGTGCTGCGCGCCCGGCTCGCGGCCGCGCGGGGCGACGAGGAGTCGCTCGAAAAGGCGGTCGCCGCGCTGGCCGGCAAGGGCATCGACACGCCGATCGCGATCTATGCGCCGCCGCTGATCCCCAAGGATCCGCGCACCGGCCTGACCACGCACAACGAAGCCGAATGGTTCGACCTGCGCTATCGGATCGATGCGGCTGGCCGCGTGCAGGACGTCGAGCGGCTGCGCAGCTCCGGGCCGCTTTCGGGCGACTGGGCCAAGCAGGTCGAGGAATCGATCGCCCGCCGGCGCTATGTGCCGATCGACCTCGGCTCCAACAGCGACGGGATGGTCCGCATCGAGCGGTTCAGCCTGGTGTTCGACGTCACGAGTGGCGAAACCGGCACGCACATGCGCGGCCGCTCGAAGACCGGTCGCATCGTGACGCTCGACATCACGCCGGACGACGACGCGAAGACTGCCGCCAAATAGGTTTCAGCGCGGCACCCGGTCGGCGGGCAGCAGGCCGTAGAGCGCAGTGTCGCGCACCCCGATATGCGTTTCCCATTCAGCGCGCAGTATCCCTTCGAGCCTGAAGCCGAGCCGCTCGAGCAGCCGGCGCGACGCCCTGTTCTCGGGATCGGTATCGGCGAAGACGCGGCGCTGCCCCTCGGCGAAGATCTGGTCGATCACGGCGGTCACTGCCTCGGCGGCGATGCCGCTGCCCCAATGGCTGCGCCCGAGCATATAACCGATCTCGCTGACCCCGCCCTGGCGCTTCTCCCCCGCCGCGACCACGCCGATCGCGGTGTCGTCGCCCTTCAGCGTGATCGCCCAGGCGCGCCACTCCGGCCGCGCGCGTGCAAACTCCGCGCGGGTTTCCGCGACGCTGGCATGCGGCGGGCCCGACCAGAAATGCATCAGCTCAGGATCGGAGAGGCTTGCAAACAGCGCCTCGGCATCATCGGGGGTGCGCGGGCGCAGGCGGAGCCGCCCGGTCTCGAGCGTCACCGTCTCGCGCGGCGCGTTCACTGCGCCAGCGCGTCGACCAGCGACTTCACCTTCTTCTGCCGCCACTGGGGCAGCGGTGCGACCAGCCAGTAACCGAGCTTCGAGCTTTTGGGCTCGCCGACCACGACGACCCGGCCCGAGGCGATGTCGCCGCGCGCGAGCAGTTCGGGCACAGTCGCCCGGCCCAGCCCCTCGGCCGCCGCTTCGAGCGCGAGCCCGGCATCGGCGACGCGAACCAGCG
Organism: Sphingomonas sp. R-74633; assembly: GCF_013416555.1. Classification (GTDB taxonomy): domain Bacteria; phylum Pseudomonadota; class Alphaproteobacteria; order Sphingomonadales; family Sphingomonadaceae; genus Sphingomonas. The sequence continues at coordinate 136,184 of NZ_JACCFG010000006.1, read as the reverse complement.
ACCCGGCATCCTCGGCCATGCAGCCCGGCCAGGAGATGCGCACGTCGATGCTGCCGCCGGCGCGCTCGACCGTGATCATCCCGTCGCTTTCCAGCGCCTCGCCCTCATGCTCTCCCGGGCCTTCGCCCCAGCGGATGGCGAGGTCGAGATTGGCTTCGGTGAAGTCGATCGCCTCGTCGGCGGGGACGAGCATGAAGCGGATCTCGCTGTCCGCCCGCGCAATCTCGGCGAGGCGCGGCATCAGCCATTTCGCGGTCAGGTCGCGCGGTGCGGCGATGGTCAGCGACTTGGACGACTGCCCAGCCTGCATCGCGCGCACGCTTTCCTCGAACTGGAGGAAGCCTGCGCGCAGCGCCGCGAGCCCTGCCTCGGCCTCGGGCGTGAGCTCCAGCCCCTTGGTGGTGCGGCGGAACAGGACGACGCCCAGCGTGTCCTCGAGCGCGCGGATCTGCTGGCCGACCGCCGCCGGCGTGACCGCCAGCTCGTCCGCGGCGCGGGTGAAGCTCAGATGGCGCGCGGCGGCATCGAGCACGCGCAGGCCGTTGAGCGGGAGATGCGTCCGCTTCATTCCGCCACCGCCGGCGCCGTGAGCGCGAATTTGGGGATGGCGACGTCGAACGCCGAACCATCCTCACCGATCATGTGATAATTGCCCTGCATATTCCCCGTCGGCGTGGCGAGCGGGCAGCCCGAGACATAGTCGAAGCTTGCCCCCGGCCCGATCATCGGCTGTTCACCGACCACGCCTTCTCCTTCCACCGTGTGGCGCGCGCCGCGCCCGTCGGTGATGATCCAATGCCGCGTGAGCAGCTGCACCGTCACGGCGGAGCTGTTCTCGATGCGGATGTGATAGGCCCAGAACCAGCGGCCACGGCTCGGCTCGCTCTGTTCGGGCAGATAGCTCACCGACACGCGCACGGTGATCCCGCGCGTTTCCGTCGCATCGGTGAACAGCTGGTCCATCACAAACCGGCGGCCCTCAGCGCCTGATCGAGATCGGCGATCACGTCTTCCGGATCCTCCAGCCCCACATTCACGCGCAGCATGCCCTCGGTCACGCCCATCTCCAAGCGCTTCTCCTCGGCCACGCCATAATGGGTAGTCGAGCTGGGATGCGTCATCAGCGAGCGCGAATCGCCGATATTGTTCGAGATGTCGACGAGCTCGAGCGCGTCGAGCAGCGCATGCGCCTGCTTGCGGCCGCCATCGACTTCGAACGAGAAGATCGGGCCGGCCGCGTCCATCTGGCGCATGAACAGATTGTGCTGCGGGTGGCTGGGCAGCGCCGGGAAGTTGATCTTGGGCACGCGCTTCTCGAGGAAGCTGCCGACCTTGAGCGCATTCTCGCTCTGGCGGCGGATGCGCAGGTCGAGCGTCTCCATACCCTTCAGCACCACCCAGGCGTTGAACGGCGACAGCGTCGGGCCGGTGTTGCGCGTGAAGGGCAACAGCACGTCGTTGATGAAGGCCGACGAGCCGGTGACGGCGCCGGCGAGCACGCGGCCCTGCCCGTCCATCATCTTGGTCGCCGAATAGGCCACCACGTCCGCGCCGAAATCGAGCGGGCGCTGGAGCGCGGGGGTGGCGAAGGCATTGTCGACCACGCTGGTGATGCCGTGCTTGCGCGCGATGCCGCACACCGCTTCGAGATCGACCACGTCCATCGTCGGGTTGGCCGGGGTCTCGAAGAAGAAGACCTTGGTGTTCGGGCGGATCGCGTCCTGGAACTGCTGCGGATCGCGCGCATCGACGATCGTCGTCTCCACGCCGAAGCGCGGCAACAGGCTGTCGGTCAGCCAGCGGCACGAGCCGAAGGCGGCGCGGCCCTGGACGATGTGATCGCCCGCGCTGACCTGGCAGAGGATCGCCGCGGTCATCGCCGCCATGCCGGTCGCCATGGTGCGGCAGGCCTCGGCGCCTTCGAGCAGCGCGATCCGCTCCTCGAGCATCTGCACCGTCGGGTTCTGCAGGCGCGAATAGGTCATGCCCTGCTGCTCGCCCGCGAAGCGCGCGGCGGCGTCGCCAGCGCAGTCGTACGCGTAGCCCGAGGTGAGGAACATCGCCTCGCTCGTCTCGCCCCATTCCGAACGCGCGGTGCCCCCGCGCACGGCCTGGGTGGCGGGCTTCCAGTTGCGGGTGATGCTGCGGTCCTGGCCGGTATGACGCTTCATAATGGTTTTGCTTTGCGGCTGGGGGGCCGGGGCGTCAACTCCGCTCGTCGCCCTAACTTGTTTCAAAGGGCCAATCTCGGCTTGGCCACGCGCAACTTTCGGAAACCAAGTTCAGCATGACGGACGCGGAACGGTCGGCTATCCCACGCGCCATGCTCGACCGGATCAAGTCCTTGGGGAACCGCCCCTGGCTCGTCGCCCTGCTTCTCGCCATCGTCACCCAGGCGCTGTTCCTGATTCATCTCGATCAGCCGAGCGTGATCATGTTCGACGAGATCCATTACCTCCCCGCGGCGCAGGCGCTGCTCGACCTTTCGGGCCCGCGCAATGTCGAGCATCCGATGTTCGGCAAGGAGCTGATCGCGGCGGGCATGGCGCTGCTCGGCGACAATCCGTTCGGCTGGCGCATCGCGTCCACGCTCGGCGGCACCGCGACGGTGCTCGGCGTCTTCGCCTTCCTGCTGCTCTTCACTCGCCGGATGCGCGCCGCGCTGGTCGGCGCGCTGCTGACGCTCCTCAATCAGACGGTCTATGTCCAGGCGCGCACCGGCATGCTCGACGTCTTCCTCGGCATGCTGCTGGTCTGGGCGCTCGTCTTCTTCCTCTGGGCGATGCAGGGCCAGGGCAAGGCAGTGCGGTGGCGCTGGATCGTCGCGAGCGTGCTGATGGGACTGGTCACCGCCGTCAAATGGGCGGGCGTACCCTATATCGTGCTGGCCAGCCTCGCCTTCCTGGTCATCCGGGTTCGCGATGCGCGGCTGGCGAAGAAACCGCTGCTCTCCGCGCTCTCGGGCAAGGACCAGCGCCACTGGGCCGGCCTGCCCGCCATCCCGGCGATCCTGGCGCTCGGCGTGGTGAGCGTGGTCACCTATTTCGTCACCTTCGCGCCTGCCTTCTTCTACACCACCGATCCGCTGACTTCGCTCTCCGGCCTGCTCGCCCAGCAGATCCATATGTGGCAGATGCAGACGCAGATCCTGCCGCACCACACCTATCAGTCGAGCTGGTGGAGCTGGCCGCTGATGCTGCGGCCGATCTGGTATTTCTATGAATGGGATCGCGGCGCCCAGCGCGGCGTACTGCTGATCGGCAACCCGCTGATCATGTGGGGCGGGCTGGTCGCGGTCGCCGCCTGCTATTGGGCCTGGTTCAAGGACAAGGCGATCAAGCCGCTGGCGATGGCGTTGCTATGGACCGGGTCGCTGGCGATCTATGTCGTCATCCCCAAGTCGATCGGCTTCTTCTATTATTACCACCCGAGCAGCATCTTCCTGTGCATGGTGCTGCCGGTTGCCTTCCTCCATTTCGACCGCGGCAAGAACCGCGGCTGGGAAGAGTGGTTCGTGGCGCTGTCGCTGCTGATGTTCGGTTATTTCTACCCCGTCCTGTCGGGCGCACCGCTGGCTGACAGCCAAGGCTTCCAGCACTGGATGTGGATGGGCAGCTGGCGCTGAGCGCCTAGTAGCGCCCCCAGACGAAGCGCGACGACAGCGCGAAATTCCACACCGCGGCCACTGCGATCCCGGCGAGCGCCGCGAAGCGCCAGTCGCCGTGCTGGACATTGTGGAGGAACGCCGCGACGCCGACATTCGCCGCTGCGCCGACGCTGCACACCACGCAGAACGACACCCAGCCGCCCAGCATCGGGCCGAATCCCTTCAGCCGTTGCTCGCGATAGGTCAGCGCATTGTTGAGGAAGAAGTTGAAGGTCATCGCGACCGCGGTGGCGAGGATCGTCGCGCCGACGAAGGGCCAGTTCAGTCCGCGGAAGAACGCCGCGAGGATCAGGAAATGCACCCCCGCGCCGAGCGCGCCTATCCCTGAGAACATCACGAAGCGCACCGGCACGACCTTGCCAAACATCCGGTCGTACAGCGCGATCAGATATTCCATCGCCACGACGTAATCGAGCTTGGACTCGCCGAGCGCGCGGGTGCGGAACACATAGGGCAGCTCGAGGAAGTTCAGCGGCCTGGGCGACGCGGTCATAATGTCGAGCAGGATCTTGAACCCGATCGCCGAGAGCGTCGGCACCAGATCGCGGACGATGCCGGCGCGGATCATGAAGAAGCCGCTCATCGGGTCCGACAGATCGGCCTTGAGCACTTTGCGGGAAAGCCTGGTCGCGAAGGCCGACTTGGCGACGCGGTCGTCGTCCCATTCGCCGGTGCCGCCGCCATCGACGAAACGCGATCCGATCACCACGTCGAGCTCGGCGCTGGCTTCCAGCGCGTCGAGCATCTTCGGGAGCAGCGTCTCGTCATGCTGCAGGTCGCCGTCGATCACTGCGACGAAGGGCGCGGCGGTGGCGCACATGCCCTCGATGCACGCCGAGGAAAGCCCGCGCCGGCCGATGCGCTGGATCACGCGCACGCGGCTATCGCGACGCCCCAGTTCGCGGGCGGCGTCCGCCGTCCCGTCCGGGCTGTTGTCGTCGACGAAGATCGCTTCCCAGTTGCGCCCGGCCAGCGCCGCGTCGAGCTTCTCGATCAGCAGCGGCACGTTCGCCCGCTCGTTGAAGGTCGGGATGACGACCGCCAGTTCGAGCTGATCGGGGATCACGCGAGCGCCTTCAGCACCGCATCGCCCATCTCGGTGGTCGACATCGATCCGCCGAGATCCGCGGTCCGCGCGCCACCGGCGAGCGCCGCTTCGACCGCGCGCTCGACCTTCTGCGCTGCTTCCTCATTGCCGATCGAATGGCGCAGCAGCATCGCCGCCGAGAGGATCGCCGCGCAGGGGTTCGCCTTGCCGGTGCCGGCAATGTCGGGCGCCGAGCCGTGGATCGGCTCGTACAGGCCATTGTCCCCGCTCCACGCGCGCAGCGAGGCCGACGGCAGCATGCCGATCGAGCCGGCGCACATACTCGCCTGGTCGGAGAGGATGTCGCCGAACAGATTGCCGGTGACGATCACGTCGAACGAGGTCGGCGCGCGCACCAGCTGCATCGCGGCATTGTCGACATACATGTGGGTCAGATGGACGTCGGAATAGTCGGTCGCCATTTCGTTGACGACGTCGCGCCATAGCTGCGAGGTCTCGAGCACATTGGCCTTGTCCACCGAGCAGAGCTTCTTCTTGCGGCGGCGGGCCATCTCGAAGCCGACCCGGGCGATGCGCTCCACTTCGACTTCATTGTAGCTCATGATGTCGAAGCCCTGGCGCAGGCCCTCGACGGTGTGGCGCCGGCCCTTCTCGCCGAAATAGACATCGCCGACCAGCTCGCGGACGATGACGATGTCGAGCCCGTTCACCACTTCGGGCTTGAGCGGCGAAGCGTCGGCCAGCGCCGGGAACAGCGTCGCCGGACGGATATTGGCGAAGAGCTGGAGTTCGCGGCGGAGGCCCAGCAGCGCCGCCTCGGGGCGCAGCCGCCGCTCGAGCGCTTCGAAGCGCGGATCGCCGATCGCGCCGAACAGCACGGCGTTCGCCTTCTTGGCGAGGTTGAGCGTCTCGTCGGGGAGCGGCCGGCCGGTCAACAGATAGGCCGCGCCGCCAACCGGCGCCTCCTCGAAATCGAGCCCCAGCGCGAGCGCTTCCAAAACCCGGCGCGCCTCGCGCGTAACTTCCGGCCCGATCCCGTCCCCGGGCAGTACAGCAATCAGCGGCAATTCAAGCTCCCCACGTCTTCGCCGCCCGCTTTGCCGCTCTTGTGTCCGTCACGCAACCGCGCGCTTCAACCGATCGACCAGCCGCGCCCGCGCTGCGAGCAGTTCGGCGCCTTTTCCGATCAGCAGGTCGCGCTCGAGGAAGTGGCCGGTGAGCCTGAACCCGTCGAGTATGTCCTCCCACCCGGCCTCACCGCCCTCGACCAGGAAGCGCGGCAGGCGGAGCAGCCGCGCCTCATAGCCCTCGGCGCCGATCCGGCTGACCGCGATCCCGCTCTTTGGGCTGACATAGGCCAGGTCGTCGTTGCGCCCCGTCGCCGCGCAATGCTCGAGGTCGAGCCCGAAGCCGAGTTCGGCGAGCAGCAACAGCTCGTAGCGCACCATCGCCACTGCCCAGCCCCGCGCCGCCGGTGCCGCCTCGATTGCGGCGAGTACGCCGTCGAGCGCGGCATAGAGCCGTGGATAGGGCAAGGCCTCGGGCAGCGCGAAGGCGGAGAGCGCGGTCGCCCATTGGAAGGCAGCGGCGGGCAAGGCTTCGGAGAACATCGCCGCGCGGCTGTGGAGCAGCTCGACGGTCAGCCCCGCCAGCGCCTCCTCGGTCCGCGAGCGCCATTCGCCCTGCACGAGGTTCGCCGGCTGGAGCACCGGCCGCATCGTCCGCCCATGCCCGCCACGGACATAGCCCGGCTGGACGCCATGCTCCTCGGTGAACGCCCGCACGATCGCGCCGTGCTCGCCATGCGCGCGAACGGAAAGGATAATGGCTTCGGCGCGCAGGTGCATGGGAGGTCTATAGTCTGCCCCTCCCCTTCAGGGGAGGGGTTGGGGAGGGGGAGTCTCAACGGGCTTTGTAGCTTGGAGAGAGTACCCCTCCCCCGGCCCCCCTCCCCGTTCCGGGGAGTGGGAGTTCAGCCCCGCCGAACCTTCTTCGCCAGCTTCTCCGCGCCAACGCGCTTCACCAGCGCCTTCACGCCCGCAACCCCGCGATTGAACCCGCCAAGCGCGCCCATCGTCACCCGGTTGGCGAGCGACGGCCGCAGCAGGAACAGGTCGACGCAGTCCACGCCGCCGGTAGCGAACTGGCGCTTGTGCTGGCCCTCGCCCTCGGTGAAGTCGAAGCGGGCGAATTTCCCCTCGTCGAACAGGTCGCGCATCGCCTCGAGCTGCAACACCGCGCCGGGCGACAGGTCGTTGAACGCCGGGTCATGGCCGACATAGGCGTAGATCACCACGCCGCCCTCGATCACCGGGCAATAGAGATAGGCAGCCGGCTCGCCCGCGATATAGAGCAGCCAGGCACGGACCTGACCGGCGGCGCCCTGCGCGATCATCGTCGCGAGGAATTCGGGGCTATCGGGCAGGCCCGAACCGAGCAGGCGCTCCTGATAGGTGCGCAGCGAAATCCGCCGGGCGACGTCGTGGAATGCCTCGAGCTCGTGCGGCGCCTGGAACGCGCGGACATCGAGCTCGCCGCCGCTCTCGGCCGCGATCTTCTTGGCCTTGCGCTTGATCCCCTGGCGGGCGTTGGACGAGAGGCCATTCCACCAGGCATCGAAGCCGACGCCGAAATCGGTGAAATAGCGCGTGTAGCGCTGGCGGACGAAGGGCAGCATGTCGCCCGATGCCTTGACCAGCGCCGGCAGCAGATGCTCGGGCAGCGAAGTGACGACATAGCCATGCGCCTCGCGCGGCAGCGGCGCGAGCACCGGCAGACGATCGGCGCGGGCTTCGTCGAGGGTCAGCGGGATGCGCACCAGATAGCGCTGGATCGTCGCCAGCGTGCGCGCGCCGATCTCGAACTTGAGGCTCGTCGGCCTGGCTTGGGCCACTTCGGCGGTAACGTCGCTCATCGCATTCACGCAGCGCGCTCCTCGACGAGGTTCGACCAGAGCTGCTCGGCCTGGCGCCAGCGCGTGCGGATCAGGCTCGGCCCGAGCGGCGCGTCGTCCTGCCCGAGCGCCATGCGCGGCCGGTCTGCGAAAAATTCGGTCACCAACACCCCCCGGCGGCTGGCCAACATGCGGCACAGCGCCTCGAAGCGCCGTACGTGCACGGCGTTAGGCCGCGTCCCGGCGCGATTTGCAAGTTCGAAGCCGTGGCTGACGATCGTGACTGCCGAATGGCTGCGCAGCACGGCATGATCGAGCGCGGCGCGCATTTCGCCCGCCGACAGCGCGCAGATCTGGAAATGGCGCAGATGCCCGGCGCGGTCCTCGATCAGCGTGACCGGCACTTCGATGATCCCGCGATGCTCGATCGGCGCGATCTGCCGCTCGCCAAGCCCGATCGCGCTCGGCCAGGGATGTTCGGAGCCATTGTGGCTGCTGTCATATTCGAAACCGAGCTGCGCGAGTGCGGCCAGCGTGTCGTCACTCGCTGAATAGGAGCCGGAACGGAACGCCACCGGCTCGGGTGCCCCGCAGGCGACCAGCATGTCGGAGGCGCCGGCGAGCAGCTCGACCTGTTCCTCCAAGCTATAGTCGATCAGCTCGAACGCGCCATAGGTCGTGCCCTTGTCGCCGGCATGCGCCCCGGTCCAGTTCGGGTGGAGGTGCAGCTGCACTTCCTGCCCCGCCTCGAGGATCGCGCCAACGACGCGCTTGATCGGGTCGAGCCCATAGACCAGCGCCGGCATCGGATCGACGAAGAAACAGGCCTTGAGATCGTGCCGGGCAAGCTGCTCGAGCTGCCAGGCGACGCCGACATTGGCGGGCTCCAGCGAGCGCTGGACGATCGTATCGACATCGAGCCCGGCGACGTGGTGCCGCCACATGATCTCGGTGTCGATCGTGATGAAGACCCGGGTAGCCATTCCGCCCCTTTAACGCAGGGGCGTGAAGAAAAGGCGAATGGCGTGCCCGGAACGCCTGTTTATCCCCTGATCCCCCAGCGCGCATAATCGGCGTCGACCTTGGGCGAGAGGAGTCGCGCGTCGGCGATGTCCGCCTGGCCTTCCTTCGCCTTGCCCATCTTGGCCTTCACCACCCCGCGCAGGAACAGGCTCGACGCGGCCGAGGGCCGCTGCTCGAGCGCCGCGTCGAGGTCGGCCAGCGCCTCGGTAAGCTTGCCCATGCGGAAATAGACCATCGCCCGGCTGTCGAGCGCGGCGGCGGTGTCGCTGCTCAGCTGGATCGCGCGGGTGCAGTCGGCCAGCGCGCCGTCGAGCTGCACGTTCATCGTGCCCCTGATCCAGCAACGATTGTTGAGCAGCTGGCCATTGCCCGGCTTCTTCTCGATCGCCGCGTCGCTTGCCGCGATCGCGCCCTCGGCATCGCCGGCGCGCGACAGCGCGGTCGCCTTGATCGAGAGCATCGTCGGCATGTCCTCACCTTCCTCGGCGATCTTCTCGTCGAGCATCGTCAGCGCGGCCTGCTTCTCGCCGGTCTCGACCATCAGCGCGGTGAGCGGCCCCAGCGTCGCAGCGTCGCCGGGATCGAGATCGAGCGCGGCGCGATAGTCCGCGATCGCCGCCTTGCGGTTGCCGGTCTGCTCATAGATCCCGGCCCGGCGCCGATAGCTGGCGGCATCGGCCTGGATCGCGATTGCCTTATCGAGATCGGCGATCGCCTTGTCGCGCTCGAATATCGAATTGAGGAAGCCCGCCCGCAGCACATAGCGGCCCGGCTCCTCGGGCTTGTCGGCGATGTAGCTCGCATAGCGCGCCAGCACGACATCATAGCGGTGCGCAGCCTTGGCGGCGGGCACGCCGTGCCAGGGCGAGGGATAGCCCGCCACCGTCCGCGCGCCGAGCCGGCGGTTCTTCGCCTCGGCGAACTGTGCACGCGCGGTGGTGAAATCGGCCGGGGCGATCTCGGCGCCGGTCTGGCTGTCCTCGAAATCGATGGTCAACACCTCGCCGGCGATCACCGCCTTGCGCACCGCGTGCATGCCGCCGGGAAGGTCGGCCTCGATCACCGGATTGCCCTCAAAGCCGAAGCCGGTCCCGCCATCGGGCAGCTGCATCCGGATCGTCCGCTTCGAGCGCATCGCACTGCCGGTCTCCACCGGAATGTCCTTCCAGGTGGCGCGCGAGCGATCGGGCATGGTGAAGCCGCCGCCCGTCGTGATGTCGTAGCGATAGCGGCGATCGGCATAATTCCAGCGCGGCATGGCGATGCCGCTCAGCTTGATCGTGGCGGTACCCGCCGCCTCGTCGAACGCCACGTCGCTGGCGGTGACCAGCGTATCGCCGCCGCCGAAGGGGACCAGCCGCTGGAACTGCTCGCGGATCTCCTTCTTGTCGGTATTGGCCGCGATGTTGCGGATCATGTCCGCCGACGAACCGCGCAGCATGACTTCGGCCTCGAACGGCGCCGGCAGGTTGATCCCGCCGCGCAGATCGACGTTGAGCGTGCCGACCTGCGCCGCCCGGGCCGGCGCGCGGTTCGGCGCTTCCTCGATCACTGCGCCCGCGGGGCGCAACGGCAGCACCCAGCCGGAGATCGGCACGTCGGCGATGTCCTCCAGATAGGTGCCCGACGCGGTGCCATCGAGCCAGAGCGTCTGTCCGTTCACCCGCGCGACGACGAAGATATGGTTGAACGCCCCCGGCGAGGGCAGCCGCGCCGCGACAAGATCGCCCATGCCGAGATTGGCCAGAGTCGGCTCGGCATCGACGCCGAGTTCGTGCAGGATGGCGAGCAGCAGCAGCGTCTTGGCCTTGCAGTCACCGTACTTGGTCGCCCAGGTCTCGGCGGGCGACTGGGGCACGTAATTGCCGTTGTCCATGCCCTTGAACAGATAGCGGACCTTGCCCTGGACCAGCGCCAGCGCCGCCGCGGTGCGGCGCAGCGGATCCCTCTCTGCCGCGGCGATCTTCGCCACTTCGGCTGCAAGCAGGCTGCCCGGGGCGATCAGCCCCTGGGTGCGGTATAGCGGCTCCATCGTCTTCGACACCGACTGCCAGTCCGGGAAGGTCGTCGCCTCGACGATCGGCGGCTTGAAAAAGCGCCCGGGCATCCTCCCCGGGCTCGGCTGCTGGCGCATCACCGGCTGCTTGAACAGCATTTCGTGCCAGCCGCCGGCATCGCGCTGCTCGGGCACAGCGCCTTCGGAATAGGCCTTCCACTTCACATCGGTGCCGGTCGGCCAGAGCAGCCGGGTCCGCGCGAAGCCGATCTTGACCGGCTCGGCGATGATCGGCGCCATCGCCACGGCATTGCCCTTGAGCGTCGGGTCCTTGCTGGTGACCGAATAGCGCAGGTCGAGCACGTCGCCGACCTGGAGCCCCTCCACCGCCAGCGTCGCGGTCAGCCGGCCGTCGAGCATCATCCGCTCGAGCCCCTGCTCGCGCTGGATCACGGTGAACTTGGCGCCCTTCAGCGCATCGATCCGCTTGCCGCCGCGCAGGATGTCGACGCTGTGGACGATCAGGTCGCCATGCGCGGGCTGCCAGTCGATCTTCACCGTGCCGGCGGAGGACACCGTCTGGATCGTCGTGAGCCGCGCGGCGCGCTCATAATAGACCCAGCTCTGCCCGTCGGCGAGACGCGCCTGGACGTCGCTGATCATCATCGCCGGCGCGTCGCTGCCCGGATTGGCGGTGGCAGGCTCGGGCGCGAGCGTCACCCAGGCGGGGACCGATTGGTAGAGCGGCTTGTCGCCCGCATGGGCTACCCCGGCCGTGCCGCACAGCAGGGCCGCAACAATCAAACGCCGAACCATCGAATCCTCCCCGGAACCTGGGACTAGTGTTTCGAAAGTCCCGGCTTTTCAGGCAAGCGGCAATTCAGCGGGAATGGAAATAATCATAGACCTGCTGCGCGACCCCCGCGCTGACGCCCGGCGCCTTCTGCAAATCCTCCAGACTCGCCGCGCGCACTGCCCGCGCCGTGCCGAAATGCATCAGCAGCGCCTTTTTGCGCGCCGGGCCGATCCCGGGGACTTCGTCGAGCGGGCTCGCCCCGATCGCCTTGGCGCGCTTCTCGCGGTGCGCGCCGATCGCGAAGCGGTGCACTTCGTCGCGCAGCCGCTGGAGATAGAACAGCGTCGGCGAGTTGACCGGCAGCATCAGCTCACGCCCGTCCATCAAGTGGAACACCTCGCGGCCGTCACGCCCGTGATGCGGCCCCTTGGCCACGCCGACCATGCAGACATCCTCGATGCCGAGATCCTCGAGCACCGCCTTGGCAGCATTCAACTGTCCCCGCCCGCCGTCGAGCAGCACGAGGTCGGGCCAGTTGCCGCCCTGCCGGTCGGGGTCCTCTTCCTGCGCGCGGGCAAAGCGGCGGCTGAGCACTTCGCGCATCATCGCATAGTCGTCGCCCGGCGCGGTCTCGGCGCGCTTGATGTTGAACTTGCGATACTGGTTCTTCTGGAAGCCCTCGGGCCCCGCCACGACCATCGCGCCCAGCGCATTGGTGCCTTGGATGTGGCTGTTGTCGTACACCTCGATCCGCTCGGGCGGTTCGGGCAGCTCGAAAATGTCGGCAACCTCGGCGAGCAGCTTGGCCTGCGTCGTCCCCTCGGCGAGCCGCCGGTCGAGCGCTTCCACCGCGTTGCGCTTGGCCTGGTCGAGCAGCCGCCGGCGCGGCCCGCGCTGCGGCACGCCGAGCGCGACCTTGTGCCCCGCGCGTTCTGCAAGAGCTTCAGCGAGCAGCGCCGCTTCCTCGAGGTTGCGATCGACGAAGATGATCTTCGGCGGCGGCACTTCCTCGTAGAATTGCATCAGGAACGCCGCGAGCACTTCGTCCTCGCTCACTTCATTGGTGTGCGCCGGGAAGAAGCTGCGATGTCCCCAATTCTGGCCGCCGCGGATGAAGAAGGCCTGGATGCCCATCACGCCCGACTTGTTGGCGAGCGCGAAGATATCGGCGTCGCCTACCCCTTCCGCGTTGATCGCCTGGCTGCCCTGGATGAAGGTCAGCGCCTTCAGCCGGTCGCGCAGGATCGCCGCCAGCTCGAAATCGAGCCCCTCCGCCGCCGCCTGCATCTGCGCGCCAAGCTTGGCCTGGACCTGCGTCTTCTTGCCCATCAGGAAGTCGCGCGCGTCGTCGACCAGCTCCTCATATGCCTCGGGCGCGATCCGGTCGACGCACGGCGCCGAGCAGCGGCGGATCTGGTAGAGCAGGCATGGCCGGTCGCGCGTGTTGAAGAAGCCGTCGGTGCAGCTCCTGAGCAGGAACAGCTTCTGCAGCGCGTTGAGCGTCTTGCGCACCTGCCCCGCCCCGGCGAACGGCCCGAAATAGTCGCCCTTCACCTTGCGCGCGCCGCGGTGGAGCTGGATCCGCGGATAGTCGTGGTCGCGGCGCAGCAGGATGAACGGGAAGCTCTTATCGTCGCGCAGCAGCACATTGTAGGGCGGGCGGAAGCGCTTGATCAGCTGCGCCTCGAGCAGCAGTGCCTCGGCTTCGTTGTTGGTGGTGACGATCGTCATCGAGCGCGTCTGCGCCACCATCCGCTGCAGCCGCTTCGAGAGCCGCTGGACCTGGGTATAGTTGGTCACGCGGTTCTTCAGCGCCCGCGCCTTGCCGACATAGAGCACATCACCACGCGCATCCTGCATCCGGTAGACGCCGGGGCGTACCGGCAGCGTCTTCAGCACATTGCGGATCGCCGCCACGCCCGCCTCGAGGTCGGGGGCATCGGCGCCGCGCACGGCGAAGGTGGCGGTCTCTTCATTGAAGCGGTTGGGCGAATTGGGATCGGACATCGTCGAAGGGGATTTAGGCGCGGCTCCCGCTCGGGGCAACTTGAACGGTCACACGGATGTGTCATGCTCCGCCGACACACTTAGGAGAGTCGTCCGATGAAGCTCGTCCTGTCCGCCGCGCTGCTCGCGCTGGCAATGCCGCTCGCCGCACACGCCCAGACCGTCCCCGCGCCGATCGCCACCGCGCTCACCGATGCCGGCCGGCCCCAGGCGGACAAGGACCGCGACGCCGCCCGCCACCCGGGCGAGATCCTCGCCTTTGCCGGCATCGCGCCGGGGGAGAAGGTCGCCGACTTCATCATGGGCGGCGGCTATTGGACCCGCATCCTCGCGCCGACGGTCGGCGCCAAGGGCAAGGTCTATGCCTATCAGCCCGCCGAGTTCATCAAGTTCCGCGCCGCCTATGCCGATGACCAGAAGGCCGCAGTCGAGGGCCGCGCCAATGTCGTGCCGTCGAGCGACAGCCTGCAGAGCTTCTCCTTCCCCGAGCCGCTCGACGCGATCGTCACGGTGCAGAACTGGCACGACATGCACCTGAAGGTGGTGCCGCCGGGCGGTTCGAAGGTCATCGCCAAGAAGCTGTATGATTCGCTCAAGCCGGGCGGCGTGCTGCTGGTGGTCGATCACGTGGCCAATGCCGATCCGGACTTCGCGCTGCCGCAGACGCTCCACCGCATTGACCCCGCCGCCGCCCGCGCCGAGATCGAGAGCGTCGGCTTCAAGTTCGAAGGCGAGTTGCCCCTGCTGCGCAACCCCGCCGACCCGCACACCGCGAACGTCTTCACCCCCGAGATCCGCGGCAAGACCGACCAGTTCATCTACAAGTTCCGCAAGCCGAAGACCTGATCGCACGTCCGTCACCAGGACAAAGCTGATCCCCGGCGAAGGCCGGGGCCCAGTCTCGGCTTATCTGGTGATGCGCCAGAGCCTCTCGAACTTCGTGGCAACTGGGCCCCGGCCTTCGCCGGGGAACTGAAGAAACTAGTTCCGCCCTACCGCCCCGCTTCATTCTCCAGCGCGTTCGCCCGCGCCTCGATGCGTTCCATCGTCGCCTGCGTCCGCGCGCCGATGTCGCTCGCGCGGCGCTGCTCCTCCACGGCGCTGCGCCAGGCGATCGCGATCATGAAGACGAGCAGCAGGGCGGTGAGCGCGGTGGCGAGCTGGAGCCAGCGTTGGGTGGTCATGCCCTATCCTAACCGCCCTGACCCGCCCCGACCAGCACCGCCTCTTTCCACCGAAATGGACTCATGGCAGCATGGCTCCGGAAACAAGGGGGAATTGAACATGCGCATCCTGCTCGCCGCCGCGGCCCTGCTGCCCTTCGCCGCAACGCCCGCCGCCGCCCAGCAATGGTACCGTGTCGGCGGCAGCGACACGACGATGAGCTATGTCGACCTGGGCAGCCTGCGCACGCTCGGCGACCGGATCGTCGGCGATGTCGAGAGCGTCTATGTCCAGCCGATCGGCGAGGGCATCATCGCCGCGCGGATCCGCACCGAGTTTAATTGCACCGACAAGAGCTTCCGCACGCTCGAATACAGCTATTTCGCGCCGGGCGGGAAATACCTGCGCACCGAGCCTTCGGATACACTCAACGACGTCAAGCGGCCCAAGCCCGGCAGCATCAACGAAGCGATCATGGACTTTGCCTGCTTCCGCAAGGGCGGCACTGCGGTCGCGGACCCGTTCACCGACGCGCCGGCGCAATTCTAGGACAGCTTCATTCCCCTCCCTGAAAGGGAGGGGAATACAGGGATGCGCTCAGGCCTATTCGCGCCCGTCCAGGACCTGGCGCACCTTCACCGCGAGCTGGCCGATGCTGAACGGCTTGGCGAGGAAGTCGACATCATGGTCGAGCATCCCGTTATGCACGATCGCGTTGCGGGTGTAGCCGGTGGTGTAGAGCACCGGGACGTGCGGCAGCTTCTCCTGCATCCGCTCGGCCAGCACCCGCCCGGTCATGTCGGGCATCACGATGTCGGTGAACAGCAGGTCGATGCTCGGATGGTCGTCGAGCATCGCCAGCGCCTGCACGGGACCCGATGCGTGGATCACGACATAGCCGAGCTCGCGCAGCGCATCGACCGACATGATCCGCACCTGCTCCTCGTCCTCGACGACCAGGATGATCTCGCCGCGGCCCTGCGGCAGCTCGGCCTCGGGCGCCGGCACCGGCCGGCGGTCTTCCTCGCCGAAATGGCGCGGGAGATAGAGCTTGAGGATCGTGCCGACCCCGAGCTCCGAATAGATCTTCACATGCCCGCCGGACTGTTTGACGAAGCCATAGACCTGGCTGAGCCCCAGCCCGGTGCCCTTGCCCACTTCCTTGGTCGAGAAGAACGGGTCGAAGGCGCGCTCGACCACATCGGCGGGCATGCCGGTGCCGCTATCGGTGACCGACACCATCACATATTGCCCCGGCGTCACTTCGGCGTGGTTGGCGGCATAGGCGTCGTCGAGATGCGTGTTCGCGGTTTCGATCGTCAGCCGCCCGCCATCGGACATCGCGTCGCGCGCATTGACGCACAGATTGACCAGTGCGTTCTCGAGCTGCCCGGCATCGATGAACGCCGGCCATAGTCCGCCGGCCAGCACCGTCTCGAAGCGGATATTCTCGCCGATCGTGCGGCGCAGCAGCTCGGACATGCCGGCGACCAGCTTGTTCGCATCGAGCGCGCCCGGCGCGAGCGGCTGGCGGCGGGCAAAGGCGAGCAGGCGCGAGGTGAGCTGCGCGGCGCGCTCGGCGCCCTGCAGTGCATTGTCGATCGACTGCGACGCCTTGGCCGGGTCCTTGAGGATGCGGCGCTTGGCCATGTCGAGCGACCCGATCACGACCGCCAGCATGTTGTTGAAATCGTGCGCGATGCCACCGGTCAGCTGGCCGATCGATTCCATCTTGCCGAGCTGGCGAAGCTGCGCTTCGGCCGCCTCGCGCTGCGCGGTTTCCTCGAGCAGCTGCAAATGCGCCGTCTCGGCTGCGTCGCGCGCCAGCATCGCGGCATAGGTGCGCCGCATCGCCGAGCGGGTGACGAAGAACGCGACCACCGCCACGCCGATCGCCGTCACCACCAGCCACAGCAGCAGCAGGTTCGCCTGCCACGCCGCGTCGCGGGTGCGCCCGGCGAGCAGATTCGCTTCATGCGTGCGCATCTCGTCGATCAGCCCGCGGATCTCGCGCATCTGGTTGAGCCCGACCCCGGTCTTCACGCCCGCGGCCACGGCGGCGCTGTCGCCGCGGCGGATCATCTCGACGAACTGCGTAAGGCGCGCGATCCGCTCCGTAGCGAGCTTGTCGACCCTGGTCGCGCGATCGGCCTCGACGGGGCTGTCCGCGACCAGCCGGTGCAGTTCGTCCAGCTCGGTGCGCAGGTTGCGCGCGCCGGTGGTGAACGGTTCCAGATAGGCAGTGTTGCGGGTGATCATATACCCGCGCTGGCCGGTCTCGGCCTGCTGCACGCGGGAGAGCACGCTGCTCAGCTGCTCTTCGACCTCGAGCGTGTGCGCCACCCAGCGCTGGGCCTGTTGCTGCCCCTTCACGAGGAACAGCGCACCCACCAGCGCCGCGGCCAGCAATGCAAAGGAGATCAGGAGGGCGAGATGCCCGGGGTCGCGCGCGGCGGGCACATCGGCTCCGCCTGCGCTTGGGGGAAGGGCCGAATTGGAATTCCGCCCTTCAACCACCTCAGTTCAGTCGGCCGAGCCCGGCGATCGTCTTGTCGACGAGTGCCTTGTCCGCCTCGGCGCCGTGCTTCTCGGCGATGATCGCACCGGCCGCGGCAGCGGCGGCGTCCGCCGCCTTGGCGCGAACCTCGGCGATCGCGGTGCGCTCGGCAGCGGCGATCTTGTCTTCGGCCATCTTCGCGCGGCGCTTGGTCAGTTCCTTGGCGTCCGCCTCGGCCTTTTTGAGCAGCGCCTTGGCCTCTTCCTCGGCATGCGCGACGATCGCGGCGGCATCCGCCTCGCTCGCCGCGTTGCGTGCCTTTGCCTTGGCCAGCTCGGCCTCCGCCTCGGCACGAAGCGCAGTGGCTTCGTCCAGCTGCGCACGGATCGACGCGATCTTGGTGTCGAGCATGTTGCTGATCATCGCCGGCACGCGCTTCCACAGCACGATACCCAGGACGACGAGCATGGCAATGGCAACGAAGCCCGGCGCGGTGATGCCGAACGCCGAGGGCTCATGGTGCAGCTCGACAGTGCCGGTCTGCGTCTTCATGCCATGGGGTTCCTCAGCCATTGGCCAGCGCCGCCTTCACTTGCTTGGCCACCGACGCGCGGTCGGCCTTGATGCCCGAGAGCTTGGCGACGATGTCCTGGACGGCATCCACCGTCTCGGACTCGATTTCGCCAAGCGCCTGGGTCTTGGTCGCGGCGATGCGCTGCGTGGCCTCGGCGATCTTCGCCTCGGACGCTGCATCGCCCTTCTTCACATCGGCTTCGGACTTGGCGGTCGCCTTGTCCTTGGCCTTGCTCAGCGTCGCGAGCGCGGTGGCCCGGGCCGTTTCCAGCCCGAGCTCATACGCTGCGTCAGACGCATGGGCAGCGTCCCGGGCAGCCTCTGCCGCGGCGAGGTCACCGGCGATGCGGGCGTTGCGGTCTTCGACCGTACGCTCGATCTTCGGGACCATCGCCTTGCCGATCCCGAAATAGATGAGGGCAAACACGATCGCGAGCCAGAACAGCTGCGACGCGTAGATCTCAGGGATTTGGGATAGCTGTGGCATTGGACGTCCTCGGGCCGCTTGTGGCTTACTTGACGACGAACAGGATCAGGATCGCGACGACGAACGCGATCAGGCCCAGAAGCTCGGCACCGGCGAAGCCGATGAACAGGCGGCCCTGCTGGCCGTCAGCCGCACCCGGGTTGCGCAGCGCGCCCTCGAGGAACGAACCGAACACATTGCCCACGCCGAGCGCGGCCAGGCCAACGCCGATCGCCGCGAGGCCGGCACCGATGTACATGAGACCAGTATCAGTCATTTCAAACTCCCTACGTAATCCAGATAAACCAAACAAACAGCGCGACTTAGTGCAGGTGCACCGCGTCGTGGAGATACAGCGAGGTCAGCAGCGCGAAGACATAGGCCTGGATCGCGCAGACCAGAAGCTCGAGCGCGCTCACGCCGATGATCATCAACATCGAGGCGAACCACACGCCGAAGCCGATCGGACTGCCCGCCGTGCCGGCGTTGAGGCCCTGCACCGCGAAGCTGCCGAACACTTCGAGCAGGATGTGCCCCGCGGTCATCGCGACGAACAGTCGCAGGCCCAGCGAGAACGGACGCACCATGAACGAGATGAACTCGACCGGGATGATCACCGGCATCAGCCACAGCGGCGCGCCGTGCGGCACGAACAGGCCGAAGAACTTGAAGCCATGCTTGAACAGCCCGACGAACAGCACGATGCCGAACGAGAAGAACGCCAGCACCGCGGTCACGGTGATATGGCTGGTCACCGCGAAGGTGTGCAGCCCCGGCACCACCGCCAGCGGCAGGATGCCGACCAGGTTGGCGAACAGGATGAAGAAGAACAGCGAGAAGATGTAGGGGGCGAACTTCTTGCCGCCCTTGCCGATGCTGGTGTTCACCATCGAATCGATGAAGCCCACCGCGCCTTCGGCCATCAGCTGCCACTTGCCCGGGATCAGCGAGCGCTTCATGCCGCCCAGCATGAACACGAACAACAGGCCTGCCACGACGAACATGAACAGGGCCGAGTTGGTGAACGAGAGGTCGTAGCCAAGCAGATCGAACTTGATCAGCTTGCCGACCTCGAACTGCTCCATCGGATTGATTGCGCCGGCGCTCACTCTGCCCGCTCCTTCGAAATCTTGTAGATGCTACGGAAAGCCGCCACGATGGACAGCGCGAGCAGGGTCAGCAACAGCCACGGGCTCGTGCCCAGCCAGCTGTCCAGCGCATACCCCAGGATAACACCGCCAAGCGGCATGCCGATCAGGTCCATCAGCACGCGCGAGCCTTGCTTATAGCCCTTGGCGTCGCCCGGAGCCTTGGGGCCCGTCCCCGCGCCGGTGCGCGCAGCCTCGGCCGTCTTCGCATCGGCGATGCGGCGGTCAAGGTCGCTCGGAGCACGGTCTTGGGTCAAGGCGGTCAAGGCGTTCCAGATATGAAAAAAGCCGCCGAACGCGCCGGCGACATTGAAGCATCACCAGCCATTCGACCGCGTTGCTCGGGCGCTTTAGGAAGCGTCGCCGGGCGAGTCAACTCCAACACATTTCCACGCCGTTTCGGAGAAGTCCTCGCCTTGAATAACGCGGGGTTTGCAGGAACAACTCGGACATGTCCGAGGCCCCCGACAATAGCGGCCACCGCGCGCGCCTGCGCCGCCGCCTGTTCGAGGGTGGGCCCGATGCGTTGCTCGATCACGAGCTGATCGAATATCTGCTCGCGCTCGCCATTCCGCGCCAGGATACCAAGCCGCTGGCCAAGGCGCTGCTCCATGAATTCGGCGGGATCGCCGGGCTGCTTACCGCCGACGCCGAGGCACTCTCTCGGGTGAAGGGCATGGGCGAGACCAGCGTCGCCGCGCTGAAGGCAGCGCACGCCGCCGCGCTCCGCCTGCTGCGCGCCGAAGTCGCCGAGCGCCCCGTGCTCGCCAACTGGCAGGCGCTGCTCGACTATCTGCGCGCCGACATGGCGCATCACGGCACTGAGCGCTTCCGCGTGCTTCACCTCAACTCGAAGAACATGCTGATCCGCGACGAGCTGATGAGCGAGGGCACGATCGACGAGACCGCTGTCTATGTCCGCGAGATCATCAGCCGCGCGATGGAGCTTAAGTCCGCCGCGCTGATCCTCGTCCACAATCACCCCTCGGGCGACCCCTCCCCCAGCCGCGCCGACATCGAGATCACCCGCCAGGTCGCCGCCGCCGGCAAGGGGCTGGGCATCGGCGTGCACGACCATATCATCCTGGGGCGTGACGGGCATGCGTCGCTCAGGGGGCAAGGGCTGATCTAGGCAGCGGGGACGGCGAAACCGTTTCGCCTCGAAACCAAAGCCGGATAGGGTCCGGGGATGGACGTGCAGCTTCGCAGGGTCAGTTTCTGGGTCGCCGTCCTTGCCGGCACCATCGCGCTCGCCAGCCTGGCAATCACGCCGCTACGCGGCATCCTGATCCCCGCCACAGCCATTGTCGCAGCAATCGCGGCGCTGCTCTTCCTGCGCATGTTGTTCAGCCCCACCTATCGGCGGGGCATCGAAACCGCCGACACGGCGATGCGGGCCAACAAAGCATCGCCCCGCCGGGCGATCGGGATGCGCGATCCGGAATGGGGCCTTTTCGGCGGACGAACCGGCGCGCCGGCACTGATATGGCTGCGCGCGATACTGTTCCTAGGCATTTTCCCCGCGATGCTGCTCCAGGCCTGGATCGGCGAAGCGATCTGGCTGTGGGTCGCCGGCACGTTCGTGGCGATGGAACTCAGCCTGATGCACATCGCCCTGGAACACGCCTGAACTCCAGACAAACCAAACGGCCGCCGGAGGCAAGTCCGGCGACCGTTCGGGAGTGCGCCATGCGTATTTGGCGCGACGAAAGTCTTACGAGGGCTTCGGGGTCAGGAAGACCGTCAGCTCCTGCTTGTTCACCGATGCGCTCTTGTCGGTATCGGCGCTGGCGAAAGCCTGGTTGGCCCAGGTCGTCGCCTCGGGCGTGCCCGGCTGGAAGGTCGGCTCGGCGGCCTTGCGCAGGCTGCCCATCCAGGCGGCGAACTCGGTCGTGTTCAGCTTGCCGTCGGCATCCTTGTCATAGCTGCCAAAGTCACGGCCCACGGCTTGGGCGACCTGCTCCTGCGTAGCGGCCGGCTGCGCGGCAGGCACCGCGGCAGGTTCGGTCGAGGCCGCAGCCGCCGGCTGCGCGCCCGGCGCAGCGGTAGCGTCCTGCGCCACGCCCTGGGCGGGCTGCGTCGCGGGCTGGGCCGGCGCCGGAGTCGTCTGGGCGGTTGCCGTCTGATCCTGGGTGCCGGGCGCCTTGTCGTCGGTCACCGGCGGAGTCGCCTTCTCGGGGGCAGGCGCAGTCTGCATCGACTGGGTATTATCCTGCGCCGGCGCTTCCTGCGCAATAGCAGGAACAGCAAACATCATAGAAGTGGCAAGAAGCATGGGCTTCAGCATGAGAATTTCTCCTATTCTATTCAGGCGCTATATTTAATCTCTAGCCTGATTGTCTCTTGAACATTCTCCCTATCAACCTTCAATCTGGAAGTTATGTTCCACCCTCCAAGCCCTGTAGCCTCAACCCATCCGCGCGCGGGCTCGCCTTATCGCATTTCATTTGCCCTGTGGCGCGCGTGCCACGGCGCGTGCAGGATGCGGGCATGATCGACCGGCGGACGCTGCTGCTTGGAATGACCGCCGGCCTCGCCGGATGCGGCGGTCCTGCACAGGCGCCGACCGGGCCCGGCCCACGCCTTGCCGAGAGCGATTCCGCCCGAAAGCTGGTCGCTGCGGCCCGCGGCCAGGTCGGTGTCACGCGCCACTATGATTCTGCGTACACGGCCCTCCCCTTCCCTAATGGCGACGTCCCGCGGGTGAAGGGCGTCTGCACCGACGTGGTGATCCGCGCCTATCGCGACGCGTTCGGGATCGACCTTCAGGCGCTGGTCAATGCCGACATGAAACAGGCCTTTGCCGCCTATCCGCGCAAATGGGGCCTGACGCATCCCGACCCCAGCATCGACCATCGCCGCGTGCCCAATCTCGCCCGCTTCCTCGCCCGGCAAGGCGCGCAGTTGCCCGTCCCGACCGACGCCAACTGGCAGCCCGGCGACATCTTCACTTCCGCGCCTTCCAACGGCGCGGGCGGCACCGGCACGCATATCGGGCTGGTCTCGGACGTGCCGGGCGCCCGCGCGCCGATGATCCTCCACAATATCGGCGGGGGCGCCCGCGAGGAGGATGCACTGCTCGACTGGCCGATCACCGGCCGCTTTCGGTGGAAAGTCTGAGGCTCCCTTGCTAGGGGCGCGCCAAACCTCCCGGTGAAAGGCTTCAAATGGTCCCCCGTTATTCGCGCCCCGAGATGACCGCCCTCTGGTCGCCCGAAGCGCGCTTCCGCATCTGGTTCGAGATCGAGGCGCACGCGACGGAAGCTCTGGCCGAGCTCGGCGTGGTGCCGAAGAGCGCCGCCAAAGCGCTGTGGGACTGGTGGGCGACCAACCCCGCGATCGACGTCGCCGCGATCGACGCGATCGAGGCCGTGACCAAGCACGACGTCATCGCCTTCCTCACCTGGGTGGCCGAGCAGGTCGGCGACGAAGCGCGCTTCATGCACCAGGGCATGACCAGCTCGGACGTGCTCGATACCTGCCTCGCGGTCCAGCTCGCCCGTGCGTCGGACATCCTGCTCGCCGACCTCGACCAGCTGCTCGAAGTACTCAAGCGCCGCGCCTATGAGCACAAGCTCACCCCGACGATCGGCCGCAGCCACGGCATCCATGCCGAGCCGGTCACCTTCGGGCTCAAGCTCGCCGAGGCCTATGCCGAGTTCAAGCGCAACAAGGAGCGGCTGCTCGCAGCCCGCGCCGACATCGCCACCTGCGCGATCTCGGGCGCGGTCGGCACGTTTGCCAATATCGATCCGCGCGTCGAAGCGCATGTCGCTGCGAAGCTCGGCCTGTCGATCGAGCCGGTCTCGACCCAGGTCATCCCGCGCGATCGCCACGCGATGTTCTTTGCAACCCTCGGCGTGATCGCCTCGTCGATCGAGCGCCTCGCCGTCGAGGTCCGCCACCTCCAGCGCACCGAAGTGCTCGAGGCCGAGGAATATTTCTCGCCCGGCCAGAAGGGCTCGTCGGCGATGCCGCACAAGCGCAACCCGGTGCTGACCGAGAACCTGACCGGCCTCGCCCGCATGGTCCGCAGCGCCACCATCCCGGCGATGGAAAATGTCGCGCTGTGGCATGAGCGCGACATCAGCCACTCCTCGGTCGAGCGCTATATCGGCCCCGACGCGACGATCACGCTCGACTTCGCGCTCGCCCGCCTCACCGGCGTGATGGACAAGCTGCTCGTCTATCCGGCGCGGATGCAGAAGAATTTGGATCGAATGGGCGGCCTCGTGCATTCCCAGCGCGTGCTTCTTGCCCTCACCCAGGCCGGCGTCAGCCGCGAGGACAGCTATCGGCTGGTCCAGCGCAACGCGATGAAGGTGTGGGAATCGGATGGCGAGCTGTCGCTGCTCGAGCTGCTCAAGGCCGATCCCGAAGTCACTGCGGCGCTCAGCCCGCAGGAGATCGAGGACAAGTTCGACCTCGGCTATCACTTCAAGCAGGTGGACACGATCTTCGAGCGCGTGTTCGCTTGACGCCGAGCCGCAAGGCGCTGCGCGCGGCGACCGCCGAGGCACATGACCGCGTTGACGCGGCGTTCGGCGATTTCGACCTGACCGACCGGGAAAGCTATGCCCGCTTCCTCGCCGCCCATGCCGATGTGGTGTGGGCGCTGGAAGCGGCGCTTCCCGGCGAGCGGGTGACGGCGGACTGGGAAGACCGCAAGCGTGGCGCCTTGCTGCGCGAGGATCTCGCCCAGCTCCCCAAGGTAGGCCAGGCGCATCCCGCGTCGCCACCCGTCTTCGACAGTGATGCCGCCATCGCCGGCACGCTCTACGTCCTCGAAGGGTCGCGCCTCGGCGGCAAATTCCTCGCGCGCAGCCTGCCCACCGGATTTCCCCGCGCCTATCTTGATTCAGATCAGCGCGCCGAAAAGTGGCAGCAATTACTAGCCGCTATCGACGATAGCTTGCGCGATCCCGCCGCACTGGAAGCAGCGCGCACCGCAGCGCTTGCGACTTTCGCGGCATTTGAGCATTCGGCGGAAAATTGGCGAAAGGTCCAGATTGGCGACGGACGGTAATTTCGAGGTCGATCTCACCAATTGCGATCGCGAGCCGATTCACGAGCTGGGCGCGATCCAGCCGTTCGGCTTCCTGCTCGCCTTGTCGATCGACTGGCTGATCCGCCGCGTCTCGGCCAATGCCGAGCAATTCCTCGAAAAGCCCGCCGACGACCTGCTCGGCACCTCCGCGGTCGACCTGCTCGGCGACCATGCCGTCCACACGCTGCGCAACCGCCTGGCGATGCTGCGCGGCCATGACGCAGTCGAGCGCGTCTTCGGGCTGAAGATCGCCACCGGCCGCTGCTTCGATTTCGCGCTGCACATGATCGGGGACACGATCATCCTCGAAGGCGAGGAATGCTGCGAGGATGCCGGCACCGATATCGGTTCGGCGATCCGCGCGATGATGGCCCGGCTCGACGAGACCAGCGACGCCCCCGCCTTCTACCGCGAAGGCGCCCGCCAGGTCCGCGCGCTGACCGGCTTCGACCGGGTGATGGTCTATCGCTTCGATCGTGACGGTTCGGGCGTCGTCGTGGCCGAGGCGGCGCGCGCCGGCATCGGCAGCTTCCTCGACCTGCGCTACCCCGCCAGCGACATCCCGCAACAGGCGCGCAAGCTCTATATCCGCACGCCGTTCCGCATCATCGCCGACGTCAATGCCGATCCGGTGCCGATCGTCCCCCGCCTCGACGAGAGCGGCGCGCCGATCGACCTTTCGCTCTCGGTGCTGCGCTCGGTCTCGCCGATCCATATCGAATATCTCAAGAACATGGGCGTCGGCGCCTCGCTGTCGATCTCGATCATCGTCGAGGGCCAGCTCTGGGGCCTGTTTGCCTGCCACCATTATGCCGCGCGCTGCCCCAGCTTCGAGCGCCGCTCGATCGCCGAGCTGTTCGGCCAGATGTTCGCGCTCAAGCTCGAGAGCCGCGAGCGCAAGGAGCTCGCCGCCTATGAGCTCGCCGCGCGCTTCGCCAGCGACCGGCTGCTTGCCGCGGTGGCCGGCGATTCGACGCTGCTCGACAATCCCGAATGGCTCGGCACGATGATGCGCGAGACCGTGCCGTGCGACGGCATCGCGATCTGGCTCGACGGCAAGGTCTCCTATTCGGGGATGACCCCGCCGGCCGACGCCTTTTCGGCAATCACCCGCCGCCTCAACGCGATGGCCGCCGGCAAGATCTTCTCGACCGATCGCCTCGCCGACACGCTCCCCGCCGCCGCCGACTATGACGATGTCGCCGCCGGCCTGCTGGCGATCCCGATCTCGCGCCGCCCGCGCGACTATGTCCTGCTCTTCCGCCAGGAGAAGATCCGCACGGTCAAATGGGCCGGCGATCCGCACAAGCCCGCCCAGCTCGGCCCCAACGGCCCCCGCCTGACGCCGCGCAAGAGCTTCGAGCTGTGGAGCCAGGAAGTCCGCGGCCGCTCCGAGCCTTTCCTCAACGCCGAGCTGCGCGTCGCGGAGATGCTGCGCGCCTCGCTGATCGAAGTCGTGCTGCGCCTCAGCGACGATGCCCAGGAAGAGCGCCGCCGCTTTTCCGAGCGCCAGGAGCTGCTGATCGCGGAGCTCAACCACCGCGTCCGCAACATCCTCAGCCTGATCCGCGGCCTGGTCCGCCAGTCGCTCGATCCCGACGCGGACAAGCGCGACACGATCCATCTGCTCGAGGGCCGGATCGAGAGCTTGGCCCGCGCGCACGACCAGATCACCCAGGATAACTGGTCCGCCGCGCCGCTGTTGCGCCTGATCGAGACCGAGGCCGCCGCCTATCTCGCCGGCAAGGCCGGCCGCGTGACCACCGACGGCCCACCGGTGCTGCTCCACCCCCAGGCCTTTTCGACGCTGGCGCTGGTGCTCCACGAGCTGATGACCAATTCCGCCAAATATGGCGCGCTCTCGGACAATGGTTCGGTCCATGTCGGCTGGCAGATCGACCGCGAGGGCGACCTGTCGATCGAATGGCGCGAGCGCGGCGGCCCCGCGGTGCAGCCGCCCAAGCGCCAGGGCTTCGGCACCACGATCATCACCCGCTCGATCCCCTATGACCTCGGCGGCCGCGCCGATGTGCGCTACCCGCTCACCGGGCTCGAAGCCGATTTCTGCGTCCCCGCCCGCCATATCGAAGTCGATCCCACCCGCGCCCCGCGCCCGGCTCCTCCGCCCGAGCCGACGCCCGGCGCCACCGCGCCGAAGCTGCTCTCGGGCGTTGTCCTGCTGGTCGAGGACAGCCTGATCATCGCGATGGACGCGGAGGACATCCTCACCCGGCTCGGTGCCAGCCGCGTCGTCACCGCCGGCTCGCTCGCCCAGGCGCGCGAGGAGATCGGCCGCGAGGCGTTCGAAGTCGCGGTGCTCGACGTCAATCTCGGCGCCGAGACCAGCCTGCCCCTCGCCGACGACCTTGCCGCCGCCGGCGTGCCCTTCCTGTTCGCCACCGGCTATGGCGAGCAGCTCAAGCTCCCGCCCGAACATGCCAAGGCGCTGGTCACCCAGAAGCCCTATACGCTGGCCAGCATCTCCCGCGCGGTAAGCGACCTGCTTTCAAACTAGGATTTCACGGGATACGCCTGTCTCCGACCAGAGGAGGCAGGCGAATGGCGATCGGCGCATCGGTGGGCAAGGGCGGGATCAATGATCTCGCGGACGTGCTCGTCGTCCAGCATCTGCTCAACGACTGGCTGGGCTTCACCGGCCAGAAGCTGCTGCCGACCAGCGGCGAATGCGGCACGCTCACCGTCGCCGCGATCACCGGCTATCAGGGCAAGGTCCTCGCCATGCCCGCCCCCGACGGGCTGATCAGCCCCGGCGGCAAGACCTGGCTCGCGCTCGCCGCCGGCCAGGGCGCCCGCCCGCCGCTCTCGGGCGCCGACTGGTGGAACGCCAATCAGGCCAAATACCCGAACAGCGCCGCGGTCACCGACCTGATCCAGCCCTTCCAGGCCAATGCCGCCGCCTTCCTCAAGGCACTGAAGGACGCGGGCGCTACCGTCACCGTCTCCGCAACCCGCCGCAACGCGACCCGCGCCCACCTGATGCACTATAGCTGGTGCGTGGCGAAGGGCTCGGTCGCGCCGAACAAGGTCCCCGCCCTTCCCGGCCTCAAGATTCAATGGGATCATGGCGACCTCGCCAAATCGAAGGCCGGCGCCCAGGCGATGAGCGACCTGTTCCAGATCGCCTTCGAACCCTCGCTCACCTCGCGCCATATCGAGGGCCGCGCGATCGACATGACGATCTCATGGTCCGGCACGCTCAAGATCAAGGACAAGCAGGGCAAGACGCGCGAAATCGCCGGCACGCCCCGCTCGGGCGACAATCCCGACCTGCAGAAGCTCGGCGCCGGCTACGGCGCGATAAAATTGCTCTCCGACCCGCCCCACTGGAGCGACGACGGGCACTAAGGGTTGGCGAAACTGGGCCCCGGCCTTCGCCGGGGAACCGTAAATCAGTCCAGCCCCAGCCCCTCCATCACATAGCCCGCATAGTGGAAGTCGCGGATGCCCGCGATCCTGCCGCCCTGCCAGTCGAGCAGCACCACGAAGCGCGCCACGCCGTCGGTACTCCGCGCGACCACCACCGGCCGCCCCTCGGCCACCCCCACCTCCATCCGCCACACCGGATTCTCGGCATAGCGGGTGAAATACACCCCGACATTGCCCGCGCCGGCCAGCCGCGTCCGCGCCACCAGGTCGAGCCGCACATCCTCGGCAAGCAGCTCGCGCAGCGCGTCCCAGTCATGCGCGTTGAACCGCGCGGCATAGTCCTCCAGCCGCGCGCGCTCGGCGGGGTCGAGCCGCACCGGCGCCTCCGCCATGTCGCGCAGCCGTGCCCGCCCGCGGTGCAGCGCCGCCTTCACCGCGGCCAGCGTCGTGTCGAGGATCGCGGCGACTTCCTCGCCCGAATGGCCGAGCACATCGGCGAGCACCACTACCGCGCGCTGTCCGGGCGGGATCGCAAGGAAGGTGGAGAGCGCCGCGCTCGCCGCCGCGCGGCTCTCCGCCGGTGCGCCGCCCGGCACCTCCTCGTCGAGCAGGTCGAACGCCTCGCGCCGCCGTTTGCGGATCGCGTCGAGCGCGGCGTTGTGGGCGATGCGGAACAGCCAGCGCTGCGGCTCTTCGACCTCGGCACCCGCCGCCAGCGCCGCGCCCGCCTTGGCATAGGCGTCCTGCACGACATCCTCGCCGTCGAATGCCGATCCCATCATCCGCGCGCAATAGCGGTGCAGCGCCGGGCGCATCGCAGCCAGGGTGTCGGGCAAAGTCTCGGATGTCATCGCCACTCCTATCGTGTCCCGCACGATAGACGATGCCGCGCGCCAAAAGGATTCGCACGGCGCGAATCCTTTTCGTGGCCGCCATCGTCATGGCCGGCGGAAGGAGAAATCAAATGCCCCGATTGACGATGGTCCGCTACACCGTGAAGCCCGAGGCCGCCGGGGAGAATGTCCGCCTCTCCCAGGCAGTGTTCGCCGAGGCCAACCGCACCCGGCCCGAGCACATCGCCTATGGCCTGTTCCGCCAGGGCGACGAGTTCGTCCATGTCTTCCTCAACCTCGCCGAAGACAGCAGCGAGGCGCTCACCGGGATGCCAAGCTTCCAGGCCTTTGAAGCGGGCATGGCTGACCGTGTCCTCGCCGCGCCGGCGGTTACCCGGCTCGCGGTCGAGCGGATCGGCAGCTACGGCCTGCCCGCCTGACACGCACGAGAAAGGGGCCCGGCGTTTCCACCGGGCCCCTTGCCTCCACTCGATATGTTCGAGGACTTAGCGGCAGCGACGGCCGCCATTATCCTTGTCGATCGCCTGGCCGACCAGCGCGCCGCCTAGGGCGCCCAGCAGGGTGCCGGGGGTACGATCGCCGTAGCGGTCGATGCTGCGGCCGACCAGCGCACCGGCGACACCGCCCAGCAACAGGCCCGTGGTGCCATCCGAACGGCGGCAATAGTTGCGGCCGTCGCGCCCGCGCCAGCTCGGGCCGTTATAATAGCCACCGCGATCGTTGTAGCCGCGGTTGTAGCCACGATTGTCATAGCCGCGCTCGTAGCGACCGTGATCCTGATAGCCACCGCCGTAACGCTGCGCGCTGGCAGGAGCCGAAAGGGCGGGAAGGGCAACGGCCATGGCCGCGAGGCCCAGAAGCGTCTTACGCATGATCTTTCTCCTCATCTGGCCGGCGCCGCAGCACCGGTGTTGAGGATGGTCTAAGCGATTCGGCCTGAGGCGATCCTGAACTGCCCTTGCAGCTTACGTTAACGTAATGATCTCGTAGGCTAGCCCCCCGCCAGCATCTTCCCGCGCAGGTCGGGCAACGCGAAGCTGGTCTTGCCGTCGCCGCCCCAGACATTGCCGATCGCCTGAAACAGCACCGGCCAGCCCGACACCGCCAACAGGCTGCCGTCGCACACCGCCCAGCCCGGCGGCACCTGCGCCCCGGCAAAGGCGATCACCTGCCCGGCATAGAAGCTGCCCGCCGGCGGTGCGCCATTGCCCGTCGCGGGCGCGAGCGGGCCGCTGGTGTTGATCAGATAGTGCAGCCCCAGCCCGTCGATCGTGCCCGCGACCTTCTGGCCGAGCGCCACCGCCAGCCCCACGCCGATCGGCGCAGCGCCGTTCAGGTCGGGCAGCTGGAAATAGAGCCCGTCGCTGCCGCCGAACGCCGCGCCGATCGCTTGGTACAGCGCGACATTCTGGCGAACCGGCAGCGTCGAGCCGTCGCACACTGCCCAGCCGCTCGGCGCATAGGTTCCGCCAAACGGCACCAGCATGCCCAGTACCGGCGCGTCGCCGCCGGTCATCGTCGCGATCAGCCAGGTCATGGTCAGGCCCCCTTGCGTCATCCGCCCGATCGGCGCGCCGCCCAGCGTGACGCGGCCATGGAGGTTGGGCAGCCCGATATGCTGCTCGCCGTCCCCGCCGAAGTTCAGCCCGATCACGGCGGTCAGCGGCTGGTATTGGATGATCGGCAGCAATTGCCCGGTGCAGGCGGGCGCGCCCCAGGCCGGATAGCCGCCGGCGAAACTCTCGACCATGCCGATGGTGAATTGCGCATTGCCCGGGCCCTGCTCGGGAAAGCTGCCATTGACCGCCATGAGCTGCTGCATCCCCGCCGGCGGCGGTGGCGGCATGGGGCCCGGTCGAAAGCTCTCCGCCAACGGCGCGGACGGCTGGCGCGCCCCGCTCCCGAACAGCCGCGCGAACAATCTCCTGAGCCAGGCCCACATGGCATATCTCCCACCCTCCGATACTGCAGACTCGTGCAACTATCGATGCGCGGATAGCTCCCAGATGGGAGGGACTGGACGATAATGGTGGGATTGCTCGCTTCCACCTGGCGAAAAGCGATCGCCCGCGCGCTATCGGGCGGGGGCGCCGATATGATAGCTCCCGCCAACCGCCCCGCGATTCAAACCCTGACAGGAAGACCCATTGTGCGCCTAGGCCTTGCCACTGCCCTGCTCGGCGCCGCGCTGGGCGCCTCGAGCCTGACCCTGGTCCCCGCAGCGCCCGCGCAACATGCGCCTGCCGGCCCGGTGCGCAGCTATGCCTGGGTGCAGAGCGGCGCGCCGGTGCAGGACGAGAATTTCTACCTGCTCACTTTGCTGACCCGGCTGCCCGAATATCGCGCGGCGATCCTTGTTTCGCCCCGGCTCAACCGGATCAAGGCCGACCGCGCGCAGCGCATCGCCGCGGCGCTTACAAGCTGCGGCGCCGAAAGCGCGAAATGCCGGATCGACGCAATGCTGTGGCAGCCGCAGGAGATCGACGCGATCGGTGACGCGCTAGCAAGCGATCCGCGCATCGCCGGGATCGCCGCCCGCCATCTACGCCCCTCGGGCGCCTTCCAGCTCCACGCCGCGAAGGACGATGCCGGCCTGCTGCGCGCCGCCTGGGTGGACGCCGCCGCCGCGATGAACCGTATCTACCGGGTCTATGGCCTGGCCGAAGCGCCGCGCTATCCGAAGATCGATTCGGGCGACTTCAAGCCGGATGATCCCGCTTTTGGCCGCCTGCTCGCCGAGGGGATGGATATTGCCGCGCGGGGTACGCCCGACGACGCGCCCGTCTTCGCCGCCCCGCTCCAGTTCGCGCTGATGCTGCTCTATCTCAACGATCGCGAGCTGGTCCGGGTCAGCGCGCCGCTCGAGAAGCAGGAGAACGCCGCCGCCGCGGCGCGCGTGGCGCACACCGACTGGTCGCGATACCCTTATACCTCGATCCTGGTGCTCGGCAGCGGCCCGGGCGCGCTCGGCACGGGCATCAGCAATATCGGCAAGCTGCGCACGATGCGCGCCGCCCAGCTCTACCGCGAAGGCAAGGCGCCGTTCCTGATCGTCTCGGGCGGCGCGGTCCACCCGGTGCATACCGACCTCACCGAAGCGATGGGGATGAAGCGCGAGCTGGTCGAGCGCTACGGCATCCCGGCAAGCGCGGTGCTGATCGAGCCGCAGGCGCGCCACACGACCACCAACTTCCGCAACGCCGCGCGGCTGATCTTCCGCTACGGGCTACCGATGGATCGCCCTGCGATCGTGACCTCGAGCGCGTCGCACATCACGTCGGTGGTCGCCGACAGCTTCCGCCAGCGCCTCGACGCCGAACTCGGCTATCAGCCGATCACGCGCGGCCGCCAGCTGGGGCCGTATGAAATGGAGTGGCACGCGCTCCCGGCCGCGCTGCACCGCGACGCGACGGACCCGCTCGATCCCTGAACCCTTCGTGCGCTTTCTTTGAACTTTTCCCCGGCGAAGGCCGGGGCCCAGCCCTTTAAAAATCACGCGCGGTAGCGCGTCTTCGCGCGCACGCCGAGCCTGGGGCCCGGCCTTCGCCGGGGAAAGCTTAATGCAAGCGTCAGGCTAAATCAGCCCAGCGCCGCCTTGAGCTTGGCGAAGAACCCCGTCGATTGCGGGCATTCGTCGCCGGTCTCGGTCGAACGGAATTCCTCGAGCAGCTCGCGCTGCTTCGCGGTCAGCTTGCTCGGCATCTCGACGACGAGCTCGACGACCAGGTCGCCGCGCCCGCGGCCCTGCAGCACCGGCATGCCGACGCCGCGCTGGCGCACTTCGCGGCCGCTTTGCGTGCCGGGCGCGATCTTGATGACGTGCTTCTCGCCGTCGAGCCCGGGGATGACGATCTCGCCGCCCAGTGCCGCGGTGGTGAAGCTGATCGGCGCATGGGCGAACAGGTTCGTCCCCTCGCGCTCGAACAGGCTGTGCTTCTTGACGTGCAGGAAGATGTAGAGGTCGCCGGCCGGCGCGCCGCGCCCGCCCGCCTCGCCTTCGCCCTGCAGGCGGATCCGCGTGCCTTCGTCGACGCCGGGCGGCACGTTGATCTTGAGCGTCTTGGTCTTGTCGGTCCGGCCCTCGCCGCGGCAGTCGCGGCACGGCTCGTCGATGATCTCGCCGGCGCCGTGGCAATGCTGGCAGGCGCGCTCGACCATGAAGAAGCCCTGCTGCGCGCGCACCTTGCCGTGCCCACCGCAATATTTGCACTGGGTCGCCTTGGTGCCCGGCTTCGCGCCGGTGCCCTCGCAGGTGTCGCAGTGCCCGGAGACGTCGACGGTGATCTCGCTGGTCTTGCCGTGAAAGGCCTCTTCCAGCGTGATTTCCATGTCGTAGCGCAGGTCGGCGCCGCGGCGCACCTGGCGCCCGCCGCCACGGGCACCGCCCATGAACTCGCCGAACACGCTTTCGAAGATGTCGCTGAATGCGCCGAAGTCCTGCGGACCGGCACCGCCGCCCCCGCCGCCCATGCCGTTCCGGAAGGCGGCATGGCCGAAGCGGTCATAGGCCGCGCGCTTCTGGGGATCCTTCAGGCAGTCATAGGCTTCGTTGATCGCCTTGAACTTGGCCTCATGGTCCTTGCACCCGGCATTCTTGTCGGGATGATATTTGATCGCGAGCTTGCGATAGGCGGATTTGAGCGTCGCGTCGTCCGCGGTGCGCTCGACTTCGAGCAGCTCGTAGAAATCAACTTCGGTGGTCATTTAAAACTCGGGCCCCCGCCTTCGCCCGGCATTCCCGACCCGCAGTCAGGAATGCCGGGGAAAGACATGCAGTTACGCCTTGTTGTCATCCACCTCGGAGAATTCCGCGTCGACGACTTCTTCGCCGCCCGCTTCGCTCTCCGCTGCG
The DNA here is from genome assembly GCF_013416555.1 of Sphingomonas sp. R-74633. GTDB lineage: Bacteria > Pseudomonadota > Alphaproteobacteria > Sphingomonadales > Sphingomonadaceae > Sphingomonas. The sequence goes on along the minus strand of NZ_JACCFG010000006.1, from coordinate 102,766 downwards.
CCGCCGGCCTGAGGCGAAGCCTCGGACGCCTGCTGCTTCTCGTAGATCGCCTGGCCGAGCTTCATCGCCACCTGGGCAAGGTTCTGGCTCTTGGCCTGCATGTCGTCGGCGTCACCGCCCTCGACTGCAGCCTTGGCCTCGGCCACCGCCGCCTCGATCTCCGCCTTCAGGCTGGCATCGACCTTGTCGCCATTCTCCGCGAGCTGGCGCTCGGTGGTGTGGATCAGGCTCTCGGCATTGTTCTTGGCTTCTGCGCCGGCACGACGCTTCTTGTCCTCTTCGGCGAAATTCTCGGCGTCGCGGACCATCTGCTCGATGTCGCTGTCCGAAAGGCCGCCCGAGGCCTGGATGCGGATCTGCTGCTCCTTGCCGGTGCCCTTGTCCTTGGCCGACACATTGACCAGGCCATTGGCATCGATGTCGAAGGTGACTTCGATCTGCGGCACGCCGCGCGGCGCCGGCGGAATGCCGACCAGGTCGAACTGGCCGAGCATCTTGTTGTCCGCCGCCATTTCGCGCTCGCCCTGGAAGACGCGGATCGTCACCGCCTGCTGATGATCATCGGCAGTCGAATAGACCTGGCTCTTCTTGGTCGGGATCGTCGTGTTGCGGTCGATCATGCGAGTGAACACGCCACCCAGCGTCTCGATGCCGAGCGACAGCGGCGTCACGTCGAGCAGCAGCACGTCCTTGACGTCGCCCTGCAGCACGCCGGCCTGGATCGCCGCGCCGATCGCAACCACCTCATCGGGGTTCACGCCGGTGTGCGGCTCCTTGCCGAAGAACTCCTTCACGATCTGGCGCACCTTGGGCATGCGGGTCATGCCGCCGACCAGCACCACTTCGTCGATCGCCGAACCCTTGACGCCGGCATCGGCCAGCGCCTTGCGGCACGGCTCGAGCGTGCGCTGGATCAGCTCCTCGACGAGGCGCTCCAGCTCGGCGCGGTTGATCGTCTTCACCAGATGCTTCGGCCCATTGGCGTCGGCGGTGATGAAGGGCAGGTTCACTTCGGTGGTCTGCGCGCTCGAAAGCTCGATCTTGGCCTTCTCGGCGGCTTCCTTCAGGCGCTGGAGTGCCAGCTTGTCCTTGGTGAGGTCGATGCCCTCGGCCTTCTTGAAGTCCTCGGCCAGGAACTGCACCAGCTTGGCGTCGAAATCCTCGCCGCCCAGGAACGTGTCGCCGTTGGTCGCCTTCACTTCGAACACGCCGTCGCCGATCTCGAGCACCGAGATGTCGAACGTGCCGCCGCCAAGGTCATAGACCGCGATCGTCTTGCCGTCGTTCTTCTCGAGGCCGTAAGCGAGCGCTGCCGCCGTCGGCTCGTTGATGATGCGCAGCACTTCCAGGCCCGCAATCTTGCCGGCGTCCTTGGTCGCCTGGCGCTGCGCGTCGTTGAAGTATGCCGGAACCGTGATCACCGCCTGGGTGACGTTCTCGCCCAGATAGCTCTCGGCGGTTTCCTTCATCTTCTGCAGGATGAAGGCGCTGATCTGCGACGGGCTGTAATCCTCGCCGCCGGCCTGCACCCAGGCGTCGCCATTCGGGCCGCGCACGATGGTGTAGGGCACCAGCTCGGTGTCCTTCTTGGTGATCGGGTCGTCGAAGCGACGGCCGATCAGCCGCTTGACCGCGAACACGGTCGAATCCGGGTTGGTCACTGCCTGGCGCTTGGCCGGCTGACCGATCAGCCGCTCGCCATCCTTGGCGAAGGCGACGATCGAAGGCGTGGTGCGTGCGCCTTCGACATTCTCGATTACCTTGGGCTTGCCGCCCTCCATCACAGCTACGCAGCTGTTGGTGGTGCCCAGATCGATACCGATTACTTTAGCCATGTTCCCTCGTTGGCCCCCAGGTCCTAATCTAACAAATTGGCCCCCTCGCCCCTGCTAAGAGGCAGCGCGGAGAACCGGTCACGTCGCCGGATATAGGTGCGCATGCGCTTGCCGCAAGAAGCTTGGCTTTCTAGAGGCTTTCCCGAAATGGGAGTTAACTGCATGCGGCTGTTTCCGGGTCTCCTCGCACTGGCGGCGCTCAGCGCCTGCGCACCCAAGGGCGAGCTCAAGGCGGACGGCGCCTGGGTGCGCCTCCCCGCGGTCGCCGGCCAGCCCGGCGCGGCCTATTTCACCGTCCAGGGCGGCGCGGCGCAGGACACGCTCCTCGCCGTCTCTACCCCCGCCGCGATTCGCGCCGAATTGCACGAGAGCATGAAGGGCGATCACGGCATGATGCAGATGGCCCCGCTCAAGGACGTCGCCGTCCCCGCCGGCGGCAAGCTCGAATTCGCCCCCGGCGGTCGGCACGTGATGCTCTTCTCGATCGGCCCCGCCGTGAAGCCGGGCCAGAAGATCCCGCTCACTTTGTCCTTCGCCAGCGGCAAGGCGCTGCGGCTCGAGGCAAAGGTGGTCGGCGCAGGCGACGCGGCGCCGGGGAGCTAACGCCAAAACCCCCAATTCGTCATCCCCGCGCAGGCGGGGATCCAGGGTTTCTCGACCGCATCGCCCGTGACTCTGGATCCCCGCCTGCGCGGGGATGACGGAGGATGGGGACGCCGCTATCCTCCCCGCCAAACCACCGAGGGAGGCCCGTACTCATGCCCCAGATCCTGGACCGTTTCCGCTCCTCCACGCTCGGCTGGCTGTTCGGCACGCTCGCCGGTTGGAGCACCTGCTTCCTGTTCCTCGCCGGGCTGGTCGGCAGCTTCTATTTCCTGGCGCAGGGCACTTTGGTCGGCGCCGCCTGGGTCGCGCCGCTGCTGCTCGCCGTCGCTTTGGTCGTCGTCATCCTCAAATGGTTCGAGAATATCGCGATCGCCTATGAGGTCACCGAGGACCGGCTGATCCTCCACAAGGGCATCCTGCAAAAGTCGATCGACGAGATCGAGCTCTACCGGGTCAAGGACGTCCGCATCGATTTCTCGATCATCAACCAGATCGCCGACATCGGCACGATCACCATCACCTCATCGGACGAGACCACCCGGGACGCCCCGCTGGTGATCCGCGACGTCGCCAAGGCCCGCGCCCGCCGCGAAAAGCTGCGCGACCTGGTCAACACCGCCCGGCGCAACCGCGGCGTCCGCGAGATCGACATGGTCCAGGAAGGGTTCGGCGAGCCGCCGCTGAACTAAGGCGGCTTTCACCCCCAAAGTCAGCCGTCAGAAGCGATCCCTTTCAACGATCGACTGGTTTCGCGGCCGACGACGAGCCTTGCCGGACGAGGAGGCCGGCCAGCAGATCCTGCACGGCTCGCTCGCAAGTATCGATGATGGCTTGCAGCTCGTCCAACGCGGGCCACATGCTTTCCAGCGCCGACGACCTGCCTGCCAGCACCCCTCCCAATTCGGTTGCGTAGCGCCGGGCGAGTTGCACCTTGCCCGGCAATTCGCGTGTCGGCTGATCGTCGATCCATACCGCCGAGAATTTTGCCCGAAGCGCCGCCAGTTCCCTGTCGTTGATCCGGCGTTCCAGGTCCTCGATCTGCTTGAGGCAATTGCGATGGAATTCGCGCTGAAGGCCGAGTTGCTCGTCCCGTTTGAAAAGACCGAACATCACGCAGCCCTCCCGAGGTTCAAAGCACCAGCGCAATTGAACAGGGCTGGGCGGCCAGTATCGTGAGCGTGTGGCGGTTAATATTCAACGACCGACATCGCCATCTGGCCGCCCGCAAGCGGTCAGGCCGGAAACGCCCAATAGCGGACATCGGAATGATCGCTTAAGGTCGCTTGATGATGCAAGTGCAGGTGTCGAATGAGGATCGAGTTTGCTAACAGGCCCGATGCGGCCGCAATGGTTCCGCCCGATCTTGAGCTCGAAGCGGTTTGCGGCGGATTAGTCGTTGGATGGCGCGATCATCGGAGCGGCTTGGCGTTTGAGTGGGAAAACTATGACGTCGTTGGCACCCCGACAGAATTTCATTTTAGGCTGTTTCATGCGGAATTCCCGTCGAAGATAATTGTCAGCTTCAGGTTTGAGCGCATTAGCAATGGTCAGGTAGGCAGGACGTTGCTCTATCGGGTTAGTCGCTCCGACTTTGAACGCGGGCTTAGTTTGACTGATGCCGACGCCGACGCTGTATTTACCGCCATCGGCAAGGAGAACGATCTCCTAGAGTTTTGCCTGAAGGCTACGCGAGTTTGTCATCTGAGGCCGTTGAGGATCGAGCCGGACTGTGTTCGCGTGCATCCACGAGCGGAGTGGGTAGACTTTCGCGTAGTGGACTAAGCCCGAAATGACCGCTTCCCACCCAAGAGCCGCCCCTCACCGCCCCACCGCAATCTCCCGCTCCACCCCGATCGCTTCCAGAAACGCCCGGTCGTGGCTCACCACCAGCAGTGCGCCGTCATAGCCCGCCAGCGCCGCCTCGAGCACTTCGGTCGACTCGAGGTCGAGATGGTTGGTCGGCTCGTCGAGCAGCAGCAATTGCGGCACCGCCGCGCCGCCCAGCACGCAGGCCAGCCCCGCGCGCATCCGTTCGCCGCCGCTCAGCTCCGCCACCAGCTTCAGCGCATCGCGATTGCGGAACGCGAATCGCGCGCACGCCGCATACGCCCCACGCTCGGTAGCGCCCGGGTGCAGCCGCCGGAAATTGTCGAGCACGCTCGCCCCGGCCTCCAGCAGCCCGACATGCTGGTCGAGCATCGCCACCCGCCCCTCGGCCCGCCACACGCTGCCCCGGTCCGGCGCCAGTTCCCCCGCCGCCAGCCGCAACAGGCTGGTCTTGCCCGCGCCATTGGGCCCGGACACCGCCACCCGCTCGGGCCCGATGATCTCGAAGCGCCACGGCCCGAACACGCGGTCGCCGCGCAGCAATGCCGCATCCTCGAATGCCAGCAACCGGCGCCCCCTCGGCAATCCCGTCAAAGGCAGCTCGATCACCAAAGGCGTCACCACTTCCACCGCCTCGCGCGCCGCTGCCAGCCGTTCCTCGGCCGACCCAACCAGCCGCTCACCGACCTCGGCCCCGCGCCCGGCCGAATTTTCCGCCCGCTCCTTTTGCCGCCCGAGCAAGATCTTCGGCGCCGACCCGCTCGCCGCAAAGGCCCGCCCCGCCCGATCACGCCGCGCCTGGCGCTCGCGTGCCTGTTGCGCCCCTGCCTCGGCGCTGCGCAGCGCCCCGCCCGCCCGCTCGACTTCCGCCGCCGCCCGCTCGCGCTCGGCATCGCGCGCCTCGGCAAAGCCCGACCAGCCGCCGCCGAACACCCGCTCGCCGAGCGGCGTCAGCTCGACGATCCGGTCCATGCCTTCCAGCAGCGCCCGGTCATGGCTGGCGACCAGCACCCCGCCCTTCCACTCGGCAAGCAGCGCCGCCACCGCCGCGCGGCCCTCGGCATCGAGATTGTTGGTCGGCTCGTCGAGCAGCAGCAGATCGGGCGCGTCGAGCCGCAGCCTTGCGATCCCCACCCGCGTCCGCTCGCCGCCCGACAGCGTCGCCACCCGCCGGTCGAGCGCGAGTTCACTCAGCCCGGACGCCGCCAGCGCCGCGCTCACCCGCTCCTCGAGCGTCCAGTCGGCCTCGGCAAAGTCGCTATCGTCGCCCGTACCGCCCAGCACCCGCGCCACCCGCACCAGCCCCGCGCGCACGCCCAGCACTTCATCGACGCGCCAGTCCTCGGGCCAGCTCTGCCGCAGCACGCCGACGCTCCCCGCGCGCACCACGCTGCCCGCCACCGGCGCGAGATAGCCCGCGACGATGCGCAGCAAGGTCGACTTGCCCGAACCATTGCGCCCGACCAGCCCGGTGCGTTCCCGCCCGAGCGCCAGCGTCAGATTGTCGAAGAGCCGCGCGCCCTCAGGCGTTGCGGCGGAAAGCGAATCCAGGGTTACGAAGCAAGACATGAGGCACCTGCGGGCAGGACGAGACGATCGGGCGAATGGCGATCGGTTCCTGGCGCATGGCGGTACACTCCTTCGAGAATTCGAGAGCGCTATCTGGCGAAGCGGCGCGCGCCTGACAAGACCGACGCGGTGCGAATAGCGGTGGCCGGAACCTGCCCGCCGTCCTAGCAATTGACCCCGGGAAGGGGCGACGATGACCGAAAAGGGCGAAGCGCGGAAACTGACGGCCGGCGAGATCGCGCTCGCCCGCTCGATCTATCACGACGCGATCGACCTGAGCGGCGTCGAGATCCGCCGGCGCAAATGGTTTCCGTTCCAGCCGGTCAAGACCACGATGGCGCCGACCGGCCATATCCATTTCCACCCCGACAGCGACAAGTGGCGCGAGGATTACAGCAAGGAAGGCATCGGCTTTCACGGCCTGCTGCTCCACGAGCTCTGCCATATCTGGCAGACCCAGCGCGGGATCTTCCTGCCGCTCCGGCGCCACCCGTTCTGCAGTTACACCTATGCGCTCAAGCCCGGCCAGCCCTTCACCAAATACGGGCTCGAGCAGCAGGCCGAGATCGTCCGCCACGCCTATTTCCTGCGCCACGGCGTGGTCGTCGAGGGTGCGCCGGGACGCGAAGCCTATGAGACGCTGATCGCGGCCTTCCGCTGACGCAGCGCGGGCGCGGCGCCGGTCCACCCGGCACCGCGCCCCTCGCCTGCTAATCCACCTTGAGCGAGTCGTTCTGGATCTTGGCCGGCGGGCTCGGCCGCGACGGCGGCGGGCTCGGGCGCGAGGGCGGCGGCGATGAAGCGCGCGGCGGCGGCGTGAAGCTGGGCCGCGACGGCTGCGGCGCCGCGCTCGGTGCCGGCGGCGTGTAGCTCGGCCGCGGCGCAGGCGGCGCGCTGCCAACCGGCGGCGTCGGGCGCGGGCGGAACTGCGGCGGCGACGCGTCGGGCGTACCCGCGTTGCCCGGTGCAGGACGCGGACGCCAGCCTCCCTCGGGCCGTGGACGCGGCGCGGGCGGCTCGCTCACGACAGCAGGCGGCATCGGCGCTGCGCCGGCGCTCGGCGGAGTCGGTGCGGGGCGCGGGCGCCAGCCGCCATCGGGCCGCGGACGCGACGGGCGCGTCTCGACCGGAGGCTGCGGCGCGTCCGAGACCGGCGCGGGCACGTCGGTCACCGGCTGCTTGACCACCGGTGCCGGCGGCGGCGTAACCGGGCGGCCGCGGCGCCAGTCGGGCGAACCGTCGGGCCGGCTCGGCCCCGGGCGCGTGAAGGGCGGGCGCGGCGGGTTTCCGGGCGTCGCGACCGGCGGGGTTCCGGAGGATGGCGGCGGGTTGGTGCCCGGGCCACCCGGGCGGCCCGGCCTGCCGGGCTGGCCCGGCCGTCCGCCATTGCCCGGCTGGTGCGACCAGCCCGAGCCCGGCTGCGGCGGGCGCCCGGTGCCGGGGCGTCCCGGCTGGTCCGGACGGTGGTAGCGGCCCGGCGGCGGTCCCTGGAAGCCGCCCTGGCGCCAATGGCTGAAGCGCAGCGCCTGCTCGCGGCGACGGCGCTGCTCGTCGTCGAAGCGCCGGCGCCATGCCGCGCTGTCGCTGCGCGCATGATAGCGGCTCCAGCCCGGATAGCGGCTGCGCCCCTCGTCCCACAGCTGAATGAAGCCGAAGATATAGGGGCTGGCATCGACCCAGGCGTCGGCATCGACCGGGCGATAGTCGCGCCCGCTCAGCGCCTGGAACAGCGCCCGCCCGCGCGCATAAAGATCGTGCGCGGCATCGTCATAATCGCCGAACTCGCCGCGCGGCGCGGCCTCGCCATCGGCGTCATAGACCATCACCAGCCGCCCGCCGACAAAGGCGAAGCTCATCCCGGGCTCGACGGTGAGGAACGGGCTGGTCGCGCCGGGCGCGAAATAATAGCTGCGGATGCCGCCTTCGCCGGCGTCCTCGACGATGATCGTATAGCCGTCGCCGGTCTGCCAGGCCCAGGGCTCCTGCCCTTCAAAGGCGAAGGCAGTGTCGGGCGGCGCATCGCCGATCGCGTCCCACAGCGCATCGGCCTGGTCGATCCACTGATAGTCGTCGGCCGATTGCTGGCTGGACTGGCCCATCGCCGCCGCCGGGGCGGCCTGCGCAACACCGGGCAGGGCCAGTGCCACGCCCGCCAGCATCGTCAGCCTGATCATCCTCTCGAACCGCATGGCCTTCCCCTCTCTCTCCGTCCTGACCGAATTTCCGCCCCGGCCGCTGAACGGCGCGTGAAACCGCGGTGCAGCTTCCTGAAAGGAAAGTCAGGCGAGGTGGAGGAGGTCGGCGTCGTACGGCACGAAGTGATGCGTGTGCGGCCCGGTCGGCTCGTAGCTATCCGGACCGGCATGGAAGATCTCGGCCAGGCTGCCGCCCGCCGGCTGCTGGACGTCGTGCAAGCCGGCCAGCGCGTCGTCATGCGCAGGCAGCAGGATCTGCTGCGCGTCGCCCTTGCCCCCGCCGTCGACCGCCATCACCGGTGCGCCCTTGCTGCTCGAGGCCGGCGCCATAACCTCGGCCTTTTCGGGCGCCTGGCTGGTCGAGAGGATGAAGTCGCCCGACGCGAGCTGCGCCTTGGCCACGCCGATCAGGATGATGTAGTTCCCGCCGCCCAGCGCGATGTTCATGATCCCGCCGCCCTGGTCGGTCATCGCCGCCTGCACCGCCGCGAAATTGGCGAAGCCATAGGCGCTCAGGTCGATCTTGTCGGTGCCCGGCGTGAAGTCGCCGATCGTGTCGATGCCGCTGCCCGCGCCGAACACGAACGTGTCGTTGCCATCCTGGCCGAACAGCACGTCGTCACCCTTGCCGCCATCGATCCGGTCATTGCCCGCGCCGCCCAGCAGCCAGTTGGTCGCATCGCTGCCGGTGATCGTATTGGCGAGTTCATTGCCCACGCCATACAAAGTCGTGCCCTGCAGGATCAGGTTCTCGACATTCGCGAAGAGATAATAGGTCCCGCCGGCGAAATTGGCATAGACCGTGTCGGTGCCGCCGTTGACGTCCTCGAAGGTGAAGTCGTTCTGCGCATCGACATAATAAGTGTCGTTGCCGGCCCAGCCATAGAGGAAGTCCTGCTCGCCCGCGCCATTCTCGCCGTGCAGCACGTCATTGCCATTGTCGCCGACCAGATAGTCCACGCCGGCACCGCCCCACAGCGTGTCGTTGCCGTCCTCGCCATAGATCCAGTCGTTGCCGGCGCCGCCGTTGATCGTGTCGTTGCCCAGCCCGCCGAGCAGGCGGTCGCCGACGTCGTTGCCGGTGATGACGTTGTCGAGCTCATTGCCCACGCCGATATGCCCGAGCGCCCCGTAGAGCACCAGATTCTCGACATTGGCGTAGAGCTGGAAATTATCGAAGGCATAGGCGGTGTCCGTGCCTTCGCCCGCGGCCTCGTAGATCACGTCGCCCTGGTTGACGACATAATAGGTGTCGTTGCCCAGCCCTCCGTTGAGCTTGTCGTTGCCCGCGCCGCCATCGAGGATGTCGTCGCCGGCCAGCCCGATCAGCGTGTCGTCGCCCAGCCCGCCGGTCAGCTTGTTGGCCACGTCGTTGCCGATCATCAGGTCGGCGCCGCTGCCGCCGATCGCATTCTCGATCACCGCCCCGCGCGCGATCGAGACATTGCCCGTCCGCCCGCCGACGCTGGAGAATTGCTCCTGGGTCAGGTTGATCGTCTGCGCCTGGCCGAAGCCCGAATAATCGAGCGTGTCGACGCCGCCATTGTCGAACACCGTATAGGCGACGTTCGCATTCTTGGTCGCGTCATAGATGTCGCGCCCGGCATTGCTGTTGAAGCCGTAGACGGTGTCGCCGGTCCGGGTCAGCGTGTTGGCGCCGTAGAGCGAGGCGATCGCCAGCCCGTCCGCCACCATCGGGCTCACGGTATATTGCCGCGTGAAGCCGAGGTTGTCGAAATACGTGTTCTCGTTCTCGTCGAAATACGACATCACCGTCGTGATCCACGCATCGTTGAGATACGCCGCATCCGACGGATAGTCGGCGGTGCCGTTATACGGTCCGCCATGGCCGAGACCCAGCGCGTGGCCGATCTCGTGGATGAAGGTCTGGAACGAATAGCTGTTCAGCCCGGTGCCGTACTGGGTCACCCAGGCCTGCGAGACGTTCACCGTCGCGCTGGTGGTGATCCCGCCCGAATAGACCGCGCCGGTCGAGGCGCCCTCCTCGGTGTTGGTGAACAGGATCTGCCCGCCGCTGGTCACTTCGGAGAAGGTGATCCCGGTCACGTCGGTCCACAGCAGCAGCGCCTGGCGCGCCAGGTTCGCCGCGGCGGTACCCAGCCCGCTCACGTTGAAGGTCAGCGTGCCGCCCGCCACCACGTCGAAATGGTGGCGATTGCCGCTCCAATAATCGTCGGTCAGCTGGTGGGCGATCTGGTCGTTGGTATAGACTTCGAGCGGCGGCGCCGTGATCATGTTGAGCCGGTAGGTGCCGGTCTCCTGGTCGTTCCAGCCGGCGACATCGATATAATAGGTGCCGCTCGTCGTGGGCGTGAAGCGCACACCCGAATAGGTGCCGACGCGGTCGTCATTATAGCCATATTCATTGCCGGCGCCGTCGCGGTCGGCGCCGCTGGCGTTGCGGATCATGATCGTCGAATCGACATCGCCCGCACCGCCGGTCGACTGGGTCTGGAACAGATAGCTCTGCCCCGCGACCAACGTGACCCGGTAGAAATCATGGTCGCCCGCGCGATCGATGCTGCTGTTGGCGGTGCCGTCGAGCGCGATCACGCTCGTCGTCGTCACATCGCCCGCGATCGTGTCCGCACCCGACGCCGCGGTGTCGGTCGCCCGGATCAGGAAGGTGCCGGTCGTCCGATCCTCGAAGGTGCCGCCGGCGATGTAATAGGTGCCGCTCGTCGTCGCAGTGAAATGGATCTCGGAAAAGGTCCCCGCTGCGCCGTCATCGTCTTCGGCCAACAGCGTGCCGCCCGAATTGTACAGCCGCAAATAGCTGTCGACATCGTCCTGGTTCACCGAGTTGGTGGCGAAGCTGTAGCTGTGCCCCGCGACCAGCGTGACGCGATACCAGTCGCGGTCGCCTGCCGTGTCGATCGTGGTAGTAACCGTGCTGCCTATATCGAGGACGACGGTTGTAGAGCTGTCACCGGGGACCGTGTCGGGCATGCGCTCTCACCAGAAAAAGGCGTGAATTGACGGACTTGCTTCCGTCATTCCAGCATATGGGCACCTAAGCTAGTCTTACCGCTTCGCCAGTCGCCCCGCAATCTCCCGCGCGAGGAGATCGATCGTGGATGGTCCCATCGCCTTGTCCGAGGTCGCGACCGAGATTTCAGGGAGCTCGGTGGCCCGCCCGCCCGCCACCCGGATCACTCGCGCGCTGGCGATACCGGGCTTCTCGAAGCGCAGCGCGACCCGCACCCCGTCAGGCCGCACCCCCGCCCGCGCCAGCCCCGCCCTCAGCCGCGTGCACGCGGCATCGGGCGTCGTCGCGGGGACGAGCAGCTTGGTGCCGGTGGCGGCGCAGCTGAAACCGGGATCGGTCAGGCTCAGAACCAGGAGAAGCGCAAGCATGCCCGATCGCGTATCACGCCCTGCCTCGCCGTGCGATGAACGGGCGCCCGGTCACACCTTGGCGCGCACCACGCAGATCTGCAGCTTGGTCTGCATCAGGTCGAGCTCGGTCTTGTCCTTCCGCTGCTGATATTCGGGATCGCTCTTGGTCAGTACACCGCCCTTGTCGTCGTTGAGCTTGCCCGTTTCGAGATCCTTCTTGTCCTCGGTTCCCTCCTTCTCCTTCTCGCCGAGTTGGGAGAACTCGGCGGCGATGCCGGCGGAATCAAAGCTGCCGATGCTGCTGAACCGCTGGGCGAGCACGCGTTCGATCGAAAGCAAGGCAGTGGACACCATCTCGTAATGCACACGCGGCGCCGAGAAGCGGCTGCGCAGCACCGCCAGCTCGATCTCCACGGTGCGCAGCGTATCCGCGGTCGCCGCTACTTCCTTCGCCTTGGCATCGGCCGCTGCGTCTAGCGCGGCTACACCGGCCTGCGGCGTGGCTGTATTCTGGTGGGCCTGCAGCAATGCCTTGATGCCGGGATCGACCGGCGGAGCCACAAGCCCGGCGACGCGCGCCTTCTCGGCGGCGATCCGCAACTTGCCGACATCTTCGGTCTGCTCGGTCAGGTCGGCCCGCAGCCCGGCGGCATTGGCCTCCTGCACCTCCTGGCGCGCCATATCGACCGAAGGCGCCGCGCCATGGGTGTCGAAAAAGTCGAAGCCCACCGCCGCCGCCTTCACGCACAGCACTGCGTCCAGCGCGGAATCGAGCACCGCCGCCTTCTCCTTCGGCGCGTAATAGCTGTTGCCGCGGCCATAGATCGCCGCCCCAGCGCTCGCCGCCAGCGCCGCGTCGGGGCTAAGGCCCAGCGCCGGGCCCACACCGGCGACGAACAGGCCGAGCATCGAAGGCACTTCGAAGATCTGCCGACCGTCCGCGGCTTCGTGCGCGGCGCAGCGATAGGCGCGGATGTAATTATTGATCAGCTGGACCGAGCCTTCGATGTCGGGCGTGATCTTGTTGCTGTCCGGATCCTTCGTGCCGGCCACATCGAGCTGGTCGCAGGTAAAAAGCCGCCCCGCCTCGACCCTGCGATCCACTACGACCTTCGGCGGCGCGAAGCTCGTCGTCACGCAGCCCGAAAGCATGCACCCCGCGGCAATCGCGCCCAAAATCCCGGACGGATTCCGCCCTGTCTTCCGTTCCCCCATCCTGTTCGTCCCCCGCCAACATCTGCACGAAGGTTAAGGTATGAGTAATTATGTCCAAGTCGAACTTGGTCCTTTTCGGGGGTGTTTCTGCGCCGGGGTGCCGGCCACCGGCCAATTACCCCTCCAGCGCCGCATGCAGCGCCATCCAGCGCGGCGTGATCGCGTCGAGCCGGGCCTGGTCCTCGGGGGTGATCGCGTGCTCGACGCCGGGCTCGCCATAGGCGTTGAGGATCGCCGCGCGGGCATTGGCCAAAGCGACATATTCGGCCGCCGCGGCATTGCCCGGCTCGGCGCCCAGTATGTTGGTGCGATAGCGCTCGGGGTCGAACACCGCAGTCGGATCGCTGAGGAACAGGATCCGCGTCTGGCCGTAGAGCATCGGTGTCACATCGTGCAGCCTGCCCTGCGGATCGCGCCAGATGCCGTGATGCTCGGCCTCGAAATAGCGCCCCGGCCAGCGCCAGATCGCCCAGCCCCAGGCGATCTCGCCGCCGTACTGCGCCACCTGCGCCGCCGCATTGTCGAAGCAATAGGCGATGCGCGCGCCTTCGCCCGGCGTCACGTCGACATATTCGGGCAGGCCCGGCGCGACGGTCGCGCAAAATGCCAGAACCGCCGCGTCGATCGCGGCCGGCGTGTCCATGCCCATCGCCTGCCCTTGCTCCTGTGGGTGCCCGTTACCATCTTCGAACGGACACTTGACCTAACGAACAAATCTGGAACAAACCAGCCCCATGGCACTCACTACCATCTCCGTCCGCGGCGCACGCGAGCATAATCTCAAGAGCGTGGACGTCGACATTCCGCGCGACACGCTGACGGTGATCACCGGCCTGTCGGGCTCGGGCAAGTCCAGCCTCGCCTTCGACACCATCTATGCCGAGGGCCAGCGCCGCTATGTCGAGTCGCTCTCGGCCTATGCGCGCCAGTTCCTCGAGCTGATGCAGAAGCCCGATGTCGATCATATCGAGGGCCTGTCGCCGGCGATCTCGATCGAGCAGAAGACGACGTCGCGCAATCCGCGCTCGACGGTCGCCACGGTCACCGAGATCTACGACTATATGCGCCTGCTCTGGGCGCGCGTCGGCATTCCCTATTCGCCCGCCACCGGCCTGCCGATCAGCGCGCAGACCGTGTCGCAGATGGTCGACCGCGTCCTCGCGCTTCCCGAAGGCACCCGCCTGCTCCTCCTCGCCCCCGTCGTGCGCGGCCGCAAGGGCGAGTATAAGAAGGAGCTCGCCGAATGGCAGCGCGCCGGCTTCCAGCGCGTCCGCATCGACGGCGAGACCTATCTGATCGAGGACGCCCCGGCGCTCGACAAGAAGTACAAGCATGACATCGAAGTCGTGGTCGACCGCCTCGTCGTCGGCGGCGACATCGCCACGCGCCTCGCCGAGTCCTTCGAAACCGCGCTCAAGCTCGCCGAGGGCCTGGCCTATATCGACCTGGTCGATACCACGGTGGCGGAGCTCGCTGGCAACCGCGTCCAGGAAGCCCGCGCCGAGTTCACCGTGGACGGCGGCGCGATGAAGGGTGCCGGCATCGCCGCCAACCGCATCGTCTTCTCCGAGAAGTTCGCCTGCCCCGTCTCCGGCTTCACCATCCAGGAGATCGAGCCGCGCCTCTTCTCGTTCAACGCCCCCCAGGGCGCCTGCCCGACCTGTGACGGCCTTGGCGAGAAGCTGGTGTTCGACGAGGATCTCGTCGTCCCCAATCACGATTTGACGATCAAGAAGGGCGCGATCGTGCCCTGGGCCAAGTCGAACCCGCCCTCACCTTATTACATGCAGGTGCTCGGCTCGCTCGCCCGCGAGTTCGGCTTCAGCCTCGACACGCCGTGGCGCGACCTGCCCGGCGAGGTCCAGCTGATCATCCTCCACGGCACCGGCGGCAAGCCCGTCACCCTCACCTTTGTCGACGGCCGCAAGTCCTACGACGTGAAGAAGCCGTTCGAGGGCGTGATCGGCAACCTCAACCGCCGCATGCTGCAGACCGAATCCGCCTGGATGCGCGAGGAGCTGTCGAAGTACCAGGCCTCGCACCCCTGCGAAGTCTGCCACGGCGCCCGCCTCAAGCCCGAGGCGCTGGCGGTCAAGGTCGCGATGCGCGACATCTCGAGCGTCACCCGCCTCTCGGTGGTCGACGCGCTCACCTGGTTCGCCACCCTCCCCGACCAGCTCACTCCGCAGAGCAAGGAAATCGCCCGCGCGATCCTCAAGGAGATCGACGAGCGGCTCGGCTTCCTCAACAATGTCGGCCTCGACTATCTCAACTTGGATCGCACCTCGGGCACGCTCTCGGGCGGCGAGAGCCAGCGCATCCGCCTCGCCAGCCAGATCGGCTCGGGCCTGTCGGGCGTGCTCTACGTCCTCGACGAGCCGAGCATCGGCCTCCACCAGCGCGACAACGACATGCTGCTCGCCACGCTCCGGCGGCTGCGCGACCTCGGCAACACCGTGATCGTCGTCGAGCATGACGAGGACGCGATCCGCACCGCCGACTATATCCTCGACATGGGCCCCGGCGCCGGCGTCCATGGCGGCGAAGTCGTCGCGCGCGGCAGCCTTAAGGACGTGCTGAACACCCCCGGCAGCATCACCGCCGACTATCTCTCCGGCCGCCGCGAAGTCCCCGTCCCGAAGAAGCGCCGCAAGGGCACCGGCAAGAAGCTGACCGTGGAAAACGCCACCGCCAACAACCTCACCGGCGTCACCGCGAGCATCGCGCTCGGCACCTTCACCTGCATCACCGGCGTCTCGGGCTCGGGCAAGTCGAGCTTCACGATCGACACGCTCTACGCCGCCGCCGCGCGCCAGCTCAACGGCGCCCGCGTCCTCGCCGGCAAGCATGACCGGATCACCGGCCTGCAATATCTCGACAAGGTGATCGACATCGACCAGTCGCCGATCGGCCGCACCCCGCGCTCGAACCCGGCCACTTACACCGGCGCCTTCACCAGCATCCGCGACTGGTTCGCCGGCCTGCCCGAGGCGCAGGCGCGCGGCTACAAGCCCGGCCGCTTCAGCTTCAACGTCAAGGGCGGCCGCTGCGAGGCGTGCCAGGGCGACGGCGTGCTCAAGATCGAGATGCACTTCCTCCCCGACGTCTACGTCACCTGCGATGTCTGCCACGGCGCCCGCTACAACCGTGAAACCTTGGAAGTGAAGTTCAAGGGCAAGAGCATCGCCGATGTGCTCGACAT
The DNA here is from genome assembly GCF_013416555.1 of Sphingomonas sp. R-74633. Classification (GTDB taxonomy): domain Bacteria; phylum Pseudomonadota; class Alphaproteobacteria; order Sphingomonadales; family Sphingomonadaceae; genus Sphingomonas. The sequence goes on along the minus strand of NZ_JACCFG010000006.1, from coordinate 86,957 downwards.
GACCGTCGAGGATGCCGTCGAGTTCTTCAAGGCGGTCCCGCCGATCCGCGACAAGATGGCGATGCTCGCCGAAGTCGGCCTCGGCTATGTCAAGGTCGGCCAGCAGGCGACCACGCTCAGCGGCGGCGAGGCGCAGCGCGTCAAGCTCGCCAAGGAACTCGCCCGCCGCGCGACCGGCCAGACGCTCTACATCCTCGACGAGCCCACCACCGGCCTCCATTTCGAGGACGTCCGCAAGCTATTGGAAGTGCTCCACGCGCTGGTCGAGCAGGGCAACACCGTGGTGGTGATCGAGCATAATCTCGACGTCATCAAGACCGCCGACTGGATCCTCGACCTCGGCCCCGAGGGCGGCGTCAAGGGCGGCGAGATCGTCGCCCAGGGCACGCCCGAGGACGTGATCAAGGAACCGCGCAGCTTCACCGGCAAATATCTCGCGCCCTTGCTCAAGCCCGCCAGGGTGCGCGAGACCGAAGCGGCGGAGTAACCCACTCCCTCTCCCCTCCGGGGGAGAGGGCCGGGGAGAGGGGCAGTGCCGCAATGACCGAGCCCATCGAAAACCCCGACGACCCCGCGCACCTCGCCCGTCTCGAGGCCGAGACCGAAGCCGCCGCCCGGGCCGAGAACGACGCGCTGCTGCTCGGCATGTCGCCCTGGCTTATGATCGGCGGCTGCCTGGTGCTGGCGGTGATGAGCCCGCTGCTCATGATCTGGCTGGGCGCCCTCCCCTTCGGCACCACCAACGGCGTCACCGGCTGGCTCTGGGTCAGCTTCCCGCTGCTGGTCTATGCCGGCCTCGTCTTCCGCCGCGCCCGCTTCAAAATGCCGAACGGGCAGGTGTACCAGGGCTGGAAGGTCCGCGCCGCCGCAGTGCTGGCGGTGCTGGTGTCGCTCGCGATCTTCCTGCTGCGCTGGTTCGCGCCCTAGGCCCCGCGATACCCCAGCCCAGAATAAAGGCGCCACCGGGCGAGCCCGACAGCGCCTCCATTCTCGATCCGGCTCTGCTCAGTTGGGCGAAGCGCCCGCCGCCGGCTTCTCCGCCACGGCCGGCGTCAGCACGGCCGGCGCCGAGGCCGCCGCGGGTGCCGAAACCGCCAGCGGCGCCTGCGACACGTTGATCGACAGCGGCACGTCCTCGTCGGTGAACGCCTTGACCTGCGCGCCGATCGGCACGCGCGCGCTCGTCCCGGTCATGAAGAAGCCCGCCGGCAGGAACACCACCGCCGAGACCGCCGCCGCGCCAACGCCGCCCGCGACACCCTTGTCGTCGAACGTGCCGGTCAGGCGGATCTGGCGGCCATTCACTGTTACATAGAGGATATGCGCGCTGAGATGGCCCGACTTGCCCCACATGCCCTTGTTGCGCACGTCGGTGACTTCGCCCACCGCCGGGCTGCCCGCCGGGATCACGACGACGCCGTTGAGCATCACCGGCTCATAGGTCTCGAGATGAAAGCGCTGGCCGACGCGCAGCTTCTTGCCCTTGGTGGTCAGTTCCTCGGTCAGCTTGAGCGGCACCGCGGTGCCGACGCGAAGAACAGAGGTCTCCGCAGTAATGCCCGGAACCGGCGCAACGACCGAAGCCGTCTGTGCCGCGTCCTGCGCATAGGCCACCGGCGCGAACATCCACAATGCGCCGACTACGGCGCAACCCATCGATTTCATGGCAATCCCCCCTTTACGCCCAGCCCCCCTGGGTCGCTCCGGCAAAAATGACAGGCCGGTTAAGCATGTCAAGGAGTCGCGGATGGCTGCAATGTTGTGCGGGTATTGGGGCGCGTCGTAGCTTCGTCACGGAGAATTGGTTTGTACGAGAGCCAGGATTCACATGTGCAAGCTGATTACCCGCAGGCTGACGCGCTCTTGGTACGAATGGGAGCCGGATGATCGAGCATAATCTCGACGTCATCAAGACTGCCGACTGGATCCTCGATCTGGGCCCGAGGGCGGCGTCAAGGCGGCGAGATCGTCGTCCAGGCACCCCGGAGGATGTGGTGAAGGAACCGCGGAGCTTTACGGGGAAGTATCTCGCGCCGTTGCTAGGGAAGGGCGGAGCGAGGGAGACTGTAGCGGCGGAGTGAGGCCCTCTCCCGGCTTGCGGGAGAGGAGCGCATGCAGCGCAATATAAAATCAATGCATCTTCGTCCCTGATGCTACTAGCACGGCCCGAGCTATAAATTGCATGAGATCGATGTCATGCGCTAGTGACTGCTCCTCTTTGCTATAAGGGAGTAGTATTCCAAGCTCATCCTTACCATCTTCCTTGGTATGCACAACCCTGCACCGAATTCCATATAGCCTTTCTGCGGCTACAATCCTTAGATCTTGACCAACAGCATCCGTGACAATGTTAATGTCATGTATTTTTTTACAATCTTTTTTATAGAAGGTCTTTTTCTCATCTGAAGATTCTATGAATTGCCTTATCGCATCCGACGTCAAACATTCGTTCATAACCGCCTTAAGCTGACTTCTCTCGTCAAGAAATCCACCAGATCGATTGATAGACAATGCGTTAACCAACCTTCCTATATCGGAATCTCGCTCCGGGCGAAAAGAAGGGTCATTGAGCACCAATTTTAGACGACGATTGACCTCTACTTTTGAATAAACAGGATAGAAATATTCAACCACCTGATAGAAAGCCAAAAACTGTAGGAGTGGCATAGCCGAAGCGGCCCTTCCATACCAATATAGAGAACTCGGAGCCTCATCATATTCGTGCTTAGGATATTCCACTTGACTCAGAATAACGGGGCGCCTCCGAAATGCCCTCCTCCCGATTGTAACAACGTCTCTTGATCTACTCAGAGCGATTGGCTGATTAAAGAGGAGGTCAATTTGAAAGAAAAGTGAATTAGATAACGTCTTTAGATGAGATATAATTTTATCGTGCCCCTGCAATCCCTCTATAGACATAGTCATGGTCAGTCGACGATATGTAGGGCGCGTGGCAAATACTCTATATTTCTGACTAGCAAAACCGATCCGAAAAGTGTGCTGTCCGTCATCGCTTTTCAAAATTAACTCAGGCGGATTGTCCTGATCGGGCTGCGAGCTTGGAAAAAAGTGCCGTGCAAGTGAGCTGGATGACAGATTGCCTACCGGCTCAAGCCCGACCTCCACGGTGCCAGCTTTATAATCACACAGGGCCTCCAATCCGTCTAGAAAACTTAGACCTTCTAGTTCTACGCTTAGGAAGTTTGACAAGTCCGCCGAATCGTTAAGCAATATACTTCTTTTATTCCTACCACACGGTAGAGAAATTATTAAATAACGACTGCCAAAATCTGGATCGGTAACGTCATCCGCATCAAGCTTGGCAGCCTTTGCAGCATCTAGAACCTTTGGCGCCAAGCTTTCGAACGCTTCTTTCTCTTGAAGTTCTTCCTGCTCCTCATCACCAAAATCTTCGCTCGTTTCATTAGTTACATCAGGCATATTTCCCCCCTTAGAGATTGAAATTTGCTCGGGTGGGAAAAAGAATCAATAAGAACAGTCGCGATAATGGAGTGGCCAGTCCGAGATCGGACAGTCTTTCCCTTCCACCCATTCAAGCTATATTCCCCCCATGGCAAAGCTCGCGCCCATCGTGTCCGAATTCGCTTCCACCGAGGAAGAGGCGGCGCATGATGCCTGGGTTCGCGCCAAGGTGGAGAAGGCGCTCGCCTCCACCGCGCCGCGCATCCCGCATGCGGAAGTGATGGCGGAGATGCAGGCGATCCTCGACCGGCACAAAGAACCCTGATGCTTCCGCTGGTCTGGCGCGATACCGCGCGCCAGGACATGCGCGACATCATCGGCTATGTCGCCGCGCACCGGCCTCCAGCCGCGCGACGCCTTGCCGAAGCGGTCCGTCACACCGCCGATCGACTACCTGCGCATCCCCATCTCCACCGCCCGGGCCGCGCTCCCGACACGCGCGAGGCGGTGATCCACCCCAACTACATCCTGATCTACCGCGTCACCGCAGACGCCATCGAGATCCTCGCGCTACTCCACGCCCGCCAGCTTTATCCCTAGCCCCGCCGCGGCAACGCTGCGTCGTCGGTCGGCGCTGGCAGCGCCACCGGCCGTGCGCGCCTCGTGCGCTTGCGGCTAGCTTCGCTACCCGCCTCACCGGCGCGCCCTTAGAACAAACCATAAACAAACCCCTTTCCTACAGCCCCCAATCCAGCATATCTGAACGGTCCTCAAACCAACCCGAGAGGACCAAGCAAATGTCGGTGCATCATCCGATCCCGCCCAATCCCTATCACCAGGGCGACGACCTCCTCCCCGAACTCGCGCCCGCCGATTTCCGCACGACGCCGTCGCAGCGCATCACCGGCTGGTCCGCGGAGAAGCAGGTCCTTTTCCTCCGCGCGTTGCTCGAGGGGCATTCGGTCGGCCAGGCGTGCCGGCTGGTCGGGCTGTCCAAGCAATCGGCCTATGCCTTTCGCCACTCGCCCAAGGGCACCGGCTTCTCGCTCGGCTGGGACGCGGCGGTGCTGCGCGCCCGCAACTTCCTTGCCGACGAGCTGATGGAGCGTGCGCTCCACGGCACTGTCGAGACGGTCACGCGCGACGATGGCAGCGCGGTCGAGCGCCACCGCTATGACAATCGCCTCGGCATGCAGCTGCTCAACCGGCTCGATCGCATGGCCGATCGCAATGCCAGGGAGACCACCCACGCCGCCGCGCGGCTGATCGCGCAGGATTTCGACGGCTGGCTCGAGCTGATCGCGCGCGAGGCCGGCCCCGCCCGCGCCGGGCTCTACCTTGCCCAGCATATCGAGCCCGCCGGCGAAGCGGATCTCGCCCCGTTGCGCGCGCTCGCCCGCGCCGACACATGGCTGCGCACCCATAGCGACCTTGCCGAGCCGCTCGCCGAGCTGGACCCCGCCGCCCGCGCGGACTGGTCGGGCGGCGACTGGAACCGTGCCGAGGCCGCCGGGCTGGTCGCGCTCGCCCCGGCGCCACCCGAGCCTCCCGTGCAGGCGAGTCAACGGAATCAACATTTTCAGGACCCCGACAATCCCGACGGCGACCCCGTCTGGTGGGACAGCGCGGCCGAGGACTGGCGCACCCGCTTTCCGCCGCCCGCCGGCTATGACGGCGAGGAGGACGGCGCCTATGGCGAGCCCGATTATTCGCGCGCACTGACGCTCGAGGAAGCCGAGACCGTCGAGGCGCCGATGCGCGCCGAGATCGCCGCGCGCCGCCTGGCCGAGGCGGCCGAGCGCGATGCCTGGTTCGCCCGCGAGGCGGCATCGGTGCCGGCGGCGGAAGGCGAATCCTCCCACCGTCATGCTGAACTTGTTTCAGCATCCAGCGCACCCCCGGTGATATCCTCTCGAGGCACGCTGGACCCTGAAACAAGTTCAGGGTGACGGGGAAGATTTGCCGTGATTATCCGCGAAGCTGTGCAGAGAAGAGCGCAAAATATTGCCGCGCCCTTGTAATACCGCAATTCGCGCCCATATCGCTTCCGCTACAGTCGCACATCGACGGTCTTCGGCGCTTTGCGGCCCCTTCTTCCTTCTTTCTGCCCCTTGCAGCGCGAGGTCCGCCCGCTCTTGGGCGCGCCGACAATTGAAGGAATAATCACATGAGCCACACCGGAACCGTCAAGTTCTTCGACGCCACCAAGGGCTTCGGCTTCATTTCGCCGGACGGCGGCAGCCAGGACCATTTCGTCCATATCAGCGCAGTCGAGCGCTCGGGCATGGGCACGCTGAGCCAGAATCAGCGCGTCAACTATGAGCTCGAGAACGACAAGCGCGGCCGCGCTTCGGCAGCGAACCTCTCGCCGGCCGAGTAAGCGAAAGCGAAAGGGCGGCCTCTGGCCGTCCGGCGGCGCCCCCAGGTCCCCCCTTACGGGGCGCCGCCATTCCCTTTCCATCCCTCCCCGGGAGAACAGACTTTGGCCAACCACCCCGATTATCGTGCCCAGGCCGCGAAATGCCGCGCCGAAGCCGATGCCGCCACGCTCGACAATGTCCGTGATCAGCGCCTCCGCGCCGAAGCGGCCTGGATCGAAATGGCGGTCCGCCAGGAACGCGTCGCCAGCTCGCGCATTGCACGCGAAGCGCCGGTCGCGATCCACTTACAAACTGAACAAGGAATTCCATGAACTTTTTTGACAAGATCCACGAAACACAGATTATTCGTACCCGCGGCAAGAAGCCCTTCCAGGCCTTCGTTCCGCTCCACCGCCGCCTCTTCCCCGTCGATCCCAGCCAGCGACAGCGCGCCATTGCCCGCGCCGCGGCGATCGAAGTTCTCGGGTAGAAGACCCGGCGCGGTTCCGGGGCCAGCCAGACAGCCTGGCCCCGCTTAACCCTCTTCCACAGCATCGCCCCGTTGCTTCCGTGTCGCACCAGCCTATGTTCCCATCCGGGGCGGGGCTGACCACCGATAAGGGGATGTCCATGAAGCGCTTGACGATGCTGCTGCCGCTGGTGCTGGCGGCCTGCAATTCCGGGCCGACGGTCACGGCGAAGAACGCCTCGGTCGAGGAAGTCTCGAACAAGGTCGCCGCGGCGCAAGGTGCCGGCAGTTTCATTTCGCCGGGCCATTGGGACGGCAAGGTCACCATCACCAACCTCAGCGCCCCCGGCATGGAAAAGATGCCGCCGGAATCGCTGAAGATGATGAAGGACAAGATGGCGGCGGGGCAGAGCTTCTCGAGCTGCGTCACTGCCGAGGACGTCAAGTCGCCCAAGGCCGGCATGTTCGGCGGCGACAAGAGCTGCCGCTATGAGCATTTCACCATGGCCGGCGGCACCATCGACGCCAAGCTGACCTGCGAGACTGCGGGCCAGAAGCGCGAGATGACGATCAAGGGCAGCTATTCCGGCGACGCCTATCACACCGAAGTCACCTCCGACGGCGGGGCGATGGGCACGATGTCGGCGAGCGTCGACGCCAAGCGCGCCGGCGAATGTACCGGCAAGGAGAAAAGCTGAGCTTAGCGGCGGCGGGGCGGCGGGAACGCTCGCCCCGCCCGCCCGTTCAGGCCGAAACCCCTGGAACCAGAGGAATTTCGATGGCCACCACCCGCAAGACCGGCACAACGACCCGCAAGCCCGCCGCCAAGCCGGCAGCAGCCCGCAAGCCCGCGGCCCGCAAGGCGCCCGCCAAGCCCAGGGCAAAGGCAAGCGCAGCACCCGCTCCGGCCCGCACTGCCCATTCGGCAAGCATGGCCTCGCTTGGCGCGCTCGCCGTGGCGGCGCTGGGTGCCGTGGCATTTGGTGCGTGGCGGCTGCTCCGCCGTCCGGCCGAGGGCGTCGAGCCTACCGACCTGATGGGCGACGAGCACCCCGACGGCTCGGAGCGTGCCATCCCGGCCTTCCGTCCCGATCCCACCGCCCCGGTGCCGGCATCCGAGCGCGAGCAGTTCCGCCCCGCCCTGGCCCAGCTCGGCAACACCGTTTCGTGATGCAGGCGAAACCTTTCCGCCACGCTGCGCATTCCCCCGGGCAGAGTGGGTTCACGGAGAGAAAACCATGCGTATCCTGATCCTTGGCGCAGTCGCGGCGGTCTCGACCCTCGCCGGCTGCACCGACTATAACAGCGGCCCGCGCAGCTACGGCTATTCCAGCTACGACTATAACCGCCCCGATCCGTCGTACGGCGGCTATTATGCCGATCGCTATTACCGTGAGGGCGCCAACTACCGCGAGCACCGGCTGAGCCGGAACGACCGGGTCTATCGGGGCCAGGACGGCCGCTATTATTGCCGCCGCTCGGACGGCACCACCGGCCTGGTCGTCGGCGGCATCGCCGGCGGCGTGCTCGGCAACATCATCGCCCCGGGCGGCTCGGAGCTGCTCGGCACCGTGCTCGGTGCGGCGGCCGGTGCCGCGGTCGGCTCGTCGGTCGACAAGAACAGCAGCGACGCCCGTTGCCGCTAAGCGTTCACCCTAAAGGGTAACCTTCCGGCCGGGCCTCCGGTCGCCTAGATCAGGGGCCCGGCCATGAGGGAGACTCGACGATGACGACGCGTACCGCAACTGCCCGCTACGACGGCTTCGGCAAGGAAGGCAAAGGGCATATCAGCACCCAGTCGGGCGTGATGACCGACCAGTTCTACGGCTTCAACACGCGCTTTGGGGATGAACCCGGTACCAACCCCGAAGAGCTGATCGCCGCTGCCCATGCCGGCTGCTTCACCATGGCGATGAGTTTCGCCCTGGCCCGAGCCGGCTTCAGCGACGGCAGCCTGGAAACCAGCGCCGCGGTGAAGCTCGAGCAGGATGGCGACGGCTTCAGCATCACCCGCTCGGACCTGACGCTCAAGGCGAGCGTGCCCGGCCTGGCCCAGGAGCAGTTCGAGGCGCTGGCCGCCGGCGCCCATGCCAATTGCCCGGTCTCCAAGCTGCTCAAGGCCGAAAGCAAGCTCGACGCGACCTTGCTCTGAACCGGATCCGGTTCGGCTTGTAATGTAGGATTTTGCCTGCTTTGCCAGTGGTATGGCGGAGCTAGTTTCCGATGCGAGACCATCAATGCTGATCCCCGGCGAAGGCCGGGGCCCAGTATCGGCGCACCCGCAAATGCGCAGCCACCTCTCGAACGACATTGCAACGGGGCCCCGGCCTTCGCCGGGGAACCGGTCGCGAACCACCCCAAGACGCAAAAGGGGCCCGGCATTGCTGCCAGGCCCCGTGTCGCCGGACTGCTGCCGTGGACCCGGACGGATCATCGGCATGGTTTCGGCGGCTCCTCGGCCCGCGCCGGCAAGGGCATGCGAACCTTGGGTCGGTCGTCGAGGCTGGCCGTTGTCCGCTCATCCCGAAGGAGAGCTGCGGTTACCAGCCTCGGCGGCCCGCTTCGTCCTCCCGGCCGGGGGCCGGAACTCGGAAGCCTTGCTGGACGCGATCTTCTCCGTCCGATCCCTTCAACACTCTCCGCTCCGCTTGCGCTTCGCATCGAGCCATCCGGTTTCTCCGGCGGGCCGTTCCTTCGTTCAAGGTCCCGAGCGCTTGCGCACCGTTTCCGCGAACCAGGGTTCCGTCCCCTTTCCGTCTCTTCCTTCCACGTCCGGCGGCGCTTGCGCACCCCCTTCGGTCCGAGCTTCGAGCAACGCTTGCGCGCTACCGTCGGCTTCCGCTTCAGGCCACGTTTGCACGCCGCCTTCCACTTCAGTTTCGCACGTCGCTTGCGCGCCGCGCTCCACTCTCGCTTCGCGCCACACTTGCGTGCCGCGCTCCGCATCCGGTCGAGCCGTGCCCTGGTGTCCCTCGAAACGTCAGCAGCGCGTGGGCGGCACTTCCATTTCGCAACTTCCGGGGCTTCGCATCCCCGAACCTTCTCCGACTGCGGTTTCCCGAAGGCACCTGCGTCGTTTCCGGTCCGTGTAAGCCTCTGATCTTCCTTTGGTTTCCCGCCGTTGGACCGTTCCGCTTACAGTTATGAAGGTGTCATCGAACCCGAGTCGTGCAAAGGGCGAAATGCGTCTGCAAACCTGTGAAGACTGTGGATAACGTGGAGAACTAGGCAATATTATTGCGTGGAGCCCAGTTGGGAGGTGCCAATTCGAACCCGGCGAAATCGAAGCCCGGAACGACGAGGCAGCTCACCAGCGCCCATCCGTGCGGCGCTTCGGTCGCCTGCCAGCGATTCGCCGGGACCAGGCACTGGGGCGCATAGCCGGCGACCACATCGCCGCCAAGCCGGATGATCGCCGGATCGCTGCCCGCCGCATCGGCGATGTGCACCTCGATTGGGCTGCCGGCATGCCACAGCCACCATTCGTCAGCGTCGACCCGGTGCCAGTGCGAGCGCTGGCCCGTCTCGAGCAGGAAGTAGATCGCGGTGCCCAATGCCCGCCCGTCGCCACCCGGCGCCGCGCGCCAGGTCTCGCGGTACCAGCCGCCCTCGGGATGCGGAGCAAGCCCCAGCTGCGCGATGATCGCCTGCGCTTCGTCCACTGCCTTACCTCCGCTGAACGGAACGTAGTTTCCCGTTCATGCAACCTGATCAAGATCAAGAACGTTACGTCCCCGGTTCGCCTGTAGAATATCGAGGAGTGAGAGATGCGTAAGTTTATTCTGGCGCTTGGCGCCCTGGCCGTCGCGGTGCCCGCCGCGAGCGTGGTTCCGGTCGCCGTGAACGCTGCCCCCATCGCCAAGGCCGGCGTTGGCGTCGAGAGCCCGGCGCAGCAGCGCTACCGCAAGCGCTATGCCTATCGCGAGTGGCGCGGGCGTGACGGCCGCAGCTATTGCCGCAAGCCCGATGGCACCACCGGCCTAGTCGTCGGCGGCGTTGCCGGCGCGCTGGTTGGTCGCACGATCGACACGCGCGGTGACCGTACGGTCGGCACGCTGCTCGGCGCCGCTGCCGGTGCCGTCGCCGGTCGCGAGATCGAGCGCAGCGGCAAGAAGAGCTGCCGCTAAGCCCTGAGACCATCGCGGCCCGCCCGGCAGAACGCGCCGGGCGGGCCGCTTTGCGTCCGCGCGCGGAGATTTAACCCTTCGGCGCTATAAGCCCGCTTAATGCTCCGCGTGCTCATCCTGTCGACGCTGTTCCCCGACGCCTCGCGCCCCAATTTCGGCATCTTCGTCGAGCGCCAGACGCTGTCGCTGGCCGAGCGCGACGATGTGGAGGTGCGCGTCGTCGCTCCGCGCGGCCTGCCACCCTTCCCGCTGTCGCTGCACCCCCGCTATGCGCCCCTCACCGCGCTGCCGTCGCGCGAAGAGTGGAAGGGCCTGACCGTCCACCGCCCACGCTTCCTCAACCTGCCCGGCACCGGCGGCCGCTTCCATGCCCAGGCCATCGCCGCCGCCGCCGCGCCGCTGCTCAAGGAGATCCGCAAGGACTTCCCCTTCGACGTGATCTCCGCCGAGTTCTTCTTCCCCGATGGCCCCGCCGCGGTGCTGCTGGGCAAGCGTCTTGGCGTGCCCATCTCGATCAAGGCGCGAGGCTCCGACGTCCATGACTGGGGCCGGCGCGAGCCCACCGCCAGCCAGGTGATCGCCGCCGGCCAGACTGCGGACGGCGTGCTGGCAGTGAGCGAGGCATTGCGCGACGACATGATCGCGATGGGCATGCCCGGCGAGAAGATCGAGACGATCACCACCGGCGTCGACCTCACCCGCTTCGCACCGCGCGACCGCGCTGCCGCCAAGGCGGAGTTCGGCATCACGGGCCCGCTGGTCCTCTCGGTCGGCGCGCTGATCCCCTTGAAGGGGCATGACATCATCATCGACGCGGTCAGCACCCTGCCTGGCGTCACGCTGTGGATCGCCGGCGAAGGCGCAGACCGCAAGCGCCTCGAAGCGCAGATCGAGCGCCTGGGACTTGGCGACCGGGTCAAGCTGCTAGGCTCGGTCCCGCCCGACCGCGTCGCCGCCGCGCTTGCCGCAGCCGATGCGATGGCGCTTGCCTCGGAACGCGAGGGGCTGGCCAACGCCTGGCTCGAGTCGATCGCCAGCGGCACGCCGGTGGTGATCCCCGATGTCGGCGGCGCCCGCCAGGTTGTGACTGCGCCCGCTGCGGGCCGCATCGTCGCACGCACCCCTGCCGCATTCGCCGAGGCGCTGGCCGGGCTGATCGCCAATCCCCCCGTTCCGGCCGACACCCGCGCCATCGCCGCCCCTTTCACCTGGGCGGCCAATAGCGCGCGCTATCGCGGCTTCCTCCAGCGCCTGGTCGATCGCCGCCAGGCCCTCTGAGGGAACCGCCGCCTCCTCCCCGCCGTTCGTGTCGGGGGCGTGACGGAGTGAAGCGATGGATCCCTTTAGCAATCTGCCCGAGCCGCGCGCCGATGCGCCGCCTCTGGTCTATTACATCCTGCCGCAGGAAGAGCCGCCGATCGGCCCCGGCGACCTGGAAATCGAATTCGAGTTCGAACTCGATTCGGACGAAGAGGATGAATGATCCATTTCCGCGTTGACTAGCCCGCCTTGCTCCCTGACATTCGTGACAGTGCAGTTACTATGGGCGGAGACCAGGTGATGGCGGGCAAGAAAGACAAGAAGTCGGGCGAAGCGAAGACCGAGAAGAAGGGCTTTCTTCCCAAGAGCATCGCCGGGATGAAGCTGCCCAAGGAGCTGCGCAAGCAGCTTGATGCGCTCGCCAAGCATCCGGTGGTGAACGACCTGCTGGCCGCGGGTCTTGTAGCGCTCGCAGCCCGGCTCAAGCCCAGCGACAAGGCCGCGGAGGCGGCCCCCGCGCCGTCTGCCACGCCCGCGACCGCCGCCAAACCGGTGGTGAAGCGCGCGCGCAAGCCTGCAGCCGCGAAACCAGCGGCCAAGGCCCCGGCCAAGACCGAAGCGAAGCCGGCTGCGAAGCCCGCCGCCAAGGCGCCTGCCAAGACCGCGACAAAACCCGCCGCGAAGCCGGCAGCGGCCAAGGCTCCCGCCAAGCCTGCCGCCGCGAAGCCTGCAGCAAAGGCGCCCGCCAAGGCTGCCGCAACCGCCAAGCCGGGCACCAGCGAAACCGCCGCGCCAAAGCCCACTCCCAAACCGCGCAAGCCGGCCGCGGCCAAGGCGCCGGCCGCCAAGCCGCGCGCTACCACGCGCCGCACCAAGGCCACACCGCCCGCGACGACGCGCTGATCCTCTGCTAGGCGCGGCGCCGAATCGATTTGGGGGGGCAGTTGAATGAGGCCGAAGGACACGCACGCCGATAGCCCGGCGCACGGGCTGGAGCGCATGGCGTTCTTCTCCGACGCCGTGTTCGCGATCGCGATTACCCTGCTGGTGATCGAGATCCATGTCCCGCACCTCACCGCGCCCTACACCGACACGGCATTCCTAGAGGCGCTGAATGCGCTGATCCCCAATTTCATCGGCTTCTTCGTTTCGTTCTTCGTGATCGGCGCCATCTGGGCCGGGCACCACCGCGCGTTCGATTGTGCGCGCCACTGGAGCCCAACGCTGTTCGCGCCCAATCTGCTGCTGCTCAGCGCCATCGCGGCGATGCCGTTCTTCACGGCCTTCTCGTCGGAATATTACGGCCACCGCGTGCCCGCCGCATTCTACTGCGGCTGGATGGTGGTGATCGCGATCTGCAATATCCTGGTCCAGCGCATCCTCACCGCGCCGCCGGTGGTGGGCGAGCAAGTGACCGGCGAGCACCGCACGATGATCCGCCAGCGCGGTCTCGCCCTGCTGCTCGGTTCGCTCACCGCCTTCGTGACCAGCCTGTTTATCCCGTTCCTCGGCCAGATCGCGCTGATCACCATTCCCTTCTGGCGCCAGCTGCTGATCCGCCTCGCCCCGGCGCGCTAGTCTAGCGCGTCTTCGCCCAGGCCCGATATTGCCGCGCAGTCAGGTCGACCAGGTCGCCCTGCGCCAGGTTCATGTCGATCAGGTGCAGGCCCCAGTCCTTCAGGATGGCAGTGCCCACCTTCACATCGCCCGCGATCGTATCGGTGCGCGGATCGGCGGGGTCGGCGTTCACGCTCACCGCGAGATAGTTGAACCCGTCCTTGTTGACGCATTCCGCGGAGATCAGCCCCGGCACGCTGACGAACGGCGTCGTCACCGCCGCGCCGTCCTTGCTCCAGGCATCGGCCGGCCCCGGGACGAGCATGTTGCCGCCCGCGTTCAGATAGGCGTGCATCACGGCCTTGCCGCCGCCCAGCGCCGCCGGGTTGGTGCACCCCGCCTCGACGCCCGGCCGATCGCCCTTGGCGAAGCGCGTATTGGCCGGCGGCGGGGAATCGGCGCGGAAGCTGGCATAGGTGATAACGCAGCCCGCCTGATCGGCGCTGCGGCATAGCGGGATTGTCGGGAACACCCCGCCCACGTCCTTGCCGATCGGCACCGGGATCGTACTGCCGATCAGCATCGCCGAGACCAGCTGCTTCTGCGCCGGCTTGCCGTCGATCGCGGTCGCGACGAGGCGCGTCAGGATCAGCGAGCCCTGGCTGTGCCCGATCAGCACGACGCCGCGGCCCTTATTGTCATGGGCCATGTAGTCGTCCCACGCCGCCTTCACGTCCGCGAATGCCATGTCGCGGTCGATCTTGGGCGTGCCGCCGCCGATCACGCTGCGCAGCGCAGTAAGCGTCACCTGGCGATAGACCGGCGCGAACACCCGGCAATTCTTCGCGAAGCGCGCGGCCTGGAACTGGGCGACGCGCTTCTCCTCGTCGCCGGGGATCATGTCGCTATTCGGCGTCGTGTCGAGCGAGATGGTCGGATAGACGTAGAAACAGTCGAACTTGGGGTCGCTCGCCGCCTTGAACGGCTCGGCGCTGCGTTTGCCGCTGGCCGCGACCACGGTGGTCGACAAGTCCATGGTGCACGCATCCTGGCGGCCGGGCCGGCACAGCCAATTGGCGTCGTTGCGATAATCCGGCGTGTCGGACTGCGCGGCCATCGCCAGAGCAAGCGCGAGAATCATCATGCGAGCATCCTCCCTTTTGCCGGGAGCATACCCAATATTCGACTGTCGGAAAGCCGCTTAGTCGAGCGGGTACAGCGCGCCCGCAATCCAGCGCAGTTCGGCGCGCAGCACGCCCCAGGCGCGGGCCGCAGCGCGGCTGTCCATCGCCTCGATGCCAATGCCTCTGGCACCCAGCGCGCGGCTCAGCGCAGCCGAGGGGCGCACCAGGGTCGCGCCGGTGCCGAGCAGCAGGAACTCAGGCTTGGGGTCGAGCGCCAGCAGCGGCGCGAGATCGGCCTCGGTCAGCTCCGCGATCGGCGGCGGCGTCCAGCCATCGGCACGCTCGGGGGTGATCAACAGCCCCTCATACACGCCTTCGTCGACCCGGAAGCCGCGCCCGGAGAAGCCGGCAATCACCGGCCCCTCCGCGCTGGCGCGCTTCACTTCCATCAGCTCAGCCGATGCGCTCGGCGCCGGTCGCCGCCGAGGGCTTTTCCTCGCGCGGGCCGGGCTTGAGGCCGAGCGAGATCAGCAGCGACGACGAGACGTAGATCGACGAATAGGTGCCGACGACGATGCCGAGCATCATCGCCGCCGTGAAACCGCGCAGCACCGGGCCGCCGAAGATCAGCAGCGCGGCGAGCGCGAGCATGATCGTCAGCGAGGTCATCACGGTACGCGGCAGCGTCTCGTTGACCGACAGGTCGATAAGCTCGCTCATCCCCATCTTGCGGTACTTGCGCATATTCTCGCGGATACGGTCGTCGATCACCATCTTGTCGTTGATCGAATAGCCGATGATCGTCAGCACCGCGGCGACGATGTTCAGGTCGAACACCATCTGGGTGAGCGCGAAGAAGCCGATCGCCATGAGCACGTCGTGGATGATCGCGACCGCGGTCGAGACGCCAAACTGCCATTCGTAGCGGAACCACGAGAAGATCGCGATGCCGATGATCGCGAGGACCACCGCCAGCACGCCCTTGTTCACCAGCTCGCCCGAGACCTTGCCCGACACGGTGGAATAGGTGGTGAAATCCGCGTTGAACTTCGCCTTCAGCGCTGTCTTCACCGATTCCACCATCGCGTTGACCGCGTCCGGTGCGGCCGACTTGGGCACCGGCAGGCGGATCGTCACGCTGTTCTGGCCGCCGAGCTGCTGGAGCGCCGGCTCGCCGAAGCCGAGCTGGTGGACCGTCTCGCGGATCGTATCGAGATGCGCCTGGGGCGGGCTCGGGAACTTCTCCTCGATGGAGACGCCGCCGACAAAGTCGACGCCCATGTTGAGCCCGCGGACGCCGACCAGCGCGACGGCCGCGATGGTGAGCAGCATCGTGACCGCGAAGGCGATGTGGCGGACGCGAACGAACCCGATGTTCGTGTTGTCCGGGATGATCTTGAGGAGCCGCATGTGCGTCGCTTCCGATTAAATATGGATTTCGGTGGGCCGGTTGCGGCGCAACCAGATCGTGACGAGCATGCGAGTGAACACGACCGCGGTGAACACCGAGGTCGCGATACCGATCAGCAGCACGATCGCGAAGCCACGGATCGGGCCCGAGCCCAGGATCACCATGATCAGGCCGGCGATCGCGTGGGTCACGTTCGCTTCGAAGATCGTACGGCTGGCTTCCTTATAGCCCAGCTCGATCGCCTGCATCACGCTTCGTCCGCGCCGCCTCTCTTCCCGGATGCGTTCGTTGATCAGCACGTTGGCGTCCACCGCGGTGCCGATCGTCAGCACGAAGCCGGCGATGCCCGGCAGCGTCAGCGTCGCGTTCATCAGGCCCATCACCGCGAGGATGACCAGCACGTTGATGATCACTGCCAGCGTAGCGTACAGGCCGAAGCGGCCATAGGTGAGGATCATGAACGCGATCACCGCGACCACCGCGATGATCGACGCGGTGATACCCGCGCGGATCGAGTCGGCGCCGAGTTCCGGGCTGACGGTCGATTCCTGCACCACCTTCAAGTCCACCGGCAGCTTGCCCGATCGAAGCGCGATCGCGAGGTTGTTGGCGCTCTCCACGGTGAAGCCGCCCGAAATCGAGGCGCTGCCGCCGAGGATCGGCTCGTTGATGTTCGGTGCCGAGATCACGACACCGTCGATGATGATCGCGAACGGCTTGCCGCTATTTTCCTGCGTCACCTTGGCGAAGCGCTTGGCGCCGGCGCCGTTGAGCTGCAGCGTCACGTCCGGCAGACCCTGCTGGTTGTAGCTCTGCTTGGCATCGATCAGCATGTCGCCGGTGATCATCACCTGGCGCTGCACCGCGACCTTGCCACCGCCCTCGTGCGGCAGGACGATGTCCTCGGGCGGCGCCTGGCCTGCCTGCACGGCATTCTGGTCGGCATTGGCGTCAACCAGGCGGAATTCGAGTTTCGCCGTCTTGCCGACCAGCGCCTTGAGCGCAGTCGGGTCCTGCAGGCCGGGGACCTGCACGACGATGCGGTTGGCGCCTTCGCGGATCACGGTCGGCTCGACCGTGCCGAGCGCGTTGATGCGCGTCTCGATGATCTCGCGCGCGTCGTTCATCGCGGTTTCGATCGCTTCGTTGATGCCCGCCTCGGTGGGGGTCAGCACGAACTGCGACGAATTGACCACGGCGACGTCCCACTGGCGCTGGCCGGTGGTGCCCACGCCGGTGCCGGTGATCGCGAGCAGCTTCTCGCGCGCCGCATCGACCTTGGACGGGTCGCGCAGCATGAAGCTGACCTTGCCGCCCTGGATCGAGATATCGCCGATGTCGATCTTGGGGTCCTTGCGCATCTCGGCGCGGACCTGCTCCTGCATCTGCGTGAGCCTGGCCTGGCGCACGTCATCGGTGTCCGCCTCGAACAGCAGGAAGCTGCCGCCGGCAAGGTCCAGGCCCAGGTTGATCGCGGGCTTGGGCACCCAGCTCGGCCAATGGTCGCGCGCGCTCTTCGGGAAAAAGCTCGGGACCGACAGCGCGATCATGATCGCGATGCCGACGAGGATCGTGGTGATCTTCCAGCGGGGAAAGTCGAGCATCAGTCGTTCGCGGGCTTCGCGCCGCCGGCAGGCTTCACGCTGGTGAGCGTGGCCTTGATCGCGCGGACCTTGACGTTCGGGCCAAGCTCGAGCTCGACCTCATTCTCGTCGACCTTGGTGACCTTGCCGATCAGTCCGCCGCCGGTGACGACCTGGTCGCCCTTCTTGACCGCGTTGATCGAGCCCTGAAGCTCCTTCATCCGCTTTTGCTGCGGGCGGATCATCAGGAAATAAAAGGCAACGAAGATGAGGACGAGCGGCGCAAGACCGAGGATTCCGCCCATCGGGCTGGCCTGTGCCGCGCCTGCGGCCTGTGCATATGCTGGGGTGATGAACATGGGATCCTGGAATTAGCTGGGTAGCCGGCGCGAAGTCCGCTCCGTTCAAGCGCCGCGCGCTAACATGCGTGACCTGCACGCGCAACTATTGTCGGGAGCGGCTTGCATCCTGCGCCGCACCGGCCTAGAGGCCCCAACCTCGGTCGGGGCGTAGCGCAGCCTGGTAGCGCATCACACTGGGGGTGTGGGGGTCGCAGGTTCGAATCCTGTCGCCCCGACCAACTAAAATTCCCCTCGGGCCGCCCGACGCGGCGCCCGATTCGGCCTTTGGGCCAAACCCTTTGAAAAGCACCGTTCCCGCGCACTGCTACCCGCGCTAGGCAATTGCCATGTCGGCGGAGGACGGGATGTCGAATCAATGGTGATCGCTCGCCTTCGCGCGGCCCCTGCCCGCGCGCGCTTGCTACTCTTCGCCTTCGGGGACTTCGCCTTCAATCTCTACTGGCAGAGCATCATGCTCTTCCTGCTCTTCTACTATACCGAAGCGCTCGCGCTGCCGGTGGCGACCGCGGCGGCGATCTACACGATCGCCTCGGTGTGGGACGGCCTCGCCAACTTCATCGCCGGCGCCGTTGCGGACCGGCGCGAGCCCGGGCGCGGCTATGGCCATTTCCTGATGCTCGGCAGCATCCCGCTCGGCCTCGCCTTCGTGCTTACTTATGTGCCGCCGCTCGCCAGCGGCTGGTGGGGCATTGGCAGCATCTTCGTCGGCCATTTGCTGTTCCGCACCGCCTATGCCGCCCTGAACGTGCCCTATCTAGCGATGAGCGCGCGGGTGAGCAGCGACAGCCGCGACCGCGCCTTCCTCGCCGGGATGCGGATGTTGTTCGGCACGATGGCCGCGGTGTTCGTCGCGCGCGGCACGCTGCCGTTCGGCGCCTGGTTGAGCGGCAGCCCGATTCCTGCGCATGCCTATCTCGGCGCGGCGATCCTGTTCGCGATCCTCGGCACCGTGATCTTGATGCTGGTCGGCGCCAGCTACCGCGAGCAGGTCGTGCCGGTGCGCACTGCCCCGCCCTCGATCGCGGCAAGCCTGAAGAGCCTCGCCGCCAACCGCGCCTTCGTCACGCTGAACCTGGCGATGATGGCGATGATCGTCGCGGTGACGATCCTCAACAAATCGGTGCTCTATTATTTCAAATATTTCGTCGGCGACGACGTGGCCGGGCAGAGCGCGCTCGCCTGGATGGGCGTCGTCGGCGCCGCGGCGGTGCCGCTATGGATGCTGCTCCAGCGTCTGCTCGGCACCCGCGGGCTATGGTTCCTCGCCGCCTCGGCCTGCATGGCGGGACTGGTCTTCTTCGTCGGCGTGCACATCGACAAGGCCGGGCCGATGCAGCTCTTCCTCGTCACGATGCAGGCGCTGATCGTCGGCCTGCACTTCGCCTATTGGGCGATGCTGCCCAACACGGTGGAATATGGCGAGCGCGCCACCGGGCTACGCGTCGAGGGCGCGGTGTTCGGCATGGCGGCGCTGCTCCAGCGCATCGCCATCGGCCTCGCCACGCTGCTGCTCGCCGCCGGATTCGACGCCGCCGGCTATGTCGCCAATGTCCAGCAGAGCAGCGCCACGCTCGCCGCGATGCGCGGCACGATCGCGCTGGTGCCGCTGGCGTTCCTGGCGCTGTCGGTCGCGTTCATGCTGCTCAACCCGCTCGGCAAGGGCGCGCATGCGAAGATCGTGAAGGACCTCGAGGATCGGGGTTCCTGAAAATCCTCCCCCGGCTTCGCCGAGGGAGGAATCACCTCAAGCAGTAAGCGTGAACTGCGCTTTCACGCCTTCGGCCTCGGCCGACGGGGCGATCCACACATCGAACAGCCCCGGCTCAACGGTCGGCTTGTTCTCCCGCCCGATGAACAGCAGCTGCGCGCGACTGAGCTTGAACGTCACCGTCTCGCTCGCCCCGGGCGCCAGCGCCAGCTTGCGGAAGGCCTTGAGCTCGCGCACCGGCCGGGTGACGCTCGCCACGCGGTCGCGGATATAGAGCTGCACCACTTCCTCGATCGCGCGCGATCCGGAATTGGTGATCTTCGCCGAGACGGTGATCTCGCCGTCCCACGCCAGCGTCGCCGGCGCCGACAGCTCCGAATAGGCCACCTTGCCATAGGTCAGCCCGTGCCCGAACGGGAACAAAGCCGAGTTCGGAATGCCGCGATAGTGCGCCTTGTAGGGCTGCAGCGCGCCTTCCGGGTTCGGGCGCCCGGTCGGCTTGTGGTTGTAGTAATAAGGCTGCTGCCCCGGCGAGCGCGGGAAGCTGCACGGCAGGCGCCCGGCGGGGCTGTAATCGCCGAACAGCACATCGGCGGTGGCGTTGCCGCCTTCCGAGCCCAGGAACCAGGTGACGAGAATCGCGCCAGCGTTCAACACCGCGCCCTCGAGCGCCAGCGCCCGGCCGTTCTTGAGCACCGCCACGATCGGCTTGCCCGTCTTCGCCACGGCCTCGGCCAGCGCCATTTGCGGCTCGGGGATCACGATCTCGGTGCGCGACTGCGCCTCGCCCGACATGTTCTCGGCCTCGCCGATCGCCAGGATCACCACGTCCGCCGCATTCGCCGCGGCCACCGCCGCCTCGATCCCGCCGGCCAGCGGCGCCTCGACACCCGAGCCCAGCGCCACGCTTACCGCGCCCTTGTCGGCCACTGCCGCACGCACGCCGCTCGCCAGGTCGATCGCCTGGGCATTGTCGCCATAGACCACCCAAGGGCCGTTGATGTCGTGCTTGCCCTCGGCGAACGGCCCGATGATCGCGATTCGCTTGCCGCTCTTGGGCAGCGGCAGCAGGTCGCCGTCATTCTTGAGCATCACGATCGACTTGCGCCCGGCCTCGCGCGACAGCGCAATCGCCGGCTTGGTGCGCGAGCGCGCCTTTTCGCGCTTCACGTCGATGCGGCGGAAGGGGTCGTCGAACAGACCGAGCTTCGCCTTCATCGCCAGCACGCGGCGCACCGACGCGTCGAGCACCGTCATCGGCACTTCGCCCTTGGCGACGAGATCGGGCAGATGGTCGCGGTAGAAGCCGCTGGTCATGCTCATGTCGACGCCGGCGAGAAAAGCTAGCTTGGTCGCCTCGCGCGCATCCGCGGCAAAGCCATGGTCGATCATCTCCATGTCGCCGGTGTAGTCCGACACGACAAAGCCCTCGAAACCCCATTCCTCGCGCAGGATCTTGCGCATCAGCCAGTCATTGGCGGTCGAGGGCACGCCCGAAATCTCGTTGAACGAGGCCATGCCCGAAAGCGCGCCGGCGTCGAGCGCCGCCTTGAATGGCGGCAGATACACCTCGCGCAGCGTCCGCTCGGAGACATCGACGGTATTGTAGTCGAGCCCCGCCTCCGCCGCGCCATAGGCGGCGAAATGCTTGAAGCACGCGAGCATCGCGTCGTTCGCCTTCAGGTCCTTGCCCTGGAAGCCCTTCACCCGCGCCACGGCGATCAGCTCGCCGAGCAGCACGTCCTCGCCCGCGCCTTCCATCGTGCGGCCCCAGCGCTGGTCGCGCGCAATGTCGACCATCGGCGCGAAGGTCCAGTCGATGCCCGCCGCGGCGCCTTCATAAGAGGCCATGCGCGCAGTGCGCTCGGCCAGCTCGGGCTCGAACGACGCCGCCTCGCCCACCGGCACCGGGAAGATCGTGCGGTGGCCGTGGATCACGTCGGCGGCGAAGAGCAGCGGAATCTTGAGCCGCGACTTGGTCATCGCCACCGTCTGCATCCGCCGCGCCATCTCGGCGCCATTGCCGTTGAACACGCCGGTGAGGCGCCCCTTCTCGACATCGGCGAGTTGCTCCTCGAAGCTCGGACCATTGGTCGGCGGGTTGAGCGCGGTGGCAACACCGCCGCCCCAGGCCGCGGGCAGCAGCGTGAGCTGGCCGGCCTTTTCGTCGACCGTCATCTTGGCGATCAGCGCATCGATGAAGGCGGGGACGGGCAGATTGCCGGCCGCCTGCAGCATCGCCCGCGCCGGGCTCGCAGCCCAGGCCGCGACCGCTCCGGCTCCCATCAAGGCCGCGCGTCGCGAAATCCGGGTGTCAAACATGTCCATTCCTCTCCTGATCGGCCCGAGCCAACCCTCAACGGGCTTTGTCACCATGATGTCCGCGCGTGAAACTTTTTTGCTTGTTTGCGCCGTCCGTAACCGGTTACATAACTCGGGCACGGCTTGCATTGCAATCGCCGAAGCGGTCTGGAACGTAGGAAAACGCTGCGAAGGCCGGGAAGAAGGGACTGAAATGGGCGAGGCCACTATCCGCGATGTCGCACGCCGCGCCGAAGTTTCGGTCGCGTCGGTGTCGCGCGCCCTGAACGGCCTCGACAATGTCCGTGCCGAAACCCGCGACAAGGTGATCAAGGCAGCGTCCGAATTGGGCTATGTCCCGCATGCCGGCGCGCGCAGCCTCAGCCTGGCGCGCAACCACGCAATCGGCGTGGTCCTGCCCGATCTTCACGGCGAGTTCTTCTCCGAATGTGTGCGCGGCATGGACCGCGAAGCGAGCCGCCGCGGCTATCTCCTGCTGCTGTCCAACATGCACGACGATGGCGATCAGGCGGCCGTTGCCCTCCGCGCAATGCGCGGCCGCGTCGACGGCCTGCTGGTGATGGCCCCGCATATCGACCCCGAGACGCTCGAGCGTGCGCTGCCGCCGGCCCTGCCCTCGGTGATGATCAACAGCCACCGCGAGGTGCCGGGCCGCCCGTCGCTCCGCCTCGACAACCGCGCCGGCGCCGAAGCGATGGTCGCGCACCTCCACGCCAATGGCTATCGCCACATCGTCCACATCGCCGGCCCCGAAGGCAATGTCGACGCGCAGGAGCGCGCGCAGGGCTATCGCGACGCATGCGCCCGGCTCGGTCTGCCGCCGCGCATCATCGCGGGCGATTTCAACGAGGAAACCGGCGAATCCGCCGCGGCCGAGATCCTGGCAAGCTCCACGCTCACCGACGCAGTGTTCGCCGCCAACGACATGATGGCGATCGGCTGCCTCTACGGCCTGCGCACCGGCGGCAAGCGCGTGCCCGAGGATATTGCCGTCGCCGGCTTCGACGACGTCCCCCTCGCCCGCTATCTCTCGCTCAGCACGATGCGCGTGAACGTTGCCGAGATGGGCGCCCGCGCCGTCTCCCGGCTGATCGACATGCTCGAAGGCCGGGACCAGGTCCGTGCCAGCGAAACCCAGATCCCCGAGCTGGTGACGCGCGCCACGACGGCGCCGCACACCGCCTCCCAAGGCGGAGCCGCGCATGCGTGAGTGTGGCTCCGTTTCTTTTTGTCCCGAAACTGTAACCGGTTTCAGCAATAGCGCTTCGCACCCTACACCCCCCCTGGGGGGCGGCGCCTCGTGCACCGCCCCCGATTTTTTGGACCCGATTTTCTAGGTCCGGGGCGAACCGTCATCCGTTCTCGTGTATGAGGCTTTGATCATGATCGACCGGCGCGCGCTCCTTTCGCGGTCTTCGCTCCTGTTGGCCGGCTCGGCCCTGCCCGCCGCCGCCAACGCCCAGTCGCGCAAGCCCGCCGCGGTACGCACGCTCCCCGCCTTTTACGAAGACATCGAGGAGCGCACCTTCCGCTGGTTCTGGGAGACCGCGCGGCGCGACAATGGCCTGGTCCCCGATCGCTATCCCTCGCCCAGCTTCTGCTCGATCGCCTCGGTGGGCTTCGCGCTCACTGCCTATCCGGTCGGCGTCGAGCGCGGCTGGATCACCCGCGCCGAGGCCCGCGACCTCACGCTCACCACGCTGCGCTTCTTCTGGGAAGCGCCCCAGGGGCCCGAGCCGACCGGCAAGATCGGCCACAAGGGCTTCTTCTATCACTTCATCGACATGATCAGCGGAGAGCGTTTCCGCGACGTCGAGCTGTCGAGCGTCGACACCACATTGCTGCTGATGGGCGTCCTCTTCGCCGGCCAATATTATGACCGCGCCGACGCGAAGGAGCGCGAGATCCGCGACCTCGCGCAGAAGCTCTATGCCCGTGCCGACTGGAACTTCTTCCGCTCGGACGGCCGCAAGGCAGTGTCGATGGGCTGGCACCCCGGCCGCGGCCTGATCGAGCGCAGCTGGGACGGCTATAACGAGGGGATGTTCGTCTACATTCTCGGTCTGGGCGCCCCCGAGCACGCCTTGCCGGCGGACAGCTGGGAGGTGTGGACCGCGCCCTATGCGCATAGCTGGCGCGGCGAGGGTCCGACCCGCCACCTCGCCTTCGCGCCGCTGTTCGGCCACCAGTACAGCCAGATCTGGATCGACTTCCGCGGCATTCGCGACGCGACAATGCGTGAGGCCGGCATGGATTATTTCGAGAATAGCCGCCGCGCCACCTATGCCAGCCGCGCCTATTGCATCGCCAACCCGCAGGGCTGGGACGGCTGGTCGAAGGACATATGGGGCCTCACCGCCTGCGACGGCCCCGGCGATTTCAAGCTGCCGTTCAAGGGCAGGACCGTCGAGTTCTTCAGCTATTCGGCGCGCGGCCCGCTGGGCCAGCCCGACGAGCGCGACGACGGCACCCTCGCCCCGACCGCGGCACTCGGCTCGCTGCCCTTCGCGCCCGAGATCGTGATCCCCGCTGCCGAAGCGCTACGCCGCGAGCATGGCGCGTTGCTCTACGGCAAATATGGCTTCTTCGACTCGTTCAACCCGAGCTTCCGCTGGACCGACAAGCGCGTCAGCAATGGCCGCGTCGATCCGGTGAAGGGCTGGTACGACACCGACTATATCGGCATCGACCAGGGCCCGATCCTGCTCCAGGCGGCGAACTATCGCAGCGAGTTCGTGTGGAAGCGGATGCGGTCGTGCCCGCCAATCCGGAAGGGACTGAAGGCTGCAGGGTTCACCGGGGGCTGGATTACCTGATCTTCACCGGCTTCGAGCGCCGTGAAACCCCATTCTCGTCAAACGCCTCGACCGCCACCCAATAGCCAACCCCGACATTCAGCGCCCGGATATCCAGCGCGGCGCCCTGATCCGCCCAGCGCTGATAGGTCAGCGTTAGCCGGTCCGGCCGCACGCCCCACAGCACGTTATAGCCAACCGCCCCGCGCACGGGCTTCCACGCCACATGCGCATTGCGCGCGTCGCTATCGCGCACCGCGGTCACGCCGGTTGGCATCGCCGGCGCCTTGCCATCGGCCGAGCCAAACACCCGCAAATCGCTAATCGCCAGGTTCGCGCCGCCGACGTGGCCGTGCACATAGCGCACATAGCGCGCCCGCACCGGCGCCGGCAGCTGGAAATAGGCATTGGGCCGGTCGCGGCGCGGTGCCTCGGTCTTCGCCAACGGAGACCACGCCTTGCCATCCAGCGAAGACTGCAACTCGAACTCGGTATAGATGTCGGGCGCGTCGCCGAAGCGGCCCGCCTTATAGTCGGCGAAATTCACCTGTACCGCGCGCAGCGTCCTGGCGCCGCCCAGGTCGACGGTCAGCGTCTCGCCCGGCTTGTTCGCCGCCGCCACCCAGAAGGTCCGCGGGTTCTCGTCGGTCGCGCGATCCGCGGCGAACGCGCCCTGGGTCGACGAAGCCACCGCCGGCTTCCGGTACGAAAGCAGCATCCAGCCGGTGAACAGGCTCTCCGGATCCTCGACCTTCGCGGTCGGCGCATAATGCGGGAAGTCGCCGAAGCGCGTCGAGACCGCCATCTGCCCGTCCGCCCAGAACTTCGCCGGCCACATCCCGATGCGCCGCTCGAAGGTCCAGTTATAGCCGATCCACGGCGTGCCGGTGTTCCACCAATTGCCGTGGACGTCCTCGAAGGTCGAGCCGTGCCCCGCGCCCTGCACGAACCCGCCGGGCTTGTAGGCCACCGGATTCCACGGCGCATATTCGAACGGCCCGAGCGGCTTGTCGGAGACATAGGTGCCGTTCGAATAGGCGTTATATTCGGTCCCCGGCGCGCCGTATTGGAGATAATAGCGCCCGCCGACCCTGGTCATCCAGGCGCCCTCCATGAAGGGCTGGATCGGGGTGCCGTTCGGCAGCGTGCCACTGTGATCCTGGCCGAAGCGCTCCCAGCCATGTTCCTCGGGATGCAGCGCCAGCATCGGCTTTGGCTTGCCCTTATAGGCCAGCTTGCCGTCTTCGAAGGCGATCTCGATCCCGTAGAGCGGGAAGACGTTGGACGATCCCCAGTAGAGATACCATTTGCCGTCCTCGTCCTTGAACAGCGCGGGATCCCAGGGTCCGGGCGGCACCTTGTCCTCGCCGGGCGCGGGAACGTGCCCCTCGCCCACCGAGTCGACCAGCTCGGGCATCCGCCGCACGAAGAAATCGAGCTTGCCGCTGTCGGGGTCGCTGGTCGACAGGATCGATTCCGCCCGGGTCATCGACGGCTGGATGAGGATGCGCTCGCCATCGCTCCACACCGCGGGCGCGACGATCGAGTTGAACGGCCAGCGGCTCGGCGTGATGAAGGTCCAGTGGACGAGATCGCTCGACGACCAATAGCCGTCGGCCAGCGTCTGGAAGAGATAGTATTTGCCCTTGAAGGTGACGACCGCCGGGTCCGCGCCGGTGCGGTACGAGACGCCCTGGTTCACCTGCTCGAAATTGTAGCGGTAATCGATGTCGATCGGATTGGCGTAGGTCTGGCGCGCCTCCTGCGCCTGCGCTGCACTCGCCGCGACCATGCCCGCCAGCAGAAATCCGAACCGCATCGCCAATCCCCAAAAAGAACAGGGGGAGGAGAGCCGAAGCCCGCCTCCCCCAAATTGCATTGCTCAGGCCAGGCTCAGAACTTGTAGCCGAGGCGGAACTGGATGCGCCGCGGCAACGTGACGGTGTTGTTGCCGATGCGGCCCGGATCCAGCGGATCGGTCAGGCTGAAGAAGCCGTCGAAATCCTTGAAGTTCTTGTTGTTGAACGCATTGAGCAGGTCGACCGCTGCCTCGACCTGGCCGAAGCCATGGATCTTGAAGCGGTTGGCCAGCGTCAGATTGACTTCGCAGAAGGCGAACAGCCCCTCGATACAGTTCTTCTCGGGATAGGCTGTGGTCAGCTTGAGCTTGCCCACGTCGAAGCCCTGGGTCGCGTCGGTGACCAGATAACCCTGGCCGCTGCCGAGCGTGGTGAGCGTCGAGAAGGAGAAGCCGAACGGCAGGTCGACCATGCCCGAGATCACCAGCCGGTGGCGCTCGTCGCCCGGACGAGTGCGCCAGCCATAGGAATCCGGCGTGATGCCATCGAGGCTGAACAGGTCGTTGCCGTTCTGCTCTGCCTTGGACAGCGTATAGGCGATGTTGAGGCCCCAGCCCGACGCGGCGGTGTAGTTCTTGTCGAGCGTGACGTAGAGCGCCTTGTAGCGGGTATCGAGCCCGTCATAGCCGATCAGCACATTGGCATAGCCGAACGGCGTCACCGGCGCGGTGTTGCAGCAATTGCCGAGACCATTGTTCTGCCGCGTGGCGAACAGGTTGGTATAGCCGTTGCGGCCGCGCTGGTACGAGCCGGTGATCGCGGCCTGGAACACGCCGAAACGCTGGCGCACGCCCAGGCTGAACTGGTCGTTCACCGGCGGCTTGGCATCGTTCTTCACTGCGAACAGCTCGGGCAGGCCGGCGCCGGCGGCGCTGCCCTGGAGCGCGAGCAGGCCCGCACGGGTCCCATAGGCCGGGTTCCACGCCACGGTCGGCAGGCCCGACCGCGGCGAGCCGTCGACCGAGAAGCGGAACACGCCCACCGGGTTGAGCACGCGCGACAGCTCGTCGATCGTGTTGTTGAAGTTGTTGCGGTCGTAATAGCGGCCAAAGCCACCGAAGATCACCGTCGAGCGATCGCCCTTCAGGTCATAGGAGAAACCAAGGCGCGGGGCGAAGGCGCCCATGAACGGCTTCCGGTCATTGCCGTCGGTGATGTAGTTTTCGGGATTGAAATAATAGGTCGCGGGCAGTGCGCGCAACGCCGCCGCGGCATTGGCCGGGGTCACATAATCATTGTTGAACCCGTTGGTCTCATAGTCCCAGCGCACGCCCAGGTTGAGCTGGAGCTTCGGGGTGACGTTCCAGTCGTCCTGCACGTACAGACCAAGCTGGGTGTTCGACGCCTGGATCAGCGAGCTGCCCAGGCCCAGGCGCGCCTCGCTCGGGAAGGCGAAGCTCAGATCGTCATTCGGGTTGAGCGGCGTGCCATTATTGCCGTTGTCGGTGAAGGTATAGTGCGGCTGGACATAGCTGTGGTCGTCGAAGGTGATGTCGGTCACCTGCACGCGGATGCCCGCCTTGAACACATGGCCCGCCAAGCCCGACCAGGTGAAGTCGTCGCGGAACGTATAGCTGTTCTGCACTTCGTTGCGGGTCGAGTCCTTGCCGCCCGCGATGATCACGCCGGCATATTCATATTGCGGCAGATCGGGGTGCAGCGAGGTCGGATTGAATGTGTAGTTCAGATAGCTGGCATTGAATTCGTTGACGAAATTGCTGCCGTTATACGCCCATTTGAACTGATAGGTGTCGACCCGGTTCTTCTTGTTCTCCGCCGCCTCATAGGAAACGTTGTTGCCGAAGGCCTGGATGTCGCTCTCGTCGCGGCGGCTGAACGACAGGTCGAAGGTCTGGCGGTCGTCCGGGGTCAGCGTCAGTTTGCCGAAGTAGAAGTCGCTGCGGAACGGGCTGACGAACGCGCCCTCGAGCGTGTGGATATCGCGGCCGAGCGATGCCGATGCCGCGGCCTGCAGCGCCGCGTTGCCGCCCGCGACCACGTTGAACGCGCGGTTCTGGTCGTTGCCTTCATAGGCACCGAAGAAGAACAGCTTGTCCTTGATGATCGGGCCGCCCAGCGCCACGCCATACTGCTTGCGCTCGAAGTCCGGCTCGGCGCGGTTGTTGCGCTTGTCGAGATACGCCTTCTCGGCCAGGCCCTTGTCCGTATACTGGCCGAAGGCCTCGCCGTGGAACTCGTTGGTGCCCGACTTGGTGATCGCCGTGACGATCGCCGCGCCGGCCTGCTCATACTCGGCCTTGTAGTTCTGCGTGAGGACGCGGAATTCCTGCACGGCGAGCTGGCCGAACGGGTTGCCGCGGCTGTTCTGCTGGCCGGCGACACCGCCCTCGCGCAGCTGGTTCTTCAGGCTGACGCCGTCGATGAACACATTGACCTGGCTGGCGGTCGACGCACCCGAGGTGAAGCTCTTGTCGGTCTCGCTGTCATTGTAGCGCACGCCCGGGGCGAGCGCCGTGAAGGACAGGAAGTTGCGGTCGGTCTGCGGCAGCCGCTCGATCTGCGTAGTGCTGACGTTCGTCGCGATTTCGCTGGTCCGCGTCTCGCGCAGGCGCGATCCGGTGACGACGATCTGGCCCTCGGGCGCGGGCGTCGCTGCCACCGTGCCGCCTACCGCCAGGTCGAGGCTCGCCGCCTCGCCGACGCCGACGATCACCGTCTGCGACACCGTCTCGGTGCCGATCGTCGCGACGACTTCATACTGGCCCGGACGCAGGCCGTTGAGCGTGTAATAGCCGCTTGAATCGGCCACTGCGCGTGCGGTCTGGTTGGTGCCGGTGTTGCGCGCGCTGACCTGCGCACCTGCCGCGCCGGCGCCATCCGCGCCGGTCACCTGGCCGCCAAGGCTGGCGGTGCTCACCTGCGCCGAGGCCATGGTCGGCAGCAGCACGGCGCCGGTCGCAAACAGCGTGGCTGCCGCCATTGCCGTCACGGAGATGCCGCGCGTCAGGGCACGGCTATGCTTATTCTGAATTCCCACTGTATTTCCTCCCCAGCGAGGTTGTAACCGGTTACAAGCGTCGGCGGCGGTTGTTTTGTTTTTCGTGTTTGCCTGAAACCCCCATGAAACCGGTTTCATGAAACTGTCAATCCTGCGGACGCGTCAGCGTTGTCGGGTGTGAATTTTGCTGCGGTGCGATGTGTCGTCGATGCAACACTGACGCAGCGTGCCTCTTGCGGGCCATGCCATCGTCTCCCCATATCGTCTCCATGAGCGAAACAAATGCGTGGCACGGCACAACGATCCTCTCCGTGCGAAAATCTGGCAAAGTGGTGATTGCGGGTGACGGTCAGGTCTCGGCCGGCAGCACCGTGATGAAGCCCAATGCGCGCAAGGTCCGCCCCTTGGGCGACGGCAAGGTGATCGCGGGCTTCGCCGGCGCCACCGCCGATGCATTCACTCTGTTCGAGCGGCTCGAGGCCAAGCTTGAGCGCCATAACGGTCAGCTTCTCCGCGCCGCAGTCGAGCTGGCCAAGGACTGGCGGACCGACAAATATCTCCGCAACCTCGAGGCGATGCTGATCGTCGCCGACAAGGAAGTGACGCTGGTCGTTACCGGCAATGGCGATGTGCTCGAGCCCGAGGGCGGCGTTGCCGCGATCGGCTCGGGCGGCAATTTCGCCCTCGCCGCAGCGCGCGCGCTGGTCGACTATGAGACCGACCCCGAGAAGATCGCCCGCCAGGCGATGAAGATCGCCGGCGAGCTCTGCGTCTACACCAATGACCGGCTCACCGTGGAAATGCTGGACAGCGATAGCTGAGCCGAGCATCGGCGGCGGCATGAAATTCCGCCTCGACTATGATTCCCGCCGCAACCTCATCCTGATCAACATTCGTGAGTTCTGGACCGTCGAGACGGTCCGGGACTTCGCGACAGCGGCCGGCGCGAAGGCGCAGGAAGTGCGCGCGATCCGCGACGACTATGACGTCCTGATCGATTCGCGCGATTTTCCGGTCCAGGCGAATGACGTCGCCGACCTGCTGCCCAGCATCGCCGAGGCGGGGCTTACGCTCACCTCGGGCCGCGCAGCCTCGGTCGTCGGCAGCCATCTCAACAAGCTCCAGGCCGAGCGCACCCAGACGCATCCCCGGATGCGGATCTTCATGACCTTCGAGGAAGCCGAGGCCTGGCTGGCGGAGCCGCGCGAGCCATGACTTCCGCTCATACCTCCCCCAATCCAAAACAGGGTTGAGCGCAGCCGCCTCTCCCTTACCCTGCGCCCATGCTGATCGCCCGCCGCCCGCTGATCGCCTCCGCCGCGCTGGCCCTGCCCGCCTGCACGACGACGCCCCGCCCCCTGAAGGCAGTGAACCCCAGCCGCGGGCCCAAATGCCTGCCGATCGCGAACGTCTCGGCGAACCGCGTCATCCGCACCGTCGCGGGTCTGCGTCCCTATCGCGCTTCGGGCTTCGTCGTCCGCGCCGAGCCGTTCGGCGACAAGCGCCTCGTCCATAATTACGGCCATGGCGGCTCGGGCATCACGCTCGGCTGGGGCACCGCACGGCTCGCGGTCGATCTCGGTCTTCCCGGCCATAGCGGTCCGGTCGCAGTGCTCGGCTCGGGCATCGCCGGGCTCACCACCGCGCGCCTGCTGCAGGAGGCCGGCCGCCAGGTCACGCTCTACGCCGCCCAGCTCCCGCCCCACACCACCTCGAACATCGCCGGCGGGCAATGGCACCCCGCCGGGCTCTACCAGCATGACCGCGTCACCCCCGAATGGCTCGCCCAGTTCGAAGCGGCGATGGACTATAGCTGGCGCCGCTTCCAGATCATGACGGGCGACGAATACGGCATTCGCTGGCTGCCCACCTATATCGAGCTGGGCGACGGCGATGCGGACGAGCCGAGCTCGCCTGCGACCCGCCACGAGACCGACCGCGTCGTGCTGGGCCCCGGCGAGCATCCCTTCCCCGTCCAGCGCGTCACGCGCTTCATGACGATGTACGCGGAGAGCGGTCATTTGCTGCGCCAGCTCACCCGCGACGTGCAGCTCGCCGGCGGCAAGTTCGTAGTCCGCGAATTCGCCACCCCCGCCGAGGTCGCCGCGCTGCCCGAAACTTTGGTCTTCAACTGCACCGGCCTGGGCGCCGGCAAGCTGTTCGGCGACGCCGAGATCGAGCCGGTGCGCGGCCAGCTCGCCGTGCTGCTCCCCCAGGCCGAGGTGCAATACGCCTTTGCCGGCAAGATGGGCTATATGTTCCCCCGCGGCGACGGCATCATCTGCGGCGGCACCTTCGAGCATGGCGAATGGGACGCCACGCCCCAGCCCGATCGCATCGCGAAGATCATCGCCAGGCAACAGGCCTTCTTCGCCGGCTTCCGCTGCACGGCTTGAAGCGGCGTCCCCGGCACCCGACATCGGGGTCCGAAACAATGCCAGAGTATCCATTTCCCAAATGAACGAAGCACTCACCCCCAAGGCGATCGTCGCCGCCCTCGACGCGCACATCATCGGCCAGCAGGACGCCAAGCGCGCCGTCTCGGTCGCGCTGCGCAACCGCTGGCGCCGCCAGCAGCTCTCCGCGGATCTCCGCGATGAGGTCACGCCCAAGAACATCCTGATGATCGGACCGACCGGCTGCGGCAAGACCGAGATCAGCCGCCGCCTGGCGAAGCTCGCCGATGCGCCCTTCGTGAAGGTCGAAGCGACCAAGTTCACCGAAGTCGGCTATGTCGGCCGCGACGTCGAGCAGATCGCCCGCGACCTGGTCGAGGAAGCGATCCGGCTCGAAAAGGAGCGCCGCCGCTCGGCGGTGAAGGACAAGGCCGAGGAGGCCGCGATGCAGCGCTTGCTCGACGCGCTCACCGGCAAGGACAGCTCCACCGCCACCCGCGAAGCCTTTCGCCAGCGCTTCCACGAAGGCACGCTCGACACCAGCGAGATCGAGATCGAAGTCGAGCAGGCGCCGTCGATGCCCTTCGACATCCCCGGCGCCGGCCCGCAAATGATCAACCTGGGCGAGATGATGAAGGGCCTGAGTGGCTCGCCGCTCAAGCGCCGCAAGCTCAACGTCCGCGCCGCCTGGGAGAAGCTCGTCGAGGAAGAGGCCGACAAGCGCCTCGACCAGGACGAAGTCAGCCGCGTCGCACTCGCCGATGCGGAGGCGAACGGCATCGTCTTCCTCGACGAGATCGACAAGATCGCGGTGAGCGACGTGCGCGGCGGCTCGGTGAGCCGCGAAGGCGTCCAGCGCGACCTGCTGCCGCTGATCGAGGGCACCACGGTGGCCACGAAGTACGGGCCGATGAAGACCGACCACATCCTCTTCATCGCTTCGGGCGCCTTCCACGTCGCCAAGCCCTCTGACCTGCTCCCCGAGCTCCAGGGCCGCCTGCCGATCCGCGTCGAATTGAAGGCGCTGACCGAGGCGGACTTCGTCGCGATCCTCAGCGACACCAAGGCGAGCCTGGTCCAGCAATATGCCGCGCTGCTCGGCACCGAAGGCGTGCAGATCGACTTCACCGACGACGGCATCCGCGCAGTCGCGAAGATTGCCGCCGAGGTGAATGCCGAGATCGAGAATATCGGCGCCCGCCGCCTGCAGACGGTGATGGAGAAGCTGCTCGAGGACATCAGCTTCGGCGCCGAGGACCGCAAGGGCGAGACGCTGGTGATCGACGGGGCTTATGTGGACAGCCAGCTCGCCGCCGTCGCGCGCAACACCGATCTCAGCCGCTACGTGCTGTAACCGAAACACCCTCCCCCGGAGTGGGAGGGGGACCAGCGAAGCTGGTGGAGGGGGAGTGCCGCGGGCGATGCGCTCGGGGGCTTCCCTCTCCACCACCGGCTTCGCCGGCGGTCCCCCTCTCCCTCCGGGAGAGGATTTCGCTTTTCCTACTTCGCCTTCTCGTACGGCGTGAACTTGCCGAACATGCAATACGGCCCCGGAATGCTCGCTCCCGGATCGATCGCCCGGAAGCGGTCGTTCCGGCAGATCTGCGATCCGTGCACTTCCACGATCAGCGTCGTATAGGGCCTGAGCCCCGGGCAGGCGCTCGCCAGGTCGTTGCGCCACAGCGTGCGCCCCACCGGCTTGTAGATGATCGTGTGGTCATCGATGATCTGCGGCCCCTCGGAATCGCTGACCGAGATACAGTCGCGCGGAGTGCCGGGGGTGCGATCGCCGAGCACATCGGCCAAATCCTTGGCCGCTTCCGCCTGCTCGGATGCCTGCATCTGCGCGCTCGGCGTACAGCCCGCCAGCGCGAGCAGGCCGAGCGCGACGATCGGGGCGATACGCATGGCGGCTCTCCTCATTTTGCTTTGGTATAGGGCACGAACTGGCCGAGCGCGCACGAGCTGGTCATCATCCCGCCGATCCGCGCACGGGTCTGCACGATGTCGCCGCGGCACAGCCGGCCCGACATGCTGCGCACCACCGGCAGGTCGCCATAGGAAAGCCCGGTGCAGCTGCCGACCGTGTCGTTGCGCCACACCTTGGTCTTGCCGCCCACATAGAGGATCGTGTCACGATAGCCGCGGGTCTCGCCGACCCGGCTCTGATCGATGCATTCCTGCGGCTTGCCGGGGGTCAGCCCCGCCAGCGTCCTGGCGATCTTGGCGTCATCATTGTTCGAAGTCTTCTGGGGCAGTGCGGCATTGGCGCCGCAGGCACCCAGGATCAGTACAGGCAAGGCGAAGCGGATCATCGTGATTCTCCCGTCGCCCCCGACACCTGCCCGCTTATAGCGCCTCGCCGATCAGAATGCATCCTTTGCCGCACGGCGCTCGGCGAGCTGCTCGGCGCTTTCCGCGCGCAGGAACGGGTTGGTCGCCAGCTCCGCGCCGATCGTCGTCGGCACTGTCGGCTCACCCGCCTCGCGCAGCGCGTCGACCTCGGCCATCCGCGCCTGCAGCGCTTCGTTGTCGGGCTCGACGGTCAGCGCGAAGCGCCCGTTCGCCTGGGTATATTCATGCGCGGGGTAGACCATCGTCTCGGGCGGCAGCTTGGCGAAGAGCTGCATGTTCTTGAACATCTGTGCCGCCGTTCCTTCGAACAGCCGGCCACAGCCCATCGCGAACAGCGTGTCGCCCACGAACAGCATCTGATCCTCGACGAAGTGATAGGCGATGTGCCCCGCGGTATGGCCCGGCACTTCTAGGATATGCGCGACGTGCTGGCCGACCTTGATCTTGTTGTTGCCCCCGGCCAGCCAGTCGGCGCCGGGAATGCGCGTGCCCTCGCCCGACGGCGCGATGATGATCGCCCCGGTCTCGGACTTCAGCGCCGCATTGCCACCAGTGTGATCCGGGTGCCAGTGGGTGTTGAGGATCGCGTTGAGCTTCCAGCTGCGCCGCTTCAGCTCGGCGAGCACGGGCGCGGGATCGCCGGGGTCGACCACGGCGGTCTTGTCCGCGCGCTTGTCGTGGATCAGCCAGATGTAATTGTCGCTCAGCGCGGGAATGCGCACGATCTCGAGTGCCATTGTAAACCTCCTCCCCCGCTTAGCTTTGTAGCTCCTTAACCAGGCTTTGCACCAATTTAGCGGAATTTAGGGGTTTTCGCCGCTCATTCGACGCGGTCGTGCTGGTCCTTGCGGATCCGCGCATAGCCGGCGGCGAGCTTGATCGGCTTGCACCTGACCAGCGCCGCCACCTCGGCCTTGACGCATACGCTCGCGCCCGGTGCGACATTGGAGAAGCGCCGCATCTCGCCCGGCTGGAGCACCCTGCGCTTCGGCCACGCGTCGCGAAAGTCGATCTGGCAGGTGCCGCCGCTTGAGGCGATGCATTTCACGCTGGTCGCGCTGCCATCGTCGTCGACGTCGAACGCCACGTCCACGCCCGGCTTTTGTTGCGCGCCGTGGCATCCGGCCAATGCCAGCGCCAGCAAACCTGCACGAAAACGCATCTACGCAACCTCGCAACTGTATTAGTAGAATAATACAGTTAAGCCCTTGCCGAGGCAAGCGCCTCGACGAGCTGGCGGACCAGTTGCTCCGCCCCCATCGCCCGCACCCGCGCCACGCCGGTACCGGCCCAGAGCGGCGAATAGTCGCCCCGCCCGTCCGCCTCGGCCTTCGCCCTGAGCGGAGCCAGCGCGTTCGAGCCATAGGGGAAGGCGGGCGCCTCCGTGCGGATCGGGCCGAGCTCGCGCATCAGCCGGTTGCGAATCCCCTGCGCCTCGCGCCCGGAGAAGAGATTGGTGAACTCGGTCGGCACGTCGCTGCCGAGCAACGCGCGGAACGGCGCCGAGATGCTGCTTTCCTCGGCCGCGAGAAAGGCAGTGCCGATCTGCACCCCGCTCGCCCCCGCCGCCAGCGCGCGCGCGATGTCGGCGCCATCGACGATCCCGCCCGCCGCAATCACCGGCACCGCGATTTCCTCGGCGAGCAGCTCGGCAAGCGGCGTCGGCGCATGGCCCTCGCCCAGGAACCAGCCAGAATGTCCACCTGCCTCGGCACCCTGCGCGATCACCGCGTCGACGCCGCGCTCGGCGAGCCAGCGCATCTCTTCGATCGTCGTCGCATTGCCGAACACCAGCGCGCCGGTGCCGCGTACGCGCGCAAGCAACGCCGTATCGGGCAGCCCGAAATGGAAGCTGACGATCTCGGGCCGCGCTTTTTCGACCGCCTCGCACAGCGCCGCATCAAACGGCCGGCGCAGCGGCGGCGCCGGGCCGGGCTCGACGCCCTCTTCGGCATAATAAGGCTCGAGCAATGCCCGCCAGGCCGTCTCGTCCGGCGCCGGCTCGGACAGATGGTGGCAGAAGAAATTGAGGTTGAGCGGCCCGGTCGCACCCACACGGACCTCGGCAATCTGTTCGGCGAGCTGCGCCGGCGTCAGCAGCGCGCAGGGCAGTGATCCCACCGCCCCGCCCTTGATCGCCGCAATCGCCAGCCGCGTGCCACCGGCGCCGGCCATCGGCGCCTGCACGATCGGGGCGCCTGCCCCGAGCTTCTCGAGAAAGCCTACCACGCCCCCACATTGGGCATCGACGCCCAGGGCTCGGCGGGGGCGAGCGGATCGCCCGCCTGGAGCAGCTCGATCGAGATATTGTCGGGGGTGCGGACGAACGCCATGTGGCCGTCGCGCGGCGGGCGGTTGATCGTCACGCCGCCGTCCTGCAGCCGCTGGCAGGTCTCGTAGATATTGTCGACGCGGTAGGCGAGATGCCCGAAATTGCGCCCGCCGCTATATTCCTCGGGCGCACTGCCGTCCTCGGCCGGCCAGTTCCAGGTCAGCTCGACCTCGGCGTCGGCGCGCTGGCCCTCACCCTTGGAATCCTCGTCGGCGGCGAGGAAGATCAGCGAGAACCGCCCCTTCTCGCTGTCCATCCGCCGCACCTGCTTCAGGCCCAGCAGTTCGAAGAAAGCGACGGTGGCATCGGGATCCGTGACGCGGATCATCGTGTGGAGATAGCGCATGGGCGCGGAGATAGGCCCTACCCGCCCCTCCCCGCAAGGGAGGCTCGGCTACTTCTCCGTCGCGGAGAATTGCTCCAGCGCCTTGCGCGCCGCGCTTGCGATCGCGGTGCCCGGCGCCAGCTCGATCGCCCGGCTCCAGGCGGTGCGCGCATCCGCCTCGTTGCCGCTCGCCGCGGCGATATTGCCCGCCTCGAGCTGGACCGAGGGATCGTCGCCCGCGCGCTGCAGCGCCTCGGTAATGTCGTTTGCAGCACGCGGCAGGTCGCCACCGCGCCGCGCCAGCGTCGCCGAGAGCAGCCAGGCGAGCGGATCGCTGGCGGCATAGGTCAGCGCCTTGTCGAGGTCGCTGCGCGCCGCTTCATTGTCGCCGAGCGCCACCATCGCCCGCGCCCGGTCGAGATGCGCCTCGCCCAGGTCGAGCCCGGCCAGCGTGCCGGTGGCGAGCGCCGCATCGATCGCCGCGCGCGCCTTGGCCGGCTCCTGCGCCGCGATCCAGGCATTGCCGGCCGAAGCCCAATATTGCGGCGCGCGCGGGTCCTTGGCGACTTCCGCCTCGTGCGCGGCATCCTCGAACGTGCCCGCCGCGGCCGCCCATTTGCCCTGATTGGCATAGGCGACGCCCATGCACTGGCGCGCCATCACCCCGCCGCCTTCGGAGCGCCACTGCACCGCGTCGGCCAGCGCCTTGCCCGGATCGCCGGTCGCGAGATCCATGCACTGAGTGAAGCGCGGCGGCTCCTTCGCCGGCGCGGCCGGCGCACTCTGCACCGGGGCGGTCTGAAGGGCGAGGATCAGGAGGGGGAGCATAGGGCCAGGACTTCCTCGAGCGCGCGCACGATCAGGGCCAGGTCCTGCTCGCGCGAAAAACGGTGTTCCGCGTCCTTGACCAGCAAAGTCTGCACCATGTCTGAACGGATCGCGGCGGCCAGCCGGGGGGCGTGCTCCCACGGCACTTCCTTGTCCTTCTGCCCCTGGAGCAGCCGCACCGGCCCGCCCCAGGCGATCGGCTGGACGAGCACGCGATTGGCCTCGCCCGACGCCCAGAAAGCCCGGGTGGTCACCGTCGGCTGGTCGCCATAATCATTGGGCTGCTCGATCCGTCCGCTCTGAAGCAGCGCGAGCTTCTGCTCCATCGTGAAGCCCCAGTCGGTGAAGTCAGGCGCCGGGGCGATGCCGATCATCCCGGCAACCAGCTCGGGCCGCGCCTTGGCGATCATCGCCATGATCCAGCCGCCCATCGACGAGCCGACCAGCACCGCCGGCCCCTTCACGACCTCCTCGATCATCCGGATCGCATCGTCACGCCAGGTAGCGAGCGTCTCATCCTCGAAATTGCCCTCGCTCGCGCCGCAGCCCGAATAATCGAAGCGCAGGAACGCCCGGCCATGCGCCTTCGCCCAGGC
Source organism: Sphingomonas sp. R-74633 (assembly GCF_013416555.1). Taxonomy (GTDB): domain Bacteria; phylum Pseudomonadota; class Alphaproteobacteria; order Sphingomonadales; family Sphingomonadaceae; genus Sphingomonas. The sequence goes on along the minus strand of NZ_JACCFG010000006.1, from coordinate 48,806 downwards.
CTCGAGGTGCAGCGCCTTGGTGCCGTTCATGTCCGACGCATAGCCGCACAGGAAGACCACGGTCGGGCCGGCGCCCGGCGTGTGGCGATAGGCAAGCTTGGGGCGGGCGGGGATTTCGGCGGGGGTTTCTTCGGTCATGCCGCGGGGATAGCGGGCGGGCCGTCACCTTAAAACCCTCTACCGCTTGCGGGAGAGGGTGGCCGCCCGAAGCGCAGGCCGGGTGAGGGTCAGTGCGGGAAGCAAGCGCGCCGCCCGCGGTCCGCACGCACCCTCACCCGTCCGCCGACTGCGTCGGCTCCTTCCCTCTCCCGCAGGCGGGAGAGGGAGAGAAGGTCAAATCCCTCCCGAAAACGTGTCGCACGCTCCAGGATCGCCGCTCTCCAGACCCTTCCTCAGCCACGCCATACGCTGCGCCGAGGTGCCGTGGGTGAAGCTCTCCGGCACGACGGTGCCCTGACCCTGCTTCTGCAGCGTATCGTCGCCGATCGCGTTCGCCGCAGTCATGCCTTCCTCAATGTCGCCCGGCTCGATCCGGTCCTTGTTCTTCGCCGCCCACACGCCGGCATAGCAGTCCGCCTGCAGCTCGAGCCGCACCGACAGCGCATTGCCCTCGCTCTCGCTCGCCCGGGCCTGGCGCCGCGAGACTTCGGTCGAGACGCCGAGCAGGTCCTGGATATGGTGCCCCATCTCGTGCGCGATCACATAGTCGCGGGCGAAGTCGCCCTTCGCCCCGAAGCGCTGCTCGAGTTCCTGGAAGAAACTGGTGTCGAGATACACGCCGGCATCGCGCGGGCAGTAGAACGGCCCCACCGCCGCCGAGGCCGAGCCGCAGCCCGACTGCACCTGTCCGGCATAGAAGTTGATCGTCGCCGGCTGGTACTGCTTGCCTTCGCCCTGGAAGATCGCCGCCCAGGTATCGTCGGCGGACTTCATCACCTTGCACGCCTCGAGCCGCAGCGGCGATTGCTCGCACACCTGCCGCCCGCTCTGCCCGGCCGTGGGCGACTGGCCGCCGCCGCCGGTGGTGCCCAGCATCCCGCCCCCGCCGCTCATCGCGAAATAGGCGATGGCGATGATCCCGATCACTGCGATGCTCCCGCAGCCCATGCCGCGCCCGAGCAGCAGCGGCAGCAGCCCGAGCAGTCCGAAACCGCCACCGCCGCCCCCGCCGCTTCCCAGGTCGCGGGCATTGTCGGTGGGGTCGATATCGTCGAGCCGCATGGCGATCCCTCTTCGTTGATACCCCGCAACAATGCCCCAAGCCGCGCACGGTTGCACGCGGCGAACCTTACGAAAGATACACTTCCCTCGCTCCGCCGTTTCGGCCACAGCACCGCCATGGCAGACGCAGAGACCCGTCCCCGCCGACAAGCCCCCGGCCTGCCGCTACCGGACACGGTGGCGCTGGTGCTCCAGGGTGGCGGCGCATTGGGCGCCTATCAGGCCGGCGTGATCGAGGAACTCCATACGGCCGGCATCGAAGTCGACTGGGTCGCGGGCATCTCGATCGGCGCAGTCAACGCCGCGCTGTTCGCCGGTAACCCGCCCGAGAAGCGCCTGTCCGCGATCCGTGCCTTCTGGGACCAGGCGACTTCCGCGCTCCCCGACATCTCGCTGCCGATGAACGACGCCGCGCGCGAGTTCAGCCATGAATGGGCCGCCGGCCTGGTCATGCTCGGCGGCGTCCCCGGCTTCTTCCGCCCACGCCTGCTGCCCCCTGGCTTCGCCACCCCCGGCACCCCCGAGGCACTGAGCTTCTACGACACTAGCCCTTTGCGCGAGACGCTCGACCGGTTGGTCGACTGGGACCTGCTAAACAAGGGCCCCATCCGCCTCTCGGTCGGCGCAGTCGACATCCAGAGCGGCAATTTCCGCTATTTCGATACGCGCGACGAGACGCTCGACGCGCGCCACATCATGGCCTCGGGCGCCCTCCCGCCGGGGCTGCCCCCGGTAGAGATCGACGGCGCCTGGTATTGGGACGGCGGCCTCGTCTCGAACACGCCGCTGACGCACATTCTCGACCGGCAGGATGCCGAGACATTGATCTTCCAGGTCGATCTCTTCCCCGCCGCCGACGAGCTGCCGCGCACGATCACCGACGTCGTCGCCCGCGAGAAGGAAATCCGCTTCTCCAGCCGCACTCGCACCGTCTCGGACGAGCGCATGCGCCTGCGCCAGGAGCGCCAGATGGTCTGCCGCCTGCTCGACAGGCTGCCGCCCGAATTGCTCGAGGATCCCGAGGTCCAGGCGATCCGGGCGCGCGTCTCCGAATATCCGGTCAGCCTCGTCCAGCTGATCTACCGCGCCAATGCCTGGGAAGGCGGTTCGCGAGACTTCGAATTCTCGGCGCGCTCGATGCACGAACATTGGCAGGCCGGCCGCACCGCGGTGGTCGAGACGATGGCGAATGCCCGGATCGTCGCCAGCAACATCCTTGACGGCAACACCGCCGCCTTCGATCTCACCCAGCGTTAGGAGTAGTTCATGTTCCTCAAGGGCAAGTCCGCGATCATCACCGGTTCCACTTCGGGCATCGGCCTGGCCTATGCCAAGGCGCTGGCCGCCGAGGGCGCGAGCGTGATGATCAACGGCTTCGGCGACGCCGCCGCGATCGAGAAGGAGCGCGCCGGTCTCGAGGCGCTGAGCGGCGCCAAGGCGCTCTACGACGCGGCCGACATGACCAGGCCCGACCAGATCGATGCGATGGTCCAGCGCTGCCATGACGAACTCGGCGGCCCGCACATCGTCATCAACAATGCCGGCATCCAGCATGTCGCCCCGATCGAGGAATTCCCCGTCGAGAAGTACGATGCAATCATCGCGATCAACATGTCCTCGGCCTGGCACGTCACGCGCGCCGCGGTGCCGTTCATGAAGGCGCAGAAATGGGGCCGGATCATCGCCACCGCCTCGGCGCACAGCCTCGTCGCCAGCCCCAACAAGAGCGCCTATGTGATGGCCAAGCACGCCATTGCCGGCCTGACCAAGACGATCGCGCTCGAAGTCGCGACCCACGGCGTCACCGTCAACTGCGTCTCGCCCGGCTATGTCTGGACGCCTTTGGTCGAGAACCAGATCCCCGACACGATGAAGGCGCGCGGCCTCACCCGCGAGCAGGTGATCAACGACGTGCTGCTCGATGCGCAGCCGACCAAGGAGTTCGTCACCGCGGAACAGGTCGCCGCGCTGGTGCTTTTCCTCTGCCGGGACGAAGCCGCGCCGATCACCGGCGCCAACTACTCGATCGACGGCGGCTGGACCGCGGCCTGATGAAGGAATTGAAGCGCATGAAATGGCCCCCCGCCGCCGCGTTGCTCGCGCTCGGCCTGACCGGCTGCAACGTCTATCGCGAGGCGACGACGAGCGAGCCGCCGTCCGGCTGGGGCTGGCGCAAGGTGGCGACCGACAGCGACGCCGACCGGGTGCGCCAGTGGCGCAAGGCATGGGACGATGCGCTCGCACCTGCCAAGGCCGAAGCGCCGGCGGCGATCGCGGCGGACCCGAAGCTGTTCGATCCCGACGTCGCGCTCGGCCATGCGATGCCGCCGGCCGGCGAGTATCGCTGCCGCACCATCAAGCTCGGCTCGCAGCAGCCGATCACGCGCTATTACACGGCCTATCCCGCCGGCCGCTGCGTGATCGCGCCGCGCGGCGACGCGCTTCGCCTGGTCAAGGCCGACGGCGAGCAGCGTCCCGACGGCATCATCTATCCCAACACCGATGCCCGGGCGATGTTCGTCGGCGTCATGGTCTATGGCGACGAGACCGCCCCGCTGCGCTACGGCGTCGACCGCAAGCGCGACATGATCGGCTATATCGAGCGCATCGACGAAGCCCGCTGGCGCCTCGTCCTCCCCTATCCCGGCTTCGAGTCCAAGCTCGACGTGATCGAGCTGACGCCGGCGAACTAATCACGGGCGGGCGTTTGACACCCCGCCCGCCCCACGCGACACTCTTCCCTCGATCCAGGGGGGAACCAAATGCTCGCTACTCTTCTTCTCGCCAGTGCGATGAGCTTCAGCACGCCCCCTGCCGCCGATCCGGTGCACGACGCGACCCAGGCCGCGCTGCCCCAGCTCCTCGAATTCTACCGCGACTTCCATTCGAACCCCGAGCTCAGCCTTCACGAGGTCCGCACGGCCGCCAAGCTCGCCGAGGAAGCGCGCAAGGCCGGCTTCAAGGTCACCGAGAAGGTCGGCGGCACCGGCGTGGTCGCGATCCTCGAGAACGGCCCCGGCCCGGTCGTGCTGATCCGCGCCGACATGGACGGCCTGCCCGTCACCGAGGCGACCGGCCTGCCCTTCGCCTCCACGGTGCGCACCACCACCGATGACGGCGTCGAGGCCGGCGTGATGCATGCCTGCGGGCACGACACGCACATGGCGAGCTGGATCGGCACGCTGCGCAACCTCGCCGCGATGAAGGCGAAGTGGCACGGCACCGTGATCATGATCGCCCAGCCCGCCGAGGAGCGCGGCGCCGGCGCCAAGGCGATGCTCGACGACGGGCTGTTCACCCGCTTCCCCAAGCCGCAATTCGCACTCGCCTTCCATGACAGCGCCAGCCAGCCCGCCGGCCAGATCGGCGTGACGCCGGGCTATGCGCTCGCCAATGTCGATTCGGTCGACATCCTCGTGAAGGGCGTCGGCGGGCACGGCGCCTATCCGCAGACCACCAAGGACCCGATCGTCCTCGCCGCGCGCATCGTCACCTCGCTCCAGACGCTGGTCAGCCGCGAAGTCGATCCGCAGGATGCCGCGGTCGTCACCGTCGGCATGATCAAGGGCGGCTCGACGCACAACATCATCGGCAGCGACGTGACGATGCTGCTCACCGTGCGCAGCTTCAAGCCCGAGGTCCGCAAGCTCCTGCTCGACGGCATCGCGCGCATCGCCAAAGGCGAGGCGATCGCCGCGGGCGTGTCTGACGACCGGATGCCCGAGGTCAAGCTGCGCGACAATTTCACCCCCGCGACCTTCAACACCCAGCCGCTCAGCGACCGGATGAAGACGCTATGGACCGCCCGCTTCGGCAAGGACCGCGTCGTCGAGACCCGCGCGGTGATGGGCGGCGAGGACTTCAGCCGCTACTGGCTCGCCGACCAGTCGATCCAGAGCCTGATCTTCTGGGTCGGCGGCGTGCCGGCCGAAAAATGGGCGGCGTCGGACGATGGCAAGAAGCCGCTCCCTTCGCTCCACAGCGCCTATTGGGCGCCCGACGCGGAGAAGGTGATCGGCACTGCGACCGAGGCGATGACCGCGGCGGCGCTGGATATCCTCAAGAAATAGCGCAGCGCGATCAGCTGGTCGCGCGATCCTCCGCCTTTTCCAGCAACGGATAGAGGATCGACTTCTCCGTCGCGATACGCGCGCGCATCGCCTTGCGCATCTCGATCGACGCCGCGCGATAGCCCGGCCAGTCCGCGACGACGCGCTCGATCGTCCAGGCGCCGACATGGCGGCTGGTCGCGGAGAGCATGTCGGTATTGCTGTCGCGCAACACATCGAGCTGCGGCGCGGATCGCGGCGCATCCGCGGCCAGCCGCGTACAGGCCTGCTCCACCAGCCGCCGACGCCGGCTGCTCGCCCGGCTCAGCCGCCAGCGGATCGCAGCCAGCGCGCTCGGATCGGGCGCCGGCGCGCGCGTCGCATCCTCCAGCTCCTGGATCCCCGCGAGCAATGTCGCATGTGCTTCGTGCAGCTCGGTTAGCATGTCGTCGTTCAATGCCTCTTCGGCTCAACGCCGGGGCGCGGACAGCGATCCCATGGCACCGCGAACGCGGGAAAGAGGCAGGTCCTGGGGAGTGCGGGGCGCCGGCGAGTCGTCGCGGCCTCTTCCCACTATCATTGTCTAACCCAGGACGGGGCTTGCGGCAAGCCGGGGTCCCTGCGCCATGAGGCTGCCCTCGATTCGCAACGAGGGAAGCAGCAGCACATGATCTACTATCACGGCACCCGCGCGGACCTGCGCATCGGCGACCTGATCGCCGCCGGCTATAATTCCAACTACGGCCAGCGGAGGGCCGCCTCCTGGGTCTATTTCGCCGGCACGCTCGAAGCCGCGACCTGGGGCGCCGAGCTGGCGCAGGGTGCAGGCCGCGAGCGCATCTACATCGTCGAGCCGACCGGCGCGTTCGTCGACGATCCCAACCTCACCGACAAGAAATTCCCCGGCAACCCGACCCTCTCGTACCGTTCGGCCGACCCGCTTCGCGTGGTGGGAGAGGTGGCGGAATGGCAGGGCCATTCGCCCGAGCAGCTCCAGCACATGAAGGACGCACTCGAACGCCTGAAAGCGCAGGGGATCGAGGCGATCGACTAAATTCCTTCTCCCGTTGGGAGAAGGAGGGGCCCGCTCAGCGAAGCTGAGTGGGAGGATGAGGACAGGCGCGTTTCAGGCACCTCGCTCGTGGCTAAACTGCCCTCACCCAACCCTCTCCCAAAGGGGAGAGGACTTAAATCAGCGGCACTCCACGGTAAGATGCGCCAGCTCATGCACCGGCGCCAGCCGTACGCGGATCGCCTCGGCATCGCCTCCCGCCACGCTGACGATCGCCGCCCGCGCCTCGGGACCTACCCGCCACACATGCAGGTCGAGGATCCGCACGTCCCCGAGCAGGGTGCGCACTTCCTCCGCGACATGGTGGTCGGTCCGGTCGAGCAGCACCGCCGCGGTGTCGCGCATCAAGGTCCACGACCAGCGCGCGATCACCACGCCGCCAACGATCCCCATCGCCGGATCCATCCACGCCCAGCCGAGATAGCGCCCAGCAAGCAGCGCCGCGATCGCCAGCACCGAAGTCAGCGCATCGGCGAGGACATGGACATAGGCCGAGCGCATATTGTTGTCCTGGCCATGGTGATGGTGATGGCCGTGGTCATGATCGTGGTGGTCATGCCCGCCCGAAAGCAGGAAGGCGCTGGCGATATTCACCACCAGCCCCAGCACCGCGACGATCGCCGCCTCGCCGAACGCCACGGTGATCGGCTCGAACAGCCGCAGCACCGACTCCACGCCAATCCCCAGCGCGATCAGCCCGAGCACCATCGCCGAGGCAAAGCCTGCCAAGTCGCCGACCTTGCCCGTACCGAAGCTGTAGGCCGCACTGCGCGCATGTTTGCGCGCATAGGCATAGGCCGCCGCGGCCACCGCTAGCGCGCCGGCATGCGTCGCCATGTGGAAGCCGTCGGCGAGCAGCGCCATCGATCCGGTCCAATATCCGGCGACGATCTCGCCGACCATCATCACCGCGGTGAGCGCCACCACCCACAAGGTCCGCCGCGCATTCTCGTCATGCGCGGCGCCCAGGAAGACATGCTCGTGCGCCAGCGCATCGATTTCGGGAAGACTAGCCATGTCGGGTCCTATTTCGAATAGCGGCGGATCACTGCCAGCAGGTCCTCAGCGCCCTGCGCGCGCTCGGCGTCGCTGAGGTCCGGATGCGCGACATGCGCCTCAAGGTGATCGGCGATGATCTCGTCGAGAAGCCCGTTCACTGCGCCGCGCACCGCGGCGACCAGCTGGAGCACCTGCGCGCAGTCCGCATCGCCCTGCAGCGCGCGCTCGACTGCACCGACCTGCCCGCCGATGCGGCGGACCCGCGCCAGCAGCGCGTCATCGTTATGGGAAAGATGAGCCATACCCATACCCCCTATAGGTATGGGCGCACCCGGTAAAGTCTTAGGCCGCTTCGGTCCGCGGCAGGAAGCACGCCACCGTCTCCGCCGGCAGCCGCGCGGGCTGCAGCGTGTCGGCGTCGAGGCAGCACCAGCGCGACTTGACCTCGGCCAGCGTCTCGCTGCCGCGGCGGATCACCGTGTCGTAGAACGCGCTCTCGCGCCGCACGCTCTCCAGCACCACGGTCGCGACCAGCGCGTCGGCGAGGAAGGCGGGCTTGCGATAGGTGATGTCGTGCCGCACCGCGACCCAGCGATGCGCGGTCACCGCCTCGGGCGGCGCCAGCGCCTCCCAATGATCGACCACCGCGGCCTGCACCCAGCGCAGATAGATCGAATTGTTGACGTGCCCCAGCGCGTCGATGTCGTCCGCTTCGATCCGGATGGCATAATGGTGCGGGCTGCTCTGCGTCATGAAGCTCCGTTCGGGATACTGCGCGCCTCGGCGAGCAGGCGGTCGGCCAAATCGAGATAATAGCGGCAGACTTCGGACAGATCCGTGACAGAGACCGCCAGCTCGGCACCCACCGCAACCCGCTTAAGCCGGCCGCCGGGAGTCCGCCAGCCGATCGTCATCGCATCGTCGCCTGCCCCGTCGCCGCGCAGCACCGTGCCCGCGCAGTAGAACAGGCAGTCGCGCGAGCGGCCAAGCGCGGCGAGCCGATCATGGTCGGGATCGGGCACGCTGAGCGCGCGCCGTAGTCGGGCGAGCTTGTTCGCAGTGTTGCGCTCGCCCTCGGGCAGCGCGATCCCGCGGCAGCGCGCCGCCTCGCCGACCAGCAGGTTCAGGAAACGGTCGAGCTCGCGCAGCCCGTTGCCGATCACCTTGGCGCGGTAGCGCCCTGCGATCGCCCGCGGCGCTTCCCCGGGTCCGCCCAGGCCGATGCCCAGGAACCGCGATCCGCGCTGCAGCGTCGCATAGGCACGGATCAGTTCGGGGCTGGTCACGATCGCTGCGTTGCGCGCAGCGCCTTGCCTCACTGCGCCTCGCGGCGTGCGGCAATTGCCTTCTCGACAGCGGCCAGCCCCTCGGCACTGGCGATCGCCAGGTCGAGCGGGCGCCCGCCCAGCGCGTCATCCTGTTCGTTGAGGAAGGCAGTGGCGCCCTCGCGGCCCAGTGCCTCGAATGCGATCCGCGCGATCCGGCCCTGGCGCTCGGCGCTTTCGGGCGAAAGCCGCACCTCGGAATATTTCTTGCGAAAGCCCGACGTCCGCGCCGGCTTTTCGGGGGCGCCTTCGGCGGCCGGCTCCTGCATGTCCGACATCAGGCGGCCGACACCGGCAAAGTGGCGATGCGCAGCGCGCCGCACAGCCGGGCGATGCGCTCGGCATAGAGCCGCGCCAGCCCGCGATGGGCAAGCCGCGCCTCGGCACAGGCAGCATTGGCTGCGCGCATCAGCGAAATTTGCTGTCGGTAGAGTAGCTCGTTGAGGTCCATTGTCCTGCTTCCGTGGCGTAAGCGGGAGCACAAGGGCTCTCAGTCGCGGGCGCCTACGAATGGAACTGCCAACGATGCCTGGAGCCTAGCGCATCGCCACTGCGATAGCCACCGGCGATACGGATCGGCGCTGGCACCCGTCATTAGATAAACTTATGCTCGCCGGCCTATGGTCCGCCCTCACCTCCCCCTGAACGCGCTGCGCGCCTTCGAGGCTTCGGCCCGCCACCTCAGCTTCACCCGCGCCGCGATCGAGCTGTGCGTGACCCAGGCGGCGATCAGCCACCAGGTAAAGGGGCTCGAGGAGCGGCTTGGCGCCCAGCTCTTCCGCCGCCTGCCGCGCGGGCTGGCGCTCACCGATGAAGGACAGGCGCTGCTCCCCGCACTCGGCGACAGCTTCGATCGCATCGCCGAGCTGGTCGAGGGCATTGCGAGCGGCACTGCCGCGCAGCTCCTCTCGGTCGCCGCGGTCGGCACCTTCGCCACCGGCTGGCTGCTCCCGCGCCTTCCCGGCTTCCACGCCGCCCATCCGCGCATCGACTTGCGCCTGTTCACCAACAACAACCGCGTCGACCTTGCCGGCGAGGGCCTCGATTATGCGATCCGCTTCGGCGCCGGCGCCTGGCATGGCACCGAGGCCGTGCCGCTGATCGAGACCCCGCTGACGCCGCTCTGCACGCCCGACCTCGCCGCACGGCTGACCATGCCCGCCGACCTGCTCGCGCTCCCGCTGCTGCGCTCCTACCGCGCCGACGAATGGCCGCGCTGGTTCGCCGGCGCCGGCATCGCCCCGCCCACGCTGCGCGGCCCGGTGTTCGACAGCTCGCTGGCAATGGCCGAGGCGGCGATCCAGGGGCTGGGCATCGCCCTCGCCCCGCCGGCAATGCTGACTCGCCACCTGGAGGAAGGCCGCCTCGTCCGCCCCTTCGATCTCGAAGTCAGCACCGGCCGCTACTGGCTTACCTGGCTCCAGTCCCGCACCCCGAGCCCGGCGATGGTGGCGTTCCGCGAGTGGATCACGGGGGAAATCGCCACATAGAAGCCCTCTACCCCATCGCCACTGCGTCCACCGCATCCTCACGCTTTTCGGGCCGGATATAGATCGAGCTGAGCTTGGGCTCCTGCGCCTTCAGCCTATGCTCCAGCCGTTCGATCAGGCTCTCCGCCTCGCCCATCGGCAGTGCGTCCGAAAAATCGGCGCTCACTGCGACGAACACGCGGTCGGGCGCGGTGTGGATCGTGCGGACATGGTTCACATGCGTGATGCACGGCTCGGCCTCGAGCAGATTGCGGATCGCCGCGATCATGGCCGGATTGGCCCGCTCGCCGATCAGCAGCCCCTTGGATTCGCGCGCCAGCAACATCGCCACGCCCGCCAGGATCACGCCGATGACGATCGAGGCCCAGCCGTCGATCCTGGGGTCGCCATAATGGTGGCTCGCCCATACGCCGGCGCCCGCCACGATCAGGCCGGCCAGCGCCGCCGAATCCTCGAACAGCACGATGAAGCCCGACGGGTCCTTCGATTCCTTGATCGCCTTCCACCAGCCGCATTCGGCCTTGGACTTGGCGAACTCGCGCATCGCGATCCACCAGCTCGTCCCCTCCAGCGCAAAGGCGATGGCGAGCACGACATAGTTGATCAGCGGATCGCGCAGCGGCTCGGGCGACTGGATATGCTTCCAGCCCTCATAGACCGACACGCCCGCGCCCAATCCGAAGATCAGGATCGCGACGATGAAGGCCCAGAAATAGAGCTCGCGGCCATAGCCGAAGGGATGGTCGCTGTCCGGCGCACGCTTCGCGCGGCGCTGCCCGTAGAGCAGCAGGCCCTGATTGCCGGTATCGACCAGGCTGTGCACCCCCTCAGTGAGCATCGAGGAGGAACCGGAAATCGCGGCCGCCACGAACTTGGCGACCGCGATTCCGAGATTGGCGGCCAGCGCCGCATAGATGACGATGTTTCCGCGCCATCCCGACGCGGGCGAAGCCGCCACTTAGCCGAGGCCGATCTTCGACAGGATATTGCCGATCACGCCCTTGTCTTCGCCGCCCTTGGCGAGCTTTGCCTCTGCCTTGGGGTCATAGCCCGAGCTTTCGGGAAGCTCGTTGGCGCTGTGGCTGTGGACCGGCTGCGTCGATGCCGGCGGATCCGACGCGTCCATCGACTCGTCGAGCCCGCGGTCGAGCCGCGCTTCCTTGCTCTCGGGGTTGCGGTACAGCCGTTCGGCAATCGATTCATCGGTACCGGCGTCCGCCGACTGGGCCGGCGTGCGCGGGGTTTCGTCGTCTGGGCCCGGTGCCACCGACATATGGTCCAGCGCCGGGTCGATCGGGTTCGCGTCCATTTTCACTCTCCTGAGCGTTGCCCTGCTGTAACGAACGCCTCACGATTCGCGTTCCCGCGCGGACATCTGTTGGACGCAAAAGAAAACGGCCCGGCGAATTTCTCCGCCGGGCCGTATTTCGCTTTGTTGTTTGGGGAACTTAGTTCCGCTGGCTGCCGAACAGGCGCAGCAGGAACAGGAACATGTTGATGAAGTCGAGATAGAGCGTCAGCGCGCCCATCACCACGGCCTTGCCCATCACGTCCGTACCCTGGACGACGAAGTACATGCTCTTGATCTTCTGCGTGTCATAGGCAGTGAGGCCCGCGAACAGCAGCACGCCGATCACGCTGATCGCCAGGCTCAGCGGGCCCGAGCCGATGAACAGGTTGACGATCGAGGCGACGATCAGACCGACCAGTCCCATGATCAGGAAGGTGCCGAAGCCCGACAGGTCACGCTTGGTGGTGTAGCCCCACAGGCTGAGACCCGCGAAGCCCGCCGCGGTGCCGAAGAACACCTGCGCGATCGACGTGTCGGTATAGGTGAGGAAGATCGTCGACAGCGACAGGCCCATCAGCGTGGCATAGGCCCAGTAAAGCGCCTGCATCGCCGGGGTGGACAGGCTGCGCTGGCCGAAGCTCATCACCATCACGATGCCGAGCGGCGCCAGCATCACGATCCAGCCGAGCGCCGACATCGCGATGCCGCCATTCGCCTGCTGCACGAACAGCGAGGTGATCGCGCCGCTCTTGGCGAAGGCGAACGCGACGATGCCCGTCAGCAGCACGCCCGAAGCCATATAGTTGTAGACCGACAGCATGTAGGACCTGAGCCCCGCGTCACGCGCTTCCGCGCCTGCGCCGGCGGTCACATAGGCGCCCGTCCGGGGATCCGACCAATTAGCCATTTGAAACTCCTTTGCCCGGCCCATGCCGGTATCCTGCGAATATCGCCCTCTCAGGGGGTGTTTTCAAGCGAAACCGCCCGCGTTACGGGCTTGTCATGCTCCGGTTATTCGTTGGTCTGCGTCCGCCCGCCCCCATTCGCGCCCAGTTATGTGCGCTGATGGGCGGGATTCCGGGCGCGCGCTGGCAGGAGGACGACCAGATCCACATCACGCTGCGCTTCATCGGCGATGTCGATGAGCGCGCCGCCGAGGATGCCGCGCTCGCGCTCTCCGCCGTCCACTGGCCCCCGATCGAAGTCGCACTCGACGGTGTCGGCACTTTCGACAGCCGCGGCCGGATCAACGCGCTCTGGGCCGGGGTGCGCCCGAAGGAGGGCCTTGCCGCGCTCCACCGCAAGATCGACCAGGCGCTGGTGCGCGCCGGCCAGCCGCCCGAGCGCCGTGCCTATTTGCCCCATATCACGCTGGCCCGGATGAACACCCCCAGCGAAGCCGTGGCGCGCTTCGTCGAGGCGCATGCCGGCCTCGCCAGCCCGGCCTTCACGCTCGAGCATTTCTATCTGTTCGAAAGCCATCTCGGCCACGAGGGCGCGCGGTACGAGGCGGTGGAGCGGTATTCGTTGACGTGACTCCCCTCCCTGCAAGGGAGGGGCTGGGGGTGGGTGGAGGCCTGGCGATACTGAATAGCCGGGCCCTAGCCGCACCGTATAGGGGGCAAGGGCCCACCCCCGACCCCTCCCTTGCAGGGAGGGGAGAGCCCGCTACTTCTTCTTCCCCCGCGCCTCGATCACCGCGCGCACCTTCTTCGCCAGCTGCTCGCGCGAATAGGGCTTGGAGAGCAGGTCCACCCCGGCATCAAGCCGCCCGTCATGGACGATCGCATTCTCGGTGTATCCCGAGGTAAACAGTACGGCGAGCTCGGGCAGGCGCGCCCGCGCCAGCCGCGCCAGTTCGGGGCTCTTGAGCGTCCCCGGCATCACCACGTCGGTGAACAGCAGGTCGATCGCCACGCCGCTCTCGATCACGCTCAGCGCGCTCTGCGCATCATTGGCGCGCAGCACGGTATAGCCGAGCTCGGTCAGCAGCTCGACCACCGTCGCCTGCACGTCGGGATCGTCCTCGGCCACCAGGATCGTCTCGGTGCCGCCGCGCATCGGCACCGTCTCATGGGACGCGACCAGCACTTCCTCGCGCTTGCGGACGCGCGGCAGATACAGCTTCACCGTCGTGCCCTGGCCGATCTCCGAATAGATCTTCACATGGCCGCCCGATTGCTTGACGAAGCCATAGACCATCGACAGTCCCAGCCCCGATCCATGCCCCTCGGGCTTGGTCGAGAAGAACGGCTCGAACACCTGCTCGATCAGCTCGGGCGCGATACCGCTGCCGGTGTCGGTCACCGCCAGCATCACATATTGCCCCGCCGGCACGCCCTCCAGCCCGTCGGTATAATCGTCGTCGAGCGAGGCGTTGGCCGCCTCGATCGTCAGATTGCCCGTCCCCTCCATCGCATCGCGCGCATTAATCGCGAGGTTGAGGATCGCGTTCTCGAGCTGGGTCGGATCGGCCTGGCAATTCCACAGGCCTCCCGACGTGATCACTTCGATTCCGATTGCCTCGCCCAGCGCGCGGCGCAGCATGTCCTCCATCCCGACCAGGAACTTGCCGACATTGAGCACGCGCGGCTCAAGCGGCTGGCGTCGGCCAAAGGCGAGCAGCTGGCTCGCCAGCTTCGACCCGCGCTGCACGCCCGCCAGCGCATTGGCCACGCGCCGTTCGGCCTTTTCCTGCCCCTGCACGTCGCGCGCGAGCAGCTGGAGATTGCCCGAGATCACCTGGAGCAGATTGTTGAAGTCGTGCGCGACGCCGCCGGTCAGCTTGCCGATCGTCTCCATTTTCTGCGCCTGCTGGAGCGCCGCGAACACTGCCTCGCGCTCCGCCACTGCCTCGGCGACGCGCGTCTCGAGCTGGTCGTTGAGCCGGGTCAGCTCCGCCTCGGCCGCGCCGCGGTGCAGGATCTCGCGCTCGGCCGCCTGGAACAGCCGCGCATTGTCGAGCGCCAGCGCCGCCTGCCCCGCCAGGCTGACCAGGCTCGCCTCCGCCGCCGCGCCGAACACGCCCGGCGTCGAATGGCCATAGAACAGCCCGCCGATCACTTCGCCCGCCGGCGTCTTCACCGGCACCGCCAGGTACGCGCGCACCGGCAGATGCCCCTCGGGCATGCCCTTGTGCGGCGCATTATGCCCGTAGCGCGGATCCTGGGTGATGTCGTCGACGCGCACCACGCCCGTGCCCTCGAAGGTCGGCGCGAACACCTGGGTGTTGCGCGGCATCGGGAATTTCTCGAACTCGCTGCGCGGCACGCCGGCGATCGCATAGAGCGTGTAGCTCTCGCCCGCGGCATTGCGGACATTGTAGAAGAACGCGCCGAACTGTGCCCCGCTCAGCGCCACCCCGGCATCGACTGCCTTTTGCGCCACGCGCTCGGTATTGAGCTCGCCGGTGATCGCGCGGCCGGCCTGGTTGACGATCTCCAGCGTGCGCGACTTCTCCTCGAGCGCCGCCAGCGCCGCGGCCGCGCGCTCCTCGGTCTCATAATGTTCGGTGCGGTCCGCGCTGATCCCGAAAATGCCGAGCACCGTGCCGTCCGCCCCGCGGATCGGTGTCATCGACAGGTCGACGCGGATGTCGATCTTCTCGCCATTGCCGCGCATGCTCTGCACGTGCAGCCCCGGCCGCAGCACCGCCTCGCCGCGATAGGCCTGTTCGAAATAGCGGCCGACCTCGCTCCAGACCTTGGGCCAGCTCTCGCGATAGGAGCGCCCGAAGATCCGCCGGTTCTCGTCACGATAGGCGTTCAGGATCAGGTCGTTGTAGAAGAACACATAATCCGGGCCCCAGGTGATGAAGGCGCGCTGGGGCGATGCGAGCATCAGGTCGATCGCCTGGCGGAGCGCGTCGGGCCAGTCGGCGACGGGCCCGAGCGCCTGGGCCTCGAAGCCCGGCGCCCGCAGCATTTCCCCAGTTTCTCCGCCATGATCGGGCCAGGCGGCGTCGGCTGTTGCCATTAAGCGTCCCTTGGGCCCCCGCCCGGATCGGGGTTTATACCGGGAATGTGGCGAAGGGGAAGACGGGGCTTTGGGCCGGGCGGCGCAGTTGCTGCCGTTTCGGAGCGGCACCCTCTGGCGGAGTTGCGCGCCGCCGCTAGGATGCCGGCATGGGCGTGGCGGCACTGTCTCCTGCGGCGATGCAGATCGTCATTTGGCTGGGCGAGGTCGGCCCGCGCTGGGGGCTGCCGCAGGCCGCCTGCCGGGTCCACGCCGCCCTCTATCTCGCAGCCCGGCCGATGCCCGCGAGCCTGTTTCCCGACCTGCTCGGGCTGGATGCCGGCGAAATCACCGAAGCGCTGGACTGGCTCGAACAACACGGGCTGATCGAGGCAGGCACCGACGGCTGGCGCACCGGCGTCGATCCCTGGGCGCTGATGCTGCAGACGCTCGAGGCGCGCCGGACGCAGGAACTGGCGCAGGCGCGCACGGTCATCGACCAGTGGCGCCACGCCGCTGCCGGCGAGGATCCACTGGTCTCGCGCCAGGCGGCACGGCTGTTCGACCTGGTCGAGGATATCGCGGCGATCGATGCAGGCACGCGCGGGCTTTCGGCGGCGACAACGCGCCGCCTGATCGGTCTTGGCGGCCGCGCGGCGCGGCTGTTCGGCAATGGCCTGGGTGCAAGGGGACGGCGATGAGCGAGGCAGGCGGTGCGGCACATGGCAGTTTCAAGGTCAATTCGCTGACCGGCCTCGACAAGGCCGACGCCGTCGCGGGCCGGGTGCGGTGGGACGGCCCGCGCTCGATCTGGAACGCGACGATGCTCGCCGCTGCGCTCATCCTCGGGCCGCTGACCTTCAGCTGGAGCGCGCTCGCGGTCTTCCTGGTGACGGCGGGCATCACTCTGTGCGTCGGCCATTCGGTCGGCTTCCACCGCCGGCTGATCCACCGCAGCTTTGAATGTTCGAAGGGGCTGGAGCGCGTCCTGGTCTGGTTCGGCACCGCGGTCGGGATGGGCGGCCCGATCTGGACGATCCGCCTGCACGACAGCCGCGACTGGGCGCAGCGCCAGCCCGATTGCCACTGGTTCCTCCGGCATGCCAAGCCGCTGCTCGTCGACGGCTTCTACTATCTGAACTTCCGTCTCGAGCTGGCGAACCCGCCCGGCTTCGATCCCGGCCCGGGCATCGCCGATGATCGCTTCTACCAGTTCATCGATCGCTATTGGATGTGGCAGCAACTGCCGATCGCGCTGGTGCTCTACGCGCTCGGCGGCTGGCCGTGGGTGGTCTGGGGCGTCTGCGTGCGCGTCGCGGCGTGCACGACGATGCACTGGTTCATCTCCTATTTCGCCCACACAAGCGGTCCGCAGGACTGGACCGTCGATGGCGCGGTCATCCAGGCCTATAATGTCCCGCTGCTCGCGATCCCGACGATGGGCGAGAGCTGGCACAGCAACCACCACGCCTTCCCCGCCTCCGCCCGGCATGGCCTCTATCCGGGCCAGATCGACCTGGGATACCGTTTCATCCAGTTGCTCGAACTGCTCGGCCTGGCGCGGGGCGTGAAGCTGCCGGCATATCTGCCGCCCCGCCCGGGCATCACCCCGGTCAGCGCCCGCGCGCTCAGCGTCGCCGCGCCAGGCCAGGCGGAGATTGCCGGGCAGGACAAGGCCGCGTGAGCGATCCCCTGCCCGAATTCCGCGCGGCGCACCGCCTGGCCGAGCCCGACGCTTCGCACTGGCTGCTCCGCTTCGGGCCGGTGACGCTGAAACTGCGCAACTTCGCCTGGCGCCAGGCCGCGATCGACGCGCATGACCGGCACCATCTGATCACCGGCTATCCGCTCACCCTGCGCGGCGAGATGCAGCTCGCGGCCTGGGAATGGGGCGCCGGCCGCTATCCCGACTGGCGCGCGACCGCCTTCTGCGCGCCGCTCGTCGTCGCGGGCGCCATCCTGATGCCGCGGCGAACCTTGCGCGCCTTTCGCGAAGGCAGGAAGTCCGAGAGCCTCTACCCGGCGCGGCGCTAGCCCCGCCGCCCGATCCGCGCGACCAGCGCCTCGGCCGCCGCGCTGACATCGCCCCAGGTCACATCGAAATCCGCGTCCTCGCCATAATAGGGATCGGCGACCGAACTCCCCTCGCGCCCCGGCACGAAGTCCATCAGCAACCCGACCTCCGCCGTCGCATCCGCCGGCGCGATCGCCGCGAGGTCGCGCAAATTCTGCCCGTCGAGCGCCAGCACATAGTCGAAGCGCCGAAAGTCCTCGGCGCGCACCTGCCGCGCGCGCAGTCCCGAAATGTCGGTGCCGTGGCGCCGCGCCGCCGCCTGCGCCCGCCGATCGGGCGGCTCACCGCTATGCCAGTTGCCGGTCCCCGCCGAGTCCACCGTCACCGCGATCCCGGCACGCTCCGCCGCCGCCCGCAGCGCCCCTTCGGCGAGCGGCGAGCGACAGATATTCCCCAGGCATACGAACAGGACCGAGGGCACGCTCACATCGCGTGGAAGACGCCGCAGGCGATCCGCCCGCCCGAATTGCCCGAGGGATCGGTCTTGTAATCGTCGGCATTGGCATGGACGACCAGCGCCGCGCCATCCTCGTCGAGCAGCCCGGCAAAAGTGCCGCCCGGCAGCGTGAAGATCGTGCGGTCGCGGCCATCTTCGCCCACCGAGAGATTGGGCAGGTCGCCCGAATGCGGTCCCATCGGATTGTCCTTGCCATGCTGGTGCGCGGTCGGGTTCCAATGGCCGCCGGCGCTGGCAAAGTCGGGGCCGTCGCACTTGCCGACGGTGTGGACATGCGTGCCGTGCACGCCCTTGGTCATGCCGTGGACCTCGACCATCACGCGGATTGCACCGTCGACTTCCTCGGCGATCGCCTTGCCGACATCGGTGCCGTCGGCCATTTTGAGGTCGGCCTGGGCGCGGAAGTGACCCGCCATGTAGCGCGCGTCCTTCTGGGGGCTCGCGCACCCGGCCACCGCCAACAACCCCGCCACCGCCACAAGACCACGCATCGCCCACACTCCGGATAAATGTTCCCGTTACGTAATGGCTGTCGGCGCCGCCGGTTCCAAGGGGTCAGCGCAAACATTCTCCGTCCGTCTTGCCCGCGACGCTGCCCACCCCAAGGATGATCTTCGCCCGCCGCTCGAAGGTCAGCGCCTGCCAGCGCCCCGAATTGCCGATCGCCGTCCGGCTCCGCAAAAAGGTCAGATGGAGCATCTCATATTGCTCCGGATCGATGAGGCGCTTGTCGAGCAGGCAGCCCCAGCGATCGACATTCCACGCCCAGTCGCGCTGGACCCCGTCCTGGTCGATCGACCGCGCCAGCGCGCCATACCAGGCGAAGATCGCCTCCAGCCGGTCCCAGCGCTCGGCCTCGGGCATCGCGCCGAGCTTGCGCCGCAGCCGCGCCAGGTCCTCGTCGAGCGGGAAGCCGCCCTGCTGCACCTTGGTGTCGACTGCCCAGCGCACCTTGCGCGGGCCGATCGCCTCGCCCGGGAACACGCGCAGCAGGTCCTGCCGCACGCCCTCGAGCAGCACCAGATAGGCGTCGAGCTGCACCTGCATCATGCCGTCGCTCTCGAACAGAGCCGCCAGCTCGCCGCGCAGCACCGGGTTCAACTTCCCGTCGGGGCCATGCGCCGCAAGGATCTTCGCCCGGCATTTGTCCTTCACCGGCACCGCCAGGCAGTCGCGCGCGAAGATGGTCTTGCCATAGACCGGCATCAGCGCCTTGCGCGCGCGCCCGAAATGCCGCTGGTCCTGCTTCCAGGCCTTGAGCAGCGGCTGCAGGCTGCCGGTCCCGAAATTCCACTGCGACATGCCGACCGAGATCAGCTGCCCGTCGAAATTGCCGGTCGGGTCGGCCCAGCATCCCGAGGTCTCGGGAATCGAAGTCTCGTGCATCTGGGCAAAGATCGCCGCGCGGTCGAGCCCGATCGCCGCCAGCCGCACGGCGCTGTCGGCATCGATCACCAGCATTGGCGCATCGCCGACCTGCCGGCACGGCGCGGGCGCGGGCGGCACGGGCATCGTCTGCGCAGCCGCCGGCACGCCTGCCAGCAGTCCCGCCGCCATCGCCAGTCCAGCCCAGATCCGCATCGCCATCCCCCGTCGTCAGGAGGAGAGCCTAACCGAGCGCGCCGGGCCACGCCCCCTCGAAATCGCGCGCGCCCTATGCCTCAGTCGAACAGGCGGGTGCGACCGCGCCGGCCCCAGAGCTTGCACCGCCGGCGCTCGGGCGGCGGTGCCATCGCCGGCTCCTCACGCTGCCACAGTCCGCTGGTCTCCGCATCGAGCGCGGCAAGCAGCGGCCCCGGATCGAGCCCGAGCAGGTGCGCATAGCGGCGCACCGCCGCAGCGGCATAGACATGCGCACGCAGCCGGGTGAAGTCGCCCGCTTCGATCGCCTCGATCATCCGGCGCGGCACGCGCGTCGCGGCATGCACCGCGCCCAGCCCGAGACCCATCGCCTCACGCCGTGCCCGCAACCGCGCGCCCAGGCCGGACGCTGGCGCCGTCGATCGATTCTGTCGAACCCCCTGCATCGCTCCGGGCTCGGCCCCGGCGCGCCTTCCGGCAACGCCACCGCTACCCGTTTCTGCGAAGCACCACGCAAATCACGCCAAACCCGTGCAAATCTGCGAATTCCTTCTACTCAAAATGACGAATCGGTGGTTAACCATCTTTCCGCAGCTCCATCGGGGGCCCAGATGTTCGGGAGAAGATGCCAACCCATCTGCCACTCGATCCCCCGCCGATCCGCCTGATGACCCGGCTGCTTTCCGAGTTGCAGACGACGATCCTCGCCCATGCCATTCGGCTGTTCGAGGGCGATCTCGACCGCGTCACGATCTTCGCGCTGATCACCCGTGACACCTATGGCTTCGAGCGCGAGGGCCAGGGTCCGCCGAGCGGCATCTCGGCCCATTCGCTCGCGATGTCGCTGTCGCGCCCCTATGAAACCGTCCGGCGCCACGTCCATGCCCTGGTCGATGCCGGCTGGTGCGAGCGCGGGCCCGACGGCGTCCATGCCAGCCCCGCCGAGCTGGCCCGGCCCGAACTCGTCGCCTTCTCCACGCTGATGCACGACGCCGCAGTGCGCTTCGTCGCCGACCTTGCGCATAACGGCGTGCCGATGCCCGAAGTCGGCGCGGCCCGCCCCTATCACCACAGCTCGGGCGTCCAGGCGGCGATCGACATGATGCTGGCGGTGGTCGACAGCAATCGCCGCGTCCATGGCGACTGGCTCGAGCTCGTCGTCTTCTCGACCATCTATTGCGCCAATTCGCGCCTGCTCAACCAGGATCGCGCGCTCGCCCGCCATTATGCCGATGGCCGCAATTCGCCGCCGGCCGATCTGCGCCCGCCGGTGCGCACCAGCGCTGTCGCCCGCGCGCTCGGCCTGCCCGAGGCGACGGTGCGCCGCCGCGTCGCGAGCCTGTGCGAGGATGGCCGGGTCGAGCGGCTTGGCAAGAAGCTGATCGTCTCGGAAGCCTGGCTCAACCGCCCGGAATCGGTGGCGACCAGCACGCAGAGCTTCGCGATCGTCCGGCTGTTGCTCGCGCGCCTCGGGGCCAATGGCTTCCCGCTCGATGATCCCTCGCGCGCCTATCTCGCGCGCCGCCCCGACATCCCCGCCTTCGACTGACCCAATCCGGCGACAGGCCGCCGCGCGGGTTCGTCAAAATGGGCACCCCGCCGCTTGAGCCGTCGCCCGCCCGCCCCTTAGGGGCGGGAAGAACGGACGGCATGACGTCGTCCCAAGAGGCATGACCCCGGTCCCAATGCGGGGTCAGGCAGATCGTCGGCTCCCTCCGACGGTCACCATCGGTGGGCGCGGGCTTTCCCGCCCGCGCCCTATCCGACTTCCTCAGCTTATGGCGCCGGGTTCCAGCCGACCGTGCCGTTCCACTGCGCAAAGGCCTTGGCGCGGGTGTTGATCGCCGACAGGTCGGCGGTGCTGCTGCCATAGGTGGTGTTGCGTCCGGTCATCGACAGCGCCGTGCCCGCCGCGTTGAGCGAACCGCTCTCGCGCCAGCCCTCGGTCGCGCTCGGCAACAGGTTCGGGATCGGGTTGATCCACCAGCCCGCGGCGGCGACATGCGTCCCCATCTTCACGCCGATGAACGCGGCATTGTCGCAATATTGCGTGCCGTTCGCCGCCGACCCGCCGCCGAGCACCAGCATCGTCTGGCAGAAGCCCGCCGCCTGGGTGTTGCCGCCCGAGCGCGCCAGATAGGTCGATCCGCTCGGCACCGTGCTCTCGGAGGTCAGCGACCCGCCGAGCACGACGAAGCCCGGATAGCCCTTGGCCGAGCGCGCCTGGAAGATGTACCCGCCCGACGTCGGCGCCGTCGGATCGAACACCGTCCGCAGCTCCGAATTCTCGAGCACCATCGCGTAGGGATAGCCCCAGATGAAGTCGACATCGCCCGCGACCAGGCTGTTGTAGATCCACACCCAGCCCTTCATCTGCAGCGTATCCTGCGTGCTGATGAAGTTCATGTCGGTGCCGATGAAGCGCGATCCGTTGATCGTCGCGGCGTTATAATAGATCACCTCGGCCTGGCTGTTCTGCGTGGCGTCCTTCACATGCGTGTTCTGCATCGTGAAGTTGGTCATCTTGATCAGGTCGCCGCCCTCGATCAGCATCACCGCACGCCCGCCGCCCAGCGACAGGCGATTGCCCAGCGCCGACGCGCCGCCGATATTGGCGAAGGTCGTGTTTGGCGTCGCGCGGCTGCCGCCCGTGCCCGGGTTGAACGCATCCCAGTTGCTCGCCTGCACCACCGTGTTCGCGCGGCTCTCGCCGGTGATCGTCAGGTTGTTGACGTTGCGCAGGAACAGCTGCTCGTCATAAATGCCGTTCTTGATCGTGATCGTCTTGGCGGCCGCATTTGCCGCCGTGCCGCACGACGAGCAGCCCACCGTCATCATGTAGTTGAGCGCGCCCTGCACCGAGCGGAAGTCCGCCGCGCCATCGTCGTCCACCGTCACTGCGGTGGTCGAGGTCGGCGCCGATTTGGTCTTGAAGGTCCACGCCGTCGCGCCGGAGATGCCCTGGAAGGTGCTCGCCCCGTTGAAGCCGCCGTTGAACGTGCTCTTGTCGACCGTGACATAATAGGAGGTGTCATAGGCCAGCACATTGTCGTGCAGCTTGATCGACACCGTGTTGCCCGCGATCCGGACCGGGCGATAATAGGTAAAGCGATACTGGGTCAGGCTCGGCACATTGTTGCCGATCTTGTCGATCTCGGTGTTGCCATTGCCCAGCGCGACCTGCGTCTCGAGCCCCGCGGCCACCACGTCCGACGAGGTGTCGATCGTGTCGACCAGCGTACCGTCGGCCTTGTAGACGCGGATCTTGCCGTTGCCCGTCGCCACCGGCGCGCTTGCGAAGGTCAGCTTGAGCAACGTGTCCTTGTACGCCGCCGTCTCGCCATTGGCGGGCAGCGTGCCCGAAACCGCGGCACCCGGCGAAGGCGTCGGCGTAGCGGTGGGCGCCGGTGTCGAAACCGAGCCGCTGCCGCCGCCGTCACATGCCGACAAAGCCAATATCAGTGCGACGCCCGCACCTGTGGCGCACAATTTCTTCATGATCGCCTCTCCCCTTATGGCCAGGTGGTCCTGGTCCATTTTCCGGGAGCATCTTGATACCGGTGTCAGACACAGTCAAGACACAGTTGCGCGGCGCCGTCTTACCCTAAGCCCATGAAAACACGCCGCCAAAATCAGCGCTCGCGGCGGCATGGCCGCCCCGGTGCGGCATACTGCGCCGGAAACTGCCATGCCACCGGTAGCACCGGATCGGATCGGCGTGCCGATTCGCCCAGCGCGCGCGATTACCCCGTCGCCGGCTCGGCCTGCGCCGCCGCGGCCGCATCGGCCGCCGCCACTGCGTCGCCGATCCCGCCGATCGCCAGCACCAGCGGGAGCAAGGGCGGCTGGATCGTCGCCTGCACCTCGGCCGCGTCGAACAACGTGGTCACGCCGAATTCGACGTTATAGGCGGTGGTGTGCTGGTACAGGATCTCCTTGGCCAGCGTCGTGCTGTCGCTGATCTCGCCATATTCGCGCGCGCCCGTGAACAGCGCATTGTTGTTGGTGGCGACATAGGGATTGGCTGACCCGCCCGCGAAATTCTCGGCGATCGTGCGCAGCGCGGCGATCTCCCCGCTCATCTTGACGCCGGTATAATACATCGCCGTCGTCCACGGGACGATGCCGGTGGTCACCTGCGCCAGCCCCGGCCCGGTGCTTCCCGGCGCCCAGGCATTGGGCACGAGGTCGTGCGCATTATACTGGTTGGCGTTCCACATCTGATAGCCGCCGCCGGCGTCGACCACCGGATAAGCAGCGTTGAACGCAGCCGCGAACACCGAGTCCCCCGTCGTCGGCCCCGCCGTCGGAAAGGTGTAGACATTGCCCCAGCCGCTGCCCGTGGTGCCGCCGGGATAGAGCGCATAGGCGAGCAGCGGGGTCAGCCCGCCGCCCAGGCTGTGCCCGCAGAACACCAGATCATCCGCGCTGCTCGCCACGCCCTTCAGGAAATCGGCAAGGCCTGCGCCGCCCGCCTCGAGGCTCAGCAGCGCCTGCAGCCCCGCCGAGTTGCCGACGGAGACTTTGCCCGTGCCCGGCCCCGCCACCATGTAGAAGGGCACTGCGCCAAGGTCCTCGAAGAACACATTGTACGGCGAGTTCGGGTTGGTTGCCGAGATCGGCACGACATAGAAATTCTGCGTGCTGTTGTAGCAGACCGCCGCCGCCTGGTCGGAATAGTCGCTGAATGGCGCCTGCCACACCGCCGGGCCCCAGACGATCTGCCAGTCATCGCCATTGTTGAAGTCGGCGTCGCCGACCAAAGCATCCAATTCGGTTTGAAGATAGGTCGTCAACGCGGCCGAATCGCCCGTCTGCGTTGCCGCCGCACAGATTTTTATGGCCAGGCAATATACTTGCTGCTGAATGTTCGTACAAACCGCCATGATCTCATCCCTTCCGACAAGCGCGAACAGAGGAGTGAAATCTATATCTCTATTTCAGTCAGTCCATATCTTAACTTGGCGAAATTCCTTGTTACCATTTTCCCGCGCGATCTTTGTGACATTTACATGAAACGACGCAGCACTGCCTGGGTGCGCCGCGCCGCGCGCATCTAATTCAAACCGGAATGGCGGAATCAGGGCTCCCCATGGCTCTACGCAGCGGCGGCCAACGCGTCGCTTCGTGAAAAGGGGAAGAAATCATGCGCGCCGACCACCGCCGCGGGCTTTTGCTCGCGTCCGCCTCCATTGCCGCCACGCTGCTCGCCGGCACCGCTTATGGTCAGGCCGCACCTGCCGCGCAGGACGCCGCGGGCGCGCGCGACGACACCGATTCCACGATCGTCGTCACCGGCAGCGCGGGCCGTAACCAGCGCACCATCGCGGCCAAGCGCTCGGCGCTCGGCGTCGTCGACTCGGTCTCGCAGGACGATACCGGCGACCTTGCCGACGAGACCGTCGCCGACGCGCTGATCCGCCTGCCCGGCATCAACACGATGGAGACGCTCTATGGCGAGCAGTCTGCCAAATACGTGTCGGTGCGCGGCATCTCGCCCGATCTCAACTTCGTCTCGTTCGACGGACTGGCGATGTACTCCGCCGCGAACAATGGCGACGGCACCCGCCGCGTCGACCTCGCGCTGATCCCCACCCAGGTCGCGCAGATGACGCAGGTCGCCAAGAGCTTCACCCCCGATATCGACGCCGGCGCGATCGGCGGCGTGACCAACATCGTGCCCT
Source organism: Sphingomonas sp. R-74633 (assembly GCF_013416555.1). Taxonomy (GTDB): domain Bacteria; phylum Pseudomonadota; class Alphaproteobacteria; order Sphingomonadales; family Sphingomonadaceae; genus Sphingomonas. Next base: position 23,609 of record NZ_JACCFG010000006.1, on the reverse strand, counting down.
ACAGCGCGCTCGACGGGCGCAACCACTGGCTGATCGACGCCAGCGGCTCCTACCAGCCCAACACCAGCCAGTTCCCCGGCTTCAACGCGAAGGGCGGCAATCTCGACACGCGCTTCGGCGGCGGGATCAAGGGCCTCTACGTCCACCGCTTCGGCGCGCAGGACCAGTTCGGCCTCGTCGTCTCGGGCGTCTACAACCAGGAGAGCTGGCAGGCGTCCAAGCCCAACGCCAATGGCCGCACCTATTACACCGCCGCCGGCACCACCGCGAAGGCCGACCTGTCCGACTGGAACGGCAACGACCCGATGCCGACCCTCATGCGCCCGATGGACTATGCCAAGACCCGCCGGCTGTTCGGCGGCTATGTCGGCCTCGAATATCGCGCGAGCGACACGGTGAAGCTCTCGCTCTCCGGCTATGATTACAAGCAGGTCGAATACCAGACGCTGAGCGACTTCTACGCCGAGACCTTCACCGGCGTCGCCTATGCCGGCCCGCACGTCGCCACGCTCAAGATCGGCCGTTTCCGCCCGGCCTATGACTATGACAAGTTCACCACCGAATCGCGCGGCGCGATCTTCAAGGCGGTCAAGGACTGGGGCAGCAACACTTCGCTCGAGCTGCGCGGCGGCTACGGCCTCAGCCACTTCCACGACATCGACCTCGGCGTCGCCTATTCCGCCGCGCCGACCAATTCCTTCGTCACCTGGGACATGAGCGACCAGACCCCGGCCTATACCTTCTCCAACACCGCCGAGCTGGTCGACACCAGCAAGTACAAGCTGTTCTCCGCCTCCGACCTGTTCAGCGATTCCGTCTTCGAGAATGTCGAGGGCCGCATCGACCTCAAGCATAATTACAGCGGCGACAGCCAGGGCCTCGGCTTCGCCGCCGGCTTCGACGCGCGCAACGTCAACGCCACGCGCGACCAGGACCAGACCACCTACACCGCCAATGGCGCCGCGCTCGGCGACATCGGCACCGTGGTCAATCAGGACACGCTCGCCTGGCCCTACCCTACGATCTTCCTCAACTATGACCGTTTCGCCGAGACGACGAAGAAGACCCTGGCGGTCAACATCGCCTCGAGCGCGAACAGCTCGAACGCCAGCGACTATACCTATGACGAGACCGTCCTCGCCGGCTATGGCGCGGCGATGTTCGCCAGCGGCGGCTTCCGCGGCATCGCCGGCCTGCGCTACGACGATGTCCGCTTCCATGCCGACGTCCCGCGCCAGGTCAACGGCACCTATGCCGGCGCCTTCACCCGCTACAATGGCGGCTATGCGCACCTGCTGCCCTATGTCACGCTGACCCAGTCGCTCGGCAACGACGCCTGGCGCCTGCGCGCCGCGTTCAGCCAGACGCTCGGCCGCCCGGCGTTCAGCGACATCGCCACCGCCGAGGTCCGCGACAACCAGAACCTGACGATCAGCCGCGGCAACCCCGACCTCAAGCCCCGCGAATCGACCAATGCCGACGTGGCGATCGACCGCTATTTCAACGGCCATGACGGCCTGATCTCGCTCGCCGGCTTCTACAAGCGCATCAAGAACGACATCTTCTCGCTCGCCTCGCAGCAGGTGATCGACGGCACCACCTACACCGTCACCCAGCCACTCAACGCCTCGCATTCCGAGCTCAAGGGCATCGAGGCTACCTTTGTCGACAACCATGTCTTCGCGAGCGGCATCGGCCACAATCTCGGCGTCTCGCTCAACGCCAGCCGGATCTGGGCGAAGATGGACTTCATCGTCGGCGGCAAGGTCACGTCGCGCGACAATGTCCTCTACCAGCCCAACTGGCTCGCCAATGCCAGCCTGTTCTACGCGCTGCCCAAGGGCGGCGAGTTCCGCGTCGCCTATCAATGGGCGGACCGCAACCTCAACACCGTCAACGCCCAGCCCTATCAGGACTATGTGCTGCGCGCCCGCGGCCAGATGAACGCCGCGCTGCGCTGGGCGCTCCGGCCCAACCTCACCGTCAAGCTCGAGGCCGACAACATCCTCGGCGCCAACAAGAGCATGATGCACGGCTATTATTCGGAGCGCTACACGCTGAGCGTCAACCGCAAGTTCTTCCTCGATATCGTGCTGACCAACTGACGCGCGGCACCGGCACGGCGGCCCCCCGCGCGACCGGGTGGCCGCCGTGCCGGCGTTCCTTTCTCCCAACTGCCCCCCGGCTCCCCTCCAGCTGCTCCCCGGCGAAAGCCGGGGCCCAAGGTTTCTCTGCCGCGTCGCCCGTGACCCTGGGCCCCGGCCTTCGCCGGGGAACGGAAAAGCCTCGGGGAGAAACCCCAATCACGGACACCCCGTAATCCGCGGCATCACCGCCGGCCGTCGCGGCGGCAACTCCTCCCAGTCCCAATCGCCGTCGCCCTCGGCATCCTCCTCCGCCAGCGCCGCAGCTTCCCGCGCCGCCGCCTCGGCCGCGTCCGCCGCCTCGCGCGCCCGCGCCTTGTCGATCATGTCGAGCTTCCTGAGGATCACCGCATCGGTATCCTCGGGCTCGGCCCGCGAGCCGAAGAACCCGCCCGCCGCCTTGGCCGCTTCCTCGGCAAAGGCGACCAGCTCCTTCTTGCTCGCCCCATGCCGCGGCCGCACCGCCGCCCCGCTCGCCAGCCGCTCGAGCAGGAACTTGAGCAGCCCGTCCGAGAAGCGCCGCTTGCGCGACACCTCGACTCCGTCCTTCCACACGACTTCGTCCCACCCCTCGACCGCGCGCTCCCAGGCGGCCTGTTCGAGCGTGGGGATCGCCCGGTCGAGCGCCTTCTCCCAGGCCTCGGCGAACTTGGGATCGCGCTGGCGCATCCGATAGGCCGAGACATTGGAGATCCGCGCCCGCTTGCAGGCATCGCGCACGCAGCCGGTCTCGGAGAGCGCCCGCAGGAAGATCCGCGTGCGTATCTCGGTCCAGCCGTCATGCCGCTTGCGATACTTGCCGAACATCCCGTCGCGCCGCTGCGCCTTCTCGCCAGCGGCCGCGAGTTCCGCCGCCCGAGCCTCCCCGGCCCGCGCCACTGCCTTGTCCCACAGCCTGGCAAAGTCCGGATCGCGCTTGCGCACATAATAGGCGCCTGGGGCACTCATGCCCGTCTCGCGGCACGCCCGCCGCACGCTACCGTGCGCCGCCACCCCGCGCAGAAACGCCTCCCGCACCGCACCCGACCAACGCTGCCGCCCGAATTCGCCCGCCATGCGACTCGCTCCCTTGCTTTGGAGCGGACTCAGTTATGGAGGATTTTCCTACATTGGAAGAACAAATGTGGAACAACCATGCGCCGCCGTCCTATGTTGTCAGTTGGACGATCTCATGATGGTCGTAGAGCTTCGCCAAGTCAGCATGCGCTACCCGAAACTGGCTTCGGCGCTTGACGTGCGGCTTGGCAGATGACGCTCTCTCGATCTTCACAGCCGGATCGTAATAAATCACACCCGCTGCAAACGCCCTGAGAAAACGCAGAAAATCGGTTTTCTCGCAGAGCATCACTTGTCGACCATAGCTGTATTGCGCAGGCGGCGTCCGGAAGAGAGAGGGAACATAGGCAGCCTGCGCATGCTTTCGGTTCCAGTGCGCCATCATACCGGCGAAAGTCCAGGACGCCGCGATCTCATCTCGATTGTCGATCAGGGCCATTCCACCAGCCATATCGATGATTTTGCCAGTGGTTACATCGTAACCGTCCAGAACCATGCGCAAGCCGGTACGGTGATGGTGCTGCGTCTGGCAATCATAGCGGCCACCAAAGTTAAAGCGATCGGGCATGCCGTTCTGATCGGGATAGCCAAATTTTCGGAGAAATTCGACGACTCCCTCAGTTTTATAAATGCCGCCGGTTGGCTCCGGCGTCATGAGCGTCACAGGTGACTTTGGTCTGAACTTGATAAAATCGCCAACCCCATATTGCTTAACTTCCCAGCCCATGAAGTCTGGCTCAGCATAGCCGTTCGGGGTGATTCCGAGTTCTGCCTCGAGCGTATAGCCACCACCGTTAGGCGCCGAATACGGGGTCTTTGTTCCGTCCAGCGCCAGTTTCTGTGAGGCGATCCACTCAAGCTGACAGATCCGGCGCAGTTCATTCAAAAGCTGTGATTTCGGGCTGCTGGCAGCTTCCAGCCTCAGCGGCAACTCTTGGAAGACCCCAATAGTTTGCCATTCGCTTGCGTTGAACTCAGCGACAATGGGATCGTTCGCCGCTGCGGCATAGCCGAGCACCGCCCCTTGCAGGGTCATCCCAAGAAACAAAACTCTGCCCTCGTCCCGCACCCTCATGATCTCTCCCGGCGCAGCCGGGCACCCCAGAAGGAAACCGGACATGCGAACTTCAGGGTATTTTGGATAGAGGATCAGGCCCGTGTTCGGGGCGCGATGGCGCCCCGCTTCATCGACCCAATAAAAATCGACTGCGGCCTTCGCACGATCACGAACGGCACCGGCCACTTCGGCTGAGTCTGAATAGATATCGCCGTGCGGGATGATATTCAGCGCTGAGAAGTCCCCGCCCAGATAGAGCTGGTTCTTGGAATTGTCATTCGGAGCCAGCTTTTTTGCATAGATGCGGGTTGCACCGTGATGGCACATCAACGCCAGCAATTGGGAAAGTGAGGTAATCAGATCAACCGCCCTGGATTGTTATCGTCTCCAGGTCAGACCGTATCCAGTCGGCAAGACACCGCATAGTCTCAGATGAATCTAACTTCGTACGCCCCTTAAGCGCGCACTCCCACACACTCCCCACTCGCCAGCCAGCGGCACGCAAAGCGGCAACTGCCTTCGCGTCATTGGCTGCGTTGCGACCGATCTTGTCTCGCCAGAACGCCTGCCGCGTGCCGGGCCATTTGAAGAGATGGCAATCATGCTGGTGCCAGAAGCAGCCGTTCACGAACACCACAGCCCGCCAGCGGGGAAATACCAGATCCGGCTTACCCGGAAGGTCCTTCGCATGAAGCCGAAAGCGAAGCCCGGCGGCATGCAAACCCCGCCTGATTTGCATTTCGGGCTTGGTATTTCCGCCGCGGATCGCCGCCATATTACGACTGCGAGTCTCACTATCGTGAACGTCCGCCAAGCGTCAGGCTGCTTTCCGCGACTCTGCGATCTCCAGCAGCGCGTTGATGTGCGGCTGCATAGCTCGAGCGACTTCCTCGAAAACTGGCACGGCTACGGAATTACCAAACTGCTTATACGCCTGAGTGTCGGAGACAGGAATACGGAAATCATCGGGATAGCCCATTAAGCGGGCACATTCTCGCGGTGTCAGTCGCCGGGGATTGTCGCCCTTGCCCTGATTAACGAGTATCTCGGAGCCATCCTTATAGTAGCGAGCAGACAAAGTCCGGGCGACGTCATTCGGCCCGACAAGACCGAAACCAAATCCATTGCCCGCAGCCTTATGCTTTGCTGCGTAATTCCTGAGATACTGCCAAAGCTTGTCCGTCAGCGTGTACTTGCCATTGACCGCCGCCTTGGTTCCCAAAGTATATGCCGCTTCCGCAGCCTCAGAACCATCTTCAGGATGCAGGATCGATTTCAGGCGAACAGAACCTTTCGCTGGCAACGTCAGATTGTCCCACGAGAATGGAACGTCCTCACGAAAGCCGACAATGACAATTCGTTCCCGATGCTGCGGCACGAAATGCTGCGCATCAATGACCTTGTGCCAGACCTTATAACCCAAGTCCTCCGTCAGGGTTTTTACGATAACCTCGAATGTCCGCCCCTTATCGTGGCTCGTGAGATTTTTAACATTCTCTAGCAGGAAAGCCGCAGGGCGCTTGTCACGCAGAATACGTGCCACGTCGAAGAACAACGTTCCTTGGGTTTCATCCAGAAATCCGTGTTTACGCCCCAGAGAATTCTTCTTCGATACACCGGCAATTGAAAATGGCTGACATGGGAATCCAGCGACCAGCACATCATGATCGGGAATATCGTCCGTTCTTACCCTAGTTATATCCCCTTCGATCTGGCGGTTATCGCGGAAGTTTGCCGCATATGTCTGCTGCGCAAATTTATTCCATTCCGACGTGAACACACAGTGCCCGCCAATCGCATCGAAACCGCGCCGCAACCCACCGATGCCTGCAAAAAGATCAATGAAAGTGAAGCGACTCAGCGCAGGAACGGATTCGACAGCAGCCATCGACCTGAGCATATGAAGCGCTGCTTCGCGGGGAGCCCCGTCTCCCGCCTCCCAACGATAAACCTGACGTGGACTGTACCCAGTCATTAGAGCAAGCTCATCAACCGAGAGCCCTGCACGCAGCCGCAAAGCTGCAAATTCATTCTCTGACATAAAACCTCTGGGACAATTTATGACATGGTGTCGAAATTTGTCCCAGTCGACAAGCGCAAATTCCGCCTTTGTTCTAGAATTGTTCAACGCCCGGACGCAAGCGCCCTAATGCTTACCGGCGCGCTACTGGAACCACTCCGGTCGCGGCTGCGAGACACACACTTCTCTATATCACCCTCCCCTTCCCCTCCCCCCCATCCCGCGCTAAGGGCACCCCCGAATCTTCGCATTCGCAGCACCCGTCGCGCCCGCGCGGTCTACAATAGGCCAGCGTCCCCCGAGCGCCCCGGGACCGGACAGACAGGGAAAGGACCCCGCGCCCCATGACCGCCATCGGCAACGATACCCTCGGCACTCGCGACACGCTCACCGTCGGCACCGCCAGCTATGACTATTTCTCGCTGCCCAAGGCCGCGAAGAAGCTCGGCGACATCAGCCGCCTGCCCTTCTCGATGAAGGTGCTGCTCGAGAACATGCTGCGCTTCGAGGACGGCACCACCGTCACCAAGGACGACGCCCAGGCGATCGTCGACTGGCAGAAGGACGCGCGCTCGAACCGCGAGATCCAGTATCGCCCGGCCCGCGTGCTGATGCAGGACTTCACCGGCGTGCCCTGCGTGGTCGACCTCGCCGCGATGCGCGACGCGATCACCAAGCTCGGCGGCGACCCCGCCAAGATCAATCCGCAGGTTCCCGTCCACCTCGTCATCGATCACTCGGTGATGGTCGACGAGTTCGGCACGCCCAAGGCGTTCGAGGATAACGTCGCACTCGAGTACGAGCGCAATGCCGAGCGCTACGAGTTCCTCAAATGGGGCTCGAAGGCGCTGAACAACTTCTCGGTGGTGCCCCCGGGCACCGGCATCTGCCACCAGGTGAACCTCGAATATATCTCGCAGTCGATCTGGTCGTCGGCCGCGGCCGACGGCGCGAAGATCGCCTATCCGGACACGCTGGTCGGCACCGACAGCCACACGACGATGGTCAACGGCCTGGGCGTGCTCGGCTGGGGCGTCGGCGGGATCGAGGCCGAGGCCGCGATGCTGGGCCAGCCGGTGTCGATGCTCATCCCCGAAGTCGTCGGCTTCAAGCTGACCGGCAAGCTCGGTGAGGGCATCACCGCCACCGATCTGGTGCTCACCGTCACCCAGATGCTGCGCGCCAAGGGCGTGGTCGGCCGCTTCGTCGAGTTCTATGGCCCCGGCCTGCACGCGATGACGCTGGCGGACCGCGCGACGATCGCCAACATGGCGCCCGAATATGGCGCGACCTGCGGCTTCTTCCCGATCGACGACAAGACGCTCGACTATATGCGCCTCACCGGCCGTCCGGACGAGACCGTCGCGCTGGTCGAGGCCTATGCCAAGGCGCAGGGCATGTGGCATGACGTGAACGGCCCCGAGCCGATCTTCACGGACACGCTGGAGCTCGACATGAGCAGTGTCCGCCCGTCGCTCGCCGGCCCGAAGCGCCCGCAGGACCGCGTCAGCCTCGACAGCGTCGACGAAGTGTTCAACGGCGACCTGACCAAGGTCTACAAGAAGGACCATGCGGTCCGTGTCGACGTCGAGGGCAAGGACCACGACATCGGCGACGGCGACGTGGTGATCGCGGCGATCACCTCGTGCACCAACACCTCGAACCCGTCGGTGCTGATCGCGGCCGGCCTGGTGGCGCGCAAGGCGCGCGCGCTCGGCCTGACGCGCAAGCCTTGGGTCAAGACCTCGCTCGCGCCGGGCTCGCAGGTGGTCACCGACTATCTCAACAAGGCCGGACTGTCCGAGGATCTCGACGCGATCGGGTTCAACCTGGTCGGCTATGGCTGCACGACCTGCATCGGCAATTCGGGCCCGCTGGCGGAGCCGATCTCGGCCGCGATCAACGCCAACGACATCGTCGCCGCCTCGGTCCTGTCGGGCAACCGCAACTTCGAGGGCCGCGTGTCTCCGGACGTCCGCGCCAACTTCCTCGCCTCGCCGCCGCTGGTGGTGGCATACGCGCTCAAGGGCACGGTGACCGAGGACATGTACGAGACGCCGATCGGCGAGGGCACCAATGGTCCGGTGTTCCTCAAGGACATCTGGCCGTCGAACGAAGAGGTCGCCGGTCTTATCGCCGCCAACATCGACGATGCGATGTTCAGGTCGCGCTACGCCAATGTGTACGCCGGCGACACGCACTGGCAGAAGATCGATGTCGTGGGCTCGGATACGTACAATTGGCCGACCAGTTCGACCTACATCCACAATCCCCCCTATTTCGAGGGGCTTACGATGACCCCCGCGCCGGTCACCGACATCATCGACGCCAAGCCCCTCGCCATCCTCGGCGACTCGATCACCACCGACCACATCTCCCCGGCCGGCTCGATCAAGGCCGACAGCCCCGCAGGCACGTTCCTGCAGGAGCATCAGGTCTCGAAGAAGGACTTCAACAGCTACGGCGCACGCCGCGGCAATGATGAAGTTATGGTGCGCGGCACATTCGCGAACATCCGCATCAAGAACGAGATGGTCCCGGGCATCGAGGGCGGCATGACGCGCTACGGCGGTCAGGTCATGCCGATCTACGACGCCGCCGTGCGCCACAAGGCCGACGGCACTGCGCTCGTGATCGTCGCGGGCAAGGAATATGGCACCGGCTCTTCGCGTGATTGGGCGGCCAAGGGCACCAACCTGCTCGGCGTCCGCGCCGTCATCACTGAGAGCTTTGAGCGCATCCACCGCTCGAACCTGGTCGGCATGGGCATCCTGCCGCTCCAGTTCGCCGACGGCGTGACCCGCGAGACGCTCAAGCTCAAGGGCAGCGACATCTTCACGATCAAGAACGTCGCCGGCCTGCGCCCGCGTCAGGACGTCGAAGTCGAGCTCACCCGCGAGGACGGCACCAAGGAAACCTTCCTCACCCGTTGCCGGATCGATACCGTCAACGAGCTGGAATATTTCCTCAATGGCGGCATCCTGCAGTATGTGCTGCGCAAGCTCGCTTCCTGATCCATAGGATCGGATGGAAACACGAGAGGGAGGGCTTCGGCCCTCCCTCTTTTTTTGTGCGAATCAGGCAGTGCCGCTGCGCGTACGCAAATCCGAGGCAAAGTTAGCACACTCGACTCATCGCGCCATCGCCACGGCCTGCCTCAGCTTAACCTGCGCCGAAGTGATAATCATTCGCATATCAAAATATCGGCGCAGCGACTCGCCGCCATTTGATATGGCGCGCCCTAACGCCCCCAGAAAATATCCCGATAAATTTGCCATGAAGTAAAATTCATAAATAGCCTGACCAAATACTATTAGCGTCTTCACTTATAACCTCGGCGCTTTCGACGATATCGCGCAATAGCCTTCAAAACCCCTCGCTCGTTAAGGACATCATTAAGATTATATACTTGGAAATATGAAGAAATATTTCCTGTCAATACAGAATCCATCTAGACTCTACTTTTATCTCGCCCTATTGATGCGCCGGGCTCTAATAGACTGGCTCACCATGCAACTCACAAAACTAGTAATGGACCGCTCCGCGGTCCTTCTCCTCGGTGTGTCCGTAGGAGTCGCAATTGGATTCAGCTTCCTGGGAGGCCCGGGGCCTGCCAGGTCTACAGTAATCAACGGCAGTTGTTCGCCTGCTGTACATAAGGACGCAACTTTGCGTCCGCCCGAGGTAACCGGTGCAAGACAATGCGCGGCCCCCGCGCAACGTCAGCTGATCTCCACGCTTCGTGCGAACCGCCCCGTTCGTGTCGCGGTGTTTGGCGACAGCTATGGCGATGGCGTCTGGTCGGGACTGCAGCGCCAGCTCAAGCCGGCGGACGGCTATCAAGTGATCAAGTACAGCCAGCCGGCCAGCGGTTTCACCCGCTACCGCACGCTCAACCTCGAGGCGCATGCCGCCGAGCAGCTCGGCGACGACAAGATCGACGTCGCGGTGATCTCGTTCGGCGCCAATGACGCGCAGGGGATCATCACCGACGAGGGCAAGCACGCCCCGCTGATGGGCGATCTGTGGAAGGCGCAGATCGGCAAGCGGATCGAGCGCTATGTCGCGCTGCTCCGCCAGCACAATGCGCTGGTCTATTGGGTCGGCCTGCCCCGGATGCGCGACGCCGCGTTCGATGCGCAGGTGGGCGCGATCAACGATTTCTACGCCTCCGAGATGGCCAAGCTCGACGTGCCCTTCCTCGACAGCCGCCCGGTCGCGTCCGACACCAAGGGCCAGTACGCCGCGTATCTTCCCGATCCGAAGACCGGCGAGCGCACGCTGATGCGCGCCGGGGACGGCATCCATATGTCGATGACCGGCTATGTCTGGATTACCCGCGTCCTAGCCGGGCGGATCCGCGACTATGTCGACGCCACCCGCACGATCGCCGAGCCCGCGCCGAAGGAGGCCGGCAAGTGAGCGCGCTGCTCGCCCTGCTGCTGCAAGCCGCGCCCTGCACCGGGCCGGTCTGCAATTTCGACACGCTCGGCCCCTGGGCTGCACGGCTGAATGCCGCGCGCAGCGGCGCGGCGGGCGTCGAGCCGCTGCACATCCTCCAGATCGGCGACAGCCACACTGCGGGCGATGCGCTCACCGGTGCCTGGCGCGACCTGGTCCAGGATGAAGGCGGCCGCGGCGGGCGCGGGGTGCTGCCGCCCGGCCGACCTTATGCCGGCTATCTCACCCGCGGCGTGACCGTGACGATGTCGCCCAGCTGGCAGGTCGCCGCGAGCTTCGGCCCGGGATCGGCACCGCCGCGTCCTCCGCTCGGCCTGTCCGGCTTTACGCTCACCTCCACCACGCCCGATGCCCGCATGGCGCTGACCGCCGATCCGGCGATGGCGTTCGACCGTTTCGTGCTGTGCGCCCTGACAAACATGGTCACGCGCAGCGTCGCGGTGAAGACCGGTGACGATGTGCGGACGATCGATCTCAATTCCGATATCGTCGAGCCGCGCTGCACCACGCTCCGCTACGACACGCCGCAGACCGCAATCGACGTGATCGCCGACAAGGGCGCGGTGACGCTCACCAGCTGGGCGACCTTCCGCGATCATGGCGGCGTGGTGCTGTCCAATCTCGGCATCGTCGGGTCGCAGCTCCAGCATTTCGCCCGCATCGACGATGATGTGTTGGCTGCGGAACTCGGCGCCTATGCGCCCGACCTGATCGTCCTCGCCTTCGGCACCAATGAGGGCTTCGCCCCGCATTTCGACCCCAACACCTATCGCGCCACGCTGATCGAGCAGGTCAATCGGCTGCGCCGCCTCGCGCCGGGGGTGCCGCTCCTCATGCTCGGTCCGCCGCAAGCGCTCAGCCGCAACCCGGCGCTGCGGGCCAATGCCGAGGGCGCCTTGATCGGCTGCCCCGCCGCCGATCCCGCCAAGCCACCGCTGTTCGAGCCGCCCGCGCTCGGCCGCGTCCGTTCGATCCAGCGTGAAGTCGCGCAGGAGATGCACTTCGCCTGGTGGGATTGGGGCGCGCGGATGGGCGGGCCTTGCGCCGCCGTGCGCTGGGTCGCCGATGGCCGGATGCGCGGCGACTATGTCCATCTCACGTCCGCCGGCGGCCGCGCAGTCGCGCAGCTGCTCGAAGACGATCTCGTCCGCTTCGCAACTTCGGACCAATAAGATGCTGTTCCCCACGCTGAGCTTCGGGCTGTTCTTCCTTGTGGTGTTCGCCTTCACCTGGAGCACCACCTCCAACGACTGGCGCAAGCTGGTCCTGCTGATCGCCAGCTGGATCTTCTACGGCGCCTGGGACTGGCGCTTCGTGCCACTGCTGATCATCTCGGCGGTGATGAACTGGGGCGTCGCCGCGCTGATCGCCCGCAGCGAGGACGCACGCCGGCGCAAGGCGCTGATGCTCGGCGGCGTGGTCGTCAATCTGCTGATGCTCGGCTTCTTCAAATATTTCGACTTCTTCGCCGAGCAAGGCGGCAACCTGCTCGAGCTGTTCGGCGTGAAGCAGGACGCCGCGCTGATGCAGGTGATCCTGCCCGTCGGCATCTCGTTCTTCACCTTCCAGGGGATCAGCTACGCGGTCGACGTCTATAAGGGCCGGGTACCCGCGGCGCGGCTGCTCGACATCCTGCTGCTGATGTCGTTCTTCCCGCACCTCGTCGCCGGCCCGATCGTCCGCGCTTCGGATCTCGTGCCGCAATTCCAGGAAAAGCCGAAGCTCAACCGCGGCATGGTCACGATGGGGCTGCTGCTGATCGTCTGGGGCTTGTTCAAGAAGGCGGTGATCGCCTCCGAGCTCGCCACGGCCTTTGTCGACCCGGTGTTCGAAACGCCGGCGATGCACGGATCGGTCGACCTTGTCCTCGCCGCTTATGGCTATGCGGTGCAGATCTATTGCGACTTCTCCGCCTATTCGGACATGGCAATCGGCATCGCGGCGCTGCTCGGCTACCGCTTCCCGCGCAATTTCGACCGGCCCTATCGCGCAGCCTCGCTCCAGGAATTCTGGCGGCGCTGGCACATCAGCCTGTCCCGCTGGCTGCGCGACTATCTCTATATCGATGCGCTCGGCGGCAATCGCGGCGGCAAGACGCGGGTCTATCGCAATTTGATGATCACGATGCTGCTCGGCGGCTTGTGGCACGGCGCCGCCTGGACCTTCGTGATCTGGGGCGGACTGCACGGTGCGGCGCTCTGCGTCGAGCGCTGGTGGGCGCGCTCGGAGGTCACCAAGGCCTGGGTGCTGCCGCATTGGGCGAAGGTCGCGCTCACCTTCCATGTCGTGGTGCTCGGCTGGGTCTTCTTCCGTGCGGCGAGCTTCGGAGACGCCATCGCCTATCTCGGCGGGATCTTCGCCCCCGCCACCGGCGCGATGACGGCGACGCCGCTGGTCGTGGCGCTGATCCTGTTCGGCCTGGCGATCCACGCCTTGCCCTGGGACGCGATGCAGCGCGCGGCGCAGCGCCTGCGTACCCTGCCCGCCCCGGCCCTCGCGATCGCCCTGGCAGCGACGATGCTGGTGGTCGATGCGATGCGCTACGAAGGCGTCGCGCCCTTCATCTATTTCCGGTTCTGAGGAGGCCCCAATGGAAGCGCGCATCCGCGACAGCTACGAATTCCCCACCGATCTGGCCGAGGAAGCCGATCCACGCGGCGCGCTGCGCTGGACGGTCGGCGTGATCGCCACCACCGCCGCCGCGCTGGCGCTCACCAATGCGGGCGCGATCAGCGGCTGGGCCGCCAGCTTCGATCCGCAGCCGGCGGTGATCCCGCTGGTCCACGCGGCGGACGGCTGGGACGAAGCCACCGCGCGGCTCGGTCTCAGCACCCCCCACGCCCGCATGCACAAGGCGTGGAAGCATATGGAGCAGGCGCGCTGGTCGGGCGGCGGACCGGTGGTCGAGCAGGCGGCGCTGAGCGAGCACGCGCCCGGCCAGGATCGCGCCCTCCACGAATGACAAGAAAAGGGCGGCCTCCCGAAGGAGACCGCCCCGTTTTTACGATCTTCAAGCCGCTGTCAGAACTTGAAGGTCGCCCCCGCCCGGAACTGGCGGCCGATAAGGCCGGCATAGTGCCAGGTAGTCAGGAAGTTCGGCGCGCTCGCATAAGCCGCCGGAGCGACCGGTGCGCGTGCGTCGAGCAGGTTCTTCACGTTCAGGAAGAACGTGAACTGGTCGTTCACGCGGAAGGTCTGGTTGAGGTCAACATTGATGAAGCTGTTGACGTAGCAGAACTTCTCATAGCCCGGCGCCGACGCCGGCACCTTGTACAGGTTCGCCGCGCACGACGTGGACAAATTGCCCTGGTCGGTCGAGACTTCCTTGATCCGCCCGACATAATAGGTCGTCGCGCTGATCGTGTAGTTGCCGAAGTCGAGCGTGTTCTGCCAGTTGCCGCGGATGCGCGGCGTGCCATTGCCCGACGACAGGTCGTAGGGACCGAAGCTGCCGGCGAAGCGCTGGATGCCCGCCGCCGTGTCGCGGTCGTAGCGCAGCACATAGGTTGCCTCGACACGGCTGGTGAACTTCACCCCGCCGCCGAACTTGGTCGAGAGCGTCGCCGAGAAGTCGAGGCCCTCGGTCGTGTCCGAGTTCACGTTCACGAACGGCGCGTTGACGATCAGCACGCGCGGCAATGCGTTCGGGAACAGCGGATCGACGCCGTCGATCAGGTTGCACGAATAGCCTGCCCCGACCGCTGCCACCGCGGCGCAGCCCGCTGCCGATGCTGCGGCTGCCGACGGATAGCTGTTGCCGGCGACCGAGTAGTAGGCGTTGATCGCGGCGCCGGCGAGCGGGCCGTTCGCCACCAGGTTGGTCTTCTTCACATTGTAATAGTCGACCGTGGCGCTGAACCACTTCGCCGGCTGGAAGATCGCGCCGGCGGTGAAGCTGCGCGACTTTTCAGGCTCGAGGTTCGGATTGCCCGCAAAGCCGCGGCCCACCGAATATTGGAAGTTGTACGGGTTGCCGCCGTTCGAGCACGAGCCGGCATTGTTGGTGCCGCCATGCTGCGCGCAGAACGCGCCCGGCGGCGTGATCGTCACGAAGCCGGCATATTGGCTGCGGGGACCGGCCTCGGCGAAGGTCGGGGCGCGGAAGCCCTGCGAATAGGTACCGCGGATCGCGAACTCGCGGATCGGAGTGAACTTGATGCCCACCTTCGGCGAGAAGCGGCCATAGCCTTCCGAATAATGGTCATAGCGACCCGACAGGTTGAGATCGAGCGACTTCAGCAGCGGCGCATCGAGCTCGGCGAAGGCCGCATAGACGGTATGCGAGCCGAAAGCCGAGGAGGTGGTCAGGCCATAGGTATCGAGCGCAGCGTTCTGGTTGTTGTTCTCCAGCGTTTCATGCCGCACCTGGCCACCCACTGCGAGCTGCAGCGGACCGCCCGCCAGCTGCGCCAGCTCGCCGGTGATCGACGCGTCGGCCGAATACATTTCCGAATAGGACGGCGTGGTCTTGTCCGGCGCCAGGGCGCTGCGAACCGCCTGGGTGTTCTGGCTCGGATTGACGAAGTTGTAGGAGCCCGTGTTGATCGCCGTGCGCAGTGCCGCGATGTTGATCAGGCCGTGCTGGGTGATCTCCAGATTGTCGCGGGCATAGACGCCCTCGACCCGCCAGCGCCAGCTGTCGTTCGCAAAGCTGCCATTGAGGCCCCCGGAGAAGCGGTACACGTCGTTGGTGCGCTCGCTGCCGCCCGGGATGTCGCCGAACAGATAGTAGATGCGCGCGGCGTTGGCTGCCGCGATCGCCGGCGTTGCGGCCGCGTTGGTGGCATAGGGGTTGTTCGGGTTCAGGCGCCGATCCGTCGCCGTGGCGCAGTTCGTTCCCGCCGAGCAGACGAAATAGGGGAGAACGACGCCCGGATTGCTCGTCGCGACGAGCGGGCTGCCGCCGAACGGCTGAGTCTGGCGGATGGCCGACGGGAAGGCGCTGGTGATCGAGACATAGCTGCGGCTGAAGCTGCCGGTCAGATAGCCTTCGATATTGTCGCTCAGCCGGACGCTCAGCCGGCCGTTGACCGAATAGCGCTCCTGCAGCGGCTGGATCTGGCGATACAGGTCGGTCAGGTCATAGGGGCAGCCGACGCCGCGCGCGGCACCGGTGGTGACCGCGTAGGTCGGGCGCGCGCAATTGGCGATGCCGAGCGCGGTATAGGTTGCATAGGTCTGGCCCGGGTCGTTGGTGACCGCGGTGCCGCCGCTCAGCGGGTTGTTGAGATCGCCCTGCGTCGTGCGGACGACATAGGCAGTCGGCGTGTTGACGGTCAGGCCGCTGTCGGCGGTGTTGTTGTCGATGCCGCCGATCGGGGTCAGATCCTGCGTGTTATACGGGAAGCCGCGATCATGGTTCGAGACGCGGTCGTCGCGCTGATATTCGCCGTTGATGTAGAAGTTGAAGCCCGTCTTCTCATAGTCGCCGAAGCCCGCGGTAAGGTCCGCGCGGATATGGCCGGCATCGCCCTGTTCGGACGCGCCGCCCTCGACGGTACCGGCAATGCCGTTGAACTGCTTCTTGAGGATGATGTTGACCACGCCGCCGATCGCATCCGCGCCATAGGTCGACGAAGCGCCGTCCTTCAGGACTTCGACGCGGTCGACCAGGCTGAACGGAAGCGAGTTCAGGTCGACATAGGCGTTGTGCCCGTCATCGTTGATCGGGAAGTTGGTCGAGCGCAGGCCATCGACCAGGACCAGCGTCGAGGAGACGCCCAGGCCGCGCAGCGACACGGCCGAGCCGCCCGCCGAGAAGCCGGTCTGGAAACCGGTGCCGATCGAGCCGGCGCTGTCGGCCGAGATCGAGCGGATCGCGTCGCTCATCGTGGTGATGCCGGCCTTGGCCAGCGAGTCCGACGTCAGCACGGTGACCGGCGATGGCGTCTCGGTGTCGGTACGGCGCAGCAGCGAGCCGGTGACGACGATCGAATCGCCCTCTTCGGCGGCAGGCTTGTCCTGCGGTGCGTCGGCAGGCGCGGTCTGCGCATAAGCCGGCGCGGCGATCATGCCGAGCGCAAGCGCCAGCGGCGCCGCGCTGCGGGCAAGATGCCGCAGATTGGTTTTCGGATGCAGCATGAAATTTCCCTTCGCTCTCCGGACTTTTGTCCGGTTGATGTCGAGCGGACTCTCCCCCGGGAAAGCCTCTCTGGGCGCAGGGTGTTTTACTCCGCATCGGTTGTAAAGAAGCGGAAACATTCTCAGAGATATTTGGAAATATTTATCGGGCGGTGTGCCACAAAGGCAACACGCCGTTTCCGAGGCGCAGGCGGAGCCTGCTCTTCCCAAAAGCGGCATTGAACCACGGGAAAATACGTAGCCCCGCGGCCGGCATTGGAAACGCCGATCGCGGGGCTGAAATATTTCCGAAACTGCCGGAAGGCGGCTTAGCCCGCTGCGGGAATGTCGATCAGCTCGATCTTGAACAGCAGAGTCGCGCCGCCCGGAATCGGGCCCTTGCCGGTGAAGCCGTAACCAAGATTGGCCGGGATCGCGATTTCGAAGACATCGCCCACGCCCATCAGCGGCACGGCGACCTGCCAGCCCTTGATCAGCCTGCCGAGCGGAAACGTCGCCGGCTCGCCGCGGTCGTACGAGCTGTCGAACTTCTCGCCGTCGATGAAGGTGCCGGCATAGTGCAGCGTCACCGTGTCGGCCACGGTCGGGTGCTTGCCCGTGCCGTCGCCCTTCACCCGGCGCCAGCGCAGTCCCTCGGGCGTGCTGTGCCAGCCATCGGCACCGTTGAGCTTGGCCAGCGCGAGCATCTGCTGGCTCTGCCAGGCCATGTCCTGCGAACGGTCGGGCGCGGGCGCGTCCTGATCCTGGGCGGCGAGCAGGGCAAGGGCAGCAAGAAACGACATATAGGGTCCTTAGTTGGAGAGGGCGCGGCCGGCGACGGCGTCGAGCTTGCGCAGCAGATGCGGATCGCGGGCGCTCGAGGCCGTGATCAGCGCGAAATCGAGGCAGGTGTCGATCGGCGAGGCCGGGCGCTCCTCGGGCAGCGCAGTGAGCAGGTTCATCACCAGCTTGCGCGCCTTGTCGGCATTGGTGCCGAGCTGGGCGATCACCGTGGCAACGTCCACCGCCTCTTCGCCTTCGCGCCAGCAATCATAGTCGGTGACCATGCCGACCAGCGCATAAGGCAGCTCGGCCTCACGGCACAGCTTGGCCTCGGGCATCCCGGTCATGCCGATGATGTGGCAGCCCCAACTGCGGTAGAGATGGCTCTCGGCGCGGGTCGAGAATTGCGGGCCTTCCATCGCCAGATAGGTGCCGCCGACATGCGTGGTCGCTCCGGCTGCCTTGGCCGCATCCGCCGCCAGTGCCGAAAGCCGCGGGCAGACCGGATCGGCCATCGAGACATGCGCGACCATGCCCTCGCCGAAGAAGCTCGAAGGCCGGCCCTTGGTCCGGTCGATGAACTGGTCGGCGATCGTGAAGGTGCCCGGCGCGCGCTCCTCGGCCAGGCTGCCGACCGAGGAGATCGCGAGCACGTCGGTCACGCCCAGGCGCTTCAGCACGTCGATATTGGCGCGGACGTTCAGGTCGCTCGGCGAGACGCGGTGGCCGCGGCCATGGCGCGGCAGGAACACCACGCGGACATGGCCGACGCGCCCGACGAAGCAATCGTCGGAAGGCTTGCCCCAGGGGCTCTCGGTCGAGATCCATTCGCCGCCCTCGATGCCTTCGACATCATAGAGACCCGATCCGCCGATGATCCCGATCGTCCAGCCCGACATGCCTTACCCCTTTGCTGCGTTGCGGCGGGCATAGGCGAAGTAGACGACCAAACCCAAGAGGTTCCAGCAGCCGAACCAGATCTGCGTGCGCTCGGGCAGGCTGATGAACAGATAGGCGCAGCCGAAGATCGCCCCGAGCCCGACCAGCCACGGCGCCGGCGTGCGGAACGGGCGCGGCGCGTCGGGCGAACGGCGGCGCAGCACGAGCAGGCACAGTCCCACGGCGGCGAAGGCGAGCAGCGTACCGGCATTGGCCAGCGCCGCGATCTCGTCGATCGGCAGGAAGGCGGCAAAGATGCTCACCACGCAGGCGGTGAAGATCGTGATCCGCACCGGCGTGCCGCGCTTCGAGACCTTGGCGAGGCGCTTGGGCAGCATGCCGTCGCGCGCCATCACGAAGAAGATCCGGCTCTGGCCGAACAGGAAGCCCAGGATCACCGTGGGCAGCGCGATGATCGCGCTCAGCGCCAGGAATTTGGCAACGCCCGGCTGGCCGATCTCGCGCAGGATCAGCGCCAGCGGCTCGGGGCTGTCGGCGAAGCGCGTGTAGCTGAGCGCGCCGACCGCGGCGACCGCGACGATCATGTAGATCGCCACGCAGGCGATCATTGACCCGACGATGCCGATTGCCAGGTCGCGGCCAGGATTCTTGGCTTCCTCCGCCGCTGTCGAGATCGCATCGAAGCCGTAAAAAGCGAAGAAGATGATCGCCGACGCGGCCATCACCCCGCGCTCCACCCCGCCCTCGGTCATGTGCTTGGTGAAGCCGAACGGGGCGAAGGGCTGGAAGTTCGCGGCGTCGAAATAGGGCAAGGCCACCGCGACGAACACGGCGAGCGCGATCAGCTTCACCACCACCAGGATTGCATTGAGCGTGGCGCTCTCGCGCGTGCCGACGATCAGCAGGCCCGAGACCAGCCAAACCACGAACAGCGCCGGCACGTTCACGCCCCAATGTGCAATTTGCCAGCCCAGCATCTGCGGGCCGTGGGTCAGTTCGGCGGGCACGCCCATGCTGGTCAGGAACGGCGTGGCATAGCCGGACCAGCCCACTGCGACGGTCGCCACCACCAAGGTATATTCGGCGAGCAGGCTCCATCCGACCACCCAGGCGACGATCTCGCCCAGCGAGGCATAGCTATAGGTATAGGCGCTGCCCGAGGTCGGGATCATCGTCGCGAGCTCGGCATAGGCCAGCGCGGCACAGGCGCAGATCGCACCCGCCACCACAAAGGACAGGATCACCGCCGGCCCGGCCCGGTCCGCGCCGACGCCGATCAGCGTGAGGATACCGGTCCCGACGATCGCGCCCACGCCCAGTGCCACGAGATGCGGCCAGGAAAGCGTGCGCGCGAGCCGGTGCTCGGGCGGCCGGTCCTCCTCGGCGACGATCTGCTTCAACCGGAACAGGCTGGACATCGAAACTCCCCTCTCTCTTTGGGCAAGAGGTGTAGCGCCGCGCGACGCGCACGCAACTTTGTTTCGCCGTTCTTCCCCTGTCCCCAAACACCATTCTGCTCCCCGGCGAAGGCCGGGGCCCAGTTGCAAGTCGTTCGAGAGGTTTCCACGCCTAACCCAGTGCGCCGATACTGGACCCCGGCCTTCGCCGGGGAGCATTCAGCTTTCATGCAGGTGCTCAGCCAGATCATTCCGCATCCGAACCCGTGTGAGGAACGCCCATGCTGCTCGCCGTCGCCCTGCTCTTCGCCGCGCCGCAGGATCCGCCCGCCAATCCACAGATCGACTATGCCGGCTTCGCCACGCTCACCCGCGACGTGCGGACGCTGCGCGCCAAGCGGCTGCTCCCCTTCGATCGCTTCCAGGCCAAGGCCGCCGAGAAGGGGGCGCTGCTACTCGATGCCCGCTCGAAGGACGCGTTCGCGCGCGGCCATATCGCGGGCGCCGTCAACCTGCCCTTCACCGATTTCACTGCGGAAGCGCTGGCGGCCGCGGTCGGCCCGAACCGCGACCGCCCGATCCTCATCTACTGCAACAATAATTTCTCGAACCACCGCACGCCGGTGCCGCTCAAATCGGCCCCGCTCGCGCTCAACATCCAGACCTTCATCAATCTGGTCGGATACGGCTATGCCAATGTCTGGGAGCTGCGCGACGTGGTCGACTTCGACGATCCGAAGGTCGGCTGGGTGCAGGGCTGACAGTCCTCCGCGCGGAGGCGCACTTCCCCTTGCAATGTAGGATTTCGCCTGCTTGGCTTGCGCGGTCGGGTTAGCCACCCGGCCGCTCTTTGACTTGTTGGAAAGATAGGATCCCGCGCACGCAAGGATGTTGCGAGACGCGCGCCGTTTCCCCGAATTGAGTCAAGCCAAGCGCCCGCGAAAGCCGCTTTTGGCCTGTACTTCGTATACTTTGCCGAGTCGCGCGGATCTAAGCTGTAGGACCCGCCACCCGCTTCCGCGGGAACCGGGTCACTTGCTGCAGGTGGTCAGCTGCGTCGCCTGGGCATTGTCATTCACCGCGGCGCCCTGCTTCACTTCAAACAGCTGCGGCCAGCGCTTGCCGACTACGAACACGCGCTTCGTCGCGGCGTCATAGGCGATGCCGTTGGGCACCACGTCGGGATCGTCGGTCTTCGGGCCAAGCGTGCTCACGTCGAGGAAGCTCTTCACATTGCCCGTCGCAGGATCGATCCGTGCGATCAGGTTGGTCTGCCAGATGTTCGCCCAGATCTCGCCGTCCACCCATTCGAGCTCGTTGAGCTTCGCGACCGGACAGCCATTGGCGGTCACCTTCAGCGTCGACGCGACCTGCATCGTCTTGGGATCGAGGAAGCGCAGCTCGGGCGTGCCGTCCGACAGGATGATGTTCTTGCCGTTCTGCGTCATGCCCCAGCCTTCCCCGGTATAGGAGAAGGTGTCGCCGAGCGCGAAGTCCTTGAGGCTGTAGGTGAAGCCGGTCTTGTCCTGCCAGGTGACCTGGTAGAGCTTGTCGCCGAACGCAACGACGCCCTCGCCGAAATAGGGTGCGGGCAGATCGACCTGCTGGAGCACCTTGCCGGTCGCCGGATCGACCTTGCGGATATAGGAAGTGCCCGCCTCGCCCGTGCTCTCGTAGAGCGCACCGTCCTTGAAGAAGAGGCCTTCGGTGAACGCCGTCGGATCGTGCGGGTGCGTCGCCGCGATGTTCACCGCATAGACCGGCACCCCGCTGGCCCGCAGGAAGAAGAACCACACGCCGACCGCGATCACGGCCAGGGCGACGACTGCGAGGATAATGCGCTTCATCGCCGCGGAGAAAGCCGTGCGGGGGCGCTGCTGTCAACGGTGAAGCCGCGACTCTAGCGTGTCAGCTCGCAAATCCAGTTGGCTTCCCAGCTCTTGCCGCCATCGGCGGAAAAGGACTGAGTCATCCGCGCCGCCTTGGGGCCCAGATCTTCCCAGACGAAGCGGACCAGGATCATCCGCCCCTTCCACGGCTCCATGTCGTAGAATTCGCCGCGCTTGCCGTTGAATTGGCCCACCGTCGCCGGCATCGGCAGCTGGCCGGCATCGAGGTCGATCCCATAGATCGCCCATTGCCGCGTCTTGGGATCGTAGAGCCGCAGCGTCTGCGCCTTGATCCGTCCGGTACCGTCGGCGGTGCGGACGTCGAACTCCTCGAAATTCGCATTGGTATCGAGCAGCTTCTGGTGATTGGAGATGCCGTCATACTCGATCCATTTGGTCGAGCCGACGAGCCGGTCGGGCAGGCGGCGAACATGCGCCTTCCAGTTGCCGATCAGGAAATCAAAGTCATGCGCGCCGTCGCGCTGCGCCTGTTGCTGCGGTGGCGTGGCGCCGGTCAGCGCGGGCGTGGCGGCGACGAGCGCCAGGGCGGCCAGGATGCGCGAGATCATGCACGTCTCCCCTCTTTGAGAACGCCGCCAACCTCGCCCGCCCGTCCGGCGTGCGCCACGCGGCAATTGCTGCTACAGGGCAAGGCACACTTATGGTCGAGCAGCCCCGTCTTCCCTCGCTGGCAGCGATCGGCGCGTTCGAGGCGGCCGCGCGGCTCGGCAGCTTCGCCGCGGCGGCGCGCGAGCTCGGCACCACCTCGGCCTCGGTCAGCTATCACATCCGCCAGCTCGAGCGGCAGACCGGCGTGCCCTTGTTCCGCCGCTTCGCCCACCGCGTCGTGCTGACCGAGGCGGGGCGCGAGATCGCCGGCACCACGATCCAGGCCTTTGACGCGCTGCGCGGCAGCTTCATGCGGGCCGCGGCGATCGACGAGGGCCGGCTGGTGCTTTCCGCGCTGCCGACCTTCGGGACAAGCTGGCTGATCCCGCGGCTCGGACGCTTCCGTGCGGCACATCCCGAGATCGCGATCGAGCTCGACCTGTCACCCGAACCACGCGATCTCGCCGCGGGGCATGTCGACGCCGCTATCCGCAACGGCCATGGCCAATGGCCGGGGCTGCGTACCGCGCCGCTCTTGCCGAGCATCTTCCTGCCGCTCTGCCCGCCCGCACTCGCCGGCGTCGACCTCGAGTCCGCACCGCTGCTCGGCCGCCCCGACTGGTGGACCAGGTGGTTCGCTGCACTCGGCCGCCCGGTGCCGCAGCATTTCGGCATCGCGCTCGCGGACGAGCATCTCGACGCTGCAGCCGCCATCGCCGGGCACGGCATCACGATCGGTTCGCCGATCCTGTTTCGCGCCGAGCTCGAAGCTGGCCGGCTGGTGCCGGCGCATGATCTGGTGGTGGGCGACGGGCGCAGCTTCTGGCTCGCCTGGCCATCGGGGCGCCAGGGCAGCCGCAAGATCCAGGCCTTCCGCGCCTGGATCGAAGTCGAGGCCGAAGCGGAACGCGCGGCATCATCGGATTTCATCGCCCGTTCGATCCTCTGCGGGCAATAAAAAACCCGCCGGTCCTGTGCGGACTGACGGGTGTTGGAAGGGGCGTGTCCGTCGGAATTCCGACGTCGGAAGCGTCGGAAAATTCGCGCCGTTTAGGGTCGATAGACAAAGAAAAACCCCGCTAAGTCGTTAGACTTGCGGGGTATTTTTCATCGGCGCGTTGGTTGCGGGAGCAGGATTTGAACCTGCGACCTTCAGGTTATGAGCCTGACGAGCTACCGGGCTGCTCCATCCCGCGCCAAACGGGTGTGCATTGTGAATGGGTTTTGATCCCG
>NZ_JACCFG010000005.1 GCF_013416555.1 Sphingomonas sp. R-74633 | reverse complement strand
TCCGACAAAGCTAAGCCCATGGAACGGCTTGGTTTATCTGAGTTACTCACGCCTAGAAGCCGTGAGACCCAGGGCCGCCGCCCACATGTCCCTTCATCAAAATCACAATGTCAAAGAGCGCAAAAGACCGACGCCTTGGCTTACCCTCTTTTTGGAGGGCGACCCGGGCGCCTGGTTTTTGGTGACCGTCGAAGCGTTCCGGTGAGGAGCACCGCGTCGGTGGAGTGGCTTCTATGCGCGGCTTTTGATTCGGTCAACAGGGCTTTGTACTTTTCTGTCTTTCTTTCGAAATATCTCCAGAAAACGGCGGAATTCTGCGGTTTCTGCGAGGCCCATGACAGCCCCAGCATGACGCTTTGATGACCCTTTCGGCATCGAAACACCCGAATCACCCCTCGAATCGGGGGGAATCACTGCCCTCGAAGCGCGTCCGGCCGGTCGTTGCCGGCGATTCCCCCGGAATCGACCCAGCCCAGGCGAATCAACACCTGCATGCCTGCGCGAGAACGCACGCAAATCCGCGGGTGCAGCGGTTTACGGCGCATAAACACGAACGGGCGCATAGCCGCGCGCATGAGTGAACCCGTGCTGGCAACCGAACCCGAAGGCACCTCGCTGCACCAGCAGGTGCGCAGCGCCGTGATCTGGCGCTCGGGTACCCAAATCTTCGGCCAGCTGCTCACATGGGCCGCCACCTTCATCGTCATCCGGCTGCTCGGCCCCTCGGCTTACGGCCTGTTCGCGATGACGCAGGTGGTGCTGGTCCTGCTAAACATGCTCAACGGCTATGGCTTGGCCAGCGCGCTGATCCAGCGCGCCGATGCGGGGCGCCGCGCCCAGCGCCAGCTCTTCGGCATGCTGATCCTGCTCAACTTCGCGCTGGGCGCCGCGCAGTTCCTCGCCGCCCCCGCCGCCGCGGCCTATTATCGCCAGCCCCTGGTGGCGGATCTGCTCCGCGTGCAGGCACTGCTCTATATAGCGACGCCGTTCATCGCGCTGCCCCAGGCGCTGCTGTCGCGCGAGCTGGATTTCCGCAAGCAGGCGCTGGTCAATTTCGTCTCGGCGCTGGCCGGCGCGGTCACTGCGCTCACCGGCGCCTTGATGGGGATGGGCGTGTGGACGCTGGTCGCCGCGCCGATCGCCCTCTTCGCCGTCCGCGCGATCGGCATGACGATCGCGGCGCGCTCGTTGATGTGGCCGAGCTTCGACTTCCGCGGCGCCGGCGACATTGCCCGCTATGGCGGAGTGATGGCCACCGGCCAGCTCTTCTGGTTCGCGCAGAGCCAGGCCGATGTGTTCATCGCCGGCCGCCTGTTCGATCCGCACATGCTGGGCATCTATACGACCAGCCTGTTCCTCACGCAGATCTTCGTCTCGAAGTTCGTGCCGCCGCTCAACGAAGTCGCCTTCTCCGCTTATGCGCGGCTGAAGGAGGACAAGGCGGCCGTTGCCGCCGCCTTCACGCGCTCCGCGCAACTGGTGATGCTCGTCGCCATGCCCTTCTATCTCGGCATGACCGTGACTGCCGACCCGCTGGTCGCAGTGGTGCTCGGGCCCAAATGGCTCGAAGCCGCACCTGCGGTGCACTGGCTGGCGCTGGCCATGCCGATGATGACGCTGCAGGTGCTTTATGCCCCCGCAAGCGATGCCTGCGGACGGCCCGGAATCAGCGCGCAGAACTCGATGACCGGCGCGATCTGCTTGCCGATCGCTTTCCTGGTCGGCGTGCATTGGGGGCTGATGGGGCTCGTCGCTGCCTGGTTCGCTGCCTATCCGATATATCTCGCGGTCAGCACCTGGCGAACGCTGCCGGTGATCGGCGTGCGGTTCGGCGCGCTGGTCGAGGCGATCGCCGCGCCAATACTCGCCGCGACCGCAATGGCGCTGTTGGTGAAGGGGTTCGACATGCTGCTGCCGCCGCTGCCGCCGCTTGGCCATCTCGTGCTGCTCGTCGGCGCCGGCGGCGGCGCTTATGCCGCGTTGCTCTTCCTGTTCGCGCGGCGGATGCTGGTCGAATCAATCAACCTGATCCGTAATCGCGGCGGTTGATCGGCCGCGATTCGGCTTATCCTTACCGCACCCGTTAACTTCGGTAAGTTGCCGTACGATCAACGATAATAAAGTTCGGTTGACTCCCGACACGATTCAGACATTTTATCAGTCAGCACGGAAATAACTTCGTCCGCATAGCGTGAAGATCCCCGTGCTGGGCCGCATCCGCATTTCAGATCATTGGCGCCGTTCCTCCGAACGGCGAATGGAGACGCGTATGCCTGATGATATCCTGACCCCCGCTCGTCCCAAGATCCCCGTGACCCCCGTCGTACAGGACCTCAAGATCGAGAAGCAGCTCAAGACCTTCTCGGTCCAGTCGCGCAATGCAGCGCTCAAGCTGATCGCCCGCAAACCCGATCCCGCCGCGCCGCCGCCGATCCCCGAGCGCAAGATCTCGATCGAGGCGCTGCGCCCGCAGGTGAAGCGCTTCCACGGCGCCAAGCTGCTGCTCGCCTATTTCCCGGGATCGCTGTGGCGCACACCCTGCGCGGACAAGTTCGGCTACCTCACCTCGAAGGCGATCCGCGACGCTACCAAGCTGCCCTTCGATCTCGCCACCCAGACATTGCTTGGCAAGCTCGGCGACTTCATGGCCGATCCGTCGCGCGGTGCCGGCACCGATTCCAATATTCCTGCCGGCTACACCTATTTCGGTCAGTTCGTGGATCATGACATCACGCTCGACATCTCCTCGACGCTCGAGACCCCGGTCGACGCGACGACGATCAACAATATGCGCACGCCGTCGCTCGATCTCGACTCGGTCTATGCCCGCGGCCCGGCGCTCGATGCGTTTCTCTACGCCTTCCCGCAATCGGGGCCGCCGACCGCGGTCAAGATGCAGCTCGGCTCGAACAAGCCCTCGGGCAATGGCGGGCCGGGCGGGGCCGGCGGGTTCGGCGGGATGCAGGTGCAGCGCGACTTCGACTTGCCGCGCGTCGTCAATCCGCTCGATCCGGCGCTGACCACCAACACCGCGATCATCGGCGATCCGCGCAACGACGAAAACCTCATCGTCTCGCAGTTTCACCACACGATGCTCAAATTCCACAACCAGGTGGTCGACGGGCTGGTCGCGATCGGCTTCTCCGGCGACATCTTCGTCGAGGCCAAGAAGGTCGTGACCCACCATTATCAATGGGCGGTGGTGCACGACTATCTGGCGCGGGTCTGTGGCAATGCCGCGGTGACCGCCGCGCTGACCAATGTCACGGCGGCGCCGAACAGCGCCTTCGCCATGCCGGTCGAGTTCGCGGTGGCCGCCTATCGCTTCGGCCACTCGATGATCCGCGACGTCTATTGGGTGAACTTCGTACAGATCGGCGCATCGCTGGGCGACGTCTTCTCCTTCGCCCGCGCGCCCAATCTGCCGGTGCTGTCCAACTGGGTGGTCGACTTCAACGCCTTCTTCACCACCGGCTTCAGCGTGCCGGTGAACAACAAGGCGAAGAAGATCGACAGCGTGATGGCGCCGGGACTCGACACGCTGCCGGGCTTTACCGGGCTGATGGCGATGCTGGCGACGCGCAACCTGCGCCGCGGACTGTCGCTAGGGCTGCCCAGCGGCCAGGGCGTCGCGCAGCATTACGGGATCCCGGCGATGAGCGCGGCGCAGATCAAGCAGGGGCTCCCCGCCGGCGAGGCTGCGTTGCTCGACAGCAATGGCGGCATCCTGCTCAGCAAGACGCCGCTCTGGTACTATGTGCTGCGCGAGGCGATGGTGCTGAACGGCGGCAACCAGCTCGGGCCGGTCGGCGGGCGCATCGTCGCTGAGACGTTCGTGCGGATGCTCAAGCGCAACCCGGACTCGTTCCTCAACGTGAGCGGCGGCTTCACGCCGGGCCTGCCCTCGGCCGTGGCAGGCGACTTCACTGTCGCAGACCTGGTCAACTTCGCGGGCGTGACCGTGCCCTGACCGTCTCTCCCCGCCGCCGCCCGGTTCGCGCCGGGTGGCGGCAACGGGTGTTCAGACCGCCTGGATGTATGCGCGCATCGCATCGGCTTCCGATTCGATACGCTCGATCCGGTACTTCACCAGATCACCGATCGAGATAAAGCCGACGCAGGCGCCGCCCTCGACCACCGGCAGGTGGCGGATCCGCCGGCGCGTCATCAGCGCGAGTGCGCCGAGCACGCTCTCGTCGGGCGATACGCTGATCGCCGGGGCGGTCATCACGTCGCTCACCTTGCGGGCAAGCGCCGCGGCGCCTTCGCGCTCAAGGCCGTAGATCACATCACGTTCGGAAAAGATGCCGGCCACTGCCGAGCCGACCATCACGGGCACTGCGCCGATGCGCCTGTTGGCAAGCAGCGCAACGGCGTCCGCCACGGTCTGATCGCCCTGGATCGAGACCACGTCGCGCCCTTTTTCCCCCAGGATTGCCGCGATCGTCATCGCCTAACTCCTCATTCGGGTTCAGGCGGTTGAGTCTCCCACACATCGCCCCCAATTGCAAAAGATGGACACGCCGCACGGCCTGGACGACCCCGATTATGCCGCCTTCGCCTGGGCGCGCTATCGCCGCATCCTCGGCGGGATGGCGCTGGCCGCGCTCGCCGTCGCTATCCTTGCGGTGCTGATCCTGTGGCACTGGCTCGGCTGGATCAACTTCACCGTGGCGTTTGCTACGGCGCTGGGCGTGTTCTGCACCATGCTGCTCGGCGCCGCGCTGATGGGGCTGATGTTCCTGAGTTCGGGCACCGGCCATGACGAGCAGGTCGAGGACCGGATCAGCCCCGAAATAGACATCGGCGACTGAGCTTTCGCCCAGCCGCCGATGCGGTTGCTTATATAGAGTGTGTGCGGCGCCGGTTCAGGCGGCCGGCGCTTCGGCGTCCTTGCGGGCGCGGGGACGGCGCGGCTTCTTGGCCGGCTCTTCCGCATCCGCTTCCGGAGCGGCATCCGCTACGCCGAAGGCGGGCGGAAGCACGGCGGCGTCGATCGCATGGCTTTCGCCCTCGGCATCTTCGCGGCGCGGGCGACGGGTGCGGCGCGGAGCCTGCTCGTCGCGCGGTGCACGCTCTTCACGGGCAACACGCTCCTCGCGGGGGGCACGTTCCTCACGCGCGGCACGCTCTTCGCGGGGCGCGCGCTCTTCGTTGCCACCGTCATAGCCATCGGCGTCGGCCGCGGCATAGCTATTGCCGTTGCTGTGACCATTGTTGCGGTTGCCGCGATCGTCGCGGTCGCGGCGGGGACGCTCCTGGCGGTCCTCGCGGTCGCGGCGCGGCTGCTGCTGGGCGCGCTGCTGCGGCTGCGGCTCATCGCCATCGTCGCGGTTGCCGTCGGCCTCGAGATCATAATCCTCATCGTCGCCGTCGAAATCGTCGCGCTGGCGGCGCTGCTGGTTCTGACCCTGATTCTGCTCTTCGAAGCGCGAGCGCGTCTCGCTCAGCACCCGGAAATAGTGATCGGCGAACTGCAGATAATATTCGGTGTTGACCCGATCGCCCTGCATCTGGGCATCGCGCGCCAGATTCTTGTACTTTTCGAGCAGCTGGGCGGCATTGCCGCGGGCACGGTTGTCGATGCGATTCCCGTTACCCTGCTGGCCGGAGCCGCCACCCTGGCGCTGCTGCTGGCCGCCACGACCACGACGGCGGCCGGCCTGACGATTGTTCATCAAGGTCTGTTTGTCCTGTCTTGTTTACGCTGTCCGTCGGTCCAATTCATGGGTCCCGGATGCAGTTTACAAATGCGCGCCAACGCCTCGGGAGGCGCTGCTCGCCCGCCATGGCCACCGGACTGCAGTGGCTTGCATGACCTGAATTGGGGCTGTGCTTCTCACGGCCCAAGTTCTTCAACGGCTTGGTTGAAAGTGCCCTACCCCGTGGCTGTCTTAGCCGGTGGAGCACCAATGTCCAAGCAGAAATATGTGTCGTTCTGGCGTCATTTCAAGAGAGAAGCAGCGCACGCGGCCTCGCTCCAAGGTCCTTGTACAGCGTCACCGCAAAGCCGCTATTCCGGGCAATCGCGGATACGGATTCGGACTGGGTCCAGCCGATCTCCAGCACCGCCGCGCCGCCCTGGGCCAGTAGCCGTCGCAGGTCGGGGATGATCCGGCGATAGTCGTCGAGCCCGTCCGGCCCGGCGAACAGCGCACTTCCCGGCTCATAGTCGCGGACCTGTGCGGGCAAGGGCTCCTCGGTGCCGATATAGGGCGGGTTGGCGAGGATCAGGTCGAAACGCGCATCCAGCCCTTGCCCCCAATCGCCGCGCTGGAAGCCGGCACGCGCCGCCATCCCCAGCGCCGCGGCATTGCGCCGGGCATAGTCGAGCGCAACATCCGAAGCGTCCACACCCAGACCCATGGCATCGGGCCATTCGGCAAGCGCCGCCAGCAGCAACGTGCCGGGACCGGTGCCGAGGTCGAGGATCCGCGCCGGCGTGCGCGCGCCGAAATATTCGATCGCCGCCTCGATCAGCGTCTCGCTGTCGGGCCGCGGGATCAGCACGCCGGGGCCGACCGCCAGATCGATCGTCCAGAAGCCGCGGCTGCCCGTGATATAGGCGACCGGCTCGTGCGCCAGCCGACGCTCGACCAGCGCCGCCAGCCCCTCGGGCACCGGA
Source organism: Sphingomonas sp. R-74633 (assembly GCF_013416555.1). Classification (GTDB taxonomy): domain Bacteria; phylum Pseudomonadota; class Alphaproteobacteria; order Sphingomonadales; family Sphingomonadaceae; genus Sphingomonas. The sequence continues at coordinate 511,279 of NZ_JACCFG010000005.1, read as the reverse complement.
TCGCCGAGGCGGTGCAGGATCATCGCTTCGCGTGACACGCCAAGCGCATGCGCAATCAGCAGTTCGGCATCGAGCCGCGGCGAATCGGAGACCGGCTCAAGCGTGCGGGCGACTTCGTTGAGCGCGGCGCGCACGCTCTTTCCACCCTCGAAAGGCGCCGCGCCGGGCAGGGCGCCGGGAACCGTCATGCCCGCCCCGCAAGGGCTGAAGCGCGGCGCAAATCCGAAAAACGTTGATTCCGTTGACTCGCTACGCGGGCGAGGACGCGCCGCGACGTCGGGAGATCAAGCGGGCGTTGCGCGGTGCGGGCCATGCCGGAACCAAAGCAGAACATTTCCAACATTACCAGCCCGTGCCGGTGCCTCAGCCATCGAGCTGCGCCAGCCGGTCTGCCTCGTCCTGCGAGATCAGCGCGCCGATCAGTTCGTCGAGCTCGCCTTCCATCACTTCGGGCAGGCGGTGGAGCGTCAGGTTGATCCGGTGATCGGTCACGCGGCCCTGCGGGAAGTTGTACGTCCGGATGCGCTCCGAGCGGTCGCCCGAACCCACCTGCGAGGCACGCGCACCCGAGCGTTCCTGCGCCAGCCGGTCGCGCTCGCGCTCGTAGAGGCGGGTGCGCAGCACCTTCATCGCCTTGGCCTTGTTCTTGATCTGCGAGCGCTCGTCCTGCTGGATGACGATCGTGCCGGTCGGCAAATGGGTGATGCGCACCGCGGAGTCGGTGGTGTTGACCCCCTGCCCGCCCGGACCCGAAGCCCGGAAGATGTCGATGCGCAGATCCTTGTCGTCGATCTTGATGTCGGCGTCCTCGGCCTCGGGCAGCACCGCAACCGTCGCCGCCGAGGTGTGGATGCGCCCGCCCGCTTCGGTGGCCGGCACGCGCTGGACGCGGTGCACGCCGCTTTCGAACTTGAGCTTGGCGAACACGCCGACGCCGGTGACGCTGAGGATGACTTCCTTGTAACCGCCGAACTCCGACTCCGAGGCCGAGATCAGTTCGATCTTCCAGCCCATCCGATCGGCATAGCGCTGGTACATGCGCAGCAGGTCGCCGGCGAACAGCGCCGCCTCGTCGCCACCCACGCCGGCGCGGATTTCGAGCATCGCGGCGCGCGCATCGGCCGCGTCCTTGGGGAGCAGCGCCAGCGCCAGCCCGCGCTCGGCATCGGCCAGCGTCGCTTCGTTGGCGCGCAGCTCCTCGACCGCCATCGCACGCAGCTCGTCGTCCGACTCATGCGTCATTTGCTGGAGCGATTCAGCCTCGGACCGCAGCCGGCGCACTTCGCCCGCGGCCAGCGCCACCGGCTCGATCTCGGCATATTCCTTGGAGACCGCGACGAAGCGATCGCCCGACAGGTCGCCGGTCGCCATCATCGCCTGCAATTCGTCGCGCCGCGCCTCGATCGCGGCAATCCGGTCGGCGGGGATCTTCATCGCGCGGCGCCAGACACCAAGGTCGCCACTGCATCGCCATCAACGGCATCGCCGTCGATCACGCGCTGGCTGATCGAGACGGTGCCGTCGCGCTGCTGGAACGAGACCGTCATCGCCGGCGCCGCCTTCATCGCGCGGTCGTAGCGCTTCTTCGGGCTGCCGCTGGCGAACAGCTCGGCGCTGAAGCCGGCATTGCGCAGCGTGGCGAGCAGGCCGATCGCGGCGCCCTCGCTGCCCGCTGCCTCGACCACCACAGCCACCTGCATCCGCTCCACCGCCGGCTCCGGAATCAGCATCGCGAGACGCTCGACGCCCGCTGCCCAGCCGATGCCCGGCGTCTCGGGGCCGCCGAGGCTGCCGACCAGCCCGTCATAACGTCCGCCCGCAAGCACGGTGCCCTGCGCGCCCAGGCGATCGGTGACGAACTCGAATGCGGTGTGCCGGTAGTAATCGAGCCCGCGCACCAGGCGCGTATTGCGCGACCAGGCGACGCCCGCCGCGTCGAGGCCGTCGGTCACCGCCTTGAAGAAGGCTGCGGCCTCCTCGGTCAGATAGGCGTCGATATCCGGCGCGCTGTCGGCGATCGGGCGATCGCGCGGATCCTTCGAATCGAGGATGCGCATCGGGTTCTTCTCGAGCCGGACCAGACTGTCCTCGCTCAGCTGATCCTTGTGCTGCTCGAAATGCGCGACGAGCGCGGCGCGCCAGGCGTCACGCGTCTCGGCATCGCCCAGGGTGTTGAGCTGCAGCGTCACGCCCTCGATACCAAGCGCGCGCAGCAGCTGGTCGGCGAGCGTGAGCAGCTCGACCTCCGCCGTCGGCTCGGCGACGCCGAGGATCTCGGCATCGAGCTGGTGGAACTGGCGGAAGCGGCCCTTTTGCGGGCGCTCATAGCGGAACGCCGGGCCGCTGGTGACCAGCTTGATCGGCGCATATTGCTGCCAACCCTCGGTGATATAGGCGCGGCAGATGCCCGCGGTGAATTCGGGGCGCAGCGTGATCAGGTCGCCGCCCTTGTCTTCGAAGGTGTACATTTCCTTCGAGACGACGTCGCTGGTCTCGCCCATCGAGCGCGCGAAGACGCCCGTCGCTTCGAACACCGGAATGTCGACGCGCTGGAAGCAATAGAGTTTGCGGACGGAATCGAAGGTCTCGAGAACGCGGGCGAACCTGCGCTGCTCTTCGCCAAAGATGTCCTGGGTGCCGCGGATGCGGTTGGGCGTTTCGATGCGTGCCATTGGCGCGCGCCAATAGGCCGCTTCCGCGCAACCCGCAACGCGAAAGCCTGTAGCTGCCGGGAACCTTGTCATAGCGCGGCAATTGTTGCGCACACTATCCATATCGTGGAAACGTGCCCCTAGCCGCGCCAGTGTTTCGCGTTTCCGGCATATTTCTTGTGTTGCACCTGCTCAGGGCCCTGCCCAAGAGCGTTTCCGCATAGAACCGCGCCCGAGTCGGCGCCTTGATCCGGGTTGAAAACTTGCACCGAATCACTGTTGGCGGTCCTCGCCTTCCTGCCTTTGCCCTGCTTTCCACTGCGCTGATTCTCGCCTCCTGCGGGAGCGGTAGCCAGACCGCCCAGAAAAAGGGCGCGGGCGGCCCGCCGACAGTGGGCTTCGTCGTCGTCCAGCCGGGCGAAGTGCCCGTCGTCGCCGAGCTGACCGGGCGGGTGAACCCGTTCCAGGTCTCCGAAGTCCGTCCGCAGGTCGCCGGTGTCGTGCGCAAGCGCTTCTTCAAGGAAGGCTCGATCGTCCATCAGGGCCAGACGCTCTACCAGATCGACCCGAGCCTCTATTCGGCGAGCGTCTCCGAGGCGTCGGCCAATCTGCAGAATGCCCAGGCCAATGCCGAGGCGGCGCGGATCAAGGCGGACCGCTACAAGCCGCTGGCCGAGGCCGAGGCGGTGTCGAAGCAGGATTATACCGATGCCACCGCAGCTGCGCGCCAGGCACGCGCGCAGGTCGCGCAGACCGGTGCGCAGCTGCGCACCGCGAAGATCAACCTGAACTTCACCCGCGTCCCCGCGCCGATCACCGGCCGCATCGGCCGCTCGCTGTTCACCGAAGGCGCGCTGGTCACCACCAACCAGGCCGATCCGCTCGCCGTGATCCAGCGGCTCGATCCGATCTATGTCGACATCCAGCAGTCGAGCAGCGACCTGCTGGCGCTGCGTCGCTCGCTCGCCCAGCAGGGCGTGTCGCCGGGCAGCGCCAGCGTGCGCCTCAAGCTCGAGGACGGCAGCGAATATGGCTCGGTCGGCACCGTCCAGTTCTCCGAAGTGATGGTCGACCAGACCACCGGCACGGTGACGCTGCGCGCCAGCTTCCCCAATCCCGAGGGCCTGTTGCTGCCGGGCATGTTCGTCCGCGCGATCTTCACCCAGGCAATCGACACCCGCGCCTTCCTGGTACCGCAGCAGGCGGTGTCGCGCGATGCCAAGGGCAAGGCGCAGCTCTGGGTCGTCGGCCCCGACAACAAGGCAGTGCGCCGCGACATCGTCGCCGATCGCGTCCAGGGCGCCAACTGGGTCGTCACCGCCGGGCTCAGCCCGGGCGACAAGGTGATCACGCAAGGCGTCGCCAATCTGAAGCCGAACGCCGCCATCAAGCCGGTTCCGGCCGATACGCCGCAGAAGATCGAGGCACCCCGCAAGGGCCAGGCCACCGGCGCTGCCAAGTCGAAGGGCGGCTAAGCCACTATGTCCCGCGTATTCATCGATCGCCCGATCTTCGCCTGGGTGATCGCGATCATCACGATGCTGCTCGGGCTGGGCGCGATCTTCACGCTGCCGATCGCGCAATATCCCGACATCGCGCCGCCCCAGGTCAATATCCGCGCCACCTATCCCGGCGCATCGGCGGAGACAGTGCAAAACTCGGTCACCCAGGTGATCGAGCAGCAGCTGACCGGCATCGACGGGCTGCTCTATTTCAGCTCGTCCTCGAGCTCGCGCGGCCAGGTGACGATCTCGGCGACCTTCGACAAGGGCACCGATCCCGACATCGCGCAGGTCCAGGTGCAGAACCAGGTTCAGGGCGGCCTTTCCCGCCTGCCGCAGCAGGTGCAGCAGCAGGGCATCCGCGTCACCAAGTCGAACCCGGACACTTTGCTCCTCGTCGGCATCTATGACGAGACCGACAAGGCGACCAATCGCGACGTTTCGGACTGGCTGACCTCGAACATGCAGGATCCGCTCGCCCGCCTGCCGGGCGTCGGCGACATCAACGTGTTCGGCGCGCCCTATGCGATGCGCATCTGGCTCAACCCGGAGCGGCTCGCGAGCTATGCGCTGATGCCGAGCGATGTCGTCACGGCGATCCAGAACCAGAATACCGAGATCGCGGCCGGCGAGATCGGCGGCCAGCCGATGCCGAGCACGCAGATGCTCAACGCGACGGTGACCGCCCAGTCGCGCCTGCAGACGCCCGACCAGTTCGCCAAGATCATCCTCAAGACCCAGACCAGCGGCGCGCATGTGCTGCTCAAGGACGTCGCGCGGATCGAGCTGGGCGCCGAGAGCTACAGCTCGGTCACGCGCCTCAACGGCCATCCGGGCTCGGGCATCGCGATCAGCACCGCGCCGGGCGCCGACGCGCTCAAGACCGCCGACCTGGTCAAGGACACGGTCGCCAAGATGTCGAAGGGCTTCCCGCCCGGCTATAAATACGCCTACGCGAACGACACCACCGAGTTCATCACGCTTTCGATCCACGAAGTGGTGAAGACGCTGATCGAGGCGATCATCCTCGTCGTCATCGTGATGTTCGTCTTCCTGCAGAGCTGGCGCGCCACGCTCGTCCCGATGATCGCGGTGCCGGTGGTGCTGCTCGGCACCTTCGCGGTGTTCGCCGCGCTCGGCTATTCGATCAACACGCTCACCCTGTTCGGCCTGGTGCTGGTGATCGGCCTGCTCGTCGACGATGCGATCGTCGTCGTCGAGAATGTCGAGCGGCTGATGGAGGAGGATCCCGAGCTCACCCCGCGCGAAGCGACGATCAAGTCGATGGACCAGATCCAGATCGCGCTGGTGGCGATCGCGCTGGTGCTGTCGGCCGTGTTCCTGCCGATGGCGTTCTTCGGCGGATCGACCGGCGTGATCTACCGCCAGTTCTCGGTGACGATCGTCTCGGCGATGATCCTCTCGGTGCTCGTCGCGCTGATCCTCAGCCCCGCGCTCACCGCCACCGTGCTCAAGCGCAAGAAGGACGAGCATCCCGAGGAGAGCTGGCTCGGGCGCCGCGCCCCCTGGCTCGGACGCGCCTTCCACACCGGTTCGGAGAAGTTCAACAAGGGCTTCAACTGGACGGTCGAGAAATACACCGGCACGATCAGCTATGTCGTCGATCGCAAGTGGATCTTCCTGCTGATCTACCTGCTCGTCTGCGCGCTGCTCGTGCTGATGTTCTACCGCCTGCCCACCGGCTTCCTGCCCACCGAGGATCAGGGCGCCGCGCAGATCCAGTGGCGCCTGCCCGCCGGCGCCACCCAGGCGCGCACGCAGGAAGTGCAGCTCGCGGTCGAGAAATATCTCACCTCGCAGGAAGGCAAGAACGTCCGCACGATGTTCACTGTCGCCGGCGGTGGCGGCGGTGGCGGCAGCGCGAGCGGCCAGAATACGGGCCAGGCCTATATCAACTTCGCGCCCTGGGACGACCGTCCGGGCACCAAGAACGGTGCCGACGCGATCGTCCAGCGCGCCTCGGGCGCCTTCCGCAACTTCCGTGATGCCCAGGTCTTCGCGCTGGTCCCCGCCGCGATCCGCGGCCTGGGCAGCTCGAACGGCTTCACGATGGAGCTGCAGAATTCCAGTGGCATGAGCCGCGACGACTTCGTCGCCGCACGCGACAAGCTGCTCGCCGCCGCGAACGCCGATCCCGACCTCGCCAATGTCCGCCTGTCCGACCTGCCCGACGTGTCGACGCTCAAGATCAACATGGACCAGGAGAAGCTGGCGGCGCTCGGCCTCAACCAGTCGGCAGTAAACTCGACGCTGTCGACCGCCTGGGGCGGCGCCTATGTGAACGACTTCATCGATCGCGGCCGCGTGAAGCGCGTCTATGTCCAGGGCGACGCGCCGTTCCGCAATTCGCCGGACAGCATCGACCAGTGGTTCGTCCGCGGCAGCACCGGCGTGATGACGCCCTTCTCGTCCTTCGCCAGCACGAGCTGGTCGACCGCGCCGACCACGCTCTCGCGCTTCCAGGGCATTCCCAGCTTCGAGTTCCAGGGCCAGCCGGCACCGGGCAAGAGCTCGGGCGACGCGATGAAGCGGATCGAGGCGCTCGCGGCGCAGATCCCGGGCACCAGCATCTCCTGGGCCGGCCTCTCCTATCAGGAGCGGCTCGCCGGCGGCCAGGCACCCCTGCTCTACGGCATCTCGCTGATCGTCGTGTTCCTGTGCCTCGCCGCGCTCTACGAGAGCTGGTCGATCCCGGTCGCCGCGATGCTCGTCATCCCGCTCGGCCTGATCGGCGCGGTGTTCGCGGTGATGCTGCGCGGGCTGCAGAACGACGTTTATCTCCAGATCGGCCTGCTCACCACGATGGGGCTGGCGACCAAGAACGCGATCCTGATGATCGAGTTCGCCGAACGCGCCGAGAAGGAAGGCAAGCGCGTGATCGAGGCTGCGCTCGAAGCCGCCCGCATCCGCTTCCGCCCGATCGTGATGACCAGCCTCGCCTTCATCTTCGGCGTGCTGCCGCTGGCGATCTCGACCGGAGCCGGCGCCAATAGCCGCATCGCGATCGGCACCGCGGTGATCGGCGGCATGCTTACCGCGCTGATCCTCGCCATCTTCTACATCCCGCTGTTCTTCGTGCTCGTCCGCCGCGGCGTGCGCGACGCGATCAAGGCCGTTCGCGAACGGCGAGCCCGCAAGCGGGAGGCACGGGCATGAAGCGCGCGATACTGACCCTGCTCCTCGGCACGGCACTCGCCGGCTGCTCGATGGACCCCAAGCTCGAAGTGCCGGCCGCACCGGTGCCGCAGAGCTGGCCGGTGGGCGACGCCTATCTGAAGGCCAATGAGGCGGCGCTGCCCAGCGTCACCTATCAGGACATCTTCAAGGATCCCCGACTCCAGAAGCTGATCGAACGGGCGCTGGCCAACAACCGCGACCTGCGCATCGCCGCCGCCAACATCGCCGCGGCACGCGCGCAATACCGCATCCAGCGCGCCGACCGCCTGCCCGGCATCGATGCCGGCGCCGGCGCCACCGTCACGAAAAGCGACGGCACCGCGCGGCAGACCAATTTCTCCGGCAATGTCAGCGTCACTGCGTTCGAGCTCGACCTGTTCGGCCGCGTCGCCTCGCTCACCCGGGCCGAGCAGAATAACTGGTTCGCCACCGAAGCCGCGGCCCGTGCGACCCGGCTCGTGCTGGTCGGCGACATCGCCACCGCCTGGCTCAACTATGCGGCCGACGCCAGCCTGCTCAAGATCGCGCAGGACACCGCGGGCAATGCCGAGCGCTCGGTCAAGCTCACTGACCTGCGGCTGCAGGGCGGCATCGCCCCGCGCACCGATCTTGCCCAGGCGCAGCAGACGCTCGCCAGCGCCCAGTCCGACGTTGCGCAGCAGAAGACCGCGCTGGCGCAGGACATCAATGCGCTGCGCCTGCTCGTCGGCACCGAGATCGATCCGGCGCTGCTGTCTTCCGCGATCGAGGAAGCAGCCCCCACCGTCGCCGAGCTGCCCGCCGGCGTCGATTCGGGCGTGCTGCTCCGCCGGCCGGACGTGGTGCAGGCCGAATATCAGCTGCGCGCCGCCAATGCCGAGATCGGCGCGGCCCGCGCCGCCCTGTTCCCGCGCATCTCACTCACCGGGCTGCTCGGCTTTGCCAGCAATGCGCTGACCGGGCTGTTCTCGGGCAACGGCTTCCACTGGTCGGGCGCCGCCAATGCCAACTACCCGATCTTCAACGCCGGCGCCGGCCGCGCAGGCGTGGCGCTCAGCGAAGCCCAGCGCGACGCGGCAGTCGCCAGCTATGAGAAGTCGATCCAGACCGCCTTCCGCGAAGTTGCCGACGCACTCGCCCGCCGCGGCACGATCGACGACCAGCTCAAGGCGGATACGAGCAACCTCGCCGCGGCGCAGGACAGCTACCGCCTGTCCGAAGCCCGCTACCGCGGCGGCATCGACAATTTCCTGGCGAGCCTGGTCGCGCAGCGTTCCTATTATTCCGCCCAGCGCGGGCTGGTGAACACGCGCCTGATCGAAGCGACCAATCTGGTGACGCTCTACCGCACGCTCGGCGGCGATTCGCTGCTGACGGTGACCCCGCAAGGGCCGCAGCCGGTGACTGGCTCGCCGACGCCCTAGCCTCCCACCCTCCTTGCTGCTCCCCGGCGAAGGCCGGGGCCCAGCCTCGGTAAAGCTGGCTAGACGCGGACACCTCTCGAACGACGTTGCAACTGGGCCCCGGCCTTCGCCGGGGAACAGGTGAAGGCCCACAAGTCCTCAAGTGATTCGGCAGAGAAACCCCGGGCCCCGGCTTTCGCCGGGGAGCAGCCTTGCCGCGAGCGCCGATGCCCTAGGGGAATTCAGGCCACCCTTCCCCCTCTCCACCCGCGCCGCTATCGGTTGCGAAGCGAAACGGGAGTTGATGATGGCTTACGAGACGATCCTGACCGAGCGCACCGGCGATGTGCTGGTGATCACGCTCAACCGGCCCGATCGCCTCAATGCCGCGCCGCCGGCGATGTTCGACGAGATCCGGGACGCGCTGGACAATCTCGACGGTGCCCGCGCGGTGCTGATCCAGGGCGCCGGCCGCGCCTTTTGCTCGGGCGCCGATGTCGCGAGCGGCGCGCTTGCCTCGGCCGATCCGGGCGCTGCGACGCATGCCGCACTTAGCGACCATTATAATCCCGGCATCCTCGCCGTGGCGCGCGCAAGCGTGCCGGTGGTCACCGCAGTGCGCGGCCCCGCCGCCGGCATCGGCTGCAGCCTGGCGCTCGCCGCCGATTTCTGCGTGGCGAGCAATACCGCCTATTTCCTCCAGGCCTTCGTCAATATCGGCCTGGTCCCCGATGGCGGCGCGACCTGGCTGCTCCCCCGCCTGGTCGGCCGCGCCCGCGCCACCGAGATGATGATGCTCGGCGAGAAGCTCCCCGCGGCGAAGGCGCATGATTGGGGCCTGGTCCACAGCGTCATCTCCGACGAGCAGCTCGAGCATGAAGCGCTGGCGCTGGCCACGCGCCTCGCCGCCGGGCCTACGCTGGCGCTCGGCATGATTCGCCAGGGGCTGGGCCAGGCGCTCGAAATGAGCCTGGAGCAGACCATGGCGATGGAAGCTGACAACCAGCGCACCGCACGCGGCGCCGCGGACTCGATGGAGGGCGGCATGGCCTTCCTCCAGAAGCGCCAGCCCAACTTCACCGGCAAGTAGTCAGCCTCGCGCCGGCGGACGGCAGAACGGCACGAGGACCAGCGCGGCGAGGAACAGCATTGCCATGATCCGGAACACGTCGTTGAACGCCAGCGTCAGCGCCTCGCGCTGGGCGAGCTGCCCCGCGAGCCCCTGCGCCATCTGCAGCGCGTGCGCCGAATCGGGAGTGAGCGCGCCGATATGCTGCGCCAGTCCCGCGATCAGTTCGCTGCCCGATCGTCCCGCTGCGCCCAGCGCCTCGCCGAGCCGCAGCATGTGCAGCCGGGCATTGTCTTGCAGCCAGGTATTGACCAGCGCGATGCCGATCGCCCCGCCCAGGTTCCGCATCAGATTGAACAGTCCGGACGCATAACGCAGCTCCGGCCCCGCGAACCCGGCCAGCGCCAGGTTTACGCTCGGCACGATGCACAGCATGATCGCGAAGCTGCGCACCGCCTGCGGCCAGAGCAAGGCGTGAAAGCCCCAATCGGGGGTCATGAAGCTGAACAGCCACAGCCCGGCGGCGAACAGGCTCAGCCCGAAGGTGATCATGATCCGCGGGTCGATCCGCTGCGACAGCGATGCCGCGATCGGCACGCCGAGCATCTGGACGATACCGGCGATGAACACGGTCGAGCCGATCTCCGAGGCATTGTAGCCGCGCACCGTGCCGAGGAAGACCGGCACCAGATAGGTCGCGGAATAAATGCCGAAGCCGATCACCAGGTTGAACACGCAGGCGAAGACGAAGGTCGGCTTGCGGAAGGGCGACAGGTTGACGATCGGGTTCTCCGACCGGAACGAGCGTTCGAGGAACAGCAGCAGCGCGACGAAGCTCAGCCAGGCGGCGGTGGCGATCGCGTGGTCCTGCAGCCAGTCGTTCTTCGGCCCCTCCTCCAGCACATATTCGAGCCCGCCGAGGAACACGGCCATCGCGACCAGATGCGTCCAGTCGATCCGCTTGAGCATCGACAGATTGGGCAGGTCGACGCGGATCATCGTGAAGGCGAGCGTCGCCACGACGGCGCCGGGCAGGATGTTGATGTAGAAGATCCAGCGCCAGCCGGCCGCATCGGTGATCCATCCGCCCAGAGTGGGGCCCAACGTTGGCGCCAGTACGGAGACCATCCCAAGGATCGCCGGGATCATCGCGCGCTGCTTGCCGGTGAACATCGCAAAGCCGGTGGCGAACACCGTCGGCACCATCGCCCCGCCGACAAATCCCTGGAGCGCGCGGAAAGCGATCATCGACTCGATGCTCCACGCCAGGCCGCACAATGCGCTCGCGATCGTGAACAGACCGGCCGAAAGCGCGAACAACCAGCGCGTCGACATCGCCTGCGCCAGAAAGGCCGAGAAGGGGATCATCACCAGCTCGGCCATCAGATACGCCGTCTGCACCCAACTGATCTCGTCCGAGCTGGCCGACAGGCCGGCGCGGACCTCGTTCAGCGAGGCGGCGACGATCTGGATGTCGATCAGCGCCATGAACTGGCCGAACGCCATCACGCCGAAGATCAGGAATTTCCGCCGGTCCGGCAGCGCCTGGGGGTCGATATTCTGCGCCATGCCTGCCTCTTGCGAACTGCCCGGCACTCTTTATATGATGCACGTCATATAAAACAAGGAGCGCCCCGAAAATGCGCTATCCGCGTGAACATAGCGAACTTACCCGTACGAAGATTCTGAAGGAGGCGGCGAGCGCGATCCGGGCCAAGGGGCCCGAGGGCGTGGGCGTCGCCGCCTTGATGAAGCAGGCCGGCCTCACCCATGGCGGCTTCTACGCCCATTTCGCCTCCAAGGACGATCTGGTGGCGCAGGCGATCGGGGTGATGTTCGAGGAGGCCCGGGATCGCTTCGACCGCACCCTGGCCGGTGCCGACCCGCGCGCCGCCCTCTCCAACTACGTGGCCTTCTACCTCTCTCCCGGCCACCGCGATGCCCGCACCCGCGGCTGCCCGGTAGCGGCGCTGTCGGGCGACATGGCCCGCCTCGAGCCCGAGGCCCGCACCCGCTTCGCCCAGGGCATCTCCACTCTCGCCGGCTGGCTCGCCGAAGCGCTGGAGCGCCACGGCGTGGCGCATTCCCAGGCGGCCGGCCGGTCGATGCTGGCCGAGCTGGTGGGCGCGCTCCTCCTCTCCCGCACGGTCGCCGACCCCGCCGAATCCGACGCGATCCTCGCCGATTCGGCGGCCGCGATCCGCACCCGCTACCAGCTGGAGTCCGCCCAATGAACGCGCATGCCGAGATCGCGGCGGAAGCCCCCGCCCGCCGCCGCTTCCCCCGCGCGGCGCTCGCCGGCGGCGCGGCAGTCCTGCTCGGCCTGGCCGGCACGGTATGGATCGCCCTGCCCGCATCGAGCGAGACCACCGACAACGCCTATCTGCGTGCCGATTCGACCCAGGTCTCGGCCAGGATCGGTGGCCAGATCGCCGAGGTGCTGGTCCGCGACAACCAGCAGGTCCGCGCCGGCGACCCGCTCGTCCGCATCGACGACCGCGAGTTCGCCGCCAAGCTCGCCGCCGCTCAGGCAGCGGTGCGCGATGCCGACGCAGCCGTCGCGGCGGCCCGGGCAGCGCTCGTCTCGCAGGCCGCCGAGACGGTCGCCGCCGGCGCCGATGTTGCGGTGGCGCGCACTGCGATCGCCTCGTCGAACGCCGAAGTCGTCCGCGCCGAAGCCGACCGGGTGCGCTTCGACGAATTGCTCGACCGCGGCTTCGCCACGAAACGCGATGCCGAGCGGATGCGCGCCACTGCGATCGACGCGCGCGCCAAGCTCGATCAGAGCGGCGCCAGCCTCAACGCCACCCGCGACCGCGCGGCGGTTACCGGCGCCCGGCGTGCCAGCCTCGATGCCGGCCTCGCCAGCGCGATAGCCGGTGCCGAGCGCGCCCGCGCCGCGCTGCGCCTCGCCGAGCAGGACCAGGGCTATACGCTGGTCCGCGCGGCAGTGGACGGCGTGGTCGGCAATCGCCAGGCCCAGCCGGGGGACTATGTCCAGCCGGGCTCGCGGCTGCTCACCCTCGTGCCGGTGCGCCAGCTCTATGTCGTCGCCAATTTCAAGGAGACGCAGACCCGCAAGATGCTCGCCGGCCAGCCGGCCCTGGTGTGGGTCGATGCGCTCGGCGGCGATTCGCTGAAGGGCCATGTCGAGAGCTTCGCCCCGGCATCGGGCTCGGAATTCTCGCTGCTCCCCTTCGAGCCGGGCTCGGGCAACTTCACCAAGATCGTCCAGCGCGTGCCGGTGCGCATCGTTCTCGACCCCGGCCAGGCGGCGCTGGCGCGGCTGCGGCCCGGTCTTTCGACCACCGTGCAGGTTTCGTTCACGCACTGAGGTTGACCGCACCGGGGTGGCTGTGGCACTCGGCCGGCGGCTCGCGGGTATAGTACAATGGTAGTACAGCAGCCTTCCAAGCTGAATACACGGGTTCGATTCCCGTTACCCGCTCCAAGCCCCCTAAGCGCATGACCACCAAAACTCTCCCGCTCGCACTCTATGTGCACTGGCCGTTCTGCGTGTCGAAATGCCCCTATTGCGACTTCAACAGCCATGTCCGCGAGAGCGTCGATCAGGCCGCGTGGCGCGTCGCGATGCTTGCCGATCTGGCACATGAGGCCGGCGAACTGCCCGGCCGCAGGCTCGGCTCGATCTTCTTCGGCGGCGGCACCCCGTCGCTGATGCCGCCCGAAACGGTCGCCGCGGTGATCGAGGCGGCCGAGCGGCATTGGGGCTTCGAGCCCGGCATCGAGATCACGCTCGAGGCCAACCCCTCCTCGGTCGAGGCCGCGCGCTTCGCCGACATCGCCGCGGCGGGCGTCAACCGCGTCTCGCTCGGTCTGCAGGCGCTCGACGACGAGGCGCTTCGCTTCCTCGGCCGGGCGCACGGCGTCGACGAAGGGCTGGCCGCGCTCGATACCGCGCAGCGTGCCTTCAGCCGCGTCAGCTTCGACCTGATCTATGCCCGGCCCGAACAGGGCCTGAGCGACTGGGAAGCCGAGCTGCGCCGCGCCCTCTCCTTCGGCACCGAGCATCTCTCGCTCTACCAGCTGACCATCGAACCCGGCACGCGCTTCGCCACGCTGTTCGAGAAGGGCGAGCTGGCCGCCTTCGATCCCGATGCCGCCGCCGACCTGTTCGAGGCGACCCGGGCGATCACCGCCGCCGCCGGGCTGCCGGCCTATGAAATCTCCAACCATGCCCGGCCGGGTGCGGAGAGCCGGCACAACCTGACCTATTGGCGCTACAGCGACTATGCCGGGATCGGGCCCGGCGCGCATGGCCGGCGCGGGGGCATGGCCACCGTCCGCCACAAGAAGCCCGAGAACTGGCTCGCCGCCATCGAGCGCAACGGCCACGGCATGCAGATCGAAGACCCCCTCGCCCCGCACGACCGCGGCGTCGAGGCGCTGGTGATGGGCCTGCGCCTGGCCGAGGGCGTCGACCTGGTCCGCATCCCCGACGCCCCGCTCGACTTGAAGGCGGTGGCGGTGATGGAGACGCAGGGCCTGGTGAAGCGGGAGGGCACCCGCCTCACCGTGACCGATGCCGGCATGCCCGTGCTGGAAGCGATCCTGCGCGAGCTTGTCGTTACCTAATTGCCAAAGCCCGTCGGCGCCGGCGAGACCGTTGCCGTCGTCCCTGCCTTCACTTCCTGCACCTCGAGCGCACGCTCGGCGATGCCGTCGCGGCGGAAGCGGAAGGCACCGTCGAGGCCGCCAAAGCCGTCCGGCGCGGTCAGCCGCGATTCGGGGAAGGCGTCGCCCGCCCGCCATTCGCGCGCGATGCGCACGGTGAGCAGCACCGCGTCATAGCCGAGCGTCGACATCCGGTACGGCGCCGCGCCGAAGCGGGCGCGGTATTTGGTGGCATAAGTGCGGTAGTAATTGTCGGGCACGCTGGCGAACCAGGCGCCGTTGAGCACTGCGTTGCCGCCGATCGCCGAATCGGTGTTCCACAGCTCGGTGCCGAGGATCCGCGCGGTCTTGCCGCCGGCCGACTTGCGGATGATCGGCGCCGCGGTCACGCCGCTCGATCCCGAACCGGCGATCAGGATCGCCTGATAGGGCGTGCGCGACAGCTTGGTGATCGCATTGGTCATCGAGCCGGGACGACCGTCATAGGTCTCCATCGCGAGCACCTTGCCGCCTTGGTCCTCGACGGCGCGCAGGAACACGGTGGAGGCACGCTCGCCATAGACGCCCGAGACCATCAGCCCGGCGAAGTTGGATACGCCCTGCGTCTTGGCATATTCGACCACGCGCTCGATCGACTGGGCGGGCGAATAACCGAGCAGATAAGTGCCGTTGCCGGCCACCGCAGTGTCGTTCGAGAAGCTGAGCACCGGCACGCGTGCCGAGCGGGCGATCGGCGCCACTTCGCGCGCTTCTTCCGAAAGCAGCGGGCCGAGGATCAGCTTGTTGCCGTCGGCAATCGCCTGGCGGGCCGCAGCCCCGGCACCGCCGGCGCCGCCGGTATCATAAGTGGTGATGCGCAGCACATCCGAGCGCGTATCGAGCACCGCGAGCTGAGTCGCGTTCGACAGCGACTTGCCGACGCCGGCGTTCGGGCCGGTGAGCGGCACGAGCAAAGCGATGCGGTGCCGCTCGAGATCCTGGGGCAGGCCCGGCGCGATCGGGCGCGTCGTCGGCCGCTCGCGCGGTGCTTCCACGGTGGGCGCGGGCCGGGTTTCGGGGATTACACGGGGTCCGCTCGCGCAGGCGGCGAGCAGGGCAGCAAGGCCCAAAGCGGCCCAGCGGAGAATGCCCCGTTGCGGTGTGACGGTCGCGTCTGCCATTTACTCTCCCCGATGCACTCTGTTCTTACGCCCGGCCTCTATATCGTCGCCACCCCGATCGGCAATCTCGGTGACCTGTCGCCGCGCGCCAGCGAAATACTCCTGGGCGCCGATCTGGTTGCCGTTGAAGACAGCCGTGTGACAGCGAATCTGTTTCGCCACCTCGGCGCCAAGGGCAAGATGATGCCCTATCACGATCATAACGCCGATGCAGTCCGCCCCGGGCTGGTGGCGCGGATGGGCACCGAGGCGATCGCGCTCGTCTCCGATGCGGGCACGCCTTTGATCTCCGATCCCGGCTTCAAGCTGGTGCGTGACGCCCGCGCCGCCGGCCACACGGTAACGACGATCCCCGGCCCCTGCGCGGCAATCGCGGCGCTGACGCTCGCCGGCCTGCCGACCGACCGCTTCCTGTTCCTGGGCTTCCTGCCCTCCAAGCTGCACGCCCGCGCCGAATCGATCGCCGAGATCGCGGCCGTGCGCGCCACCTTGGTGCTCTACGAATCGGGCCCGCGGCTCTCGGCGTGCCTGACCGCGCTCGCCGAGGGGCTGGGCGACCGCGAGGCGGCGGTGGCGCGCGAGATCAGCAAGAAGTTCGAGGAATGCGTGACCGGCTCGCTCAGCCAGCTGGCCGAACGCTATGCCGAGGCGCCGCCGAAAGGCGAGATCGTCGTGGTCGTCGCCCCGCCGGGCGCCCCCGAGCCGGCCAGCGCCGACGATGCCGATGCCGCGCTCGCCGAAGCGCTGACCCGGCTGCCGGCGAGCAAGGCGGCCGGCGAAGTGGCGAAGAAGCTCGGGCTCGATCGCAAGGCGCTCTATGCGCGGGCGATGGAAATGAAGGGCTGACCCCATAGCGCGCGCCGAGTCGCGGCACGGAAAGTCACGAAAGTCACGACACTCACGCGCGGGCGCGCGAGGAGTGCCTGATTTCTTCGCTTTCCCGGGCAGGCGCCGCATCGCGCAAATTGCTTGCGCGAGGGCGATCCTATTTTTCCTGCGGGGTGAAGCGCTGCGCATGACCTGTGGAGGCAAGCAGGCGAAATCCTACATTGCAAGGATGGCGTGGTGATGGAGCTGCTCCCCGGCGAAGGCCGGGGCCCAGTCTCGACATATCATCGATGGCGCAGGAGACTCGCGAACGGCATTGCAACTGGGCCCCGGCCTTCGCCGGGGAAGTGCTAAATGCCGAGAGCCCTCAGGCGTATTCGCGCTCGAGCACGCCCATCTCGTCCGCGCCGGTCAGCTCGGCAAGGCGCTTGAGATAGGATTCGGCCAGCTGGCGACGGCGGAGCGCAGCGGCCTCGGTCAGCGCCCGTTTCGCGGCTGCCAGTTCCTGTGCGGCGCGACGCCGATAATAGCGTTCGTTCGATTCCATTTTTGCGACCCCCCGGCTGCACCGATAAACCCGGTCCGGTGCGACTCGGTCTGGCCATGGTAACCAAAGTTATCCACAGGTGCGAGTCGTGAGGGCAAGACGACCAACGGATCGCCGCGCTGCGGAAACGCGTGGCCGCGAAGGCGAGCGCCGGGCGGCCTGGTGGCTGTGGCTGAGGGGCTGGAAAATCCTCGATCGCCGCGTTCGCACCCCCGCCGGCGAAGTCGATCTGGTTGTGCGCCGCGGCAATCTGGTGGCGTTCGTCGAAGTCAAAACCCGTGCCGCGGCCGCCGATCTCGACTGGGCGATCGACGAGCGCCGGCTCGCCCGGGTGGCGGCCGCGGCGGAATATCTGATGCCGCGCTATGCCGGGCCGAACGACGACATCCGCGTCGACGTAATCCTCATTGCCCCCCGCACGCTCCCTCGCCATATCGAAAACGCCTGGATGGGGTGACTTAGTCGAATAAGTCACCTAC
The DNA here is from genome assembly GCF_013416555.1 of Sphingomonas sp. R-74633. Taxonomy (GTDB): domain Bacteria; phylum Pseudomonadota; class Alphaproteobacteria; order Sphingomonadales; family Sphingomonadaceae; genus Sphingomonas. The sequence continues at coordinate 493,828 of NZ_JACCFG010000005.1, read as the reverse complement.
AGCATTTGCAGCAAGGAGTTTTCATGTCGCTCACCGTCGCCGTGCAGATGGACCCGTTGGACGCGATCAACATCGCCGGCGATTCGACCTTTGCGCTGATGCTCTCGGCGCAGGCGCGCGGGCACAAGCTGTTCCACTATGCTGCCGAGGACCTGAACTATCGCGATGGCCGGGTGTGGACCAAGGCGCATCCGGTGACGGTGCAGCGCGTCGTCGGCGACCATTTCAAGTTCGGCGAGCCGGTCGCGCTCGACCTCGGCGAAGAAGCCGATGTCGTGCTGATGCGCCAGGATCCGCCGTTCGACCTCGGCTATATCACCGCTACCCATCTGCTCGAGCGGATCGCGGACAGGACTTTGGTGGTCAACGATCCCGCTTCGGTGCGCAACGCGCCCGAGAAGGTGTTCGTGCTCGACTATCCGCAGTTCATGCCGCCGACGTTGGTGACGCGCAGCCTGGAGGAGGCGCGCGCCTTCCTTGCCGAGCATGGCGCGATCGTGATCAAGCCGCTCCACGGCAATGGCGGCAAGGCGATCTTCAAGGTGGAAAGCGACGGCGCCAACCTCTCGGCGCTGATCGAAGTGTTCAACACCGCCTGGCGCGAGCCGCACATGGTGCAGGCCTTCCTTCCCTCGGTCGCGGCGGGCGACAAGCGCATCGTGCTGGTCGATGGCGAGGTGGCCGGCGCGATCAACCGTATCCCGGGCGAGGGCGAGATCCGATCGAACCTGGCGGTGGGCGGCAGCGCGGCGAAGACCGAGCTGACGGCGCGCGAGCAGGAGATTTGCGACGTGCTCGGGCCCGAGCTCAAGAAGCGCGGGCTGCTGTTCGTCGGCATCGACGTGATCGGCGGCGAGTGGCTGACCGAGATCAACGTCACCTCCCCCACCGGCATCGTCGCGATCGACCGGTTCAACGGCACCGATACCGGCGCGCTGATCTGGGCGGCGATCGAACGCCGCGTCGCCGAGCGGGGCCAGGTCTGATGGTTTTCTCTTTTCGGCTCCCCGGCGAAGGCCGGGGCCCAGTTGCAATGTCGTTCGAGAGGTTCTCGCGCCTCACCAGCCTGCCCGAGACTGGGCCCCGGCCTTCGCCGGGGAGCAGCCGGGCCGCAGCATAAGCGCACAGGTTCGAGCCGATGTGGGACGCCGTCTCCTGGGGATATTGGGGCATTTTCTGGCTGATGGTGCTGGAGAATGTGGTCCCGCCCATCCCTTCCGAAGCGATTATGAGCGTGGCCGGCATCGCCGTGGCGCGCGGGCAGATGGAGTTCGTGCTGGTGGTGCTCGCCGGCACGACGGGCACGGTCGTCGGCAATCTCTTCTGGTGGGAGATCGGCCGGCGGCTCGGCTATGAGCGGCTGAAACCAATCGTCGATCGCTGGGGCCGCTGGCTGACCGTCGACTGGCACGAGATCGAGCGGCTCAAGGCCTATTTCGACAAATGGGGCGGGCCGACCGTGCTGGTGTTCCGTTTCATGCCGGTGGGCCGCACGATCATCTCGGTCCCCGCCGGGCTGATGCACATGAAGTTCTGGCGCTTCGTGGGCTATACCGCAGTGGGCAGCGGGATCTGGAACCTGCTCCTGGTCAGCGCCGGCTATGCGCTGGGCGCGACGATCAAGGACATCGAGCATTGGGTGGCGCCGGCGATCTATGTGACGGTCGCGGGCATCGTGCTGGTCTATCTGTGGCGGGTGATCACCTGGAAGCCGAAAGGCTGAGCCGGTCGAGCGCGTCGGCAATGGTCTGCGCGTATGCCTCGATCTGCGGGACGATGCGGGCGAGGCCGGTGCGCGAGGCGGGATCGATCGCGCAGAGCGTGCCGAAGAAGCTGCCGTCGCCGCGGATGATCGGGAACGAGATATAGCTTTTGAAGCCGTAGAGCGCGGGCGTGTGGTGCGTGCGCCAGGCGGGGTCGGCATCGACATCGTCGATATAGACGCCGTGGCCGCTCGCACGAATCTCGTCGCAGATCGTTGTCTTGATCTGGAGCTCGTCGCCGGGGTGCAGCCCGAACTCGATCTTGTCGAGCAGCTGGCAGGCGATCCAGCGATCGGCGGTGACCCGCGCGACGGCGGCAAAGCCCATGCCGGTGAGCGCGCAGACATCGGCGAGGATCGCCTCGACCTCGGGGATGCGCTGCACGGCGACGATGTCTTCGGCATAGCTCATGGCGCTATCCTAGCCGATCGCTAAGCCGTTGCAATTGATCGGTATCAGGCGCGGGGATGCGCGTTGCGGTAGACGTCGAGCAGATGCGCGGCATCGACCGCGGTGTAGATCTGGGTCGAGCTGAGGCTGGCATGGCCGAGCAGTTCCTGGAGCGCGCGCAGATCGGCGCCGCGGCCGAGCAGATGCGTGGCGAAGCTGTGGCGCAGCGCATGCGGCGTAGTGCGGTCGGACAGGCCGAGCGCGGTCCGCGCCGCCTGGACCGACTTGCGGATCACCCCCGCAGGCATCGGGCCGCCCTTGGCGCCGCGGAACAGCGGCAGGTCGCGGGCGGTGCCATAGGGGCAGAGCCTGGCATAGGCCTCGATCGCGGCGCGGACCTGGGGGAGCAACGGCACGAGCCGGGTCTTGGCGCGCTTGCCGGTGACGCGCATCGCCTCGCCGAGCGGCAGCACCGCGCCGGTCAGCGCGACCGCTTCGCCGATGCGCAGCCCCGCGCCGTAGAGCAGGAGGAGCACCGCCCAGTCGCGCGCGGCGAGCCAGGGTTCGCGGGCGTCCTCCGACACGGTTTCGGCGAGTGCCACGGCTTCGTGCGGGGCGATCGGGCGGGGGACGCCCTTCTTGACGCGCGGGCCCTTGAGGCGAGGGAGCTCGGCTTCGTCGCCGACCGCGAATTTGAGGAAGCCGCGGACGGCGGAGAGCTCGCGGGCGGCGGAGGTGTTGGCCAGGCCGTCGTCGCGGCGATGCGCGAGATAGGCGCGCAGGTCGGCGGCGGTGATGGCGGCGAGCGCGTCGCGAGTGACGGGGCCGCCCCAATGGCGCTGGAGGAAGGCGACCAGCCGCTCGGCGGTGGCGCCATAGGCCCGCACCGTATGCGCCGAGCGCCGCCGGTCGCGGGCGAGATGCTGCGCGTAGAGGAGCGGGAGGGCGGGTTCGGTCATGGGGGGAGTGTATATCTCCCTCTCCCCTCTGGGGAGAGGGAAGGAGCGCCGAAGGCGCGGAAGGGAGAGGGGCAATGCGGCGAGCAGCGCGCGCGCCTCTCGTCCTGCCCCTCTCCCGACCTCGCTTCGCTCGGCCACCCTCTCCCCGGCGGGGAGAGGGAGAGAAGTTACCCGATCTTCTGCCCGGTCTTGGCCCAGTCGGCCATGAACGCGGCGATGCCCGAATCGGTCAGCGGGTGCTTGACCAGCTGGCGGATGACCGACGGCGGCGCAGTCATCACGTCGGCGCCGATCTTGGCGGCCTCGAGCACATGGATCGGGTTGCGCACGCTGGCGACCAGGATCTCGGTGTCGAAGTCGTAATTGTCGTAGATCGTGCGGATGTCGGCGATCAGGTCCATGCCCGGATAGCCGATATCGTCGTGGCGGCCGACGAACGGCGAGATGAAGGTCGCGCCGGCCTTAGCGGCGAGCAGCGCCTGGTTGGCCGAGAAGCACAGGGTCACGTTGACCATCGTGCCGTCGCTGGTCAGCGCCTTGCACGCCTTGAGGCCGTCGATCGTCAGCGGCACCTTGACCGCGACATTGTCGGCAACCTTACGGACGATCTCCGCCTCGCGCATCATGCCCTCGAAATCGAGCGCGACGACTTCGGCCGAGACCGGCATGCCCGGCACGATCTCGCAGATCTCCTTGACCACTTCGAGGAAGTCGCGGCCGGCCTTGTGGATCAGCGACGGGTTGGTGGTCACGCCGTCGAGCAGGCCGGTGGCGGCCAGGTCGCGAATGTCGGCGGTGTCGGCGGTGTCGGCGAAGAACTTCATCGGGAATCCTTGTCAGTCGTGCGTGAGCATCAGCTTTGCACGGGCGCCCTTAAGCCGATTCACCGTGACGCGATAGGTGCCGGGGCGCATCCGGTAATACAAGATCTTGTGGATCGTCGAACAGCGCGGCCCCTTGCTCTCCGACGTCATGTCGAGCGCCTTGCTGCCCTTGAGCGGAAATGCGTCGATCCAGCCGTCCTGGTCGATCGCGATGCCGACCTTGCCCGGCTTGCGGATGGTGATGCGCGTCTCGATCGCGCCCTTGCGCGCCGGCAGCGTCACGGCATGACCGGTATCGAGGCCCTTGCCGTCGCGCGTCCAGCCATAGAGCGGACGCGGCAGCCGCGTATCGAGCGCGGTGCAGCGGCCCTGCACCGCCATCGTCAAAGCAAGCGCCGTTAGAATCATCGCCGTCCCCCTGGTTGATGCGAACAATGTTCCGTCAATGTTCTCATTGTTACAAGTAAAGCTTGCACCGAAATGAAGAGGATGTCTTTAGGCCGCGATGCGCCTGCGCCTATTGCTTCCCCTGTTCCTGATCGCGTCGCCGGCCTTTGCCCAGCGCACCGACGACCAGCTCTGGCTGCAGGCCAACGGCACCGTTCCGACCGGCGCGCACAGCGAAGCGACGGTGGAGAGCATCGTCCGCTTCGGCGACCGGGCCAAGGGGCTGTCGCACACCGAGATCGGCGGGCTCTACACCTGGAAGATCGGCAAGATCGAGATCGCGCTGGGCTACCGGCATGTCGAGGATTTCAACGACGGCCGCGAGCTGCCCAATGAGGAGCGGCTCCGCCAGCATGTGATCATCCCGCTCGGCGCCGGTTTCACCACGCGGATCCGGCTCGAGCAGCGCTTCTACAGCGCGGGACCGGAGATCGGGCACCGGCTGCGCGGACAGCTGCGCTACACGCATGCGCTGACCAAAGGCGGGCTCGGCCTGTTCGCGGCGCACGAGACGTTCCTCAACCTGAACGACACCGGCTGGGGCCAGGCGAGCGGGATCGAGCGGATGCGCAACAGCCTGGGGCTGGCGATCCCGTTCGCGCGGCAGCTGCGTGGCGAGCTGGGCTATATGAACCAATATCGCTTCGGCCGCGCCGGCGCGCGCGACCAGATGGATCACATCGCCAGCTTCACGCTGCTGCTGCGGCCCTAGTCGCCGCTGACCAGCATCGCCTTCACCTTCGGCGTGCTGAGCCCCGAGACATAGAGCCGGTAGAGGCCGGGCTTGAGGTCGAAGCGGACGATCTTGCGGATCGTCGAGCAGTCCGGGCCATGGCCATGCTTGACCGAGGTGAGCGCCGCGCCGCCTTCGGTGCCCGGCAGCAGATCGATCCAGCCGCCCTGATCGAGCGCGACGCCGTAAATGCCGGCGCGCTCGATCTTGAAGCCGATCATCGCCGCCTTGCCCGGCTTGCTGCCCGCCGGCAGCCCCTTGAGCGCCGCGCCGTCGATCGTGTCGAGCTCGACTGCCTTTCCGGGGACGAACTCGTCACCCGGCTTGACCCAGCCGATCAGGCTGGTGGGCAGGCTGGCGTCGGTTGCCTTGCACGCAGTGGTCTGCGCGGCGGGCGCGGTCTGGAGGAGGAGCAGGGCGGCGGCGAACAGCATCTTCGGGTCTCCTGATGTCGCCCGCGCCAATACGGGGATTCCGTTTCGCGCGCAAAAGCCCATATGAGGGGCGCCCATGTCCCGCGCCCGTATTCTCGTCCTGCATCCCGCGCTCGGCCCTCTCGACTATCGCGTGCCCGCCGGCATGGAGGTCGCGCCGGGGTCGATCGTCGTCGTGCCGATCGGGCCGCGCCAATATGCCGGCGTGGTCTGGGAGCCCGAGCGGCTGCCGACCGAGGAGATCGGCGACAACCGGTTGCGCAACATCCTGGCCGTCGCCGACGCGCCGCCGATCCCGGCAGCGGTGCGCCGCCTCGTCGAGTGGACCGCGGACTATTATCTGAGCCCGCCCTCGGCCGTGCTGGCGATGGCGCTGCGTACGTCCGCGGCGTTCGAGAGTTCGCCGACGATCACCGAATATCGCGCGACCGGCGTGGTGCCTGAGCGGCTCACGCCGCAGCGCGCCCAGGCGCTCGAGCGGATCGGCGAGCGTCAGGGGCTGGTCAAGGAACTGGCGCTGGTCGCCGATGTCTCCGACGCGGTGATCCGAGGCTTAGTGAAGGTCGGCGCGATCGAGGCGGTGGTGGTCGATACCGACAGCCCCTATCCGATGCCCGACCCCAATTTCGGGCCGCCCGACCTCAACGCGCTGCAGGCCGATGCCGCATCGATCCTGCGCCAGGCGGTGGGCGCGGAGAGCTTCCAGCCCTTCCTGCTCGACGGCGTCACCGGATCGGGCAAGACCGAAGTCTATTTCGAGGCGGTCGCCGCGGCGATCGCATCGGGCAAGCAGACGCTGGTGCTGCTCCCCGAGATCGCGCTGACCGAGCCGTTCCTCACCCGCTTCGAGAAGCGATTCGGCTGCGAGCCGATCGCCTGGCATTCGGGGCTGCGCGCCTCGCAGCGCCGCCGCGCCTGGCGCGCGATCGCCAGCGGCGAGGCGATGGTGACGGTGGGCGCGCGCTCGGCGCTGTTCCTGCCCTATCCCAATCTCGGCCTGATCGTGGTCGACGAGGCGCACGAGACCAGTTTCAAGCAGGAAGACGGCGTCCACTACCACGCGCGCGACGTCGCGGTGATGCGCGGGCGGTTCGAGGAATGCCCGGTGATCCTCGCCTCCGCCACGCCGGCGATCGAGACGCGGCATCAGGTCGAGCTGGGCCGCTATGAGGAATTGAAGCTGCCCGGTCGCTATGGTCTGGCTGAGATGCCCGAGATCATTCCGATCGACCTGATCCAGGCGCCGCCCGAGCGCGGCCGCTGGCTGGCGCCGCCTTTGGTAAAGGCGATCGAGGAGACGCTGGCGCGGGGCGAGCAGTCGCTGCTGTTCCTCAACCGGCGCGGCTATGCGCCGCTGACGCTGTGCCGGCATTGCGGCCACCGCTTCCAATGCCCGAACTGCACGGCGTGGATGGTCGAGCACCGGTTGCTCAAGCGCCTGTCCTGCCATCATTGCGGGCACACCGTGCCGGCGCCGACCATGTGCCCCGAGTGCAAGAGCGAGGACACGCTCGTCGCCTGCGGGCCGGGCGTCGAGCGTATCGCCGACGAAGTCGCGGCCTTGTGGCCCGATGCGCGCACCGCGATCGTCACCTCCGACACGTTGTGGTCGCCGGCCAAGGCGGCCGAGTTCGTCAGCCGCATGGAACATGGCGCGATCGACATCGTCGTCGGCACCCAGCTGGTCACCAAGGGCTATCACTTTCCCAACCTCACTTTGGTGGGCGTGATCGACGCGGACCTCGGCCTCGACGGCGGCGACCTGCGCGCGTCGGAACGCACCTTCCAGCAGATCATGCAGGTCGCCGGGCGCGCCGGGCGCGGCGAGAAGCCGGGCACCGTCTATATCCAGACGCATGCGCCCGACGCCCCGGTGATGCAGGCTTTGGTCTCGGGCGATGCCGAAAGCTTCTACGCTGCCGAGACCGAGGCGCGCCGCGACGCCGACGCCCCGCCCTATGGCCGCTATGCAGCGATCATCGTCTCCAGCGAGGACCGCGCCGCCGCCGAGGAAACCGCGCGGATGATCGGCCGCACCAAGCCCGAGATCGGCGAGGACATGCATGTCTACGGCCCCGCCCCCGCCCCGCTGGCGATGCTGCGCGGGCGCCACCGCTACCGGCTGCTCGTCCATGCCCGGCGCAGCTTCGACGTCCAGCAGGTGCTGCGCGACTGGCTGGGCGGGCTGAGCTGGAGCCAGAAGGTACGCGTGGCGGTGGACGTCGATCCGTACAGCTTCGTCTGAACCGAAGCGGCGGAATCAGGGCCTGTACCGGCCGCCGCGCCCGCGATAGCATCCCCGACAAAGAGGGGGATTCTCATGATGTTGCGCACGCTGCTTGCCGCAGTGCTGCTCGCCGTTCCGGCGGCGGCGCGGGCCGACTGGTACGAAGCCAGTACCGGGCATTTCGTGATCTATTCGGAGCAGAAGCCCGAAAAGCTCAAGAAGTTCGCCACCGAGCTGGAGCGGTTCGACAAGCTCGCGCGCTTCATCAATTCGGCGAAGGACCAGCCGATCGGGCCGGCCAATCGCCTGACCGTCTATGTCGTCGACACTACCAGCCAGGTCGCGCGCCTGGCGGGCTCCGATTCGGTCGCGGGCTTCTATCGGCCCCGCGCCGGCGGCTCGCTCGCCATCGTGCCGCGCAGTTCGGGCAATGGCGATGCCAATGACCTGAGCCCGCAGCAGATCCTGCTCCACGAATATGCCCATCACCTGATGTGGAGCCTGTATCCCAGCACGGTTTTCCCCTCCTGGTATATCGAGGGATCGGCGGAACTGCTCGCCACCACCCGCTACGACAAGGACGGGACGATGGTGATCGGCCTGCCTCCGCAATATCGCGGCTACAGCCTGCTCGACGGCAACTGGCTGCCCGCCGACAAGATGATGATCGCCGACACGCTCAAGCTCAACGATACCCAGACCGAAGGTCTTTATGGGCGCGGCTGGCTGCTCAACCATTATCTGGTGTTCGGCGACAAGCGGAAGGGCCAGCTCATGGCCTATCTGCAGGCGCTCAACAACGGCAAGTCAGCCAAGGAAGCGGCGACGGCGTTCGGCGACCTGAAGCAGCTCGATCGTGAGCTCGAACGGTACAAGACCGGCTCCTTCACCGCGCGCCGCGCCGGCGCGGAGATCACGCAGGTCGGCGAGGTGGCGATCCGCCAGCTTACCCCCGGCGAGGCGGCGACGATGGACGTGCGCATCCGCTCGAAGAACGGCGTGAACGCCAAGACCGCGCCCGGCGTCTATGCCGATGCCAAGAAGGCGGCCGCACCCTATCCGAACGATGCCGGCGCGCAGCTGGTGCTCGCCGAAGCGGCCTATGACGCGAAGGACTATGCGGTGTCGGAAGCCGCTGCCGACCGCGCGATCGCGGCCAATGCCAAGGCGGTGGACGGCTATGTCTACAAGGCGATGTGCCGGATGGCGCTTGCCGAGAAGGCGAAGGACTTCAGCAAGGAGACATGGAACCCCATCCGCAAGCTGATCGCCGCGGGCAACCGCATCGATCCGCAGGATCCCGAACCGCTGATCCTTTATTATCGCAGCTATATCGAGCAGGGCGTAGCGGTGCCCGACATGGCGAAGGACGCGCTCTATGATGCGTTCATCTACGCGCCGCAGGACAGCGGGCTGCGGCTCAACACCGCGATGATGCTGCTCAAGGACCGCGACGCCCGGGCACGCAGCCTGCTCGCGCCGCTTGCCTATCAGCCGCACGGCAAGGGGCTTGCCGAGTTCGCCCAGTTGCTGGTCGCCAAGATCGACGCGGGTGACATCGACGGCGCCATCGCCGCGCTGGATACCGACCGTAAGGTCGATGACGGGGACGATAGCTGATCCGGCCACGACGGCTTTTCGGGAAATCGGGGAAAACAGGATGTTGTACAGGCTTTTCGCGTTGCTGCTGCTCGTCATGCCGGTGGCGGCACATGCCGACTGGTATGAGGCAAGCACGCCCCATTTCGTCGTCTATGCCGATCGCGATCCCGACAAGCTGAAGGCGTTCGCGACCAATCTCGAGCGGCTGGACCGGGCGATCCGCCTGATGGTGGGCGGCGCCAGTGCCGAGATGAGCAATGCGAGCCGCGTCACCGTGTTCACGGTCGATGACGTGCCGACCGTGGCGCGGCTCATCGGGCGTCAGGGCGTCGAGGGGTTCTTCATTCCCCGCGCCTCCGGATCGGTCGCGATCGTGCCCGAGCAGGGGAGCGGCGGCGGCGACCTTGCGCTCAAGCCGCTGCAGATCCTGCTCCACGAATATGCGCACCACCTGATGTGGAGCCTCGATCCCAATACCGGCTATCCGAGCTGGCTGGTCGAGGGCTTCGCCGAGTTCAACGCGACCGCGCGCTTCGGCAAGGACGGGTCGGTGACGCTGGGCGAACCCCCGCTCTATCGCGGGGTCAGCATCATGGGCGACGTCTATCTGCCGATGGACAAGCTGCTGACGGTCGATTCCAAGACGCTCGACGACAGCCAGATGGAGGCGTTTTACGGGCGCTCCTGGCTGCTCACTCATTATCTGCGGCTCGGCGCGCCGCAGCGCAGCACCCAGCTCTCCGCCTATGTCGCGGCGCTCAAGGCCGGCAAGTCGCTGCGCGAGGCGGCGCAGGTGTTCGGCGACCTGAAGAAACTCGATGGCGAGCTGGAAGTCTACAAGAAGCGCCATCTGTCGATCTCGACGCTGACCGGCGCGCAGCTGGCGATCGGGCCGGTGAACGTGCGCAAGCTCAGCCCCGCCGCCGCGGCGACGATGGAAGTGCGTATCCGCTCGAAGGTCGCGGTGAGCCCCGAGACCGTGCAGCCGATCTATGCCGATGCCAGGCGCGCGGCGGCGCCCTATCCGAACGATGTCGACGCGCAGATGGTGCTCGCCGGCGCGGCGATCGACGCGGGCGATTATGCCGAGGCCGAGGCCGCAGTCGACCGGGCGCTCGCCACCGATCCCAAGCTGGTGCGCGCGCTCACCTTCGACGCGACCGCGCGGATGCTCGAGGCGCGCAAGGCGAAGGACATGCGCCCCGAAACCTGGAACGCGGTGCGCGCAATCCTTTCCAACGCCAACCGGCTCGATCCGCGCGATCCGCTGCCGCTGTGGCTCTATTATCGAACCTATGGTGAGCAGGGCGTCGCCGCCCCCGAGATCGCCAAGGACGGGCTGAACAGCGCCTTCCTGCTCGCGCCCTATGACTATAATCTGCGCATGACCACCGCCGCCATGTATCTTGGCGAGCGCAACGGGACCGGTGCGCGCACGGTGCTGCGCCCGTTCGTCAACGATCCGCACAGCGGCGCGCACGGTCCGCTGGCGGCGGCGATGATCGAAAAGATCGATGCGGGCGACATTCCCGGCGCGCTCGCGATGCTGTCGAGGAAGCCCGAAAAGCCCGCAGCCGCAGGCGATTGACGACTCGCGCGCAATTCCTAGACTTCCCCCACGTTCTCGGGGGAAAACATATGGTTCGCCACTTCCTGCTTGCCGCATCGATGCTGCTGGCGCCGTCGCTCGCCCATGCCGACTGGTATGAGGCGAGCTCCAAGCATTTCGTCGTCTATTCGGACGACAATCCGGAGAAGCTCAAGGCCTATACCAGCCGGCTCGAGCGCTTCGACCAGACGCTGCGCTTCCTCACCGGTACGGCAGACAAGCCGCTGAGCCCGATGATGCGGGTGCACGTCTATGTCCTCGCCAATGTGAAGGAGGTCCAGCGCCTTGCCGGCAACAGCAGCGTGGCCGGCTATTATCAGCGGCGCGCCGTCGGACCGGTGGCATTCGTGCCCAAGGACGACGGCAGCGGCTCGCTCAATGCGCAGACCATCCTGCAGCATGAATATGCCCATAGCTTCATGTTCTCGAGCTGGCCGGGCGTCGTCTTCCCCAAATGGTTCGCCGAAGGGTTCGCCGAGTTCGTCGGCACGGCCTTTTACCGCAGCGGCGACGATACGCTGGTGATCGGCAAGGCGCCCGAATATCGCGCTTACGGCATCGACCGTGTCGCGCAGATGCCGGCGGAGCGGATGCTCCAGCTCGATCCCAAGGACAAGGAGATCGACACCCAGACGCTCTACGGGCGCGGCTGGCTGCTCACCCATTATGCGATCCTGGGCGGCCATTCTAAGGAGCTGGCCGGCTATATCCAGGCGCTCAACGAGGGCAAGTCGGTCGACGAGGCCAACAAGGCGTTCGGCAATCTCGGCCAGCTGGATGCCAAGCTCAACGCCTATGGCGCACGCGCTTCGCTGCCGACGATCGTCGTGCCGTCGGGCAAGGTGCAGGTGGGCGAAGTCACGCTGCGCAAGCTCAGCGCCGGCGAGGCTTCGACGATGAAGGCGCGGATCTGGTCGACCAACGGCGTCGACGAGGAGCGCGCCAAGATGGTGGTCGAATGGGCGCGCCAGGGCGCCGCCGCCTATCCGAACGACGCCGGCGCGCAGAACGAGCTGGCCGAGGCCGAGTTCGACAGCAAGAACTATGCCGCTTCCGAAGCCGCGGCCGACCGCGCGCTCGCCGCCGATCCCACCTCGATCCACGCGCTGCTTTACAAGGGCATGGCGCAGCAGGAGCTCGCCAAGGCCGACAAGGCGAGCGACGTCGGCCGCTGGAAGGCGGCGCGCAGCTGGTTCGTCAAGGCGAACAAGCTCGACCCCACCTATCCGCAGCCGCTGATCCTCTATTATCAGAGCTTCGAGGAAGCCGGCGTGCCGGCGCCCAAGGTGGCGCAGGACGGGCTGGTCGGCGCCTATACCTATGCCCCGTTCGACAGCGGGCTGCGCGCGCAGGTGGGCGAAGTGCTGCTCGAGCAGGGCAATCTGAACGGCGCGCGGATCGCATTCGAGACGATCGCCTATGGCCCGCACCCCGATGCCAGCAACAATGTCGCGCTCAACGTGCTCAAGGCTATGGACGAGGGCGGCAAGGATGCCGCGCTCAAGGTGATCGCCGACGCAAAGGCCAAGTCGAAAAAGGCCGCCGAGGACGCGAAGAACAAGAAGAAGGCCGGCTGAGGCCCCGCGCCACCGCCAGCCGCTTGAACCCGCGCCGCTTTTGCCCGAAAGCTGGCGGCCAGCTTCAAAGGGTTCGGGTTCGATGATGCGTCGGTTGCTGTTGGTAGTGGCGCTGCTCTTTGCATGGGCGGGGCCGGCCTATGCCGACGACATCTCCGCCTCTGCCCGCGGCGTGGTGCGCATCGTCACCATCGCCGTGGTCGATGACGAGGTTGTCGGCTTCGGCCATGGCAGCGGCTTCGCGGTGGGCCCCAACCGCGTCGTCACCAACGCGCATGTCGTCGAGCTTGCCGGGCGCTATCCCGACAATGTCGTGATCGGCGTCGTGCCCTCGGAAGGCGACAAGTCCTACCAGGGCAAGGTCATCAAGATCGACCAGGCGCGCGACCTGGCGCTGATCGAGTTCACCGGCGTGCGGCTGCCGCCGCTCACGCTGTTCGGCGGCAAGATCGCCGATGGCGATTCGCTCGTCGCGCTTGGTTATCCGGGCAATGTCGATGTCGCGACGGTGCGCTCGGCGGCGGACTTCATCAAGCCGCAGTCGCCGGTTCGCTCGCAGGGCGGCTTTGCCGGTTTCCGCCAGTTGAGCGGCGTGAGCGTGCTGGTCCACAACGCCAGCATCGCACGCGGCAATTCGGGCGGCCCGCTGCTCGATCGCTGCGGCCGGGTGCTCGGCGTCAATTCGGCGATCACGCATAACGACGAGGGCGATTCGACCTTTGCCTTCGCGATTGCCGAGGGCGAGCTCGCCGCCTTCCTGACCGAGGCGAAACAGCCCTTCACCAAGGTCGACATGCCCTGCACCTCGGTCGAGGACCAGATGGCGCAGGAGCGCAACGCCGACGAAAAGGCGCGGCTGGAGGCCGACGAGCTTTCGCGCGCCAGCGCCGCCAAGGCCGCGACCGAGCGCGAGGACGCGGTCGCCCAGGCGCGCAGCCGGGCGGCGGCATCGCGCGAGAATTATATGGCCGGCGCAGTGCTGCTGCTGGTGCTCGGCGCGCTCACCGTGGGCGGCGGCGGGCTGCTGCTGTCGCGCGAACGCAAGCGCGAGGCGATCTGGGTGGCGGCCGGCGGCGCGCTGCTGATGATCGCCGCGATCGTGATGTTCCTCACCCGGCCGAGCTTCAACGAAGCCTCGGTGCTGGCGGTGCCCAAGGCCGTAGCGGCGGACGGCGCGGCGCCGGTCGAAGCGCAGGGCAAGCTGGTCTGCACGCTGGTGCCCGAGCGCAGCCGCGTGATCGTCTCGGCCACCGACAAGGTCGACCTCGATGTCGGCAATGACGGCTGCATCAACGGCCGCACGCAATATGCCGAGGCCGAGAACGGCAAGCATTGGCAGCGCATCCTCGTCCCCGACCAGGAAGCCAGCGTCTCGGTGCTCGATTTCGACCCCGCGACGGGCACCTACACCAACACCCGCTATCTGCTCTCGTCCGAGCAGATGAAGCAGGCGCGGGCGCTGCGAAAGGGGGTGCCGCTCAAGGAATGCAGCACCGACCAGGCCAAGCGCGCCGAGCTGGCGACGCAGCAGCAATCGATCCGCACCGCGCTGCCGTCGGTATATAACGAGAAGCTGGTGTATCGCTGCGCGGCTTCGGATGCGGCTGCGGCGAAGTAGCTACGCCCGATCCACGCGCGCGGCGAAGCAGCCGCGTCGGGCATTGTGGACATGAAGATAGTCAACCGCCGGATCCGCGAACATCCGCGTGATCAACGGCTCGAGGTCGCGGCCTTCGACCACTTCGGCATCGGTCATCATGCCAGCGCCGTCGAACGCACGGACCGAGAGCAGGCGGATCGCCAGCGGTTCGGGCACCCTGTCCTCGAACCGCGCCGGCACCTCGGCGCCTTCGCGCACGAAGATCGCATGGGCACTGCGATAGGGCGAGGCGACGGGCAGATGCGCGTAATTGATCAGCAGCACCTGCTCGCCCGGTTCGACATCGGCCAGCTCGACCCGGCACGGCGCATCGGGCTTCCGCTCCACCGTCATGCGCACCACCTGCTCGGCGGCGAGCGCAGCGTTGGACAGACCGTAGAGACGGCGGAAGGGCGCGGGGTCGATTCCCTGGATTACATAGGCCATTACTCGGCGCCCTCGCGCTTGAGCAGCGCCTGTTTGCGATCAACGCCATAGGCGTAGCCGCCCATGCTGCCGTCCGAGCGCAGCGCACGGTGGCATGGGATGATCACCGGCACATGGTTCGCCCCGCAGGCCGTGCCCGCCGCGCGCACCGCGCCGGGACTGCCCGCCGCAGTCGCGATCTGCGCATAGCTGCGCGTCTCGCCCGGCGGAATTGCGCGCAGTGCCTGCCACACCGCTTCCTGGAAAGCAGTGCCCTGCACGTCGAGCGGCAGATCGGTGTCGCGCCCGGGGCTCTCGACCTCGGCGACCACCCGCGCAGCGAGCGCCGACAGCGCCGCGCCGCCCTGGACGATCTCCGCCGCCGGGAAGCGCGTGGCGAGGCCGAGCGCATTCTCGTCGAACGCGACGCGACACAGCCCCTTGTCGGTCGCCGCGATCAGCAGCGGACCAAGGCTGGTCTCGGCGATCGTCCAGCGGATCGTCACCCCTGCCCCGCCGCGCTTCCACACGCTGGGGCTCATGCCGAGCCGGGCATTGGCGGTTTCGTAGAAGCGGCTCGGCGCGGAATAGCCGGCCTCGTAGATCGCCTCGGTCACGCTGCCCTCGCCCAGCGCCTCGGCGGCACGCTTCGCCTTGAGGCTGCGGGCATAGGCGGCCGGGGTCACGCCGGTGGCGCGCTTGAACAGCCGGTGGAAATGGTGCGGCGCATAGCCGACCGCGGCGGCGACTTCGTCGAGCGAGACCGATTCCTCGGCCGCCTCGATCAGCGCTACCGCTTTGGCCACCGCGATCCGGTCGCGCCCCACTTCGTCGGGCTTGCAGCGCAGACATGCGCGATAGCCGGCGGCGCGCGCCGCTTCGGCGTCATCGTAGAATTCGACATGCTCGCGCTTGGGCCGCCGCGCCGGGCAGGTCGGCTTGCAATAGATGCGCGTGGTGGTCACCGCGACGATCAGGCGCCCGTCAAAGGCGCGGTCGCGCGCCTCGAAGGCAGCCCAGGCCGCGTCTTCGGGGAGAGAGAGTTCGTGCGTCATGGGGTGGATATAGGCGTGTCGCGCGCGGGCCACATCCCGGCGATTGCGGTCAAAGCCTCATCCGGAAACCAAAATCGTCACCCCGGCCTCGTGCCGGGGTCCACCGGGAGGCAAGGGCGAAGCGAGAGGCTCAAAGGAAGCAAGTGCGGCGCAGTGGATCCCGGCACAAGGCCGGGATGACGGAGGCAGGGCCTTGCCCCGCCCCCCCAAAACCGCCACTGTTAGCGCTAACGGGCGCACTTCGACGCCCATGGAGAGGCCATGTCCTTCTGGCGACGCACGCGCGCCCTGCGCTGGTGGATCATCGGGATCGTGATGCTGGGCACGATCGTGAACTATCTCACCCGCTCGACGCTGGCCGTCGCGGCGCCGACCTTCATGGCCGACCTGCATATCGACGAGCACCAATATAGCTGGATCACCGCTGCCTTTCAGGCCGGTGTGATGCTCCAGCCGATCGTGGGGTATATCCTCGACACGATCGGGCTGCGCACGGGGCTCGCCATCTTCGCGACCTGCTGGGGCGTGCTGACCATGGGACATGGCCTCGCCTTCAGCTGGCAGATGCTGTTCGGCCTGCGCGGGGCGCTGGGATTTGCCGAGGGGACATCGCACACCGGCGGGCTGAAAGTCGTCTCGGAATGGTTTCCGGCGAAGGAGCGCGGGCTGGCCGGCGGCATCTACAATCTTGGCGCCTCCGCCGGATCGGCGCTCGCCGCGCCTTTGGTAGCCTGGTCGATCTGGATGTGGAACTGGCGCGCGGCGTTCGTGATCGCCGGTGCCCTCGCGCTGTTCTGGGTGCTGCTCTGGCTGCGCTTCTATCGCTCGCCCGCCGAGCATCCCGACATCAGCGAGGAGGAGCGCGCTTATATCCTCGCCGGGCAGGAGGCGCATACGCTCGCGGCGGGTGCACGCCCCTCGGTCCTCTCGATCCTCCGGCAGCGCAATTTCTGGGGCATCGCGATCCCGCGCTTCCTCGCCGACCCGACCTGGGGGACGCTGACCTTCTGGCTGCCGCTCTATCTGGTGAAGGTCCGCCATTTCGACCTGGGCGAGATCGCCATCTCGGCCTTCCTCCCCTTCGTCGCCGCCGATCTCGGCTGCCTGTTCGGCCCGACCGTGGTGCTCTGGCTGCAGCGCCGCGGCGTCGACCTGATCGATGCGCGCCGCTGGACCTTCACGCTGGGCGCGGTGCTGATGACCGGGATGCTGTTCGTCGGTTCGGTCGAGAGCGCCTGGGCGGCGGTGGCGCTGCTCTCGCTCGGCGGCTTCGCGCACCAGACGCTGTCGGTCACCTGCATCACCATGGCCAGCGACCTGTTCCGCCGCGACGAGCTCGGCACCGTCGCCGGGCTGGCGGGCACCTGCGCCAATGCCTCGATCCTGATCTTCTCGCTGCTGATGGGCAGCCTGGTCGCCTCGATCGGCTATAACCCCTTCTTCATCGCCCTCGGACTGCTCGACCTGGTCGCGGCGGCCGTGCTCTGGACCCTGGTGCGCAAACCCGCATGACTCGCAATCCCATCCTGCCCGGCTTCAATCCCGACCCGTCGATCGCCCGCGTGGGCGACGATTATTATATCGCCACCTCGACCTTCGAGTGGTTCCCCGGCGTGCAGATCCACCACAGCCGGGATCTTGCGAACTGGGCGCTGATTGCGCGCCCGCTAAACCGCGCGAGCCAGCTCGACATGCGCGGCGATCCGGACAGTTGCGGGGTGTGGGCGCCGTGCCTCAGCCACGACGGCGAACGCTTCCACCTGATCTACACCGATGTGAAGCGCTATGGCCGCACCACCACCGGCGGCGCATCGGGCGCGAGTCTCCGCGACTTCCACAACTACCTGGTGAGCTGCGACACGATCGACGGCGACTGGTCCGATCCGATCCACCTCAATTCGAGCGGCTTCGATCCCTCGCTCTTCCATGACGAGGACGGGCGGAAATACCTGCTCAACATGCTGTGGGACCATCGCCCGGGCCGCAACCGCTTTGCCGGGATCGTGCTGCAGGAATATTCGCCGGAGGAGCAAAGGCTGATCGGCGAGCGGGTCAACATCTTCCCCGGCACCCCGCTCGGCCTCACCGAGGCGCCGCATCTCTATCGGCGCGACGGCTGGTACTATCTGCTCACCGCCGAAGGCGGCACCGGCTGGAACCACGCGGTGACGATGGCGCGATCGCGCAGCCTGACCGGCCCCTACGAGCTCCACCCCGACACTTATATCCTCTCGAGCCGTACCCGCCCCGACGCGCCGCTCCAGCGTGCCGGCCATGCCGATCTGGTCGAGACGCCCGAGGGCGAGCCGTGGCTGGTCTATCTGTGCGGCCGCCCCCTCCCCAATCGCGGGCGCTGCGTGCTGGGGCGCGAGACCGCGATCCAGCCGATGCGCTGGGAAGATGGCTGGCTCTACACGACCGGCGAGCGCGGCATGCCGATGCTCGAGGTGCCCGGTCCCGAGGGCCGCGCGCCGGTTCATAGCCGCGACGAGTTCGACGACCCGGCGCTACCGATCGATTTCCAATGGCTACGCACGCCCGAGCCAGAGGCGATCTTCAGCCTCACTGCGCGCCGCGGCCATCTGCGTCTATATGGCCGCGAGACAATCGGCAGCCTGTTCACCCAGGCGCTGGTCGCCCGGCGGCAACAGGCGTTCTGTTATTCCGCGAGCTGTGCGCTGGATTTTGACCCACGCCACTTCCAGCAGGTCGCCGGACTGGTCTCTTATTATAACGCCGCCAAGTTCCATTACCTCCACGTCAGCCATGACGAGGAAACCGGCCGCCATATCCGCGTGATGTCGGCGCTGCCCGATTCGCCCCAGGCCGATGCGTTCACTGCGCCGATCGCGATCCCCGAAGGCGTGGTCGAGCTACGCGCCGAAGTGGATTACGAGCGGCTGCGCTTCGCCTGGCGCGTGCCCGGCGGCGACTGGCAATGGCTTGCGGAGCAGTTCGACGCCTCGATCCTCTCGGACGAAGCCAGCGCGCCCGGCCTGCCCAATTTCACCGGCGCGTTCATCGGCATGGCGTGCCAGGACCTGTCCGGCGCGGGGCTCCACGCCGATTTCGACTGGTTCGACTATCGCGAGCGGGACTTCAGTCCTCGCGCGTCGGACGCCGGATAAGCCGGCGCAGCGGTGGGATCGTCGGCTTGGGGCCGGGCTTGCCGGTGCCGAAGCGCGCGGCGAGCGCGGCGGAGAGATCGGCCAGGATATGCTCCTGCCCCTTAAAGGCATGCGCGATCTCTTCCTCGGTCAGCGCCTTCATAAAGGCACAGCCATAGGTGCTGCCGTTGCGACGCACGACCTTGGCGGCGCGCGATCCGGCACCCGACAGGCCGAGCGAGACCAAAGTACCCACCGGCAGGTCGAGATCCGAGGCGAAGCGGAAGCCCGTGCGCGAGAAATCCTCGACCTGCACATCGATCGGCGCGCCATCCGGCGCACGCACCGTAGACGGCGAATCCGCATCGAAACGGATCGCGCCGCGGCGGTCGATATCTCCGAGAATCTCAAGCTTGGCGACGAGCAAGTTACAGGCTCCAGTAAAGGCGCCCCGAGCCTAGCGAGCCACTCGTTAACGAGTGCTTTGTGTGGGAGTCGGCTGGCATTAATTTCATGTGCGCAATGGCCGGCTCCGGGCCCGACACCTCTGCACGCAATCATGCCACGGATCGGCCAAGCATACCACCGGTTCGCCATGCATCGCCTTGTCCTCGCAGCGAAAAAACCGAGATGGCGGCAGGGAAACCCCTAGGGGAGAAAGCCCCTTCCTTGACGGAAACCGATTTCATCGCCATATGGCCACCATCGAGGCGTAATGCAGCGTGATCGGGCATGCGGGTTAATCCCCAAGGGCCCAGGCTCCGCCTCGGTTATTTTTCCGGCTTCCCTAGTCACGCGGGTCGTCATTTTTGACCCCGCCTTGCGCCTGGATTCCGTCCGGTGCGCCCGGCCGTATGCACAGGATATTCAATGCAGTTCAAAGAACTCGGTCTCTCGGAGACCGTTCTCGCCGCGCTTGCCGTCAAGGGCTATAGCGAGGCGACGCCGATCCAGGCCAAGTCGATCCCGGCGCTCCTCGAAGGACGCGACCTGCTCGGCATCGCCCAGACCGGCACCGGCAAGACCGCCGCTTTCATGCTCCCCTCGATCGACCGCCTGGTCGCATCCGGCAAGCGCGCCCAGCCGCGCGGCTGCCGCATGCTGGTGCTCGCGCCGACGCGTGAGCTCGCCAGCCAGATCGCCGACAATGCCCGCCATTATGCCAAGGGCACCAAGCTGAGCGTCGCCACCGTGTTCGGCGGCACCTCGATCCACAAGAACAAGACCGACCTCGCCAAGGGCGTGGACATCGTCGTCGCTACCCCGGGCCGTCTCGTCGACCTGATGGACCAGTGCTACGCGATCCTGATGGGTCTCGAGATCCTGGTGCTCGACGAAGCCGACCAGATGATGGACCTCGGCTTCATCCACGCGCTCAAGCGGATCGTCCGCGAGCTGCCGTCGAAGCGCCAGACCCTGTTCTTCTCGGCGACGATGCCGAAGACGATCCGCGAGCTGGCCGGCCAGTTCATCAAGGATCCGGTCGAAGTGAAGGTCACCCCCGAGGCGACCACTGCCGAGCGCGTCGAGCAGAGCGTCACCTTCGTCCAGCAGTCCGAGAAGCAGGCGCTGCTCACGATCCTGCTCAAGGAGACCGAGATCGATCGCGCGCTGGTGTTCAGCCGCACCAAGCACGGCGCCGACCGCATCGTCCGCCTGCTCGCGGGCAACGGCATCGCGTCGAACGCGATCCATGGCAACAAGAGCCAGCCGCAGCGCGAGCGCGCGCTCGGCGAGTTCCGCGCGGGCAAGGTCAAGATCCTGGTCGCGACCGACATCGCCGCGCGCGGCATCGACGTGTCGGGCGTCAGCCATGTGTTCAACTTCGAGCTGCCGAACGTGGCGGACCAGTATGTCCACCGCATCGGCCGCACCGCGCGCAACGGCAAGGAAGGCATCGCGATCAGCTTCTGCGCCGAGGACGAGCGCCCCTATCTGCGCGACATCGAGCGGCTGATCCGCCAGAAGCTCACCGTCGTGCCGCTGCCCGAGGGCTTTATCGCCACGGCGGCAGCGCTGTCGCGTTCGCGCGTCAACGTGCCCGCGAGCCGCGACGAGCAGAACGGCCAGCGCGGCCGCGAGATGCAGCGCGACGGCCGCCGTCCGGGCCAGCCGCAGCGCCAGCGCCCCGGTGGTCCGCGTCGTGAGGATCGCCCGCGTGGCGACCAGCCGCGCCGCGACGGCCAGGCCCCGCGTCCCGAGGCTGCGGGCGCCGCCGCCGGCGAGCCGCGTCCGCGCCGCTTCGACGCGCAGCCGCAGGGCGAACAGCCCCGCAACTATGCGCGCCCCAAGCGCAAGTGGCAGCCCCGCCCGACCAATGGCGGCGGTCAGCGCCAGGGCGGACAGGGTCAGGGCGGCGGCCGCGGCCGCTAAGTCCTGACAGACTGAAACAAGCTTCGGGCCGCTCCCTTGGGGGCGGCCCGAATTGCGTTCAGCGCCGCCGAGCCCGGATCGCCGCGTCCTCGCGCCCGGCGATCAGCCGGATCGCGCGGTCGGCGCCCTGCCCGCCTTCGGACGCGCCCGCGCGCTGCGCCGCATGATAATATTGCAGCGCGCCGGCATAGTCGCCCGACTGTTCGGCGCAGAGGCCGAGGTTGAAGGTGAGCGACGGATTGTTCGGCAGCTCGCCGTTCAGCGCCGCCCAGCCGGTGCACGCACCGCGTTCGTCGCGCTTGGTCAGCTTGACCAGATCCTTGAAGCGCTTCGACTGGTCCTTGCTCATGCCCTTGTCGCTCTCGCGCACGCGGATCGAGTAGGTCGAGATGGTCGGCGCGATGTCGGCGCGCACCGAATAGCCCAGGCTGCGCACGGCGCCGGCGATCACTTCCTCGACTGGACCGGGCGCGCTCTGCCCCTCGCACCAGCTATTGTCCTGGGTGAACGGCTTGGTCGTCGAATAGACGATGCGGCCGTCGCGGTTGCGCACCAGCCGGAGGTCAGCCTTCACGTTGATCGTCCGGCGGCGGCAGCGCAGCTCGACATATTCCTCGCGCACGCACTTCTTCTGGTCGGCGCTGTCCTTCTCGACGCAGCGCTTCTCCTTCCGCTTGAACGGCTGCTCATCGACGCCGGTGGTGATGCCGCCGCTCAACGAGCCCTCGGCGTTGCTCCGCCCGGTGCGCCCGCCCATCAGATCGAAATGCGTGCCCGACAGGCCCTGTTCGATCGCGCGCTCGAGCGCGGCGCCGTCCTGCCCGTCGATCCGGTCGATCGAGATCGAGCGGAGCAGGCTCGCCTCGCGGTTCGGCGCGGCGAACTCGCCGGTGATCTCCAATACTTCGGCATTGGCGATGCCCGCCGCCAGCGCGGCGATCGCGATCGCCCCGAGAATATGCTTCCTCATGCCCCCATTCCCCCCAATTAGAAATGACGGCGGGTCGTTTACCATATGAAACGATTCGGTACATGCCCCCGCAACAGTGCCGCAACACCCTTGCAACGCGTACGCGCGTGTAGCGCGCGCGTGAGGGGAAACGGGACTCGGGTTGCATCCCCGTGACACCGATGCTAGTCGCGCGCCAACCCATAGGGGGCCGCGCAGTTCGGCCCCCAATTCATATGGGGCCGTAACCCGAACCTCCGAGAGGAACCGAAACGCGTGGAGAATTCCGCCGGTATCCAGGCAAGCCTAAGCGGACGCTACGCTACCGCCCTGTTCGAGCTCGCACGTGATTCGAAGGACCTGGCCAAGGTCGAGGCCAGCCTCGCCACCGTGGCCCAGGCACTCGCCGAATCGGCCGACTTCAAGGCGCTGACCGTCAGCCCGCTCGTGGCACGCGGCGCTGCCGCCAATGCCGTCGCCTCGGTCGCCAAGAGCCTCAAGCTCGACGGCACCACCGCGAATTTCCTCGGCGTGCTCGCCCAGAACCGCCGGCTGAGCCAGCTTCCCGCGGTCATCAAGGCCTTCCGCCAGCTCGCAGCCGCGCACCGCGGCGAGACGACGGCCGAAGTCACCTCGGCGCACCCGCTTTCCACCGCACAGGTCGATGCGCTCAAGCAGCAGCTGCGCACTCGTATCGGCCGTGACGTTGCCATCGACCTTTCGGTCGATCCCTCGCTCCTTGGCGGGCTGGTCGTGAAGATCGGCAGCCAGATGATCGATTCGTCGATCAAGACCCGACTGAACACCCTCGCGCACGCGATGAAAGGCTGAAGGCTAAGACAATGGATATCCGCGCCGCAGAAATCTCGAAGGTCATCAAGGACCAGATCGCCAATTTCGGCTCCGAGGCCCAGGTCTCCGAGACCGGCCAGGTGCTCAGCGTCGGTGACGGCATCGCGCGCATCCACGGTCTGGATAACGTCCAGGCCGGCGAGATGGTCGAGTTCGCCAACGGCATCCAGGGCATGGCGCTCAACCTCGAGGCCGACAATGTCGGCGTCGTGATCTTCGGCTCGGACGCCGAGATCAAGGAAGGCGACGTCGTCAAGCGTACCGGCACCATCGTCGACGTTCCCGTCGGCAAGGGCCTGCTCGGCCGCGTCGTGGACGGCCTCGGCAACCCGATCGACGGCAAGGGCCCGATCGTTGCCGAGAAGCGCAGCCGCGTCGAAGTCAAGGCACCGGGCATCATCCCGCGCCAGTCGGTTTCGGAGCCGATGCAGTCGGGCCTCAAGGCGATCGACGCGCTCGTTCCCGTCGGCCGTGGCCAGCGCGAGCTGATCATCGGCGATCGCCAGACCGGCAAGTCGGCCGTCGCGATCGACACCTTCATCAACCAGAAGACGGTCAACGCCGGCACCGACGAGAGCAAGAAGCTCTACTGCGTCTATGTCGCCGTCGGCCAGAAGCGCTCGACCGTGGCGCAGCTCGTCCGCACGCTCGAAGAGAATGGCGCGATGGAATATTCCATCGTCATCGCCGCGACCGCTTCGGAGCCGGCCCCGCTGCAGTTCCTCGCGCCCTATACCGGCACCGCGATGGGCGAGTATTTCCGTGACAACGGCATGCACGCGCTGATCGTGTTCGACGATCTTTCGAAGCAGGCCGTCGCCTATCGTCAGATGTCGCTGCTGCTGCGCCGTCCGCCGGGCCGCGAAGCCTATCCGGGCGACGTCTTCTATCTCCACAGCCGCCTGCTCGAGCGCGCCGCCAAGATGTCGGACGCGAACGGCGGTGGCTCGCTGACCGCACTGCCGATCATCGAGACGCAGGCGGGCGACGTTTCGGCCTACATCCCGACCAACGTGATCTCGATCACCGACGGCCAGATCTTCCTCGAGACCGACCTGTTCTTCGCGGGCATCCGCCCCGCCATTAACGTGGGTCTGTCGGTGTCGCGCGTGGGTTCCGCAGCGCAGACCAAGGCGATGAAGAAGGTGTCGGGCTCGATCAAGCTCGAGCTGGCCCAGTATCGCGAAATGGCTGCCTTCGCGCAGTTCGGTTCGGATCTCGACGCCTCGACCCAGAAGCTGCTCAACCGCGGCGCGCGCCTGACCGAGCTGCTCAAGCAGCCGCAGTTCTCGCCGCTGCCGTTCGAAGAGCAGACCGTGTCGATCTTCGCGGGTACCCAGGGCTTCCTGGACACCGTGCCGGTGCAGGACGTGGTGCGCTACGAGGCGGCGATGCTCGCCGACATGCGCGCCAACCAGGCCGACATCCTGAAGGCGATCCGCGACAGCAAGGATCTCAAGGACGACGTGCGCGACAAGCTCAAGGCCGCGCTCACCGCGTTCGCCAAGACCTTCGCGTAACTACCTCGTCACCCCGGCCTCGCGCCGGGGTCCCGCTTCTTGCGGCGGGACAGGGTAGCGGGACCCCGGCTCAAGGCCGGGGTGACGAATAAGGGAATAGAATGGCTAGCCTCAAGGCACTCAAGATCCGCATCGGCTCGGTGAAGTCGACGCAGAAGATCACCAAGGCGATGAAGATGGTCGCCGCCGCGAAGCTGCGCCGTGCGCAGGAAGCGGCCGAGGCCGGGCGCCCCTATGCGCAGCGCCTCGAGAGCGTCGTCGCCAGCCTCGCCTCGAAGGTGACGCTGAGCGAGAGCTCGCCCAAGCTGCTCGCCGGCACCGGCAAGGATGACGTGCACCTGCTCGTCGTCGCCACGTCGGACAAGGGCCTGGCCGGCGCGTTCAACACCAATATCGCCCGCCTCGCCCGCCGCCACGCGGAGGCGCTGATCGCGCAGGGCAAGACGGTGAAGATCTACACGATCGGCCGCAAGGGCCGCGCTCCGCTCAACCGCCTGTTCCCCAAGAACATGGTGCACGGGATCGAGCCGGGCGACCTCGGCAAGCTGACCTTCGCCGATGCACGCGGCTATGCCGACGACCTGATCGCGCGCTACGAGGCCGGCGAATATGACGTCGCGACCTTGTTCTACGCGCACTTCAAGTCGGTCCTCAGCCAGGAGCCGACCGCGCAGCAGATCGTCCCGATCTCGCCGGCCTCGGTTCCCGCAGACACCCAGCCGAGCCAGGCCGCGCCGGCTGCCGTAACCTATGAGCCCGACGAGGAATCGATCCTCGCCGACCTGCTGCCGCGCAACGTCGCGATCCAGCTCTACCGCGCGATCCGCGAGAACGCCGCGTCGGAGCAGGGCTCGAAGATGACCGCGATGGACAATGCCACGCGCAATGCGGGCGACCTGATCAAGCGGCTCAACACGATCTACAACCGCCAGCGCCAGGCGGCGATCACCACCGAGCTGGTCGAGATCATCTCGGGTGCCGAGGCGCTCTGATGAAGGCTGCGCTGCCCCTCCTGCTGGTCGTGGCCGCGGCCCCGCTCGCGGGCTGTGGGCGTGCGCATGATGCCACGCTCAACGAGGAACAGGCCGCCGCTGCCGACCAGCGCGCGCCGGATCCCGAAAAGGTGATGGCCGACCGCTGGGCGCAGCTGTTCGACCACCCCGCGGCAGTCGTCGCGGCGGCGAACGACTTCCCGCCCTTCAAGATCGACGGCTACAAGGCAGAGAAGAACGGCTTCGCCGCGCGCGGCACCGCCACCTACCCGGAAAAGCCGGGCGCCGTCACGATCAAGGCAAGCTTCGACGCGACCGGCGCTACTGCCGACAAGGTCGAGACGGTGCGCTACACGTTCGACGTGCTCCACAAGGGCTCGGTCGATCGTGCTGCCGCCGAAATCTATCGCTATCCGATCCGGCTGGTGAACGGCTTCCTCGGCCGCTTCCAGGTCGGCCCCGGGGACATCATCAACAGCGCGTTGCGGCGCCGCGAATCGGCCAAGGCCGAGCTCCACGGCACCGCGATCGTCGTCGATGCCCAGCCGATCGCCGGCGGCGACGCCAAGGATCGCCACATCACCGTGACTTTCACCCGCACCGGGGCTAGTGCCCCCGCCAATCAGACCCAAGGAAAGTAAGATGGCCACCGCAGCCCCGACCGCAGAGAAGCCCGCGCGCAAGCCGCGCGTCGCGAAGCCCAAGGCTGATGCCCCGGGCGCCGTTCCGGCCACGACCAACAATGTCGGCCGCATCAGCCAGGTCATCGGCGCCGTCGTCGACGTCGCCTTCGATGGCGGCGTGCTGCCGGCCATTCTCTCGGCGCTCGAGACCGACAATAACGGCAACCGCCTCGTCCTCGAGGTTGCCCAGCACCTCGGCGAGAACACCGTCCGCACGATCGCGATGGACGCGACCGAGGGCCTGACCCGCGGCCAGTCGGTCACCGACACCGGTTCGCAGATCCGCGTCCCCGTCGGCCCGAAGACGCTCGGCCGCATTCTCAACGTCATCGGCGAGCCGATCGACGAGCGTGGCCCGGTCAATGCCGAGCAGACCGCTCCGATCCACGCCGAGGCCCCGCTGTTCGTCGACCAGTCGACCGAGAGCGCGATCCTCGTCACCGGCATCAAGGTCATCGATCTGCTCGCGCCCTATGCAAAGGGCGGCAAGATCGGCCTGTTCGGCGGCGCCGGCGTGGGCAAGACCGTGCTCATCCAGGAACTGATCAACAACATCGCCAAGGGCCATGGCGGCACCTCGGTGTTTGCCGGCGTCGGCGAGCGTACCCGTGAGGGCAACGATCTCTATCACGAGTTCCTCGACGCAGGCGTCATCGCCAAGGACAAGGACGGCAACGCCCAGTCCGAGGGTTCGAAGGTCGCGCTGGTTTATGGCCAGATGAACGAGCCGCCGGGCGCCCGCGCCCGCGTCGCGCTGTCGGGCCTGACGATCGCCGAATATTTCCGCGACGTCGAAGGCCAGGACGTGCTGTTCTTCGTCGACAACATCTTCCGCTTCACCCAGGCGGGCGCCGAAGTGTCGGCACTGCTCGGCCGTATTCCTTCGGCCGTGGGCTACCAGCCGACCCTGTCGACCGACATGGGCGCGCTGCAGGAGCGCATCACCTCGACCAACAAGGGCTCGATCACCTCGGTGCAGGCCGTGTACGTGCCCGCCGACGATCTTACCGATCCGGCGCCGGCAACCTCGTTCGCCCACCTGGACGCGACGACCGTGCTCAACCGCGCGATCTCCGAGCTCGGCATCTACCCGGCGGTGGATCCGCTGGACTCGACCAGCCGCGTTCTCGAGCCGCGCGTCGTCGGCCAGGATCACTATGAGACCGCCCGTGCGGTCCAGTCGATCCTCCAGAAGTACAAGTCGCTGCAGGACATCATCGCGATCCTCGGCATGGACGAGCTTTCGGAAGAAGATAAGCTGACCGTCTCGCGCGCGCGCAAGATCCAGCGCTTCCTCTCGCAGCCGTTCCACGTCGCCGAAGTCTTCACCGGCATCTCGGGCGAGTTCGTGCAGATCGAAGACACGATCAAGTCGTTCAAGGCAGTCGTGAACGGCGAATATGATCACCTGCCGGAAGCAGCCTTCTACATGGTCGGCGGCATCGACGGCGTGATCGCCAAGGCCAAGAAGCTCGCCGACGAGGCGTAAATACTACTAGCCCCTCTCCTTCGGGGGAGGGGCTCAGGAAGAAGAAGAAAATGTCCCTGCACTTCGAACTCGTCACGCCCGAAAAGCTCCTCCGCTCGGAGGAAGTGCACATGGTTGTCGTCCCCGGCACCGAGGGCGATTTCGGCGTGCTCGAAGGCCATGCCCCGCTGATGTCGACCATCCGCGACGGCAATCTCGAAATCTACAAGGCGGGTGCCACCACCCCCGAGACGATCCGCATCGAAGGCGGTTTCGCCGAAGTGAACGAGAAGGGCCTGACGGTTCTGGCCGAAAAGGCCGAAGGCTAAAACGCCAAAAAGGACCGGCGGGTTCGCCCCGCCGGCTCCGTCATCCCGGTGAAAGCCGGGATCCTTCCGGGAAGCTCTCGTCCCGCTTTCGCGGCCCGGTTCCCGGCTTTCACCGATCAGTTGCCGGTCCGCCGATAGGCCCAGCGCATCGGCTTGCTGCCATCGGCCAGCGAAATCTCCGCCATCAGCAATGTGCCCTCGCGCCAATAGCGGATGCGCTGCGGATAATCATGCGCGGTATCGACGAACTCCACGCTTTGCGCGCCAAGGCCGCCCGGCTTGACCGGGAAATCGGCAGCCGCCTGCCCGATCGGCTCGGCGTGGAAGACCAGAGCCGCGCCCTCGCCGCTGATCCGCATCGGTTCGCGCTGTTCGCCCCTGGCTGAAATGGTGACCGTGGTGCCGCGCATCACCTTGTCCACGCCCCGTGGCTCCCAGGTCTCGCACACCGTCCGACCGTCCTTGGGTTCGGTGCACCATTTGCCGACCAGCCAGTCGAGCGGTTCCGGCGAAAGGCCCAGCCCGGCGAGCAGCATGATGTTCGCGATCATTGTCCCAACCTCCCTGTTGCCGGTCCCGACTATGCGGCGGCGTGCATATTGGCTTGAACCCACACGACATGCGAGGCTGCGCGCATGGACTATGCCGAGCTGCCCTTGCCGCCTGCGCTCGACGGCCTTGTCGCCGCCGTGTGGACACTGGCCGGCGACCAGCCCGGCTGGGTCGAGCATGAAGCGACGCCCGACGGCTGCATCGAGCTGATCCACCGCAGCGCGGGCCGCTCGACATGGCGGCGCGACCAGCCCGAATATTTCGTCACCGGCCTGTCAGAGCGCCCGATCCGCTTCGGCTTCAGCGGCGATGCGCGCTTCACGGCGATCAAGCTCTGGCCCTGGGCCTGGCACGCGCTGGGCGGCGCGCCTTGCCCAAGCTTCGCCGATGACTGGATCCCGGTCTCGCCCGACGCGCCGCTGACTGCGCTGATGCACGGCGAGCCCGTCGCCAATCTCACGCGCGCCCTGGCCGGCATCACCCCGCCACCGCTCGGCTGCGCGATCCTCGCCTCGGCCAGTGTTGCCGAGCTTTCCCAGCGCACCGGCCTGCCGCATCGCCGGCTCCAGCGCATCTTCGCGCGCGAGCTGGGGCTGGCGCCGCGCGCCTATCTGCGCCTGCTCCGCTTCCGCGCGGCAATGCAGGATGTGCAGGCGAGCGCAGACAGCCTGGCCGATACCGCCGCCGCGCGCGGCTATGCCGATCAGGCGCATATGGCGCGCGACTTCCGCAGCCTTGCCGGCGTGCCGCCCAGCGGCGCCCGCGCCCGGGCGCGGGGACCGTTCCTCTAGCGCCATTTACCGGCTCTGCACTTTGCGGCTCTATGCCGGCACCGGGACCGAGGGGAATTTCACGCGATGACGATCGGGGAGGGCATGGAGCGCAGGCGCGGAGCGGTGTTCGCGCTGTTCCTGCTCGCCGCGCTCGCCATGCGCTGGCCCGCATTCGGCGAGTGGAACTACGCCGTCGACGACCAGTATTTCGCGCTGGTCGGGCGCAGACTCCTCGCCGGCGACCTGCTCTATGTCGACATCTGGGACCGCAAGCCGCCGCTGCTCTATCTCACTTACGCGGCGATCGCCTGGCTGAACCCTTCGACGCTGGCATATCAGCTCGTCGCCACCGGCTTTGCCGCGCTCGGCGCCTGGGGCACCGCGCGGATCGCCCGGCTGATCGCGCCCTTCGCTGCCGCCTTGATGGCCGGAATCGCCTATCTCGCACTGATGACCCGCTTCGGTGGCGGCAATGGCGAAGCCGCGGTCTTCTACAATCCGCTGATGCTGTTCACTGCCTGGTCGATCGCCACAAGCATCGACCGACTGCGGGCGGGCGAACTCCCCCGTCGCGTGCTGCTCGGCATGCTCAGCGCCGGGCTCGCGATCGGCTTCAAGCAATCGGCGGCGTTCGAGGCGGTGTTCTTCGGCATCGCCGTGCTGATCCTGCTCGGCCGCGCAGCTTTGGGCTGGCGCGCGCTGGCGCTCGCGGCGATCGGCGCGGCGCCGATGGTCATAATCGGCATCGCCTATGCCGTGATGGGGCATTTCCCCGCGCTCTGGCAGGCGCTGGTGCTTTCCAATTTCGGCCGCGCCTATGATCCCGGCCGCATCGCCCGCGGCCTCGCACTCGCCGGGTTGCTGCTGCTGCCGTTCGCGCTCGCCGCCGCCGGATATTGGCAGGCGCGGAGCGCACGCCCCGCCCCGCTCGACTTCCTCGCCTGTTGGGCGCTGGCCGCAATCGCCGGAGTCGCGATCTTCCCCGGCCTCTACCTCCATTACGCGCTGCCGCTGCTCGGCCCGCTGATGATCCTCGCCGCCCCGCTCTTCGCCCGCCCCCGGATCGGCGCGATCGCCTTTATCGCGCTCATCGCGCTCAACCTCACGACCTCCGATATTTTCGCGCTCCCGGTCCGCGCCAAGGCACGCCCGGCCGCCGCCGCGCTGGTCGCACAGGTTCGCGCCGTCACACCGGGCCGCCACCTGCTGGTCTTCGGCATGCCGAGCTGGCTCTACGCCGAGATCGGTGCCCGCCCGCCCAGCATCCTCGCCTTCCCGGCGCATTTCTACGAAGGCGCCGAATCGGGCGCGAGCGGGATCGACGAGGTCGCCGAGCTGGCCCGCGTGCTGCGCGCCGGGCCCGAGACAGTGGTCGTACAGGAGCCAATCCCTGCCGCGCCGCGCAACGAAGCCAATATCGCCCAGCTCGCCGACTATCTCCGCCAATGCAGCCAGGTGCGCCGCCTGGGCGTTTACGATCACGATGGCGAGAAGCGCATGGCGATATACAGCAGCTGCGCTCGCGTCGGGCCTGTCCCGATCGCCGCTCCGGTTAGGTAAATATCAAGCCTTCACAATTAAGGCTCTCCTTTCGAGGGGACATTGAGTTCTGATGAGCGCTTTCGGACGACGCAGCGGGATGAGTGGGGGCCAGGCCGGCAGGCCGGCGTTCGGCGTTGCACGCCCGATGCAGGGCGGCGGGCCGCTGCCCCGCCCGACCGATCCCGCCCCGCTGGGCGGTGACCAGTTCCCGCCGATCAATTCGGTTCCGCTGCCCGGCCAGAGCGCCGGCACCGACACCATGGCCGAGCGCGACCCCAATGGGGCCAGCGCCGCCACCGGGGATGCGCTCCAGCGCCTCGCCGATCGCCAGGCCGCCTCGGGCGATGCCGGCAATTCGCGGATGGAAGGCTTTGAAGCTTCGATCCACCGCATCAAGGAACAGGTCCTCCCCCGCCTGCTCGAGCGCGTCGACCCCGAGGCCGCCGCAACGCTGAGCAAGGACGAGCTGGCCGAGGAATTCCGCCCGATCATCGGCGAAGTGCTCGCCGAGCTGAAGCTGACGCTCAACCGCCGCGAGCAGTTCGCGCTCGAGAAGGTGCTCGTCGACGAGCTGCTCGGCCTCGGGCCGCTCGAAGAGCTGCTTTCCGATCCGGCCATCTCGGACATCATGGTCAACGGCCCCGAGCAGACCTTCATCGAACGCAAGGGCAAGCTGGAGCTCGCGAACATCCAGTTCCGCGACGAGGAGCATCTGTTCCAGATCGCGCAGCGCATCTGCAACTCGGTCGGCCGCCGCGTCGACCAGACCACGCCGCTGGCCGACGCCCGCCTCAAGGACGGCAGCCGCGTCAACGTGATCGTGCCGCCGCTGAGCTTGCGCGGCACTGCGATCTCGATTCGTAAATTCTCCGCCAAGCCGATCACGCTCGACATGATGGCCCAGGGTGGCTCGATGTCGCAGAAGATGGCGACCGCACTCAAGATCGCCGGCGCCAGCCGCTTCAACATCGTCATCTCGGGCGGCACCGGCTCGGGCAAGACGACGATGCTCAACGCCCTGTCGAAGATGATCGACCCGGGCGAGCGCGTGCTGACGATCGAGGACGCGGCCGAACTTCGCCTGCAGCAGCCGCACTGGCTGCCGCTCGAAACCCGCCCGCCGAACCTTGAAGGCCAGGGCGAGATCACCATCCGCGATCTCGTGAAGAACTCGCTGCGTATGCGCCCGGACCGGATCATCCTGGGCGAAATCCGTGGCTCCGAGTGTTTCGATCTGCTCTCGGCAATGAACACCGGCCATGACGGCTCGATGTGTACGCTCCACTCCAACTCGCCGCGTGAGTGCCTGGCGCGTATGGAGAACATGGTGATGATGGGCGACATCAAGATGCCCAAGGAGGCGATCAGCCGCCAGATCGCCGATTCGATCGACCTGATCGTCCAGGTGAAGCGCCTGCGCGACGGTTCGCGCCGCGTGACCAACGTCACCGAGGTGATCGGCATGGAAGGCCCGGTGATCGTCACCCAGGAGCTGTTCAAGTTCGAATATCTCGACGAGAGCGCCGACGGCAAGATCATCGGCGAATATCGCTCGATGGGCCTGCGCCCCTACACGCTCGACAAGGCGCGGCAGTATGGCTTCGACCAGGCGATGCTCGAGGCGTGCCTCTGATCGCCTGACCGGCTAGACTGTCGCCGTGCTGTCCTTTCTCCTGACTCTCATCCTGGCTGCTGGTGCCGCGGGCGATCCGCCGGCGGACGGCATCACGCTCGCGCCCGATACCGAGGCGCGCTGGATCGCCTTTGACCTGACGCCCTCGAACCAGATCCGCTTCGAAGCGGTGCTCAACGGGCGCCCCGTGCGCGCCGTGCTCGATACCGGCCTGACCAACACCCTCGCCACTACCGAATTCGCCACGCGCGCGCGTCTCGCCGCGGGCAAGCGCCAGCAGGCGCTGGCGATCGGCGGCGGCGTCGAGGTCGCCTGGGCGCCGGGCGGCACTTTGGTCATCGGCGGACTCACGCGGCGGGGCGGGCGGATCGCGATCCCCGACGCCCCGGGCCAGGAGCGGTTCGGCGCCGACCTGCTGATCGGCAGCGATGTGCTGAGCTGCTGCGCGCTCGACATCGACTATGCCGTGCGCCGCTTCCGTATCCTGCCGAGCGGGCGCATGCCCTTCACCGGCCATACTGCGCCGCTCGCGTTGCAACGCGATTCAGAGGTGCCGGTCACCGAGATCCGCCTGGGCGGCGCGCGCCTGCGCCCGATGATCGTAGATACCGGCGACGGCGCCTCGGTCACCCTCAGCCGCGCCGCCTGGAATTCGGCCAATTATCGCGGCGCCACGCTCACCACCACGCTCGGCTGGGGAATCGGCGGCGCGCTGGTCAGCGAGGCGGCGGTGCTGAACGGCTTCACTCTCGCCGGCACCGCGCTGCCCGAGACCGAGCTGCGCATCGAAGGCGAAGGCGGCTATTCTGCCGCCGCCGGCGCCGCCGGGCGGATCGGCACCGGGCTGCTGCTCGGCTACCGCGTCCTGCTCGATCCGCGCGCCGGGCGCATGGTCCTCCAGCCCGCCGCGTCGATCCCGCCGGTGCTGCGCTCGACCAGCGGGCTGCTGCTGGGCGCCGAAGGCACGCACCTGCGCGTCCTCCACGTCATGCGCGGCTCCCCTGCTGCCGAGGGCGGCTGGCGCGAAGGCGAGACGATCTGCACCGCCGATGGCCTGCCCGTCGCGGGCCGCCCGATCGAATGGAGCGCGGGTGCCCCCGGCCGCGTCGTAACGCTCACCCTGTGCGACGGCGCCGAACGCCGCCTGACGCTGCGGAAATTCTACTAGGCGTCGGCCTCCGCCAGCCCTTCGACCCAGGCCTTCGTATCCGCACAGGCGTCCATCGCCCGCTTGTAGCCGTCGCGTGCCGTCGTGCGCGCCAGATAGGCGTGTTCGGCCGCGTTCAGCACCGCGCCCCTGGTCCGCTCCGCAAATTGCAGCGCATAAGTGATCGAAATGTCGGCCGCGGTGAAATTCTCGCCCGCCATATACGGTGCGCGCGCCAGCTGCCGCGCCACGATCCCGCGCCGGCTCTCGAACCAGTCCAGGCTCGCGCGGGCGCTCCAATTGTCCTTTTCCCCCTCCGGAGCGAGGATGTTGGTGGCGACGAAAACGAACATGAAGGTCGCCATCCCGGCTTCACCGAGGTGGAGGAACTGCTGGTAGAGCGGGAATGCCGGATCCGCCGGCTGTGGCGCCAGCGGCGAAGGCCCGTAGCGGCCGAGCAGATATTCGAGGATCGCGATCGATTCGACCATCACCACCTCGCCGTCCTGCAGCGCGGGGATGAAGCCTCCCGGGTTTATCGCCAGGAATTCGGAGTCGTTCTCCACGCCCGCCAGCATGTCCACCGGCCGCAGCCGATAAGGCAGCCCCAGTTCCTCGAGCAGCCAGGCGACCCGGAAGCCCCTGCCTTCGCCCCATAAGGTGATCATCGCGCGCTCCTCCGATTCCCGGGCAGCCACTTTAGCGCATATTCAGCGCCAGGCTCACCAGGATCGCCGCGCCGATCATCGCCAGCACCTGGATCAGCTGCCACGGCACGAAGCCGACATCGTCGATCCGCTTGCGCTTGCTGCGGCGATGCTGCCCCAGCCCGCTGACCACCGCGAGCACCGCAGCGCCCGCCGCGCCGAGCCATAATTGTAGTTGCATCGTCACAAAAACCCCCCAAATGCGCGGACGACATCTAGGGAGGGAATTCCCATGCGCCAGACCCTGACCATAATCGCCGTGCTTACCACTGCCGTCGCCGTGGCCAGCGTCGCCACCGGCGCCCCGCGCACGCAGCGCTCCGCCCTCGCCGAAGCCGTCGCCTCGCCCAGCCGCACCCCGGCCAATGTCGAGCGCGACCAATATCGCCACCCGGTCGATACGCTCAACTTCTTCGGGGTGAAGCCCGGCAACACCGTGGTCGAGATCTGGCCGGGCGGGGGCTGGTACACCGAGATCCTGGCGCCACTCACCCGCGCCAAGGGCCATTACTATGCCGCGGTCGGCCCCGATTTCCCGAACGGCGGCAAGGCCGTCGAAGCGCTGAAGGCCAAGGATGCCGTGCTCTACGGCCATGCCAAGCTCGTCGCCTTCCCCGCCCAGGCCGGCCAGCCCAAGGTGCCCGACGGCAGCGCCGACGTCGTCGTCACCTTCCGCAACGTCCATAACTGGCGGATGGGCTATAAGCGCGACAACCAGGATTATTCGCTCGAAGCCTTCCAGCAGATGTTCGCGATGCTCAAAAAGGGCGGCACGCTCGGCATCGAGGATCACCGCCTGCCCGAGAGCGCCAGCGCCGAGCGCGAAAAGACCAGCGGCTATATGAAGGTCTCGACCGTGCGCCGCCTCGCCGAACAGGCCGGCTTCCAGTTCGTCGGCGCGTCGGAGATCAACGCCAATCCGCGCGATACCGCCGATTGGCCGAACGGCGTGTGGACGCTGCCGCCGACCTACCGGCTCAAGGATGTCGACCGCGCCAAATATGCCGCGATCGGCGAGAGCGACCGGATGACGCTCAAATTCCGCCGGCCGTGAAATTATCGTGCTAAACCGCGCATTAACCCGCAAGTCTTATCACTGACATGTGCCACGCCGTATTCGAACCCTATTGTCGGTCCTCCGCGAGGAAGTAGACAGCTACGCCGCGACCAGCGAGGAGATCGCTGCGCGCACCAATTTGCTCGCGCTGAACGCCGCGATCGAAGCCGCGAGGTCGGGCGAAGCCGGTCGCGGCTTCTCGGTGGTGGCACAGGAAGTGAAGGCGCTGGCCCAGCAGGCGCGCGGCGCCTCGATCGAATTCCGCTCCGAAGTGCGTGAGCGCCTGGCGATGGGCGCCGGCATTGCCGACGAGATGGTCAGCGAGATCGAGGGCACCCGCCTGGTCGAGCTCGCCCAGGCGCTGATCCAGAACGTTACCCGCCATCTTTATGGCCGCAGCGTCGATCTTCGCCTGATGGCCTCGGATGCCGAGATCATCGCCGCGCTCACCGACTCCACCGCCGAGACGATCGCCGCCGCCGATGCCCGGCTGGCGCTGCTGACCGC
Source organism: Sphingomonas sp. R-74633 (assembly GCF_013416555.1). Taxonomy (GTDB): domain Bacteria; phylum Pseudomonadota; class Alphaproteobacteria; order Sphingomonadales; family Sphingomonadaceae; genus Sphingomonas. Next base: position 457,952 of record NZ_JACCFG010000005.1, on the reverse strand, counting down.
GACCTCGCCTTATTACGTCAACGCCTTCCTCGCCAATGATGCGGGCCGGGTGATCGCCGCTTCGCATCCGCATGCGCGCGTGCGCGGCGTCGACCTGTCGGGCGCGCCGCAATATCTGAACGCGATGCGCAGCCACCGCCGCGATGAGTGGTTCACCGACGAAGTGTGGCTCAACCCCTATTCGGACCACAGGGCGGTGCTCGTCTTCGTCACCGGCGTGCGCCCGCGCGGCCAGGACGGCCGTCCGCTCGGCGCGCTCTATCTCGAATTCGACTGGGAGGGGCATATCCCCGCGATCATCTCGGACGCCTCGCTGTTCGGCGAGCGCGACTGGGCGCGGACCAGCATCTCGATCGTTGACGAGCAGGACCGGATCATCGCCAGCTCTGCCGGCAAGCGCCATGGCGAGCATATCGCGCTGCCGCCCAACGCGGTGCGCGGCGCCGAAGTGCGCGGCGACAACACGATCGCCTTCGCCAGCGCCACCGATTATCACGGTTTCGGCGGGCTGGGCCTGCGCTGCGTGATCGAGCAGAAAATGCCGACACTGGAGGAAATCCGCGCGGCGCTGGGCGTGCTCAGGGCGCGGGGTTAGACCCGGCCCGTCATCCCTCGCCATAACCGTCATCCCGGCGAAAGCCGGGATCTCAGGCGACTGAGCGCGCGCTTGCGGCACGAGATCCCGGCTTTCGCCGGGATGACGAACCGGCGCTAGCGCGCCCGCTTCGTCACTTCGCCAGCTTCTCGATCTTGTCCTGCAGCCGGGCCAGCTCGGCCTTCAGCGCCGACACATCGTCGCCCTCCGCCGCCGGAGCGGCGCTCGGAGCCGCGGGCGCAGCGCCCGGAGCCCCGGGAGCGCCCGGATTGCCCTGCTTGAACGCCTGGGTCGCGGCCTCGAAGATTTCCATGTTGCGCTTGGCCATCTCGGCGAAGGGCGAGTTGGCGAATGCGCCTTCGACCGCCGACTTGAACTGCTGCTGGTTGCGGCGGAAGCTCTCCATCGAGGCTTCGAGATAGCCCGGCACCATCGCCTGCATGGAGTCGCCGTACAGCGCGATCAGCTGGCGCAGGAAGTTGACCGGCAGCATCGTCTGGCCGCGCTGCTCTTCTTCCATGATGATCTGGGTGAGGACATTATGGGTGATGTCCTCCTCGCTCTTGGCATCGACGACCTTGAAATCGCGCCCCTCGCGCGTCATCGCCGCCAGATGGTCGAGCGTGATGTAGGACGAGGTTTCGGTGTTGTAGAGACGCCGGTTCGCGTACTTCTTGATGATGACCGGACCAGTGCCTGCAGCGCTCTTTTTCATTTAAGGCCCCCGAGTGAGTGAAACATATCTATCATCGTTTCATTCTGCGGCGCAACACGGACCGCGCCCCCTGCCGCTGTTCCTTTCGCTGTTGCGCAGCGAAACCGCAGCATCGCCGGAGCGCAGGGCCGCCGCGCTCGCCGGACTAAAGGCCTATCAGGAGGCGCAGCGACCGCTCGAACGCGCGCCCAAGCCCGCCATCGCCAGCGCCGGCCGCGCCAGTTTGCGCGACTATGGCGGCAGCGGACCGGCGGTCGTGTTCGTGCCGTCGCTGATCAACCCGCCCTTCATCCTCGATCTCGCGCCGGGCAATTCGCTGCTCGAATGGCTGGCGACTCAAGGACTTCGCCCGCTTCTCGTCGACTGGGGCACGCCCGGACCGGAGGATCGCGACCAGGGCGTCGACCACCATATCACCGAGCTGCTGCTCCCGCTGCTCGACGCATTGGACGCGCCGCCCCTGCTCGCCGGCTATTGCCTGGGCGGCACGCTGGCGATGGCCGCGGCGATGTTGCGGCCGGTCCGCGGACTGGTGACGATCGCCGCGCCGTGGCGCTTTCGCCTGTATGGCGATCTCGCGCGCGCAGCCATTGCGGCGCAATGGGAAGCCGCCCAGCCGGCCTGCCAGCAGCTCGGACTCGTCCCGATGGAAGTGCTCCAGTCCGGCTTCTGGCAGCTCGACCCCGCCCGGACGATCGCGAAGTTCGAGCGATTCGCGCGCGCCGAGCCGGGCAGCGCGCAGGCGGCCGCCTTTGTCGCGCTCGAGGACTGGGCCAATGCCGGCGCGCCGCTCACCTATGCAGCGGGCGAGGAGATGTTCGAGCGTTTCTTCCGCGCCGATCGCCCGGGCTCGGGCCGCTGGTGGGTCGGCGGCACGCGCATCCTCCCCTCCCGCCTTGCCTGCCCGGCGACCGAGCTGCTCTCCACCACCGACCGGATTGTCCCCGCCGCCACCGCCGCGGGCCTGCCCGAACGCCAGAGCCTCGCGCTCGGCCATGTCGGCATGATCGTCGGCGGCCGCGCCCGAACGATGGTCTGGGAGCCACTGCGCGACTGGTTTCTTGCCGCAGCGCACACTAGATAGCGCGCAAACAAACAAGACCACCCGCAGGAGTCGTTCCCATGGCTAACCCGACCGACGTCGTCATCACTGCCGCCAAGCGCACCCCCGTCGGCGCGTTTCTCGGCGCCTTTGCCGGCACGCCCGCGCATGAGCTGGGCCGCATCGCGATCGAGGCCGCGCTCGAGCAGGCCGGGGTGAAGGGCGAAGAGGTCAGCGAAGTCATTCTCGGCCAGGTGCTCACCGCGGCGCAGGGGCAGAACCCCGCCCGCCAGGCCTCGATGGCCGCCGGCGTGCCCAAGGAAGTGCCGGCGTGGAGCGTCCAGCAGGTCTGCGGCTCGGGGCTTCGTGCGGTGGCCCTCGCCGCCCAGGCGATCCAGACCGGCGATTCGACGATCGTCGTCGCCGGCGGCCAGGAGAGCATGTCGCTCGCCAACCACGCCCAGGCGCTGCGTGCGGGTGCGAAGATGGGCGACGTCACTCTGGTCGACACAATGATCAAGGACGGCCTGACCGACGTGTTCAACGGCTATCACATGGGCATCACCGCCGAGAATCTGGCCGAGCAATATCAGGTCACCCGCGCCGAGCAGGACGAGTTCGCCGTCGCCAGCCAGAACAAGGCCGAGGCCGCCCGCGCCTCGGGCCGCTTCAAGGACGAGATCGCGCCGGTCACGATCAAGGGCCGCAAGGGCGATACGATCGTCGAGGACGACGAATATATCCGCGCCGGCGCCACCGTTGAGGGCGTCGCGGGCCTGCGCCCGGCTTTCAAGAAGGACGGCACCGTCACCGCCGCCAACGCATCGGGCCTCAACGACGGCGCCGCCGCGCTCGTGGTGATGTCGCGCGCCGAGGCCGAGAAGCGCGGCGCCCCGATCCTCGCGACGATTCGGAGCTGGGCCACTGCCGGCGTCGATCCGTCGATCATGGGCATCGGCCCGGTCCCGGCGTCGAAGAAGGCGCTGGAAAAGGCCGGCTGGACGATCGCCGATCTCGACCTGATCGAAGCCAATGAGGCCTTCGCCGCCCAGGCGCTGTCGGTCGGCAAGGAGCTCGGCTGGGATGCGAGCAAGGTCAACGTCAACGGCGGCGCAATCGCCATCGGCCACCCGATCGGCGCCTCGGGCGCCCGCGTGCTGACCACGCTGATCTACGAGATGGGCAAGCGCGACGCGAAGAAGGGCCTCGCCACGCTCTGCATCGGCGGCGGCATGGGCATCGCCATGTGCCTGGAGCGCTGAGCTAGCCTCCTCACCCCGCAGCGGCCGCGCCTTGCCGGGCGCGGCCAGCCTAGGCACCCGGGCGCAAGACTCGCCGCGCGATGGCGCGTTTCACCGCTCTCGATCTGTTGCGAAATGTTTCTGGCGCGTAAGTGTCTAGTGTCTTAGGCCGGTAAACCACATTCTGAATGTTACGTTAACCGCGGCACGTGTGAAATTTACCGGTCCCCGCAGTCGCTTTTCTGCAACACTGCCGGGTTAATTGCGCGGTGCAATATTTCTGTATCTTGCAGTACGGAAATATGTCCGGCTCATTGCACTCTTCGGGCATCCCGTCCGAGAGGGGCAAATAATGAAAATCTCTCGTCTGTTGAGCGCGACGGCGCTCGCAGGGTCGCTGTTCGCGGCCCCCGCCGCCTGGGCGCAAACCGCCAGCACCGCTCCGGATTGTACCGATCCGCAGAACGCAGGGCTCGCCGAATGCGTCACCAAGGACGAATCGATCGTCGTCACGGGCTCGCGCATCCGTCGCCCGAACATCGACTCGCCCGTGCCGGTCACTTCGATCGCCGGTGAGCAGTTCTTCCAGCAGGGCCAGAACAGCATCGGCGACACGCTGAACGATCTGCCGCAGCTGCGCAGCACCTTCGCCCAGCAGAATCCGGGCCTGGGCATCGGCATCGCCGGCCTCAGCCTGCTCGATCTGCGCGGCCTCGGCACGCAGCGCACCCTGGTGCTGGTCAACGGCCGCCGCCACGTTCCCGCGGACATCTTGAACAACGCCGTTTCGCCCGACGTCAGCTCGATCTCGAGCGACCTGATCGAGCGCGTCGAGATCGTCACCGGCGGCAACTCGGCCATCTACGGTTCGGACGCCATCGCCGGCGTCGTCAACTTCATCCTGCGCCAGAACTTCGAGGGCCTGCAGGTCCGCGGCCAGGCCGGCGTCGTCCAGGACGGCTATGGCGGCAACCAGCTGCTCTCGGCCATGTACGGCAAGAACTTCGCCGACGGTAAGGGCAACATCACCGTTCAGGCCGACTATTCGCGTGCCGACCGCGTCTTCGCATCGGACGTCCCGGCCTTCCGCAGCAGCGACGGCTTCGGCGTCATCGATTCGGATGGCGGCACCGGCATCGTGAACGGCGGCGACGGCTATCCCGATCGCGCCTTCTTCCGCGATTTCCGTGGCTCGACGATCCACTATAACGGCCTCGTCCCGGTCAACCAGCGCAACGCCGTCGGCGGCGCGTGCGGCAACGCCACCACCGCCAACAATGGCGGCCCGAACAGCCTGGGCGCGGCCTTCAGCTGCACCTACATCTTCACCGATGCAGGCCGTCTCGTGCAGCAGACCGGCACCCGCTTCGGCACCGGCATCAACAGCTCGGTCATCGGCGGCAACGGCCAGACCGGCCGCGAGGGCCACACCGTCTCGGTGCTGCCGTTCAACGAGCATTATAACGGCAACCTGCTCGCGCACTACGAAGTGGCGCCCGAGCTCGAGCTGTTCGTCGAAGCCAAGTGGAACCGCGTGAACACCGTCGGCAACAATGCCGGTCCGTCGTTCATCCAGGGCACCCAGACGCAGTTCGACTTCCGCGAGCGCACCCGCCTCGACAATCCGTTCCTCAACCCGGCCGACCGCACGACGCTGTCCAATGCCATCCTGGCTTCGGGCTGCCGCACCGACCTGTCCACCACCTGCCCGGCCGCCGGCAACCTGACCGCAGCGGACATCACTGCGATCGGCAACGGCAGCTATCGCTTCGTGGTCGCCCGCAACCTGCTCGACGTGGGTCTGCGCGACGAGCATTTCTCGCGCGATACCTGGCGCGTCGTCGGCGGCATCCGCGGCAACTTCAACGGCGACTGGAACTACGAACTGTCGCTGAACTACGGCAAGTTCCGCGAAAAGATCACCACCGAAGGCTATATCGATCGCCAGCGCTTCATGCTCGCGATGGACGCCGGCCTCGATCCGGTGACCAACACGATCAAGTGCCGTTCGCAATATGACCCGGCCTCGGCCGTGGCCATCCAGCGTACCGACGCCGTCTCGCTCGCGATCGCCGCGCGCAACCAGGCTCGCCTGGCCGCCGACATCGCCGCCTGCAAGCCCTACAACCCGTTCGGCCAGCTCGATAACAGCGCAGCAGTCTCCTATTTCAGCCGTCCGGCCAACAACAGCTCTGGTCTCCAGCAGCTGGTCGTGTCGGGCTTCGTTGCGGGTGACTTCAGCCAGTTGTTCGAGCTTCCCGGCGGCCCGGTGGGCTTCGCGGTCGGCGGCGAATATCGCCAGGAGCGCGCCTTCTACACCCAGGATCCGTTCGTCACCGACGGCTTCACCAATGGCGTGTCGATCCCGTCGTTCGTCGCGCCCGCCTTCCAGGTGAAGGAAGCCTATGGCGAGCTTAACGTGCCGCTCCTCAAGAACATGCCGTTCTTCGACGAGCTGACCCTCACGGGTGCAGGCCGCGTCGCCAGCTATCAGGGCGATGTCGGCACCGTCTGGGCCTATAACGCAGGCGCTGTCTGGGCTCCGATCCCCGATATCCGCTTCCGCGCCAACTATGGTCACTCGGTGCGTGCGCCGAACGTTTCGGAAACCGCCTTCCCGCTGGTTCCGAACTTCGCGCCGGGCTTCGTCGATCCGTGCCAGACCTCCAGCCGCGGCACCGGCATTCGCAACACGAACTGCATGGCCGATCTCAGCCCGACCCTGCTGGCGAACCTGACCGACATCAACCAGTCGCTCGGCATCATCAGCGGCTCGAATCCGTCCCTCAAGGCCGAGACTTCGAACTCGCTGACCGTCGGTGCCGTGCTGCAGCCGCGCTTCATTCGCGGCCTCAGCCTCACCGCCGATTACTACCAGATCAAGGTCAACGGCATCATCACCTCGCTCAGCGCGCAGACGATCGTGAACAGCTGCTATGACTCGGCATCGCTGAACAACATCTTCTGCGGGCAGTTCCAGCGTAACCGCGGCACGACCAACGGGCCGAACGGCGAAGTCCCGGGCCGCATCCTGTTCAACACGCTGATCTCGGCGCCGCTGAACTTCGCAGCCCGCGAACGCCGCGGCATCGACGTGAACTTCGAGTACCGGACCAATCTCGGCCCGGACGTGAAGCTCGGAACGAGCGTCATCTACGTGCACGTCCTGAAGAACAGCAACTATCAGGATCCGACCAACCCGAACTTCGAAACCAACAATCTCGGCCAGCTCGGCGATCCGAAGGATGAGTTCCGTTGGGATCTGAACGTCGAGACCGGTCCGTTCACCTTCGGCTACAACATGCACTATATCGGGCCGATGCTGGTGACCGCGTATAGCGATCTCTATCAGATCAACGGTATCGCCCCGGCGAATATCGACTATGCCGACACCCTCCGGTACCCGGAAGTGTTCTACCATGCCGTCCGCTTCGATTTCGACATCGGCAAGGACGGCCGTGGCCATCAGTTCAACTTCTACGGCGGCGTCGACAATCTGCTCGACACCCAGCCGCCGCTCGGTTCGACTGCAACCGGCGCGGGTAGCTCGATCTACTCGTTCCGTGGCCGCACCTTCTATGCAGGCTTCAAGGCTCGGTTCTGATCCTTCGAATTTGCTGCTAATCCGGGGACGGGGGGAAACCCTCGTCCCCTTTTTTATGGGCGCCCTTCCCCGGCGCCGAGCGAGGCTGGTTTTGGACCCGATACAGGCGGCAGAGGCGAAGCTGGCCCAGGGCCGTACCGACGAAGCCGTCGCTTTGCTCGCCGGCGCGGGCGATGCCGGCAATGCCGAAGCGCTTGCCGAGCTGGCGATCTGGCACCTCAACGGCAATCATATCCCGCGCGACCTCGCGGCCGCCCGCGCGCTGCTCCGCCGCGCCGCCACGATCGGCCATGTCGATGCCGCGCTGATCGAAGTCGCGCTCACTGCCAATGGCAGCGGCGCCGCGCCCGACTGGCCGGGCGCCCTCGCCCTGCTCCGCCGCGCCGCCGCGAACGATCCGCTCGCTGCGCAGCATCTCGAGTTGCTCGGCAAGATGGCGCTGACCGCCGACGGCGCCCCCGCCAGCCTGCCCGTGCCCATCACGCTGCATCCCAGCCCGCGCATCCAGCGCCTCCCCGATTTCTGCACGCCGATCGAGTGCGCCTATATCGCCTCGGTGGCGGCGCCCGCGCTCCAGCCGGCCACGGTGTTCGATCCCGCCAGCGGGCGGATGATCGCGCATCCGATCCGCGCCTCGGACAATGCTCCGATCGGCCCCACGCAGGAAACGCTGGTCGTGCAGGCGATCAATCGCCGCATCGCCGCCGCGACGGATACTGTGTTCGCGCAGGGCGAGCCGCTAACGGTGCTGCGCTACGGCCCCGGCCAGCAATATCGCCCGCATCTCGATACGCTGCCCGGCCCGGGCAACCAGCGCATCCGCACCGCGATCCTCTATATCAATCACAATTTCACCGGCGGCGAGACCGAGTTCCCGCTGCTCGGGCTCAAGATCGCGCCGCGGATGGGCGACCTTCTGGTGTTCGACAATGTCGATGCGGCCGGCGCACCCGAGCCCAGGAGCCGCCATGCCGGCCTGCCGATCATCGGCGGCACCAAATGGATCGCGACGCGCTGGATCCGCGCCGAGCCGACCAGTGCCTGGGCACTCTCCGCCGAAGCGCGGGCGGCTTCCGCCTAGTTCCAGATCCGATCGTAGCGCGGGCCGAGCCCGGTCAGCAGCTCATATTGCGAGAGCCCGCTCAGCGCCGCCGTCTCGGGCAGCGCATAGGACATCGCCACCCAATCGCCTTCGCGCAAGCCCGGCAACGCAGTCACGTCGATCGCGGTCAGGTCCATCGAGACACGGCCGATCAGCGGGAGCTTCACACCCTGCGCCATCGCCAGCCCCTTGCCGGTGAAGCAGCGCAGATAGCCATCGGCATAGCCGAGATTGAGGATCGCCACTTCGGTATCGGCGGGCGCGGTCCAGCTGGCGTTATAGCCCACCGTGTCACCCGCGCGCACCGTCCGGCGCTGGAGGATCTCGGCCTCGGGCGTCGCGACCTGGCGGATCGCGTCATGCCCGGCACGCTGCCACCCGCCATAGAGCGCGATGCCCGGACGGGTGAGGTCGAAGGCGTAATCGGCGCCGAGCGCGATGCCCGCCGAATTGGCCAGGCTCATCCGCTTCGCCTGCGTCCGCCCCTTGAGCGCGCCGAAATCGGCAAGCTGGCGCGCATTGAGCGGCACATCCTCGTCGGCCGAGACGAGATGGCTCATCAGCGTCTCGATCACGAGGCCCTCGAGCAGCCCCGCGCCGACTTCTGCGACCGAAACGCCAAGCCGGTTCATGCCGGTATCGACCATCACGTCGCACGGCTTCCCGGTCGGTTTCCAGCGTGCCACCTGCTCCGCCGTGCTCAGCACTGGCCGGGCATAGTCCGCGGCGATCGAGTCTTCGGGGCGCAGGCCGTGCAGCACCGAGACGTTGAGGCCGAGGTCCGCCAGCGCGCCCGCCTCGCCCCAGCTCGCGACGAAGAAGTCGCGGCATCCCGCCTTGGCGAGATGGTGCGCCACCGCGCGCGAACCCAGCCCATAGCCGTTCGCCTTGATCGCCGCGCCGCATGCAGCGGTGCCGCTGAGCTTCGCCAGGTGCCGCCAGTTCGAGACGAGCGCGGCGCTATCCAGCCGCAGGCGCAGGGGAGCAGTCATGCCTTGCGGTTACGGGGTGCGCCCGTGCGCCGCAATGGCCCCGACCCATTCAAAGATGGCGATGGACCTTGCGCGGAGGCTTCACCGTCTCCTGCAGCCCGAACGCCGTCACCAGCAGCGCCATCGCCACCACTGCCATCGTATACCACAGCCCGGCATAGGGATTGCCGGTGCGCGCGACGATGTACTGGCTGATGAAGGGCAGGAAGCCGCCGAAATAGCCGGTGCCCAGATGATAGGGGATCGACATCGACGAGTAGCGGATCCGGCTCGGGAACATCTCGCTGAGCAATGCCGCCACCGGGCCATAGGTCGCGCCCGCCAGCGCCATCAGCCCGAGCATCGCCAGCACGATCACTGCGATGTTGCGCGGCGAGGGCACGACCTTGCCGATATTATAGCCCGCCTGGGTCAGCGCCGCGTCGAGCCCGGCCGGGGCGATATCCTCCACCGGCACGCCGCCGATCGTCACCACCACCGCATCGGCCTTGAGCGTCTTGAACGCGATGCCCTTCTTGGAAAGCTGGTCGAGGATCAGGCCACAGGCATCGGCCTGCTTCGCCGCGAACGGATCATATTTGCAGTTGGGGCCGCGCACCACGACCGGCGCATGCTTCGCCGATTCCGCCAGCCCCGGATTGGCTGCGCTGCCGATCGTCCAGAACAACGGAAAGAGCAGCACCAGGGTCAGCGCATAGCCGATCACGATCGGCTTCTTGCGCCCGATCCGGTCGGACAGATGGCCGAACAGCACGAAGAAGCCGCAGCCGACCAGCGCCGATCCGCCGCAGATCAGCTGCGCCACGGTCGGCTCCATCCGCATCGGCCCGGTCAGGAACGACAGCACCGAGAACATCGAGGTGTACCAGATCACCGTCAGCCCCGCGGCGATGCCGAACAGCGCGACGAACAGGCGCGGGAGGTTGCCCGGATAGGTGAAGCTCTCGACGAACGGATTGTGCGCGGTCTCACCCGCTTCCTTGATCGCCTGGAACACCGGGCTCTCGGAGAGCTTGAGGCGCATGTAGAGCGACACTGCGAGCAGCAGGATCGAGAAGAGGAAGGGCAGCCGCCAGCCCCAGGCCTCCCAGGTTGCGGCGGGCATCGGCGCCTTGAACGCGAGCACCACCGCCAGGCTCAGGATGAACCCGCCGACCACGCTCGCCTGGATGAAGCTGGTGTGGAAGCCGGCGCGCCCGCCCGGCGAATGCTCGGCGACATAGATCGCCGCGCCGCCATATTCGCCGCCAAGTGCCAGGCCCTGCGCGACGCGCATGATCAGGATCAGCACCGGCGCCGCGATGCCGATCGCGGCATAGCTCGGCACCAGGCCGATGCCGGCGGTGGCCAGGCCCATCACCGTGATCGTGACCAGGAACGTGTATTTCCGCCCCATCTTGTCGCCGAGATACCCGAACAGCACCGCGCCCAGTGGCCGGAAGCCGAACCCCACTGCGAACGCGGCCCAGGCGAGCAGGCTGGCGAGCACGTCGTTGCCCGCCGGGAAGAAAGTATGCTGCAGGATGCCGGTGGCGGTCAGCGTGCCCCAGATGAAGAAGTCATACCATTCGAAGATCGTGCCCAGCGACGATGCGCCGATCACCAGCCGGATGTCCTTGCCCGTTGGCTCGCCCGCGCCCTCTGCCATCATCGTCCCCCCATTTTCCGCCGAGTTTAGCGGCTTGGGGCCTTATTGCCAGACCAGCATCGCCACCGCTGCCGCGCCCATCACCAGCGTCGCCGCCCAGCCGAAGAACAGCAACGGCCCGCGAATGCGGAAATCGCCCATCACGCTGCGCCGGGTAGCGATGATCATCATCACCGCCATGATCGGCACCGCCGCGAAGCCGTTGACCACCGCGCTCCAGAACAGCGCCTGCATCGGCGGGATGCTCGACCAGTCGAGCGCGATGCCGAGCAGGATCGAAAGCGCGATCACGCCGTAAAAGCCCGGCGCCTCCGTCACCCTGTGCTCCAGCCCGCAGCGCCAGCCGCGCGCATTGCTCACCGCGAAACCGGCCGAGCCCGCCAGCACAGGCACCGCGAGCAGCCCGGTGCCGATGATGCCGATCGCGAACAGCGCGAAGGCGAAGTCACCCGCCACCGGCTGCAGTGCCTTGGCGGCATCGGCGGCGGTGTCGATCTCGGTCACGCCCTGCAGATGCAGCGTCGCGGCCGCCGCGATAATGATCGCCAGCGCGATCAGGTTGGAAAAGGCCATGCCGACAAAGGTGTCGATCCGCATCCGCTTGATCTCGTTCGGCGCCTGCTCGGGCGCCTCGACCAGCGGCTTGGCGTCGTCGTCATCCTCGATCTCTTCCACTTCCTGCGCGGTCTGCCAGAAGAAGAGATAGGGGCTGATCGTGGTGCCGAAGATCGCGACCACCGTGGCGATCGCCTGCGGCCCGCTCAGGCTGGGGATCACCAGCCCCTTGCCCGCCGCCGCCCAATCGACATGCACCACCAGCAGCACCGCGACATAGGCGAACAGCGACAGCGTCAGCCATTTCAGCACGCGCGAATAGCGATGATAGGGGACCAGCGCCTGCAGCACGAGACTGAACAGCGCGAAGGCGATGGTGAACCAGTGATCGCCCCAGCCGACCACCAGCTGTGCCGCATCGCCCATCGCGGCGATGTCCGCGCCGATGTTGATCGTGTTGGCGATGAAGAGGACGGTGACGAGCAGCGTCAGCAGCCATTTCGGCAGCAGGTCGCGCATGTTCTGCGCCAGCCCCTGCCCGGTCACCCGGCCGATATGCGCGCTCACCAGCTGCACCGCAGACATCAGCGGATAGGTGAGCAGCATCGTCCACATCAGCCCATAGCCGAACTGCGCGCCGGCCTGGGAGTAAGTTGCGATGCCGCTGGGATCGTCGTCGGCCGCGCCGGTGATCAGGCCCGGCCCAAGCTGTTTTGCGACCGAGTTTTTTTCTTTGCGGCTATCGGTCATGCAGGCTCCGGGCAGCGGGACGAACGCACAACGTTATCCGATGCCGGGCGATCCGCAATCAACGCAGATCAGCGCTAGCCCAACAACGCCGCCATTTGCGCGGTATCGGTAAACTGCACGAGGCTGAGCAGCTTCCCCTCGGGACTGAGCTGCCACAGGTCGAGTATCTCGGTATCCACCGCCGGCCCGTCCCCCGCCGACACGCGCAGCCGCCAGTGGATCGCCGCGCGATTGCCCTCTACCACTGCGCTCACCCGCTGCAGGTCATGGAAACGGAACAGGTCGATCAACCGGGCCACGCTGGCTTCGGCATCGCATTCGCCGTCAGGCACATCGCCGATCAGCGCGCTGTTCGCGGCTATGCGGAAGCTCGCCTCGGGCGCCCAGTAGCGCGCCAGCGCCGCGCGGTCGCCCGCGATCCGCGCCACATAGGCATCGTCGATCAACTGCAGAATCTGGTCCCGGTCCGGCATGCTGCATCCTCCCCTGGGAAGACGCAGCATAACAGGTGCCGCGACCCGCCGTGAGTCGAGGTCAGTCCAGATTGGGCCGAAGCCAGCGCGTCGCCTGCTCCACATCGACGCCGCGCCGCACGGCATAGTCCGCCAGCTGGTCCTGCCCGATCCGCGCCACGCCGAAATACTCGGCCTGCGGATGCCCGAAATAGAAGCCGCTCACTGCCGCGGTCGGCAGCATCGCGAAGCTCTCGGTCAGCGAGATGCCGGTGCGCTTGTGCGCGTCGAGCATCTTGAACAGCAGCGGCTTCAGGCTGTGCTCGGGGCAGGCCGGATAGCCCGGCGCCGGGCGGATGCCGCGATATTGCTCGCGGACCAGCGCCTCATTGTCGAGCTGCTCGCCCTCGGCATAGCCCCAGAGCGAGGTGCGGACGAACTGGTGCAGCCGCTCGGCAAAGGCTTCGGCGAGACGGTCGGCCAGCGCCTTGAGCAGGATGTCGCTGTAATCGTCGATCGCGTTCTTGAAGCGCGCCAGATGCGGCTCGATGCCGTGGATGCCGACGGCAAAGCCGCCGATCCAGTCGCCGTCATGATCGATGAAGTCGGCCAGGCACATGTTCGCCCGGCCTTCGCGCTTGGCGATCTGCTGGCGCAGCATCGGCAGCGTGACGTGCTTCTCGTCCTCGACATGGACGATGATGTCGTCGCCCGAGCGGCGGCACGGCCACAGCCCGGCAACGCCGCGCGCGGTCAGCCACTTCTCGGCGATGATCTTGTCGAGCATCGCCTGTGCGTCGGCGAACAGGCTGGTCGCGCTCTCGCCGACCACCTTGTCCTCGAGGATCGCCGGGTAATTGCCCGCCAGCTCCCAGGCGCGGAAGAAGGGTGTCCAGTCGATATAGTTGCGCAGGTCCTTGAGGTCCCAGTCGAGGAACTCGTGCACGCCCGGCATGCGCGGCTTGCCCGGCTTGAGGCTCATGTCCGCCTCGAACGCATTGTCGCGCGCCTTGTCGATCGGCAGCAGCTCGCTCTGCCCACGGCCGGCACGCGCGACGCGCACCGCCTCATATTCAGCGGCGATCTTGGCGACATAATCGTCGCGCTGCGTGTCGGAGACGAGCGCCGTCGCCACGCCGACCGCGCGGCTGGCGTCGAGCACATGCACCACCGGGCCCTTATACGCCGGCTCGATGCGCAGCGCGGTATGCACGCGCGAGGTCGTCGCGCCGCCGATCAGCAGCGGCATCGTCATCTGTGCGCGCTGCATCTCCTCGGCGACGGTCACCATCTCGTCGAGGCTCGGCGTGATCAGCCCCGACAGGCCGATCATGTCCGCGTCATTCTCGTTCGCCGCCTCGAGGATCTTGGTCCAGGCGACCATCACGCCCAGATCGACCACTTCGAAGCCGTTGCACTGCAGGACCACGCCGACGATGTTCTTGCCGATATCGTGGACGTCGCCCTTGACGGTGGCCATCACCACCTTGCCCTTGCCCTTGGCGCCCGGCTCCTTCGCCGCCTCGATGAAGGGAAGCAGATGCGCCACCGCCTTCTTCATCACGCGCGCCGACTTCACCACCTGCGGCAGGAACATCTTGCCCGAACCGAACAGGTCACCGACCACGTTCATGCCGTCCATCAGCGGCCCCTCGATCACTTCGATCGGGCGGGCGAAGGCCTGGCGACACTCCTCGGTATCCTCGACGACATATTGGTCGATGCCCTTGACCAGCGCATGCTCGAGCCGCTTGGCGACATCCCAGCCGCGCCACTCGGCCGCCTGCTTCTCCGCCACCGCATCGGTGCCGCGATATTTCTCGGCGAGCGCGACCAGCCGGTCGCCGGCCTCCGGATCCTTGTTGAGAATGACGTCCTCGACCGCGGTGCGCAGCTCCGGGTCGATCTGGTCATAGACGTCGAGCTGGCCGGCATTGACGATCGCCATGTCCATGCCCGCGGGGATCGCATAGTACAGAAACACCGAGTGCATCGCCTTGCGCACCGGCTCGTTGCCGCGGAACGAGAACGACAGGTTCGAGAGGCCGCCCGAAATGTGGCAATGCGGGCAGCGCGCCTTGATCTCCTTGCACGCCTCGATGAAGTCGACGCCGTAATTGTTGTGCTCCTCGATCCCCGTCGCCACCGCGAACACGTTTGGATCGAAGATGATGTCCTCGGGCGGGAAGCCGATGCCGACGAGCAGCTTGTACGCCCGCTCGCAAATCTCGACCTTGCGCGCCTGGGTATCGGCCTGGCCGGTCTCGTCGAACGCCATCACCACCACGGCGGCGCCATAGGCCATGCACTTGCGCGCATGATCGAGGAACTGGTCGACGCCTTCCTTCATGCTGATCGAATTGACGATCGGCTTGCCCGAGACGCACTTCAGGCCCGCCTCGATCACGTCCCACTTCGACGAATCGACCATCACCGGGATCCGCGCGATGTCGGGCTCGGCCTGGATCAGCTTGAGGAAGGTCGTCATCGCCTCGTGCGCGTCGAGCAGGCCCTCGTCCATGTTGACGTCGAGCACCTGCGCACCGGCCTCCACCTGCTGCAGCGCGACTTCCACCGCGGCGGCATAATCGCCGTTCATCACCAGCTTCTTGAAGCGCGCAGAGCCGGTGACATTGGTGCGCTCGCCGATATTGACGAAGCCGGTGGAGAGGTTGGTCATGGTCTTCTTCTTCTAAGCTCCCTCTCCCCTCCGGGGAGAGGGCCAGGGAGAGGGGCAGTGTGTCTTCATTCGCCAGCGTCGGGAGAAGAGGCACAATCCTGCCCCTCTCCCAACCCTCTCCCCGATGGGGAGATGGCTATTTTTAAGCAGCCGCCATCGTGAACGGCTCGAGCCCGGCCAGCCGCGTGCGCACTTCGGGCACCGGGATCGGCCGCGCCGGCAGGTCCGCCACTGCATCCGCGATCGCCTTGATATGCGCCGGGGTCGAGCCGCAGCAGCCGCCGAGCACATTGACCTGCCCGGCATCGGCCCATTCCTTGACCAGCCCGGCAGTCGTCACCGGCGCCTCGTCATAGGCGCCCAGCTCATTGGGCAGGCCGGCGTTCGGATAGACCATGATCAGCGTGTCGCACAGCGCCGACAGCGTCTTCACATGCGGGCGCAGCTGCTCGGCACCGAACGAGCAGTTGAGCCCGATCGTCACCGGCTTCGCGTGGCGCACCGCGTGCCAGAAGGCCTCGACCGTGTGACCCGACAGGTTGCGCCCCGAAAGATCGGTCAGCGTCATCGACAGCATGATCGGCAAGTCGCGGCCCAGGTCGTTGCCCGCCTCGATCGCCGCCATGATCCCGGCCTTGGCGTTGAGCGTGTCGAACACCGTCTCGATCAGGATGAAGTCCACCCCGCCCTCGACGAGCGCGTCGATCTGCTCGCGGTACACGTCCTTCAGATAGTCGAAGTCGATCTCGCGATAGCCCGGATCGTTGACGTCTGGCGACAGCGACAGCGTCTTGTTGGTCGGCCCGAGCGCGCCGGCGACGAAGCGCGGACGCCCGTCCTTGGCCTCGAACTCGTCGGCGATCGTGCGCGCCAGCTTCGCGCTCTCGACATTGATCTCGCGCACCAGATGCTCGGCGCCGTAATCGGCCTGGCTGATCCGGTTGGCCGAGAAGGTGTTGGTCTCGGCAATGTCCGCCCCCGCCTCGAAATAGGCGCGGTGGATGCTCGCGGGCACCTCGGGCATGGTCAGCGCGAGGATGTCGTTATTGCCCTTCTGGTCGTGGCTCAGCCCCAGATCGCCGGCATAGGCTTCCTCGCCCAGCTTCCAGTTCTGGATCTCGGTGCCGAACGCCCCGTCGGTGATCAGGATGCGCTTGGCGGCTTCGGCCAGCAGTTTCTCGCGTGCAGTCATGTCATCTTCCTTCTCCCCTTCCGCTTGCGGGAGGGGTCGGGGGAGGGCCTGTCAATTTCGAGCGGAAGGCATGCGGCCCAGCACATCCCCTCCCCTTGCCCCTCCCGCAAGCGGGAGGGGAATTCCTACGCTCCCACCAGCGCCGGCATCTTCGGCCGCACGCCGAGCAGGTGGCAAATCGCGTAGCTCAGCTCGGCACGGTTGAGCGTGTAGAAGTGGAACTGGCGCACGCCGCCCGCATAGAGTTTGCGCGAAAGCTCGGCGGCCAGCGTCGCCGCGACCAGCTGGCGCGCGGCGGGGCGGTCGTCGAGGCCTTCGAACAGCCGCTCCATCCAGCCCGGCACCTGCGTGCCGCACATCGCCGACATGCGGACGACGCTGGCGAAGCTCATCACCGGCATGATCCCCGGGACGATCTCCGCGGTGATCCCCGCCTTGGCGGCGTCGTCGCGGAAGCGCAGGAAGGTGTCCGCCTCGAAGAAGAACTGCGTGATCGCCCGGGTCGCGCCCGCATCGATCTTGCGCTTGAGGTTGTCGAGGTCGTCCATCTGGCTCGGCGAGTCCGGATGGCATTCGGGATAGGCCGCGACCGAGATTTCGAACGGATGCAGCTTGCGCAGCCCTGCGACGAGGTCCGCGGCATTCTCATAGCCGCCCGGATGCGTCGCGTACTTCTCGCCGGCGCGCGGCGGATCGCCGCGCAGCGCGACGATATGGCGCACGCCCGCCGCCCAATATTCCTCGGCGACCTGGTCGATCTCTTCCTTGGTCGCCTCGACGCAGGTCAGGTGCGCCGCTGCCGGGATGCCGGTCTCGCGGGCGATCCGCGCCACCGTGTTGTGCGTCCGCTCGCGGGTGGTGCCGCCGGCGCCATAGGTGACCGAGACGAAGCGCGGATCGAGCGGCTTGAGCGTCTCGATCGAGTCCCACAACGTCTCTTCCATCTTCTCCGTCTTGGGCGGGAAGAACTCAAAGCTGACGTCGATATCGCCCGCCACGTCCGCGAACAGCGGCGCCGCCAGCGGGTCCAGATTACTCATGCGGCCTTCACCTTTTCCGTCACTTGCCCGGTCTTGCGACCCAGCCATAATTTCACCGTCAGCTCGCCGCCCTCCAGCGTTTCCACCTGGACGGGCGAGAGCCCATGCGCCTCGAACCAGCCGAGCACCTGCTCGTCCGAGAAGCCGAGGCGCGTATGCGCATCCTTTTGCCGCAGCTCCTCGCGCTCATGCGGCGCGAAGTCGGCGATCAGCAGCCGCCCGCCGGGGCTGAGCACGCGCGCCGCCTCGCCGATCGCCGCACCCGGCTGCTGCGCGAAGTGCAGCACATGATGCAATATAGCGAGGTCGGCGCCGCCATCCTGCAGCGGCAGCGCATAGAGATCGGCCTGGCGCAGCTCGGCATTGGCCAGCCCCTGCTCGGAAAGCTTGGCGCGGGCAAGCCGCAGCATCTCGGAAGAGCGGTCGATACCCAGCGCACGCTCGGCCCGCGGCGCGAACAATTCGAGCATCCGCCCGGTGCCCGTGCCGATATCGACCAGGCACCCGATCGGGCTGTCGCCCAGTGCCCGGCCCATCGCCGCCTCGACTTCGCTCTCGGCGATGTGGAGCGACCGGATCGCGTCCCATTCGACCGCGTTGGTCTCGAACCAGTCTGCCGCCGCGCTCGCCCGGTCGGCGCGCACCGCCGCCAGCCGGGCCTCGTCCGCCACCATCCAGTGATCGGCCTGGTCCCAGGCGTCGAGCGCCGCGAGCATCGGGTCCACCGTCGCCGCGGCGCCCATGCCGACGAACACCCAGCTGCCTTCCTTGCGCCGCTCGAGCAGCCCGGCGTCGCACAGGATCTTCACATGGCGCGAGACGCGCGGCTGGCTCTGCCCGAGCACTTGCGCGAGTTCGCCGACGCTCAGCTCCATCGAGCGAACGAGCGCAAGGATGCGCAGCCGCGTCGAATCGGCCAGGGCACGGAAGATGGCGAGAGCCTGCTGCATGGTCAGTTAGACATATAAAGATATCTTTATATGAGGTCAACGCATCGCATGCGCCTTGCACGCGAGTCCGCGCCCGATTAGCCCTTGGCCAAATCTGTTTTCGGCAAAAGGGACGCATCCATGCGCAAGATCTTCCTCCCGCTCGCGGCGGTCGCGCTGCTCGGCCTGTCGGCCTGCGGCAACAAGGCGAAGAACGAAGCGGCCGAGGCCAATGAATCGGTCGCCGGCGACAGCAACACGATGGGCGAAGCGGTAAGCGATGTGAACGCGGCCGAGAATGCCGCGTTCGGCGCCGCCGAGAGCAATTACGACCAGGCCGTGCCGGTGGGCAATGCCGCCGCCGACCAGGGCTCGGGCGACGGCGACACCGATTGATGCGCGCCGCGCCGCTCCTCCTGCTGCTCGCGCTCGCCGCCTGCGGGCGCGGCGGCACCGACGATAATAAGGGCGGGCTGAGCGCCAGCGAGGCGCGCCAGCTCGACGCGGCAGCCGCGTCGATCGACGTCAACGCCAGCAACGGGACAGCACAATGAACCTTCGTGACCTCGGCGCCAGCGGCATCCGGACACCTTCGCTGATCCTCGGCGGCAACGTCTTCGGCTGGACCGCGGACAAGGCGACCAGCTTCGCCGTGCTCGATCGCTTCGCCGAAGCCGGCGGCACGCTGATCGACACCGCCGATGTCTATTCGGCCTGGGTACCCGGCCATCAGGGCGGCGAGTCCGAGAGCATCATCGGCGAATGGCTCGCGCAGCCCGGCAAGGCTGGTCGGGTCCAGATCGCCACCAAGGTCGGCATGCTCGACGGCGAGGGCGGCACCAAGCTCGCCCCCGCGCGCATCGCCGCCGCCTGCGACGCCAGCCTCAAGCGGCTCGGCGTCGAGATGATCGACCTCTATTTCGCGCATCAGGACGATGAGGACGTGCCGCAGGAAGACGTCCTCGCGGCGTTCGATGCGCTGATCAAGGCGGGCAAGGTCCAGGCGATCGGCGCCTCCAACTTCCACGCCGCGCGCCTCAAGTCCGCACTCGACATCGCCACGCGCGAGGGCCTGCCGCATTACCGCGCGCTGCAGAACGAATATCATCTGCTCAGCCGCCACAAATATGAGGGCGAGCTGCAGGACCTGTGCGTCCAGTATAATGTCGGCGCCGTGCCCTTTTACGGGCTCGCCTCGGGCTATCTCACCGGCAAATACCGCAGCGAAGCCGATCTCGGGAAGAGCGTGCGCGGCGGCCGGATGACGGCGTTCATGGAAGCCAAGGGCCCCGCGATGCTCGCCGCGATGGACCAGATCGCCGCCGAGACCGGCGCCACCCTCGCCCAGATCGCGCTCGCCTGGGTCGCCGCCCAGCCCGGCATCACCGCCCCGATCGCCAGCGCCACCTCGCTCGCGCAGGTCGACGAGCTGGTGGGGTCGTGGGACCTCACCCTCACCCCCGCCCAGCTCGACACGCTGACGGCGGTGGGGGCCTGAAAAACCCCTCTCCCGCGAAAGCGGGAGAGGGAAAGTGGATCACAAAATCCCCTTCTCCGCCGGCTCCTGCCACCACGCATCGTGCAGCCCGTCGCCATAATTGACCGGCGCCGCCTCGAGCTCGGCCAGCGGCACATCGTCGAGGCACATCACCTGCACCGAGACGAACGCCCCACCGATCTGCTCGACATAGCCGTCACCGAACGGCGCGATCCCGCAATAGACGCAGAAGCGGTGATGCCCCTGCTTCGTCCCGAACTGATATTCGCCCAGCGCGTCGCTCCCCTTGCGCAGCCGGAACTGGTCGGGCTTGAGCAGCACGCCCCAGTTGCGGCGCTTGCGACAATAAGTGCAGTTACACTTGCCCGTGCCCGCCGCGAGATCCACGTCCGCCTCGAACGCCACCGCGCCGCAGTGGCAGCTGCCCTGATAGGTCTTGGTCGCCATGTCGTATCTCCCGTTTTCGTGAACCCGGGCTCGACCTACTGCCACACTGCTGCCAGCATGGTGTCAGCAGCCTGGCAGTAGGGTCTCGAAATGCGCAAAGCCGATCGCCTCTTCCAGATCGTCCAGATCCTCCGCCGCCACGCGCGGCCGGTAACCGCAGACGAAATCGCCGCCGAGCTCGAGACCTCGAAACGCTCGGTCTATCGCGACATGGCCGCCCTGATCGGCCAGCGCGTGCCGATCCGCGGCGAGGCGGGGATGGGCTATGTCCTCGAAAGCGGGTTCGACCTGCCGCCGCTGATGCTCACCGCCGACGAGATCGACGCGGTCGCGCTCGGCGCCACCTGGGTCGCGGGGCACGCCGACGAAGGACTCGCCCGCGCCGCGAGCGACCTGCTCGCCAAGATCGCCGCGGTGCTGCCCGAGGAGATGCGCCCGTTCCTCGGCAACCCCGCGATGCGCGCCGTACCTGCCTGGGATCGCCCGACCGACGGCATCGACGCCGCCGAGCTGCGCGCCTGGATCCGCGCGGGCCGCAAGCTCCATCTCGATTATGCCGACGAGCAGGGCCGCCCCACCCAGCGCACCGTCTGGCCGCTGATGATCGGCTATGCCGATGCCACGCGCATCCTCGTTGCCTGGTGCGAACTGCGCAGTGACTTCCGCACCTTCCGGCTCGATCGCATCGCCGGGGCGACCTTCCTCGACGACCTGATCCCCGGCAGCCCTGCCCAACTCCGCGCCCGCTGGCTCAAATCGGTGCGCGAGCAGGCGCCGGGCTAGGCGGCCGGCTGGAACTCGAACCGGGTCACCGTCACCGATTGCGGCCCGGCCGGCGCCTCGCCGTGCATCAGCCAGAGATTGAGATGCAGCCGCTCGCAGCTGGTCTCGGTGTGATCGGGGATCAGCTTCGCGAAGGTCGGATCCTGCGCCGGCGACCATTTCGCGATCAGGTTCTGTTCGGGCGGCGGGTTCTCCAGCGACCAGTCCCCGCTGTAGCAGGAGAAGGCGGCGACGCGCCAGGAGTCGGAACCGACATGCCAGTCGTTGACGATCGTGATCATCTGCGTCCCCGGCGGTATCTTGAGATATTCCACCGGATGCGGCTTGTAGTCGCCAAAGGGCTGCAGCGTGAACTGCGCATTGCCCTCGCCGCTGCGCAGCACTTCGAGAAAGTCGATTTCCCGGTGCACATTCGGGCCGTTGCTCGGCGGCGCCTTCGAATATTGGTAGAGGAACACCCCGAAGATCGCATGGGGGTCGAGGTCGGAAAAGGACCCGCCATCGGCGCGCGCGGTGACGAGGTATTTGCCATAGCCAAGCTTGTCCATCAGCACGAGCTCAGACGTGCGCCACGCCGCCGGATCGTCGCCGGGGACGATCTGCAGCCGCACCCCGTCCGCGCCATTCTCGACTAGCCTGGGATCGAAGATCGACTTGAACGGCTCCCAGACATAGGTGCCCTGCGCCTGGGTCCAGTGATAATTGATCCACCACTGCCTGCCGGCAAAGGTGATGAAGGGATTGCCGTCAGGGCAATATCCCGTTGCTGCGGGGTTGTTGGTGTTCTGCGGCTGGAAATACGCATCGTCATCATAGTCGGACATGCCCGCTCTCCGCACCGAAAATGGAAAACCCCACGCGCATTCCTACCGGGGAAGGCCCGGCACTGGCCAATCGTTTTGCAACCGAAAGGGATGCGACCCGTGGGTGACGGATGTGGCGCATCGGCAACGCCGGCTGACGGATATGTTGCGGACATGCGCTGTCATCAAAGCATCGCGAAACCGTAACGATATCGACCCGAACCTTACTTAGCGGCCCCCTTGGGAGCGGCCATACGGCCGTTGGGGAAGGGAAAAGACCGATGACCAATTTTTCGCGCGGGCTGCGCCGCGGCCACGCTTATGCGCTGCTCATGGCCTCGGCCGCACTGCTGCCCGCCGCCGCGCACGCCCAGACCGCCGACAGCGCCGCCGTCACCAGCGATGACAGCGACGCCGGCGACAGCACGATCGTCGTCGTCGGCAGCGGCCAGACCCGCTCGGTCTCGACGCTCGTGCCGGCCAATCTCGACACGCTGCCGCCGGGCACCAGCATCCAGAAGGCGCTGAACTTCCTGCCGGGCGTGAGCGCGCAGTCGATCGACGCGCTCGGCGTCAACGAGCAGTCGCTCTCGCTCCAGGTCCGCGGCTTCAACACCACCCACCTCGGCTATTCGCTCGACGGCATGCCGCTCGGTGACGGCGCCTATAACAATTACAACGGCCTCACGATCAGCCGCGCGCTGATCTCGGAGAATCTCGGCCGCGCCGATCTCGCCACCGGCATCGCCGGCCTCTCGATCCCGTCGACCAGCAACCTGGGCGGCGCGCTGACCTACATTTCGAGCGATCCGAAGAAGGACATGGGCTTCTCGTTCAACGAGACCGTGGGCAGCGAGAACAGCTTCCGCAGCTTCGTGCGCTTCGACACCGGCGAGCATGATGGCTTCTCGGCCTATCTCTCGGGCCATTATGTCGAGCAGGACCTGTTCGTGAACCAGGGCGCCTGGAATAAGTCGACCGGCAAGCAGTTCAACGGCAAGGCGGTCTACAAGTTCGAGGGCGGCAAGATCACTGCCTTCGCCGACATCTCGCGCACCAACCAGGCCGACGACACCTATTTGTCGAAGGACATGCTCAATCGCCTCGGCTGGGACTGGGCCGGCTATGCACCCGACTGGAACCGCTATCTCGGCGTCGCCGCCTGCACCGTGACCACCACGCCGTACAAGTGCGCCGCGGCTCCTGCCCCGCAGAAGAATGCCGATGTGACTTTCACCAACGGCCAGATCCTGCGCAACGACGACCTTTATTACCTCTCGGGCGATTTCGACCTGACCAAGACGCTCAGCGTCCACACCCAGGTCTATCACCACCAGGACAAGGGCGCGGGCAACAATTGGATCGCCGGCCTGTCGAACCAGGGCACGACGTCGACCGCCGACGACGTTCCCGTCCAGATCCGCGACACGCGCTACACGATCAACCGCACCGGCGTGCTCGCCAGCCTCAACTGGCAGCTCGGCTTCAACAATCTCCAGGCCGGCCTCTGGGTCGAAGAGAATACCAGCAGCGCCGCGCGCTACATCTGGACCAATGTCACCCACCCGTTCAGCCTCGCCCAGTTCCTCAAGGGCACGCCGGACACCGCCCAGTGGGTCCAGGAGACCAAGTGGCACACCCAGCAGTTCTTCGTGCAGGACAGCGTCAAGCTGTTCGACGATGCGCTGAGCGTCGATTTCGGCTTCAAGAGCACCTATTCGCGCTCGGACGCCACCGCACTGCGCGGTATCGCCAAGGCACCGGTGACCGCCTCGAGCCAGTTCGCCACCGGCTCGCTGGTCGCCAAGGACAATTTCCTGCCGGAAGTCGGCGTGCACTGGAACGTCGCGCCCGGCCATGAGCTGTTCGCCAGCTATGCCGAAAACATGGCCATGTATCAGGGCGGCTTCAAGCTCGGGCCGCAGTCGGTCTCGCAGACCGTGTGGAACCAGCAGGGCCATACGCTCAAGCCCGAGACTTCGAAAAGCTTCGACGGCGGCTATCGCTATGTCAGCGGCCCGCTCCAGGTCTCGCTGAGCGGCTATTACGTCAAGTTCGACAACCGCCTGCTCCAGTACAATCCGTGCCCGACCAACCAGCAGCAGAATCCGGGTTGCGGCAACAGCTTCCACAATGCCGGCAGCGTCACCAGCAAGGGCGCCGAGATCGGCGTGCTGTGGAAGCCGGCGCCGTGGATCAACTGGTACAATTCGGCTTCGTACAACAAGTCGACCTATGACGAGGATCTGGTGTGGAGCCTCGGCACCACCACCGCGATCCTGCCGACCGCGGGCAAGCAGCAGGTCGACACGCCCAAGACGATGCTGGCCAGCGTGCTCAGCCTGCACAAGGACGGCTTTTACGGGTCGCTCCAGGGCAAATATACCGGCCGCCGCTATTACACCTACACCAACGACCAGAGCTTCGGTCCGGTCACGACCTTCGACCTCGGCATGGGCTATAATTTCGGCGACTATGGCTGGGTGAAGGGCGCCAAGATCTCGCTCAACGTCACCAACCTGACCAACAAGCGCTACGCCTCGAACTTCGACTCGAGCGTGTTCGCACCGAGCGATTCGGGCGTGGTCGCAAAGGGCGACTCGAACGCGGTCGCCGGCGACGTGCTGGTGTTCCACGCCTCGGCCCCGCGCCAGGTCTTCGCCACGATCGGCTTCGGCTTCTAAGCCTTGAGCTCCCGCTCCCCTTGGGAGCGGGAAGGGGCCCGCTCGCGTAGCGAGTGGGAAGGGTGAGGGCAGCTATCGAACTGCCCTCACCCTTCCGCCGACTTCGTCGGCTCCCTCCCTCTCCCAATGGGAGAGGGAATCACTTCACCCCATATTCCCAGCCATAGGGCACCCCCGTCTCGCCCAGCGCCGCGCGCACGAGCTTCGGGAATGCCTTTTCGATCCGCACATCATTGCCGAGGATCAGCACGCAGCGCTGCCCGCGCTCGAGGCACACCAGCGTGTTCGCGGTGGTGTCGTTATGCCCGCCCTTGAACCAGCCCGCGCCCTGCGGCCCGGTGAACGCGACCACACCGAGCGCCGCCTTCGCGTCGGTCCCCTCGCCCGGACCCGCCGGGTTGTTGAGCGTCGGGAACTGCGTCTTGCTGCCGATCTTCTGCGTGCCGCGGGCATATTCGACCCGCCACTTCTTCGGCAGCCCATAGCCGCGCACCATCGCCGCGGTCATCTGCGCGAGGTCGTGGATCGTCGTGTCCATCGACCCCGCCGCGCGCACCCGGCTGCGGTCGTCATGTACTTCGGCCTTGCCGTTCTCGTTCCAGCCATCCGCCAGGTTGGTGCCGAAGCTGTCCTGCCAGATCAGGCTGGTCCGCGTCATGCCGAGCGGCTTGAAGAAGCGGCGCTGCAGCTCGGCCTCGACGCTCAGCCCCAGTCCCTTCTCGACGCCGAACTGGAGCAGCGAGATGCCCTCGCCCGAATAGGCATAGTTGGTACCCGGATCGAAATGGAACTTCAGCTTCTGGTCGGGCTCGAGGAACGCGAAATTGGCAAAGCCGGTCGCGTGGTTGAGCGCGTGGCGCGGCGTCACCTTCTGCACGCGCGGATCGCCGGCCAGGTCGCCCCACTGGCCATAGCCCTCGACATTGCCATAGTCGGGGATCGGCTTCGCCAGCATCGCCGCGATCGGCTTGTCGAGGTCGATTTTCCCCTCCGAGGCAAGCTGGGTGACCAGATAGCCGAACACCGCCTTGGTCAGCGACGCGCCGTACATCACCGTGTCGTCCTGCAGCGGATCGCCCTTGGCGTTGCGCACGCCCCAGCTCTTGACCGAGACGACCTGGCCCTTGTCGATCAGCGCGACCGCGACGCCCTTGGCCCCGGTCTCGGCCATCGCCGCCTGCACCGCCGCCTCCATGTCGGGCACCGGCCCGCTCGCCGAAACCAGCGCCGCGCTACCCAGCGCCAGCACTCCGAATCGCACCAAATGACGCATACGCCACCTCCCTCTTTGCGGCGCATCCTCCACAAAGGGTGCGACAGGGCAATGAAAACCGCCGCGGAAACGAAACGATCTCGATTGCAAAACAAGAGCATCTGCGAGACTGCTCAGCCCCACGCCGCTTGAGGGGGACGGCACCGCATGACCATCAAGAAGCTGCTCGCTCTCGCCGCGCTCCTGTTCGCGCCCGCAGCCCATGCCTCGCCACCGCTCCCCGCCGCGACGATCGACGTGATCGCCAAGACGCTGCCCAGTTGTACCGGCGGCTGGCAGTCCGCCGCGCACGACTGGAAGATGATCGGGCCGGCGGAACTCGCGCCCCGGCTCGCCCTGCTCAACCGCCCCTCCCTCGCGCTCGACGAGGACGGAGGCTATGAGCTCTATGAGATCGGCAAGGCGATGCTGTTCCCCGCCCTGGGCGCGCCGACCTGGTTCGTCGATGGCGGCCCGGGCATCAAATGCCCCGCCCGGCCCAAAGAGGCCATCGCCCTCCTCGAATATCTGGTCGGCGAGCATCCAGGCGATCTGCGCGGCTGGGGCAATGCGTTCGACGTGCTTGGCCTCGCTTATGCGATCGGTGCGGTGGGAGCGCCCGATCCGGTCCGGGCGCAGCATTACTATTTGCGCGGCCGCATCCACTGGCAGCTGCTCGGGCATGACAGCTGGTCCGACGGCAAGGACAAGGACCTGCTCGCCAATATCGAGCGCGCCGGCATGCGCCCCTATCTCGAAGAACAGGCGCTTCGACCCTATTCGGGCGCGGCGCACATCATCCTCGCCGAGGAAGCGCTGCCGAGCGATCCGGCGCGTGCCCGCAAGCTCCTGCTTATCCCCGATTTCCGCGCGCTGAACCGCCTGTTCGAGCTGGAGGCGGCGGGCAGCATCCCTGAGGCGGACAAGCCTGCCGACATTCCGATCTGGGTCGAAGCCATCCGCATGACCGGCAATGACAAGCTGATCGCGCGGATGTTCAAGGCAGTGAACGCGCTGAACGGCGGCACGCTTCCCACGGCCACAGAGCGCCCCGCGGTCAAGACGCTGCTTGCGCTGCTGCGCCGTGACACACTCCGCTCGCCGGGCAGCACGCCGCCCATCCCGCTGCGCGCGCTGGTCGATCCGCAGGGCCGCTTGCTCTATGTCCAGCTCTGCACCTCTGCCGGTGCGCGCTTCTCGCTGGTCAGCAGCGGCAAGGGCAATGCCAGGCGCCTCTTCGACCCGGCGCGCCTGCCGCCGCTCCCGGTTCCGACGATCGATGGCCGTCCGGCCTATGGCTGGGTGATCCTGCCGGCCGTGCAGTTCAAGTCGCTCGACAACGACAAGGTGTCGATCAACCTGATCGAACTGCCGGCCGAAAGCTGTGCGGTGCCCGACTGACCGCCCAAGGCTTGCGCTTGCCATGAATTTGTAACAAGCCCGCCGCCGCCCTTCCCGCAGCTTCGGAGTCCCGTACCATTCGTCAGATCGCCGCCTTGCCCTACCGTACGGAAGGCAGTGCGATCGATGCGCCGGTGCGCGTGTTGCTGGTGACGTCGCGGGAGAGTGGCCGCTGGGTGATCCCCAAGGGCAATCCCGAACCCGGCATGTCGCAGCACACCGCCGCCGCGATCGAGGCCGAGGAAGAAGCCGGCGTGCGCGGGCTGGTCTGCCCGATCCCGCTCGGCTCGTTCCGCTACCGCAAGAAGCGCCGCAACGGTTCCGCGCTGATGATCGACGTCGACGTGTTCCCGCTCGCGGTGAACCAGGAGCTCGCCGCCTGGAAGGAACAGGGCCAGCGCGAACGCCGCTGGTTCAGCCTGGCCGAGGCCGCCGAAGCGGTCGACGAAGCCGATCTCGCCGATCTCATCCGCTCGTTCGGCCCCGCCGAATTCCGCGCGGCAACCCAACGCAACGGGCTGCTTACTGCCGTCGCCCGCAAATCAAAGGTCCATACGATGTTCGCCTGGTTCCAGCGCCTGCTGCCCCGCACCGGCAATTTCTTCGAGATGTTCGAGGCGCATGCGCGCACCGTCGTCGCCGGCGCCGATGCGCTCGCCCGCCTGCTCCAGGACGGCAGCCCCGACCATATCCGCGAAGTAATCGAGCGCGAGCATGACGCCGACGAGATCATCCGCGAAGTGCTGCGCACCGTGCGCGAGACCTTCCTCACTCCGTTCGACCGCGGCGCGATCACCTCGCTGATCGGCGCGATGGACGACGCGATCGACGAGATGCAGGCCGCCGTCCAGGCGATCGACCTCTATGAAGTCACCAGCTTCGAGCAGGAGATGAAGGACATGGCGGCGATCATCGTCGACGCCGCCCGCCTCACCGCCGAGGCGATGCCCCTGCTGCGCGATGTCGGCCGCAACGGCCCGCGCCTCCACGAACTGACCGAGCGCATCGTCCGCATGGAAAGCCATGCCGATCAGATCCATGCCGAGGGCCTCAAGAAAGCCTATAAGAGCATCGGCCCCACCGACCCGCTCAAGTTCGCCGTCCACCGCGAGCTGTTCAAGCATCTCGAGCGGATCGTCGACGCGTTCGAGGATGTCGCCAACGAGATCGACGGCATCGTGATCGACCACGCCTGAACGGCCCGGACAGATGCACGAACTCGCCTTTCCCCTGCTCGTCGGCCTGATCCTGGTCGCGCTGGCGTTCGACTTTCTGAACGGGCTGCACGACGCGGCCAATTCGATCGCCACCGTCGTCGCCACGCGGCTGCTCAAGCCGGTCCATGCGGTGGCCTTTGCCGCAGCGTTCAACTTCGCCGCCTATTTCCTCACCATCGCCTTCCCGGCGCTGCACAAGGTGGCGGACACGATCGGCCAGGGGCTGATCGACAAGAACCTCATCACCCCCGGCGTCGTCTTCGGCGCGCTGATCGGGGCGATGTTCTGGAACGTCGTCACCTGGCTCAAGGGCATCCCCTCCTCGTCGAGCCATGCGCTGGTCGGCGGGATGATCGGCTCGGGCGTCGCGCATGCCGGGCTCACCGGGATCAAATGGACCGGGCTCAACAAGACGCTGATCGCCATCGTCCTCTCGCCGACGATCGGCATGATCCTGGCGATGCTGATCATGCTGCTCACCTCCTGGCTGTTCATGCGCGCCAGCTCGCGCACCGCCGAGCGCAGCTTCCGCACGCTGCACCTGATCTCCTCGGGCGCCTATTCGCTCAGCCACGGCCTCAACGACGCGCAGAAGACGATGGGGATCATCACGGTGCTGCTCTATTCGACCGGCTATCTGCACGGCGACTTCCATGTGCCGCACTGGGTGGCGATCGCCTGCTATATCGCGATCGCGCTCGGCACGCTGAGCGGCGGCTGGAAGATCATCGAGACGATGGGCAGCCGCATCACCAAGCTCTCGCAGCACCAGGGGTTCAGTGCCTCGTTGGCGGGCTCGATCGTGCTGTTCGGCGCGTCCTTGCTCGGCATCCCGGTCTCGACCACGCACACGATCACCGGCGCAGTGATCGGCGCCGGCACCGCGCGCCGCGCCTCGGCAGTGCGCTGGGGCGTGGCGAGCAATGTCGTCGTCGCCTGGATCATCACCATCCCCGCCTCGGCGGCGGTGGGCGCGATCTTCTACTATCTGACGACGCTGTTCTGATACTTGTTCCCCGGCGAAAGCCGGGGCCCAGGGTCACAAGCGGGACGGCAGAGAAACCCTGGGCCCCGGCTTTCGCCGGGGAACGAGCTCCCCTTACATCTCGAACGTCACCACCACGCTGTCCGCCGACTTCTCGGCGACTCCGTGGAACACCGCCTCGATGTTATTCCCGTCGGGGTCGATCAGGAACGCGCCGTAGTAGCCGGGATGATAGGGCCGCTCGCCCGGCGCGCCATTGTCGCTGCCGCCGGCTTCGAGCCCCTGCTTGTGGAAGCGCTCCACCGTCTCGCGGTCCTTCGCCTGGAAGGCGATATGGTGCCTGCCCGTCAGCTTGCCCGCCGCCGCCTTGCTCTCCGCGGTCGAGATGAACAGCTCGTCGGCCCAGAAATAATCCTCGCCCTCACCCGCGATCGGCACCCCGATCACGTCGAACACCGTGCCGTAGAAGCGCCGACTGGCGGCGAGATCCTGCACGACGAGCTGGATATGGTCGATCAGCCGTCCGCGATGCAGCTGCATGGTTTCCATGGGAGCACTCCTCTTTTGCCTGCGGCAACCCGTGCCGGAACGCATCGGTTCCGCTGCCCCCTTGCGCGCCAGCCCCGCACGCGCTAATACTGAACCATATGGTTCACTATGCCGAAGCCACTCGCCTCGACGCCTCCTTCGCCGCGCTTTCGGACGCGACGCGGCGCGGCGTGCTCGAGCAGCTCGGCCGGGCCGAGGCGTCGATCACCGACCTTGCCGAGCGCTTCCACATGACGCTCACCGGCATGAAGAAGCATGTCGGCATCCTCGAGCGCGCCGGGCTGGTCATCACCGAGAAGGTCGGCCGCGTCCGCACCTGTCGGCTCGGCGCGCAGGGGCTGACCGCAGAGGCCGACTGGATCGAGAATTACCACGCGCGCTGGCACGCCCGCTTCGACGCGCTGGATGATGTGATCGCCGAACTCAAAGCCAAGGAGAAAATGGATGGGCCTGACCGCCAGTGATTTCAGCGCCACCCAGGTGGTGCGCACCTCCGACACCGAAGTGACCGTGACGCGCATCTTCGACGCCCCGCCGCGCCTCGTCTACAAGGCCTGGACCACGCCCGAGCTATTCCAGCGCTGGTGGGCGCCCAAGTCGATGGGCGTGCCGATGCACGTCCGCGAGTTCGATGTCCGCGTCGGCGGCGGCTACCGTATCGAGTTCACCCCCGAAGGCGGCCAGGTCTGGGCGTTCTTCGGCAGCTATACCGAAGTCATCCCCAACGAACGCATCGTCTGGACCAACGAGGAAAGCGGCGACGGCGGCGCGATCTCCTCGGTCACGCTCGAGGAACAGGACGGCAAGACGCTGCTGACCTTCCGCGAAGTCTACCCCACCAAGGAAGCGCTCGACGAAGGCATTGGCGGCGCCGAAGGCATGCCCGAGCAGCTGGCGCAGCTGGAGGCGCTGCTGGGGGAGATGGCGGGGTAAAACCGCCCTCCTGCGATGCAACACTGCACTGATCCCCGGCGAAAGCCGGGGCCCAGGGTTTCTCTGCCGTATCGCTCGCGATCCTGGGCCCCGGCCTTCGCCGGGGAACCGCTACTGGGATCGGGGCGCTTCGTGGCACGAAACGCCCCCCCTTGCGGCCATGTGGATAGCGGAGCAAACTCGCCGCATGCGCCGCTCATACCCCGCTCGCCGCATACCGCAGGGCGCCATCCTGATCGGGGCGGTGTTCGTGGCGGTTTCGCTGGCAATGGCCGTGGGGCATTTCGGACTGGGGCTCCCCATCCATGATCGAAATACCGGCCAGCCCTCGTCCGAATTGGGCATAGCCGTCCTGCTGCTCGTCTTCGGAGGGGTTGGCTTGCTTCTCGTCCTGCTCGGCAGCGCGATCCTGCGCTTGGCCGCCCGGCATCACCGCGAGCAGGCGGCGAGATCGAACGGCGGCTAACCGCGGATCGCCGCCCTCCCCTAATCCCCCGCAAACCCGAACGGCGTAACCCCGCTCTCGCGCTCGCTCGCCAGCGCCGCCCGCCCCGCCGGCGGCGCGCTCCGTTGCGGGCAATCGGGCCGCGTGCAGGCCCGGCAGCCCAGCCCCACCGGCACCGCCTCGCCCGCAAGATCGACCCCGCGCGCCGCGCTCAGCGCCCGCGCCTCGCCGGCCGCCAGCCCGATCCCCAGCGCGAACCGCGCCTTCACCCCCTGCGCGCCATGCGGCGTGCGGGCGCGGGAGAGCGTGAACCAGCGCGCCGCGTCCTCGGTCTCGATCAGCTGGACCAAAGTCTCGTCCGCGCGGCCGAACGCCTCGGTCAGATTCCATAGCGGACACAGGCCGGGGCCCTCCACGAGCGCCGACCCGCTCGCCCCGGCAAAGCGCTTCGACACCTGCCCCGCCCGGTCGGTGCGGATCAGGAAGAACGGCAGCCCGCGCGCGCCCACGCGCTGCAAGGTGGTCAGCCGGTGCGCCACCTGCTCGAAGCTCGCCCCGAAGCGCCGCTGCAGCACTTCCATGTCGTATCCGGTCTGCTCGCACGCGCGCAGGAAGCGGCCATAGGGCATCACCAAGGCCGCGGCGAAATAACCCACCAGATGGCGCTGGTAGAGCCGCTCGCCGCCGCGATCGAGCCCGGCGCCGCGCACCAGCGCATCGATCTCGCCGCGCGCCTCCTGCGACAGCCGTTCGGCCAGTGCAAAGGTCCGCCCCGGCACATCGAGCAGTTCGGACAGCTGCACCTGGCGCGCGTGCAAATCGAGCCGCTTCAACAGCCCCGGCATCACCTCCGCCGGCAGGATGCGCACCGAAAGCTGGTGCTTCACCCGCAGCCGCTCGGCCATCGCCCCATAGGGATCGCCCGCCGCCTGGCGCAGCTCATCGGCCAGCGCCTCGGCAAGCGCGTCGAGATCGGCGAAATGCCCGCGCCAGCGCTCGATCTCGCGGCGCACCTGCCGCCCCGGATCGCTCACTCCCTCGCCCGCCACTGGCCCGGCCGCGCCGATCCGGTCATAGGCGCGCGCGAACGCCTCGGCGCCGCCCGGCGCGCCCGCCAGCCATTCCTCCATCTGCTGCCGGTCGATCTCGAGATCGGCGAAGATCGGATCGGCCAGCCGCCGCCGCAGCGCCTCCATGCCCCCGCCGGGCTCGGCCGCGGCCAGCTTGCGCGGATCGAAGTCATAGACTTCGGACAGCCGCAGCATCAGCATCGCCGATACCGGCCGCTGGTTGCGCTCGACCAGGTTGAGATAGGAGGCGGACACCCCCAGCGCCTCGGCCATCGCCGCCTGGGTCAGCAGCAACTGCCGCCGGAGACGGCGGACGGCATGTCCTGCGAAGAGCTTCTGTTCGGCCACCTGCCACTCCATTCTAAAACCTCCCCTCCCTGGAAGGGAGGGGTCGGGGGTGGGTGGGCCTCCGCAAGCTGCGCAGCCCGGGGAGAGCAACCCACCCCTAGCCCCTCCCTTCCAGGGAGGGGAACGGACTCACATCAGCGCTTTCCTACACGCAATAGTTCTTGTTATGTTCTAATCGTCGCATTGTAAATTCTTTACACCCTTTCAAACCAAGGAAAACCCCTCCCGCACACCATGACCCGGTCAACTACCCCTTCTCTAT
Source organism: Sphingomonas sp. R-74633 (assembly GCF_013416555.1). GTDB lineage: Bacteria > Pseudomonadota > Alphaproteobacteria > Sphingomonadales > Sphingomonadaceae > Sphingomonas. Next base: position 424,738 of record NZ_JACCFG010000005.1, on the reverse strand, counting down.
CGTCAAAGGAGTCAAGGAATATCCATACAAGCCGAGCAATCTAGTCAAGGAACACACAATGCCGACGCGCTTCGAAGATCTGATCCCCGCTCCCACCGGTCGATTCGACGGCATCGTGCGTCCGTACAGCCCCGAGGATGTCGAGCGCCTGCGTGGCTCGCTGCCCATCGAGCATACGCTGGCCCGCCGCGGCGCGCTCAAGCTGTGGGAGCTGCTCCATGAAGAGGATTATATCAACGCCCTCGGCGCCCTCTCCGGCAACCAGGCGATGCAGATGGTCCGCGCCGGGCTGAAGGCAATCTACCTCTCCGGCTGGCAGGTTGCGGCCGACGCCAACACCGCCGGCCAGATGTATCCCGACCAGTCGCTCTACCCCGCCAATGCCGGCCCCGAGCTGGCGAAGCGGATCAACGCCACGCTCCAGCGCGCCGACCAGATCGAGCATATGGAAGGCGGCGCCCAGCGCGACTGGTTCATGCCGATCGTCGCCGATGCCGAGGCCGGCTTCGGCGGCCCGCTCAACTGCTTCGAGATCATGAAGGCCTATATCGCCGCCGGCGCCGCGGGCGTGCATTATGAAGACCAGCTCGCCTCGGAGAAGAAGTGCGGCCATCTCGGCGGCAAGGTGCTGATCCCCACCCAGGCGCATATCCGCAACCTCGATGCGGCGCGCCTCGCCGCCGACGTCGCCGGCGTGCCGACGGTGATCTGCGCCCGCACCGATGCCGAGAGCGCCAGGCTGATCACCTCCGATGTCGACGAGCGCGACCGCGAGTTCCTCACCGGCGAGCGGACTCCGGAAGGCTTCTTCCGCCTCAAGGACGGCACCGGCGTCGATCACTGCATCAAGCGTGGCCTGGCGTTCGCCGAGCATGCCGACCTGCTGTGGTGGGAGACCTCCAAGCCGAACATGGACGACGCCCGCCGCTTCGCCGAGGCGATCAAGAAGGAATTCCCCAACAAGATGCTGGCGTACAATTGCTCACCCAGCTTCAACTGGGAGAAGAATCTCGACAAGGACGACATCGCCAAGTTCCAGCGCGAGATCGGCGCGATGGGCTACAAGTTCCAGTTCGTCACCCTCGCCGGCTTCCACCAGCTCAACTACGGCATGTTCGAGCTGGCCCGGGGCTATAAGGATCGCGGCATGGCGGCCTATTCGGAGCTGCAGCAGGCCGAGTTCGCCGCCGAGGCGAACGGCTACACCGCGACTCGCCACCAGCGCGAAGTCGGCACCGGCTATTTCGATGCGATCGCCACCACTTTGGCCGGCGGCTCGAGCAGCACCACCGCGCTCGCCGAGAGCACCGAAGCCGCCCAGTTCACCACCGAAGCCGCGTAGAAAGGAGCCACGACATGACCGAACCCCAGCGCAGCCGCGCCGTTTTCTCGACCGAGGATTTCCGCCTGATCCGCGATGCGGTGGCGACCCATCTCGAAAAGGTGAAGGACGCACCCGAGTCCGTGAAATACGCCAATCTCTATCACCGCCTGGGCCGCGTGGCCTGAGCGTAGCTTTTCCTGGGGAGGAAAGGATGTCCGCCGGGGGCTCAGCCCTCGGCGGACATTTCCGTCTTTCCGGCGGCGAGCGCGGCAACCCGGGCCTCATGCTCGGCCTTGCCGAACGGGAAGATCCGGTAGAGCCCGGCTGCGGCGAAGGCGAGCACGGCGTAGAGCACGGAGAAGAGGATGGTCAGCCGATCGACTGCCGCCGGGGCGACCTGCCCCACTTTGGCGAGTGCTGGAAAGTCGACCAGGTCGAGCAGCATGCCGGTCGCCCAGATCCCCAGTCCGCTGCAGCATTTCTGCACAAAAAAGGCGCCGGCGAAGAACACGCCCTCGTTCCGCCGCCCGGTCTCGATCTCCGATTGCTCGACGACATCCGCCATCATCGACGCGCCGAGGATGGTCGCCGAAATGCTGCAGGCGACATTGGCGGCGTAGATGGCGAACAGCGACGGCAGCATCCAGGGGTTGCCCGGCGCCGGAAACAGCCCGGCGAGGCGCAGAACATAGGGAAGCGCCACCCAGAAGGCGGCAGCCATCATCAGCAGCATCGCCGCCCTGGGCTTGCCCATCCGGCGCGAGATGCGTGGCGCGATGAGGAAGGCAAGGAACGCCCCGACGAGGAGCGAGAAGGCGATGATCGTGAAGTCCTGGTTCTGGAAGCGCCAGACATGGGCATAGATGTAGCTGGAAAGGGCAAAGCTCACCCCCTGGGCGCAATAATAGCAGAGCCCCGCCGCCATCAGGATCAGGAAGGCGCGGTTCTTCACCGTGGCGACCAGCTCGCCGAAATGCGCTCCGATCGACTGGCGCTTCATCTCGGCCCGCGGCAGCCGCTTGATCTCGCCATGCGTGCCGAATGCCGAGAGGAGGATGGCGAACACCATGATGCCCGCGCTCACCGCCGCGAAGCCCGGATAATTCTCCCGCACCAGCTGGCCATTGGGATGCCCCGGCGAAGGGCCGAGCAGCCAGGCATAAGCGAGGATCATCATCGCCAGTCCGCCGGCCCAGCCGAACAGGAAGCGGTACGCCATGATCCGCGTCCGCTCCTCATAATCGGCGGACAGTTCCGGAGTCAGCGCCTGGCTCGGCACTTCATAGGCGCTCACCGCGGTGCGGACGAGCACCGACATGGCGAATACCCAGAGCAGCAGATGCGCGTTGGACAGCGCCGGCGGGTTCCACAGCAGCACCCAGCCGAGCGCGATCGGGATGGCCGAGGCATACATCCAGGGATGGCGCCGCCCCCAGCGGCTGCTGGTCCGGTCCGACAGGAAGCCGATCGCCGGGTCGGCCACAGCGTCGAGCAGCAGCGCACACATGATCGCAAAGCCGACTTCGGTCGCCGGGAGCCCCAGCACCTGGTTGAAATAGAAGAGCAGGAAGGTCGAGAAGCAGAAGTCCTTCACGCCATACGCCACGGTGCCGAACCCGTAAGCGAGCATGATCGGCGTGCGGATTCGCCGCGCCGGGGGCACTGCCGCCTGGTTGGTCTGCGCGCCCGACATAGCCTCTCCCTTTATCCTTCGCCGCGCAGCATAGGTGCCACCCACCAAGGGTCAACCGGAACAGATTGGAACATTGGGTATGGCCTTGCTACCGAGCATGAGACCGGTATAGCGTCCCGCTTCGAACTTGAGGAACGTGAAGCAATGGCGCTCGACCCCGAAGTCTTCGACACGCTGATCGACACCATTCGCCGCTTCGTCGCCGAGCGTCTCCGCCCGCTCGAGGCCGATGTCGAGGCCGCCGACGCCATCCCTGCCGACATCACTGCGGAGATGAAGCAGCTCGGCCTTTTCGGCCTGTCGATCGCCGAGGAGTTTGGCGGCCTGGGCCTGACGATGCTCGAGGAGTGCAAGGTCGCCATCGAGCTTGGCCGCACTACTCCGGCGTTCCGCTCCTCCTTCGGCACCAATGTCGGCATCGGCTCGCAGGGCCTCGTCATGGCCGGTACCCCCGAGCAGAAAGCGCTATGGCTGCCGAAGATCGCCAGCGGCGAGATTGTCACCAGCTTCGCTTTGACCGAGCCCGATGTCGGATCGGACAGCGGCGCGGTGAAGACCCGGGCGGTCAAGGACGGCGATGTCTACCGCCTCACCGGCACCAAGCGCTTCATCACCAATGCCGACAAGGCCGAGCTGTTCACCGTCATGGCACGCACCGGCGACGAACCCGGTGGCCGGGGCGTCTCCGCCTTTCTGGTGCCGCGCGACCTGCCCGGCATCAGCATCGGCGAGCCCGAGAAGAAGATGGGCCAGAAGGGCGCCCGGGTCGCCGATGTCGTGTTCGACGACACCCCCGTCCCCGCCGCCAATCGGCTCGGCGCCGAGGGCGAAGGCTTCAAGATCGCCATGCAGGTGCTCGACCGCGGCCGCCTCCACATCTCCGCGGTCTGTGTCGGCGTGGCCGAGCGGCTCATCGCCGACTGCGTCGCCTATGCCTCGACACGCAAGCAGTTCGGCAAGCCGATCGCCGAGCATCAGCTGATCCAGGCAATGCTCGCCGATTCCAAGACCGAAGCACTCGCCGCCCGTGCGCTGGTGCTGGAAACCGCCGCCGCCAAGGACGCTGGCCAGAACACCACGATGGAAGCCGCCGCCGCCAAATATTTCGCCAGCGAGATGGTCGGCCGCGTCGCCGATCGCGCCGTGCAGATCTTCGGCGGCGCAGGCTATATCGCCGACTATGGCATCGAGCGGCTCTACCGCGACGTGCGCCTGTTCCGGATCTATGAAGGCACCAGCCAGATCCAGCAGCTGATCATCGCCCGCGAGACGCTCAAGCGCGGCGGGTAACGAACCCAGGAGAGGAAACCATGGATACCAGCACGCTCTTCCGCCTCGACGGCCGGATCGCACTCGTCACCGGCGGCTCACGGGGCATCGGCCGGATGATTGCCGAGGGCTATGTTGCCCAGGGCGCCAGGGTCTATGTCTCGTCCCGCAAGGCCGAGGCCTGCGAGGAAACCGCCGCGGCGCTCGGCCCGAACTGCATCGCCCTGCCGATGGACGTCGGCACGGTCGAGGGCTGCAAGGCACTGGCCGCCGCGCTGGCCGAACGCGAGGAGCGGCTCGACATCCTCGTCAACAATGCCGGCGCCGCCTGGGGTGAGCCCTTCGAGAATTTCCCGGAAAAGGGCTGGGACAAGGTGATGGACCTCAATGTGAAGTCCCCCTTCTTCCTCACCCAGGCGCTGCATGGCCTGCTCAAGGTCGGCGGTTCGGCGCAGCAGCCGGCCAAGGTGATCAACATCACCTCGATCGACGGCCAGCGGCTCAACCCTTGGGAAACCTATAGCTACCACGCCTCGAAGTCGGCGCTGATCTATTTGACCAAGCGCATGGCCGCCCGGCTGATCCGCGACCATATCAACGTCACCTCGATCGCCCCCGGCGCCTTTGCCAGCGACATGAACAAGGCGGCGCGCGACCATGGCGGCGATGTCGCCAAGGCGATCCCGGCCAGGCGCATCGGCTTCGACGAGGATATGGCCGGGGCCGCCATCTACCTCGCCAGCCGCGCCGGCGACTATGTCGTGGGCGACACGATCACGGTCGATGGCGGGCTGGTCAACGCGTCGCTTGGGATCAGCATCGACGGCTAGCGCCGGTAATAGGCGCGGCGCACCGTGGCCGGCATCGCCTCCGCCAGCGACTGGCGCAGCGCGTCGAGGCAATAGCTCGTCTCGTGCCGGATCAGCTGGGGGACGACCTCCCTGGCATGCTCCCGGCAGAAGTTGCGCGCCGCGACCTCGACGCGCTCCCGCAGCGCGTCGCGGCCCGCTTCGGTGTCGAGCGCCAGGTCGCTATAGGCCAGGCCCGCTGCGGGCTCGGGCCTGGGATCCCGCGCCGCGCAGGCGCCGACGAGGACAAGGGACAGAAACAGGATCGAACGCATCGTCATTCTCCCTTCAAGTCGCCGGGCAAGCCGGCCCCGTGGCGCGAAAACCGCGCTTTGGTTCAGTGATTGGGGGTCAAGGGCGGTCTAGAAGACGCCCTTCATCTGTCTCGCCTGTGCCTCAAGCCGGGACGCATTGTCCCGCAGCGACTCCGCCACCTTGACGTAGCTCTGGCGGATATCGGGCGAGAGGCTCTCGTCCTTGGCGAGCTTGCTGTAGGTCTGCGCCTGGGCGCGCAACTGGCTCGCCGCCCGGATCCGCTGCTGCACCTGGCCACGCGCATCCGGCCCCGCGCCCCACACGGTCTTGACCGGCAGCGGCTTGTCTTCCGGCTTTGCGGCAACCGCGGCCTTGGCCATGCGCAGGCCCGTTGCCTCGGCCTGGCGGCTCGCTTCGGTACCCGGCGCGGGCTTGCCGTCGGGCTGCTGCCTGTCCAGCCGCCACTTGGTCATCCTGGCCTGGAACCGAGCCTTGAAGTCCGGCGCTTCCGGCGTTTCGGGCGCACGCATCATCGCCAGCGGCGGCTTGAGCCCGTCGGCAACCGGGGCGGGTGCTGGAGCCGGTTTCGCAGCCGCGCGGCGCGGCCTGGGCGCCTCCGGCGCCGCTTGCACCGGCTGCGGCGTCGACGCCGGCATTCGGAGACGCTCCGGCGCCGATTGCCGAACCTTGACCACGGGCTCGGGAGCAGGTGCGGCTGGTGCTGGCACCAGCTGCATTGCTGCCAGCGGGGCGATGCCCAGCGGGATGCTGCCGATCAGCGCCGCACAAAGCAGCCCGCTCGCCGGCTTGGCCTGGCGCGCATCGAGAACCCGGCGGATCCGCCGAGCGAGCGCACTGCGCGTCACCGCCATGCCGCACGCCGCATGCGCGCCGCAGCCGCCGGCGACCGCGAGCAGCGCCTGCGCGTAATCAGTGCGCGCGACATGGCGCACCGCTTCCTCGTCGGCAGCGAGTTCGGTCTGGCGAGAGAGCTCGGCGGCGAGCAGCCAGGCCAGCGGGTTGAACCAGAACAAGGCGAGCGCGAGCCGCGCGGCAAGCATCGCCGGCCAGTCGAAGCGGCGGACATGCGCCATCTCATGCGCGATCACGGCGGCAGCGCGATCGGCGCAACGCTCGGTATCGGGGCCGATCAGGATCGTCGCCGGCGCAACGCCGAGGCTCAACGGCGAGGCGATGCTGGGCGAGACGAGTAGCCGCACGGGCCGCTTCAAGGGTTCGGCGGCCCGTGCGATCGCCTCCAGCCACACCGGGTTGGAGGCGGGCACCGCATGGCGGGTCCAGCGGTGCAGCATGACAAGGCCGATGGCGAGGCGCAGCAGCACAAAGGCGGCGCCCGCGCCGTACGCCAGGGCAATCCAGTCGATTTCCGGTGCATCGACCGCGACGGGTGCCGCGACGATCTCCGGCATCGGCAAATCGGGCAACGGGGCCACGGCGGGCAGCACCGCGATTTCGAGCGCCGGCACGGTCAGGATGAGCAGCGGCAGCAGCAGCAATGCTGCAATCCCTGCGCGCAGCATCGCCACGCGCTGTGCCGCCGGACGGCCGCGCAATGCCCCGCTCGCGAGCAGCGCCACCGCACAGGCCAGCGCCGACTTCCAGCCGAGCTCGATCAGCAGCGATGCGATCATTTCGCCTCTCCCCGCGCCTTGTCGATCGCCTGTTGCAGCGCCTCGATCTCCTGCGGGTCGAGGCCCTTTTCCATCCCGAGCAACGCGGTGGCGGCGCGCGCCGCCGATCCCTGGAAGAAGGTCTGCACCAACCGCTGCAGCGCGGTCTCCGCCACCGCATCGGCCTGCGGCACCGGCACATAGACATAGGCCTGGTTGAGTGTGCGGTGGTCGATCAGGCCCTTGGCCTTCAACCGCCCGAGCAACGTGCGCACGGCCGAATCGCTCGGCGGATCGGCAAGCGCGCCGCGCACGGCGGCGGCGGTGCCCTCACCCAGGCTGCACAATGCCTCGAATACGTCGCGCTCGCGGCGCGGCAGCGATTCGATCACGACTCGACCTCCTCTAACCTGCTACATATGTAACATGCTACAAATGTAGCAGGCAAGAGGTGTTTTATCGTGCTAAATCAGCGGGCAATCCCGCCTGCCGCCAGCACCGCCAGCGTCACCAGCTCGCTCGCCGTCGCAGTCATCGGGGCGATCTGCACCGGCTTCTCCATGCCGATCAGCATCGGGCCGATCGTCGAATCGCCGCCCAGCTCGCGCAGCAGCTTGGCCGAGATATTGGCCGACTGAAGACCCGGCATGATCAGCACATTGGCCGGCCCGGAGATCCGTGCGAACGGATAATTGGCGAGCTGGCGCGCATTGAGCGCCACGTCGGGCGACATCTCGCCTTCATATTCGAACTCGACCGCGCGGCCGTCGAGCACCTTGATCGCGCCGCGGACATTGTCGAGCCACTGGCCTTCGGGATTGCCGAAGTTGGAGTAGCTGAGGAACGCGACACGCGGCTCATGCCCCATGCGGCGCGCGACCGTGGCCGCGCCCTCGGCGATGTCGGCCAGTTCCTCGGCATTGGGGCGCTCGTTCACCGTGGTGTCGGCGATGAACACCGTGTGCGACTGGCCGACCAGCACGTGCATGCCGAACGGCGTCTGGCCCGGGCGGCGATCGATCACGCGCTTCACCTGGCGCATCGATTCGGCCCAGGTCCGCGTCACGCCGGTGATCATCGCATCGGCATGGCCGAGCTGGAGCAGCAGCGCGCCGAAGATGTTGCGGTCGCGATTGACCATCCGCTCGCAGTCGCGGCGCAGATAGCCGCGGCGCTGGAGCCGGCAATAGAGGAACTCGACCATCTTCTCGACGAGCGGCGAGTTGACGCTGTTGTGCAGCTCGAACTCGTCCGGATTGGCGCCGAGCGCCTGCAGCCGCTCGTGCACGCTCTCACGCCCGACCAGCACCGGCGTGCCATAGCCGCCATCCTTGAACGCGATCGCCGCGCGCAGCACGACTTCCTCTTCGGCCTCGGCGAAGATCACCCGCTTCGGATTGGCCCGCGCACCTTCATAGGCAAGGCTGAGCACCGAGGTGGTCGGATTGAGGCGCGCGCGTAGCTGCTGGCGATACGCCGCCATGTCCGCGATCGGCTTGGTCGCGACGCCCGAGTCCATCGCCGCCTGGGCGACGGCGGCGGGGACGATCTCCATCAGCCGCGGATCGAACGGCGCCGGGATGATGTAATCCGGGCCGAAGCTGTGCTGCACGCCGTACGCCGCAGCCACTTCCTCAGGCACCTGCTGGCGGGCCAGCTCGGCAAGCGCAGTCGCAGCGGCGATCTTCATCGCATCGTTGATCGTCGTCGCGCGCACGTCGAGCGCGCCGCGGAAGATGAACGGGAAGCCGAGCACGTTGTTGACCTGATTGGGATAATCAGAGCGTCCCGTCGCGATGATCGCGTCCGGACGCGCCGCGCGCGCCTCCGGCGGCGTGATCTCGGGATCGGGATTGGCCATCGCGAAGATGATCGGCTTGAGCGCCATCTGGTTGAGCAACGCCGCCGGCAGCGCGCCCGCCGCCGACAGGCCCATGAACACGTCGGCGCCCTCGAGCGCGTCGGACAGCGTGCGGCGATCGGTGGCGACGGCATGCGCCGACTGCCACTGGTTCACGCCTTCGCGGCCCTGATAGATCACGCCGGTGCGATCGAGCATCAGCAGATTGCCGTTGGGCAGGCCCATCGCCTTGATCAGCTCGGCGCAGGCAATCGCTGCGGCGCCGGCGCCGTTCATCACCACGCGGGTGTCCTTGATGTCGCGGCCCGTCAGGTGGAGCGCGTTGATCAGGCCGGCGGCGGCGATGATCGCAGTGCCGTGCTGGTCGTCATGGAACACCGGGATGTTCATGCGTTCCCGGAGAGTCTGCTCGATCACGAAGCATTCGGGGGACTTGATGTCCTCAAGGTTGATGCCGCCGAAGCTCGGCTCCATCAGCTCGACCGCGTCGATGAAGCGGTCGACATCCTCGGTCTTCAGCTCGATGTCGATCGAATCGACATCGGCGAAGCGCTTGAACAGGACCGCCTTGCCCTCCATCACCGGCTTCGAGGCCAGCGCGCCGAGATTGCCGAGGCCGAGGATCGCGGTGCCGTTCGAGATCACCGCGACGAGGTTGCCCTTGGCGGTATAGTCGTAGGCGAGCGCCGGATCCTGCGCGATCGCCAGCACCGGCACCGCAACGCCGGGCGAATAGGCCAGCGCCAGGTCGCGCTGCGTCGCCATCGGCTTGGAAGCCACGATCTCGATTTTGCCCGGCCGGCCTTCGGAGTGATACAGCAGCGCCTCGCGCTCCGAAAACTGGACGTTCGATTCCTCAGACATTTTTCTCTCCAGATTGCCTCTCCTTTAGGGGGGCCGTTCCGTCGTCGCAATGTGCCGAATGCCGCAAATATGGCTGAGTCCGCAGCGTTCCTGGTCTGATAATATCGCCCAACTGTGCGGAATCCCGCACATCGCGCTTTGTCCCCAGAAAAGCGTGCATCGGGTGTTGATCGACGGAGGCGTTCGGCTAGTCCGGGCCGGGCATGGCCTCGACAGCTCCCACCCCGATGATGGCGCAATATCTCGCCCTGAAGGCGGAGGCCGAGGATTGCCTGCTGTTCTACCGAATGGGCGACTTTTTCGAGCTGTTCTTCGACGATGCCAAGGTCGCCAGCGCGGTGCTCGATATCGCGCTCACCGCACGCGGCGAGCATGAGGGCGAGCGCATCCCGATGTGCGGCGTCCCCGTCCACGCGATGGAGGGCTATCTTGCCCGGCTGATCAAGGCCGGCCACCGCGTTGCCATCGCCAACCAGACCGAGACGCCCGAGGAAGCGCGCAAGCGCATGGGCTCCAAGGCGCTGGTCAACCGCGCGATCGTCCGCGTCGTCACTGCCGGCACGCTGACCGAGGAGGCGCTGCTCGACAGCCGCACGGCGAACTGGTGCGTCGCGATCGGAGAGGCGGGCGGCAGCGTCGCGATCGCCTGTGCCGACATCTCGACCGGCCTGTTCGAGATCGTCGAGACCACCGCCGACCGCGCCGCCGCCGAAGTCGCCCGCCTGTCACCCGCCGAAACAGTGGTCGCCGACGGATCGGCGTTCGACGAGCTCGCCACCGTCACGCGGCCCAAGGTGGATTTCGACAGCGCCGGCGGCGAGGCGCGATTGAAGCGGCTGTTCGGCGTCGCGACGCTCGACGGTTTCGGCGCCTTCTCCCGAGCCGCGCTCGCCGCTGCCGGGGGCCTCGCCGCCTATCTCGAGCACACCGCCAAGGGCGCGCTCCCCTTCCTGCGCCCGCCCCGTCTTTCGCGCACCGAGGCAGCGATGGCGATCGACGCGGCGACGCGCGAGAGCCTCGAGCTGACCGTCAGCAGCGGAGGCACCCGCAAGGGCAGCCTGCTCGACAGCGTCGATCGCACTGTCACCGGCGCCGGTGCGCGCCTGCTCGGCGCCGATATCGCCGCACCCTTGATGGACCGCCCCGCGGTCGAGGCGCGGCTCGATCTCGTCACCCATTTCCATGACGATTCCTTGCTGCGCGACATGGTCCGCGGCGCGCTCAGGGCGATGCCCGACATCGGCCGCGCGCTCGGCCGCATCGCCGCCGGACGCGGCTCCCCCCGTGATCTCGGCCAGCTGCGCGATGGGCTCGACGGCGCCTGGCGCCTTGCCGAGCGGCTGGAGGCAACGGGCATCCCGCCGCTCCTCGCCGACCTGATCCCGCAGATGCGCGGCCACGGCGCGCTGATCGACCTGCTCAGCCGCGCGCTCGTCCCCGAGCCGCCGGTCGATGCCGCACATGGCGGCTATATCGCCGAGGGCTATGACGCCGCGCTCGACGATCTGCGCGATGCCGGCGCCGGCGGCCGCCGCGCGATCGCCGCGCTCGAGGCCGAATACAAGGCACGCACCGGCATCGGCTCGCTCAAGATCCGCCATAATGGCGTGCTCGGCTATCATATCGAGGTTCCGGCGAAGAATGCCGACCCGCTGATGGCGCAGGATTCGGGCTTCACCCACCGCCAGACGCTCGCCGGCGTCGTCCGCTTCAACGCCCCCGAGCTCCACGAAGTCGCGCTCAAGGTGACGCAGGCCGGCGCGCACGGCCTCGCCGCCGAAGCCGCGCATCTCGAAGAGCTCACCACGCGAGCCCTCTCAGACCGCGAGACCATCGCCCGTACCGCCGATGCACTCGCCCGGATCGACGTCTCGGCCGGCCTCGCCGAGCGCGCCGCCGAGGGTGGCTGGGCCCGGCCGCATCTCGTCGAACATGCCTGTTTCGAGATCGACGGCGGCCGCCACCCGGTGGTCGAGGAGGCCGTGGCGAAGAGCGGCGGCCGCTTCGTCGCAAACGACTGCAACCTCTCCGAAGCCAGCCGCCTCTGGCTGGTCACCGGCCCGAACATGGGCGGCAAGTCGACCTTCCTGCGCCAGAACGCGCTGATCGCAGTGCTTGCCCAGGCCGGGAGCTATGTTCCTGCCACGCGCGCCACGCTCGGCATGGTCGACCGGCTGTTCAGCCGCGTCGGCGCCTCGGACAATCTCGCGCGCGGCCGCTCGACCTTCATGGTCGAGATGGTCGAGACCGCCGCGATTCTCGCCCAGGCGACCCCGCGCAGCTTCGTCATCCTCGACGAAGTCGGCCGCGGCACCTCGACCTATGACGGTCTTGCCATCGCCTGGGCCGTGGTCGAGGCGATCCACGAGGACAACCGGTGCCGGTGTTTGTTCGCCACGCACTATCACGAGCTGACCCGGCTGGCCGAGCGCTGCGACGCGCTCACCCTCCACCATGTCCGCGCGCGCGAATGGAAGGGCGATCTCGTCCTGCTCCACGAAGTCGCCGAGGGCCCGGCCGACCGCAGCTACGGCCTCGCCGTCGCCCGCCTCGCCGGCCTGCCGCCGGTGACGATCAAGCGCGCCAAGGCAGTGCTCGACAAGCTCGAGGCGGGCCGCGCCCAGACCGGCGGGCTTGCCGCAGGGCTCGACGACCTCCCCCTCTTCGCCGCCATGGCCGTGGAGGAAGAGGAAGCCGTCGACACGCTGCGCACCGAGCTCGGCGCGATCGACATCGACAGCCTGAGCCCACGCGAAGCGCTCGAAATGCTCTACCGCCTCAAGGGCCTGGCGGCGGACGGCGCATGAATTCGGCCGATCTGCTCGACCAGTTCCTCGCCATCCTGCAGCGCGAAGTCGGCGGCAGGCGGGGGCGCTGGCGCACGGTATTGGGCGCGGTGAAGCTCTACAGCGCCGCGACGCATCCGCACTGCAACTGGTCGATCACCCCCGGCGGCAACGCGGACGAGAACGCCGCGGTCGAGCGCATCGCCGATCGACTGCGCGAGAAGTATCCGATCATCGGCTGAGGGCCTCGACGCCCGGCCCATCCCCGCGCTAGGCTCCCTTAAAATCACAGAGAGGACCGCCCGGAATGAAGACGCTCGCGCTCGCCCTGCTCGCCTGCATGACAACGTTGCCAGCATCTGCGCAGAGCTTCCTGCGCGCCGATGGCCCGCGCATCGTCGATGAGAGCGGCAAGGAAGTCCTCCTGCGCGGAATGGGGCTCGGCGGCTGGATGCTGCAGGAGGGCTATATGCTCCAGCTCGGGCAACTCGGCTCGGGCCAGCAATACCGCATCCGCGCCGCGATCGCCGAGCTGATCGGCGAGGAGAAGACCGCCGAATTCTACCAGGCCTGGCTCGACAACCATATTCGCAAGACGGACATCGACATGATGGCGCGCTGGGGAATGAACTCGGTCCGCCTGCCGATCCACTACTATCTCCTGACTCTGCCCATCGAGAAGGAACCGGTGGCCGGCAAGGACAGCTGGCTCGAGGATGGCTTTCGCCGCATCGACACCCTGCTCGCCTGGACCAGGGCGAACGGCATGTATCTGATCCTCGATCTCCACGCCGCACCGGGCGGCCAGGGCAACGACCTGCCGATCGCCGACCGCGACCCCGCCAAGCCCTCGCTGTGGCAGAGCGCCGAGAACCGCCGCAAGACGATCGCGATATGGCGCAAGCTCGCCCAGCGCTACGCCAATGAACCGGGCATCGGCGCCTATGACGTGCTCAACGAGCCCAATTGGGACTTCACCGCGCCGGGCGGCGACCATGGCTGCAAGGAGACGGACAGCGCCCCGCTCAAGCAGCTCTACACCGACATCGCCGCGGCAATTCGCGAAGTCGACAAGCGCCACATGCTGGTGATCGAGGGCAATTGCTGGGGCAACAATTATGCCGGCCTACTGCCCTTTACCGACAAGAACACCGCGCTCAGCTTCCACAAATATTGGAACGCCAACGACGAGGCCTCGATCGCCGGCGTGCTCAAGCTGCGCGAGACCTGGAACATGCCGCTCTGGCTCGGGGAATCGGGCGAGAATTCGAACGTCTGGTTCCGCGACGCGATCGCCCTGGTAGAGAAGCACGATATTGGCTGGGCCTTCTGGCCGCTCAAGAAGATCGGCTTCAACAACCCGCTCGAGATCACGCCCAACCCCGGCTGGGCGAAGCTCGTCGCCTATTGGACCGGCAAGGGCCCGCGTCCGAGCGCCGACGAAGCCTATGCCACGCTGATGCAGCTCGCCCGCCACGACATCCGCCACGAGAACAACCAGTTCCACCAGGATGTGGTCGACGCGATGCTGCGCCAGCCGCACGATCCCAGCCCGCGCCCCTCGGCGCCGCTGCTGGTCACGGCGGAAGGCGGCGCGGTCGATGCGGTCGACTATGATATCGGCCCCGCGGGCGTCGCCTATTCCGACACCGACGACGCCAATTACCATGTCTCCACGGGCAAGGCGCGGACGTTGTGGAATAACGGCCGGACTTGGCGCAACGACGGCGTCGATATCGCCCGCGAGGAGGGCGAGAGCCTTTATGTCAGCGACTTCAAGCCGGGCGAATGGATGCGCTACTCGCTCTCCGCAGACGGCGGCGGCAGTTTCTCGGTCGAGGTCGAAGCCAAGTCCGGGGCCGGCGGCGCGCTGACGGTCACGCTCAACGGCACGCCGTTCACGCTGCACGTGCCGGCCGGCACCGGCTGGCAGAAGCTCCGCCTGCCCGCGCCGGTCGCCCTGCTCGACGGCAACAACATGCTCGTACTGGGCTCGAAGAGTTTTGACGGGGCCGTGCGCGGGTTTCGCTTCGAGCCGGCGCGGTGACCCGAACGGGTAACCAGCCCCCACGCGTCGAATTGGAAGCCAGGCCCGATCGGGCCGTTGGCCGCCGCAAATCGATGCGATACAACGCCGTCTGATTGTTCAGCGAGGCGTATATGCGAGGACTGTTTCACGGCATCGGAACCGCAGCGGCGCTGCTCCTGGCAGGCTCGGCCGTCGCGCAGGAGCGCCCGGCGTCCGATCCCGATTCCAACATCGTCGTGCGCGGCAAGACGCTCAGCGCCAAGGAACAGGCGCGCGCGCTGGTCGGCCGGATGTCGGTGCCCGTGGAGGGGCAGCTGGCGCGGTTCGGCGACGAGGTCTGTCCCTTCGTGTCGGGGTTCACCGAAGTCTATGCGGCCAAGGTCGCCGCGCGGATCCGCAAGGTCGCGGCCGAAGCCGGCGCCTCGCCCGGGGGCGCCAAATGCCGGCCCAATCTGGTCGTCGTGATCGTCGATGACGGCCGCGAATTCACGCGCGAGCTCTACCGCCTCTATCCCGGCCAGTTCACCGACATGGACTCCGCCAAGCGCAAGCGCCTGCTCGCGTCGCAGGCCGCCGCGCGCAGCTGGACGGTCACGGGCATCCACAATGAGGATGGCCAGGCGATCGGCCTGTCCAGCTCGAGCGAGAGCGACACCAGCATGAACGGCGCGCGCATCACCGTCGGCAACGGCAAGCCCGTGCTGCGCGTGTCGCAGGCATCGATCATCAACCCGCCGACGCAGCAGGAAATCGAGCTCGCCTATGTGGTGATCGAGACGCGCGCGACGCTCGGCAAGAACCTCATGCAGGTCGCCGACTATGCGGCGATGCGCGGCCTGATGCAGAGCCGCCCCGAAAAGCTTGCGGCGGACGACAATACGATCCTGCGCCTGTTCGAGCCCGGCACTGTGGCCGGTCCGACGACGCTGACCACCAGCGACCGCGCCTATCTCACCGGCCTCTATTACGGCCGGGGCAATCGCAGCGCCGCGTCGCAAATGGGGCAGATCAGCGCGGGCGTGGCCAAAAAGGCCGAGGCGGAGGCCGCACAATAAAGAGGCGGCCCTGGCAGGCCGCCGCTCCTCGCCCGTCGCGAGGTTCGCATAGCGTAAAATGAAAGAGGTCGCCGAGGCGTCTCCCGACGACCCGGCGACCTCCGACATGGTCACAGCGGCCGGATGTTCCAGCCCGGGAGACCATGCGGACCGCTTTGCTTCGAACTGGCGCCGTTGATTGGAGGAGAATACCTCCCGTGCGCCTTACGATCGGAGGGCTTCCGATCGCGTTCTCCGCTTAGCGGTGCGTCTCCCGAACGAACTGAACCGACCCCATTGCTGAACCATGAGACATCGGATCACCTCCTTTCGCCAGTTGAAGAGCACGTACCCTGCGTCGGGCACGCCAACTATTTGAATCACCGCGAGTCGCAGAACAAGTCTTGTATAAAATCTTTTTCTGAGCGATTCTTGGAGTTCTGGGCCGAAAGCCGGCGCCGGAGCTCCCCACACATCGCTGGAACGTCAGCCCGCCGCCCTAGTGCCGCTTGAAATATTGCACCTCGCGCTCGTGCTTCTCCGCAGCCGCGCGCGTGTCGAATGTGCCAAGATTGCGGCGCTTGTGCGTGTCGGGATCGACCTTGCGCGAATAGAGCCGGTACTCGCCCGACTTGAGCTTGCGGATCATCGCCTCTCTCCTCGCCGCATCAATGCGCGAGGGCGGCCGATCTATCCCCGGCAATCCTCGGCGACGCGCAGGATCTCGGCATAAGCGGGCACCACGATGGTCGGCAGGCCTGCACCCTCCACCAGGAACCGCCCGCGGCTATAGCCCATCGCATCTAGCGCCGGGTCGCGCGGCGCCAGCTCCGCGGCGAGCCAGGGTGAGGTGCCCGCCGCCACCGGCTGCACGGCAAGCTGGCGCAGCGTGCTGGTCGTGCGCAGCGTGAGGTTCGCGGTACCCCCTCCACGGCGCGAGAACACAACGCGGCCACGTCCGCTGTCGCAGCGCAGCGTCAGTTCGGCCTCGCCGCCCGCCACGCCGTACAGCGCGATCGAGCCGCGTCCGTCCTGGCGATAGGCCCAGTTGCCGGGCGTCAGCGGCCAGTCGCGCCAATCGGCACTGCGCGTCGGCGTCGGCGCGGGTGCGGGGGCAGGCGTCGGCATGGGGGTGGGCAGCGGAGCCGGGCGCGGCGCGGGCGCCGGCACGATGGACGGCGTTTCCGAACAGCCCGCAATGGCGAGTGCGGAGGCGAAGACGAGCAGTTGGCGGCGCATCGCGGCCTTATGCGGGAACTCCCCGAACGGCTCAACCGCCGCGGCGGCGAAACGACTTATTGTAGCGTCGTCGTGGTCTGGATCGCTTCGACCATGCCGGGCAGCCAGGCACTGCCGTCGCGCAGCTTGAACGTGTTGGTATAGGCCCAGGCGCAGCTCTGCACCCCGATCGACGCGTAGGCCGAGGTGATCGTGCCGTAATATTTGACCCGCTCCGAAAGCGGGATCGCGGGATCGTCGTGCACGCCATATTCGCCAACGAACACGCTGCGCCCGGTGCGGCTCATATAGGCCTGCACCTTGGCCAGATTGGCGTTGAGCTCGGCATAGTCCGCCGCGCTGCCGAACACGCGCCCGAGCGGCGGCGTGGGCGTCACATAGGTCGCGCCCTGGTGGGTGAAGGCGAACGGGTCATAGGTGTGGATCGTCGCCACGACATAGGGATCGGAGGGGATCCACACCGTCGCCAGCGAATCCACCCCGCTCCAGCCCTGGCCGCCGATGATCACCGGGCGCGTCGGATTGGTCGCGCGGACATTGGCGAGCGCAGGCGCAAGGATCGCCTGGAGGTTGGTGTCGTTGAGCGCGCCATTGGGTTCGTTCATCAGCTCGAACCACACCGACGCCGTCGGCTCGCTGGCGAATTCGGCCGCGACCTGCTTCCAAATCTCGGCGAAGCGCACGGCATGCGCCGCCGGCGCGGTCGCCATTTCCTCATAATGATGGACGTTTAGGATCACGTTGAGCCCCGCCGCCCGCGCGGTGTCGACGACGTGCCGCACCCGCGCCATCCACGCCGCGTCGATCGTATAGGGCGCCGCCGCCAGCGCATGCGTCGACCAGCGCACCGGCACGCGCACCGTGTTGAACCCGGCCGTCTTGATGATCGTGAAGTCATTGTCGACGATCGCGCGGCCCCAATCGCCTTCATTGGGCGCCTCGAGGTGATTGCCCATGTTCACGCATTTGCCGATCGGCAGCGAGATGCCGGTGGTCGGCACAAAGGCAGCCTTGGCCGTATAGACCGGCGCGCTCGGGGTGGGCGTGGGTGTCGGCGAAGCACTGGCAGTCGGCGTCGGCGTGACCGATGTCGCCCCGCCCCCGCCCGCCGAGGCACTGCCCCCGCTGCACGCGACCAGGGCAAGCACCGCAAAGCTCGAAAATGCCTTCAAGCGCATCGACATCCCTCCGTTGCCGGCGACGGATCACAGTCCGCCGCTCTGGCTTCGAGCGAATGTTAGCGCTAACTATGCGCGATGCAAGCAGCGCGGCTTATCGCCGGCTGCCCCCGCCCCATTTCTTCTGGACCTTGCCGTACCGCGTCTTGCGCGTGCCCGGCTTGCCTTCGTTGCTCCGCCCCATCACCGGCGCCTTGTGCTCGCCCGGTGGCAGGCCAAGCTCTTCCTGCTCCAGCGCGCGGATCTCGTCGCGCAGGCGGCCGGCTTCCTCGAACTCGAGGTTGGCTGCGGCATCGCGCATCTTCTTCTCGAGCTCCTCGATGTACGCACGGAGGTTGTGGCCGACCATGTGCGGGCGATCGGCGTCGATCTCGACCGTCACCTGGTCCTTGTTCGACACATGCGCGATGATGTCGCCGATGTTGCGCTTGATCGTCTCGGGCGTGATGCCGTGCTCGAGATTATATTCGTGCTGCTTCTCGCGTCGGCGCCCGGTCTCGGCGAGCGCGCGCTCCATCGATCCGGTGATGCGGTCGGCATAGAGGATCACCCGGCCCTCTACGTTACGCGCCGCGCGGCCGATCGTCTGGATCAGCGAAGTCTCGCTGCGCAGGAAACCTTCCTTGTCGGCATCGAGGATCGCGACCAGCCCGCACTCGGGGATGTCGAGGCCCTCGCGCAGCAGGTTGATGCCGACCAGCACGTCGTACACGCCCATCCGCAGGTCGCGGATCAGCTCGATGCGCTCCAGCGTCTCGGTGTCCGAGTGCATGTAGCGGACCTTCACGCCCGCCTCGTGCATATATTCGGTCAGATCCTCGGCCATCCGCTTGGTGAGCGTGGTCACCAAGGTGCGATAGCCCATCGCGGTGGTCTTCTTGCACTCGACGATCAGGTCCTGAACCTGCTCCTCGACCGGCTTGATCTCGACCGGCGGGTCGATCAGCCCGGTCGGGCGGATCACCTGCTCGACGAACACGCCGCCGGTCTGCTCCATCTCCCAGCCGCCCGGCGTCGCCGAGACATAGACGGTCTGCGGGCGCATCGCCTCCCACTCGTTGAAGCGCAGCGGCCGGTTGTCGATCGCGCTCGGCAGGCGGAAGCCATATTCGGCCAGCGTCACCTTGCGGCGGTGATCGCCGCGCGACATGCCGTTGATCTGGCCGATCGTCTGGTGGCTCTCGTCGACGAACAGCAGCGCGTTCTCGGGCAGATACTCGAACAAAGTGGGCGGCGGCTCGCCGGGCAGGCGGCCGGTGAGGAAGCGCGAGTAATTCTCGATGCCCGCGCAAGAGCCGGTCGCCGCGATCATCTCGAGGTCGAAATTGGTTCGCTGCTCCAGCCGCTGATGCTCGAGCAGCTTGCCCTCGATCTCCAGCTCCTTGAGCCGCTCGTTCAGCTCGTGGCGAATGCCCTCCATCGCCTGCTTCATCGTCGGCCCGGGCGTCACATAGTGCGAGTTGGCGAAGACGCGGATGTAGTTGAGGCTCGCCACCTTCGCGCCCGTCAGCGGGTCGAACTCGGTGATCTCTTCGATATCGTCGCCGAAGAAGCTGATCCGCCAGGCGGTGTCCTCATAGTGCGACGGGAAGATCTCGAGGCTGTCGCCGCGCACCCGGAAATTGCCGCGTGCAAAGGCCTGGTCGTTGCGCTTGTACTGGAGCGCGACGAGCTTGCGGATGATCTCGCGCTGGTCGGCGACCTGGCCCTTTTTCAGGTCGAAGATCATCGCCGAATAGGTCTCGACCGATCCGATGCCGTACAGGCACGAGACCGATGCCACGATGATCACATCGTCACGTTCGAGCAGCGAGCGGGTGGCGGAGTGCCGCATCCGGTCGATCGCCTCGTTCACCGAGCTTTCCTTCTCGATGTACGTGTCAGACCGGGCGACATAGGCCTCGGGCTGGTAATAGTCGTAGTAGCTGACGAAATATTCGACCGCGTTCTCGGGGAAGAAGCTCTTGAACTCGCCATAGAGCTGCGCCGCCAGGATCTTGTTGGGCGCGAGGATCAGCGCCGGGCGCTGCAGCGTCTCGATCACCTTGGCCATCGTATAGGTCTTGCCCGACCCGGTGACGCCGAGCAGCACCTGGTCGCGCTCACCCGCCTTCGCCTGCTCGACGAGCTCGGGGATCGCGAAGCGCTGGTCGCCCGAAGGCTCATATTCGCTGACGAGCTTGAACGCCCGGCCGCCCTCGAGCTTGTCGGGGCGCTGCGGGCGGTGCGGGACGAAGGCCTGCCCGGTCTCGGGCTCGGCCAGGCTGGTGCGAATCTGGATTGCCATCGCGGGGAATATGGGGTGTGGCTGCGCCATACGCCAACCCCAGGGGGAACATCATGCGCCTGACCATTCTCGCCGCCGGAGCGCTGCTGCTCCCGCTCGCCGCCTGCAACAAGGGCCCCTCGACCGAGGAAAGCGCGCGCGCGACCGGCGAGATCCGGCTCGAGAATGCCAGCATGGAGGAAGTCGCCAAGCAGAGCGCCGCGGCCGATGCCAAGACCGCCAGCCAGCCGGGCCAGTGGGAGAACAGCTTCCAGCTCGTCGCGATCGAGACCGGCGGCGTACCCGAGCCGATCGCTTCGCAGATGAAGGCCGAAGTCGGCAAGCCGCCCAAGACCGAGACCAGCTGCCGCAAGGCCGAGGACGTCAAGCCGATCGACCTCTCCAAGCTCTCGCCGATGCAGCGCGGCTGCAAGTTCCCGAAATACCAGGTTGTCAGCGGCAAGATCGACGCGGTGATGGAATGCGACACGCCGATGGGCAAGTCGCACATGACGATCAACGGCAGCCAGACCAAGACCAGCTACGACCTGACCATGACCCAGCGCCAGACCGTGCCGGGCCAGACCAAGGAATCGTCGATGACCGTCCGGATGACCGGCAAGCGCCTGGGCGAGTGCAAGGCATGATCCGCGCCCTGGCGGCGCCCGCCGCAGCCGCCGCGCTGGTGCTGCTGACGGGCGCCGGCCAGGCGAGCGACGGCTTCACGATCACCGACGCGAGCGCCGATCAGGTGGCGGCCGCCTATGCCAAGGCCAGGCCCGGCGGCCCGATGCACATGGGCCAGTGGGACCGCGCGATCACCATCGCCGCGTTCGACCTGCCCGGCATGGCGCCGGGCGCCGATCGCGACGCGGCGATCGCCAAGGCCAAGGAGATGAAGAAGGTCGAGAGCGTCTGCCATTCGGGCACCGATCTCGCCGCGCCCGAGCCGGCGCAGATCTTCGAGATGCTCGGTACCGAATGCCACTATCAGAAGCTGACGATGGGCGGCGGCAAGTTCGACGGCACGCTGAGCTGCCAGGGTGACGAGCCGGGCTCGAAGGTCGATGTCGCTGTG
Source organism: Sphingomonas sp. R-74633 (assembly GCF_013416555.1). Classification (GTDB taxonomy): domain Bacteria; phylum Pseudomonadota; class Alphaproteobacteria; order Sphingomonadales; family Sphingomonadaceae; genus Sphingomonas. Next base: position 403,383 of record NZ_JACCFG010000005.1, on the reverse strand, counting down.
TCGGGCACCTATGCCGCGGAAAGCTTCGCGATCCGTCTCGACATCGATCAGCAGCCCGAAGATCCCGCCCAGCGCATGAAGATGACGATGCTGCTCGACGGCCACCGCACCGGCGAATGCAAGCCGGGCTAGGCTTTACTGCCCGGCGCTAGCGTTCGGGGCGATAGGCGATGCGCCACATCAGCACCGCCGTCGCCCCGGCGAACAGCGCCAGGATCCCGCTCGAGGCGATCGCGCTGATCCAGCGGAACAGCAGCGCGCGATTGTCCATCGGCGGCATCTCGAACAGCCCGAAGCCATAGGTCTGCGCGCCGACGAAGATCGCGAGCGCCGTGACCGCGCCGACTATTGCAGCATGCCGCGCGCGGCGCAGGCCGGCGACGTGCATCACCAGCCAGATCGGCCCGCCCACCGCAGTGATCGCGATGCCGGCGATCAGGCTGCCGATCAGCCAGCCGCTCACCAGGCTCAGCGCATCGCGCTTGCCGCCGAGCAGCAGCAGGCCGAGCACGATCAGCCCCGCAAACGCACTGCCCGCGCCGAGCGCAAGGCCGGCGCGGTCGATCGTCGTATCATAGCGTCGCACGGCGCCCATCGCGCGGTCGTTCACTGGGGACCCCTCCCGGATTCGCGGCGACGATAACCCCGCGCGCCGAGTCCCTACAAGCACCTGAAAATACGGGGGTGCCGAATCCGGCGGATCAGCGCAGCGCGTCGAACCGGCCACCGGCGATACAGGCCCGAAGCGCAGCATAATCGGGCGCGCGGGGTACCGCGCCGAGCGGCGGCACCGCGAAGGTCTCGCCGATCCGCCGTGCCCCGAACCGCGCCGGGTCCTCGCCCGCACAGCGCAGCATGCCGCGCAGCATGACCGGCGGCGTCGCATAGCCTTCGCGCGACAGGCGGAACGTGCCCCAATGCACCGGCATCGCGAACGGGCGGCCGAGCCCGTCCCACACCTGGATTGCACCCTGCGGCCCGATATGGCTGGCGCCTGCCATCTGACCCTCGTCGAAGCGGAACGCCCCGATCGGGATCGCAGCAAAGCGGATCGGCCCGTGCGCCGCCGCCTCGGCGGGCCACTTCCCGTCCCCGAGCCCGGTATCGCCCGCGAAGAAGAAATTGCCATGCGGCAGCGTCACCACGAAGCTCGACCAAAGCGCCCGGCTGCGATCGGCGAACCAGCGGCTGCCCCAGTGATGGCTGCGGGATACAACCGCCATCGAATAGCGCCCGCAAGGCTCGCCGGTCTGCGGCACGTCGCTATGGCAAAGGCGCGCCGGAATCTCCTGCCCCCAGTCGAGCGCGAAAGACGGAATGCCGGCAGAGCGGAGGATTGCGTCATTGCCGAGCGAGGTGACGATGCGCGGTTTGTCGCGCGCCCACAGCCGCTTGAGCGTCGGCAGATCCATATGGTCATAGTGATTATGGCTGACGAGGACGAGGTCGATCCGCGGCAGATCTTGGAAGCGCACCCCCGGCTCCGCCACTCGCTTCGGCCCGAAGCCGAACGGCCCAACCGTCTCGCTCCACACCGGATCGGTCAGGATGTTCAGGCCGTCCGCCTGTACCAGCACGCTGGCATGCCCGATCCAGGTGACTCGCATCTCCCCGCCCTCGACGCGCGCCGGCGGCTTGCCCGGCGCCACCGCCACCTTGTCCGGCCAGGCCGGCCGCGTCGCATCGCCGAACGCCTGCTGCCACAGCAGCCGGTTGCGCCGCGCCGGCGAGATATCGAGCGCGTCGCCATCGGGATTGAAGAAGCGCTGCCCGTCGAAATGGCTACTCACCGGCCCGCGATAATAAATCCGGTCGAGGAAGAAGGGCGCAACCGTGGCGGAGACGCACAATGCGACCACGGCCCAGAGCAAGATGGCGAGAACGATCCGGGCAAAGCGCATTGCGGCCTATGTCGTCGTCCGCGCCCGCGCGTTCAAGCTTGATCGCCAACCCGCGCCCAGCCTAACCCGGCATCATGGAGTCCCTGCCGCAGCACCCGCAAGAAGCCGCCCTCGAGCTCGAGAAGCTCGCTGCCGAGATCGCGCACCACAACCGGCTCTACCACGCCGAGGATGCGCCCGAGATCAGCGACGCGGATTATGACGCGCTGATGCGGCGCAACACTGCGATCGAGGCTGCCTTCCCCGATCTGGTCCGCGCCGATTCGCCGTCGAAGCTGGTCGGCTCGGCACCTTCGGGCCGGCTCGCCAAGGTCGCGCATGCCCGCCCGATGTTCAGCCTCGACAATGGCTTTCAGGACGAGGACGTCGCCGACTTCCTCGGCCGCGTCCGTCGCTTCCTCGCGCTCAGCGACGACGAGGCCGTGGCGCTCACCGCCGAACCCAAGATCGACGGCCTGTCCTGCTCGCTGCGCTACGAGAACGGCAAGCTGGTCCAGGCGCTCACCCGCGGCGACGGCCAGATCGGCGAGGACGTGACCGCCAACGCCCGCACAATCGCCGACATTCCCCAGACGATCTCGGGCGCGCCGGAAATCTTCGAGGTCCGCGGCGAGGTCTATATGGCGAAGGACGACTTCGCCGCCTTGAACGCCCGCCTCCTCGCCGAGGCCGAGGAGAGCGGCAAGGAAGCTCGCCAGTTCGCCAATCCGCGCAACGCCGCCGCCGGCTCGCTGCGCCAGAAGGATGCCGCCGTCACCGCATCGCGTCCCTTGCGCTTCCTCGCCTGGGGCTGGGGCGAAACCACGTCGCTGCCCGGCGAGACCCAGGTCGCGGTGATCCGCGCGATCGCGGCGATGGGCTTCCCGGTGTCGGACCTGTTCACCGGCCCGGTCGACCTCGACGCCGCGCTGGCCCAGTATCGCAAGATCGAGACAGTGCGCGCCGATCTCCCATTCGATATCGACGGGGTGGTCTACAAGATCGACCGGCTCGACTGGCAGACCCGGCTCGGTTTTGTCGGCCGCTTCCCGCGCTGGGGCCTGGCGCACAAATTCCCTGCCGAGCGCGCCCAGACGATTTTGCGCGCGATCGACATCCAGGTCGGCCGCACCGGCAAGCTCACCCCGGTCGCACGACTGGAGCCCGTCACCGTCGGCGGTGTCGTCGTCACCAATGCGACGCTGCACAATGCCGACGAAGTCGCCCGGCTTGGCGTGCGCCCCGGCGACCGCGTCGTCCTCCAGCGCGCCGGCGACGTAATCCCGCAGATCGTCGAGAACCTCACCCGCGACGAAGCGCGCCCCCCCTATGTCTTCCCCACCCATTGCCCGATCTGCGATTCCGAAGCGGTGGCCGAGGAAGGCGAAGTCGATGTCCGCTGCACCGGCGGGCTGATCTGCCCTGCGCAGCGGCTCGAGCGGCTCAAGCATTTCGTCAGCCGTGGCGCGCTCGACATTGAGGGGCTGGGCGAGAAGACGCTCGCCGAATTCCTCGAACTGGGCTGGATCGCCGAGCCGGCCGACATATTCCGCCTCGGCGCGCACCGCGACGACCTGGTCGGGCGCGAGGGCTGGCAGGAGAAATCGGTCGATGCACTGATGGCGGCGATCGAGGCCAAGCGCGCGCCCGATGCCGCGCGGCTGCTCTTCGGCCTGGGCATCCGCCATATCGGCGCGATCACGGCGCGAGACCTGTTGAAACGCTATGCAACAATGGGGGCGCTCCAGGCACTCGCCGACGAGGTCATCGCGTTGCGCGACGCCAGTCCGGCGGTGCTGGGCGAAACCGAAACAAAGCACCGCGCCCGCCTCGACAAGGCGATCGCCGAGCATATCGGCGTCGAGAATGTCGGCGGCGCGGTAGGTCAGGCTTTGGCCGATTTCTTCCACGAACCGCACAACCGCGCGGTGTGGAACGACCTGGTCGGCGCCGATGGCGGCCAGGTCGCGCCGCCGCCCTTCATCGTCGAGACGCGCGAATCGGAAGTCTCGGGAAAGACGCTGGTTTTCACCGGCACGCTCGAGGAACTGAGTCGCGACGAAGCCAAGGCCCAGGCCGAATCGCTCGGTGCCCGAGTCGCCGGATCGGTCTCGGCGAAGACTGATCTGGTGATTGCGGGCCCCGGCGCCGGCTCGAAGCTCAAAAAGGCCGCGGACCTCGGGATTCGCGTGATTTCAGAGGGGGAATGGCTCGAAATAGTCGGTAATTCGGAGTGACTTTTTTGCAACGCAACAATCCTGAATCGTGCATTAACCACCGCACTCAACAGGTCACGGATTGACTGTCACAGGACCGACATAAATTAATCGCATGGGCGGCGACGACGGTGAACCGCACCGCGTTCAGTGCACACGATAAGCACACACCGAAAGGGAAACACCTCTAATGCGCACCAAGCTTTTTGCGGGCGTGGCTTTTGCCGCGCTGATGGTCCCGGCGAGCGCTTTTGCGCAGTCGACCGGTTCCGCGGACTTCGAAGGCGAAGAAATCGTCGTCACCGGTTCGCGCGTGAACACCAACCAGATCACCATCCCTGACGTGCCCAAGTCGCGTGTGACCGTTGGCGCCGAGACCATCTCGCACCAGCGCCCCGGCCAGACCGTCAACGAGATCATCAACCTCGTCCCGGGTGTGAGCTTCCAAAACAACGACGCGACCGGCGCAGCCGGCGGCACGTTCACGATCCGCGGCTTCGACAGCTCGCGCATCTCGCAGACGCTGGACGGCATTCCGCTGAACGACACCGGCAACTACGCGATCTACACCAACCAGCAGCAGGATCCGGAAACGCTCGACTCGGTCAGCGTCAACCTGGGCACCACCGATGTGGACAGCCCCACGGCATCGGCCGTCGGCGGCACCGTCAACATCCGTACGCGCGTCCCCTCGGAGACCTTCGGCGGCATGCTGTCGGGCACCTATGGTGACTATATCGGCATCGGCAACAACATGAGCCGTCCGATGTTCCGCGTGTTCGGCATGGTCGACACCGGCGACATCGCGCATTCGGGCGTCCGCGCCTTCTTCTCGGCTTCGAACCTCGAAGCGCGCCAGCCGTTCAACAACTACGGCAAGCTGAAGAAGCAGCAGTACAACTTCCGTCTGTACAAGAGCCTGGGCGACAATGGCGACTTCGTCTCGCTCGGCGGCCAGTATAACGAGAACCGCAACAACTTCTTCGGTTCGGTTCCGCTGCGCACTGACAGCACTCAGTCGAACACCAACCTCGCGGCCCGCATCGTCGGCCCGAACAGCGCAAACCGCTTCCCGCATAACCGCGATGAGCGCTTCTACAACATCAACTACCCGTGCCAGATCAACACCGCCGCCCGCCCGGGCCTCGCGGATGTGCCGTCGGCAGCCCCGGCCGCTCCGACCGCGGGCGCAAGCTGCGGTCAGGAATTCGATCGCCGCTACAATCCGTCGAACACCGGCAGCCTGCGCTTCGGTTCGCGCTTCTCGCTGAGCGACAAGCTGACCTTCACGCTCGACGCCAGCTACCAGTACACCAAGGCCAATGGCGGCGGCACGGTCAGCCTGCTCGAGAGCAAGGCGAATCTGAGCCAGACGGCGGTCAATGACGGCATGACCGGCGTGATCAACACCGGCCCGAACACCGGCAACTTCTCGCCGGCCGGCTTCGGCTATTATGTCGGCCGCGATCTCAACGGCGACGGCGACACGCTCGACACCATCCTCGGTGTTGCGCCCAGCCAGACCCAGACCCGCCGCTTCGGCGCAGTCGCCGGTCTCGCCTATGACCTGGACGACAACAACCGCGTCCGCCTGAACTACACGTTCGACTATGGCCGCCACCGCCAGACCGGCGAAGCGGGCTATGTGATGCCGAACGGCGAGCCGTTCGACGTCTTCCCGGTCAACGACCCGATCCTCGACGCCACCGGCGCCGCGATCGAAAAGCGTGACCGCAAGTCGATCGCGATGCTCAACCAGGTGTCGGGCGAATATCGCGGCCAGTTCCTCGATGAGAAGCTGATCGTGAACATCGGCGTGCGTGCGCCGTTCTTCCAGCGTCGCCTCGACCAGCGCTGCTTCACCGTCGCCGGCAACGGCAACGTGTCGTGCGTCTCGCCGAGCCAGACTGCGGCCTATCAGGCTGCCAACCCGTACACCTTCTTCGGTCCGGGCGTGACGACGGTCGGCGCGGTTGCCCGTCCGACCACGGGTTCGTGCGCCATCACCACCCGCGCTTGCGTGGTTGGTTTCGCACCGCCGCAGAAGCGCGAGTTCAACTATAACCGCGCGCTGCCGAACATCGGCCTGACCTACAAGTTCGGTGACGGCTTCAGCGTTTATGCCAGCTACGCCAAGGGCCTCTCGGTCCCCGGCACGGACAACCTGTACAACTCGTTCTACTATGCGTCGGGTTCGGAGCAGGCGACGCCGAAGCCGGAGACCACCGACAGCTTCGATCTGGGCCTGCGCTACAACTCGGGCAAGATCCAGGCACAGCTGGCCAGCTGGTACACCAAGTTCCAGAACCGCACCGTCTCGGTCTACGACATCGAGAGCGACACCAGCATCTACCGTAACCTCGGCAAGGTCGATAAGTACGGCTTCGATGCGTCGATCTCGTATCGTCCGACCCGCGACCTGCTCGTCTACGCCTTCACCTCGTACCTGCACTCGAAGATCCAGGACAACATCGAGGCCGGCGTGACGTCGGGCGGCGTGACCAACTACTTCCAGACGGCCGGCAAGCGCGAAGGCGGCTCGCCCGACTGGACGTTCGGTGGCCGCGTGCAGGGCACCGTGGGTCTGTTCGACCTCGGCGTGCAGTCGAAGTACACCGGCGGCCGCTTCGTCAACGACGAGAACCTCCCGGTCTATGCCTGCGCGGGCACGATCTCGGGCGGCCTCTGCCCGACCGCTTCGCAGTACCAGATCTACACTGCGAAGATGCCGGCCTATGCGGTTGTCGACCTCGACGTCCGCTTCAACTTCGGCCAGCTGCTCGACGGCAACAAGACCTACTTCCAGCTGAACGTCAGCAACCTGTTCGACCGCTTCTACGTCGGCGGCCTGACCGGTTCGTCGGGCTTCGTGGGTCTTCCGAACCGCTACTCGATCGGCAACGCCATCATCGGCACGCCGCGCTCGATCACCGGCTCGATCGTGATGGCCTTCTAAGCCACCGCGTCACGACCAGAAAAGCCGCCGCTCCGGGCAACCGGGGCGGCGGTTTTCGTTTGGGGAAGCGGGCGGGCGCCGAAACCCGGCGCAGCGTCGGATCACGCCGCTTCGGCGGCCTTGGCGTAGATGCTGTTGATCGGCCGCGCGAACACCCGGCGCACCATCGGCTCGAAAAAGTCGAGCGGCGCGCTGTCATAGGCCGGGTCGAACGCCGCCTGGTCGTATTTCGCGCAGAACTCCGCGCACGCCTCGAAATGCGGGTGCCCGCGGAAATTCTCGCGCACGTCGCGGTCCATCCCGAGATAGTGGAAGAAATAATAGCCCTGGAAGGCGCCGTGCTTGTCGGCGATCCAGTGCAGTTCCTCGCTGACGAACGGCCTGAGGATCGCCGCGGCGATCTCGGGATGGTTATAGCTCCCCAGCGTGTCGCCGATGTCGTGGAGCAGCGCCATCACCACATAATCCTCAGGCCTGCCGTCGCGGTGCGCGCGCGTCGCAGTCTGCAGCGAATGCTGGAGCCGGTCGATCGCGAACCCGCCGAAATCGCCGTCGAGCAGCTTGAGGTGCGTGAGGATCCGGTCCGGAAGCCCGCCGGCAAAGCCGCGAAACGCCCCGCCGATGATCGCCCAGTCCTCGGCCGTGCCCTCGGCCATCGCATGGAATTTCGCGCGTTCGCCGCCCTGGTCCATCCTCGCTCTCCATTTGCGCCGGTCTTGTGCCGGCCGCGCGAAGCTACGCCTCTTTGCCCCGTCCGGCGAGCGGTGTTAGAGGCAGGGCGTGGCGACCCTGGACCCTAGCTCCCCGTTCCTCGCGCGGCCGTTGAAGCAGCCTGCCGCGCTGTCGCGTCCGTTCTTCGAGGACAAGAACCGCGCCTTCTGGATGCTCCAGGCCGGCGGCTGGACCGGCTATCTGCTGCTGCGCACCGTCTCCTCGGTCTCGAACTCGCAGCCGATCGAAGGCGCGATCGCCGGCATCGTCGAGGCGATCATCGGCTATTGCCTCACGCTGCTGCTCTCGGCGCTCTACAGCACCTATCGCAAGCTCCCGCGCGTGCCCGGCATCCTGCTGACGCTGGCGACGCTCGGCCTCGCCACCGCCATCTATGCGGTGCTCGACGCGTTCATCTATTCCTTCGTCCGCATGCCCACCCCGGGCATCACGCTCACGCTGGTCACCGGCACGGTGTTCATCAACTTCACCGTGCTCGCCGGCTGGTCCGCGCTCTATTTCGCGATCAACTTCTATCTGATCGTCGAGCAGCAGATCGACCAGATGCAGACGCTCGAGATTCAGGCGAGCCAGGCCCAGCTGGCGATGCTGCGCTATCAGCTCAACCCGCATTTCCTGTTCAACACGCTGAACTCGATCTCGACGCTGGTGCTGCTCAAGCAGACCGAGCGGGCGAACATCATGCTGAGCCGCCTGTCGTCCTTCCTGCGCTACACTTTGGCCAACGAGCCCACTGCCCACGTCACGCTCCAGCAGGAGGCCGAGACGCTGAAGCTCTATCTCGAGATCGAGAAGATGCGCTTCGACGAGCGGCTGCGCACCCATTTCGAGATCGACGACCGCGTCGCCATGGCCCGGTTGCCGTCACTGCTGCTCCAGCCTTTGGTCGAAAATGCGATCAAATATGCCGTCACGCCGCAGGAAGAGGGCGCTGATATCACCGTCTCCGCTCGGCTCGCCGGAGAACGAGTGCAGATCGCCGTATCCGATACGGGTCCGGGATTGATCGAGGCCCGGCAGCGGCCGACCCTTTCAACTGGCGTGGGGCTCGCCAATATTAAGGAGCGGCTGGCCCAAGCATTCGGGCCTGATCATCGATTCGAGGCGCGTTCGGACCCAGGGAAGGGGTTCAGCGTTGAGATCGAGATACCGTTCCAGATCGAGGAACCGAACCGAGAGGCCGCATGACCATCCGCACCATCCTGGTAGACGACGAACCCCTGGCCATCCAGGGGCTCGAATTGAGGCTCCAGGAACATGACGACGTCGAGATCATCGACAAATGCGCGAACGGGCGCGAAGCGATCCGTTCGATCAAAACCCACAAACCAGACCTTGTTTTCCTCGATATCCAGATGCCCGGCTTCGACGGTTTCTCCGTCGTCCAGGGGCTGATGGAGATCGAGCCGCCGCTCTTCGTCTTCGTCACCGCCTATAGCGATCACGCCATTCGCGCCTTCGAAGCCCAGGCGATGGACTATCTCATGAAGCCGGTGGAGCCCTCGCGCCTCGCCGACACGATCGAGCGTGTCCGTCAGCGCCTGAGCGAGAAGCGCGGCGTCGAGGAGATCGAGAAGCTCAAGGAAGTGCTCGCCGAAGTGGCGCCCGACGCCGCCGACGAGATGGCCGCCGCCAGCGACGGCGAAGTCGCGTCCAACCGCTTCGAGAAGCTGATCAACATCAAGGACCGCGGCCAGATCTTCCGCGTCGATGTCGACACGATCGAGCGGATCGACGCCGCCGGCGATTACATGTGCATCTACACCGGCGACAACACGCTGATCCTTCGCGAGACGATGAAGGACCTCGAAAAGCGCCTCGACCCGCGCCGTTTCCAGCGCGTCCACCGTTCGACCATCGTCAATCTCGACCTGGTCAAGCAGGTCAAGCCGCACACCAATGGCGAATGTTTCCTCGTGCTCGATTCGGGCGCGCAGGTGAAGGTCAGCCGCAGCTACCGCGACGTGGTGGCGCGGTTCGTCCACTAAACCAAGGCAGGCACCTCTCCTCCCTCTCCCCTCCGGGGAGAGGGTCGGGGAGAGGGGGCGTGTGTCTTGAAACAGAGCGCCGGGACCAATCCATAGTCCTGCCCCTCTCCCCGACGGGGAGAGGGCTTTACGCCCCACTTCCGTAGACTCCCCGAGGCCTCGGCCCCGCCTCAGCTACTAGCCGGCCTCTATAATAAGGGGTGGACCACAGCCCCGCCCCTTCGCGTGCAGGACTGCCGCTTGCCCTTGTCTGGCAGGCGGGGCTGGTGCTCGCCCCCGGCCTGCTCCTCTTCGCCCCGCCGTCGCGCGGGACGATGCTGCTCGTGCCGCTGGTGCCGGCCAGTGCCGCGTCGGTCGAGAATGTCGGCCTCGGCGCCGGCGCCATTTTGGGCAGCCCCGGCCCGCTGCCCGCCTCGCGCTTCGTCGAAGGCGAGCGCACCCGCCTCCTCCCCGCCGCGCTCGCGCACGGCATGATCCTTGTCAGCATCGCGCCGCGCATCTGCGGCGAAGCCACGGAATCCCCGCAATGACCGAACTTTCCCTCGACGCGATGCGCCACGCCGGCATGAAGCTGCTCGCCGCGCTGATGGGCGTGATGGCGCTCGCCACCGTGGCCGGCACCTTCTTCACCGACGTGAATAACGAGGGCGTGGCGCTGTTCCTGGCGCTCGCCTTGCCCGCCTGGCCGGTCTGGCTCGCGTTGAACGGGCGCACCGACGCGCCCGCGCGCATGGCAGTGACGATGACGATGGTCGCCCAGCCCGCGGTGATGCTGTTCGTCTTCCAGGGCCAGCCCTGGCAGGTCGACCTTCACATGCTGTTCTTCGCCGCGCTCGCCACCACCGCGATGCTGTGCGACTGGCGCGCGCTCGTCGCCGGCGCCGGCGTGGTCGCGCTCCACCATCTCGGCCTCGGCATGCTCGTCCCCGACTGGGTGTTCCTCGGCGGCGGCGGCATCGGCCGCATCCTGCTCCACGCGGTGATCCTGATCGCCGAAACCGGCGCGCTCGTCTTCCTCGCCGCGCGCATGGCCGGGCTGATCGACGCGCTCAACGCCGGCGCCCGCCAGCGCGCCGAGATCGAGGCGCAGACCGCGGCCGAGCGCGCGCGCCACGAAGCCGAGCTCACCGCAACGCTGGAGACCGTCAGCGCCAGCCTCGCCGCCTTGGCCAAGGGCGACCTCAGCACCGGCCTCGCCGGCCGGCTCCCCGCCGCCTATGCCGCGCTCGAGGCCGATTTCACCCTCGCCATCGATAGTCTTTCCAAGCTGATCGGCTCGGTCGGCCAGGGTGCCGAGGCGATCCAGCTCGCCTCGACCGAGATCGCCGCCGCCTCCGAGGACCTCGCCCGCCGCACCGAAAGCGCCGCACACACACTCGAGCAGACCAGCGAGGCGATCGGCCTGATGGACCGCCGGCTCAAGGCGATCGCGCTCAGCGCCGACGGCGTCGTCGCGCGTGCCGACGAAGCGATCGTCACCGTGCGCGAAAGCCGCAGTGTCTCCGATGAAGTGGTAGTCGCGATGGGCCGCGTCTCCGACAGCGCGCGCGGCATCGACGATGTGATCGAGGGCCTCGACAAGATCGCCTTCCAGACCCGAGTCCTGGCGATGAATGCCGCGGTCGAGGCCGGCCGCGCCGGCGAGGCGGGCCGCGGCTTCGCGGTGGTCGCCGATCTCGTCTCCGCGCTCGCGATGCGCGCCGAGGAAGAAGCCAAGCGCGCCCGCGAGCAGCTCACCGTCACGCAGGGCGACATCCACAACGCCGTCGGCGCGGTCGAGAAGGTCGATGGCGCGCTCGGCAGCATTTCCGAGCATGTCGAGCAGGTCCACAAGCTGCTCGGCGCGATGGCCGAAGATAATCAGACCCAGGCCGATGCGATCGGCCGGATCAGCGCCGCGGTGAGCACGATGGAAGCCTCCACCACGCAGAACGCGGCGATGGTCGAGGAAACCTCCGCCACTGCGCGCAAGCTCAGCGACGAAGTGGAGTCGCTGGCGGACAGCGCCGCGCGCTTCCAGATCGCCGAGGCGGCCGCGGTGCCGGCACGTCGCGCACCTGCACGCGCCAGCCTGCACTGAAGGCCGCAAAGCGGCCGCAGCCATATTCCCTCGTCACCCCGGCCTTGTGCCGGGGTCCACCGAGAGGTGAGCTGAAGACAAGACCGGCTTGCGCAGTCCGCGCGGCACAGTGGCCCCCGGCACAAGGCCGGGGTGACTAAGAGGAGCAGCGATCCAACGCCGCCGAAATACCTCCGGCCCGGCCGACAATTTTGTGCGGTAGTCGGGTGCTACACCCCCTTGCCGTAGCGTCGTTACCCCTCTAGAACAATCCATGAACAAGAGGGGTTCTCCATGTCCAAGTATCAGAGCTTTGCCGCGCTTCACGTGCCCGGCGATCCGGTGATCCTGTTCAACGTGTGGGATGCGGGCAGCGCGCGCGTCGCCGAGCGGGCAGGCGCAAAGGCGATCGGCACCGGCAGCGCCTCGGTCTCCACCGCGCATGGCTATGACGATGCCGAAGCGCTGCCGCTCGATCTCGCGCTCGCCAATTCCCGGCGTACCGTGGCGGCGGTGGCGCTGCCGGTGAGCGTGGATTTCGAGGGCGGCTATGCCGTCGATCCGGACGCGGTCGCCGCCAATGTCGAGAAGCTCGTCGCCACCGGCGCGATCGGCTGCAATTTCGAAGACCAGATCGTCGCGACCAACGGCACCCCTGCGCGGACGATCCACAGCGTGACCGACCAGTCCGCGCGCATCGCCGCGATCCGCTGGACGGTCGGACCCGACTTCTTCCTCAATGCGCGCACCGACATCTTCCTGATCGCCAAGGGCGACACGCATGACGAAGCGATGGCCGACGAGGCGATCGCACGCGGCAAGGCCTATGCCGACGCCGGTGCCAGCGGCTTCTTCGTCCCCGGCCTCGCCGACCTCGCTTTGCTCGAGCGGGTGGCAAAGGCCGTGCCGCTGCCGGTCAACTTCATGGCCTTCCCCGGCGCACCGGACGCCAAGGCGGTGGCGGAAACCGGCGTGGCGCGGATCAGCCACGGCCCCTTCCCCCATATGGCCGCGCTCAAGGCCTTTGAGGACGCGGCACGGGCGGCGTTTGGGGGGTAACTAAAAGCCCCCTCCCTGAAAGGGAGGGGGTTGGGGGGTGGGTCGACGCCCGCTAAACCGCAGGAGGGGTATGCAGCGCACGCCGCCAGAACTCAGGTCCAACGCCAGAGCATTGCGCACCCACTCCACCGACGCCGAACGCGCGCTCTGGCAATATCTGCGCCGGCTCCGCCCGCGATTCACGCGCCAACTGGTGGTAAGCCACTACATCCTCGATTTCGCCTGTCGCACGCTGAAACTGGCAATTGAACTGGACGGCGGCCAGCACGCGTCGCGCGTCGAGGCGGATGTTGCACGCACCGCCTATCTGGAAGCGCAGGGCTGGACAGTCCTGCGTTTTTGGAATCACGACGTGCTCGGGAACATGGACGGCGTGGTCGAAACGATACTCGCCACCGTCTCGCGGGCGTCGACCCACCCCCAGCCCCTCCCTTTCAGGGAGGGGAGCAATAAACCGCTGGAAATGTAGGATTTTGCCTGTCACGCTCGACAGGCTCTTTCTCAGCGTCGAGACTAGGACCGCCGGTGCGGGCTCGAGTCAGCGAATCCGTGACTCACATGAAAGCGAGTCAACGAAATCAACGAATCGCTCAACCCATCGGTTGAAGATCAGCCCTCGGCGGGCTCTTCCGCAGCGCCTTCGGCGGGCCGCTCGAACCAGGCCTCGACCGGGCCGGACAGCTTGATGGTCAGCGGGTTGCCCTTGCGGTCGACCTTGTTGCCCAAAGCGGCGCGGATCCAGCCTTCGGAAATGCAATATTCCTCGACGTCGCGGCGCTCGACGCCCTTGAAGCGGATGCCGATGCCGCGCTCCAGCAGTTCACGCTGGAAATAGGGGCTGCTCTGGTTGACCGACAGACGGTCGGGGGGCGTGTCACTCATGGGCCAGCCCTTTGCCGCTATTGGCGCTGGCTTTCAAGATAGCGGTGAATCGAGGAGACGACGACCGATCCCTCGCCCACCCCAGATGCCACCCGCTTGACCGAGCCCGAGCGGACGTCGCCCACCGCGAAGATGCCGGGCTTGGACGAGCAGAAGAAGGTCTCGCCGCTGCCCGTCTTCACGAAGCCGGCGGGATCGAGCTCGAGGCAATCGTCGAGCCAGTCGGTCGAGGGCACTGCGCCGATCATGACGAACAGCGCGCCGATGTCGCGCTGCGTCTCGTCGCCGCTGTGGCGATGCGTCCAGCTGCAGGCGGTGAGATGGCGGTCGCCCTCCAGTGCGGTGACTTCGGTGAAGGGATGGAGCGTGATCCGCTCCGACGCCTCGATCCGCTCGATCAGATAGCGCGACATCGTCTCGGCCAGCCCCGGGCCCCGCACCAGGATGTGGACATGCCCGGCAGTGCGGGCGAGGAACATCGCCGCCTGCCCGGCGGAATTGCCGCCGCCGACCACCACCACTTCCTGGTTGGCGCAAAGCCCGGCTTCCATCGCGGTGGCGGCATAGTAGATCCCATTGCCTTCCAGCTCGGCATAACGCGGCAAATCGAGCTTGCGGTAGCGAGCTCCCGTGGCGACCACCACCGAGCGGGCCAGCACCTCGGTGTCGTCGTCGAGCTTGACCACAAAGGGCGCCCCCGAGCAGTCGAGCCCCGCGGCGCCGCGCGAGACGAGCAGCCGCGCCCCGAATTTCTGCGCCTGCACCTGCGCCCGGCCTGCGAGTGCCTGACCCGAGATACCGGTGGGAAAGCCGAGGTAATTCTCGATCTTCGAGCTGGTCCCCGCCTGCCCGCCGGGCGCGATCGACTCGATGACGATCGTGTCGAGCCCTTCCGAGGCGGCATAGACGGCGGAGGCCAGGCCAGCGGGCCCGGCACCGACCACAGCGACGTCATGGACATGGCTCTGGTCGAGATCGGTGGTGAGGCCCAGCGCATCCGCCACCTGCGCGTTACTCGGCCGCCGCAGCGCCTGGCCGCGGACCAGCACCACCGGCAGGTCCGCCGGCGTCAGGTGGAAACACTCCAGGAAGCCGCCGGCATCGACTTCGGTCTCGGTGTCGATCCGGCGGTGCGGCAAGCCGTTGCGGCGCAGGAACGTCTCGATCCGGGCGGTGTCGGCGGCATGGGCCGGGCCGATCAGCGCCACGCCGGCCTGGCCGTGCAGCATCATGCCCACCCGGCGGAGGATGAACGCGCGCATCACCACCTCGCCGATATCGGGCTCGGCGGCGATCAGCCGGCGGAACGCGGCGCGGCCGACGCGGACGACCGTGGTGCCCGGCCGGGCACGGGCGGTGACGAGGATCTTGCGGTCGTTGAACAGGTCGAGCTCGCCGGTGAACTGGCGCGGCCCGTGGAGGTGGACGAGGCATTCCTGCCCCTTGGCATCGGCGTCGAGCACTTCGACTGCGCCGTCGAGGATCAGGAAGAAATCGACGCTGCGGTCGCCATGCTGGAACAGCGTGCCGCCCTCGGGCAGCGCCTCGACCGTGCCGAAGCCGGCGATGCGCGCCGACATGTCGTCCGAGAGCTCGGGAAAGGTCTGGGCTTCCCGGCGATAGGGATCCGAAGGGTCGAACGGCTGGAGCGGCGAATCATGTCCCATGCCCGCAGCCTAGCGGGGGGCCAGCGCGAGGCTAGCCCCCCTTAAGGGTGTCAGCGGCAGTAACGCACTGCGACCGGGCGGCGATAATAGGGATCATAGACCCGGCGGGTCTCGCAGTAGCCGCGGTACGAGCGGTAGTGATTGCGGTAATAATAGCCGTCGGTCGGATAATAGCCGTGCTGACGGTAATAGCCGCGGTCATAATCGTAGCGGCGGTCATTGCCGGCGATCGCGGCGCCGATGGCGATGCCGGCGATGCCCGCGACGATCGCAGTGCCGGTGTTATCCCGGCCGCGATAATGGTCATAATGGCCGCGGTCATAGCCGCCGCGATAGCGCTGCGCCTCTGCAGCCGGCGCCGCAGCGGTGAGAACGGTGGCGCCCATCACGGCGCCAAGGGCTGCCTTCTTCACGAAATCAATCATCACTTTCCTCCTCACTTGCTGGCGTCGGCGGCCGTCGAGCGGGACGAGTCGCGGCGCTGAGGTTGGAGAGATAACGCGCGGCGGCTGAACTGGTTCGGAATCGGTTGTTAAGCAGCGGTTTAGGCGGTTAATGCGGGCGCATGCGATACTGGCTCCTCCGCTCCGAACCCGATGTCTATGGCTGGGACGACCTCATCAAGGAGGGCGCCACCGAGTGGAACGGCGTGCGCAACTACACGGCGCGCAATTTCCTCAAGGAAATGGAGCCGGGCGACCAGGCACTGTTCTACCATTCGAACACCGAAAAGGCCGCCGTGGGAATCATGGAGATCACCCGCGCCTGGCAGCCGGACGGTGATGACGGCAAATGGGCGAGCGTGGCGGTGAAGCCGGTGCGCAAGCTCGCCAAGCCGGTGACGCTCGAGACGCTCAAGACCGAACCGCGGCTCGCCAAGCTCGAAGTGCTCCGCCAATCGCGCCTCTCGGTCACGCCCGTCCGCGACGACGAATGGGCGGTGATCCTCGAGCTGGGCGCTTAAGCGGGATCCAACAGCGCGACACCGAACGACTCGCCAAAGTACAGGAAGTACGCACCAAGAGCGGGTTTCGTCCGCCCTGCGTTGACACAGTTCGGAGCAACGCGCTGCGTCTCGCAACATTCTTGCGCGGCGCCGATCCTATCGTTCCAACAGAGTCAAAGAGCGGCCGGACACAGGGCCCGACCGCACAAGCCAAGCAGGCAAAATCCTACATTGCAAGGCCCGGTCAGGGCACCAGCAGCGGGCGCATCTTCGGGACCGCGATAGCGAGCTCGTCGGCGACCATCTTCGAGAAGAAATCGGCGCCGACCGGGCCGAGATGCGTGTAGTCGAACGCCAGCTTGGCATCGCCCAGCGGTTCGACCGCGGCGTTATTCTGCACTGGAGCAGCGGTGGGAGTCGCGGCCGGGTTGGCGATCGTCGTGCCGGTGAGCGCTGCTGCCGAGACTTCGCGGGCCGGAGCGACCTGGGCGAAGCGGTTGGCCATCGACGGGCCCAGCGCCTCGACCGCATCGGCGCTGCGCTTGTTGAGGTCGACCAGCGGCACGTGCATCTCCGCCGCGACCTTGCGGATGGCGTCGCACCAGGGATCGAGATCACGGTCGAGCTTGCCCGCCTTGAACTGGCGGCGGGTGAGCGGAGTCAGCAGGATCGGCTCGGCACCAGCGGCGCGGGCTTCCTTCACATAGAGGCGCAGATTGGCCGGGAATTCGGTGGCGAGGTCGGTCGAGCGGCCCGGCTTGCCCGGCTGGTCGTTATGGCCGAACTGGATGAGGACCCAGGTCTTCACGAAGCCCGGCGTCTTCATCTCGGCGAGCGCCAGATCCCAGCTGCCCTCGGCGCGGTAGCTATAGGTGCTGCGCCCGCCGCGGGCGAGATTCACGCAGGCGGCGAAGCTGGTGACGTGGGTGGCGCAGAAGCTGCCGCCCCAGCCCGACAGCACCTGGGTGGTCGAATCGCCGACGAGGATGATCTTCGAGGCCTTGATCGGCACCGCCGGCGGCCGATCCTGGGCTTGCGCCGCCCCGAGCGAAAGCACCAGGGCGACCCCGGCGAGCAGCAGTTTCCGCATCCAATCTCTCCCGACTCTGTTTGCGCCGATGCTAGATGACACCGGTGCCAGTGACAATCAGGGCAGCGGGACCCAGACTTCGAGATCGCGCAGAACGCGCGGCTCCGGCGGGGGCAGATCGTCGAGCGCTATGGCGACGCGATTGGACTTGTCGGGCTTCTTCCTGAAGCTGCGCCCGATCCCGCCAACGGTGTCGGTCACCAGCTTGACCGGATTGGTCGCCTCACCCGGCTCCTCGCAGCAGCTGTCCGGGTTGAGCAGCTTGCCGATGCCGCGGATCAGGAAGGTGCCGCCGCCCAGGATGTTGATGCCCGTCGTGCAGCCTTCCGAACGCGTCGCGCAGGGCGCGACCGTGGCGTTGAGCGCGCCGATGCCGGTGACGTCCGGATTGCTCGGCATCGGCCGGTCGGGCGGGCCGCGCTCATCAGGCAAAGGCAGACGCGGATCGGGCTGCGCACCCTTGGCGCAGACCAGGATCTCCTCCGGCTTGCGCCCCAGCGGCGAGGGACAGGGATCGTTGAGGATCGACCAGCTCTGCTTGCCGTCCGCATCCTGCTTCGGCTGCGTCACCGTGCCGGGCACGTCCTGTACGGCAATGAGCAACGCGATCAGCAGCATGAAAAACTCCGCCTAGTCCACCGGGGACTAGACGGAGCTAAACATGGATAACCGCCTGTAGGAAAGCCCTTAAGCGGCCTGCTTGGCCCGCGACGCCTTCTTGCGCTCATGCGGATCGAGGTGGCGCTTGCGCAGGCGGATCTTCGACGGCGTGACTTCGACCATCTCGTCGTCGTCGATATACGCAATCGCCTGCTCGAGCGTCATCTTCTTCGGCGGGGTGAGGCGGACGGCGTCGTCCTTGCCACCCGAGGCGCGGAAGTTGGTGAGCTGCTTGGCCTTCATCGGATTGACCTCGAGGTCATCCGTCTTGGCGTTCTCGCCGACGATCATGCCCTCGTAGAGCGCCTCGCCGTGGCCGACGAACAGGATGCCGCGCTCTTCGAGCGGGCCAAGCGCATAGGACTGCGCCTCGCCATTGCCGTTCGAGATCAGCACGCCGTTCTTGCGGCCTTCGATATTGCCCTTGTGGGGGCCGTACTTCTCGAACAGCCGGTTCATGATGCCGGTGCCGCGGGTGTCCGACAGGAACTCGCCATGATAGCCGATCAGGCCGCGCGACGGGGCCGAGAAGGTGATGCGGGTCTTGCCACCACCCGACGGACGCATGTCCGTCATCTCGCCCTTGCGCTGGTTCATCTTGTCGACGACCGTGCCCGAGAATTCCTCGTCCACATCGATCACGACAGTCTCGTACGGCTCGGTCTTCTTGCCGTCCTCGTCCTCACGGAACAGCACGCGCGGACGGCTGATGCCGAGCTCGAAGCCCTCGCGGCGCATCGTCTCGATCAGCACGCCGAGCTGGAGCTCGCCGCGCCCGGCGACTTCGAAGCTGTCGCGGTCGTCGCTCTCGGTGACCTTGATCGCCACGTTCGACTCGGCTTCGCGCTCGAGACGGTCGCGGATCATGCGGCTGGTGACCTTCGAGCCCTCACGGCCCGCCATCGGCGAATCGTTGACGGCGAAGCGCATCGACAGCGTCGGCGGATCGATTTTCTGGGCGTGAATGGCCTGAGTGACGCTCGGATCGGCGATCGTGTCGGCCACGGTTGCCACCGCCAGGCCGGCAAGGCTGATGATGTCGCCTGCCCGTGCTTCCTCGACCGGAACGCGCTCGAGACCACGGAACGACATGAGCTTGGACGCACGGCCCGTCTCGATGATCTTGCCATCGTCGTTCAGCGCGTGGATCGGCTGGTTGACCTTGACCACGCCCGACTGGACGCGGCCGGTGAGCACGCGGCCGAGGAAGTTATCGCGGTCGAGCAGCGTCACGAGGAAGCTGAACGGCGCATCCTGATCGAGCGAGGGCGGCGGCACATGATCGACGATCTTCTCGAACAAGGGCTTCAGCGTGCCCTCGCGGCGCGTGGGATCGTCGCTGGCATAGCCGTTGCGGCCCGAAGCGTAGAGCACCGGGAAATCGAGCTGCTCGTCGGTGGCGTCGAGCGTCACGAACAGATCGAACACTTCGTCGAGCACTTCCTGGATGCGCTCGTCCGGACGGTCGACCTTGTTGACCACGACGATCGGACGCAGGCCCAGCGCCAGCGCCTTGCCGGTGACGAACTTGGTCTGCGGCATCGCGCCTTCCGACGAATCGACCAGCAGGACGACGCCGTCGACCATCGACAGGATGCGCTCGACTTCGCCGCCGAAATCGGCGTGGCCGGGCGTGTCGACGATGTTGATGCGCGTGCCTTCCCACTCGATCGAGGTCGGCTTCGCCAGGATGGTGATGCCGCGCTCCTTTTCGAGGTCGTTCGAATCCATCGCGCGCTCTTCGACGCGCTGGTTGTCGCGGAAGGTGCCGGACTGACGGAAGAGCTGGTCGACGAGCGTGGTCTTGCCGTGGTCGACGTGTGCGATGATCGCCACGTTGCGAAGGTTCATGATGCTATCCTGGAAGTAAGTTGGCGCGCCCGTACAGCAATTTGTGCGATGCGGGAAGCCCGGTGTTCACGGAGGCCCGGCGGCGAAAATGTTGATTCCGTTGACTCGCCCCGTGCGTGGGTTCGGCGCGGAAAGTCACGAAAGTCACGACACTCACGCGCGCGACGCTCTCGACCCGGGAGATGGGCGTGCGGAGCGCTGCCGGCAAGAGCCCCCAAAAGGGCGATTGGAGCAATATGCGTCATCGGCCATTCTGAACCACAAATCGGCGCTGTAGGACAGCGCTTCGTCACATGAAGGGAAGAACATGGCCGAGCCGCTGAAGATCCTCGTCATCCTGGGTTCGGTCCGCGAGGGGCGGATGGCCGAGCCGGTGGGCAATTGGGTGATCAAGGGCGCTGAGGGCCGCGACGCGCTGGACTGCGAGCTGATCGACCTGAAGGACTGGGACCTGCCCTTCTACCCCTATGCCAAGCCGCCGGCGGCCGGCGGCTATAGCGATCCGAAGCAGATCGCCTGGGGCGAGAAAGTGGCCGGCGCCGACGGCTTCATCCTGATCGCGCCCGAGTATAATCACGGCATCCCGGCGGTGCTCAAGAACGCGCTCGACACCGTCTATGCCGAGTGGAACCGCAAGCCGGTGGCCTTTGTCGCCTATGGCGGCATGGGCGGCGCGCGATCGGTGGAGCAGCTGACCATGGTCTCGCGCGAGCTGCAGATGGCGCCGCTGGAAGGCGCGCTGCATCTCCAGGGCATCTGGGCACGGCGCGAAGGCCACCGCTTCAACGCCGACGAGCGCGAGGAAAGCCGGCTCGGGCATTTGTTCGAGGAACTGCGGTGGTGGGGGAATGCGCTGAAGGCGGCGCGCGACGCAGGCTAGTGTATTATATGACTACATCGCAGCCCAAACCGCGCTAAGATGCGTCGCGAAGGAGTATCCGCATGAACAAGATGATGCTGGTGCCGCTGGCGCTGCTCGCCGGCTGCTCGGCCGCCAAGACCGAGAAGCAGAATGTCAGCCTGGTGCTCGAGGCCGATTTCGCCAGCGGCAAGCTGATGCTCACCTGCCGCGAATCGAGCAGCGGCAGCTGCCATGTGCTGGTGGCGGGAGCGAACGGCAGCCCGCCGGTGCGACTTTCCGCCGCCAAGGGCGCCATGGCCGAGAGCGCGAACGGCGCGGGCGAAGGTGCGCGCTTCTGCGCGGGCGCGAGCGAGCCGGAGAATGGCTGCCGCCTCACCGTGCTGCGCGACGGCGAGCAGATCTACCGGGCGAGCGAAGTGAAGAGCGAAAGCCACTGAGGCCCTGGCCCTTGGCGGGGCGGACGTGGTGTATTACATAAACGACACAGTTGGACTGCCGCCCGGATGACCCTATGCTGGGGCCGAACGGTTTTGGAGACGTGAGAATGGCGAGCGAACCTTTGGTGGCCGAACAGGATCTGGTGCTGACTCCGCCCGAGCCGGTGAAGGTCGTCGCGCCCGAAAAGGCAGCGGGGCTGGTGCCTGTCGAGGACACCAAGAAGACCGAGCTGGAAGCACGCGTCGACAGCTTCATCGACGATCTCGTCGCGCAGGACGTCAACTCGCCCGAGTTCGGCAAGCGCGTCGATGCGATCGCGGCGATGGGGCAGAAGGAAATCCGCGACGCGGCGGGCCAGTCGAACCGGTTCCTCGACCGGCCGGTCAAGGCGATGGGCAATGACGGCGTCGGCGCCGACCTGCTCGCGCTGCGCAAGAAAGTGGAAGAGCTCGACCCCAGCCAGAACGGCAAGCTGATCGGCGGGAGCCAGGGCTTCCTCTCCAAGCTGTTCGGCGGCGGGATGCAGCAATATTTCCGCAAATATCAAAGCTCGCAGACGCACATCAACGGCATCCTCAAGAGCCTGTCCAACGGCAAGGACGAGCTGCTGATGGACAATGCCGCGATCGATACCGAGCGGACGAACCTGTGGTCGGCGATGGGGCGGCTCGAGCAGATGATCTATCTGTCCAAGGCGATGGACGCGAAGATCGAGGACAAGGCGAACGAGCTGGATCACAGCGATCCGGCCAAGGCCAAGGCACTGCGCGAGACCGCGCTCTTCTATGTCCGCCAGCGCACTCAGGACCTGCTCACGCAGATGGCAGTGACGGTGCAGGGCTATCTGGCGCTCGACCTGGTCAAGAAGAACAATGTCGAGCTGGTGAAGGGCGTCGACCGCGCCTCGACCACCACGGTCTCGGCGCTGCGCACCGCAGTGACGGTGGCGCAGGCGCTGACCAACCAGAAGCTGGTGCTCGACCAGATCACCGCTTTGAATTCGACCACGGCGGGGCTGATCGATTCGACCGGTGCGCTCTTAAAGAGCCAGTCGGCGGCGATCCACGAGCAGGCGGCGAACTCGACGATCCCCGTCGAGACGCTCCAGCGCGCGTTCCAGAACATCTATGACACGATGGATGCGATCGACACGTTCAAGCTGAAGGCGCTCGACAGCATGAAGACCACGGTCAACACGCTGTCGAACGAAGTCGAGAAGTCGAAAGGCTATATCGCGCGGGCCGAGGGTGCCGCGCAGAACCAGGTCTCGGGCGGGGCGGAGACGTTCAAGCTGGAGGCGATGTAAACCGTGCCCACCGATGTCGATCGTGAGCTGAACCGGATCGGGGACACGCTCAATCGGGTGCGCAGCCGCACCGATGTCGCGGTCTCCGGCCGCAACCGCCAGCACCGCGAGGCCGAAGTGGTCCGCCGGATCGGGCGGATCGCGGCGGCGGACGGCGTGATCATCGTCGGCGCGATCGTCTTCGCGCTGGCGGTGGCGCCGCTGGGCATGATGGGCGCGCTGCTCGTCGCGGTGCTGCTGATCGCTGCCACGATGCTCTTCGCGGTGATGCCGGCGAGCGCGCCGGTAAGTGTCGAGAAGCTGGCCGAGATCCCGCTCAAGGCGCTGCCGCGCTCGACCGAGCGCTGGCTCGAGACGCAGCGCCCTGCCTTGCCCTCGCCGGTGCGCGGGCTGGTCGATTCGATCGGCGTGAAGCTCGAGACGATGGCGCCGCAGCTTGCGACGCTCGACGAGAACAGCCCGGCGGCAGTGGAAGTGCGCAAGCTGATCGGCGAGCAGCTGCCCGAACTGGTCAAGGGCTATGGCCGCGTCCCCGAGCCGCTGCGCCGGGTGGAGCGCAACGGGCTGACGCCGGACCAGCAGCTGGCGCAGGGCCTGCAGCTGATCGACGACGAGATCGCCGAGATGACCGCGCAGCTGGCGCAGGGCGACCTCGACAATCTGGCGACGCGCGGGCGCTATCTGCAGATCAAGTACCAGGGCGACGAGGGATGACCGCACACGCGGCAGGCACCCACGCGCATGACTGAATGGCTGATCGCCTCGCTGCTGCTGCTGGCTGTCAGCGCCGTCTATTGCGCCCGGAACATGGTCGCTGATTTCAGGGCCGCGAATATATCCGCCGGGATATGGGGTGCAGTGTCGCTCGCCGGGCCGCTGTCGTGCCTGGCCCTGGCGCTCACAGCGGTCTTGCTGTCGCTATATTATCATTAATCCGGCGGCGCCGAGCAGCGCGCATCGAAGCTGCGGGCGAGCTGGGCCAGGCTGACCGCGCCGAGCCGGGCCACCAATAAAGCCTCGGCTTCGCGCATCGCTTCGTCGAGCGCTTCGTTGACCGCCGCTTCGACCGCGCAGGCCGGGTTGTCCTGCTCGCTGCCGATCGCGAATAGCGTCGGGCCGCCGACGGCGCGGTGGATGTCGAGCAGCGAGACCTTTTCCAGATCGGCGGCGATCACCCAGCCGCCGCCATGGCCTTTCTCCGAGCGGACGTAACCGGCGTCGCGCAGCCCGGCCATCGTGCGGCGGACGACCACCGGGTTGGTCTGCAGCATCCTGGCGATGTGCTCCGAGGTCATCGGCCCGTCGTGCCGCGCCATGTGGAGCAGCACATGGAGCATCCGGGATAGGCGGCTGTCCTTTCGCATCGGTCTTTCCTCAGCGGCGCGACGGCAATTGGCAAGCGCAGGATTTCATGGCACTTATGATGTTACATGATTCGCAAGGGCACGCCAATGACCGACAAGAAGCACGAGAATGCCGCGCATTGGGATGATGCGGCGGCCAATTACGAGCGCACCGCCCACCCGTTCACTGCGCAGTTCGCCGAAGAGGCGCTGGCGCGGGTGACGCTGACGCCGGAGATGCGCGTGCTCGACGTGGCGGCGGGCACCGGCGCGCTGGCGCTGGCGGCGGCACGGAGCGGCGCGCAGATCGTGGCGACCGACTTCTCGTCCGGCATGGTCGCGCGGATCGCGGCGGCGGGGCTGGCCAATGTCGAGGCGAAGGTGATGGACGGGCAGGCGCTAGATTTGCCCGATGCCAGCTTCGACGCGGTATTCTCGGTATTCGGCGTCATCATGTTCCCCGACTGGCGCAAGGGGCTGGCCGAGATGGCGCGGGTCACGCGGCCCGGCGGACCGGGCGTACTCGCCACCTGGCAGAGCGAAGGCGCCGCGACCTTCCTGCTGCTCTCGCAGATCCGCCGGCGGCTGTTCCCGAAGCTCGATGGCAAGACGAGGCTGCCCGAGGGCGCGGTCGCGCTCGGCGATCCCGAATGGCTGTCGGCGGCGATGGTCGATGCCGGGTTCGCGGCGCCGCGGATCGACCGGGTGACGCACGACTTCGCGCTGGACATGCGCCAGCTCGACACGCCGGACGAACTGTTCGGGATGAGCCCGGACTGGCTGGCGCTCGACGCGGGCCAGCAGGCGGCGGTGGTCGCCGAGGTGCGGCGGATGGCGGGGGATCGCGCGGTGCTGCCGATCGCATCGACCGCGCTGATCGCGGTCGCGCGGCGCTAGCCTATCGCCCCTCGGAGCGCTGAAAGGTCTGGAGCATCGCCGTCACCGTCGCGCGGCCCTGCCCGGTCAGCTCGACCACGGTGCGCCGCCGGTCGAAGGGATCGGGAACGCGGGCGATCAGCCCCTTTTCCTCGAGCAGCGAGAGATGGCGCAGCGCGGTGGTGGGCGGCACGTGGCTGGCAAGGCATGCGCTCGACACGCAGACTTCGCGGCCCTTCTGCTCGCTGACGAACAGGTCGACGAGCATGTCCGACGCGGGCTCGCTGAATATTTCGGCGCCGAACCTGCCGCAGCGCACGTCGCGCCACTTCAGCACGCGTGTGGCGAGGTCGAGCAGCGCGCGGTCGCCGTCAAGCGGGGCATCTACTGCCTCGACCGTGGCAAGATACACCATGCCGCCGACGCCGTTCGAGATGCGCGACACATGATTGCGCACCCAACAGATCGAATCATCCGCGCGGACATAGCGTTTGACGATGACGAAGGGCTCGCCATGGTCGCGCAGATTATTGATGTGCGCGGTGTTCGGCGCGAGGTCTTCTTTGTGCGTCAGCTCGAGAATACCGAATTTTCGCAGGTCCAAGATATCGCGCTGAACAAGCTCGGAGAAACGTGAATCGGCTTCCAATATCCCGAGTCCGAGACTGGTGATGCATTGCGCAACGATAGAACCTTCACCGCTTCGCAACTATCCCGCCCCCTTAGCCACTTCTTGTGAAGCATGCTCTTCTTGGACAGCGTAGTTCAAGCGGGCACGGAAACGCAATATTCCCGAAATATTACGCGCCGGCGGAGACTGTAACCGCGCGCTCGTGCAGCCGTTCTACTGCAGCTTCATGGATCCCAGGCGCGGTAACGAGGACACCAAAGGCCTGGGCGCCGGGGGTGTTGAAGCCAAGCGGGCGGCCGAACGCGTCGGAGATTGCCGCGCCCGCTTCGCTCGCGATCAGCACGGCGGCGGCGATGTCCCATTCATTGCCCCAGCGGATCGTGGCGAGCAGGTCCGCTTCGCCCGCCGCGACCATCGCGATCCGCAGCGCGATCGAATTGGGCTTCGCGACCATGACGAGATCGCTGTCGACCGTGGGAAGCTGGTCCGCGGGCACGCGGGCGCCGGCGAGTTGGTCGCGCGGCGTGACGGCAAGACGCGCGCCGTTGCGGAAGGCACCCTTCCCCGCCTCGGCGATCCAGACTTCGCTCCGCGCGGGCGCATCGAGCACGCCGATCACTGGCTGGCCATCCTCTACCAGCGCGATCGACACTGCCCAGCCGGGCCGGCCGCGCAGATAATCCCGCGTGCCGTCGATCGGATCGACCACCCAGAGCAGCCGCCGCGACAGGCGATCGCTGTTATCGGCGGTCTCTTCGGAGAGCCAGCCGGCTTCGGGAAGCAATGCGGCCAGGCGGACGCGGAGCAGCGAATCGACTTCGAGATCGACGTCGCAGACCGGGCTGCCCGGCACCTTTTCCCAGCGCTTGAAGTCGGTATCCCAGCGCGCCATCGCGAGGCGCCCCGCTTCCGCGGCGATCGCCGCGACCTGGGAGGCAAGACCGGCCTCAGGCACCGGCGATCGTCATCCCGTCGATGCGGATCGTCGGCGCGTTGATCCCGTAGCGGAACTCGAGGTCGCTGGCGGGCGTGAGGTTGAGGAACATGTCCTTGAGGTTCGACGCGATCGTGATTTCGGAGACCGCGCGCGTGATCTCGCCCTTCTCGATCAGGAAGCCGGCGGCACCGCGGCTATAGTCGCCGGTGACGCCATTGACGCCCTGCCCGATCAGCTCGGTGACGAGGATGCCATAGTCGATCTCGCCGACCAGAGTCTCCGGCGGGATATGGCCGGGCTCCATGAAGAGGTTGGACGGCGCCACGCCGGGCGCGCCGCCGATGCCGCGCGAGGCATGGCCGGTCGGCTCGAGGCCCAATTGGCGTGCGGAGGCGCTGTCGAGCAGCCAGGTCTCGAGCAGGCCGGCATCGACGAGCTTGACCGGCTGGACGGGCAGGCCCTCGCCATCGAAGGGGCGCGAGCGCAGGCCGCGCGGGCGATGCGGATCGTCGCAGATCGTCACGCCCGTGGCGAAAACCTGCTGGCCGAGCCTGTCGAGCAGGAAGCTGGTCTTGCGGGTGATCGCGGCGCCGGCGATCGCGCCGAGGAAATGGCCGATCAGCCCGGCGGAGACGCGGCGATCGAAGACGACGGGCATCGCGCCGCTGGGGATCCTGGCGGGATCGAGCCGGGCGACGGCACGCTCGCCGGCAAGGCGGCCGATCAGCTCGGGCGCTTCGAGGCCGGCGGCGTGGCGGGCTGAATGATGCGCATAGTCGCGCTGCATCGCGCCGCCCGCGCCGGCGAGGACGCTGGCCGAAGTGCCGTGGCTGGTCTGGGCATAGCCGCCGGTGAAGCCGTGGCTGGTCGCGAGCGTCATTACCGAGCGCGAGGCGCCGGCGCTGGCGCCTTCGCTGTTGGTGACGCCCTCGACCCCGCGCGCTGCTTCCTCGGCGATGAGTGCGCGCGCCTTTAGCGAGGGGGGATCGACCTGGGCGCCGTCGTCGAGATCGAGCATCGGCGGCTGGCCGTGGAGCAGCCGCGCCTCGGGGGCGAGACCGGCCCATTTGTCCTCGGGCGCCTCACGCGCCATCGCGACGGCACGCTCGACGAGCGTGGCGAGCGCGTCGCCGCTCAGGTCGGAGGTGGAGACGCTGGCCGAGCGGCTGCCGACGAAGACGCGCAGGCCGAGCTCCTCGCTCTCCGAGCGCTCGACATCCTCGAGCTCGCCCATGCGCACCGAGACCGATTGCGAACTGTCGGCGGCGAATACGGCATCGGCGGCGTCGGCGCCTGCGGCGCGCGCCCGCGCGACGACATCGGCGGCACGTTCACAGGCTTCGGTTATGGTCAGCATCGGTGCGATCTAGGTATGTGAGGGCCGAAGGTCAAAGCGTCTGGCCGACGACGAAGCAGGCAGCGAACATCAGGAAGCCCGCATTGCGATTGGCACGGAAGCGGGCGAGCGCGTTGGCGCCGTCCTTCGGGTCAAGCGTCGCGACCTGCCAGAGGAGATGGAGTGCCATCGGCAGCAGCGTCGCCAGCGCGAGCAGATCGGGGCGGAGCTGCCAGATCGCCGCTCCCCAGCAGCCGAGCGCGACGACATAGAAGAGCGAGACGCCGCCGCGGACATGGCTGCCCATCGCGCGGGCGGAGGAGCGGACGCCGACCAGCGCATCGTCCTCGATATCCTGCACTGCGTAGATCGTGTCATAGCCGATCACCCATGCGATGCAGCCGGCATAGAGCAAGGCGAGCGGGAGCAGGGGTTGCGTGCCGATCTCGATCCAGCCGACCAAAGCGGCCCAGGAGAAGACCAGGCCGAGCCAGGCCTGGGGCCACCAGGTGATCCGCTTCATGAAGGGATAGGCAGCGACCGGCGCGATGCTGGCGAGCGCGACGAGGCGCGCGGGCCAGTGGAGCTGGAACCAGACGACCATACCTACAAGGAGGAGCGCGGCGAGCCAGAGCGCGGCGGACTTCACCGAGACCGCGCCGCTCGCCACCGGGCGGCTGCGGGTACGCGCGACCTGACGATCGAGGTCGCGATCGACCACGTCGTTATAGACGCAGCCGGCGCCGCGCATCGCGATCGCGCCGAGCAGCAGCCAGAGGATCAGGTCCCAGCGCGCGACCGCGCCCTTGCTGAGCGCGACCGCCCAGGCGCCGGGCCAGAACAACAGCCACCAGCCGATCGGACGGTCGAAGCGGGCGAGCAGCGCATAGGGACGTGCGGCGGCGGGAAGCAGGCCCACCAGCCCGCGATGCTCGGTATCGGGTACGATCTGCTGCGCTTCGGCCATCGCCCTCGTCTCCGCGCGCAGGCCGCAAAGATCAAGCCCGCAACAATCTGGCATAATTCTGCGACAATGCGGGCGCACCGGCAGGTTGGCACCATTTCACCTTGGAAACATTCGATGCGCCTTCTCCTCGCCAGCCTGACGCTCGTTGCTGCCGCCACCCCTGCGCTGGCCGACACGCCGCCCAATTTCTTCATCAGCCCGATGGGCGAGCCGTTCCGCGGTCCCGACGCGCCGAACATCTGGTTCGACAAGGCCGACGCGAACCATGACGGGGTGCTGACTCAGGACGAGATGGAAGCCGATGCGGCGCGCTTCTTCGCAGTGCTCGATCGCGGGCATGACGGCGAGATCGATCCCGACGACCTGGAATATTACGAGACGGAGGTCGCGCCGATGATCCGGGTGGGCGGCTATATGGGCACCGAAGCGGAATCGACCGAAGGCAGCGGCGACAGCGATTCGCCCCGGCCCAAGGCGACCTATGTCGCGCAGGGCGCGGCGCGCTTCGGCTATTTCGACTATCCCGAGCCGGTGGCGGTGGCCGACACCAACTTCAATCGCGGCGTGGATGCGCGCGAGTTCCGCATCGCCGCCGACAAGCGCTTCGCGCTGCTCGACAAGAATGGCGACGGCAAGATCGAAAAGTCCGAACTGCCCAAGCTGGAGACGCCGAGCTTCAAGCCCGGCAAGCGGGGCGGCGGTGGCGGCCGCGGCATGGGCGGGCGTGGCGGCGGCGGCCGGCGCGGCGGCGGCGGAATGGGCCAGGGCGGTGGCGGCATGGGCGGCATGGGCCCCGGCGGCGGCATGGGTGGCATGGGCGAATAAGCTTGGACCAGGAGCAGGGGGAGTGACGGGAGGCCGGCTCGGCGGCTAGAGCAGGCGTCATGCCCGCTACTCCCGCCTGGCCGCCCCAATCCGCCCCACGCCTGTTCGTCGAGACCGAGCTGTCACCCGGCGAGATCCGGATCGACGGCCCGCAGGCGCATTATCTCGTCTCGGTGATGCGGATAAAGCTGGGCGAAGCGGTCAAGCTGTTCGACGACAAGACCGGCGAATGGGCCGGCGTGGCGCGCCATATCGGCAAGCGCGACCTGGTTCTCGAAGTCACCGACAAGTTGCGCGAACGCGAGGCGGTGCCCGATCTGTGGCTGTGCGCGGCGCCGATCAAGAAGGGACGGATCGACTGGATCGCGGAGAAGGCGTGCGAGCTCGGGGTCGACCGGCTGGTGCCGGTGCTGACGCGGCGCGCGGTGGTCGACAAGCTCAATCTCGAGCGGCTGCGCACGCACATGATCGAGGCGGCCGAGCAATGCGGGCGCACCGCGCTGCCGGTGCTCGACGAGATGGTGAAGCTGCCGGCGCTGCTGCGCGACTGGCCCGAGGCGCGCGTGCTGTTCTTTGCCGACGAGACCGGCGGCGTGCCGGCGATGGAAGCAATGCGCGCACATCCGGGACCGGCGGCGATCCTGATCGGGCCCGAAGGCGGGTTCGACGAGGCCGAGCGCGAAGCGATCCGGGCGCATCCCAAGGCGGTGGGGATTTCTCTCGGACCGCGAATTTTGCGGGCAGAGACCGCGGCGGCGGCGGCGGTCGCGTTGTGGATGGGTGCTGCGGGGGACTGGTAAGTCAGGCCGGACGGAGCTTGCTTCCCAGCCAGCCGAAGAAGCGCGGCACCGGCGCGTTGCGGGCCATCCAGGCGCTATATTCCTGATAGGCCGGATCGGAGCCCAGATGCAGCTCCTCGGTGCGCGCGCGCCAGTAATAGATGCCGCTGACCACGGCCATGATCGCGGCGTTGCGAATGCCTTCGAGCCAGGTGGTCGTCGCCAGGAAAGGCAGGCCCGACAGCCACCAGAAGCTGTTCTTCGCCAGATAGGCGGGGTGGCGGCTCCAGGCATAGGGACCGTGGGTGAGGATGCCGCGATGGGTGAGGTTCGAGAAGCGGATGCCGAAGGCGATCGTCGCCCAGGCATAGATGCCGGTCAGCGCCACCAGCACTGCGCCGAGCCCGCCCAGCACCCAGGGATGGCCGGCGAACCAATAGGTCCAGTCGGCGCTGCCGGGGTGATAGTCGAGCACGCCGCCCTCGTTCATCAGCACGAAGGGCGGATAGCAGATCAGCGCCGCGGTCCAGCCCGCCGCATAGGGCGTGGCGGTGCGGATGTGCGAGTCGAGCGGGCGCATCGTCAGGATGTAGCCGGCAGTGGCGAAAGCCACGTCGATCACGAACATGAAGCTGATGCAGTAATTGGCGACCACCGCCGGGTTCTCGAACATGCGGCTGAAGTCCCAGCCGACGAAATCGCCGAAATTGGGCGGGACAATCGAAAGCATGAAGGCGAGGAAGAAGCCCTTCACCGCCCAGCTGCGCAGATGGTTCTGGATCGCCTTGTGGTCGATCGGCTCCTTCAGGCCCATCAGCCAGGCGCCGAGATTCCAGGCGCCGTCCTTGGGCTGGACGAGCTTGCGGTCGAGCCAGAGGACATAGGGGATGGAAAGCAGGAACAGCGCCGGCGCGGCCATCTCGATGCACCAGATCGACCAGGCGAAATTGGCATAGCGGCCGGTCCACCAGAAGCGGAAGACGGCATAGATCACCGCGATGCCGCCCCAGGTCAGCCACAGCCCGGTGAGCTTGGTCACCGAAATGTCGAGCGTGTCCTTGAGCGTGCGCGTCGAGGACCAGTCGATCCCGGTGGTCGGGTTCCGATGGACCTTGTCGACGAGCAGCGACCAGAGCACCATCGGGATAGCGCAGGCCAGCACGTTGACCATCGCCGAATAGGGGCCGTCGAGCCGGTAGACGCTGGCGAAGGCCGTCCAGGCGGCCATGCCGGCAAGCCCCGCCATGCCGACGCCGGTGCTCACCGCCGAGCGGGGGCGCGGATCGGCCTTGGCTTCGGCGGCCAGCTGGGGATCGTGATACATGGCGGAAACGACTAGCGCGCAATGGTTAGCGTCCCGTGAAGGATTGCCCCAGGGACCCGCCACATGTGCAGGCCTTTACGCCCCTGCCCGGAGGGTCCTATGACCCAACGACTCCAAGAAGAGAGGTCGCTCCCCAACATGATCCGTGCGCTTGCCGCAGCTGCCCTGCTCGCTTCCGTTTCCGCCCCCGCGCTGGCCCAAAACTCCGCGCCGGCGCAGACCGCGCCCTATACCAACACGATCCCCGACGCGCGCGACATCCCCTATCCGGGCACGCTGACGCTCGACATCGATGCGACCGACACCGGGCGCGGCATCTTCAACGTGAAGGAGACGATCCCCGTCGCGAAGAGCGGGCACATGGTGCTGCTCTATCCGAAGTGGATCCCCGGCAAGCACGGCCCGCGTGGCGAGATCGAGAAGCTGGGCGGCCTCGTCATCAAGGCGAACGGCAAGGTGATCCCGTGGAAGCGCGACCCGGTCGACGTGTTCGCCTTCCATATCGATGTGCCGGCGGGCGCGAAGAAGCTCGATGTGAGCTTCAACTTCGTCTCGGCGACCGTGGGCGACCAGGGGCGCATTGTGATGACGCCGAACCTGGCGAGCGTGCAGTTCTTCTCGCTCAGCCTCTATCCGGCCGGCTATTATACCCGCCGCATCCCGATCCAGGCCAAGGTGACCTATCCCGACGGCTGGACGGCATCCTCGGCGGTGGACGCCAAGGTGAGCGGCAACGTCTACACCTATGACAAGACCAACTATGACGTGCTGATGGACTCGCCGGTGCTTGCCGGCCGCCATTACCGCCAGATCAAGCTGACCGACCGCGTCTCGGTCGAGACCTATGCAGACACGCCCGAGGAACTGGCCGCGACGCCGGACCAGGTCCAGAAGCTCAAGAACCTGGTCGACCAGGCGGTGAAGACCTTCGGCGTCGAGCATTACGACCATTACCGCTTCCTGTTCTCGATCAGCGACGAGCTGGGCGGGATCGGCGTGGAGCATCATCGCAGCTCCGAGGACGGCACGGGCCTGGGCTTCTTCACCAAGTGGGACGAGAAGGTCACCAGCCGCAACCTTCTGCCGCACGAATACACGCATAGCTGGGACGGCAAGTTCCGCCGCGGCGCGGACCTGTGGACCGCCGATTTTCGCCAGCCGATGCGCGGCTCGCTGCTGTGGGTCTATGAGGGCCAGACCCAGTTCTGGGGCTATGTCCTCCAGGCGCGATCGGGCCTGGTGAGCAAGGCCGACACGCTGGAAGCCTATGCCGGCATCGCCGCGAGCCTCGACAATCGCCAGGGCCGCACCTGGCGCCCGATGGGCGACACGACCAATGATCCGGTGATCAGCCCGCGCGCGCCCAAGGGCTGGGTGAGCTGGGAGCGC
This sequence comes from Sphingomonas sp. R-74633, assembly GCF_013416555.1. Taxonomy (GTDB): domain Bacteria; phylum Pseudomonadota; class Alphaproteobacteria; order Sphingomonadales; family Sphingomonadaceae; genus Sphingomonas. Next base: position 370,384 of record NZ_JACCFG010000005.1, on the reverse strand, counting down.
TCGGAAGATTACTACAACGAAGGCCTGCTGATCTGGATGGACGCCGATTCGGTGATCCGCGAAAAGTCCGGCGGCACCAAGTCGATCGACGATTTCGCCCGCATCTTCTTCGGCGGCCGCGACGGCGATTATGGCGAAGTGACCTACACGTTCGACGATGTGGTCGCGACGCTCAACCAGGTCGTGCCGTACGACTGGCACAAGTTCCTCGACGAGCGAGTGAACCAGGTTTCGGACCGCGCCCCGCTCAAGGGCTTCGAGCGCGGCGGCTACAAGCTGGTCTATACCGACGTGCCCAACAAGAGCACGATGCGCGGCGGTGGCGGGATCGACCTGTCCTATTCGCTGGGGCTTTCGATCGGCACCAAGGGCATTTCCGGTGTGATGTGGGGCAGCCCGGCATTCGATGCGGGGCTGACGCTCGCCGACGAGATCGTCGCGGTGAATGGCCAGGTGTTCACGGCCGACAAGCTGCGCGACGCGGTGAAGGCCGCAAAGGGCGCCAAGGAGCCGATCAAGCTCACCGTGAAGCGTGGTTCGCGCTATCGCGACGTGGCCATCGACTATCATGATGGCCTGCGCTATCCGCACCTCGAAAAAATAAGCGAAGGAGAGGCTGGCCTGGATAAACTCCTCCAGCCGAAATGACGGCGGAGGGGCGCCAAACCGCCCAGCTAAGGAAAACATAGCGTGCGTATCGATTTGATTCCGGTGGGTGATGATCCGCCGAACAGCCTCAATGTGATCATCGAGGTTCCCGTCGGCGGCGAGCCGGTGAAGTATGAGTTCGACAAGGCGAGCGGCGCGCTGTTCGTCGATCGCATTCTGCACACGCCGATGCGCTACCCGGCGAATTACGGCTTCGTGCCGCACACGCTTTCGCCGGACGGCGATCCGCTCGATGCGCTTGTCATCGCGCGCTCGCCCTTCGTGCCCGGCTGCGTCGTGCGTGCCCGCCCGATCGGCGTGCTCAAGCTCGAAGACGAGGCCGGCGGCGACGAGAAACTGATCTGCGTGCCCGTGGACAGCACCTTCCCGTACTATTCGGACATCGGCGAGCGGCAGGACCTGCCCTCGATCGTGCTCCAGCAGATCGAGCACTTCTTCAAGCACTATAAGGACCTCGAGTCCGAGAAGTGGGTGCGCATCGGCCAGTGGGGCGATGCCGAGGAAGCGAAGAAGATCGTGCTCGAAGCGATCGACGCCGCAAAGAAGGCCAAGGAGGCCGAGGCCGCCTGAACCGCGCGCTGGCCTGGCGTCTGTGTGCAGGTGCCGGGCTGGCGACGCTGGCCGCGTCGACGGGCTTTCCGCCCGTCGCGCCGTGCGGCCCGACCCACGGCGCGGGGCCGATCATCGCACTCGAGCTGGTGCGCAGCCCCGCCGCGCTTGCCGAACTGTTCGGCCCGCCCTCCTGCTCCGGCGCCTTCCAGGCTGCGCAGATCCGCGCAAGCTGGTGGGACGCACTGGCGTTCATCCCCGCCTATGCCGCCTTCCTCGCACTCGGCGCGCATGGGCTGCGCCACGATGCGCGCCGGCTCTCGCTGGCGGCGATCGCAGTGCTGCTGGTCGCGGCTTTGCTCGACCAGGCCGAGGGGCTGATCCTTTTCCAGCTGGTACCGCACTGGCAGAGTCCGCCTGACCTGTTCGGCGCGCTGTTCCTGGCGGTGCGCATCAAGTTCGCACTGCTCGGCCTCGGCTCGCTGCTGCTCGCGGCACTTGCCTGGCGTGGCGCCGTGTTGAGCAAGATCGCCGCGGTGCCGCTGGCGGCCGGCGGGCTGGCCTCGCTCTGGTTCCTGTTCGCCAACCCGCATGATCCGGCGATGATGCTGGGCCATCGCTTTGCCTGGATGGCACTGCTCGCGCTCGCCGCCATCGGATCGATCAATCCTCGTTGGATCCGCCGCACATGAACCACAAGCATCAGCGCATCCGCAGCGTCGGCAACATCATCGCGCCGCCACGCTTCCTGCTGTTCCTTGCCGTCACCGCCGCCACCGCCTGGTATGCGATACCGCTGCTCGGGCTGCGCATCGGCATCATGGCCGCGTTCGATACCGGCGCGATTATCTTCCTGCTCGTGCTGAGCCCCCTGCTCCATCACCGCGCCCGCAACATGCGCGAGAGCGCCTGCCGCAACGACGGCAACCGCGCGATGCTGCTGCTGATCACGGTGATGGTGGGCGTTGCGGTGTTCGCCTCGATCGCGAGCGAGCTGATGAGCAACGCCAAGAACCATCCCTGGGCGCCGCCGGTGATCGTGGGCACGCTGATGCTGAGCTGGGTATTCAGCAATGTGATCTACGCGCTGCACTATGCGCATCTCTATTACATCGAGAAGCGTGGCGGCGGCGATACCGGTGGGCTGCAATTCCCCGACACGCGCGAGCCCGATTACTGGGACTTCCTCTATTTCGCGATCTGCCTGGGCATGACCTTCCAGACCAGCGACGTGACGATCAACGAGCGCCGGATGCGCCGCGTCGTGACGGGGCATTGCCTGGCGGCGTTCGTGTTCAACCTGGGCATATTGGCGTTCACGATCAACGTGCTGGGGGGCTAGGCCTTCTTCTTCGGCTTCTTCTTGGGTGCCCGCAGCCCGGCGGCGACGCCAAGGCCAGCCCATTCGCGCAGCGCATCGGCATCGTCATAGGCGTCGCTGGGCGCGCGGCGATAGTTCATCTGATCGACGGTGCCGTCCTTGAACGACACGGTGAACCGGTCGCGGTGGCCGGCATCGTCCCAGATCGTATTGCTCTCGGCATCGGCCTTGATCCACAGCTCGCCGTCATGGACGAGCGCGAAGACGCTGCCGTCGAGATAGAGCACCGCGCCGCCCATCATGCGGCGCATCGTCACGGTGCCGAGCGGCTCCATCGCCTCGGTGACCCAAGCGACCAGGCCCTCGTCTACCGCCATCAGTGCGCGGTCAGCTTCAGGCCGGCGATGCAGGCGACGACGCCGAGGATCATCAGCGAGCGAAGGATCGTGAACGGCTCGCCAAACCAGATCATCCCGATGATCACGGTGCCAAGCGCGCCGATGCCGGTCCAGACGGCATAGGCGGTGCCCATCGGAATCGAGCGCGACGCGATTTCGAGCAGCACCATCGATAGCGTGACCGAGGCAAGGAAGCCGAGCGTCCAGGGAATGTTGCGGAAGCCGTCGGCATAACGCAGGCAGGTGGTGAACCCGACCTCGAACAGGCCACCCAGCACGAGCAGGACCCAGGCCATCAGCCGCGCCCGGCCAGCGCGACAAGCGCGTCGCCGCTGACGCGCTGGATCGTCCACTCGTCCATCGGCTGCGCGCCCATCGCCCGGTAGAAATCGATCGCCGGGGTGTTCCAGTCGAGCACCGACCATTCGAAGCGGCCGCAGTCACGGTCGAGCGCGACGCCGGCGAGGTGCTGGAGCAGCGCCTTGCCGGCGCCCTTGCCGCGCGCGGTCTCGCGGACGAACAGATCCTCGAGATAGAGGCTCGGCTTGCCGGTCCAGGTCGAGAAGTTGAAGAAGAACAGCGCGAAGCCGACCGGGGCGCCATCGGCCTCGGCGATCACTGCCTCGGCGAACGGACGGTCGCCGAACAGCGCTTTGGTCAGCATCGGCTCCGTCGCGGTGACTGCATCGGGCTCGCGCTCGTAAATGGCGAGCTCGCGGACGAGGTCGAGGATCAGCGCGACGTCGTTGGGCGTGGCGGGACGGATGGCGATCATGACAATGCAGGCTCCACTTCGGGGGCAGCCTGACCCGGCTGGCCCCGCGCCGCCATCCAGCATCCGGCGACGATCAGCAAGGTGCCGGCGACGGTCACCGCGGTCAGCGGCTCGCGGAAGAATAGCCAGCCCATGATCGCTGCCCAGATAAAGGCGGTATATTCGACGGTGAGCAGCACCTGCGCTTCGGCCCGGGCATAGGCCCAGGAGAGCAGCAGCAGCGAGACGATGGCGAGGCTCGCGGCAAGCACGACCAGCCCCCATTGGCCCGGCGCCGGCACCTCGAGCAGCCAGGGTGCGGGCAGCGCGAACAGCCCGAGGATGAACCAGTTCTGGAAGAAGGCGATCTCGATCGGCTTGGCGTGCTGTGCCTGGTGGCGCGCGATGACGAGGTTGACTGCGTAGAATACCGCCGAGACCAGCACCGCGACCATGCCGAGCGCCGCATCGGGGCGGTGCGGCGCGCCGAGCTGTCCGGCGAGGATGATCCCCACGCCGACCAGTCCAAGCAGCGAGCCGAGGATCGAGCGGGCGCCGATCTTCTCCTTCAGGAAGATCGCGGCGAGCGCGAGCGCGATCAGCGGGGCGATGAAGGTGAGCGCGATCGCCTCGGCCAGGGGCACGCGGACGATGCCCCAGAAAAAGGCGATCGCCATCACTGCGATCACGACGCTGCGGATCGCGTGGATCTTCAGCACGCGGGCGTCGGGCAGGCGCGGGCCGGTGAACGCAAAGAGCGGCGTCATGATCGTCGCGCCTGCCGCCAGCCGCCAGAACAGCGCGACATAGGCGCCGGTGACGAGGCTGATATGCTTCATCACCGCGTCCATCACCGAATAGAGCGCGATGCCGGCACAGGCGGCGAGCAGGGCAGCGAGAACCGAGTTGCGCATCAGCGGCGCATAGCCGCGCGCCGGCGCGACGTCACGATTCGCGAGGGTCTGTCTTTGGAATATCGTCGAGCTGGACCAGCCGGCCGACCTCGAGTTCATCGATCCTGAGCTTGCCGATCCGCGCCCGGCCGATGCGCAGCCGTCCGATCGCGACTGCACCCACCGCGACCGCACCCAGCGCAAATCCGCCGATCATCGCGGCACTAAGTGCGAGCGCACCCACTGCCGAGGCGCCCGCCGCCGATGCGCCGGTCGCTACCGCCTTGCGCTTCTCGACCGGCGGCTTGGTCATGCCTTATTCGGCCGCCTGCGCGGCGGCCTCGCTCGCCGCTTTGAGCTCCGCCGCCTTGGCCTCGACCAGCTTGACGATGTGATCGAGCATGTCGGCATCGTTGACCGTGTGATCGGTGACGCCCGACAGATAGACCATGTGCTTGCCGTTGCCGCCGCCGGTGAGGCCGATATCGGTCTCGCGCGCTTCGCCGGGGCCGTTGACGACGCAGCCGAGCACCGAGAGCGAGAGCGGCGTGCGGATGTGCTGGAGCCGATCCTCAAGCGCCTGGACGGTGCGGATCACGTCGAAGCCCTGGCGGGCGCAGCTGGGGCAGCTGACGACGCGGACACCCCTGTTGCGGATGCCGAGCGCCTTGAGGATCTCGAAGCCGACGCGGACCTCTTCCTCGGGCTCGGCCGAGAGCGAGACGCGGATCGTGTCGCCGATGCCGTACCAGAGCAAGGAGCCGATCCCGATCGCGCTCTTCACCGTGCCGCCGACAAACCCACCGGCTTCGGTGATGCCGAGGTGCAGCGGGCAATCGACCTGATCGGCGAGCTGCTGATAGGCGGCGACCGCGAGGAACAGGTCGCTGGCCTTCACTGCGACCTTGAACTCGTGGAAGTCGCGGTCCTGGAGCAGCTTGATATGGTCGAGCGCGGACTCGACCAGCGCCTCGGGGCACGGCTCGCCATATTTCTCGAGCAGATCCTTTTCGAGGCTGCCGGCATTGACGCCGATGCGGATCGCGCAGCCATTCGCCTTTGCGGCGTTGACCACTTCATTCACGCGCTCGGCCGAGCCGATATTGCCCGGATTGATGCGCAGGCACGCAGCGCCGGCGTCGGCCGCTTCCAAAGCACGTTTATAGTGGAAATGGATGTCGGCGACGATCGGCACGCGGGCAGCGCGGACGATCTGCTTGAGCGCCGCAGTCGATTCGACGTCCGGACAGGAGACGCGGATGATGTCGACGCCCGCATCCTCGCAGCGGCGGATCTGGTCGATCGTCGCGCGGGGATCGGAGGTCGGGGTGTTGGTCATCGTCTGCACCGTCACCGGCGCATCGCCGCCAACGGGGACGTTACCCACCATGATCTGACGGCTGGGCCGCCGGACGATATCGCGCCAGGGACGTACGGACATGGCCGCCATATAGGCACTTTGTCCGCGGGGGGCCAGCCGCGAGAAAATGGAGTTTCCATGCAGAAATGCGGGGGGCCGGCTTTACGCGATGCTAAGCAACCGGGGTTAACCCGGCAGGCTGTTCCCGAACCCGAGGCCTGCGTTGCAGCAAGACCCGATCCACGCTGCCGCGCCGCTCCCCAGCCAGCGCCATTACGGCATGGACTGGCTTCGCATCGCCGCATTCGCGCTGCTGATCCTCTACCATATCGCAATGGCCTTCTCGCCCTGGGACTGGGTGATCAAGACGGGCTATGCCTTCCAGTGGCTGATCCCGCCAATGGCGCTGCTGACGCCGTGGCGGCTGCCCTTGCTGTTCGCCGTCTCCGGCTATGCCTCGCGCAAGCTCTACGACCGGAACCCAGGCGATTTCGCCCGTAGCCGCGCGCTGCGCCTGCTGGTGCCGCTCGCCTTTGGCATGGCGGTGTTCGTACCGCTCGAGATGTGGGTGCGGGTGATGGAGAATGGCTATCCGCACGGATACCTCCATTTCTGGGCGCTCGACTATTGGCGCGCGGGCGACTTTTGGGGCCGCGAATTCCCGAGCTGGGAGCATCTGTGGTTCGTCGCCTATCTCGCGGCTTACACGCTGCTGCTGGCCGGCGCGTTGGCGCTCCGCCGTGAGGCGCTTCTGCGTGCGATCGACGCGGCGGCGGACTGGCTGGGCAAGGGGCACGGGCTGCTCTGGGCGCCTGTGCTGGTGCTGGCGGCGGCGCGGCTAGCGCTGCTGTTCGTCGCGCCCGAGCGCCAGGGATTGCTGCGCGACTGGGGCGGGCATGCGCAATATGTGCCGATCTTCCTGTTCGGCTTCGCGCTCGCGGGCGCACCGCAGCTCTGGCCCGCAGTGGCGCGTTGCTGGAAGGGCGGCGCGGCGATGGCGGCACTGGCCGGCGCGGTGATCGTCGCGGTCGAGCTGGCTTATCCCGGCACCCAGGTGCCGCCGCACGACGTGATGGCGCTCGACCGGGTGGCGCGCACCGCCATGGCCTGGGGCATGATCCTAGCGCTGTTCCATGTCGCCGAGCGTTACTGGAATCGCGACCACCCATGGCGCAAGCCGCTCGCCGAGGCGGTGTTCCCCTTCTACATCGTCCACCACCCCGCGATCGTGCTGATCGCCTGGTATTCGCTGCCGCTGCATTTGAGCGCGCCCGCCGATTTCGCGCTGCTGCTCGGCGGCACCGGCGCGGTGTGCGCCGCGACCTATCTGGTCGGCCGGCGGATCGGCTGGCTGCGGCCCCTGATCGGACTCAACCCGCTGGCGAAGCGCCGCGACTCTGCTAGGGAGACGGCGCCTGCCTCTGGAGTAGTCTGATGCGCTTTCTCGTGATCCTCGCCGCCCTGATCGGGTTCGCCGCGCCCGCCAATGCCTATTGGGAATATGGCCATCAGACCGTCGCCGCGATCGCCTGGCGCAACATCACGCCGGCAACCCGGCTGAAGGTCACCCAGCTGCTCCGCCAGACCGACCTGCTCAAGACCGAAGGCTGCCCCGCCACGACGATCGAGGATGCCGCGGTATGGGCCGACTGCATCAAGAAGCTGGGCGCCGACTGGCGCTATGCCTCGGTGTGGCATTATCAGGACGCCGATATCTGCAAGCCGTTCGACGTGACCGCCGAATGCAAGGACGGCAATTGCGTCTCCGCCCAGATCGAGCGCGATGTGAAGACGCTCAAGGACCGCAAGGCACCCAAGATCGAGCGGGTGAAGGCGCTGCTCTTCCTCGTCCATTTCGTCGGCGACATCGGCCAGCCACTGCACGGCGCCGAGCATGACCACGACGCCGGCGGCAACAAGGTGCTGGTGAGCTACGGCATCTATTCGACCGACCGGCTGAACCTCCATTCGGTGTGGGACGGGCTGCTCGCCGAGCGCGCGATCACTTCGGGGCCCAATATCGTGCGCAGCTACAGCCGCGCCGACCGCGCGAAGTTCGGCGGCGGCACCGTCACCGACTGGGGCAAGGACAGCTGGGAACTTTCCAAGACCGTCTATGCCGATCTGAACGGCGGCGAGGCGTGCAAGCCGATCACCGGCCGCGTGGCGATCACCGAGGAGATGATCGAGAAGTGGGTGCCCGAAGCCCGCGACCAGGTGATCAAGGGCGGGCTGCGCCTCGCCCGGCTGCTCGACGAGGCGCTGGCCTGATCGCTCAAGCCCTGGCGTAATTCTCGAGGAAGCCGCACCGCGGGCAGCGCCAGGTCTGGATGCTGATCGGCGGGTGCGGCAGCTTCAGGCCGAGGAACAGGCTCTTCGTCGGCGGGCCAGCCACCCATCCCGTGGTGCGCCGGGTGCTGTCGCGATAGGCCAGGGTGAAGCCCTCTTCCATCGCGCTCTGGCATTTCGGGCAGATGATCGACCTGGCCATTATGCGTCCTCCCCCCAGCGGAAGCCCCAGCCGCCATCGGTCTTGACCGCGACCAGCCACAGATAGGCGGCGACCAGCGGCACGAAGAGCACCAGCCAGATCCGGTCGCGGTGCGTCACGAGATTGGCGAGCAGGCCGGCAAGCGCGACGAATGCCATCGTCGCCGCCCAGCCCTGCCAGGTAACCGGCACCGCGCCGAAGCCGAAACGCTTCGGACGGAACCAGTAGCCGGGGCGGACGCTGCCCGCGTCGCGGAAGCGCGCGCCCATCACAGGAACAGCGCCGCTGCGATGCCAGCGAGCAGTGCAACGCCGGCGATGGCGAGGACGAGCGGAAGCCGCTCGCGGCTGACGTGAAATGCCATGAACATCTGTTTGCTCCTTAGTCCTGGGCCGGAACCGAGGTGCGCCAGACGACGAGCGAGAACACCGCCGTCGCGGCGAAGATCAGTATCAGCCAGATTATGAGATGGACCGTGGTGGGCGGGCGCAGCACCGGCGTGAACGCCAGCGTGGAGAGGATGTAGACCGCGAGCACCAGCCAGCCCTGGGGCTTGCGCGGCACGATCTGGTAGTTGGCGCCCCGCTGGCGGCGTACAAACCAGGCATCCGCTTCGGTCATCGCGCTATTCCTCGCCTTCCTTCGCCTTGGGCGGACGGCCGCGCTTGGGCCGCACCGGCTCGGCGAGCTTCACGCCGCGCCGCCCCAGCGCCTCGCGCAGCAGGCACTCGACCTGGGCGTTGACGCTCCTCAGGTCGCTCGCAGCCGCCCGCTCGATCGCCGCATAGAGTGCGGGATCGAGGCGGAGCGGAAAGGCTTTCTTCTGCGGCGGCTGGGACACGATCGCGCCTTACTGGTACAGCGAGCCTGCGTTGACCACGGGCTGCGTATCCCGCTCGCCGCACAGCACGACCATCAGGTTGGAGACCATCGCGGCGCGGCGCTCGTCGTCGAGCTCAACGACATTCTTGGCCGAAAGCTGGGCGAGCGCCATCTCGACCATGCCGACCGCACCCTCGACCAGCGTCTGGCGCGCGGCGACCACCGCCTGGGCCTGCTGGCGGCGAAGCATCGCGCCGGCGATCTCCTGCGCATAGGCCAGGTGAGTGAAGCCGCATTCGTCGACAGTGATGCCGGCGACGTGCAGGCGGGCGATCAGCTCGTCGCGCAGCTCGGCACCGACCTGATCGTGATTGCCGCGCAGCGTGACTTCCTGATGCTCGAAATCGTCATAGGGATAGCGCGAGCCGATCGTCCGCACCGCGGCCTCGATCTGGACCATCACGAACGCCTTGTAATCATCGACGTCGAACAGCGCCTGCGCGGTGTCGGTCACGCGCCATACCACCTGCGCCGCCATCTCGATCGGATTGCCGCGCAGATCGTTCACCTTGATGCGATCCGAGATGATGTTGTTGGCGCGGACAGAGACCTTCTTCTTGCTCATCCACGGCCAGGTCCAGCGCAGGCCGGTGGTGCGATCGGTGCCGCGATAATCGCCGAACAGCGTGACCACTACCGCCTGGTTCGGCTGGAGCAGGTAGAAACCGCAGAGCACGAACAGCTCGATCAACACCGAGGCGACGAGCCACGACACCACGATCCAGTCGGCCATGCGATCGATCTGGGTGATCGCGCCCACGGTCGCGGCCAGTGCTGCGACCAGCACCAGCAGCATGCCATAGCCGCTCGCCGTGCTGGCGGACTTTTCGCGGCTCTGGCTGAGCGCCGGAGCTGCGGTACGGACGTCAATCATCATTGCCTCCCGAAATTATGATATCGTATTTATATCGAGTCGGAGGCCGTTGCAATCGGAATCGAAAAGGCCGCCGGAGTTTCCCCCGGCGGCCCGTTTCTTCTCAGGCGAAACGCCTCAGCTGATAACGATGGTCACCGCGCGGCGGTTCTGCGACCAGCTGGCGTCGTCCGAGCCGAGCGCGATCGGGCGCTCCTTGCCATAGCTGATCGTGGTGATCCGCGCCGGCGAGATGCCGCGCGAAGCCAGATAGTTCTTGGTCGCATTGGCGCGGCGGTCGCCGAGCGCGAGGTTGTACTCGCGCGTGCCGCGCTCGTCGCAATGCCCCTCGATCGTCACGCGCGTGTTCGGGTGCGACGACAGCCACTGGGCCTGGCTGTCGAGGATCGCGCGCGCCTCGGGATCGATGTCATATTGGTCGAACGAGAAATGGATCGTGTCGCTTGCCACTTCGCGGCGGAACTGCTCGTTGAGCGGCGCCGCAACCGTGTCGCTGTCACCCTCGCCCGACGTGGCCGGGCCGGTCTCCGACGGAGCGGGCGGAATGTCGGCCACGGTGCGCTTCTTGGTGCAACCCGCAGTGGCGATCAGCGCGATGCCGAGCACCAGGCCAGTCGTGATCTTGGACATGGTCTTTCTCCTTCTCTCACCGCATCAAACCCGTGGGTCGGGCCTTAGCACAGATGCGAAAACGTTTCAGGGGCGAATCGGTCCCCAGCTGGGATCCGATCCGTCGAGCGGCGTGGGAATGCGCCGCGCATTGGTGCCGGTGAGATCCACCGACCACAGGTCCGGACGGCCCGAACCCTGGGCCGCACGGAAGAACATCAGCACGCGCCCGTTGGGCGACCAGCTCGGCGCTTCGTCGCCCCAGCTGTTGGTCAGCAGCTTCTCGCCGCTGCCCGCCGGATTCATCACCCCGATGCGGAACGCGCCGCCGCCGGTGCGGGTGAAGGCGATCAGATCGCCGCGCGGGCTCCACACCGGCGTGGCATAGCGCCCGCCGCCGAAGCTGATCCGGTGCTGGCCAGAGCCATCGGCGTTCATCACGTAGATCTGCTGGGTGCCGCTGCGATCGCTCTCGAACACGATCTTCGATCCGTCGGGCGAATAGCTGCCGCCGGTATCGATGCCCGGCGCGTTGGTGAGCCGCACCGGCGCACCACCGGCCGCGGCGATCCGGTAGACGTCGGTGTTGCCGGCCTGCGCCATCGAGAAGAGCACGTTGCGCCCGTCCGGCGAGAAGCGCGGCGCGAAGCTGAGGCTCACATTCGACACGAGCAGCCGGTTCTCGCGCGTCGCCATGTCGTAGACATAGATGGACGGCTTGCGCTGGGTGTAGCTCATATAGACGATCGCGTTCTGCTTCGGGCTCATGCGCGGCGTGAGCACGATCGACTGGCCGTTGGTCAGGAAGCGATGGTTGGCGCCGTCCTGGTCCATGATCGCCAGCTGCTTGCGGCGCTTGTTCTTGGGGCCGGTCTCGGCGACATAGACGACCTGGCTGTCGAAATACGGGCCTTCGCCGCTAAGCTTCGAATAGACTGCATCGGCGCATTTGTGCGCGGCGCGGCGCCAGTCGCCGGGCGAGACGACGAAGCCCTGGCGAACCAGTTCGCTCTGCAGCAGCACGTCGTAGAGATAGCAGCCGACGGTCAGCGACCCGTTGCCATTGGCGCGGACATAGCCCTGGATGATCGCCTGGTTGCCGTTCCAGCTGCCGTAATTGGGCGCGGTGACTTCGCTGTACACGATCGCGCGGCTCGCGCTCGGCCCGCGGGTCTTGAACAGGCCCGTGTTGCGCAGATCGTCCTCGACCACCTGGGCGAGCTTGGCTCCGAGCTGATCGGTCGGGCCCGCCGCGGTGTTGACCGCCTGAGAGGTGGGCATCGCGGGAATCGCGATGATCAGGTCTTTGGCCGCGGTGTTGCTCACGTCGACGCTGAGCGGCTGATCCTGGTCCTGCGCCGGCTGCGGCTGCGGGGCGGGCACGTCCTGCGCCTGCGCCGTGGTGGCCGCGGTGCTCGCCAGCAGGGCCGCGATCGTCAGATGGGCAAATTTCATCTTCACAGGTCCTCGTACAAAACCGGGGCTATGACTTTCCACGCGCTGTAGAATTGCGGTGGCAGTTTGAAGGGAGCGGCGAGCTTGACCGCGCGGATTGCGCGATCGCGGGCGAGATCGGCCTGGGCGCGGTTGCTGTCGGTAACACCGGTCTGCGCCGTGACACGCGGCTCGCCGGCAAGCGAGCCATCCTCGTTGAGGCGCACCGTCACGGTCGTGCGCAGCTTGTCCGAATCGGCTCCGCTCGGCGGGGCCCAATGCGGGCGGATCTGGCGGATGATCGCGGCGCTGAGTGCGGCCTTCTGCTCCGGCCCGACCGTCGCGGCGGGCGGCGTGACCGACTTGCTCGGGCTTGGCTTGTCCCCGATCCCGGCGAGCAGGCCGTCCAGCCGGCCGGTCGGTGCGATCGGGCGGTTGGACGGGCGCGCGGGCGCCTGCGCCGGCGCGGCCTTGGGCGGCGTCTTTGGTGCGGGCTTCGCATCGGGTACGGGCGCCGGCTTGGGCTGGGCCGGTTGCGGCTTGGCGATGGGCTGTGGGTTGGGCGCAGGCTCCGGGGGGGCGCTGTCGGGCTCGACGGGCGCCTCGACCGGCGAGAGCTTGGCGGCCGGCATCTCGCTGGTCGGGTTCGGCGAGGTGCTTTCCAGCGCGACCTGATCGACCAAGGCGACTTCGATCGGCGTGGGCTTCAATTTCAGCGGGTTCGGCGTGGCGAGGAAGCCGACCGACAAGATGCCGAACAGGACAATATGCCCCGCCAGCGCAATCGTCAGTCCTGCTCCTTCGCCCCTGTCCATCACGGCTTGCTGCTCGCGTCGGTGATCAGCGACACGCGGTTGAGGCCGGCATGGTTGAGCTCGCCCATCACCTTCATCACCTTGCCATAGCCAAGGCCCTGGTCGGCGCGCAGGAACACTGCGGCCGGCTTGCCGTCCGGACCCGGCGCGCGGCCGGCGATTTCCTCGAGCTTGGACGAGAGGGTCGCATCCGAAGTCAGCTCGTCATCGACGAAGACCTGGCCCTTGTCGTCGATCGAGATCTGGACGGGCTTCTGGTCCTGGTCGACCGGCTTGGCGCGGCTCTCGGGCAGGTTGACCGGCACGCCCGCGGTGAGCAGCGGCGCGGTGACCATGAAAATGATCAGCAGCACCAGCATCACGTCGACCAGCGGCGTGACGTTGATCTCGGCCATCGGTGCGCGGCGGCCGCGGCCCTTTCCGGAGGGGAGGTGCATCGCCATGCGCTTAGGCCTCCATCTCCAGGCGACGGCTGAGCGTCGCGTGGAAGCCGTCGGCGAAGCGGTTGAGGCGCGCCTCGATGCGGTTCACCTGGTGCGAATAGCGGTTGTAGGCGATCACCGCCGGGATGGCGGCGAACAGGCCGATAGCGGTGGCGAACAGCGCCTCGGCCATGCCCGGCGCGACCACGGCGAGCGAGGCGCTCTGCTCTTTGGCGATGCTGGTGAAGCTGCGCATGATGCCCCAGACGGTGCCGAACAGGCCGACGAACGGCGCGACCGCGCCGACGGTGGCGAGGAAGTTCAGGCGGTCGGCCAGACGGTCGATCTCCTGTGCAACCGTGGCGCCCATCGCAGTGGCAAGGCGCTCGCGGGTGCCCTCGCGGTCGATCGCCTTGCCCGAAGTCGAGCGGCGCCATTCGGTGACACCGGCGGCAAAGACGCGGGCGATCGGCTGGTCCCGGCCGGCGGCGCGGCGGTGGAATTCGTCGATATCGTCGGCCTCGCGATACTCGCTCTCGAACTTGTCGATCGCCTTCTTCACCGAGCTGGCGCGGAAGCCGAAGCTCAGGATGATCGCCCAGGTCCAGAGCGAGGCGAGCAGCAGGCCGATCATCACGGCGCGCACCACCCAGTCCGCCTGCAGGAACAGGCCGATCGGCGACATGGTTGCGGCGTCGGTGCTGATGAATTCCATGATCGGTTCAGTTCCCCTTTGAGACCAGCGGCGCGAACCGCTCCATCCATTCCGCCGGCTGGCGTCGTGGACGGCCGGAGGGGGCGACGAACACCGCCTCAACCTCCGCTTCGGCCACTATGGTAAGCTCGCGCATGACTCGTTGATGAATATCCACCGCGGCGGGGCGCAGCCGGACTACCCGGCTGACCACCACCAGTTCGTCCCCCAGCCGCGCCGGCGCCCGGAAACGCACATTGGCCTCCCGCAGCGCATAGGCGCCGACACCGGCTTCGTGCACGGCGCGCTGATCGACACCGGCGAGCATGAGCATATCCGAGCGGGCACGCTCCATGAACCGCAGATAGTTGGCGTGGTAGACCACGCCGCTGAGGTCGGTGTCCTCGAAGTAGACACGCAGGACGAAATGATGCTCGAGGCCTTCGAAACGGCCAGGGGCAAATGGCACGGACATGAAATGGCCCTAACCCAGCGATTCCGCGGGGGGAACCCCCGCCCTCAGTCGAACAGCCCTTCCTGCGCGGTGGATGGAGGGGTGAGGCCGAGATGCTTCCATCCGGCGACATTGAGACAGCGTCCGCGGGCCGTGCGGGCGATCATCCCGATCTGGATCAGATACGGCTCGATCACTTCCTCGATCGTGTCGCGCGGCTCCGAGAGCCCCGCCGCCAGCGTCTCCACCCCGACCGGACCGCCCTTGTAGATGTCGGCGATCATCGTGAGGTAGCGCCGGTCCATCGAATCGAGGCCGAGCGCATCGACTTCGAGCCGGGTGAGCGACTGGTCCGCCACCCGGGCATGGACCGTCTCCTCGCCCAGCACATTGGCGAAGTCGCGCACCCGGCGGAGCAGGCGGCCGGCGATGCGCGGGGTGCCGCGCGAGCGCTTGGCGATCTCCTGCGCGCCGTCAGGGGCGACGTGGAGGTCGAGCAGGCGTGCGGCGCGGGTGACCACTTTCTCGAGCTCGTCGACCGTATAGAAATTGAGGCGCACCGGGATGCCGAACCGGTCCCTGAGCGGCTGGGTGAGCAGCCCCTGGCGGGTGGTGGCGCCGACCAGCGTGAAGCGCGGCAGGTCGATGCGCACGCTGCGGGCGGACGGCCCCTCGCCGATCATCAGGTCGAGCGCACGGTCTTCCATCGCCGGGTAGAGGACTTCCTCGACCGCGGGATTCAGCCGGTGGATCTCGTCGATGAACAGCACATCGCCGTCCTCGAGATTGGTCAGCAGCGCCGCCAGGTCGCCCGACTTGGCGATCACCGGGCCCGAGGTCGAGCGGAAGCCGACGCCCATTTCACGGGCGATGATCTGGGCGAGCGTGGTCTTGCCGAGCCCCGGCGGGCCGAAGAACAGGACATGGTCGAGCGCCTCGCCGCGCGCCTTCGCCGCCTGGATGAACACGCGCAGATTCTCACGCGCCGCCCGCTGGCCGACGAACTCCTCGAGGCTCTTGGGGCGCAGCGCGGCATCGACGTCTTCGGTGCGGCGACCGGAGGACAGGAGGCGATCGGAATCAGTCATGCTGCCGCCCAAAGCTCGCGATATCCCTCGCCGGTCAACACTTTGACCGTATCGAAGCGGCGCTGAAGATAGCGAAGAATGTCATCGGGAAAGGCAGCTCGCGCTTGTGCCAGCGTCGCGCCAGCGCGCAGGCCAGGAAGATCTACCGACACATGCGGATCACCCAGATAGTGGCGCGCATGTACGGGTTTGGCGGGATCGCCGAATAAATAGTCGATAAAATTGTAGTCCTGCTGGAGCTCGCCATGATCGTACATCATGTCGCGTCCATGCTCGATGCGGAACGGAGCGCCGAGGTCGCCCGCCTCGAACGACAAGAATCCAGAAGGCTGTTCGCCCGGCGCAGTCCAGCCACGCTCACCCTGCCAACCGGGAACATAAGGGTGATTGGTATCGCTCATCCCAACAACCCGCTCAGCAGCGCCGGATGGAAGCCCCAGCCGAGGAACCCGCACAGCCCCATGAACAGCCCGAAGCCGCCGAATGCCCAGGCGGCCCAGAGCAGCCAGGCGCTCTCGGCCAGCGCAGCCACCGCCGCGATCGAGATCGCCGTCGAGACCGCGGCGTCGCTGGCGTCGAACTGGTCGTCATGGACGTTGAGCGCGTCATATTGGTCGGCCTGCGCCTTGGCATCGGCGGCGAGGCGGGGTGCCTCCTGCTTGTATTTGGCGATGTCGGCATCGAGCCCGGCGAGCACCGGGGCGGCGCGTTTCGGGTCCGCCAGCGCGGCGATCTGGAGGCGGCTTGCTTCGGCGACATGCTGCTTGGTCTTGGTCGCCTGATACTCGTTCCACTTGTCGACCGAGGCCGACTGGGCCGCCTGCATCCCCTGGACGATATTGCCGTCCTTGATCCCGCACAGCCCCATGAACACCGAGAGCACAACGACGGTGATCGCCACCTTGCGGTTGAGCGACTTGTCCTTGGCTTCGGCGCTGACTTCGATTTCCATGCGACCGACCTATCCTGCCCGCAGCGACGGGGCTAGGGCGAGCGCATGGCACGCCCCGACTTGCTGATCGCCTCGCAAATCTCCGCCGCGCTGCGCACCGCGCTTGCCGAGCGCTTCACGCTGCACGAGGGCGATCCGCCCGCCACGACGCGCGCCATCGTAGGCGGCGGCATGGCGAAAGTGGACGCCGAACTGCTGGGCAAGCTGCCTGCGCTGGAGATCGTGGCGATCCACGGCGTCGGGCATGACCGGCTCGACCTTGATGCGCTGAAGGCACGCGGCGTGCGGGTGACCACGACGCCCGGCGTGCTGACCGAGGATGTCGCCGATCTTGCCATCGGGCTGATGCTCGCGGTGCAGCGCCGGATTGCTGCGAACGACCCGCTGGTGCGCAGCGGCGGCTGGGCGGCGCCGCTGGGCCGACGAGCGAGCGGACGCCGGATCGGCATTTTCGGGCTCGGCCAGATCGGCCACGCCATCGCACTGCGGGCGGCACCCTTTGCCAGCGAATTGCTCTACAGCGCGCGCTCCGAAAAGCCGGTGCCGTGGCGCTTCATGCCCGGCATCGCCGCGCTGGCCGAGGCGAGCGACGTGCTGATCCTCGCCGCGCCGGGCGGCGCCGGGACCGACAGGATCGTCGACGCCGCGGTGCTCGACCGGCTGGGTCCGGGCGGCGTGCTGGTCAACATCGCCCGGGGCAGCCTGGTCGATGAGCCGGCGCTGGTCGCGGCACTGGCCGAGGGCCGCATCGCCGGGGCCGGGCTCGACGTGTTCGCCGAGGAGCCGCAGATACCCGAGGCGCTGCGGGCGCTGGAAAACTTGGTCCTCGCCCCGCATCAGGGCAGCGCCACCGAGGAAGGCCGCGCCGAGATGCGCGCGCTGGTGCTCGCCAATCTCGACGCGCATTTCGCCGGCAAGCCGCTGGTGACGCCGCTGATCTGAAGTGCGCCGCATCAGAGATTCCAACCGATAACGAGGCCAATCAGGATCACGACACCCAGCGCGAGCGCGATCCTGGTCTTGCGGCGAAAGGCGTGCACCACCGCCGGTCCGCTATAATAGGGGCCACGCTCACGCTGTGCCCGGCGGAAATTGGGATAGTCCTCCCTCACTTCGCCACAGGACCCCGGAGGCGAGCATCAGTCATAATGCTCCACTCCCTCGGCAGTGATCTCCAGCCAGTCGTGCTTGCGCGCTTCATACACCGAGTAGAAGGGCGCCGGGAAACCGGGGTCGGCAAAGCAGCCGATCGGGATCGCCATCAGATCGGGCAGCCCGCCGCCGCGATACCAGACGGTGCCGCCGCACTCGGTGCAGAAATGGAATTCGGTGACTGCGCCGCTCTCATTGACATGCTCCCAGCTCTTCGCCGCGCCGGTGACCGTGACCTGATCCTGGGGGTAGCGCGCCTGGGCCGAGAAGGCCGAGCCGCTGCGCCGCTTGCAATCGAGGCAATGGCAGACCGAGATGCGCACCGGCTCGCCGGTAACGTCGGCCTTGAGCTGGCCGCAGCGGCAGGTGGCGGTGCGGGTCGTCACTTGGCTGCCTTGCGCAGCGCGAGGCGGACCAGTGCGTCGAGCGTCGCGGCCGCGCCCAGCTCGTCGGCGGCGGCACCCACCGCGGCGCTCGCCTCCGCCGGCTTGAAGCCGAGGTTGAGCATCGCCGAGACCGCATCCTGCGCCGCGCCGCCCACCGGGGCCGCGCCCGCGCCGCCACTGCCGAGCGCGACACCGCCGGCCTTGTCCTTCAATTCATTGACGATGCGCTGGGCGAGCTTGGGGCCGACGCCATTGGCCCGGGCGATCATCGCCGAATCGGCGCGCGCCACGGCGGTCTGCACTTCCTCAGGGCTCAGGATCGAGAGGATCGCCAGCGCCACCTTGGCGCCGACGCCCTGCACGCTGGTGAGCAGGCGGAACCAGTCGCGCTCGGCGGCGGTGGCAAAACCCATCAGCCGGATCGAATCCTCGCTGACCAGCATCTCGGTGTGGAGCGTGGCGAACTCGCCGATGGCACCGAGCGCAGTGATCGTCCTGGCCGAGGCGCCGGCGAGATAGCCGACGCCGTTCACGTCGATCACGACATGGTCGATCCCGGTGGCTTCGAGCCGGCCCTTGAGATGCGCAATCATGCCCCGGCTCTCCGACATTCAACCAGCTGGTTGAGCAAAAACATTGACTCCGTTGACTCGATCTTCGCGTGAGGCTCGGGCGAGGGGCGAGAGATGGCGCGCTGGGTCACCCCCGGTACATAAGCGGAACAAGCCTGTGTAGGAAAGCGAAAACGCCGGTCTGGACGGCGGGCGATCGCGTGCTAGCCTTGCGCCGGGCAAAAGGGGGGAAATGCAAATGGCTTTGTGGACGGTCGACCTGACGACACAGGACGGCGCGGAAAGCGCCGCGCAACTGGGCAGCTTCGCCTGCTTCATCGCGGCGGGGCTCACGCTCCTGAGCCTGGTCATGACTGCCGGACTGCTGACCGGCATGCGCTCCGCCGGGTCGCTCGTCTTCCTGCTGTTCTTCCTGCCGGAGGCTGCGATCTTCGCGATTGCCGGCTTCCGTCTGCGCGCGGGACGGGGGCTGATCTGGGGCGGCGTCGGGTTCGCGATCCTGCTGCTCGAACTGTTGCTGAAGATCACGACGCTCAGCGTCGTCGGCATCATCGTCAACACTGTGCTGCTGATCGGCCTGTTCAACGGGCTGCGCGGCGCGGCGGCGCGGCGGGGCGGCGGCTTCGATAGCGAGGATGCAGGGGCGATCTTCGAATAGCCCCTCTGGCGGGGCGAGGCATGGCTTCCCATCTGCCGCACAAGGGAATTGGGGGAAGGCACATGATCGTCGCGCTGCTCGGACTCTGGTGCATGTTGTTGCTGGCGGAGGGCACGCCGATCGGGCGGTGGCTGCGCCGCGCGCTGGTCGAAGGGCCGGCGGCGCGGCTGGCGCGGATCAAGCGCGGGGCGGTGATCACCTGGGCGATCCTGGGCGTGCTAGGCGCGTTGTGCTTCTGGTTCCTCGAGGAAGACGGCCTGAGGCTGTTCACCATGGCGGTGCCCGAGATCGCCGGCTGGATCTCGATGTTCGAGATCAGTGCGCTGGTCGAGGCGCTGACCGTCGCGGCGATGGCGGCATCGACGCTGCGCTTCGGCGCGCTGCGCCAGTGGATCGGGGCGCGGCTGCCGATGCGGCGGCGCGCGGCGCGGGCACAGCGCAGCCGGCCGGTCGAACGCGCCTCCAATGATGACGAGGACAGTCGAAGCTTCACGCTGGCGGCCTAGCGCAGCCCGAAGCGCGCGCTCGCCAGATGGTGGGCGTGGCAGATGGCCACGGCGAGCGCGTCGGCGGCATCGGCACCGTCGATCTTCACGCCGGGCAGCAGCCGGCCGACCATCGCATGGACCTGCTCCTTGTCGGCATTGCCGACGCCGACCACCGATTTCTTGACCGTGCTCGGCTTGTACTCGCCGACATCGATGCCGATCCGCGCCGCAGCGCACAGCACCACCCCGCGCGCCTGGCCGAGTTTGAGCGTCGACTGGGCATTGGAATTGACGAACACTTCCTCGACGGCGGCTGCTTCCGGCGCGTGATCGGCGATCAGCGCGGCGAGCATCGCGTCGAGATGGGCGAGGCGCCGGGGCAGCGGCGCCTGCGTGTCGGTCTTCAACCGGCCATTGGCGATGTGCGACAGGCGATTGCCCTCAGCACGGATGAGGCCCCAGCCGGTGGTGCCGAGGCCGGGATCGAGGCCGAGGATGATCATAACGCCCCTCCCGCTTGCGGGAGAGGTGGGGGGAGGGCTTGTCGAAATGCGAGGTCGGGGAAGGACATCCCCTCCCCTAACCCCTCCCGCAAGCGGGAGGGGAACTTGCTCAACCCAGCTTCTCCATCACGTCGTCCGAGACTTCGTAATTGCCCCAGACGGTCTGGACGTCGTCATCGTCGTCGAGCGCGTCGATCAGCTTGAACAGAGTCGCGGCATCGCCTTCGGCCACATCGATCATCGTCTGCGGGCGCCAGGCGAGCTTGGCGCCTTCGGCTTCGCCGAGCACCGGCTCGAGCGCCTTGGCGACTTCGTGGAGATCGCCCTGCGCGGTCCAGATCTCGTGGCCGTCCTCGGAACTGGTCACGTCCTCGGCGCCGGCTTCGAGCGCGGCTTCGAACACCTTGTCGGCGTCGCCGGCCTTGGCGGGATAGTTGATCAGGCCCATGCGGTCGAAGGCGTGGCTGACCGAGCCAGGCGCGCCGAGATTGCCGCCATTCTTGGCGATCGCGGTGCGCACATTGGTGACGGTGCGGTTGCGATTGTCGGTCAACGTCTCGACGATGAGGCTCACGCCGCCGGGGCCGAACGCCTCGTAGCGGATCTCTTCGTAATTCTCGCCTTCGCCCTTGCTCGCCTTGTCGATGGCCCGGGAGATATTGTCCTTGGGCATCGACTGCGCCTTGGCCGCGTTGATCGCGGCGCGCAGGCGCGGGTTCATGTCGGGATCGGGCAAGCCCATCTTGGCGGCGACGGTGATTTCGCGGCTGAGCTTGGAGAACATGCCCGAGCGCTTCTTATCCTGCGCGCCCTTGCGGTGCATGATGTTCTTGAATTTGGAATGGCCTGCCATTGCGCTCTCGTATGAAACTGGTCGCGCGGCTTTAGGCCAGGCCGAGCCGGGGGCGCAATGCCCCCGGGGAGAAGATCAGATGCCGAGCGCCTGCTTGTAGGTCTCGAGCAGCATCTCCGCCTCGTCGCGGTGATGCTTCTCCATCTTCCGCAGGCGGACGATGTTGCGCATCGTCTTGACGTCGAAGCCGGTGGCCTTGGCTTCGCCGTAGACGTCCTTGATGTCGTCGGCGATGCCCTTCTTCTCTTCCTCGAGCCGCTCGATGCGCTCGATGAGGAGGCGCAGCTGTTCGGCGGAAATCGAGTCGGACATGAAAGGCTCCTGATAAGGGTGAAGCGGGGCGATTAGAGAAGCCGGGCCTATCGCTCAAGACTCATTTGCGGCGAATCGCTCGGCGCTTTATCGGGCAGGACATGTTTCGACATATTCCGACGCTTATCGCCGCTGCCCTCACCCTGCTGCCCGCCACCGCTCCGGCCCAGAACCGGCCGGCGGCACCGATCCAGCTGCCGCCGACGATGCACGTGCCGCCGCGTCCGGCGCCGGCGGAGCGCCAGCCCTTCGCCGCCGAGATCGCGGCGTTCGAGGCGCGCGACGCGCTGGTCCGCCCGGCACCCGGCGGCGTGGTGTTCCTCGGCAGCTCGAGCATCCGGATGTGGAGCGACCTGACCCGCGACTTTGCCGGGCATAATGTGATCAACCGCGGCTTTGGCGGCTCCACGATCCCGGACAGCGTGCGCTATGTCGATCGGATCGTCATTCCCTACGCCCCCAGGACGATCGTCTTCTACGCGGGCGACAACGACCTGGAAGCCGGCCATTCGCCCGAGGTGGTGGCGTCCGACTTCCAGACTTTGGTGACCAAGGTCCATCTGCGCCTGCCCCAGACGCGGATCCTGTTCATCTCGATCAAGCCGAGCCTGTCGCGCTGGCGGCTGTACGACAGCATCCGCGAAACCAACGCGCTGGTGCGCGACTATGTCGCGACCGATCCGCGGCTCGGCTATGTCGACATCGTGCCGCCGATGCTGGGGCTGGACGGCCGGCCGCGGCCCGAGCTGTTCCGCGAGGACGGGCTGCACATGACCCGCCCGGGCTATGACATCTGGCGCGCTGCCGTGGGCAAGGCGCTGCAGTGGAAGCTGGCACCCCTGCCCAAGCCGCGCGTGCCGGTGCCGCCGCGCCTGCCGGTCAGCGGCCCGGTTCGGTCATCGCCGGCGGGTCACTAGCCGGGAAGCTCTCGTCGAGAGCCTCGTCCAGCGCTTCGTCGGCGGCGGACTCGTTCTTCTTCTGGCTGGCCTCCATCCGGGCGATCTGCTCGGGCGTGGCTTCGGCCTGATACTGCGCCTTCCACTGCGAAAAGGGCATGTCGTAGATGATGCGGCGCGCCTCTTCGCGGTCGATCGCGGCGTCGCCCTCGACGATCCAGTCGGCCAGGCAGTTGCGGCAAAAGCCGGCAAGGCCCATCAGATCGATGTTCTGTGCGTCGGTGCGATGGCGGAGATGACGGACGAGACTGCGGAACGCCTTGGCGGCGGTAGCGTCATCCAGTTTGTCGAGTTCGTCCATTAATCACACCTCCAAACTTGATCCGCTGGGATATGAGACTAGAGGCACCCGGGCACAAGCCGAGGATATGACAACGATGACGAAGGCAATCAGCCCCCGCAGCCGCAAGGTCCGCATCCTCGCCACGCTCGGCCCTGCCAGCGCGACGCCCGAGATGATCGCCAAGCTGTTCGAGGCGGGCGCCGACGCGTTCCGCATCAACATGAGCCATGGCGACCAGGCCTCGAAGGTGCCGCTGTTCGCGGCGATCCGCGGCATGGAGAAGAAATACGGCCGGCCGACCACGATCCTGGCCGACCTTCAGGGACCGAAGCTGCGCGTCGGCAAGTTCGCCGACGGCAAGGTCCAGCTGGTCACCGGCCATGAGTTCATCCTCGACCGCGACAAGACCCCGGGCGACGCGACCCGCGTCGAGCTGCCGCACCGCGAGATCTTCGAGTCCGCGCACGAAGGCGCACGGCTGCTGCTCGACGACGGCAAGCTGGTGCTCCGCCTCGTCTCGGTCGCGCCGGACCGGCTGACCACGATCGTCGAGGTCGGCGGCGCGCTGTCGAACAACAAGGGCCTGAACGTGCCCGACATGGTGCTGCCGATGGCCGCGCTGACCGAGAAGGACCGCAGCGACCTCGCCTTCGCGGTCGAGCAGGGCGCCGACTGGATCGCGCTCAGCTTCGTCCAGCGCCCCGAGGATCTGATGGAAGCCCGCCGCCTGATCGGCGGCAAGGCGGCGCTGCTCGCCAAGATCGAGAAGCCCTCGGCAATCGCCCGCCTCGACGAGATCGTCGAGCAGTGCGACGGCGTGATGGTCGCCCGCGGCGACCTGGGCGTCGAGCTGCCGCCGCAGACCGTGCCGCCGCTGCAGAAGCGCATCGTCGAGACCGCGCGCCGCATGGGCCGCCCGGTGATCGTCGCCACGCAGATGCTCGAATCGATGATCGAGACTCCGTCGCCGACGCGCGCCGAAGTCTCCGACGTCGCAACCGCGGTCTATGACGGCGCCGACGCGATCATGCTCTCGGCCGAAAGCGCCGCGGGCAAATGGCCGGTCGAATCGGTGGCGATGATGCACTCGATCGCCGATTCGGTGGAGCGCGATCCCATGCATGGCGACCGCGTCCACTTCACCGTGACGCGCCCCGATCCGACCACCGCCGACGCACTGGCCGAAGCGGCGAAGAACATCGCCAAGACGGTCTCGGCTTCGGGCATCGCCTGCTTCACCACCTCGGGCTCGACCGCGCGGCGCATCGCCCGCGAGCGTCCGGCGGTGCCGATCCTGGTGCTGACCCCGCATATCGAGACCGCGCGCCGGCTCGGCCTGCTGTGGGGCGTGCATGCAGTGCACACCCGCGACGTCGATTCTTTCGAGGAGATGGTCGCCAAGGCCAAGCGCATGGCGCTGCGCCACCATATCGCCGCAGCGGGCGACCGCGTGGTGCTGTGCGCCGGCGTGCCGTTCCGCACCCCGGGCTCGACCAACGTGCTGCACGTGGTGACCTTGGTCGGCGACGAGCTGAAGAATCATCCGGGCAATGAAGGGCCGGACGCGATCTGATTTCCACTGATTCCCCTCCCTGCAAGGGAGGGGCCAGGGGTGGGTTTGGAAAGGTCGGGCTCGATGCCCGGCCTTTTCTTTTGTCGGCAGGACAGAAGAAGCTCGCTGCGCTCGCAACCCACCCCCCTACCCCTCCCTTGCAGGGAGGGGAGAAAGAGTCAGAGCAGCCCCAGCGCTTCCAGCTCGCCGCGCAGCTTGTCCGCGTCGGTGAACAGCAACCCATGGATGCCGGCATCGTCCGCCGCCGCGATATTCTTCGCGCTGTCGTCGATGAACACCGAATCGGGGCCCTTCAGGCCGAATCGGGCGAGCGCCAGCGCATAGATGGCGGGATCGGGCTTGATCAGCTTCTCGTCGCCCGAGACGACGATGTCGCGGAAGCGGCCGAAAATATCGGGGTGGAGCGGCGTGAAGGCGCGGAAGAACTCGCCCGAGAAATTGGTGATCGCGAACAGCGGCACGCCGCGCGAATCGAGCTCGGCGAGAATCTCCGCCATGCCGGCGATCGGCGGGCCCAGCGTCTCGTTGAAGCGCGGGCCCCAGGCGGCGATCAGATCGGCATGTTCGGGATGCGCGGCGGCGAGCTCTGCCGAAGCCTCGGCAAAGGGGCGCCCGCGATCGAGCTCGGTGTGCCACGCCATGGTGAGCACATTGGCCAGAAATGCGTCGAGCGCCCGATCGTCACCGATCAGGCGCTCGTACAAAGACCGCGGCCTCCAAGGGAACAGCACATTGCCGACATCGAAGATGACGGCGTGCGGCTTCACCTTAGCCCTGGCGGGCCTTGAAGCGCTTCTGGGTCTTGTTGATGACGTAGATGCGCCCACGACGACGGATCACGCGGTTGTCGCGATGCCGATCCTTGAGCGACTTCAATGAATTCACGATCTTCATGACCGATTCGCTTCTCAAATTTGAATGCCGGAAAAGAGGGGCTCGCCTAGAGATCGATCCGCCCCAAGTCAACCCAGAGTCTGCCGAAGGGACCTCGCTGCGGAACCGACTCGACGCACTCCCCGTTGGAGGGCAGACAGAGACGTTCCGTTCGCGAAACAGGAGTTCCTCGCGTGAAGAAGCCGCTCAGCATCGCATTGCTCGTCGCGCTGGGGGCCTGTGCTCCCACTTATCGTCCGCAGCCGATCGACGTGACCCGCTATCACCTGGGCAATCCGATGGAGCGCACCACGGTGGCGATCGAGCCGATGGCCAACACCGATTCGTTCGGGCCGGAATACCAGACCTATTCCGACGCGGTGCGCGCCGAGCTCGAGCGGCTGGGCTATGTCCAGTCGGTGAGCAACACGCCATCGGGCTATATCGCCGCGGTCGCCTTCCGCCGCGTCTCCAAGGGCGCGTTCAAGGAGCCGCCCCCCGTCACCATCGGCCTGGGCGGCGGCAGCTATAGCGGCGGGCGCCGCGGCGGCGTGGGCGTTGGCGGCGATGTCGGCTTCGGCATCGGCGGCAAGACGCGCGAACTCTATTCGACCGAACTCTGGGTGCAGCTGCGCCGGCGCAGCGACAACACCACCGTGTGGGAAGGCCGCGCGACGACCGACAATGTCAGCGGCACCGACCCCGCCCAGCCCGCCGTAGCGGCCGCGCGGATGGCCAAGGCGTTGTTCAAGGACTTCCCCGGCGAGTCCGGCATCACTATCACGGTGAAATGAGCATCCAGATCAATTCCGGCTTCGACTCCGGCAACATCCGCGTAATCGGCATCGAGGGCGACCGCGTCGACCTCGAGATCGTCACCGATCATCTGTCCGACTTCTATCAGTGGTTCCACTTCCGCGTGGCCGGGGCGAAGGGGCGCACGCTGACCTTCCGCCTGACCAATGCGGGCGGCGCGGCCTATGCGTTCGGCTGGCCGGGCTACAAGGCGCGCTGGTCGACCGACCGCGAGGCGTGGCGCACCGCCGAATCCAGCTATGCCGACGGCGTGCTGACCTTCACCAAGACCTTCGACACCGACCTCGCCTGGTTCGCCTATTTCGCTCCCTATTCGATGGAGCGGCACCACGATCTGGTGAGCAATATGGCGCTGATGCCGGGCGTGGCGCACCGCGAGCTCGGCAAGACGCTCGACGGCCAGCCGATGGACCTGCTGACGCTCGGCACCGGCCCCAAGACCGTGTGGCTCTATGCCCGCCAGCATCCCGGCGAGACGATGGCCGAATGGTGGATGGAAGGCGCGCTCGAGTTCCTCACCGATCCGACCAACAAGACCGCGCTCGCGCTGCGCGAGAAGGCCGTGTTCCACATCGTGCCGAACATGAACCCCGACGGCTCGCGCCGCGGGCATCTGCGCACCAACGCGGCGGGCATCAACCTCAACCGCGAATGGCATGCGCCGACGATGGAGAAGAGCCCCGAAGTGTTCCTCGTCCGCGCGGCGATGGACGAGACCGGCTGCGACTTCGCGATGGACATCCACGGCGACGAGGCGATCCCGGCCAACTTCCTCGCGGGCTATGAAGGCATTGCCTCGTGGACCGACGAACATGGCGAGAAATTCTACGAGTTCGCCCGTCGTCTCGCCAAGGCGACGCCCGATTTCCAGCTCGACCTGGGTTACGAGAAGTCCGCGCCGGGCCAGGCAAATCTTTCGATGTCGACGAACCAGCTCGCCGAGCGCTTCGGCGCGGTGTCGATGACGCTGGAAATGCCGTTCAAGGACCATGAGGCCAATGCGGACGCCGAGTTCGCCTGGTCGCCCGCGCGCTGCAAGACGCTCGCCCATTCGTGCCTTGAGACTTTGGCAGGATTTATCGACGAAGTCTGAGCCGGGATATTGGGGGGAAGGATGACTAAGGGGATCAGCGTCCTCGCGGCCGTGCTGTGCGCACTGCTGCTCGCGCAGTACGCAAGGGCACAGGACGCCTCAGGGAACGAGCCTTCCCGCGAGGTTGGTCTTTCCGCCAATGAGGTGCCGGACGACCCCGGCATGATGCGCGCGCCGACTCCAATCGGCGAATACGAGACCTGGCTTTCCCCCGACGACTATCCTGTCCAGGCAGCACATCAATGGGTGCAGGCGTCCTTCGATATCGAAGTGACCGTATCGGCGGCGGACGCCATAACGGGCTGCGGCAAGGCGGCAGCCACGCCAGCACCCGCCGAGCTGGTTGCAGCGGCATGTCGGGCGGTAACAGCCCGGGGCAAGTTCCTGCACGGCCTTGGCCGCACTGGCACCGCGGCGACCGCGCGGACGACATTCAGCGTCTTCTTCCGCCTCGGCCCCCCGAAGCGCATCTTCGTCCCCGCCGTGTCGAACCCCAACGTGCCCTCGCTCGTCGACCCGTCCGCCGCGACGATGGTGCATCACACGCCCGCATTCTTTCCGAATACGGCCGTGCGCGCGCGCATCGATGTCTCGGCGACGGGCGCGCCGACGCGCTGCACGATCCTGGTATCGAGCGGCACGGACAAAGGCGATGCTGCGGTCTGCGAACATCTGCGGATGCAGAAGTTCGTGCCGGCGCGCGACTACGATGGCGCGCCCACGGCGTTCAACGGCTATCGGATGAACCTGACGGTCGTGGCATGGTAATCATGGGACACTGCCTTGAGACTTTGGCAGGATTTATCGACGAGATCTGAGCGGGGAAAACAAAACGGGGGGTCGAAACATGGAAATCCGTGAGGGCGGGCTCGACGATGGTCGGGTCCGGTCGCTGCTCGAGACGCATTTTGCCGGGATGCTGGCGAATTCGCCGAAGGACAGCACCCATTTCCTCGACCTCTCGGGCCTCGCCGCGCCCGACGTGACCTTCTGGACCGTGTGGGACGGCGAGGATCTGCTCGGCTGCGGCGCGCTGCGCCAGCTCGATTCGGAGCATGGCGAGATCAAGTCGATGCGCACCGCCTCGGAGCATCTGCGCCGCGGCACCGGCGCCAAGCTGGTCGGGCATATCCTCTCCGCCGCTCGTTCGCGCGGCTATAAGCGGGTGAGCCTGGAGACCGGATCGGGCGAATCGTTCGAGGCGGCGCATGCGCTATATCGCCAGTTCGGTTTCACCGAGACCGGGCCGTTCGGCGACTATCGCGAGGACCCGTTCAGCCGGTTCCTGTCGCGGGTGGTGTAACCCCGGATCGAGCTATGGCTGATTGTTCTGCGCGCTGGCACTCGCACCCGCCATGGCGCCGGGCGCGGCGCCTCCTTTCGGCGGCGCGACCTGAGGCGCAGACTGAGGCGCAGCAGCGCCGGACGCGCCCCCATTGTGCTCAAAGAAGGTCTTGTTGCCGTTCCAGCGATATCCGCCCGCGAGCAGCAGCCTGACCTCATCTGCCGTCTTGATGGGGTCTTCTTTCTTCACATCACCGGCTTTTGCCGCGGCTTGGGCGAAATAGGCTTTTCTGGACGAATTGTGCCCCAGCTTTTTCGGTGAATTGATCTCATCCAGAATAATCTGGGTAGTCCCGGGCATCCTGAATTTCTTCTTGGATTTTATGCACTCGCCGATCCATTTGGCATTTCGCGGTGCGCTATACTTCTCTCCTGCGATTACCAGGCAGATTGCCAGGCAATCAAATTTCTCATTATTTCTGAGCCATTTATCTATATCCGACAGCTTCGCGGTATCGGAGCCAATCGCCGCTACGTCCGAGTCCTGATAGGATTTCAGCTTGGCCATCGAGAAGCTGCGTACATAGGCCATTGCCGGTGTGTCCTCGGCATCGGGCTTCATGTGCGGTTCCCAATCCGTCGCATTCGCGGCTACCGGATTGGCCGCTGCCGCACGCTGGATCGGATGGTTTGCGTGGCCGAAATGCGCTGGCGTCGGCGCATGAAAAGCGCCGGTTGCCGTCCGGGCCTGGATCGGGCCCGCCGCGCCATATCTGGTCGGCGGAATACCCACGCCCGGCCCACCCGTCGGTGCAGCCATCTTCGCCTGCACCGGGCGCATCGGATCATACTTCGTCGGCGGGATCGGAAATCGCTTCACCGGCACCCCCAAGGTCACCGGCGCGAAGCATAGCATATTCACTTATGCGCAGGTGTCGCTCGAAATAGCGACACCGGGTCAGGCGCCGATCAGTGGAACATCGGCTGCACGACCGGCAGGGCGGGCGTAATGTAGGACATGCGCTCCGACTCGATCGCTTCGATGTGCGACAGGCGGTTGTGGAGCGCAGTGGGATCGGGAAGCAGCGAGACCGGCTTCGCAGCGGCGGTGCGGCGCGGGCGGGCGGGCGGCATCGCGCGGCGGGCGTCGTCGGCCATCATCTCGAAGCGCGGCGCCTCGGCGGCGATCTCGGTCAGCATCTTGGTCGCCGTCTTGGTGATCTGGCGGATGCGCTCCTTGGTCACGCCGGTGTCGTTCGAGATCTCGTCGAGCGTGGCGGTCTCGAAGATGCGGCGCTCGACGATCTCGCGGTCGCGCAGCAGCTTGGCCTCGAGCTTCTCCATCTCGACCGGGTCGACCGACTTGAACGGGCCCTGGCGACGGACGGGCGCGTCGGCCTTCTTGACGCGGGGGCGGCGGCGCAGCGCCTCGACACCGACCTTGCGGAGCTGGTCGACATAGGCGTCGATGAGTTCGGAAACCGCACCCTCGGCGAGATAGTCCGAAGCGCCGGCTTCGGTGCGGGCGAGGGCGAATTCGTCCTCGATCATCGCCTCGGGCGAGATCTCGTCGCCATCGGGCGAGGTTGCGAGGGCGGAGAGCGAAACGGTGGTGGCCTCGACCTTCTTCGCCGACGGACGCTGATCGGTCATCAGGCGGAAGCGCAGGCTCTGCAGCTCGCCGCGGATCTGCCAGTTCACGAAAGTGGTGAACTGCGCCTTGGCGGGATCATAGGCCTCGATCGCGCGGTGCACGGCGATGGCGCAGCACTGCTCGGCGTCTTCCCAGTGGGCGACCAGGCCGTACTGGCGGACGAAGTGGCGGATGCGCGGGGCGATCAGCTTGAGGATCTGGGCAAAGGCACGATCGACATAGACGCGCTGACGGTTGGTCTGGGCCACGTCCTTGGGCGTGTTCTCGATAACGGTGGCAACGGCGGCTTCGAGTGCGATCGTGGTCTTCGACATGGTCTGCAATCCCCTGCTTCTGCAACCGCTTGGCTGCTGTCGTGGGGGTCATATGAACCGGGCCGGGGACGCCGAATATTCGGCGGGAACCCTTATGGTAGTCGCACCTTACGGATGAATCCGGGGCTGGTGTGGCGACGATTCGTTAACCTTAAATCGCGACTCGCGGGCTCCCGGGACCCGTCCGATCAGCTACCCACTACGCGCCGGGCCTCGGCTAGCCCCGCCATAGCCTCATGCAGGATATCGCCCTCGGGTAGTGAGTCCCTGCCGCGCGCCATCCAGCCAAGATCGAGCGCGACAACACTGCGCATCGCCTCCGGCGCATGGGCTGCGATTTCGCGCCACGCAATCAGCAGGTTCACCGTCAGGTCGCCAGGATAGAGGTCGCACGCCGCCAGGGGATAGCGCGCGACGAACCGCGCCGCGGGCTCAGCCAGCCATTCGAGACCAAAACGCTGCCCGATCAGCAGGCGATATTGCGCACAATTCAGATCGGGCAGTGGCGTCGCCCATGCCCGCGCGACGCGCTCCATCAGGCCCGAGGGCCGGCGCCCGATATCGGCCTTGCGGCTATCGCCGCTGAGCGCGAGCAGGCTTGTCTCGGGCACGGCAACGTCGTCGAGGAAATCGAGCAGCCGGGCCTCCCCCCTCCGCGTGTCGATCCGCTCCTTGCTCAGGCGAACACCTCTTCGAGGAAGTTGGTCATTGCCTGCCAGCTGCGGCGATCGGCCTTGGGCTCGTAGACTACCCCCGGAATGGTGGAAGTCTTGCGGTCGAGATCGGTAAAGGCATGGCCGGCATGGCCATAGGCGTGGATCTGCCAGTCGGCGCCCGACTCGGTCAGCTCCTGCGCCAGCGCCACGGTCTTTTCAGGCGGGGCGACGGGGTCTTCCCAGCCGTGGCAGACGAGCAGTTTGGCCTGGATCGGATCGACATTGGCGTAGTCGGGCCGGTCATAGACGCCGTGGAACGAGACCCCGCCGAGGATCGGCAGCCCGGCACGCGCCATGTCGAGCACGCATTTGCCGCCGAAACAGAAGCCGATCGCGGCGAGCTTCGCCGAATCGACCGGGCCGAAGCCAGCGAGCGCATCGAGCGCCGCGGCGAGCCGGTCGCGCAACAGTCCGCGATCGGCGTTGAGCGCGTCCATATATTCGCTGCGGTTGGGCGATGTGTGCGTCACCCGCTTGCCCTGGCCGTAGATGTCCGCCGCCAGCGCGACATAGCCGAGCTTGGCGAGGTTCTCGGCATGGACATTGTCCGCCTCTTTCTGGCCGAGGATGTTAGGAAGCACGAGCACGCCCGGGCGCGCGGTGGTCACTTCGTCCTCATAGGCGATCACGCCCTCGAACGGGCCGCCGGGGCCTTGGTACACCAGAGTCTGCCGAACGATCGCCATGCGTGCTTCTCCTTGTCCCCGCCGATCCTGCCGCTAAGAGCGCTCGCAACCGGTTGCAAGGAGTTCACATGCCCACGCTCGTCCTGATCCGCCATGGCCAGTCGTCCTGGAACCTCGAAAACCGCTTCACCGGCTGGTGGGACGTCGACCTGACCGAGCAGGGTGTTGCCGAAGCGACCGCCGCCGGCGTGCTGATGAAGGAGAAGGGGCTCGACTTCGACCTGTGCTTCACCAGCTTCCAGAGCCGCGCGATCAAGACGCTGCACCTCGCGCTCGAGGCGATGGGCCGGCTGTGGCTGCCCGAGGAGAAGAGCTGGAAGCTCAACGAGCGCCATTATGGCGGCCTGACCGGGCTCAACAAGGCCGAGACCGCGGCGCTGCACGGCGACGAGCAGGTCAAGATCTGGCGCCGCAGCTTCGATGTGCCGCCGCCGCTGCCGGAAGAGGGCTCGCCCTGGGACCTCGCCAAGGACGAGCGCTATCACGGGGTGGCGATCCCGCAGACCGAGAGCCTGAAGGACACGATCGCGCGCGTGCTGCCCTATTGGG
Organism: Sphingomonas sp. R-74633; assembly: GCF_013416555.1. GTDB lineage: Bacteria > Pseudomonadota > Alphaproteobacteria > Sphingomonadales > Sphingomonadaceae > Sphingomonas. Next base: position 338,004 of record NZ_JACCFG010000005.1, on the reverse strand, counting down.
AAGAGACGATCGCCCCCGAGCTCAAGGCCGGCAAGCGCGTGCTGATCGCGGCGCACGGCAATTCGCTGCGCGCGCTGGTCAAGCATCTGTCGGGCATCCCCGACGACGAGATCGTCAGCCTGGAGATCCCGACCGGCCAGCCGATCGTCTATGAGCTGGACGACCAGCTGAACGCGCTGGATCGCTATTATCTGAGCGAGCGCTAATCGTTCCGGGGGAGGTTGCCCTCCCCCGCCCGCCCCTCTAGGAACCGCGCTTCCAACAGCACGGGGCAAGGCGTGGCACCTCTGGTCGGCATCATCATGGGCAGCACTTCCGATTGGGAGACGATGCACCATGCGACCAAAGTGCTCGATGCACTGAGCGTCGCCTATGAGACCAAGGTCGTCTCGGCGCACCGCACCCCGCAGCGGCTCTATGATTACGCCACCAGCGCGGCGGAGCGTGGGCTCAAGGTGATCATCGCCGGCGCGGGCGGCGCGGCGCATCTGCCGGGCATGGCGGCGTCGATGACGCATCTGCCGGTGCTCGGCGTGCCGGTCGAATCCAAGGCGCTGAAGGGCATGGACAGCCTGTTGTCGATTGCCCAGATGCCCGGCGGCATCCCGGTCGGCACGCTGGCGATCGGCAAGGCGGGCGCGATCAATGCCGGGCTGCTCGCTGCGGCGATCCTGGCGACTTCGGACGACGCGCTGAGCGAGCGCCTCCAGGCGTGGCGCGCGGCGCAGACCGACGGCGTGGCGATCGACCCCGAATGAGCGCGCTGCCCCCCGGATCGACCATCGGCATCCTTGGCGGCGGCCAACTCGGGCGGATGCTAGCCGTCGCCGCCGCGCAGCTCGGCTATCGCACGCATGTGCTGGCGCCCGACGAGGAGAGCGTCGCCGCGCAGACCGCCTCCAGCTACACGCGCGCCGATTATCACAGCCGCATCGTCCTCGATGAGCTCGCCGCCCAGTGCGACGTGATCACCTATGAGTTCGAGAATATCGCGATCGGGCCGGTCGAGTTTCTCGCCGGCAAGGTGCCCGTGCGCCCCGGCGCGCAGAGCCTGTCGATCGCGCAGGACCGCGCGCGCGAAAAGGCGTTCGTCGCGGCGCTGGGCGGCAAGACCGCGCCCTGGGCGCTGGTCGAGACGCGTGAGCAGCTCGACGAGGCGATCGCCAAGATCGGCGCGCCGGCGATCCTGAAGACGCTGCGGCTGGGCTATGACGGCAAGGGCCAGGTGCGCATCCGCGATGCCGCCGAGGCCGCGAGCGCCTGGGAAGAGATTGGCGAGCGGCCGGCGATCCTCGAGGGCTTCGTCACCTTCGGCCACGAATTCTCGATCATCACGGTGCGCGGCGTCGACGGCTCGCTGGCGAGCTATCCGCCGCCGTGGAACGAGCACAAGGACGGCATCCTCGACAAGTCGAGCTTGCCCGCCCCCGCCGAGATCGCCCGCCACTGGACCGAAGCCGCGGCGCTCGCCGGCCGGGTCGCCGAGGCACTCGGCCATGTCGGGGTGCTGACGCTCGAATTCTTCGCGACCGACGATGGCCCGGTGTTCAACGAGATGGCGCCGCGCGTGCACAACTCCGGGCACTGGACGATCGAAGGCGCCGAGTGCTCGCAGTTCGAGAACCATATCCGCGCGATCTGCGGGCTGCCGCTGGGGAGCACCGGGCTCACCGGCACGGCGATCGAGATGGAGAATCTGATCGGCGACCAGGCCGATCGCTGGGCGGAACTGCTCGCCGAGCCGGGGACGCATCTCCACCTCTACGGCAAGGGCGATGCCCGGCCGGGGCGGAAGATGGGGCATGTCACGCGGGTGAAGCGCTCCTAGCCGTCATCCCGGCGAAAGCCGGGATCTCGTGCCGCTCATTCCCTACCATCGCCTGAGATCCCGGCTTTCGCCGGGATGACGACTAATGCTTCTTCCGCGGGATCAGGTGAATCACCCCCACGATCACGCCACCGACGATCAGCCCGACGATCCCCGAGCCCACCGCGCCGACCAGCCACTCGACGAAGCCGCCCGCGAACGGCACTGCGTGCGCCGCGCCTTCGGCCAGGTGATGGACGAAATCCGGCACCGCGTTCAGCCCGAACGCCGTCAGCCCGTGCAGCAAAATCCCGCCGCCGACCCAGACCATCGCCGCCACGCCGATATGCGACAGCGCCTGGAGCAGCACCGGCATCGCCTGGACGAGGAAGGCGCCGGTACGCTTGGCGACCGCGGAGGGCCGCTTGCTCAGATGCAGGCCGATATCGTCCATCTTCACGATCAGCGCGACCACGCCGTAGACGCCGACGGTGATCGCCACCGCCACCGCGGCGAGCGCGGCGGCGCGCATGCCGAGCGAGGCATCGGGCAGCTCGGCGAGCGCGATCGCCATGATCTCGGCGGACAGGATGAAATCGGTACGGATCGCGCCGGCGACCTGGCGCTTCTCGAGCTCGGCCGGCGTGTCGACTTCGGCGAGCTCTTCCTCGGCATGATGGCCGGCAAGCGCCTCGATGATCTTCTCCGCCGCCTCGAAGCAGAGATACGAGCCGCCGACCATCAGCAGCGGCGTCACCGCCCAGGGCGCGAAGGCGCTGAGCAGCAGCGCGATCGGCAGGATGAAGAGCAGCTTGTTGCGGAGTGACCCGAGCGTGATCTTCCAGATGATCGGCAGTTCGCGGTCCGGCGTGAGCCCGACGACATAGCGCGGGGTGACCGCGGTATCGTCGATCACCACACCCGCCGCCTTGGCACCGGCGCGGCCCGCGGCGCCCGCGACATCGTCGAGCGATGCCGCCGCCAGCTTGGCCAGCGCCGCAACGTCATCCAGCAACGCAACCAGACCGCCCGCCATGTCATCCCCTTTTGTGAACTGCAGTTCAGCCATAGCGGAGCCGTGCTGCGGCGCAACGCCAAGCGCCTGCACGGTTTCTCCACCCCGCCGCCATCAGCGCTGCTGATCATACTGCCAGACCGGGTTCGCGACCTCAGGGCCGCGACCGGTTTCTCCGCTCTGGTGCGCGCGTCGAACCGGTCCTGGAGGTGCCGCGCCGTTCCCGCCGGCGCGGCATCTGGCGGAAGCGGGGATCGGACAGCCCCGTCCGGCCCCGCTTCCGCACTTTTCCCAAACGCAAAGCGCCCGCCCCGCTGGGTAGCGAGACGGGCGCTTCGTGTGCCTTGCGGCCGCGTGCGGTTAGGCGCGCGTGCCGGTGAGCGGGAAGGCGCCGAACGCACCCGCGGTCACGGTGCCGGTGAGCGTGTCGCCGTCGACCGTGGCTTCGCCGGTGAGCGTCATCGGCATGGGAACCGAGACGTCCATCGACCAGGTCAGCGTGTCGCCATTGACCTTGCCGTCCTTGGCCTCGGCATTGCCCATCGCGCCGGCGAAGGTGCCGGTGAAGGTGTCGCCGTTGCTGGTCACGGTGAACACTGCCGCCTGGTCACCCAGCGGCGACTTCACGACCGTGTTCCAGCTGCCATCCACATTCGCCATGAGATCTCTCCTGATTAGTTGCCGGCGGGCTTGGTGCTTGCCAGCGAAGCTGCGGGGACCACCTCAACAGGCAGGCCGAGGCTGTCAAGCTGCGGCCGGACCTTCGCGGCATCGCCGACGACCACGAAAACGAACTTGTTCGGGTCGAGAGCCGCGCGTGCCGCAGCGTCAAGCTGGGGCACGGTGAGCGCGCGATATTTTTGCGCGATCGTGCTGAAATAATCGTCCGGGCGGCGGCGGATGTCGTTCTGCTGCATCGCGTTGAGCACCGCATCCGAGGTTTCGAAGCGGCCGGGCAGTTCGCGAGTCGAGCCGTTGACTTCACGGGTGATCTCCTCGGGCGTGACACCCTTGGTGGTCAGGAAGTCCTTCACCTGCTGCTGGATCGCCTTGATCGACTCGCCGGTCTTGTCGGCCTGGACCGGGGCGCTGATCGTGTAGGGCACCGCATGCTCCAGGAAGGAGAAGCCGCCACCTGCACCATAGGACCAGTGCTTGGCCTCGCGCAGATCCATGTTGATCCGCGAGAGGAAGCCCGAGCCGAGCGCCTGGTTGGCGGTCGCCAGCGCCAGCGTGTCCGAATAGGGATCGACGCCGGTCAGCTGCGCGGCGACGATCATCGACTGGGGCGAATTGGGCCGATCGATCAGGATGATCTTCGGGGTCATCGCCTGGGCCGATGCGGTGAAGCTCTTGGTGCCCGCGGCGCCCTCGCCCTTCCAGCCGCCGAAGCGCGCCTCGAGCGCGGCCTTGATTTCGCCGAGCGGACGATCGCTGACCACGAAGATCTTGGCCTTGTCCGGACGGATCCAGGCGTGGTGCCAGGCGACGAGGTCGTCGCGGCTGATCGTCTTGACCACCGCCGGATCGCCGGCACCCGCGCCGAGCTTCGCATAGGGGCTGCCCGCGCCGTAGAGCACGCGCGGGACCATGCGGCCCGACAGGCCCTGCGGGCTGGTCAGTTCCTGCGCGATGCCGGCGAGCATCTGGCCGCGCACGCGCTCCACCTCGGCAGGCGCGAAGGCTGGACGCTCGACCACATCGGCGAACAGATCGAGCGCGCCGGCCAGGTTCGGGCTCGGCGCATCGACGGTCAGATAGGTGCGGTCGGACGAGCTGCCCGAATCGATATTGGCGCCGAGCCGCTCACGCGCTTCGGCAAGCGCGGTCGAGTCGAGCGTCGTGGTGCCTTCGTCCATCATGCCGAGCGTCAGGCGCTGGGTGCCGAGCTTGTCGCCCGGATCGGCGGCGACGCCGGCATCGAAGCTCATCACCACCTGGGTGACCGGCACCGCGGTGCGATTGGCATAGACCAGCTCGATGCCGTTCGAGAGCTTGGTGCGCTCGACCGCCGGGAAGACGAGATCGCCGATCGGGGCGACGGCGGGCAGCGCGCCGCGCGTGCCCTTGACCGGCTCGGCCTTGGGGCCTTCCGCCGGCTTGGCGACGGGCGCCGCTTCCTGATAATTCTCGCGCGCGCCGGGAACGACCATCACGGTGAGCGCCGGGCGGTTGAGCCATTTGTTCGCCGCCGCCTTCACTTCCGCCGGCGTGACCTTCGCCATCGCCTCCAGCTCCTTCTTGAAGTGGAGCGGATCGCCCGAATAGAGCTCGCCCGACGCCAGCGCGACGGCCTTGCCGCCGAAGCCGCCGACCGATTCGAGGCCGGAGATGCGGTTCGAGACATTGGTGGTGGCGACGCGCATCACTTCGTCCGCGGTCGGGCCGTTCTTGAGCAGATCGGCCAGCACGTCGTCGAGCTGCTTGGAGACGATCGCCGGATCGGTGCCGGGCTTCACCACCGCCTGGATCATGAAGATGCCGATCTGCGACATCGACTGGATGCTCGACGAGACCTGGACCGCGGTCTTGTCCTTGCGGACCAGCTCATTGTCGAGCCGCGAGCTGGCAAGGCCGCCGAGCACCGAGGCGAAGACAGCCAGCGGAGTCGCGTCCTTGTCGTTCAGCCCGGGCACTGCCCAGCTGCGCAGGATCAGCGTGGCGGCGACGCTGTCCTTCAGCGTCACTGTCTTGGCGGCGGGCAGCGTCGGCACGACGACCTTGGGCAGCACGCTCTTCGGGCCGGCCGGGATCGCGCCGAAATACTTCTCGACCAGCGGCTTGGCGGTCTTGGCGTCGATATCGCCGGCGAGCACGAGGATCGCGTTGTTCGGGCCGTAATGCGAGCGGAACCAGCCCTTCACATCGTCGAGGCTGGCGGCGTCGAGATCGGCCATCGAGCCGATGACGTTATGGCCATACGGCGTGCTGCCGAGCAGCTCCTCGAGCACCTTGTAATAGACCAGGCCGTAAGGCTGGTTGTCGCCCTGGCGCTTCTCGTTCTGGACGACGCCGCGCTGCTCATCGAGCACGTCCTGCGTGATCGCGCCGGTGAGATAGCCCATGCGGTCGCTCTCGAGAAACAGCGCGCGCTCGAGCGCGGGCCCCGGGACGGTCTCGAAATAATTGGTGCGGTCGAAGCTGGTGGTGCCGTTGAAATCGGTGGCGCCGACCTGCTTCAGGGGCTCGAAGAAATCGCCGGGCGCGTTTTCCGAGCCATTGAACATCAGATGCTCGAACAGATGCGCGAAGCCGGTCTTGCCGGCGGGCTCATGCTTCGAGCCGACGTCATACCAGGTCGAGACCGCGACGATCGGCGCCTTGCGATCGGTGTGGATCAGCACGCGCAGGCCATTCTTGAGCGTGAACGCCTCGTACGGGATGTCGACACGCTTCACGAGCTCGGCGACGGGCACCGGCTTTGCTTCGGTGGCGGGCGCAGTGGCTGCGGCGGTCGCCTGCTGGGCCATGGCGGGCGCGGCGGCTCCGATCGCGAGCGCGCAGACCGACGCGCTGCAGAACATCCGGAACGATTTCATGTAACTGTTTCCCCAACAGATGCGGTGATGCGACGAGCATAACGCAGTGTATGACCTCCGCAAGTCAGTTGCGCGGCATTCCATTTGCTCTAGCCTGCGGAAAACTGGGCCATTCCGGGGAGATTTCATGCGCCGCACTTCGCTTTTGATCGCGCTTTCGCTCGGCCTGTCGCCGGCGAGCGCCTGGGCGCAAAGCGAGCCGGTTTTCAGCCCCGGCGAAGTGCGCGCGCATGTCGAGTTCCTGGCCGACGACCTGCTCGGCGGGCGCGACAATGGCACCGAGGGTTTCGACATCGCCGCGCGCTATGTCTCGAGCCGCTTCGATGCGATGGGCTTCAAGCCGGGCGGCACTGAGGGCTGGTACCAGCCGGTGAACATCGCCGAATATGTGCTCAATGCCGACAAGCCCGCCCAACTCGCAGTGGGCACGAAGAAGTTCGCCGCGGGCGAGGATCTGCTGGTCGCGCCGAGCCCGCGCTATGGCGAGGACACGCAGACGCTCACCGCTGATGCGGTATTCGTCGGCCATGGCCGCGACGAGGATTATGCCGGGCTCGACGTGACCGGCAAGTTCGTGGTCGCCACGCTCACCCCGCCGCCGGGCGTGACCCCGGGCAAGCTCGACAAGGCGATGATCGCCGGCAAGCACGGCGCGCTCGGGCTGATCTATGTGGTGACGCCCGACAATCTGAAGGGCGCTTTCCCCTGGGCGCAGGCGGTGATGTACTTCCAGCAGCCGCAGACCAACTGGCTGGCGCCCGACGGCTCGCCCAAGGGCGAGAATCCCGGGCTCAAGATCGGCGCCTATGTGAAGGGCGCCGCCGCAGACGCGCTGTTCAAGGGCGCGCCGATGAGCGCGGCGCAGGTCTATGCCAAGATCGCCGAGCCCGGCGGGATGCCCGGCAGCTTTGCGCTCAAGCAGCGCGTCACGCTGGAACGCACCAGTATCGTCACGGTGAAGAAGAGCGAGAATGTGATCGGCATCCTGCCCGGATCCGATCCGAAATTGGCGAGCGAATATGTCGTGATCTCCGCGCATCTCGATCACGAGGGCACCCAGCCCGGGATCGAAGGCGACGACAAGATCTTCAACGGCGCAATGGACAATGCCGCGGGCGTGGCGACGATGCTCGAGGCGGCGCGCGCCTTCAAGCAAAGCGGCAAGCGCCCGCGCCGCTCGATCCTGTTCGTCGCGCTGACCGCCGAGGAGGACGGGCTGATCGGCTCGGAATTCATGGCGCGCTATCCGGTGGTCGGCAGCGGCAAGGTGGTCGCCGACGTCAATCTCGACATGCCGATCCTGCTCTACGACTTCCAGGACGTGGTCGCGTTCGGCGCCGAACATTCGACGCTCGGGCAGATTGTCGAGCGCGCGGCAGCGAAGATGGGCGTGACGCTGTCGCCCGATCCGATGCCCGAGGAGCAGCTGTTCGTGCGCTCGGATCACTACAGCTTCGTCAAGGCGGGCGTGCCCTCGATCTTCCTCGTCACCGGCTTCAAGAATGGCGGCGAGAAGGCGTTTCGCGACTTTCTGAAGACCAACTACCACAAGGTCTCGGACGACCTGAAGCAGCCGTTCGACTGGCAGGCCGGGGCCAAGTTCGCCAGGATCAACTATCTGATCGCGCGCGAGATCGCCGATGCCGACCAGGAGCCGCGCTGGTACGAAGGCAACAGCTTCGGGATGCGCTTCGCCAAGGACGCGCCCAAGGCGCCGCGCCCGGCGGGTGCGCCGGCGGCGGGTGCGCCGGCGGCGGCACCCACCTCGGTGCTTACGATCAAGGTCCAGCCCGCGGTGAAGAACTAGGGCCGATAGCGCCTTTCGGTATGTGCCTTGAGCTCGGCCGGATCGAACCAGACCGGCTTGAGCTTGTGCGCGACGAACAGCGGCGCCTGGTCGGTATAATGCGGCGAGTCCGGCCGGGTCGTCGCCGCGCCGAAAGGCTGGACCGACTGCGAACGCACCTTGCCCGCCTTGTCCCAGGCCATGAACATGATGAAGCTGTCGCCGTGGCGGATGGCCAGGCGGCCGTCGGGCAGTTCGTCATAATTGGTCGCGGCGCGCAGCGAATCCGGGCCGCCGTCGAGCGGCAGGTCGACCTTGCCCTGTTGCAGGCGGATCAGGTTGCCGAGCGGCAGATCGAGCCGGCCGAAATGCGTCTGGAGATAAGTCGCCGCCTCGATCAGCACGGTGCGCGGATCGGGCTCGGGCTTGCGCTCATAATGCCAGCGATTGGGGTTGCGCAGGATCGAATAGGCCAGCGCATCGGCAGGCCCCTTGCCGTCGAAATTCCAGTCCCACTGGGCGAGCAGCGCATGCGCCTTCCCCAATAGCGGATCGCCCCGAGGATCGACCGCGAGCAGCTTCTTGTACCAGACGCCCAGATAGCCCTCCGCCGCGACGCCGCTGTCGTACTTGATCCGCATCAGGTCGTCGGCGCTAATCGACGGGTTCGCGCCCATCAATTCCAAGGCACGCGTGCCGCGATTGGTGGTGTCGGTCTCAACGCCGAGCAAAACCGGCTGGAGCGGGATCTCCGAGCCGGTGCCGGCGGCCTGATAGGGCGAGTTGTTGGCATTGATCAGGAAGCCTGATTTCGGGTTCACGTTGCGCGGGACCATGCTCCACGGCACCGTGCCCGGGGCAAAGTCCTTGGACGTGTCGCCGGGCAGCACGCCGGCATAATCATAGCCCGGCTTCCGGTTGGGAAAGCTCGCATTGTAGAAGTGGGCGATGTTGCCGGCGGCATCGGCATAGAGGAAGTTGGTGCCCGGCACGCCCTGCATCGCCAGCGCCTTTTGCCACTGGGCAAAATCCTGCGCACGGGTGAGCCGGTAATATTCCTCGACCATCCTGAGCTGGTCGGCCCCGCCATAGCGCAGCGCGAAGCTGCCGCCCTTGTTGCGGATCACCGGCCCCTGCACCGCGCGCCACACGGTCTTGGGCACCGGCAGCACGAACGGGCCCCACAGCTTCACCGGCAGCCACACGGTCTTCTTCTCGAGCGGCCGCCACTGGCCGTCGAACCGGTAGCGATCGCCGTCGGTGACCAGCTTGTAGACATCGATCAGGTCGGGGCGGTTGACCGTGTTGGTCCAGCCGAGATGCTCGTTATGGCCGAGCAGCGGATAGGGCGCGCCGGGAAAGGTTGCGCCGGCGAAGTTCCAGCCCTGCTTCGAATGCACGACCAGCTCATACCAGGCAGCGGCCCCGCGCCACGGCTGGTGCGAATTCGAGACCAGCCGGGTGAAGCCGTCCGCCGCGCGGCGCGGGCCGACGACAAAGGCGTTGGACCCGGCCTGGCCAGGCTCCGAACCGAGCGGGGTGACATCGGGCGCGTCGGGCGCGGGGCCGGCGCTCTCGCGCGGCAGCGGCTTGTCGCCCGACAATGCGCCGAGCACGCCTTCCAATCCGAAGAAGAAGGGCGAGCGCAGCACGAAGCCGGTGGCGATGTCCTTGCCGTCGACCGGGAACAGCCGCGCGAGGCGGACTTCGCCGGGATGCTTCTCGGCATAAAGGTTGAGGCCCGCGGCATAGCCGTCGAGCAACGCGCGGACGTCGGCCGGCTGCTTGTCGTAATCGCGGTCCACCGTCTCGCGCGCGCCGAGCAGATGGAGGACATAATCGGTCTTCGCCCCGTCCGCCCCGGTCATCGCGCCGAGCCGGCCGCGCGTCATCGCCACGACTTCCTGCAGCGTCGAGAAATCATCCTCGGCATGCGCACAGGCGATGCCGTACGCGACATCGGCGTCGGTGGTGCCGAAGATGTGCGGCACGCCGAAAGTGTCGCGGGCGATCTCGACGTCATAGCTGTGGGCCGGCGGCGGTGTCGCGCGGCCGGCGGTCAGCGGCTCCCAGCTTGCGAGGAAGATCGCGGCGAGGACGAGCAGGGCGATGACGCCGAGCCCGATACGGCGGAGCCAGCGCATCACTTCGCCTCCTGCCGATCAGATTGTTCGTTGCCGACAAAGCCCAGCTTCGCGCCCGGCAGCTTCGCGAGCACCCCGATCACCTTGTCGACGCAAGCATAATCGGCCCTGGGATGGGGCTGGAAGTGGATCTCCGTGCCGGCATCGGCAAGAGGCTTCAGCCGGTCGCGCAGCTGATCGAACCGCACTTCCTTGCCGTCGAGCAATGTCCGGCATCCCCGGGGCGGGATCGTCAAATGGACCTCGGCCGGCAACGCCAGGTTCGTTTGCGCCAAGAGCAGAGCCAGCAGCATATCCCTCCCCCCGAGCACCGGTCGTGCCTTTGGAACGAGGCTAGCAGCCGCGCCCGTCCCCGCAACGAAAAAGGCCGGAGCTTGCGCCCCGGCCTTTCCGTCCCTTCCCTGGTGCTGTCCGTGGGAAGGAGAAAGCCTCAGAACCCGGCCTTCAGCGTCACGAAGAACTGCTGCGGCGCGCCGACCATCAGCGTCTGATTGTCGCCGGCATTGCCGAAACCGTTGGTGCCGATCGTCGCGATATACTTCTTGTCGAACAGGTTGGTCGCATTGGCCTGGATCTCCAGGCCGTGGCCGCCCAGGTCGAACTTGTAGCCGAGCGTGGCGTCGACCAGCACGCGGCCGTTCACCGACTGGTCGTTGGTGTAGGTGAAGTAGCGCTTGCTCATATAGTTGGCGCCCAGCCGCGCGTTGAAGCCGGCATGGTCATAGGTCAGCTCGCCCTTGAGCAGATGCTTGGGCGCATCCACCACGGTCTTCCCCTTGGTCGCGGCGAGCAGCGTGCCGGCGGCGTTGCGGACGTCGTCCCGGTAGGTCGAGTCATTATAGCTGTACGAGGCGAAGACGCCGAAGCCGCTGCCCAGGCGCAGGTCGCCGGTCGCCTCGAAGCCGACCGCGCGGACGCCGCCGACATTCTGCAGCGTCACCGGGTTGCCGACGATGCCGGCGCCCGTGGTCACGCCGAGCAGGCGGTTGCGGAAGTTGACATAATAGCCCGCCAGCGAGCCGGTGAACGGCCCCGAGCGGACGCGGCCGCCAAGTTCCCAGGTATCCGACTGTTCGGGCTTGAGCTTGGTCGCGCCCGAGAGCAGCGCGTTGAAGCCCGCCTGGGTGGTGGCGAACGGGCCGGTCGTGGCCGAGGCGACGAAGGCGCGCGTCACTTGGCTGAAGCCGCCGAACAGCTCGGCACCGCCGCCGATGCGGAAGTTGAAGCCCGCGGTCGGCTGGAACCAGTCGGTCACGTCGATCTCGCCCGAGGCGAGGCCGCCGGCGGTGTTCGGATCGGCCTGGTTCTTCACCTTGAAGCCCTTCCAGCCGAGATTCAGCGTCAGGTCGCCGAAGGTCAGCTTGTCCTGGACGTAATATTGGAAGGTGTCGGTGGTGTAGTCGAAGTCCCACTGGGTGGCGAAGGGGTTCGACTGGAAGTCGAGGCTGTCGCGATCCGGCGCGGTGCGGCTCGACAGGGCGTAGAAACGGCGGGCCTGCTGGAACTGGTTGTTCTCGTACCAGAAGCCGACAGTGACGTCGTTATGCTCGCCGAACTGGCCGCCGGTGTGGCCGAAAACGCCCTTGCGGTCGATGTCATATTCGGTGGTGCGGATCGAGATCGGCGAGGCGCCGGCGCCCGGGCTCGGCACGTACGGCGTGTACCACAGGCCCTGGCCGTGGTTGTTGTGGTAATAGCCCTTGAGCGCGAAGTTCAGCCCGCCGGTCTCGCCCTCGACGCCGAACGCGCCCAGCCAGTCGCGGCGCAGGCCCGCGGCGTCATAATAGGCATCGTCCACCGTCGCGATCGGCGCGGGATAGACGGTGCCGGCGGCTGCGTTCGACACCGGAGCGCCGGTGTCGCCGCGGTTGTTGGCGATGTCGGCGATGCGCACCGCGAGCGCATAGTCGTTCGAGATATTGTCCCAGTCATAACCCAGCCGGTTGATCATGCCGAGCGAGAGGTCCTGATAGTCGTTCTCGCGGCGATCGGAGTAGCTGAGCGTGCCGACCAGGCGGACGCCCTCGGCCACCGGCGCGACGAACTTGCCGTTCGCCTGGTTGGTGCGCTGCGAGCCCCAGCCCTTCCACTTGTCGAGATCCGAATAGACGTAGGAGGCATAGGCCTTCACGCCGCCGCCGATGTCGCCGGTCTCGATGCGGCCGAAGATTCGCTTGGTGTTCTCGCTGCCATAAGTGCCCTCGGCATGGACGCCGAACTGGTCCGAAGGATCGCGCGAGAAGAATTCGAGCGTGCCGCCAAGGTTGTTGGTCGCCTGGCTGCCGATCGCGCCGGCGCCCTGCGAGACGCGGACTTCGCCGACATTCTCGGATGTGATCGCGCGGCTGATATGGAGCCCGTTGACGTTGCCATAGCTGGCGTCGCCGAGCGGGATGCCGTCAAGCGTGAAGCCGAGCTGGTTCTGGTTGAAGCTGCGGATCGAAACGCGCTCGGCCCATTCATAGGCGCCGAACGGATCGGCGGCGGTGAAGTTGACGCTCGGCAGCTTCTCGATCGCCTTCAGCGGGCTGGTGCCCGCGGCGAGCTCGGCGATGTCGCTGGCGGAGAGCTGCTGGACCTGGCGGGTTTCGCCGCGGCCGATCACCACGATCTGGCCTTCGCTGCCGCTGTCGTCGTCGGCGGAGACAGGCGTGACGGTCTGCGCGTCCTGCGCAAAAGCGGTGCCGCTCGTCAGAATCGAAGTGCCGGCCAGCAGCCAGATTGCAGCCTTACGCATGGGCGATGTTTCCCTGGGATATTCGCACGAGGCCCCAATGCCCCGGCGGGCGGAGGGCTAGGCATTGTGCGTTGCAGCATCGGGTAGCCGCGATGTCATTTGCGCGTCGGCCGCGTTACATGTTTCGGACAGGCAACAAAGCCCAGCGTGCGCCGTGGCTTGGCGGATGGCCCATGGTCACTACATGATGGGCGGGATGTAGCGAGCGCCCCTTGTGTTGCTTTATTGCAACACTATCTCGCGGGCTGATTGAACAGGGACGAGCATGAACCTCGAGAAATTCACTGACCGCGCCAAGGGCTTCCTCCAGTCGGCGCAGACCGTCGCAATCCGGATGAGCCACCAGCGCATTGCGCCCGAGCATCTGCTGAAGGCTTTGCTCGAGGACGAACAGGGCATGGCGAGCGGGCTGATCAACGCCGCGGGCGGCGATGCCAAGCGCGCGCTCTCCGAAACCGACCTCGCGCTGTCGAAGATTCCGGCCGTCTCGGGCGGCGGCGCGCAGCAGACGCCGGGGCTCGACAATGACATTGTCCGCGTGCTCGACCAGGCCGAGCAGATCGCCCAGAAGGCGGGCGACAGCTTCGTCACTGTCGAACGGCTGCTCGTCGCGCTCGCGCTGTCGCTGAACACCGCGGCAGGCAAGGCATTGCAGGCGGCGGGCGCGAAGCCCGAGGCGCTCAATGCGGCGATCAACCAGCTGCGCGGCGGGCGCACCGCCGATACCGCCGGCGCCGAGGACCGCTATGACGCGCTCAAGAAGTTCGCGCGCGACCTGACCGAGGCGGCACGTTCGGGCAAGCTCGACCCCGTCATCGGCCGTGACGAGGAGATCCGCCGCACGATCCAGATCCTGGCACGGCGCACCAAGAACAATCCGGTGCTGATCGGCGAGCCGGGTGTCGGCAAGACCGCGATCGCCGAAGGGCTCGCGCTGCGCATCGTCAATGGCGACGTGCCCGACGGCCTCAAGAATCGCACGCTGATGTCGCTCGACATGGGCTCGCTGATCGCGGGCGCGAAGTATCGCGGCGAGTTCGAGGAGCGCCTCAAGGGCGTGCTCGACGAAGTGAAGGCCGGCGAAGGCGACATCATCCTGTTCATCGACGAGATGCACCAGCTGATCGGCGCGGGGAAGACCGAGGGCGCGATGGACGCAGGCAATCTGCTCAAGCCCGCGCTCGCGCGCGGCGAGCTGCACTGCATCGGCGCCACCACGCTCGACGAGTATCGCAAATATGTCGAGAAGGACGCGGCTCTCCAGCGGCGCTTCCAGCCGGTGTTCGTCGGCGAGCCGACGGTCGAGGACACGATCTCGATCCTGCGCGGATTGAAGGAGAAGTACGAGCTGCACCACGGCGTGCGCATCACCGATGCTGCTCTGGTCAGCGCCGCGACGCTCTCCAACCGCTACATCACCGACCGTTTCCTGCCCGACAAGGCGATCGACCTGATGGACGAAGCAGCCTCGCGCATCCGCATGGAAGTCGAGTCCAAGCCCGAGGAGATCGAGACGCTCGACCGGCGCATCATCCAGCTCAAGATCGAGCGCGAGGCGCTGCGCAAGGAGACCGACGACGCGTCGCGCGACCGGCTCGAGACGCTGGAAAGCGACCTCGCCAATCTCGAGCAGCAATCGGCCGAGCTGACCGGGCGCTGGCAGGCGGAGAAGGAAAAGATCAACTCCGAATCGCGGATCAAGGAGCAGCTCGAAGCCGCCAAGACCGAGCTCGAACAGGCGCAGCGCGCCGGCGATCTCGGCAAGATGAGCGAGCTCAGCTACGGCACGATCCCGGCGCTGACCAAGCAATTGGAGGAGGCGCAGGCCACTACCAAGGGCGCGATGCTGCGCGAGGAAGTAACCGCCGAGGACATCGCCGCAGTGGTTGCGCGCTGGACGGGCATTCCGGTCGACAAGATGATGGAAGGCGAGCGCGAGAAGCTGCTCGCGATGGAAGAGCAGCTCGCCAAGCGGGTGATCGGCCAGGCCGATGCGGTGAAGGCGGTATCGACCGCGGTGCGCCGTTCGCGCGCCGGGCTGCAGGATCCGAACCGGCCGCTGGGCAGCTTCCTGTTCCTCGGCCCGACGGGCGTCGGCAAGACCGAGCTGACCAAGGCGCTCGCCGAGTTCCTGTTCGACGATCCCAACGCGATGGTGCGCATCGACATGAGCGAGTTCATGGAGAAGCACGCGGTCGCGCGGTTGATCGGCGCCCCTCCCGGCTATGTCGGTTATGAGGAAGGCGGCGTGCTGACCGAGGCGGTTCGCCGACGTCCCTATCAGGTCGTACTGTTCGACGAAGTCGAGAAGGCGCATGGCGATGTGTTCAACGTGTTGCTCCAAGTGCTCGACGATGGCCGCCTGACCGATGGCCAGGGCCGCACGGTCGATTTCTCGAACACGATCGTGATCCTGACGTCGAATCTAGGCTCGCAGTTCCTCACCAATCTGGGCGAGGGGCAGTCGGTCGAGAGCGTCGAGCCGCAGGTTATGGAGATCGTGCGCGGGCATTTCCGCCCCGAATTCCTCAACCGGCTGGACGAGATCATCCTGTTCCACCGGCTCGCCGCCGAGCATATGGCGCCGATCGTCGACATCCAGGTCGGCCGGGTGGGCAAGCTGCTCAAGGATCGCAAGATCACGCTCGACCTCACCGATGCCGCGCGCGCCTGGCTGGGCCGGGTGGGCTATGACCCGGTCTATGGCGCGCGCCCCCTGAAAAGGGCCGTGCAGCGCTACCTCCAGGATCCGTTGGCCGACATGATCCTGCGCGGCGACGTGAAGGACGGATCGACGGTGAAGGTGGACGAGGGCGACGGCGCGCTGGCGCTTTCGGTCGGCTGAGGCCCGCGTCCCGGGCGAAAGCCCGGCGAGCCCAGCGCTCCGCCAAACTCCGGGCAAAAAGAAAGGGGCGGCTCCCGAAGGAGCCGCCCCCATTTTTTGGCAGTCGGGAAGGCTTAGAAGCCGACCTTCACACCGGCCTTCAGGTAACGGCCGAGAATGCCGTTGCCGCCCTGAACGGCGTTGTAGTTGTTTGCACCGTAGGTGACCGGATCGATCGGAGGCAGACGATCGAAGACGTTGTTCATGATGCCGTAGATCGTGAACTGGTCGTTGACCTTGTACCGAACGCTCATGTCGAAGGTGATGTAATCGCTGACGTCGCACGGCGTGATGCCGAGGCTCGATCCGCAATCCTTGTAGTTATCACCCTGGTCGGTCGCCGACAGGTTGTACCCGCCGAAGTAGTTGACCGTGCCGTTGAGCTGCAGGCTGCCGAAGTCGAGCGTGGTCAGCCAGCTGCCATGCCACTTCTGCGTGCCGTTGCCCGACGTCAGGTTGAAGTTGCCGAGCGTGCCGTCATAGCGCTGCTCAACACCGTTCACGATCGTCGACAGCTTCAGGATGTAGCTGGCTTCGAGCGAGGTCGAGACACGGAAGCCGTCGGTAACCTTGACGTCCGCAGTCGCGGTGAAGTCCAGGCCTTCCGACTTGATCGTGTCGGCGTTGATCAGCGTCGACTGGATGAACGCCACGCGCGGCTTGGCCGTCGGGTTGTTCACGTCCGGCGCATCCGGGATCACCGTGATGGTCGGATCGATCGCCGTGCCGGCATAATATGCCTGCAGCGCCGAACCGGTATCCGGCGAGGTGATCGCCCCGGTCTTCTCGATGTTGTAGTAGTCGACGGTGAACGAAACGCCGCGCATCGGCTCGAAGATCGCACCAGCGGTGAAGCTGCGCGACTTTTCAGGCTTCAGGTTCGGGCTCGCCAGCGTGGTCAGACCGTAGCTCTGCTTCACATAGGCCGGGCAGGCCGTGAAGTTCGCGACGGTGCAGGTCGCGCCGTACTGGGCCAGATAGGCGTCCGTGAAGGCGCTCGACGAAGGCGTGACGTAGCCGGTGGTCGGCAGGGCGTTCGCCTCGCCGAACGACGGGATACGGAAGCCCTTCGAGTAGGTGCCGCGGAGCACGATCTGCTTGATCGGCGTAACCTTCACGCCAACCTTCGGCGAGAAGGCGTCCTGGCCGCTCGAGTAGCGGTCATAACGACCCGAGGCGTTCAGGCCGATCCAGTCGGTGATCGGCGCATCGAGCTCGGCGAAGGCCGAGGAGATGGTACGATTGCCGCTGGTGCCGAAGGCGTTCAGCGTGAAGTAGCGCTGGGTCGGGCCGTTGATGTCGGTGTTGCCGCTGGGAGCGTCCACACCTTCATAACGGATCGAGCCACCGAAGCCGAACTGCAGCGGGCCACCCGGCAGGTCCATCAGGCTCGCGCTGAGGCTTGCCTGCAGCTGATACTGATCCGAGCTCGAGTTCGTGACGTTGACCGGGGTCAGATAGTCACGGACCGACTGCGGCGTCGCCGCCGGGTTGCGGAAGTTGTAGGTGCCGTCCGCGATCACATCGAGCAGGTGCTGGATGTAGACATAGCCGTCCTGCGTACGACGCAGATCGGTGTGCATCGCCGTTGCGCCGACGTTGAACGTGATCTTGTCGGTCAGGTTGCCGGTGACGCCGATCGCACCGCGATACGCACGGTTGCGCGTCGCGTTGTAGGTGACTTCACCCGTGTCCATGCCGATCAGGCGGGCGACCATCGGGGTCGTTGCCGAAGCGAACGGATTGTTCGGGTTCAGCACGCCATTGGCAGCGCCGCAGCCCGGAACCGTCGGGACGCCGTTGACCATCGTCGCCGAGACGCCGTTGGCGCGCGGGCAGACCCAGTTCGGCAGCGCCAGGATGCCCGAGCCGGCCGCACGCGGCGGAACGGTGTTCACACTGGTCGAGAAGGTCGGGAAGAAGATGCCCGTCGGCGCGGTGCCCGAAATGGTAGCCGGGAAGCCGTTATAGTCGACGTTGCTCTGCATGAAGTTGATCTCGGCATATGCCTCGATCGTGTCACCCAGGCGGGCGGTCACGCGGCCCGAAGCACCGAAACGCTCGATGTTCGGCGTGATCGTGCCCCAGAGGTTGGTCGCGTCATACTGACAGACCGTGCTCGGCGACGTCGCCGACATCTGCGCCGGGGTCAGGTTGACCGAGGTGCCGATGCCGCAACCGCTGAGGTTCTGATAGCGGCTGCCGGCAGCCGTGGTGGTGTTGGTGATGTCGTACGGACGAACCATGAAGTTCGCACCGGTGGTCAGCGCAACAACGCCGGTCGCCGGGTTGATCGCGTTACGGACGGTGGTGCCGCCGCAATGGCCTTCGAAGCAGATGCCGGTCGCGTCGTCCGAGTTGTACGGATACGGACGATCCTTGTTCATCAGCGCTTCGGACTTGTAGTAGAAGCCCGAGATATAGGCGTTGAAGCCGTCCTCATCGAGGTCGCCGGTGCCGGCCGAGGCCGTCAGGCGATAGCTCGGAGCATCGCCGCGATCGGAAATGCCTGCTTCAGCGCGTGCGTTGAAGCCCTTCACTTCCTTCTTGGTGATGATGTTGACCACGCCCGCGATCGCGTCTGCGCCGTAGGTCGACGATGCGCCGTCGCGCAGCACTTCGATGCGCTCGATGATGTCGTCAGGAATGGTGTTGAGGTCGACGAAGTTACGCGAACCGTCGTCGGCGAGCGGGTAGTAGGCGGCGCGCAGGCCGTCGAACAGCACCAGCGTCGAGTTGGTCGACAGGCCGCGCAGCGACACGGCCGATGCGCCGGCTGCGAATGCGCCGTTGGCCGAGAAGCTGTTGGTCAGTGCCGGGCCGTTGTTCGAAGCGAGCTGCTGGATCGCGTCCTGCACCGTCGAGATACCGCGCTTGTCGAGGTTCTCGGCAGTGACGACGGTGACGGGCGACGGGGTCGCTGCGCCGGCGGCGCTCTGGAACATCGAGCCGGTGACGACGATCGTGCCTTCGTCCTGGCTGGTGTCCTGGGTGGTGGTGGTGGCCGGAACCGTCGTCGACGGAGTCGGCGTGGTCTGGGCGAAGGCAGGCGTTGCCGCCATACCGCCCGCGAGCACGAGCGCAAACAGCGCCGTGCTACCGCGCAGGGTGATCTGCGTGTTCTTCATGGTGATCCCTCTGTATGTCCGGCCGCTCCGCAGGCGCTCGGCTGCCGGGTTGTCTCCCCGCTCCTCCATCCATTCGTGTGCAACTCACGTGTCGGGATGGTGGAGCTTGAACGGATCGTGAATGGCCACCCCCGACCTGTAAACTGCGCAGCACCATGCTGCGCGCGCTTTCAACCGCACTGTAGCTAAAATGCCACAACGACGCGTGTAATATTGCGCGTTTGCGTCGATTCCTGTTTCTTTATGTTGCAGCGCGACACATTCGCGCCTCAATCCGTAACGGGCATTGACCCCGCTACGAGCAGCGGATCGATCCGCGCCTCGCGCCACTTCAGACTCCAGTGCAAATGCGGGCCCGTGGCGCGCCCCGTCATCCCCACTGCGCCGATCGGCTGGCCGCGGCGCACATGCTCACCGAGCTTCACGTCGATCCGCGACAGATGCATGAAGGCACTGTTGAGCCCCATGCCATGGTCGACCATCAGCAAATTCCCCTCCAATGTGAAGGGCTTGGCTGCCGCCAGGATCACCACGCCGTCCGCCGGCGCGAGCACCACCGTGCCCGTGGGTCGGGCGATGTCGATTCCCGAGTGATAGGATCCCGGCTCGCCCCGGTAGATTCGCTGCGATCCGAACAGCGTCGAGATGCGGCCGACCACCGGCCAGAAGAACGGCATCTGGCGCCAGCCCTGCGCATCGGCCTGCAGCTTTCGCGCAGCATTGATCTGGGCAAGCTCGGCCGGACGGACCCGGTCGAACTCGGGGCGCGGCACCGGATATTTCGGCAGTGTGTCGAGGCGGGAAATATCCCAGGCACGCGGCGCGATCGCCAGCGCCTGTTTTTGCTGCGACCCGTCACCCAAAGTCGCCACCAGTGTTGCGCCAAGGCCATGGTCGCGGTCGAAGGCGATCAGGAACTTGCGGTCCGAGGTGAGCGGCACTGATTCGCCGTCGAGCGTGAGCAGGCTGGTGCCCTTGGGGGCGGTGCCGATCACCGCGCCGCCCTGGATCAGCTGGCCTTGCAGCGTGAAGGGGCCGGCGATGTTCGGCGCGCGGGGGATCGGTGCAGCCTCCCCCGACGCGGGCGCGCTCGGGGCGGCGGCGGGCAGCTGCGCGCTGCCAAGCAGAGTGAAGCCGAGGATGGCGGCGGGAAGCCGGGCAGCGAGTCCCATCAGATGCGCCCCATCAACCGCGCATTGCCTGCATCGCCAGTTCGGCGGAGGCATAGGGCTCCTGCTTCTCGACGCTCCAGTAGCGCAGCAATTCGAGCGGGATTTTCTCGCCGCTGACCGCGCAGACGACATGATCGCCCGGCGTCAGCACGCGGAAGCCATTGGCCATGAAATGGAGGCGCGCCGTGCGGGCGACCGGGTTCGACATCAGCATGGCGGCATCCTCGAAACGTGCATTCTCACAACAGGCTGGGCTGTTCGGGCTTGGGCGCATCATAGGATTTGCCGGCGGGCCGCTCAACCCGGGCGTCGACGGCGCCGTCGATGAAGTGGAGCGTCACCGCACCCGCAGCACGCGCAGCATCGGCGGTACCGACCACCTTCTTCGTGCCGCGCGCCTCGACCCAGGCATAGCCCTTCTCGAGCGGGCGGTTGGGATGGACCAGCTCGAGATGCCGCCCGATCCCGTCGAGCTTCTGCCGCGCCGCCGCAAGCCGCTGGTCGAGCATCGCGGGGCGCAGCGCCCCCGCCGAGCGATCGAGCACGCCGCGCGCGACGGTCACCCGTCTTTCGAGCGCACGATCGAGCCGGGCGCCGAGATCGTCCATCTTCTGGCGCTGCGGCCCGAGCAATGCGTCGCGCTTCGGCAGCACACGCACCAAAGCCGCCAGCCGCTCGCCGGCGCGCTCGTGATAGCGGCGCGCGCAGCGCTCGGTGCGATGCGCGAGCGTCGCGATCGTGTGGCGCACATCGGCGAGCACCGGCACTGCGATCTCGGCCGCCGCAGTCGGCGTCGGCGCGCGCAGATCGGCGGCGAAGTCGCAGAGACTCGTGTCGGTCTCATGCCCGACCGCGGAGATCACCGGGATGCGGCAGGCGGCAACGGCGCGCACCACCACCTCTTCGTTGAATGCCCAGAGGTCCTCGATCGAGCCGCCGCCGCGCGCGACGATCAGCAGGTCGGGCCGCGGCACCGAACCGCCCTCGACGAGCGCATCGAACCCCCGGATCGCATTGGCCACTTCCTGCGCGGCGCCGTCGCCCTGCACCTTGACCGGCCAGACCAGCACATGGCTGGGGAAGCGATCCGCCAGCCGATGGAGGATGTCACGGATCACCGCGCCGGTGGGCGACGTCACCACGCCGATCACCTTGGGCATGTACGGCAGCGCCTGCTTGCGCTCGCGGTCGAACAGGCCTTCGCCCGCCAGCTTGGCCTTCAATTTCTCGAACAGCGCCATCAACGCGCCTTCGCCGGCGAGCTCCATCCGCTCGATGACGATCTGGTATTTGCTGCGGCCCGGATAGGTCGTCAGCTTGCCGGTGACGATCACTTCGAGGCCGTCCTGGGGTGCGAACGGAATCGCGCTGGCGGCACCCCGCCAGATCACGCCGTCGATCACCGCATCGGCATCCTTGAGCGCCAGATAGGCATGGCCAGAAGCCGCGCGCTTCCACCCCGAAATCTCGCCGCGGAGGCGAACATGGCCGAACTCGCCCTCGACCATCCGTTTCAGGGCAAGCGATAATTCGCTGACCGAAAGCGCCGGTGCGTTGTCGCCCGCCACCGGCTCGGCTACGAGCCGCCCTGGCGTATCGAAGAAGGGGTCGTCCATGAATGTCCTATTGCTCGGCTCGGGCGGCCGCGAACATGCTCTGGCGTGGAAGCTCGCACAATCGCCGCTGCTCGAACGGCTCTACGCCGCGCCGGGCAATCCGGGAATAGCCGAGCACGCCGAAATCGTGGACATCGCGATCGGCGACCACCGCGCGGTGATCGATTTCTGCCTGCGCCATTCGATCGGCTTCGTCGTGGTCGGACCCGAGGCGCCTTTGGTCGCGGGTCTCGGCGACAATCTGCGCACCATGGGCATCGCCGTGTTCGGCCCGAACAAGCTCCCCGCGCAGCTTGAGGGCTCGAAGGGCTTTACCAAGGATCTGTGCGCGCGCGAGAAGATCCCGACCGCCGGCTATGTCCGCTGCGAGAGCCGCGACGGCGCGCTCGCCAGCCTCGAGGATTTCGGCCTGCCGGTAGTGATCAAGGCTGATGGCCTGGCCGCGGGCAAGGGCGTCACCGTCGCCTTCACCCATGAGGAAGCCGAAGGCGCGGTGCAGGATATTTTCGCCGGCGCCGGCGCCAGCGTGGTGATCGAGGAATTCCTGGAGGGCGAGGAAGCCAGCCTGTTCGTGCTCACCGATGGCGAGGCGTTCGTGTCGTTCGGATCGGCGCAGGATCACAAGCGCGTCGGTGACGGCGATACCGGCCCGAACACCGGCGGCATGGGCGCCTACAGTCCCGCCCCGGTGCTCACCACCGCGCTCGAAGCCCAGGCGATCGACGAGATCGTCCGCCCGACGATCGAGGCGCTGGCGCGGATGGGCGCTCCCTATTCGGGCGTGCTCTATGCCGGGCTGATGCTGACGCCGACCGGCCCCAAGCTGATCGAGTATAATGCCCGCTTCGGCGACCCCGAATGCCAGGTGCTGATGCTGCGCTACCAGGGCGACCTGCTCGCGTTGATGCTCGCCGTGGCCAAGGGCGAGCTCGCCGGCCAGCCCGCGCCGGTGTTCGCCGACAAGACCGCGCTGACCGTGGTAATGGCCGCCAACGGCTACCCCGGCACGCCCGAGACCGGCGGCGCGATTTCGGGGATCGACAAGGCCGAGGCGACTGGAGCCAAGGTGTTCCACGCCGGCACCCGCATGGACGGCGACACGCTCGTCTCCAGCGGCGGCCGCGTGCTCAACGTGACGGCGCTGGGCGACACCGTGAAGGAAGCGCAGGCGGCGGCGTACAAGGCGGTCGATGCGATCGATTTCCCGACGGGCTTTTGCCGCCGCGACATCGGCTGGCGCGAGATCGCGCGCGAAGGCTAGACGTCCCGCCCGGCCCAGCGCCCTTCCATCAGCGTTCGGACCGTGGCTTCCCAATTGGTGAAGCCCCAATCGGCTGGGTCCTCCTCGCCGAGCGCCCGGTCGCTCAGCCCGCGGAAGATGTCCTCCAGCGGCACCGGGCGGCGCGTTTCGGTGGAATAAAAGGCGCGGATCTTCGAGCGCGCGCCCTGCGTGCCCTCGGGCAGCACGACGCCGAGGCGGCCCGACGCCAGCCGCAACAGGCTGCCGGTGGGCGCCACGCCGATACTGCGGAAAAAGGCGAAGAGCAGCTTGGGGTCGAAATGCCCGGTCCAGCTGCGCATCTTGGTGACCGACTTCACCGGGGTCCAGCGATCCTTGTAGACCCGGTCGGAGGTCAGCGCGTCATAGACGTCGCAGATCGCCCCCATCCGCGCCGCCAGGCTGATCGCCTCGCCCTGCAGCCCGAAGGGATAGCCGCTGCCGTCCATCTTCTCATGATGCATCAGCGCCACGTCGAGCGCTTCCTGGTTCACGCCATTGCCGCCGTACAGCATCACATGCCCGTTTTCGGGGTGCTGCTTGATCACCTCAAACTCATAGTCGTTGAGCTGGCCCGGCTTGTTGAGCACCTCCGCAGGCACCGCCATCTTGCCGACATCGTGGAGCAGCCCGGCGAGACCCATTGCGCGGACCTGCCCGTCCTCAAGCCCGATCTCGCGCGACAGATTGACCATCAGCCCGCAGACCGAGACCGAGTGGAGATAGGTATATTCGTCCTTCGACTTGAGCCGGGTCATGTCGAGGAACATCGCCGGGTTGCGCGCGACGCAGTCGGTGATCTCGGCCACGACCGGCGCCGCGAGGCGCGCGTCGATCGGCAGACCCCGCCCGGCATTCTCGTAGATTTCCTGCGTCACGTCGCGGGCATGCGCGATCGCCCGCCGGGCCTGGTCGCGCTCGATCTTCACCACTTCGGGCGAACGGTCCTGGATCCAGGCCGGATCATAGGGCTCGGCTGGCGGCGGTACCGGCGCGGCGCCATCGGGGCCGATGCCGCGCGCCAGATCGATCACCACCACGGCTACTTCGCTCGCGCGCAGCTGCTCGAGATCCACCGCACGTTCGAGCAGGAATCGCGACCGCCAGAAGGGATGCGTCATCCACGAGCCCTCAAAGCCGTGGATGAACATTCCGAGTTTTACCTGGCTGGGGGCAATTCGTTGCAGCAATGGCTTCTCACATCCTCCGGGTATTTTAGAGGAATTCGCGTCCGGCGACGCTGCTTTCACGCAAATTGCGTAAACTGGAATGACATATTATAACATCTCGTTCATCTGGCGCTCATCTCGAAGGCGCAACATTCCGGAACTGGGCGCGCAGCGACTCGCGCGTCGCACTCTGAAGGGGAGAGTTGCCATGTCGCGTACCGCTCTGCTGCTCGGTTGTTCCGCTCTGCTCACCACCTCCGCCGCGCCGCCGCCCTTGCCCAAGGCCGGGCCGGTCGCTCCCGCCGTGGTTCAGGACCGCCACTCGCCGGTGCGCTGCGTGCGCGAGAATACGGACCGGGATATCCGCAGGCGCCCGCGCTATGCGCCGCCCCCGATACCTGCGCCAACCCCGATGCCCATGCCGATGTACGAGTCGATGCCGGCGCCCAGCGTGATGGCGCCGCCTCCGCCACCGGTCGCCACGCAGGGCGTCTTGCGCAGCCAGCTCCAGACGCTGCCTGCCGCCAAGGTCACCGGCACCCCCGGCTATGGCACCCCCGGCAATAGCGAGCGCTATGACGGCAAGGCGGTCGCGTCGATCCTCTCGGTCGCCGACCAGCCCGTCTCCACCTTCTCGGTCGATGTCGATACCGGTGCCTATGCCAATGTCCGCCGCTTCCTGACGCAAGGCCAGGACGTGCCCGCCGAGGCGGTGCGCACCGAGGAGATGATCAACTATTTCCGCTATGATTACCCGCGGCCGGCGTCGCAGGATGTGCCGTTCAGCGTCACCACCGATGTCTCGACCACGCCGTGGAACGCCGAGACGCGGCTGCTGCGCATCGGGCTGCGCGGCTATGACGTCGATGCCAGGGGACGGCCGCCGGCGAACCTGGTCTTCCTGGTCGATGTCTCGGGATCGATGGAGGATTCTGACAAGCTGCCGCTGGTCAAGCACGCGCTCACCCAGCTCGCCGATCGGCTGACGTCGAAGGACCGCGTGTCGATCGTCGTCTATGCGGGGGCCGCCGGCGTGGTGCTCGAGCCGACTTCGAGCAAGGAATATGTGAAGGCGGCGCTCGACTGCCTGTCAGCCGGCGGCTCCACCGCGGGCGGCGACGGGATCAAGCTCGCTTATTCGGTCGCCCGCGCCAACTATCTCAAGGGCGGGATCAACCGCATCTTCCTGGCCACCGATGGCGACTTCAATGTCGGTGTCAGCGACAACAAGGCACTGGAGGCCCTGGTCAAGAAGAACCGCGACGACGGCATCACGCTGACCACGCTCGGCTTCGGCCAGGGCAATTACAACGAGGCGATGATGGAGCGCATCGCGGACGTCGGCAACGGCAACTATGCCTATATCGACAGCGCGATGGAGGCGACCAAGGTGCTCGACGACGAGCTCTCCGCCACGCTGTTCACCATCGCCAAGGACGTGAAGGTCCAGGTCGAGTTCAACCCTGCTCAGGTGAAGCAATACCGGCTGATCGGCTATGAGAACCGCGCGCTGGCCGAGGAGGATTTCAACAACGACACCGTCGATGCCGGCGACATCGGTGCGGGGCACCAGGTCACCGCGCTCTACGAAGTCGTGCCCGCCGGCGCGCCGGGCTGGACCGCCGAGCGCCGCTACGACGCCAATCGCACTGCTCCGGCAGCCTCGACCGGCAGCGAGATGGCCTTCGTCAAATTGCGCTACAAGGCGCCGGGCAACGAGACCTCGAAGCTGATCGAGCGCCCGGTGCCGGCGAGCCTGCTGCAGAGCGCACAGGCGCCGCGCGGCGACATGGCCTTCGTCACCTCGGTCGCCGCGTTCGGCCAGCATCTGCGCGGCGACAAATATCTGAACGGCTATAGCTACCGCCAGATCGGCGCGCTCGCCCCGGCGTCCGAGAATTACTGGCGGAGCGAATTCACCAGGCTGGTGAAGCTTGCCGATTCGGGACACTCGGCGAGAGGCTCCAGCGACTAGCTTGTCGCGCTGCGCCGCACCACGGTATGCATTGCACAGGAATCGCAATTCGTACGACGGGGACAGGCGCAGATGAACAGCACGGAACCGCTCTTTCACGGGGCTCCGATTTGGTTGACGCTCCCGTTCGCGGTCATCGCGGCGGGAGTCGTCTTCGCGCTCATGATCCTGTTCTGGGGTGCCCGCCTCGCCAGCCGCCGCCGCGCGGCGAACGAGGAGATCGAGGAATTTAACGAGGACTATGTGCAGGAGACGCCGCCCGCGCGGCCGATCACTCCGCCCGTCGCCCCGCCGCCCCCGCCGATCGTCGAGCCGCCGGTAGCGGCGCCCGAGCCGATCGCGCCGCCGCCCGCGCCTGCTCCCGAGCCCGTCGCCGAAGCCCACGCGCCCGTGGCGGCGCCCGAGCCGGTAGTGGAGCCCGAGCCAGTCGCCGAGATCGTCCCCGCCCCGCTGCCGCCGGTGGTCGAGGAAACGCCGGCACCCGAGCCGCTCGCCCCCGAACCCCTCGCAGACGAGCCGATCGCCGCCGCGTTCGATGCCTCGCCGGCCGCACTCGCTTCGGACGTCGCCGCGCCGGTGCCGGCCGAACCCGCGCCTGCGCCTGCGCCTGCGCCCGCGGCCACCGCAGCCGATGACCTCACCCGGATGAAGGGCGTCGGCCCGCGCCTTGCCGATCGGCTGGGCACTGTCGGCATCACCAGCTTCGCGCAGCTCGCCGCGCTGACGCCCGAGGAAGCCGATGCGCTCGACGCCAAGCTCGGCGACTTCCAGGGCCGCATCCACCGCGACCGCTGGATCGAGCAGGCGAGCTTCCTCGCCAAGGACGACATCGCCGGCTTCGAAGGCGTGTTCGGGAAGCTCTAGCCTGCGCGGAACAGCCCGGGCGCATTGGCCTGCACTGTCGCGAGCATCTCCTCGTGCGTGCAGGTCAGGCCCTGCGCGCTGAGTGCGATTTCCCCGAAGCCGAGCAGCTTGTTGCCCGAAGCGAGGCGGCCGAACAGCGTGCCCGGACGATAGCGCTCGGGCTCGCGCAACCAGAGCGAAACAAAGCGCTGGCGCTTGATCGACATGTCCGCAGCGCGGGTGAAGGCCGTCCAGGGTATGCGCTCGTGTGACCAGCGGCGCCAGAGCACGCCTTCGGGGCCGATCTCCATCACCGGGCCGGTGCGGAAAAGCTGGCGTACGAAGCCCAGCGTGCAGAGCGGGAACAGGATCAGCCCGCCCCAGCCCGCCCAATAATGCAGGGGATCATGCACCGGGTCGGCGAGCCGCACCGCAAACGCCGCGGCGCCGCTCATCAGCAAGCCGAGTGCGATCAGGCCCAGCTGCTTGCCCCGCGACGTGTACGCGACAAGCCGGGCCGCCGCGCTCACTTCTCCGCCCGGTCCACCAGCAGCTTGTCGATCTTGCGCCCGTCCATGTCGACGATCTCGAAGCGCCAGCCCTGCTCGACAAAGCTGTCGCCTTCATTGGGCAGCCGCTTGAGCACCGCCAGCGCGAGGCCCGCGACCGTCGCGTAATCGCGGTCCTCGTCGAGATCGAGGCCGAGCCGGTCGGCGAGCATGTCCGCGGGCATCTGGCCCGAGACGAGCAGCGAGCCATCCTCGCGCGTCACGATATTGGGGTTGTCGCTCGGATTGACGTCCGAGGCGAGCTCGCCGGCGATCGCGGCGAGCAGATTGGCCGGCGTCACAATGCCTTCGAAATGGCCATATTCGTCATGGACGAGGCCCATCGGCACTTCGGCGCGGCGCAGCGCACCCAGCGCGTCCATCGCATCGACCGTGTCGGGCAGGATCGGCGCCTCGCGCATCAGCTTGCGCAGTTCGAGCGCCTCGCCACGGAACAGAGCCGCGGCGATATCGCGCGCCTGGACCACGCCGATCACCTTGTCGACCGAACCCTCCGCCACCGGCAGGCGGGTGTGCGGGGTGAGCAGCAGCGCCTCGCGAATGCCGTCGGCGTCGAGATCGACATCGACCCAGTCGACATCGGTGCGCGGCGTCATCACTTCGCGCACCGGCCGGTCGGCCAGGCGGACGACGCTCGAGATGATCGAGCGCTCATGCTCCTCGATCACGCCCGACTTGCTGGCTTCTGCCACGATAAGGTGCAGTTCCTCGGCGGTGACCCGGTTTTCCGATTCGCGGTTGAGCCCGATCAGGCGGAAGATCAGCCCGCTGGTCGAATCGAGCAGCCAGACGATCGGCGCGGTGGCGCGGCTCAGCCACAGCATCGGCACTGCCATCGCCACCGCGATCGGCTCGGGCGAGCGCAGCGCGAACTGCTTGGGCACCAGCTCGCCGATCACCAGCGAGAAGAAGGTGGTGATGCCGATCACGATCGTGATGCCGAGCGTGTGCGCCAGCTCCTTGTGCACCCCGAGCAGCTCGATCCGCTGCGCGGTCGGCTCGCCCAGGCTCGCGCCCGAATAGGCACCGGCGATGATCCCGATCAGCGTGATGCCGATCTGCACGGTGGAGAGGAACTTGCCCGGATCGGAGGCGAGCAGCAGCGCGGTGCGCGCGCCTGCCCCGCTGCGTCCGGCCCGTGCCATCGCCTCGAGCCGCGCCGAGCGCGACGAGACGATCGCCAGTTCGGACATCGAAAAAAGGCCGTTGAGAACGATCAGCGCGAAGATGATCGCTACGTCTATCCAGGGGAAAGGCGCTAACATGGTGTGGCGCCTTCATATCCGCAGATGGTGCCCTGCGGCAACTGGCGTTGCATCCACGCAACGAAAGCGCGGTTTCAGCCCCGCCGCTCGCGGAAGAAATCGCGCAATATCTCCCCCGCCTCGGCCTCGCCGATGCCGGGATAGAGTTCGGGATGATGGTGGCAGGTCGGCTGGCTGAAAAAGCGGGGGCCGTGCTCCACCGCACCACCCTTGGGATCGGACGCGCCATAATAGACGCGCGCGATCCGGGCATGGGCGATAGCGCCGGCGCACATCGCGCAGGGCTCGAGCGTGACCCACAGGTCGCAATCCTCGAGCCGCTCGCGGCCGAGCTGCTGGGCGGCGGCGCGAATCACCCGCATCTCGGCATGGGCGGTGGGATCGTGGAGCGTGCGCGGCGCGTTGGCCGCGGTGGCGATCACCTTGCCGTCGTGCACGACCACCGCGCCGACCGGCACTTCGCCCGCCTCGGCGGCTGCACGCGCAGCGTCGAGCGCGAGGCGCATCGGTTCGGGGAGCGGGAACATGGGAGGGTGATTAGCCAACCTATCCCAGTCCGTCACCTGCTCCCCGGCGAAGGCCGGGGCCCAGCATCGACAAAGCTGGTTGGCGGGCGGAACCTCACGAAAGACGTGGCAACTGGGCCCCGGCCTTCGCCGGGGAGCAGCTAAGCGATCGCTGGCTCAGTCGCCCGAGCATCCGGATCCCGCAGCACGCTCCACAGCGCATAGCCAATGCCAGGGAGGAACCCCAGTACCGTCAGCCCGGTGGTGATCCAGAAATCGCGCCCCGGCCCCTTGGCCAAGTATGTGCCCAAGGGCGGCAGCAACACCGCCGCCACCACGGGTCCGGGGCGCCGGGTCATTATTTCGCGGCAGGCGTCGGCGTCGGAGTGGCGCCGGCCTGTTTCACTTCGATGGTGGGCAAGGTCACAGTGGTGTTCTTCATCTCTACCGTCGGCACCTCAACGGTCGTGTTGGTGCTTCCGATCCCGACCGATCCCGTTTCGGCCTTAAATTTGGGCAGCTGGCCGCCCTTCGCATCGAAGGTGATGGTCGGCATGGTGGCGCCCTGCTGCTGCTCGATGTGGAGCATGCCCACGGACATGAGCACCACGACGGCAAGCGCGATAAGGCCTATAAGTACGAGAATTCCACGCATCGCTTCATCTCCCCAAATGAATCGCCAAAATTGGTCCGGGCGCGTAATCAACGTCGCATCAACCATGGCGGTTGCATCGGCACAAGGCGATTCTTCTAGCGAATCGGTTGACGCTCCGTCCCATTACGGCTATCCGCGCCACCTTTCCGGCCCCAGTTCGCTGAGGCTCAAACCAGGATATCAAACGATGTCGCGCATTTGCGAGCTGACCGGCAAGGGCCGGCAGGTGGGTAACAACGTTTCCCACGCCAACAACAAGACCAAGCGCACGTTCCTGCCGAATCTGCAGAACGTCACGCTGATCAGCGATTCGCTGAACCGCAGCGTCCGCCTGCGCGTCTCGACGCACGGCCTGCGTTCGGTCGAGCATAATGGCGGCCTGGACAACTGGCTGCTCAAGACGAGCGACGACGATCTGTCGCTGCGCGCCCGTCGCCTGAAGCGCGAAGTGCGCAAGGCTTCGGCGTCGACCGAGAAGACCGCGGCCTAACAGCCACGCCGTCGACGGCTCAATGCGGGCCCGTTCTCCACGCGGAGGGCGGGCTTTTCGCATGTCCGCGTTCGATCGCCGCCGCCGGCAATCCCGGCCCGCGCCTCAACGCCTGCCGAACTCGATTCGGAACTTGAGCAGCAGCGACCATTCCCAGAATTGCTGGTTGTCGTCCGAGGCGATCCACAGGATCGTGTCATCGCCTTCGCGGGTCACCGCCAGCGCCTCGTAATTGTCGTGGAGCAGCGGCGCGGCGAGTGCGGCGATCTCGGTGCCGCGCACCACGGCGCCGGCACGAATCGCCCGCGGATCGACCAGCGTCAGTTTCGCCGTGAACAGCCCCGGCACCGAGAAGCGCCGGTTGAGCACGATCAGCCTGCCATCGGGCAGTTGCACCGCATCGCTCGGGTCATAGCGCTCATCGGGCGGGACATAGGTGAAGCGAATCGGCTCGCCCCCCGGGCTGGTCGGATCGCCCGCGAAGAGCAAAGCCTCGCGGCCCCAACGCTGCCCCTTTGGCCGCGACGTCTCGCTGATCACTGCGAATCGGCCATCGGCCAGGCGAGCCATCGATTCGGGACCGCCATTGCGCGACCAGCCACGCATCGCCGCCGGGCGCACGCTCCGCTCGGCCCGTGTGAGGCTGTCGTCATAGCGCCAGATCGCATTGTAATTCTCGAAGCCCACCCAGATCCGGCCGGTTGCGGGGTCGGAAGTCATTGATTCCGAATCGCGCTGCGACTTGAGCCAGCCGGTGCCCGGCCCATCGGGCAAATCGCCGAAGCGCAGGTCGCGCGGTGTCCAGTCGGCGCCCATGCGAAAGCGGATGAAGGTGCCGCCATCGGCGAGGAGGGTGAAGCGGTCGCCCTTGATCTGCATCGAGGAAAAGCCGCCAAAAGCGCGGTCGGGGCTCTTCAGCCGGATCCCGCCGAGATAGGTGAGCGCGCCGACGCGGGTGCGTCCCGGATCATGGGCATCGAGCGGCACGCGCTCCACCGTCATGCGCGGCTCCGGACCCAACACCTCGCGGCTATCGCGGCCCGAAGCCGAGAGCAGCAGGATCAGGCAGAGCAGCAGAAAGGCGATCACGGGGCGGCGTTGCATCGCCTCCGCTCATAGCGGCTCCACAGGGGAGAACCAGCGCCGCAAAGATGAACGCCAGATGACCAGCGCGTTCAGGTGAAACTAAAGGGAACCGCGTAGAGTCGCGTTTGTTATCACCCGTACAGTTTACCCCTCGCGTAGCGTATCGAGGGCTGAGGGCCGCTCCCGCAAGGGGCGGCCCTCGTCATTTCAGTGATGCCGCTCCGGCATCAATACATGTGCTGGCCACCGTTGATCGACAGCGTCGATCCGGTGACGAAGCCGCCATCTTCCGAGCAGAGGAACGCCACGCCGCGCGCGATCTCATGCGCCTGGCCGAGCCGGCCTACGGGAATCTTGGCGACGATCTTCTCGAGAACCTCGGGCGGCACCGCCGCGACCATGTCGGTATCGATATAGCCCGGGGCGATCGCGTTCACGGTCACGCCGAAGCGCGCGCCTTCCTGCGACAGCGCCTTGGTGAAGCCGTGGATGCCCGATTTGGCGGCGGCATAATTGACCTGGCCATATTGGCCGGCCTGGCCGTTGATCGAACCGATATTGACGATGCGGCCCCATTTGCGCTCGCGCATGCCGGGGAACACGGCGTGCGCCATGTTGAAGCAGCCGCCCAGATTGACGCGGATCACGTCCTCCCACATGTCGCGGCTCATCTTCAGGATGGTGCCGTCGCGGGTGATGCCGGCATTGTTGATCACGACATCGACCGGGCCGAGTTCGGCCTCGACCTGCTTCACGCCTTCGTGGCAGGCATCGTAATCGCCCACATCCCATTTATACGCCGCGATGCCGGTGCGATCGGTGAAGGCCTTGGCCTTCTCGTCATTGCCCGCATAGTTGGCGGCAACGGTCATCCCCGCATCCCGGAGCGCAAGGCTGATCGCCTCGCCGATGCCGCGGGTTCCCCCCGTCACGATCGCTACGCGTGCCATGCTTTTCCTCTCCTCTATGGGTTGGCGAACGCTAGGCAGGCTGGGTCCAGCCCGCAAGCTCCTCGCTTAAAATTGTGCGCAGCATGTCGATGCCGCCTTCGCTGTCGTTGAGACAGGGAAGATAGCCGAACTGGGTGCCGCCCGCGGCGAGGAACGTCTCGCGCCCGCGAATCTCCAGCTCCTCCAGCGTCTCCAGGCAATCGGCGGCGAAGCCCGGCGCGACGATCGCCACCTTCTTCACGCCCCTTGCCGGCAGCGCGGCGAGCGTCACATCCGTCGCCGGCTCGAGCCACTTCGCCTTGCCGAAGCGCGACTGGAAGGTGACGATCAGGTCGCGACCCAATGCTTCGCCGAGCAGCCGCGCGGTCTTCTGGCAGTGGCAATGATAGGGGTCGCCCAGGTGCAGCGTGCGCTCGGGCATGCCATGGAAGCTGGCCAGGATCGCATCGGGCTCGAAATCGAGCGCCGCCAGCCGCGCCTCCACCGACGCCTTGAGCGCGGCGATATAGGCGGGATGGTCATGATAGGGCGGCAAGGTGCGGAGCGCCGGCTGCCAGCGCATCGCCGCCAGCGCGGCGAAGGCGGCGTCATTGGCGGTCGCGGTCGTCGCCGCGCAATATTGCGGATAGAGCGGCGCGATCAGGATGCGCTCGCAGCCGCGTGCCTTGAGTATGTCGATCCGCTCGGCGATCGCGGGCTTGCCGTAGCGCATCGCGTGATCGACGATCACGTCCGGCCCGAACGCATGCTCCAGCGCCACCGCCTGCGCGCGGGTGATCGCGGCGAGCGGCGATCCGTCCTCGCGCCACACCAGCCCATATGCGTGGGCGGACTTCTTCGGCCGGGTGCGCAGGATGATGCCGTGCAGGATCGGCTTCCAGACGATGCGCGGGATCTCGATGACGCGGCGGTCCGACAGGAACTCGGCCAGATAGCGCCGCACCGCGCCGGCATCCGCCGCATCGGGCGTGCCGAGATTGACGAGCAGGACGCCGATCTTGCCGGTCGCGACCGGTACATGCTTTTCGGGCCAGATCATTCGCGGATCACTCGACGTCCGAGAGCAGCGGCAGCACCCGGAAGCGCACGCCGCTCGCGGATTGCAGCGCGTTGGCGATGGCAGGCGCGACCGGCGGCACCGCCAGCTCGCTCACCCCGCCCGGATCGGCGGCATTGCGGATCAGCTCGACCGTGATGTCCGGCGCATCGGCAAGCGTCGGCAGGCCGAGCTCGGAGATGTCGCGCACATCGGCGACATTCTCGGTGAAGCCCGTCGATCCGGCGATCGCTGCCGCCATGCCGAAGATCAGCCCGCCCTCGATCTGCTGCTTGACCAGGTCCGGGTTGACGATCCGCCCGCAATCGACCGCGGCGACCAGCCGCTCGACCTTGACCTTGCGCCCCTCGAGCCGCGCCTCGGCCATCACGGCGATATAGGAGCCGCGGAACGCGTGGCAGGCGATGCCCTGGCCGCTGCCCGGCTGCCCGCCCTGCCAGCCGCCGAGTTGCGCCGCGGTCTGGATGCAGCGCGCGAGCCTTGTCTCGTTGCCGAGCATCGCCATGCGGAACGACACCGCATCCTGCTCGGCGACATGCGCCAGCTCGTCGAGGAAGCTCTCGACGAAGAAGCAATTGTAGCTGTGTGCGCCCGAGCGCCAATAGCCCGTCGGCACCCCGATCGACGCGACATGATGATCGACCGCGTAGTTCGGGATGCCGTAGATCGGCTCCGCCCCCGCCACCGCCGAGGGATCGCCCTTGCCCGGCAGCGCGAGCGAGGCCTGCACCACAGGATCGCTCCCCAGCAACCGCGTCGCCAGCTCGCGCCCCGTCTCGGGCGCGGCGATCTTGGCGAGCAGGCCCGAGACCTGCCCCCGCCCGTTGAGCTTGCCGGTCAGCCGGCCGATCGCGGGCGGACGGTAGCGGTCGTGCCGCATGTCCTCGCCGCGCGGCCAGGTGAGCTGCACCGGCCGGCCGATCTTCTGGCTCAGCAGCGCCGCCTGCGCCGCCACGTCATGTTCGAGCCGCGCCCCGAACGAGCCGCCTGCCATCGTCGCATGCACCGTCACTGCGCCTTCGCCGAGCCCGGTCGCCCGCGCCGCCGCCGCGCGCGCCAGCCCGGGCGCCTGGGTCGGCAGCCAGAGCGACAGATGGCCATCGGCGTAGGAAGCGGTGCAGGTCGCCGGCTCGAGCGCGGCGTGGAGCGCCACGTCCACCCGATACTCGGCATTGACCACCTTGGCTCCGCGGAAATCCTCCGCCAGGTCGCCCGCCTCGTGCAGCCGCACTCCGTCGGCATTGATCGCCGCGTTCAGTGCATCGGCGATCGAATCATTGTTGATCACGTCCTCGGGCGTCTTGAAGCGCGGGCGCATCGCATCGATGGCGCGCTCCGCCGCCCAGCCGTTATTGGCGACCGCGGCGACCCAGTCGTCGGTCGTCACCACCGCGAGCATGCCCGGGATCTTGTTCGCCGCCGCCCGGTCGAGCTTGACCAAAGCCGTCTCGCCGATCGGCCCCATCCGGATCGAGGCGAACACCATGTTCGGCAGCCGCACGTCCGCGGCATAGAGAAGGCTGCCGTCGACCTTGGCCGGCGCATCGAGCCGGGGGAGCGGCTGGCCATAGAGCCGGTTGGCCTCGCCGGTGCGCAGCGGCACGTCGCCGGGCACGCTCTCGTCCGCCGCCTCGGCGGCCAGCGCCCCGAAGCCGAGCTTGGAATTGCCGTGGATCACCTGCCCGCCCGCCGTGTCGCAGCTCTGCCACTCGGTGCCCCAGCGCCGCGCCGCTGCCTTGCACAGCAGCACCCGCGCCGTCGCCCCGGCATGGCGCAGCTGGTCCTCGAAGCTGCGGATCGAAGTCGAGCAGCCGGTGAGCATCAGCCCGGTGCGCGCGGCATGGCTGCGGCGCAATTGCTCGGGCAGTCCGCCAAGCGCCAGCTCGAACAGCTCGTCGGCGGCCAGCGGATTGGCATAAAGCGGGTTGAGCGGTGCGGGCTCGACGCCGACCTGCTTCCAGTCCGCGCCCAGCTCGTCGGCGATGATCTGCGGCAGCGCGGTGAACACGCCCTGCCCTTCCTCGCATTGCGGCACCGCGACCGAGACATGCCCGTCCGCACCGATCTTGAGCCAGGCGCCGAACAGGCTCTCGCCCGGCGCCGCGGTGAGGTTGGGCAGATAGGTGCGCGGCCATACCGCCCAGGCGACCACCAGCCCCACGCCCACGCCGCCGCCGATCAGCAACGTGCGCCGATCCAGCTGCCTGAGCTTGCCGAGTTCGACCTTCATCCTCCCCGCTCTATCGCGCGTGGGAAAGGCTGTCACCCCGCCGCTCCGCATCGAAGAGTCGCTTGGGTTTGCCGCCCGCCTGTTCTATCGGAGCCCCACACCCCGGAGGGACATCAGTGCTGCTTGCAACCCTTGCCGCCGCCGCGGCCGACCATATCCATTTCGCCGATCTCGGCCTCAACAAGGTCGCGCTCTCGCTCGGCTTCTTCGACATCAAATGGTATTCGCTGGCCTATATCGCCGGCATCCTGGTCGGCTGGTGGTATCTGCTGCGCCTGCTGCGCGAGCCCGGCGCGCCGATGAGCAAGAAGCACGCCGACGATCTCGTCTTCTACGCCACGCTCGGCATCATCGTCGGCGGGCGCCTTGGCTATGTGCTGTTCTACGGGCTCGACCGCTTCATCCAGCACCCGCTCGACATCTTCAAGCTGTGGGACGGCGGCATGTCCTTCCATGGCGGCGTGATCGGCACCACGCTGGCGATCATCCTGATGTGCCGCCAGCAGAAGCTCAACTGGCTGCGTGTCCACGATTACGTCGCCTGCGTCGTCCCCTTCGGTCTGTTCTTCGGCCGCCTCGCCAATTTCGTGAACGGCGAGCTGTGGGGCAAACCGGCGGACCTGCCTTGGGCGATCGTCTTCCCCGGCGCCGGCGACATGGCCCGCCATCCGAGCCAGCTCTACGAGGCCGGGCTCGAAGGCGTGGTGCTGTTCGCCATCCTGTGGTTCGCCTTCTGGCGCACCAGGGCGCGCTACGCGCCGGGCAAGCTCGTCGGCATCTTCCTGCTCGGCTATGGCTGTTTCCGCTTCTTCGTCGAATATTTCCGCGAACCCGATGCGCAGTTCGACGGCACGATCTTCGCGAGCTTCATCCATATGGGCCAGGTGCTGTGCCTGCCGATGATCGTCGGCGGCATCTATCTGATCGCCACCGCCAAGGGCCGCCGCGAGCGCGTCGAGCCGATCGCGGGCGCGGAGAGCGTGGCCTGAGGTGAGCGAGAATCCGCTAGACGCCGCGCCGGGCGAACGGAACGCCAACGCCGCCGAACCCCTGCTCGCCGAGCGGCTCTCCCGCGCCATCACCATGGCCGGGCCGATCCCGCTGTCGCAGTTCATGGGCGCCGCCAATGCGCATTATTACGCCACGCGCGATCCGCTGGGCGCGCGAGGCGACTTCACCACCGCGCCCGAAGTCAGCCAGATGTTCGGCGAGCTGATCGGGCTGTGGGTGGCGGATCTGTGGGACCGCGCCGGCCGGCCGCCCGCCCGCTATGTCGAGCTCGGACCCGGCCGCGGCACGCTCGCCGCCGATGCGCTGCGCGCCATGGCCAAGGCCGGGCTCACCCCGCCGGTCAATCTGATCGAGACCAGCCCGACCTTGCGTGCCGCCCAGGCCGAACGCGTGCCGCATGCCGAATTCCATCTCGGCGTGCTCGGCCTGCCCGACGACGCACCGTTGATCTTCGTCGCAAACGAGTTCTTCGACGCGCTGCCGATCCGCCAGTTGATCGCCACGGCGGAGGGCTGGCGCGAGCGGCTCGTCGCCTGCCAGGACACTCTGTTCCTGCCGATCGCCGGGGACCGCAGCTTCGACATGATCATCCCCAAGTCGTTCCAGGACGCAGCCCCGGGGTCGATCCTCGAGACCTCGCCCGCCAGCATCGCGGTGCTGCGCCAGCTCGCCGCGCGCCTCACTGCGCAGGGCGGCGCCGCGTTGGTCATCGACTATGGCTATCAGGGCCCCGCGATCGGCGACACGCTGCAGGCAGTGAAGGGCCATGCCTATGCCAATCCGTTCGACGAGCCCGGCGAGGCCGATCTGACCGCGCATGTCGATTTCGCCACGCTGGCCGAGGCCGCGCGCGCCGAGGGGCTGATCGTCCACGGGCCGGTAACCCAAGGCGAGTTCCTCCTTCGCCTCGGCATTGCGGAGCGCACCGCTGCGCTCTCGCTCGCAACCCCCGATCGCGCCGGGCAGCTGGCGCTGGACCGCGAGCGGCTGGTCGATCCCGAGCAGATGGGCGAGCTGTTCAAGGTGATCGCCTTCACCGCGCCCGGCTGGCCGGTGCCCGCAGGATTTTCGGAATGAACTACCGCGACGCCACGCTCGACGACCTGCCCGCGATCGACACGCTGTTCCGCGCAAGCTTCGTCGCGACCTTCGGCCATCTCTACCAGCCCGCCGACCTCGCCGATTTCCTCGGCAAGTTCACCCCCGAGGCCTGGGCCGGCGAGTTCGCCGAGCCCGACCTCAAATTCCGCCTGGCGGAGGACGAACAGGGCCTGGCCGGCTTCGCCAAGACCAGCAACCTCACCCTGCCGGCGGAAACCACCGCGCGCACCTATGAGCTCCGCCAGCTCTATCTCGACGACCGGGCCAAGGGCAGCGGCGCGGCACAGGCGCTGATCGACTGGGCGCTCGACCAGGGCCGCGCGCGCGGCGCCGAGGAGATGTGGCTCTCGGTCTATGTCGACAACCACCGGGCCAAGCGCTTCTACGAGAAGAACGGCTTCGAGGATCGCGGCCCCTATATCTTCCTGGTCGGCGCGCATGAGGATGAGGACCGGTTGATGCGGCGGGTGCTGTGAACGAAGTCGAAGTCTTCCAGGCCCGCGCGCTGCACGGCGTCGCGCACGGCTTTCTCGGCCGCAAGGGCGGCGTCTCGACCGGCGACATGGCCAGCCTCAATGTCGGTCTCGGCTCGCAGGACGATCCCGCGCTGATCGCCGAGAACCGCCGGCGTGCGACCGAAGCGGTGCTGCCCGGCGGCCGGCTGGTCACGCTCTACCAGGTCCATTCGCCCGATTGCGTCGCGATCGTCGAGCCGTTCGAGGACCGGCTGCGCCCGCATGCCGACGCACTCGTCACCGATCGCCCGGGCCTCGCGCTCGGCATCCTCACCGCCGATTGCGCGCCGGTGCTGTTTGCGGACCGCGACGCGGGCGTGATCGGCGCCGCGCATGCCGGCTGGAAGGGCGCAGTCGGCGGCGTCACCGATTCTACGATCGCGGTGATGGAGACGCTCGGCGCAAAGCGTGAGCGCATCGTCGCCGCGATCGGCCCGTGCATCGCCCGCGCATCCTATGAAGTCGATGTCGTCTTCCTTGCCCGCTTCGCCGATGCCGACCCGGACAATGAGCGCTTCTTCACCGAAGGCCGCCGCGAGGATCATTGGCAGTTCGACCTCGAAGCCTATGTCGCTTCGCGCCTCGCCGCGGCGGGCATCCGCACCGTCGAGATGCTCGGACAGGACACCTACGCCCAGCCGGAGCATTTCTACAGCTTCCGCCGCGCGACGCATCGCAGCGAGCCCGATTACGGCCGGCAGATCTCGATCATCGGGCTGTAACCCCTCTCCCGTTGGGAGCGGGACAATCCCCTTCCAATGTAGGATTTCCCATGTTTCCCTCGAAGCATGGCCTGTCGACTCGCCCTCAATTCGCCACGCCGCAGCCCGCGACAAAGCTCCCTCGCGCGCGCCCGCGCGTGAGTGTCGTGACTTTCGTGACTTTCGGGCTCCCCAAGCGCAGCCAAATCGTTACAGATGATACGAAATAGAATTACATCCGGAGAGCCTGCATGACCGACGAAACCGAAGCCGACCTGACCGGCGGCACCCCGCGACGCCGCCCCAAGGCGAATGTCGACAAGGTCGGCAATCGCAAGCTCAAGCCCAGCACGATGATGATGGGCCATGGCTATGATCCGGTGCTCTCCGAAGGCTCCTTGAAGCCGCCGATCTTCCTCACCTCGACCTTCGTCTTCCCCAATGCTGCGGCCGGCAAGCGCCATTTCGAGGGTGTCACCGGCAAGCGCCCGGGCGGCGCCGACGGGCTGGTCTATTCGCGCTTCAACGGCCCGAACCAGGAAATCCTCGAGGATCGCCTCGGCATCTGGGAAGGCGCCGAGGACGCGCTCGCGTTCTCCAGCGGCATGTCGGCAATCGCCACCCTGTTCCTGTCGATGGTCAAGCCGGGCGACACCATCGTCCATTCGGGCCCGCTCTATGCCGCGACCGAGACGCTGATCGCCCGCATCCTCGGCCGCTTCGGCGTGCATTGGCTCGACTTCCCGGCGGGCGCGACCCGCGAGGAGATCGACGCGGTGCTCGGCAAGGCCGCGTCCGGCAACGTCGCGCTGATCTATCTGGAGAGCCCCGCCAACCCGACCAACGCACTGGTCGATGTCGAGGCCGTCCGCGCCAGCCGCGACGCGATCTTCAAGGGCGCCAAGCCGCCGATCGCGATCGACAACACTTTCCTCGGGCCGCTCTGGGCCCAGCCGCTCAAGCAGGGGGCCGACATCGTCGTCTACTCGCTGACCAAATATGCCGGCGGCCATTCGGATCTCGTGGCGGGCGGCGTGCTCGGCTCGAAGGAGCACATCAACACGATCCGGCTGATGCGCAACACGATCGGCACGATCTGCGATCCGAACACCGCCTGGATGCTGCTGCGCAGCCTCGAGACGCTCGAGCTGCGCATGTCGCGCGCCGGCGAGAATGCCGTGAAGGTCTGCGAGTTCCTGCGCACCCATCCCAAGGTCGAGCATGTCGGCTATCTCGGCTTCCTCGAGGAAGGCTCGCGCCAGGCGGACATCTATAACCGCCACTGCACCGGCGCCGGCTCGACCTTCTCGCTCTATCTCAAGGGCGGCGAGAAGGAGGCATTCGCCTTCCTCGACGCGCTCAAGATCGCCAAGCTCGCCGTGTCGCTCGGCGGCACCGAGACGCTGGCCAGCCATCCCGCCGGCATGACGCATTTGTCGGTGCCGGACGCGCGCAAGCAGGCGCTGGGCATCACCGACAATCTCGTCCGCATCTCGATCGGCGTCGAGGATGCCGACGACCTCATCGCCGATTTCGAGGAGGCGCTGAAGGCAGTGTAAGCGCCGGCCGCACGCGCGGATCGAGCAGGTCCGCCATCATGCGGTGGTCCTTGCGCGAGGGGTGCCAGTGGCACCCCGTCATCTCGAGCTGCGGCACCTTCACCGGTGTCGCGCCCGTCGCCTCGGCCACCGCGGCGACATCGGGGTAGAAAGTCTCGGCGCCCATCAGCACCAGCTTCGCCTGGGGCTGGAGGCGCCGAAGCTCTTTGACAAAGTCGATGTAGCGCATCCGGTAGTCGGCATGGAGCGCCGCGCCGTCCGCCCAGGCCTCGCCGGCATGGACCGGGGTCGAGAAGTCGTTGGTGCCCAGATTGACCACGATCACCTGCGG
Organism: Sphingomonas sp. R-74633; assembly: GCF_013416555.1. Taxonomy (GTDB): domain Bacteria; phylum Pseudomonadota; class Alphaproteobacteria; order Sphingomonadales; family Sphingomonadaceae; genus Sphingomonas. The sequence goes on along the minus strand of NZ_JACCFG010000005.1, from coordinate 296,884 downwards.
CCGCCAGCTATCCGGCGCGGCGGGTGCCGCTTCGCCCGGAATGGCGCGGGGATAGAGGAAGGGGAGGTTCTCGCCGGGCTTGCCGCCGGCATAGTTGCGGACCACGCCATAGCCCGAATAGGCGATCACCCGGTACTCGGCGCCCAGCCGCTTCGCCAGCACCGGCCCGAATGCCTGGCTGGTATCGGTGGTGTCATGCACCTGTAGCTGGGTGCAGTCGCGGCTCGCCGAAATGTTGCCATAGCCGACGCTGTGCGAGTCCCCGACGAACTCGATGGCGGCGCGGCGGATGATCGGTGCCAGCGGCGTGCCCGGCGTGGTGAAGCCCAGGAAGCGCGAGCTGCCCGACTGGCTCTCGGTCAGCTTCTCCAGCCGCACGACGTGCACGCCCGGCTTGAGCCCGGCGATCTTCACCACTGCCGGCCCCGGCGTCACCAGGGTCTGGAACGTCCGCCCGTCGATGCTCAACCGCAGAAAGTCGCCCTGCGTCTCGACGCTGGCGGTGACCTCGGTCCCACGGAACCGCCCCTCGAAATAGGCCCCCGGCCAGCCGAAGCGCATCGCCTTTCCCTCGGCAACCACCCGCCCGCCGACATCGACGGCAAGTGGCTTGCCCTCGGGCACAGCCGTGGTGGAGAGGAGGAGCGGAGCGAGCAGGGCGACGAGCTTCATCCCGCCACCCTAACCCGCTGTACCGCTGCGCGTCAGCCCCAGAGCTGCGCGCGATACGCCTCGAAGCAGCGCGCGCCGCAGCGCAGCCGGATCAGCGCACCCTCGGCCATCGCGGTGGCGCGGCGCGGATCCTCCTCGACCGCCGGGCGGATCGCCTCGCGGTTCCAGTCTTCGCTATGCTTGACGTCGAGCACCGCATGCAGCGTGAAATAGCGCGCTTCCTTGGGGCTCAGCCCGACGCGCTTCAGTCCTTCGGCAACGAGCGCGGCACGGCCCGGCGCGGTTAGCTCGATCACGCCGAGCGCACCCACCGAATGCCAGGCATAGCGGCGCTGCGTGGCCATCGCGGTCATCGCGTTGGCGAGGCACAGGCTCTCCCACAGCGTATTCTCGATCACCGGCTCCACTTCGAGCGTCTCGACCAGCGCATCGAGCATCGGGCCGTGCATGCCCTTTTCGGTGCCGTGGCCCATCTCGTCCCAATAATTGCGGGCAAGCTCGAGCTTGGGGCGGACCGGCAGCTTGACCTGAGTCATCGCGACGAGATCGTCGAACCCCGCCTCGCCGGCGGCTTCCTGCTCGAAGAACCATCGAAGCTGGTCCCGGTCGGCTTCCTCGCCCAGCCACGGGAACAGCGGATCACCCTGCCCCGGCCCGACTGCCTTCAGCCCTTCGAACCAGTCGATAAAGCCTTCGACATCGGTCGGCGCTGCGGCGGCTTCGTCCGCCACTTCGGCCCGCAACTCCTCGAGGAACGCGCCTTCGAGCCGCTGCATCTTCATGTCGCGCTCGAAGCGCTTCTGCCAGTCGGCGCTGGGAAAGGCGGGCGCCAGCCGCTCGCGGTTCCAATGGGCGAGACCGCGCTGGAAACTGTCCTTCAAAAATTGCGAGCCGCGATCATTCGCGAAATCATGGGGGCGGGTTGCCATGGGAATTGTCTCTCCTGCTTGCCCCGCCAAACCGGCGAGCGCGCAGGGGAGTTCCGGCAACCAACTTAGGTTAAACGCTTTTCAGCCCGTAAGCGGCTCGTCCATCGCGTCGTCGAGCTGGCGCAGGTCGCCGCCGCGGGTCTCGCGTCCGAACCAGGCGACGAGCGCCAGCGCGACCAGCATCGGCACCATGATCGCCCCTGCCACCACGCCGATCGAGGGCACCAGCTTGAAGATGAACAGCGCCTGCGCGATCACTCCGCCCGCCTTGGTGCAGGCCGCCACCCAGCCCGTCGCCCGGCCGCGCACCCTGAGCGGGAAGCTCTCGGCGGTATAGGGTAGCAGGATCGCGATGATGCCGTTGATCCCGATGATCAGCAGCGCGACCGGCAGCACCGGGCTGCCGCCGCCGAACAGCTCCATCCGCAGCACGCCCGCAAGCCCCAGCAGTGTCACCGCGATCGAGGCGCCGAGCGCCCATTTGGTGCTCCACAGGCTGTAGAGCAGCGCGCCGACGAAGATCGTCGGGAAGGCGATCAGCGCGCTTTCCGCGAGCAGCCGGCTCGCCACTTCCATCGAATAGCCTTCGTTGACGAAATGGTTGGGCAGCCAGAGCAGCAGCCCGAAATTGATCAGGCCCCAGGTGATGCCGGTGAGCGAAAGCGCGGCGAGCTTGCCGTACAGATGCATGCCCTTGAGCGCGCCATGCCCGGGCCGCCGCGTGGCCGGAGCAGGCGTGCCCAGCTTGCGCGCCACCGCGCCGAACTTCGCCATCACCGCCTGCGCCTCGACCACCCGGCCGCGCGCGAGCAGGAACTTGGCGCTTTCGGGGATCAGCGCGCCGAGCACCACCAGGGTCAGCCCGGTCGGCAGGTTGAGCAGCCACAGGATCCGCCAGCTATAATCGGGCACGAGCAGCGTCGAGGCGCCGCTCGCCGCGAAATAGCCGCCGCCCGCGCCGAGCCCGCCGACCAGCACCAGGCTCCAGCCGCGGTGCCGGTTGGGCATCATCTCGGCAAGCAGCGCATAGGTGACCGGCAGCATGCCCCCGGCAGCCGCGCCCATCATGAAGCACATGCCGATATTCCAGGCGAGGCTCGGCATCGCGCCGCAGATCGAGGTGCCGACGAACATCACCGCCGAGAGCAGGATCGTCGCCTTGCGGCCATAGATGTCGGCGAGCACGCCCCACACCACCGATCCGGTGACCGTGCCGATCAGCGCGAAGAACGGGACGAGGCTCACCGTCTCCTTGGGCACCATATATTCGTGGACCATGCCGGGCACGGTGAACCCCAGCGAGGCAGGCTTCATCGTATCGATGATCAGCGCGACGACGAGCACCGCCATCAGCCGCCAATGCGCGAGGCTCAGCGGCGCGTCCTCGGGCGCGGCGATCTCGATCCCCGCCCCTGCGGCGCGCTGCGCGGCGATGCCGCGCGGGAGCAGGCCATAGGCAGCGATCAGGCATCCACCGATGATCAGCCCCATCCCGCCGACCATGTCCCAGCCCATCGGCATGCCGGCGAGCATGAAGTGCATGCCCTGGCCCATCAGGAACATCGGGATGTGCAGCAGCACGCCGATAGTGACCATCACGCAGCCGAGCACGAACGCCCAAAGCGCCTGCCGGTCCGATAGGCTGTTCTGCATCGACGATCCCCTCTTGGGCGCGAGCGTTACACGAAGCGCCATGCAAGAAAAGCGGCGCTAGCCTCGCCGCGTCGGCCATGCTCTAACCTGCCGCCATGCTAGCTCAGCTTCGCACCGGCTTCGCCGCGCTCGCCGCCCTGTCGTTCACCGCCCAGCCGATCCTGGCGCAGACTTCGGAGGGTTCGACCTATGCAGCGGCCGATCCGATGATCGGCACCGGCGGCGAGGGGCACACCTTCCCGGGCGCCGTCGCCCCGTTCGGCATGATTCAGCTGAGCCCCGATACCGACACGACCTGCCAGATCCGCAAATGCTACAGCCACGCCGCCGGCTATCGCTACGAGGACCCGACGATCCAGGGCTTCTCGATGACGCATTTCTCGGGCGCCGGCCATTCGGACCTGGGCGATTTCCTGATCCAGCCGGTCGCGGGTGACGTGTCGGGGCTCGAACCCGACGACTATCGCTCACCCTTCGATCACAAGACCGAGCAGGCCCAGCCCGGCTATTATGCCGTCACGCTCGCCAGGCCGGGCGTGCGCGCCGAGATGACCGCGGGCACGCGCATCGGCGTCCAGCGCTATGCCTTCCCGGCCGGCAAGCCGGCGCACCTGCTGCTCGACCTGCGCAGCTCGCTCTACAATTATCCGGGCAAGATCCTGTGGTCCTCGATCCGCATCCGCGCCGACGGCACGATCACCGGTGCGCGCGAGACGCGCGGCTGGGCGCCCGCCCGCAAGCTGTTCTTCGCGATCCGCCCTTCGGCACCGCTCACCGGCCACGCCTTCCTCAACAAGGAGGAGAAGGTCGAGTATAAGGGCTTCCAGGGTCCGAGCCGCGGCGCAGACGATGCCCAGCAGCTCGCCGGGCGCGCGCTGGTCGCGCAGCTCGATTTCGGCGCGCTCGACAAGCCGCTCGAAGTGAAGGTCGCGATCTCCGCGGTCGACGAGGACGGCGCGATCGCCAATCTGGAGAGCGAACCGGGCGACTTCGACGCGATCCGCGCAAAGACCACCACTGCCTGGACCAAGGCGCTCGGCGCGATCGACCTCGCCGGTCCCGCGCCGATCAGGAAGACCGTCGCTACGGCACTCTATCACAGCCTGATGGCGCCCAGCGTCTTCTCCGACGCCGACGGCCGCTGGCGCGGGCCGGACGATCAGGTCCGCCAGGCCAAGGGCTTCACGTTCCACTCGACCTTTTCGCTATGGGACACCTTCCGTGCCGAGCATCCGCTGCTGCTGCTCGTCCAGCCGGAAAAGAAGAATGCCGACTTCATCAACTCGCTGATCGCCAGCCAGCAGGTCAGCCCCTTCGAGATCCTGCCCATCTGGCAGTTCAACGGGCGCGAGACCTGGACGATGATCGGCTATCACGCCGTGCCGGTGATCGCCGATGCCTATCTGAAGGGCATCAAGGGTTTCGATCCGAACGCGGCGCTCGACGCCGCGGTGAAGAGCGCCACCTATGGCCCCTATGGCGGCCTCGATCAGTACATGAAGCTCGGCTATGTCCCGATCGACAAGGAGCCCGAAGCCGCCTCCAAGACCGTCGAATATGCCTATGACGACTGGACCATCGCGCGGATGGCCAAGGCAATGGGCAAGGCCGATGTCGCCGCCGCCTTCGAGAAGCGCGCCGGCAACTGGCGGGGCAGCTTCGACGCGAAGACCGGCTTCCTGCGCGCCCGCAAGTCCGACGGCAGCTTCCGCACGCCCTTCGATCCCACCGCGATCAACTATGGATCGGACTATACCGAGGGCAATGCCTGGCAATATTCGTGGTTCGTGCCGCAGGACCAGGCCGGCATGTTCGCCCTGCTGGGCGGCGACGCGGCGGCGGTGAAGAAGCTCGACGCGATGTTCGACTTCGACAATTCGAAGCTCGATTACAGCCATGCCGAGGACATTGCCGGGCTGATCGGCCAGTATATCCATGGCAATGAGCCGAGCCACCACGTCGCCTATCTCTACAGCTATGCCGGACAGCCCTGGCGCACCCAGGAACGGCTCAAGCAGATCGTCGAAAGCCAGTACAAGCCGACGCCGGACGGGCTTTCGGGCAATGACGATCTCGGCCAGATGTCGGCCTGGCTCGTGTTCACTGCGCTCGGCTTCTATCCCGTCGCGCCCGGCTCGAACGAATATGTCATCGGCCGCCCCTTCCTGAACCGTGCGGCGCTCAACCTGCCGAACGGCAAGCGCTTCACGATTCTGGCGGACGGGCTGTCGGACACGAACAAATATATCGGCAAGGTCACGCTCAACGGCAAACCGCTGGCGCGCGGCTATCTGAAGCATGCCGAGATCATCGCCGGCGGCGAACTGCGCTTCACGATGCAGGCGACGCCCAACAAAAGCTGGGCGACCGGCAAGGCGGTGCGGCCCTATTCGATGAGCACGGCGCGCTAGGGTCCGCGCCGCACCGCATCGATGAACGCCCGCACGGCCGGCGCCATGTGGCGCTGCTGCGGGTAGCAGAGATAATGGCCGGGGAACGGCACCGACCAAGGCTCGAGCAGCGGCACCAGCCGCCCCTGCTCGATATGCGCGCGCACCTTGGGCTCGATCGCGAAGGCGATGCCGATGCCCTGCAGTGCCGCTTCGATGCACGCCTGCTTGTCGTCCAGGATCAGTGGCCCCTCGACCGCGACCTGGAACCAGCCATCCTCCCAGAACTCCCAGTGATAGGGCGCGGCATTGCCGGGCCAGCGCCAGCGGATGCAGCGATGGCGCAGCAGCTCGCGCGGATGTTCGGGCGCACCATGCGCCGCGACATAGCCGGGGGTCGCCACCGCGAGCTGGCGCATCTCCTCGCCCAGCGCCAGCGCCACCATGTCGCGCTCGATCAGCTCGCCGATCCGGATCGCCAGGTCATAGCCGCCCGCGACGATGTCGATCACTGTATCGTCGAGCGAGATATCGAGCACGACGTCGGGATAGTCCCGCGCGAAACGCTCGAGGATCGGGACCACGTGCAACTCGCCGGCGAAGCGCGAGGCATGGACGCGCACCCGCCCGGCAACTCCTTCGCGTCCTGCGCGCGCCTGCAACATCGCTTCGCCGAGTTCCGCCAGCGCCGGCTCGGTGCGCGCAAGCAGCGCGGCGCCCGCCTCGGTGAGCGACACGCTGCGGGTGGTGCGGTTGAGCAGACGCGCGCCCAGCCGTTCCTCCAGCCCGCGGACGAGCTGGCTGAGCGCTGAAGGCGACACCCCCATTGCGGCGGCGGCGCGACTGAAGCTGAGCAGCTGCGCGACCGCGACAAAGCCCCGGAGCTGCTGATAATCGGCGGAAAGCGGGATCAAGGCCATCGCCACTGCTTAGCAGCGCTAACAAGTAAATGGCAAAATGGCGCCATTATCCCGGCAGCCTGCGACACCCATCTCCTGCCGCGAAGGAGATTTGCATCATGAAGACCTGGTTCATCACCGGCATTTCGCGCGGGCTCGGCCTCGCGCTAGCGCGGGCCGCGCTCGAACGCGGCGACACCGTCATCGGCACCGTGCGCGGCGCACCGCCCGCATTGGAGCAGGGGCCGGGCACGCTGCACCTGCTCCCGCTCGACATGACCGATGCGGCGGCAATCGCATCGACGGTCGAGCAGGCATTCGCGCTGGCCGGCCCGATCGATATGATCGTCAACAATGCCGGCTATGGCCTGCTCGGGGCGATCGAGCAGGCAAGTGACGCCGACGTCCAGCGACTGTTCGACGTCGACCTGTTCGGCCCCTTCCGCCTGATCCGTACGGCGCTGCCTTATCTGCGCGCGCAGGGGAGCGGCCATATCGTCAATATCACGTCGATCGCGGGGCGCGCGCCGAATTCGGGGTCGGGCCTCTACGCCGCCGCCAAGTTCGCGCTCGAGGGCTTGTCGGCAGCGCTGGCCCAGGAAGTCGCGCCGCTCGGCATCCACGTCACCGCCGTGGCGCCAGGGGCATTCCGCACCGATTTCCTATCGGATCATTCGATCCGCAAAAGTGGCGCCGATGTCGCCTATGCACAGTCGGCAGGGCGTTCGGCGGCAGCGCTTAGCGCAATGGCAGGCAAGCAGCTCGGCGACCCGCGCCGCGCCGCCGCGGCGATCCTCACTTTGGCGGATTCGTCCAATCCGCCCCTGCATCTCCTGCTCGGCAGCGATGCGCTCGCGCGGGCGCGGGCGAAGCTCGACGCAGTGATCGACGAGATCGACAATTGGGAAGTGGTGACCCGCAGCACCGACTTCGCCGACTGACGGTCAGCCGTCGCCGACGCGCTCGATGTCGGCGCCCACTGCCTGGAGCTTCTCCTCGAGCCGCTCATAGCCGCGGTCGAGATGGTAGACGCGGCTCACCTGCGTCTCGCCTTCGGCAACCAGGCCGGCGATGATCAGGCTCATCGACGCGCGCAGGTCGGTCGCCATTACCGGCGCGCCGACCAGCTTGCTCGGGCCGTGCACAACCGCGGTGCGCCCGCGCACATCGATATGCGCGCCCATGCGGGCCAGTTCGGGCACGTGCATGTAGCGGTTCTCGAAGATCGTCTCGGTGAATACGCTGGCGCCCTCGGCGACCAGTTGCATCGCCATGAACTGCGCCTGCATGTCGGTCGCGAAGCCGGGGAAGGGTGCGGTCGACAGCGTCAGCGGCTTGAGCGGACCATTGGCGGCGACGCGGACGCCGGCCTTGGTCTCCTCGACCGTCACGCCGGCCTGAACGAGTGCGTCCAGGGTGGCGCGCATGTCGTTCGCCGCCGCGCCGACCAGTTCGACATCGCCGCCGGTGATCGCCGCAGCGCAGGCATAGCTGCCCGCCTCGATCCGGTCGGGCATCACCGCATAGGTCGCGCCGTGCAGCCGGTCGACGCCTTCGATCTCGAGCCGCTCGGTGCCGATGCCGCTTATATGCGCGCCCATCGCGACGAGCAGGTTGCACAAATCGACGATCTCGGGCTCGCGCGCCGCATTGTCGAGCACGGTGGTGCCCTTGCACGTCACTGCCGCCATCAGCGCATTCTCGGTCGCGCCGACCGAAACGACCGGGAAGCTGTAGCGCCCGCCGCGCAGGCGCCCGCCGGGGGCGGAGGCCTTCACATAGCCCGCGGTCACTTCGATCTCGGCGCCCATCGCCTCGAGCACCTTCAAATGAAGGTCGATCGGGCGATTGCCGATCGCGCAGCCGCCGGGCAGCGACACCGTCGCTTCGCCGGCGCGGCCGAGCAGAGGGCCGAGCACCAGGATCGAGGCGCGCATCTTGCGGACGATGTCATAGGGCGCCACCGTCGAGGTCAGCTTGCCCGCGCGCACCGTCATCACCCGCCCGAAATCGGTGGGCCGCGTGCCCTCGATCGAAGTCGAGGCGCCCAGCTCGTTGAGCAGATGGCCGAAGCTGTCGACATCCGCCAGGCGCGGCAGATTGCGCAGCGTCAGCGGCTCGTCGGTGAGCAGCGCGCAGGGCATCAGGGTGAGTGCGGCGTTCTTTGCGCCGGAGACGGGAATCTTGCCGGACAGGCGCTTGCCGCCGCGAATGAGAATGCGATCCATGCCGGGCTTCTAATCGCTGGCCCGCTGCACGCAAGTGCAGGCGTTTTTTGCGCGCTTGATCGATTTTAATGCATTGAATCCATTGCACTGCTTTGCATCGACCTGTGGGGGGAAGCCATAGAGTGTCGGGCAGTTGTTTCGCGGAAATGCTGAGTCACCTGATCGACCTGTCTCCGGTCGAGCAGCGCGCACTCGAAAAACTGGAAGAACGCCAGCGGCAGGTGCGCCGCGGGGCGGTGCTCCAGCGTGAGAATGAGGGCTGCAACGAGCTCTACATCCTGCGCAAGGGCCTGATGATGAGCTATGTGCTGCTCGACGACGGCAGCCGGCAGATCCTGCGCTTCCTCTTCCCCGGCGACATGCTCGGCGTTTCCAGCGCCGTCTATCAGGAAGCCCCCGAGACGCTGGCAGCGCTGTCCGACTGCGTGGTCTGCCCGTTCGACCGCGCCGCACTTTCCGATCTGATGCTCGATCACCCGCGGCTGGCGGCGATGGTGCTGGTCTATTCGCAGATCGAGCGGGTGGCGCTTACCGACCGGCTTGCCGCACTCGGCCGCACCAGCGCCAAGGCGCGCGTCGCGGCACTGCTGATCGAACTGCGCAATCGCCTGCACGGCACCGACAAGAGCATCACCAACGCCTTCACGCTGGGGCTGACCCAGGAGGAAGTCGGCGACGCCACCGGGCTCACCGCGGTGCACGTCAACCGGATGCTGCGCCAGCTCGAGGAAGAAAAGCTCATCGCGCGGGAAAATGGCCGCGTGACCCTGCTCGACGAGCGCGCGCTCGCCCGCGCCGCCAATTACGTCAATCGCTATGAAGGGCTCGATCTCGGCTGGCTGCCCAAGCCGCGCTGATCGGCGTTCGCGGTTTTTCGGAAAAATGGTGGGCCGGACGTCATGCGATGACAAGTCGCGCCGTCCGGCCCGCGTTCCCGCCCAAAACCCCCCGGTTCCCAGGAACTGAGGGCTTTATACGCGTGCACTGATCGGCTGGATTTCCCGGAAAAGCGCCTACGCGGGTTGGTACGGAGGCAGGGGTGTAACGATAACGCCGTCAGACGCACGCGGATCCCCGGCGAAGGCCGGGGTCCAGTTGCGATGTCGTTCGAGAGGTTCGACCACCTGAACAGATGCGCCGATACTGGACCCCGGCCTTCGCCGGGGAGCAGCTTCAGGAAATCACGCCTTCTCCAGCGTGCACTGAAGCGGGTGCTGGTTCTGCCGGGCGAACTCGATCACCTGGGCGACCTTGGTCTCGGCCACTTCATAGCTGAACACCCCGCACACCCCCACGCCGCGCTGGTGGACGTGGAGCATCACCCGCGTCGCCTCTTCCATGTTCATCCGGAAGAAGCGCTGCAGGCACAGCACGACGAACTCCATCGGCGTGTAGTCGTCGTTGAGCATCAGGACGCGGTACGGTGTCGGCTTCTTGGTGCGCGTGCGGGTGCGCGTCGCCAGCCCGACCGAGGGGTCGTTGCCCCGCTCGTCGTCGTTGCCGTCCTCGGCCATGCGGATTTCGAATGTCACGGGATTGATCACGCTGCGGAAAATATGGGCTCCTGCCCCCAAGGGCAAGGCCGCGCCTGTCGCGTAAACCCTGATTGGGACCGGACAAAAGGAAAGGGCGGCCATTCCCGGAGGAACGGCCGCCCTGATCTTGTCTTCCGGAAGGCCCGGAAGCACGCGCTTACGCGGCGGTCTTCACCTTCTCGGCGGCGACGGCAACGCGGTTCGACAGCGGCTGGGCCGCGTCGCTGGCGAGCTTGATCAGCGCCTCGGTGTTCTTCGACGCTTCGGCGACGTACGAGTCGAACGAGGTGCGGAAGAAATCGCTCTGCAGCTTGAAGAAATCGGCCGGCGACTTGACCGACGAGAAGCTCTTCATCGCGGCGGTCGCGCTCTCGAAGCTCTTGCGGCTATACTCGGCAGCGTCCTGGCCCAGGCCTTCAAAGCCCTTGGCGGCGATGCGGCCCGACTCGACGAGCGCCTCGACATTGCCCTTGGCGAAGTCATTGGCTTCCTCGACCAGCTTGGTCGACTTCTCGACGGCGGCCTTGGTGCGGTCATTCCAGTCGGCGAACAGAGCCTGAGCCTTGCCGGCGGCGTTTTCGATCGTGGTCATCACATGTTCCTTCACTGCCGGCGCGGCGACGGCCTCAACGGCGGCCTCCACGGCGGTGGTTGCGGTTTCCGTGACGGCCTCAACTACGGGCTCGACCACGGCTTCGACGGTTTCAGTCACTTCCTGCGGTGCTGCCTCAAGGGCCGGGACCGGCTCGGCGACGACGGGGGCCTCGACGATCTTTTCGACGATCGGTTCGGCAACCTTCTTCACCGGCACGGGCTTCTCAGCCTTGGGCGCAGCTACTTCCGGCGCGGCCTTGGCGCGCGCCGCAGGCTTCGGAGCGGCGGTCTTGCCGGTCTTCGGTCCCTTGGTGGCCATGATGTGCCTTCCCCATAAAGCTATTGCTGCGATGCAGCATGTAAGCGGGGCCGACAGGGATTGCAAGTATTATTGTGCAGTGCACAAAAATAGAAATGACGCTACGGAACGCGCCGTTCTCAGCGCATCCTGACATAGCTTCCGGGCGCATCCTCCAGGGACTTGAGCTTGCCCTTCCCCGGAATCCGCGCGCCTTTCACCGGAACCTTTGCTGCATCGAGATCGTCGAGCCAGCCGATCCAGTCGGGCCACCAACTCCCCTTGGTCTCTTTCGCTCCCGCAAAAAACTCGGTGAGCGTCTCGACCTTCTCCGAATTGGTCCAATATTGATATTTCTGCGCCGAGGGCGGGTTGACCACGCCGGCGATATGCCCCGATCCGGCGAGCACGAAGCGGAGCGGCCCCTTGAAATAATGGGTGATCTTCCAGACGCTTTGCGCCGGCGCGATATGGTCCTCGCGCCCGGCCTGGACATAGGTCGGGGTGGTCACCGTCGAGAGATCGAGCGGCGTGCCGTTGATCGTCAGCGCGCCGGGCTGGACCAGCTTGTTGTCGCGGTAGAGGTCGGTCAGGTAGCTCATATGCCAGCGCGCCGGCAGGTTGGTCACGTCCGAATTCCAGTGGAGCAGGTCGAACGGGGCATAGTCCTTGCCCATCAGGTAATTGTTGGTGACGTAGTTCCAGATCAGGTCGCGCCCGCGCAGCAGGTTGAACGTCGCCGCCATATAGCGCCCGTCGAGGAACCCCTCGCTGCCCAGGCTCCTGATCATCGCGAGCTGGTCGTCGTCGACGAACATGCTGAGCTCGCCCGCATCGGCGAAATCGACCTGCGCGGTGAAGAAGGTCGCGCTCTTCACCTTGCTCGCCTCGCCGCGCGCATGGAGCACCGCCAGCGTCGCGGCGAGCGTCGTGCCCGCCACGCAATAGCCGATCGCGTGGACGCCCTCGACGCCGAGCAGGTCGCGGACGGTATCGATCGCATCGATCTGCCCGTCCTCGACGAAATTATCCCAGACCACGTCCTTCATGCTCGCGTCGGCGGACTTCCACGAGACGACGAACACGGTGATCCCCTGCTCCACCGCCCAGCGGATGAAGCTCTTCTCGGGATTGAGATCGAGGATGTAGAAGCGGTTGATCCAGGGCGGGAAGATCAGCAGCGGCGTCTCATACACCTCTTTCGCGCCCTCGGCCGGCGCGTACTGGATCAGCTCGTAGAGCGGCGTGCGCTTGACCACCTTGCCCGGCGTCATCGCCAGGTTGCGGCCAAGCTCATAGGCGCCTTCCGCGGTCTGGGTCATCTGGCCCTTGGCCATGTCGCCCATCATGTTGCTCAGGCCCTTGAGCAGGCTCTCGCCCTTGGTCTCGACGATCTTCTCGAGCACTTCGGGGTTGGTCGCCGGGAAGTTGGTCGGGCTCAGCGCGTCGATCATCCCCTTGGTGGCGAAGCGCATCTGCTCCTTCTGCCGGGGATCGATCCCGTCGAGCGCGTCGACACCGCGCAGCATGTGATCGGCGATCACCAGATAGCTCTGGCGCAGAAAGTCGAACACCGGCTCCTCGCGCCATTGCGGCGCCTTGAAGCGCTTGTCGCGCGCCTGCTCGGGCGTTTCCTCGAACGGCTCGGCATGGCTGGGATCGAGGAAGCGCTGCCACAGTTTCATCGTGTCCGACCAGAAATCGGTGGTCGCCTTCACCGCCGCGGAGGGATCGAACATCGCAGGAAAGGATTGGGCCCCGAACGCCGGCGCGGCCGGCATCTGCCCGATCAGATCGAATCCCTGCTCCAGCATCATCTGCTGCGCGCGCCCCAGCACCCAGGTCCAGTGCTGCAGCTCTTCAAGGTCGGGAATCGACTGGGTGGTCGTTTCGGCCATGCTCATCCTCTTCAAGCGCCGCTTTAGCGCACCACAGGCAAGACGTCATTCCCGCAGCCGCGAACATGGCGTAGGAGGTGCCCACGGCACAAGATCGTGTCGCGCTCCAACCCCTGAAAGATGAGGAAATGTCCGAAGAATTCTACCGCATGAAGCGTCTGCCCCCGTACGTCATCGCCGAAGTGAATGCGATGCGGGCAGCGGCGCGTGCGGCGGGAGAGGACATCATCGATCTCGGCATGGGCAATCCCGATCTGCCGCCGCCGCCGCACGTGATCGAGAAGCTGGTCGAAGTCGCGCAGAAGCCCGACGCGCACGGCTATTCGCAGTCCAAGGGCATTCCGGGCCTGCGCCGCGCCCAGGCGAATTATTATGCCCGCCGTTTCGGCGTCGACGTGGATCCCGAGACCGAAGTCGTCGTGACGATGGGCTCGAAGGAAGGCCTGGCCAGCCTCGCCACTGCGATCACCGCACCCGGCGACGTCGTGCTGGCGCCCAATCCGAGCTACCCGATCCACACCTTCGGCTTCATCCTCGCGGGTGCCACGATCCGCGCGGTGCCGACCACGCCCGACGAGCATTATTTCGAGAGCCTCGAGCGCGCGATCGCCTTCACCGTGCCGCGCCCGTCGATCCTGGTGGTCAACTATCCGTCGAACCCGACCGCGGAGACGGTCGACCTCGCTTTCTATGAGCGCCTCGTCGCCTGGGCGAAGGAGAACAAGGTCTGGATCATCTCCGACCTTGCCTATTCGGAGCTCTATTACGACGGCAAGCCGACCGTCTCGATCCTGCAGGTCAAGGGCGCGAAGGACGTCGCGATCGAGTTCACTTCGCTCTCCAAGACCTATTCGATGGCCGGCTGGCGCATGGGCTTCGCGGTCGGCAACAAGACGCTGATCGCCGCGATGACGCGGGTGAAGTCGTATCTCGATTACGGCGCCTTCACTCCGATCCAGGCCGCCGCCTGCGCCGCGCTGAACGGTCCGCAGGACATCGTCGAGGCCAACCGCCAGCTCTATCACAAGCGCCGCGACGTGCTGGTCGAGAGCTTCGGCCGCGCCGGCTGGGAGATCCCCTCCCCGCCCGCGAGCATGTTCGCCTGGGCACCGTTGCCCCCGGCGCTCGCGCATCTCGGGTCACTCGAATTTTCCAAGCAGCTCCTCACCCATGCCAAGGTCGCGGTCGCGCCAGGCGTCGGGTACGGCGAAAATGGCGAGGGCTTCGTCCGCATTGCGATGGTCGAGAATGAGCAGCGCCTGCGCCAGGCCGCGCGTAACGTGAAGAAGTACCTCCAGTCGATGGGCGTCAACACCGCGGCAAAGGCAGGCTGAGCCAAGCGCCGTGCCGCATATCGATCCGCTTTATTCGCTGGCCGGCGTGCTGGTCGGCCTGCTCGTCGGGCTGACCGGCGTCGGCGGGGGCTCGCTGATGACGCCGCTGCTGGTGCTCGTCTTCGGCTTCCATCCCGCCACCGCGGTCGGCACCGACCTTCTCTACGCCTCGGGCACCAAGACGGTCGGCACCGTCGTCCATGGCTGGCGCGGATCGGTCGACTGGAAAGTCGTGCGCCGCCTCGCCACCGGCAGCGTGCCGGCGACGCTCGCCACGCTGTTCCTCCTCGGCGCTGCCCGCCAGCGCTCCGAGGATACCGGCCATCTCATCTCGACGATCCTCGGCATCACTTTGGTACTCACCGCGGTCGCCGTGTTCTTCCGCGTCAGGATCGTCCGCGCGCTTGGCAAGCGCTTCGCCCGGCTCGACGAGCGCGTCATCACCGGCCTTACCATAGCACTCGGCGCGATCCTCGGCGTGCTCGTCTCGCTCACCTCGGTCGGCGCCGGCGCGCTCGGGATGACGGCGCTGCTCGTCCTCTACCCCGGCTCGCCGGTCGCCCGGCTGGTCGGATCGGACATCGCGCACGCCGTGCCGCTCACCTTCATCGCCGGCATCGGCCATTGGACGATGGGATCGGTCGACCTCGGCCTGCTGCTCGCTTTGCTGCTCGGCTCTATCCCGGGCATCATCGTCGGCAGCCTGATCGCCACGCGCGTGTCGGACAAGGTGCTGGTACCGATCCTCGCCACGGTGCTGGCGATCGTCGGCTTCAAGCTGCTGAGTTGACCTCGCGGCGCGGGAGAGGCAACCGACGCCCATGCGCCCCGGCTTCCAATTCTCCACCCGCTTCCGCGTCCGCTATTCCGAGATCGACGGGCAGAAGATCGTCTTCAACTCGCGCTATCTCGAATATGCCGATGTCACGCTCAGCGAATTCTGGCGCTGGGCCGATCTGGGCGATATCGGCCCCGACTGGCTCGACGCCGAGTTCAACGTCGTCCGTGTGGGCATGGACTATAAGAAGCCCTTCGTGTTCGACGACATGGTCGAGGGCTTTGCCCGCGTCGAGCGCGTCGGCACCTCGAGCATGACGATGCGCATCGACCTCTGTCACGCGGAGACCGGCGAACTCCACACCGAGATCGAGATGGTCAGCGTCCATGTCGACCTGGCGACGCGCAAGTCGAAGCCGATTCCGGAGAATGTGCGGGTCAGGCTGGAGGGGCTGGGCGGCTGAACATCAATCCTCCCCCGCCAGGGGGAGGTGGCATGCGCAGCATGACGGAGGGGGAGGCACGCGATCAGCCCGCGATCAATTCCCGCCGCGCCACCGCCACCGCCATGATCTGCAGCACCACGCCTTCCAGATTGTTCAGCACCGCCTCGGCCGGATAGCGCAAAACCCGCACGCCCTGACCGGAGAGCCAGGAATCCCGAGCCGCATCGCGTTCCGGGCGGTCGCCACGCGCATGCGCTTCCCCATCGACCTCGATCGCCAGCCGGGCAGTCGCGCAATAGAAATCGAGGACATAATTTCCGGCGGGGTGCTGCCGGCGGAAGCGAAGCCCCTGCGCGTTGCCGCGCAGCGCAAGCCACAGGCCGATTTCGGGAGGCGTCATTTGCTGACGAAGCCGCTTCGCATTTCGGCGGCCGTCATCGGAGCCATCGAGGCGCATCGCCGTCCTCCCCCTCCGTCGCCTTCGGCGCCACCTCCCCCTGGCGGGGGAGGATCGAAGCATTACTCCGCCGCCTTCACCTCAACCGCATCGTCGTCGCTCACCACATCCTCCGGCAGCGCCCAGAGCAGGTCCCCTTTGCCCAGCGGCCGCCCGTCATGGCTCAGCACCTGCACCGCCTGGATCGGGCGGCTGTCGCGCGCGTCGACCAGTACCGGGAAGGCCGGCACGCGGGTCTCCCAGCGCTCGCCCCATTGCCGGAGCGAGATCATCACCGGCAGCAGCGCATAGCCCTTGTCGGTCAGATGATATTCGATCTTGCGGCGATCGTCGGCGCAGGGCCGGCGCTCGAGAATGCCCTTGTCGACCAGCCGCGCCAGCCGGTTGGCCAGGATGTTGCGGGCGATGCCCAGCTCGGACTGGAATTCCTCGAAATGGTGGAGCCCGTTGAACGAGCCGCGCAGGATCAGGAACGACCAGCGTTCGCCCATCGCCTCCAGCGCCGCCGGCAGGCTGCAGTCACTCGCCAGCTGCCGCAGCGATTCTCGAATGGCACCACCCATGACATGTCACCCTAAAGCAAAAGCCGACGCTACGGAATGGCGTAACATCTTGCGTTGCAGCAATAGTTTCTGGTTGCAACTTACCTTTGTGTCAATTAAACAATGAGTCGCAGCTTCGGTTGCGCAGTTTTCAGATCCCCAGGAGGATTTCCCATGACCCGCTTTTTCGCCGCAGCGGCTGCGGCCACGCTGGCTCTCGCCCCCGCCGCCGGCATCGCGCAGGCAGCCACGAGCGGTTATGCCGCCACCCCGGTGACCGCGCCCGCCAAGGCCAGCTTCGTCACTCGCTCCACGCTGTGGAAGTGCAATGCCGGCACCTGCACCGCCGCCGCCACCGGCAGCGCGCGTGACGGCATCGTCTGCGAGCTGGTCGCCCGCGAAGTCGGCAAGCTCTCGGCCTTCCGCGCCAACGGTGCCGATTTCGACGCCGCCGCGCTCGAGAAGTGCAACGCCAAGGCGCACTAAACTGTATGGCTCCAGCGCCACACCAGTACGGGTAAAAGATTGAGCGCGGTCCGGAAATGTCCGGATCGCGCTCAATTTTATTGCAAAGCAGCAGCAGCGCGCCCCATCTAGTTCCCGTGCTGCGCCAATATGAACTTGTGGACCGGGTCCTCAGCTACGACCCCGAAGCCGATGAAGCGATGCTCAACCGCGCATATGTCTTCTCGGTCAATGCGCATGGCAGCCAGAAGCGCGCCAGCGGCGATCCTTATTTCAGCCACCCGATCGAAGTGGCCGGCATCCTTACCGACCTGCACCTCGACGACGAGACGATCGTCACGGCGATCCTCCACGACACCGTCGAGGACACCGTCGCCACCCCCGAGGACATCCAGCGCCTGTTCGGCGACAATGTCGCGCGCATGGTCGACGGCGTCACCAAGCTCTCCAAGATCGAGGCGCAGACCGAGAGCGAGCGCGCCGCCGAGAACCTCCGCAAATTCCTGCTCGCCATGTCGGACGATGTCCGCGTGCTGCTCGTCAAGCTGGCCGACCGGCTGCACAACATGCGCACGCTGGTCCACATCAAGAACCCCGACAAGCGCAAGCGCATCGCGCGCGAGACGATGGAGATCTACGCCCCGCTCGCCGAGCGGATCGGCATGTACGAGTTCATGAAGGAGATGCAGACGCTCGCCTTCAAGGAGCTCGAGCCCGAAGCCTATGAGTCGATCCACAAGCGGCTCGACAGCCTGAAGGTCGAGGGCGAGGACCGGATCGCCAAGATCGCCTCGGGCCTGAAGCTCCTGCTGTCCCGCGGCGGCATCGACGCCGAGATTACGGGCCGCGAGAAACACCCTTATTCGATCTGGAAGAAGATGTCGGAGCGGCACGTTTCGCTCGAACAGCTCTCGGACATCATGGCCTTTCGCGCGATCGTCGATACCGAGGAGGAGTGCTATCGCGCATTGGGCGTGATCCACCGCCGCTGGCCGATGGTGCCGGGCCGGTTCAAGGATTACATCTCGACGCCGAAGCGCAACGGCTATCGCTCGCTCCACACCAGCATCATCCATGCCGGCGACACGCGCATCGAGATCCAGATCCGCACGCGCGACATGCACGCCCAGGCCGAGTTCGGCCTTGCCGCGCACTGGGCGTACAAGGCGAGCAACGTCCGCCCCGATACGCAGGTCAGCTGGATCAAGGACCTCATCGAGATCCTCGAACATGCCGAGAGCCCCGAAGAGCTGCTCGAACATACCCGCATGGCGATGTACCAGGACCGGATTTTCGCCTTCACTCCCAAGGGCGAGTTGATTCAGCTGCCCAAGGGCGCGACGCCGATCGACTTCGCCTATGCCGTCCACTCGAACCTGGGCGACCAGTCGGTGGGCGCCAAGATCAACGGCCGCGTTGTGCCGCTCAGGACCGAGATCGAACAGGGCGACCAGGTCCAGATCCTGCGCTCCAAGGCGCAGGAGCCCCAGGCGAACTGGCTCAACTTCGCGATCACCGGCAAGGCGCGCGCGGCGATCCGCCGGCACATCCGCCACAAGGAGCGCGAGGAATCGATCGCGCTCGGCCACAAGCTCTATGACGAGATCGTGCTGCGCCTGCCCACCCCGCCGGGCGAAGGCGCGCTCAAGGACGCGCTGAAGCGCCTGAAACTCCAGGACGACGGCGCGCTGATGGAAGCGATCGCCCGCCGCCAGGTCACCGATTTCCAGGTGATGGAAGCGCTGATGCCCGGCTCGACCGAGGGCGAGGACGAGCATGACCTGCCGCCCCAGCAGCACGCGATCGACATCAAGGGGCTCACCCCGGGCGTGGCGTTCAACTTCTCGAGCGATTGCCGCCCGGTCCCCGGTGACCGCATCGTCGGCATCCGCCGCGCCGGCGAGCCGATCGAAGTCCACCGCATCGATTGCCCGAGCCTGGCCGACACCGGCGAGGAAGACTGGGTCGACCTGACCTGGGGCGACAAGGCCGATGGCGGCATCGCCCAGATCGAGATCACGCTGAAGAACGAGCCCGGTGCGCTCGGCGCGGTCGCCACGCTGATCGGCCAGCACAAGGCGAACATCCTCGGCCTGCGCATGGATAACCGCGACACCACCTTCCACATGAACACGATGGACCTCGAAGTGCGCAACGCCGCGCATCTGATGCGCCTGCTCGCGGCGCTGCGCGCGGCGGATGCAGTCAGTTCGGCGGATCGGATTTAGGGCACTTCGGCACAGGCCGCGCACACGCCCGGAACCTCGATGAGGCAGTGTGGCGCCTTGAGCCCCCCGGCAATCGCTTCGAGCCGTTGAAACACCTCGGGACACGGCACTTCGCGCACCTCGCCGCAAACCCGGCACCACAGCAAGACCACCGACTCGCGCCAGACCGGCGCATAGCCGCCGGCGACCAGGATCTTGCGGATAGCGCCCTCGTCGATCAGTCGCCGCAGCGCCCGATAGACCTGGCTGACCGGCACCACGTCGCCCTCCGCCTGCAGCAGCTCGGCCAGTTGCAGCCCGGTGAGCGGATGCGGATGCTGGGCCTTCAGCAGCCGCAGCACCCTGTCATGCAGGAAGCCCGAGTTGCGCTTCCCCTCAGCCATGGCGATGCCGGCCATGCCGCCGCCGCCAGTTGCCGACATGCGCAGCGATCAGGCAGAGGCTCCCCGCCATCGTCACCGCCGTCTCGAGCCGCCCGCCACCGAAGCGCAGCACCCCGGCCGAAAGCAGCGCCAGCCCGATCGCGCCGGCGGCGAGCGGTGGCCAGGCCCGGTGCTGGCGAAAGCCGAAGAGCAAGGCCGAGCCCGATGCCGGAATCGCGAAGCCGAGCAGCCAGAGATGCAGGCTTTCGGGCAGCGCGAACGCCCGGGAAAGCGCCGGCAAGGCCGCAAGCAGCAGCGGCAATCCCGCGCAATGGATCAGGCACAGCAGCGAAGCGCCCGCCGCCGCCCGCTCGAACCAGTCGAACATGGAGGCGCGGACGGCCGGTTGACCGCAACGCATAACAATCTCCCTGCGTGGTGCCGTCGCGAGCGAACCCGCAACGGCGCCACTGCGGCTCAGAAGGTCGCGACGCGCAGCACGAAGCGCACGGTGCGCCCCGGCATCACCACATCGTCCTTGTTGAAGGCCGATGCGTTGCGGATCACGGCGTTGGTCAGGTTCTGGCCGACGATCGCCAGCTCGATCCCCGGCTGGCTCCTGAACGGCCGCACCGCCAGATTGGCGCTGAGATTGTCATAGCCATTGGTCGCCGTGTCGAAGACGCCGAACTTGTCCTGCTCGCCGACATGCATCAGCAGGAAGCCCGCGTCGAAGCGGTCGCTCTTCCAGTTGAGGCCGCCGCCGATCCGATAGGGCGGGATGCGCGGGACATTGTCGCCATCATCCAGCCTGGCGCGGGTATAGTCGCCGAGCACATGCGCCTCCAGCCCGCCGGTCGTGGTCTTGAACAGCTGGTAGTGCGCCTCTGCCTCAAGCCCCCAGAAGCGCGCGCCCTGCTGGCCGTAGTTGAGCTCCTTCAGCTCCTCGCTGTCGCCGGGGACGCAGACGCCGTCATCGTCGCAGGTCCGCCCGGTCAGGTTCCCGTAGATGTAGTTGTGGAACCAGGTGCCGTAGACGCTGCCTTCGAAGCGGAACGGGCCCGAGTTCACGCGTACCGTGCCTTCGAGCGAATTGGCGCGCTCGATCTTGAGCGCGGGGTCGCCGGTCTCGAAGGTCTGCGGCCCGTCATGCCCGCCGCGGGCGAACAGCTCGGTGATCGCCGGCGCGCGGCCGGTGCTCGAGAAGGTCACGCCGAACTTCACCCCCGGCGTTACGTCGAGCAGCGCCCCGATCGCGCCGCTCAGCGGGGTATAGTCGCGCCGGGTGAACACGTCGGACGCCGGCGTGCCCTCGATATGCACCGTCTCGACGCGCCCGCTCGCCTGGATGTGGAGCGCACCGATCGGCACTTCGGTGAACAGATAGGCCGCCTCGCTCTGCGAGGTCGCCGGCGAGAGATAGGCGCTATCCTCGCCGATCGCCGAGAAGTCGCGGTGGCCGACCTGGATGCCGATCGCGGTCTTGGAGAGGAAACCGATCTCCCCGAGCAGCAGCTCGGCGCGGCTGTCGAACTCCTTGTTCTTGAAGGTGGTGTTGATCGAGCCGTCGGGGTTTTTCTCGTCATGCGCATAGTCGCCATAGCTGGCGTCGACATCGAGCGACTTGAACAGGCCGTCGCCGAGCGCGAACGAGGAGCGGCCGATCACCTTGGTCTGGCGCATGTCGATATAGGCGGTGTCGGCGGGGATGCCGTATTGCGTGTCGTAGTGGATCACCGCGGCGCCGATATGGCTGCCCTTGTCCTCGCCGAAGAACAGCGAACCGCCGAGCGCGCCGCCCCAGCCGCGGATGAACGAGTTGCTCTGGGTGCCGAGCGGCGTGTCATAGTCGCCGGCATGGCGGTAGAAGCCGTCGGCGTGCAGCGCGAGGTCGCCTGCCTTGGCATCGACCAGCCCTGCCGTCTGCCAGGTATCGGCATTGGTCGCATAGCTGCCGCTCAGCTCGCCCGACAGGTCGCGGGTCGGCAGCTCGGTCGGCACGCGGTTGTTGAGCACATTGACCACGCCGCCGATCGCCTGGCTGCCATAGCGCAGCGTCGCCGCACCGCGCACGACTTCGATGCGCTGGGCCGAAAGCGGATCGATCGGCACGCCGTGATCGGGGCCGATGTCCGACACGTCCGAGGCGCTGCTGCCGTCCTCGAGCATGCGGACGCGCGTTGAATCCATGCCGCGGATGATCGGCCGGCTGGCGCCCGAGGCGAAGCCGGTGCCGGCGATGCCCGGCACCTGGTTCAGCGCATCGGCGATGTTCCCGCCGCCGGTCTGGACGATCTGGTCGCGGTCGACGGTGGCGACGATCGTCGGCGTCTGCGAGCCGAGCGGCGAGCCGGTGACGACGATATTGCTGTTGTCGGGCTTGGCAGGCGCGTCCTGGGCGGAGGCGACGGCGGGGATCAGGGCAGCGGAAGCCGCGCCCAGCAGGAAGAGATAACGCATGAAAATAGACTCCAAGACCTTGGCTTCGGACTCCCCGGGAGGAGTCCGATGGGGTCGCGAGGGCATGAGCTGCCCTTCGCGGCTATGTGGGTTCAGGCTTGGATGCGGAGCGGCGGCGCGCGACTGCGCCAGCCATGCGATCGCTGCTGCAGCGCGACGGCGAGCAGCAGGGTGACGGCGAACCAGGCGGCAATCGCCGCCGGCGCGTGGAACGGGATCGGTGCCGGCGCCAGATATGCGCCGCCATGCGCGATCTCCTGGCAGATCGGGCAATTGTCCGGGGTATCGGGCGGGACCTGCCCGCTCTTATGCGCCTCGGCGCCAGCGATCGCCTTGGCGGTCAGGCCAAGGGCATAGCCCCCGGCGCCAGGGTGCCGGTGCGTCTGGGTGACGAAGCTCTGCCAGGTGAAGGCGAGCATCGCGAGGAGCAGCAGCGACGCCCAGAGCGCGCGGAAGGCAGCGTTGCCGCCCCGGCGCCCCTTCGCGCTTCGCTGATCACCCATCGCCATATCGTCGCTTGACCACCGCTCGCGCCGCCGAATGCCGCAGCGCAAAATTCTCGATATGTTGTACTATTACATTGGTCAAGCGGTGGAGCAGAGATCTCGCGCTCCGGAACGTAAAAAAGGGGGCGAGCACGGGCTTGGGATCCGTGCTCGCCCCCGACCCGCTCCGACCAAGGAAAGCGGGCCTTTTCCCGAGGGGGGAAATCTTACTGTGCGGCTCTGGTCGCCTGATCCATCAGCGCCACGGCCGTCTTGATGGCGTCGGCCTCGCTGGTCTTGCCTGCCTGGATCTCGTCGGCGATCTCGAGCACCCGGCCGGCGATCACCGTGCCGTGATCGGCCTCCTCGGTGACACGGATGCCGCCCTTCGCCGCCGCGATGCGGTCCCATTCGGCGCGGATCGCGGCCCAATAGCCCTTGGTCGCCGCCCAATAGTCGTCCGCCGCCTTCACGTCGAAGTCGCTGAACCTCGTATAGCTGTTGAGGACATATTCCTGGACGACCGGCACGGTCGTGCCGTCCATCTTGAGATTGTCCTGCCAGTGGATCCAGCCGGCCGGCGAGATGGCATGACGGTTGACGCCGAGATAGCGGTCATAGACCGGCCCGCGCACCGCGTCGCGGCGGGCAAGCGGACGCCAGGTCCGGTTCGACTCCCAGCGCCGCTGGCCGCCGACATCGGTCCACTTGCCCCAGCCGCCATAGCGGGGCGAGTCATCGACCTGGTAGACGGTCTGCGACCAGGCGCCCTTGCGCTCGGCGGCGGGCACGTCGGCCCAGGTCCAGGCGTCGCGGTCCGAATAGACCAGCACTTTGGCCGGCTCATATTGCCAGTCCTGGCGCCAGTGCTTGATCACCATCTTCTTGCCCTCGCCCATGTCGACGACGAGGAGATGCTGCAGCCGGATCGTCTTGCCATTGTCCTCGATGACGCGGACGACTTCGTTGCCGCCCGAAACCTTGACCGGGATCGGGGTATAGTCGGCGCGCCAGGAGGTGCTCTCCTGCATGTCGAACTTCACCTTGTAGGTGCCGGCCATCGCCAGGATGTCGGCGCGGTCGGCCTCGAAGGCGGACTTCACCGCCGGCGCCGACGCAGGCGCCTGCGCCAGCACCGGGACGGGTGCGAGTAACGAAAGGGCGATCGGAAGAAGCAGCTTCATGATCCTGGTCCTCAGAAGCGGTTAGAAACGGTAGCTGATCGAGACCGAGCCGTTGCGGCCCGGTTGGGTATAGGCGTCCTTGACGGTCGAGCTGTCGGGCAGGCCGCGCACATCGTTCCACCAGGCGTATTTGGTGTCGAAGAGGTTGAACACGCCGGCGCGCAGCGTCAGCCCGTCGGTCACCCGGACGAACGCGGTCGCGTCGAGCACGGTGAAGGCGCCCGGCGTGAAGCAGGTGCCGGAGCACACGCCGGTGGTGGCGCTCAGTTCCTTCTGCGCGCTGTGCGTCGCGGTCACGTCGGCGCCGAAGCGGCCTCCCGGTGCGCGGTAGCCGCCACCGATCACCAGCTTGAGCGGATCGACCGTCGACAGCGGCGAGCGCGCGCCGGTCGCGTCGATCACGTCGCCCTTCGCATAGGAAATCGCCATCTTGCCGAACAGGCCGTTGGCCGACGTCACCGAGAAGGTCGCCTCGGCACCCTTCACCTTCACCTTGTCGAGGTTGATGAACTGGTAGATCGCCGGGTTCGCCGGGGTGAAGCCGCCGCTCGTCACTTCCTGCGAGATGAAGTCGTCATAATTCGAGATGAAGCCGGTGACGTTCAGCCCCACCGGGCCGCTGTTCAGGCGGAAGCCGCCTTCGAAGCTCTCGCTCGTTTCCGGGCGCAAATTGGGGTTGGGCCGCGAGGTGTAGCCGAATGCCAGGTTCGAGAAGAACTGGTTCACCTGGCTCGGCTCGGGCGCCTTGAAGCCCTGGGCATAGTTGGCGAAGAAACGGATCTCGTCGCTCAGCTTGAGCAGCGCGCCCAGCTTGGGCGACACTCGCGAGTCCGATTGGGCCGCCCCGGCGAAGCTCGTCAGCAACGGGTCCTTCTCGGGCGACAGGTCATAGGCGTCGAAGCGCAGCGCCGGGAACAGCGTGACCGGGCCGAGCGTGATCTCGTCGGCGATGAAGGCGCCGGCCAGCGTGTAGTTGGTCTCGGGGAAGGCGCGGGTCGGGAAGGTCTCGCCGGCCGGCGGCACCACGCCGTCGCGCAGCCCTTCCTGATGCGTCTTGCTGATGTCGCCGCCGAACAGCACGCGGTGCTGCACCGCGCCGGTGTCGAAGCGTATGCCGACTTCGGCCGAACCGCCGAACACGCTATTCTCGAAGGTGTTGAGACGCTCGCGATCGGCGGCGGGGGTGCGGTCCTCATCTGTGAACTGGCGGTTCTCGCCGTCCTGCCAATAGGCGCTGATCCGGGCGTGATCAAACAGGCCCTCGCCTTTCCAGAACCAGTCGCCGGCGATGCGGCCGCGCTTGGTGGTGTCGCGCGCCTGGAGCAGATCGACACTGGTGCTCAGCCCGGTCAGCACATTGGTGAAGACCTTGCTGTCCTGATATTCGCCGGTCAGGCGGAAGCGGTTCGAAGCGTCGGGCTCATAGACCAGTCGGCCGAGCACGGCGTTGGAGTGGCCGTCCTGCGGATTTGGCTCGGTGCGCGCCGCGCCGCTGCCCCCGACCGTCCCCTTGTTGTCGAGCTCGTGGAAATCGCGGCGGGTATAGGAGAGCATCGCCGAGAGATCGCCGAAGCGGCCGGCAACGATGCCGGTCTCGGCGAACTCATTGTCCGCCGAACTGTAGCCGGCGCGGACCAGCCCGCCGATCTTCTTGTCGGTGCCGAGGAAATCCGCCGGGTCGCTGGTCGTGAAGCTGATCGCCCCGGCGAGGCCGTCGCTGCCGTACAGCGCCGAGGCCGGGCCGCGCAGGATCTCGACCGACTTGACCAGGCCGACATCGACATAGTCGCGGCCCGAGGACTGGGCGCCGAAGGTGAAGCCGTCGGGCACGCGCACGCCGTCGACTTGGATCAGCACGCGGTTGCCGCCGATGCCGCGGACGATGAAGCCTTCATTGCCCGCGCGGCCGGTGACACCCAGCGCCGCGCCGAAGCGCGTCGGGCCACGCGGCACGCTGATCCCCGGCTCATAGCGGACCAGATCCTTGATGTCGGTGACCAGCTGGTCGGCGATCTTCTTGTCGTCGATCACGCTGACGGTGGCGGGCACGCCCTTCACATCGGTCGGGATGCGCGTGGCGGTGACGGTGATCGTCGAATCCTGCTCGGACTTCTTGTCCTGGTCCTGCGCCTGCGCGGGCAGCGCCGCTGCGAGTGCCCAAAGACTGATCCCCACCCCGATATACCGACGCATGCCCTGAAACCCCTTTATGCTAATGCGAGTGACTCTCATTCGCGGTTGCAACTAGAAGCGGCGGGCGGGGGCGTCAACCCCGTAACGAGCGTGCGAAGACTGGCGGGCCGGATGTGCCATGCGGAAGCACCGACTCCGCTCGACGGCGGCTCGTCGCGGCGTTAGAGCGTCCGGTCATGCAAAAGCGTCCGCAACTTTCCGTCGTCATTCCCTGCTACAATGAAGAGGCGTGCCTCGAGATGCTGCACGGCCGCGTCTCGGCCGCCGCGCGTGCCGCGGTGGGCGACGATTATGAGATCGTGCTGATCAACGACGGCTCGCGCGACCGCAGCTGGGAAGTGATGCAGCGCATCTCGGCGACCGACCCGAAGCTCATCGCGATCAACCTGTCACGCAACCATGGCCATCAGCTCGCACTCACCGCCGGGCTCGACCTGTGCTCGGGTGAGGAGATCCTCGTGATCGATGCCGATCTGCAGGACCCGCCCGAGCTGCTGACCGACATGCGCGCCGCGATGCGCTCGCAGGGCGCCGATGTCGTCTATGCGGTGCGCCGCAAGCGCGACGGCGAGACGATCTTCAAGAAGATCACCGCCGCCTTCTTCTACCGGATGCTCGACCGGATCACGGACACGCCGATCCCGCTCGACACCGGCGACTTCCGCCTGATGACCCGGCGCGCGCTCGATGCGTTCCTGTCGCTGCCCGAACAGGCGCGCTTCATCCGCGGCATGGTCGCCTGGGTCGGCTTCAGGCAGGTCCCCTTCCCCTATGACCGCCACGAGCGCCTCGCCGGCGAGAGCAAATACCCGCTCGGCAAGATGATCCGCTTCGCGCTCGACGCAATCACCGGCTTCTCGACCGCACCACTGCGCTTCGCCAGCCATGTCGGGCTGGTGCTGACCGGCCTGTCGGCGCTGCTCGTGCTCTACATCGTCGCCGGCTTCCTGATGGGCGCCGCGATCCCCGGCTGGACCTCGCTGATGCTCGTCGTCGTCGTGCTCGGCGCGGTGCAGATGTTCGTGCTCGGCATGATCGGCGAGTATCTCGGCCGCCTCTATGTCGAATCGAAGCGCCGCCCGCTCTACATCGTCGCGGATGTCGCCGGACCGGTAATGGGCCATGCCCGCCTCGGCTACCGCTTCGAGGACAGCGCCGAAGCCCGCGAATTCGCCGAGGATGCCGCGAAGGACAGCTGAGCGGCGCTCAGCCCTTCGGCCGCGCCAGCACGATGATCGACAGCCCCGGCGGCATCGGCAGCCGGCCGAGCAGATGGCGCTCGAGCCCGAACACCGTCTCGAAGGCAGCGTTGAGCGGCTTGGGCGGGGGCGAATCGTCGCTGTCGTCCTTGCCGGTCAGCTTGCCGACGAAGCGCGCCGCCACCGCCACCGGGAAGAGCAGCGAGTTGAACCAGCGCAGCTTCTGCCAGCCCAGCCCCGCCTTTTGCAGCGACGCCGCCAGCGACGCCTTGGAGTAACGCCGCTTGTGGTGGTTCACCACATCGTGCGCGCTCCACATCCACTGGTGCGCGGGCACGGTGATCAGGATCTGCCCGCCCGGCTTGAGTACCCGCGCGATCGCCTGCAGCGCCGCGACATCGTCCTCGACATGCTCGATCACGTCGAGCACCGCGACCATGTCGTAGCTGTCGTCGGCCACGCCGGCGAGCTCGGGCAAAGGCGACGATCCGACCTTCTTGCCCAGCCGCTCGCTCGCCTGCGCAGCGGCGGTCTCGTCGATCTCGATCGCGTCGATCTCGCCGAACTGCGCGAGCATCGGCAGATTGTGGCCGGTGCCGCAGCCGATCTCGAGGATGCGCGCGCCCGTGGGGATCGCGGCATAGCGCTTCAGGTAATCGGAAAGGATCTCGCGGCGCGCGCGATACCACCAATGGGTGGTGTCATGCGCTGCCATGCGCTCATAGACGATGCGGTCCATCTTACTTGAACACCAGATAGCGGTTGAGCGCGAAGGTAATGACCGGCGTCACGAAGACGGCGGGAAGCAGCGGCACCCAGGTCGGCTGGTGCATCGGCCCGGTGAAGACCCAGGTGAAGAACGCGTTCATCGCCATGCCGACCGACTGGACCGCGATGAACTTGGACTGGGTGCCCACGCCGCCCTCGGCCTCGTGCCCCTTGAAGCTCCAGCGGCTGTGGAAGACATAGCCGAACACGACCGCGACCAGGAATCCCGCGATCGAGGCGAGCACCGGCGGGATCGCATAAGTGGCGAGCGGCCAGTAGACCAGCGCATAGACAAAGGTCGATGCCAGGCCGACAATGCCGAACCGGACGAGCTGTCCCAGCACGCCGTTCGCCCACATCTCTTCAAATCGCTTGATTACTGCCGTCACAACCGCTTGCCCAAGAACCGAAGGCGGCCCTAATGCGTGCGACGGAGCGAGGGAAGCGATTTTGAAGCCAGACGCATTGGGCGGGTTCCGCCTCGACCAGGAACTGGACCGCAACTGGCTGCGCTGGATGGCCCTGTTCTGGGTGACCGTCGTCGCCTGGTTCCTCTACGATCGCCAGGGCAATATCTACTGGCTGCTGCTCGGCGACACCGACGACAATATGCGTCTGATGCAGGTCCGCGCCTGGCTGGCCGGCCAGGGCTGGTATGATCTGCGCCAATATCGCCTCGATCCGGCGCTTGGCGGCTTCGACATCCACTGGTCGCGCCTTGTCGACCTGCCGATCGCCGCGCTGATCCTGTTGCTCAAGCCGTTTATCGGCATCGTCGCGGCGGAAAAATGGGCGTGCGGCCTCGCGCCGCTGCTGCCGCTGTCGGTCGCGATGATCGGGCTTTCGCTCGCCGTGCGCCGCCTCGTTGCGCCTTGGGCCTGGCCGGTGGCGCTGATCGTGCTGATGGGCTGCACCTCGACCATGTCGATGTATGCGCCGATGCGGATCGACCATCATGGCTGGCAGCTCGCCTTCCTCGCGCTCACCGTCGCCGGCCTTGCCGACCCCAGGCGCGCCCGCGGCGGTGCCGTGGTCGGCCTGTCGAGCGCCGCCTCGCTCACCATCGGGCTCGAGCTGCTGCCCTATTGCGCGATGGCCGGCGCGATCATCGCGCTGCGCTGGATCTGGGACCGCGAAGACGTCCGCCGGATGCAGGTCTATGGCCTGACGCTCGGCGGCGGCTCGGCGCTCGGCTTCGCGATCTTCGCCTCGAACGCCAACCAGGTGCTGCGCTGCGACGCACTCACTCCGGTCTGGCTCAGCGTGATGGTCGCCGCCGGCGCGCTGTTGTTCGGCCTGTCGCTGCTCAATCCTGCCAATCGCTGGGTGCGCCTCGGCCTCGCCACGCTCGCCGGCGCGATCATCGTCGCCGGCTTCGCGCTCTGCTTCCCGCAATGCCTCGGCCGCCCCGAACAGGTCTCGGACGAGCTCGCCAACACCTGGCTCAACAATGTCCGCGAGGCGCGGCCGATCTACAAGCACGCCTTCAAGACCGCCTTCCCGATGGCCGTCCTCCCCGTGATCGGCGTGCTCGGCGCGCTCTTCGCCACCTGGCGCGCGCGCCGCAGCGAGGCGCTGGTCGGCTGGGCCGCGGTAGCGCTGTTCACTGCCTTCGCCAGCGCGATGCTGCTCTGGCAGGTCCGCGCCGCGCCCGCCGCGCAGATGCTCGCCGTGCCCGGTTCGGTAGCGTTGCTGGTGGTCGCCGTCCCGTGGTTCCTGAGCATCCGCGAGCCCTTCGCCCGCTGGATCGGCGAGGTGCCCGCGCAGCTGCTCGGCGTGCTGCTCCGCGTGTTCGGCACGGTCGGCGCCTTCCTGCTGCTCTCCGGACTCTGGGCCGGGCTCGTCCCGCCGCTCTTCTCGGGCGACGGCGCCGCCAAGCCGGGCAAGCCCGCCCCGCCGGACAAGGTCGCCGCCGCCAACAATGCCTGCGCGCGGATGAGCAATTTGCGCATGCTCAACGACGTGCCCGCCGGGATAGTCTTCACGCATGTCGATCTCGGCCCGCGCCTGATCACCGTGACGCATCACAGCGGCATCGCCGGCCCCTATCACCGCAACGGCCGCGCGATCCTCGACGTCCACCACGCCTTCACCTGGGCGACTCCGAACTTCCGCCCGATCGCCGCCGCCCATAAGGCGCAATATCTGCTGATCTGCCCGGACATGTCGGAGACGACGCTCTACCGCGCCCGCGGTCCCAACGGCTTTTATGCGCAGCTGGTCAAGGGCCAGGTGCCCAACTGGCTCGAGCCCGTGTCGCTGCGCCTGGGCCCGGCAGGCAAGCCGCTGCCGTTCAAGCTGTGGCGGATCCGCTATGATTTGCCCGATGTGGCGGTGAAGCCGGCGAAGTAACTTCTCCCTCTCCCCTCCGGGGAGAGGGCCGGGGAGAGGGGAAGTGCGACGCACTCTCCCCCTCTGCCCCTCTCCCCGGAGAGGAGAGGGCTTAAAAGCTCAGTGCCCCGTCACCGCCCGCCCGGCGACCAGCGCGGCGCTGATCCCGTCGATCACGAACTGCACCGCCAGCGCGCCGAGCAGCACGCCGAGCAACCGCGACACCACCGCCTCGATCTTGGCACCCACCACCCGCATCAGCGGCCCCGCCGCAAGCAAAGCCAGCAGCGTCAGCAGCAGTATCGCCGCCATCGCCGCGAGCACCACCGCGGTGCGCTCCAGCCCATTGTTCTGCGACATCAGCAGCATCGTCGATGCGATCGATCCCGGTCCGGCGATCATCGGCATCGCCATCGGGAAGATCGAGATATCGGTCGGCTCCTCGGCCTTGATCTTCTCGGCCCGGTCCTCGCGCCGCTCGGTGCGCTTCTCGAACACCATTTCGAGCGCGATCAGGAACAGCATGATGCCGCCGGCGATCTTGAAGGCGTTGAGGCTGATGCCCAGCGCGCGCAGCAGCCCTTCGCCGAACAGCGCGAAGCCGAACAGGATGACCGCAGCGACAAAGACCGCGCGCACCGCCATTGCGCGGCGATGCGCCACGCTGGTCCCCGCGGTCAGCCCGGCGAAGATCGGCGCGCAGCCGGGGGGATCGATCACCACGAAGAAGGTGATGAAGGTGGAGACGAAGAGCTCGATCATGGGGTCTCCGCCGCTACCACGTCATGGACGACCTGGGTCATCCCGTTGCCGTTCCAGATATTTGCCGAAAAGTCGCGGCTCCCATCGGCTCGCACGGTCCACTTCCAGATCAGCGAAGTATCTTTGGACAGGCCTGAGCCGACCTTGCTGATCCGGTCATTGTTACCGCTGGGAACATAGATTCCCCCGCAGACCGCGCGCACGATTTTCGGCTCCAGGGGCTTTTCACGCGGCGCGTTCGTCACATCGCCATGATCCATGACCCACTTCCAGCCGCCATCCGCCTGACGCTGCCACACCGTGGTGAAATAGCCGACGGTGCCGTTGGGCCGCTTCCAGCCCCCGGTATTCACCGCCAGCGTGCCGTCGCACGAGACATAGCTTTCGGTCGGCCACCATTCGACGGCCTTGGGCGGGTCGGCCTTGCCCTTCATCCAGTCCAGCGCCTTCACAGGCCCCGGCTGGAACATCACCGCGTCGGGTGCAGCGGTCTCGCGGAACGCGGTCCACTGGCCCTTGGCCTGCGCTGCCGCGGCAAAGGCGCGCTCGGCATCCACCGCGCTTTGCGGCGCGGCCGCCTGGAGGATCAGCGCAGCCAGGATCATATCGTCCCCTTCTCCAGCGGCACCCCGGCATTGCGGTGCGCCGCGACCAGCGTGTTGCGCAGCAGGCAGGCGATCGTCATCGGCCCGACGCCACCGGGCACCGGCGTCACTGCGCCGGCAACGCTCGCCGCGCTGTCGAAATCGACATCGCCGACCAGCCCGTCCTCGGTGCGGTTGATGCCCACGTCGATCACGCAAGCGCCCGGCTTGAGCCATTCGCCCTTGACGAAATGCGCGCGGCCCACCGCCGCGACGACGATGTCGGCATGCTTGAGATAATGCGGCAGGTTGCGCGTGCGCGAATGCACGAGCGTCACCGTCGCGCTCGCCCGGGTCAGCAGCGCCGCCATCGGCTTGCCGACGATGTTCGAGCGGCCGATCACCACCGCGTCGAGCCCGGACAGGTCGCCCAGCCGGTCTTCGAGCAGCATCAGGCAGCCGAGCGGCGTGCAGGGCACGAAGCCGTGCAGCCCGGTCGCCAGCCGCCCGGCATTGACCGGGTGGAAGCCGTCGACATCCTTGTCCGGGTCGATCCGGGTGAGCACCGCCTGCTCGCTGATATGGCCGGGCAGCGGCAGCTGAACGAGGATACCGTCCACCGCCGGGTCGGCATTGAGCTTGTCGACCAGCGCGATCAGCGTCGCCTCGGTGGTGTCGGCGCCGAGCTTGTGTTCGAAGCTCTCCATCCCGGCTTCGCGCGTCATCTTGCCCTTGGAGCGGACATAGACCGACGAGGCGGGATCCTCGCCGACCAGCACCACGGCCAGCCCGGGCGCGCGCCCTGCCGCCGCCTGGAATGCGGGAACCAGTTCGCCCACGCGGGCACGCAGCCCCGCGGCGAACGCCTTGCCATCGATGATCTCAGCCGTCATGCGCCCCGCCATAGAGGTGTTGCGCGATCTCTTCCAGCGCTGTGGGGTCGCCGGTGACACGAAGTCGCTTGAGCCGGCTGGTCTCGCCCGCGATCAACGTCACGGCACGCTTCGCCACGCCGAAGGTCACGGCGACCAGCGGCACCAGCGCCGCATTGGCCGCCCCCTCCACCGGCGGCGCGGCGAGTCGGGCGGCGAAATGGTCTTCAGTGCCTGCGGCAAAACCATCGCGGGAAGCCCGCGGCGTCACGCGGACCGCGATCTCCACGCCGTCCGCGATGCGCCGCCAGGCCGGCATGACGGGCTAGTAGGTTGTCGCCGCGACTTGCGCGATCAATGTGCTCAGCACGAAGCGGTCGATGACGTAGATGATGATGATCACCACCAGCGGCGTCAGGTCGAGCGCACCGAAATCGGGCATCAGCCTGCGGATCGGCCGGTAGATCGGCCCGGTGATCTTGTCGAGCGCGTTCCAGATCGAGCGGACGAACTCGTTGTAGAGGTTGATCACGTTGAACGCGAGCAGCCAGGAGAAGATCGCCTGCGCGATGATGACGATCCACAGCAGCCACAGCAGGAACTGGGCGATCTGGAGGATCATGAGCAGAAAGGTGTTCAAGGCGATCTCCGCGAGGGGTTCTTGCCCTCAAGATTAGGGAATGCGGACGCCCGCAACAAGCCCGGCGCCCGCGGGCGCTTGCAATGTAGGATTTCGCCTGCTGGGCTGGCGCGGCCGGGCTTCGGCCTCGCCGCTCTTTGACGCTGTTGGAAAGATAGGATCAGCCCCCCGCAATCCGATTGCGCGAAGCCCCGAATTTCACGCGCGATCCATGCCGGCAGTGCGCGAGTTTCGTGAAGTTTGGGCGGCACCCGGCCGAGTCGGCGCCGCGCCGATGTTGGATCAGGCGTGGACCAAAGTGCCCGCGCCCTGCCGGGTGAAGATCTCGAGCAGCATCGCGTGCGGGATGCGCCCGTCGAGGATCACCGCGGCGTCGACCCCGGCCTGCACCGCGTGCACGCAGGTTTCGACCTTGGGGATCATGCCGCCCTTGATCGTGCCGTCGGCCTTGAGCGCGGCGACGCTGTCGGGATTGAGGTCGGTCACCAGTTCGCCCGACTTGTCGAGCACGCCCGCCACGTCGGTCAGCAGGAAGAAGCGCGACGCTCCGATCGCGGCGGCGATCGCACCGGCCATCGTGTCGGCGTTGATGTTGTAGGTATGCCCGTCCGCGCCGAGCGCGATCGGCGCGACCACCGGGATGAAGTCCTGCGCCGCCAGCGAGTGGAGGATCGCCGGGTTCACCGCGGTCGGCTCGCCGACAAAGCCCAGGTCGACATGGCGCTCGATACCCTGGAGCGGATCGGCTTCGCGACCCGTCACCTTCTCGGCGGTGACCAGCCCGGCGTCCTTGCCCGAGATGCCGACAGCCCGGCCGCCCGCGGCGCCGATCCAGCTGACGATCTCCTTGTTGATCGATCCGGCGAGGACCATCTCGGCGATCTTCGCGGTCTCGGCATCGGTAACGCGCAGCCCGCCAACGAAGTTCGATTCGACGCCGAGGCGCTTGAGCATCGCGCCGATCTGCGGCCCGCCGCCATGGACGACGATCGGATTGATGCCGACTGCCTTGAGCAGCACCACGTCCTCGGCGAAGTCGCGCTGCAGCTCGGGATCGCCCATCGCGTGGCCGCCATATTTCACGACGAAGGTCGCCCCGGCATAGCGCTGCAGATAGGGCAGCGCCTCGGTGAGCGTTTCGGCCTTGGCAAGCAGCGCGGGATCGGGGGCGTTGGTCATGGCGGCCCCATAGGGCCGACGCGCCCGTCCCGCAACTTTGTCAGCGGAAGACCGGGGTAGCGCGGTAAGTAGCAAGCCAGTTGTTCGAGCCCCGGCATTCGCTCATCTCGCGCGCCTCGGTCATGCGGAAGCCCTTGCCGTCCCAGACATAGCGCGCACTGTCGCCGCAATCGCCGACGCCGCGCCCCTTGGCATAGCTCGAAAGCACCCCGTTATCGAAGCCGGCATTGGTCAGCATCTCGTCGCCGCCATCGACATCGGCGCGCTCCACCTTGCCACCCGCCACGATGAAGGCGACGGTGCTGTAATTATAGGCCCCCGCACCGCATGGGAGCAGCGCCAGCGTCTTGCCGCCGCCCAGCGCATAGGTCTCGACCTCGGGCACGCTCTCGGCGCCGTCGTACAGCCCTTCGCAATCGCTCTGCTTCTCCATGCTGGCGCGCATTGCCTTGGAGACGCTGGCCGCGGTGCCCGAGGGGCGCAGCGCGGCAATCCGCTCGGGTGCCTTGGCGGCGGGCACTGCACTGGCAGGCTTGCCCCCCTTGGCGACCACCGCCGTCACCGTGCCGGCGCGGCCCTGGTCGGCGTCGATATGGCGCAGTGACGCTGAGGAGCCGGCAAGCGAAATCCGCCCGGTGACCTTGCCGGCGCCGTCGACCAGGGCCAGCTGCTTGCCACCCGGCATGGCGGCGGCGATCCGGGCAGCATCGGCGCCCTTGAAGGTCACGCTGTCGGCGCCCGCCGTCGCCGTCGCGATCGCGGTCTCGTCAATCCTGACGGTTACCTTGCCGCTCAGCTTGCCGGCAGGCCAGACCTCGACGGTGAACCCGCCCGCTGGCCCGGCCTCGCGGGCCACGGACATGCTTGCATCATAGCCCGAACCATCCTCGGGGATGACGTCGTCGCCGGGCCAGAGCGAGGTCATCTCGCAGCCGTGCAGATTGTCGCAGGCGACGACCCAGTCGCCGTAGAGCTTTTCGGGACCATCTTGCGCGGCTTGGGCGGTGAGGAGGAGAGCGAGGAGCAGCATGGCGGCAAGCCTAGCCGATCGCCGTGCGAATCGATAGGAGCGACCGCGAAGGAGAGACGGCATGAAGACGGTTGGCGTGATCGGTGCGGGGCAGATGGGCGCGGGCATCGCGCAGGTTTCGGCCCAGGTGGGCTATGCCGTGCTGCTCTCGGACGTCGATCAGGCGCGCGCCGAAGCGGGCAAGGCAGGCATCGCCAAGCAGCTCGCCCGGGCGGTCGAGAAGGAGAAGATCAGCTCCGCCGATGCCGACGCAGCGCTGGCCAACATCGCCTGCGTCGCCGGCACCGACAGCTTCGCGCCCTGCGACCTCGTCATCGAGGCGGCGACCGAGCGGGAAGCGATCAAGCGCCAGATCTTCGAGAGCGTCGGCAAGGTGCTCGGCAAGGACGTGATCCTGGCGAGCAACACCTCGTCGATCCCGATCACGCGCCTCGCCCAGGCCTCGCCCGATCCGGCCCGCTTCATGGGGGTGCACTTCTTCAACCCCGTTCCGGTGATGGGCCTGATCGAACTGATCCGCGGCCTCGCCACCTCGGACGCCACCGTCGCCGCGGTCGAGAAGTTCGGCCAGTCGCTCGGCAAGCGCATCGTCCATGCCAACGACGCCCCGGGCTTCATCGTCAACCGCGTGCTGATGCCGATGCTCAACGAGGCGTGCTTCGCGCTCGGCGAGGGCGTGGCGACGATCCCGGACATCGACGCCGCCTGCCAGCTCGGCCTCAACCATCCGATGGGGCCGTTCACCCTGGCCGACTTTATCGGGCTCGACACCTGCCTCGAGATCACCCGCGTACTGTTCGAGGGCACCGGCGATCCGAAGTTCCGCCCGGCGCCCCTGCTGGTGAAATATGTCGAGGCCGGCTGGTACGGTCGCAAGACCAAGCGCGGCTTCTACGACTATACCGGCGCCGAGCCCGTGCCGACGCGCTAGGCGCCGGCACGATCCTGGGCGGCGAACTCGGCCTGGCGGTCGAGCGCCCATTTGGCCAGCGTGTCGAACGGGATCGCCGCGAGAAAGGCGATCCCCGCCCGCCCGCTATGCGCCCAGCGCACGACGCCGCGGTGCGGATCGAGCCCGCGGATGCCGAGCGTCACTTCATCGCCTTCGCGCAGCAGATCGGTCTCGATCTTGGCACCCCCCTGCGACACGTCGACCAGGGTGAGCGACTGGCGCACCCCCTCGGCATGCAGGCACACCGGGCAGGCGATGCGCAGCCGCGGCATGCGCTGGGTGAGGCCCGGCTCGCCATGGATCGGGGCGTGGAGCACCTCGAGCACGTCGATCCGTTCATCGAACTGCACGCCGACCATGCCGTCGTCCGACCAGGCGACCCGGCCCGAAATCTCGTGGCCCGAGCGGATCTCGACCTGCACCGGCTCGCCGGGGGCCAGGCTGGTGTGGAGCTTGCCCATCAGCCCGCCGGGCGAGATGTTGCGGATCAGGCACAGCGCCTCGAAGCCCGACCATCGGAGCATCGCCGAGCGATAGACCGAAATCTTCGAACGATCGTCATTGCGGCGGTCCATGACAGGCACTTCAGGCTGGAAGGAGATTTCGGTGCGGATAGCGTCCTCCGGCGGCGTGAGAATGACCTTGGGGTCATATGCCGCCGCCGGATTTCCGGCACGTTTCGTGGGTGCTACGAGGCGTGGTAAATGGCCGGCTGACCGTTCCACGCCCGGACGCACCGGCTGAAAGGCGAGCGCCAGGCAATCGCGCACCCGGCTGAGCGCCTCTTCACCCGGCGTGGGTGGGGGTTGCCGCAGGATACGCAGCGGCGGGCGGGGGCCCGAGCCCGAAAATGGAATCAAATTGGTCACGCGTTACTCCAGAAAATCCCCGGAGAGCGCACAACGACAACCGCATCCGCGGCAAAACCGCGGGATGAGTTTTCGATGGCGCGCGACCCGCTCTCCATCCGATGTCGATTATTCTCGGCAGGATCGGCGCGCCCCCCGGCGCAGCGTCGTTCCTGCAACGTTACGAAGATTTTACGGGCCGTCCGGTATCCAAAAGGTTAACGGGCGGCCCGAAAATGATCAGGGGAGCAGCAGCCCCGCCAACGCCGCACTCATCAGGTTCGCCAGGCTGCCCGCGAGCAGCGCGCGCAGACCGAGCTTGGCGATCATCGGGCGCTGGTTGGGCGCGAGGCTGCCGGTGGCCGCCATCTGGATCGCGATCGAGCTGAAATTGGCGAAGCCGCACAGCGCAAAGGTGATGATCGCACGCGTGCGCGGCGCGAGATCGGTCATCGCACCGAGATCGATAAAGGCGACGAACTCGTTGAGCACGACCTTGGTGCCGAACAGACCGCCCGCTGCGGTCGCCTCGTGCCAGGAGATGCCGAGCAGATACATGACCGGCGCGAAGATCGTGCCGATGATCTTCTGGAAGCTGAGATTCTGCAGGAACCCGGCCCAGGCGGCATGGCCGCTCAGATCGTAGATCCAGTTGCCCGCCCCTGCGAGCAGGCCGTTGGCGAGCGCGACCAGCGCGACGAAAGCGAGCACCATCGCGCCGACCGCGACGGCGATCTTGACGCCGGTCGAGGCGCCCGACGCAGCGGCCATGATGATGTTCGCCGCGCGCTCTTCCTCGACATCGGCTTCGGCGACCTTGATCGCCTCATCCTCGACATTGTCGCCGAGCGGCAGCTCGCCGTCCTTCACCAGATCGTCAGGCATGATGATCTTGGCCATCAGCAATCCGCCGGGCGCTGCCATGAACGAAGCCGCGAGCAGATACGGCAGCGAAGCCGGGCCGAGCAGACTGGCATAGGCGGCGAGGATCGTGCCGGCGACGCCGGCCATGCCGACGCTCATCACCGCGAAGAGCTGCGAGGGCGTGAGCCGGGCGAGATAGGGACGGATGACCAGCGGCGATTCGCTCTGGCCGACGAAGATGTTGGCGGCCGCGCACAGCGATTCGACCTTGGTGGTGCCGACGACCTTCTCGATCGCTCCGCCGATCCAGCGGATCACGAACTGCATGATGCCGAGATGATAAAGGATCGAGACGAGCGCAGCGAAGAAGATGATCACCGGCAGCGCGGCGATCGCGAAGCTCTGGCCGCCAAGCTCGGGCTTGGCGAGCGGGCCGAACAGGAAGGCAGTGCCGGCACCGGCATAGCCGAGCAGCGCCGAGACACCGCCCGAAAGCGTGTGCAGCATCGCCTGGCCCCAGCTCGTGCGCAGCACCAGCGCCGCGATGCCCGCCTGAAGGACAAAGGCCGCGCCGACGACGCGCAGATTGATCCCGCGCTTGTTCGACGAGAACAGGAAGGCGATCGCAAGGATCGCAACCACGCCGAAAATGCCGATCGGAAACTGATTCAACTGCCCATACCCCCAAGGCAAACGCCCAAGCCTCTCAACATACACGCTCGATACCGCATGGCCAGAGGCAGCCGACTCCGTTCCCCGCAAGCGCCGGCCTGCGGAAAGTCCCGAAAGTCACAACATCCTTGCGCATGATCGCGCCCCCGCACGCGCAGGCGAACGCTCCGCGGTCCCGCCCGGCGAGGTCAGCCGGCAGGGGGGAGAAAAGGATGGAAAGGTTCGAAGCTTCGTCGACCCGAATAGAACATATAGAGAACAATGTCAAGCAGAAACTGCCAAGGACTTGCAGCGCAGGCATTTCCCGCTAGCGTCCCGGGATGGACACTATCCGCATCCCGCGTTCGCTCTTCTTCCTGTCGATCTTCTATGGCGGCATGGTCTGCATCGCCGGCGTTCTGGGCAACAAGCAGGTCGCGCTCGGCCCGATCTCGCAGCTCGGCACCCTGGTCGGCGTGGGCCCGCTCGCGGTGGAAGCGGGGATCTTCGCCTTCCTGCTGCTCGTCTCGGTGTCGAGCGCTGTTGCCGAACTGCACGGGCCGGACACGGCGCGGCGGCTGGTGCTGTTCGGCTTCGTGCCGCTGGTCACCTCGGTACTGCTCTCCTACCTTGTCCTCCAGCTGCCCGCCTCGCCAAGCATGGCGCCCGACCGGCTGCACGCCTTCGAGATGATGATGAGCGGCACGCCGCGCATCTGGCTGGGCGGGATCATCGCCTATGGCATCTCGCAGATCCTCAACGTCACCATCTTCTCCGCGCTCAAGAGCGGCGGCGGGCGGCTGTTGTGGCTGCGCGCCGCGATCGCCTCGGTGCTGAGCCAGATCGCCGATACGCTGATCTTCGTCTCGGTCGCCTTTTACGGCGTGTTCCCGATCGGCGAACTGCTGGTCGGCCAGATGCTGAGCAAGGTGGTGCTGAGCATCGTGCTCGTCCCGGCGCTGATCTACTTCTTCGTCGCCATCGGCCGGTCGCTGGACGGACGCCGCGGGCTGAACTGAGGCCGGGGCAGATAAGCAGCCCTAGCGCCTAAGGTGCTCCCCGGCGAAGGCCGGGGCCCAGCTGCAATGTCATTCGAGGGGTTGGCGCACCTCGCGGAGTTCACCGATACTGGGCCTCGGCCTTCGCCGGGGAACAAGATGGTGCACAATCAACCGCCTTCCCCAATAGCACCATGCCTTAAGGCGCCATGCGCAGCGGCTGGGCTTCGCAGAGGATCAGCGCGAACCAGTCATTCTCGTCGGTCCATTCCTCGAGCGGTGTCCAGCCGCCGGCGCGCAGCAACTGGCGGGCGCCGTTGCGGCCATATTTGTGGCTGTTCTCGGTGTGGATCGTCTCGCCGGCTGCCATCGCGAAGGGGCGGCCGTCGACCGTGAATTCCATGTCGCGCACCGCCTCGAGATGCATCTCGATCCGCGCGGCATCGTCGTTCCACAAGGCGACATGGCGGAAGGCCTCGACGGGAATCGTGCCGCCAAGCTCACGGTTGATCCGCTCGAGCAAATTGAGGTTGAACGCCGCAGTGACGCCCTGCGCATCGTCATAGGCGGGGACGAGTACTTCCGGCGCCTTGATCCGGTCCATCCCGATCAGCAGCCGCGCGCCCTCACCCAGCCAGTCGCGCATCGCGCGGAGCAGGTTGACCGCGTGATAGGCCTGCATGTTGCCGATCGTCGAACCGGGGAAGAAGCCAAGCTTGGGCATGGTCGCGACCTGCTCGGGGAGCGGCACCGGCCGCAGGAAATTGGCCTCGACCGGATAGACCGGCAGTCCCGGAAACGCCTGGCCGAGCTCGGCGGCGGACTGGCGGAGGAAATCGCCCGAAATGTCGATCGGCACATAGGCCGCGGGATCGATGGCACGCAGCAGCAAGGGCGTCTTGACCGAGGAGCCCGAGCCGAACTCGACCACCGCCGCGCCGCGCGCCGCCAGCGCACCCAGCTCGGGGCCGGTCTGGCGAAGCAGCTCGGTCTCGGTGCGGGTCGGGTAATATTCGGGGAGCTGGGTGATCTCCTCGAACAGCTCGGAGCCGCGGCGATCATAGAACCAGCGTGCGGGGATGGCGCGCGGGCGCGCCTCAAGGCCGCTCAGCACATCGGCGCGGAAATGCGGATCGGCGAGACTGGTCTGGCCGTCTTCGAGTTCCTGCTTGAGCATTACAGATCCTTTGCCAGGCGCAGGCCGGTGAACTGCCAGCGCTGATGGGGATAGAAGAAGTTGCGGTAGCTGGCCCGGCTGTGCCCCCGGGGGGTGGCGCAGGACGAGCCGCGCAGCACGAACTGGCCGCTCATGAACTTGCCATTATATTCGCCGACCGCGCCCTCGGCCGGCTTGAAACCGGGATAGGGACGGAAGGCGCTGCCGGTCCATTCCCAGACATCGCCGAAAAAGGCCGGACCGCCCGCCGAGGGGCGCGGCTCGATTGCGCCGGCACCGTCGAGCTGGTTGCCGCCCTCGGGATCATGCGCCGCGGCGGCGGCTTCCCATTCGAACTCGGTGGGCAGGCGCGCGCCGGCCCAGCTGGCATAGGCATCGGCCTCGAAAAAGCTGATGTGGGTCACCGGGGCGGCGGGATCGACCGGGCGGCGGCCGTCGAGGCCGAAGCGAGTCCAGCTACCGCGTTCCTGGCGCCAGTAGAGCGGCGCCTCGATCCCCTCGGCCTTCACCCAGGCCCAGCCGTCCGACAGCCAGTGGCGCGGGTCGGCATAGCCGCCATCGGCAATGAACGCGGCCCATTCGCCATTGGTGATCGTGCGGTCGGCAACGGCGTGTGGGGTGAGCAAGGCCTGGTGGCGCGGGCCCTCGCAATCGAACGAAAATGTTGATTCCGTTGACTCGCCTATCGCGACGAGGCCCGCCTGCCCCTCGATCCAGCCGATCGGGCCGGGCATCGCCACCGGGACCTTGGGGGCGCCCTGCCAGAGCGCGGGCTCGAGCGGGTTGACCGAGAAATGGTGGAGGATGTCGGTGAGCAACAGCTCCTGATGCTGCTCCTCATGGTTGCAGCCGAGCAGCACGAGATCCTGTGCGGCCTGCGGCAGATCGGGGAGCGCGGCGACGAGCGCGGCATCGACATGCGCGCGATAGGCGCGGATCTCGTCAAGGCTGGGGCGCGAGAGCATGCCCCGGCGCGGGCGCGCATGGCGCTGGCCCTCGGCCTCATAATAGCTGTTGAACAGGAACGGCCAGCGTTCGTCATGCAGCGCATAGCCCGGCACGTGATCGCGCAGCACGAAGGTCTCGAAGAACCAGGTGGTGTGGGCGAGGTGCCATTTTGCCGGCGAAGCGTCGTCCATCGACTGGATCGTGGCATCGGCATCGGAGAGCGGGGCGACCAGCGCTTCGCTCAGCGCGCGGGTACGGAGGAACTTCGCGCCAAGGGCGCTGGAAGCCGGAGCGGATCCCGTTTCCGTTCTCATTATGTTCTCCTAGAGGCGCGCGCCATCGCCGTCAACCGGGGAGATATAGGTGTCCGAAATGCCCCTGGTAGACGTGTAAACGTTACGCGACTGGCTTTTGTTCAGCCCGCGCCGAATAAGCGAGCAAAAGCAGCGGGTTCAGCGCGAAGCGCCGGGCACCCAGAGCACGTCGCCGGCTTCCCCCTGGTTCACTGCGCGGGCGGCGACGAACAGCAGGTCGGACAGGCGATTGAGATAGGCGAGCGGCTGCGGCGCTGCGCCCATCGCGACGGCGGTGCGCTCGGCACGGCGGGTGACCGCGCGGGCAAGGTGGAGCTCGGCCGCGCCCGGGGCACCGGCGGGCAGCACGAAGCTGGTCAGCGGCTCGAGCGCGGAATTGATATGGTCGATCCGCTCCTCGAGCCATTCGACCTGGCCCGGCAGGATGCGCAGCGCGCCGTCGATCCCCTCGGGCGTGGCGAGATCGGCGCCGAGGTCGAACAGGTCGTTCTGGATATGCGCGAGCATCCCGCCGAATGCGTGATGGCCGAGACGCGCGCGGGCGACGCCGAGCGCGCAATTCGCCTCGTCGACATCGCCGATCGCGGCCATGCGCAGGCTCGACTTGGAAACGCGCGAGCCATCGACCAGCCCGGTGGTGCCGTCGTCGCCAGTGCGGGTGTAGATCTTGTTGAGCTTGACCATCGGGCCCCGATACTCCTGCCGGGCGCGCGGCGAAAGCCGGGGATGACCCGGTCAGGCGTGGCGCGACCTCAGCAGCAACAGGC
Organism: Sphingomonas sp. R-74633; assembly: GCF_013416555.1. Classification (GTDB taxonomy): domain Bacteria; phylum Pseudomonadota; class Alphaproteobacteria; order Sphingomonadales; family Sphingomonadaceae; genus Sphingomonas. Next base: position 253,971 of record NZ_JACCFG010000005.1, on the reverse strand, counting down.
CGAAGCCGATGAAGATCGTGCCGGTCAGCCGGTTGAACCATTTCTTGAGCGCGGGCCGCGCGAGATGGCGGGCAAGACCGCGGCCGCCGAGCGCATAGACGGCGTACCAGAAGCATTCGACCACCGCGAAGGTGAGCACCAGGATCGCGAACTGCGGCGGCTTGGGCGCGGCGGCGCTGACGAATTGCGGGAAGAAGGCGGCGGCGAAGAGCAAGGCCTTGGGATTGGAGATGCTGATCGCGAAGCCGCCGCGGAAGAGCTGGGCGGCACTGAGGCGCTTGTCGGCGAGCGCGGTGTCGTCGCCGGGATCGAGCGGAGCAGGATCGGCGCGCCAGGCCTTGATGCCGAGCCAGACGAGATAGCCGGTGCCGAGCCAGCGCAGCACTTCGAACGCGCCGGGGATGGCGAGCAGCAGCGCCGTGAGGCCGGCGGCGGAAGCGGCGAGGATCGAGACGAGGCCGGCAAGGCAGCCGGCCATCGCCGCGACGGTGCGCCGCACGCCGAAGTCGACGCTGCGCTGGAGGATGTGGAGCATGTTGGGGCCGGGCGTTCCCGAAAGCAGGAACACGGCCATGACGAACAGCCACCAGGTCTGGAGAGTCATCGGATACGCCTTGGAACTTGCAGAAGAGGCCCGGGCGGGCCGGCGCGTCAGCTCTTGGCCGACAGCATCATCAGGATGATCGCGATGATGCCGATCGCGATCGCCTGGAACAGGATGCGTTGCTGCATCAGCTTTTGCGACTTGAGCGCGCGCGGGCTGGGGCCGTCGCCCTGGCCTTCGAGATCCTGGCTGGTGGTGCCCGCCATGTTCACCAGCCCCTTGATGAGGATGAACAGAGTCGCGAACATCGCGGCGACGAGCAGGATGGCGAGGAAGATCATCGCAGCAGCTTAGTCCTGTGCGGCGGCGATGCCAACCGGCAGTTGCCCGGCGCGCAACCGCTGGGCGAGCGCATGGCCATCGGCGCCGGCCAGCCGCATCGCCTCGAGGCTGGGCGCGCCGTGGCGCTTGGCGAGGCGGGTGCCGTCGGGGCCGAGCAGCAGCTTGTGGTGGCGGTATTCGGGCGTCGGCAGGCCGAGCAGCGCCTGGAGGAGCCGGTGGACATGGGTGGCGGCGAACAGGTCCACGCCGCGCACCACATGGCTGATGCCCTGCGCCGCGTCGTCGATCGTGACGGCGAGGTGGTAGCTGGCGGCGGCGTCCTTGCGGGCGAGGACGACGTCGCCTGCCGAACGGGGGTCGGCGAGGACCTGGCCGGCAAAGGCATCGTGCCACCTCAAATCCCTCTCCCATTGGGAGAGGGAGGGAGCCGACGCAGTCGGCGGAGGGGTGAGGGTCGAGCTGCCCTCACCCTTCCCGTCGCTGTGCGACGGGCCCCTTCCCTCTCCCGACGGGAGAGGGAGGTTCAGCGCCTTCTCCATATCGAGCCGCCAGCAATGGGGCTTGTCGAGGTCCGGCGCGGCAAGCTCGCGGCACGTCCCCGGATAGAGTCCGCCCTCCGGCCCGTGCGGCGCGGTGAGGCTCGCGGCGATGTCGGCGCGGGTGCACAAACAGGGGTAGAGCAGGCCCATGCCGCGCAGCCGATCGAGCGCATCTTCGTACAGGCCGAGCCGCTGCGACTGGAAGGTCACTTCGCCGTCCCAGCCGAGGCCGAGCCATTCCAGATCGCGCAATATCGCCTCGACATGCTCGGGGCGCGAGCGGGTGCCGTCGATGTCCTCGATGCGCAGGGTGAAACTGCCGCCATGCTCGCGCGCATAGTCGTGCGCCTGGATCGCGGACCAGGCATGACCCAGGTGCAGGCGCCCCGTCGGACTGGGCGCAAATCGGGTGTGGATAACCATCAAACCGGCCCTTGACCGCGAGTCGCGGGATATGGTGTCATCACCGCGTCACGCTTCTCGGCGAGATGCGTGCCACCATGTTTTGGGCGAGGGAGGCGCATGTATCATCCCGATCTGATCCGACATCCGGACAGCTGCCCTGCCCTTGTGCTCAACGCCGACTACACGCCGCTCAGCTATTATCCGCTCAGCGTGTGGCCCTGGCAGACCGCGGTCAAGGCGCTGTTCCTCGATAGGGTGGACGTCGTCTCCTATTACGAACGCGAGGTGCGAAGTCCCAGCGCGAGGCTGAAGCTTCCTTCGGTCATCGCGCTCAAACAATATGTCAGACCTTCGCAATTCCCCGCCTTCACGCGCTTCAACCTGTTCCTTCGCGACAAATTCTCCTGCCAATATTGCGGGACGCATCGCGACCTCACCTTCGACCATGTCATCCCCCGCGCCCAGGGCGGACGCACCACCTGGGAAAATGTCGCCACTGCCTGCGCGCCCTGCAACCTGAAAAAGGGCGGGCGCACCCCGCAACAGGCCGCGATGCCGCTCCACATCCAGCCAATCAGGCCGACCAGCTGGCACCTACAGGAGCATGGCCGGCGCTTCCCGCCCAATTATCTCCACGAGACCTGGCGCGACTGGCTCTACTGGGATGTGGAGCTGCTGGCGTAGGCGTGCTTCCGATTGCTCAATTTTCCCGTCACCCCGGACTTGTTCCGGGGTCCACCGAGCCGCACGCCATGCCGGTAGAGCCGCTCGCCCATGACTCGCCTCCCAGTGGACCCCGGCACAAGGCCGGGGTGACGAAGGTGGTATAGCGCGTTAGCATTCGGGCAAATGCGGGGAGACAATGGCATGAGCGGGTTCACGATCAATCGGCGCACGGCGCTGGCGCTTTCGCTGGGCGGCGCGAGCACGCTGGCCTTCCCGCGCCTCGCCTTCGCCGCGGCGCTCGACGAAGCGGCGATCGATGCGATCGTCCAGCCGTTCCTGACCGCGTTCGAGACGCCGGGCGTCGCGGTGGCGGTCGTGCGGCCGGGGATGCCGGCGTTCGTGAAGGGCTATGGCGTGCGCACGCTCGGCAAGCCGGCGCCGGTCGATGTCCACACCCGCTTCGGCATCGCCTCGCACTCCAAGGCGTTCACTGCCGCCGCGCTCGCGCTGCTGGTCGATGCGGGCAAGCTCGGCTGGGAAGACCCGGTGACGAAGCATTTGCCCGAGTTCCGCATGTCCGACCCCGCGGTGACGCAGATGATGACGGTGCGCGACCTGCTGGTGCATCGCTCGGGCCTGCCGCTCGGCGCGGGCGACCTGATGTTCTTCCCGGCGGGCAGCCATGTCGCGGCGGACGTGCTCAAGGCGCTGCCCTATCTCAAGCCGGCGCGCGGCTTCCGGGCGGGCTATGACTACGACAATATCCTCTACATCGTCGCCGGCATCCTGATCGAGCGGGTGGCGGGCATGCCCTGGGACAAGTTCGTCGAGAGCCGGCTGTTCGCGCCGCTCGGCATGACCGACGCGGTCGGATCGCGCAGCTCGCTCACGACCGACAACGTCGCGGGGCGGCATGCACGGCTGGGGCCGCCGGTGCGCGGCGTCGGCAAGCTCGAAGTGGTGCAGCCCGACGAAGGCAAGATGGTCGACGCCGCGGGCGGGATCAATGCGAGCATCAGCGACATGGCCAAGTGGATCCAGGTCCAGCTCGGCCAGGGCAAGCTGCCCGACGGCAAGCAGCTCTGGTCGCCGGCGCAGGCCAAGGAGATGTGGAAGCCGCAGACGATCACCTCGGCGAGCGACGGACCCACCGCGGACAATCCGGCGCGGCCGGTGCTCGCCGCCTATGCGCTCGGCTGGTTCGTGCAGGATTATCGCGGGATGCGGATGATCCAGCATAGCGGCGGCCTGTCGGGTCAGGTCACCTATACCGGGCTGCTGCCGTCGCGCGGGATCGGCGTGTCGGTGCTGAGCAATGTCGAGGAAAGCGTGTCCGCCGCAATCCGCAACGCGATCCTCGACCGGCTGATCGACGCGCCGGCGTTCGACTGGGTTTCGAGCTATCGCACCCGGCACAAGGCGGCGCAGGACGAGGCGCTGGCCGAAGTCGAAGGCGGGGTGGACAAGGCGCCGGCGGGCGCGCCGTCGCTGCCGCTCGCCGCCTATGCCGGGCGCTACCGCGATCCCTGGTATGGCGATGTCGTCGTCAGCCAGAAGGGCGGCAAGCTGTGGATCGACTTCACGCCGACCCCGGTGTTCAAGAGCGTGCTCGAGCCCTGGGGGCCGGACGCGTTCCGCACCCGCTTTGCCAGGGACGCCGGCGAGGACGCAGTAGTCAGCTTCGTGATCAAGGACGGCAAGGTGGCGGGCGTGACGATGAAGCCGCTCTCGCCGCTGGCCGACTTCAGCTATGATTATCAGCACCTCGCCTTTGTGCCGGTGCCGTAATCACTGTGTTATTGTAGTAATACAGATGCTGCGCTAGAAGGGCTCGCATGACCGCGGCGGATTCGACGATAGATGGCTGACGGCGACGATCCGAAGAACGTCCGCTTTCCGCTACGCCGGTCGAGCGACGATTTCGATCCGGCGCCGCCACCTGCGCCGAAGCCCGAGCCGCGCGCTTGGCGCCCGCCGTCGATCGAAGGGATTGTCGGCGAGGCGCTCAAGCGGGTGAAACCCAGCCGCGAGGAGCCGCTCGAGCTTTCTGGGGGCCTGCCGCCGCCCGAGCAGCACGAACCGATCCGCCCGCGCTGGCGCGCGACGCCGCCGCCTCCCCCACCCCCGCCGATCCAGCCCGGCTACGGCGAGCCGCTGCCCGCGGGCGGCTACACCAGCAATTTGCCGGCGGTCATCCGGAAGCGGAGCTGGCTGCGCTATGCAAGCTGGGCGATCGCGGGGTTCATCCTTCTGTTCTTCCTCGCGGTGGGCTGGCTGGCGCTGACCGCGCCGCTCTCCAAGTCGCTCCAGCCGCCGGCACCGCCGTCGATCACTTTGCTCTCGGCCGAGGGCAAGCCGATCGCGCGGCGCGGCGCCGTGATCGCCGAGCCGGTGGATGCGAGCAAGCTGCCCGCGCATGTCCGCAACGCGTTCGTCGGGATCGAGGACCGGCGTTTCTACAGCCATTGGGGCGTCGATCCGCGCGGCATAATGCGCGCCTTCGTCCACAATGTCAGCTCGAGCGGCGGATCGCAGGGCGGCAGCACGATCACCCAGCAGCTCGCCAAGAACGCCTTCCTCAGCTCGGACCGCACCTTCGGACGCAAGGCGCAGGAAGTGCTGATCGCCTTCTGGCTGGAAGCGTGGCTGAGCAAGGACGAGATCCTCTCGCGCTACCTCTCCAACGTCTATTTCGGCGACAATGTCTACGGACTGCGCGCCGCCGCCCGGCACTATTTCAGCAGCGAGCCGGAGAATCTGACGCTGAGCCAGGCGACGCTGCTCGCCGGGCTGGTGCAGGCGCCGTCGCGCCTCGCACCGACGGGCAATCTCAAGGGCGCGCGCGAGCGGCAGAAGCTGGTGATCGGCGCGATGGTCGATGCCGGGCTGATCACCAAGGCGCGCGGCGACAGCATCCGCCCCGCGGTGCTCAACGTCACCAAGTCGAAGGACGATCTGCCCAACGGCACCTATTTCGCCGACTGGGTGCTGCCCCAGGCGCGCGACCGGGCGGGCGGCGTCGGCACCGAGCAAACGGTGCAGACCACGCTCGAGCTCAAGGCGCAGCAATCGGCCGAGCGCGCGGTGCGCAGCGCGGGGCTCAGAAAGTCGCAGATCGCGATCGTGGCGATGCATCCCGATGGCCGAGTGATCGCGATGGTCGGCGGGAAAAGTTACGGGGAAAGCCCGTTCAATCGCGCCACCCAGGCGCGGCGCCAGCCAGGGTCGACCTTCAAGCTGTTCGTCTATCTCGCGGCACTGCGCGGCGGCATGGACCCGGACAGCATCGTCGACGACTCGCCTGTCCAGATCGGCGACTGGAAGCCGGAGAATTCGCATGGCAGCTATGCCGGGCGGATCACGCTGCGCCAGGCCTTCGCCAAATCCTCCAACGTCGTCGCGGCGCGGCTGACACAGAAATTCGGGGTGCGCGCGGTGACGCAGGCGGCGCGCGACCTCGGCATCTCGACGCCGATCGGCGAGGATGCCTCGATCGCGCTCGGCACTTCGACTGTGTCGCTGCTCGAGCTGACTTCGGCTTATGCCTCGGTCGCCAACGGTTCCTATCCGGTGCGGCCGCTCGGGCTGAGCGACGACGAGGCGGCGAGCGACTGGCTGGCCAAAAGGCTGGGCGCGCCGTCGCGCTTCAACGGGCGCCAGCTCGACGACCTGCGGAGCCTGCTCGGCACGGTGGTCGAGGACGGCACCGGGCGCGGCGCGGCGCTGCCGATCCCGACCTATGGCAAGACCGGCACGACGCAGGACAATCGCGACGCGCTGTTCATCGGCTATGCCGGCGGGATCGTCTGCGGCGTGTGGCTGGGCAATGACGATAATTCGCCCAATCCCGGCCTGTCGGGCAGCGGGCTGCCGGCGCGGGTGTGGCGCGACTTCATGACCCGCACGCTCGACCTGCGCATCCCGCCGCCCGAACCGACGGTGGAGCCCGACGGCAATGACGTGACGCTCGACGATGTGCTGAACGGCGTGGGCGAGTTCATCCAGGGCTCGGGCATCGAGACGCAGGTGGTGCCCGACGGAGTCGATCCCGACGAGCAGGGCGAGGCACCGATCGAGGACCGCCGCCCGCGCCGCGGCCAGGGACCGGACGGGCCGCAGGATCGCTTCCGGCAGGATGACCGGCGGGGTGAGGAGCGGTGATCCGCACAGCGCGCAAGGGCAAGAACGACACAAGGCTGATCCGTTCGGCGCTGTCGATCCTGACGGTAATCACGGGCCTCGGTCTCACGGCTCTCATCCTCCGTACCGGACATGTGGCCTGGTGGTTCGCACCGATAGTGCTCGTGTGGAATCTCGGCCCGCTCGTGGCGATGCGTCTTCTTGCCGACCGCAGGGATCGCTGGTCACCGGCACTGCTTCCGATGGCGTGGGGGCTGTTCTACGTGGCTGTTCTTTGCTGGGGATATTACGACGCCTTCTATCGCGCGCCCGGGCCAATGGCCGGTTTCGCGTATCTTCTCCTGCCGCCGCTCGGCTGGCTCGGGTTGGCGATCGAGAGCATCGTCGACAGCTGCGTCGCCATCTGGAGCACAGCAAAGCGGCGTTGAACCGGCGGCCCTCGGTATCAGCGCGAGAGGCGTCGCGCATGCGCTCGGGCATCGGGTGGTTGACGCCGCCAGTCCCCCCTCGCATGGACCCAATCATGCGCTTCTTCTCCGACAACGCCGCCGCCGTCTGCCCCGAAGTGCTTGCCGCGCTGGGGAGCGTGAACCAGCTCGACACTGCCTATGACGGCGACAAATGGTCGAAGTCGCTCGACGGGGCGTTTTCGGACCTGTTCGGCACGCAGGTGCGCGCGCTGTGGGTGCCGACCGGCACTGCGGCGAACAGCCTGGCGCTCGCCGCGCTGTGCCCGCCTTATGGCGGCGTGGTCTGCCACCGCGATGCGCATATCAATGTCGACGAATGCGGCGCGCCCGAATTCTACACGCATGGCGCCAAGCTGCTGGTCGGCGAGGGCGAAGGCTCGAAGCTGACGCCGGATGCGATCCGCGCAGTGATCGATCCGATCCGGCCCGACGTCCACCAGGTCCAGCCGCACGCGATCTCGATCACCAATGCGACAGAATATGGCCTTTCCTATACGCCCGACGAAGTCGCGGCGATCGGGGCGCTGGCGAAGGACCGCAAGCTCCGCCTCCACATGGACGGGGCGCGCTTCGCCAATGCCGTGGCGCATCTCGGCTGCCACCCGGGCGAGGTGACCTGGCGTGCGGGGGTCGATGCGCTGAGCTTCGGCTTCGTCAAGAATGGCGGGATGAGCGCCGAGGCGCTGGTGTTCTTCAAGCCCGAGCTCGCCGAGGCGACGCTCTATCGCCGCAAGCGCGCGGGGCTGCTCTTCTCGAAGGGACGTTACCTCGCGGCGCAGATCCTGGCGCTGCTCGAGAGTGATCTGTGGCTGCAGAACGGCCGCGCGGCCAATGCCGGCGCGGCGCTGCTGGCGCAGGCGGCGGGCGAGCGGCTGGTCCATCCGGTGCAGGCGAACGAAGTGTTCCTCAAGGTCAGCGCCGGGGAAGCCGCGAGCCTGCGCGCGCTAGGCTTCGACTTTTACGACTGGGGCGTGGGCGAGGCGCGGCTGGTGATCAGCTGGGACCAGAGCGAGGACGCGATACGGCCGCTGGCCGACGCCATCGCCAGGCTGTGAGCGACGCCGCCGCCCCGCAATCGACGCGCCTAACCGTCCTGATCCCCTTCGCGATCGTCACGCTGATCTGGGGATCGACCTGGATCGTGATCCGCGACCAGCTTTCGGTCGTGCCGCCGAGCTGGTCGGTGACCTATCGCTTCACCGTCGCCGGCGTGACGATGCTGATCTGGGCGTTGCTGCGCGGCGAGAGCCTGAAGATGGACGCGCGGGGCATTCGCTTCGCGGTGCTGCTCGGGCTGGCGCAGTTCGTGTTCAACTTCAACTTCGTCTACCGCGCCGAGCAGCACATCACCTCGGGCGTGGTCGCGGTGGTCTATGCGCTGCTGCTGGTGCCCAATGCGGTGCTGGCGCGGATCTTCCTCGGTCAGAAGATGGGACGGCAGCTGGTGGTCGGCTCCGCCATCGCGATGGCGGGCGTGGCGCTGCTGTTCGTGCATGAGGCGCGGCTGAGCCCGGTCGGGCCGCAGGCGGCGCTGCTCGGCATCGGCATCGCGATGCTCGGCGTGATGTCCGCCTCGATCGCCAATGTCATGCAGGCGACGGGCACCGCCAAGGCCTATCCGATGGCAACGATGCTCGGCTGGGCGATGCTGAGCGGGGCGGCGATCGACGCGGTGTTCGCGCTCATCACGGTGGGGCCGCCGATGTTCGACCCGCGGCCGAGCTATGCGCTGGGTATCGTCTATCTCGGCGTGCTGGGATCGGCGGTGAGCTTCAGCCTCTATTTCCAGCTGATCCGCACGATCGGCCCGGCCAAGGCGGCCTATACCAGCGTGCTGATCCCGGTGATCGCGATGGTCTTCTCGACGGTGTTCGAAGGCTATCGCTGGTCGGCGCTGGCGGGCGGCGGCGCGGTGCTGGTGGTGGCCGGGCTGGTGGTGGCGCTCAAGGCGCGCAGGCCCAACCGGTAATCGGGGTAAAGCGGGCGCCAATTGAGGACCCGCTTCGCCTTGCCGTTCGCGACCCGGCGGTTCTCGGCATAGAAGGCGCGGGCCTGGGGGGTGAGGTTCGCCCGCTCGAGAGGGACGAGCGGCGGGACGGGTAGCCCGAGCAGCGCGCAGCCATAGGCGATGACGTCGGATTGCGCGGCGGGTGCGTCGTCGGCGAGGTTATAGGCGCCGGGCGGGCCGTCGAACCCGGCGATTACGCCGGAGACGATGTCGTCGACATGGACGCGGCTGAAGACCTGGCCGGGGACATCGATCCGAGCCGCGGCTCCGGCACGGATGCGGTCGAGCGGGGAGCGGCCGGGGCCGTAGATGCCGGGCAGGCGAAAGACGCGTGCTTGCGGGAGCGCGCACCAGGCGGCGTCGGCTTGTGCGCGGGCGGTGCGGCGGCCGGTGCCGGTGGGGGCGGACTCGTCGACCCAGGCGCCCTGCGCGTCGCCATAGACGCCCGTCGAGGAGAGATAGCCGATCCACGCGCCGCTATGGGCGATCTCCTGTTCATATGCGGCGAGGACGGGGTCCTGGTCGCCGGGCGGGACGGTGGAGAGGATATGGGTGGCACTGGCGATCTCGAACGCAGTGCGGGTGCGATCGGCGAAGGTTTCGCGATCGACCGTAGCGATGGCGGCGCGGCCCTCCAGCCGCGCGATCAGGCGCGAGGCGGTGTAGCCGGGACCGAAGATCAGCAGGCGCACCTAGCTTCCCCTCCCTGGAAGGGGGGGGATCGAGGGGTGGGTCGCGTCCGGGCGATACTGAGGCCACTCGTGTGGCGGCCACCGCATCGCGTGCGTCCACCCACCCCCAGCCCCTCCCTTCCAGGGAGGGGAGCAAGGTTCACTCCGCCCCATAGCCTCCGAACTGCACCCCGAAGAAGTCGCCCTTGTTCCAGCGCGGCCGCTCGGGGGCGTCGGTGAGCGCGCGGGCGACGGCGTAGTTGACGCGCATATACTTGGCCGCCGAGTCCCAGTTGAACGGCAGGTCGATCTGGTCCGAGGGCTTGTGGTAATTTTCGGCGAGGAACTTCTTCTGCGCGACCGCGCCCTCGCCGCCCGGCCCGGTATCGAGCGACACCGCGGGCACGCCCGACTTGACGAAGCTGTAGTGATCCGAGCGGACGAAGAACATCTCCTCGGGCGCAGGATCGGGGACGATCTTCAGCCCCTCGCTCGCCGCCGCCGCTGCGATCACCGGGCCGAGGCTCGAGCGCTCGCCGCCCAGCGCGACAAGGTCGACCAGCGGATAGGTGAGGATCGGCATGTCCATGTTGACGTCGGCAACGAGCTTGTCCTTCGGGACCGGCGGATAATGCGCGAAATAGTCCGAGCCGATCAGCCCCTTCTCCTCCGCCGCAAGTGCCACGAACAGCATCGAGCGCTTCGGCCGCTCGCCCGAGGCGATGAACTTGCGCGCGACTTCGAGCATCGTCGAGACGCCGATCGCATTGTCCATCGCGCCGTTATAGATGCGGTCGCCATTCACCGGATCGCCGATGCCGACATGGTCGAGATGCGCCGAGAGGACGACATACTGATCCTTGAGCGTCGGATCGGAACCGGGAATCAGCCCGACCACGCTGCGCGTCATCTGGGTGACGATCTTGGTCTTGCTGGCGACCTTGAGCGTGCCGACCAGCGCGCCGGTGGGCACCCGCGTCGCCTTGCGCTCGGCGGCGAGCACTTCGGCCCATTTGATCTTCGAGCCCTGGAACAGCTTCTCCGCACCCGCCGCGCCGATATAGCCGACCGGCGGCGCGCCGGCTGCCGTCGCAAAGGCCGTGCCATCGGGCCGCGCCCAGCCGCTGCGCTCATAATCGTAGAAGCTGGCGAAGGTCTCGAACGGGAATTGCTCGCGCTGCGCCAGCGTCTCGAGCACGATCACCGCGACCGCGCCCTTTTGCTGGGCGATCAGCGCCTTTTGCTCGTCGTCGCTGAAATGCGCCTCGACTGCGTTGGGCAGCCCCTTGGGCACGCCGGCGAGGATCGCGACGATCTTGCCCTTGACGTCGAGCCCCTTGAAATCGTCGCGCTTCCCCTCGGGATAGACGATGCCGTAGCCGGCGAAGACGATCCCGCCTTCGGCCTTGAAATCGGGCGTGGCCGGCGCGGGCGTGTTGACGAAATCGATGCCGAACTGGAGCGGGATCTCGGCCGATCCGCGCACCAGGCTCCACTTGGCCTTCTCGGCGGGCTTGTAGCCGATCAGCTTGAACGGCTGGAACCAGCTATTGCCCTCGGCGCCGGGCTGGAGACCGAGCCGGAGCATTTCCGACGCGACATATTCGGCCGCCACGTCATAGTCGCGCGTCCCCGCCTCGCGCCCGCGCAGGGCATCGGAGGCGAGGAACTGGACATGCGCCTTGAGCGCCGCCTGTTCGGGCGGAAGCTGGGCGGGCGCCGTCTGCGCGAAGGCAAGCGGCGCCGCGAACAGCGCTGCCGCAGCGAGAAACGTGCGAAGACTCACTTCGCCATCGGCCCCTTGTAGAGCGCGCCGAAGAAGTCGCCCTTGTTCCATACCGGCTTGTCATCGGCATCGGCGACCGCGCGGGCGATCGCATAGTTGAGGCTGACGAAGCGCAGCCCCTGCTTCCAGTCGATCAGGCCGACTTCGTCCGAGGGCTGGTGATAATGCTTGTCGAGGAACTCCTTCGACGCCGCCGCACCCGGGCCGCCCGGACCGATGTCGAGCGAAACCGCGGGGATGCCCGCCTTGACGAAGCTGTAATGGTCCGAGCGGACGAACGAGGCCTCCTCGGGCGTGGGATCGGGGACGAGCTTGACGCCTTCGGCCGCCGCGGCCGCCTCGACCAGCTTGCCGAGCGTCGAGCGGTCCGCACCAAAGGCGACGAGATCGACGAAGTCATAGGTGAGGATCGGCATGTCGAGATTGACGTCGGCGACGATCGATCCCTTGGGCACGGTCGGGTTGGCGGCGAAATATTCGGAGCCGACCAGGCCCTTTTCCTCTGCCGTAACCGCGACGAACAGCATCGAGCGGCGCGGCGCCTTGCCCGATGCCTGGAAGCGCTTGGCGACTTCGAGCATCGAGGCAGTGCCGACGGCATTGTCCATCGCGCCGTTATAGATGGTGTCGCCCTTCGCATCGGGCCGGCCGACGCCGACATGGTCGAGATGGGCGGAGATCACGACATATTCGCCGCTCTTGTCGGTGCCCGGCAGCATGCCGGCGACATTGTTGGTGCTGAGCGTGCGGATCGCAGTGTTGGCGGTGCCGGTGGCAGTGACGCCGAGCGCGCCGGTCGGCAGCTTCTTGTCGGCCTTGTCGGCGGCGAGGACCGCGTCCCATTGGATCTTGGAGCCGGCGAACAGCTTGGCCGCGCCGTCAAAGCCCAGATAGGTGAAGGGCGGCGCGCCGGCGCCGGCTTCGGAGCCCTGCCAGGTCATCGCCTCGCCCTGCGCATAGCCGACGCTCGCGGCGAACGGGAAGATCGCGTGGCGGGCATTGCCTTCGATCAGGATCACGCCGACCGCACCGTGCCGCGCCGCGACCGCCGCCTGCTGATCGGGCTGCGACGAATGCGCGCGGATGTCGCTGGGCAGGTCGTGCGGCGAATCGCGCAGCACGGCGACGATCGCACCCTTGGTGTTCAACCCCTTATATTCGGCCTCGCTGCCATAGCCGGCGAAGACGACCGGGCCGGAGACCGCGACCTTGGGGTTCGAGGGCACCGCGCGGGCGAGATAGTCCTTGCCCCAGACGAGCGGGGTTTCGACCCCGCCGCGCGTGAGCGACAGCGTGCCGTGATCGGCCGACTTGTACGCGACCAGCGGCACCGGCTGGAGCCAGGTGCCGTCCACGCCCGCGGGCTTGAGGCCGGCGGCGAGCATCTGCGCGGCGACATATTGCTCGGCGATGGTCAGCTCGGGGCTGCCGGTGTCGCGGCCCTTCATCGCATCGGAGGCGAGGAACTGGACATGCGCCTTGAGCGCCGCCGCATCCTGGCTGAGATCCTGGGCAAAGGCCGGGGTTGCCGCGAGCAACGTCGCGGCGAGGAGGAGTGCGCGCTTCATCTTACTTGGCTCCCGGGCCGTTATAGGTGGTGCCGAAGAAGTCGCCCTTGTTCCACAGCGGGCGCTGGTCGCCATCGGCGATCTCGCGCGCGATCCGGTAGTTCACATCGACGAAGCGAACACCCGATTCCCAGTCGATCGCCGGCAGCTGGCCGACCTCGTCCGAGGGCTGGTGATAATGGTTCTTCATGAAGTCATCGATCGCCGCGCGGCCCGGGCCGCCGGCACCCGGCCACAGGAAGACCGAGGGCACGCCCTTGCGGACGAAGTTGTAATGGTCCGAGCGGACGAAGATGTTCTCGCCGGGCAGCGGATCGTCGGACAGCGGCACGCCGATCGCCTTGCCGGCGCGCTCGACGATCGGGCCGAGCGTCGAGTGGGTAGCGCCGTACACCACCACGTCCTGGAACTTGTAGGTGATGATCGGCATGTCGAGATTGACGTCGGCGACGATCGCCTCGGCCGGCACGGTCGGATGGTTGGCGAAATAGTCCGAGCCGATCAGGCCCTTCTCCTCGGCGGTGACCGCAAGGAACAGGATCGAGCGGCGCGGCTTGGTCTCCGCACCCTTGAAGCGCTTGGCTTCCTCGATCAGCGAGGCGATGCCGACCGCGTCGTCGAGCGCACCGTTGTTGATCGTGTCGCCGGTCTTGTCCGGGCGGCCGACGCCGATGTGATCGAGATGCGCGGAGAGGACGACGATTTCCTTCGACAGCGTCGGATCGGTGCCGGGGATCATGCCGGCGACATTATAGCTCTGCACCGGGGTGAGCGCGGTCTTGGCGGCGACGGTGACGGTGACCGGCAGCGCCTCGGCCTTGAACACGGCGTTGTCGGCCTCGGCGGCCTTCAGCACCGCTGCCCATTTCTGCTTCGCGCCGGCGAACAGCTTCTCGCCGCCCGCCATGCTGATCATGCCGAGGCCCGGCGTGCCCGGCGCCGAGATATGGCCGGTGCCGTTCGGGTTACCCCAGGTGAAGCGGGCGCGGGTGGCATAGCCGGCATAGAAGGCGAACGGCCGCGTCTTGGCGGTGCGCGGCGATTCGAGCGTGATCGTGCCGACGGCGCCGTGCCTGGCGGCGATCTCCGCCTTGGACGCCGGGTTGGAGAAATGCGCGCCGATCTCTCCGGGAAAGCTCTCGGGCGCGCCGCCGAAATAGGCGACGATCTTACCCTTCACATTGACGCCCTTATAATCGTCGCGGCCCTGGCCGACGATGCCATAGCCGACGAACACCACGGGCGCGGTGAGCGTGAAATCGGGGGTTTCGGGATTGGCGCCGACGATGAAGTCCTTGCCGGCCTCGAGCGTGACCGGGCCGCTCTTGGCGGTGAGCGCCAGCGTGCCCGAGTCGAGCTTGTAGCTGATCAGCGGCACGCTCTGGAGAAAGCCGCCGTCATCGCCGGCCGGCTTCAGCCCCGCGGCATAGAATTGCGACGCGACATATTGCGCGGCGATGTTGAATTCGGGGCTGCCGGCCTCGCGGCCCTTCATCGCGTCCGACGCGAGGAACATGACATGGCTCTTGAGCGCGGCCTGGTCGGCGGGAAGCTCGGCGTTGACGATGGCATTGCGCGCGGCGGCGCTCGGAGTCGGCGCGGGGGCCGGAGCCGAAACGTCCTGGGCATAGGCGGGCATCGCCAGCATCAGCGCAAGGGCCAGCGGCGTGGTGGAACGGATCATGATGGGGGAACCTCTCGGCGAGAACTCGGTATATCGCACCGGTAGCACGGCTTGGCGCAGGCGCAAGCTGGCAGATTTTCGAGGTGGCGGGCTTCGCGCTTGCCCCTATATCCGAGGCATCATGGCAGACGCACGCACCGCACCGCAGACCCCGCACATCACCCGCCGCGAAGATTATCGCGCGCCCGACTGGATGGTCCCCGAGATCGCGCTCGACTTCGACCTCGATCCGACCGCGACGCGGGTTCGCGCCACGCTGAAGGTGGAGCGCAACGGCGCGCACGACCGGCCGCTGGTGCTGAACGGCGACGGGCTGGCGGCGGAGAGCGTCAAGGTCGACGGCGCCGAGGCGCAGGGCTGGAGCATGGACGGGCCGAACCTGGTCATCCCGCTCGGCGGCGGCGCGCACGAGATCGAGACGGTCGTGACAATCGCACCCGAGCGCAACACGCAGCTCCAGGGGCTCTATGCCTCGAGCGGCATGCTCTGCACCCAGTGCGAGGCCGAGGGCTTTCGCCGCATCACCTTCTTCCCCGACCGGCCCGACGTGCTCTCGAAGTACAAGGTGCGGATGACGGGCGACAAGGCGCGCTTCCCGGTGCTGCTGGCGAATGGCGATCCGATCGCGCAGGGGGAGGCCGAGGGCGGCAAGCACTGGGCCGAGTGGCACGACCCCTTCCCCAAGCCGAGCTATCTGTTCGCGCTGGTCGCCGGCGACCTCGTCGCCAACAAGGGCGTCTTCACCACGATGAGCGGCCGCAAGGTCGATCTCGGCATCTGGGTGCGTGAAGGCGACCTGCCCAAGACCGATCACGCGCTGCACGCGCTCAAGCTGTCGATGGCGTGGGACGAGAGCGTTTATGGCCGCGAGTACGACCTCGACGTGTTCAACATCGTCGCGGTGGACGATTTCAATTTCGGCGCGATGGAGAACAAGGGGCTGAACGTGTTCAACAGCCGCTACATCCTCGCCGATCCCGATACCGCCACCGATTATGATTACGACGCGATCGCCGCAGTGGTGGCGCATGAGTATTTCCACAACTGGTCGGGCAATCGCGTGACCTGCCGCGACTGGTTCCAGCTCAGCTTGAAGGAAGGCTTCACCGTCTTCCGCGACCAGAGCTTTTCGGGCGACCAGGGCAGCAAGGCGGTCAAGCGGATCGAGGATGTGCGCGGCCTGCGCGCGAGCCAGTTCCCCGAGGACAGCGGCCCGCTCGCGCATCCGGTGCGCCCGGACGAATATATCGAGATCTCGAACTTCTACACGGCGACCATCTACAACAAGGGCGCCGAAGTAATCCGGATGATGTCGACCATCCTCGGCCCCGACAAATTCCGCGCGGCGACCGATCTCTATTTCGACCGGTTCGATGGGACGGCTGCGACGTGCGAGGATTTCGTCCAGTGCATGGAAGAAGCCGGCGGGGTGGACCTGCAGCAGTTCCGCCGCTGGTACAGCCAGGCGGGCACGCCGCGTGTCTCGGCGAACCTGGCCCAGGAAGGCGGCCGTGCCCGCCTGACGCTCGCGCAGACCGTGCCGCCGACGCCGGGCCAGCCGGTCAAGGAGCCGATGGTGCTCCCGCTCAAGATCAAGCTGTTCGGTGGCTTTACCGGGCGGCCGATGTGCGACGAGCAGCTGGTGCTGCTCAAGGACGCGAGCCAGGAGATCGTCTTCGAGAATCTCTCCGAGGCGCCGGTGCTGTCGATCAACCGCGGCTTCTCCGCGCCGGTGATCGTCGAGACCAACCGGACGGCCAAGGACCTCGCCTTCCTCTCGGCGCATGATGACGATCCCTTCGCCCGCTACGAGGCGATGCAGCAGCTGATGCTCGACACGCTGGTCGCCGCGGTGGCGAGCGGCAAGGGCGAGCACGCCGCCGCGATCGAAGCGGTGCGCAACACGCTGACCGACAGCGCGCTCGACCCGGCGTTCGTCGCCGAGGCGGTGCTGCTGCCGTCGGACAGCTTTGTCGGCGACCAGATGGCGGTGGTCGATCCCGACGCGATCTTCGCGGCGCGCGAGGCGCTGCGCGCGGATCTGGGCAAGGCGCTCGAGGGCGAGTGGCGCGCGGCCTATGACGGGGCGCAGGCCAACCGCTTCGAATATTCGCCGGCGGCCAAGGGCGCGCGGCGGGTGAAGACGGTGTCGCTCGGCTATATCGCGGCGAGCGGCGCGGCGGATGCGGCGGAACTCGCTTATGGCCAGTTCGAGGCGGCGGACAACATGACCGATCGCCAGGGCGCGCTGACCACGCTGGTCAACGGCGCCTCGGACAAGCGCGAGGCGGCGCTGTCGGCCTTCTACCAGCGCTACCACGGCAATGCGCTGGTGCTCGACAAGTGGTTCCAGACCCAGGCGCTGTCGTCGCGCGACGATGCGGCGCAGGCGGTCGAGGCACTGGCGGCGCACAAGGACTTCACGCTGGCCAACCCGAACCGCGCGCGTTCGCTGATCGGCGCGTTCAGCGTCAACCAGCGCGCGTTCCACGACATTTCGGGCCGCGGCTATCGCTTCGTCGCGGACCAGCTGATCGCTTTGGATCGCCTGAACCCGCAGACCGCCGCCAAGCTGGTGCCGCCGCTCGGCCGCTGGAAGCGCTTCGACGCGGCGCGCGCCGCCAAGATGCGCGCGGAGCTCGAGCGGATCGTCGCGGCACCGGGGCTGAGCAAGGACATGTTCGAGCAGGCGTCGAAGTCGCTGGACTGACGCTTTGACGACAAGGCCCGGGAAGTAGTTCTCCGCTCTCCGGGCCATATCGGGGACAAGGAGAAACCCGATGACCCTGTCGACCAAGACCATGTCCTCGCCCGTCGGCGAACTCACGCTTGTCGCGAGCGATCGCGGAGTCGTTGCGATCCTGTGGGAGAATGACTCGCCCGATCGCGTGCGGCTGGGCGACCTCGCCGAAGATGGAGACCATCCGGTGCTGCTCGCCGCCGAGGCGCAGCTGGGCGAGTATTTCGCCGGCACGCGGACGCGCTTCGATCTGCCGCTCGATTTCCGCGGGACCGATTTCCAGAAAAGCGTGTGGGCGCAGCTGCTCGTGATCCCGTTTGGCGAGACGCGCTCGTACAGCGAGATCGCGATGAAGCTCGGCCGGCCGACCGCCTCGCGCGCAGTGGGTGCCGCCAATGGCCGCAACCCGATCTCGATCGTGGCGCCGTGTCACCGGGTGATCGGATCGACGGGCAAGCTGACCGGGTTCGCCGGCGGGCTTGAGGCGAAGGCGTATCTGTTGGGGCTGGAGCGGGGTTAGATCATAACCGTCACCCCGGCCTTGTGCCGGGGTCCACTGTGCCGTGAATACTGGCCCAGAGCTTCTTGCTCCAAGCTCGCCTCCCGGTGGACCCCGGCACAAGGCCGAGGTGACGAGTTCGTCAGGCCATCACATTCCGGCCGCGCGTTACCACGGCGGTATGGCCCACGCTCGCCTTGGTCGTGCGCTGGGTGATCGTGTCCATCATCACCCAGTCGTTGCTCGCCTTTTCGGGCGTCAATGTCAGCGCCATATAGCCGCGGCGGCTGGTGTCGCACCATTTGAGCTCGGGATTGGTCGCGACGAGCGCGGCGGCGATCACCTTGGGATCGGTGCTGGTGCCGTTCTCATAGCCCGGCGAGGAGACGCTGTGCCCGGCGAACTCGACGCCGGCAGGCTTGCCGTCCTGCCCCAGGTCGAATGCCCAGGCATTGTGGCTGTCGCCGCAGATGACGAGAAGGTTCGCGCCGGCGGCTTGGGCGGACTTGAGGAAGCGCGCACGCGCCGCCGGGAAGCCGCCCCAATTGTCGAGATCCGAGGGCAGGCCGAGCTTGCTCGCCATCACCCCGGCCTGGACATAGGCCTTGGTGCCGGCCGAGGCGTCAGGCTTGATCCAGTCCATCGCATTTTCGGGCATGCGCTGGTTGCCCATGATCGTGCCGAAGCCGACCACCTGCCACTTCTGGCCCGCGCGCACCGACTTTTTCAGCGCGTGGCCGAGCCAGGCCTCCTGCTCGGTGCCGAGCATCGTGCGTGCCTTGTCCTGGAGCGCGCCGTCACGAAAATCGATCAGCGCCTTTTGCGCGTCGGCGGATTTGAGCAGCGGGCCGAGCTCGGGCTCGTCGCTGCGGTAGAGGAGGCGGCTCTCGGTGCGGAACAGCGTGGCGAGGCCGCCAATGTCGTAGCTGCCCCACGGCGTTTCGGAGACCGGCATCCATTCCTTGAACGCCTGGAGCGCCGCCGCCTTGCGATCATTCCAGTCGGCTTCGCCGGGCTGGTTGTTCTGCGCGCTCATCTCGCGGCTGTTGTTGGCGCTCTCGTGATCATCCATCTGGATGATCATCGGCTTCAAGCGGTGGAGCTCCTGCAGGTCGGGATCCGAGCGGTAGCTGCCATAGCGCAGGCGGTAATCGGCGAGATGGATCATCTCGCCCGCCGGCTCGGGCCAGCGGCCATCGACCGCGCCGCCGGCCGGCGCATAGCCGCCCTTGGCATATTCGTAGAGATAGTCGCCAAGATGGACCCACAGGTCGATGTCCGCGCGGGTGGCGGCATGGCCATAGGCATTGAAATAGCCATAGGGCAGGTTCGAGCAGGAGAAGATCGCAATGCCGAACTTCGCGGTGTTGCCCTGCGGAAGCGTCTTCGTCTGGCCGACCGGCGAGAAGCTGCCATCGGGCGCGACGAAGCGGTAGAAATAGCGCGTGCCGGGCGCGAGGCCTTCGACCGTGATCTTAGCGGTGTGATCGCGCCACGGGCCGGTGATCTGCTCGCCGCCCGAGACGATCCTGGTGAAGTCCGCCGTGGTCGAAATCTCGGCCTTGAGCTTCACCGCGCCGCCGCTGACGGGGACGTAGCGCGTCCATAGCAGCATCGTATCCGGGCCCGGCTCGCCGCTCGCCACCGAATGGGTGAAGCCGGTGGCCAGCGCCTGGGCCAGCGCGAATCCGGGGATGGCCAGCGCGCCAAGACCCAGGGTACCGGTGAGCAGAAGCGAGCGGCGATCGATGCGCAGTGTCATTTCGAGGCGTTCCCAAGCTATTTCGCCGCAAGCCTTGCCGCCGCCTCGTGTCGAGTTCGTGACAGCGGGCTCGCCGGAGGCTAAGCACGCCGCCAGTCGCACGCAACAAGGCCTTGTCGAAACAGATGCCGCATTACCACCTGCCCGGAGCTTTGCGCTCCTGATGGCAAGCAAGTCCGAAGTGCTGGGGAGCCGGACGACTCGCCTGACCGATCTGACCGCTGCGATTGCGATGTTGCCGCGCTGGTCGATCCTGCTGTTCGCCGCCGTGGTCGTGCGCGCGCTGACCTTTGGAAATCCCGTCGTCCATGTCGACGAGGAATTCTATTTCGTCACGGCGCAGCAGATGCTCCACGGCGCGGTGCCTTTCGTCGACGTGTGGGACCGCAAGCCGGTCGGGCTGTTCCTGATCTATCTACTGCCCGCCGCCTTCGGCGTGCCGGCAGGGATCTGGATCTACCAGGCGATGGCGCTGGCCGCGGTGGTCGGCACCGCGCTGCTGATCCTGCGGCTGGCCGAAAAGGCCGGCTGGGGACGCGGCGGGCTGGTCGCCGCCCTGCTCTATCTGTTCATGATCAACTTCGCCGATGGCCAGGGCGGTCAGGCGCCGGTGTTCTACAATCTGCTGATGGCCTGGGCCGTGCTGCTCGTCGTGCCGAGCCCCAAGGATCGCAGCGACGACCACGCCCGTGTCCAGCGCGCGATGTTCGCGATGCTGATCGTCGGCGTGGCGATGCAGGTGAAATATTCGGTGGTGTTCGAGGCGATGTTCCTCGGCCTGTGGCTGATCTGGCGCGAGGTCAAGCTCGGCACCAGCACGGTGCACATCCTGCGCCGCGGCTGCCTATGGGCTTCGGCCGTGTGGCTGCCGACCTTCGTTGCCTGGGCGGTGTTCATCCTGCTCGGGCACGGCGATGCGTGGTTCTACGCCAATTTCGGCTCGATCGTCGATCGGTTGAGCGACCCGCCGATGGTGCTGCTGCGCGCATTCCTGAAGGTCGCGCTGATCCTGGGCGTGCTGCTGATCGTATCGGGCCTGTCGCGCCATGTGCCGGTGAAGGACCAAAGCGAGCACCCGGTGCGCGCCTTGCTGTTCGGCTGGCTGATCGCCGCCGTGATCGGGCTGCTCGTGTTCGGCAGCTGGTTCAACCATTACGCGCTGCCGGTGCTGCTGCCGGCGAGCCTGTGCTGCGCCGGCTATCTGGGCGGCACCGAGTTCGGCCGGAAATGGCTGGGCCCGGCGATGCTGCTCGCGGCATGCGGCGGCGGCGAATATACCGCTTGGAGCGCGATGTGGCACCGCGGCAATGCCGAGCAGCTCGACGCGCTCGCCGACGGCATCGGCCATGGCAGCGGCTGCATGTACGTCTATTCGGGCAACGCGATCCTCTACAGCTATACCAATCGCTGCGCGCTGACGCCGTGGATCTTTCCGAGCCACTTGTCGCGCGAGCGCGAAAATGGCGCGCTGGGCGTCGACCAGCTCGAGGAGATCGACCGCATCTTCGCGCAGAAGCCCGA
The DNA here is from genome assembly GCF_013416555.1 of Sphingomonas sp. R-74633. GTDB lineage: Bacteria > Pseudomonadota > Alphaproteobacteria > Sphingomonadales > Sphingomonadaceae > Sphingomonas. The sequence goes on along the minus strand of NZ_JACCFG010000005.1, from coordinate 232,626 downwards.
GATCGTGGTGATGCGCCCGACCTATTTCGGTGAGCGGATGGAAGCACATCGGCTGACGGTGAAGCACATGGCCGAGATGGGCTATCGCCTGCGCGGCCGCTGGCCGCTCGGCGACCTGTTCATCTCGGTCTACGAGTTGCCCGCGGCCCGCAACGCGCCACCGCGCTTGGCTTCCAGCAGGCCTTCATAATAGGCCATCAGCTCGGCGGCGTGGTCGGCATCGCTGCGCACCCGGGCAGCGGCGTTGCGCGCAGCGTTGCGCAGCAAGGTCGGCTCGCGGGCAAACATCCGGCGGATCGCGTCGGCGGCCGAATAGGTATCGCGCGCGCGATAGGTCTCGGCGAACAGCGGTTCGGCGATCTCGGCGAACCCGCCCTCGTCGGGCCCGATCAGCGGCAGGCCCGAGGCGAGCGCTTCGGATGCGACCAGGCCGAAGGGCTCGGCGTCCGATCCATGGATCAGCGCATCGCAGCTCGCCATGATCCGCGAGAAGCGGACGCGGTCATAGACCGGGCGGAAGATCTTGATGTGCGGGCTACCGGCGATGCGCTGCTCGAGAGCGCCGCGCTGCGGGCCGTCGCCGATCAGCATCAGGCCGACGGGCAAGTCGTTCGCCGCCGCCTCGACTGCGTCGATCACCAGCGGCCAGCGCTTTTCCTTGTGGTGCCGGCCGAGGCCGAGCAGCAAATGCCCCTCGGGCGGCAGGCCGAGCTGCGCGAGCAGCGCCACGCGCAGCTTTTCGTCGCGCAGGTCGGGCGAGAACCAGTTGCGCTCGATCCCCAGCGGCATCGACGCATCGACATGCATCCCCCGGCGCCGGAAGCGCTTGGCGAGCGCCGGGCCGTTGGTGACCAGCGCATCATAATATTTGAGGAAGTCGTTCATGTAGCGCGTGTACCAGGCAAAAGCCTGCTCGACCTGGATCGGCGTGGCCACGCTATCCAGCCAGCGCTGCGGATAGGCACCGATCTGGTCGCCATGCGCGAAGAAGACTTTCACCGCGTCGCCCTGCCATTTGGCCACGGTCCAGGCCGGGCGCCAGGGCGAGCTGCACTCGACGATATCGGGCTTCAATTCGTCGAGCAGGTTCCAGATCGGCTCGTCGAGGACGAAGATGCCGTAATTGCGGTCGAGCACCAGCGGCGGCGCCTTGACCCAATAGATCTTGCCGCCGCCCGGGCGCTCCTCGATCGAGTTCTGCAGCGCGGGGGCGATGACGATCAGCTCATGGCCCATATCGGCCATGATCCCCATCTTGCGATCGAGATAGGTGCGCACACCTCCGCCCGTGGGCGAGTAGAACTCGTTGACGTCGACGATGCGCATGGGTCGCGCCCCTTTAGTCGTCGAGCGGACCAAAGCCGCCCAGGCCGCGCAGATATTGGGCCTTGATCGTGATCTGTCCACCACCGGCGCCGACATTGACCAGCGCCTGGCGCACCTTGGGACGGCTGCGGCCGAGCTTCTGATTGCTGGGGAACCCGGCGCCGTCTTCCCAGAAGTTGAACTTGTTCTTGCCGTCACGGTCATGCGTGAACAGCACCGCCCAGGTGCCGGCATAGGGCGCGCGGATGCAGAGGCGCACCGGGCCCGATTGCGGCACCGTCGCCCAGATCCGGCGGAACGGCTTGTTCTCCTTCTTGAGCGATGTGTCGTCGCGCAGGAAGTCTTCCTCGTTGGGCGGGTAAAGCTCGAGCTTCAGCCGGCCGGTGCGGTCCTTGAGACCGGCGACGTTGACGTAGAGCGACACGCCCGCACGGGTGGCGCAATTGCCGTCGACCGGGTCCTGCTGCGCGGCGGCAGGCGTCGCGGCCAGGGCGAGCGCCGTGGCGGCGGCTGCGATCAGGGGACGGATCATTGCTGCTTGTTCCTCGTGAGCAGGGCCTGGACGCTGAAGCCCCCGATCAGCGCGACGTGCGCAAGAAGCGTGAGGCCGGCGATCAGCGCCATCAGTTCGGACATGGCCGAGCCCTGGCCGATCACCACGCTGGTGATCGCGGCAAAGGCGGCTTCCTTGCTCGGCACCAGCGGCAGGCGCCAGACGAGCAGGCGGCCGGCGGCCATCATCAGCCACACGCCGATCGAGACGTTCGGCATCGCCAGATGCCAGGCGATCGAGACGAGCAGCGAGCCGGTGACGATGCGCGCGCAGTGGACGAGGAACACCCACCACAGCTCGCGGCGGGGCAACGAGAAGACACGCTTGGAGAAGATCAGGAACGGCACCGACATCAGCACCAGCACCGCGACCGAGCCGATCACGGCGAGCTTCCACGCCGGCGGCACCAGCCCGAGATAGAGCGGCAGGCCGACGATCATCATGATCAGCGTGATCGCATTGCCGGCGATTGCCGACAGGATCATAACGTCCTTCACGGCGCCAAAGGGCGCCGCGACCATCTGGGTGCGCTGCCGCGCCCAGGCGTAGAAATAGGCCTCGCCCGAATAGCCGAACAGCACTTCGTTCGAGATGCGCTTCTTGTGGAGCGCGGCGAGCCCGGCGAGCGGGATCTGCCAGAGGCGCTTGAAGATGACATAGTCGAAGGTCGGCGGGCCCACATAATAGAGCGCGAAGACCAGATAGAAGAGCGGGTTGGTCGGCAGGTTGCGATACAGGCCTGCCAGCCCCGAGCCGAACAGCTCGCGGCCCAGCGCCACGATCATGAGGAGAGTCAGCGCGCCGCCGACGATAGCCGGCCAGCGACGCTTGATCTTTTCGACGGGCTCCAGACCCGCAAGGTCGGGCGCGCCCGGGAGGGGGCCGGCCTCGACAACGCTCGTGTTCACCGAAGCCTCCAGACCTGGTTCATTCACCGAATCATATTCCGCAGCCCGAGAATTCGAGCGATTTCAGCATATTACCCGCGCTTTGCGGCGTTCAGCCCCCCAGATCACGCCAACGCGAAAATGGCTGGTGACAGCAGAATGCGGTTTATTGCGGGGGCGATTTGGGCCTAAGAGTGGCAATCCGCAAGGGCTTATGTTGCACTGCACCCAAAACAAAACGGCACAACACATCCTCACCTATGCCCAGCGACTGCAGGGCGGCGGGGTGGAGCGGGCGATGCTGCGCATGGCCGCGGGCTGGCTGCGCGAGGGGCGCCGGGTGACCTTGGTGCTGGGTTCGCGCGAGGGTCCGCTGGCCGCCGAGATCCCCGACGGCATCAACCTGATCGAGCTGGGCGATGCGCGTTATTCGGCGCTGCTGTCGCTGGCCAGCCATGTGCGGGCGGCGACGCCCGACCTGATCTTCTGCGCCGGCAACCACTATAGCGGGATCGCGGCGGCGACCCGGCTCAAGCTGGGGCGGAAATGCCCGCCGATCGTCGGCAAGGTCTCCAACGCACTGGTCCGTCCCGAGCTCTCGCCCGGCGCAGCGTGGCGCTATCGGCGCTGGCTGCGGCTGCATCCGCTGTTCCTCGACCATGTCGTGGCGATGACGCCGGCGATGGCGGCGGAGGCGGTGGCGGAGATGCGGATGCCGCCCGAGCGAGTGAGCGTGATCGCAAATCCGCCCGCCGCTTCGATCGCCGGCGCGGCGCCGGTGGCGGTGCCGGAGGGGCGCTATCTGATCGGGGTCGGCCGGCTCGAGCCGCAGAAGCGCTGGGACCGGCTGCTCGCCGCCCTGCCCCGGCTGGCGGACCCGGAAGTGAAACTCCTCCTGCTCGGCGAAGGTGGCGCGCGGGCGGCGCTGGAGGCGCAGGTCGCGGCCGTGGGGCTCGGCGACCGCGTGACAATGCCCGGCCATGCCGGCGACCCGCTGCCCGCGATCCGCGGCGCGGCGGTGGCGGTGCTGACCTCGGACTATGAAGGCGTGCCCGGCGTGCTGCGCGAGGCGCTGTCGGTCGGGACGCCGGTGGTCTCGACCGAATCGAGCGTGGCGGTGCGCGAGATCGTCCATGCGCCCGAACTGGGCACGGTGATCGCCCGCGAAGATGCAGACGGGCTGGTCGCAGCGCTCGACCATTGGTTAAGCGCCGATGCAGAGCGCCCCGCGCCGGTGGCGGCGGCGGGCAATCCGATCGCCGAATATCTCGCGCTGTTCGACCGGCTAGCGCAGGCGCAGACGCGCCCCTAGCCACAGCGTCCGCGGCATGGCGCGCTCGATCACGCCGGGACCGCTGACTCCCGCCTGCACCTCGGCATCGAAGATATTCTCGGCGCGCGCCTGGAGCGCGAAGCTGCGGGTGAGCGGCAGCGCGGCGGTGGCGTCGAGGGTGAAGGCCCCCTTCAGCACACGCGTGTTCTGGTCGTCCTCGAACTGCGGGCCGGCATAGCGCGCGGTGAGCGAGGCGCCGGCGTCGGCGTGCGCCCAGCCGAGCGTGGCGCTGGCCTGGTGCTTCGCGGTCTGCGCGGGGCGCAGCCCGTCGAGCGGCGCCGAAATGCCCAAGGCCCAGACGCGCGAATCGGTGAAGGCATAGGAAGCAGCGAGGCGCAGGTCGCCTGCGCTCCAGCTGCCGTCGAGCTCGACACCCTTCGCCGTGACCGCGTCGAGATTCTGGCGCTGGCGATAAAAGCCCGCTGCCGAGACCACGCCGACACCGGGGAAGGTGCCCGGCCCCTGCGCGATCGTCACATTGGCGATCGCGCCGGTCAGGCGGTTCCAATAGCCGGTGGCGCGGAAGGTCAGCGACGGCGCGGGGCGCCAGTCCGCACCGATCTCGGCACCGGTCAGCCGCTCCGGATCGAGCGCGGCATTGGCGGCGGTCGCGTCGGCGCCGACGCGAAACGGGCGGTAAAGCTCGTTGAGCGTCGGCAGGCGCCAGCCTGTGTAAGCAGCCGTGCGCAGCGTCACACTGCCCAGCCGGTACGCCGCGCCGGCGCGACCGGTGGCTTCCCAGCCATGGCGATCGGGGAAGCGGCTGTCGGTGAGCACCGGGCCGGGCGCGAGCGAGGTCTCGTGCAGCGACCCATTGGTGATGTCCCAATGGTCGAGCCGGCCGCCCAGGCTGAGCGTCAGCGGGCCGCTTTCATAGCTGGCATCGGCGAACCCGCCGAGCGTCAGGCTCTCGCCGCCCGCGACCCGGCGGCGCGTGGGGTTGCCGGCGGCATAGGTGAACAGTTCCTCGGTCTGGCCCGAGACACGGCGCAGGTCGCTGCCGAGGCGAAGCGTGACGCCGCCGCCGACCGGTGGGGCGATCTCGAGGCGCGCGCCGATGCCGGTGGCGGGCACGGCATATTGGTTGAGCGTCGGCGCGACGGTGGTGCGCATGTCGTTGACGCTGGCAAAACCCGAGGCGAAGCCGCGTGTCTGGAGATAGGCGAGCGCCGACCAGCCCCATTTTCCGCGCCCGACCAGGCGCAGGCTGGCATCGGCGCCTTCGCTCTTCACCTGGGTGAAATCGACGCCCCGGTCGCGGTGATCGGTGAAGGCCGAGAGATTGGCCTGGAGCTCGGTATCGCCGCCGAGATCGGTGACGGCGCGGATCGCGACGGCGGCCTGCTCATAGGGCGCGGGCCGATCTACCGGACCGCGATTCGCCTCGACGATCGGCGTGAAGCCATCGCCCCGGGCATATTGGCCGGCAAGTGTGACGAAGCCCTTGCCCAGGTTCGCCGCGCCGACGCCCGAGAGGTCGATGCTGTTGCGGCTGCCGTAGAGCGCGTCGAGATCGAGGCTGCCGAGCTGCGCCGGGACGCCGCTCTCCAGCTCGATCGTGCCGGCGAGCGCGCCCGGACCGGCATAGCCGCTGCCGCCGCCCCGGACGACGCGGGCCCCGGCGAGGCGATTCGGCAGATAGGCGGGGAAGGCGACCCAGCCGCCGAACGGATCGGCCTGGGGTACGCCGTCGAGCAGCAGCAGCGCGCGGCTCGACGCGTTGCCGCCAAGGCCGCGCAGGGTAACGCCCTGCGAAGTCGGGTGCGCCGAGCGCGAATCGGAGCGGCGGAACTGGGCGAGCCCGGCGGCATCGCGCAGCGCGTCCTCGAGCCTGCCGCTGGCGGTGCCGGCGATGCGGTCGCGGCCGATCGTCACCACGTCATAGGCGGCATCGCCCGGCGGAGCTTCGAGCCCGCGGCCGGTGACGACGATCTGGGCGTCGTCACCCTGATCCGCTTGCTGGTCCTGCGCGAAGGCGGGAGCGGCGAGCAGCAGGCCCGCCGCCAGCCCGGCCAGCCTCACTTGGGCGCCACGGCGTCGGGGTGGGCGGCGGCGAAGGCCGGCAGCCGGGTAGCGGCCGCGTCGATCGCGACGAGCCGGGGGAAGTTGGTGAGCGGCGTGTCGAAGCGGCGGGCGTTGTACATCTGGGGCACCAGGAAGAGGTCAGCGATACCGGGGGCGTCACCGCCAAGGAACGTACCGTCTCCGGCCATCGCCTCCAACGCTGTGAAGCCCTCCGCGATCCAGTGCCGCGTCCATTCGTTGCGGCCGTCTTCGTCGACGCCCATTTCCTTCAGCCGCCGCATCACCCGCAAATTGTTGAGCGGGTGGATGTCCGCCGCAACGACGAGCGCGCGGGCAATCGCGGCGGCGCGGGCGTCTGGAGCGGCAGGGATCAGCCGCGGCTCGGGATGCTGCGCATCGAGCCACTCGATGATCGCCAGACTCTGGGTGATCACCTTGCCGCCCACTTCGAGCGAGGGCACCAACCCTTGCGGATTGCGGGCAAGGTTGGCGGCGCTGCGCTGCTGGTTCTCGAGCAGCTTCACGTCGCGGCTCTCATAGGCGAGGCCCTTGAGGTTGAGCGCGATGCGGACGCGGTACGCCGCTGAGGAGCGGAAATAGTCGTAGAGGATCATGCCGCGCCTGTTGGTGGATCGAAATGGGGCGGATCGAGCTGCGCCGGCGCGTCCTGCTCATAGCCCTTGCGCAGCCGCGCGCGCCATTTGGGGCGCGGCCCATGTTCGGGAGAGGAGGCACGCGCGGCACGCTCGGCTTCGCTCTCCAGCGCGACCTTGATCATCGCGACGATCGGATCGGCAAGCGCCAGCCCGAGCACGCCGAACAAGGTGGAGGCGAGGATCTGCGATGAAAGCGTGAGCGCCGGCGGCATGTCGACGGTGCGCCGGGCGACCATCGGGATCACGACATAGCCGTCGAAATTCTGCACGCCGAAATAGATGATGATCGCCCAGATGCCGGTATCCTGCCCGGCGCTGAAGCCGACGGTGACCATCATCACGCCCGAGACGAAGGCGCCGATATTGGGGATGAAGGCTAGCACGCCGGTGATGATGCCGAGCAGCAGCGCCATCGGAACGCCGGCGATCATCAGGAAGAACCAGATCAGCACGCCCTCGACCAGCATGCCGAGCAGGCGGCCGGCGAGCAGGCGGCGCATCGTCGTCGCCATCCGGCCGATGGTCAGCGCGAACTGGTCGCGCGCGTCGCTGGGCACCAGCCATTGCAGCCCGCGCTCATAGATGCGCGGCTCAAGCGCCACGAACAGGCCGATGATGACGATCATCAGGAAGCTGGAGACCGCGCCGATCGCCGAGCCGACCGCCACGGTGAGCTTGCCGACCGACCCCAGCGCCTGCTGGATCAGCCCGGTCAGGTCGGAGCGGCCTGGCATCAGCCCGAGCTCGGCAACCCAGGCGGCGACCTTATTGGCCTGTACCTCGAGCGTGTGGCGCAGCTGCTCGGCCTGGGCCGAGATCTGGACGCCGGTCAAATAGAAGATGCCGCCGAAGAAGGCGATCACCAGCAGGATGACGATGACGATCCGGAGCGTGCGCGGGATCGGCAGGATGCGCCCGAGCAGGCGCGCGCCGCCGTCTAGCATCGAGGCGAAGACGAGGCCGCCGAAGATGATCAGCAGTGGCTGGATCAGCAGCACGATCAGCGCCACCGCGATCGCCATGCCGAACCACACGCTCGCCTTCTTGATCTCGGCGCGGACCATCGGATCGCGCAGCTCGTTCGGTCCCGGCTCCTGGACGACCTGGATCTTGTCGGAGGCGAGCGGATCACTCATCACTGGCTATCCCGTTGCGGATGGAGCGTGGTGCCGGCGCGGCCGGGGCGGAAGCTTTGCGGCCAGCTCAGCGGGTTCCAGCTGGCGCTGCCGTCGAGGCTGAAGGTGATGAACTCGGCGCGGCCGCCGATATTCTCCCACGGCACCGGACCGCCAAGGCCGTTCTGACTGAGCGGGAAGCGGCTGTCGGCCGAATTGTCGCGATTGTCGCCCATCAGGAACACCTTGCCCTGGGGCACGCGGATCTCGGGGTAATTGTCGCCGCGGCCCGGCCGGAAGCCGAGGTCGACCGTGTCGTAGGAGCGGCCATTGGGCAGCGTCTCGCGGAAGATCGGCAGGCGGCAAAACTGCTTGCCGCCGCGCGTGACGAGGAAGCCGGGATATTGCGCGGGGTCGCAGCGGCTATTGGCATCGACGGGGATGTAGCGATCTTCCATCGCACGCCGCGGGACCGCCTTGCCGTTCAGATAGACGATGCCGCCGCGCACGCCGATCGTGTCGCCGGGCAGGCCCATCACGCGCTTGATATAGTCAGTGTTGGTACCGGGCGGCGTGACGATCACCACGTCGCCGCGCTCCGGCAGCTTGCCGAGGATGCGGCCGGGCATATGCGGCAGGACGTGAAAGGTCGGGGTCACCCAGCTGAAGCCATAGGGATATTTGGTGACGACCAGCCGGTCGCCGACGAGCAGGCCGGGCAGCATCGATTCGCTAGGAATGAAGAAGGGCTTGGCGATCAGGCTGTGGAAGCCGAGCACGGCGAGCACGAGCCAGAGGATGCCGCGCGCCTCCGCCCACCAGTCGGTGCGCGGGCGGGCCTCTTCCTCATAGGCTTCGTGACCGAGTGCCAACTCGTCCGCCGCCATCAACCTTCCTTCACCGCCTCGATCATTACCATGGCGAACGCCCAGGGATGATCGTCCGTCAGCGTCAGATGCACCTTGGCGACGTGACCCTCGGGGGTGATGGCGTCAAGCCTCGCCTTCGCGCCGCCAGTCAAAGCCAAGGTAGGTGCCCCCGATGGCGCATTGACGACGCCGATGTCCTTCATGAACACGCCCGCCTTGAACCCGGTTCCCACTGCCTTGGAGAAGGCCTCCTTGGCGGCGAAGCGCTTGGCGAGGGTGGCGGCGTAATTGTGCGGGCGGGTCTTCGCCTTGGCGACCTCCAGCTCGGTGAAGCTGCGCTGCTCGAAACGTGTGCCGAAACGGTCCAGCGAGGCCTGGATGCGCTCGATATTGCAGAGGTCGGAGCCGAGGCCGAGGATCATAGGTTGAATGCCAGCAGAAGAAGATGTGCGACGAGCACGAGCAAGGGCGCGACGATAACCAGGGCCAGGCCCAGCCTCGGCCTGCGCCCATGGAGGCAGGCCCCGCCAAAGACCGTCGCCAGGCCGACACCAAGGCGCGGCAGCGACATCTCGAGGAAAACCCGGTCCCAGATCGCAAGGACTTCGGTGTCGATCTTGCTGAGCAGCATCCGCACCGGCGCGAGGCTCACGAGCGTCACCAGACAGGTGCTGGTCGCGGCGACGACAGCCAGCGCCGCCGGCTTCACCGGGCTTCGTCCATCAGCGCGCGCATCCGCTGGATGACCGGCGCGAGCCCGTCGAAGATCGCCTCGCCGATCAGGAAATGGCCGATGTTGAGTTCCATGATCTGCGGGATCGCGGCGATCGGAATGACATTGTCGAAGGTCAGGCCGTGGCCGGCATGCGGCTCGAGCCCGGCCTTGACCGCCAGCGCGGCGGCATCGGCGATGCGCTTGAGCTCGGTTTCGCGCGCCTGCTCTTCCAGCTCGCAATAGCGGCCGGTGTGGAGTTCGACGACCGGCGCGCCGAGGCGCAGTGCGGCGTCGATCTGGCGCGCGTCGGGCTCGATGAACAGCGAGACGCGGCTGCCATTCTCGCGCAGCTTCTCGACCATCGGCGCGAGGTGATTGTGCAGCCCGGCGGCGTCGAGCCCGCCCTCGGTGGTGCGCTCCTCGCGCTTCTCGGGAACGATGCACACCGCATGCGGGCGGTGACGCAGCGCGATCGCCAGCATCTCCTCGGTCGCCGCCATTTCGAGATTGAGCGGGACGGTGAGCTCGTCGACCAGCCGGGCGATATCCTCGTCGGTGATGTGGCGGCGGTCTTCGCGCAGATGCGCGGTGATGCCGTCGGCGCCGGCCTCGACTGCGAGCAAAGCCGCGCGGACCGGATCGGGATAGCCCGAGCCGCGCGCGTTGCGCACGGTGGCGACGTGATCGATGTTCACGCCCAGGCGGAGCTTGCCGGTCACCCTTCGCGCCTCCTTATGCGATGATCGCCCGGCTGCCGGGCTTGGTCGCGGGAATCGCGGCGAGCTCGGGCGGGAGCTGGTCGGCCGGATAGGCCGGCACATCCATCTTGAGCAGCGAGACCAGCGGCACGCCGACATCGGCGCTGCCGTTCGAACGATCGACGATGCAGGCGGCGCCGAGCAACTCGCCCGGATGCTTGCGGATCGCGGCGATGCATTCGCGCGACGAAAGCCCGGTGGTGACGATGTCCTCGACCATCACGACCCGGGCGCCTTCGGGAATCTCGAAGCCGCGGCGCAGCTGGAACTCGCCCTCCTCGCGCTCGACGAACACCGCCTTGCAGCCGAGAGCGCGCGCGGTTTCATAGCCGGGGATGATTCCGCCGATCGCTGGCGAGACGACGATGTCGACTTCACCGAATGCCTCGCGAATCAGCTTTCCTAGTGCACTGCACACACGTTCAGTACGCGCGGGGTCTTCGAAAATACGCATCTTTTGCAAGAAGATGGGCGAGCGAAGACCCGAAGAGAGAATGAAATGGCCTTCGAGCAACGCACCTGCAGCACGAAACTCGTCCAGAACTGCATTGCCTTCCAAGGTGTGCTCCATCGTCTTCGGGATCGTCGTTTTCCCTTAGGACCAGCGCCTATCGACCGCAACGCCCGATCAAAAAGGGTTGAGAATGGATGCGCGCCTCGTATACGCCAGTTGCACTGGGGGTAATCCTTTCCCAGCCCGGGGCTCTCGCGGAACAGGGTGAAAATTGACGATGCGCATGCTTGGGTTGACTTCGACTCTCCTGGCAGCGGGGCTGGCGTTTGCGATGCCGGCTTCGGCCCAGGAGCCTGTGACCAACACTGCGGCCCCGGCCGCCAGCACGGCCGCTCCGGCCCCGGCTGCGGCCGCTACGCCGGCCGTTGCCGATCCCACGCTCGATGCCAATGGCAAGCCGCTGACCAAGGCGGTTCCCGGCATCGGCCAGCCGACCGCCGACGCGTGGTGGCTGCAGGAGCAGGTAACGCCGACCGGGCGCGAGGCGCACTGGTTCCATAATTCGGTGCTCGTGCCGCTGATCACTGCGATCTCGGTGTTCGTGCTGCTGCTGCTGCTCGGCGTGATGTTCTTCTTCAGCCGTGCGCGGAACAAGACGCCGTCGAAGACGGCGCACAACACGACGATCGAGATCGTCTGGACGCTCGCGCCGGTGCTGATCCTGATCGCGATCGCGGTCCCCTCGATCCGCCTGCTCGCCGCGCAGTTCAAGCCGGCACCCAAGGAAGCGATCACCCTGAAGGCGATCGGCAACCAGTGGTTCTGGAGCTATGAATATCCGGACAATGGCGGCATCCAGCTGACCGCCAACATGCTCAAGGAGCAGAGCCAGGTCCCGGCCGGCCAGCGCTATCGCACCGACGCCGACGGTCCGCGCCTGCTCGCGACCGACACGCGCGTCGTGCTGCCGGTCGGCGTGCCGATCCGCCTGGTCACCACCGCGCAGGACGTGATCCACAGCTGGGCGGTCCCCGCCTTCTGGATCAAGCTCGACGCTGTGCCGGGCAAGCTCAACGAGACCAGCTTCACCATCGAGAAGCCAGGCCTCTATTTCGGCCAGTGCTCCGAGCTGTGCGGCGCGCGCCACGCCTATATGCCGATCGCAGTGGAAGCCGTGTCGCCGGCCGAATTCGCCCAGTGGGTGAAGTCGAAGGGCGGCACGATGCCGGCCGAGGTCGCGGCTGCTGCCGCCGCCGAGGCTGCGCAGAACGCCGCTGCGCCGGCTGCCGCGACCAATGCCGCCGCCGAACCGGCTGCCACCAACGAGACCGCGCCGGCCGCCAACGCCGCCGCCGGCAACACGACGGGCAAGTGAGACCATGACCGATATCGCCCTCCACGCGCATGACGACCATGCGCATGACCACCATGATGCCGATCACAAGCCGGGCTTCTTCGCCCGGTGGTTCATGTCGACGAACCACAAGGACATCGGCACCCTCTATCTGATCTTCGCGATCCTCGCCGGCATCATCGGCGGCGGCATCTCGGGCCTGATGCGCGCAGAGCTGATGCATCCGGGCATCCAGTATCTGCCGACCTGGCTGGCGATGCTGCACGGGCATGGCTCGTTCGATGACGCGATGCACTTCTGGAACGTGCTGATCACCGCGCACGGCCTGATCATGGTGTTCTTCATGGTCATGCCCGCGATGATCGGCGGCTTCGGCAACTGGTTCGTCCCGATCATGATCGGCGCGCCGGACATGGCGTTCCCGCGGATGAACAACATCTCGTTCTGGCTGCTGATCCCGGCCTTCCTGCTGCTGCTCGCCTCGCCGTTCGTCGGCATCGGCGCGGGCACCGGCTGGACGGTTTATGCACCGCTCTCCACTTATGGCGAGCCGGGGCCGTCGGTCGACATGGCGATCCTGTCGCTCCACCTTGCGGGCGCCAGCTCGATCCTGGGCGCGATCAACTTCATCACCACCATCTTCAACATGCGCGCGCCGGGCATGACCCTGCACAAGATGCCGCTGTTCGTGTGGTCGGTGCTGATCACCGCCTTCCTGCTGCTGCTGGCGCTGCCGGTGCTCGCCGCGGCGATCACGATGCTGCTGACCGACCGCAACTTCGGCACCGCCTTCTACGATCCGCAGTACGGCGGCGATCCGGTGCTCTACCAGCATCTGTTCTGGTTCTTCGGCCACCCCGAAGTGTACATCATGATCCTGCCGGGCTTCGGCATCGTCAGCCAGATCATCGCCACCTTCAGCCGCAAGCCTGTGTTCGGCTATCTCGGCATGGCCTATGCCATGGTCGCGATCGGCCTGGTCGGCTTCGTCGTGTGGGCGCACCACATGTTCACCACCGGCATGTCGGTGACGATCAAGATGTACTTCACCGCGGCGACCATGGTCATCGCGGTGCCGACCGGCGTGAAGATCTTCTCGTGGATCGCCACGATGTGGGGCGGCTCGATCAGCTTCAAGACCCCGATGGTCTGGGCGATCGGCTTCATCTTCATGTTCACCGTGGGCGGCGTGACCGGCGTCGTGCTCGCGAACGGTGGCGTCGACGATTACATGCAGGACACCTATTACGTCGTCGCGCACTTCCACTATGTGCTGTCGCTCGGCGCGGTGTTCTCGCTGTTCGCCGGCTTCTATTACTGGTTCCCGAAAATGTCGGGCCGGATGTACAGCGAGCTGCTCGGCCAGCTGCACTTCTGGATCTTCTTCATCGGCGTGAACGTGATGTTCTTCCCGATGCACTTCCTCGGCCTGCAGGGCATGCCGCGCCGCTATCCCGACTATCCCGATGCCTATGCGCATTGGAACATGGTCGCGACCGTGGGCTACATGATCATGGCCGCCTCGATGCTGATCTTCTTCGTCAACCTGGCCTGGTCGCTGTTCGCCGGCCGCAAGGCCGAGGGTAATCCCTGGGGCGAAGGCGCGACGACGCTCGAATGGACGCTGTCGAGCCCGCCGCCGTTCCACCAGTTCGAGACGCTGCCGGTCATCGAGGACGGGCATCACCACTGAGCTGGGCCGAAAGGCAGAATGAAAAGCGCCCCGGGAGGAAACTTCCGGGGCGCTTTTCATGTCCGGCTTCGTCGTGCCGAGGTCGGTCCTGGTCGCAGGCTGGCTGCCGGTTCATCGTAGCGACAGATGCGCTACCGAAATGAATTGCGGACCAAGGGAGGCCCAAGATGAAGTTCCTGCTCTGCGCGCTTGCGCTCACCCTCGCCATACCTGCCGCCGAAGCGCAGCAGGCGGCCGCACCCGATGCGGTGATCCAGATGAAACCATGGCGCACGCGCTGGGCGCTGGAAGCGGAGATCGCCGGCAAGAAGGGACTCTATCTGTTCGACACCGGCGCCGGGATCACCCTGGTCTCGCGCGACACCGCGATGCGCGCCGGCTGCGAACCCTGGGGCCGCGCCACCGGCTACAACATGATGGGCACGCGCTTCGATGGCCCCCACTGCGGCGAGGCAATTGCGATCACCGTCGGCGGGATCACTGCCCGGCCGCCAATGACCGGGCTGATCGACATGGCCGCGAACAATCCGAAGGACGCCGCGCTCGACGGGATCATCGGGCTGAACCTGTTCGAAGGGCGCACGGTGACGCTCGATTTCGCCGCCGGGACGATGACGCTCGAATCGGAAGCGAGCCGCGCCGCGCGCATCGCCGGGATGCAGCCGCTGCGCATCCGGCTGAAGCGCGAGCTCGACGGCTCGGCGCTCGCAGTGATGGCGGCGGTACCGACCAGGAAGGGCGCGCTGTGGCTCGAACTCGATTCGGGTAATGGTGGCACCGTGCTCGTCTCCAAGCCGGTCGCCGAACTGCTGGGCATGGACGCCAAGATCGAAGGCAAGCAGCCCGCCGATTTCGAAGTGTTGGGTAACATCCGCGCGACCACCGCCGATGCCTTCACGCCCGACATGATCATGGACGGCAATCTGGGCATGCCGTTCCTGCGCAACTGGGTGGTGACGCTCGACCTGGCGCGTGGGCTCGCCTGGATCGGCAAACCGCCGGTGCCGCCTAGGCCCGCCGTCCCGCTCGACCAGGCAGTGAAGCATTGATCGGCGGACTGGCGCGCCGCTAGCTCCATATCCTGCGACACGCACGAAGCCGGGCGGCGCAACCGTGCCGCCTCCCCCGCGAGCGCCGATCCTCAGGCGTTGCGCATAATCAGGGTGATCAGCACGGCGGAGATGGCCAGCATGCCACCCCCGACGAACGCGACGTCCCAGCGCTGCTGATCCACGCCGACGAACAGCCGAAGCGCGCCGTTGATCAACAGCGGCACGGCAAGAAGCCCGATGCCTGCCAGTATCCCAGCCCGCATCGTGCGAATCTGAATCCAGATCCGCGCGATATCCTTGCGCATCGAGAAGGAGGCCAGGCCGCTGTGCCACACCAGCCAGCCGATGATGCAGACGAACAGCGCAAGCACCAGGAACAGCGTTGCGGCCGCGACGACGAAATAGAACAACGCGTATCGCAAATCCGCCCCCTCTCAGGGGAGACTATCCGACGCCGTCCGCTATGGCAAAGCGTCCACTTCCCCCCGCGCGCCCGCGCCTCTATAGCGGCCGCACGATCATGAGCACTTCCGCAGCAACCGTTTCGCTTCCCGCCGAATGGCGTGATTTCCTTGCGCTGACCAAGCCGCGGGTGATGACGCTCGTCGTCTTCACCGGGCTGTGCGGCATGCTCGCCGCGCCGGTGCCGATCCATCCGGTGCTCGGCTTCACCGCGATCCTGTGCATCGCGCTGGGCGCGGGCGCGGCAGGCGCGCTCAACCAATGGTACGAGGCCGATCTCGACGCCAAGATGAAGCGGACGCAGAAGCGCCCGCTCCCCGCCGGGCGGATGGAGAAGCAGTCGGCGCTGCATTTCGGCGTAGGGCTGGCGGGCTTCAGCCTCGCGCTCATGTATTTCGCGATCAACCTGACCGCGACGCTGATCCTGGCCGTCTCGATCCTGTTCTATGTGTTCGTATATACGATCTGGCTCAAACGCCGGACGCCGCAGAACATCGTGATCGGCGGCGCGGCCGGCGCCTTTCCGCCGATGATCGGCTGGGCGGCGGCAACCGGCGACGTGACCACGCTGCCGCTGCTGCTCTTCGCGCTGATCTTCCTGTGGACGCCGCCGCATTTCTGGGCGCTCGCGCTGTTCGTGAAGACCGATTACGCCAATGCCGGCGTGCCGATGCTGCCGGTGGTGGCGGGCGAGCGCTCGACGCGGATCCAGATCGGGCTCTACACCATCCCGATGGTCCTGTGCGCCGCGGCACCCTGGCCGCTCGGCCTTGCGGGTCCGATCTATGGGATCGTCGCCGCGGTGATGTCGGGCCTGTTCCTCGCCATGGCGCTGCAGGTGGCGATCCGCCGCTCCGAGCCGAACGACACGATGGCGCCCGAGAAGCGGCTGTTCAAATATTCGATCCTCTATCTCTTCATTGTATTCGGCGCGCTCGTCGTCGACAGGTGGTTCGCATGACCGATGATCTGATCCAGGCCCCGCCGGCCGCACCCACGCCGCTCGAGGAGACCGAGCTGGTCCGCGCCCGCCAGCGCAGCCGCGCCACCGTGATGGCGGTGCTGCTCGGGCTGTTCGTGGTGCTCGTCTTCGCCATCTCGATCGTGAAGATCCAGCTGGGCCACGGCTGATGAACTGGCCGAGCCAGAACCTGCGCGTCGCGATCCTCGCCGGCATCGGCGTGTGTTCGATGACCGGGCTCGGTTTCGCGGCAGTGCCGCTCTACCGGCTGTTCTGCGAATCGACCGGCCTCAACGGCACCACCCAGCGCGGCATCCGTGCACCGGGCAGCGTCGGCCAGAAGATCACGATCGCCTTCGACTCCAATGTCGCCAAGGGCATCCCCTGGAAGTTCGAGCCCGAGCGGCGCGAGGACGTGATCGACATTGGCGGACGCGACATGGCGTTCTTCAAGGCGACCAACACCTCCGATCATGAAGTGACCGGCACCGCGACGTTCAACGTCACGCCCGTCTTCATCGGCAAGTATTTCACCAAGATCCAGTGCTTCTGCTTCACCCAGCAGACGCTGAAGCCGGGCGAGACGGTACGCATGCCGGTGATTTTCTATGTCGACCCGAAGATCCTCGACGATCCGGACGCGCGCGACGTGCAGGAGATCACGCTCTCCTACACCTTCTACCCCGCCGAATCGCCGGCAATCGCCGCCGCTGCCGCCAAGGCGCACTGAGCCCGGAACAGGGTTGTTGCGGGAAGCGAATTGGCACCGTAAAGCTTTGGCAAAAGCATAGGACAGGGACGATCGATGGCCGGGGCAAAGAACCACCAATACCATATCCTTCCGCCCAGCATCTGGCCGCTCTTCGGCGCGTTCTCGGCGCTGGTGCTGGCCTCGGGCGGCATCATGGTGATGCACAAATATCCGAGCGCCTATCTTGTGCTGTTCGCCGGCATTGCGCTGGTGGTGACCACAATGTTCGGCTGGTGGAGCAAGGTGATCCAGGAAGCGCATGCCGGCGATCACACGCCGATCGTGCAGCTCCATCTGCGCTACGGCATGATCCTGTTCATCGCTTCGGAAGTGATGTTCTTCGTCGGCTGGTTCTGGGCCTGGTTCGATTTCTCGCTCTTCCCCTCGCACGTCGAGGCGATCGGCGGCACCTGGCCGCCCAAGGGCCTGGAAGTGCTGAACGCGTGGGAATTCCCGCTGCTCAACACGCTGATCCTGCTCTGCTCGGGCACCACCGTGACTTGGGCGCATCACGGCCTGATCCACAATCAGCGCGGCGGCGCGATGAAGGGCTTTTGGGGCCTGCTCGGCGTGGGCGAGGACGATGTGGTCAAGAAGGGCCTGTGGCTCACCGTGGTCCTCGGCCTGCTGTTCACCAGCCTCCAGGCCTATGAATATATCAACGCACCCTTCAGCTTCCGCGCCGACGGCACGCCGCTGAGCGGCCATGGCACGATGCCGGGCACCAGCTATGGCGGTGCCTTTTTCATGGCGACCGGCTTCCACGGCTTCCACGTGATCGTCGGCACGATCTTCCTGATCGTGAACCTGGTGCGCGCGTACAAGGGCGACTTCACCCCGAAGCAGCATTTCGGCTTCGAGGCGGCGGCCTGGTACTGGCACTTCGTCGACGTGGTGTGGCTCTTCCTCTTCGCCTCGATCTATGTCTGGGGCGGCTGGGGTGCACCGGTCCACGCCGGCTGAGCGTGACCGACACCGATAGCGACTCTTCCGGGGGAGGCGGCCCAGTGTCGCCTCCCCCGATCCTTTCGGGGACCAAAGGCGCCTGCCCGCGCTGCGGCGCGCCGACGCTGTTCCGCAGCTTCACCGGCTTTGCCGAACGCTGCAGCGCCTGCGCGCTCGACTTCACCCGGTTCAATGTCGGTGACGGGCCGGTGGTGTTCCTCACCCTCGGCATCGGCGCGCTGGTCACTGCGCTCGCCTTGTGGGTCGAATTCACCTTCCAGCCGGGGCTGCTGATCCACGCGCTGCTGTGGGTGCCGATCACGACCGTACTGGTTGTGCTGTCGCTGCGCGTCTCCAAGGGCCTGCTGCTCGCGCTCGAATATCGCAACCGCGCGGGCGAAGGGCGCGTTCGGGAATGATGCCGCGTTTTCCCCTGATCCCGACGATCGTCGTCGCGCTCGCCATCGCCCTGATGATCGGCCTCGGCATCTGGCAGCTCGAACGCCGCGGCGAGAAGCTGGCCGCGCTCCAGCTCTACGCGCAAAATTTGAACAAGCCCGAGATGGCCTTCCCGCGCCTGCCGGTCGGCGACGACACTCTCTTCCGTCGCGCCAATGCCTTCTGCCTTGAAGTGATCGGCTGGCAGAGCCAGGGCGGGCGCTCGGTCAAGGGCACCAACGGCTATCGCCATATCGCCCAGTGCCGCACTGGCGCCGAAGGCCCGGTGCTGCTGGTCGACATGGGGGTGGCGCCCAACCCGACCTTCAAGCCAGTATGGAAGGGCGGCAAGGTGACCGGCACGATCACCCATGCTCCCGATCACCGCCCGATGCTCGCCGGCCTGTTCGACAGCGAGCCAAAGCATCTGATGCTGATCTCCGAAGCCGCCGCCCCCGGCCTGGAGCCGACTGCGCGGCCCGATCTGTCGAGCGTGCCCAACAACCACCTTTCCTATGCGGTGCAGTGGTTCCTGTTCGCGCTGGTGGCGGGCGTGATCTACGTGCTGGCGCTCAAGCTGCGGCAGAAGCCGAAACCCGCCTAAAGTTCGGCTTTCTTGCCCCGGGCGGCCGGCGCCGCTAGTCCCCGCCCTCATGCAATATCAGAGCACCCGAGGCGCCGCGCCGCTGCTTGGTTTCCGTGACGTGACGCTTGCCGGCCTGGCGAGCGACGGCGGGCTATACATCCCGACCCGCTGGCCGAGCTTCACTCGCGAGGAGATCGAGGGGCTGAAGGGCCTCTCCTATGTCGAGACCGCGGTTCGGGTGATGGCGCCGTTCACCGGCGAGGACCTGAGCGAAGCCGAGCTGCGCGAATTGTGCGAGCAGGCCTATGGCCGTTTCTCGCAGGCCGCGGTGACGCCGCTGGTCCAGCTCGACCACCGCAATTTCCTGCTCGAGCTGTTCCACGGTCCGACGCTGGCGTTCAAGGACGTCGCGCTCCAGCTGCTCGGGCTGCTCTTCGAGAAATTTCTGACCGGCAGCGCCGAGCCGCTGACCATTGTCGGCGCGACCTCGGGCGACACCGGCAGCGCGGCGATCGACGCAGTCGCCGGGCGGCACGGGGTCGACATCTTCATGCTGCATCCCAAGGGCCGTGTGTCCGACGTGCAGCGCCGCCAGATGACCACGGTGCTGGCGCCCAACGTCCACAACATCGCGATCGAGGGCAGCTTCGACGACGCCCAGGCGATGGTGAAGGCGCTGTTCAACGACGCGGACTTCTCGGGCCGCTTCCGCCTGAGCGCGGTCAATTCGATCAACTGGGCCCGGCTGATGGCGCAGGTGGTCTATTACTTCTACGCCGCGGTCCGCCTGGGCGCACCGGCGCAGAAGATCGCCTTCGCGGTGCCGACGGGCAATTTCGGCGACGTGTTCGCCGGCTATGTCGCGGCGAAGATGGGCCTCCCCATCGAGCGGCTGGTGGTCGCGACCAACGTCAACGACATCCTCCACCGTGCGCTGTCGAACGGCGATTACTCCGCGGGAACGGTCACGCCGACCGCGGCGCCGAGCATGGACATCCAGGTCAGCTCGAACTTCGAGCGGCTGCTAGCCGACCTCGCCGGCGGCAGCGTCGCCGAGCAGATGCACGGTTTCGAATCGACCAGGGCGATGCGGCTGAGCAACGCGCAGCAGCAAGGCGCGGCGAAGATCTTCGTGAGCGACCGGATCACGCCCGAGGAAATGAACGAAGCGATGCGCTGGGCCTCGGCCGAAGCGGCGCAGGTGATCGACCCGCACACTGCGATCGGCCTCGCCGCCGCGCGCCGCGCGGACCTCCCCGCCGATGTGCCGGTGGTCACGCTGGCGACGGCGCATCCGGCCAAGTTCGCCGACGCAGTCGAGCGCGCCACCGGCGTGCGGCCGTCGCTGCCGGCGCGGGTGGGCGACCTGTTCGACCGGCAGGAGCGCTATGAGGTGCTGCCGGGCACGCTCGACGCGGTGCGCGAATACATCGCCGAGCGGGCCAAGCCGCGGACCTGATCGCGGGCGGGTGACGGAGAAGAATTGGGTGTCTAAAGAGCCTCGATGGACCTGATCACTCTCACCGGCGAGCCCTGGGCGGACTATGGGCTGGTCGACAGCGGCCATGGCCGCAAGCTCGAGCGCTACGGCAAATATCGCTTCATCCGCCCCGAGCCCCAGGCGATGTGGGCGCCCGCCTCCGACAACTGGGACGCGCATGGCGAGTTCGTACCCGGCGCGGACGAGGATGGCGGCGGCCGCTGGAACTTCACCAAGACGGTGCCGCCCGAAGGCTGGCCGCTCAAATGGGAAGAAGTGCGCTTCACTGCGCAGAACACGCCCTTCCGCCACCTCGCCTTCTTCCCCGACATGTCGCCGGTCTGGCACTGGATGCGCGCACAGATCGACGGGATGGACGCGCCCGAATGCATGAATCTGTTCGGGTACACAGGAGTCGGCTCGCTCGCCTTGGCCGCCAAGGGCGCGAAGGTGACGCATGTCGATGCCTCGAAGAAATCGGTCGCCGAGGGCAAGGCCAATGCCGCGCTGTCGGGCATGGAGGATCTGCCGATCCGCTGGATGATCGACGACGCCGCCAAGTTCACGGCGCGCGAAGTGCGGCGCGGACGGCGCTATGACGGGATCATCCTCGATCCGCCGAAATGGGGTCGCGGGCCGAATGGCGAAGTGTGGAAGCTCGAGGAGGGCCTGCCCGGGCTGATCGCCGAGACCACGCAGCTGCTCGACCAGAATTCGCGCTTCCTGTTCCTCACCGTCTATGCCGTGCGCATGTCGGCACTCGCGATCGGCGAGTTGCTGCGCCAGCATGTCGGCCATCTCGGCGGCAAGGTGGAATGCGGCGAGCTGACGGTGCGCGAGGAAGCGCGCGGGCTGCAGCTGCCGACCGCGATCTTCGCGCGCTGGAGCCGCTGATGGGCCTCTCGGTATTCCTGGCAACCGCAGTTGCCGACACCGTCGAAGGCCGCCGGCCGGGCGGGCGCCACGCCATGCTGATCTATGTCTCCGCCGACAGCTTCGAGGAAGCGCAGGCCAAGGCGGCCGGCGTCGCTCTCGGCACGGGCTGGATGCTGGTGCGGCTTGAAAAGGGCATGGAAGTCGCCGATCCGGCTGCCGGCGACGATCCCGTGCTGCGCGCCGCCGCGGCGGATGCATTGGCCGAGGGTTCGGCGATGGTCGTCTTTGGCGACGAGCTGCCGCCCGAGGCGTAGCGGCTGCTCCTATCCCCCGGCAACCGTTGCGGTCGACTAGCTCCGCCCCATCCGGATCGCCGAGCCTGCCACGAACGGGCAGCCCGCCACCAGCAACAGGCTCACCGCGCCGAGCAGCTTGAGCGCGCCGGGTTCGCCGGCGGTGGCGCCGAAGATCAGCAGCGGCACGGCGAAGGGCAGCATGACCAGCCCCGCCAGCGCCCCTGCTCCCCGCAGCCCGGCAACCAGCGCGGCGGTGGCGACGCCGAGTGCGGCAAGCCCGGGCGTGCCGATCAGCAGCGCGACCAGCAGCGGCGCCAGCGCGTCGCCCGGAAGCTGGAGCAGGCCCGAGGCAATCACCGTGGCGGCGAGCAAGGCCGGCGCGAAGCCGAGCCAATGGCCGGCGATCTTGGCTGCAGCGACGCCGGCATCGGGCAGGCCGCGCACGGCGAACTGGTCGAGCACACCGCTTTCCAGGTCGGGCGTTACCAACCGCTCGACCGGGAGCAAGGCCGCGAGCAGCGCCGCCGCCCAGATCACGCCGGGCGCGATGCGGGCGAGCAACTTCGAATCGGGACCGACCGCGAAGGGGAAAAGGATCGCGACAAGCAGGAAGAACACCACCGGCAACGCCAGCCCGCCGGTGCTCCAGGCCCGGCGCAGTTCGCGCCAGATGATCGCGGCATAGGCACTCACAGTGCCACCTCGCGGGCATCGGGCAGCGCTACGGCCAAATGCGTGGCGACCAGCGCGATGCCTCCCGCCGCGCGATGCCTGGCGACCATGCCCTCGAGCAGCGCGACCGAAGCGGCATCGAGACCGTTGGCAGGCTCGTCGAGCAGCCAGACCGGCGCGCCGCTCGCCACCACCCGCGCAAGCGCGGCACGGCGGCGCTGGCCGGTGGAGAGCAGGCGAACCGGCACCGGCGCGAGATCGGCGAGGCCGACCGCAGCCAGCGCCCCGGATACTGCGTCGCGCCGGCCATCGAGCCCCACCCAGAAGCGCAGCGCCTTGCCCAGCGGAAGTTCGGGATCGAGCGCCGGCGCCTCCGCCATGAGCGCGCGGGCACCCTCGCCTTCCACGCTGCCGGCGGTGGGCGCGAGCAGGCCTGCGGCGATGCGGATCAGGCTCGACTTGCCGACGCCGTTCGGCCCGGTGACCAAAGCTGCCTCGCCGGACGCGAGCGCGAGATCGAGCCCTTCGAACAGCAGCCGTCCGGCGCGCACGCACGCGATGCCGCGCAGGATTAGGCTCGTCACTCGGCGCTGTCCTCCAGCGCGTGCATGTCGTCGTCGGAAAGCCCGAAATGATGGCCGACCTCGTGCACCACGACATGGGTGATCAGCGATTCGAGCGTCACGCCGGTATGCACCCACTCGTCGAGCAGGGGCCGGCGATAGAGATGGATCTCGTCCGGCATCGACACGCCGTCCCATGCCGACTTCTCGCCCACGGGCCGCCCGCGATAGAGGCCGGTCAGGTCGAACGGGTCCTCGATACCCATCTCGTCCAGCGTCTCGTCATCGGCGAAATCCTCGATCACCAGCACGATGTCGGCGAGATAGGCGTTGAACGGTTCGGGGATGCGATCGAGCGCGGCGCGGGCGAGGCGCTCGATCGCTGCAGCGTCTGGGGCTTGCCCGGTCATCGTTGCGGGCATAGGCCGGGCGATAGAGCTACGGCAAGGGAGGCGATGATGGTGGCGCGGTTGACGGACGGACTTCGCGAGGAATCGCTCGCGGCGCTGCCCGACTGGACGTGGGAGCCGACGCGCGACGCGATCACGCGCCGCTTCGAGTTCAAGGACTTCAATCAGGCCTTCGGCTTCATGACTCGCGTAGCGCTGATCGCCGAGAAGGCGGACCATCACCCCGAATGGTCGAACGTCTGGAACAAGGTCGACGTGCTGCTGACCACGCACGACGCGGGAGGGCTCTCGACGCGCGACATCCAGATGGCGCAGGCGATCGAAGCGCTGCTCTGATTATTTGAATGCACGGCCCTGCAGCTTGCGCAGCGTGCCGGGCAGCCAGCGCTGCAGGAACCACAGCCGGTGCGCGGTCTTGCCGACGCGGGTGTGCACGTCCTTGCGGATGGTGAGCATGTGGCGGACGGTCTTCACCACTTCCTCGACCGGCGTGATCTCTAGGCCGGCGGCGCGCACCGATTCGCGCACGTTGCGGTTCGAATCCTGGGTGACGTGGTTGAGCAAGGGCGTGTCGATGAAGCTCGGCATCAGCGAGCCGACATAGATGCCCTCGTGGCCCCACTCGGCGTTCAGTGCCTCGGCAAAGCCGCGCATCGCGAACTTGCCGGCGCTGTAGATCGACATGCCGGCATTGCCCGAGATGCCCGCGGCCGAGCTGGTGATGATCATCGCCGAGCCGGGCGTCGCCTTGAGCAGGTCGTGCGCGGCGCGGGCACCGTTGACCACGCCGTTGATGTTGATCGAGAGGCCGCGATCGATGTCCGCGTCGGACATGGTCTCGAGCTGGCCGCCGACGGCGATGCCGGCATTGTTGAAGAGGAAGTCGAGCCGGCCGCCGCTCTTCGTCGCGAAGTCGGCAAGCGCCGTGGTCCAGGCATCGCGGTCGCGCACGTCCATTGCATAGGTCTGGGCGCCGGCGATCTCGGCCTTTGCCGTTTCCAGGCCGGCGGCGTTGACATCGGCAAGGCCGACCAGCCAGCCGTCCGCCGCCAGGCTCTTCGCAACCGCCAGCCCGATGCCCGATGCGCCCCCGGTGATGAATGCCGCCTTGGCCATGCCGCCTCTCCTGTTCTTTTGACCTTTGTCACTTCATCCCGCACAAACACGATCGATGCCAGAGCAAAGCCGCTCCGTTACCTTCAAAAATGTCAGCAAGGTCTGGCCGGGGGGCGTGAAGGCCGTCGACGGGGTGTCGCTGGAGGTCGCGGCGGGCAGCTTCGTCGCGCTGGTCGGCGCCTCGGGATCGGGCAAGTCGACTCTGCTCAAGATGGTCAACCGGCTGATCGAACCGAGCGAGGGCGACGTGCTGGTGGGTGGCGAGCCCGTCGGTGCCGGGCCCGCACCCGAGCTGCGCCGGCGGATCGGATATGTCTTCCAGAATGTCGGCCTGTTCCCGCACATGCGCGTCGGCGAGAATGTCGCGATCGGGCTGCGGTTGGCGGGGGAGAAAGATAGCGCGGCGCGAGTGGCGGAACTGCTCGAGCTGGTCGAGTTATCGCCCGAGATGGCGTCGCGGATGCCCGATGCGCTTTCAGGCGGCCAGCGCCAGCGGGTCGGCGTGGCGCGGGCGCTGGCGACGGGGCCGGGCATCTTGCTGATGGACGAACCGTTCGGTGCGCTCGATCCGGTGACGCGCGACGGGCTCGGCAAGGCGATCCGCGCGCTGCACGACCGGATGGAGCTGACCACGATCCTGGTGACGCACGACATGGCCGAGGCGCTGCTGCTCGCCGACCGGGTGCTGGTGATGGAGAAGGGCCGGATCGTCGCCGATGCCACCCCGCGCGAACTGCTCGCCGGCAAGGGCGGTGCTGCGGCGGACGCGCTGGTCGCAGTGCCGCGCGAACAGGCGCACCGGCTGGCGGAGCTGGAAAAGTGAGCGCGCTGTCCCGCGTGCCCGAGCTGCTCGCACAGCATCTGCTGCTGGCACTGGCGGCGCTGCTGCTCGGACTGGCGATCGCACTGCCGCTGGCGGTGCTCTCGGCGCGCAACCGGGTGGTCGGGCGAATCGCGCTGGGCTTCGCCAGCCTGGTGCAGACGATTCCGAGCCTGGCGCTGCTGGCGCTCTTCTATCCGATCCTGTTGTCGCTCTCGACTTTGGTCGGCGGTGGCATCCCGGCGCTGGGCTTCCTGCCCTCGCTGCTCGCGCTGTCGCTCTATGCGTTGCTGCCGATCCTGCGGAACGGCGTGACCGGGCTCGGGACGATCGACCCGGCGGTGATCGAGGCGGCGGACGGCGTGGGGATGACCGCGTGGCAGAAGCTGCGGCTGGTCGAGGCGCCGCTCGTGTTGCCGGTGCTGATGGCCGGCATCCGCACCGCCGCAGTGTGGACGATCGGCGCGGCGACACTGTCGACCACGGTGGGCCAGCCGAGCCTGGGCGACCTGATCTTCGCCGGGCTGCAGACGCAGAACTGGTCGCTGGTACTGACCGGCTGCGTCGCGGCAGCGGTGCTCGCGCTGGCCGTCGACGGGCTGCTGGGGCTGGCGGAGTTCGGGATCGCGCGGCGCAAGCGCGGGCTGGTCTGGGTCAGCCTGGGGACGCTGCTGATCGCGGTCGCGGTGGCGCTGGTCCCTGCCCTGCCGGCGGCGCGCGGCACCGTGACGATCGGCGCCAAGGGTTTCTCCGAGCAGTACATCCTCGCCCGGCTGATCGGGCACCGGCTGGAAGCAGCGGGGTATAAGGTCCGCTACCGCGAGGGGCTGGGATCGGCGGTGGCGTTCAGTGCTCTCGCGGGCGGTGATGTCGATGTCTATGTCGATTATTCGGGGACGATCTGGACCAACGAGATGCGCCGCAGCGACGTGCCGCCGCGCGATGCGATCGTGAGCGGGGTCGCGAGCTGGGCGCGCGAGAAGCACAAGGTGACCCTGCTCGGCTCGCTCGGCTTCGAGAATGCCTATGCCTTTGCGATGCGCGGCGACGATGCGAAGAAGCGCGGGATAACCAGCATTGCCGATCTGACGCCGGTGGCCGGCGGCCTGAACCTCGCCACCGATGTCGAGTTTCTCGAGCGGCCCGAATGGGCGGCGGTGAAGAAGGCGTACGGCCTGAGCTTCAAATCGGCCCATCCCTATCAACCGACCTTCATGTACCGCGCGCTGGCTAGTGGTACGGCGGACGTGATCCCGGCCTTTTCTTCGGACGGACGGATCGCGGCGGACAAGCTCGCGGTGCTGAGCGATCCCAAGGGCGCGATCCCGGGATATGACGCGATCCTGCTGCTCGCCCCGGGTCGCGCCGAGGATTTGCGCTTCCAGGCGGCGCTCAAGCCGCTGATCGGTGCGATCAGCGTCGAGCGGATGCGCGAGGCCAATTACATGGTGGATCGCGACAGTAACAAAGCAAGTCCCGACGAGGCGGCGAGATGGTTGGAGCGTGGACTCGCGCGATGATCTTCTGTTATCGCTACCAGAAATAATAAAGATGGAGAGAGAAATGCGGCCTGGCCTGAAGCTGTTGCTGTCGACCACGATCCTCTGGGCCGCGTCGCCCGCTTTTGCGCAGCACGCGCCGACAGCGCTGTCGGAAGCCGCAACGGTGCATCCGGAGAAATGGCCGATCGCGGGCTCGCAGGGGCTGGTCGATCCGGCGACCGAGAAGTTCGTCAGCGATCTGATGGCGACGATGACGCTCGAGGAGAAGGTCGGCCAGATGATCCAGGCGGACATCGGCGCGATGAAGCCCGAGGAGCTGCGCCAATATCCGCTCGGCTCGGTGCTGGCGGGCGGCAGCTCGCCCCCGCTCGGCGCACCCGACCGCTCGCCGCAAATGCCCTGGGTCGAGACCGCCCGCGCCTTCCGCAAGGTGGCGATGGAGCCGCGCGGCAAGCATCAGCCCATCCCGCTGATCTTTGGCATCGATGCGGTGCACGGCAACAGCAACGTCATCGGCGCGACGATCTTCCCGCACAATGTCGGCCTCGGCGCGATGCACGATCCCGCGCTGATGCGCCGTATCGGCAAGGCGACCGCCGAGGAAACCGCCGCGACCGGACCCGACTGGGCGTTCGGCCCCACCCTTACCGTGCCGCAGGACGAGCGCTGGGGTCGTGCCTATGAAGGCTATTCGGAAGATCCGGCGGTCGTGCGCGCCTATGCCGGCGAGATGGTGCGCGGGCTGCAGGGCGAACCCGGCACCAAGAACCGTATCCAGCAGGGCTATGTCGCCGCATCGGCCAAGCATTTCCTCGGCGACGGCGGCACCGCCGGTGGCGTCGACCAGGGCGATGCGCAGATCGGCGAGGACGAACTGATCGCCATCCATGCCCAGGGCTATGTCCCCGCGATCCAGGCCGGCACGCTCACTGTGATGGCGAGCTTCTCGAGCTGGAACGGCGTCAAGATGCATGGCAACAAGTCGCTGCTCACCGATGTGCTCAAGGACCGGATGGGCTTCCAGGGCTTTGTCGTGGGCGACTGGAACGGCCATGGTCAGGTGCCCGGCTGCACCACCACCGACTGCGCCGCGACGTTCAATGCCGGGCTCGACATGGCGATGGCGCCGGATGGCTGGAAGGGCCTGTTCGAGAGCACGGTGGCGCATGTGAAGGACGGTACGATCCCGATGGCGCGGATCGACGACGCCGTGCGTCGCATCCTGCGCGTGAAGGCGAAGCTGGGCCTGTTCGACCCTGCCCGTCCGTTCGAGGGCAAGGCCGGGGTGCTGGGCAATACCGAGCATCGCGCGGTCGCCCGCGAAGCGGTGGCCAAGTCGCTGGTGCTGCTCAAGAATCAGGGCGTGCTGCCGGTAAAGGCTTCCGCCAATGTGCTCGTCGCCGGACCGGGTGCCGATTCGATTGCGCAGCAGACCGGCGGCTGGACGCTGAGCTGGCAGGGCGACGGCAATGACAATTCGATGTTCCCCAACGGCCAGTCGATCTTCTCGGGCATCGCCGAGGCGGTGAAGGCCGGGGGCGGCACCGCGACGCTCTCGCCCGATGGCAGCTTCACCGCAAAGCCCGATGTCGCGATCGTGGTATTCGGCGAGCAGCCCTATGCCGAGATGCGCGGCGACATCGCGACGCTGGAATTCCAGGCGGGGGACAAGCAGGCGTTGGCGCTGCTCAAGAAGTTGAAGGCGGCAGGCGTGCCGACCGTGTCGGTGTTCCTCTCCGGCCGGCCGCTCTGGGTGAACCCCGAGATCAACGCCTCGGACGCGTTCGTCGCGGCGTGGCTGCCGGGCAGCGAAGGCGCGGGCGTGGCGGATGTGATCATCGGCGACAAGGCCGGCAAGCCGCGCAGGGACTTTGGCGGCACGCTTTCGTTCAGCTGGCCCAAGACTGCCGGCCAGTTCACGCTCAACAAAGGCCAGCCGGGCTATGACCCGCTGTTCGCGCTCGGCTATGGCCTGAGCTACGCCAAGCCGGAAACGGTGGCGATACTGGGCGAGGAACCGGGCTTCGACGCCTCGTCGCTCAATACCAGTGTCTATTTCGCCAAGGGCGTGACGCCCAAGCCCTTCTCCTTCGCCACCGAATCGAACATCACCCGCGCGCCGATCGACGGGCCGCAGACGCAGGAAGGCGCGCAGCAGCTCAACTGGACCGGCGGCCCGGCGACATTGAGCATCGGCGGCGGCGCCCCGATCAATCTTTCGCGCGAGACCAATGGCGACCTGTCGCTGCAGCTCATCTACCGGCTCGACCGCGCGGCGGCGGGGCCGGTGACGCTGACCATGGGCGAGGGCAAGGGCTTTGACGCGACCAGTCTGTTCACCGGCGAGACCGGCAAATGGCGGACGGTTAAAGTCCTGCTCAAATGCTATCAGCAGAATGGGACCGACGTGAACGCGGTCGGCGCACCACTGGTGGTGAAGGCGAGCGCACCGCTCAGCTTCAGCCTTGCTGACGTGCGCATCGTCTCGGATCCGGCCAACTCGATCTGCCCCGGTACCAAGTGATCGAGACGATCGCGATCGCGCGTGGGCCCTATCGCGCCGAGCTGATCACGCTCGGCGCGGCGCTACGCGTGCTGCAGGTGCCCGACCGGAACGGCGCACGCGCGAATGTGGTGCTGGGGTTCGCGAATCTCGAGGACTATCGCGGGACGCCGCGCTTCTATGGCGCGGTGACCGGGCGCTATGCCAACCGGATCGGCGGCGCGCTCTTCACACTCGACGGGGTGGAGCATCGCATCGCGGCGAATGACGGCGCGAACAGCTTGCACTCGGGGCCGATGGGGCTCGACCAGCAGCATTGGGACGTGGTGGCGCTGACCGAGGATGCAGTGACGTTCCGCCATGTCAGCCCGGCGGGACATAACGGCTTTCCGGGCAGCTTGACGGTGGAAGCACGCTACAAGCTGGAAGACGACGGGCTCGCCATCCTGCTGACCGCGACCACCGACGCGCCGACAGTGGTGAACCTGACCAACCACGCCTATTTCAACCTCGGCGGCGAGGCGAGCGGCACGACCATTCTCGACCATGTGCTGCGGATCTCCTCCAGCCGCACCACACCGGTGGGCCCCGGGCTGATCCCGACGGGCGCCTTTGCCGATGTCAGCGGCACCCCCTTCGACTTCCGCGTCCCCAGGCGGGTCGGCGAGCGGATCGACGCCGATGATGCGCAGCTCCGGCTTGGCCACGGTTATGACCATAATTTCGTGATCGACGGCGCTCCGCGCTGCGTCGCCACGCTGTTCGATCCGGGATCGGGGCGCGTGCTCGATCTCCATTCGGGTGAGCCCGGGCTGCAATTCTATTCGGGCAATCATCTGGCCGGCGGCCCGCCGGGCACGAGCGGGCGCGTCTATGCCGCGCGCGATGGACTTTGCCTCGAGCCGCAGAAATTTCCAGACAGCCCGAACCGGCCGGGCTTCCCCTCGGCGCGGCTCGATCCGGGCCAGGTGTATCGCCACGACATCGCCTTCCGCTTTCGAACGGCCGCTGGCTTGGAGGAAGCGTTTCCCGGCTAAAAAGGAAAAGGCCGGGTAGCGAGCCCGGCCTTTCCGTATTTCCGCTTGGCGCAGCGCGTTACAGCATAACCTTGCCATCGACGCGGCGCGGGATGTCCGCATCGCCGTCGCGCAGGTCCGCCGGGAGCAAAGCCGCCGGCAGATCCTGATAGGCGACCGGACGCAGGAAGCGATCGATCGCCAGTGTGCCGACCGAGGTGCTGCGGCCATCCGCGGTCGACGGGTAGGGGCCGCCATGAACCTGTGCGTCGGTCACTTCGACGCCGGTCGGCCAACCATTGGCGAGAATGCGGCCGGCGAGACGCTCGAGGATCGGCAGCAGCTTCGCCGCGACTTCGGTGTCGGCATCATCGAGGTGCAGCGTCGCGGTGAGCTGGCCTTCGAGCAGCGACACGACCTTGAGCAGTTCCTCGATATTCGCGCAGCGCACGAGCAGCGAGGCAGCGCCGAAGACTTCCTCGGCATGGCTCGGATCGGCGATGAAGTCCGCGCCGGTCATCTCGAACAAGGCAGCGCGGCCGCAGCTGGCCGAGCCTTGCTGGCCCCGCGCGACCTGCTTGAGGCCAGGCGCCGAGGCCCAGCGGGCGACGCCGCTCTCATAGGCCTTGAGGATACCGGGGGTCAGCATGGTCTGCGCCGCCGCACCCGACACGGCTTCGCTGGCTGCGGCGAGGAAACGGTCGAGCGCCGGGCTCTCGAGTGCGAGGACCAGGCCGGGATTGGTGCAGAACTGGCCGGCACCCATGGTCAGCGAACCGATATAGGCCTTGCCGAGCACCTCGGCGCGCGCCTCGAGCGCGGCAGGGAGCAGGAAGACCGGGTTGATGCTGCTCATCTCGGCATAGACGGGGATCGGCACCGGGCGGTTCGCGGCGAGCTTCATCAGCGCCGTGCCGCCACCGCGGGAGCCGGTGAAGCCCACGGCCTTGACGCGCGGATCGGTGACGAGCGCCGAGCCGACTTCGTTGCCGGCGCCGTTGATCAGCGAGAAAACGCCCTCGGGCATGCCGGTCTTGGCGACCGCGCGCTGGATCGCGCCGGCAACCAGTTCCGACGTGCCGGGGTGCGCCGAATGGCCCTTCACGATCACCGGGCAGCCTGCGGCAAGCGCCGACGCGGTGTCGCCGCCGGCGGCGGAGAAGGCGAGCGGGAAGTTGGAGGCGCCGAACACGACGACCGGGCCGAGCGGGATCATGCGCAGGCGCAGGTCCGGCTTGGGCGCGGGCTGGCGATCGGGAATGGCGTGATCGATGCGCGCGCGCAGATACTCGCCGAGGCGCAGTTCCTTGGCGAACAGGCGCAGCTGACCCGAGGTGCGGCCGCGTTCACCGGTCAGGCGGGCATGCGGCAGGCCGCTTTCCTGCATCGCGCGCTCGGTAAGCGTCTCGCCCAGCGCGTCGATCTCGTCGGCGATCGCTTCGAGGAACGCGGCGCGCTGCTCGCGCGCCAGGCCGGAATAGATCGGGAAGGCGGCCGCGGCGGCAGCAGCAGCGGCTTCGACGTCTTCCCTGGTTGCCATGCTGAAGCTCGGCTCCAGCGGCGTTCCGGTCGAGGCGGCTACGGCCTGGAAGCCCGGACCGTCGCGGCGGACGCGCTTCGATGCAATGAACAATTCGCCGGTCAGCGCCATGCCTGCTCTCCTGTCGTGCGTTCTAAAGTTAGCGGTAACATTGCCCGTGCGGGACTTAGGTAGCGCCGTGGCAAAATGCAATCGGGCACAGCTGCGAAGTTAGGGTTCAGAGCGGTTGGAAGTGCGCGCGGCTCAGCAGGAGATCCGCATGCGGGGCACCGGGCCGGCGCCGGGCTTGCGCGCCTCCATCGTGTCGGCAAAGCCGCGATCGACAAGCCGGGCCATCGCGTCATGCGCGCGCTCGGCATCCTGCGCCTCGATCGCCTCGAGCACCGCAAGGTGGACGGGCAGCGCGTCGTGCGGGGCGGGCAGATGCTGCTGCTTGAACGCAGTGGTGAGTTCGATCGCCGCAGCGACGCCGCTGGTCAGCGAGATGATGAAGTCGTTGCCCGAGGCCTCGAGCAGCGCGGAGTGGAAGGCTTCGTCGCAGCAGCGCCCCTCCTCCGAATCGAAGCCGTGGCGATCCACGCCCGCCAGCCCTTCCTGCATGCGGGCGAGTTGCTCAGGCGTACGGCGCAGCGCGGCCATACGGGCGGCGTCGGGCTCGACGATGCGGCGCAGTTCGAACAGGCTCTCGATCAGCGCGTCATCGGGCTCACCGGCGAAGATCCAGGTCAGCACATCCGGATCGAGCAGATGCCATTCGCGGCGCGGGCTTACCTGCGTGCCGATCTTGGGGCGCGAATGGACCAGGCCCTTGGCGGCGAGAATCCGGATCGCTTCGCGGTACGCAGTGCGCGAGACCTTGAACTGCTCGCTGGCCGCGATCTCGCCTTCCAGTATTTCACCCGGGGCAAGCTGGCCCGACACGATGCGAATGCCGAGCGTGCGCGCCACCGTGCCATGGAGACGCAGCGAACGCGGCCGCGGTTTGCGGACACGGGGTTTTTTCTCAGTGCGCGGGATCGACGCTTCGGGCTGCCTGCTGGGCATGCGCTCTGCCTAAGCGCTTTGCGCCCTACTGCCAAGCCTGCGCGAATCAGTAGGAGACGCAGGATTTCTCACGTGCGCCAAACCCCTGCTTGGGCGGCGCCCCGTTGAAATACCGAATAATATCAATGGGATAAAGCGGTGGCGGAGACGGAGGGATTCGAACCCTCGATACGGTTTCCCGTATGACGCTTTAGCAAAGCGTTGGTTTCAGCCACTCACCCACGTCTCCGGATAACGGCTAGAGGGAAGGCCCTATAGCAGGGGTTTCGGAGCAATCAACGCCCAGCTTGACGCGAAATCGACTCTATTTGCCGCTCGTTCATTGCCGGGACAGCCGCGCCCCCTATAGACAGAGCTTCTGGTGGGCTGGGGTAATTCGACCATGCGCGTTCGTGAACTGATGCTTGTGGCGGCAGCGGCCGCGCTCGGAATGGGCGCCGTACCGGCTTCCGCACAGCAGCAGATGACGACGATCGACCCCAATACCGCGATCGATTCGGACCTGAACACGCCCCCGCCGGCCAAGGACCCGTACGACGCGCCCGCGCAGCAGCAGCAGGACGCTCCGCCCGCCCAGCCCTATCCGGCGCAGCAGCAGCCGGGCCAGCCGCCCTATAATCCCAATCCCAATCTCAGCCCGCGCCAGCAGGCCACCACCTATCAGCGCGACGAGCTGGTCGGTGCCGCCGAGGGTGTGTTCGGCAAGGGCGCATCGGGCCTGGCCAAGCTGCTCGAGGACATCCTCAAGGATCAGGGCCAGCCCAACGGCTATATCGCCGGCAGCGAAGCCTCGGGCGCGATCGGCGTCGGCCTGCGCTACGGATCGGGCATGTTGTTCCACAAGGTCGAAGGCGAGCGGAAGGTCTATTGGACCGGCCCGTCGATCGGCTTCGACGTGGGCGGCGACGCCAACAAGGTGTTCGTGCTGGTCTACAACCTTTACGACAGCCAGGAGCTCTACAAGCGCTTCCCGCAGGGCGAGGGCCGCGCCTATTTCGTCGGCGGCCTCTCCGCATCCTATCTGCGCCGCGGCGATGTGGTGCTGATCCCGGTGCGCCTCGGCGTCGGCTGGCGGCTCGGCGTCAACGCCGGCTATATGAAGTTCAGCGAGAAGAAGCGCTGGATGCCCTTCTAAGGGCGCCCCCTCTCCCCTTCCAAAGCCCTTCCCTCTCGCAAGCGCCATATCGACGAGCCAAGCCCGTTTGCCCATAATTAACCAAATAGGCACTTTATGCTTGACATCGTCACGCTGATGTGGCACAAGTAGAGCACGCTGAAGAATTGCGAGTCGGGCCGGGGCGGTAACGCCTTCCGGCCCTTTTTCTTTTCGGGAGAGGAGCCGTGGAGAAGAAGCGACGGCGCTGGGTGCGCTGGACCAAGGCCAAGCGCTCAGCCTTTCTGGATCATCTGGCCAGCACCGGCAATGTGCGCGCGGCGGCCGCGCATGCAGGGATGACGCCGCCGAGCGTTTATCATCTGCGCCGCAAGGATGAGGAATTCGCCGAGGAATGGCGCAAGGCGCTGATCCTTGGATACGAGATGCTGGAGACGATTCTGCTCGGCCATGTGCTGGGCGGCGGCGGCGACATGATTTCCTGCGAGGATGGCCGCGAGATCGACGTGGCGGAGGCGATCCGCCTGCTCGGCCTGCATCGCAACAGCCTGAACGGCAAATGGAAGGGCGGCCCGGCGCTCAAGCGCGCCCGGCCCGAGGAAACCGATGCGGTTATCCTGCGGAAGCTGGATGCGATCGATCGGGCCCGTGCCCGCGAGGCCGCGGAGAAACAGGATGCGCAGTGAGAAGATGCGCAGCGAGGACCTGTTCGAACGGCTGCTCGGCTATGCCCCGGAGGACCGGGCAAAGGCGATCCGGGAGCTGAGCAAACCCCAGCAGCGCGAATATGTCGAGCGTTGGTGGCAATGGGCACACAAGGGTCAGTTCGAGCCGAAGGGCGACTGGCGGATCTGGCTGATCCGCGCCGGTCGCGGCTTCGGCAAGACCCGTGCCGGCGCCGAATGGGTCCATGCCCGGGCGCGCGCCAATCCCGATGCGCGGATCGCGCTGGTGGGCGGCAACGAAGCCGATGTGCAGCATGTGATGATCGAGGGCGCGGGCGGGCTGCTGGCTGCGGCACGCGAGGACGAGAAACTGGTGTGGCATCGCAGCACCGGCGAACTGATCTTTCCGAGCGGGGCGCAAGCGCATGTCTATTCAGCCGGCGCGCCCGAGGGGCTGCGCGGGCCCGAGCATCATTTCGCCTGGTGCGACGAACTGGCGAAATGGGGCCAGCGCGGCGAGGCGGCCTGGGACAATATGATGCTGGGCATGCGGCTGGGCGAGGCGCCGCGGATCGTGGTGACGACGACGCCGCGCCCGGTGAAACTGATGCGCAAGGTTATGACGCTGCCGGGCGTGCACGAAACCTGTGGGCGGACCGCGGCCAACCCGTGGTTGCCGATGAGCTTCATCGAGGCGATGACGGCGGACTATGGCGGCACGCGGCTGGGCCGGCAGGAGCTGGACGGCGAGATGATCGACGAGGTCGAGGGCGCGCTGTGGAAACGCGAATTGCTGGAAGCATGCCGGGCGGAGGCGGTGCCCGCGCTGACGCGTATTGTGGTCGGCGTCGATCCGCCGGCGGGCGTGGGCGGCGATGCCTGCGGGATCGTGGCGGCGGGGGTCGGCCGCGACGGCAGAGGCTGGGTGCTCGAGGATGCCAGCGTGCAGGGCGCAACGCCCGAGGGCTGGGCGCGCGCGGTGGCTGCCTGTGCGGCGCGGCACGGCGCGGATCGGGTGGTGGCGGAGAAGAACCAGGGCGGCGCGATGGTGAAGAGCGTGCTGCTCGGCGCGGACAGCGGGCTGCCGGTGACATTGGTGCATGCGAGCCAGGGCAAGACCGCGCGGGCCGAGCCGGTGAGCCTGCTCTACGAAACGGGCAAGGTGCGGCATTGGGGCGTGTTTCCGGCGCTGGAGGACGAGCTGTGCGGCCTGGTGCTCGGCGGCGGCTATGAAGGGCCGGGCCGATCGCCGGACCGCGCCGATGCACTGGTCTGGGCGCTGACCGAGCTGATGCTCGGGCGGCGCGCGAAGGCGGCGGTGCGGGGGCTTTAGGAAGGCCCCTGGCCTCTTATCGTCATCCCCGCGAAGGCGGGGATCCAGAGCGACAGAACCACGCCCTTTGCGACCCTGGATCCCCGCCTTCGCAGGGATGACGGAAATTTGGACATCATTGGAGAACCGACATGACGGAACCGAACTGGTCCCGGCAGGCGATTGCGCTTGCCGGGATGCTGATGCTGTGCGGCTGCGCGATCGGCGGAGCGGCATTGGTCGGCGCGGGGAGCGCGGCGCTGGTGGCGCGCTTCGATGTGGATCGTGATGGGGCGCTGGACGCCGGGGAAGTGACGGCGATGCTCGCCGCGACGGTGCCGGGCAAGGGCAGCGAGCTCGACCTGCTTCGCGCCGGGCTGGCCGCAGGTTACTGGACGCGCGATTGCGACGGGGATGCGCGGCTGACGGCAGCGGAACTGGCGACGAAGAACCCTTGCGCATAGCGCCCCATGTTCCCCGACGAAGGCCGGGGCCCAGCATCGACGTAGCTGGTGAGGTGTCCGCACCTCTCGAATGACATTGCAACTGGGCCCCGGCCTTCGCCGGGGAACAGCTTGGAAATCGTCCGGCAATTCAGGAGACAGGCATGAAATGGTTCGGACGGAAGTCCGCGCGCGAAGGCGCGCGGCCGGCTTTGTCGCGGGCGGGAAGCTTTGTCGGCGGCGTCGGCGAATGGCCGCGCAGTTACGAGGCGCAGCTGCGCGAGGCCTATTGCCACAATCCGGTGGCGCAGCGCGCAGTGAAGCTGGTTGCCGAAGGTGCGGGCAGCGCGGTGCTCAAGGCGAGCGATCCGGCGCTGCTCGCGCTGGTGACGGCGCGATCGGGCGGGCAGCCGCTGATCGAGACGCTGGCGGCGCATATCCTGCTGCACGGCAATGGCTATGTGCAGGTCCTGACCGGCGACGACAGCGCAGTGCGCGAGCTTTATGCGCTGCGCCCTGAACGGGTGAGCGTGGAGCCCGATGCGCGGGGCTGGCCGGTCGCCTATCGCTACAAGGTCGGCGAGAATGTCGCGCGGCTGAGCGCGGAGGACGCGGCCGGGCGGCCGGCCTTGGTGCATATCCGCGCCTTCTCGCCGATCGACGATCATTATGGGCTGGGCTGCCTGGGCGCGGCCTCGGGCGCAGTGGCGATCCACAATGCCGCGGCGCGCTGGAACAAGGCGCTGCTCGACAATGCAGCGCGGCCCTCGGGCGCGCTGGTCCATGATCCGGGCGACGGCAGCGTGCTCGGCGCCGAGCAGTTTGCCCGGCTGAAAAGCGAAATGGAGGCCGGGTTCGCCGGCGCCGCCAATGCCGGGCGGCCGATGCTGCTCGAAGGCGGGCTCAAATGGCAGGCGATGAGCCTGACCCCGGCGGACATGGACTTCGTCGGACTGAAGGCAGCGGCGGCGCGCGAAATCGCGCTGGCGTTCGGCGTGCCGGCGATGCTGCTCGGGCTGCCGGGGGATGCGGCGTACGCCAATTACCGCGAGGCCAATCGCGCGCTGTGGCGGCTCGCGATCCTGCCGCTCGCCGACAAGATATTGAGCGCGCTGGCCGAGGGGCTGGCGGGCTGGTTCCCCGACGCGAGCCTGGCGGTGGATCTCGACCGGGTGACCGCGCTGGCGGAGGACCGCGAGCGGCTCTGGGCGCAGGTCAACGCCGCGGTGTTCCTCAGCGATGACGAGAAGCGTGAAATGGTAGGTGTGCAATGAGTAACGGTGACATGCTGGCGCAGCTTATCGCGCAGGCCGAGGCGGAAGGCGCCGGGCTGGTGACGCTCCGCGCGATCGCGGAGGAAGCCGGCGCGATGGGCGCGCAGCGGGCGCTGTCGCGGCTGGGCCTTGAGGACAGCGGCGCCGCCAAGGACATGTCGGAGCTCCGCGAGCTGCTGAGCGCGTGGCGCGATGCGAAGCGGTCGGCGCTCAAGGCGGCGTTCCAATGGGCGGGCCGGATGACGGCGGCCTTGGTGCTGGTGGGGCTGGCAGTGAAGCTTGGCTTTCCGGGGTGGCTGAAGTGACGGATCGGGGCGCCCCAGGAGGCGCGGTGCGCTTCGCGGGCTATGCCGCGGTGTTCGACGCGGTCGATCGCGGCGGCGACGTGGTGCGCAAGGGCGCTTTTGCCGGCGCGCGGCGGGTGCCGCTGCTCTGGCAGCATCAGGGCGTGCCGGTGGGCGAGATCGAAGCGATCGGCGAGGATGCGCGCGGGCTGCGCGTGATCGGGCGGGTCGAAGCGCCGGGGCTGGCCGAGCGGCTGCGCGCCGGGGCGGTGACGGGGCTCTCCTTCGGCTACCGGGTGAAGGAAGCGCGGCGCGGCAACGTGCGCGAGATCACGGCGCTCGACCTGGTCGAAGTGAGCCTGGTGGCGAGCCCGATGCAGCCGCTGGCGCGGGTGCACGCGCTGGACTGAGCGCTTTTCGAGAGACGGATTTTTTGAACCCCGGCGGGAGGCTCCTGTCCGGGCTTTTTGGCGTGGACGGGAGACGGGAATGATCGAAGTGAAGGCGGATGCGCTCGAGGCGAGCTTCGAGGCGATGGAACGCAGCGGATTGCCGCCGGAGCGGCCGATGCTCGCGGGTGCGCGGCCGATCGCCGGCGCGGCGTTCGAGAATTTCCTGCGCTCGGGCGGCGGGCTCGAGGCCAAGGCGATGAGCGGCGCGAGCGATGCGGCGGGCGGCTATGCCGTGCCCGACGAGCTCGATGCGCGGATCGACGCGACGCTGAAGGCGGTGTCGCCGATCCGCAGCATCGCCAATGTGGTGACGGTGGGGTCGAGCGGCTATCGCAAGCTGGTGGCGAGCGGCGGCTTCGAGAGCGGCTGGGCGGCGGAGACCGCAGCGCGCGACGAGACCGATACGCCGGTGTTCAACGAAGTCGCGCCGCCGATGGGCGACCTCTACGCCAATCCGGCGGCGAGCCAGGCGATGCTCGACGATGCTGGCTTCGACGTCGAGACCTGGCTGAGCGACGAGATCGCGCGCGAGTTCGCGGCGGCCGAGGGCGCGGCGTTCGTCGGTGGCAATGGGATGAACAAGCCCAAGGGCTTCCTGTCGGCGCCCAATGCGGCGACCGGTGACGGCGTGCGGGCGTTCGGCACGCTGCAGTATATCGTGAGCGGCGCGGCGGGGGCCTTTGCGGCCAATCCCGAGGAGAAGCTGATCGACATCGTCCAGGCGCTGCGCGCGCCGTACCGCCAGGGCGCGAGCTGGGTGATGAACTCGGCGACGCTGGCGCGGGTGCGCAAGTTCAAGACGAGCGACGGCGCGCTGCTGTGGCAGCCCTCGCTGGCGGCGGGGCAGCCGGCGACCCTGCTGGGGTACCCGGTGGTCGAGGCCGAGGACATGCCCGACATCGCGGCGAACAGCCTGTCGATCGCGTTCGGCAATTTCCAGGCGGGGTACCTGATCGCCGAGCGCGGCGAGACGCAGATCCTGCGCGATCCGTACAGCAACAAGCCGTTCGTCCATTTCTACGCGACCAAGCGCGTCGGCGGGATGGTGAGCAATTCGGAGGCGATCAAGCTGCTGAAATTCTCGGCCTGATCACCTTCGCGGGCGCCGTTCGGGGAGGGCGGCGCCCCCTCTCTCTTTGCGACAGGAGACGATATGGATTCTCCGCCTTTTCCAAGCGCGGTGATCGAGGCCGCGCGCGAGGCTGCCAAGGCGCATCTGCGGATCGCCGGGGCGAGCGAGGATGCGCTGATCGAAGGGCTGGCGGCGAGCGCGCTGGCGCTGGCCGAGGCGTTTACCGGGACGGCGCTGATCGCGCGGGACTTCAGCGAGGATGTGGAATCGAAGCGCCACTGGAAGGCGCTGACGATGGCGCCGGTTACCGAGATCGATGCCGGGATCGACGTGGCGATCGACATCGACACCCAGGGGCTGGGCTGGGTGCGCGCGAGCGGGCGGGTGACCGTCGGCTACCGTGCGGGGACGGCGGCGGGTTGGGGCGACCTGCCGCCGCCCATCGCGACGGGCGTCGTGCTGCTCGTCGCGCATCTGTTCGACCACCGTGAGAATGGTCTGGCGCCGCCGGCGGCGGTGAGCGCGCTGTGGCGGCCGTGGCGCCGCGTGCGGCTCGCGGCATGAGCGCGGTGGAACGGGCGAGCGCGCGCGTCGCCGATCGCGTGCGCGAGGCCGTGCCGGATGCCCGGGTCGAGCTGCGCGACGACGGGTTGGTGATCGAGGGGCGTGATTTGCGCGCGCGGCTGCGCTGGATCGGAGGGCTGCTCAAATGAGCGTGCAGGCAGTGCTGCAGGCGGCGCTGGTCGAGGCGCTGGCCGGGCTCGAGGTGACCGCCGTGTTCGACGCGCCGCCGGTGCGTGCGGCGCGCCCCTATGCACTGGTCGAGGAGGCCTGGCTTTCCGACTGGGGCACCAAGGACATGGCCGGGCGCGAGGGGCGGTTCGCCGTCACCTTGTTCGACGCGGGCGAGCGGCCGGCGCGGCTGCGCGGGCTGGCGGGCGCGGTCGAGGCGAAGATCGAGGCGATGCCGCGCGCGATCGGCGAAGGCTGGGAAGTTGCCAGCCTGGTGCTGCTGCGATCCCGGATCAGCCGCGAGGGGGACGGGCGCTGGCAATCGGTGAGCGAATTTCGCGTGCGGATGCTCCGCAGCGCGCTTTGAGGAGAGAGCAATGGCGGCAGAGAAGGGTAGCGCGTTCCTGCTCAAGGTGGGGAACGGCGCGGTGCCGGTGGTCTATGCGACCGTGGCCGGGCTGCGCACCACGCAGATGAGCGTGAACGGCGAGATGGTGGCGATCACCAGCAAGGACAGCGGCGGATGGCGCGAGCTGCTGTCGGGCGCGGGGGTGCGATCGGTGAGCGTATCGGGCGCCGGCGTGTTCACCGGATCGGCGGCGGAGGTGCGGCTGAAGGCCAATGCGCTTTCCGGCGTGCTCGACGACTATCGGCTGAGCTTCGAGAGCGGCGAGACGGTCAGCGCCAAGTTCCTGGTCACCCGGCTCGACTATGCCGGCGATTTCAACGGCGAGCGCAGCTACACGCTGAGCCTGGAGAGCTCCGGCCCGGTGGTGTCGGCATGAGCGCCGCAAATCCGGAACGCGGCGAGGCGGCGCTGGTGCTGGACGGCGTGACGCATGTCCTGCGCCCGAGCTTCCAGGCGCTGGTGGCGGCCGAGGGCGAGCTGGGGCCACTGTTCGAGCTGGTCGAGCGCGCGGCATCGGGCACGCTGGGCATCGCCGAGATCGTGGGCCTGTTCTGGCATTGTCTGAAGGATCCGCCGGCGATCGACCGCGCGACGTTCGGCGAGGCGCTGGTGGCCGCGGGATTGAAGGCGATCACCCCGGCGCTTCGCGTGCTGATCGGGCAGATCCTGGCCGGACGATGACCTTCGCGGACAATGCCCGGCGGCTGGCCGGCGCGGCAGGGGCGATGTTCGGCTGGCGGCCCGCCGACTTCTGGGCGGCGACTCCGGCCGAGCTGGGCGCGCTGCTCGATGCGATCCGCGGCGAGGCGGCGCTGCCGCCCGATGCGGGCGCGCTCGCAAGGCTGAAGGAGCAATTTCCCGATGGATGAGGAAGTGATCGAGCGGCTGCTGGTCGAGGTGCGCACCGATACGCGTGCCTTTGCCCGCGACGTGGAGGAGATGCGCGCCGGCCTGGAGGGCCCGCTGGAAGCCGGCGCCAACCGTGCCGGCCGGGCAATCGAGAACGCGCTGCTGCGCTCGGTGCGCACCGGCAAGTTCGGGTTCGAGGACCTCAAGCGCACTGTGCTGAGCGTGATGGACGAGATCGCGCGATCAGCGCTGCGCGAAGGCATCGCCTCGGTGACCGGCGGCAAGGGCGTGGGCGACACGCTGACCGGCCTGCTGAGCAGCCTGTTCGGCGCACCGGGCCGCGCGACCGGCGGGCCGGTGAGCCCGGGGCGGCCGTATATGGTGGGTGAGCGCGGGCCTGAGCTGTTCGTGCCGACCAGCGCGGGAAGCGTCGCCGCTACGCCGGGCGCGGGGCTGCGCGAAGTGCGCGTGGCGATCACCGTCAATGCGCGCGCAGACACTGCACCCCAGGCGCTCGCCCAGTCGAGCCGCCAGGTAGCGCGGGCAGTGAAGGCGGCGCTGACAGCGACGGACTAGCCCAGGCGGCACATCCCTTTCCTCTTTTGGATACCGGCAGGCTGGAAACGGTCGCGCGGCCTGCTGCCCGAAATATTCGCGACCCTGGGAGTATCAAATGGCTTCAGTATTGGATTTCATTCCGTCCGGCCTGCACGCCGGCATTCATGCCGGAACGGACACGACGGATCTCACTTCCTATATCCAGACCGCGCTCGACACGGGCGAGCAGATCTTCTTCCCGCACGGCGTCTATCATCATGACCAGCTGGTCGTGACGCTCGCCGGCACCGGCATGCTAGGCGAAGGCCATGGATCGGTGCTGCGCAATACCGATCCGACTGCCAACGCGATCGACGTGCGTGCCAGCTATGTCCGCATCGCCAAGCTGCGCCTGGAAGGCACGGCCGAGGCGCCGAACGACAGCGTGTTCGCGATTTTCACCAGTGAGACCTATCCCGCGCCGCATTTGCATGTGGTGGAAGTCGAATTCAGTTCGAACGACCCCGATATCGGCTTCATCAACGGTCTCAAATTCGAGACCGGCGCCGATTTCGGCCAGGTGCGCAACTGCTTCTTCGAGCGGCTATGGGGCACCGAATCGGGCTATGGCTATGGCGTGCTGGCCGGCGCGGTGACCAGCCTGCTGGTCGATGGCTGTGTTGGCCTGGCTGCGGTCGATCGCGGGCGGCACTTCGTCTATCTCTCGGCCGGGGTTTCCTATGCGCG
The DNA here is from genome assembly GCF_013416555.1 of Sphingomonas sp. R-74633. Taxonomy (GTDB): domain Bacteria; phylum Pseudomonadota; class Alphaproteobacteria; order Sphingomonadales; family Sphingomonadaceae; genus Sphingomonas. Next base: position 189,965 of record NZ_JACCFG010000005.1, on the reverse strand, counting down.
TGTCACCAATAATTTCTGCACCGGCTTCCAGCTCGAGGGGCTGACGATCAACACGCATGCGAACCAGCCCGCAAGCATCGGCAATGTGATTGAGGGCAACACGGTGCTGTACGCCGTTACGATCGTGACTCCTGAATCTGCCCCGGAGCCCTATAATTTCGTCAACTTCTCGGCGATCTCGATCTTCGGCAACAGCGCCGACAATTTGATCGCCAACAATGTGATCCAGAGCAGTGGCGGCTGCGGGATCAAGATCGACGGCACCGACAACCCGAACTGCAAAAATAACTGCGTGATCGGCAACCAGATCCGCGATTCGGACTATGTCGGCATCGATGTGGTGGCACTGACAGGCGGGGTGATTGCGAACAATCAGATCAACGAGAGTTCGCTGGCCTCGCCGGGCACCCACCCCAATATCAACTTGGCCGCAAGCCGGGGCGATGATGCGATTGCGACTTCGGATATCCTGGTGAGCGGGAACCGCTCGCTCGGCGATAGCTCGCGTGCTGCGTTCCGTCTCGATCCGACCAGCCCTGCCCCGGTTCTCCTCAAGGTCACCGGAAACAAGTTCAGCCCGGGCACCCTGACCGACGTCGACCTGAACGGCGTGCCCTGCGCGATCGACGACCGGATCCGCTTCGCCGACAGCTTCGATCCCCCGTCCATCCCTGATGGCAGCTCCTATTCGACAGGCTTCGCGGTCGCCGGCGCAGAAATGGGAGACGTGGTGACAGTGACCCATGCGGTATCGAACGCGGATGGCTGCACCTACTACGGCTACGTCAACGCCAACGACCAGGTGACGCTCATCATCCTCAACAATTCGGGCGCGGCGAAGAATATCACCTCGGGCACGCTCAACATCGATGTGTGGAAGCGCCGCCCGTAACGGCGCTTCCCGGCCGTCCCCCCACGGAAATGGGGGGACGGCCTTCGTCAACTTCGAAGGAAGAAAACATGGGTTGGTGGCTCGCCGATGCGCGCCGCGGGCAGGCCGAAGGCGTGCTCTCGCGCTTCGATCCCGCGTACTGGACGGTCAATTTTCCGCGGCCGATGATGGCAGCGGTGACGAGCACCAGCCCAGATGCGCTGCGGGTGGATGCGGTCTTTTATCGCCAGGACGATCTGGCCGGACTGATCTGGGAGGCCGAGGACCGGCACGATCATCCGCTGCTGCGCTACGCAACCGACCGGGATTTCCGCGACTGCCGGCTGCGGTTTCGCTGGCGCTCCTCGGGGGTGCGGCCGCTCGATGCGATCAACGGCCCGGTGCTGACGATCGAAGGGCGCGATGCGGGCGGCACGCCACGCGCCTGGTATGTGCGGCTGTGGAACTATGCCGAGGGGAGCGCGGAGGACGCGGTCGTCTCGATCGACTTCGCGACCGTGCAGGGCGGCTTCCTGCTGCCAGGCGAAGCCGATCCGGTGTGGGCGGGCGATGTCGACCGGATGTTCATCTCGCTGGTCGCGCCGGGCTATACCGCGGCGGATGCCGATCTGGACGCACCGGCGGAGGGTTGGATCGAGCTCAGCCAGATCGCCTGCGAGGGTCCGGGATCGGTGCTGGCGATCGGCGACGTCATCGTGCCCGAACATGGGCTGAGCATCGCCAATGGCTATGACGACAATTATCACCTGAGCCCCGAGCGGCTGCTGCGCAACATGCTCCAGCTCGGCTGGCGCGGGCCGATCCTCCATTATGTCGGGATGAGCCATTATTTCCGGCTCGAGGCCGGTTCGGGCGGCCATTATGTCAGCCTGGGCACGACGGCGCTGAACGTGGCGTGCCGGGCATGGCATATCGACTTCGCCAACCGGGCAATGGCGCTGGGATATGCGCTGATCCTGTCGCTTTCCTATGAGCTGCTCGACCAGCATTGCTGGGGCGATTGGAAGCAGCGCGCGGCGGATGGATCGCCGGCGCTGACCGGCTGGGACCCGCCTTCCGCGCTGCTCTCACCCGCGCATGACGGGGCGATGGGCTATTTGCGGGCAGTGGCGCGCGAATTTGCCGGGATCGCGCAGGACGCCGGGCTGGCGGTGCGCTTCCAGATCGGCGAGCCCTGGTGGTGGACGCTGCCCGACGGGAGACTGTGCATCCACGACGCCGCGGCGGCGGCAGCGCTGGCCGGAGCGAGCGACGTCGCCGTGGCCGCTGGGGCACTGCTCGCGGCATCGACGCTGGCGCTGCGCGATGCGGTGCGCACAGTGGATGCCGAGGCGGAAGTGCTGCTGCTCATCTATGCGCCGACCGCGCTGGTTTCGCCGGCAGCGAATGTACCGCTCGGCTGGGCGGCACCGGCCTTCGATCTGCTCCAGCTCGAGGATTATGACTGGGCGGCCACCGGCAACCAGGCGGCGAGCGCGCGCGGGATCGCGGCGATCGAGGCGCGGCTCGGCTACCCAGCGGCACAACAGCATTATCTCGCCGGCTTCGTGCTCAGGCCCGAGGACCGCTGGCAATGGGCGAATGTCGCGGCGGCGGCCAGGCATGCGCGAGCGCGCGGCGTGGCGCGGACCTTCGTCTGGGCGCTGCCGCAGGTGCTGCGCGACGGTTTCGTGCATTTCGATCAGGAGGAAGAGATGGACGCGTTCGACGACGTGCTGTTCCCGATCGCGCTGGGGCGCGAGGCGGAAGTGGTGCCGCAGGTCTCGACTTCGATCGTGACCAGCGCGGGCGGGCAGGAGAAGCGCAACGCCGAATGGGCGGAGGCACGCACTTCTTACGACATCGGGCCGGGGCTGCGTTCGGAGGAGGATATTGCCGAGCTGCTCGCCTTTTTCCGCGCGCGGATGGGCCCGGCGCGCGGCTTCCGGCTGCGCGACCCGTTCGACTGGGAAGGCTGGGACGAGCTGATCGGCGTGGGCGACGGCACCAGGGCGAGCTTCCAGTTGGTGAAGCGCTATGGGAATGTGGTGCGGCGGATCACCCGGCCGATCGCCTCGACGCTGCAGGTGATGATCGACGGCGCCGAGACCGAGGATTTCGAACTGGGCGACGGCGGCGTGGTGACGCTCGGCCTGCCGCCCGCCGAGGAATCGGTGGTGACCGCGCATTTCTATTATGACGTGCCGGTGCGCTTTGCCGAGGATCGGCTGAGCGTGAGCCGTGCGACCTTCCTCGCCGGGGCCATCGCCTCGGTGCCGCTTGTCGAGATCCGCGAATGAGCTGGCTGGATCAGGAACTCACCACGCTGGCGCTGTGCTGGCGGATTGAGCGGCGCGACGGCGTGACGATCGGGCTGACTGCGCATGACCGCGACATCGCCTGGGACGGGCTGGTCCATCGGGCTGCCCCCGGCATGGTGCCGAGCGCGATCATGCGCGGCGCCGGGCTCGATCCGGCGAGCATGGACGTGACCGGCGCGCTGACCAGCGACGCGATCAGCGAGGCGGATCTGCTCGCCGGGCGCTGGGACGGCGCGCGCGTGGCGATCTTGGCCTGTGACTGGACCGATCCGGCGAACCAGATCGCGCTGGGCGAAGGGACGATTGGCGCGATCGAGACGCGCGGGAGCACGCTGACTGCCGAGCTGCGTGGCGCCATGGCGGCGCTCGAGCGGCCGGTGGCGGAGGAGACGTCGCCCGAATGCCGCGCCGACCTGGGCGATGCGCGCTGCCGGGTCGCGATGGCGGGGCGACGCCACTTCGCAGTCGTGACCGGCATCGAGGACAATCTGCTGACGCTGGATGCCGACGAACCGGTGGCCAATGGCTACGCGCAGGGACGGCTCCGCTGGATCTCCGGCGCAAATTCTGGACTGGAAGATGCGATCCTGCGCTCCGACGGGGCGAGCGTGACGCTGCGCCGGCCGCCGCGCTTCGATGCGCCCGGGCGCGTGCTGCTGGTCGAGGGGTGCGACAAGACGCTGGCGAGTTGCGCCGGGCGCTTTGGCAATGCGCTCAACTTTCGCGGCGAGCCTTACCTGCCCGGCGTCGACCTGCTGACGCGCTATCCGGGCGGATGAGCGCCGCCCTCGCGCGGGCGCGCGCAATGATTGGGGTACGCTTCCGGCCACGGGGGCGGACTCCCGAGGCCGGGCTCGACTGTGTCGGGCTGGCGGGGTGGGCCTTCGGCGCAGCGGTGCCGGGCAGCTATGCGATGCGGAGCGGCGATGTCGCGCGAGTGCGCGCAATAGTTGCGGCGGCGGGGCTGGTGGCAGCGCAGGGACGGGCGCCGGGCGACCTGGTGCTGTTCGCAAGCGGCGCCGGTCAGCTCCATCTCGGCATCGATAGCGGGACCGGGCTGATTCATGCCGACGCGATGCTGCGCCGGGTGGTCGAGCGGCCCGACCCCCTGCCCTGGCCGGTACTCGGCCGCTGGCGACAATCGGAGGACTGAAACATGGCGACCATGGTGCTCACCGTGGCGGGCGGGCTGATCGGCGGCCCGCTGGGCGCGGCTATCGGCGCGATCGCCGGGAACGCCATCGATCACGCGATTTTCAAGCCCAAGGGACGCGAGGGGCCGCGGCTGAGCGATCTCAAGCTGCAGACGTCTTCCTATGGCACCCAGCTTCCCAAGCTGTTCGGCACGATGCGCGTGGCGGGATCGGTGATCTGGGCAACCGACCTGATCGAGCATCGCAACCGCGAATCGGGCGGCAAGGGACAGGCAAGCACGACGACCTACAGCTATACCGCCAGCCTGGCGGTGGCGCTTTCGGCGCGGCCGATCCTGGGCGTGGGGCGGATCTGGGCGGACGGGCAGTTGCTGCGCGGCGCCGCGGGCGACTTCAAGGCGCGCACCGGCTTCCGGCTGCACCTGGGCGGCGAGGATCAGGCCGCCGACCCGCTGATCGTGGCGGCCGAAGGCGCGGGCCAGGCGCCGGCGCATCGCGGCATCGCCTATGCAGTGTTCGAGGATCTCGAGCTGGGACCATGGGGGAACCGGATCCCGTCTCTGTCCTTCGAAGTCGAGGCCGATGCCGCACCGATCGCCGCCGGCGACATCGCAGTGGCGCTGGGTGCGGTGGCGGCAAGCGATCCCACCGTGGCGCTGGCGGGCTTTGCCGCGCAGGGAACGAGCCTGGCGGCGGTCGCCGAGGCGCTGGCGGAGACTGCGGGCGGATGGTTCGGCGAGGGGCCGGCGCTGCGCTGCGGGACGGGCGATGCCCTGACGGTCGACGACCCCGGCATGGGCGGCGGCGGGCGCGGCAATCGCGCGATCGCCGCCGCGACGAGTGTGCCGGGCACGCTGACGCTTAGCCATTATGACCCGGCGCGCGACTATCAGATCGGCGTGCAGCGCGCCGGGCGCGCCGGCACCGGACTGCGCGAGACGCGGATCGAGCTGCCCGCCGCGATCGACGCGGGCACCGCGCGGACGCTCGCCGAGGCGGCGTTGCTGCGCGCTGATACCGAGCGGACGCGGCGCAGCGTCAGCCTGGGCTGGGACGCGCTGGCGGTGCAGCCCGGCGCGCGGGTGCGGATCGCGGGCGCGCCGGGGCTGTGGCGCGTCGACGGCTGGAAGCTCGAGGCGATGACGGTGACGCTCGATTGCGTGGCGCTGGCGCCCGAGATGGCGGCGATCCCTGCAAATAGTGGCCGCGTGCTCGCTGCCGCCGATACGATGATCGGCCAGACCCTGGTCCACGCCTTCGAGCTGCCGCCGATTGATGACGCCGCATCGCGCGTGCCGCGCCTCGCCGTGGCGGCGGCGGGAAGCGCGGGGGGATGGCGCGGCGCGGCGCTGCTGCTCACTACCGACGATGGCGCGGCATGGCGGGCGATCGGCGGCACAAGGGGCGTCGCGGTACTCGGCACGGTGGTGCGTGCGCCCGGGCCGGCGCCCGCCACGATCGAGGACCGCCGCAACGATGTGGAGGTCGAGCTGGCGCATGCGGCGATGCAGCTGGACGATGCCGACACCGCCGCACTCGATAGCGGCGCGAACCTGACGATGCTGGGGGACGAGCTGATCCAGTTCGCGACCGCACAATCACTGGGCGGCCGCCGCTGGCGGCTCACCGGACTGTGGCGCGGACGACGCGGTACCGAGCGCGCCATCGCCAGCCAGGCGCCGGGCGATCGCTTCGTACTTCTCGATGCGGACACGCTCGCGCTTGTCGACCTCCCGGCCTCGGCGCTGGGTAGCACGGCGCGGGTGCTGGCGGAGGGGGCGGGCGACGCCAGTGCGGCGGCAGCAGCCGAAGCGCGGATCGACGGCATCTCGCTGCTGCCGCTCGCACCGGTGCATCTCACCGCGCGTCCGCTTCCGGACGACGGCGTGCAGTTGCGCTGGGTCCGCCGGAGCCGCACCGACTGGGCCTGGCGAGACGGCACCGATGTCGCGGCCGAACCCGATGGCGAATGCTATCGCCTGTCGGTGATCCCGGAAGCGGGCTCAGGCTGGAGCGTCGATCTGCGCGCGGCGGAAGCGACACTGAGCGCGGCCGTCTGCGCCGAACCCCTCATGATCGAACTGCGCCAGATCGGCGCGGCCGGGCCCTCCCCTGCCGCGACCCTTACTTTGCCGCTTGCGGGAGAAGACGCATGACTGACACGACCGACCGACTCGCCCTGCCGCTGCTCGTCGCCGGGCAGGCGCAGAAGGAAATGCACCACAACGAAGCAATCACGGTGCTCGACCTGATGACCCAGGCCGCGGCGGAAGCGATCGGCACGGATGCCCCCCCGGCGGCGCCCCTGGCGGGGCAATGCTGGATCGTCGGCGACGCTCCCACGGACGCATGGTTGGGCCACGCGCGCGCGATTGCCGGCTGGACCGAGGGCGGCTGGCGGTTCGTGGCGCCGCGCGAGGGCATGCGGCTCTGGCTCGGCGAAGCCATCGGATTCGCCCTCTTTATCGACGGCAGCTGGCGTGCCGGAGAAACGCATGGCCGCGTGTTTGTCAGCGGCGAGCAGATTGTTGGCCCGCGGGAAACGGGAATCGCGGAACCAGTTGGCGGGATAGTGGTTGATGCGGAAGCGAGAGCCGCAGTTTCTGCGGTGCTCGTTGCGTTGCGCGCGCACGGTCTGATCGAACCCGACTGACTGTGACGTTCATGCAACAGTGCCGGGATTTGTGCGCTTGCGTAGAAACTTTCGTTTCGGTACTGAGTTTTTCGCTGTCCGTAGTGACAACTTGAAAGGGGATTAAGATGCGGAAGCTTGCCGTAACTCTGGCACTTGCGACCACCGCGCTGAGCACGCCCGCCTTTGCCCGCGACGATGCGTGGTATGTGGGTGTCGAAGGCGGCACGATGCTGGTCGAGGACATCAAGTTCGACGTCGGCACTGCCAAGGATGCCGTCACCGCTCACCATAAGGCTGGCTGGGATGCCGATGCCGTTGTCGGTTACGACTTCGGCCCGTTCCGCGCTGAAGCTGAAGTCGGCTATCGCCAGGCTTCGGTCACGCGCCTCACCAGCACCGTGACGCAGCCCGTCCGCAATGCGGCTGGCACTGCGTTCAATGCTCCTCCGGGCGACTACAGCTATGCTGGTGGCCGTTCTTCGGCGCTGAGCTTCATGGTCAACGGCATGTTCGACTTCGGTGACGACAATGGCGTTCAGGGCTTTGTCGGCGGCGGCGTCGGTGTTGCTCGCGTGAAGAACAACTACGCGCTCAACACCTACCAGGACTCGCTGGACGACTCCGACACGGTCTTCGCCTGGCAGGCGATTGCGGGCATCCGTGCACCGCTTTCGGACTCGATCGACGTCTCGCTGAAGTATCGCTTCTTCAACGCTGACAATGTGAAGCTGACCGACGTTTCGGGCCGCGCGCTCGAGACCCGTTTCCGCTCGCACTCGATCATGGGCGGCCTGATCTTCAACTTCGGTGCGCCGGAGCCGGTTCCCACGCCGACCCCGACCCCCGAGCCGACCCCGACGCCGACCTGGACCCCGACTCCGGAGCCCACGCCGACGCCGACCGTCGTTTGCACCCCGGGACCGTACATCGTGTTCTTCGACTGGGATAAGTCGGACATCACGCCGGAAGCCGCGAGCATCCTCGACAACGCCATCAGCAACTATCAGAACTGCGGTAACGCGCAGGTGATGCTTGCCGGCCACGCCGACCGCTCGGGCTCGGCCAGCTACAACGTTGGTCTCTCGCAGCGTCGTGCGGACTCGGTGAAGGGCTACCTCACCTCGCGCGGCATCGGTGCCGGTGCGATCTCGACCGAAGCATTCGGCGAGAGCAAGCCGCGCGTCGAAACCGCCGACGGTGTTCGCGAGCTGCAGAACCGCCGCGTGGAAGTCACCTACGGCCCGGGTTCGGGCTACTAAGCCAGACCCGTCCGGAAGGACTGAGAATTGGGGAGGTCGGGAAACCGGCCTCCCTTTTTCTTTGGCCTTTTCCCTCAACGCCGGGCAGCCTTCGGATGGAGGGAGCGCGCGCGTGACAAAAGTTGCACTGGCTGCACTGGGGCTGATTGCGGGGCTGTACCTGGTCGTGCTGGTTGCACTCGCCGTTGCCCAGCGCTCGCTGATCTATCCGGCCCCGCCGGCACCCGGCGCAGGAGCCAGCGCGGTTCCGCCCGGCTTCACATCGATCGCGCTGGAAACCGCCGACGGGCTATCGTTGCACGCTGCCTATCGCGCTGCGGTGCTTGGGCGGCAGACGCTCGTCTTCTTCCACGGCAATGGCAGCAGCATCGACGAATCGGCGGTGGCAACCGATCAGCTTGGCGCGCGCGGCTATGGCCTGTTGCTCGTCGAATATCGGGGCTATCGCGGCAATCCCGGCAAGCCGAGCGAAGCGGGCCTCTACGCGGATGGCCGCGCCGCGCTCGCCTGGCTCGGCATGCACGGGGTCGCCACCCAACGAACCGTGTTGATCGGCAATTCGCTCGGCTCCGGCGTGGCGACCGAGCTGGCGGCGCGCATGCCGGTGGCCGGGCTGGTGCTGATCTCCGGCTTCACCAGCCTGCCCGATGTTGCAGCAGGCCATTATCCCTGGTTGCCCGTACGGCTGATGCTTCGTGATCGCTTCGACAATCGTGCCAAACTGGCAAAGGTGGCTGCGCCGGTGCTGGTCCTGCACGGTACCGCGGACACCCTGATCCCTGCCGATCAGGGCCGCGCGCTCGCCGCCGCCGCCCCGCACGCCACGCTCGAGCTGGTCTCCGGCTATGGGCATGAACTGGCCTTCGAACCCGAGGCACAGACCCGGACGCTTGCCTGGCTCCAGCGACTTCAGCCCTGAGCGGGCGCTTCGGCCAGCGCAGCCGTCAGCCAATCGGGCATTAGCGCGTCACCCATTGCCTCGACGCGGCGCAGCTCGACCATCAGGCCGAGTTCGGGATAGCTGGTCCGCGTGCGATCGCCGGCTTCGCCGAGCGGCGTAACGACCAGCCGCCGATTGACCTTGGCGCGGTAATGCATCCGCGCCGTATTCTCCTGGCCGACATAACAGCCCTTGGTGAAACTGACGCCATTGAGCTCGGCAGCGTTGCATTCGAGCCACAGTGTCTTGTCCTGGCCCAATTCCTCAGCGCCTTCGGTCACGCCAAGCCGCAGCCGATGCTCCTTCCAGCCGGTGGCTTCCGCGCCGTCCGCGGCACCCAGCCAGCGATGGCCCAGCGCGGCCAGGCGCGGGTCGGGGATACCCTGCCCCGGCTCAAGCGACCAATGAACACCGCTTTCCACGGCCTCGATCGTGATCGGCCGACGGAGCCGGTACATCGTCAGCCGCCGGGCCAGGGCCTCGCGCTGCTCCGTTTCGCAATCGACCAGGATCGTATCGCCGTCCGCCCACAGGATGAAATCGAACAGCGCCTTGCCCTGCGGCGTGAGCAGCCCGGCCCATTGCGGCGCTTCGGGCGTGACCGCATCGAGATCCTGCGTGACCAGACCCTGAAGGAATCCGCGAACATCCTCGCCCGAAATGCGGATCAGGGCACGGTCGGCTAGTCTGGTGCTGGTATCGCTCATGCCGAACAGGTAGGGGGTGGCGGGGGCCGACGGAAGAGGTGCGCATGAATGTCGATCTGAAGCTCAAGGGCGGACGCGTGCATCTGCCCTCCGGTCCGGCCGAACTGGATGTCGGCGTGTCGAACGGCCGCATCGTCGCGATCGGCGGCGCGCTGGAGGCAGGCGAGACGATCGACTGCACCGGGCTCGACGTGCTGCCCGGCGTGATCGACAGCCAGGTGCATTTCCGCGAGCCCGGCCTCGAGGCCAAGGAAGACCTCGAAAGCGGTGCCCGGGCGGCAGTGCTCGGCGGCGTCACCGCGGTGTTCGAGATGCCGAACACCAAGCCCAATACCGATTCGGCCGAAGCGGTGCAGGACAAGCTCGCCCGTGCGCGCGACCGCATGTGGTGCGACCATGCTTTTTATGTCGGCGCGACCAACAACAATGCCGAGCGGCTCGCCGAGCTCGAGCGCCTGCCCGGCACTGCGGGCGTGAAGATCTTCATGGGCGCCTCGACCGGCGACCTGCTCGTTTCGGACGACGCCAATCTGGCGCGTGTGCTCGCATCGGGTCATCGCCGCGTCGCGATCCACGCCGAGGACGAGTTCCGCATGCAGGATCGCCTGGGCGAGCGGGTACCCGGCGATCCCTCAAGCCATCCGGTCTGGCGCGACGACGAGAGCGCGATGCTGGCGACGCGCCGCATCCTGGGCCTGGCGCGCGCGGCGCGGCGGCGGATCCATGTGCTCCATGTGACGACGCCGGCCGAGCTTGAGCTGCTTGGCCAGAACAAGGACATCGCGACCTGCGAAGTCACGCCCCAGCACCTGACGCTGGCGGGCGAGGAAGCCTATCCGACGATCGGCACCTTCGCGCAGATGAACCCGCCGATCCGCTCGGGCGCGCATCGCGCGGGGCTGTGGCACTGGCTCAACCAGGGTGTGCCCGATGTGCTGGGTTCGGACCATGCGCCGCACACGCGCGAGGAAAAGGCCAAGCCCTATCCCGATTCGCCGAGTGGCATGCCCGGCGTGCAGACGCTGCTGCCGCTGATGCTCAACCATGTCGCCGAGGGGCGGACGACGCTCCAGCGCGTGATCGACCTGACCAGTGCCGGCCCGCAGCGCATCTTCGGCATTGTGGGCAAGGGCCGGATCGCGGTCGGCTATGACGCCGATTTCACCGTGGTCGACCTCAAGGCGCGCTGGACGATCGAGGAGAGCTGGCTCGCTTCGCGCTGCGGCTGGTCGCCGTTCACCGGCATGCAGCTCACCGGCAAGCCGGTCGGCACGATCGTGCGCGGCAACCGGGTGATGTGGGAGGCCGAACTCGCCAATCAGGCGATCGGCCGGCCGATCCGCTTCGAGGCGGTCGAGTTCGGGTGAGGACGGTCTCGCGCACCGATCGCGCATCGCGGCTGATCAAGGCACCGGCGAGCCAGGTCTATCGCGCCTTCATCGATCCCGACGCGCTGGTCCGCTGGTTGCCGCCCGAAGGGATGACCGGCGAAATACTGGCATTCGATGCGCGGCCCGGCGGCGGCTATCGGATGGCGCTGCACTATGCCGATGCCGATCATGCGGCCGAGGGCAAGACGTCCGAGCATAGTGATGTCGTCGAGACGCGCTTCGAGGCGCTGAACCCGGGCCGGGGCATCGTCCAGTCGGCGGTGTTCGAATCGGAGGACCCGGCCTTTGCCGGCACGATGCGGATGTCGTGGAGCTTCGAGCCGGCGGAGGGCGGCACCCGCGTCGCGATCACGTGCGAGGATGTGCCGCAGGGCATCCGCAAGCAGGATCATCTGCAGGGGCTGAAGTCTTCGCTCGCCAATCTGGCGGCGCTGGTCGAGGGTTAGGCAGGGATCGCGGCGGCCCAGGCGGCGGCTTCGTCCTCGCGCCGGGCATGGACCAAAGGCGGCTCGGCGGTTGCGGTGGCCGGATCGACTTCGATCGTCGCATCGTAGAGGAAGGTCGCGTTGCCGAGGATCGTGACCATGCCCGCGGCGTCCGACGATCCCATCACCAGCCCGCCCTTGTTGAACACCTTCATCGTGGTGCCGAAGGGAATGCGGCCGGTGCGGCCGGCGGCATAGACCGAAGAGGCCATCGCACTGCCGCAGCTGTCGGTCAGGCCGACACCGCGCTCATAGGTGCGCACGAACAGGTCCTGGTCCCGCAGCTCGACGAAGGAGACATTCGCGCGCGCCGGGATCAGATCAGGCGCGGCCTCGCACCAGTCGCCAAGCGCGACCAGTTCCGCCTCGTCAACCGAGTCAACGAATGTGACGAGATGCGGGTTGGGCATCGCGATCGCCGTGAAGGCGCGCGGGCTCGGCAGGCCGGGAATGGGCGCGTCGATGATTTTCTCGGCCGCGACGCGCAGGCCGACATCGGAGGTGCGGGTAGAGGCCGGGCCGGCCGTCTCGCGGATCGTCACCACGCCCGGCGCCAGTGCTTCGGCGCGGGCAACCTCGGCGCTGCTCGTCTTGAGCCGGACGCGCGCGGCATCGAGGCCGAGCAGCTCGAAACCCAGCCGCGCGACACAGCGCAGGCCGTTGAGGCAGGTCTCCGCCTCCGAGCCGTCTGAATTGAACATGCGCATGCCGAAATCATGCCCGGCATCGTCGCCGGCAGTGAGCAGCAACAGCCCGTCGCCGCCCACCGGCCCGTCCCGGTCGGCCAGCGCGCGCGCCACGCCCGCCCAGTCCGCATCGGACAGGGTAAGCGCGCGCGCGTCGATCAGCGGGAAATCGTTTCCCGAACCATGACATTTGATGAAGGACAGCCGCATGACGCCCATCTAGGGCCACGCGGCCGCGCTGGCTAGCCGGCGACCGCTTCGCGCGGCACTGGGCCGCCCATCGCATCGACCACCGCCTTGTCCTGCGCGATGATCGCCGCGAAGCTCGGCCGGGCGTGCATCTTGGCCACCCATTCGGCGAGGCGCGGATAGGTCGCCGGATCCACCGTGACGCCGATGCAGCCCAAAGTTGCCAGCGGGCTTGCGACGGCGATGTCCGCCAGCGTCAGCCGGTCATCGACCAGGAAGCCGCTCTCGGGGATCGCATTCTCCAGATATTGGAGGATAGGCGGCATCAGATCGCGCTCGGCCGCATCGGCAGCGGCGTGGTCGCACTCCATCTTGAGCACGCGCGGCCGCACGAAGCGCTGGCCGAAGATCGCGCCGCCCGCCGCCATCATGATCGTGTCGGCCAGCTCATCGAACCAGATCGTCCGGGCGCGCGCGCGCGGCTCTGCGGGGATCAGGCCGGGATCGGGATATTTCGCCTCGAGATAGGCAACGATCGCCGAACTGTCCGAGATCAGGAAGTCGCCGTCCTTGAACCCCGGCATCTTGCCGAATGGGCTCGCGGCCATGAAATCGGGCCCGCCCCGGCCCATGCCGGCAGCCTGCAACTCGAGCTCCAGCCCCTTCTCGGCGCCGAATACCATGACCTTGCGCACATAGGGCGAAAGCGTCGAACCAAACACGATCATGCCAACCTCTCCTCGGCTTTTGGCAATCAGGCTAGTGAACAAGTTGCAACTAGCAACCTGCTTCTGCGCGACAGGTGCGCTCCGATGCGAAGAGAGGTCCCCTCACCCGGGCGCGGCTGCGGCCTTTTATATCGTGCTGCGGCGCGTCGCCTTTCTGGATCAACTTGTCCGCCAAGTCCAATCCCAGATGACCCCAAGGTGACGCGAAATGGCGGAAGCGGGCGTCGACCAGTCGGCTATCGCAGCCCGTAGAAATCGGCGATGCGGTCGAGCGCGAAGCACAGGACGAGCTTGCCGGCGCGACTGGGCCAGCCAAGCGATTTTTCCGCCGGACCGAGCCCCTCGCCGGCGCAAACCACGCGCCACAATATGTCGGCGAGCCCCGGCCCCGCCGCTGCCACCGCGCCGTCGAAGCGGCGGCGCGCCGCAATCTGCGCAAGGGTTGGATCGAGCCTCTCCCCCGAGCCCCCGCCGCGGGGAGTGGCATCCCAGCGCATGGTGACGTGCGGCCCCAGCGACGCCGTCTCATAATCGGCGCGCAACCGTTCGCCGGCCTCGAGCTGGCGCAGGCTGACGTGTCCGCGTGCTGCCAGCCAGGCCATTGGCGATTCGGCCTGATTCACTGTGACCCGGCGCCGACCCGCGCCGTCCTCGATCACCCGCTCCACCAGCTCGCGCATCATTGATCTCCTTTTGTTCTGATTCGTTGCACTTGCCACGACGGCACGATTGTAGGAAAGAGAGAAACCGATTTGGTTAGGATGCCGTCCGATGATCACCGCTATCCGCGAAGTGCGCCGTGCCAAGGGACTGACGCTGGAGGAAGTGGCTGCCCGCTGCGTGCCGCCCACCACCGCACAGACGGTCGGCCGGCTCGAGACGGGGACTCGCACCGTATCGGTAGGCTGGCTCAACCGTATTGCAGCGGCGCTCGGCGTGGATGCCGCCGATCTGGTCAAACTGCCCGAGCGGCCCGAGATCCCGGTGGCGGCGCTGCTCGAGGGGAGCGGTGCCCAAGCGCCGCGCCAGGCCGCCGCAGTGGTGCCGCCCCATGCCGAGGCCGGGATGGTCGCGGTCTCGGTGACCGCGGGGATCGGCGACTACCGCGCTGGGGACGAGATCTGGTGCAGCACGCTGGCGCCGGAGGGCTTTGCCGGGGCGCTCAACCGCGATGTGCTGGTGCCGCGCCCGGCAGGCCGGTTCCTGTTCGGCCGGCTGATCGGGCGCGAGGGTGACCGGCTGCACCTGCTCCCGCTCGGCGCCGGTGCACGCCAGCAGGTGGTCGCCGATCCGCCCTGGATCGCGGTGGCGATTCGCCTCGTCCGCCCGCTCTGAATCCGCTCTGAATCACCTTGCGGAGAACCGCGGACAGGCGCACTTTGCGGCAAAAGCAGGAGGGGCATACCATGCTGAAATTGGGTCTCGCGGCGGTTGCCGCACTCGTGATCGCCGCGCCCGCAATGGCGGACGACTGGGATTTCGTACTGATCAACAACAGCGGCAAGGCGATCAAGACGGTGGAGATCGCGCCGACCGGCACGACCACCTGGCAGCCCAACAAGGTCGATCCCGATTTCAAGAAGGCGGATGCGACGGTGAAACCCGGCGCGCGCATGACCGTGCATTTCGACAAGGGCGCCGGCTGCCGGTACGACGTGAAGCTCACCTTCACCGACAGCGGCACCGGCACCTGGACCAACATCAATGTGTGCGACAATTCGTACATCACGGTGAAATACGCCGCGTCGGGCGCCACGGCCTTCACCGCCAATTGATCGCAACCAGCCGGCGGCGGAGCGTTCAGGCTCCCGCCCCGGCGATGGTGGGCGCTGACGGGCTCGAACCGCCGACCCTCTCGGTGTAAACGAGATGCTCTACCAACTGAGCTAAGCGCCCGGCGCATGCGCCGATCCACGCCCGATGCCAAAGCCGGGCGCCCGGGGCAACCCCTCAAACCAATCCGAGGCCCGCGCGGCGCAATGCGCCGATGTAAGCGCGCATGCCGTGCAGCGCCTTTTCGCTGAGCACGATATAGGCGCGGCGACGGTCGCCGGGGTCCGCCTCGCGCCCGAAAAGCCCGGCATCGTGCATCGTGCCGATCCAGCGCAGCGCCGTGGTGGGCGGCACCGCAGCGGCGATGCACAGGCTGGACACCGAGACGCGGCGCTTCTCCAGCCCGGCCGCGAACAGGTCGAGCAGCATGTCCCAGGCCGGATCGGCGAAGAGTTCGTCGGCGAAGAACTGGTTGCGCAGCCGCCGGGCGCGGATCACCGCGCGGATTTCCGCCGCGTCGATCTCCACCACCGGTGCGTCGGGGCCGCGATAGGCCATGTCCGGCTCGCGGACGCCGCTGCGCCGCTCGATCTCTTCCTCCTCGGCCAGCGCGCCCCGGGTCAGCCGCGCCAGCGCATCGGCGATGCGGGCGACTTCCTCGTTGAGCCGCCGCAGCCGCACGGCTTCGGAGTCGCGGGTGATATCCTGGACGCGGACCCGCAGCCGGTCTTCCCCGCCGACACGGGCCAGCGCCAGTGCCGCGAAAAGTTCGGACGCGCGTGGGTCGCAAAGCGCCTGGACGTGCCGCCTGCCGAACAGCGGTGCGGCGATGTCGAGCTGCTCCGCGGTGAACAGCGCGATCAGCGCGGGGCGCTCCGCCGCATCGCGGGTCTCGATCGCGGCAAGGAGCGGGGCAAGCGCTGGCTCCGTCGCCGGCCGTGCGTCGACCAGGACCAGCCTGGCGTCCGCATCGTCGAACAGCGTTTCGGCCCGCGCGAAGTCCAGCCGCGCCTGCAGCCGCACGCCCGCGGCGGCCAGTGCGTCAACAATGTCGGGAGACGCAGCGTCGGCGATCAGGATCGCGTCGATGTCCGGCGCATAGGGCGCGCCTGGGTGAAAGGGGGCCGCGGTCGGGTTCGCCATTATCTCTCGCGGTCGCAGATGCTCCGGAGAGGCCCAACCTCCGAAACGGATTGCTCGATCCGCTCCGTTACGGAGCTTGTGGCGCGACCCGGACGGGCAATCGAATCATTGCCCGTCCGTTACGGATCAGTCCACGTACGATTCGTCGGATTCGGCTGCAAATACCGCAGCTTCGTCCCCATCGTCGCCGAGAAGTTCACGCGTGGCACTGGCCAGAGTGCCCGGTCCCAGCGCGAGCCACGCAGCGGCGAACAGCGCGCCGATCACCCAGAACAGGATCCGCGTGGCAAGCGGCATGGCGAATTGCTGAGCGGCAAACGACTGGCTCAACGCCTGGGCCTGGCTGGGATCACCGGCGGCCTGCATCATCGCCACGATGTAGCTGCCCATCATGCTCCACACGAATATGCCGCCGGCGATGATGAAGATCAGTGCGACAAGGAGATAGGAGGCGAAGAGCGTCCAGAAATGCCCGCTGGTGAGCGTCCAGGCGCCGTCCACGGTGATCCGGCGGCGATAGAAGGTGAGCGGGAAGATCAGCGAGATACGCACTTCGGCCCAGATAACCGCGCAAATAAAGCCCAGGAACAGCAGGAACGAGAGGATCCCGCTCAGCACGCCTTGGCCGAGCACCAGATTGACGATCATCACCACAAGGAACAGCAGCAGCTCGCCGATCAGCATAGCAACAAACGCGGCGATAATGACGAGGATGAGGAGCCCGAACATGCGCACTTCGTCCATGCCAAGCCGCATGAACGCGAAGCCGCCCTCTTCGGGCCGCAGCATCGCGCGGAACACCGCGGTCATCACGATCGCGCCGAGGAAAAGTATGCCGAGATAGAGGAGCAGCATCAGGCCGAACATCGAGCCGAACATCGAAGCCGGGTTCACCGCCGTCTGCGGATCGGGCATCAGAGCGCCGAACATCGCAAAGGTCAGACCGAGCGAGAGGACGATCGATCCCACGCTATAGGTCAATGCCCAGATCACCACCGAAACGGGCCGCTCCCGCAGCAGCCCGAATGCGCCGCCCAATATCGATCCCACATTCGCCATCGGTCTTCTTCCCCCAGTTAACCGGCCTCAGTCGAGACTCTTGACGATTTCCTCGACCATCTTCTTTGCGTCGGCCAGCAGCATCATCGTGTTGTCGCGGTAGAACAGCTCGTTGTCGACACCCGCATAGCCCACACCGCCCATCGAGCGCTTGATGAAAAGCACCGTCTTGGCTTTTTCGACATCGAGCACCGGCATGCCGTAGATCGGCGAGGTCTTGTCGGTCTTCGCCGCCGGATTGGTCACGTCGTTGGCGCCGATCACGAAGGCGACGTCGGTCTGCGCGAACTCGGAGTTGATGTCCTCCAGCTCGAACACCTCGTCATAGGGCACGTTCGCTTCGGCGAGCAGCACGTTCATGTGCCCCGGCATGCGCCCGGCGACCGGGTGGATCGCGTATTTCACGCGCACGCCGTGCTCCTTGAGCTTGTCGCCCATCTCGCGCAGCGCGTGCTGCGCCTGGGCGACTGCCATGCCATAGCCCGGCACGATGATGACCTGCTCGGCCTGGCTCATCAGGAACGCCGCGTCCTCGGCCGAGCCGCGCTTCCACGGCCGGTCGATCGCCGCTGCGCCCGCGCCGCCGCTGTCAGTCGCGCCGAAGCCGCCGGCAATCACGCTGATGAAGCTGCGGTTCATCGCGCGGCACATGATGTAGCTGAGGATCGCGCCCGAAGAGCCGACCAGCGCGCCGGTGATGATCATCGCGGTGTTGTGAAGGGTGAAGCCCATCGCCGCGGCGGCCCAGCCCGAATAGCTGTTCAGCATCGAGACGACGACCGGCATGTCCGCGCCGCCGATCGGGATGATCAGCAGGAAACCGATGGCGAAGCTGAGCGCCGTCACTGTCCAGAAGATCCACGGGCTCTGGTCCTGGGTGAAATAGGCGATCAGGCCGAGGATGCCGGCCAGCACGGCGAGGTTGATGACGTGGCGCCCCGGCAGCAGGATCGGCTTACCGCCCATATTGCCGTTGAGCTTGAGGAAAGCGATCACCGAGCCTGAGAAGGTGATCGCGCCGATGGCGACGCCCAGCCCCATCTCGATCCGGCTCTGCAGGAAGATCACCCCGCCGTCGGCGATGCCGAACGCGCCCGGATTGAGGAAGGCCGCGCCCGCCACCAGCACCGCGGCAAGGCCGACGAGCGAGTGGAACGCCGCCACCAGCTGCGGCATCGCGGTCATCGCGATCCGCCGCGCGGTGACGATGCCGATCACGGCACCGATCGCGATGGCGCCGAAGATCAGGCCCAGCGCGGTCGTGTCGACGGGGAAGACGAACGAGCTGAAGCCCGGATGCTCGGGACTATACTGCGGCGCATGGGTGATCAGCGTGGTCACCACGGCGATCGTCATGCCGATCATGCCGAAGCGATTGCCGCGCTGGCTCGACGTCGGGCTCGAAAGCCCGCGCAGCGCGAGGATGAAGCACACGCCTGCCACCAGATAGGCCAGCGACGCCCATGGATTGGTTGCCAGATGTTCCATGTTCAGCGTTCCCCCCGGCGGCGCATCAACGCGCCTTCTTCTTGTACATTGCGAGCATCCGCGCCGTGACCGCGAAGCCGCCGAAAATGTTGATGCTGGCCAGCACCACCGCGAGCAGCCCCAGCCATTTGGAGGCAGCCCCCTCGCTGCCGAGTCCGACGGCGGCGGCAGCGATCAGCGCGCCGACGATGATCACCGAGGAGATCGCATTGGTCACCGCCATCAGCGGCGTGTGCAGCGCCGGCGTGACCGACCAGACGACGTAATAGCCGACAAAGCAGGCCAGCACGAAGATCGACAGGATCGAGATGAAGTCCATTTTTTACCTCAGCTATATTTCTCAAGGCGCGCTTTGGCTGCTGCCACCACCTTGTCATCGAAACGATCAGGGAATTGCGTGACCACGAATTCACCGGTCAGCTCCAACATTCCTCGTTCCGACAGCAGGGCAAAAGCGTCCGATTCCTTAGAGTCCAGAGACCAGTCGATCAGGCACTGCTCGATACCCGCCTTTGCCATTTTCTGCCGCGTCCGCCCGGCTGCCTGTGCTCGCCCGTGCTTTTCAGCAAGCAGGCCCTCATACGCAGCGAGAACTTCCATGAAACGCGAATGAAGCGAATCGTCGATGTTGGCGCCCTCCAGCTCACAACGACGGCGGAAAGCCTGATTGTAGATTTCTTCGTTCCCAAGCCTGCGAGCGTTCGCCATGAGCTTTGTCAGCTCTGACTTATCGGTGAACGCGCTAATGGGCTTTTTCACCCCAACAGCCTCTCGTTCACGACCTTGCCGCCCTGCGTCAGGCGGATGGCATTGCCGATCTCGTCGTCGAGCACCGGCTTGCCCGCGTCCTTGTCCCAGAAGGCGGAGAGGAAGTTGAACAGGTTGCGCGCGAACAATGCCGAGGTGTCGGCGGCGAGGCGCGAGGGCACGTTACGGTGTCCGACGATCTTCACGCCGTGCTTCTCGACGACTTCGCCGGCGACTGCGCCTTCGACATTGCCGCCCGCCTCGACCGCGAGATCGACGATCACGCTGCCCGGCTTCATCGTGGCGATCTGCGCATCGCTGATCAGCCGCGGCGCCGGGCGCCCCGGGATCAGCGCAGTGGTGATCACGATGTCCTGCTTGGCGATGTGCGACGAGACCAGCTCGGCCTGCGCAGCCTTATATTCGTCGCTCATCTCGGTGGCGTAGCCGCCGGTGCCTTCGCCCTCGATACCCTTCACCGCCTCGACGAAGATCGGCTTGGCGCCGAGCGAGAGGATCTGCTCCTTGGTCGCGGCGCGCACGTCGGTCGCGGAGACCTGGGCGCCAAGGCGGCGCGCCGTAGCAATTGCCTGAAGCCCGGCGACGCCGACGCCCATCACGAAGACCTTAGCGGCGGAGACGGTGCCCGCCGCGGTCATCATCATCGGAAAGGCGCGGCCATATTCGCCCGCCGCGTCGAGCACCGCCTTGTAGCCCGAAAGGTTCGACTGCGAGGACAGGATGTCCATCGACTGCGCACGGGTGATGCGCGGCATGAATTCCATCGCCAGCGCTTCAAAGCCGGCGGCGGCATAGGCATCGATCTTGGCACGCTCGCCAAAGGGATTGAGCCCGGCAACGATCCACGCTCCGGCCCTGGTGCCCTTGAGGCTCGCCGGATCGGGCCCCTGCACGCCGAGCACGATGTCGGCGTCCTTCAGCGTCGCGGCACGGGTGCCGACGCTCGCGCCGGCATCGGCATAGGCCTGGTCGGCGATCGTCGCGGTATCGCCCGCGCCCTTCTCGACCGCCACTTCGGCGCCGAGCGCGACGAACTTCTTCACCGTTTCCGGAGTCGCGGAGACGCGCCGCTCGCCGGCGGCGGCCTCCTTCAGAACCGCGATCTTCACTTTGCGGAGATCAGGAAGACAACAAGGGCCGCAACAAGTGCGGCGCCGACGGTGCCCCACATCATCATTGCCTTGAACCCGGTCCAGGTCTGTTCGTGCGCCTTGACCTGGTCGGCACTGTCGAACCCGTCAGCCATTCGTCTCTCCCCTTGAAACGCTATTTGACCCGACCTTAGCCCCGGGTCCCCACCCGCTCAACCCTTGTGCCGCTACGGCAGGCTTAAGCCCGCCTTTACCCATCCGTTTTATAACGGGCGACCTGAAACGGGACATTGGGGACAGTAGAGCGATGACGCGCAACGGCCAGCGCCTCCTGATGCTGATCGACGACGAGCCGGCACAACGCCGTCTCGTCGCGGCCATCGCCGCACGTCGCGGCTGGAAGACCATCTTTGCGGGCGAGGCCGAAATCGGCATCGCCACGCTCGGCACACCCGACGGCATGGCGCTCGACGCGGTCCTGCTCGACCATAGCTCGCCGGACGCCGATGCCGCCGCGCTGATCGGCGAGCTGCGCGCCAGGCGTCCGCAGCTGCCGATCCTGATGCTCACCGCCAACGGCTCGGTGGCCAATGCGGTCAACGCGATGCGCGCCGGCGCGACCGATTTCCTGGTCAAGCCGCTCGCCGCCGAACGGCTGCTCGCGGCGCTCGAGGCTGCCGTCGGCGGCAAGACCGCAGGCGAGCTGCGCCCGCTCACCGAAAAGCTTTCCGCCCCGCTCGCCTTCGACGAGATCGTGGGCAGCGCGCCGCAGTTCCGCGCGGCTCTTGCCATCGCCGCCAAGGCAGCGCGCGCCCGTGTCGCCGTCCTCATTGAGGGCGAGAGCGGCGTCGGCAAGGAAGTGGTCGCCGAGGCGATCCACGCCGCTTCCCCGCGCAACAAGAAGGACATGGTCTGCGTCAATTGCGGCGCGATCCCTGCCAACCTCGTCGAGAGCGAGCTGTTCGGCCATGAGAAGGGCGCCTTCACCGGAGCCTTCGAGCGCAAGATCGGCCGCTTCGCCGACGCCGATGGCGGCACGCTGTTCCTCGACGAAGTCGGCGAGATGCCGCTCGATGCGCAGGTCAAGCTGCTGCGCGTGCTCCAGTCGGGCGAAATCCAGCCGATCGGCGCACGCCATGCCCGCGAAGTCGATGTCCGCGTGATCGCCGCGACCAACAAGACGCTGCAGGCCGAGGTGGAAGCCGGGCGCTTCCGCGAGGATCTTTATTACCGGCTCAATGTCGTCCAGGTGACGATCCCGCCGCTGCGCGAACGCACCGGCGACATCCCCGCACTGGCCCGGCACCTGCTGGCGCGCGTCGCCGAGCAGCCGGGGCTGCGCGAGTTGGGCATCACCGACGATGCGCTCCAGCTGCTCGGCTCGTACGACTGGCCGGGCAATGTCCGCCAGCTCCAGAACGCGCTGTTCCGTGCCGCGGTGCTCTGCGACGGCGACGGTCTGACCCGCGCCGACTTTCCGCAGATCGCCCAGCTCGCCGCCGGCCGTCCGATGGGCAATGGCGCGCAGGCACCGGGCAACGGCAATGCCGGCGTCACGCTGTTCCGCCCCGACGGCAATCTGCGCGCGCTCGACGAGATCGAGGCCGATGTGATTCGCCTCGCCATCGGCCATTATCGCGGCCGGATGACCGAGGTCGCCCGCCGGCTGGGGATTGGCCGCTCGACGCTCTATCGCAAGCTCGGTGAGCTGGGGATCGACCAGAGCGCCGCCTGAGCCTAGCCTGCGGCCCATGCTGGCCGAGGCGCTCCAATTGCTCGAACAGGCCGCCGAGCCGGGCGTGGCCGAGGGGATGTCGCGCTTCGGCATCGCCACGGCCGACCGCGTCATCGGCATCCGGGTCGGCACGATCCGCGGCATCGCCAAGAAGCTCGGCCGGGACCCCGCGCTGGCCGAAGCCCTGTGGGACAGCGGCGTATATGAGGCGCGACTGCTCGCCTGCTTCGTCGGCGATCCCAAAGCGCTCACTTCCGAAAACATGGACCGCTGGGCCGCCGGCTTCGACAATTGGGCGACTTGCGACACCGCCTGTTTCGACCTGTTCGACAAGAGTGCGCTCGCCTGGGATGCGGTCCACCGCTGGGCGGAGGACGAGCGCGAATTCGTGCGCCGCGCGGCTTTTGCGCTGCTCGCCGGACTGGCGCTGCATGACAAGAAGCTGCCCGACGCCCCGTTCCTCGAAACGCTGCCGCTGATCGAGGCGCATGCCGGCGACGACCGCAATTTCGTCAAGAAGGGCGTGAGCTGGGCGCTGCGGGCGATCGGGATGCGCAACCCGGCCTTGCACGCCGCCGCCAGCGACATGGCCGAGCGGCTCTCGGCCTCCTCCGAACCCGCCGCGCGCTGGATCGGGCGGGATGCGGCGCGCGACCTGGCGCGGCCGGCGGCGAGGCGGAAGGCCGGGCTCACCTAAAGCATCAGCCAGTGCCAGAGCAGCCGGCCGGGCAGAAAGGCGAACAGGCCCGGCAGCAACAGCCCGGCGGAATAGAGCGTCCACATGATCTGCTTGTGCCGCGCAATCCTGCCCATCCGGGCGGCGCGGATGGCGCGGAACAGCGCGATGAAGACCACCGGCACGAATAGATGGATCCAGCTGAACTGGCCGTGGTTGATCGTCCGGATGAAGATCGCCGAGGTCGCCGCCGTCAGCATCAGCACCGCCCAGATCCGGCCGAGCATCTTGTGCCGCGCATCGCCCTTCCTCGCCAGCAGCACCCACAGACCGAGCGGGATCGCCGGCAGCACCGTGGCGAGGTGGATGAGGATCGCGACCTGCTTCGCCTCATAGGTCGACGGCGTCATGCCGGTCAGCACCCGGGCGACGGCAATCATGGTCGCACCGGCCAGCACTGTCGCCCCAACGAGCAATGCGCCCTTGCCGATCCGCGGCAGATCGATTGCGACTTCCTGCTGAGGAACACTGGCCACTTCCTGCCTCCCATTTCCATTGGCAGGGCCAGATTGGCGGCTGGCAAAACGCCTGCAATCGCGGCTACGTGGGCAGGCATTTCGCTTCGCCGGCGGGCGGCGGCGCGGAGAGGGCTGCCATTTGGCGAAGCGCGAACGGGACGGGGAAAAGACGGTTTGGGCGGTACACGGCGAATCCTGATCGGCTGCGCGATCATCTTCGGCGTCGGGATCGTGCTCGCGCTGGTCGGGCCGTTCGGCAGCTTCGAAGCGCCGTTCGGGCTCAGGCTGCTCTACTGGCTGGCGATGAGCTATGCCGGCTATTTCCTCTATTTCCCCGCCATGGTCGCCGCGCGGGCGCTCGCTCCCAGGCTCGACCTGCCCGAACCCGCGCTCTGGGCCGCGGCCTGCCTGATCGTCACGCTGCCGATGGCCGCCGTGACCTGGATCGCCAATTTCCTCTGGCACCCGCCGCGCTGGCCGACGCTGGAGGAAGCGCTGTCGCATTATTTCAACGTCCTCGTCCTCGGCGCGCTGGTCTGCGCGCTGTTCTGGTTCGCGCAGGCGCGCCGTGCCGACCCCGTCGAGCCGGAGGCCGAGCCCATCGGCACCGCGCCGCCCCGCCTGCTCGAACGGCTGCCCGCCCATCTGCGCAGCGCCCCGATCGCGCTGGAGATGGAGGACCATTATGTTCGCGTCCACACCGCCCAGGGCTCCGCGCTCCTCCTGATGCGGATGCGCGATGCCGTCGCCGAGCTCGACAACATGCCCGGCGCGCTGGTCCACCGCAGCTGGTGGGTCGCGCAGGGCGCCGTGCAGGGCGTGCGGCGCGACGGGCGCAATGTCCGCCTCCAGCTGACCGGCGGGATCGAGGCGCCGGTCGCCCGCACGCAGGTGAGCGCGCTCGAAGCTGCGGGCTGGCTCTAGCGCGCGACCAGTGCCGCATCGCGCAGGCCGCGCCACACCCGCAGCGCCTGCACGGTCTCGAACACATCATGGACGCGGATGAGCTGTGCCCCGGCATCGGCGGCCTTGAGCGCAAGCGTCAGGCTGCCGCCGAGCCGCTGGTCGGCAGGCGCCTCGTTGCCGAGCGCGCCGATCATCCGCTTGCGGCTGGCGCCGAACACGATCGCGCAGCCGAGGCCGTGGAACAGCGACAGCCCGTTGATCAGCGCGAGATTGTCGGCAAGCGATTTGCCGAAGCCGATGCCCGGATCGACCAGAATCTTCGCGCGATCGACACCCGCTGCGACCACCGCATCGACGCGCTTCTCGAGCCAGTCATACACGTCGAGCAACACGTCGCCGTACCCCTCACCGCCATGCGGACCCTTTTCGGGCTCGGGCGAGTGCATCAGCATCACCGGACAGCCCGCGCCCACCACGACTTCGAGCGCACGCGGATCGTAGAGCAAGGCGGCGACGTCGTTGACGATATGCGCGCCGGCGGCGAGCGCCGCCGACATCACCGAGGCGCGGCGCGTGTCGATCGAGATCGCCGCGCCGCCGGCAGCCAGCTTGCGGATCACCGGCACGACGCGCTCGATCTCCTCGCCTTCCCAGACCTCCGCGGCACCGGGGCGGGTCGATTCGCCGCCAATGTCGAGGATCGCCGCGCCGGCCACCGCCATGTCGACGCCGGCGCTCGCCGCCGCATCGGCGTCCTGCATGTGCGTGCCGGCATCGGAGAAGCTGTCAGGCGTGCGGTTGAGGATCGCCATCACCTGGGGCTGGTCGAGCCGCACCACGCGCTCACCGAGCCTGAGCGGCGCGCGCGGCGCGGTGATGCGCGCGAGGATCGCGGCGATGCGGGGATCGTCGGGCAGGTCGGCGACGGCGATGGTACGCTGGAGGACGCGCTTGCCGTTCTCGCGGGCGATCAGTTCGAAGGCGGAGCACCAGCTGAGACCGCCGGCGAGGCGGACGACTTCGCCGTCGCGGTTGACCGGCGAATCGGCGAGCTGGACGGGGCGGAGATAGAGCTTCGCGGCGGCGGGAAGATCAGGGGTCATTTCGCGCCGAAAGTCACGAAAGTCACGACACTCACGCGCGGGCGTGCGCGCGGAGGGGTGGCGGGATCGGCGGCGGGAGGGTGCGGGAGACGGCTGGCCATGCGGGAAACCGTCTCAGACGAAATCCTACATTGGAAGCGGAAACTTCTACTCCCCTCCCTGGAAGGGAGGGGGCGGGGGGGGTGGGTTGCTCTCCACGAGCACCACCGCCTGTTGAGGCCCACCCACCCCTAGCCCCTCCCTTCCAGGGAGGGGAACAGGTGCGTCAGGGCTGCGTCGCCAGCAGGTAGGTCTGGCGCAGCGCGTCGATCGGCTTGAGGCCGTCGGCGGCTTCGTAATGCCAGAAGGTCCAGCCATTGCACGACGGCGCGTTCTGCAGCGTCGCGCCGATCTTGTGGATCGAGCCGGTCTGGCCCTCGCAGGTCAGCGAACCATCGGCGCCGACCGTCGCGCGCCAGCGGCGCTTGGTGTCCATCAGCACGGTGCCGGGATTGAGATAGCCATTCTCGACCAGCTGGCCGAAGGCGACGCGCGGCTGGCTCTTGGGCGCCTGCATCGTCTTGAGCGCCGATTCGTCGAGCGGCAGCGCCGCGGCGATGCGCTCCTGCGCCGCCTCGACATAGGCACTCTCGCGCTCGATGCCGATCCAGCGGCGGCCAAGCCGCTTGGCGACCGCACCGGTGGTGCCGGTGCCGAAAAAGGGATCGAGCACGACGTCGCCCGGCTTGGTGCTGGCGAGCAGCAGGCGGTAGAGCAGAGCCTCGGGCTTCTGCGTCGGGTGAACCTTGGTGCCGCCCTTCTTGAGCCGCTCCTGGCCGCCGCAGATCGGGAATTCCCAGTCCGAGCGCATCTGCAGCTCGTCGTTGAGCGTCTTCATCGAGCGATAGTTGAAGGTGTATTTCGCCTTCTCGCCGGTCGACGCCCAGATCAGCGTCTCATGCGCGTTGGTGAAGCGGGTGCCCTTGAAATTGGGCATCGGGTTGGCCTTGCGCCAGATGATGTCGTTGAGGATCCAGAAGCCGAGGTCCTGGATCGCCGAGCCGACCTTGAAGATGTTGTGATAGCTGCCGATCACCCAGATCGAGCCATCGTCCTTCAGGATGCGGCGCGCCTCGGCCAGCCATTCGCGGGTGAACGCGTCATAGGCGGCCAGGCTGTCGAACTTGTCCCATTCGTCGGTGACCGCGTCGACGGCGCTGCCGTCGGGACGGTTGAGGTCGCCGCCGAGCTGGAGGTTATAGGGCGGATCGGCGAAGATGCAGTCGATCGACTTGGCCGGCAGCGCGCGCATGGCCTCGATGCAATCCTGCTGCAGGATCGTGTCATAGGGCAGCACATCTACCCAGCTGCGAACCGTCGCCGGCTTCAGCCTGCCCTTTTCGAGAACCCCCATTAACCTCTTTCCCCTTGTTGGAGAGGCGGTTTCTGGCGCGGAACGACCCCACGTCAAGGGAAGATTGGTTAACGAAAAAACCTGCGATTCCGTTAACTTGTAGAACGCTCCACGAACTTATCCACATGCTGAGTCAGGAAGTTATCCACAGGCACAAGATATGGGGTGTGGCGAAAAAGACTCATTCGTGACGCGGCGTGCAGCGGGGCACCCGGCAATTTTTTCCGCCCTGCGCGCCCGGAGCCCCGCCCCGCACCTCTATAAAGATCTGGAAACCATGCCCTTTTGACCGCCCGGAAACGCATTTTCGGGTGTGGGAGCTTGCAGATGTACGAAGGTTCGGTCTCCGCCGCAGTGGCCGTCGAAGCGCCCAGCGACGAATCGGTATTGGAGCTGGTGAAGGGCGCGCTGGCGATCAACGGTGTTGCCGCGGTGCCCACCGTCCTGGCGGCGCTGGCCGAGCGCGGGCCGAACGTCGCGGACCCGCTGATGCGCGTGGTGTTCGACGAAATCATCGCCGCGATCGTCCGCGCCTTCGATGCCGATCCGCTTTCGCCCGACGCCTATGCGGCCTTTGCCGGCATCCCCGCCGACTATGCCGGCGTGCTCTACGATCTGACGCTGCAGGCGATCTTCGGTGATGCGCCGCCGAGCCCGGCGGGCCTGACCGTGAAGGGCGTGCTGTGCCTCACCGGCCTGCTGACCGCCGCCGGTGCGCATGAGCGCGCGGCCATGCTGCTGTCCGAGATCAACCACCCCGAGCAGCATTTCGCGATCCGCCACGCCGCCTGGATCGCCCGCTGCCGCGCCGCCGATTGCTCGACCGCAATAGACCTATGGTGGAATACGCCGCTGCCCGCTGCCGAGACGATCGAGGAGGCCGAGGAAGCGATCCGCCAATCGCCGCTCGCTGTCGATCGGCACCGCGCCTGTGTGCGCCTGCGGCTCGAGGCCGGCGAAGGCGAGGCGGCGATCGACGCGCTCTGCACTGCGCTGGCGCTGCCGCTGGTCGAAGCCGACAAGCGCGCGCTGGCCGGCGAGCTTGCCACCGTGACCGCAGTGCTGATGGCGCGCGGCGAGCATGCTCTGATCGAGCGCCAGCGCACCCTCTGGGCCGTGGCACTGTGCCCGCAAGTCGCGGCGGAGGCGGCGATTCGGCTGCGGGCGGGCGCCTTCCCCTTCCTTCACCCCGACCAGTCCGATGCGATCGCGAAGCTGCTGCTGCAGACGCGCAGCGAGACCGGCTATCCGATGGTCGGCGGAAAGCCGCACCTCGACACGGTGTGGCTGGAGATCACCAACCACTGCAACCAGAAGTGCACCTTCTGCCCGGACATGTTCCGCGAAGAGCCGCGCACCTGGCTGCCGCTCGAGCAGGTCAAGGCGCTGCTCGACGATCTTGCCGCGAACTGCTCGGTCGGCGCAGTGCAGCTCAACGCCTATGGCGAGCCGCTGCTCCACCCCAACATCGCCGAGATTCTCGCCTATATCCGCGAGCAGCAGCTTCCCTTCCCCGCGGTGTTCACCACGCATGGGATGACGCTGGTCGACAAGAAGCTGGCCCAACTCTCGCACAACTACCCCTCGGGCATTGCGGTCTCGCTGCATAATGACAGCCAGCACAGCTACGAGATGACGCGCAGCGCCAAGATCGGCGACTATGAGACGATGGTGACGCGGATCACCGCACTGATCCGCCAGATGGTGCACGAGCGCGCGCCGAGCCATTTGCGGCTCTACCAGATGGTCTCGAACACCAATGTCGACATGCGCGTCGACGAGCAGACCCGCACCGCTTTCCCCGACACGCCGGCGCGGATGATCGCGCATGTCCGCAAATGGGAAGCGATCGCTGCCGAGATCGCCGCCAATGCGCCCCCCGAGGTGCGCGTGGAGGCGCTGGTCAATACGGACGCCGCGATCGCCCATGCCTTCACCGATGCGTTCCACCATGACCGCAACCACCTTCCGATCCTGCGCTGGATCGATGCGCAGGGCGCGCCGCAGGTGGCGTTCGTCTCGGCACGGACGATCGATTCCTATGCCAATTTGCTGTTCGAATATGACCCGCGCTGGCAGGTGTCGCGCAGCGTGGTGAACCGCGAGACGTGCAACTTCACCGCCACGCCCTCGCTGGCGATCTTCGCCACCGGCAAGCTCGGCATCTGCTGCCTCGACCTCAACAGCACCGCGACCTTCGGGTCGCTCTCGGACTATGCGAGCATCGCCGATGCGCTGAAGAGCCCCGAGGCGCTGCGCATCTTCGCCGAGCTTTCGAACGGCGTCGCGGCGAGCCGCGGCTGCCAGACATGCCTCGGCGGCGCCGAGCGGCTTTGCGGCAAGAATGGCGAGGAACTGCCCCGCCCGACGCGCCCGGCGGGCCATTTCCGCGACGGCATCTGAGCCGCTCCGCTCCCTACCGAATCCAGGAAAGAACCGCGATGAACATGGTCAGCCAGGTCGCCGAGCCGCAGCCGGCGGCACCCACTTCCGGCGAGGTCGTCGACCTGATGCTGAGCGTGCTCTCGGACGGGCTCGACCATCCCGAACTGTGGGAGATCATCCCCAGCCTGATGGCGTCCGATCCGATGCTGGTGCCGACGCTCCAGCGCCGCCTGGGCGACGAGCCGCGCATGGCCTTCAAGGACAATCTGCGCATCCTGCTCGGCATGTGCGCCGCCACCGAAGGCGATGTGGCCGACGTGATAGCGATCCTGTCGCCGCTCGCCGCGCGCTACAGCCAGTCGGCGATGGTGCAGGGCGCGCTGTTCCATCTCGAAGGTAGGCTCGATCCCGGGAACCCGCGCTTCCAGCTGGCGGGCAAGCTGTGCCTGAAGCCGTTCACCGAACTCGACGTGCTCGAGGACAGCGCGCATCTGTGCTGCGCGAGCTTCCTGCCGACTTCGGTGGGCAGCTTGAAGCGCGGCGACTGGCAGTCGGTGTGGAATGGCGAGACCGCCCAGGCAATCCGCGCGAGCATGCTCGATGGCTCCTATCGCTATTGCAACAAGCGCACCTGCCCGCCGATCATGAGCGGCACGCTGAAGCCGATCGCCGAGCTGGAGGCCGATCCGCGCTGGGGCGAGATCATCAAGGCGCGCCAGACCGAAATGCCGCACGGGCCCGAGATGGTGAACCTCGCCTATGACCGGACCTGCAATCTCTCCTGCCCGAGCTGCCGCACCCAGCGCTATGCCGCCGACGACGCGACGCGCGCGGTCTATGAGGACATGCAGGAGCGCGCGATCCTGCCGCTGCTGACGAGCGCCAAGACCGTGTTCGTCACCGGATCGGGCGATCCCTTCGCCAGCAAGAACTTCCGCCGGCTGATGGAGCAGCTGACCGTGGAAGAATATCCCGCGCTCAAGTTCATCATCATGACCAACGGCATGCTGTTCACGCGGCGCCAATGGGATGCCTTCCCGAGCCTGCACGGCCGGGTGGAATCGCTGCGCATCAGCCTCGACGCCGCGACCGGGCCGACGCACGAGCTGCTGCGCCGCGGCGCGCGCTGGGAGACGATGCTGGAGAATATGAAGTTCGCCGGCGAGCTCAAGGCGGCCGGGCTTGTCGACGACTATCTCTTCGCCTTCGCCGTGCAGCAGGAAAACTACCGCGAGATGGGCGACCTGGTCGACCTGGCCAAGCAGATGGGCGCGAACAGCGTCTATTTCGGGCGGCTCACCAATTGGGGCACGTTCAGCCAGGCGCAGTATGAAGCCAAGGCCGTGTTCCTGCCGGATCATCCCGAATATGCGGCGTTCCTCGAGGCAGCGCGCGATCCGCGATTGCGCGATCCGATCGTCTGCCCGAGCGACCTCGACGAGTTCTTCGCCGCGGCCTGAGGCCTAGCCGGCTGCGACCCGCGGCCCGAAATCGAAATGCGCCTGGGCGACCGGCGCGAAGCTCTTGCGGTGGTGCGGCGTCGGGCCGAGCGTGCGCAGCGCTTCCTGGTGGACCCTGGCGCCGTATCCCTTGTTGCTCGCCCAGCCATAGCCGGGGTGGAGCGCGTCCAGCTCGATCATCATCGTGTCGCGGCGGTGCTTGGCGACGATCGAGGCGGCGGCGATCGACAGGCAGAGCGCGTCGCCGCCGACCACGGCGTGGCTCTGATGGCCCCAGTCCGGGCAGCGATTGCCGTCGACCAGCACGAAGGCGGGGACGAAGCCGAGCGCATCGACTGCGCGCGTCATCGCCAGCATCGTCGCCCAGAAGATGTTGAGCTGATCGATCTCCTCGACCGTGGCGATGCCGACGCCGACCCTGGCGCAGGCGAGGATCTCGGCGCAGAGCCGCTCGCGCTTGAGCGCGGTGAGTGCCTTGGAATCATCGATGCCATCGGGGATGCATTTGGGATCGAGGATCACTGCGGCGGCGACCACCGGGCCCGCCAAGGGGCCACGGCCGGCCTCGTCCACCCCGGCAACCGGGCCGGCGTGGAGCTTCTGGTATTTCCGTTCGAACTTGAGATCAGGCATCGCCGACCCGCCATGGCGGATAGCGGCGCATCTCGCCAGCCTGGTAGAGACGAACCGAATTGCCCGCCGGATCGCGCAGCCGCGCCTCGCGCCAGCCCCAGGTCTCGTCCTTGGGGTCCTGCTCGAACTGAATGCCCTGCTGCTGGAGATAGGCGACGGTGACGTCGAGGTCGCCGCATTCGAAATAGACGACCGGGCCGGTATAGCCGGGATCGGTGGCGATGCTGAAGGTGGCCCCGCCCTCGGCCTCGAACCGGGCATAGCGCGGGCTCGCACGGACGACCTGGCGGAGACCGAGCAGCCGGTAGAAGCGCTCGCTGGCGGCAAGGTCCTGCGCGGGGACGGTGACCTGGTTCAGCATCGGCTCGAAGAAGCTCATATTGAGGTCGAGCCGCACCGCCTGATGCCCCATCGGGCCATGACCGCGACCGAGCCCCGGCGCCTCGCGCATCGCGATGCGGACGAAGCGGCGGGCGCGGCGGACGGCTTCGGGCAGGTCCCATTCCACCGCCAGCCCGCAGGCGATCGCGGAGGAAAGCGTGCAGCCGGTCCCGTGCGTCGAATCGGTCTCGATGCGCGGATTGCTCCACTCGATCTCGGGCGGATCCTCGGGGTCGGCGGACCACAGCCGATCGGTGACCACCGCGCCCTCAGCATGCCCGCCCTTGACCAGCACCGCGCAGCGATGCGCCTTGACCAAAGCCTGGGCATCGCCGCCCAGCGCCTCGAGCTCGGGCAGGTTCGGCGTGACGACGGTGGCGCGGTCCATCAGCCGCTCGAATGCCGCGATCGTCGCATCGTCAGCGAGCGTCGCGCCGCTCGACGCGACCATGACGGGATCGAACACCACGGGGATGCCGGGCAGCTCCTTGAGCTTCTCCGCCACCGCCGCGGCGGTGCGCGCCGAGCCGATCATGCCGATCTTGATCGCGTCGACGCCGATGTCGCTGACGCACGCCTCGATCTGGGCGAGCACCATCTCGGTGGGGATCGGGTGGACGCCGGTGACGCCGAGCGTGTTCTGTGCGGTGATCGCGGTGACCGCGGTCATCGCATGACCGCCGAGCATGGTGACGGTCTTGATGTCCGCCTGGATCCCGGCGCCGCCGCCGGAATCGGAACCTGCGATGATCAGGATACGCGGCGTCATAGTCTCTAACCCTTGAAGCGGCGCTCGGTACTCGCCGGGTTGTTCGCCAGCGCCTTACCCGTGCGCGCCGGCCGATCCAACAGTTCGCCGCCGCAATTGGGGCAGCGTTCGTCGAGCGCATCGGCACAGTCCGCGCAATAGGTGCACTCGAACGAGCAGATGAAGGCGCCGCCCTCGTCGGCCGGAAGGTCGACGCCGCAGCGCTCGCAATCGGGACGCATCGCGAGCATCAGGCCGCAGCCTCGCGCACGACGTCGCAGATCCGGTCGACCACCGCTTCCACCTGCTCGCGGTCATCGCCCTCGGCCATCACGCGGATCACCGGCTCGGTACCCGAGGCGCGGATGACCAGGCGGCCCTTGCCCTCCAGCTCTTCCTCGGCGGCGGCGATCACCTGCTTCACCCGCGGATCGTCGAGCGGCTTGCCACCCTTGAAGCGGACATTCTTGAGCAGCTGGGGCAGCGGGTCGAAGCGGTGGAGCACTTCGCTTGCCGGCGCGCCGGCGCGGACCATCTCGGCGAGCACCTGGAGCGCCGCGACCAGCCCGTCGCCGGTGGTGGCATAGTCGGAGAGGATGATGTGGCCCGATTGCTCGCCGCCGACATTATAGCCGGAGGAGCGCATCTTCTCGAGCACGTAGCGATCGCCGACGCTGGTGCGGATCAGGCTGAGCCCCTGCGCCGACAAGTGCCGCTCGAGCCCGAGGTTCGACATCACCGTGGCGACCAGCCCGCCGCCGGCGAGCCGGCCTTGGCGCGCCCAGCCGCCGGCGATCGTCGCCATCAGCTGGTCGCCATCGACGACCTTGCCATTCTCGTCGACCACGATCAGCCGGTCGGCGTCGCCGTCGAGCGCGATGCCGATATGGGCTCCGCTCGCGACCACGGTCTCGCACAAGGTCTGCGGCGCGGTGGAGCCGACGCCGTCATTGATGTTCTTGCCGTTGGGCGTGACGCCGATCGCAATCACTTCGGCACCCAGCTCCCACAGTGCGGAGGGCGCGACCTGATAGGCAGCGCCATTGGCGCAATCGACGACGATCTTGAGCCCGTCGAGCGTCAGCTCCTCGGGGAAGGTCGACTTGGCGAAATGGATGTAGCGGCCGCGTGCGTCCTCGACGCGGCGAGCCCGGCCGATCTCGGCGGAGGGTGCCAGCTGCACTTCGCCATCGATCAGCGCCTCGATCGCCATCTCGTCCGCATCGGAGAGCTTGAACCCGTCGGGGCCGAACAGCTTGATGCCATTGTCCGCATAGGGATTATGGCTGGCCGAGATCATCACGCCCATGTCGGCGCGCATCGAATGGGTGAGCATCGCCACCGCCGGCGTGGGCATCGGCCCGACCAGCACCACATCCATGCCCACCGACGTGAAGCCCGCGACCAGCGCATTTTCGAGCATATAGCCCGAAAGCCGCGTGTCCTTGCCGATCACCACCCGGTGGCGATGGTCGCCCCGCCGGAAGTGCGCGCCGGCGGCCATGCCGACCTTCATCGCCATTGCTGCCGTCATCGGCGAGATGTTCGTCGCGCCGCGGATTCCGTCCGTACCGAAATATTTTCTTGCCATGTGCCGTTTTCTCGCGACCTTGCGGGTCCTCAACCGCGACCCGATTAGCGCGGAAACTCCAAAAGGGCGAGCATGTCGCAACCAACCCGTATTCTCTTGTCCCTGATCGCGGGGCTGATCCTTGGCGCGGTGCTCGCCGCCTGGGCGCCCGCATCGGCATTGATCGCCGCCGAATGGGCGCAACCGATCGGCCAGGCCTGGCTCAACGGCCTGCAGATGACGATCGTGCCGCTGGTCGTGGCGCTGCTGATCACCGGCGTCGCCGCCACTGCCGAGGCCGCGCAGGCCGGGCGGCTGGCCGGCCGGGCGATCGCGCTCTACGTCGTCGTGCTGTTCCTCTCGGCGGTCGCGGCCGCGATCCTCACGCCCCTGTTCATGCATATCGCGCCGCTGCCGCGCGAATCGGCCGACGCGCTGCGCGCCGCGATGGCGGGCGCCGAGAAGATCGGCCCGGTGCCGCCGATCGGCGAGTTCCTCGCGGCGATCGTGCCTGCCAATATCGTCAAGGCCGCCGCCGAGAACGCCTTCCTGTCGCTGATCATCTTCTCGCTGATCTTCGCCTTCGCGATGACGCGGGTGGGCGGCGAGGCGCAGCGGCTGTTGACCGAGTTCTTCAAGGCACTCCGCGACGTGATGCTGGTGGTGATCGACTGGGTGCTGTGGGTCGGGCCGCTCGGCGTGTTCGCACTCGCGCTCGTCGTCGGCGCCAAGGCCGGCACCGGCGCGTTCGGCGCGCTGATCCATTACATCCTGACCGTCGCCGGCGTCGGCTTCACCGTGACGCTGTTCGCCTATCCGGTCGCGGTGTTCGGCGGGCGCGTCGGCCTTGGCCGCTATGTCCGCGCCGCGCTGCCGAGCCAGGCCGTCGCGCTCAGCACGCAGAGCTCGCTCGCGACGCTGCCGGTGATGATCGAGGGCACCGGCAAGCTCGGCGTGCCGGTCGCGGTTTCGGGCGTGACGCTGCCGCTCGCGGTGGCGATCTTCCGCGCGACCGGACCGGCGATGAACTTCGCCGTCGCCATCTATGTCGCCGAATGGTTCGGCATCCCGCTCAGCCCCGCCACGCTGGCGGTGGGCGTGGTCGTCGCGACGCTGACGTCGCTCGGCTCGGTCAGCCTGCCCGGCACGGTGAGCTATGTCAGCGCGATCGCGCCGGTGGCGGCGACTATCGGCGCGCCGGTCAGCCCGCTCGGGCTGCTGGTCGCGGTCGAGACGATCCCCGACATCATGCGCACCGTCGGCAACGTCACCTGGGATATCGCCGCGACCACCTGGCTCTCGCGCCGCGCGGGCAAGGTGCCGCTCGACGAGGCGGACGAGATCCTCGCGCACGACAGCTGAGGGGGGAATCGGGAGACGCTACCATGCCGATATTGCTGTCTCTGCTGATCGCCGCCGCGCCGCCCGAAACGGTGGAGCTGCGCGGCGTGACCATCCTCGGCCACGGCCCGATCCCGGTGCCCTCAGGCATCCTACACACCGTGCTCCGCATCGACGTGCGGGACGCGGCCGGCGCAACCTATAGCCTCCATCGCACCTATCTCGGGCCGAAGGATGTCCCCGAAACAGGCGCGAAATGCGACGTCCGCTACCACATCGGCGGCATCGGAGACGGCACGCTGATGGACGTCACCAATCCGCAGCAGGGAAAGAGGCTCGACCGCCTCACCTGCCCCGCTGCGGGCTGATCACTTCAGCAGCACCAGTTCCTCAGACATCGTCGGGTGCAGCGCCACGGTCTGGTCGAAGGCGTCCTTGGTCAGCCCGGCCTTCACTGCCACCGCTGCCGCCTGGAGAATCTCCGGCGCGTCGGGGCCGATCATGTGGAGGCCGACGACCTTGTTGGTCACGCCGTCGCAGATCATCTTGTAGAGCGCGCGCTCGTTGCGGTCGGCCAGCACGTTCTTCATCGCGCGGAAGTCGGCGGTGTAGACCGCCACCGAGCCCAGCTTGTTGCGCGCCTCGCTCTCGGTCATGCCGACGCCGGCCATCGGCGGGTGGCTGAACACCGCGCTCGGGATGCAGCTATAATCGACGCGGTGCGGCTTGCCGCCGAACACCGTGTCGGCGAACGCCTGGCCCTCGCGGATCGCGACCGGGGTGAGCTGCACCCTGTTGGTCACGTCACCCACGGCATAGATCGAATCGATCGAGGACATATTGTCCTCATTGACCTTCACCGCGCCCTTGTCGTCGAGCTGGACGCCGATCGCCTCGAGCCCCAGGCCCTCGGTATTGGGCACGCGGCCGGTGGCGAACAGCACGCAATCGACTTCGACCGGCTCATGCTTGGTCAGGCTCACCTTGAACGCGCCGCTCTCCAGCTTCTCGATGCCGACGAACTCGGCGTGGAAGCGGAAATCGATGCCCTTCATCAGCGAG
Organism: Sphingomonas sp. R-74633; assembly: GCF_013416555.1. Lineage (GTDB taxonomy): Bacteria > Pseudomonadota > Alphaproteobacteria > Sphingomonadales > Sphingomonadaceae > Sphingomonas. Next base: position 153,366 of record NZ_JACCFG010000005.1, on the reverse strand, counting down.
ATCTGGAGCAGCCGGTCGCGCATCGAGTGATCATAGCCGCGCAGGATCACATCGGTGCGGTTGACCATCGTCACATGGCTGCCGAACTCGTTGAAGATGCCGGCGAACTCATTGGCGATATAGCCGCCGCCCGCGATCAGCACGCGCTTGGGCAGCGTGTCGAGGTGGAAGACTTCGTTCGAGGTGATGCCGAGGTCGCTGCCGGGGAAATCGGGCACATGCGGGTGCGCGCCGGTGGCGATCAATATGTATTTCGCGGTGACCTTGCGGCCCGAGGCGAGCGTCACTTCGTGCGGGCCGGTCACGGTGGCGCGCTCGAGAAAGGTCTCGACGCCATTATTGTGCAGCGTCTGGGTGTAGAGGCCGTTGAGCCGGTCGACATCGGCCATGACGTTGTCGCGCAGCACCGCCCAGTCGAAATCGCATTCGGGCACGTTCCAGCCGAAGCGACGCGCGTCCTTCAGATCCTCGGCGAAATGCGCGCCATAGACGAGCAGCTTCTTGGGGACGCAGCCGCGGATCACGCAGGTGCCGCCGACGCGATATTCCTCGGCCACCGCCACCTTCGCGCCGTGCGCGGCCGAAACGCGCGAGGCGCGCGTGCCCCCCGAACCGGCGCCGATGACGAAGAGGTCATAGTCGTATTCGGCCACCGGCACTTCCTTCCGCTCGTTTCGAGGCCGGGAGATAGGGCGCGGACGGCACAATGCCAATGCGCCCGATCGGGTCAGCGCTTGCGGACGAACTCGGCGCGCAGGACGAGGCCCTTGATGCCCTCGTACTTGCAGTCGATCTCCTGCGCGTCGCCGGTGAGGCGGATCGACTTGATCAGCGTGCCGCGCTTGAGCGTCTGGCCCGCGCCCTTCACGGTCAGGTCCTTGATCAGCGTGACCTGGTCGCCGTCCTGCAGGAGGTTGCCGACCGAATCGCGCACTTCGACTGTGTCGGCGGCGCCGGCACTGGCAGCGGCTTCGGCGGCGGGGACCCACTCCCCGCTCGCCTCGTCATACACATACTCGTCGCCGCTCATCCGAAGGCTCGCTGGATCAGGTCGTTGGTCGAGGCATCGAAATCCTGGCCGCCGGCACCCGCCGCCTTGGCCATTTCCTTGCCCAGCTCGACGCCGAACTGGTCGAAGGCGTTGATGCCGAGCAGCACTGCGTTCACGAAGGTACGCTGCTCGTAGAACGCCAGGATCGCGCCGAGCGTGCGCGGATCGACGGTGTCGAGCAGCAGCGTCGAGGACGGGCGGTCGCCCGGATAGTCGCGCGCCAGGTCGTCGCTCTTGCGGCCGGCCATCAGCGCGGCGCCTTGCGCGAACATGTTGAGCAGCAGCTGGCGGTGATGCTCCTCGGCCAGGCCATCGCCCGGCTCGATCGAACCGATGAACTCCACCGGCACGAGGCGCGTGCCCTGGTGGAGCAGCTGGAACACCGCATGCTGGGCATCGGTGCCGACACCGCCCCAGGTGATCGGCGCGGTCGGATAGGTCACCGGCTGGCCCTCGGCGGTCACCCGCTTGCCGTTCGACTCCATTTCGAGCTGCTGGAGATAGCTCGGCAGCAGGCCGAGGCGCTCGTCATAGGCGAAGGTGGCGCGCGTCTCGCAGCCGCGGACCTGGGTGTAATAAAGGTCGGCGAACGCCGCGAGCACCGGGGCATTGGCCTCGAACGGGGCGAGGCGGAAATGCCGGTCCATCTCGGCGGCGCCTTCGAGCAGCTCCTCGAACGCGTCCCAGCCCAGCGCCAGCGCGGCGGGGAAGCCGATCGACGACCAGAGCGAATAGCGCCCGCCGACCGACTCGTTGAACGGCAGCACGCGCGTCTCGTCGATGCCGAACGCGATCGCCTTTTCGGGCGCCGCGGTGAGCGCGATGAGCTGGCCATAGGGATCGGCCACGCCGCCCTGCATCAGCCAGGAGATCGCGCTCTCGGCGTTAAGCATCGTCTCGGTGGTGGTGAAGGTCTTTGACGCGATGGCGATGAGCGTGGTGGCTGGATCGAAGCGGTCGAGCGCGGTTTCGAGCGCGACGCCGTCGACATTCGAGACCACCGCGACTTCGTAGCGGTCGGCATCGCGGCCGAGCGCGTCGACCAGCAAATCGGGGCCAAGCGCCGAGCCGCCGATGCCGATATGGATGATCGAGCGGATCGGGCCGAACGCTTCCGCCTCGATTGCGTCGATCAGCGCGCGCATCCGGGCGTGATAGGATTGCGCGCGGCTGACGCTCTCGGGCGAGCCTTCGCCGCGCTCGGCGGTATGCTCGACCGCGCGGCCCTCGGTCACGTTGATCTTCTCGCCGGCGAACAGCGCGTCGCGCTTGGCGACCAGGCCCATGTCCGCGGCGATCTTGCTGAACGCAGCGATCATCTCGGGCGTGAGGTGCGTCTTCGACCAGTCGAAATGGATACCCGCGACATCGGTGGAGAGCGCGGCGACCCGATTCGAGTCGCGCGCGAACAGCTCGGTGAGCGTCGACGCTTCGAGCGACGTTACGGCGGACCAGTCGGGCAATGCCATGTTCATCTCCTTTGGAACAGCTAGGCCCCTATCGTCCCAACTTCGCTACCGCCACTCCATTCATCGGCTTGACCTCACCGCCCGCCCCAAGCAGAGCAGCACCCCATGGAAAACACGCCTGCCGAGTCCCTCGAGACCCCCGCCACCCCGGCCCCCGCTGCCGTGGTGGAGGAAAAGCCCAAGAACGAGTGGAAGGAGCTTGGCGTCTTCCTCGTCAAGCTCGCCCTGATCGTCTTCGTGGTGCGCAGCTTCATCTTCTCGCCCTTCTCGATTCCGTCGGAATCGATGATGCCGCGGCTGCTGGTGGGCGACTATCTGTTCATCACCAAGTGGAACTACGGCTATTCCAAGCACTCGCTGCCGTGGAGCATGCCGCTGATCCCGGGCCGGATCTTCCCGGGCACGCCGACGCGCGGCGACGTGGTGGTGTTCAAGGCGCCGGGCCATAATGGCGAGGACTGGATCAAGCGCGTGATCGGCCTGCCGGGCGATTCGATCCAGATGGTCAACGGCCAGCTGGTGCTCAACGGCAAGGCGATCCCCAAGCAGCGCATCGCCGATCTCGAACTGCCAATCACCCCCAATGTCCGCGAGTGCAACACGCTGTTCCAGGCGATCGACGCCAAGGGCAATCCGGTGTGCAAGATCCCGCGCTTCCGCGAGACGCTGCCGAGCGGCAAGACCTATGACGTGCTCGACCAGGGGCTGACCCCGCAGGACAATAGCGACCACGTCTATCAGGTGCCCGCGGGCCATGTCTTCCTGATGGGCGACAATCGCGACAATTCGACCGACAGCCGCTTCGCCCAGCCGCCCGTCGAACAGGGCATCTCCTATGTCCCAATGGAGAATATCGAGGGCAAGGCGGTGCTGAGCTTCTGGTCGACCGACGGCAGCGCCAACTGGTTCCTGCCCTGGACCTGGTTCACCGCGGCGCGCTGGAGCCGGATGGGGGAAGGCTTTTGAGCATTCCCGATCTGGGGGGATGGATCAGCAAGACTTTCGGCCAGCGCCCGGCGGACCTGGCGCCCTATGAGCGCGCGCTGACGCATGGCAGCCAGGCCGCGGAGAATTACGAGCGGCTCGAGTTCCTGGGCGACCGGGTGCTCGGCCTCGCCATCGCCGAATGGCTCTACGAACGCTTCCCGGCCGAGCCCGAAGGCGCGCTTTCGCGGCGGCTCAATACGCTGGTGACCGGTGCGCAATGCGCCGATGTCGCGCGCGAAGTCGGCGTCGCGCCGCTGCTGCGCCTCGGCAAGCAGGCGCGCGGCGATGGCGCCGCCGACAGCGACAATGTGCTCGGCGACGCGATGGAGGCGCTGATCGGCGCGCTCTATCTCGAATTCGGCTTCGGCCCGCCGCGCGATTTCGTCCGCAAGGCCTGGGCGAAGCATATCGAAGCGCATGCCAGCGCGCCCAAGCATCCCAAGTCGGCGCTGCAGGAATGGGCCGCCGCGCATAATCGCCGCGCGCCCGACTATGAAGTCACCGACCGCTCCGGGCCCAACCACGCGCCGCGCTTCACCGTGAAGGTGTCGATCGGCACCTTCGCCGATGCCAGCGCGGAAGGCACGAGCAAGCAGGAAGCCGAGACCGCGGCAGCGGCCGCGCTGCTAGAGAAGCTCGGAAAATGAGCCGCCGCCCTCCCCGTTCGACAAGCTTGGGGCGAACGGAGTAGGGGGCTGGGATGCAAGACACCAACGACTCCACCAATCCCGAAACCCAGCGCTGCGGCGTGATCGCCATTGTCGGCGCCCCCAATGCGGGCAAGTCGACGCTCGTCAATGCGCTGGTCGGCCAGAAGGTCGCGATCGTCAGCCCCAAGGCGCAGACCACGCGCGCCCGGGTGATGGGCATCGCGATCGACGGCGACGCGCAGCTCATCCTGGTCGATACGCCGGGCATCTTCGAGCCTAACCGCCGACTCGATCGCGCGATGGTCGCCGCCGCCTGGGAAGGCGCCGAGGGCGCGGACCTGATCGCGCTGGTGGTCGACGGCAAGGGCGGCATCGGCTCGAAGGTGAAGACCGTGATCGAGAGCCTGGCCGGACGGCGCGAGCGCAAGATCCTGATCCTCAACAAGGTCGACATCGCCGACAAGCCCAAGCTGCTCGGCCACGCCGCCAAGCTCAACGAGCTGCTGCCGTTCGACGAGACCTATTTCGTCTCCGCCCAGACCGGCGACGGCGTGCCCGAATTGAAGGCGATCCTCGCCGCCGCGATGCCTGAGAGCGCCTGGCACTTCCCCGAGGACCAGGTCAGCGACGCTACCGACCGGATGATCGCCGCCGAAGTGACGCGCGAGCAGATCTACCTCCAGCTCCACAAGGAGCTGCCCTATTCGAGCGCGGTCGAGACCGAGCAATATAAGGAGCGCGAGGACGGATCGGTCGAGATCCACCAGCAGATCCTGGTCGAGCGCGAGACCCAGCGCGCGATCATGCTCGGCAAGGGCGGCACCCGCATCAAGGAAATCGGCGCCAAGGCGCGCGCCGAGCTTTCCCGTCTCATGGGCGTAAAGGTTCATCTCTATCTTCACGTGAAGGTAAGGCCCGAATGGCAGGAAGACCGTTCGCTTTATCGTGAGATCGGGTTGGACTGGGTCGAGTGACGCAAAAGCTCAAGGTTGCCATCGTACAGGATTCGCCGGTTCCGCTCGCCATCGACGCGGGACTGGAGCGCGCCATCGCCAAGGCGCGCGAGGCGATCGAGAAGGGCGCGCGCGTCGTTGCGTTCGGCGAGGGTTTCCTGGGCGGCTATCCGGCCTGGCTCGAGCATATCGCCCCGGCGCGGCTCTGGGATCATCCCGGCACGCGCGAGCTGCACGCGCTGCTGCTGGGCCAGGCGATCCACGGCGAGGATCCCCGCTTCCAGCCGCTGCAATGGAGCGTGGACATCGCCAATGTCGCGGTGTCGATCGGCGGCTTCGAGCGGGTGCGGGGCAGCCTCTACGCCACCCAGTTCCTGTTCCGGCCCAAGGCGCCGGTGCTGCGCCACCGCAAGCTCGTGCTCACGCCGCCCGAGAAGCTAATGCTCGGCCAGGGCGACGGATCGACGATGGGGCTGCACGACGCGCCCTGGGGCAAGATCGGCCAGCTCGCCTCGACCGAGCATTGGATGCCGCTCGCCCGCGCCGCGATGCATCATGAAGGCGAGACGGTGCACATCGCCGCGTGGAGCGAACTCAACGACATCGCGATGCTCGCCTCGGCGCATTACGCCTTTGAAGGGCGCAGCTTCGTGCTCGCGGCGGGGACGATCCAGTACAAGCAGGAAGTGATCGCCGGCTATGAGCGCGCCGGCGGCGACGGCTCGGCGCGCAAGCTGCTCGACCGCTTGCCCGAAGGCCAGATCCAGCACGGCCGCAGCGCGATCTTCGCCCCCGACGGGGTGATGATCGCCCAGGCCGGCACTGCGCCCGAGATCCTGATCGCCGAGCTCGACCTCGACGAAGTCGGCCGCGGCCTCGCGACGATGGACGTCGACGGCGCGCAGGCGCGCCACGACGTGTTCGAACTGAGCGTGGACCGCCGCGCCCGCGCCGGTATCGTCGATAAGGACGACAGCGCGGCGGCCTGAACGGCGCTACGTCTCGAGCGTGAAGGCGACCTGGTAGAGCCCGGGATGCGCCTCGCCATATCGCTTGTTGCCGTCGATCAGCCCCTTTGCCTTCAGGTGCGCGAATACCCGGCGCGCGGCGTCGGCATCTTCGCTCTGCGCATAATTGACCACGCGCGTGCCATCGAGGCTGCGGTGGAGGCTGGCGGAGAGCCAGCCCTCGACCTCGCGCGCCGTCCGGGCGGCCTCGGCGAGATAGGCGATCAACGCCTCCTGCCCGCCCTGGGGCACATCGAAGACGTTGATCTGGCTGACGATGTCGGGGTTGGTGGTAATGATCGGCATGGACGTGCTCCTTGTCAGGGCGCAGCCATCGGGGGATCGGTCGAGCGATGAACAATGCGCGCGCCAAGCCCCCGGCGGCGTGCGCCGGTTGCTTGTCGCGGGTTCGCCTGGGAGCGACACGGAGCCTCGGAGCGAGGGAGCGGGCTTACCGATGCCGCTCGGGTCCTTTTCGACGGGGCGAGGATACCGGCGGCGCACGGCGCCGGCAAGCAGGCACCCCCTGCTTGTACCCCGGCGAAGGCCGGGGCCCAGTTGCAATGTCGTTCGAGAGGTTCCCACGCCTAACCAGATGCGCCGAGGCTGTGCCCCGGCCTTCGCCGGGGATCAGCCTTGGCCTGCGAGAAGCTGCTCCACCCATTCCGGCACCAAAGTCCCCGCCGGCCCCAGCCGCGTCTCCCCGAACCAGCTGCTGTCCGCGCTCGGATCGAGATTCAGCTCCAGCGTCTCCGCCCCGTGATAGCGCGCCGTCTGCACGAACCCCGCCGCCGGGTAGACCGCGCCCGAGGTGCCGATCGAGACGAACAGATCGGCATCCGCCAGCGCCCGCTCGATCGCTTCCATGTGGTAGGGCATCTCCCCGAAGAACACGATGTCGGGCCTGAGCGCCGGGGTGCCGCAATCGGGGCATTCGCTCTCCGGTGGCAGCGAACCTTCCCATTCGACGCTGTCGCCGCACGCCGCGCACAAGGCCGATTTGAGCTCGCCATGCATATGGAGCAGCCGGTTCGCCCCGGCACGTTCGTGCAGATCGTCGACATTCTGGGTGACGATCAGCAGCCCGCCCGCCCATTCGGCATCGAGCCGGGCGAGCGCGACATGCGCTGGATTGGGCGTGACCTCGGCGAGCTTCGCCCGGCGCGCGTCGTAGAAGCGGTGGACGAGTTCGGGATCCTGCGCGAGCGCCTCCGGCGTGCAGACATCCTCGACCCGATGCCCTTCCCACAGCCCGCCCGGGCCGCGAAAGGTGGCGATGCCGCTCTCCGCCGAAAGCCCGGCGCCGGTGAGGATGACGATGTTGTGGATCTCGCGCATCGGTCAGCGCTGATGTGCCGACTGGAACGGCGCGTCGATCGCGCGATGCAGCGCGAAAGCGGCCTTGTTCCAGCAGCTATACTGCTCCGGCGCCGCCCGGGTGCCGACGCCGTTGGTCACCACCATGATCGGCGTGCCGCCGTTGCTGACGACGATCTCAGTCGGCAGGCCCCCGCGGCAGGCATCGAGGCCCTCTGCGTCGACCTGGCGATATGCGTCGCGAATTGCCGAGAGCTGCCCGGCATCGACCCGTCCTCGCAGGACTGGCCGCACCAGCTTGGGATCCTGGCAGGCGGAACGCGCTGCACGCGGCGTGAGCGTATAGTCGCCGGTGACCAGGTCGATCTGAACGTTGCCGGCCGGGCACCATTCGGAGTGGCCGACGGTGGCGAAGACTGTCGCGGTTTGCGGAGCGGCGGGTTGGCCCAGCAGGATCAGGGCCGGCAAGATCCACATCGTCGTGTCTCCCCAAGGACAGTCGCCGGATCGTACAACGCCACCCGCGCGCGACAAGGGCCATCGCCATGCCCCTGCCGCAAATCGGGCGTTACCTCCCACCCATGCTCACCGCGCTCCTCCTCGCCAGCCTCGCGCCGCAGGACCGCGCGCCGATCTTCCCCAGCCCCGACGAGGCGGGCGACGCGGCGATGGTGCCGAAGCGCCCATGCCGGCCGGGTGGCGACACGATCACGGTGTGCGGCAATCCGAACGGCAGCCGGCTTCCCACGCTCGACGAGGCGCGCTGGGCCGAAAAGCCGCTGCGTCCCGATTTCCGTCTGCCCGGTGGCGGCAAAGGCACGGTAGTGGCGGACCAGAACAATGTGGCGCCGGGCGTCAGCGTGCCCGCGCTGTTCGTCACCGCCACGATTCCGCTCGGCAAGAAGCCGAAGAAGGCGGATACGAACGCGAAATAATCCTGTCGCGCGGGCATCGGCCTGTGCCAGAGGAGCGCACATGACCAGCATCGGTATCTATGGCAGCCTCGGCCGGATGGGGCAGGCGATCGCGGCAGTCGCGCCCGAAATGAACGCACAGGTCGCAGGCGGCGCGGATGCCAAGGACGATCCGGTCACCGTCGCCGCCGGCGCCGACGTGCTGATCGACTTCTCCGCCCCCCAGGCGCTCGAGGCGCACCTCGCCGCGGCGCGCGCGGCGGGCAAGCCGATCGTGGTCGGCACCACCGGGCTCTCGCCCCAGCATCATGCGCTGATCGATGCGGCCGCGAAGGACATCGCCGTGCTCCAGACCGGCAACACCTCGCTCGGCATCGGCCTGCTCCAGCGGCTGGTGCGCGAGGCGGCGCAGCAGCTTGGGCCCGACTGGGACATCGAGATCCTCGAGATGCACCACCGCCACAAGGTCGACGCGCCGTCTGGCACAGCGCTGATGCTCGGCCATGCTGCTGCGGCAGGCATGGGCACGACGCTGGCCGAGGCCGAGGTGACCGACCGTGCCGGCCTGACCGGCGCGCGCTGCGCGGGCACGATCGGACTCGCGAGCCTGCGCGGCGGTTCGGTGGTCGGCGACCACAGCGTCGTCTTCGCCACCCCCGGCGAGCGGATCGAGATCACCCACCGCGCCGACGACCGCGCGATCTTCGCCCGCGGCGCCGTGCGCGCGGCCTTGTGGCTCGCGGGCAAGCCGGCGGGCCGCTACACAATGGACCAGGTGCTCGGCGGGTGAAGAAGGCGGATATTTTCGAGTTCTTCTCGCGGCTGGCGGCGGACAATCCCCATCCCGAGACCGAGCTCGAATATGTCAACGACTATACGCTGCTCGTCGCGGTGGTGCTCTCCGCCCAGGCGACCGACGCCGGTGTGAACAAGGCGACGCGCGCGCTGTTCCGTGAGGTCGACACGCCGGAAAAGATGGTCGCGCTCGGCGAGGACGGGCTGAAGCAGCACATCAAGACGATCGGGCTGTTCAACACCAAGGCGAAGAACGTCATCGCGCTGTCCGAGGCACTGATCGCCGATCATGGCGGGCAGGTCCCTGCCGACCGCGACGCGCTCGAGGCGCTGCCCGGCGTCGGCCGCAAGACCGCCAATGTGGTGATGAACACGGCGTTCGGCGCAGAGACCTTCGCAGTCGATACGCACATCTTCCGCGTCGGCAACCGGACGAAGCTCGCGCCGGGCAAGACGGTGCTGGCGGTGGAGAAGAAGCTCGACAAGGTCGTGCCCCAGCCCTTCCGCCTCCACGCGCATCACTGGCTGATCCTGCACGGCCGCTACACCTGCAAGGCGCGGACGCCCGAATGCTGGCGCTGCGTGGTCGAGGATCTGTGCCCCTATAAGCCCAAGACCCCGCCACCGAAAAAGCCCAAGAGCGCCGCGGCGCATTGAAGGCACTGGCGCGGCCGCAAAGGCTTTGCTAGGCGCCCTGTTCCAGGCACCCGTAGCTCAGCTGGATAGAGCGCTGCCCTCCGAAGGCAGAGGCCACAGGTTCGAATCCTGTCGGGTGCGCCATTCTCAAGAAATCAGTCGAGCACGACCTTCTCGGCATGCCGCGCTTCAAAGCCGCGGGCGCGGCGCTCATATTCCTGCGCCATGCCCATATGCGCGCGGAAGCTCGCCATACCCTTGGCCTTTATCGCCGCATCCCGTGCCTCGGAGGCGCGCTGCGCGAAATAGGTGCTGTCACTCATGCCCATTCCCCAACCAACAATCGCAAGGGTAAGAGTCCGGGCTTGCGCGCACATTTCGTATAATTGCGTAGGTGTAGCCGAGCCGTGTCGTGACTGAGGCGAGTTGAATCAGCCCCCGCCGATCGGCGCGTCGAGCGGCAGCCCGGCATGTTCATAGCCCCGCCGAAAGTCCGCCATGTGCCGCTGCATCCACAGCTTCGCGACCCCAAGGTCGCCGCCGGCCAGCGCCGTGACGATCGCCCGGTGCGCCTCGAGGATGCGGCGCGGCGAGCGGTCGCGCGTCCTGGGATGCGTGAACAGCCGGTCGAGCGACGGGTAGAATAGCAACGACACCGGCTCGCGTGACATCAGCAGCACGCGGTTCTGCGTCGCGTGGGCGAGCAGCGCGTGGAATTCGACATCGAGCGCGGCAATCGGCTCGCCCGCGTCCAGCGCTACCGCCATGGCGTCGACATTGACCTGGAGCTTCCCGACCAGCGCATCATCGACCTGGCCTTCGAGCAGGTCCATCGCGAGCAGCTCGAGCTGCATCGCCACTTCCCAGATCTCGCCGAACGACACCTGCTGCATCAGCAGCGCCCGCGAACTCTGCGTGGCGAGCGCGTCGTGCTTCGGCCGCGTCACGTGCAGCCGCCGCCCGGCGTCGCGCTTGACCAGCCCGCTCTGCTCGAGCGCGCGCATCCCCTCGCGTACCGTGTGGCGCGTCACCCCGAATTTCTCGGCGAGCTCGGTCTCGGTCGGCAGCGGCTCGCCCGGCGGCAGCGCACCGCTGAGGATCGCCTCCTCCAGCGCCTGCTGCACCGCTTCATAGGCACGCGCGATCCTGAGCTTCGGGAAGTCCATCAAAATACCTTTGTCCAACAATCCAACATTTGATAGTCGCCTCTCCGAACGCTGCCAATGGGAGACATGGTTTGCAAGTCGAGGTCGAGCGGCATGGCGCAGTGGCGCTGCTGCGGTTTTCCAATCCCCCGGTGAACACCCAGTCGGTGGCGGGCGTCGGCGTGATCGCCGAGGCATTCGCCGCGCTGGCAGCCGATCCCGAAGTCGCAGCGATCGTGGTGAGCGGCGGCCCCAGGATCTTCAGCGCCGGCGCGCAGATCACCGAGTTCGACGGCGACCCGTCCAAGATCGACGCGAACCGCGCGATGATCGAAGGCATCGAAGCCTCTTCCAAGCCGGTGGTCGCTGCGATCAATGGCGTGTGCATGGGCGGCGGGCTCGAGCTCGCGCTCGCCTGCCACTACCGCGTCGCTGCCGAGACCGCGCGGATCGGCCTCACCGAAGTGACGCTGGGCGTACTGCCCGGCGGCGGCGGCACCCAGCGGCTGCCCCGGCTGATCGGCGCCAAGGCCGGGCTCGAGCTGATGCTGAGCGGCCGCGTGCTGGGCGGCGCCCAGGCGCATGCCGCCGGGATTGTCGACCTCGTCGTCGCAGCCGATGCCGAGGCCGCCGCGCTCGCCTTTGCCGAAAGCGCGCCGCCGGTGCGCCGCACCGGCGAGATGCCGGCGCCCGCCGATCTCGCCGTGGTGCTGGCCGGCGCCAAGCCGCGCGGTCTTGCCCAGCGCCGCATCGTCGAATGCGTCGCCGCGATCGGCACGCACGACTTCGTCGCCGGGCTCAAGGTCGAGGCCGATCTGTTCAGCGAACTCCTCGGCTCCGAAGAATCGCGCGGCCTGCGCCACGCGTTCTTCGGTCGCCGCATCGCCGCGCGTGTCCCCGGACTGGGCGATGTGAAGTCGCGCAAGATCGGCCATGTCGCCGTGATCGGCGGCGGGCTGATGGGCACCGGCATCGCGCTCGCGCTGCTCAATGCCGGGCTCAAGGTGACGCTGGTCGAGCCGCGCGAGGAGGCGCTGGCCAAGGCGGGCAAGAGCATTGCCGGCACGATCCGCCGCGATGTCGAGAAGGGCCGGATCGACGGCGAAACCGCCGACGCCCGCATCGCCGCGCTGACCGCCGCCGCGGCAATCGACGCCGCCGCCGATGCGGACCTGCTGATCGAAGCGGTGTTCGAGGACATGGAGGTCAAGCGCCAGGTCTTCGCAGACATGGAGCGCGTCGCGCGCCCCGATGCGATCCTCGCCAGCAATACCTCGACGCTCGATCTCGACGCGATCGCCGCCTTCACCGCCACGCCCGAGCGCGTCGTCGGCCTCCACTTCTTCTCGCCCGCAAACGTGATGAAGCTGCTCGAAGTCGTCCGTGGGCAGCGGACTTCGCCCGAGACGCTCGCCACGGCGATGGCATTCGGCAAGGCGATCGGCAAAAGCCCCGTCGCGGTCGGCGTCTGCGACGGGTTCGTCGGCAACCGCATGTTCGAGGAATATCTCCGCCAGGCCTGGTATCTGCTCGAAGAGGGCGCGCTTCCCGCGCAGCTCGACGGCGCGCTCAAGCGCTGGGGCATGGCGATGGGCCCGGTCGCGGTGATGGACCTCGCCGGCCAGGATATCGGTTGGAGCATCCGCAAGCGCCGCGCGATCGAGCAGCCCGACCGCCCCTATTCGAGGATCCCCGATCTCGTCTGCGAGCTCGGCCGTTTCGGCCAGAAGACCGGCGCCGGCTTCTATCTTTATCCCGACGGCCGCACCGCCACGCCCGATCCCGCGATCGACGCTCTGATCGAAGCCGAATCCGCCCGGCTCGGCATCACCCGCCGCGCCATCTCCGACGAGGAGATCGTCGAGCGCTGCATCTATGCGCTGATCAACGAAGGCGCGAAGATCCTCGGCGAGGGCATCGCCTATCGCCCGGTCGATATCGATGTCGTCTATCTCGACGGATACGGCTTCCCCGGCGAGCGCGGCGGCCCGATGTACTTTGCCGACCGGATCGGCCTGTCCAAGGTCCTCGAACGCATCGCCGACTTCGCCGCCGGCCCGCAGGGCTGGGCCTGGGCGCCCGCGCCGCTCCTTGTCGAGCTGGCAGCTTCGAACCGCAATTTCGCGTCGCTCGACGCGGCCACTCTCTGAAAGGAAATATGATGGGGATCGATCTCTCGACCCGCGTGGCGATCGTCACCGGCGCCGGTGCCGGCCTTGGCGCCGCGCATGCGATCGCGCTGGCGAAGCGCGGCGCCAGGATCGTCGTCGCCGACATGAATGCGGAGGCAGCAGCCTCCGTCGCCGCCCGGATCGAAGCGAACGGCGGCGAGGCGATGGCCGTGACTGTCAGCGTCACCGATTTCGCCGCCGTCCAGGCGATGTGCGAGGACACGCTCGCGCGCTGGGGCCGGATCGACATCCTGGTCAACAATGCCGGCATCCTGCGCGACAAGAGCTTCGCCAAGATGGATCTTGAGGATTTCCGCCTGGTGCTCGACGTCCATCTGATGGGCTCGGTCAATTGCACCAAGGCAGTGTGGGACACGATGCGCGCGCAGAATTACGGCCGCATCATCTTCACCACCTCCTCGTCGGGGCTCTACGGCAATTTCGGCCAGGCGAATTACGGCGCCGCCAAGATGGCGCTGGTCGGCCTGATGCAGACGCTGGCAATCGAAGGCGAGCGCTATGGCATCCACGTCAACAGCCTCGCGCCGAGCGCGGCTACGGCGATGACCAACAATCTCTATTCGCCCGAGATGCTCGCCGGGCTCGACGCCTCGATGGTCAGCCCCGCGATCGTCGCGCTGGCCGCCGAGGACGCGCCCAACCGCGCGATCCTGCTCGCCGGCGCCGGCAGCTTCGAACAGGCGCATGTGACCATGACGCGCGGCCTCTATCTCGGCGATGGTGACACGGTGGCGGACACGCTGCTCGACCGCCTCGCCGACATCGGCGCGCGTGAAGGCGAAGTCATTCCCGCGCGCGGCGAAGAGCAATATCAGTACGAAATGGCCGCTCGCGCCGATAAGGTGAACGCATGACCGCACCCGTCTACATCGTCGCCGCCCGTCGCACCGCGATCGGCACCTTTGGTGGCTCGCTCAAGGACGAGACCCCCGCCAGCCTCGCCGTCGCGGTGACCAAGGCCGCGCTCGAAGCCGCCGGCGTCGCCCCCGAGGCGGTCGGCCATGTCGTGTTCGGCCAGGTGATTCCCACCGCGCCGCGCGACGCCTATCTCGCGCGTGTCGTGGGCATCGAGGCGGGCATCCCCAAGGAAGTCCCCGCGCTCACCGTCAACCGGCTGTGCGGCTCGGGCGTGCAGGCGATCGTCTCCGCCGCGCAGATGCTGATGCTCGGCGATGCCGAGATCGCGGTCGCCGGCGGCAGCGAAGTGATGAGCCGCGCGCCTTATTATTCCCCAGCCACGCGCTGGGGCCAGAAGATGGGCGACGCAACGGTGGTCGACGGCCTCAACGGCGCGCTTACCGATCCGTTCGGCGGCGGCCTGATGGGCGTGACGGCCGAGAATGTCGCCGAGCGCCACGGCATCGACCGCGCCCGCCAGGACGCCTATTCGGCCGAGAGCCACGCCCGTGCGGCGCGTGCAATTTCGGAAGGCCGCTTCGAGGGCCAGATCGTGCCGATCAAAGTGAAGGCCGGCCGCGCAACCAAGAGCTTCGACACCGACGAGCATGTCCGCGCCGACGCCAATGCCGCCGACCTCGCCAAGCTGCGCACGATCTTCAAGCCCGAGGGCAGTGTCACCGCCGGCAATGCCTCGGGGATCAACGACGGCGCCGCCGCGCTGGTGCTGGCGAGCGAGAAGGCCGTCGCCGAGCATGGCCTGACCCCGATGGCGCGGATCGTCGCGTACGGCCATGCCGGCGTTGATCCGAACGTCATGGGCATGGGCCCGGTCCCCGCCACCCAGGCCGCGCTCGCCAAGGCCGGGCTGTCGGTGGCCGACATGGACGTGATCGAATCGAACGAAGCCTTTGCGGCGCAGGCCTGCGCGGTCTCCGACGCGCTCGGCTTTGAGTCCGAACGCGTGAACCCGAACGGCAGCGGCATCTCGCTCGGCCACCCGGTCGGCGCGACCGGCGCGATCATCGTCACCAAGCTGGTCCACGAACTGGCCCGCACCGGCGGCCGCTATGGCCTCGCGACGATGTGCATCGGCGGCGGCCAGGGCATCGCGCTGATCGTCGAGCGGGTTTGAATTCTCTACGCAAACCGACGCTGATCCCCGGCGAAGGCCGGGGCCCAGTTGCCGCGTCTTTCGAAAGGTGCACGCACCTCGCCAACCTGCTCGATGCTGGGCCCCGGCCTTCGCCGGGGATCAGCTGAGTAGCCTACCCCCCGCTATACGCAGCCCGCAGCTGCAACTTGTCGATCTTCCCCGTCGACCCGCGCGGCATGCTCGAAACCCGCACCACCGTATCCGGAATCCACCAGGACGCGACCTGCCCGCGCAGCGACCCCAGCAGCTCCTGGTCCGAAATTTCCTGGTCCTCGCGCAGCTCGACCAAAAGCAGCGGGCGCTCGCCCCATTTGACGTCGCTGCGCCCGATCACCGCCGCGAGCGAGACCTGCGGCAGCGCGCAGACCACCGCCTCGATCTCGGCCGGATTGATCCATTCGCCGCCCGACTTGATCAGGTCCTTGGCGCGCCCGGTGATCATCAGATTGCCCGCGCGGTCGATCTTCGCGAGGTCGCCGGTGTCGAACCAGCCCTCTGCATTGGTCGCGCTGCGCTCCTGCCCGAAATAGCGGTCGATCACTGCCGCGCCGCGCACGTGCAACCGCCCCTCGACATCGCGCTGCTCGGGGAGCATCGCGCCCGCCTCGTCCATCAGCAGCAGGTCGACGCCGAGCGCCGGCCGGCCCGAGATCGCGGCATCGCGCGTCGGTGCGCTCAGCACGCCGAAGGTGCCGACCGGCGAAAGCTCGGTCATGCCCCAGCTCGTCTGCACCGGAATGCCGAGCTGCCCCTCGATCCGCTCCATCAGCGCCGGCGGCATCGGCGCACCGCCGACGAGGATGCGCTTGAGCGAGGGCAGCGTCATGCCGGTCGCATCGAGGTGATCGCACAGACCGAGCCACACCGTCGGCACGCCGACGGCAATCGTCACGCCTTCCGCCGCGATCAGCCGGGCGAGGCTGCCCCCGTCGAGATGCCGCCCCGGCAGCACCAGCTTGGCCCCCGCCGCCGGCACCGCGAAGGGCAGGCCCCAGGCATTGGCGTGGAACATCGGCACCACCGGCATCACCACGTCCTGACTGGTGATCCCCGACACGTCCGCCTGGAGCAGCCGCAGCGTGTGCATGAAGCTCGAGCGGTGCGTATAGGTCACGCCCTTGGGCGCGCCGGTCGATCCCGAGGTGAAGCACAGCCCACTCGGCGTCTTCTCGTCGAACTCGCCCCAGCTCACGCCGGCATCGTCGATCGCGCCCAGCAACGGCTCGAGCGGCGCGATCTCGGCGCTGCCATAGCTCTTGGGCGAGACCTCGCCGTCGATGACGAACACCCGTTCGATCCCCGGCGCATCGTCGAGCATCTTGAGCGCCAGCACCATCAGGTCGGCGCTGACGATCAGGATCCGCGCGCCCGATTGCGCCAGCATCCAGGCGAGCTGCGTCGCCTGCAGCCGCGGGTTGAGCGTGTGGCACACCGCGCCCATACCCATGATCGCATACCAGCTCTCGACATGCGCCTGGCTGTTCCATGCCAGCGTCGCCACCCGGTCGCCCTGCGTCACACCCAGATCGGCGAGCAGCCGCGACACTCTCCGCGAGCGCACGCGCATCTCGGCATAGCTGGTCCGCCCGATCGCGCCGCCCTCGCCCGCAGTCGCAACCTCGACCTCGGGGTGCCATTTCGCCGCATGCTCGACGATCCGGTCGAGCGTCAGCGGGAAGTCCTGCATCGAACCGTCGATCACTTGCAGCCCTCCGCCGCAGCCGGCAGCGGCGGCGCGATCACCCCGACATTCCAGTTCCATGCCAGGTTCCCCGCAGCGCGGCGGCGGCAGAAGACCTGGTCGTGCAGCGCATATTCGGCTGCCTTCAGGTCGGCCGCGAGATGCGGCCTGTCCGTGAAGTGCATATAGGCAGCGCTTTCATTATGCGCGGGCCAGCGCGTCTGGCCGGCGGCGCTCGGCACGCCGGAGCGGGCAAAGCTCGCCCAATAACCGACCATCGCATCGGAGAGCGCGCGCTCGCCCGGCGTGTTCGGGATCGCGGGCCATAGCGCCGTCACCCGGTCGATCGTGCCGAACATGAACGGCACTTCGCTGGCGTGGAAGGCGTGGATCCCGGCATCGTCCGCGGCCGGATAGCCATGGTCGAAATAATAGAGATAGGTCGGCTGGCCCGCCTTCGCCTGCTCGCGCACCAGCTTCTGCGAGTTCCACGCGAAGAAGCCGTCGCGCGCCGCCGCGAGCATATTCTTGCCGATCGCATCCGCCGGATAGAGCCGGAGGAATTCGTCCGCGAGCGGCCCGTAATTGGCGCGGATCCGCGCTTCATAGCTCGCGGCGGTGAAGGTCGAGGCGTCGGGCAGCCCCGGCAGGATCGACTTCATCGTGCTGATCTCGCCGGCAGTGAAGCCGGTCATCAGCGGCACCTTGGCCTGCTCACCGCGCTCGAATGTATCGAGCAGCTGGCGCGGGATCACCTTGCCGTCGACGATTGCGGTCGAGGCGAAGCCCGCCTTCACTGCGCGCGCCGCGAGATCCGGCCCCGGAATCGCGCGCAGATCCGCGACGGTCTTCGCCCCCATCGCCGCGGCATAATGTTCGCCCAGCGCCTCGGCCGAGGGCACGCCGTGCGCTGCCGTCTTCAATTCGGGGATGTTCATCAGCGATGCGCTCTGCACGATCGCCTTGCTGAACAGCCCGCGCGCCTGCGGGGCGACGAGCAGGTGCAGGATCGCCAGCCCGCCGGCGGACTCGCCCGCGATGGTGACGTTGCCGCTATCCCCGCCGAACGAAGCGATGTTCGCCTTCACCCAGCCCAGCGCCGCGATCTGGTCCATCACGCCGTAATTGCCCGAAGTCCCGTCCGCCGATTCCGCGCTCAGCCCGGGATGCGCGAAATAGCCGAACACGCCGAGCCGGTAGTTGATCGACACCACGATCACGCCGCGCTTCGCCAGGTTCGCCCCGCTGAACATCGCCTGGCTCGACGCGCCCCGCACCAAATTGCCGCCATGGATCCACACGAACACCGGAGCCTTCTTGGCATGCGCCGGCGCCCAGATGTTGAGCGACAGACAATCCTCGCTCATCGCCGGATAGACTTCGGCATAGATGCTGCTCGGCGGCGCGGGGGGCTGCTGGCAGGCCGGGCCGAACGCAGTCGCGTCACGCACGCCCGCCCAGGCGGGCAATGCCACCGGCGGCTTCCAGCGCCGCTCGCCGACCGGCGGCAGCGCATAGGGAATCCCCTTGAAAACCTTCTGTCCATCCGCCTCGACCCCGCGAACGGTGCCGGCGGGGGCCTTTACGATCGACTGGGCTTCGGCAGGCGTGACGCCGACAAGCGCCAGGCCCAGCGCCGCGAAGCGGTGCGCTATCCCCATCTTACTCTCCTGAAATAGGTCGTGCAGCGCCGGCGTTCAGCCGATCACCTTGTTCAGCCGCAGCCAGAGCTGCTGGTCGAAATCCTTGTCGCTCGCGCTGGCGCCGGTGCGCACCACGACGAGCTTCTTGCTCGGCACCACGAACAGCCGGCGGTTGAACGCGCCCAGCGCCGCGACCGTATCGGCCGGCGCGGCGGCGATCAGCGGGCCGTCCTTCTTGTTGCCCATCGCGCCCATCATGTATTCGCCGCCATTGAGCCACCACAGCCGCCCATAGGCCGGGTTGGTTGGCGAGCGCTCGAACATCAGCTTGAGGCTGGCTTCGGAGACGACGCGCTTGCCGCCGTTCGACACGCCGCCATGCAGGATCATCAGCCCGAACAGCGCAGTGTCGCGCGGGGTGGTGACCAGCCCGGTGTCGTTGCCGATGCTGGCGAGCGCGGCCGGGCGCTTGCGCCATGCGGTATTGGCCATGCCGGCCGGCTCGGTCAGCCAGTCATGCGTGATCGTCTCGAGCGGCAGCTTGGCCGCGGCAGCGACGATCTTCTTGGTGATCGCGTAGACCGGCGTGTTGTAGAAGAACTTGGTGGCCGCCGGCGCTTCATAGCCGAACTTCTCGTTCAGCCCCGAGGCCATGTGGAGCACGTCGATCACGCGGATCGCGGCTTCCTGCTCGGGCGATGCCTTGGACCAGCCCGTGCCGATATAGTCCGACACCGGCTTGGTGACGTCGATCAGCCCCTTGTCGATCGCCACGGCGACCAACACCGAGACGAAGCTCTTCTGCTGCGAGGCGACATCCTCGAGCAGCGCGCCGTCGCCGGTCTTGCCATAGACGAACAGCGGGAACTGCGCGTCGCCCTCGGGCGCCGGGAAGTTCTTCTCGACCAGTATCTTGCCGTCCTGGATCACCAGGAAGCCAGTGGTGTTCTGATTGCGCAGATAGTCGAGCAGGCTCGTCATCGCCGCGTCCGCTGCGGTCGCGCTGGGCGTGGGGCCGGGGCGGGCCGGCGCTGCGGGCGCGATCGTCACACCGGCCAGGGCCGCTGCGAGCAACAGTTGCTTGGTGTGCGATCGTGCCTTCATGTTCATCTCCTGTTTGCGGCGGCGCGCTTTTTTATCGGGGGTGCGGGGGCCGGCAGCGGCGCGGCCTCGCGGATGCGGGGGCCGCGCGCGAGCATGATCCGCGCGACTTCGCCCTGCATGAAATAGAGGATCTCGCGCGCGGCCTGGCTCGCCTTGTCGGCATCGCGCGCGACCAAAGCGGCGCGCACCCGGCGCCAATATTCATAGGGGCCGGGGCCGTTCGCATTGAGCGCGAGCGCGGCATAGGAAAAGTGGAAGCGCGTCTTGCGGCGCACCGCCTCGATCATCTTCTGCGCATCGGGGCTGGCCGATTCGGCCATCTCGCTGAAGATCTCCTCGGAGACCTGGATGATCTGCTCGGCCGGCACGCCGCTCGCCGCATCGCTCAGCATCTTGTCGATGTTGACCAGCATGTGGCGGATCGCGGTGTCCGATCCGCGCAGGCAGGCGAAGCGCGCCGCCAGGCCGTAGAGCGCGGCACGCACCTCATACAGGTCGAACACTTCTTCCACGGTGGTGGACGAGACGCGCGCGCCGCGATTTTCCTCGATCTCGATCAGCCCGTCATCGGCGAGCGTGCGCAGCGCGCGGCGGACGATCGAGCGGCCGACGCCGAACTCGGTGCACAGCCGCGCCTCGCGCAGCCACTCGCCGGGGGCCAGTTCGCTTTTCTGGATCTGCAGTCGCAGGGCGTGTGCCAGATCGTCGGCGGTCGGCGACGAACCGGCTGCAGCCGTTTCCACCGAGTCTCCGCCGTGCATATCTGCACCTGATTCCTTGTTGCCACTCAAAGACTTGCCCTCTCACGGAATGGATGCACCTTGCCGATGCTTACCAGTCCTGCACGACCATTTCTATTGCGCCAAGGGGTGCGGAGCAAGCGCTTTGTCAAACCATTGCGCTAGGATTGTCGTACAATCTGGTTGACTCGGTTCCCCGATCGGCGGATGAAAAGGGCAGGCGCCGCAAAAATGCGCGCCATGGGAGGATGCATGCGAGATTTTCTTGCCACCACGGCAACCCTTGCGCTCGTCGTCGCCACGCCCGCCTGGGCGCAGAGCACGACCACCGCTTCTGACAACACCGAAACCGCTTCTGCCCCGCAGGACACCCCGGCCGCCGCCGACGCCAAGCGCCAGGACGACATCATCGTCACCGCGCGCCGCCGCGAGGAGAGCATCCGCGATGTGCCGGGCACGATCAACGCGGTGACCGGCGACCAGCTCGACGCGAAGGGCCCGGTTGCGGGCACCGGCGACATCCTCAGCTCGGTGCCGGGCGTGCGCTTCAACGACGTCGCCAGTGAGAACCTTGCCGAAGTCTCGATCCGCGGATCGGGCACGGCGCGCGCCACCGGCGCGGATTCGGGCGTCGGCCTGTTCGTCAACGGCGCTTATGTCGGCAGCTCGACGCTGGGCGGCCGCAACTTCAAGACGCTCGACTATTTCGACGTGGCGCGGGTGGAATCGCTCGAGGGGCCGCAGGGCGCGCTCTACGGCCGCAACTCCGAATTCGGCGTAGTCAACATCGTCCTCGCCAAGCCGCTGTTCCAGAGCTCGGGCTATGTGCGCGACATGTACACCTTCGGGCTGAACCAGAACCGGTTCTCCGCGGTGGTCAACGAGCCGCTGAGCGACAAGGTCGCGATCCGCGTCGGCGGCGAGATCTATGCGCAGAGCGGCGGCTTCTATTACGACCCCAACCACAAGAAATATTACGACAACACGCATGGCTGGAACGGCCGCGCGCAGATCCGTTACCGCTCGGGCGATCTCGACGTGAACCTGCTCGTCGACGGGCAGGACCTGAGCCTGCCGAGCTTCGTCAACAGCCTGGTGATCGCGCCCGGCACCAACACGGCGGTGCCGCTCGGCTATTACCAGTCGCGCTACACGCTGCCGCATGACGGCAAGGACGGGCTGGTCCAGAAGGTCGGCCGCACGATGCTGACCGCGGCCTATGATTTCGGCTGGGCCAAGCTCGAATCGACGACGATGGCGACCCGCTGGCGCTCGGGCCAGTTCTACGGCGCGGCGATCGACTTCGCGACGCTCCAGGGAATGCGCCAGAAGGGCGAGCTCGGCATCTATCCGTTCACCCAGGTCCACACCAACGTTGTCGATCGCACGCTCTATCAGGACCTGCACCTGACCGGCACCGGCGCGGGCGGCAAGCTCAACTGGATCGTCGGCGGCGAGGGCCTGTACCAGAATGACGATTACCGCCTGGCGATCAACTCCTCGCCCTGCGCCTTCACGCTGGTCAGCCAGGGCATCTGCACCGGCACGCCGACCGACCGGGTCTGCCTCAAGCCGCTGCCGACCTCGGCCAATTGCCCGGCGGTGCCGGCAGGCATTTACGGCACCGACAGCTATACCAAGCAGCGCATCTATTCGCTCGCGGCCTATGCCTCGGTGACCTACCAGCTCGGCGCGCTGTCGCTGACCGGCGAAGCGCGCATCTCGCACGACTACAAGACCGCGACGCAGTTCATCTACGCGCTCTACACCACCACCTACACCAAGGTGCCGACGACCTTCGTCTTCAAGAAGGAGCAGCCGGCCTTCACTGCCACCGCGAGCTACAAGATCCCGGGGGCGACCGGCACGCTGATCTACGCCAAGGTCGGCACCGGCTACCGCGCGGGCGGCGTCAACAACGGCTCGGCCAATGCGGCAGCGCCCAACCCGTTCATGTACACCTACGACAACGAGACCACGATCGGCTATGAAGCCGGCGTGAAGTCGACGGTGACCAAGGGCGTGTTCGTCCGTCTCTCGGCCTATCTGTCGCGCACCAAGGACGCGATCACCAGCATCAACGATGGCTGCACGCTGACCAATGCCTGCCTTTCGGGCGGCCAGCAGTTCAACATCAATGGCGGCACGATCGAAGCCAAGGGCCTCGAAGCCGCGCTCGACGGGCGCTGGAAGCTGGCAGGCGGCATGTTCTCGCTGAGCGCGAACGCCGCCACCCAGCGCGCACATTTCGTCAAGGTGCCCGCCGGCGTGACCGGCCTGCCGGTGCTCGACAGCTCGGTGGCGCAGATCCCCGACTGGACGATGTCGGCCAGCGTCGATTACCGTCACCCGATCAGCGACAAGTCGAACGTCTTCGTCAACTTCAGCTATCAGGGCCAGCGCGGCGGCATCCAGGATACCGTCACCGCCACGATCCCCGCGATCAACATGACCGACTTCGACATGTTCGGCGCGCGTGCGGGCTTCAACTTCGGCAAGGTCCAGATCGCCGGCTTCGTCCGCAACCTCACCGACACCCAGATCCAGGTGCTCAAGTTCATGTCGGCGGGCTACCCGCTCTCGGTGCGCTACAACAAGCCGCGCACCATGGGCGTGAGCATGTCGACCCGCTGGTAACATCCGGGGCGGGCAATCCATCTCCGCCTTGCCTTTGCTGCCGGCTTCGCTTCCTCTTTCGCGAAGCCGGCAGTTTTCTTTATGGACGCCAGCCGGGAGAGCCGATTTGGCCACGCAGCAAGAGACGACGACCAAGCCCAGCCTGCGCATCGCCGCAATGGCGTCCGCGGGCGCGTCGATCGAATGGTATGACTTCTTCATCTACGGCACTGCGGCCGCGCTGGTTTTCCCCAAGCTGTTCTTCCCGCCCGACCTGCCGCCGTTCATCGCGCAGATCGCGGCCTTCTCCACCTTTGCCGTCGGCTTCATCGCCCGCCCGATCGGCGGCATGCTCTTCGGCCACTTCGGCGACCTCCATGGCCGCAAACAGGCACTCGTCGTCGCGATGCTCGTCATGGGCGCGGCGACCACGCTGATCGGCCTGCTGCCGAGCTACGCCGTCGCGGGCAGCCTCGCGCCGCTGATGCTGGTGGTGCTGCGCTTCGTCCAGGGCCTTGCCGTCGGCGGCCAATGGGGCGGCGCCGCCTTGCTCGCGATCGAAAGCGCGCCGGCCAACAAACAGGGTTTTTACGGCAGCTTCGTCCAGGTCGGCGTGCCCTTGGGCGTCGTGCTCGCCAACACCGTCTTCCTCATCGCCAGCAGCCTGATCGATTCCCAGGCCTTCCTCGCCTGGGGCTGGCGGATCGGCTTCCTGCTGAGCGTCTCGCTGATCCTGGTCGGCATCATCATGCACCGCACCGTCTCCGAACCCGAGGGCGACGCGGCGCCCAAGGAAGAGGCGCCGTCCTCGCCCCTGTGGCAGGTGCTCAGCAAGCACGGCCTGACCGTGCTCATCGCCGGCGGCGCGTTCATCGCCAACAATGTCTGCTTCTACATCGCGATCACCTATGCCGTGGCCTATGGCACCGCGACGATCGGCGTGCCGCGCGAGACGATGCTGTTCGCGGTGATGATCGGCAGCCTG
Source organism: Sphingomonas sp. R-74633 (assembly GCF_013416555.1). Taxonomy (GTDB): domain Bacteria; phylum Pseudomonadota; class Alphaproteobacteria; order Sphingomonadales; family Sphingomonadaceae; genus Sphingomonas. The sequence continues at coordinate 129,428 of NZ_JACCFG010000005.1, read as the reverse complement.
GCGATGATGCCGGCGCTGATCCTGTGCGGCGCGCTCTCCGACAATTTCGGTCGCAAGCCGATCTTCGTGATGGGCGCGATCCTCTCGGGCATCTGGGCGTTCGCGGTCTTCCCGCTGATCGAAACCGCCTCGCCGGCGCTGATCACGCTGGCGATCACCGTCGCCTTGTTCTTCGTCAGCATGATGTATGGTCCCCAGGCGGCCCTGTTCGCCGAGCTCTTCCCCAAGGAAGTCCGCTATTCGGGCGCCTCGCTCGGCTATCAGATCGGCACCGTCGCCGGCGGCGGCTTCGCCCCGATCATCGCGACCGCGCTCTTCGCGCATTACGGCGCCAGCGCCCCGATCTCGGTCTATCTCGCCGCAACCTGCGTGATATCGATGGTCTGCGTGTTGTTGCTCGGGAGAAAGCGTCATGCCTAGCCGTCGAGGGTTCCTGGCCGGCAGCGCCGCGCTTCCCGCCAGCGCTGCGCTGGCCAAGGTCCCCGAGGACCCGGTCGCCCGGGTCGCCGCCGATCTCGAGCACTATATCGGCTTCGGCAGCAAGCAGGCCGGCGGCCCCGGCGACACCGCCTGCGGCGCCTGGCTCACCGCCGAGATCGAGAAGCTCGGCTTCAAGGTCGAGCAGCAGCCGGTCTCCGTCCCCTATTTCCTCCCCGAGCGCGCGGACCTGCGGTGCGGCGATGCCAAGGCGAGCGTCTGGCCCCAGCCGATCGTCGTCCCCACCCCCGCAGAAGGCATAACCGGCCCGCTCGTCCGCATCGACGGCGCCGGCCGTCCCGCCGGGCCTCTCGCCGAGGCAGTGGCCCTGCTCGAGCTCCCCTATGCCCGCTGGTCGACCACAATCGCCAGGCCGGTGCGCGAGCCGATCACCGCGGCCTTCGCCGCCGGCGCCAAGGCAGTCGTCGTCATCACCAACGGCCCCACCGGCAAGGTGATCGCGCTCAACGCCGATGGTCGCAAGCCGATGTTCGCCGGCCCCGTCGCCCTGCTCGCCCCCGCCGACGCCGGCCCCTTCCTTGCCGCCGCGATTGCAGCCACCCCGGCGACGCTTACCGTCACCGGCGAGAATGGCCGCCGCCCCGCGAGCAACTTCATCGGCCGCCTCGACCGCGGCAAGAAAAGCTGGCTCGCCGTCTCCACGCCGCGTTCGGGCTGGACGACCTGCGCCGGCGAGCGCGGCGGCGGCATCGCGGCCTGGCTGTGGCTCGCGCGCTGGGCGAGCAAGGCCGTGCCGCAGCACAACCTCGCCTTCATCTGCAACACCGGCCACGAATATGAAAATCTCGGCGCCGCCGAAGCCTTGAAGGCCACCGCCCCCAAGCCCGCCGACACCCATTTCTGGCTCCACCTCGGCGCCAATGTCGCCTCGCAGGAATGGCACGACCTCACCGGCCAGGTCCTGCCCAGCGTCGACACCCAGCGCTTCCTCTCGGTCAGCCCCGCGCTGCTCCCGCTCGCCCGCGCGCTCTTCGCCGGCCATGTCGGGTTCGAGGCACCCTATTCGAGCGACAAGCTCTCGGCCGGCGAGCAGATCGAGATCCTTGCCGCGGGCTATCCCAGCGTCGCCGCGATCTTCGGCCTCCACCGCTATCATCATGTCCAGGGCGACGATGCCCGCTGCGTCTCCGCCGCCAATGTCGCCAGGGCGGCCGCGCAGTTCCAGACGCTGATCGAGCGCGTGACGCGCTAGTCCATCCCGAACGACCAGGCATGGCCGAACTGGATGTAGAAGACGAAGCCCTGCGGGCCATAGGCAAAGTCGAGCCCGGCATCGAGCCCGAGCTTGCGCGCAATCCGGTAGCGAAAGCCCGCCCCGCCCGTGAAGATCGCGCCTGAATCCTTGTAGACCCGCCGATCCCCGCCATCGGTCGCGCCGACGCCGCCGAACGCGAGCAGCGACCAGCGCGGGCTCAGCTGGCGGGTGATCTCCAGCTCGGAGCTCGCCATGTTCATCCCCTGATAGCGCCCGCTTTGCACGCCGCGCAGATCGATCGACGGCGCGAAATAGGCGGGGAAGTCGCCGCGTATCGCCTTCATCTCGAGCTTCTGGCCGACCCGCCATTTGTCGCCGAGCTTGTCGAATGAATAGCTCTCGATTGCATAGAGCGTGTAATCGCGGTCGCTGCCGAACGCCCCGCGATTGAATTTGGCCTGCATATACGCATCGGTCCCGCGCGTCGGCGTCATCGGGTTGTCGCGGTCGTCGAAATGAAAGCCGAGGCCGAGCGCACCGGTATGCAGCGTGCGATTGAACGCGCCCGCGAACTTGTCAGGTACGTTCGGCCCCAGATCGAGCTCGGACCTGAGCTTGCGAAAGTCGAACAGCGGCCCAGCCGAGAAGCGCCTGTCCTTGAAGTGCCACATCGCCGAGCCGAGCACGCCATAGTCATAATGGTTGGTGTATTCGATCCCGTTCGGCGCGAAGCCCGGATAGGTGGTGAGCGTGATCTTCCCGCGCCCCACCGCGATCTTGTAGTCGAGCCGCCCGTCGAACAGATAGCCGCCGCGAAAGGCGCCATAGCCGTACGAGCCGTTGCCGGTCTTGAACGCGGCCACTGCGGTCTTGGTGATCTGGCGCGGATTGTCCGGATCCTTTTTGAGGAACGCCGCCGCGACGCCGAACCCGCCATCCACTGCCGGCTCGGTGATGATGATCGGCACCGGGATGAAGCCGCCCTTGGCGAGCACGTTCGAAAAGTCGAACTTGCCGTCCTCCTCGTCCTTGAACTTCGCAAGGAAGCCCTTGTGCTGGGGCGCCGCCTCGGCCTCGGGCTCAGCTTGTTCCGCCTCGGGCGCCGGCGCCTCCTGCGCGAACGCGGGCGCGGTGGCAAAGCCCAGCACGGCCAGCATGATACAGCTTCTGCGCATCGCCTTTCCTTCACCTGACCGGCTCAGGGCTAGGGGAGCGCACCCATGCGGGCCATCGGGGGCAATCCCGTTTTCGGCCGGTGCGAAACCCGGGAACAGCAGCGCGTCGCCGTCAGTTCTGCCGTGCGGAGGTTGCTATGATGACGGCGGCACATAAGGGATTGATCGTCTGCGGCGCAGTGGCGCTGCTCGGCGGCGGACTGGCCGGCATGGGCCTCGGCAATTATGCCCAGTCCGGCGCGTTCGAATTCTACAAGAACACGCCGCCGCCCGGCACCGACAGCGCCTATGTCGCGACCGCGGACAGCGCTGGCTATTACCCGATCAGCCGCGCCGCCGTGACGCCGCCTGCCTATCCCGAGAACCCCTCTCCGCCGCATCTGACCATCGCCCGCCCCGCCGAGCCGGCGGACTATCAGCGCGCCGCCGCGGTCGACGTCGCGCCACTGCCGCCGCTGGAAGAACCGGCCGCGCTGCCCGAACCCGAGCCGATGATCGCCCCCCAGCGCGGCTCGTGGAGCGCGCCGGAAGCCGAGGCCGAAGCCCCCGCCGAGACGACGCCCGGCGATACGGCGTCCTAACACCCTCTCCCCCCTGGGGAGAGGGTGGCGAGGCGAAGCCGAAGCCGGGAGAGGGGCAGCGCGATACACCCTCGACAGCCCCCTCTCCCCAACCCTCTCCCCGGAGGGGAGAGGGAGAAGAAGGCGCTAGCCCAGCAGTTCGGCCTTCAACTGCGCCCCCAGCGCTTCGGCCCCCGCACCCACGATCAGATGCAGCCGGTTCCCCGACACACTCGCCGTACGCACCGCCCCGCCAAACGCCGCCAGATCCACCGCCGCCGGATCCTCGACATCGATCAGCACCCGCGTCGCATTGGCAGCAACCCCGCGCACCTTGGCCGCCCCAAGCGCCGCCCGGATCGCACCGGTATCGCCGCCCGCCATCGGCGCCGCTGCAACCACCGCAGCCACCGGCGCCGCAGCCCCCGCGCCCACTGCGACACGCACTTCCGCCGCCACCTGGTCGGCGATCGGCCCCAGCACCACCTGCAACCCGCCGCCCTGCAGCTTGATCACGCCGCGCGCGCCGAGCGCCTTCAATCGCGCCTCGTCGGCCTTGAGATTGTCGACCAGCACCAGCCGCAGCCGCGTCGTACAGGCATCGACCGAGCGGACATTCGCCGCCCCGCCCAGCGCCAGCGCAATCGCCGTGCCGCGGTCACCGGCCTCAACCTCGGCCGAAGCACCTTCCTCAATCGGCTCGCGCCCCGGCGTCTTCAGGTTGAACCTGCGGATGCACCAGCTGAAGGTGAAGTAATAGATCGCGGCATAGGCCAGCCCGACGGGCACCAGCAGCAGCGGCTTGGTCGCCAGCCCGTAGTTCAGCACATAGTCGAACAGCCCAGCCGAGAAGCCGAAGCCGAGCTTCACGCCGAGCAGGTCCATCACGACCATCGCCAGGCCGGTGAGCACCGCATGGATCAGATAGAGCACCGGTGCGAGGAAGATGAAGCTGAACTCGATCGGCTCGGTCACGCCGGTGAGCAGCGAGGTCAGCGCCAGCGACAACAACAGGCCGCCGACGGCCTTGCGCCGCTCGGGCAGCGCATTGCGGTACATCGCCAGGCACGCCGCGGGCAGGCCGAACATCATCACCGGGAAGAAGCCGGCCATGAACGATCCCGCCGTCGGGTCGCCCGCGAAGAAGCGCTTGATGTCGCCGGTCGCGCCGTGGAAGTCGCCGAGCAGGAACCAGGCGATATTGTTGATGATGTGGTGCAGCCCGGTGATCAGCAGCAGCCGGTTGAGCAGCCCGTAGAGAAACAGCCCGAGCGGCCCGGCGCCGAGCACCCAGCGGCTGAGCGCATCGATCCCGGTCTCGATCCACGGAAAGCCGAGCCCGAAGGCCGCGGCGAAGACGAGACCCGCCAGCCCCGAGACGATCGGCACGAAGCGCCGCCCGCCGAAGAAGGAGAGATAGTCGGGCAGCTTGATCGCGTGGAAGCGATTATAGAGCATCCCCGCGACGATGCCCGCGCTGATGCCCACCGGCACGCTGAGCTTCGAGATTTCCTTGGCGCGATATGCCGCCTGCTCGAGCGTGGTCGCCGAGACGAGGTCGGGCGGCAAGTGCAGCAGCACCTTGGCGCCCTCGGTCGCGACCAGATAGGTCACCACGCCGGCGAGCGACGCCGCGCCGTGATTCTCCTTGGCGAGCCCCACCGCGACGCCCGCCGCGAACAACAGGCCGAGATTCGAGAAGATCGCATCGCCCGCCGCCGCGATGAACGGGATGTCGAGCATGTCGGCCTGGCCGAGGCGGAGCAGCAGTGCCGCGATCGGCAGCACTGCGATCGGCAGCATCAGCGCACGGCCGAGCGGCTGCGCCTTGGAGAGCAGGGCGGAGGGACTGAAGCTCATGCGTGCGCTTCCATGGCTAGAGCGCGGACTTCGGCCGCGGATTGGGCGTCGCAGGCGCGTTCGGCGAGCGCCTTGCACGCCGCCATGTCGAACCGCGCGACCGCGGCCTTGACGCCGGGCACCTGCGCGGGCGTCGCCGAAAGCTCGGTGATGCCCAGCCCGATCAGGATCGGCGCGGCGAGCGGATCGGACGCAAGCCCGCCGCACATGCCGGCCCAGCGGCCAGCCTCGGCAGCACCCTTGCCGACTTCACGGACGAGCCGCAGCACCGCCGGGTGCATCGCATCGATCCGTGACGACACGCTCGCATTCCCGCGATCGGCGGCCAGTGTGTACTGGGTCAAATCGTTGGTGCCGATCGACAGGAAGTCGGCTTCCTGCGCGATCTGTCCTGCGAGCATCGCCGCGGCCGGCGTCTCGATCATCACGCCGAGCGGGATGCGCCCGGTCACGCCAAGCTCTGCAGACACTTCGTCCAGCAAAACTCGCACGGGCCGGTAATCGCCGAGATCGGCGACCATCGGCAGCATGATCCGGCACTGCGCCGCGGGCACTGCGCGCAGGATCGCGCGCAGCTGGATGCGCATCAGGTCGGGCCGCGCCAGCGTCAGCCGGACACCGCGGAGACCAAGCGCCGGGTTCTCCTCGCGGTCCATCGGCAGATACGGCACCGGCTTGTCGCCGCCGATGTCGAGCGTGCGCACGATCAGCGGGCGCTCGCCCAGCGTGGCGGCGATCGCCGAATAGGTCTCGCGCTGCTCCTCCTCGGTCGGCGCGGTTGCGCGCTCGAGGAACAGGAATTCGGTGCGCAGCAGACCGCAGCCCTCCGCCCCGGCGCTCACCGCGGCGGCGGCATCGGCGACCGAGCCGAGATTGGCGAAGACTTCGATCCGCACCCCGTCCGCAGTGTGTGCGGAACGTTGCGCAGCGGCCAGTTCGCGGTCGCGGCGTTCGCGCTGCGCGGAAAGCCGCGTGCTCGCCTCGGCCAGTGCATCGGCGTCGGGGTCGACGCTCAGCGTGCCCCTGTCGGCGTCGAGGATCACCGGCGTGCCATCGGCGATCGCCAGCACGGCGTCGCCCGCGGCGACCAGCATCGGCACGCCTGCCGAGGCGGCGAGGATCGCGACATGCGAGGTCGGCCCGCCCTGCGCAGTGACGATGCCGGCGAGGCGCGCAGTGTCGAGGCTGAGGAACTGCGAGGGCAGCAGATCCTCGCCGAACAGGATCGCGCCCTTGGGCAGCACCGGCGCGGCGGGGGCGGTCGCCCCGATCAGCCGGCCGATCACCTGGCGTTCGAGATCGGTCAGGTCGGCGATCCGCTCGATCAGCAGCGCGTCGCCGGTGGCGCGCAGCGCAGCCGCGGCCTCGGCAGTGGCGGCGCGCCAGGCGAACCCGGCGCTGCGCCCCTCGGCGATATGACGCGCGGCGGTGGCGGCGAGCTCGGGATCGGCGAGCAGCGCGCGGTGCGCCTCGGCGATCTCGGCGGCCGTACCGTGCGCGCCGTCGAGGCTGGTGGCGGTGTCCGCCAGTGCTCTGGACAGTCCGGCCTGCTCGGCGGCGACCCCATTGCCGTCGGTCGGCACGTCGAGATCGGCGCTGCGCAGCTGAAAGGCCTGGCCGATGGCGAGTCCGGGCGCGGCGCGCACCGGTCCCGTATTGCTCACGACGGGTTTGGACGCGGATGCGTGCGCCGTCTCATGAAAATTGGCGAGGATCAGGTCGGCCACGGCGTCGACCGCCGCCTGCGCATCGCCGCCCCGCGCGACGATCCGCACTTCGTCATCCTTGCCCGCGCCCAGCCCCAGCAGCGCAATCGTGCTGCGCGCATTGGCGCTACGATCGGCGGCATGAATCGTCACTTCGGCAAGGAACGGACGGAGCGCCGCGACGATGCGCGCAGCGGGGCGCGCATGGATGCCATTGGCCGCGGTGACCCGCAATTTACGCTCGGCGCCAACATCCGAGACCAAAGCGTCCACAACCGTCGCACCGCTACGCGAAACCCGCCCGACAACCGCCCCCGCCGCGACCGAACGGGCGAGCGAATCCAGCGCGAGGGTGTAACCTTCGCTCGCAATGATGACTGTAGTGATCAGAGCCCTGGCCGCCGTGGCAATGGCATCGAGGTCGAAGGCGATCAGCACATCGCCCGCCTCGACCCGGTCTCCCGCAGCCACCCTGGCGTCGAAGCCCCGGCCCGCCAGCGCCACCGTCTCCAGCCCGATATGGAGCAGCAGCTCGGCACCGTTGTCGAGCCTTAGCGTCACCGCATGCCTGCTCTCGGGCACGTTGATCACCGCGCCCGCCGCCGGCGCGCGCAGCACGCCTTCGACCGGGTCGATGGCGAAGCCATCCCCCATCATCCGCTCGGCGAACACCGCGTCGGGCACGTCTTCCAGCGGCGCCAGCCAGCCCGCAAACGGAGCGACCAGCGTAATCACGTCGTTCAAGGGACCAGCTCCACCGATTCCAGCGCCCACATCGGGTTCACGCCATTGGCGGCATAATCGATGCAGATATTCTCATTGCCCTGCCGCAGCGGCAGCGGCGCGAGCAGCCGGGTCAGGCCCGGATTGCCCACCGCCGCGGCGAGCGGCAGCGTCGCCAGGATCGGCCCGGTGCAGGTGCCGGCATGGACCCGGAACTCGCCCGCGGGCGTCGCCGCCGGCGGGATCTTCACATGGTCGATGTCCTTGCCGAGCTGGAAGTTGAACGGGATCTGCCCGACGGTCAGCGCCACTGCCTTCACCCCGCCGGTGGGAGCATCATTCCACTGCCAGCAGGGCTGGAAGATATCGACGAGGAAGGTCGCGCGCTTGCCCTCGGCGGGATAGTCATCCTCGATGCCGAGCACGACCTTGCCGGCGCAGGTCTTGATGTCCTCGTCGGTGCGGGTGCGCACCGCGCGGCCGTCGATCATCCGGTCGATCGCGGCACTGGCGCTGCTCGCTTCGAGGAAGCTGGCGGCGCGCAGGCGCGTCGGCAATTTGAGGCTCAGCGGCCCCGCATAGAGCGGCGAGCGCGCGGTCACCGGCGTGCCGTCGGTCGTGTAACGCATCGGCAGGCCTGACTGATTCTCGAGGCTGACCGACACGGTCTTCGCCCCGGCGCGATAGTCGAGCTTGGGATGGACTTCAAAGGCGCTGGTCGCCGCGTTGAGCCCCAGCGGCTTCATCCGGTTGATCTGCGGCACGAGGCGCGTGACGAACTCGTCAAAGTTGCGCCCCTCCGGCTTCGACCAGCCGATCTCGGCAATCGCGTTGGCGCGCGGGAACATCGCCCAGGCGGCACGCGCATCGGTGCGCATCCGCTCGGACCAGAGATTGCCCTGGACGCCCAGCACATGATGCTGCTGCTCCGCCGGGATCTGATCGACCGGATTATAGCCATAGACTTGGCGGAGATCGATCAGCGTGCCGCGCGCCGGCGGCTCGTTCGGGCCCCAGCCTTGGCGATTGTCGAGATAGAGGATCGGCGACGGGCTCATCACCGCGTCATGCCCCTTCTTCGCCGCCTCGATCCCGCCCTTGATCCCGCGCCACGACGTGATCGTCGCATCGGCGGGCACGTCATCGCCCTCGAGGATCTCGTCCCAGCCGATCAGCTTGCGGTTATGCGCCTGCAGATAGGTGGCGATACGGTGGATGAACCACGCCTGCAGCGCGGTCTCGTCCTTGAGGCCGAGCGCCTTCATCTTCGCCTGGATGACCGGCGAGGCCTTCCACTGGTCCTTGGTCGCCTCGTCCCCGCCGACATGGATATATTTGGACGGGAAGAGCTCCATCACTTCGCCGAGCACATCCTCAAGGAAGCCGAAGGTCTTGTCGTCGACATTGTAGAGCCATGGGAAGATGCCCGCATCGCTCTCGATCCCCACCGGCACCGGCTGCGCGCTGGCGAGCTCGGGATAGGCGCGGATCGCCGCGAAGGCGTGACCGGGCATCTCGATCTCGGGAACGATAGTGATTCCGCGCTTTGCGGCATAGGCGACGATCTCGCGGATCTCGGCCTGGGTGTAGAAGCCGCCCATCTTGGGCAGCTTCGGCGCGCCCGGCGCCACCGCCGGGTAGCGCCAGCCCGAAACGCTGGTCAGCCTGGGATATTTCTTGATCTCGATCCGCCAGCCCTGATCGTCGACCAGGTGCCAGTGGAGCGTGTTGAGCTTGTTGACCGCCATCCAGTCGATCAGCTGGCGAACATAGGCGGGCGAGCGGAAGTTGCGCGCGACATCGAGCATCACGCCGCGCCAGCCGAAGCGCGGCGCGTCGTTGATCGCCAAGCCCGGGATCGTCACCGCGCCGGTGCCGCTCGCCTGGGTGGCGGTCTGCCAGAAGGTCACGGCGCCATAGAGCAGCCCGTTATCGTCGCCCGCAGTGATCGTCGCGCCGTTCGCGCCGATCTCAAGGCGGTAGCTCTCGGCCTTGCCGGTGTTGGCGCGGACGAAGCGGATCGCGGGATGCGGCGAAGCGGCGACGGTGCGCAGCGTCAGCCCGCGCGAGAGCTTGAGCAACTCGACCAGCCGGTCTGCGGCGGTGCGGGCGCCGGCGTCACCCGCGGGAACCAGCACCGGCGTCGCCGTGGTCAGCGCGAAATGGCCCGGGGCGGGCTGCATCTCAGCGGGGACCGGGAGCAGGCGCGGCAGCTGCTGCGCAGAGGCGGGAACGGCCGTGGCCAGGGCGGCAACGGCGGCGAGGATGGCGAGACGGATGGAGATCACGCTTGGGGCTCCCGGCTTGGATTCCGCGAGCTTAGGCGGCTTCGCGGTCCAGGCAATCGCGGCATGCCCATCGGGCATGCGCCGCAGATAAGAAAAAGGGGCGGCGGGTGGTGCGATCGCTCGTCCATCCGCCGCCCCAGTGCACTACACCAGGTTGGAAATCAGAAGTTCACGTTGACGGTCGCCATCAGCTTGCGGCCGTTCTTGTACGCGCCGCGCGGCAGCTGCGGCGTGTTGGCGTAAGCGTAATATTGGCTGTCGGTCAGGTTCATGCCCGCCAGGGTGAGCCCGACTTCCTTGGTAAAGTTCCAGGTCGCCGAAACATCCACATTCGCGGCGTCGCGGACGTACATCTTGTCGCCGCGATCGATGCCGGTGAAGTACTTCGAGCGCCAGGTATAGGTTGCGCGCAGCGCCACCGGGCCGCTCTCGAAGAACGGGCTCAGGCTGGCCTGGTGCCGCGAGTTGTAGGGCAGGTCGGCGCCAGTGCTCGCGCTGCCGTCGGAGTAGGTATAGTTGGCGAGCAGGCCGAGACCGAAGGGCAGGCTCTGCTGATACGCGATGGCAAAGCCCTTCACCTCGGCCGAGCCGGCATTGAACGGGCGCGCGATCTGATAGGTCGTCACCATGTTCTGCGAGGTGTTGAAGTGCTGCTCGGGCGCGGTCTGCGTCAGGATGTAGTTGCTGATGTCCTTGTAGAACACTTCACCCGACAGGATCGCCCGCGGCGCCAGATACCATTCGAGCGACGCGTTGAAGTTGTTCGACTTGTAGGGCTTCAGATCCGGATTGCCGCCGCCGCCGGTGAGGATCTGGTCGGAGAGCCAGAAATAATTGGTCTCGTCGGCATAGTTCGGGCGGGCGATCACCTGCGCAGCGGCGAAGCGGAACACGAGGTCCTTCTTCACATCGGCGATGATGTTCACGCTCGGCAGGACGTTGTCGTAGCTGGTCTTGGTCGTCTGCCACACCCAGTCGGGCTGGGTGGAGCACAGCGCACCAGGCTTGCAGACATAGCCCGCGCTGTCGGTCGACGTATGGACATAGCGCACGCCGAAATTGCCGCGGAAGCCGCCGGCGTCGAAGTTCGCCTGGGCGTAGAAGGCGTGGATCTGCTCCTTGATGTTCCAGTTGCCCGCGGTGAACTCAGCCGCGGCGAACTTGGACGGAGTCGGCAGGTTCGGACGGCCCTGCACATAGTTCACCATCGAGTCGCCGTTGATGATGAAGCGGCCGGCCATCTGGTCGTTGATGCCGTCGAAGCCCGAGAGATAATTGCCGGCCACGGTGCGGGTGTCGAAAGCGCTCGCCGGCTGGGCGAAGCCGTTGGCACCAGCCAGCGCGACGCCTTCATATACTTCGCCGGTTTCATGCTGGCGGTACTTGTAGCCGAGCTGGATGCGCTTCAGGACACCGTCGAACTTCAGGCCGAAGTCCGCCTGTGCATAGCGCTCCTTGTCGGTGGTCGGCTTGTCGACCAGGTTGCCGCTCCAGCCCGGATCGGTGACGAACGCCGCCGGATTGCCGAGCACGTTGGTGGTGTAGCTGATCGAGCCGGGCTTGTTCGGTGCGCCGCTGATATCGACGGTGTAGTTCGCCCAGTTGAGGAACTCGAGGAACACCTGCTTCTTGGTGCCGCCGTCCGCGTCGGACACGCCGCCCTCGACGTTCAGGTCCCAGTTCACGTCGTTCCAGCCGACCTGGCCGTGGAAGGTCTGCGAGTGCATCTCGGCAACGCGGTACTGCGCGTCGAGCACCGAGAGCGCGTTGTTGAAGGTCGCCGACTTGACGATGCCGTCCTGCACGGTCAGCCCGGTCAGGCGGCCCGCGCTGTTCCAGACATTGCCCGGGAAGGCGTACATCGACTGGTTGAGATTGTCATAGGTCGCGTCGATGCGCAGCCAGTCGGCGGTGATCGTCAGTTCCTCGACCGGCTTCCACTGCGCAGTCGCCGAATAGGTCAGGCGCTCGCGGTCCTGCGAAAAATAGGACGTGCCGAATGCGTTCGGGAACTTGGCGTTCGGGTTCGCCGCCAGCGTGGTGGCGCAGGTGCCGGTGCAAAGGCCGGTATAGGTGCGGCCCGCCACCGGGGTCGCCGGTGCGGCGAGCGAGCTGGTGTTCGCGTCGTTCGCGCCGTTCCAGAAGTTCGCGCTAATCGTGCCATAGGCTTCGAGGCCATCGCGGCGCAGCTGGTCCTTGGCGCGCTGGAACGAGGCGAGGACGCCGAAAGTGCCGCTGTCATTGTGCCAGCTGACCAGCGCCGAGCCCTGGACGTCGCCCTTCTTCGAACGATCGACATAGAGATAGCTGAGCGATCCCGCGACGACGAGCGGCTTCAGGTCGAGCGGCTTGCGGGTCAGCACGTTGACGGTGCCGCCGATCGAGCCTTCGTCGATGCGCGGCTCGGGCGACTTGTAGACGTCGACGCGGTTGACGAGCTGCGGCGCGAGCAGCGCGTAGTTGAAGGTGCGGCCCGGATTGTCGAGGATGAACCAGTCGGCCGAGGCGACGGTCTGGCCGTTCAGCAGCGTGCGGTTCAGCGCCGGATCGGTGCCGAGGATCGAGACCTTCTCGCCCTGGCCGAACTGGCGGTCGACGGTGACGCCCGGAACCAGCGTCAGCGCTTCGGCGACGTTGGTGTTCGGGAACTTGCCGACGTCTTCGGCCGAGACCGAGTCGATGATCGCATCGGCCTTGCGCTTGGCGTCGATCGACTGGGCAAGCGATGCGCGGAAGCCGGTGACGACGATCTCGCCGTCATCTGCCGCCGGCGGCGTAGTATCTTGTGCATGTGCGGCACCGCTGAGCAGCGCCATGGCACTGGCCGTGCCGATAAGAAATCCCCGGATCCCCATGTCTCATCCCCTTGGTCAGAATGACTTGAACTTCTGATTTTTAATTCGTTGTGGCGCGCAACTAGCAGACCAGTCGCATACCAATAAGCGAACCATTCCTTAGAGTGGGCGGCCCGTCAAGACGGATTCTTACACCGAGGTTACAGACCAGCGTAATTTTTTTGCTGACATGTGGTATGTTATTGGTACTAGTGTTGCATCCGGCACACAGCCGGCCGATTATGGGGAACCGATGCCACTGCTGGCGCAAAAGATCAGGCCGCTCGATGGAGCAGGCAGGGGGCCGCTTTACCGGCAGCTCGAAACCGCGTTGCGCGAAGCGCTGCGGGACAACCTGCTCAAGCCCAACGAAGCGCTCCCCGCCGAGCGTGACCTGGCTGCCGATCTCTCGGTTTCGCGAATCACGCTGCGCAAGGCGATCGACAAGCTGGTCGACGAAGGCCTGCTGGTCCGCCGCCACGGCGCCGGCACCTTCGTCGCGGGCCGAGTCGAGAAGCAGTTCGCCAAGCTCTCCTCCTTCTCGGAAGACATGGCCTCGCGCGGGCGCACGGTGCGCAGCGAGTGGCTGATTCGCGAGGCGGGCATCGTCACCGGCGAGGAATCGCTGACCTTCGGCCTGAGCCCCGGCACTGCCGTCTATCGCTTCCACCGCATCCGCTATGCCGACGACGTGCCGATGGCGCTCGAATTCGCGATCATCCCCGGCTTCGGCCTGCCCAGCCTCGATATGGTCGATTCGTCGCTCTATGCCGCGCTCGAAGCGACCGGCAACCGCCCGGTCCGCGCGCTCCAGCGGCTGCGCGCCGCGCTGTGCGATGCCGAGCGCGCCGCACTGCTCGGCGTCGAAGTCGGCGCACCGGTGCTCTATATCGAGCGCCGCGGCTTCCTGGCCGATGGCCGGGTGATCGAAGCGACGACCAGCTGGTATCGCGGCGACGCCTATGACTTCGTCGCCGAACTCGACATGCGGGGCTGAACCAATGACCCCTGAATCGACCAAGATGTTCGCCGAGGCAGGCGAGGCCGGCGCCGCCGTCCGCCGGCAGCTCGACCAAAACGCGGCAGTGGTACGCGAATTGGGCGCCCAATTGCGCACCACTCGCCCGCGCGGCGTGCTGACCTGCGCGCGCGGCAGTTCGGACCATGCCGCCACCTTCGGCCGCTATCTGATCGAGACCCGGCTCGGGCTGCTGACCACTTCGGTCTCCCCCTCGGTCGCATCGGTCTACGGCGTCGAGACCGATTATTCGGACATGCTCGCGCTCGGCATCTCGCAATCGGGCAAGAGCCCCGACATCCTCGCGGCGATGCGCGCCGCCAAGGACAGCGGCGCGCGCACCGTGGCGATGGTCAATGTCGAGGATTCGCCGCTCGCGACCGAATCGGACGCGCTGGTGCCGCTCAAGGCAGGGCCCGAGATCAGCGTCGCCGCGACCAAGTCGTACATCGCCGCGCTCGCCGCGCAGCTCCACCTGGTCAGCGAATGGGCCGAGGACGCTGCGCTCAAGACCGGCCTCGCCGCGCTGCCCGACCTGCTCGAAGCGGCCTGGGCCGCTGACTGGTCGCCTCTGGTCGAGCGGCTGCACGGCGCGCGCGGACTCTATGTGATTGGCCGGGGCATGGGCTTCGGCATCGCGCAGGAGGCCGCACTCAAGTTCAAGGAGACCTGCGGGCTCCATGCCGAGGCGTTCAGTGCCGCGGAAGTCCGCCACGGCCCAATGGCGCTCGTCGGTCCCGACTTCCCGCTGCTCGTCTTCCGCCAGGACGACGCGACCGCCGACGGCGTCGACGATCTGGTATCGGACGTGCTCGCGCGCGGCGGCGAAGTGCTGGTGAGCGGCGGCCAGGTGCCCGGCGCGATCCATCTGCCGCATCCGGCCGCAGGCCCGGCGATCGAACCGATCCTGCAGATCCAGGCTTTCTACCGCGCCGCCAACGCGCTCTCGATCGCGCGCGGCTTCGATCCCGATCGGCCGCCGTCGCTCGCCAAGGTGACCGAGACGATCTGATGCAGGCGCTGATTCCCGACCGCGCGCTGGTGGACGGCGCGCTGCAACCCGGCGTCGCCGTGCTGATCGATGGCGGCCGCATCGCCGGCATTGCTTCGGCCGATTCGCTCCCCGCAGGCGCCGCGCAACAGCGCCTGCCCGGCACGCTCGTCCCCGGCTTCATCGATACCCAGGTGAATGGCGGCGGCGGCGTGCTGTTCAACGACGAGCCGACCGTCGCCGGCATCGCCGCGATCGGCGCCGCGCATCGCCGCTTCGGTACCACCGGCTTCCTGCCGACGCTGATCAGCGACGATCTCGACGTGATTCGCCGCGCAGTGATCGCCGTCGATGCCGCGATCGAAGCCGGCATTCCCGGCGTGCTCGGCATCCATATCGAGGGCCCGTTCCTCAACGTCGACCGCAAGGGCATCCATTCCGCCGACAAGATCCGCCCGCTCGATGCCGAGGGTATCGCGGCGCTGACCGGCCTCAGGCGCGGCCGCACTTTGGTGACGCTCGCCCCCGAACGCGTCGCGATCGCCGATATAGAGCAGCTCGTCGCCGCCGGCGTGGTGGTCGCGGCGGGGCATACCAATGCGCGCTATGCCCAGGCCAAGGCGGCAGTCGCGGCGGGGATGCGCGGCGTCACCCATCTGTTCAACGCAATGTCGCCGCTCGGCTCGCGCGAGCCCGGCATGGTCGGCGCCTCGCTCGATTCGGACGAGCTGGTCTGCGGGCTGATCGTCGACGGCCATCATGTCAGCCCGGCCACGCTGCGCCTCGCGCTGCGCTGCAAGCCCGCCAGCGGCTTCATGCTGGTCACCGACGCGATGCCCTCGGTCGGCTCGGATGCGGGCGACTTCATGCTCCAGGGCCGCCACATCATCGTCAAGGACGGCGCCTGCCGCAGCGATGACGGCACGCTCGCCGGATCGCATCTCGATATGGCGGCGGCGGTGCGTAACGCCGTCTCGATGCTCGGCGTGTCCCTCGCAACCGCAGTGGAAATGGCGAGCGCCAGCCCCGCCGCACTGATGGGGCTGAGCGACTCGCACGGTCGCATCGCCCCGGGTCAGGCGGCGGACCTGGTGCTGCTCGACGATGCGGGTCAGGTCGCCGCGACCTGGATCGGCGGAGAAGAGGAGCGGGTTGCCCCGGCGCTGGCGGAAGCGTAGCCCGTCGGCATGACCGACTCCACCAAGGCGCTCGACTATGTCGAAGCGCATCTCGACGACAGTTTGGACCGACTTTTCGCGCTGATGCGCGTGCCCTCGGTCTCGACCGATCCTGCCTATGCCGACCAGTGCCAGCACGCCGCGACCTTGCTGTCCGACGAGCTGAACGGCCTGGGCTTCACTGCGCGCGTCGCGCAGACGCCCGGCCACCCGATGGTCGTCGCGCATCACGACGGTGATGGTCCGCACATCCTGTTCTACGGCCATTACGACGTGCAGCCGGTCGATCCGCTCAATCTGTGGAAGCGCGACCCCTTCGATCCGGTGATCGAGACGCGCGGTGATGGCGCCAAGCAGATCGTCGGCCGCGGCGCTTCGGACGACAAGGGCCAGCTGCGCACCTTCGTCGAGGCCTGCCGCGCCTGGAAGGAAACCGAGGGCCGGCTTCCGTGCAAGGTCACGATCCTGTTCGAAGGCGAAGAAGAATCGGGCTCGAAGAGCCTCGAGCCCTTCCTCCACGCCAATGCCGAAGAGCTGAAGGCCGATTTCGCGCTGATCTGCGACACGCTGATGTGGGACACCGAGACGCCGGGCCTCACCATTGGTCTCCGCGGCATGGCCGCCGGCCAGGTGACGGTGCGCGCGGCGTCGCGCGACCTGCACTCCGGCCTGTATGGCGGCGCGGCGCGCAACCCGATCCAGCTGCTCTGCTCGATCCTAGGCGAGATGAAGGATGCCGATGGCCGGGTGACGCTCGACGGCTTTTATGACGGCGTGCCCGCGCTCGACCCTGCCGTCCGCGCGAGCTGGGACGCGCTCGGCTTCGACGCCGGCGAATTCCTCGGCGAGATCGGCCTGAGCGTGCCCGCCGGCGAGAAGGGCCATGACGTGCTCGAGCAGATCTGGTCGCGCCCCACTGCCGAGGTCAACGGCATCTGGGGCGGGTACACCGGCGAAGGCTTCAAGACGGTGATCCCTGCCGAGGCGCACGCCAAGGTCAGCTTCCGCCTGACCGGCAACCAGAACCCCGAGAAGATCTGGGCCTCGTTCGAGGAACATGTCCGCAGCCGCCTGCCCGCCGATTGCTCGGTCGAGTTCACCGGGCGCGGCCCTGGCAGCCCGGCAGTCACCGTCTCCAGCGACAGTCCGCCGCTCGAAGCGACGCGCGCGGCGCTCGACGCCGAATGGGGCAAGGCCGCGCTGATCGGCTGCGGCGGCGGCATCCCCGTCGTCACGTCGATCTCGAAGATCCTCGGCATGGACACCGTGCTGGTCGGCTTCGCGCTGACCGACGACAATATCCATTCTCCCAACGAAAAATACGATCTGAAGAGCTTCCACAAGGGCATCCGCTCCTGGGTTCGAATCCTCGCAAAGATCGGCGAAATGGCGAAGGTCCCGGCCTGAACCCGCTGGCCCGAATCGCCCGCCTGGGGTAGATTCGGGCCATGGGGAACGGGGCACGATTCACGCTGTTGATGCTCGGCTGCGCGGCGCTGGCGGCGTGCAAGGCCGATGCGCCCACGCCGGTGCAAAAGGCCGAGGCGAGCGAGCCCGCCGCGCCCGCGCCCACCGCTGCGGTCAATGCGCCGCTCCATGACTGGCTGGTCGGCAGTTGGTCGTTCGAGTCGAGCTGCGCGAGCGACTTCATCGCGCATTACGGCGCCGATGGTGCACTGGATAACAGTGGCGAGATTGGCGGCTGGACGCTGGCGGGCAACACGATCACCGAGACGATCCGCGAGCGCTATGACAGCGCCGAGAGCGACGGCGCGCAAAAGGTGAACCCGCCCGAGACGCGTGATTACACGGTCGAGCGCACCGATCAGGATCACGGCACGATCACCTATCAGGGCCGCAAGGTGCCGATGCTGCGCTGTTGACGGCGGGCCCCGCGCGGACGATAGCGGAACGCATGGTTCCCCTTTCGTTCGCCGGCCACGAGTTGATGGCGCTGCCCGAGGGCGCGCTCTACTGGCCGGCGCGCAGGGCATTGCTGGTCGCCGACCTTCATTTCGAGAAGGGCAGCTGGTTCGCCCAGCGCGGGCAGATGCTGCCGCCCTATGATTCGATCGCGACGCTCCATGCCGTGTCGGCGCTGGCCGAGCGGACCGAGGCGCGCGAGCTCTGGTGCCTCGGCGACAGCTTTCACGATTCGAAAGGCTGCGAGCGGCTGCCGGCGGATGCGCGCGCACTGCTCACCGACCTCACCACCCGGCTCGACTGGCGCTGGATCACCGGCAATCATGACAGCCTGCTGGTCGATCATTGCGGCGGCACGATCCTTGAAGAAGCCGAAGTCGACGGCCTGATCCTGCGCCACGAAGCCGAGCCCGGCGATCCCCGCCCCGAGCTGTCGGGCCATTTCCACCCCAAGCTGCGGCTGCGCATCCGCGGGCGGCAAGTGGCACGGCGCTGCTTCGTCGCCTCCTCGACCAAGCTGATCCTGCCCGCGTTCGGCGCGCTTACCGGCGGGCTCGACGCGCATCATCCCGAGATCATGCGTGCCATGGGCCGCAGCGCGCAGGCGCTGGTCGCGCTTGAGGACCGGCTGCTGCGCTTTCCGCTGGCGGCCTAGTCCGCGCGGAGCGCCTCGATATTGGCGCACTCGACCGGCCCCTGCCCGACCACCGCGCATTTGCCGTTGCCGATCACGCGGACCGGGCCGCTCGACGTCGCGCTGACCTGCGAATTGTAGCGCACGCCCACCGTCAGCGCCCCGCTGCTGCCCGAGACGAGCACGGCGTCGGCGCTGGTCAGCTTCTCGGCATCGAGGCTGGTGCTGCCGTAGAGGCGAACGCGCAAATGGAGCACGGCACCGGCCAGCGCGATCGCGCCGCCGCCAGCCATCGTCACGCTCAGTTCCTGCGCATCGACCTTGGCGACGTCGATCCGGCCGCTGCCGTTGAGCGACACGTCGATCCGGTTGCCGACGAGTGCCGCGACCTTCATCACCGTGCCACCATTGGTCTGCACCACGCGCAGCCCGGGTACCGAGACGCGGATGCGCGCACCGCTCGCCGCCTTGCCCGCCGATGTCTGCCAGCCAGCCGTGCCGGCATTGATCGCCAGCGTGCCCGCCTCGACGCGCACGCCCACCCGGTCGATCGCGGCGCGGTCGCCGCTGATCGTCACGCCCGGCGAACCGGGGACGACTTCCACCGTGAAAGGCCCGTCGACGCGCAGCCGGTCGAAGCCGGTGACCATCACCACGCGCTCGTCGCCGGGCGCGGCGGCACCGAGAAGCAGCAGGAGCGGAGTGAGGGCAAGCCGGTGCATCGGCCTACCCTCGCGCCACTTCACCTGACGCGCAAGCTCAGGAGCAGTGCGCCTCGCCCGAGCCGACCGCGCTGACCGAACACTTCGCGCCGCCGGTCAGGTCGACATCGCCCGAGCCGGCGATCGAGACCGAGGCCCCGCCATTGACGATGCCGCGCATACTGCCCGACCCGACCACCGAAATGCTCGCGCCCTTGGCGGTCAGCTTGCTGCCGTCGAGGTCACCCGAACCAGCGATCGAGGCCTTGAGGCGGTTGGCGGTGCCCGCGACGTCGAGATCGCCCGAGCCGGCGATCGACAGGTCGGTATCGCTGGCGGCCAGGGCGGCGATGCTGAGGTTGCCCGAGCCGGAGATCGCGCCGTGGAAGTCGCCCTGCGCCTTGTCGACGGTCATGTTGCCCGAACCGCTCACCGCCGCGCCGTCCAGCGTGGGAAGCGTGACATGGATCTTCACGCCGTGATCGCTCGACATCGAGAAGCCGCTATGATCCTTGCGGCCGACACGCAGCGTGCCGTCGACCACCTGAATCTCGAGCTTGTCGAGCGTCGCGGCATCGCCCTCGGCCATGACCGCGAACTGGGCGCCGTTCTTCACGTCGATATCGTCGGGGCCGCGCAGATCGACCTTGGTGAAGCCGTTGGCGGCGAAGTTGCGGGTGGCGCCGGTGCCGCTCGGCGGCACGGTCTTGCCGTCCTTCTCCCAGCTGGCGTGGCAGCCGGTAATGGCCAGGGCCGGCACAAGGGCCAGGCCGATCAGGGCGTTGCGCATGAAACTTTCCTCCCGAAACGATGTGTGTTGCCGTAGCAATACACTATCGATCAGACAAGGAAAAGGGGCGGTTTTCAAGGCCGCCCCCATCCTCAGGTCCGAAAGCTGATCGAGATCAGGCCGGAACCTTGTCCTTGTTCCACACCGCTGCGGACTTGCGCAGGATGTCGAGGATCTTCTCGAGCGCGGCCGGCTCGTCAATCTCTTCCATCGCCGCGAGTTCGCGGGCGAGGCGGCTTGCGGCCGCTTCGAAGATCTGACGCTCGGAATAGCTCTGCTCGGGCTGGTCATCGGCACGGAACAGGTCGCGGACCACTTCGGCGATCGACACGAGGTCGCCCGAATTGATCTTCGCTTCATATTCCTGGGCGCGACGCGACCACATGGTCCGCTTGACCTTGGGCTTGCCCTTGAGCGTGTCGAGCGCTTCCCTGAGCGTCTTGTCGCTCGAGAGCTTGCGCATGCCCACGCTTTCCGCCTTGTTGGTGGGAACGCGGAGAGTCATCTTCTCTTTTTCGAAACGCAGCACGTAGAGTTCGAGCTGCATCCCCGCGATTTCAGACTTCTGGAGTTCGATAACACGGCCAACGCCGTGCTTGGGGTAAACGACATAATCGCCGACGTCGAAGGACAGCGCCTTTGCAGCCATGTGCGAGGAACCTTTCGTGTAACCGGCCCCGACGGGCGCGGTGTCCACCCTGGCGGAATGCAGGGCGGGCTGGTCGGGGCGACTTCTTTTTGTTTCTCCGGGCGGAGGTGAGTCTTCCTCCGTCGTGCCCCATTTAACACGCTTGCAATAAAATTACCAGCCAAACGTCACCGTTTGTCTGCGCAAAAATGCAGTTTCCCGCGGGTTCGTGTGGATTTCGCGGGCTTAACCGCCAAATCGGGTAAGCCTAGCTGCCCGATCCGGGCTCCGCCGAGAAATACTGCTCGAACTTGCCCTCGACGTTCTTCATCGCATCCGCATCGGCGGGCACATCGCCCTTCTGCGTGATGTTCGGCCAGGTCTCCGAGTAAGCGCGGTTGAGCTCGAGCCACTTTTCCAGGCCGTTCTCGGTATCCGGCAGGATCGCCTCGGCCGGGCATTCCGGCTCGCACACGCCGCAGTCGATGCATTCGCTCGGATTGATGACGAGCATGTTCTCGCCCTCATAGAAGCAATCGACCGGACAGACCTCGACACAATCCATGTACTTGCACCGGAT
This sequence comes from Sphingomonas sp. R-74633, assembly GCF_013416555.1. Classification (GTDB taxonomy): domain Bacteria; phylum Pseudomonadota; class Alphaproteobacteria; order Sphingomonadales; family Sphingomonadaceae; genus Sphingomonas. Next base: position 108,146 of record NZ_JACCFG010000005.1, on the reverse strand, counting down.
GCAGGCGTCGGTGACGACATAGGTCATGGAAACTGGCCCCTTGAACGACGAACTGTCGGCCCTGCTATGCCCGTCGATTCCACACGTCAATCAAATGGCGCTTCCTGCGAGACGTTCTCAGTGACGCTAAGGTCCTGATAGCAGGCACGCCCTTCGTCCGGCGGGCCGCGCCGCACGGGCAGTTGCTCGACCCGGACGACGCGCACCTTGCCGTAGAGCGGGAAGGCGATGACGCATCCTACGCGCACCGAGGCGGCGCTGCGCTCGATGCGGCGGCCATCGATGCGCAGCGTGCCCTTTTCCGCGATCGCCTGCGCGGCCGAGCGCGTCGCGGCGAGGCGCGACCACCACAGGAAGCGGTCGACCCGCATCGTCGGACCCTCAGCCATGTTTCAGCTCCGCGAGCGCGGCAAAGGCGTTATCGCGCGGCGGCGCCTTGGGCTTGGGCGGCGCGACCAGCCCCTGCCAGATCCAGCGCTGTGGTTCGCCCGGCGCAACGCGCGCGGTACGAAAGCCGAGCTGGGCCATCAGCCGGGCAAGCGTCTCGGGCGTGAGGCCCATCGACGTAGCGAGCGCGGGATCGGGCGCGAAGGGCTTCCTACCCTGCCGCGCGTCATGTGCGGCGCGCGCGATCCGCTCGACCAGGTCGACGCGCACCGCCTGGGCACCCAGCGGACGATAGCCGTAGGGCAGATCGGCGCCAGGCGCGCCGCGCGGCAACACGGTGGCGCCCTCGGCCGGCACCGCGCTCAGCCCCATCAGCTCACGCCGCCAGCGCGCGGCGCCGGGCTTGAGCAAGGCAGGCGCAAAAACGTCGAGCGTGCCGATGGTCACGCCGATCCTGCGCAGCCGCTGGCGGGCGGGATTGTCAAGCGCCTCGATCAGTGTCGCGGCGGCGCGGCGCGGCAGCAGGCCACCAGCCTCGAGCAAGGCATTGGCAAGCGCGCGCAGCGGCGACCCAGCCTGCGGATCGCGTGTCACCTCGTCGAGCTTGCCGAGCACGGTGAGGCGCTTGGCGATCTGATCGGCGAACCAGCGCTCCAGCCGCGCCTGCACCGCGACCTTGGCCGGCGGATCGAGGACATCGAGCGCGCGATCCAGCACGATCCGGGGACGCGCGATATTGGGCCCCGGCTTGAGATCGGCGACGGCCGTGCCGCGCCATTCCATCTTGCCCGCCCCAAGCTGCAATTCCTCGTCGGTTGACTCGATCAGCGCCTGCCCGCGCTTGCGATATTCGCTCCCCAGCCGCTTCTCCGCCGCCGCGAGCAACATCCGCTTGTCCGCCGCGCGCGCCTCGGGCGCGACCGTGAAGCGAAAGCCGGTGAGCGTGCCGAGCGGGTGCTCCTCGACACTCACTTCGCCCTCGGGCCCGATCGTCACCGGCAGGTTCGAGGCGTCGGCGCCGATCTGGCGGAGCAGCACCGTGGTGCGCTTGTCGACGAAGCGCTGGGTAAGGCTGGCGTGGAGCGCGTCGGAGAGCTTCTCCTCGATCGCGCGGGTACGTTCGGCCCAGTGGATCGGGTCCTCCAGCCAGTCGGCACGGTGGGCGATATAGGCCCAGCTACGCGCCGCGGCGATGCGCCCGGCGAGCGTCTCGACATCGCCGCCCATATTGTCGAGCCGCTGGATCTCGTCGGCGAACCATTGGTGGGGCACATGGCCCTGCGCTTCAGAGAGATGCCCGAACAGGCGCCCGACGAAACGGCTGTGCGGGTCGACGCCAAGCTTGCGGAAGTCGGGCAGGCCACACGCCGCCCAGAGCCGCTTGACCATCAACGGCGAGCGCACCCGCTGGCGCACCCAATCCTCTTCGGCCAGCCGCTTTAGCACTGCCAAGTCCACCGCCTCGGGCGCGGCGCGCAGCACCTCATTGTGCGGTTTGGCCTCGAGACTGGCGACCAGCGCCTCGACACTGTCGAAATCGGGATCGCCCTCACGCCAGTAAAGCTTTTCCAGCTTCGGCACGCGGTGCGCCTCGATCGCCAGCACTTCCTCCGGCGTGAAGGCATTGGGGCCTTGGTCGTGTAGCGCGCCGAAGGTGCCGTCCTTCTGGTGACGTCCCGCGCGGCCGGCAATCTGCGCCATCTCGGCCACGGTCAGCCGGCGCTGGCGGCGCCCGTCGAACTTGTTGAGCGAGGCGAAGGCGACATGGTGCAGGTCCATGTTGAGCCCCATGCCGATCGCATCGGTGGCGACGAGATAATCGACTTCACCCGCCTGGAACATGTCGACCTGGGCGTTGCGGGTGCGCGGGCTCAGCGCCCCCATCACCACGGCGGCACCGCCGCGCAACCGGCGCAGCGCCTCGGCGACGGCATAGACTTCCTCGGCACTGAACGCGACGATCGCGCTGCGCCGCGGCAGTCGGGAAAGCTTCTTCGCGCCGGCATAGCTCAGCGTGGAGAAGCGCGGCCGGCCGATCACTTCGGCTTCGGGGACGAGCGCCTTGAGCATCGGCTTCAGGCTGTCCGAGCCGAGGATCATCGTCTCGGCAAAGCCGCGCGCGCGCAGCAGCCGATCGGTGAAGACATGGCCGCGCTCGGGATCCGCGCCGAGCTGCGCCTCGTCCAGCCCGACAAATGCCACTTCGCGCTCGAGCGGCATCGATTCGGCGGTGCACAGGAACCATTTGGCCTTGGGCGGGAGTATCTTCTCCTCGCCGGTAATCAGCGCGACTTCATCCGCCCGGCCCTTCATCCGGACGACGCGGTCATAGACCTCGCGCGCCAGCAAGCGCAGCGGGAAGCCGATCATGCCACTGGCATGACCCGCCATCCGCTCCACTGCCAGATGCGTCTTGCCGGTGTTGGTAGGCCCCAGCACCGCGGTGATCTCGGAACGCGCGAAACGACTCATTGTGAGTCCAAGATCGTTCCGAGTCGCCCCTTAAGCAACTCCCCCGAATTGGCGATTCGGCTTAACCATGTTGGAATTACTGCCGAATATGCTGAAAGCTTCGCTTCATCCGCGAGGTGGCACAACTCGCCGCACGAGTCGGCTCCAGACAGGGTACTTAATTTGACTTTAAGTCCTGCGTTCCACACTGATCTGGTCGGTAGCCGGGGGTTTACGGCACGACATCGACGACCTTTTGGGGGGCGTTGCGCCTTGTATTTGCGTAGTGACCATGGAGAAAGCTTCGGCGGCGGCGCAGCATCTGCGCGCGTCACCGCTCCTGCGCATGGTTTCGCTGCCCGCCTGAGCGAGCGTTTCGCCGACTTCGAATTCGCACCGGACCTGGGATCGCGCATCGGCTCGCTGACCTGGTATCGCGGTGCCGCGACCTGTGTCGGCCTGATCGCCGCCGCGCTGCTGATGGCGCCGGGCTTCGAGAACCCGATCTACGGCTCGGTCCCCGCGCCGCTCTCCGGCGCCGAATGGGATGCCACCCAGGCGCAGGCGATCAAGCCGCTCGGCATGGGCGGCGCCACCGGCGTCCGCGTTGCCGCGACCAGCCTGGTCACCCCACTCACCGACACGCCCGAGCGGCCGATCCTCGAGGGCACTGCGAAGCTCGCCTCGGGTGGATCGCTGCTGGCAACGCTGATGCGTTCGGGCATCGGCAAGACCGACGCCAACGCCGTCGACACGCTGATCACCAAGGCAGTCGCCTCGGGCGACATCCAGCCCAACACGCTGCTCGACTACACGCTCGGCCGCCGCACCGACAAGTCGCAGCCGCGCCCGCTCGAGAAGCTCGAGATGCGCGCTCGCTTCGACCTGAAGCTCGAAGTCGCCCGCAACGGCGGGGGGCTTTCGCTCAAGCAGATTCCGATCGCGATCGACCGGACGCCGCTGCGCATCCAGGGCACGATCGGCTCGTCGCTCTATCGCTCGGCCCGCGCCGCCGGCGCACCGGCCAAGGCGGTCGAAAGCTATATCCGCACGCTCGCCAGCCGAGTGCCCGTCTCGCGGCTCGGCTCGAGCTGCAAGTTCGACATCATTCTCGGCCAGGCCCGCGCCGAAACCGGCGAAGTCCAGCTCGGCAACCTGATGCTCGCCCGTGTCAGCGGCTGCGCGAGCGACGTGACCCTCGCGCCGTTCGAGCAGGGCGGCAAGACGACCTGGTTCGACGGCGGCGGCAAGGGTGGCAGCACCGGTTCGATGGCGATGCCGGCCAATGGCCGCTTCTCCTCGGGTTTCGGCATGCGCCGCCACCCGATCCTCGGCTATGTCCGCATGCACAAGGGCATCGACATCGCGGCGCCCTGGGGCTCGCCGGTGTTCGCGGCCAGCGACGGCGTCGTCCAGGCCGCCGGGCGTGCCAGCGGCTATGGCAATCTGATCCGCATCAACCACGGCGGCGCCTATGGCACCGGCTATGGCCATCTCAGCCGCATCTATGTGCGCGTCGGCGAGCATGTGCGGCGCGGACAGCGCATCGGCGCGGTGGGCAATGAAGGCCTGTCGACCGGCCCGCACCTGCACTATGAGCTCTACAAGAACGGCGTGGCGGTGAACCCGCGCTCGGTGTCGTTCACATCGACCCAGCAGCTGACCGGCGGCGATCTCGGTGCGTTCAAAGCGCAGATCAACCGGCTGCTCGCCGTGCCCGTCGGCCACGGCGCGGTGAAGGACGCGGAAGACTAAGCCGTTTTGGCCTTCCTACAGCGCATCGCGAAGCGACTCGCCAAAGTAGATGAAGGACACCCCAAGAGCCGGTTTTCCCGGCGCTTGGCTTGACTCAATTCGGGGAAACGGCGCGCGTCTCGCAACATCCTTGCGTGCGCGGGATCCTATTTTTCCAACAAGACAAAGAGCGGCAGGGCACCAGACCCGGCAGCGTGAGCCAAGCAGGCGAAATCCTACATTGCAAGGCCGGCAGCTCCTGCGACCGGGAATTGAGATCGCCTTTTGCACTGCACCGCAAACGCGGTATCGCTGCGGCACAATGGATCTTTACCTCCCGATCGCCAACCTGTCGGTCAACGCGCTCGTCATCGTGGCGCTGGGCTTCGGCGTCGGGCTGCTGTCGGGCATGTTCGGCGTCGGCGGCGGTTTTCTCACCACGCCGCTGCTGATCTTCTACGGCATCCCGCCCACCGTCGCCGCCGCCTCGGCCGCCAGCCAGGTGACCGGCGCCAGCGTCTCGGGCGTGATCGCCCATTTCCGCCGCGGCGGAGTGGACGTCCATATGGGCGTGGTGCTGGTCTTCGGCGGTATCATCGGCAGCCTGCTCGGCGCGATGCTGTTCACCGTGCTGCAGAAGAGCGGCCAGATCGATGTGGTGATCGGCATACTCTATGTGCTGATGCTGGGCTCGATCGGCGGGCTGATGCTGCATGAATCGGTGCAATCGATCCGCGTGACCCGTGGCGCCCGCCCGCCGCGGCCTCGAAAAAGACGCCACCATCCGCTGGTCGCGATGCTGCCGCTGCGCTGGCGCTTCTATTCCTCGGGGCTCTACATCTCGCCGCTCGCGCCGCTGCTGCTCGGCGTGTTCACCGGCATCCTCACTGTGCTGCTCGGCGTCGGCGGCGGGTTCATCCTGGTGCCGGCGATGCTCTATCTGCTCGGCATGGGCACGCAGGTGGTCGTGGGCACGTCGCTGTTCCAGATCCTGTTCGTCACCGCCGCCGCGACGATGGTGCATGCGACCACGACCAAGGCAGTCGACATCGTCCTCGCCGCTCTGCTGCTGCTCGGCTCGGTGGTCGGCGCGCAAATGGGCGCACGCTTCGCGATGAAGGTGAAGGCGGAATATCTGCGCCTGATCCTCGCCGTGATCGTGCTGCTCGTCGCCGTCCGCATGCTGCTCGGCCTCGCCTGGCAGCCCGACGAGATCTATTCGGTCGAATTGCTGTGAAGCGCGGGGCGCTGATCCTGCTGGCGCCGTTGCTGATGGGTCAGGCCAAGCCGACGCTCGTCCCCGACGTCTCCCAGCGCGACATCGAGATCGCCTATAGCTTCACCGGCGCCGAGCTGCTGCTGTTCGGCGCGATCATCTATCCGGGCGGCCGCACGCCCGGGCGCGACGAGAAGCCGGCGGACATCGTGGTGGTGGTGAAGGGCCCCACCCAATCGGTGCTCGTGCGCGAGAAGGAGAAGGTCGCCGGCATCTGGGTCAATGCCGAGCGGATGCGCTATCGCTCGGCACCGAGCTTCTACGCGATCGCCTCGTCCCGCCCGATCGCCAAGATCGTCGATGAGCGGACCCGCGCGATCTACGAACTCGGCGTGGACAGTCTCCAGCTCTCGCCCGCTTCGAGCGCCGCGCCCGAAGTGCAGACCCGCTTCGACGAGGGCATGGAGGATCTGCGCACCCGCGCCGGCCTCTATTACCAGGCGCCCGGCGCCGTGGAGATCACCGACGGCGTGCTCTATCGCGCCCGGCTCGCCATTCCCGCGCGCGTCCCCATCGGCCGGTTCACTGCCGAAACCTTCCTGATTCGCGACGGGCGCGTGCTCGCCGCCGCCGTCCGCCCCATCGAAATCCGCAAATCGGGCTTCGAGCGCTTCGTCGCGCATTCAGCCGAACATTATTCAATACTCTACGGACTTATCGCCGTTGCGCTCTCGATTTTGTTTGGCTGGGGCGCCGGCGTGATCTGGAAACGTTTCTGAAGGCTTTGAAACTCACCCAATATTTACCTCCCATCGGCAAATTGGGAGCGTTAACGGGGAGCAGCCGATGGACGGCCAGTTTGGCGCGCGCGGGTTTGAAAACGCAGCGCCGTCAGTTTCATCTTCCGAGGGCCTGCCCTCGCGCGCGCCGGTCGACCCGATCGGCGTGGTGCTGGAGATCGCCGGCTCGTCGAGCCAGGTGCTGATCGATCCGGCCGCGCTCAATGCGCTGGCGGGCAACAGCGACTCCACCGTCGCCAATGCCGGCGGCGTTGGCAGCCAAGTGAAGGTGCGCGTAGGCGCGACCTGGCTGATCGCGAACGTGCGTTCGCTCAAGCTCCAGGGCGAGCATATCGCCGCCTATATCGACTTCCTCGGCGAAGGCGATGAGGAGCGGCTGACCGGCAAGCTCTACAAGTTCCGCCGCGGCGTGACGCGCTACCCGACGCCGGGTGCGCCGGTGTTCCCGGTCTCGACCGCGGACCTCAAGCAGATTTACGCCGCCGAAGACCGCGCGCATATCGAGATCGGCAATGTCTATCCGACCAAGGATATTCGCGCCGCGCTCTATGTCGACGCGATGCTCGGCAAGCATTTCGCGCTATTGGGCTCGACCGGTACCGGCAAGTCGACCGCCGCCGCTTTGATCCTTCACCGGATCTGCGAGCTGGCGCCGCAGGGCCATATCGTGATGGTCGATCCGCACGGCGAATATGCCAGCGCGTTCAAGACCACCGGCGCGCTGTACGACGTCACCAATTTGCAGATGCCGTACTGGCTGATGAACTTTGAGGAGCATTGCGAAGTGTTCCTCACCACCTCCGGCTCGGACCGGCAGGTGGACGCGGACATCCTCGCCAAGTGCATCCTGCTCGCCAAGGGCAAGAACCGGCTCGCGGCGGAGATCGGCAAGCTCACCGTCGATGCGCCGGTTCCCTATCTGCTTTCGGACCTGACCCAGATCCTGCAGCTCGAAATGGGCAAGATGGACAAGGCGACCGATACGGCGCCCTATCTGCGGCTGCGCGGCAAGATCGACGAGATCAAGGCCGATCCGCGCTACGCCTTCATGTTCTCGGGCATGCTGGTCGCGGATACGATGCAGGGCTTCCTGGCGCGCGTTTTCCGCCTGCCGGGCGACGGCAAGCCGATCTCGATCATCGATGTGTCGGGCGTGCCGAGCGAAATCACCTCGGTGGTGGTCGCAGTGCTTAGCCGCATGGTGTTCGACTTCGCGATCTGGTCGCGCGGGGAGAGCAAGCGCCCGATCCTGCTCGTCTGCGAAGAGGCGCACCGCTATGTGCCCAACGAGCGCAATGCCGATAATTCCTCGGTCGGCCGGATCCTCAGCCGGATCGCCAAGGAAGGCCGTAAATATGGCGTGTCGCTGGGCCTGATCACGCAGCGTCCGTCGGACCTTGCCGAAGGCGTGCTCTCGCAGTGCGGCACGATCCTGTCGATGCGCCTCAACAACGAGCGCGACCAGGCTTTCGTGAAGGCGGCGATGCCCGAAGGCGCGCGCGGCTTCCTCGATTCGATCCCGGCCTTGCGGAATCGCGAATGCATCGCGGTGGGCGAAGGCGTCGCCACGCCGATCCGCCTGTTGTTCGACAGCCTCGAGGACAATAAGCGGCCGGCATCCGACGATCCGCTCTTCTCCGAGCTGTGGCGCGATACCGGCGGCGAGGAACAGATCCTCGAGCGCACGATCCGCCGCTGGCGCGCGCAAGGGAAGTAACCGCTAGAAATCGGCACCCAAAGTGAGCGCGAGGCCCGAGCCGGGTCTCGCCTCGCCTGCCACGCGCTGGCGCCAGTCGAGCGCGAGGCGCAGATTGCGCACCGCCAGCGTCGCCGACGGGCCAAGGTCGAGCCGCTGGGCATCGCGCTGCGCCGCGCCCCAGGCACCGGCGCCGAGCCCGAGCCGCACCGGCCCGCTCGCCGCCACCATCCGCACGCCGCGCGCCGCGCCATCGGCATAGGGGTCGGCCCGCCGGCGCAGCACCACGCCGGCCTGGCCATAGGCTTCGAGCCGGAAGCCACGCGATTCGATGTCCACGCCGGTGATCGCACCGAGCCCGGTGCCGCCCGGATTGCCGTCCAGCCCGAAGCGCCGCTCGGCGATCAGCCGCACCGGCACGCGGGTCGGCTGCCATTCGAGGCCGAGTGCGGCCTCGCGGCCCTTGCCCTGCAACGGCGCGGTGAGTCGGCCATAGGCGGCGAGGCGCTGGCGCGGCGCGAGCAACCAGGCAGCCCGCACTCCCGCCTGCCCGCCGCCAATCTGCCCACCAGGCGCCGCCGCCGCCCCGCCACTTCCTCGCACGACTATCCAGCTACTCAGCGACCAGCGATCGGGCAGCGGATCGAGCCGCTCGGGTGACGGCACGGCACGCGCCGGCAACGCGCTATAGTCCGTCGAGAAGAGCGGCGCCCATCCGGGCTCGCCATATTGGACCAGCCCCATCAGCGCGAGTTGCACGCGCGGATCGTCATCGCCCAGCGGCAACCGATAGACCGGCGACACCTGCATCGGCACGCCCCGACGGGTTGCCGCCGCCACACGCGATCGCACCGCTACCGGCGCCGATAGGTGCGGCTCGGCGCGCGCGATCGGCAATGCCGCTTGGATCGCGGCGGGGAGCGAACCGGCACTCGGCCAGAGCATCGCCACACGCGCGCCCACCCAGGCGAAGACCACCATCGCAAAGAACCGGAGCGGCCGCCCGCGACCGGTCAACCGCCGGGCTCCTTCGCAAGATCGGGGAATTGGTGCGCCGTCTTGTCCCAGCGCGGCGCCGCGCCGCCCAGCATCCCGACATAGTCGAACAACGCCCGCCGCGCGGCGAGCAGCGCGACGGCATTGCTCGAAAGCACGCGCGGCACCGACCACAAGGCCTCGCGCCAGCCATAGGCTCGGCCGACGAACGCCGCCCGCACCGCGAGCCGCCACAGCAGCAGCGCCAGGTTGGTCCAGAGGACCGTCTGCATCAGCGGCGATTGCGCGGGCAGGCGCGTGCCGGCGAGGAGATGCGCGCCGAGCGACAATCCCCAGAACAGGATCGACAGATAGGCGAGCGCCAGCACTGGAATCTCGAGCGTCGCGCGCCGGTCGCGCATCCGCATCCAGTTGTCGCCGACCTGAAGCAGCCCGCCCCAGCCGGTCCGGTCCCAGCCGGCCAGCGCGATGCCGATCATCCAGCGTGCCTTCTGCTTCACCGCCGCATCGATCGTGCTCGGAAAATAGGCGCGTATCGCGATCAAAGGCCCGCCGGGCGCTTCCGTGACGCGCACCAGCCGTGCCGGCGCGCCCATCGCCGCGATCGCCAGGCCGAGCTCATAGTCTTCAGTCAGGCTCGCGGCGTCGAACGGTGCTCCGTTACGCATCGCCGCCAGCCGGCCCAGCACGTCGCGCCGGATCGCGCAACCGACTCCGGCAAAGGGCAAGCCCGCCCCCACCGCCTGGCGCACGACCAGCGATCGGCCGTGCGATTCCGCGAACTCATCGAGATAATGCCCCGCAAAGAAGCGCGAATGCGGATGCGCAAGCGGCAGCACCGGCAGTTGCACCGCGGCGTGCTCGATCAGGCCGTGCGCATAGACCCGAAGCTCGAGCGGATGCACGACATCCTCGGCATCGTGCAGCGCCACGGCGCTGGCAGTGAAGCCTTCCGCCGCCTCGTCACGCAGCAGCGCGCGCCACAAGGTGTTGAGGCAATCCGCCTTGGTCGTGCCCCCCGGGCGCGGCCCGATCACCAGCCGCACTCGCGCGTCCTCCAGCGCCACCTCGGCGACCGCGTCGATCGTCGCCGGATCATTGGGATAGGTGCCGACATAGATGCGGTAATCGGGATGCTCGAAGCGCGCGAGCGCCGCCCGCAGCATCCTGCCGATCACCGCGGACTCATCCCAGGCCGGCACGAATATCGCGATCCGCCCGGCCGGCACCGGTCTGTCGAGCGCGGGCAGCATCTCGCATCGTCCCCGTACCCGCCGCGCAACGTAGATCAGGTCGACCAGCAGGTCGTCGATCCCGCCGACGACGAACCACAGCGCCGCGAACAGGGTCGCTTCGCGCGCAACCGCGTCGAGCGCGGCAATCAGCGCCTCCCCTGCCGGCACCGCCTTCCCCTCCGATTCGGACGGGCAATTAAGCCGTGCCGCCCTCGGAACGATCAAGCGGAATGGCGCATTTAACTCCGAATCGGAGGCGGTTAATTCGCTGCTGGACTCGTAACAGAGCCCGGCTATCGTGCCCGCCGCTGCCCGAGGGGGGAAGGTTGCCATGAAGCTCGTTGCACGACTTGGCGTATTGGCTCTGGTCCTGGCGCCCATCGGCGCCGTCACTGCATTCGGCGACAATAGTCCCCAGGTGGAGATGGCGACGCCCGGCGTCGGCGACGGCGCGATCGAGCGCTTCACCGCTCGCTTCAATGTCGCGATGGTCCCGCTCGGCGACCCGCGCGCCGAATCGCCCTTCAAGGTCGACTGCCCGGTCGGCGGGCAGGGCCGCTGGGTCGATCAGCAGACGTTCGTGCACGAATTCGCCAGCCCGCTCCCCGGCGGCGTCACCTGCAAGTTCACGCTGCGCGATGGGCTGAAGAGCCTGTCGGGCTATGCGCTGCAGGGGCAAAAGGAATTCAGCGTCGATTCGGGCGGCCCGATCGCCCGCGCCGTGCTCCCCAGCCGCTATGGCAGCGAGATCGAGGAGGACCAGGTCTTCGTCATCGCGGCGAACCTCGCGCCCGATCCCGCTTCGGTCGCCGCCAATGCCTATTGCGCGGTCGATGGCCTGGGCGAGAAGATTCCGGTCGACGTGCTCGCGGGCGATGTCGCGCCCAAGCTTCTCGCCGATCTCGGCACCGATCGCTGGGAAGTGCAGAGCTTCCTCAACGACGCCGGCCTGCCCCAGGCGCTTCCCGCCAAGGCGGAAGACCGCGCCAAGTCGCTCGCCAGCGTCGTCGCGGTGAAGTGCCGCCGCCCGCTGCCCGCCGGGCGCGACATGGCTTTGGTCTGGGGCAAGGACATCAAGAGCGCCTCGGGCCGCGCCGCCGGCACCGACCAGCGCTTCGACTTCACCGTCCGCAAGGAATTCAGCGCCCGCTTCGAATGCTCGCGCGTCAACCCGACCGCGGGCTGCAGCCCGGTGCAGGATGCCTGGGTGCGCTTCTCCGCCCCGATCTCGAAGGCGCAGGCCGAGGCGGTGCGGATCAGGACCGCCGACGGCAAGGAACTGACCCCGATCTTCGGCGATGACGACAAGAACAAGGCGACCGTTTCCGATCTCAAGTTCAAGGCGCCGCTGCCGGCCGACACCACCGCCAAGGTGGTGTTCCCCGCCAATGTGAAGGACGAGAGCGGCCGCGCGCTCGCCAATGCCGAGCGCTTCCCGCTCGACGTGAAGTTCGACGCGCCGCCGCCGCTGGTGAAGTTTGCCGGCAATTTCGGCATCCTGGAGGCCAAGGAAGGCGGCGTGCTGCCGGTCTCGGTCCGCAATGTCGAGCCCGAGCTCCAGGGCACGCAGATGGCGGTCAACGGTCAGAGCCTGAAGGTCGAGGGCGGCGACGGCGAGATCGCCAAGTGGTTCCGCGCGCTCGCCGATGCGGCCGAGGACAAGTCCGACGAAGTGACGCGCGGCAAGGAAACCGTGCGGATCAACCAGACCGGCGCCAAGCCTTTGCTCACGCCCGCCACCGGCAAACCGCTCAAGATCGGCCTTCCCGGCAAGGGCAAGGACTTCGAGGTGGTCGGCATCCCGCTGAGCCAGCCCGGTTTCTACATCGTCGAGCTCGCCAGCCCGCGGCTCGGCGAGGCGCTTCTCGGGCGCAAGGCGCCGCGCTATGTCGCCACCGGCGCGCTCGTCACCAACATGAGCGTCCATTTCAAATGGGGCCGCGACCAGTCGCTGGTCTGGGTCACCGCGCTCGACAGCGGCCAGGGCGTCGGCGATGCCGAGGTGCGCATCACCGACAGCTGCTCGGGCGAACTGCTCGCCAAGGGCAAGACCGACGCCTCGGGCCGCCTCGGCGTCCCCGCCGGCCTGCCCGAGCCCGAAACCTATTCGAGCTGCGAGAACGGCAATTCGAGCCCGCTGATGGTCTCGGCGCGCAAGGCCGACGACTTCAGCTTCACGCTCACCCAGTGGGGCGAGGGCATCCGCCCGTTCGACTTCGACCTCAACTATGGCTGGTCGGCGCCCGAACAGAAATTCCACACCGTGTTCGACCGCTCGCTCGTCCGCCAGGGCGAGACGATCCACATGAAGCACATCGTCCGCACGCCCGTGGCCGCGGGCTTCGCCGCCTCGCCGGCCTTCACCGGCACGCTCCGCCTCAGCCATCGCGGCTCGGACACGCAATATGACCTGCCGCTGACGATCGACGCCAACGGCACCGGCGAGACCGAATGGACTGCGCCGCAGGGCGCCAAGATGGGCGACTATGACGTCCAGTTCGTCACCAAGGAAGGCACCTCGGAGACGGTCCACTATACCGGCCAGTCGTTCAAGGTGGACGAATACAAGCTCCCGACGATGAAGGCCTCGGTCGCCGGGCCCAAGGACGCCGCGGTGCGCCCGGGCGTGCTGCCGCTTGACCTGTTCGTCGGCTATCTCTCGGGCGGCGGCGCCGCCAATTTGCCGGTCGAGACGCGCATCGGCTATTTCGGCGATTTCCCGACCCCCGACGGCTATGACAGCTACAGCTTCGGCGGCCGCGCGATGGCCGAGGGTACCAAGCCGATGGACGGCGAGGGCGAGGACGAGCAGGTCCAGCTGCCGCCGACCCAGACGCTGCCCGCCAGCCTTGGCGCCGACGGCACCACCCGCCTCAATGCCGAAGTGCCGCAGACGCTCGAGCAGAACACCACGATGCTGGTCGAGATGGATTATCAGGACGCCAACGGCCAGATCCTGACCTCGTCGCGGCGCATCCCGATCTTCACCTCCGCGGTGCAGCTCGGCGTCAAGAGCGACGGCTGGCTGATGAAGCAGGACGATCTGCGCCTGCGCTTCGTCGCGCTCGACACCAATGGCAAGCCGCTCGCCAACCAGGCGGTCTCGGTCGAGCTCTACAGCCGCGAGATCCTGACCGCACGGCGCCGGCTGATCGGCGGCTTCTATGCGTACGACAACCAGATGAAGACGACCAAGCTGGGCGCGACCTGCTCGGCGACCACCGATGCGCAGGGCCTGGCGAGCTGCCAGCTCAATCCGGGCGTGTCGGGCGAAGTCTATGCGGTGGCGACCACCAAGGACGCCAATGGTAATATCGCCCGCGCGACCAAGTCGGTGTGGCTGGTCGGTGACGATGACTGGTGGTTCGGCGGCGACAATGGCGACCGCATGGACGTCATTCCCGAGAAGCTGGAGTACAAGGCCGGCGAGACCGCCAAATTCCAGGTCCGCATGCCCTTCCGCGACGCGACCGCGCTGGTCACCGTGGAGCGCGAGGGCGTGCTATCGAGCTTCGTCGTCGGCCTCACCGGCAAGGACCCGGTGATCGAAGTGCCGATGCCGGGCGACTATGCGCCGGACGTGTTCGTCTCGGTCATGGCAGTGCGCGGGCGCGTCTCGGGCTGGCAGAACTGGCGCTCGAACATGGCGCGCGACTGGGGTGCGCCCTGGTCGAAGGACGGCGGCGAGCCGACCGCGACGGTCGACCTCGCCAAGCCCGCCTATCGCCTGGGCATCGCCAAGGTGAAGGTCGGCTGGGAAGGCCATAAGCTCGATGTGGCGGTGAAGGCCGACAAGGCGAGCTATGCCGCGCGCGACAATGCGCAGGTCGATGTGACGGTGAAGACGCCCGACGGCAAGCCCGCCGCATCGGCAGACGTCGCCTTTGTCGCGGTCGACGAGGCATTGCTCCAGCTTGCCCCGAACGACAGCTGGAACCTGCTCGACGCGATGATGGGCGATCGCCCGATCTCGGTGCTCACCTCGACCGCGCAGACCCAGGTGGTCGGCAAGCGGCATTACGGCAAAAAGGCCGTGGAAGCCGGCGGCGGTGGCGGCGGCGGTGACCTTTCGGGGCTCAACCGCGAGAATTTCCAGCCGGTCCTGCTGTGGAAGGGCAAGGTCGCGCTCGACGCCAATGGCCATGCCAAGGTGGCGGTGCCGCTCAACGATGCGCTGACCTCGTTCAAGCTCGTCGCGATCGCCACGTCGGGTCCGCAGCTGTTCGGTTCGGGCAGCGCGAGCATTCGCTCGTCGCAGGACCTGACCATCTATCCGGGCGTGCCGCAGCTGGTGCGCACCGGCGACCAATATGGCGCGATGTTCACGCTGCGGAACGGCTCGACCAAGCCGATGAAGGTGACGGCGACCGTCGCGCTGAGCCCGGCCTATGCGACCGGCAAGCCGCTGACCGTCGACATCCCGGCCGGCGGCGCCGCGCCGGTGGTGTGGAACCTCACCGCCCCGCCGCGCGAAGGCAAGTTGAGCTGGACCGTGTCGGCCAAGACCGCCGACGGCAAGTCGGTCGACAAGGTCACCGTGGCACAGGCGGTTGCGCCGGCGGTGCCGGTCGAGACCTGGGCGGCGACGCTCGGCCGCGTCGGCACCGGCACACAGTTCACCATCGCCCCGCCGGCGGGCGCGCTGCCCGGCTTCGGCACGGTCGATGTGACGCTGACCGACAGCCTCGCCCCGCCGCTCTCGGGCGTGCGCGATTACATGACCGCCTATCCGTATAACTGCCTCGAGCAGCGCACCTCGCGGGCGATCGCGCTGGGCGACACGGGAATGTGGAACCTGATCGCCAGCGACATCCCGGCCTATCAGGACGGCGACGGCCTGTTGCGCTACTGGCCCGGCGACTGGCCCGGTTCGGAAGCGCTGACTGCCTATATCCTGTCGGTCTCGGCCGAAGCGGGGCTGCCGCTTCCGGAAGGCCCCAAGGCCAAGATGCTCGACGCGATGAAGGCCGTTCTCGACGGGCGCCTGCGTCACGAGGATTATGGCGATGTCCGCCTGCAGCGCGTCGCCGCCTTCACTGCGCTGGCGCGGCAGGGTGCGGCGACTTCGGCGATGCTCGGCCAGATCGGCATGACTCCGGCCGAGATGCCGACCGCCACGCTCTCCGACTATGCGATGGCGCTCGGCAAGGTACAGGGTGCCGCCAATGGCGCGCAGCTCCGTCTCGATGCCGAGAAGACGCTGCGCACGCGCCTGGTCTATGAAGGCACGCGTGTCGACCTGTCGGACAAGGGCCATATGGCCTGGTGGCTGATGTCGTCGGACGACGAGGCAGCGATCAAGGCGCTGCTCGCCACGCTCGGCCGCCCCGGCTGGGAGAATGACTCGGCCAAGCTGATGGTCGGCATCGCCTCGCGCCAGCAGCGCGGGCATTGGGACACCACCACCGCCAATGCCTGGGGCACGATCCTCGCGCGGCGCTTCATGACGCTCTACCCGGCGGAGTCGATCGCGGGCGTGACCAATGCCACGTTCAGCAGCTTCAGCCCGGTGAGCCTCAGCTGGCCGCTCGCCGAGCCGCAGCGCAGCTTCAGCTTCCCGCTGCCGGCGCAGACCACCCCACTGGTGCTGAACCAGTCGGGCGGCGCCGGGCCCTGGGCGTTCGTCCGGGTGAAGGCAGCGGTGCCGCTCACCCAGCCGCTGATGGCCGGCTACAAGGCGAGCAAGAAGATCGAGGCGGTCAAGCAGGCCGTCCCGGGCAGCTGGTCGCGCGGCGACGTCGTCAAGGTGACGATCAGCGTCGAGGCCTCGGCCGAGCGCAACTGGGTGGTGGTCAATGATCCGATCCCGGCGGGCGCGACGATCATGGGCAATCTGGGCGGCCAGTCCGAGATGCTCGCCAAGGATGCCGGCACCAGCGAAGGCGTGTCGCCCAATTATATCGAGCGCGGCAATGACAGCTGGCGCGCTTTCTACGGCTGGGTGCCGCGCGGCAACTTCACCGTCTCCTACGTGATGCGGCTCGATGCGGCGGGCAAGTTCAACCTGCCGGCGACGCGGGTCGAGGCGATGTACGCGCCCGAGATCCGCGCGCAGCTGCCCAATGCCGTGATGACCGTGGCGCAGCGGTGACGGCGAAGGAGGCACTTACCCACCTCCTCGCCTTCGCCCGCCGCTGGACGAAGCGTATCGACGACGCGCCCGAGGCGGCGCGTGCCTGGCTGGGCCGCGAGCGTGCGATCTGGAAGGAAAAGGGCTGGCGCGGCGTCATCACCCCGCCGCGCGTCGTCGGCACGCTGCTCGCCTTGGTCTTCGCCTTCACGGCAAGCTTCTGGTGGGTAACGCTCCCCCCCGCGCTGCCCGATTACGGCGCCGTCCGCGCCGGGTGGCATCCGTCCGAAGCCTGGCTCTACGACCGGCACGGGGTGCTGATCGATTCGAGCCGCGTCGATTATCAGGCCCGCCGCCTCGCCTGGACACCGCTCAAGGATATTTCCCCGGTCGCGCGCGACATCCTCGTTGCCGCCGAGGACCGGCGCTTCCGCGACCATGGCGGCGTCGACTGGATGGCGCTGACCGGCGCCGCGCGCGACCGGATCGAAGGCAAGCGCGGCCGCGGCGCCTCGACGCTGTCGATGCAGGTCGCGGCCTATCTCGCCCCCGACCTCTCCGCGCCGGGCAGCCGGGGGTTCCGCGACAAGCTGCGCCAGATGCGCGCGGCGTGGAGCCTCGAATCGCGCTGGTCGAAGGACCAGATCCTCGAAGCCTATCTCAACCTCGCCGGTTTCCGCGGCGAGGCGCAGGGCATCGGTGCCGCCGCGCTCGGCCTGTTCGGCAAGACGCCCGCGACACTGACCCGCGACGATGCGCTGCTGCTCGCCGCGCTGCTGCCCGATCCCCGCGCCAACAGCTTCGAAGTCGCGCGCCGCGCCTGCGCCTTGAGCCGCGAGACCGACTGCACGCGCTTTGCCGGCGCCGCCGCGTCGATGCTCGGCCCGGCGCGCAGCCTTGCGCTCGATCCGGGGCTCGCGCCGCATCTCTCCGCCGAACTGCTCACCAAGCCCGGCGCGAAGATCACCACGACGCTCGACGCCGGCATCCAGCGCGCCGCGATCACGGCGCTCAAACGCCAGCTCCAGGGACTGGGTGGCAGCCGGGCGCGTGACGGCGCGGTGGTGGTGGTCGATAATGCCTCGGGCGACGTGCTCGCCTATGTCGGCGGCATCGGCGGCGAGAGCACTGCGCCCGCGGTCGACGGCGCGTCCTCCTATCGCCAGGCGGGGTCGACGCTGAAGCCCTTCCTCTACGCGATGGGCATCGAGAAGGGCTATCTCACCGCAGCCTCGATCCTCGACGATTCGCCCGTCCAGCTCGACACCGCCTCGGGCCTTTATGTCCCGCAAAATTACGACAAGGCGTTCAAGGGGCCGGTCTCGGCACGCATCGCGCTGGCGGGGTCGCTCAACGTGCCCGCGGTGCGCACGCTGCTGCTGACCGGGGTCGATGCCTTTCGCGACCGGCTATGGGACACCGGCTATCGCGGGCTGGTCGAGGACGGCCAATATTATGGCTATTCGCTCGCGCTCGGCTCGGCCGAAGTGACGCTGATGGAGCAGGTCGATGCCTATCGCAGCCTCGCGCTCGAAGGCCGCTGGTCGCCGCTGCGCCTGACAATGGACGCGGCCACCGACACCCCGCGCCGCACCACCAGCCCCCAGGCCGCGTGGATCGTCGCCGACATGCTCGCCGACCCGAATGCCCGCGCCGGCACCTTCGGCGTCGATTCGGCGCTGCGCCTGCCCTTCTGGGCGGCGGTGAAGACCGGCACCTCCAAGGCGATGCGCGACAATTGGTGCATCGGCTTCACCGACCGGTTCACCGTCGGCGTGTGGGTCGGCAATCTCGAGGGCGATCCTATGCGCGCCGTCTCGGGCACCAGCGGCGCGGCGCCGGTGTGGCGCGACGTGATGCTAGCGCTCAACGAAAGCGATCCCGGCAAGGCGCCGCCGCGCCCCGACGGCATCGAGGAGCGCCAGATCCGCTTCGCTGCCGGCATGGAACAGCCGCGCCGCGAATATTTCCTCAAGGGCACCGGGCTCGACCGCGTCGCCTTCGCGCCGCCTGAATCGCGCCGGCCGCGCATCACCAATCCAGTCGGCGGCAGCGTCTATGCGCTCGACCCGGATATCCCGGTGGACAATCAGCGCCTCGCGATTTCGGTGTCCGGCCAGGCGCTTGGCCACCGGCTGATCCTCGACAAGCGCGACCTCGGCACTGCCGATTCGCGGCCCCTGATTCTGGCGCCGCCGGGCAAGCATCGCCTCGCTCTGGTCGACCTCGACGGCAAGGTGATCGACCAGGTGCTGTTCACCATAAGATAGTCGTCAAAATGGGGACTGTTGAGGGAGCGAAACGCTAGATCACGCGTTCATGCCGCGGTCCCTTCTACCCCTTTCGGGACCGTGCCCAACGGCACCGGCCGCGCTGCCTAAGAACAGCGCGGCCGAAGCCATTATTTCTAAATGAAAAGCCGAAGCGAGCGTTCAGCCGGCCCCGATACTAGGGGCCGTTGCCGCCCGCGCCACCGCCCGGTCCGCCGGCACCCGGCGCACCCACGGTGCCGATATTGCCGAACAGATCCTCGAAGAAGCCGCGCTTGTGACCCAGCGTCGGCGTGGTCTTGCCGTACGGATCGACCGACGCGATCAGCTCCTTGCCCATCCGGTCGACCGCGACGACGTTGCCGGTCGCATCGAAGCGGACGCGCAGCGTGGTCTGGTCGCGCGGCTTCAGGCTCTGATAGCCAAGGTTCGAGCTCTGGCGCGAGACATAATACCACTCGCCTTCGTTGAACTGGCTGGTGAAGGTCGGGCGGCCCAGCGTCTGCAGCACCGATTCGCGCGTATCGATGCCCGGCTGCACCGAATCGACGAGCTCCTTGTCGATGATATAGCCCTGGTGCGTGCGCACGGGCACGCAGGCAGAGGTGCCAAGCGCGGCTGCCAGCAGGGCGGCGCCAAGCGCGCGGGCGGGAATCGGCATTAAGGTCTCCAGGCAAACGCGTACTGGCGCCCCGACGCGTTGCTTGCATTGCATCGCGGGCCATTCGCCTCAATATGCGGCAAAATGCGGCCAAACAAGGTCGCGCTCCATATTGCAGGACCCGAACCGGCACATGCGCTTGCTCCAGCGGCTTTTCCAGACCCCCGATCGCGGCACCGCGCCGCTCCTCTATGCCGCGATCGTCGCGCGCGGACGCGAGCCGCACTGGTATGAAGCGGGCGCCGTGCCCGACACGATCGACGGCCGGTTCGACATGATCGCCGCGGTGATGAGCCTCGTTCTGCTCCGCCTCGAACAGGCATCCGAAGCGATACCGTTCAGCACCCAGCTCACCGAAGTGTTCATCGACGACATGGACGGGCAGCTCCGCCAGATCGGCATCGGCGACATCGTAGTGGGCAAGCATGTCGGCAAGATGATGGGGATGCTCGGCGGCCGGCTCGGCGCCTATCGCGATGGTTTGGCGGCGGGCACGCTGGGCGAGGCGCTGGTCCGCAACCTCTATCGGGGCGACGCACCGGCGCCCGAAGCGCTTGCGCACGTCGAGACCGCGCTGCGCGCGCAGCACGCGCGCCTGGCCGACACTTCGGTCGATACGCTGCTCGCGGGAGCGCTGGCATGATCCAGAGCGAATTCAACCGCCCACAGCGGCTCGACACGATCGGCGCCGGCGAGAATCAGGTCCAGGTCGAGGCCGAGCCCGGCGAGCGCACCGCGCTGGCGGCGCGCTTCGGGCTGAAGGCGATCGACGGCCTCAAGGCGAACTATGCCATCCGCCGCGATGCCCGCGGCATCATCGCCACCGGCCATCTCTCGGCCAGGGTCACTCAGGCCTGCGTGATCACCGACGATCCCGTGCCCGCCGTGATCGAAGAGGATTTCGCCATCCGCTTCCTCCCCGAGGAGGAAGGCGATGGCGGCGACGACGAGACCGAGCTGAGCGAGGACGAATGCGATATCGTCTTCTATTCGGGCAGCGCGATCGATCTGGGCGAAGCAGCGGCGGAATCGCTGGCGCTGGCGCTCGACCCCTATCCGCGCAGCCCGCGCGCCGAAGCCGCGCTCAAGGATGCCGGGGTGATCAGCGAGGAAGAGGCGAAGCGCCAGGCCGAGGAAAGCGGCCCGTTCGGCGGGTTGGCGGGGCTTCGGGACAAGCTCGGCGGCAACTGAGCGCCCGCCCTCAGGCGTGTCCCACCACGTGCAGGTGCGGCGCCCGGCTGTTGATGAACACTTCCTCGCGCGCGACCGGCGACCAGGGCAGCCAGCGGAACCAGGTATAGACGGTGCGCCACATGGCATCCTCGCCCGATCCCTCGGCGCGCTGAAGCAACGTCTTGTACGGCCGCTTCGCCTTGGGCCAGTAGAACAAGTGCAGCCGCACCTCGCCGTTCACCAGCCCGGCGAGCATCTCGATGAATTTCGCCTCCGCCTCGGCATCCGAATCGAGATAATAGTCCGCGGAGAATAACGGGCTCTGGATCGTCAGCGTGTCGCGCGCCCAGATCAGCCGCAGCGCGATGCGCAGCCCATATTGCACCGGCAGTTCGAGCTCGAGATAGTCCGGCCCCGCATCGGCGCCGCGCACGCGCAGCCCGTGGCGCTCGGCAAGCACCGTGAACAGCGCCCTTGCCCGCGCCGCATGCCAATCGCTGAAGTCCATCCGCCCTTGATGGGGCTCCGCAGGCCGCGCCGCAATGGCGGGCGCTATTTCCCGGTGCCGATCCCGCGCGCGAGCATCGTCGCGACCGTCTCGGCGATCGCCTCGGGATTCACGTCCTCCTGCCACACGCTGTAGCGCAGGCCGAGGAACACGTTCATTCCCATGATCGCCCAGGCGTGGATCTCGTTGACGTCGTCGCGCACTTCACCTCGCCCCGCCGCGGCCTGGAGCCGCTTGGCGATGCGATCGGCGGTGGTCGCATAGTGCATGCGGAAGCTCTCGGGATCGACGAACTCGGCCTCGTCGATGATCCGGTAGATCTCCTTGTGCTCGCGCGCGAAGCGGATGAAGGCGAGCAAAGCCGCCTGCTCCGCCGCGATCTGGCCGCCGGTGGCGCCCTTGATCGCCGGGGCGACATGCTCGCGCACCTGCTCGCTCATGTCGCGCACCAGCGCGCGGAATACTTCGTCCTTCGAATCGAAATAGGTGTAGAAGCTGCCCAGCGCGACGCCGGCACGGCGGGTGATCCCGCTGACAGAGCCTTCGTGAAAGCCCTTCTCGCCAAACTCCTCGGCCGCCGCATCGAGGATCAGGCGCAGCGTGCGGCGCCCACGCGCAGTGCGCGGTTCCTTGCCCGCGCTGGCCGCGTCGCTTCCCTGCAGGTCCGATGCTGTGGCGTTCATGCCACGGACTCTAGCCATTGCATCTCCCCCTGTCGATCCAAGTTGAAACTTGGTTCAGGTTTCAGTATAGCCTCGGGCAACAACGTGCAACCCGCGACAAATGACGGGTTCGAGGAGAGGGGATAACTGCATGTCACGCCTGAATTCCGCCCGTGCGATTCTGTTCGCAGGCGCTGCCTTCACTGCACTCACCGTCGCCCCCGCCTTCGCGCAGGAAGCCGCACCGGCGGCGCCCGAGGCGCAGGACGCCGCGCTCGGCGACAATGGCGAGATCGTCGTCACTGCACGCCGTCGCGAAGAGAAGCTGCTCGACGTGCCGACCGCGGTCACCGCGCTCACTTCGGCGCAGCTCGAACAGGCCGGCGCCGTCGACCTGACCGACCTGCAGATCGCTTCTCCCAACACCACGCTCAAGGACGCGCGCGGCACCAACTCGACGCTGGCGGCCTTCATCCGCGGCGTCGGCCAGCAGGATCCGGTACCCGGCTTCGAGGCCGGCATCGGCATCTATCTCGACGACGTCTATCTCAACCGCCCCCAGGCCTCGGTGCTCGACATCTATGATGTGGAGCGGATCGAAGTGCTGCGCGGGCCGCAGGGCACGCTCTACGGCCGCAACACGATCGGCGGCGCGGTGAAGTACGTCACCAAGAAGCTCGACGACAAGCCGACCCTGTCGGTGAAGGGCAATTACGGCTCGTACAACCAGACAGACCTGATCGTCAGCGCCTCCACGCCGATCGGCTCGATGCTCAAGTTCGGCATCTCGGGCGCGCGGCTTACGCGCGACGGCTTCGGCGAGAACAAGAATCTCCACATCGATAACTACAACAAGAACGTCTGGGCCGGCCGCGCCACGCTCGAGTTCGAGACGCCCGACGAGAAGATGTCGGTGCGCATCACCGGCGACTACACCCATGACAAGTCGAACGCGCGCAACGGCCACCGGCTGTTCGCCGGCCTGCTGACCGGCTCGCCTTCGCTGCCCAATGTCTATGATACCAATGCCGGGCTCGCGAACCCGAAGAACGATGTCGAGGCCGGCGGCATCTCGATGACGATCAACGCCGAGGTCAGCGACCTGATCACGCTGCGCAGCATCAGCGCCTATCGCGAGGATACTTCGTACACGCCGATCGACTTCGATTCGACGCCCTCGGTCGATGTCGACGTGCCGGCCTATTACAAGAACAACCAGACCAGCCAGGAATTCCAGGCGCTGATCCACAGCGACAAGCTGAACGGCATCATCGGCTATTATTATCTGGGCGCGAAGGCGACGACCGGCTTCGGCGTGCTGCTCTCGACCACGCTGGCCGGGTTCAACGCCTATACCGCCGGCGATGTGCGCACCGAGACCAGCTCGATCTACGGCGATTTCACCTATGACATCACGCCGCAGCTCAGCCTCACGCTTGGCGGCCGCTACACCTGGGATCAGCGCAAGAGCTATGTCTTCAAGGCCAGCTATCTCGGCCTGACCCCGGATTTCGGCGGCACCCCGATCCCGGTCGGCGCACCCTCCACCGATTTCCGCGGCACCGCCAATTTCAAGCGCTTCACCCCGCGCGCCACGCTCAGCTTCAAGCCGAGCGCGGACCATATGGTCTATGCGTCCTATTCGGAAGGCTTCAAGGGCGGCGGCTTCGATCCGCGCGGTTCGGGCACCTCGGCGCCGATCAGCAGTCCGGCGGCGGGCCGCACCTATCAGGACATCTACAACTATCTCTCCTTCGATCCGGAGACGGTGAAGAGCTATGAGATCGGCTGGAAGGGCGCTGCGTTCGACCGCCGCCTGACCTGGGCGCTCGACGGCTTCTATTCGGACTATTCCAACGTCCAGATCCCGGGTTCGGTCGGCTGCCTTATCGGCGCGGTGCAGAGCTTCTGCGGCATCACCACCAATGCCGCCAAGGCCGATATCAAGGGCGTCGAGCTCGAGACCACCGCGACGCTGGCACGCGGCTTTGCCGGGCCCGGCTCGAATATCTTCTTCCAGGGCGCGGTCGGCTATATCGACGCCAAGTATAAGCGCTTCATCGGCCCGACCGGCGTCGATGTCTCGGCGGTGCGCGTGTTCCAGAACACGCCGGACTGGACGCTGGCCGGCACGCTCGGTGCCACGCTGCCGGTGGCCGGCGGCGACCTTTCGGCGACCAGCACGCTGTCCTATCGCGGCCTGACCCATCAGTTCGAGACGGCAAGCCCGTTCCTCGATCAGCCGGGCTACACGCTGCTCGACGCGCACCTCGTCTACACGTTCGGCGACGGGCGCTATTCGATCGGCATCCACGGCAAGAACCTGACCGACCAGCGCTACAAGACCGCCGGATACCAGTATATCAACGCGACGATCGCCGGCGTA
Source organism: Sphingomonas sp. R-74633 (assembly GCF_013416555.1). GTDB lineage: Bacteria > Pseudomonadota > Alphaproteobacteria > Sphingomonadales > Sphingomonadaceae > Sphingomonas. Next base: position 83,901 of record NZ_JACCFG010000005.1, on the reverse strand, counting down.
CCGATCCTGACGCCGACCGGCGGCTACACGCCGACCCTGGGCAAGGAAGGTGTCGCGACGGCCTTTTACGGCAATCCGCGCCAGATCTTTGGATCGTTCAGCGTCAAATTCTGAGTACGCTGCACTGCACCTAAATTTTGGAGCCGGGCGTCGCTTGACGTCCGGCTCTTTTGATGTCGAGGTATGGTCATGAACGCTTCCGCTGCAAACCCCGCCAGCCGTCCCGGCTACCGTGGCGTCGTGCTGGCCATGCTGCTGCTGGTCTACACGTTCAACTTCCTCGACCGGCAGATTCTCGGCATTCTCGCCAAGCCGATCATGGAGGACCTGCATCTCACCCGCACCGAGTTCGGCGCGATCGGCGGGCTCGCCTTCGCCTTGCTCTATTCGGTGCTCGCGGTGCCGCTGGCCTATCTCGCGGACAGGACCAGCCGATCGGGCGTGATCGCCGCGTCGCTGGCGGTGTGGAGCCTGTTCACCGGCCTGTGCGGCATCGCCACCGGCTATTGGCAGCTCTTCCTGTTCCGCCTCGGAGTCGGTGTCGGCGAGGCGGGCGGCGTCGCACCGTCCTATGCCGTGATCTCGGACTATTTCCCGCCCGAGCGCCGCGCTCGCGCGCTCGCCATCTATTCGCTCGGCATCCCGATCGGGCTCGCCCTCGGCACTTTGCTCGGCGCCTATATCGCCGCCCTGGTCGACTGGCGCGCGGCGTTCATCACCATGGGCGTGCTCGGCGTCGCGATCGCGCCGATTTTCCGCTGGGTGGTCCGCGACGTGCCGCGTGCGCCGGTAGTGAAGAGCGACGTCCCGCCGGTTCCGGTCAGCGCCGTCTTCGGCATCCTCGCGCGCAAGCCCGCCTTCTGGCTGCTCGCCTTCGGCGCCGCATGCAGTTCGCTGTGCGGCTATGGCCTGGCGCTGTGGGTCCCCTCGGTGCTGATGAGCAACTTCAACTTCGACCTGATCACCACCGGCCAGTTCATGGGCTCGCTGCTGCTGATCGGCGGTACGGCGGGCGTGTTCGCCGGGGGCTGGTTCGCCGATCGGCTCGGCAAGGGCGACCGCGCCTGGTATGCGTGGCTGCCCGCTATCGCCTGGCTGATCACGGCGCCGCTGTTCGCACTCGGCCTGCTCACCACGGATCCGCGCCTCGCCTGGGCGCTGCTGCTGATCCCCAACGGGCTCAACATCCTGTGGCTCGGCCCGGTGACCACCGCCGTGCAGCACATGGTGCCGCAGCAGATGCGCGCCACTGCCTCGGCCAGCTTCCTGCTGATCAACAATCTGATCGGCCTGGGCGTCGGCCCGCTGCTGATGGGCTTCCTCTCCGAGGAGCTGAAATCGAGCTACGGCACCGAGGCACTGCGCTATGGCGCAGTGTTCTGCATGGGCTTCTACGTGCTCGCCGGCGTGCTCGCGCTCCTCGCCGCGCGGCATGTCCGCAAGGGCTGGGTCGACTAGAGCTCCGGCAAATTACGTACGCGGCGGATTCCGTAGTCGCGATGCAACGATATTTGCACGATTACGCAGGCGTTCCGAGGATGGGTCTTGCGGAACTTTGGAGGCCGGGCGGGAAACTGCCCGGCCTCTTCGCGCCTAGCGCTCGCGTGTCGCCGCGAACTTCACCTTCGAATAGCGATCGGCGATATAGCCGACCTCCCAGTTCGATTTGGCCATGAACACCGGGTTGCCGTCACGGTCCTTGGCCATCGCGCCGCGGTTGAGCGAAACGAACTCTTCCAGATCCTTGGGATTCTCCGCGCTGATCCAGCGTGCCGTCTCGAACGGCGCCATCTCCAGCCCCGCCGCGACCTTATATTCGGCATCGAGCCGGCTGAGCAGCACGTCGAGCTGCAGCTGCCCGACCACGCCGATCACCCAGTTCGACCCGATCTCGGGATAGAAGACCTGAGTCACACCTTCCTCGGCCATGTCGTCCAGCGCCTTGCGCAGCTGCTTGGTCTTGGTCGGATCCTTGAGCACCACGCGGCGCAGGATTTCGGGCGCGAAGTTCGGCAGCCCGGTGAAGCGCACATCGGCCTTCTCGCTCAGCGTATCGCCGACGCGCAGCACGCCGTGGTTCGGGATGCCGATGATGTCGCCGGGGAAGGCCTCGTCCGCGAGCTCGCGCTCGCGCGCAAAGAACAGGATCGGCGAGTGGATCGCGATCGGCTTGCCATGCCCGGTCGGCGTGAGCTTCATGCCGCGCTTGAAGGTGCCCGAGACCAGCCGCATGAACGCGATGCGGTCGCGGTGATTGGGATCCATGTTCGCCTGGACCTTGAACACGAAGCCGGTGACTTGCCCCGCATCGGGCGAGACCGGCGCCGGCTCGGCGGGCAGCGCGTGCGGCGGCGGTGCGTGCGTCGCGATCGCCTCGATCAGCGAGTCGACGCCGAATTCCTTGAGCGCCGATCCGAAATAGACCGGGGTCAGATCGCCATGGCGATAGGCTTCGCCGTCGAACGCGGGGTAACCGGCCTGCGCCAGCTCGACATCCTCGCGCAGCTTGGCGAGGTTCTCGGCGGAGATTATGTCGTCGAGCTGCGGATCGTCGAGGCCGCTGGTCTGGATTACCTTGCCATGGAATTCTCGGCTGTCGCCCTCGGGCAGCAGCAGGCGATTGGTGGCGAGGTCGAAGATCCCCTCGAACGTGCCGCCCATGCCCACCGGCCAGGTCATCGGGCACACGTCGAGCGCGAGGAGATCGGCGATCTCGTCGAGCGTCTCGAACACGTGCCGGCCTTCGCGGTCGACCTTGTTGACGAAGGTGATGATCGGCACGTTCCTGAGGCGGCAAACCTCGAACAGCTTGCGCGTCTGGCTCTCGATGCCCTTGGCGACGTCGATCACCATCACCGCGGAATCGACCGCGGTCAGCGTGCGATAGGTGTCTTCCGAGAAGTCCTCGTGGCCCGGCGTGTCGAGCAGGTTGAAGGTGATGCCGTTCCGCTCGAAGGTCATCACCGAGCTGGTCACCGAGATGCCGCGCTGCTGCTCGATCTTCATCCAGTCCGAACGTGCGCGCCGCGCCTGGCCGCGCGCCTTCACTTCGCCGGCGAGATGGATCGCGCCGCCGAACAGCAGCAGCTTCTCGGTCAGCGTGGTCTTGCCGGCGTCAGGATGGGAGATGATCGCAAAGGTGCGGCGGTCGGAGGGGGAAGACATCGCGGCCCCCTAGCCGCTTAGGGCCGCAATGTCACTCGCATCACGAAGCTGCGCGCTTCGCCCGGTTCGAAGCGCAGGATCCCCGGCTTGTCCCAGATCTCGCCGGTAAAGCCGTGCGGGTCGGCGATGCCGTGCCACGGCTCGATGCAAAGGAAGCGCGCGCCCGGCTTGGTCCAGATGCCGAGCATCGGCGTGTCGGGAAATTCGATGAGCAATTGCGCGCCCTGCTCGGGGCCATAGACCAGCGACCGGCTGACCAGTTCGTCCCATACCAAAGCATCGCGCGCGAACAGCGCATCGTCGAGTTCGAGCTTCCGCCCGTCGAGCGGGCTCGGCCAGCGCTCCGCCGCGATCGTCCCGCCGAGCACGATTGCCGCCAGCGACGCGGGCTCGTCATGCGCGAACTCGATCCGGTGTGCGGACCGCGGCGCGCCATAGGGCAGCGGCCAGGCAAAGGCCGGGTGGAAGCCGAAGCTCGCCGGCATCGGCCGCGTATCGCGATTGGTGACGGTGATCGTCATCACCAACGTCGCGCCTTCCAGCACGAACGCTGCCTCGAGCGCAAAGGCGAAGGGATAGACGGCGCGCGTCTCGTCATTGTCGGTCAGCAGGAAGCGCGCGCGATCGGGCAGCTTTTCGGTGAGCAGGAACATCTGCTTCCGCGCAAAGCCATGCTGGGGCAACGAATAGCTCTGGCCGTCAACGCGATAGCTATCCTCGTTCAGCTTGCCGACGATCGGGAAGAGTAACGGTGCGCGGCCCGACCAGAAGGCGGGGTCCGCATCGGTCATCAGCTCGCGACCGTCGCCGTCCTTGAGCGAGGAGAGCTCGGCCCCGAAGGGATTGATGGCGGCGCTCAGCTGCCCGGAAGCGATCTCGATCATATGCCCGGATTAGAGCCCCGCTCCCTGTACGGCAATGTCGCGTTCCTCTAAGCGGGCTGGTAGGGCTACAAATGTAGCGCCGCAAAAGGGGAAACGAATGCGCCTGCTCAGCCTGCTCGCCTTGCTGTTCGCCACGCCGGCGCTCGCGCAGGAGGCGCATATCGAGCACTGGGTCCTTGCGACGGACATGTGGGGCACCAACGCCTGGTCGACGCTCGATATAACCCGTACCGGCGACACGCTGACGGGCACGCTCGACGGCGATCCGCTCGAGGGCACCGTGCGCGGCAAGGCGATCCGCTTCACCGCCAGGGACAGCAAGGGTACCGTCTATGGCTATGCCGGCGCGCTCGCCGGCGAGGCAATGGCAGGCGACGCCGACATGCCCGATTCCAATCACGCCGGCGTCCGCATCGCGCACCGCTTCACTGCGCGCCGCCTGCCCGAGCGCCCGGCCGGCGGCCCGAAGACCTGGGACTATGCGCCCACCAGCTTCTCCAACCTGTTCAGCGCCGATCGCGCACCGGTGCTGACGATCTGGCCGGGCGACAGCGTGCGGACCAGCACGATCGATTCGGGCGGCGTCGACGACAAGGATGTGACGCGCGCGCTGTTCGGCAATCCGCAGACCGGCCCCTTCTTCATCGCCGGCGCCGCGCCGGGCGACACGCTGGCGGTACACATTGTCCGCCTGACCCCCAATCGCGACTGGGCGGACAGCCTCGACACGATCGTTGGCCGCGCGCTCGGCGGGCCGTTCGTCGCCCAGGCCGGCGAGCTCGGCAAACCGGTGCGCTGGACGCTCGACCGCGAAAAGGGCGTCGCGCGCCCGGCCAAGGCGGAGGGCGGGCTGAAGGACTATGCCGTGCTGCTGCGCCCGATGCTTGGCGGGCTCGGCGTGGCGCCCGGCTTCGGCTCCGCCCCGCTCTCGACCGGAGACACGGCGCGTACCGGCGGCAACATGGACTTCCCCGAAGTGGTCGCGGGCAACACCGTTTACCTGCCCGTCCAGCAGCCCGGCGCGCTTCTCTATCTCGGCGATGCGCATGCGCTGCAGGGCGATGGCGAGACCTCGCAATATGCGCTCGAGACGTCGATGGACGTCGAATTCCGCGTCGAGTTGATCAAGGGCCGCCCGATCGGCAGCCCCCGCGTCGAATCACCGACCGAGCTGATGGTGCTGGGGCAAGCCGGCTCGCTCGATGAAGCGCTCAAGGCGGCAAGCGCCGGCCTCACCGCCTGGCTCCAGCGCGACTATGGCCTGACGCTCTCCGAAACCGCGCAGGTGCTCGGCACGGCGATGCGCTACAGCGTGCCCAATCTCGCCGGGCGCAGCGTCGGTGTCGCAGCGCGGATCGACAAGAAGCTGTTGCCGCCGCGCAGGGACTAGCCCTCGCGGTGCACCGCGAAGCCCTGCCAGCTCTGGTTGACCGGCATCAGCTCGATCGTGTTGATGTTGAGGTGCGGCGGCAGCGTCGCGACCCAGAGGATCGTCTCGGCGATGTCCTCGCCGGTCATCGGGTTCACCCCGCCATAAAGCTTGTCCGAGGTTTCCTGGCTGCCGGTGCGCACCAGCGTGAACTCGGTCTCGACCATGCCCGGCTCGATCGACGTGACGCGCACCCCGGTGCCGTGCAGGTCGGCGCGGAGATCCAGGCTCAGCTGGCGGACGAACGCCTTGGTCGCGGCGTACACGTTGCCGCCCGGATAGGGATAGGTCGCCGCCACCGAGGACAGGTTGATGATCGCGCCCTTGCGCGCGATCAGCTGGGGCAGCAGCTTGTGGGTGATCGAGACCAGCGAAGTGATGTTGGTGTCGATCATCGTCTTCCAGTTGGAGAGCGAGGCCTGCTGCGCCGGCTCAAGCCCGAGCGCGAGCCCGGCATTGTTCACCAGCAGATCGATGTCGCGAAAGGCCTCGGGCAGGCTGTCCAGCGCCGCGTCACGCGCCGCTTCGTCGCGGATATCGAATTCGAGTGTGTGGACATTGTCGCGCTTTAGCTTCTCGAGCCGATCCGCCCGCCGTCCGGTGGCGACGACGTTCCAGCCCGAATCGGCAAAGGCATGGACACAGGCCTCGCCAATCCCTGCGGTTGCGCCGGTGATGAGTGCGGTGGGCATGTCCTTCGATCCTCCGAACCGTCACCCCGGCCTTGTGCCGGGGACCACTACGCCGCGAGCTTCAACCTCACGACTCAAGCTTCGCCCTTGCCTCCCAGTGGACCCCGGCACAAGGCCGGGGTGACGAGGGGGCTCAGCCTCGCAGCACCGCGCCCAGCTTCGCCGCCGCCGCGACCACCTTGTCGGCCACTGCCTTCAGCTCCTCGTCGGTGAAGCTCTTCTCGCCCGGCTGGAGCGTGACTTCCACGGCGAGGCTCTTCTGCCCCTCCGGTACGCCGGTGCCGGTGAAGACGTCGAACAGCCGCGCATCGACGATCACCACCTTGTCCGCGCCCTTGACGGTGCGGACGAGATCGCCCGCGGCCAGCTCAGCCGGTACCAGGAAGGCGAAGTCGCGCGTCACGGCCTGCAGCGCCGGCGGCGTATAGGCGGTGCGCATGAAGCCGGTCCCGCCGCGCTTGCCGGGCAGCGCATCGAGATAGAGCTCGACCGCGGCGACATCGCCGTCGAGATCGAACGCCTTGAGCACGCTCGGGTGAAGCATGCCGAAGGCGGCGAGCACCGTTTTGGGCCCGAGCCGCAGCGTCGCCGACTGGCCGGGATGCCAGACCTCGCCCGCCTCACCCATCACCTGCAAATTCGCCACCGGTGCGCCGGCCGCCTCGAGCAACGCCAGCGCCTCGGCCTTGGCATCATAGGCGGTGAAGGCCGAAGCCTTGCCACCCTGCCAGCCGCGCGGCGTCTTCGCACCCGCCAGCAACACGCCGAGCGTCACCCGCTCGCCATCGGCAAGGTAACGCCGGCCCAGCTCGAACAGGCGGACGGAGGCCGCGCCGCGCTTGAGGTTGCGCTCCGCCGCGCCGAGCAGGCCCGGCAGCAGCGACGGACGCATGACCTTCATGTCCTCGCTGATCGGGTTGGCCAGCGTCCAGGCGCCACCGCCAAACGGTGCGGCATCGGACTCGGAGACAAAGCTCCAGGTCACCGCTTCATTGAGCCCGCGCGCCGCAGCATTGCGCCGCAGCTTGCGCTCGATCTTCTGCTCGGCGGTCGCGGTCGGCTTGGCCACGCCCGGCTCGCGCGACAGCGGCGTCGAAGGGACATTGTCGATGCCCTCGATACGGATCACTTCCTCGACCAGGTCAGCCGGGCCATCGACATCGCGGCGCCAGCTCGGCGCAGTGACGTTCCAGCCGGCGCCGACGGTGAAGCCGAGGCTCTCGAGGATCTGTTTCTGCCGCGCCTCGGGCACCGCAAGCCCGCCCAGCGTCTCGGCGAGCTTCGGATCATAGCTGACCGTCGCACCCACCTTGGGCAGCGTGCCGACGCGCGTCACTTCGCTCGCCTTGCCGCCGCACAATTCGAGCACGAGCCGCGTCGCGATCGCGATGCCGGGCTCGAGGAACGCCGGATCGACGCCGCGCTCGAAGCGCGAGCGCGCATCGCTGGTCAGGTTGAGCTTCTGGCCGGCGCGGGCGATTTGGTCCGGCTCGAAATAGGCGCATTCGATCACCACGTCGGTGGTGGTCTCGGACACGCCGGTGTCCTCGCCGCCCATGATGCCGCCGATATCGTGCACGCCATTCGCGTCGGCGATCACGGTGATGCTCTCGTCGAGCGTGTAGGTCTTCTCGTTGAGCGCGAGCACCTGCTCGCCGGCCTTCGCCTTGCGCACGGTCAGCACGCCCGACAGCTTGGCCTTGTCATAGACGTGCAGCGGCCGGCCGAGGTCGATCATCACATAGTTGGTGATGTCGACGAGCGCCGAGATCGGACGCTGGCCGATCGCCTTCAGGCGGCGCTGCATCCAGTCGGGCGAGGCGCCGTTGGTGACCCCCGAGACCGTCTGGCCGAAATAGGCCGGGCACCCCTCGGGCGCCTCGATCTTCACCTCCGGACCGGCGCCCTCGCCCGCCACCGGATCGGCAGCGAGGTCCTTGAGCGTGCCGAGACCCGCCGCTGCGAGGTCGCGCGCAATGCCGCGCACGCCCATGCAGTCCTGGCGGTTCGGCGTGATTGAGACGTCGAACACCGGGTCGTTGAGATCGGCATAGTCGGCGAACGCCGTGCCGACCGGCGCGTCCGCCGGCAGCTCGATGATGCCGTCATGATCCTCGCCAAGCTCAAGCTCGCGCGTCGAACACATCATGCCGTTCGATTCGACCCCGCGCACGGCGGCGACCTTCAGCTGCATGCCGTTGGCCGGCACCACCGCACCCGGCGTACCGAGCACGCCGACCAGCCCGGCGCGCGCATTGGGCGCGCCGCAGACCACGGTCAGCACCTGCTCGCCGGTATCGACGGTCAGCACCTGCAGCTTGTCCGCCTGCGGATGCCGCTCGGCCGTCAGCACCCTGGCGACGCGGAAGCCGTTCAACTTCTCGCCGGGATTCTCCACGCCCTCCACTTCGAGGCCGACGCGGGTCAGCGCCTCCTCGATGTCGGTGACCGAGGCATTGGTGTCGAGGTGCTCCTTGAGCCAGCTCAGGGTGAACTTCATGCGCCCACTCCCCCGCTCAGCGTGGGCACGTCGAGCGCCGAGAAGCCGTAATGCTTGAGCCAGCGCAGATCGCCGTCGAAAAAGGCGCGCAGATCGTCCATCCCATATTTGAGCATCGCCAGCCGGTCGACGCCGGTACCGAAGGCGAAGCCCTGCCATTCGTTCGGATCGAGGCCGCAGCTCTCGATCACCTTGCGGTGGACCATCCCGGAGCCGAGCACTTCCATCCAGCCGCCATTGTCGCTCTTGCGCGGATCGCCGCCGATCACGCGCTTGCCGTTCTGCCAGGTGAAGCCGACATCGACCTCTGCGCCCGGCTCGGTGAACGGGAAATAGGACGGGCGCAGCCGCAGCACGATGTCGTCGCGCTCGAAGAACGCCTTGAGGAAAGTCTCAAGCGTCCATTTCAGGTGACCGAGCGTGATCCCCTTGTCGATCACCAGCCCCTCGATCTGGTGGAACATCGGCGTGTGCGTCGCGTCCGAGTCCGAGCGATAGACGCGGCCCGGCGCGATGATCCGGATCGGCGGCTTGCCCTGCATCATCGTGCGGATCTGCACCGGCGAAGTGTGCGTGCGCAGCAGCATCTTCTGCGTCCCGTCCGCCTCGGGCGGGAAATAGAAAGTGTCGTGCATCGCCCGGGCCGGATGCGTCTCGGGGATGTTGAGCGCAGTGAAATTATGCCAGTCGTCCTCGATCTCGGGACCGGTGGCGACCGCGAAGCCGAGATCGGCGAAGATCTCCGCCAGTTCGTCCATCACCTGGCTCACCGGATGCACCGACCCCGCCGGCACGCCGTCGACCGGCAGCGTCATGTCGAGCGTCTCGCTGGCGAGCCGCGCATCGAGCGCCGCCTTCTCCAGCGCGCTCTTCCGCGCCACCAGCGCCTCGGTCACTGCCTCGCGCAGCCCGTGGATGCGCGGGCCCACGTCCTGGCGCTCCTCAGGGCTCATCCCGCCGAGCGTCTTGAGCAGGCCGGTCACTGCCCCCTGCTTGCCGAGCGCGTGCACGCGGATGGCCTCGACGGCGTCGAGCCCCGCGGCGGCATCGATGGAGCCGAGCAGGTCGGTTCGCAGCTGGTCCAGATCGGTCGTCATCAAATCCTCATTTCGTCGAGGGAGCCTCTAGCGGTGACGCGGCCAAAGAAAAAGGGCGCCGGTGTTGCCACCGACGCCCCATTTTCTCGTGCTCGCGTCAGGTCGCTCAGGCGGCCTGGGGCAGAGCCGCCTTCGCCTGCGCGATGATGGCGGTAAAGGCTTCGCCTTCATGCATGGCGATATCGGCCAGGACCTTGCGGTCCAGCTCGATGCCGGCGAGCTTCAGCCCGTGCATGAACTGCGAATAGGTCAGGCCCTCGGCGCGGACACCGGCGTTGATACGCTGGATCCAGAGGCCACGGAACGTCCGCTTCTTAACCTTGCGGTCGCGATACGCATACTGGCCGGCCTTTTCGACGGCCTGACGGGCGATGCGGATCGTGTTCTTGCGGCGGCCGCGATAGCCCTTTGCCTGCTCAAGAATATTCTTGTGCTTGGCCTTGGTGGTTACACCACGCTTAACTCGTGCCATTTTTCCAGGCCCTCCTTACTTCAGGCCGTACGGCGCCCACGCGATAACGCGGGCGGTATCGGCGTCGGCGAGCACGGAGGTGCCGCGGTTCTGGCGGATATACTTCGCGTTATGCGAAATCAGGCGGTGGCGCTTGCCGGCGACTCCGTGCTTCACCTTGCCAGTGGCGGTGAGCTTGAAGCGCTTCTTGACGCCGCTCTTCGTCTTGAGCTTGGGCATTTTCGTCTCCTTATGGTTCGACGATTGCGAATGCGCGCGGCAGCCCTATTAGCCGGCGTATCCCTCGATCGCGGAAAGCGGGGCCCCTAACCCAAAGCTTAGTGCAGCGCAACCGGAGTCTGCGCTTCGGCGGAACTCATTCCGTCTGCGAGGCTTTTTCATCCGATGGCCGATCGCGACGTTCCCATATCCGCCGCCGACACGGCACCCCCGCCGAGTGACGCCCCGGCGCGGCCGTTGCGCGCGCTCGGCACCCCACTTGCCAGCGTCATCGCCGTGGCCGCCACGTTCCTTGGCGTCCTGGTGCTCGCCTGGACGGTGTTGTTCGTTACCAAGGGACGCTTCCTGAAGCACACCTTCGAGCGCATCGTCGCCGGCCAGACGCACCGCGACGTGAAGGTCGAGGGCGACTTCCAGCTTTATTTCAACCCGATCAACGTCAAGTTCGTCGCCGAGCGGATCCACATCGCCAACCCCGATTGGGCCGGCAAGGGCAATTTCTTCGAGGCCAAGCGCATCGATTCGCGCATCTCCACCTGGTCGCTGATCACCGGCAAGCGCCGGGTGAACTGGCTCAACCTCGAAAATGGCGAGGTCGATCTCCAATGGGACAAGGCGGGCAAGCGCAACACCTGGACCTTCAGCGAGGAAAAGGGCGAACCGCTCGACCTGCCGATCATCCGCCGCGCGCTCGTCCAGGGCACGATGATCCGCTATGTCGATCCGCGGATGCAGATCGAGGCCGGCATCCGCGTCCATACCGTCGAGGCGAAGGACACGCAGTTCGCCTCGACGATCCGCTTCGACGGCAGCGGCACCGCGCGCGGCACCCGCTTCGTGCTGAACGGTGCGCTGCTCACTCCCAATGCCACCGTCTCGGGCGGCAAGAACCAGCTCCAGCTACACGCCGAGGGCGTGCGCACCCAAGTCGATGTGAGCGGCACGCTGCCCGGCGCCACCGAGATCGAAGGCGCCGACCTCCATATGAACATCCGCGGCCAGAACCTGGCCGACATCTTCATGCTCGCCGGCATCGCCGTGCCCGATACGCGCAGCTACCGGCTCACTTCGGCGCTCACCAAGCTTGGCGACGAATGGCGCTTCACCGGGCTCAAGGGCCGGTTCGGCGACTCCGATCTCGCCGGCAAGATGGTGGTGAAGATGACGCGCCCGCGCCTGCTGCTTACCGCGGAGCTTGCCACCGACACGCTCGACATCGTCGATGCCGGGCCGTTCATCGGCTATAACCCCAACACGCTGGCGGCCAAAGGCGCGGCCGGCGCGGTCACCCAGGTCGCCGGCACGCCGCGCCTCCTGCCCGACGCGAAACTCCGCGTAGACGCCCTTCGCAACTTTGACGCCAAGGTCCACTGGACCGTTCGCGACGTGCGCGCGCCGAGTTTCCCGGTCTCGCATATCGAGCTGGGCCTCGACCTCGACAACATGCTGCTCAAGCTGAGCCCGCTCAACTTCAGCATGTCGCGCGGCACGGTGACTTCGGACATCATAATCAACGCGCGCAAACAGCCGGTTTTCACCGATTATGACATCCGCCTCTCGCCCACCCCGATGGGCACGCTGCTCGCCGGCTGGGGCGTCGAGCAGAGCGGCACCAGCGGCACGGTCAAGGCACGCGTGAAGATGACCGGCACGGGCGACAGCGTGCGCGAATCGCTGGCCAATTCGAATGGCCGTATCGCGATCATCATTCCGCGCGGCACACTGTGGACGCGCAACGTCCAGCTTTCCGAGATCGATATCGGCACCTTCGTCCAGAAGATGTTCGAGAAAAAATTGAAAGAGCCGGTCCAGATCAATTGCGGCCTGATCGGCTTCACTGTGCGCCGGGGCATCGCCGCGGCGGACCCGATCCTGATCGACACCGAGAAGAACGTGGTCCTTGGCCGCGGCGGATTCAGCTTCCGCAACGAAAGCATCGACCTGGCAGTGCGCGCCGACAGCAAGAAGTTCAGCCTGTTCTCCGGCCAGTCGCCCGTCGGCCTCAACGGCTATTTCGCCCGGCCCGGCCTCAACGTGATCTCGCCCGAGCTGGTCGCGCGCGCCGGTGTTGGTTTGGGTCTCGGTATCTTCGCCAGCCCGTTCGCGGCGATCCTCGCTTTCGTCGATGTCGGCGATGCCAAGGCCGCGGCGTGCGGCCCGGTCCTCGAAGGCGCACGCGCCGCCGCCCAGCGGACGACCAAGGGCAAGCCGCGCGACGATGTCGGCAAGGGCACGACCGCAAAGTCCGAAAGCGGCAAGCGTTCGAAGGATGAGCGCAAGGATCAGCGCAAGGTGTTCAAGAAGAAGGATTGAGCCGTGGAAAAGTGCCGGAATATCGCCCACAGCTGCGTTTCCGGTCTCCTGGCACTGGCCGTCTGCGGATGCGGTGGTTCCAAAAACAGCACCAGCGACAACGCCTCGGCGGCGCTGAACGGCGCGAGCACGGGCGAGGTCGCGCAGGCCCAGGCTTATGTCGACCAGTTCACCACCAACAATCCGGATCGCTGCTTCCGGGAAGTCGCACTGACCCAGCCGGCACTGCAGGGGCGGACGCCCGATGCAATCGGGCCGAGCGTTCCGCCGGTGCGCGTCGTCGTGGCGATCGACGGCTCCGGATCGATGGCCGGCAAGATCGGCGGACAGACCAAGCTCGATCTTGCCCGCGAGGCTGCCACGCGCTTCATCGACGGGCTGCCGGCATCGGTGCAGGCCTCGCTGCTCGTCTTCGGGCAGCAGGGCGACAACAGCGAGGCGGGCAAGACCAGGTCCTGCGCGGGCGTCGCCCTGCTTGCGCCGATGTCGAACGATCGCGCGGCGCTGGGGGCGGCGGTTTCCCGGGTTCGGGCGGTGGGCTGGACGCCGCTTGCCGCGGGCCTGGCCAGGGCCGAGGCACTGCTCGCCGCCTCGTCCACCCCAGGAGAGCAGGTTATCTATGTGGTGTCCGATGGCGAGGAGACGTGCGGCGGCGATCCGGTCGCGGTCGCCCGGCGGATCAACAGCGGCAAGACCCGGGCGATCGTCAACATCATCGGCTTCGGCCTGCCGTCGAGCGAGGCGGCGGCGCTGAAGTCGGTCTCCGATGCCGGCGGCGGCAGCTTCGTCAACGTCAACACCCGCGCCGACTATGACCGGACGCTCGCGACATTGCGCGAATCCAATCGCCAGTCCGGCAACTCGCTGCGCCAGAGCAACGCCGTCTCGGGCAATGCCTTGCGCACCTCGAACGCGCTTAGCAGCGCCGCGCTGTGCATCAGCAACATCGACAGCAGCGAAAGCCTCAGAATGAGCAACGACCTGTCCGCTCGGGGGCTTCGGGGCGAGTCCCCGCCGTTCGAGCGCACTGCCCTGAAGCTGCTGAAAGCGCGCCACGATGCCATGCAGGCGCGGCTGAAGCGCTACGAGGCGCGCTTGCAGGGCGACGAAACCCATGCGCGCGACACGATTGACGCGGCGGCCAATGCGGTCCGCTAGATCGGCGCGCAAATGCATGCCGGGCTTGCAATGTAGGATTTCGCCTGCTTGGCTTCCGCGGCCGGCTTCACAGCCAGCCGCTCTTTAAAATGTTGGAAATATAGGAAAAGCCTCGCGCAACAAGCTTGCGAGATCGTGCGCGTTACCGGGCAAATGGGGAAATCGAGCGCGCGCGAAACCTGCCATTGGTGCGACCTTTGTGACTTTTCGAGTCGCGAACTCAATGCCCGTGTTGGTGATCGCCCCGACATGCCAGCGCCTCGAGGATCTCCTCGACCCGCGCCGGATCGCCCGCGGCGATCACTTCGCCGTTGCTGCCGGCGTGCAGCGGGTCGCCCTGCCAGTCGCACATCCGCCCGCCCGCGCCCTCGACGATTGGCACCAGGGCCGCGAAGTCGTGGAGCTTGAGCCCGGCCTCGACGACCACGTCCATCCAGCCGCTGGCGACGCAGCCGTAGTTGTAGCAGTCGCCGCCCAGCACGACGCTCATCACTGCCGCGTCGAGATGCTCGAAGGCGTGGAGTTGGTCGTCCTCGAACAGCGCCGGGCTGGTCGTGCCCAGGATCGCATCCTTGAGGTCGCGGCAGCGGCGGGTCTCGGCGGGCTTGCCATTGAACAGCGTCGGGCGGCCCATCACGCCGAGCCAGCGCTCCCTGGTCACCGGCTGGTCGATGATGCCGAGCAGCGGCCAGCCGCCCTCGATCAGCGCGATCAGCGTGCCGAAGATCGGACGGCCGGCGATGAAGGCGCGAGTGCCGTCGATCGGGTCGAGCACCCAGACCCGCCCGCTGGTCCCTTCGCGCACCCCGAACTCCTCGCCCTGGATGCCGTCCATCGGCCGCTCGGCGATGATCAGCTTGCGCATCGCCTCTTCGGCGGCGCGGTCGGCGAGCGTCACCGGGGACTGGTCGTCCTTGGCCTCGACGCCGTGCTCGGCCCGGAAATAGGGAAGGATCGCCGCACCCGCCGCATCGGCAAGGCGTTCGGCAAGGGCGATGTCGGCGGAGGTCACTGGCATGCGCCTGCCCTAGCGATCCGATTTTGACTCGCCAAGGTCACAAACCTTTGTCACTCCACCCGCCCATGCCCATGCGCCGCCTGCTGATCCCCGTCACATTGCTCGCCGCCACGCCCGCCGCGGCGCAGAGCCTGCGCGCCGTGCCCGCCCAGCCCGCCTCCGAGACCGAGGCGCTGCGCGGCGTCGAGGTGTTCCTGATCAACGAAGGCGAAGTGCCGGTCACCGATGCCGGCCCGCGCACGATCGAGATCACCGCGGTTGACGGCACAAGGCTGGTGCTGGAGCGCGCACCGGGCCCGACGGTGACGGTCACCCCGCACGGCTTCGCCAAGGCACGCTATGTGCCGGTCAGCGTCGCCGGCCGCGCGGTACCGCCCACCGAACAGCATGCCGCCGCCGAGATCCCCGAGGGCGAGACCGAAGTTCAGAGCTCGACCGGCAGCTCGGCGGCGTTCGTCGACCGGTTCGAGCCGCATGAGCCGATCTACGGCGCGTTCGGCGTCCAGGATTCGGGTGGCAAGCTGCAGGTCAGCTTCGCCTTCCGCCCCTTCGCCGAGAACGCCCCGCTCAAGCTCGGCAACCTCCGCTTCGCCTACACCCAGACGATGTTCTGGGCATTGAACGAGCCGTCGGGGCCGTTCCGCTCGACCAATTACAGCCCCGAAATCTACGCCGACATCCCGTTCAACGAGACCACCAAGGTCGCGCTTGGCTATCGCCACGATTCGAACGGGCGTGGCGCGCTCGACTCGGTCGATCTCAACCGGGTGCTCCTGCGCGCCGAGAAGCGTTTTGACCTGGGCGGCGACTGGCATCTCGATGTCGCGCCCCAAGCCTGGTTCTATGTCGGCCAGCTCGGCACCGCGCCCGACGTGAAGGACTATTTCGGCTATACCAGCCTCACCGCGGCGATCGGCCAGCAGGACGGGCTGAAGCTCTCACTCACCGGCCGCGGCAATTTCAACACGCGCAAGGGCGCCGCCGAGCTGTTCGTCTCCTATCCCCTGGCGCGGATCGCCAAGGGCGTCGGTTTCTATCTCTTCGGCCAGGCCTTTACCGGCTATGGTGAAGCCCTGGACAACTATCGCAAGAACGACACCCATGCCCGGATCGGCATCGCCCTGACGCGCTGACCGGACGGTATTGAAGGAAAGAGGATCGCCATGCGCAAATTGCTGATCGCCGCCGCCGCTACCCTGGCGTTCGCCCTGCCGGCCACCGCCGCGCTCAACACCGGCGTGCGTGCGCCCGACTTCACCGCGCCCGGCGCGATGGCGGGCAAGCCCTTCTCCGTGAACCTCAAGACCGCGCTCAAGAAGGGTCCGGTGGTCCTCTATTTCTTCCCCGCCGCCTTCACCGATGGCTGCAATGCCGAGGCGCATGCGTTCGCCGAGGCGCTGCCCGATTTCCAGAAGGCCGGCGCCAGCGTGATCGGGATGACCGCGGGCAATATCGACAAGCTCGAGGCCTTTTCGGCCGAAAAGTGCGCCGGCAAGTTCGCCGTCGCCGCGGCGAGCGACCAGATCATCAAGGATTATGACGTGCGCCTGACCAAGGCGGACGGCACCGTCACCAAGATCACCAGCCGCACCAGCTATGTGATCGCGCCGAACGGCAAGGTGATCTTCGCCCATTCGAACATGAGCCCGGCCGATCACATCCGCCTGACCCTCGATGCCGTGCAGAAGTACAAGGCTACGCACAAACACTGAGCCCTGCGCGGCTGGCATTTTCACCGCCAGCCGCGTTTTACTCATCGGATGTTAGCAGTTGGCGCCTAGGGTGCCGGGCAAGACGGTGTTGAGGGCGCCGACTGGACCAACATTCGGTGAGGAATTGAGGCAGATGGTCGCGGCGAAGGCCGTTCGGGTGGCAAGCGGTTCCCAGGCCGCGCGTGGCCTGTACGACCGAATCGGTGAGTTCCTGGTGGATCAGCGGCTTGACCCTGATCCCGCGAACTATGCCTTTGCCTATCAGCTTCTCGCCAATCCCGACGGTCCGCTGGCCCGCGCGGTCCACATGCTCACCGATGGCGGCGTCCGCCTGACCCGGCGCGACATCGAGACGTTGGGCTGCGACGCCCCCGTCGCCGGCACCGCCACCGCGACGATCGAGAAGGCCCAGGGCCTGGTCGCCCAGACCCAGATGCAGGTCGAAGGCTTCCAGGACATCGTCACGGCGATGCGCGCCGATGCCAAGGACTTCGGCCGCGACCTTGAAGCCAGCGCGCAGGCGATGCGCCGCTCGGGCGGCGATGATCTCGAAGTCACCAAGCTCACCGCGACGATGCTCGAGCGCGTCCGCTATGCCGAGGAGCGGCTCGAAACCGCGAACCGCGAAGCGAACGAGCTGCGCACCAAGCTCGAGGAAGCCCGCGACAACGCCCGCAAGGATCCGCTCACCGGCCTCGCCAATCGCCGCGCCTTCGAAGAGGCCTATGCCGCCGAGGCCGCCAAGGGCACGCGGATGAGCATGGCGGTGTGCGACGTCGACTATTTCAAGTCGGTCAACGACCGGTTCGGCCATGTCGTCGGCGACCGGGTGCTCAAGGCGCTTGGCGAAGCGCTGTCGGACACCTGCAAGGGCCATCTCGTCGCGCGCTATGGCGGCGAGGAGTTCGTCGTGCTGTTCACCGGGCTCGACATCAAGGCCGCGCGCGATGTGCTCGAGCGCGCGCGCATCGCCGTCTCCGCCAAGCGCTACCGCCTGCGCGAGACCGACGCGCCGCTCGGCGAGATCACCTTCTCCGCCGGGCTCAGCCCCGCGGTGCAGGGCGAAGTGTTCGGCACCGTGTTCCACCGTGCCGACCAGCTCTGCTACGCCGCCAAGAATGGCGGCCGGAACTGCATCCGCATCGACTGACCGGAATCGGACAGTCACTGTCCGCTTATGATTGGTGAAATACGCCATTGCTTGGCGTGAAATTTCCCAACCCCGCGTAACTTTCTAACGCGCCTCTAGCAAAATCAATCACTTAGAAAACTGGCACGCTCCCTGCAAAGTATCTGGCATCGGCAGCCGGATGGTCCGGCAAGTCCGACACAGGGAGTAAATCAAATGGCCGTCCGTATCAGCTCGCTTCAGCACAGTGTCGCCGTCGTCGGCGCCGTCCTCTTCACCTATGCCATCGTCCTCTTCTCGGCCCCCTCGGTTCCGTTCGCGTGATCCGGGGCGGACCTGACGGAAGGGAGAGAATAGACATGGTACGCAGCCTGATGGTCGGTGTGATGTCCTTCGCACTCACCGCAACGATGATCGCCGCGAGCGGCATGCAGGGTTCCGGCCTCCTCGGCTGACCCTGCAGGCCGCCCCGGCGGCACCGGCAAGGCGGAACCCCCGCCGGCCCTACCGGTTTCCCCAGGCATTCCAGGAGGATGCCCGTGAGCGAAACCGAAGACATGATCCACGAAGACGCGCTGCCTGGTCATGAGGCAGTGCTGGAACCCAAGCCCGACTGGGAGCCGCGCTACCGCGGCTCCGGCCGGCTCGAGGGCAAGGTCGCGCTGATCACCGGCGCCGACAGCGGCATCGGCCGCGCCGTCGCCGCGCTCTATGCGCGCGAGGGCGCCGATGTGGCGATCCTCTATCTCTGCGAGCATGACGATGCCGCCAAGACCGCGGAAATCGTCCGCGGCGAGGGCCGCGAAGCGCTGACCATCGCCGGCGATGTCGGCGACAAGGCGTTTTGCGACCAGGCCGTCGCCCAGGTGATCGGCAAGTTCGGCCGGATCGACGTGCTGGTGAACAATGCCGGTGAGCAGCATCCCGACAAGGACATCACCGACATCACCGAAGAACAGCTTCGCCGCACCTTCCAGACCAACATCTTCGGGATGTTCTTCCTGACCCAGGCCGCGCGCCCGCATCTCAAAAAGGGCGCCGCGATCGTCAACTGCACCTCGGTGACGATGTACCAGGGCTCGAAGGAGCTGCTCGACTATTCGAGCACCAAGGGCGCGATCACGGCCTTCACGCGCAGCCTGTCGGAGAATCTGGTCGGCGAGGGCATCCGTGTGAATGCCGTCGCGCCGGGGCCGATCTGGACGCCGCTCAATCCGTCGGGCGGCGCTTCCCCCGAGAAGCTCGCGCATTTCGGTGAGGCGACGCCGATGGGCCGGCCTGGCCAGCCCAATGAAGTGGCGCCGGCGTTCCTGTTCCTCGCCTGCGACGACGCCAGCTACATGTCCGGGCAGGTCCTCCACCCCAATGGCGGGACGATCGTCAACGGCTGAGCGAAGGCCCGAAAGTCACGAAAGTCACGACACTCACGCGCGCGCGGGGCGACACCAGGCCGGTATCGGACGCGCGCGAAGTGCCGCATTACCCACTGCCGGACTATCAACGGTGCAAAGAGCGGCCGGGCGCTGACCCGACCGCCGTACAGCAACATGCGAAATCCTACATTGCAAGCTCAGGCGACCGCGCCCGCCCCCACCGGGCCGACCGGCGCTTCCTCACCACGCGAATAGGTGCCGGTGAGCAGCCCGGCGGCGAGCACCCGGCCTTCCATCACCCGCAGCAGCTCGCCGCGGCCGGGATTGTCGCCCGGCTCAGGGCCTTCGCTCAGCGCGAAGATCTGGAAGGCGTAATTATGCTCGCCATGCCCATTGGGCGGATCGGGCGGCAGCCAGCCCTCGGCAAAGCCGCTGTTGCGGCCGACATCCTCGCCATCCGCGCTTCCCTCGCCATCCGGCTGGATCTCGCCTTCCTTGAGGTCGCCGGCCAGCGGCAGCCCCCAGATGATCGCGTGGACCATCGGCTGCGGCGTTGGCGCGTCGGGATCCTCGACGAGCAGGACCAGCCGCACGGTCTCTTCGGGCACGCCGGTCCAGAACAAAGGCGGCGAGACGCCATCGCCGTCCGCAGTGAAGCGGTCGGGCAGGCGGCCGCCATTGGTGAAGGCCGGGCTGGCGAGATGGATCACGCCTTCGCCGGCCAACTCGAGGCGGACGATCGCCAGCTTGTCCGCGCCGGCACGCAGCGAACTCAGCGCCTTGCCGAGCCAATGGGGTAGATGTTCGAGCATGTGCGCCTCCTGCTCCCATGAACCGATGAAGGCGCGCGAAGCTCCCTACAGGTCGAGCTTCTCGTAATCGGCGGGCGGCGGGATGCCTTCCATCCGCTCGCTGAGCAGCGGGCGGAAGCTCGGGCGGCTCTTCATGCGGATATACCAGCCTTTGGCCTGCTCATGGCTCTTCCAGTCGATGCCGCCCAGATAGTCGGCGATCGAGATCTGCGCCGCGGCGGCGAGATCGGCCAGGCTCATCGTCGGGCCGGCGAGCCAGGTGCGGTGATCGAGCAGATAATCGATATAATCGAGATGGTTGACCGCGGCCTTCATCGCCGTGCGAAGCGCCTGGCCATCGGGCGACTGCTTGTAGACGATGCGCTTGAGCATCCGCTCATGGAGCAAGGGCGCAGTGATCTCGGCATAGAAATTGGTGTCGAACCAGATCGCCAGCCGGCGGATCTCGGCGCGATCGGTGGCGGTGCCGTTGAGCATCGGCGCCTTGTTCACCGTCTCCTCGAAGAACTCGCAGATCACCTGCGAATCGATCAGCGTAACCCCGCGCTCGGTATCGGCCATCACCGGCACTTGGCCGGTAGGGTTCAGATCGAGGAACTCGTCGCGCCGCAGCCAGGGGGATTCGCGCACCGGCTCATAGCCCACGCCTTTCTCGCCCAGCAGCAGCCGGACCTTGCGCGAGAAGGGACATAGGGGGAATTGATAGAGCTGCCACATGGGGCCGCTTTAGGACTCGCCCAGCGCCCACGTAAAGCGCTTGCCGACGGGCAGCGGATAAAAGGCGACTATTTGGTCGCCAAGGCCGCGCGCAGCGGCTGAAGCGCGGCGCGAAGACGCGCGGCGGTATCGTCGAGCGAGGCGCGCATCTCGAGCGCGTTCTTGCCCAGTACCGCGGCGGCGGCGACTGCGGTGCGGGTATCGCGCTGAAGATTCCTGTCGAAGTTCGGATCGCGGCGGCGC
Source organism: Sphingomonas sp. R-74633 (assembly GCF_013416555.1). Taxonomy (GTDB): domain Bacteria; phylum Pseudomonadota; class Alphaproteobacteria; order Sphingomonadales; family Sphingomonadaceae; genus Sphingomonas. The sequence goes on along the minus strand of NZ_JACCFG010000005.1, from coordinate 62,968 downwards.
TGGATGTCGCCCAGCGTATCCTGCGCGCCGATCGTCGGATCGAGATACTGTGCCGCCGGGCCGACGCGGGTATCGAGCAGCGCGCCGGCGAGATTGTCGAGCATGGCCGCGGCACCTGCCTGAACCAATGGGTTCTGCAGCGCCTGAACGACCGCCTCGGCCTTGTCCGGCTGGCGCTGGGGTTCCGACTGGGCGAGCGCCGGCGTGGCGGCGGCACAGAGCAGGGCGGCGGTGAGGATCAGACGCATGGCAGACTCCGGAGTCGGCAATTCCGGAAAGCCTTATAGCACAGATGGTTGAGAGATATGCAGCGGTTGCGACGAGCCGTGCTTAAGCTTCTCCCCGGCGAAGGCCGGGGCCCAGACTAAGCGTTGTCACGTTCAAGTCTGGGCCCCGGCCTTCGCCGGGGTAAGAAATTTACTCCGCCGCCACCGCCTCCACGTCGTCGTCATTGAGCGGCATCGGTAGGCGCGTCAGCATTTCCTTCGGCACGACCTGCCAGAAATGCCCCAACGCACGATCCCAGTCATCGAGCAGGCCGGCGGCCCATTTGCTGTCCGTCGCGGCGACATGCGCCTCGACCAGGCCGCGCAGCCTGGCTTCCCAATGCGCCGACGAAAGCCGCTGCCAGATGATGCTTTCGGGATTGGCCTGGGCGGTGAAGCTGCCGTCCTCGTCATAGACAAAGGCCATACCGCCGGTCATGCCGGCGCCGAAGTTCGCGCCGACGCCGCCGAGCACTACGGCGGTGCCGTTGGTCATATATTCGCACCCATTGGCGCCGCAGCCCTCGACCACCACTTCGGCGCCCGAATTGCGCACCGCGAAGCGCTCACCCGCCTGGCCGGCGGCGAACAGCCGGCCCGAGGTCGCGCCGTAGAGCACGGTGTTGCCGATGATCGTGTTCTTCCAGCTTTCGACCGGCGAACTGACCAGCGGGCGCACGACGATGGTGCCGCCCGACAGGCCCTTGCCGACATAGTCGTTGCTGTCGCCGAACACTTCGAGCGTCACGCCCTTGCACAGGAAGGCGCCGAGCGACTGGCCGGCTGAGCCGCGCAGGCGGACATGGACATGCCCGTCGGCGAGCGTCGACATGCCGTAGAGCCGCGTGATCTCCGAGGAGAGCCGGGTGCCGACCGCGCGGTGGGTGTTGCGGACGTTGTAGGTCAGCTGCATCTTCTCGCGGCGCGCGAAGACCGGGGCGGCATCCTTGATCATCTGCGCATCGAGGCTGTCGGGCACTTCGTTGCGGAAGGTCGACAGGCTGAAGCGGCGCTCGGCGTCGTCGGCATCGACCTTGGCAAGGATCGGGTTGAGATCGAGATCGTCGAGATGCTCGGCGCCGCGGCTGACCTGGCGGAGCAGCTCGGTGCGGCCGATGACTTCGTCGAGATTCTTGAAGCCGAGGCGCGCGAGAATCTCACGCACTTCCTCGGCGATGAAGGTCATCAAGTTGATCACCTTTTCGGGCGTGCCGACGAACTTCTGGCGCAGCTTCTCGTCCTGGGTGCAGACGCCGACCGGGCAGGTGTTCGAATGGCACTGGCGGACCATGATGCAGCCCATCGCGACCAGCGAAAGCGTGCCGATGCCGAACTCCTCGGCACCGAGAATCGCGGCGATGACAATGTCACGACCGGTCTTGAGGCCGCCATCGGTGCGCAGCCGCACCCGGCCGCGCAGGCCGTTGAGCGTGAGCGTCTGGTTGACTTCGGTCAGGCCCATTTCCCAAGGCGTGCCGGCGTACTTCACGCTGGTCTGCGGCGAAGCGCCGGTGCCGCCGACATGGCCGGCGATCAGGATGACGTCGGCATGCGCCTTGGCGACGCCCGCCGCGACGGTGCCAATGCCGGCCGAGCTGACCAGCTTCACGCAGACGCGGGCGCGCGGGTTGATCATCTTGAGGTCGTAGATGAGCTGCGCCAGGTCCTCGATCGAATAGATGTCGTGGTGCGGCGGCGGCGAGATCAAAGTCACGCCGGGCGTCGCATGGCGCAGCTTGGCGATGAACTCGGTGACCTTGAAGCCGGGCAGCTGGCCGCCTTCGCCGGGCTTGGCACCCTGGGCGACCTTGATCTCGATCTCGTCGCAGGCGTTGAGATATTCGGCAGTGACGCCGAAACGGCCCGAGGCGATCTGCTTGATCGTCGAGTTGGCATTGTCGCCATTCTCATAGGGCGTGTAGCGCAGCTTGTCTTCGCCGCCCTCGCCCGACACGGCCTTGGCGCCGATGCGGTTCATCGCGATCGCCAGCGTCTCATGCGCCTCGGGCGACAGCGCGCCGAGCGACATGCCGGGGGTGACGAAGCGCTTGCGGATCTCGGTGATCGCCTCGACCTGGTCGATCTGGATTCCCTGGTCGGGGAAATTGAACTCGAGCAGGTCGCGCAGATAGACCGGCGGCATGTCGCGCACGCCGCGCGAAAAGGCCATGTAGGACGAGTAGCTGTCGGTCGACACCGCGGTCTGCAGCAAGTGCATCAGCTGCGCCGAATAGGCATGCGTCTCGCCGCCGTGGCGCTGGCGATAAAAGCCGCCGATCGGCAGCGTCGCGACGCCGCGATCGAACGCCGCCTGGTGGCGGATCATCGCCGAGAGGTGGAGCGAGGCATAGCCTTCGCCCGAGATCTTGGCGGGCATCCCGGGGAACAGGTCGTTGACCAGCGCGCGGCTGAGGCCGACCGCCTCGAAATTATAGCCGCCGCGATAGGAGGAGATCACTGCGATCCCCATCTTCGACATGATCTTGAGCAGGCCCTCGTCGATCGCCTTGCGGTGACGCTTGAGGCATTCGTCGAGCGCGACGTCGCCGAACAGGCCGCGCGCGTGGCGATCGGCGATCGAGGCTTCGGTGAGATAGGCGTTCACCGTGGTCGCGCCGACGCCGATCAGCACCGCATAATAATGCGTGTCGAGGCACTCGGCGCTGCGGACATTGACCGAGGCGTAGCTGCGCAGGCCGCGGCGGACGAGATGCGTGTGCACCGCCGCGGCAGCGAGCACGCCGGCGATCGCTGCGCGCTCGGCCGAGACATGCTCGTCGGTGAGGAACAGCTCGGTGCAGCCGGCGCGAACCGCCTGCTCAGCCTCATAACGGATGCGCTTGATCGCTTCGCGCAGGTCCTCGGGATTGTCGCTGACCGGGAAGGTGCAGTCGATCTCGGCGCACTGGCCGCCGAAATAGGCGCGCAGCCGCTCCCAGTCGCCATTGGTCAGCACCGGGCTGTCGAGCACGAGCACCTTCGAGCCGCCGCCATCCGCATCGAGGATGTTGGCGAGGTTTCCGAAGCGCGTCTTGAGCGTCATCACCTGGCGCTCACGCAGCGAATCGATCGGCGGGTTGGTGACCTGGCTGAAATTCTGGCGGAAGAACTGGCTGATCAGCCGCGGCTTGTCCGAGATGACGGCAAGCGGCGTGTCGTCGCCCATCGAGCCGATCGCTTCCTTCGCGGTCTCGACCATCGGGGCGAGGATCAGCTCCATGTCTTCGAGCGTCTGGCCGGCAGCGACCTGGCGGCGCGTGAGTTCGGCGCGCTCGAAGCGCAGCGGCGCGAGATCGGGCTCGGGCAGGTCCTGCACCGTGATGAACTCGCCGATCATGCCAGCATAGTCATGCTCGCCGGCGATCTGGTCCTTGATCTCGCGGTCGCACAGCAGCACGCCCTGGTCGAGATCGACGGCGATCATCTGGCCCGGGCCCATCCGGCCCTTGGCGACCACGGTCGATTCGGGGATCTGGACCATGCCGGTCTCGGAGCCGACGATGAGCAGGCCGTCCGAAGTCTGGGTGTAACGCAGCGGGCGCAGCGCATTGCGGTCGACGCCGGCAACCGCCCAGCGGCCATCGGTCATCGCCAGCGCGGCAGGGCCGTCCCACGGCTCCATCACCGAGGCGAGATACTTGTACATCGACAGATGGTTGGCCGGCGTCGCCTCGTCCCACGCCTCGGGCACGAGCATCAGCTTGGCGGTCGGCGCATCGCGGCCCGAACGGCAGATCGCCTCGAACACCGCGTCGAGCGCGGCGGTGTCCGACGCGCCGGCCGGGATAACGGGCTTGATGTCCTCCGAGCGCTCGCCGAACGCGATGCTCGCCATCTTGATCTCGTGGCTGCGCATCCAGTTCTTGTTGCCGCGGATCGTATTGATCTCGCCATTGTGCGCCAGGCAGCGGAAGGGCTGCGCCAGCCACCATTGCGGGAAGGTGTTGGTCGAATAGCGCTGGTGGAAGATCGCGACGCGGCTGGTGAAGCGCTCGTCCTTGAGGTCGGGATAGAAGTCCGACAGGCTCTCGGCGAGGAACAGGCCCTTGTAGATGATCGAGCGGGTCGACAGCGAGCAGATGTAGAAGCCGTTGATCTGTGCGGCGATCACGGCCTTCTCGATACGCCTGCGGACGAGATAGAGCTCCTTCTCGAACTCGGCGGCATCCATCGCGTCCGGCTGCGGGCCGGCGATCATGATCTGCTCGATCTCGGGGCGCGTCGCCTGCGCCTTCATGCCGATGACCGAGACGTCGACCGGCACCTGGCGCCAGCCATAGATGGTGTAGCCGGCCTCGATGATCTCGGACTCGACGATCGTGCGGCAGGCTTCCTGCGCGCCCAGATCGGTGCGCGGCAGGAAGATCATGCCGACCGCCAGCCGGTTCGGCATGACGCGGTGGCCGCCGGCGGCGATCGCATCGTCGAAGAAGCGCACCGGCAGGTCGACATGCAGCCCGGCGCCGTCGCCGGTCTTGCCATCGGCATCGACCGCGCCGCGGTGCCACACCGCCTTCAGCGCGTCGATCGCCGACTGGACGACGCGGCGCGAGGGCTGGCCGTCGGTGGCGGCAACCATGCCGACACCGCAGGCATCTCCCTCGAACTCGGGACGGTACATGCCCTCACGGGCCAGACGGATACGCTCGTTCAGCGCGCGATCATTGCTCATTGGTCACCTTTGAAATTCACCAGCACGTCGCGGACCCGTGGCCCGATACGCGCCTTCTTCTCGGCCCGAAGCCGCTCTGCATATTTGTTTGCCAGATCGATCATCGGACCTTGCAAGGAGAGGCGCTTGGCACGAAGCGCTCTGCTTTCCATCCGATCGAGATTCGCTTTGTCCTGTGCGGTGAGGCTGTCTTCGGCGCCCTTCCCGGCTGCTGCGCTCACGGTGGCGGCATTCTCTGAACGCGTAACCGCTGCCGTTCGCACGAAGGCGCCGGTCATCTTCCGCCCGGCGGGTGATGTGAGCAGTGCGATCATCTGCTGCCCATCCGCCTCGCTGTAAACGTTCGCAAACAGAAGCGCCGCGTCAGCACGCATCGGCGCCAGGGCCTCACGATAGATGGCGCCCGATTCCTCTAGCGAAACCGTGTTTATCGCCTTGCAGATACCGGGGCGCTGCTGCTCCAGCGCGACCATGCGCGGGTCGGCGCAGCCCTGCTCGAAAAAGGCGCGATCAGCCGCGAGCCTGGCATCGACCGTTTCGTCCGGCACCGCCAAGCGCGCAAGTGCGTCCGCCGTGGCCGAAGTGAGCGGCGCGGCGACGGACTGGGCTCGCGCAACCGACGCGCAAAGGAGCAAGCTTGCGCAAAGGACCCAGCCCGCCCGCATCACGTCGCGTCGTCTTCAAGCTTTTCGGGATCGACGCCGAGCAACTCGGCGAGCTTCTTGCGTTCGGCGGGCGAAAGATCGTCCATCTTGCGCTGCGGCGGCAGGTCCGCAGTGGCTTCTTCCGCGCGCTGCATCAGCACGGGCATGGCCGACATCATCTCGGGCATCATGTCGGTTGCCGCCTTGGTCATTTCGGGGCCCATGGAGATCACCAGCGATTGGGCCGCATAATGCGCGCCAGCCGGCGTGGCGAAATAGCGATCGAGATCCGCGAGTTCCTCGGTGCTGAACTCGCGCATATAGGCCCGCGTGAGCGCGGCGCGCATTGCCGGCTCCATCTTGACCATGATGTCCCCCATGCCGCCCGCAAAGGCCTGCATCATGCGCTTCTGGCGCTCGCGCCAGGCCGGATCATAGATCTCCATGATCTCGCCCAGCTTGGTATCGCCCAACCCCTTGGCCTGCGTCTCGCTGAGTCCGCCCAGCTTCGCGATCTGGCCGATCGGCATCTGGCCGATCTGGCCGAACATCTGGTCCATCATCTCGGTGAAGACGGTGTCGAAGATCTTCTTGTAGATGCCCGGGGGCACCAGCTTCGCCACGACGCGCTCGGCGACTGCCGAACGCGCGGGATCGGCGGGCACGGCCTGGGCGGGCGGCGCCGCCCTGGCATTGCCCTGCGCATGGGCAGAGCCAATCCCGGCAAGCAGCAGCGTCGCGACGGAGAGCGCGCGGCGCATCACTTGGCGCCCTTCTTGGCGAGATACTCGCTGGTCAGCTTGACGGCGAGCGCCTGCATCTTCGGACGGTTGGCCTCGACCAGCTTCGTCGCCCAGGCCTGGCTGGCAGCCTGAATCTTCGGATTGATCGTGCTCATCTTCTGCGCCGCCGGGCTCGCGCCGAACGCCATCAGCGCGGGATAATCATCCGCGGTCATCTTCGCCATCACCGCGGCAATCGCCGCCTGCTGGATCTCCTGCGGCGACTGGCCGGGGGCACCGCCCATCGTCTCATAGACTTCGGCGCGCAGCTTCTGGCCGGTCGGGCTGGCGAAGAAGGTAAGCGTGTCGGCGATTTCGGTCGCGGTCAGCTCCTGCTGGAGGATCCCGCTGATCTCGGTGCGCAGCGACGGCAAAGCCGCAACGAGAATGTCGGTGAACTGCGTGCGCAGCTGCCCGCCGACCTGATCACGCAGGCCCGGATTAGCATCGAAGGTCGCCTTCATCTTCGGATCAGCAGCCACCTGCTGGTCCATGCCGGCATCGAAGGCCTTGCCGGCGAGCCGGCCGATCGAATCCTCCGGCGCCATCAGCGCGACGAGCTTGTCGAGATTGGTATCGGCGGCCGGCGCGGCGACCGGCGCCGCGGCGAACGCCGTTGCGGGGGCCAGCGCGGCGGCGCTCAGCATAAGGGCAGCAAGGAACTTCATCGGCTTCGGCAACCTTCTCAAGCAGCCCGAGCCGCATCGGCGCGGGCGCGCATCCAGGCATGCATATGCGCCGCGACATCGCGGCCGTCGCGAATCGCCCAGACCACCAGACTCGCGCCGCGGACAATATCGCCCGCAGCGAACACGCCGTCGAGGCTGGTCATCATCGTGCGGCCATCGGTGCGCAGCGTGCCCCAGCGGGTCACGCCAAGCTCGGCGGCGCCGAACAGGCGCGGCAGGTCTTCGGGCTCGAAGCCGAGCGCCTTGATCACCAGATCCGCCTGGAGCTGGAAGGCGCCGCCCGGATCGAGCTCGGGGGCGCGGCGGCCGGTCGCGTCGGGCGCGCCGAGGCGCATCCGCGTTGCGCGCACGCCGGTGACCCTGTCGCCGCCATCAAAGGCTTCCGGGGCCGAGAGCCAGACGAACTCGACGCCTTCCTCCTCGGCATTGGCAGTCTCACGCTGCGAGCCCGGCATGTTGGCGCGGTCGCGGCGATAGAGGCACTTCACCGAGGTGGCGCCCTGGCGCACGGCGGTGCGCACGCAGTCCATCGCGGTGTCGCCGCCGCCGATCACCACGACATGCTTGCCGTTCGCGTCGAGGCTGCCGTCGTCGAACGCCGGGACGGCATCGCCAAAGCCCTTGCGGTTCGACGCGGTGAGATAGTCGAGCGCCTCGACCACGCCTTCGGCGCCGACGCCCGGCGCCTGGATGCCGCGCGCCTTGTAGACGCCGGTCGCGATCAGGATGCCGTCGTGGCGCTTGCGCAGATCGTCGAGGCTCGCCTCGCGGCCGACCTCGAAGCCCTGGTGAAAGACGATGCCGCCCTGCTCGAGCCGCTCGATGCGGCGCATGACGATCTGCTTCTCGAGCTTGAAGCCCGGGATGCCATAGGTCAGCAGGCCGCCGGCACGGTCGTGCCGGTCATAGACATGCACGTCATAGCCATATTCGCGCAGATATTCCGCGGCGGCGAGGCCGGCCGGGCCGGCGCCGATGATGCCGACCGACTGGCCGCGCGACGGGCCGACCGCAACCGGCTCGACCCAGCCTTCTTCCCAGGCGGTGTCGGTGATGAACTTCTCGACCGAGCCGATGGTGACGGCGCCGTGGCCCGAGAATTCGATGACGCAATTGCCTTCGCACAGCCGGTCCTGCGGGCAGATGCGGCCGCAGATCTCGGGCATGGTCGAGGTGCTGTTGGACAGCTGATAGGCTTCGCGCAGCCGCCCTTCAGCGGTGAGGCGCAGCCAATCGGGAATATGGTTGTGCAGCGGGCAGTGCACCGAGCAATAGGGCACGCCGCATTGCGAGCAACGGCTCGCCTGCTCCTCTGCCGAGGGCACGGCATAGCGATCCGCGATCTCGCGGAAGTCTTCCGCACGCAGTTCCGCTTCGCGCTTGCCCGGATAAGCCTGCGCCGTTCCAACGAATTTGAGCATCGTTTCCGCCATGCGGTCGCGCTACCGCCGCAAGCGAGTCGATAAAAGGCAGCAACACTGACCTTTATTATCTTTTTCGGCTCAAATCGCGCAAATTTGAAAGAATATTGCGCGATTATAGGGCCGATACGGACTTACCGCAGCGAAAGCCATGCGATCGCGCCGACCCCTGCGACGATTCGATACCAGGCGAAGGGCGCAAAGCCATGCTTCGAGACAATGCCGACAAACCATTTGATCACGACGATCGCGACGAGGAAGGCCGTGACGAAGCCGATGCCGATCTCGCTCCAGCCAACCCGGCCGGTGGTGATCGCATCATGGTTCTTGGCGAGTTCGAGCACCGTTGCGCCGAGCATCGTCGGGATCGCGAGGAAGAAGCTGAACTCGGCGGCGGTGCGCCGCTCGACGCCCAGGCTGAGCGCACCCATGATCGTCGCGCCCGAGCGGCTGACGCCCGGGATCATCGAGATGCACTGGATGAAGCCGATGCCGATCACGCGAACCAGCGGGATCTCGGCGATGCCGTGGATCGTCGCGGCCTTCACCAGCCGCTCGATGACGAGGATGGCGATGCCGCCGATCACCAGTGCCCAGGCGACCACCATCGGCTTCCCGAGCAGCGCCTCGATATGCCTGTGGAGCGCCAGGCCGATCACTGCAGCGGGGATGAAGGCGACGACCAGATTGCGCAGGAAGCGCCACGACACCGGATTGCCTTGCAGCAGCCCCATCGCGACAGCCCAGAAGGTGCGCCAGTAGAGCACCACCACGGCCAGGATCGCGCCGAGCTGGATGACGACGTTGAACATCGCCCAGGTGGCGGAGTCATAGCCGAGCAGCTCGGAGGCGAGGATCAGATGGCCGGTCGACGAGACGGGCAGGAATTCGGTGATCCCCTCGACAATGCCGAGGAGGATCGCGACGAGGGTTTCGCTCATGCTTGGCTAGCTCCGATGCGCCGCGGCGCGGGAAAGGCGTTCAGGCGGCGAGCTTGCCGAAGCGGCCATGGCGGCGATAGCGCACCAGCCAGGTCGGCGCGACGCTGGCCAGCGGCGTCGGCACGACGCCGAGCGCGGCGACCCCCGGCGCGGCGCCGGTGACATTGTCCGCCTGGAGCATGCGCCACTGATCGCGGGTGATCGGCGTGCCGGGCAGCGCCGCGATCAGCGCACCGATCGGATCGGGCAGCTCGGCAAAGGCCGGCTTGTGCCCGGTCGCCCCGGCGAGCCACTGGAACAGGCCAGCCATGGTCAGCGTGTCCGGACCGCCCAGCGCATAGGTCTTGCCGGCATGCGCCTCGGGATCGGCGAGCGCCGCGACCACGGCCTTGGCGACATCGACGACATAGACCGGCTGGAAGCGCACGTCCGGGCGCAGCACCGGCACCACCGGTCCCGCGCCGACCAGGCCGGCGAAGCGATTGGTGAACTGGTCCTCGCGCCCGAAGACGAAGGAGGGGCGCAGGATCGTCGCGCGCGGGAAGGCACCGCGGGCAGCGGCCTCACCCTGCGCCTTGGAGCGGCCATAGGCGGAGGCCGAATCGGGCTCGGCGCCGAGCGCGGAGAAATGGACGAGCGATTCGACGCCGGCGGCCTTTGCGGCAGCGGCAACGACGCGCGCGCCATCGGCGTTCACACCGTCGAAATTACCCTTGAGCACGCCGGCGAGGTTGACCACCGCGTCCGCGCCGACCAGCGCGGCGGCGATCGTCTCTGGCCGGGTGACGTCGGCGGCGACGAACTGGGTCTGGCCGAGGCCGCCCAAGGGTTTCAGGAACCAGGCATCGCGCGGGCGGCGCTGGGCGACACGCACGCGCGCGCCGCTGGCGAGCAGCTCCTGGGCGACATAGCGGCCGACGAACCCGCCGCCGCCGATCAACACGATGAGTTTGTCCTTCATGCCCTTGGTCCTGGAAGCTGAATTTGCCTGCCGGCTGAGCCGTCTCCCATGCCGCGCGCGACGCGGGGAGGCAAGCACAGGATCAAGGGCAAAGGCTCAGTCGCGCAGGATCTGGTGGCTCCGCAGCCAGGCGAGGAAGAGATCGGGCCAAGCCGCGACCAGGCTGCCCGGCTTGCCGGCGCCCCAGCTATGCCCGCCCTTCTCGAAGATGTGCATCTCGACCGGCCGCCCGGCGGCGCGCATCGCGGCGAACATGCGCAGGCTATGCTCGACATTGGCGATGGGGTCGTCGGCGGCATGGGCGAGGAACACCGGCGGTGTCTCCGGCCCAACCTGCGCCTCGACTGAATAGAAGTCGCGATAGCCGGGCAGGACCGAGAGCTTCTTGCGCGTCTGTGTCGTGTCGATCGGCGGGCGCATCGAGACGACGGGATAGATCATGCCGGCAAAGGCAGGGACGGCGCTGAGCTTGTCCGCCTCGTCGGTGGGAGTGTAGAAATCATGCCCGCCCTGCGTAGCCATCATGCCCGCCAGGTGTCCGCCGGCCGACATGCCGACCACGCCGATCCGCGCCGGATCAAGGCCCCAGCGCTTGGCGCCGGCCTTGAGCAACCGCAGCGTACGCTGGGCATCCTGGAACGGCGCATCGGCGTTCCAGCCGTCGCCGGGGAGGCGGTAATAGAGGATCACCGGGGTGATGCCGGCGGCCGCCAGCTTGGCCGCGACATCCTTGGCCGAGCCGATCTGGATGCGGAAATAGCCGCCCCCGCCAAGCAGCAGCGCGGCCGCGCCATTGGGGTGTTTGGGCCGGTAGACTTCGTAGCGCGGCGTCGAGATGTTCGAATACGAGCCGGTCTGCCCGCCTTCGTTGCCGATCTTCTCCGGTCCCGAGGGCCTGCCATGGCCGGGCGGGTCGCCGGGCCAGACGGCATAGACTTCGGGCTTGCCCAGCCCATCCTGGGCGAAACAAGGACTGGCCGCGGTGAGAACCGCGGCCAGGAGGGAGAAGAAGAAAAGGCGCATCAGAACCTCTTGCCGATCGTCATGTAGAGATAGCGGCCATAGGGGTTGTAGAGCGAGCCCAGATAGCCGTCGGCAGTGATCGGGGGCTGCTTGTCGAAGATGTTGCGCGCGCCCAGGCGGATGCGCGTGTCATCGAGCACGCCGCCCTTGAAGCGATATTGGACGTAGAGATTATACGTCGTCTGCCCGTCGAGCTTGTACGGGTTGCCGTTCGCATCGAGGAAGTTCGTGTCGTAGACCGAGCTGATATAGTTGCTGAACGCGCCGATCTGCCAGCCGTCGAGCGACCAGGTGAGCGATCCGGTGACGCGCCATTTGGGCTTGCCACGCTGCTGGATCAGGTTGCTCGCATCGGTGAGCGGCGTGGCCGCGTCGATATCGCCTGCCGAGCGCGCATCGAACAGCTCCTGCACCGCCGGCGGAGTATCACGCGAGAACTTGGTCAGCCGCGCCCCGTTGATTGCCAGGTCGAACTTACCCAGCCCGGTGCGGACATTGTAGAGTAGCGCCAGGTCGATGCCCTGCACCGTCTGCGGCAGCAGGTTGACGAACTGGTCGTTGATCCGCGTCACAGCACCCACCGGGGCGAGGCCGCTGCCGTTGAAGAAGGTCACGTCATCGGCATTCGCCGCGGCGCGCACCACGTTCGGGTTACTCGAGCCCTGCAGGCGCAGGAGATAGTCGAGCACCAGCGCGTTCTGCGGACCGAACTGGCCGACGATGCCGGTCTGCTGGATCGACCAGAAATCGGCAGTGAGCGTCAGCCGGCCGGCGCTTTCGGGAATGAACTTGGGCTGGATCACCGTGCCCAAGGTCCAGTTGGTGCTGTTCTCGGGCTTGAGGTCCGGATTGCCGCTGACGAAGATCGAATAGCTGCTGCTCCGCGCGCAGGCGCCCATGTTGGAGATGGCGGCCTTGGCAAGGTCGACCGCGCAGCGATAATAGTCGTTGTTCGAGCCGAGGCGCGAATAGGCGACGGTGTTGGTCTGTTCGAGGTTCGGCGCGCGGAAGCCCTGCGACCAGGAGCCGCGGATGCGGAAGCCATCGACCAGGTCCCAGGCCGCGGCGACCTTGGGCTTCGCCACCGAGCCGAAGTCGCTGTAATGCTCGTAGCGCCCGGCCAGCTGGACATCGAGACGATGGACCAGCGGGATGTGCATGTCGGGCGAGACCACCGGCACGGCGAGCTCGGCAAAGGCCGAGAGGACGGTGCGGCCGCCCTGGGTGCTCGGCGTCGGGCTGACGGCGGCGACGTTCGACAGGTTGGTCTCGCCGGTCACCATGTCGACGAAGCCGATATCGCCGTTGAGATTGGGATCGCGGTCGTCACGCTGCGTCTCGCGGCGGCCCTCGATGCCGAAGGCCACGCCGAGATTGCCGCCCGGCAGGCTGAGCAGCCGCGCGTTCGACATCTTGAAATCGGCGAGCGCGAGCGTCGTCTTGGAACGGCGCTTCAGATCGAACTGGAAGGAGTCGATCGTGGTGGCCGAGGCGGGCGAGCAATCGCCCAGGCTCGGCGTCGCGTTGCAGCCGCCGCTGAACGGATTGTAGGCCTCGGGCGTCGACAGCGCGAGGTTCTTCTGCAGCGCGGTCATGTTGATCGCGTTCGACACGTCGGTCGATTGTGCGGCCGAATAGAGCAGCGCGGTGTCGAAATCGAAAGTGCCGATCTCGCCCTTCAGCCCCCCGAGGAAGCGCGACTGCCAGTTGGCGACCTTCACTTCCTGCATGCCGGCATCGACGAAGCGATAGGTCGACAGGCGTACGGCTAGGCCGGCGGCTGGGACGTTGGTGAGGTTGGGAATGCGGTTCGGATTGGCGGCGCCGTTGAGAATCGTCGGGCCGAACGGATTCCAATAGTTGGAAGCCGGGATCACGATCGCATTGAGGTTGATCGTCGGCGGCTGGATGCGCGTGGTCTCGGCATAATAGAAGCCGGCCTCGCCATAGACGGTCAGCTTGTCCGAGATGTCGTAATGCGCGCTGGCAAAGCTGTTGTAGCGATCGATGCTCGGCGACACCGTGGTGCCGGGACGCGTGTCGAAGCGCTCCGAACGCAGTGTCGTCGCGGTGGCACGCGTGCCGCTCCCCAGGCAGCTATCGGCATTGAGCGTGACCAGGCAGCCGGCATTTGCGAGCGACTGGATATGGAAGGCGCCCGCCGAGGATGTCAGCGCCTGGTTGCCCGGGCTGCGGCGGATCGTGCCGGGGCCGCCGACCACGGCGAGGTTCGCCCAGGGCGACTGGGTCGCGCGGCCGTCCGCGGTCAGATTGCCTGCGAAAGCGGGATCATTGGCGAAATAGGACATGAGGTTGTCCGTCGCCGTATAGGGCTCGTCCTCGGCCAGCTGCGCCGTGCGGTGCGTATAGTCGAGGTACAGCGAGATGTTGCCGCGGCCCTCGGCGAAATTGGCGCCGACGGTGCCGGTCGCCTGATATTCGCGGCGATGCGTGCCCTCGGCGCCGCCGATGCGGAAATCGAGCGAGCCGCCGTTGATGTTGCTCTTCGTGACGGTGTTGACCACGCCGGCCACCGCGTCCGAGCCATAGATGGCGGCGGCGCCGTCGCGCAGGATCTCGAGGCGCTGGATACCGGCGACCGGCAGCGAATTGGCGTTGTAGCCAAGCACCGGCACATTGCCGTCACCGGCCTGGCTGGTCGGGTGATTGACCAGGCGGCGGCCGTTGAGCAGCACCAGCGTGTTGCCGACGCCGAGGTTGCGCAGGTTGATCGAATTGACGTCGCCGCGCGCCGCGTTGCTGGTCTGCGGGTTGTTCGATTCGTTGAAGGTCACGTCGCCGGCCTGCGGGATCGCGCGGAACAGCTCGTCGCCCGAAAGCGCGCCGGTGGCGTCGATCTGGCTCGCGTCCATCACCGTGACGGGAAGCGCGGCGGTGGTGCTGGCGCCCTTGATCTGCGTGCCGACCACGACGATCTCGTCGGTCTTCTCGGCCGGCGCTTCCTGCTCGGCAGCGGCCGGAGCCGGAACCTCCTGTGCATGCGCCTGCGCGATCATCAGCACGCTCAGCGCGCTGCCTGCGGTCAAGGCGATCTGCCTGTACCCCTTCTTCATGCCCTCTCTCCCTGATTCATTTGTTCTAGGTCTTGTGATTTTGAAATGGTGCGACCCGAGAGGGCGGCGTCGAGCGCCGTCCGATCGAGCTTGTTTTCCCAGCGCGCGACGACGATCGCCGCCACCGCGTTGCCGACGAAATTGGTGAGGCTGCGGCACTCGCTCATGAAGCGATCGACGCCGAGGATCAGCGTCATTCCCGCCACCGGCACGCTCGGCACGATCGAGAGCGTCGCCGCCAGCGTGATGAACCCGGCGCCGGTCACGCCCGCCGCGCCCTTCGAGCTGAGCATCGAGACCAGCACGAGCAGGATCTGTTCGCCCCAGCTGAGATGCACGCCGCACGCCTGTGCGATGAACAGCGCTGCGAGCGTCATGTAGATGTTGGTGCCGTCGAGGTTGAACGAATAGCCGGTCGGCACGACCAGCCCGACCACGCCCTTTTCGCAGCCGGCGCCCTCGAGCTTGGCCATCAGGCTTGGCAGCGCGGCTTCGGACGAGGAGGTGCCGAGCACGAGCAGCAGCTCGGCCTTGAGATAGCGCAGCAGCTTCAGGATCGAGAAGCCGTTGAGCCGGGCGACCGCGCCAAGGATCACCAGCACGAAGAACAGCGAGGTCGCGTAGAAGGTGCCGACCAGCCAGGCGAGGTTGCCGAGCGATTCGACGCCGTATTTGCCGATGGTGAAGGCCATCGCACCGAACGCGCCGATCGGGGCGACGCGCATCAGGATGCCGACGACGCGGAAGACGATCAGCGCGAGCCTCTCGACGAAATCGAGCACCGGCTCGGCGGGCTTGCCGACCAATACCATGGCGATGCCGAACAGCACCGCGACGAACAGGGTCTGGAGGATCGAGCCTTCGGTCAGCGCGGAAACCAGCGTCGTTGGGATGATCCCCATCAGGAAGCCGGTGACCGTCGTCTCATGCGCCTGGTGCGCGTAATCGGCGACAGCACCGGCATCGAGACTGGCCGGATCGATGTTCATGCCCGCGCCGGGCTGAACGACATTGGCGACGATCAGGCCGAGGATAAGTGCGAGCGTGGAGAAGAACAGGAAATAGCCGAATGCCTTGGCGGCAACGCGGCCGACCGAACCGAGTTCGCGCATGCCGGCAATGCCGCTGACCACGGTGAGAAAGATCACCGGCGCGATCACCATCTTGACCAACTTGATGAAGCCTTCGCCAAGCGGCTTGAGCGCCTCGCCGACATGCGGCCAGAAATGGCCGATCGTCACGCCCAACGCGATCGCCACCAGCACCTGGAAATAGAGGTGCCGGTAAAAGGGCTTGCGCGCAGCCAAAGGCTGCCCGTCGGGGATCGGCTGGATGATCATACTCTCCTCTGTCGCGCCCGGGCGGCGCGCGGCCTCTTGTGCTGGGGCCTTGGGCGTGCACCATATTCCTCTCGCAGCGTCCCTCCACCACTTCGGATTTTCCGGGATAAGTATTTGAGTTATTTATATTTCACTCGCGGAGGGGCGCCCCCGACCACACCAAACCATGTGAAATTTCGCGCGGCATTCCATCAAAATGTGCGATAATCCGCACAAATGAGCAGCGGCGCCCCTTTCACTCGTCAGCGCATCCTGACCGCAGCGCTCACGCTCGCCGTGATCCTGCTGCTCGCATGGACCGGCAGCCGCTGGGCGACGGGGCAGGCGCGCGGATCGGCCGATGCCGTGGCGCAGCAGACGGCGCGCGCGCATGTCGGGCTGCTCAATTCGGAGCTGCAGAAGTTCCGCCTGCTGCCTTTGGTGCTCAGCGAGAATCCGGAAATCGCCCCGGCGCTGCGCGGCGGCGATCCAGCGGCGCAGCGCGGGCTCAACGCAACGCTCGAGCTGCTCGCCACACGCACCGATGCCGCGGTGATCTATGTGATCGATCGCCAGGGCCGGACAGTGGCGGCGAGCAACTGGCGGCTGCCGACCAGCTTTGTCGGCCAGGTCTATGGCTTCCGGCCCTATTTCCGCGATGCGATGGAGCGTGGTGCTTCCGAGCTGTTCGCGCTGGGCACGGTCAGCGGTCGCCCGGGCCTCTATCTCGCGCGTCGGGTCGATCGCGACGGGCTGGCGCTCGGCGTGGTGGTGGTGAAGGTGGAGTTTGACGATGTCGAGGCGGCCTGGGCGCGGGCGCCCGGGATTACCATCGTCACCGACGCGCACGGCGTGATCCTGGTCACCTCGATTCCGGGCTGGCGCTTCCAGACGACGCGGGCGCTGGACGTGGCGACGCTGGCCGATGCGCGGCGCACGCTGCAATTCGGCCCGAAGCCGCCCAAGCGCGCACCGGTGACGATCGCGGGCGCAACGGCGAGCGTCGGTGCCGACGGCAAGGCGCAGCGCTACCGCGCCGCTGCCGAGCCGGCCCCACTGGCGGGCGCGCACCTCATCCATCTCGCGCCGCTCGAACCGCCGCTCGCCGCGGCGCGTACCCAGGCGTTGCTGATCGTGCTGGCGATCCTGCTCGCCGCGGGCCTGCTTGCGGTCTTCGCGCTGCGCGCGGCGGAGAAGCGCCGGCTCATGCGCCACCATCAGGCGCGGCTCGAGGCCGAAGTCGAGCGCCGCACCGCCGAGCTGCGCGAGGCCAATGCCCTCCTGATCGTCGAATCGGAGGAGCGGATCGAGGCCGATCGCCGCTACCGCGCCGCGCGTGAGGAACTCGCCCAGGCAAGCCGGCTCGGCTCGCTCGGCCAGATCACCGCGGGCGTCGCGCACGAGATCAACCAGCCCGTGGCGGCGATCCGCACCTTTGCCGAGAATGCCGCGACCTTTCTCGAGCGCGCCGCGCCCGACAAGGCCGGCGCCAACCTCAAGCAGATCGTCTCGCTGACCGAGCGGATCGGCACGATCACCGCCGAGCTGCGCGCCTTTGCCCGGCGCAAGACGCCTGCCGAGGGCAATGCCGCGCTCGGCTCGGTACTCGACGGCACACTGCTGCTGCTCGGCGAACGCGCGCGCGGGGTGGTGACGCTGAAAGTCTCGAAGCCCTTGCGGGCAGTGGCCGTGCGAGGGGACCGGATCCGGCTCGAGCAGATCCTGATCAACCTGCTCCAGAATGCGCTCGACGCGGTGGGGACGACAAAGGAGGCGCGGGTGATCGTCGAGGGGGCGCGCGATGGCGACTTGGTGCGCATCTCGGTGATCGACAACGGACCCGGCGTCGATCCGGAGATCGCCGACACGCTGTTCTCGCCCTTCACCACCGCCAAGCCGGGCGGGCTGGGGCTGGGGCTCGCGATCGCCCGCGACATTGCGCGCGAGTTCCGCGGCGACATCGCCCACACGCCGAACCCCGCCGGCGGCGCGGTCTTCCATCTGTCGCTGAGGACCGCCTGATGCTCGCGCTCGACAATGCCACGGTGATGTTCGTCGAGGATGACGAGCAGCTACGGCTGGCGACGGTGCAGACGCTCGAGCTGGCCGGGCTCAACGTGCTGGCGTTCGAGCGGGCCGCGGCGGCGCTGGCGCGGCTGACGCCGGACTTCCCCGGCGCGGTCGTCTCCGACATCCGCATGCCGGGAATGGACGGCCTCGAGCTGCTGACCCGCATCCGCGCGATCGACGGTGACATTCCCGTGATCCTGGTGACCGGGCACGGCGATGTGCCGATGGCGGTGGCGGCGCTGCACGACGGCGCCTTCGACTTTCTCGCCAAGCCCTTCGCCGCTGACCGGCTGCTCGTCGCGCTCCGCCGCGCGCTCGATCGCCGCGCGCTGGTGATGGAGAATCGTCGCCTGCGGGCGGCCGCCGCGACGACCGCGCTCGAGCAAAGCCCGCTCATCGGCGAAAGCGCGCCGATGGTCCGCCTGCGCGCGACGATCGACCAGCTCGCCGAGACCGATGTCGACATATTGGTCGAGGGCGAGACCGGCACCGGCAAGGAGTTGGTCGCGCGGCTGCTCCACCGTCGCGGGCGCCGGCGCGGCAAGCCCTTTGTCGCGGTCAATTGCGCGGCATTGTCCGAGGGGCTCGCCGAAATGGAGCTGTTCGGCCACGCGGCGGACAGCGTGCCGCATACCCGGCTGTCGCGCGTCGGGAGGATCGCGTCGTCAAACGGCGGCACGCTGTTGCTCGACGAGATCGATTCGATGCCGCTGGCGATGCAGGCGCGACTGCTGCGCGTGCTCGAGGAGCGCGAGGTCCATCCGATCGGCGCCGAGCATCCGGAATCGGTCGATCTGCGGATCATCGCGACCGCCAAGGCGGATGTCGCCACCGCGGTGGCCGAGGGGCGGTTCCGCGCCGATCTTTATTACCGGCTCGCGGCGATGCGGCTGCGCGTGCCGGCGCTGCGCGAATGCAGGGGCGATGCCTTTCTGCTGTTCGCCGCCTTTGTCGAGGAAGCCAAGCAGCAGCTCGGGGTGAGCGAGATCGCGGTCAACCCGGCGGTGCATGCGCGGCTCGCCAGCCATGACTGGCCGGGCAATGTCCGCGAGCTCAAGAACTTCGCCTTTGAAGTCGCGGCAGGCCGCAGCTTTGCCGAGCTTGGCGACGCGGATGGCGAAGCCGATCTGCCGACCCGGCTGGCTAGGTTCGAGGAAAGCCTGATCCGCGACGCACTGGTTCGGCACGAGGGGCGGGTATCGCGGGCGCTGGTCCAGCTCGGGGTGCCGCGCAAGACGCTCTACGACAAGATCGCGCGGCTGGGCATCGACCTGGCGGAGATCAAGCGCGCGCGGCGCTAGGCGTCAGCTCGAGCGGGTCGCGTCGGTCATCGGATCGAGTTCGCGCGGATCGGGGGTGCGGACGATCGGCAGCGAGCTGGTCTGGCGCTCGATCCGGCGGTGCACCACTGCATCGCTTCCCGGGATCCACAGCGCGTGCAGCGCCTCGCTATTGGCGGTATCGGCATGCGTACGCCGCTCATTGTGCCGGACATAGTCGAGCCAGGTGGCGAAATCGAAGCGCTCGACCCACAAGTCAGGTTCAGCAAGATCGCGGCTGAGCGCCCAGTCGCGCGCGCCATCGCGCCGGCGGATGCGGCGGCGTTCGTGCATGACGGTAAGGAAGGCGGCGATGTCCTCTTCGGCGATACGGTGCTCGACCGTGATCACGATCGGGCCGCTGCGCCCCTCCACCGGCACAGCGGTATGCGGCTCGACCCAGCTGTCGCGCGGATCCATGTTGAGGTCGCTGATCCCGGCGAGCGGCAGCACGAAGCCGGCGACCGCGCTCAGCAGCTGCACGCCGGCGGCGGCCAGCAGCGCGATCGCCACGCCGTGCTCGCTCGCCACCGCGCCGAACAGCCAGGAGCCGCCGGCCATGCCGCCGAACGCCGCCATCTGGTAGAGCGCGATCGCGCGCGCGACGACCCAGCGCGGCGAGGCCATCTGCACGCTGACGTTGAAGGTGGAGAGCGCCAGCACCCAGCCCGCGCCGGCAGCGGCGAGCCCGAGCAGCGCGAGCGGCATCGCGCCGGTGGCGGTTGCCGCTGCGCCGGCAGCCAGCGCAACCGACGCGGCGCGGACGATATTCTCTGTGGAGAGGCGGTTGCGCACGCGCCGGCTGAGCAACGCGCCGCCGACCGCGCCAAGCCCGAACGCGCCGAGCAGCGTGCCATAGACCAGCGGCCCGCCACCGATCAGGTCGCGTGCGACCAGCGGCATCAGTGCCTGGAGCGCGCTCGCGGCGAGGCCGAACAGCGTGGCGCGGGCAAGTACCGTGCGGATCTGGGGGGAGAGGCGAACATAGCGAACGCCGGCGGCCATCGCGACGCCGAGCCGTTCGCGCGGCAGCTTGCGCGGCGGCAGGTCGGGCTGCCAGCGCTTGAGCACGACGATCAGCCCGACATAGCTCAACGCATTGATCAGGAACGCCGTGGCGGCGCCCGCCGCGGCGACGATCGCGCCGCCCAGTGCCGGACCGACGCTGCGGGCGATGTTGAAGCCCATGCTGTTATAGGCGACGGCGCTCGGCAGCATCGCGCGCGGCACCATGTCGCCGACCGAGGCCTGCCAGGCCGGACCGTTGATCGCGGTGCCGCAGCCGATCAGGAAGGTGAAGGCGAGCAGCAGCCACGGCGTGATCAGCCCGAACCACGCCGCCAGCGCGAGGAGCGCGGACACGAGCAGCATGAAGCTCTGCGTGGCGAGCAGCACGCGACGGCGGTCGAGATTGTCGGCGACGGCACCCGCCCAAAGCGCGAGCAGCATGATCGGCAGGCTGGTCGATGCCTGGACCAGCGCGACCATCTGCGCCGAGGCCCCCAGCCCCGCCATCATCCACGATGCGCCGACCGACTGGATGAGGCTGCCGAAATTGGAACACAGGCTGGCGATCCACACCGCCCGGTAGAGCTTCAGTCGAAAGGGGGAGTCAGGGGCAGCGGTCATCAGCAGTCAAATGCGATACCGCCGCAGTCGATCCCGAGACAATGCCGATCTTGCGCGGACGCGCGTTGGATCTTCGCTGGGCAATAAAAAACCCGCCGGCCCTGGTGGACAGACGGGTTGTGTGTGGCGCGTTGGTTGCGGGAGCAGGATTTGAACCTGCGACCTTCAGGTTATGAGACTAACTCGTTTCTAGATATTTCAACAACTTAACCTGCCAGAATTTTCCGACAATCACCAGTTCCGGTTGAACCGTCGGAAAGCCTAGATCGGCGGCTCAAGCGCTTCGATCCGGTCGTTGAGCTGGCGCAGCTTCTCTTCAAGCACGGGATTGATCGTCGTCAGATCCGCATCCACCAACGCGCTCACCGCCGCCTTTTTCGTGCTCGCGGCCGAGATCGACGCGGCGCCTTCAGCCACAGGGACGCTAGGTGTGGCGAGCGCCGGAAGCAGCCGGCGCACATCCTGTTGCATCCGCCTCATTTCGACGCCGCCTTGGCCCGACGCTGGCGGGCGCGGTGCGCGAGAACCCGGCCGCCGAACAGGAGAGTGCCCACACTGCCGAGCACCCCGCCCAGGCTGCTCACGGTCTTGTCCACCGTCGCCAGCGTCTCCGGCGGCAGCGCCTTGCCCCAGAACAGCGCATAACCCACTGGCGCGATGCCGAGCGTGCCGATCACGAACAGCAGCGCGATGAATGCCCAGAACTGATCCCGCCGGTCGACCATCGCTCTACTCCACCACCTCGAGCAGCTTCTCGCCACTGCGCCACATCCTCTCGCGGATGGCCCTCGGCAGGATGATGCAGCCATGGCTCGCCGTGCCGGGATTGCGCACGCTGTCGCCATGCACGCGAAACGCCGAGCGGCCGAACGTAGCTGTGCCGGGCTCGGGCTCGAGCACGATGCTGAAGGGTCCGGTATTGGCGCTGTCGCGCACCGCGGTCATCCGCCAGCAGCCGCGCGGGATCGGGCCCACGCCCACCGCTGCCTGCATCGCCGGATTGTTCTTGCCGCGTCCGTTGCCGGCATAGCCCGTGGAGATTAGCTTACCCTGGTACCAGAGCTCGCCCGCCGACTGATCCCATTTCCATCCCATGCATGCCTCCTGATAAATCCTCGCCACCGCCCCGATCGCCGCCGACCCTTCAGCCAGTCCAGCGATCAGCGCGTCGATCATTTCAGCCAGCCGCCAAACCCCAGCTTCACCGCCATACCGATCACGACCAGGCTCAGCGCCCAGCGGATGAGCCAGCCGATCGCGCTCTTGACCGCGGATTTCTTCGCGTCGCGCCAGGCGCCGAGCAGCTGGCGTAGCTCCGCCATGTCCTTGCCCGCATGCTCGTCGTCCAGTCCAAGCCGCGCCAGCGCCAGGCGCGCACCCTGCTCCGCTGCGTCCTGCGCCACCTGTTCCATCGTCGTCATGCCTCTCCCTCCGTTGCTCCGCCGCTCACGACGGGGCGTTGCCGCTGAAATTCTGGATGAACGCGGTGCAAGGCGTTCCAGTTATCGATCGGATGCCGAAGCCCACCTGGTTGAGCGCGCCACCACCGGTCGCGGTTAGGAAGGCGCTGATCGCGACGGTGCCCAGGCCCACCCAGGAGCGCCCGTCATGCGAGACGTAGAACTCCATGTTACCGCCAGCCGTCACATCCATGCGCGCCCATTTGAACGGCACCACGTCGTGGCGGTCGGTCACGGCGAAGGAGTCCGCCGCGGTTTCCGATGTCCAGTTGCTCACGTTGGCGCGGAAATCCGCCTGCCCCACCTCCGTGCCCGCCAGCCGCTCGCGGATCAGCCGGAACGTCACCAGCCGCGAGTTGACGCTGTTTCGCGCCAGCAGCAGGATTTCGGCGCTCAGATTGACATTCGCGGCGCTGGTGGCCTGCATCACGATGTCGCCGCGCAGATAGCGGCTGAAGGGTGGCGCGGGCGCCGCTTCGACCAGGCAGTGCAGCTCGCCGTCCGCGTCGCCGGTCAGCACCAGCGAAGTCGCGGTGTCCGCCGCCGTCACCGATCCCTGGTTGCGCCAGGCAAAGTCGGCGACCTTGGGCACATCTGCCGAGCTCGCTTCATATCCCTGCAGCGGCATGCGCACCCGGCCATCCCCCGAAAACAGGATGTTGAAGCGAGACGCGAGATAGAAGGCCGGCGGGATCACGCCGGTGGCGGCCGTGACGGAAAGCGTGCTGTAGTTCATCAGGTTGCCGCCGACATCCAGATCCCTGATGTCCTGCAACGCCGCGGTGCCGCCGATCGACAGGGTGATCTCGCACCATTCGGTCGCGCCGAGCAACCCGCTTGCGCCCGCGCCGGTGCCGCCGATCTGCGCCTTGTAATCGCAGTGCTGCTTTTCACCGATCACCACCACGGTGCTGTTCTTGGCATAAGCGCAGTGAAGCGCCTCCACCACCAGGTCTTCCTCATACCAGTTGATGTCGTCGGGGCTCTTGCGCAACTCGGCCACACTCTTGATCGAGCGCACCATGCTTCGCACGTCGACGCCATGCGCGCGGCCGAGCTGAACATCCTTCTGGCAATTCACCGATTGCGATCGCACCCGGATGCCGAAATGCGTATCGGCGGGCACCGGCCCGTCCGCCTCTGCCGCGCTGATCGAAACCGCGGAAAAGCAATCCTCCGCATAGACGTCGATCTCCATCATCGTGCGCTTGTCGAGGAAATTGGTCAGCCCCGCCTCGATCGCGAACGCCTGGGCGCAACCCCAGACGCAAATGTCGGCCTGAAGGAAACCCACTTCCAGCGGAGCGCCGTCACACTGCACCGTCAGTGCCTTGCCGCCATCGATGAAGGGGCCACTCTCCGCGTCCGAACGATCGATGCTCGGCAGGTTCAGGAAATGGACGTTCTTGACCGTGATATTGTCGAGACCACCGGTAAAGCTCATCCCGTTCGAGCCCGAGGCATCGGTCGCCGTCAACTCGGCGGTGATCATGAAGTCGCGGAAATGCGCGTTCTTCACGCCGTTGAGCTGGAACACGTCCCAACCGATCGACGAAACCGTCTTGAAAACCGTGCTGCGCGGCCCCGAGCCGTAGATCGTGAGGTTATTGGCATCGAGAAAGTCGGTCAGGTCGTTGGGATTGGCCGTCTGCCGGAGCGGAAAATAGTTCGAGCCGAGATTGTAGAGCCCCGCCGGGAAATAGATATCATGCCCCTCGGCGATCGCAGACGCGATCGCCAGCGTTATCGCGCCGACCAGCTGTGCAGGCGTCAGCGCTGCCAGGTTCACACCCTGCGGATAGAAATGCTCCACCGAAACGATGCGCCGATCGAGCTCGGCGAGGACCCGCTTGTTCGCCCCCGTCAGCGACAGCCGGTTTCCCACCAGCGCCATGCCGCTGTTGCCGGCCAGGTCGCCGCGCAGCGCGACATCGGCGCCCGTGCCGCTTAGGGGCACGGGCGCACCATCCGCCCCACCGCCATAGAACATGCCCGCGAACGGCGATTTCGCCAGCGGCTGCAGCACACCATCCTTCAGCCACATCAGTTCGCCGTCATGGCCAGCCAGGCTTGGCAGCGACGGCGCATCTTCGCCCCGCGGCGTGGTGAGCGCGTGGCGGCGCAGATCCTCTAGGTCGCGGCGCAGTTCCTGGGCGACGATCGTGTCGTCATCGGCCGAACCTTCGGTGGCCGCCGCCGGGAAGCGGTCGCCGGCGGCCCATTCGCGCGCCTGCCGGATCGTCCTGGCGCCCTCGATAAGGAGCTGCGTACCCAAGGCAGGCGCCGCCAACATGGTCACACTCCCGGGCGCTGGCGGGCTGCCGCCGCCGGTGACCATGTAGTGCGTCGATAGCGTCTTCACCGTCTCCGCGCCGTCCGCCGCGATGGCGGTCACACGCAGGTCCGCGGTGTCACGAAACTGATAGGGCACCGCAAAGGTCACCGTCGCGCCGTTGCCGGCATACATCACCGTCCGCGCAGTGGTCGCGATCGTCATGGCTGGTTGCCCCCTTGCTGCATTGCGTTCTCGAAATTCGGCGCGCGATCGGGCGTGGGGTCGCCGGGCGCCCACCAATATTGCGATCCCTGCTCGGCCGCGCGATGCTCCATCCGCTTCCAGCTCTGCTGGTAGTTCGGGTCGATCGAGCGATTGAGCTGATCGAGCATCGCCCGGTGCGCGGCGGTGCTCAGATACCAGGTCGACATGCCCGGAATGTTGTTCTCCGCGAGCTGGACCAGCTCGTGCTGCACCGTGGTTTTCTTGCCCTCGGCGCCCTTGCCGAGATTGCCGAGTACAAGATCCATCGCCGGATCGATCAGGCCGGACATGGTCGGGCCGGCGATATAGCCCGCCAGCGTGCCGCCCGTGCGCGATCGCCCCGCCAGCCCGGCGGTGACGAAATCGCCGAGCATCCCCGCGCCGCCGCCCTGGATGAAGGCGCGGCCCCAGAACTTCGCACCGGTCATCGGCTCGGGATCCTTGCCCGCCGCGATGCTCTTGAGCTGCAGCACCATCGCGCCGCCCAGCGTCAGGAATAGCGGCAGCATCAGCGCATAGGTCGCGCGGTTCACCCCGCCATTGCCGTAAATAGCGCGCTGCATATGCGTCATCAGCGCGATCACCGAATAGGTTTTGAACTGCGTCGCCGAATGCGCCACTTCGCCCAGGATCGTGCCGCGCTGGAAGGCGGTGCCCTTGCCGCCCAGCGCCAGCATGGTCTGCGCGCGCAACAGCTCGCCGGGCGTCGCGAACTTGGTCTCGCTGTCGATCATCTCGAACAGCTTCATCGCGTTGCGCATCGCCGGGCCCTTGAAGCCGTCTTCCCGGCTCGCCACGTCGCCCGGGCGCAGCAGCTTGTACCCGCCTTCCTCGGTCACCGGCGTGGCGCGGATATAGTCCCAGTCCGCCGCGTCGATCCCATAGCGGGCGAAGCGAGCCTGATCGGCCGCGTCCAGCCGCTCGAAGCTCTTGTCGGCGTGGCGCGCGAAATCCATCATGAAGCCCAGGCCGGTCGCCTGCTTCATCGAAACGGTGTGCGGGGAGAGCAGCGAGCCGCGCAGCACGCCGTCCGCCAGCCGGCGGCTCACTTCATGCACGTTGACGCGCATCGCCGTATCCTCGCGCCACAACCGCTCGGCGCGCGCCGTCATTTCGTTGAAGACGAGCCCGGCATGGACCGCGGCAGCGCGGTGCCCAGCATCCAGCGGATTGAAGCCGCGCAGATAGGCGCCCATCACCTTGGTGGTGTCGAGCCCGTTGAACTTGGCGGTCATCGCCGCAAACACCGGATCGGTGCCGAACGCGCTCAGGAAGGCACCACCCAGCTTGGTCGCCACATTCCAGTTGCGCAGGCCCGAGAAGAAGCGCGCCACGCCGCGATCGGTCGGCTCCGGCATGGTCAGCTCGCCGCGATAGAAGCGCCACATGCGGTCGGTCTCGCGCGCTGCCTTGGCGGCAGCCGCTTCCAGCTTCACCGTCCGTCCGCCCTCGATCGTCGGCGCGGCGCCCTTGCGCAGCATGTCGCCCAGCCAGCGCACCGTCAGGCCCGCATTGGGCCCCAGCACCTGCATCGACGAAATGTCCTTGGTGATGCCGTCGATATGGCCGGTGATCGCGTTGAACGGATCGCCCGCGCCGAAGCGCTCGTGATAGGCGATCCAGCTGTCGGCATCCTTGAACACGAGGAAGCGGCTGTCGGCGCGCTGATTGGCCAGCTTCGAACCGACCATCTGGCCGGGCTCGAGCTTGTCGAGCCCCTCGCTGCTGATCGAACGCCACACGCCTTCCAGCGCCTCGCCCAGCCCGGCATCGTCGAAGCTGCGCCCCGTGGCGCCGTCGATCATCCTGGCGGGATCGAGCAGCGGCCTGATGAAGTCGCGCCAGGTCTCGAAGCCGGCGCGGGCGACGCTGATCGCATCGTGCGCCTGCGGAAGTCCCCAGCCATCCAGCTTGGCGATATGGCCGCCGGCGGCGTTGAACATCTGGCGCAGCCAGTCGGCGGTATCGCGGAATGCCTGCGCCAGCTCGCGCGCATCGGCATTGCCCGTGCTCTGGCCGAACAGCTCGCGCACCATGTCGAGCGCATCGGCGCTGTTGCGCAGCCGCCCGTCGAGCCCGCGGCCGAACTTCAGCAGGTAATCGCCCATGCGCGACCAGGCGAGCTGGCGCAGCGCCGCGTGCCGGTTCGAGATGTTCGAAACCCCGGGGATCGCCTCGTGATGATCGAACAGCGCGATGGCATATTGCCCCGCCTTGCCGCCGCCCTTCACATGCGCGACCAGACCTTCGAGCACGCTCTTCTGCGTCGAGAGCTGGAGCAGCGTCTGCCGGCGCGTCTCCGCGGCGTCCTTGCCGAGCCGGTCGACCAGCTCGGCCGATGCCATCTCGGCCGCCCCGCCGGCGCTGAACCGCTTGCGATACGCCGCCTCGAGCCGATCGAGCTCACCGGTGTAGCGGTCGCGCTGCTCGCGATCGAGCTTACCCTGCTCGAACAAGTCGAGGATGCACTGCCGGGCGCTCACAGACAGGCCCTCAGCGCGGCGAGCGCGGCATCCTCGGCGTCCAACCGGCCGAGCGCGGCGGCGGCGCCTTCATAGACCGGCACCGCGCCACCCTCCGCATCGGTCACCCCCGAAAGTGCGAAAGGCACGTCGCCGAGCTCGCCGGCGTCGAGAGACTGGCGCACGTCATGCGTCAGCCCGTCGGCCATCTGCACCGACGCCGAGCCATGCGGATCGTCGAACATCCGCGCGACTTCGGTCGCCTTGCCTATATCGGCATCGCGCAGCGCCGCCTGCCCGGCAATCGCCATGCTGCTCGGCAGCGGGCGGGTGTCGGCGGAAGCCGCCGCTTCACTGCCGGCCGCCTGGCGATCGCGCAGCCCCGCTTCACCGCCATAGCCGGCGAGGATGTTGGTGGGCTCACCAAGCCCCGACAATTCAGCGAGCAGATCATCATCGCTAAGATCATCGAGATGATCCGCCTCCGGTAATCCGAGATACTTCCGTTCACCGGCGATCTCGCGCTCCCGCTGCGCAACCCACACGCGGCGTGTCTCCCGCTCACCCTCCGTGCTGGCATCCGCCAACCGCGCACGCTCCCGCACCAGGCCTTCCTCGAGCGCATTAAGATGCGAGCGGTTTGGCCCCGCGAGCATCGTCGCCACCTCTGGGCGTGAAGCCAGATCTTCCCCAAGCACGGCGCGCAACGCACCAGCGGGATCGTTGGGGAAGTCGCGCATATCGACGTCCTTCACCACACCAAGCCCGGCATCATGCCGTTCGAGCCAGCGACCAGCGTCATCCATCTTCAGGATCAGTTGCCTCGATCCGTCGGAGATCGTCCCTGCCTCTGCCATATTGGCGACCGATCGACTGAAGCCACCAGCGGCATCCGCGAAGCCGCCGCTTCGCAACATCCCTGCGACTTGCTCGCTGATATGCGGAGGTTCGGGCGCGACGGAGTTAGGCGCCCTGACCGGCACCATAGCCGGCTCCCAATCCATGCCCACCACCGCTTCCGGTTCCACGCCTGTTTCACGAGGAACGCCCGCGCCGTCCTCGACGACATCGCGCCCCAGCGCGATCCCCGGCTCGCCATCCTCGCCGAACCCCGTCCGCTCGCGCCGGATCGCGGCAAGCTCGAGGTCCGCCGCCTCGCTCGCCGACTGGGCTTCGCGCCACAGCGCGTCACCATTGGCATCGTCGGTGAACAGGTCGCGGCGCACCACCGGGCCGGCCTCGCCCTTGCCGCCCATCTTGCGGTCGGCCCAGGCGCGCAGCTCGCCCGCCGTCCAGTCCTTCAG
This sequence comes from Sphingomonas sp. R-74633, assembly GCF_013416555.1. GTDB lineage: Bacteria > Pseudomonadota > Alphaproteobacteria > Sphingomonadales > Sphingomonadaceae > Sphingomonas. Next base: position 34,393 of record NZ_JACCFG010000005.1, on the reverse strand, counting down.
GAAGGCGTTCGCCTCGATCGCGTCGGGCTTGAGCAGATCGCGCACCGGCGTGCCCTCGGCGGCGCGCAACACCTTGGTGGCGCCGCCCTGCCCGGCGAAGTGCATCAGGTACAGATTTCCCGGCGTTTCGGAGGCGCCGATGCGGGCCAGCGCCGCGGCATTGTCCGCGGTCAGGTCGCCCATCAGCTGGTCCTGGATCGCGCCGTTCGCACGCTTCGCCAGGATCTGCGCGTCGCTCAGCCCACCCGCGCCATAGCGCCGCTTGTAATAGCTCAGCCAGGTGCCCCGGGTGAACTGGTAGCGCCCGAACGCGGTGCTGGTCTCGGCGGCGGCCAGGTCGTTGCCACTGCTCTCCGCCCCGCGCACCATCGCGATGAACTGCTGGCGCGCCATCGGCGCCGTGGTTCCTCGTGAAACATCGGCATGCGCCGGCAATGTTTCACGAGGAACCGGGGTGCTCATCGCCGATCCTGCCGCCAGCTGCGCACGCGTGCTGATCGTCGGCGGGTCGCCCGCGCCTATAGCCGCCATCGCGGCGGCCAGGCGCTCGCTATGCGCCTCCGCGCCCGGCCCGGGCTGATAGGGGCTGGTCGCCGACACCTCGGCTTCGCGATCGAGCACGTTCAGCGCGGCGGTCTCGTCCTCGGTCGCCCGGCCCAAGCCGACGACGCGCTTGAAGATCGCGGCAAGCGGCTCGACGATCACGCCCTGCATCGCCGCGCCGCCGATCCCGGCCATGCCGACATTTGCCAGGCCTTCGGTGAAGGTCAGCTTCTCGCCACGCTTCGCGCGCTCCGCCGCGACCATCGGCTGCTCGGCAGCCTCCGTAACCGCGCCGATCAAGCCCTGCGCCAGAATGCGGCCAGCGATCGTCTCACCGCCGCCAAGCGGAAGGGTCATCAGGTTAAAGGGATCGGACGCCGCACCAGCCAATTGCCCACCGAAGCGCGCCCAGCCGGCGCCGCCCTCCGCCCGAGACATCTTCACGAAGTCGGCTTGCCGGCGCTCGATCGTGCGCGCCGTCACCTTCTTGCTGAACCCCTCCTGGTCGGCGGGCAGATCGTTGAGGAAGTCGGCATCGCGCGCGCGGATATTCACGATATCCCGCCAAACCGCCTGCTCGTTCACGCCGGCATGGCCCTGGCCGATCCAGACGTAGCTGGACATCGGCTTGCCCGTCTTGGCACGGACGGCCTCGATCACCGGACCATAAGCTGCATTCAGCACGTCACCCGCGCGACCCGGCCAGTCGTCCTGTGCCGTGCGCCAGCCGGCGCCGAACGCCTCGCCCCCGGTAGTGGTCGCCGGCATGTCCTCCGGCCCGCGCATCAGCGGCACGGTGCGGGGATCGTTGCGATAGAAGGAGGTTACGTCCTGCTCGGGGGGGGCGCCGCGATTGTCGGTCATCGCCAGGGCACCTTCGCCATGTCGAGCATGAACGGGCCGCCCTGGGCGGAAGGCAGCAGCCGGCCCGAGCGGGCATCGCGAAAGCCGTAGCGCGTCCCGCCCATGAAGACCGGGATCATCTCGCGCAGCTGCCCGGTATAGAGCGGCGATCCGTCGGGCCAGCGACCAGCACCGGTCACCTTGGCGTTGCCCAGATCCTCGCCGGTCATCCGCGCGATCCGGCGGAACACGCCGTCGGCCGTCCAGCCCGTCGGGATCACCACGCGTTGGTTCTTGAACGTCCAGCTGCCACCCTTGTAATAGGCGCCCTCGTGATAGCCGCCCAGCGCGGCATCGATCGCGGTGCGGAACTCGCCCGGGCTCCATCCCGTCAGCCCCTGGGCGGCCATGCGCGAGGCATAGAGGTTGCGCGCGGCGACATAGGTGTCGGCGGCGAAATCGGGGCCCAGGCCCTGCAGCGCCGGGCCATAGGCGGCGAACGCCTCGCGCGCTTCCTTGTCGTTGAACAGTGACGGGTTGGCCTTCAGCGCATCGCCGCCGCGCAGGATATCGCGCGCCACCTGCCGGCCGCCGGGCGTCAGGATGCGCGTCGCGGCGATCCGGAACCCGCCTTCGTCGCCCGCACCCGCCAGCTGCCGCCCAGCACCTTCCACCGCGCGCGGATCACCGAAGCCGGCGATCGCTTCCAGCGCGCGCATCTTGTCCGCCGGCCCGCCCTCCGTCAGCTGGCGCAGCCCGGGCAACTCGCTGTCGAGCAGCGGCTGAACCGACATCTGGCCATATTTCTGCGCCGCGGCGGCGGCATAGGTCGCGCGCTGGCGCAGGCTCGCCGGGTCGTTGAAATCGATCCCCGGGATCGGCTTGCTCGTGGCGTATTGATATTGCTCGAGCGCGCCGCCCGTCCGGCCCAGCCGCGCCTGGCTTTGCGTCAGCTGCGTATTCAGCCCGGTGCGAAGCGTCGCCTCGCCGGGCGTCAGCCCGCCCGGCTTCGCGGCCTTGGCATCCAGCCGGGCGATCTCGGCCTGCATCTGCGGCACGGTGTAATCGCGCGATCCCTGCACCGCGGTCATCTCGCCGCCCTTGGCGCGCGCCTCCACTGCGGCGCTGGTATCGCCGATCGCGTCATAGCCCGTCGCCAGCTTCTCCCAGTCGGCGGGCGTGCCGGCGCCGGTATCGAGCAGCGCCTTCTGCGTCGCCAGCCCTTCCTTCGCCGCCGAGACCGCCGCCGCCTGCTCGGCGCGCGCCGCGCTCTCCCGCCGGCGGCGTTCAACCTCTATCTCGTTCAGCAGCGCCTGCGAGCGATCCGGCCCCAGCTCGGCAAAGGCCGGCGCCTTGACCATCTTCTCGGCGGTATCGAGATCGCCGGCATTGATCCGGTTCTGCACGCCGGCATCGAGCAGGCCGGGCGCGAGCTCGCGGCGCAGCCCTTCCTTGATGTCGGGCGCCACGTCGAGATTGCCGATATAACTGTCGAGATCCTCCACCGCCTTGGGCAGGTCGGTGCTGATCGCGGTGCTGTTGAGCACCCCCTGCGCCGCCAGCATCCCGATCTGCCTGGTGTCGCTGCCCAGCTTGGCCAGCCGCTTGCCCGCCTCAAAGGTGCGCTCCTGCCCCACCAGGTCGTTGCGGAACTCGGTGACGCGCAGGCCCGCCTGCTTGCGCAGCACGGGATCCTTCAGCCCCTCCAGCAGCTGGTTCATCCGCGCGTCGGTCTCGCCGCCGACCATATCGGCGTGCCCGGCCCAGCCCGCGTCCGCGGTGTCCCCGGCGCCCATGCGCCGGTTCAGCGCGTCGTCGCGCGCCTTGGCCTTGGCTTCTTCGAATTTCAGCGACCAGTCGGACCAGGCTTCATTGCGCGCCACGTCCATCTTCACTTCGGCATAGCGGCCCACCGCGCCGCCGAACTCTTCCACGGCGCGGCCGACGCCGGCGCCGAATGCATCGGGCGAGATGCTGCCCAGATCCGCCGTGGTGCCGCCGGCAGCCACCTGCGCCTGATAGGGGCGGGGAGCCACGCCCATCAGCCGGCAGCCCCGGCAAATTTGGCGTAATCGGAGGCCCCGCCCACCAGTGCCGATGCCGCGCCATAGAAGCCCGCGCGCTGGCCCGCGATGCCCTCCATGCGCGCCACACGCCCCTGATAACGCCGCGCATCGGCCTGGGCGTGCCCGCGCGCGCGCACGTTCATCTGATCGAGCATGCCCTCCACCTGGCTCGACATCAGCGCATCCAGCGCCGAGCCCGTGCCGAGTTCGAAGCCGCTTTCACCCTGCGCCGCGATCTGCGTGCCCATGGTGCGGCGCACTTCGTCGCGCACGCCTGCGGCCTGCGCCGCGGCGTCGCGCTCGATCCCCTGCGCTTCCCACTGCGCCATGCGGTTGCGTGCATCACCCGAAGCGCGCGCGGCATTGCCCTGGGCGATGCTGCCGGCCGCCTTGATCCCGGCCGCGATAAGGAGCAGCGGTAGCGGCATCAGCCCTTCACCCTTTCATACAGGCACACCGTCTCGCTCGCGGCGCCATAGGCATGCAGCAGCGTGTTGAAGCGCATGCCCACCAGCTCGGCCCATTGCCGCTCGGGCGCGCGATCGGCGGTCAGGCATTCGATCCGCCGGAGCGGGCTCGCCGCGATGCGCGCGCGGGCAAAGCGGGTGACCGACAGCAACTGCGTCGCCGATAGCCCGTCGGCCAGCATCGCCCAGGCCAATCCCTGCCGACCGGTGAAAATCTCGCGAAAGCCGGCGCAACAGAGGATCCGGCCGACGGCACCCTGCCGCACCTCGCGCGCCGTCCAGGCGGCGCCCTGCTCCAGATCCAGCGCCTGTGCCATGGTCAGCCCGGCGGTGCTGTCGATGCCCATCTCCACCCGCTGGCTCTCCTGCAGCCGGATGCGCATCGCGTCGCGCGCGGAAAAGGGGAAGAAGGCGACGCTCACCGGTCGCTCACCAGGAAGCGCGGCATACCAGCGATCACTGTACACGGCCCCGGATCGTCGCTCACCACCGCGAAGCGCCCATCACGGCCCCAGTCGCCGCCGATCGCGCGGCCGTCCGTGTCGCCGGTGTAGAGCGGAGGCGGCGCATCCATGGTCGCTGCATTGGGCCGATCGAGCAACTGTTCGTCGCGATAAGCCGCCGCCACCGCCTCGGCCTTCACACGTGCCTTTACCAGCATCGTATCGAGCAGGCGCAGGATCAGATTTACCACGCGCGCCTTTTTCCCCTGGGCAGTCTGGCCGCTCGGGTCGCGCGCCTCGATCGGCAAAGTGCGCACATAGGCGGTATAAGGCCGCCCCACTGTCCGCTTGCGCGCGGCGAACGGCAGCGTGATCACCCCGCTCAGCGGCACGAGCTGGCGCGGGCAAACGGCACCATCGGCCAGGATCGCAACTTCGGTCCCGGCGAGGTGCTGCAACCCGGTCACCGTCGCGCTCGCCACATCGAGGCTATCGCTCAACCCGTCGTCCACGAAAAACGCATCCTCGATCGCGCTTTCGCCGGTCACCCACCATTGCTGCATCTGCTGTACCGAACGGGCACCACCCCAGTCACACAGCGCCCAAATTTCGTCCCGGCCGCCATCCTCACTAGGAACGCTCACCGCGGAGACCACCGCGCCGTCGCCGCCCGGCACGCGACGCGAAAAACCCTTGATCTCCTGCTCGGGATCATAGCTGCGCAGCACCAGCTGGCCGTCGCCCCGCACGCCGAACAGCAATTCCTCGGGCACCGCCTGCTGCCCCAGCTGCACGAAGCCACTCTTGCCGATATGCCGCGCCCAGCGCGAGATGTTCGATCCCTCGTAGCGATCGGAACCGAGATTGTACGACGCCTCGCGCAGCATCCGCCCGCCGCGTTCCACGAAAACCGTGCGCGTGTCGGGCTGCGCCGGCCACACCGGCAGGCTGCCGCGGCGCAGCGGGCGCTTCACTTCCAGGTTCACGCTCGAAAGCGTCTGCCCGCCATTGATCCGCCCGATCGGATAGATCGCGCTCGCCGTGCCCACCAGCACATCGCCGTCGACCACAACCCAGAGCGGCGGATCGCTGGCCGCCAGCGTGAAGCTGTCGCCCAGGTCGTCGGTCAGGCGATCATTCGAAACCCATTGCTGGAAGTTGCGATAATCGCCGACGACGCTGCGATAGAGCGTGAAATCCTTCCAGAAGCACAGGCGCGACGCCCAGATGAACACGAGCTGGGGCCAGCCCTCCGCCGTGCTGAACGCGCCATGCGCCCAGCGCCAACTCGGTGCGGTCGTCAGGCTTTGCGGCAGTCGGCGCAGTACGGTGGCGGTGGCCGTCTGCGCATCGGTCACCGCGGTGATCTGCACCACGCCGAAGCTGTCGTAGAGATAGGTCCATTTTACGCCGTATGGCCCGTCGCCGTTCACGTCCTTGCCCGGGCCGCTGTCGCCGTCCCACATCGTGCCTTCGGTGTGCACGGGCTGGATCGGGCCGGTGGTGCCGTTCGAGGCCGCGAGGTACACATGTCCTTCGCTGCGCTTATACGTGGTGCCGCTATGCTGTTCGTCGATCCCCGGCTGCCATGCCGGGATGTCGCTGAAGTCCTTGGCCTCGAGGCGGAATATCCCGCCGACATGGCCGGCTTTGAACACGTCACCGCCGGACGCGGTCAGCGTCACGTCGCCGCCCACCGTCAGCGTGCCGGAGACGCCGATCGTGACGCCTTCATCGCTGTTGCCGTCCTTGAACGGCCCGTTCTTCAGCTCGAGCGGATCATAGGCGAACGTGTCCGCATCGCTGCGGCGTAACTCGCCTGGCGGATGCGCGCCATGCGCCATGTACAGCACGTCATAGCTCTGCTGTGTCGAAACGCGCGGCCATTCCGCCGCGGAATAGGGCGCCGCCACTTCATAGGGCGTGTCCACATCGGTCTCGATCCGGCCGCCATTGGTATAGAAACGCAGCTTCTGGTCCAGGCACTCGAGCACATAGGCCTGCGTCGTGTTGAACACAAAGCGGATCAGCCAGCTGGAGCTCAGCGCCGCGGCGCGGATGCGCTTGAAGCCCGGGCACTTGACCAGCGGACCCTCGACGATCGGAAAGAAGTTCTCGATCGCCTCGGCGCCGATCGCGTAGATCGCGGTATCGGTGCGCCCCACCATCAGCGGGGAAAGCTCGCCGCCGTTCCAGCTGGTCACCATGGGCGTGGCGGCAGCGCTCATACCGGGCGCCCCCAGTCATCGGAGCCGAAACAACCGTAGCGTGCCAGCACCCAGTCGCTTTCCTGCGGCTCGATCGGTGCGCCCTCTGCGCCGTCCGCGCCGGCCGCTCCGGTGATCTCCGCCATGAACTCGGCCCAGCAATCTTGCTTGCGCCCGCGATCGCCGGTGATGCGATCCGCGATCTGGAAGCCCAGCCGCGCAGCGAAGGCGTTTCGGAAGATCGCGTCCCAGCGCGCCGGATCCGTCACGTCGACCAGGCACCAGATGCCCAGCACGCCCGCCGTACACACCGCCAGCTCCTCGCCCGCCGGCCCCATGATCAGGTCGAACCGGTCCCGCGCCGAATGCGGCGTCGCGATCTCGAGGAAACGCAGGCTTTCGGCGGGCAGCGGATAGAGCGCGGACCAGCCATGCGGCACCGGCCAGGCCGGATCAGCCGCGCGCGCCGCGAGCTCGAAATAGCGCCGCGCGAAGTTCCATTTGGGCTTTACCTTCGGCGTGCCGCGGATCGTCGCGCGGCGCACCTCGCCCCAGGCATTGCGGATCGAACGCGCAGCCTCGCTCTCCTGCGCGGGATCGGACACCGTGTCGGTGGCGCCGATCTTCTGCAGGGCCATGTTGGCCAGCGTGATGTCGATCTCGGCCACGGGCGCCGCTCCTCAGGGGTTCAGGCTGCCGGGTACGGGCTTTCGAGGATCTTCTTGATGATCTCGCCGAGCGCGTTGACGCATTCGCGCTGCGTCATCCCGTTCTGGTCGATATTGACCTCGATACCGTTGCCGCCACTGATCGTCGTGCCGCTGGCCTGGACCACCTGTTCGCTGGTCTGCCCCTGGTGAATGGTGAGTTTCCACTGCGTCGCCATGACTGGTCTCCCTTCGCTCGATCAGGTGAAATTGCCGATGGCCACGATGTTCACGTTCGCGCCGGTGGTGACCTCCCAGCCGCCCGCGGCACTGGTCATCCCCAGCGGCACATGGACCGGAAGCAGGTTGCCAACGCTGTTCGCGCCGCCGGCGAAGATCGGGATCGCGTCGCCGCCGCCGTCCGAGATCGAGACCAGGCCCGGCGAAGTCGTCAGCGGCACGATCAGCAGCGCACCCAGCCAGTCGCCGTCCGCGCCGCCGTCCGCGCCGAGCTGCCAGGGCGCGCTTTCGGGCTCGACGGCGATGGCCGCGCCTCCCGCCGTGCGTACGGGCAGCGCCCCGTCGGCGCCGATCGGCACGGGGACTTCACCCGGATTACCCGTCGCAAGCACGACGAGGTGGGCGGCGGTGGCGGCAACGGGCACCAAAGTCATGTCATCCCCTCCGGTTCAGAACCGGGGCGGCAGCGGGCAAGGCCGCCGCCCCGGGCCGGTCCGCACCGGGCGCTGGAAGGAGCCCGCCGCGAACGCCCCCTTCTCAGTTGCCGTAGGCCATGGTGTAGAACTGGACGCAGACCAGCCGGTCGCCCGAGTTGTTCGGCATGTTCGCCGCCGCGACCACGGACTGAAGCCGCTTCTTGGCGGTCAGCGCGGTCGCGATGTTGGCCGCCTTTCCGAACAGCGTCGGCGTGTCGGTCGCGGTGAAGGTGCCGGCGGCGCGGAGCGCGGCGGCCGATCCCTGATAGCCGACATCGATCGTCGAGGAGCCGAGCGAGCGATTGGTAACGAGCAGGCCGACGATCGGCACCGCGCCCTTGGGCAGCTCACCCCAAACGATCACGTCGGCGACCGCGACGGCATTCGCGCCCAGGTCGATATAGTTGATCAGCGCGTGAACCTTGCCGCCGAGGAACGCCACATCGCCCGGGATCGCCGGGATGGTGCCGTCGGCTACGTCGTCGAGCTGCGCAGCAAAGAAAGTCGTCATTGCACGTCTCCTTCAGGGTGCAGGCGCAATGGCCGCATCATGTCGCGGCGGAGCCGAAGCTCCGCCGCTCTAGGTGCGGTCAGGCGTTCAGGATGATCCCGCACCGTGCATTGTCGGTGCGCGAGGCGTTGGCCATGAACTGGCTGAGGATTTGGATGTTGTTGAAGTTCTGCGGCAACCGGTCGATCGTCGACGTCAGCTCCAGCCAGTCGACCATCGCCATGCCGCTCTTCGTCCAGAAGGGGTTCTTCTGGTAGTTCGAGCCGTCCCGGGTCAGGTCGTAATTGGGCAGCAGCGGGTTATCGAGCTCGATCTCGATGAAGTCGAAGCCGCAGGCGCCGAGCAGCCGCTTGCCGTCCGCCGAGACGCGCGGCTTGTACGTCTTCTCGAAATCGCTGCTGGTCAGGTCGACCTGGTTGAAAAGGTCCTTCACCTCGTCCGAGGTGACACCCAGGAACCACTGCTCGTCCTGCTCGGCCGCATAGCCGCCGACAAGGATCGTGCGTGCCTCGAGCAGCTTCGCCAGGTTCATGCCCGTCGCCGAGCTCGCGCCCGTCGCCGCCGGCACGATGTTGCCGTTGGCGAAGGGAACGGCGGTGCCGCCCGTCTTGCCCTGGTACATGTTGCCGTAGAAGCCGGTGGTGCCGTCGTCGCCACCCAGGAAGATGCCATCATAGCCGCGGCGGATCGTGCCCGCATGCTTCATGACATAGCCGCCCTGCAGGTCGATGCCCGACTTCACCTTGTCGAGCGTGGCGACGATGTCGGCGTCATAGGTGATGCCGGGCGCCGGCACCCAGATCTTGTCGTGCGTCGGCGGATCGACGTTCACGGTGTCGTTGCGGTTGTTCGACTTCTTCACCGTGCCGTTGCCGATGATGTTGTCGAGCTGCTGCAGCTCACCCTTGCCGGGCTGACGCATCGCCACCGAGGCCAGCTTGCTGTCCTGCTGGTTCAGCGCCATGCGCATGTTGCTGGCGTAGGTGTTTACGTAAGTCTTCGGAATGTCCGACATTCTCGCCTCCAAAACCACGTTGCGTTGGGTTTCGAAGGGCTTGTCGGAGTTGCCGGGCCACCTCTTCCGCGGAGGCGCTCGCGGCAAGCGGATGCGTCCGCATCAGGGGCCGGGGGCCGCCAACGGAAGCGGCCTTGTCCGGCGCCAGCCTGCCCGCTGAAGCGAGCGCGGCGGCCCGGAATTCCGCCCCGAGGCCGCCTTGCTGAGGTGTCGATTTCTCCTATGGAGAAATCGTGCTGTCAAGTCTTTTGTTCCCTAGCCCTGCTGGACGATCGCCGCGTGCAGCATGCCGATCACGGTGAACCGGTCCGAGCACCGCCCCCAGCCATACAGCGCGACTTCACCCGACTCGCTGACGGAGACGGCGACAACGGCCACAGTGCGATCATCCGCTTCACCTTCCGCGGCGATGTTGTCAGCCGCGCGCCGAAGCGAGCCGACGATATCGGCCGCCATCGCCTCGCTATGAAGGCGCACGACCGACAGGTCGGGCGGCAGGCTGGCCACTATGCCGCCCGCGCCTCGCGCGCCTTGCGCTCGTCATCTTCTGAGGTCACGGCAACCAGACGCGCATGCTCAGCCACGGTGGCAGGATCCTTCGCCTGCAATCGCGCGACCCACTCGCGATCCTTCTCCCGCTCGGCCAGTTTGATCCGTGCCGCGTCCGGCGTGATACCGAAGTCGCGGCGGCTGCCCGGAATAAAGCCGTCCTCGTTGGAGAGCTGGCCAAGCTTGAGCCCGGCCTCCATCATCTTGCGCGTGCCGCCTTCGCCCAGCGCGACCTGCATCTTCTCAGCTTCCTCGGCGGTGAAACCGAAGGCCACCATGCCGCGCCGATACAGCTCGAGATTATGCGCCTTCTGCCCGCCCCAGCCGGCCTCCACCGCCGCGCGCTCGCTATCATGCTGCGTCACCAGCGCATTATGCGCAACGACGAAGCGCGAGATCATCTTCTCGGCAAGCGCATCGAACACCGCCTTGGGCGCGCCGATCTCATGCGCGTCCTGGCTCAGCGGGCCAAGGATCGCCATATCCGCCTCCCAGCCCTCGGGGATGTTGACCGCATAACCCTCGGCACTGTCGGGCACGCCGATCGCCGCGCGATAGGCAGCCTTCGCCTCGTCCGTCGCGTCGTCGCCGGGGATCTCGATCCCCTTGCGCTCGCCCAGCTTGGTCTCGAGCGCGCGATAGCCCTGCACCATCGCCGCCGGATCGGTGAAGCCCTTGCCAGTCATCCAGTCACGATCCGACGGCGCGCTGCCCTTCGCGTCCGCAGAGAGATCGCCATACCAGGGCGGCGTATCGGCGGGCGGATCTGCCGGAGGATCCGCGAGATCATCACCGCCGCCGTCACCACCACCGCCGCCGCCATCGTCATCGCCGTGCCCGTCAGGCGCGCGCATCAGCCGCCCCATGCGGCGCTCGGCGGCGGTGATGCGAATGCCGGCCAGCGCCGGACGTCGGTTATAAATCATCTTCCAGCTCCATGAATTGCCGCACCTGGGCGGGGTCAAGTTCGATCAGGCCGACGATCCGGAGGAACACGTCGCGACGGCCCTCGTTTCGCGCGGTCAGATAGGGGTCGGGCGTGAAGCTCGTCCGCGAATAGCGGCAGAACTCGCGCAGATCGGCGAGCACGATTTCCGCGTCGCGATCCACGCCAGCGTCCGGCGTAAACAGCCGCCGATAGTGCAGCCCAAGGACCACCGCCCGTTTCCGGAGCAGATTGCGCGCGAGCGCCTGCGCCTGATCGAGCAGCGCGCCCATCTATGCCGCCGCCGCCACGTCATTGGCCTTGGCCAGGTCAAGCGCCGCGCCGGCCATGGCGGGCGCGCTTTCGGTGAGCGACTGCATCGCCTGCGCCTGCTCGCGCTGCTGGCGCTTGGCCGCCACCTCGTCGGGCGAGTTGAGCCAACTCGGCCGCACCGAAAGCACTTCGGCCACGCCGGGCACGGCGCGGTCGAAATTGATGTGATCGGCGGCGCCGGGATCGAAGCCCGATACCTGCGCGGTGATCTCCACCAGGCGCATGAAGCCCGATGCTTCCTCGGCCCGCGCCATGCGCGCCAGCCCGTTCTGGTATTCGGCCACCGGCTGTCGCACACCGGCCTCGCGCATCACCGGCGGCATCGGGTCGATCTGGCGGGCGCGCATCAGGATATCGAGCTCGCGCGTCGTCATCGGCGCCAGCTTCTCGGTCTCCTGCGTTGCGCGGTACGGGCCGACGAGCAGGCCCTCCTTCTGCGCGCGCTCCAGCACCTCGGTCGCGGTCATCCGGTCGGTCGGATCGAACAGCAGCTGGAAAATGCGCTCGAGGAACGCATCGCGCACCACCTGGCGCTCTTCCTCCTGCACCTTCAGGCCCCAGCTCAGGTCGCCACCACCGGGGATCGCATGGACGAGCAGGTTTCCCATCTCATCCACCAGATTGGGATTGAAGCCCCCAGGCTTGGTCGCCAGCCGCGAGATGTTGCCGTCATCGAAAAAGGCGAGCGCGGGATCGACCGACTTGTGCGCCGCGCGCAGCATCGTCTTGGCGATCTCCTGCAGCACACGGATCGTGCCGATCACCTTCATCGCCGGCGAGCGGCCATAGGTCGCGCCGGGCGTCACGATCGTGCGCGAGGTGGGAACCGGGAAGCTGTGATAACCGAGCTTGCGGATCAGCGCCTTTTCGTCGACCGCGATCGTCCAGCCCATGTCGGGCATGCCCAGATGCGCCGGCGCGCCATATTCATAGTCGCCGTTCGGCCGCACCGCGTGCAGGAACTCGAACTTCTCATATTGCTTGGCCGGATTGTCGTCGGTCAGGCAGCACAGCATCTTGTCGCTCAGCGCATCACGGCCGAACTTCTGCGCGGCCTGGCGCGCCGTCAGCTCATATTTCCGGTGGAACGTGTCGACGCGGCCCGTGAAGTCCAGGTCGATCCAGGCCTCGCTCATATGGATCGATCGATAGAACAGGCCACGGCCCACCACCTCGTCCACCCAGAGCGGCGCGGTGCCGTACTTGCCGCCCTGCCGGATATCCGCGGTCGCCTGCACCTCGAAGCCCGCGCCAGGCGCATAGCGGCAGGCGAACAGCCGGTCGTTGGCATGCTCGAGCCAGCGCTGCACCTCGGGCAGCTTGTTAAGATCCTTGTCGGGCGTGGTCAGCGATGCCCAGGTCTGCCCGGTCGGGATCGTCAGGCCCGCGATCGCCGCGGTGTAATTGTCCAGCCCGGTGGTCGCGGTCGCGTCGAAATTACCATTGCCGCGGTCACCCCCCGGCGTGCGCTTGTCGAAGCCGCCGGCCGCCTGCGGATCGACGCGCTCGTCCAGCTCGCGCCACAGCGGCTCATAGAGCATGCGCTCGCCTTCCATCATCCGCTGGTGATCGAGCAGGGTTTTCACGTCGGTCTCGTTCTGCAGGCTGTCGGTCACCGCACTATCTCCCCGCTACCCGCCGAAAGCACCGCCCAGGCGAGGATGACGAGGCACAGGGCCGCGAAGCCCGCCACGATCCACGCCTGGGCGATGCGCTTCCCCATCAGCCGATCCGCACGCCAAGCTGCACGGCGATACCGATCGCGATCATCGCCACGGGCAACGCCGCGGCGCAGGCCAGCACGAAGCGGCCGAGCACGCCACAGCGGCTCGCGCTCACTGGACCGCTCCCGCCGGCGGCGCGGCCACCGGGCACTTATCGAGCGCGGCGCGGGCGGTGCGGATCGCGCCCAGCGCGGCTTCGCGCTTCACGCCGTCCGTGATCGCCAGCGCCCGAGCCTCGCTCGCGTCCAGCGCGGCACGGGCGGACACCTCGCGCTTGCACACATCGTCCAGCTGCCGCGGCGTGCAGCCGCCGAGCAGCGCGGCCGACACCAGCGCCGAGCTGCCCAGCAGTCGAAGATAGGTCTTTCGCATGTCACCCTCCCACATCGGGGCGCAGCACCGCGCCGCGCCCGCCGCGCCTCAGAAAAGTGCCTGCCCGTCCAACTTCACGTCCTGTCCGGCCGCGATGCGCAAGGGCTGGGCGAGCGCCGACCAGGCAATCTGCTTTCCCTTGCGGTCGAACAGCGCAAAGCCCGCCAGCTCCACGTTGACATTGGGCTTCACGCGCACCGGCTCGCGCAGCAGCACGCGGCCGCCGCGCCGCATCCACGCCGCGCCGCCCTCGATCTGCACCGCTTCCAGCGCGACGATCTCGCGCTCGCCATCGGAGAAGACGAGGATGTGCGGCGCCACCGCCAGCCGCTCGAGCAGATCCTCGGGCTTGGGGTTCTCCGTCATCTGCGCCGTGTCGCGCAGCTTGTGGGCCTTGGGCGCGGGAACCACCTTGGCCGCCGCCGTTTTCTTCGCTCGGCCCAACTCGGCCTTGAGCTCGGTCACCTCGCCCTGCAGCGCATTCGCGCGCTGCGTCTCCGCGGTCAGCGCCGCGTCATGCCCGGCAGCAGCCTTTTCCAGCCCGTCGACACGGCCCTGCAGCGTCTCGCGCTGGCGCGAGACTTCGGTGAAATCCGCCTCGCAGCGCTTCACTGCCTCGGCGGCATTGCCCAGCGTCAGCAGCGCTAGATCCGCGAGATCGGCATTCTCCGGCGCGTCGGCCTCGGCGGCAAGCAGCCCGAGCGCCTGCATACCCGTGACCAGATGCCCGCGCATTGCCTGGAAGCCGCTGATCAGATCGGCTTGGCGCTCGCTCTCGGCGTGCGCAGCCACCAATACGCCCGCCAGATCGAAAGCGATCAGCACGGTCTCGGGCTTCGGATCGAGCGCGAGCAGCGCATCGAGTCCAGTCACCGCGTCGACCGCCACCACACCCACATCCTCGTTCGGGCCAGCGCCCGCGCTTTCATCGCTCATTTCCGTTCCTTTCAACTTCCAAGGGTCTGTTTGCCGGTGGCGCCGGCATCAGCCTCGGCGCCCATCCGCGAGGTGAGCACATCCGCCGCGCCACCGCGGCGGCGCCGGATCTCGTCCGATGCGGCAACAGCATCGCGCGCGGCATCGCGCGTCGGCGTCATCGTCGGCGCGGGGAGTTGCGGCGGCGCCGAAGGAATGATGCCCAGCGCCTTGAGCGGCGCGGTGACGAGACCGCCGATCGTCTTCATTTCCCGTCTCCCCTGGGTTGCGCCGCGAGCGCGCGCAGCTTCGCGGCATGATCGATCATGGCCTGCGCCTCGCGCTCGAGCGCGCCCGCGGCGCCGATCAGCACAGCGTCGGGCAGCGCGATCTCGCAGGCGGCATAGGCGCGCATCGTGCGGTCGCTCTGGCCCATCTCGCGCGCGAGTTTCGCGCACCCCATCAGCGCTCCCGCGCGATTGAGCGCCCCAAGCTTCTTGGCGCGCTCCGCCAGGCGCGACTGCCCTTTTTCCGGCGACTGCCCGGATTGCGGGGTCTGCCGGTTTTCCGGCAAGATCGGGGCGGCGGCGGTCATCCGACCCTTCCGAACATTTCATATTCGCTGTCGTTGACGATCTGCCGCCCCGGTCCGCGCGTCGCCGCCGGACCCACGGCCGAGAAGCTCAGCCCCTTGTTCACCTCGAAGGCGAGGTACTCGGCGGCGTTCATCACATCGGAGTAGCCCTGGGCCTTCACGGGGGCGTCCGCGAACTTGCCGCTGTCCACCGCACCGCCCGCCGCAATCCGCTTGAACACGTAACGGGAAGTGAAAGCCTTCCGCAGGATCGTGCAGCGCCGATGAACGACCAGCTGAGGCTTTCCCGGAATTTTGGAGCCCAGCCGGTCGCGGATCGCCTTGGTGCGCAGCTCGATCGAATTGCCCGGCACCGTGCACTTGCGCACGTTCACGCCCAGCCCCTTCTGAAACTGGCGCCGCCAGCTTGTGCCCTCGATCGCCTTCTCGCCGTTGCTGCCGGCGGGATCGGCGGTCACCAGCCCCACGCTCAGCGCGGGGTAATGCGTCGCCAGGTGGAGCGCCGCCTGCCGGCCGAATGCCTCACCGCCCATCTGGCTGACGACGATGTTGCCATCCTCGTTCTCGAAGATGCGCGCCAGCTCGTCGAAGATCATCAGCTGGTCGGTCTGCGGATCGAGCTGGGCGAAGACGAGCCCTGGGCAGACATCCTGATCGGCACCGATCAGAACCGGCCAGCGCGGGTTCACGTCGAACTCGCGCACATGCCCGGTCTGCGCGCCCTTTTCATCGTCGTAGAGCAGATCGTCGACGAACTCAGGATAAACCAGCGTGCCCTTGCGCACCGGGCCGATGCGGTTGTGCACCATGCGCCGGGCCTTGTCCGCTGCCATCACCGCGACCTGCAGCTCGTAATAGCCGCGACCGCCGGGTAGGTTCTGCAGGTTTTCGGCCCCGTCCTCGAGCCCGCCCGGCTGCCGGTAAAAGCCGATCACCTCGCGCACCGGCCCATTATCGTTGGCCACCTCACGCATGCGCTTTTCGATCGCAGCCTTGGCCGCCGGATCCAGCTGCTTTTCGATGAACAGGGGAACCGTCCAGTTATCTTCTTCCGGCGCGTTCATGTCGCAGAAGATCTGGGGGAACAGGCAGCGCCCGTCCTTGCCCGAGGGATAGCGGCCCACGCGGCCGATACCGATCTCGATGATCGCGCGCGAAAGCAGATCGGTTTCGTTCAGCCAGAGCCAGGTAAGCTCAAGCCCGCGCAGCACATCCTCCACCGCATTGTCGCCGATCGCGATGAACAGCACTTCCATGTCGAGCTGGAAGAAGAACGGCTTGGCCGGGTCCGAATGGTCCCACATGTCGAGCGTGAAGCGGTGCGTGCGCGGCGCCTCACCGGACCAGTGGCCCATGTTCTTGGGGAACCACTTCCACCACGACTTGATTACCGTGCGATCGAGGTTAGGATAGGTGTCCCTCACCACCGCGCCACGGCACTTGCGCACGAAGCATCCCTTACCCCCGAGCCGGGTTTGGTCCCAGACCGCCTCCTGCATCGCCCCGCACTGAACACCCTTGGCGATGCAGTCCGTGGTCTTGCCACTGCCCACCGGGCCCATGACGAGGGTGAGGAACGCCAGGCAGGCGCGGAAGGCCGCGCCCACCGGCCCCGACGCCAGCATGAGTGAGACGGCGGCGCTCATACCCCCAACCCCGTATCGATGGAGTTGAGGTTCGCGAGATATTCGCGAGCCGGGTGCTGGGCAAACAGGGCATAAGGGGCGAGATCCGCCCCCAAAAATGCGAATATGTCGTGCGACGAACCCGGCTGGACGTTCGTCCCCGGCTTGGGGGGGGGCGGGGGTGCCGCCCGGAAAACGACACCCCCCCCTGCCCGGCGCTGCGTCTCACCACCGGCCGGGAGGGCCGCCTGGGCGGCGCTGGCCACCCGGCGAAGAAGCTGCACAACCTGACGCGCTGTGCCGGATTTCCGCACTTTCTCAGTGCGATAGCGCATGCGTTCCGACTGCATCATTCCGACGCTCCCGCTTCGTCATCGGAAACCTCAGTAAAATCAGCGACTTCCGGTGGCGGTCCGAAGGTCAGCGCACCGGTCGCGCGATCGATCGACGCACCGCCCTGTAACGCGGCGACGATCGGCGCCCCAGCGCCCAGGACCATCATCATGTGGCCCTCGCCCGCGTTGGCGATGCCGATCGGCATGCGGCTCTCGCAGTACGGCGCCAGCTCGCCGGCAGCGGCCACGATCACGCGCGCCGCCTCGAGCTTCGAGCAGTCGAGCTGGGCCGCCAGGACGTCGGGCGATTGGTCCTGCATCATCGCGAGCGTGTGCAGCGGATGCCGGTGCTGGGAGAGGAGAAAGTCGCGGATCTTGCCGGTGCGCTTGTTCGGCGAATTCTTCGGCCGACCGGCCTTGCGCACCTCGACCACCGCCGCCTTCACCGCGGGGAGATCGCGCAGCCCGCCGGCGGCTTCGAGCGCGAGTTCGACCTGCTCAGGATCGGCGAACATCATCTCGCCGCGCCGCTCGATCGCCTGGCCAACGGCCGACGCAAGGCCGGTGCCCCCGTCAGCCATTTCCGCCCCATATTTTATTGGTCCCAGCGACCACGAGCGCACCCCACCGTGAGGAAGGGCTGCGCATCTATCGCATCGGAAAGCGCCGCGTCCAATCAGCCGCCGGGCGCTGCTACCTGCTACGTTGACGCTGAAACCGCGTAGCAGGCCGAACGTAGCGGCTAACCTATTGATTATAAAGACTTATATATATGGTGCTACGTGCTACCCTTATACCCCTCCCTTTATACGCGCGTATGCGCCCGCGCGCGTATGTGCATAACCCGCGCGCGAAACGCGAGGTAGCACGTAGCACCGCGCGATTAGTTTAGTGATTTCAGGATGTTAGCCGCTACGTTCAGCTGCTACCTAGGCCGCTACTTCCCCCTGACCCTAGCGGTAGCGGGCAGCAATCGCGGGCTATTTCACTGTTTACCAACCAAAGGGTTGGGGCGCAACACGTGCTGCCGCAACAGGGTCGGGGCGCGAGGGCGCGAAGCGATCCGCAGCAGGGTTGCAGGATCATCGGCGAAGGAAGAAACCGCGCCAATGGCGCGGGGATTATGACGCGGCCGCACCACATCCGACGCGCCCTGCGCGTCGAATGCTGGCCGCGATGCTATTTGAAAGCCCGGCGCGCGCGCAGCTCAAGCACCACTTCAGCCGCTTTGTCCGCGATGCCCTGTTCGATTTGAGCTGTTTCTCGATCGACAATCGCATCATCTCGCCCAGGGACCAGGCCGGCCGCTAAAGATGCTGCACGCTTCCAATCATCTCGGTAGCTTGAACATGCCGCAACCGCGACCGATGCCAAAGCGCGCGCCGCCTCGGTCTGTGCGCTCCATCGGGCCGCCTTTCCGATCACGCACTCGCTCCACGCCCGCGCGATCCGCGAAGTCTCAGGTTCGTCTTGGGCGATCAGCAAAAGAGTTACCAATAGCATCAACGGTCTCCCTGGAAGCCGCGCCCATGCCACACCCGCGAGCCCCACCGCAAATCCTGCCCACCTCGCGCGGGGTCGGGGCGCCGTGTCGCGATGACCCAGAATGGCACCCCTGCCAGCGTCTTCCGTAGCGTCACCCCGCAATGCTACGTAAGTGTTGCGTTCATCCTCAACAGCTTATGCCTCGGCGGGCGCGGGTCGCACCGCGGGCAACAAGAGCACAACCGTGACCGAACACCCCATATTCTGGCAGCGCGGCCTGGCGGAAATCTACACGCCCGATGGCGGCGACACCTTCCATATCCGCGAGACGATCAACGGGAAGACGCGCGAACGCGCCATGTCGCGCGCCACCTATATCGGCCAGCTCATGATCGCGATCGAGGCGCTGGCCGGCCCAGGCGGCGTCGAGGATCTGGAACTGCTCGGCGCACGAATTGCACGGCATGGCGACAACAATCGATAATTGCTCGCAACGACTCACGCGCCTTATCACGGATCGGAATGTGACGCAGCTGTAACATTCGCTTGCGCCCCCGCCGAAGTCGAATAGGGTTTCAGGTCCAGAATGGTGCAAAAGCGCCGCGGGTCGCGCCAGGGGAGGGATAGCGGATGGCCGGGGCGTGTACTGTGTACCTATGCGAGCAAGCGACCGCGAAGCGGGAAGGCAATCACTACATCGTGATCGATTTCAGCAACGGAAAGCCGGTCTGCGAGCGCGTCTACACGCCGGCCGCGGCGCTGGATCTCGCGGACCAGCTCGTCCGCGCCGTCACCAGCCCGCGCTGCGCCCAGGTCACCCCCCTCAAGCCGCCGCGCTAGGCCCGCGCACGCTCCGGCACCGCGCCGGCATCCTCCTCGTCATCCTCGTCCCCGGGCGGCAGCGCCACGGCGAGCGGGATCAGCGTGCATTTGCTTTGATGCCCATTGAACCGGATGTTGCGCTTGTTGACGCTCGCCTTGATCGCGCCGGGCAAGCGCGCCAGCGCCTGGCTCCACACGCCCTCGCCAAACTTAGTACCCTGCAGCAGCTGCTCGAGCCCGTCATGGCTGGAAGCAACCGCCAACCACTCTCCAAAGATTTCAGGTGGCGGCTTGTTCTTACCGCGGTCATTCGGGCCATAACGGACCACCTTGAGCCCAATACGCCCCAACGCGACCTCGGCAGTTTCGCGCCGCTGCTTGTCCTCTTGATCCTCCGCGCCGTACTGATCCTTGCCGATCGGCTTCATGTGATCGACCAGCCATTCGCTCACCAGCCGCTGCCCGCGCCGAAAATCGAGCTGCACCGGCTTCGATCGGATCTTCCCCAGGCAAATCTCACCTTCCTCGGGCGCGTCGCTGGTCTCGGCGAGGTTCCGCAGGCTCAGCATCTCAGCCCACATCGCCACATCCTCCGCCTCGGGCATGCCGTCGAACAGCGCCAGCTCGGCCGCCGCGCGCAGCGAGCCGAACTGGTCGGCGGCGCGACTGCCCTGCTCGCCGATATCCATCAGCGCTTCGCTCCACACACCATAGAGCTCGTCCCACCGGCCCCAATTGTCGCAGAAGCGCTTGCGCATCCACGCGCCCAGCCGGCCGATCTCATCGACATAATTCTTGAAGCCCACGCTGCGCGCGCCGGCGGGCAGCCGGTTGAGCTCCAATATGCCCATGCGGCTCTTGTCGGCGGGCTCGAGCGGGGGAACGAGGATCGAGGTGAACAGGAAGCAGCTGGTCGCGCGAAACTCGCTCGCCTGGTGGTTCTGCCCACCCTTGATGATGTTGCCCTGGCTGGTCGCGGCCAGCCGCGCCAGCTCGATCAACGCAGACATCTTGCTGTTGTCCTTGCCCGCCTCGCTCTCGTCCAGGTTCACCGGCAGCGATTGCTGCCCCATCACCTGGCGCACGCCCGCCTCGCTCGCCTTGGGCGAGACGAGCAGCGCGTTCTGGAACAGCGCGGCGATCAGCTCGAGCAGCTCCGATTTGCCCGTGCCGCGCCCGCCCGTCGGCCACAGGATCGGGCGATAGTCGAGCGCCCCGCCGAACGGCGCCAGCATGATCCAGCCGAGCAGCAGCATCGGATCGATCAGCGATCGGTCCCAATTCCACGTCTTCAGGATCTCGAACAGGAAGCGCGCGGGCGTGACGCCGCCCAGCGGGATCTCCCTGCCGCCCACGCCGGTGATCTTCATGCCGCGCGCGCGATAGGTAGCGACCAGCCGGGGCATCAGCTGCTCCGCTGTCGAATGGCCGGCCTCGAAGGGCTTGGGGATCGGCGCCTGCGCCGGATACACCATCTTGCCGTGCTCGCCGGGCGCCAGCCAGCGCCCGTTGGTCAGGATCGTGTTCCCGCAATGCAACACCAGGCTGCCGTCGTCGGCCCGCCAGGCACCGCGCCCGCGCACCTTCTCGCGCGCGTCCCACACGCCCTTGCGCGCGCAGCAGTCCATCAGCAGCGTGGTAACGATCTCGGTATTCCAGCCGATCGTGACCCATTCCTTCAGGGTGTTGCCGTCCTTGTCCTTCACCGCCACGCCGGCATCGTCGGTCTGCGCGATCAGCCGCTTCCGCGGCCATTGATCCTCGAGGTACAGGCTGTCCGGTGCGAACATCGCCACGATGTGCTTGTTCGCTACCTTGTCGGCGGGCAGGCCGCGCAACTCCCCCAGCGCGGTGAGGAAATAGAATATGCCGTCCATCGTGCCCAGCGGGATCACCGGGCAGTCGTCGGGCATGTAGCGTGGCGGCCGCGCCTCGCGCGATCCCGCCCAGCCGGCGCCGCCGACATAATCCTCTTCCTCGCCGCGATCGCTGTCATAGTCGGGCGGCGGCGCGTCGATGTCGTCGGTGATGTTGTCCAGCGCGTTGCGCACGGCATCGAGCCCCTGCGCCTGGGCGAGATCGTTGATGTCCTTGAGCGGCTCGCCGGTCATGCTGCGACGGCGCCGAGTGCGGCTTCCACGCGCAAGATCGCGCGCCCTATCGCCTCCGGGATCTGCGGGACTACCGCGTCGCCGAAGGCTTCGACGAGCAGCGCAGCTGCAGCTGTCCCCTTTGGACCGCCGACTGCAATGCGCGCGCCAGCCACCCAGGCGGAAAGCCCATCATCCAGCCGTAGGTGACCGGCAAGGCCGAGGTTCCACTCAGCCCATGGCTCCGAAGAAGCGCCGCCAGAGCTCTCGCCCCCCCCCATTTCTGCATGCTGGGGGAGAGAAGGTTGCCCGTCGCCGTTGGCGTCAACGACATCATCGCGCCGGACATCACCGCGTCCATCGTGGGCGATTTGCGCTTGTCGTATGCCGGGGACCAAGCATCCATCCGCTTGTCCCGCTTGGTCGGGGTCGGGAGTGTTTCGAGAAGTGCTGGTGGATGCAACAGAGTGCGAAGGTTCATACCCGTGCGCTTCACTCCCCGTGCCTTTGTCATCTCCGGACCATGCCGCGCGTCGCTCTTCCGCGGCGTCGGCAGACTGGCCGAAGCACTCGTCAGGATCATCCGCATCGGATAGGTCGAACCCGCGCCGCCACCTGCCCCATTCCGCTGTCCGTCCATCGCCATGGGTGTCGGCAACCTGCTCGAGGTCGCAGCCGATAAGCCAGCTCCGGGGACGCTCGTGATTGGCGCCAACGTCGCCAGCACGAACCACGAACGCCCAGCAGGAGTAGCCGAGGCCTTCCAGTGCAGCGAGCACGGCGTCAGCGCCCCGAGTTCGGAGATTAGCGCTGTTTTCAAGAGCGAACCAACGAGGACGGACCTCTCCGATGATACGGATTGCTTCGAAATAGAGACCGGAACGCGCGCCTTCGACGCCCTTTCCGCCGGTGTTGGCGGGGCTGATGTCTTGGCAGGGAGGACTCCCGACAACGAGCTCGGGGAGGATGCCGAGGTCGGCGTACAGGCGTTCGCCGGTGAGCGTGCAGACGTCGTCATAGATCGGGACCCCCGGATTGTTCTCGGCATAGAGCGCGCGGCGCCAGTCCACCGCCTCGCAGGCGGCGACGGTTCTGAAACCGGCACGGTGAAGGCCCAGCGACCAGCCGCCGGCCGCAGCACTGAACAAATCGAGCGCCCTCATCCCTGCCCCACCCGCACGAACCCCACCTTGCGCCCCCGCTCGCGATGCGCGGCGGCGGCGGACTGCACCGCCCGATCGGCATCGCTGCCGGGCGGATCGTTCTGGCGCAGGATGATCAGCCGCCCCATCTGCTCGGGCAGATGCAGCTCGGCGAAATTGCTCACGCTGATGCCGGCGATCACGCGCAGCTCGGGCTTGGCGCACGCGGCGGTCAGCCCGTCTTCCACGCCCTCGGATACCCACACGTCCGTGCCCGCCGGAATGTCCTTCAGCGGGCAGCGATGCGCGCCCTTCCACACCGGGATGTGCCCGCCCTTGTAGAGCCCGAGCACCTTCTTCTGCGCACCCTTCCCGCCGGGCAGCAGCGACGGCGGCACCTTGGCCGGCGCGTTGGGATCCAGCCAGGTGCGGTGCGTCGCGATATGCGTGCCGTCCAGCGCGGTGACCATCGCCACCATCGCCGGAAAGCGCGGTGCCGGCGGGCCGTTCGGCGGGCTCGCGCCATATTGCAGGCTGGGATTGTAGCGGATCGCCCCGGGCCGCTGCCCGGTCAGCGCATAGAGCGCCCCCAGGTCGATCCCGCGCGCGCGCAGATAGGCATCGACCGGATCGCCGGCCGCCAGCACCCTGGCCTCCTGCCACCGCGCCACCGCGCTCTTCAGGATCCGCGCCGCCTGCGCGGCATCCTCGGCCTCGCGCGCCGCGCGCAGCTCGGCCAGCGCGGCCTGACGCTCCGCCTTCTCCGCGGCGATGCGCGCGCGCACCTCGGGATCGTCGCTGGCTTGGCGCGGATCGTCCTTGCCCAGAAACTCGCGCGCCTCGGCATAGGCCAGCTTCCAGTCGCCGCCGCATTCCACCGCGCAGATCAGCCCGAGCGGCAGGCCCTTGTGCGCCGGATTGGCGAAATCCACCCACACGCCCTGGCGGGGCCCCTTCAGGCTGACGGAGAGGCTGGACGAGCCCGAGCCGTCGTCATGGATGTTGGAGGTGACCCACTCGTTCCCTTCCTTCCAGCCATTGGGCAGGTATTTCTTGCACACCGCCTCGATCTGCGCGGAAAGTTCGTCGTTCAGCTCGCGCGTCTCGGCGGAGCTGTCGCGCCGCTGCCGCTCACGCGCCATGGCCTGTTCCTTTTCCTTCGCCATGCGCCGCTGCAGCGCGATCAGGCGCTGGGCATGCTCGGCATTGGCCGCGCCCAGCCCCAGCCGGATATCCAGCTCGGCGGGGCTCGGCCCGATGTGAAAGCTGTTGATCACCACCTCCACCCGCCGACGGGAGAAGCTGGTTTCCTGCAGGATCCGCTCGATCGAGTGCCCCGCATCCCAATGCGAGAGGATCACCGCGTCGGCGCTGGCGGCGGTGGTGGCGGGATGCTCAAGCATTGGGCCACCAGACGAGCCCGCTACCCTCCAGGCTCCGGATCTCTTCTGCTGGCGTCGCGGGCCGAGCGCCGAACCAGCCGCTCCAATAGCTGTCCGCGCCCGGATTGCAGAACTGCAGGTAAAGTGGGCCGCGCCCCTCTAGGGGCAGGGCGCGGCCCAGGTCGACGGGCCGCCGGGGGTCGGCAAGGTCGCCCGCCACAGCGGGGGAGTGACACCCCGCCGATCCGTTACCGATTTCATCCCCCCCGCGCATGTCAAGCTTCCCCCGCGGAAGCCGGCGCGCAGGGTGCATATCTGCCGGGCGGTCCCGCCCAGCCCAGCGGCTTGTCGCGCCAGTCCAGGCAGCAGCCGCAATCCCATTGCTCGGCGGGCACCACGCCCTGCGTCATGCCGGCGATGCTCTGCGCCATGCGCGGGCTGGGCTCGACATCGCCGAGCAGCAGATCCTCGATCCAGCCCGATCGCTCCGCGAGCGCCGCGCCGAACCGGTCCCAGCGATCCGCGTCCTGCCCGCCCCACCAGGCGAGCATGTGCGCACCGTTCGAAGGCGGGCCGCTGGTGAAGTCCAGCACGAAGGGGATCGGGCCGAGCATCACTCAGGCCCGTACAGCGCGTCGAAATGCGGCTTCATCCGCGCCCGCCAGTTGCGCGCCCACGCAAGCCCGTGCTGGCGAAACCGGCGACCGCCGACCTTTACGAGTGGGCGCCCCCCCCCCAAGCGGGAGGCTCACCGGGATGAACAGGCTGCTCATGCGCCAGCCTCCGCGCTCTCAAGCGCGGTGCCGTCCTCGCCTACCGTGATCCAGGCGCCATTGCGGCTCTCGGCAAAAGGCGCACTGTCGGCCTCACCGCGACCCATTGCATCCTCGTCCGCGAGCCGCATGCGCGCCTCGATGATCCAGAAGCATCCACCCGGCTCGTGCTGGCCCAGGCCCGCCTTGATCGCCGCTTCCCGCGTACCCTCGAGCCCCATTTCGTCGTCGTCGACATCGACGCCTAAATACCATCCCCATTCGCCCAGGGGCTCGTCACAACCGGCAGCGATATCGCGGATCACACCCTCATAGAGGCGCTGGACATCGGCGACGGCAGCCCAGCAAGGATCGTCGTCGCGCGCACCCGCCCGCGCCGCCGCGCGCTTCAGGCGCGCGATCTCAGCCTCATAGAGAGCACCGGCGCGAATGAGATCGCGGGCGCGATGCTTCGGCTTCCACCATGCCGCATCCCAAGGCCAGGTGGCAGGCACCGCCTCGCCGTTGCGGCCCCGGGCATGCTCGGCATAGCAATCGGCGGCGAGCAGCAGCTCACCCTGCAAATAGCCGTCGTCACGCTCGGCGGTATAGCCCTCGGCATCGATCTGCCGAGCGCGCTCACCCATCACAGCCTCGATCGCCTTGATCGCCGATGCCTGGTTCATCCCACCGTCTCCCGCTTGTCGAGTTTCCCCAGCACCGCGTCGATCCGCGCGCCGACTTCGCCCGGCGTGGGCAGCGGCCCGTCCGCCGGCGCCAGCGGATTGCCCGCCTCGAGCCGCTCCGCGATCGCGCGCATGCGCAGCTTCACGTCCTCGGGCAGCACGCGCATGCCATAGGGGCCGCGCGGCTTGTTCGGCCGATGCGCAGCGGATTTCTTGGCCGCCGCCGATCGCTTGGTGCGATCCTTCCAGGCGCCCTTGGGCATCAGGCGGCCTTCCTTGGCGCTACCAGCTCCGGCAGGTCGTAAAAGTCATTGGGCTGAGCCACGCCGTCACGGAACAGCTCGATCATGTGCGCGGGACCGGGCACCGCGCCGCCCTTCCAGCGGAGCCAGGTTTGCCGGGTGACACCGAAATGCGCCCCCGCATCCGTGTCGGAATATCCTCTCTCGCGCTGCCAGAGGCGGAGCATCATGGGCGATCGCTTCATAATGAAACGACGTAACGCCACATGTTACTTCTTGACAAGTGGGTGTAACGCCACGAGTAGCTAGCCGGGTGACAGCTCAGGTCATAGCCTTCCTTCGCATGGAGGACTATCCGAACCGGATTTACGAGTGGCGCAGGCGCCGCGACGTAAGCCAGGAGGCATTGGGCAAGGCCATCGGCGTGACCAAGATGAGCATGTCGCGCATGGAGCGCGGTCTGCAGGCGATCACGTTACAGCAGCTGCAGGACATCGCTGACCAGCTAGAGGTTTACGCCGCAGACCTGCTCCCGACACGTGACAATCCCAATGTAGCCCGCGACCAGGCGGAGCGGAAACAGCTCCTTCGGTATCGCGTTGCCGACGAGGGCCAGCGCGAAATGCTCGATCGGGTGAGTGATGCGGTCATTCCCTATGGCGCCCCACCGGGCGAGGAAGCCGCCTGACCAAATTATTTTGATGCAATCGGCCTCGCCGCGTTCGCCTTGCGTTCGCGATTGTAACGCCATATGCAACTTTCCCACTTGACGTAGTAACACGTGGTGTTACTTTCCGCGCCGTTCATCGGCCCGGAGGTAACGGCGTGGCTACCCTGTTTTCCGAACATCGCGCCCCAACAGTGGGGCTGAACTACATCATGGCCGAGCTCGGCAAGGAGGATCACTCCGATCGCTGGCAGCTCCGCTTCATCAATCTCCTGATCGGCGAACAGGGCTTTCCGGCGCCGCTGCCGAACATGCGCGGCGCGGCCCTGATCGATGCCGTCACCACCCACAGCCGCTGGCAACGCCAGGCGGTCGACCAGTGGTTTCACGATCGCCTGCCACCCGAAGCCGCCCAGGCCGAGGAAGCCGGCCGCCAGCTCGCCGCCAACGACGACATGGACGAAGCCGCCGCAATGGTCGCCGCCCGCATGGTCGGGCGCACCCGCGCGCATGGCGTGGGGGTGTCGGCGTGATGGACGCCAAAGCATCCCCAAACTGGTGCCTGCACCGCCGGGACCGCCAGAATTTCGTCATTGTCGATGACGGCAGCCACCGCGTCGTTGCCAGCCCAATCGCCGAGCTCAAGGATGCGCAGGCGATCGCGGCCATCCCCGCCATACTCTCGACCCTTGAGTTGATCGCCTCACGCGGCGGAGCATGGTCGAGCGTCGCGCGGAACACCCTAGCCAAAGCGCGCGGCAAGGCATGAGCTGGCAATACATGCCCTTCGCCTTCGCCTTCGGCCTGGCCGCGATCACGCTGACGCGCGACTATCGCCACATCTGGCAGCGGATCTCCGATCGCATCTGGGGCCGCTGGTGATGCAGCCCCTCCTGTTCACCGAACCGCAAGGCTCCGGTGATGTGCCGCCCGGGCGGCGCCAAACCCGAGCGGCGCCGGCCCAAAACGGCGCCGCTCGGGTCACTGGTAGGTCTAACCGCCAGCCGGAGATCTCGCGCCAGGCATGGCCCGATCTGCAGCTCGGCTTCGAGATCGGGCGCCTGCCGGCGCCGCGCGTGCAGAACGCCATGTGGGCGGCACTCGCCGCGCGCCGCCAGACCCCGCCCTACCTCAACGCCAGCGAGCGCGACCTGTTCGAGCGTCTCGACGCCGCCCGCTGCGCTAGACTTGCGAGGATGCAATGAGCCAGACTGGAGCATGGGACCATAGCTGCGGTTGCGGGGAGGTTTCCACTACCGCCGCCGCACTTCGCGAAATGTCGAGCGAGCAGCAAAGCGCCTATTTTGCCCGGGTCCGCGCCTGCGCGACCTGCAAGGACGACCAGCGGTACTTCGAGCACCTGCCGGAGCGCGCCCGGTGACCCGCGCGCCCCTCGCCAGCGATTTCCCCTGGCGCTCGCCGCTCAGCGTTCGCCCGCCGGACTATAGCGTGCCCGAGCTCGACATATTGGTCGAAGTGGAAGGCGAGCTCGCCCGGCGCAATGCGCCCACCGGCTATGCCCGGCTGATCGAAAAGGCGACGATGACCGAGGCGGCCGCCGCCGGGCGCATCGCCGCGCTCTCCGCGATCCGCGACGACCTGATGGCGCGCACCTGGATGCTCCGTCACAACATCGCGGTCGCCAGCGGCATCACCCCGCCGGCCGAGCCGAAGCGCGAGGGGCCGAACCGCACCTGGGACGCCAAGGTTGCGGAGATCCGCACCGAGCTCAACATCAAGCGCGGATCGCTCCCCAAATATGCGGCGAGCCCCACCAATCCGATGACCGAGGACGCCGCGCGGCGCATCCTCGAATGCTGGGACGCGCTGCACGCGCTCTACTGGGTCTATTTCGCCGGGTGGAGCGACAGCGAGGAGGGCCGCATCGCCATGATCGCCGATCGCGAGGCCGCCCGTGCGCGCGGCCCCGAATGGCGCGACCAGGCGGGCGAAGGCGGCGCCGTCGATCCCGGGCAGGACTGGGCTGGCATGGCCCACCTTGCGCGCAGGCTGAGCAGCGGCGCCCAGGTGCTCGACGTGGTGGCCCCCGCCACCCTCCGCCGCTTTCACCGCACCGCCGCCAACCGCGTCATC
This sequence comes from Sphingomonas sp. R-74633, assembly GCF_013416555.1. GTDB lineage: Bacteria > Pseudomonadota > Alphaproteobacteria > Sphingomonadales > Sphingomonadaceae > Sphingomonas. The sequence continues at coordinate 6,200 of NZ_JACCFG010000005.1, read as the reverse complement.
CTCGCGCTCGAGGCCAGCCAGAAGACGCAGGCCGGCACCGAGCTCCGCGCGAAGCTCGAAGCTGAGCTGATCGTCGCCCAGCTCGAACGCTGGATCGGCCGCCTGGACCGTCTCTGGGGCCCCAGGGAACCACTCAACCCGATGGAGATTGCCGCGTGAGCAGTGACGACCACTTCCGGTCCGACAAGGAAGGATTGAGCCTTGTCGTGTCCGATTGTCGCGGCAACCCGGCTTTGCCAATCGGTATTTCGATCTTTGGCGCAAGGGGCGGATCCGCCGTCGGGCTGAACACCATCGAAGCGCAGGAGATGGCAGGCGCGATCCTGAGGCAAGTCGTCAAGCACACGCCCGATCAGCGCAACGACCCCCTCGCCAAGCGCTGCACGGACATCGCCGATCGCGTGGTCCCAGCGTATCGCGACGGCAAGCGCAGCTACTCGTGCGGGGGCACCACAGCAAAACTCTGGCAGGCGGCATGGGACGGCGCCTGCATCGCCCTCGGAGGAGAGCCCGAAGCCTATATTATCCCCGCAACGCCGAAGACGGTTGAGGGCGGGGGCACCATGCCACAGGCAGGTGGCAATGAAGCGGACTACCCGTTCTGATGCCCCACCCGCCCATCATCGTGCATCACGCGAGTGGCCGCCCGGTGCTGGTCGGGCCGAACAACGCCTTTCGCTTCCTCCATCTCGACGAGCGCTTCGCGCTCTGGCTCGGTCTCACCAACGCCGCAGCCCTGGCCGAACGGCCGATTGCCCACCTCCGGCGCGCCTCGGTTGCCGAACCCCTCGGTATCGCATCCGGCAACGCCTCTACCCCCTCAGCCGCCAGTGTCGAGGCCATTGGCGGCCAACCCGCGAGCACCAGCATGCACAGCCCCGAGCTCGATCACATCGAGCAGATCATAGACGGCGCCGCCGCCGACCAGGTCGCCGCCATCGCCTATGCCGCGATCGTCCGCATCGGCCAGCTCGGCCCGGGTGCCGGCGAGGCCCTGGGCGCGCATGTCGCCGCGCATGCGCACGGCCCGGCTCACGGCGCCTTCGAGCGCGGCATCTGCTTCATCGAGCCGCACCTCGCGGCCGAGCTTCCCTTCTGACGGAATGCGTGATGCCCACCTCCAAACGTTTTGACGAGCAGCGGGTCCGTGCCGCGCTGAACGGTCCCAATGGGGAAGTCCTGCGCCTGATCGCGATCCAGCCCAATCACCCTACGCGGCGCCCGCCGTCGGCAGGTGTGCTGATCCCGGTTGCGCGCGCGTGACCGCACAAGTTTCAACCCAGCCAACCAAGGAGATTGAAATGGCTGACACTGCCGAGAGCGCCGCTCTCAAGCCCGTAATCGTTCGCACCTATTCCGCGGGCGTCCACTTCGGTTACCTGGCCCGCCGCGACGGCAAGGAAGTCGATCTCGAGCGCAGCCGCCGCATCCACTATTGGGTAGGCGCGAACAGCTGCAGCGGCCTCGCCACCGGCGGGCTCGATACCAAGAAGAGCCGTGTCGCTGATCCGGTGACCATCACCCTCACCGAGGCGATCGAGATTATCGACTGCACCCCCGAGGCAGTCGCGAGCATCGAGAGCGCGACATGGGTGCGGTGACCGGCGGGCTCTCCGGTTCCGGTGACGGTTACGGTTCCGGTGACGGTGACGGTTACGGTTCCGGTGACGGTTACGGTTACGGTTACGGTTCCGGTGACGGTTACGGTTACGGTTCCGGTGACGGTTACGGTTACGGTTCCGGTGACGGTGACGGTGACGGTTACGGTTACGGTTCCGGTGACGGTGACGGTGACGGTTACGGTTACGGTGACGGTGACGGTTACGGTTACGGTTCCGGTGACGGTTCCGGTGACGGTGACGGTTACGGTTCCGGTGACGGTGACGGTTCCGGTTCCGGTGACGGTTACGGTTGACCAGATGCCGCCGGCTCCTTCTCTCGCCGTCGGATCGGAGGGGCGAATCGCCCCTCCGATCAATGCCGTCCCGCGCCGCCTGCATCGAACGCGCAAGCGGAACGCATATACGCCCATGGGCGCCGTGTATGTCGGCCGCCCGACGCTCTGGGGGAACCCATTCTCGGATCGAAACCGCATCGGCCATGCCCGGAGCGTGATCCTGTATCGATCTTGGCTCGAAGGCGACATGACCCCGCGCGTGCTGCTGGCCGCAGGCTTCAGCGACGCGGAGATCGACGCCCTCCGCCGGTGGCGCGAACGCGTGCTCTCCCGGCTCCCGGCGCTCGCAGGCAGGAACCTGCAATGCTGGTGCACACCCACATCGGCATGGTGTCATGCCGATGTGCTACTCAGCCTAGCCAACGCCCGGCCACCCATCCCGCTTGCCGCGCCGCCACCGGCGCGATAGTTTCACCGCCCCGCCTCACCCGGGAACCGCCCATGAAGATCGGCAAGGAAAACTACCCCGGCTTCGTCATGAAGCCCTTGGCCTCGGGCATGTATTATGGCTGGGAACCGAACCCGCGCCAGCGCAAGGCGGGCTGGAAATCCGTCAAGCTTGACGCCCCTGATCTGATCGCAGCGCTCGGTCTATGGAAGAACCAGGACGAGAAGCTCACCAGGTGGAAGCAGGGCGGCGAGCGCCCCCGCGAGGTAAAGGCCTATAGCGCCCCACAGACCTTCGGCGCCGTCCTCGATCGCTACGAGCGCGAAAAGCTGGTGGCGCTGGCCGAAAGCAGCCAGCGGGTCGATCAGACGCAGCTCAACTATCTGCGCGACTGGGCGGGCAAGCAGCCACTGCAATGGATCACGCGTGCACGCGTCCGCGCGCTCAAGCTCGCCATCTGCCCCGATGCAGACAGGGTTCCGCGCCTGATCCGCGATGGCGTGCGCGACATCCCCGGCCACAGCCAGGCGTTCAAGCTGCTCTCGAAGGGGCGCGAGGTGCTCAGCTGGTGGAACGATCACCCGGAGAACAGCCAGCCTCGCGCCAATCCGTTCGAGCGTTTCGATCTGCCCAAGCCGCCTGCCCGCGACCAGCTATGGAGCTACGAGGCAGAAGCCGCCTTCGTCGCCGCCGCGGACGAGCTGGGCCTGCCATCGATCGGGTTCGCGCTCGAACTGGCATGTATCTGGGGCCAGCGCGAGGCGGACATCCTCAAGGTTCACACCGGCAACTGGCGCCAGCTCACCCTCGCCGAGCTCGACATGCAGCGCGATCTCCACGATGCGCTGGCGAGTGATCGCGGCCCCGATGCGGGCAAGGTCATGGGTTTCTCGCATATTCAGAACAAGGGGCGCGTGCGCAACGCCGTGCCGATCGCGGGCGAGATGCGCGATCGCGTCGAGGCGCGGATCGCCCAGGCCCGCAAGCGCGCCGCCGATGCGGTGAAGGCTGGCCAGCCCGTGCCGATCGGCGCGCTCAACCTGATCGTGCGCGATCGCACCGGCACGCTCACCGTCCAGCTGCCGGGCAGCGCCACGCCGCTGCAACGGGCAGCTGCCGCCGGCGGCAGGGCGGGCGCCCAATCGCGCCACGGCGACCTTACCGGCACGCCGTGGAGCCAGCGCGACTTCATCGAGAAGTTCGGCCAGATCCGCGACCACGCCGCCGCCACGGCGCGCGCAGCGGGCAACGAGGATCTCGCCGCCGCGCTCGAAGCGCTCGAATTTCGCGACGCCCGCCGCACCTGCGTCACGCGCCTGGCCAATTTGGGCATGTCCGTGCCCACCATCGCCGCGATCACCGGCCACAGCATCAAGACGGTGGAGCGGATCATCGAAACCTATCTGGTGCGCACCGCCGCCCAGGCCGGCCGCGGCATCGTCGCCCTGCTCGGCGCGGAGCGGCAGCGGCGGGCAGATGCGAAGAAGGAAGGCAGCGCATGAACGAACCTAGCGAGGCAACTATCCGCCAGGCTATCGGTACCGCGATCACGGACGCGTTTACCCGAGCCGGCGCCATCAACGATCACGAGGCGCGCATCGCGTTCGCTGTGCACAGCGCCGTTAGCAAGGCGCTCGACGGACTATTTACGCGAGCGAAGGAGACACAACAATGATCGACGTCGAGCTCGCCGTTCAGCAGCATGAACATCTCAAGGTAGCGGCCGCGCTCTACCACGAGGATCCTCGCATCCACGCGACGGTCCACAGTATCGTCGCGGCGGCGATGCATGATCACGGGCCGATAAATCCGGATCGCGCGGGCCAGCACGCGTTCGAGATCGCGATCGAGGCGGTGCTTCTCGCCTATGGCAAGCTCTACGCCGAGAATGCGGAGCTGCGGGCGGTTCGAGCCGAACGCGACTACTATGAGAAGCTGGCGACGAAAGAGCTCAAACTGGCGGCGAACCCGATCATCTTTTATCCCCAACCAGAGCAACAGGGGTGAGGGACCCGGATGTTTACCGAGTTCGAAAAAAGGTGAGCGCCAGGCCCTGCTGCAGGTCCGCTCGTTTATCGCGAAGCATGGCACGAAGGAGGTGGACGCCTATTGCGCCCAGCGCCTCCACGATATCCGCATGGATGCAGCGCATCACGAAAAGGCGAACACGGAATGGCCGCGGTGATCGACCTGACTAGCACCCCCTGTCGCTGCCATTCCCCAGGAAGATAGCCGCCGCTTCCTCACCGACAACCAGTTGTCCCATCCACCCGATATGCTTGTCGCTCGGATCGACGGGTAACGGCGCAGATTGTGCCGGCGACAGCTCGATGTTGCGCAACTGCCCGAGCGAGGGGAAGTAGAATGCCTTGGCATCGGCCGCCGCGATCCCGCACAGCTCGGCATTGACCGCCGCTTCCTCGGGGGTGGCGCTATAATTCACGCCGATCAATGCCCAAGGATAGCCGGTGAAATCCGCGCCGACAATGCTGTCGACATAGCCGCGCATGCTCTTGAAGTAATGAGCATAATCCGCGCCCGGAATGCCGCCGGCAGCATCCGCTTCTCCCTGCCACCACAGCACGCCACGAAAGCGGATCGTCACCCCCGGCCGCGCCGTCTTCAGGTCGCGGAGCGCGCGCTTGTAGAAGTAATTCATGGTGATGCCGGCGGTGGCGTCGGTCCAGGTGCCGGGCGAAATCGTCGGCGCGTTGGGCGCCAAGCCTGTACCGTTCAGCGTCCCCTTGATGACATAGACCTCGTTGCCTGTCGCCACGACCAGTCTGTTTGCCAGCGCCAGCTCGGGGCCGAACTGATCCTTGGGGCTCGCATTGGTGTCCGAATTGGTCCCCGCGCGATAATCCTGCCACTGCCCGTTGTCGGCAGTCAGATCGGGGTTGGCGCGCCCGTCCTTGTAGTAGATGTGCACCTTCGCGGGATTGAGCACATAACCGGGGTTCAACGCGTTCGCCAGCTGCGCCGTCTGCGCATAGCCATTGGCATTCGATTGGCCGAGCAGCAGCACCAGCTCCACAGTGGTGCCGGGGGCGGGTGATGCGCTGGGGCTCGGCGATGGACTAGGCGTCGGCGGCGGCGCCGGCGCCACCGGCGGAACTACCACCGCGCCGCCCGAGCCACTACCCCCACTCGAGCAGGCAGGGAGGGTGGCAAGGGCCGGCAATAGGGCTCGATAAAATAGCGGTCGCATAGGGGTCCCCGGTTGACAGGCCGCGAGGATGGCTTGGCGCCAATCTACCACCCGCGGACTCCCGCAGGAAGCCCGGGATTTGACCGACTCGGCCCCGGCGGAACATACCGCGAACAATGCAGCGCTACATTGCCCATCTGATCGGCCATCCGGCCAAAGTCGACATCCGATGTGGCTGCACCACCGTGCGGGTTGTCAGTGCGATCTGGCTGATCGAGCGGCTCGGGATAGAGGCGACGATCGAGGACGGCGAGCGCCGCCTGCGGTGCAGGATCTGCAGGCAATACCCGAAGCTCCGCGCGAATGGAGAATGGGGCGTAACCGGTGGCCGCGATCAGCGCGTCGATCCGCCAGCGATGCCCGATTGGGTCGACCTGACTTGATGCACGAGACGCGCCGCGCGCTATTGACACCGGGGAAAGTCGGAATTCCGACTTGGAGGAAGTCGGAACGCAAGCCGCGTTCACGGACGCCAGACAAAACAAAACCCCGCTAAAGTCGCGAGACTTGCGGGGTTTTTTGTTAAGGCGCGTTGGTTGCGGGAGCAGGATTTGAACCTGCGACCTTCAGGTTATGAGCCTGACGAGCTACCGGGCTGCTCCATCCCGCGCCAAACGGGTGTGCATTGTGAATGGGTTTTGATCCCG
>NZ_JACCFG010000004.1 GCF_013416555.1 Sphingomonas sp. R-74633 | reverse complement strand
CGTTGGCGAAGGTGCCGCTCAGCGCGTTCGCCTGGACGATCGTGTAGAGCTGGTTGAACCGGTAGTCGCTTGCCGCCGCGGTCAGCGCGTTGACTGCCACCGTGCCGCCCGAGAGCGTCGCAGTGCCGTTCACTCGGATCGAGTCCGAGGTGAAGTTGAGGCTCTGGCCACCAAAGTCGAACAGCAGCGAGCCGCCGGTCGCAACCAGGCTGCCCACGGTGAAGCTGCCGATCGGGTTGATCGCGCCGAACTGGCCCGTCGCCAGGCCACCCGGCGAGAAGCTGCCCGAGTTGAGCGTCAGCGCGCCGCCCAGCGTGCCCGAGCCGATCAGCGTGCCGCCCTGGACGCGGATGCTGCCCTGCGATGAGCCCGAGAAGGCCAGCGTGCCCGCCGAGACGTCGAAGCGCCCGGTGGTGGCGAAGGTGCCGGCCAGCGTCAGCGTGCCCGCACCCTGCTTGTCGAGCGAGCCCGAGCCGGTGATCGCCCCGCCGAACGCCGAATTGCCCGCACCCGACAGCGTCAGGCGGCCGGTGCCGAGCGCCAGCGTGCCGGTGCCGGCGATGCTGGCGACGGTCTCGTTATAGGTGGCGAGATCGAAGGTCGCGCCAGTTGCGATGCCGAGCGTCGCGCTGTCGGCGAGGCGGTCGCTCGCACCCAGGCGCAACGTGCCGGCCTGGACGGTGACGTTGGTCGCCGCCGCGGTGCCGGTGAGCACCGAGGTCCCACCCATGTTGACCAGCGTGCCCGCGCCAAGGTTTGCGTTCACCGTAGCACCGGTCAGCTGGACCTGCGCCGCAGTCAGCGTGCCGGTACCGGCCAGCGTGCCGCCCAGCGCCAATGCGCCGACCGTGTCGTTGAACGCACCGAGGTTGAGCGTCGCGCCCGAGGACACGGACACAGTGGCCGTATCCGCCAGGCGGTTCGCCGCACCCAGCGTCAGCGTACCGCCCTGGACCGAGACATCACCCGCCGAAGTGCCATTCAGCACCGACGTGCCGCCCAGATTGTAGAGCGTGCCCGCGACATTGGCATTCACCGTCGCCGCCGTCAGCTGGATCTGGCCCGCGCTCAGCATGCCCGAACCCGCCAGCGTGCCGCCAATGGCAGCGACGCCGACCGTGTCGTTGAACGCGCCCAGGTTGAGTGTTGCACCCGAAGCCACCGCCACCGTGGCGGTATCCGCCAAGCGGTTCGCCGCACCCAGCACCAGCGTGCCGGCCTGCACCGAGACGTCACCCGCTGCCGTGCCGTTGAGGGTTGAGGCGCCGCCCAGATTGTAGAGCGTGCCCGCGACATTGGCGTTGATCGTGGCAGCCGTCAGCTGGATCTGGCTCGCGGTCAGCGTGCCCGAACCCGCCAGCGTGCCGCCAATGGCAGCGACGCCGACCGTGTCGTTAAATGCACCCAGGTTGAGCGTCGCACCCGAAGCGACCGCCACTGTGGCGTTGTCGGCGAGGCGGTTCGCCGCACCCAGCGCCAGCGTGCCAGCCTGCACCGAGACATTGCCCGCGGCCGTACCGTTCAGCGTCGAAGTACCGCTGGCATTGACCAACGTACCCGCAACATTGGCGTTCACCCTAGCCCCATCGAGCTGGACGATGTTCGCGGTGAGCGTGCCGGTGCCGGCCAGCGTGCCCGCGATCGCCGCGGTGCCGACCGTGTCGCTGAACGCGCCGAGATCGAGCGTCGTGCCCGAGAGCACGAGGACTGCCGCGTTGTTCGCCAGGCGATCCGAGCCGCCCAGCGCCAGCGTGCCGGCCTGGACCTGCACATCGGTGGCTGCCGAAGTGCCGTTGAGCACCGAGGTGCCGCCCAGCTGGACCAGCGTGCCGGTGCCGAGATTGCCGTTCACTACCGCGTCGGCCAGCGCATAGTCGCTCGCAGTCAGCGTGCCGGCGCCGTTCAGCGTGCCGTGCAGCGTAAGGCTGGCGACGGTGTCGCTGTTGCCCTGCAGGTCGACCACGCCACCCGACTGGATGGTGAGCGTCGAGGTATCGGCCAGTACGTTCGAGGCACCCAGCGCCAGCGTGCCGCCGACATTGGTGAAGCCGCTATAGCTGTTCGCGCCGCTCAGCGTGAGGCCCGCGCCGCTGAAGATGGCCAGGCCGCCGCCATTGCCGGTGATCGTGCCGTCGAAGCTGCTTGTGCCCGAGGTGATCGCGACCGCGTTTGCGCCGAGATCGACGGTGCCGGTGCCGGCCAGGTTGCCGATCGCCTCGTCGGTGAGGATCTGGAGCGTGCCCGGCGCCGCGAGGGTGACCAAGGCGCCGTCACCGATCGCATTGCCGCCCGAGGCTGCGAGCGTGCCCGAATTGACCTGCCAGCCAAGGTTGGTGCCGTCGGTGCCGGTGAGCGTCCACACGCCCGTGCCGTTCATCGTGCGGCTCTCGAAATTGGCGGTCGTGCCGATGTCGAGGCTGGCGTTGCCGGCGCCGGCCAGCACCAGCGCGTCGGTGCCGCCATTGCCGTCGAAGGTCGAGCCCGCGCCGAGCGTCGCGCTGCTGACCAGCGTGAGCGTGTCGTCGCCGGTGCCCAGCGTGACGGCGCCGGCATAGCTGCCGCCGACCGTGACGCTGGCAGCACTGCCGCCGCTCACGAGGATCGCGCCATTGGTGGTCGAGCCTGCCTGCAGGTCGATCATGGTCGCGCCGTTGCTGCTGATCGCGCCCGCGCCGCCGCCCAGCGTGCCGCCGGCCTGGTTGGTGAAGACAAGCGCGCCGGTCGAAGAGACACCATAGCCGTTGGTGCCGCCCTGGATCGTGCCGGCATTGAGGATCGTGGCGCCGGCACCGAGCGTGATCGCAGTGTTGGTGCTCGTGCTCTGGACTGTGCCGGCGTTGACGATGTTCGCACCGGCAGCGGCACTGATTGCGCTCTCGCCCTGGATCGTCGCGCCCATGGCGTTGGTGAGGGTCAGCGCGCCGTTGGCGGACTGGATGCCGAAGGCGCCGCCGTCGATCAGGCCCCCCGCCTGGTTGTCGACCGTGCCGCCCGCGGACATGTTGATTGCGGTCGAGAAGTCGGCCGAATAGCCGCCGCCATTGAAGCTGCCGCTGATGATCCGGCCCGAATTGGTGACGGTGTCACCGGCATTGTTGCCGAAGAAGGCGATGTTGCCGGCGATGTCGCCCGCATTGGTGAGGATTACCGCGCCGCCGCCCGCGTTCCCGCGAACCGCATAGCCCCCGGCGTTGCTGATCGTGCCGCCGGCCTGGTTGGCCACGGTCATCGTCGCCGTGCCGCCATTGGCGACCATGCCGTTGATCATCGCGCTGTTGGTCACGCTGGTCGCTGCGGCGCCGGTGCCGAACACAGCGCCGGTGACAGTGCCGCTATTGGCGAACGAACCGCCGTTCGCCAGCGTCACGCCCACGCCCGCGGAGGCGGCGAGGGTGCCGGTATTGGCTACCGCCGAGCCATCAAGCACGACGATGCCGCCCGCGACCGTGCTGTTGCCCCCGAAGCTCAGCGTTTCGCCCGTCGCGAGGCCCGAGACATTGACCTGGCCGCTACCGCCGATGTCGAGCGTGAAGCTGCCCGAGGCGGGCTGGATGAAGGCGAGCGTGCCGTTGGCGACGACATTGCTGCCCGAGATCGTGTTGCTGGCGCCCTGGAGCGTGGCGCCGGCATTGATCGTGGTGGTGCCCGCCCAGCTGTTCGCGGTGCTGGTGAGGACGATCGTGCCCTGGCCGTCGATCACAAGCAGCTGGTTCGGATCGACGCCCGCGCCGGCCCCTTGCGTGATCGCGCCCGTGAGGGTCGCGACCACGCCCGACGTCGTGTTGAGCGTCGCCGGATCCGCCGAAGCCGGGGTGATGACCTCGAGCGAGATGGTGTTGGCGTAGGTGCCGGTCGCAGCGAAGATCGCGGTCGGGTCGATCATGTGGATCGTGCCGGTACCGAAGGCGCCCGCGGTGTTCGCGATGATGTCGGCGCCGTTGACGTAGATGTCGCCGGTAAGGCCGGTGGTGTTGTCGAAGGTGACGGAGCCGCCCGAGCCCGCGCCATTGCCGGCATAGATTGCCGCATCGGGTGCGCCGCTTGCGCCGGTCAGCACCAGGTCGCCGGACAGAACGCCGAGGCCCTCGAAGTTGGTGAAGTTTGCGAGGCTGACCGTGCCGCTGTTGCCCGCACCAAAGTCCGCAAACAAGGTGTCGGTGCCGCCGCCGCCATCGATCATGCCGGTGATCGCGCCACCGAGATAGGTGAACCTGTCATCGCCGTCGCCGAGATTGGCGTTCACAATCGAACCGCTGGCCTGCAGCGTCAGATTGTCGGCGCCGCTGCCGGTCGAGACATAGTCGCCATCGAGCGTCCCGGCGATTTCGACATTGCGCGTGCCCGTGCCGGTCGACACGACATTGCCGGTCATGGTCGAGCCGGCCTGCAGGTTCACTGCGATCGTCATATCGCTGTTGAGCGCGATCGCGCCCGCGCCGCCGCCGGTGATGCTGCCGCCGGCCAGGTTGGTGATCGTCGCGGCACCGCCATCGACCTGGACGCCCCAGCCGCCGATCAAATCGCTGCCGCCGCTGATCGAGCCCGAATTGGCGAGCGTGCCGCCCTGGCCGAGGCGCACGCCGGCAAAGCCGTCCGCCGAAATGGCGTTGCCGTTGGTGATATCGGCCGTGCCAACATCCGCGTTCACACCATACTCAAGTCCGGTGATCGTGCCGGTATTGCCGACGACGTGGTTCGCGCCCGCGCCGTTGAGCCAGATGCCGCTGCCGGCCTGGATCATGCCCGAATTGGTGACGTTGCCCGCGCCCCCCAACACCGCGACGCCCCAGGCGCCGCCGGAGCCGGTCGCATCGATCGCGCCGCTATTGGTGATCGTGCTGTTCGCGCCCGCCGTGATGCCGTTATCGACCGTGGCGGTGATCGTGCCGTCGTTGATGACGGTCGCGCCCGTGCCCATCACCACGCCGCGCTGGCCGGTGACCGTAGCGCCCAGCTGGTTCTCGAAGCTGCTGCCCGCGCCGGTCATGCCGACCGCGCCATTATAGTGCCCGGCGGTCGCGCCGGTGATCGAGCCGCTGTTGACTGCGCTCGCGCCGGCACCGCTCATCCAGACCACCGAATAATTGGCGCCCGCATTCGCAATCGAGATCGTGCCGGTGTTCACCAGCTGCGCGTTGGCGCCGGTCAGGTTGAGCGTCGCGCCGGTGCCCGAGGCGACCAAAGTGCCGTCATTATGGACGATGGTGCCGGTCGCTGCGCTGTTCACGCCCCAGTTCGCGCTGGTGAGCGTGCTGCCCGTAGCGATGTTCACCAGGGCATTGGCACCGCCTACCTGCACCGCGGCGGTGTTGCCGCCGCCATTATAGGTCCAGTTCGCCGCCTGGCCGGCTGCACCGATGTTGATCGTGGTGCCGGCGGCAAGCGTCCAGCCGCTCGTGTTGGTGTCCGTACCGGTCAGCGTCAGGCTGCTCGACAGCAGGTTCTGCGTCTCGAAGCCGGTGAGCGTGCCCAGCGCCAGCGTGGTGGCCGCACCGCGGTTGAGGTTGAAAATGTCGGTACCTGCGCCGCCGTCGATGCTGCTCGAGAAGCTGCCGCCGTTCCAGTTGAGCGTATCGTTGCCATCGCCGAGGTTGATCGCGCCGGTCGTCACCGAGCCGGTGTTGAGCGTGACGGTGTCGTTGAACGCGCCGCTCAGGTTGATCGCGGCGGTGGTGCCGCTGATCGTGCCGTTGTTGACGATGGTCACCGCGCCCTCGGAGCGGATGCCCTCGACGCCGCCGGCAATCGTGCCGCCGGCATTGTTGGTCACCGTGCCGCCGAGGAGCAGATAGACACCGCGTCCGCTGGCCAGCGTGCTCTCGATCGTGCCGCTGTTGGTGATCGCGGCGCCGGCCGCGCTGGCATAGATGCCGCTGATCACCGTGTTGGCGCTGCCGCCGGTGACGCGGACCGTGCCGGTGTTGGTGACGCTCAGATTCGCGCCATCGGCGTAGATGCCGGCATTGCCGCCGGTCAGCGTGCCGGCGTTGGTGATCGTGCTGTTCGCGCCGCCCGCATAGAGGGCGTTATAGATCGTGCCGGTGATCGTGCCGCCGGTGATCGTCGCGGTCAGTGTGCCCGTCGCGGCGACACCCCAGCCGCCGCCGCTGGTCGTGCCCGCATAGTTCTGCAGCGTCACGTTGCTGGAGCCATTGATCGCGGCGTAGTTGGCGCCGCCGGTGATGGTGCCGGTGTTGCTGGTGACGGTGAGGTTGGCGCCAGCCGCCGCCAGGATGCCGTTGGTCGAGGTCGCGGTGATTGTGCCGGCATTGGCCACGGTCAGCGCAGCGTTCGTGCCGATTGCGTTGCTGCCGGTAATCGTGCCGCCCAGCTGGTTGGTGATCGACCCGCCGCCGATAAGCGCGATGCCGTTGGCGCCGTTGGCGGTGAGCGGCCCCACAGTGCCACCCGCCAGCGTGCCGGCCGCGATCCTGCCGCTGTTGGTGATGCTGGCGCTGCCGTTGGTGTAGATGCCGGACGTGCGGCCGACGATCAGGCCACTATTGGTCACCGTCAGCGCGGCAGTGCCGAGCACGCTGATGCCGCTGCCATTGGTCGAATTGCCCTGGCCGGCGATCGTGCCGGTGGCGAAGTTGTTGACCGTGAGCGCGCCGGTGCCGTTCTGGTTCTCGATGGCGTTATAGGCGTCGCCGGCGATCAGTGCGTAATTGTTGACCGTCAGCAGGCCGGTGGCGACGACGCCGCCCGAGCCGAGATGGTTGATGCCGGAATTCCGCCCGGTGATCCGCGCGGTGGTGTTGCCCACCGAGCCGTTGTTGATCACGGTCGTGCCGGTGGTCGAGGCGATGCCGATCGCGGCGCCATAGGCGCTGTCGCCGCCGGTGCCGGTGTTGGTGATCTGGCCGAGATTGCTGAGCGTGTTGTCGGTGCCGTTGACGCGTACGCCGAGATACTGGCCGCCGGTGATCGAGCCGACCGGGCCGACTGCGAGCGTCGTCGTGGCGCCGCCCAGCGTGACGGCGCTCGCCGTCGCGCCGCTGCGCGCGCCGGCCAGCGTCACGGTGCCGCCGGCGCCGTTGACGTCGATCGTGGCGAGCGTGGTGATCGGGCCGGCCAGCGTCACCGTGCCCAGCGCACGCACCGAGCCGGCGCCGCTGACTGCGCTGGTGAAGCTGTAATTGTCGCTGCGGCCGAAGATGAGGGTGCTGCCCGTGCCTACGGTGATCGCGCCGGTGATCGTGCCGCCGGTGGCGCCGTCACCCACCTGCAGGCGCGTGCCCGCGCCGCTCACCGAGGTGCCGCCGGAATAATTGTTGGTGCCGAACAGCGCGACATAGCCGCCGCCGTCCACGGTCAGCGCGCCCGTGCCCGAAATGCCGGTGCTGACGGTGCCGACGATGCCCTGCGAATAGTTCAGCGTGCCATTGTTGACGATGCTGCCGCCCGAGACCGTCTGGCTCGTGCCGCTCAGCGTGGTGCCGGCGTTGATCGTGGTGGTGCCGGTCCAGTTGTTGAACGTGCTGCCCAGCACGATGGTGCCGCCGTCGAAGGTGACGTCCTGTGCCGCGGCGATCGCCTGGCCATTGGCATTGGTGCCGGTGCCGGTGGTGATCGCGCCGTTCAGCGTGACTGTGCCGCCCGAGGTATTCTGGAAGATCGTCGGGTCGAGGTTCGCCGGGGCGGCGACATCGAGCGAGACGTTGTTGGCATAGGTGCCGGCCGCGGCGAACTGGATGGTCGGATCGATCGCGTGGATCGTGCCGGTACCGAAGCCGGTGGTGGCGAGCGCGCGGATGATACCGCCCTTGAGATAGATATCGCCGGTCAGCCCGTCGCTGGTGAAGGTCACCGAGCCGGAATTGACGTTGATCGTCGCGCTGGCAGTGACGCCGCTCGCCGAGCCGGTGATGGCCCAGTTGCCGGCATCCGCCTTGGTGATAGTGCTCGCGCCGATGATCGTGGAGATGTCCAGCACGCCACCCGCGCCGATCGAGGTCGTGTTGTTGCCGTTGCCGCGCAGCAGCAGCGTGTTGCTGCCGCTGCCGAGGTCGACCGCGCCAAAGGTCGCGGCGCCGTTCAGGCCGGCGGCCTGCAGCGTGATGCCGCTGCCGCCGTCGACCGTTGCGCCGCCGCTGCTGCCGGTGCCGTTGAAGAGCGCCAGCGTGTCGTTGCCGCCCGCGAGTGTGATCGCGCCGGTCTGCGAGCCGGCAAACAGGTAGACCGTCGTGTTAGCGCTGCCGAACGCGGTCACGCCGCCAAGGCCGCTCGTCGCCTGGCCGTAATTGTTGAAGATGCCGCCGCCGGCGAGGGCGATCGCGGCGCCGTTGACGCCGCTCAGCGTGCCGCTGGCCGCATTGGTGATCGTGCCGCCGCCTGCCGCGTAGATGCCCGAATAGACGCCGCCGCTGATCGTGCCTGCGTTGAGGATCGTGGTGGTGCCGACCACGTTGACGCCGTCGAAATTGCCGGTGCCGCTGCTATGGCCGACGATCGTGCCGGTATTGGTCAGCGTCAGCGTGCCCGACGCCACCACGCCGCCCGCGGCGCCGCTGATCGTGCCCGAGTTGGTGAGGTTGCCGTTGACGATGCTCACCGCATTCGTGCTGCCGCCGGCGGTGAAAATGGTGCCGGCCACCGTGCCGGTGCCGATCGTGCCGCTGTTGGTGATCGTCGCGTTGCCGGTGCTGAGAATCGCGAACGACGCATTCGCGGCGATCAGGCCGAGATTGGTCACGGTCAGCGCGCCAGTGCCGCTGTTATGGACGCCGAGATTGCCGGCGCCGTAGACGACCGAGGCGGCGTTGGTGTTGTTGAGCGTGAAATTGGCCGAGCCGCTCGCCTGGCCCGCGCCCGAGGCGCTGCCGCGGATCATGCCGGCATTGTTCACCGTCGTGGTGAGGGTGCCGCTATTGTCGATGCCCGAGCCGGCATTGGCGGCGATCAGCGCGCTGGTGTGGGTGGGGTCGCCATTGTTGATCGTGCCGCCGCCGGCGAGCGCGATGCCCTGGCCGGCCTGTGCCGTGATGCTGCCGGTGTTGGTGATCGACACCGTCGACGAACCGGCCGAGCGTACCGCCGCGATGGCGTTGGCAGCGTCGTTGCCGCCGATGATCGTGCCGCTGTTGTTGAGCGAGCCGCCGAACGCGAAGGCGATCGCGCTGAACAGCGTCGGTGCGATCGTGCCGGTGTTGGTGATCGTCATCGCCGCGTTGCTCGATGCGATGCCGGCGCCCGCCGCATTGATCGTGCCGGCGTTGGAGACCGTGGTGGTGGTGACGCCGTTGACGAAGATGCCGTTCTGGATACCGCCGATCACGCCCCCGGCGAGGATCGAGGCCGAGGCGCCGTTGCGCAGTTCCAGTGCCTGCGCGCTGAGCGACGCGCCGAGTGTGCCCGAGACCGCCACCGAGCCGCCGGTGAGCAGCCACTCATAGCCGCTGGTGCGCGTGCCGGTGAGTGTCAGCGCGCCAGACTGGTGGGTATAGCTCTTGAAGTTGGTCAGGTTGGACAGGCTCAGCGAACCGGTGCCGCTCGTACCGAGGGCGCTGATGAACGCATCGCTCGTGCCGGAGCCTGCGTTGATTACGCCGGTGATCGTGCCGCCCTGATAGGTGAAGGTGTCGTTCGCCGAGCCGAAGGTTGCGTTCGCCATCGAGCCGGTCGCGGCGAGCGTGAAGGTCTGCGCGCCGGTGGCGGTGCCGGCATTGTAGTTGCCGGTGAGCGTGCCGGCGAGCACGGTGGTCACTGCGCCGCTGTCTTCCACGAAGACGTTGCCGGTCGTGGTCGAGCCCGCATTGAGGTTGAGCGTCTGCGCGCCGGTCGAGCTGAGACGGATTGCGCCTGTCGCGCCCGCGCCGCCGATCGTGCCGCCCGAATTGTTGGTGATCGTCGCGCTGCCGGCATCGATGCTGATGCCATAGCCGAAGGTCGCGTCGGTGCCGCCGATGATGACGCCGCCATTGTTGTTGGTGATCGCATGCGTGCCGGCGGCGTTGATGTAGATGCCTGCCGACGAACCGGCGCCCTGGCTGGTCTGGATCGTGCCGGAGTTGGTGACGGTCAGCGTGCCCGCGCCGGGCTGCTGGTTGATGCCGTCGATCGCGCCGATGATCGTCGCATAGCTGTCGATCGTCGCGTCGCCCGCGGTGTTGTAGACGCCCCAGCGGCCACTGAGGGTTCCGCCCGAAAAGACATTGAGCGTCGAGCCGGCGCCCATGCGGACTGCCGCGCTGGTCGCGGTGTCTGCGGTGACGTTGGCGATCGAAGCCGTGGTGCCGGCGAGGACGTCGACGCCGCCATTGACGGTCATCGGGCCGGTGACGACTGCGTTCGCCAGGATCTGGACCGAGCCGGTGCCGTTGACGACGTTGGACGTCGAGCCGGTGCGGTCGATCTGGAGCACGGCATTGCTCAGCGTGATCGCGCCGACGACCGAGCCGGTCGCGCCGCCACTGCCGAGCCGCAGTGTGCTGCCGGTCACGGTGGTGCCGCCGGCATAGGTATTGGCGCCGGTCAGCACCAGCGTGCCGCCGCCGGTCAGCGAGACCGCTGCGCCGGCGCCGGTGCCGGCGGTGTAGCCGCCGCCGGCAAGGCTGGTGGCCGAATCGTCGGCGATCGTGCCACCGACCGTCGTGGTGCCGGAGACATTGAAGCCGGTGGTGGTGCCCGAGGTCAGGAACATCGCCGAACCGGCGGCTGCGCCGTCGCCGTTCGTACCCGTGGCGCCGCCGGTGCCGCCGGTGGCCGATCCGCCGCTGAAGCTGGTGCTGCCTGAGATGGTGAACGAGCCGCCGCGCACGAACACCGCGCCGCCGGCGCCCAGGCCGCCGCCGCCGGTGGTGTTGCTGCCCGAGCCGGCGCCTGTGCCGCCGATACCTGCCGTAGCGCCGCCCCCGGAGCCACCGCCGCCGCCGAACCCGCCATTGCCGCCATTGCCGGTGCCCGTGCCGCTGATGGTGTAGCCATAGCCGCCCGCGCCGCCGCCGCCATAGCCGCCACTGCCGGCGTTATAGGCGTAATAGCCGCCGCCGCCGCCGCCGAAGTCGCCGCCATTGCCGCCGACACCGGCTCCGGCGCTGCCGCCGCCGCCGCCGCCGATGCCGCCACTCGTACCACCGGCATTGTTGCTGCCGCCCGTACCGCCAGCGCCGGTATAGCCGGCACCGCCGCCGCCGCCGCCCTGGCGGTCGCCGCCCGCTCCGCCATGGGTACCGCCACCGCCGCCGCCGCCGCCAAGGTTGATGGTGGCGCCCCCGGTTTGCGTGACAAGGTTACCGCCGGCGCCGCCATTGGTGCCCGCGCTGCCGTTGGCGTTCGCGCCGCCCGCGCCACCCGCGCCGCCCGGACCGTTGCCCCCGGCGCCGGCAGCCGTCCCGTTGGGGTTGCCGTTGAAAAGCTGCGAGCCGCCGCCGCCGCCGCCGCCGCTATAGCCGCCGCCGCCGCCGCCCGCGTTGCCGCCCTGACCGCCCGAGCCGCCGAGGCCGCCACCGCCGCCGCCGCCACTGCCGTTGCTGTTCAGGCCAGCGCCATTGCCGCCCGCCGCAGCGTTGCCGCTGAACGCGACGTCGGTCGCGGTGACATTGCCGCTGTTGACGAAGATCGCGCCGCCGGCGCCCATGCCGCCTGCGCCGCCGCCCACGCCGCCATTGCCGCCCTGCGCCTTGCCATTGGCGAGCACCAGCCCGGTGAAGTTCACCGCATTGCCGCCCGCATCGACGAAGAACAGGCGGACCTGGTTGCCGCCGCTGATCGTGAAGGTGTTGCCCGCCGAACTCTGGAAATTCGTCGCGGTCGTAATGACGGGCAGCAAGCTGCTGATCGAGATGTTGGCGCCGATGATGATCGTCGAGCCGGGGTTGCCGTTCGCGCCGATGATCGCCGCGGCCAGGCTGGCTTCGTCATTGACGTTGAACGTGGACGGCGTCGGCGAAGGCGAGGGAGCGGGCGTGGGGGCGGGCGAGCCGCCACCGCCGCCGCCGCTGCACGGATCCGGCGTGGGCGTGCCTTCGACGGGCAGGAATGTGCAGACCTGCGCATAGGCCGGGGTGCCGGCCAGCGTGATTCCGATCAGCGCGGTCGATCCGAGCAGTGCCTTGCGCAGGAGCATGTCGCGTCCCGCACGCGCCGAAACCGCCTTGGACGCACGCGCGCCGTTGCCACGATCGATCATTCTGGAAAGCCCCCGAAACCCAATTGCGGCGCATCCGTCGATTACGGAAAAAACGCCAAGCGTACGGGAAACCCCCTAGTCGAGGTCAGGCGATTCCTATTTGAACAACAGTGTCAGTGGGTTGAACCGTTGTAGCATCGTTGGACGGGTCCCGTAGCGGGACGCCGACGGTTCAGCGTGGTCCTTCGCCGAAGTCGCGCTCGACGATAGCGCTGCGCGCCACCGTGGCGCCGAGCCCGGCCACGATGACCGCAAGCCCGGCATCGAGGTCATGCTTCTGCCCGCACATGAAGATATCGACGCACGCCGTGCCATATTCGGGCCAGGTGTGGATCGAGATATGCGATTCCGCGAGCAGCGCCACGCCGGTCACGCCCTGGCCGGGGCCGAAGCTGTGCAGCCGTATCTCGAGCAGCGTCGCGCCCGCTGCCTTCGCCGCCGCGACCAGGCAGGTCTCGATATGCGCGGCATCCGTCAGCCGGCTGGCGTCGCACAGATCGGCGATGAGATGATGTCCGCTCACAACAGGCTTTCATGGGCGTGGCCGAGCAGCGCCATCGCGCGCTCGGCGGCATGCACGCCGTGATAATGGGCTTCCTCGAACAGCGACAGGCCGCTCAGGTCCGAATGGGCGAGGAACAGGGGCGGCTCGGGTTGCGCCGCATCGCCGCGCCACAGGAAGCCGGGCGTCGGGCGGATCATCGCATGGCCCCAGCGCCACAGCTCGATGCTGCGGATCGCATCGTCCAGCTCCGGATGCATCGCGAGCAGATCGTCGCGCACCATCCGCTTCCAGTCATCGGCCGAGCGCTCGAGCAGCAGCCGGCGCGCGACCACCGGTTCCATGTCCGACAGCGGAAGATACCAGGTGAGCACCGTGCCCGCGCTGATCGCATCGGGTCCCTGGTGCGTCGCGACGACATAGCCGAGCGAGTTGCTGGTGCTCGACACATTGTCCCAGGCTAGCGGCACGCCGCGGCCCTGCGGCAGGCGATCGACGGTGATATTGGCGATCAGCCAGGGCGCGTAGCTGAAGTCCTTCGCGCTGCCGACCTGCGGACAGACCCGCGCCGCGACAAAATGCGGCATCGCGAGGATCGCGGCGCGTGCGCGGGTGCGGACGGTATGGTTCGCGGCAACGTCGAAGCTGTCGACCAGCACCGCCTCGCCCTCGCGGGCAACGCGGTGGACGATATGCCCGCGCGCGATGCGATCGGGGAAGAATCCGGCAAGGTGGTGGACCAGCCGGCCATTGCCCTCGGGCCAGGTCAGCTCATTCTCGCTTGCGCCCTGCGCCGCCCAGCCGCGCCGGCTTGCGAAGTAATGGACGCCCGCCCAGGCCGAGACATGCTGCGGCTCGGTGCCGTAATCGTCGCGCATCGCGTAGCGGACATGCGCACGCAGCACCGGCGAGCGCCAGCCCTGCTGGTCGAGCCAGGCGGCAAAGTCGATCCGGTCGAGCGCAGCCAGTTCCGGGTCACGCGAGCTATAGGCCATCGGTACCGCGAAGGCCGGCTTGCCGTCGCTGCCGACGCGCTTCGAATAACCGGCCATCGCCTGCTCGAACGCGGCAAGGTCGGCGCGGTCGCGCGCGTTGATGCCGGTGCGCGGGATCAGCCCCTCCTGCCAGCGCCCCTGCCAGAACAGCCGCTCCTGCATGTCGGCGCAGAGCTGCTCGGGGTCGTAGACCGGCGCGCCATCCATATCGCCGGTGATCATGCCGAGCTGGCGCAGCAGGTGCTGGAGTGCCCTGGCTTCCTTGTTCGCCACCGGCAGATAATGCGCGCCGAGCGGATAGGCCGAAACCGCGTTGCGGCCGCTGCGGGCATTGCCGCCCACCTGATCCTCGAGCTCGAGCAGCTTGAAGCGGGTGAAGCCGGCATCGTGCAGCCGCCAGCCCGCCGAAAGGCCGGCCACGCCGCCACCGGCGATGACCAGATCGGCTTCCTCGAACCGGCTCGGCGCCGGAAAGCCGCCGTCGCGCAGCCGATGCCCGCGCGCGAGGTCGGCACCGCCCAGCGCGCCCGGCGGCAGCTTCGCCTCGCGCTCCAGCGCATAGGCCAGCCCGCCGCCCGCCGCGGCGACCGCTGCCGCGCCCAGGCCGAGGACCGCGCGCCGATCAGCCTTCATATTTGCTCCAGGCGTCGGCGAATTCGCGGACGAGCACCTGGTTGTCGAGCCGGTTCACCGGCGCCGGGCGCCGCGCCATGTCGGGCGGGAAATCGAACAGCCGCTGGTCGATCTGCGGCGTCAGGAAGCGCCCGCCGGCCGGGATGCGCGCGCCATTCGGGATCGGCCCCTCGGCGGCGAGCACGAAGCCCCATTCGCCGAAGCTGGGCACATAGACGTGATAGCCCCGCGTCTGCAGCCCGGCCGCTTCGAGCGTCGAGGCGACCGTCCAATAGGCCATCGGCGCCACCAGCGGAGACGTGCTCTGCACCACCATCATCCCGCCGGGCGCGAGCAGCTTGCGCACTGCGCGGTAGAAGGTCTCCGTATAGAGCTTGCCGACCGAATAATCGACCGGATCGGGGAAATCGACGATGATCGCGTCATACTGGCCGGGCTTGCTCGCCCCGGTCTCGCGCGCCCAGCGAAAGCCGTCGGCATTGAGCAGGGTCATGCGCTTGTCGGTCAGCGATCCCTTGTTGAGATCGGTCAGCATCGCGGTCTTGGAGAACAGCTTGGTCATCTCGTCGTCGAGATCGACCAAAGTGAGGTGCTGCACCTCAGGATGCTTGAGCACTTCGCGCGCCGCCAGCCCGTCGCCGCCGCCCAGGATCAGCACGTTGCGCGGATTGGCGACGCGGCCGAGCACCGGATGCACCAGCGCCTCGTGATAGCGATATTCGTCGCGTGAGGAGAATTGCAGGTTGCCGTTGAGATACAGCCGCAAATCATCGTCATGGCGGGTGAGGACGATGCGCTGATATTTGGTGCTCATCGCGTAGATCACCGGCTCGCCATAGCTCGCCACTTCCGCCCAGCGCTGCAGCCGGTCCGACGCGACGAAGCCGGCGCCGAGGCCGAGCAGCACGAGCACCCCGGTGATCTTCTCCAGCCGGAAGCCAGCGGCGCGTGGCAGCGTCACGAGCACCGCGAGCGCAACGGCGGCGTTGAGGATGCCGAACAGGAAGCCGGTGCGGATCATGCCGAGATGCGGCATCAGCAGCAGCGGGAAGAGCAGGCTCGCCACCAGCGCGCCGACATAGTCGAAGGTCAGCACGTTCGACACGGTTTCGCGGAAATCGAACACGCGCAGGATGCGGATCAGCAGCGGGATCTCGAGCCCGACCAGGAAGCCGATGCCGAGCACCAGCCCGTAGAGTGCTACCCGGAAATGCTCGACCAGCGGGAACAGCACGAATAGCGCCGCCGCGGATGCGCCGCCGAGCACCGCGATCAGCAGTTCGACCCGGATGAACAGCCGCAGCTCGTCGCGCTTCACATAGCGCGAGCACCAGCTGCCCACGCCCATCGCGAACAGATAGGTGCCGATCACGGTGGAGAATTGGGTGACGCTGTCGCCGAGCAGATAGCTGGCCAGCGTGCTGGCGAGCAGCTCGTAGATCAGCCCGCAGGTCGATACGATGAAGGCAGAGGCAAGCAGCGCGGCGGCGGGTGCCGACGCGCGAGGTTTCGGCGCGACGGGGTCTCCCTCAGCCATGAATGGCGGCGGCGACGATGATCGCCAGCCCGATCGCGACCGCGCCCGAGAAGATCGCGACGGCGACATTCTGGTTCTCGCGGATCTCCTGCCACAGCTTCCCCGGGGTCAGCAGGTCGAGCACGACAAAGCCGATCACGAAGACGATGATGCCGAGGAACGCATAGAGCAGGGTGGCGAGAAGCGCCGGAAGCGTGGTGACCATGTTCGTCTCCCTTATTTGTGGTGGGGGCCGTAGAAGCCGTAATGCGCGCGCGCGCCGCCGCCCTCGGCGAAGGGCGACCAGGCGAAGACACCGGTGAGCGTGAACAGCGCGATCACGCCGAGGCACCAGAGCGCGTAGAAGAAGCTGCGCGTGCTCATCAGTCATCGTCTCCTGTCGGCGCGTAGTCGCTTTCGCCGGTGCGGGCCTTTTCGAAACTGAGATGCAGCGCCAGCGCGATCAGCCAGGGCGCGGCGAGCAGGATCAGCGCGATCAGGATGTTCGAGCCGAACAGCGTGCCCTGGCGCACCTCCACCTCGATCTTGGGCGCATTGGCGGCGTCCATCCAGCCGCTGCTGATTTCCTGGCCATAGGGGTCGGAACTGGAAAAGCCGGAGGAGCCGGTCCAGCGATTGCCCTTGTATTCGACCACCAGGTCATAGGTGCCCGCCGGCACGCTGGCGATCGAGATGTCGGAATCGCGCGAACCCTCGGTCCAGGGGCCGTCGGAATCGCTTCCCGAATAGCGTTCCGCCGCACCGTACGCTTCATAGACCTGCTGCGTCTTGCGATCGACCAGGCTGTAATCGAGATCGACCCAGCCATTTTCCAGGCTCGGCACATCGGCGCGGATCTCGACCCGCTGGTAGCGGTTGCGGAAGGTGATCGGCCCCAGCGTCGCGGTCTGCTCATGCCCGTCCTGTGCGACGGCGAGCGAGCCAGCCGCCGACCAGCCGGTGCCGCCGAAGAACATCGAGAACAGCAGCAGGAAAGCGAGCGCCACGCCGCCGATCTTCGCGCCGGCCTTGAGCCATCCGCCCCAAGGCGAAGGCTGGTGGGGCAAAGGCGGCCACACCATGCCCGAGCTCGGCGCGCCGAACGCCCTAGTGATCTCCTTCTCGGGCACCCATTCGTTGAGCGTCCAGCTGACTTCGTGCCCGTCTTCCTCGCGGGAGAGCATTTCGCCGGGGCGCACCCAGTCGGCGGTCTTCACTGTCTCGCCCACCGCGACGCGCCAGTAGAATTCGCCGAGCACGTCGTCGACCTGGGCGTCGCCGTAGAAGAAGCGATGGTAATAGCTAGAGTCGAGCCCATAGGCGTCGTAGGTCCGCCATTCGGGCGTGCGCGTCAGCATCGTGCCGAAGCTCCACCCGCCGCGCACATTCACCAGCCAGCGATAGCCGTGATAGGGGTTGAAGAGGAGATACTCCTCCCACGGATAGCCGTCCTGCGAGCGGCGCAGCCAGCCGATCGCCTCCCATTCAACCCCGCGCAGCGTGCCGCGCGTGCCGAGCGGGATGTCGAGCGCAGTGTTCGCCTCCTGATACTGCGTCACCAGCT
This sequence comes from Sphingomonas sp. R-74633, assembly GCF_013416555.1. Taxonomy (GTDB): domain Bacteria; phylum Pseudomonadota; class Alphaproteobacteria; order Sphingomonadales; family Sphingomonadaceae; genus Sphingomonas. The sequence continues at coordinate 579,960 of NZ_JACCFG010000004.1, read as the reverse complement.
TCACTTGCGGGTTGGTGACGTCGAGGATCGAGCCGCAATATTGGCAGGCGACATGGACGGTATAGCCCGCCGCGCGGATCTCGACCGTGCCGCCGCAGCCCGGGCAGGTCAGCGGGTGCGTCGCCGGGGCGGGCATCAGCGCGGGTGCCGGTGCCGGCAGGTCGGGGCGGGGGGCGTCAGGCAGCATAGTCGGGCAGTGCCCAGCCTTCGATCGCGCGCAACCCATGCGGCGCCAGTTCGTCGAGCGTCACGTAGCGGCCCTCGTAGAAACTCACGTCCTTGCCGTCGCGCTGGAGGTTGGCGCATTCGGGGCCGGTGCCGCGCAGGTCGACGCTGTAGACCCGCCAGCCCGAAGGCGCGGTGAACGGCAGCTCGCCTTCGGCGGCGACACAGACGACCTCGCGCGCATCGGAAATGGTCAGCTTCATGCCGTCGAGCTGGACCTCCTTGCCCGGTATCGCCTCGCCGCCATTCGCCACGGTGCGCAGCGCCTGGGTGCGGACGCCGGTGAACGGGCGCTCCCACAGCAGCATGAACTGCCCCATCGCCTCGCCGAGCCAGGCATTGCTGTTGTCGTCGAAGAACAGCAGCCACTCGTTCCACGCGCCGTCGGTCCAGCTCCAGCGGACCCGGCCGATCACTTCGAATCCCTTGCCGTCATAGCTGCCGCGCATGCCGATCCGCACCGGGCTCACATCGAACGGCAGCACCGCCGCTTTGCCGACCTGGGTGAGGTCGCCGCCGGTGCGCACCAGCATCGTGTGGCAATAGTCGCACACCCGGCTGGGCAAGGCGGGCGAGCGGAACACCACATCGGCACCGCAATTGGGGCAGGGGACGTGCAGGCTCATCGGCAGGTCAGCGGATACGGCCGAGCAGCTCGGTCTTCTTGGCGTCGAACTCTTCCTGGGTGATTGCGCCCATCGTCATCAGCTTGTGGAGCTTCTCGATCTGGGCATAGGCGTCCTCGGCCGGGGCTGCGGGGGTGGCCGCCGCCGCGGGCGCGCTCGCCGCGCCGCCCATCATGCTCTGGCCGATCGCCATGCCCGCCGCCATGCCGGCGCCGGCACCCGCGACGCCGCCCGATTGCGCCGCCGCCGTCTCGATCGCCTCGGCGCTCTGGAAGCGCACGAACCGGTCGAGATCGCCGACCACGCGCATCGAGCTCGCCTTGTCGAGATGCGCCTGGACTTCGTCGGGGAGCGACAGGCTCTCGATATAGAAGCTGGTGCAGGTCAGGCCCCATTGCGCGAAGGCGGGCTCGACCGCGGCCTTGAGCTTCTCCGACAGCACCGACTGGTTGGCGGCAAGGTCGAGAAAGGCGATCTCGCCGCCGCCCAACGCCGAGGCGATCGACGTGGCGATCGCGGCACGCAGCTGCGGCTCGATGTCGCTGACGGTGAGCCGCTCGAGCGAGCCCATCATCTTCACCGAAAAGGCGGCAACGTCCTCGACCCGGAAGCTGTAGCTGCCGAACGCGCGGATGCGCAGCGGCCCGAATTCCTTGTCGCGCACCGTGATCGGCTGCGCGGTGCCCCATTTGAGCCCGGTCTGCTCTTTCTGGCTGTAGAAATAGACATCCGCCTTGAACGGGGAGGCGAAGCCCTTGTCCCAGTTCATCAGCGAGGTAAGCAGCGGCAGATTGCCGGTCTTCAGCGTGTGAAGGCCGGGCAGGAACGCGTCGCCAATCTCGCCTTCGTTGAAGAACAGGGCCGTCTGGCCGCTGCGGACCGTCAGCTGCGCGCCGTTCTGGATCTCGCGATCCTGCATCGGATAGCGAATGGCCAGCGTGCCGGGCTCGTCGACCCAGTCAATGACGTCGACAAACTGCTTCGAGAGAAAATCGAAAATACCCATCGTGCCCCTCCGACGAACCACGATAGGCGATAAGCCACGCGCGCAAAACAACAAAGCGAAGCTCGCGCGGCTTTGGTGGAATCCCGGCCGGCTTGCCGGGATTCCACCGTGCCTCTTATCGGCGCGACACCAGGTGACGCCCGCCCGGCTGCTGGGCGAAGGTCCAGCGCTGGTCGGTGAAGCGTTCGATGATGTCCGCCGCGGTGCGCGCATGCTGGCTCGGCTTCACCGTCGTGAAGCTGCCCCCGCCGGTGAGCGCGAACGGCAGCAGCAACTGGTCCGCGAGATACGGCCCGGCGAACGCGTCCGATTCGAGAAACCCCGCCATCCGCTGCGCCGCGGTCTTCGCCAGCGACTCCGCCGATACGCCGAGCTTGCCGAAGCCGGTGACGATCTCGGTCGCGTGCTCGAACTCCGCCTCGAGCAGCAGCGCGTTGCCCGGCCCCTGCTCCTCGGGAAGCTGGCGCACCGCGAAGGCGTCCTCGGGCCAGTCGGGCAGCAGCTTGCGCACCGTCTCGATCTCGCGCTTGCCGATCTCGTAGGCGAGTCCGGCAACCAGCGCCGTCGCCGACACCGATAGCGGCGCCCCGCGATCGATACAGTCGATCGGCGTGAGCGTGCCGGGTTCGATCTCGACTTCGATCCGCCCGCCGCCGCGCGGATAGAAGCCGTGGCGGATCAGCCGCAGCTCGATCCGCGCACCCATACGGCGCAGCACCGGCACGAAGGCGCGCGCGATGAAGTCGAACGGCGGGGCGAGCATGTTGTGCGTGCCGCCCTCGAGCACCAGCCGCGAACGCCCGCCAGTGAGCAGCAAGGGCATCAGCACCGTCTGGAAGACGAGCCCGGTGCTCCCCGCGGAGCCGACCGCGAAGTGATACTCACCCGCCACCACGCGGCCGGGCGTGAAGGCGATTTCGGACGATCCCACCGCCACACCTTCGCAGATCGCCCCGCCGATCGCGCACGCGGCCTCGATTGCGGTGACGTGCTGGCGCATCAGCCCCGGCTTCTCGCGCTTGCCGCGCACATTGGTGATGCGGAAGGGCTTGCCGGTGGCGAGCGACAGCGCGCACGCATTGCGCACGATCTGCCCCCCGCCTTCGCCTTCCGATCCATCGATGATGATCATGAATTCACCAGTTCCACAAAGAGTTCGCTTGCCCGCGCTTCCGCATCCGCGCGCATCGGCGTCGCCGGCAATTCGGCGGCGCGGCCGAGTTCGTCGCCGATCAGCGCGTCGATCTCCGGCACCCGCGTGCCGTTCGACAGCTCGTTGGTCCGGCTCTTCGCCGCGACCAGCAAGGCGATCTGCTCGACCAGTGCGGCCGGCAGCTCGGTGACCTCGACCAGCGCCTGCAGGTTCATCGGCGGGCGCGCATCGGGGCGCAGGCGCAGGGCCCTCACCGCCAGCGCCGGGCGAAGCGCGTAGAAGTACTTCTTCACCGGCACGTCACCCGGCCGATCAAGCCAGCGGTTCGATGCCGCCCGGCCGAGATTGGCATAGTGCAGCGCCAGCGCCCGCGGATCGAGCAGGTCGTCCGCCAGCGCCGCCAGCTTGCCGATGAACGGATCGTCGGCGCGGTAGCGGATCGGCGACAGCATCCACTCGCTGACCACGGCATTCGACCTCAGCAGCAGCCCGAGCGTCTTGCGCACGTCCCAGCCGTTCAGGTCGATCTCGTCGACGATCGGATGCTCAATCACGTCACGGCCCGGCGCGAGCGACAGATACCAGTCGCGCGGCCGCACATAGACGAAGCGCACGTCGTAATCGCTGTCGGGCGAGGGGAAGCCCCAGGCCCGCGAGCCGGACTCGATTGCCATCAGCAGGCGAACGCCTTGCGTCGCCTCGACGGCATCGAGCCGCGTCTCGATCTCGCGCCGCACGGCGGGATCGATGGGGTCGTGAACTTGGGCAGTCATGGGAAATTCCAAAGAGTTTTGGCGGTGCGCGCCAAGGGCTCGACGAGAGCTATCCCTTGACGCACACCACCTGCTTCAGCGTGTGCACGATCTCGACCAGGTCCGCCTGCGCGGCCATCACGGCCTCGATCGGCTTGTACGCCTTCGGCGTTTCGTCGATCACACCTTCGTCCTTGCGGCACGCCACACCCGCGGTGTCGCGGATATGCTCGTCGAGCGTCACCAGCTTCTTCGCTGCGGTCCGGCTCATCACCCGGCCCGCGCCGTGACTGCAGCTGTCGAACGATTCCGGGTTTCCGAGACCCCGGACGATGAACGACTTTGCGCCCATCGATCCCGGGATGATCCCCATCACCCCCTTGGCTGCGCGCACGGCGCCCTTGCGGGTGACGAGGACATTCTCGCCGAAATGATTCTCGCGCTGGACGTAGTTGTGGTGGCAGTTGACTGCCTCCAGCTCCGCGTCGAACGGCTTGGCGATCTGCCCGCGCAGCGCACGGATGACATTGGTCATCATCATCCGCCGGTTGAGCGCGGCAAAGTCCTGGGCCCAGCCGACCGCCTCGACATAGTCGTCGAAATGGTCGGTCCCTTCCGGGAAATAGGCCAGGTCCTCATCGGGCAGGTTGATGTGCCATTTGCGCATGTCCTTCTTCGCCAGTTCGATGAAGAAGGTCCCGATCGCGTTGCCGACGCCGCGCGACCCCGAGTGAAGCATCACCCACACCCGCTGCTCTTCGTCGAGACACAGCTCGATGAAGTGATTGCCGGTGCCCAGCGTGCCGAGATGCACGAGGTTGTTCGTGTTCTTCAGCTTCGGATGCTTGTCGCAAATCCGCTCGAAGCGCAGCGCAAGCGTCGCCCAGGCCTCGACGATCGCCGCGGGCGGATCGCCCCACGACCCCGTGTCGCGCTTGGAACGCCCGACCGAGCGGCCGTGCGGCACCGCCTGCTCGATCGCGGAGCGGATGCCCTCCAGATTGTCGGGCAGGTCGCTCGCCACCAGCGAGGTGCGCGCGGCCATCATGCCGCAGCCGATGTCGACGCCCACCGCCGCCGGAATCACCGCGCCCCTGGTCGGGATCACGGAACCCACGGTGGCGCCGATGCCGACATGGACGTCGGGCATCGCGGCGACGTGCTTGAACACGAACGGCATCTGCGCCGCGCGCGCGAGCTGCGCCCGGGCGCCGTCTTCGACCGGAACGCCGCGGGTCCACATCTTGATCGGCACGCCGCCTTCGACGTGCTGGAAATCATACAATGCCTCGGTCATCTCGACCTCCTTCAGCTATCCTGACGCTGGCGACGAGTTTTGGCGAGACATCCCGAATTGCTCGGGGCGGAGTCGAACCGCTCGGCCTTTCGGCCTTTACCGTGTAGTCTCGCCGGCATTCGCCAGCATGAAATTCGGGTGCCGGCGACGACGGGTTGGCGAGACATTTCCCTGAGCTATCCGGTTGCCCGGAGGCGGAGTTGAACCGCCGACCTCCCGCCGTAAAAGGGCGGGTGCTCTGTCCAGTAGTCCCACCGGCATTCGCCAGCTTCGTAATTGGGTCCCGGCGACAAGCTTTGCGAAGGACAGCCCCCGAAGGGACATCATTGGCAAAGGATGTAGTCCTGCGCGGCATTCGCCGGGATCGATTTGGCCATGGCGACCAGGGTTTTGACGGACAACTCCCGCTCTCCCGCTGAGCTACGGTCCCCGAAGGGCCCGGCGGGATTCGAACCCGCGACCTGGCGATTAGAAGTCGATGTAGTCCGTCAGGCATTCGCCATGTTGTAGGTCGGGTCGTGGCGACGAGTTCGGTGAGACGCGGTCCTTAAGCTACACTCCCGAGGCGGGATTCGAACCCGCATCTCCCGGGGGATTAGCCCCGGGCGCTTTACTCGTCGGACCTTCATTTTGGGATGTAGTCCCACCAGCATTCGCCACGGCCCTTTTCCTATACCTCCACTTGCTTGATCCGCTCGACCCAGTCGCGCGTCTCGCCGGCGGCGAAGCGTGCGATCGTGTCGAACACGGCGTCGGAGAAGCCCCCGACATTGAGGATGTCCGCCCGGCTTTTGGCCTGCGTCGTCCCGTAGGGCTGGATGTCGATGCAGACGAGCTTCGCCCCGGGGTTCCGGCGCTTCAGCTGCTCCCACTCGCGCATCGTCGCCGTCGCGCCATGCCGTGTGGCATCCACCCAGGACTCATTGTCCGAGACGATGACCACGAGATCGACCTTGGCCCATCCCGCATTGAGCATCGCGAGCGGTGCCGAGACATTCGTCCCGCCTCCGCCCACCGCGGCCAGCTTCGCCGCATTGACGGCGACCCGGGCCCCGGCATCGAGCGTGAGCGGCACGACCGAATGCTCGAACGGCAGCACGCGGGCATCGCGGTTGGTCCGCAGCATCGCCGCCGCGACCAGGGCCGCGACATCGATGCAGCGCACCGCCGACGAAGCACCCTTGCGGTAGCCCGTCACCGGCGATCGCATCGACCCCGACACGTCGGGGCAGACCACGACCCGGCCCGGCACCTGCGGCACGCGGGCGAGCGACTGGTCGAGCGCATCCTCCAGCGCCGCCTGTACCTTGAGCGGCACCCCGTCGCCGGCCTGGCCCAGCGCCACCATCAACTGGTAGGGCAGGGGACGGACCTTCGCGAGGGCCTCAGGGTCGGCGAGCCGTGCGGCGACCGCTTCGGCGCACCCCTTCACGTTGAACGCGCCGTTGCGCGCCAGAGTGTTGAGGTTCATCCGCAGCGCCTGCCACCCGATCCGCCCGGCGAGCACTGCCCAGTCCTCCGCAGTGAGCGGAGAGGCCGTGAGCCACTCGAAGGGCACGGGCGGCAGCGGAAGCGACCGATCGGCCTTCCACGCCTCGAACGCAGCGATCTCGGCGGGCAGCGCGGCAACGTCGTAGGGACGCCCGATCAGCCAGCCATAGAAAGCCTTGCGCGCCGCGTCGGCGGGCTTGGGGTGAACCATGCGGACCACGTCCGCCAGGCTCGGATCCTTGCCCGTCGCCGCCGCCATCAGCTGCGGCATCGACGCCTGCTCGAGCCAACGCTGGACCAGCCGCTTCGGCCGCGAGCCAAGCGAGGTGCGCCCGACCTGCCCCGAGCGCATGATCTGCACGAAGTTGCGCAGCATCCGCGCATTGTCGATCACGCGGTTGAACACCGGGATCGCCAGATCGGGATCGGCGACCGTCAGGTACGCCGCCAGCAATGCCGGCATGTCCTTCATCGTCCCCGACGACCGCGCATAGATCGCAGCCTGCGCCACGAAATACGGGTCGACCGCCCTGGCCGCTTCGAGCACATCGGCGAGCTGCGTGTCCGCAGCGCCGTAGAAAGTGTCGGCCAGCGTGCCGGTGGCCGCAAGCTGCGCGAGCTTCGCCTCCGGCTCATAGGCATAGACCGGCGCCGCCTCGCGGTTCACGGTGTCGGCTGCCGGAAGCAACCGCGCGATCGCCGAAGCGAAAAGTCCCTTGTTGGCCATTGTCCAACTCCTTGTGAGGGTGGCACCGATGGCTGGAGTCGAACCAGCTGGCATTGGCTTTGGAGGCCAGGCCGCGCCCACGCGCTCACCGATATGCACCGCATTGCGAAGGGCGCCGGATTGCGCCCGTTTGAATTTTCCGGGGGCGGCCAGCCCATTCCGACCGCCCCGCGTTTCCGCCTGCCGGATTGGAGTGTTCGACCGCTCCGTTCCGACACCAGGGGTATCGCAGGAGGCGTGCCAGTTTCGGGGAGGCGCGAGGAGAAATCTAATAAGTTACTGATATTGCTATGGTAATCATCACGAATGCCCGACGCTTCCGACGTCGATTGTTTCGCCGGGCTGTTTGATTTCATATCGTATTCGATAGGAACTTATCCTATGGGATAAGCATGAAGCCCGTCACCGTAATCGGATTCCTCGGCTCCACGCTGGATGCCAGCAAGTTTGGCCCATCGCGCTGGAACAAGTGGCGCCCCTCGGTTGCGCTGACCATGCACGAGGATCTGCGCGTCGATCGCTTCCTGCTGCTTCACGGCTCGCTGCATCGCCGGCTGGCCGAATATGTCGCGGAGGATATCCAATCGGTCTCACCGGAGACCAAGGTCGAGCCGCGCCTGCTCGATTTCGGCGATCCGTGGGATTTCGAGCAGGTCTATGGCAAGCTGCTCGACTTCGCGCGCGGCGAGGCCTTTGATCCGGAGGCCGAGGATTATCTGATCCACATCACCACCGGCACCCACGTCGCGCAGATCTGCCTCTTCCTGCTCACCGAGGCGCGTTATTTGCCCGGCCGGTTGCTCCAGACCCAGCCCGAGCGCGGCGCGCCCAGCAATCCGGCGGGCAAGTGGAACATGATCGACCTCGATCTGTCGCGCTACGACAGCATCGCCACGCGCTTCGCCGTCGCCAGCGCGGAGAGCACGTCGTTCCTCAAGTCGGGCATCGACACGCGCAACGCCGCCTTCAACCGGATGATCGACGAGATCGAGCGGGTGTCGCTGCGCTCAAAGGCGCCGGTGCTGCTGATGGGGCCCACCGGGGCGGGCAAGAGCCTGCTCGCGCGGCGTATCTATGAGCTCAAGCGGCTGAAGCACCAGGTTGCCGGGCCGTTCGTGGAGGTGAACTGTGCGACGCTGAAGGGCGATGGTGCGATGTCCGCGCTGTTCGGGCACCGCAAGGGCGCCTTTACCGGCGCGGTCGCCGATCGGCCAGGGCTACTGCGCGCTGCCGACAAGGGGATGCTGTTCCTCGACGAGATCGGCGAGCTCGGCCTCGACGAACAGGCGATGATCCTGCGCGCGATCGAGGACAAGCGCTTCCTGCCGGTCGGGTCGGACAAGGAAGCAGCGTCCGAGTTCCAGCTGATCGCCGGCACCAATCGCGACCTGGGCGAGGCGGTGGCGGCGGGCGGCTTCCGCGACGATCTCTATGCCCGGCTCAATTTGTGGACCTTCGAACTGCCCGGCCTGGCCGAGCGCCGCGAGGATATCGAGCCCAATCTCGACTATGAGCTCGACCGCTTCGCCGAGCGTGAGGGCGACCGGGCGAGCTTCAACAAGGAAGCCCGCCAGCGCTACCTCGCCTTTGCCACGGGCCCCGATGCGCGCTGGCCGGGCAATTTCCGCGATCTCGCTGCCAGCATCACCCGGATGGCAACATTGAGTCCCAAGGGCCGCATCGACCTCGACTGCGTCGAGGCCGAGATCGCCCGGCTGAAACGGCTCTGGTCCGGGCAGAGCGATGACGGGGCGGGGATATTGGCGGAAGTGCTGGCGCCCGAGGTGCTGACCGAGATCGACCCGTTCGACCGGGTGCAGCTCGCCGAAACCGTCCGGGTGTGCCGTTCGAGCCGCTCGCTCTCCGAAGCCGGCCGGACGCTGTTCTCGGCATCGCTCGCCCGGCGCAGCAGCGCCAATGACGCGGACCGCCTGCGCAAATATCTTGCGCGCTTCGGGCTCGATTGGGCGGCGGTCTCCCGGGCCTGATCCTGGCGACGTTCGGTGTCCGCTCAGCTCGTCTTGCGGACGACCAGCCGGGGCGGCAGCAGGCGGATATCGGAGCTGTGGTTGCTGATCTCACCGATCAGCGTGTCGACCAGCGCCTCGCCCGCCGCGTTATAGTCCTGCGCGATCGTCGAGAGCGGCGGGTTGTTCAGGCTGGCGGCGGGAATGTCGTCGAAGCCGATCACCGAAATGTCCTCGGGCACGCGCTTGCCCGCCTCCTGCAACGCCCGGAGCGCGCCCATCGCGATCAGGTCCGATGCGGCGAAGATCGCGTCGAAGGGCACGCGGTTGAGCAGCAGCTCGTTCGCCGCGGCAAAGCCCGATTCCTCGATCGACAGCGCGCCGATCTGCAGCCGCGGATCGGGCTCGATCCCGGCTTCGAGCTGGGTGTCGCAGAAGCCGTGATAGCGGTCGCGGAACTCGGGATAATGGCTTGTCGCTTCGCCGATGAACGCCAGCCGTCGGCGGCCCTGGGCGAGGAGATGCTCCGCCGCGAGCCGCCCGCCGAGCATGTTGTCGCAGCCGATCGTGGTGCCGAGGCCATCGAGCTCGACCGAGCCCCAGCGCACGAAATGCGTGCCCTGGCGAACCAGGTCCTTGAGGCGGGCGCGGTAGAGCTCATAGTCGCCATAGCCGAGCAGGATCAGCCCATCGGCCTTGCGCGCGTCCTCATAATCCTTGTGCCAGTTGGACGAGAGCTGCTGGAACGAGGTGAGCAGGTCATAGCCGCGCTTGGCGCAGGTGCGCAGGATCGATCCGAGCATCGCCAGGAAGAAGGGGTTGATCGCGGTGCCGTCGGGCAGCGGATCCTCGAAGAACAGCAGGGCAAGCGTGCTGCTCTGGCCGCGGCGGAGCGACGAGGCGTTCTTGTCGACCTTGTAGCCGAGTTGCGCCGCGATCGCCTCGATCCGCTTGCGCGTGCCTTCGTTCACCGTGGGATCGCCGCGCAGCGCACGGCTCACCGTCGGCTGCGAGACGCCCGCCAGTGCCGCGATGTCGAACGATGTCGGCTTGTCCGGCGAGGCCATGCCGCTTCCGTCTCCCGTGCCGCGCAAGTTGCCGCGCTCCCCGTCAAGTAGCGTGCCCGACCCGGAATCGGAAGTCGCGGCCGAATAACGCTGAATACGTATGCGTTTGCCTTCACTTGCCGGCCGCACAGGCCGAATGGGGGGAGGTTAGAAAAACCGTCGCCATCAAAGGCGGCGAGGATATTGGGGAGGAAGACATGGCTTTGTCCAAGCACACCGCGATTCTGCGCACCCGTTCGGCGCTTTCGAAGGGCGCGAGCGCCCAGGCGATTGGCGCCGCACTGCTGCTGTTCGGCGCAACGCCGGCTTTCGCACAGGACACCACGCCCGCGCCGGCACCCGCCGACCAGACCGCCGACAATGGCGATGATGCCGCGCTGGTCGTCACCGGCATCCGCGCCTCGCTGACCTCGTCGGCGAACATCAAGCGCAACAATGTCACGATCGTCGACTCGGTCTCGTCGGAAGACATCGGCAAGCTGCCCGACGTCTCGATCGCCGACTCGCTCGCCCGCATCCCGGGCGTCACCGCGCAGCGTCTCGAGGGCCGAGACCAGCGCCTGTCGATCCGCGGCCTGGGCCCGGACTTCTCGACCACGCTGCTGAACGGCCGCGAGCAGGTCACCGTTGGCGACAATCGCGGCGTCGAATATGACCAGTATCCGTCGGAATTCTTCAAGAACGTCAACGTCTACAAGTCGGCCGACGCTTCGCTGATCGCGGCGGGCATTGCCGGCACTGTCGACCTGCGCATGCTGCGTCCGCTCGACCAGAAGAAGAACACCTTCATCGTCTCGGCCCGCGGCCAGATGAACGAGACCGACAAGCTCAATCCGGACGGCACGCGCTACGGCTACAAGGCCTCTGCCACCTATGTCGGCAAGTTCGCCAATGACACGCTGGGCATCGCGCTCGGCGTCTCGGCGCAGAGCACGCCCACCCAGATCGAGCGCTATGCAGCCTGGGGCTTCCCGAACGAGCCGCTCGCCGGCGGTAACTTGTTCCTCGGCGGCGCCAAGCCCTATGTCCAGTCGAACCTGCTGAAGCGCTATGGCGGCGTTGCTACGGTGGAATGGGCGCCGAGCGACAATTTCCACTCGACGCTCGACGTGCTCTATTCGAACTTCAAGGAAACCCAGCGGCTGCGCGGCATCGAGTTCGGCATCGCGCCGACCTGGGGCTCGAACGGCAACATCGCGCCGGGCTACAAGGTCGAGAACGGCCTGGTCACCGATGCGACGATCAGCAACCTCGTCAACGTCCAGCGCAACGACCTCAACGAGCGCAAGGCCGAGAACATCTCGATCGGCTGGAACAACGACTGGAAGCTCAGCGACACGATCCACTTCAACGTGGATGCCAGCTGGAGCCGCGCCACCCGCACCGACTTCCTGCTCGAGACCTATTCGGGCACCGGCTATAATTCGAGCGGCGTGAAGGACACGGTCCACATCACGCAGAACGACAACGGCACCTACAATATCGTGCCGACGCTCGATTATTCGAACACCAGCATCATCCGCCTGACCGACCCGCGCGGCTGGGGCTATAACGGCACCACTGCCGTGGTGCAGGCCGGCTTCCTCAACCGCCCCGACTTCACCGACGACCTCAAGTCGCTGCGCGCCAGCTTCAAGGGCGAGATCGGCGGCAGCGTGCTGAGCGGCTGGGAAGTCGGCGGCAACTATAGCCGCCGCGAAAAGCAGAGCCGCTACACCAGCTACTTCCTCTGCCCCAAGGGCGCCGGCACCAACTGCACCGTCGCCAGCGGCACGCCGACCAGCGTCGCAGTGCCAGCCGATGCGATCTTCAGCGAGAGCGTGAGCCTCGACTATCTGGGCGTGCCCAAGATGCTGACGCTCGACCCGATGAAGGTCTATGCGCTGCTCAACTCGGTCTATGACAATCGTCCGGACTCGCTGGTGCGCGACAACACCGTCACCGAGGACGTGCTGACCGGCTATGCCAAGCTGACCGTCGATGGCGATGTGGGCGGCAAGGCGCTTAAGGGCTCGCTCGGCGTGCAGGTCGTGCACACCAAGCAGAGCGGCGACGGCCAGATCGCCAGCCTGCTCAATGGCGCGGTGACGATCTCGCCGGTGGCGAACGAAACCAGCTACACCAACTTCCTGCCCTCGGCCTCGTTCAGCCTCGAGCTGCAGCCCAGCTTCTACATCAAGCTCGGTGCCGCGCAGACAATGGTGCGCCCGCGTCTCGACCAGGAGCGCGTGACCCAGGCGGTGTCGATCGACATCTCGAAGATCGGCATGGGCAGCCTGCCGCAGAACAGCCCGTTCAGCTCGAACGGTGGCAACGCCAATCTGCGCCCGTACAAGTCGACCAACATCGACATCTCGTTCGAGAAGTATCTCGGCAACAGCGGCGGCTATCTGGCGCTGACCGGCTTCTTCAAGCACCTGACCGACTTCGTCGACCCGAACAATTCGGTGCTCTACGACTTCTCGGCGCTGCTCCCGGCGCTGACGCCGGCGCAGCAGGCGGTCGTGCGGTCGCAGAATGCGCAGATCGGCCTGGTCAGCGCGCCGGCCAACACCGGGCGTGGCGACATCCTGGGTGTGGAAGCCACTGCCTCGCTGCCCTTCAGCGTGTTCAGCAGCGCGCTTGACGGGTTCGGCGTCTTCGCCAGCGGCACCTATGTCGACAGCAAGATCCGCTACGCCGCCAGCGCGACGCCGATCACGCTGCCGGGCCAGTCCAAGTGGGTCGCCACGGGCACGGCCTATTTCGAGAAGAACGGCTTCCAGGCGCGTGCGACCTATCGCTGGCGTGACAGCTTCCTGGCGGAGCTGGCCGGTCTTTCGGCGAACCCGGAATATCGCCTGGGCCGCTCGGAAGGCGTGCTCGACGCGCAGATCGGCTATGAGTTCAAGAGCGGGCCGCTGGCCGGTCTCTCGATCCTGGCGCAGGGCAAGAACCTGACCGATCAGCCCTTCATCACCACCGAGGCGACCGACAGCCGCCTCGTCCGCGAATATCAGCGTTACGGCCGCGACTATTATCTCGGCATCTCGTACAAGTTCTGATCCCCCCGGCTGTGGCCCGGCTTCCCTGCCGGGCCACCTGTTTTTCGAGGCGCTGACGTGAAGAGTGAGCAGCCGATCCGGATCGTGATCGCGGGCGGCGGCACCGCGGGCTGGATGGCCGCGGCGGCGTTCGCGCGGTTCCTTGGTCCCCGCTTCCAGATCACCCTGGTCGAGTCCGAGGAGATCGGCACGGTCGGGGTGGGCGAGGCGACGATTCCGCAGATCCGGCTGTTCAATGCCGGGCTGGGGATCGACGAGAACCAGTTCATGGCCGCCACCCAGGCGAGCTTCAAGCTGGCCATCGAGTTCGTCGGCTGGACCAAAGGCGGGCGCTACATGCACGCGTTCGGCGATGTCGGCCGCGAGAACGGCCTGCTCGCCTTCCAGCATAGCTGGCTGCGTGGAATGGCCGAGGGCGTCGCCAAGCCGCTCGCCGCCTATTCGCTCAACAATGCCGCAGCGCTGGCCAACCGGATGCAGCGCGGGCCAGCGCGAACGGCGCGGGTGTTGCCCGAAATGCCCTATGCCTTCCATTTCGACGCCGGGCTCTATGCCCGCTTCCTGCGCGGGCTTGCCGAGAGCGGCGGCGTGCAGCGGGTGGAAGGACGCATCGTCTCGGTCGAGCGGGACGGGGAGAGCGGCGATGTCACCGCGCTCAGGCTCGACGGCGAGCGCGAAGTTGCCGGCGATCTGTTCCTCGACTGCACCGGGTTCCGCGCGCTGCTGATCGGCGAGACGCTCGGCGCCGGCTATGAGGGCTGGAGCGACCTGCTCCCCTGCGACCGCGCCATGGCCGTGCCCTCCGAGCGCGCGCAGGACTTCACCCCTTATACCCGCGCCACCGCGCACGGCGCCGGCTGGCAATGGCGCATCCCGCTCCAGCATCGCACCGGCAACGGTTTGGTCTATGCGAGCGCGCATCTCTCCGACGACGAAGCGGCGGCGCGGCTGCTCGCCGGGCTTGACGAGAAGCCGCTCGGCGATCCCCGGCCGCTGCGCTTCACCGCGGGCAAGCGGGCGAGCTTCTGGAAGCACAATGTCATCGCGCTCGGGCTGGCCAGCGGCTTTCTCGAGCCGCTGGAATCGACCAGCATCCATATGATCCAGTCGGCGATCGAGCGGATCCTCAGGCTGCTGCCGGGGCGCAAGGTCAGCCAGGTCCAGCGCGACGAATATGATCGCCAGGCGCATTTCGAATATGATCGCGTTCGCGATTTCCTCGTGCTCCATTATTGGGCCAATGATCGCGACGAGCCCTTCTGGGTCGAGCGCCGCGCCTCGGCCTTGCCCGAGAGCCTCCAGCACAAGATCGCGCTGTGGCGTGCCTCCGGCCAGATCGTGCGCGAAGGGGCGGACCTGTTCGGCGAAGTCGCCTGGCTGCAGGTGCTGGCAGGGCAGGGGATTTCGGCCGAAGGCTATCATCCGGTCGCCGACCTGCCGAGCCGTGCCGAGATCGCCGAATATCTCGAGTTGATCGAACTGCTGGGCGCCCGCGAAGTCGGCCAGATGCCTGATCATGCTGCGTATGTGGCGCAGCATTGCGCATGAAGCTGGCGGTCGCCCTCCTTGCCACGATCGCCGCGATGCCCGCCGCCGCGCAGGATTATCGCGCGCGGCTGCCGCAGGACGAAGTGATCTATTTCGTCCTGCCGGACCGGTTCGCGAACGGCGACCCCGCGAATAACCGCGGCGGCCTGGCCGGCGATCGCAGCAAGACCGGCTTCGATCCCAGCGACGCACGCTATTATCACGGCGGCGACCTCAAGGGGCTGCGCGACAAGCTGCCCTACCTCCAGTCGCTCGGCATCACCGCGATCTGGGTCGCGCCGATCTTCGTCAACAAGCCCGTCCAGGGTGGGCCTGGCCAGCAGAGCGCGGGCTATCACGGCTATTGGATCACCGACTTCACCCATGTCGATCCGCATCTCGGCACCGATGCCGAGTTCAAGGCGCTGGTCGATGCCGCGCATGCTCGGGGCATGAAGCTCTATATGGACATCGTCGTGAACCACACGGCGGACGTGATCCAGTATCGCGAGTGCGGCGCGTGCGCCTATCGCAGCCGCGCGGACTATCCGTACCAACGCCGTGGCGGGGTGAACGGCGCACAGATCAATCCGGGCTTCGACGGCGATGCGACCGGGGACTTCAGCAAGCTGACCGATCCGAGCTACGCCTATACGCCGTTCGTCCCTGCCGCGGAGAAGGCGGCCAAGCACCCGGCCTGGCTCAACGACCCGATCTATTACCATAACCGGGGTGACTCGACCTTCGCCGGCGAGAGCTCGACGATGGGCGATTTCATCGGGCTCGACGATCTGATGACCGAGCATCCGCGCGTGCTCGCGGGCATGATCGACATCTTCGGCGGCTGGATCGACCGGTTCGGCGTCGACGGGTTCCGCATCGATACCGCGCGGCATGTGAACCCCGAATTCTGGCAGGCCTTCGTCCCCGCGATGCTCGAGCGCGCGCACGCCAAGGGAATCCCGAACTTCCACATCTTCGGCGAGGTCGCCGATCCCGCCGCCCAGGCCGCCCACACGATCACCGCCCGGCTGCCCTCGGTGCTCGATTTCGCGTTCCGCCAAGCGCTGCTCGACAGCGTCGCGGGGACCAAGGGCACTGATGTGTTCGAGAAGCTGTTCGACGGCGATGTGCTCTACGCGCATGGCTTCGATACTGCGATCCAGCTGCCGACCTTCAGCGGCAACCACGACAATGGCCGTTTCGCCTGGTTCGTGCGCAAGGCGTTTCCAGAGGCGAGCGAGGCCGAAGTCCTCGAGCGCGTCCTCCTCTCCAACGCGCTGCTGCTCACGCTGCGCGGCGTGCCGACCATCTATGCCGGCGACGAGCAGGGCTTTGCCGGCGGCGCGAACGATGTCGATGCGCGTGAGGACCAGTTCGGCAGCAAGGTGCCGGACTATGTAGCCCGCAAGCTGGTCGGTACCACTGCCAGCATCGCCACCCCGCGCTTCGACGAGACCAACCCGATCTTCCGCGAGATCACCAGCCTTGCCCGGTTGCGCACCGCCACCCCTGCGCTGACCCGCGGCCGCCAGTTGTTGCGCGCGCGCGAGGACAAGCCGGGACTCCTGGCCCTGTCGCGCTTCGATCCCGTCACCGGCGGCGAAGTGCTGCTCGCCTTCAATACCTCGACCACCGCGATCACCCGACAGGTGCAGGTCGAGACGCGCTCCACGCATTTCCATCCGCTCGCCGGAAGCTGCGCCCCCCAGGCGAGTGCCCCCGGTTCCCTAACCATCAGCCTGCCACCGCTCGGATATGCGGTGTGCGCGGCGGAGACCCGACCGTGAACCAGCCTGCCGCAAAAGCGGAACTCCAGAACGACCAGCCCTGGTGGCGGGGTGCCACGATCTACCAGATCTACCCGCGCAGCTTCTTCGATTCGAACGGCGACGGCATCGGCGACCTGCCGGGCATCACCGCGCGGCTCGACCATGTCGCCAGCCTCGGCGTCGATGCGATCTGGCTCTCGCCCTTCTTCAAGTCGCCCATGGCCGATTTCGGCTATGACGTGGCCGACTATCGCGACGTCGATCCGATCTTCGGTACGCTCGCCGATTTCGACGCGCTGATCGCCCGCGCGCATGCGCTGGGGCTGCGCGTGCTGATCGATCAGGTCTGGGCGCATACCTCCGACGAGCACGCCTGGTTCGTCGAGAGCCGGGCAAGCCGCGATAATCCCAAGGCCGACTGGTATGTCTGGCACGACGCCAAGCCGGAGGGTTCGCCGCCGACCAACTGGCAGTCGGTCTTTGGCGGCCCGGCCTGGACCTGGGACGCGCGGCGCGGCCAGTATTACATGCACAATTTCCTGAAGGAGCAGCCCCAGCTCAACTGCCACCATCCCGAGGTGCAGGAGGAGCTGCTCGCGATCACGCGCTTCTGGCTCGATCGCGGAGTCGACGGCTTCCGCATCGATGCGATCAACTTCTCGATGCACGACCCCGAATTCCGCGACAATCCGCCGGCGCCCGATTCCAACACGCCGCGGACGCGCCCGTTCGACTTCCAGCTCCATATCTACAACCAGAGCCACGCCGACATCCCACCGTTCCTCGAGCGGCTGCGCGGTGTGTTCGACGAATATCCCGATCGCTTCACCGTCGCCGAAGTCGGCGGGGCCGATGCCGACCGCGAGATGAAGCTGTTCACTGCCGGCAGCAACCGGCTGAACACGGCGTACGGCTTCGACTTCCTCTACGCTGCCAGCCTGACCGCAGCGGCGGTGCGCGAGGCGCTGGAGAACTGGTCGAGCGACGGCAGCTGGCCGAGCTGGGCGTTCGAGAATCACGACGCGCCGCGCGCCGTCTCGCGCTGGGCCGCGCCCGCGCAGGCCGATGCGTTCGCGCGGATGAAGATGCTGCTGCTCGCGGCGCTGCGCGGGAATATCTTCCTCTATTACGGCGAGGAGCTCGGGCTCGACCAGGTCGAGATCGCGTTCGAAGACCTCCAGGACCCCGAGGCGATCGCCAACTGGCCACGGACTCTGTCGCGCGACGGCGCCCGCACTCCGATGCCCTGGCAGGCGAATGCGCCGCAGCTCGGCTTCACCAGCGGCAAGCCCTGGCTGCCGGTCGGCCCCAACCACGCCCGGCTCGCAATCGACGTGCAGGATGCCGATCCGGGTTCGCTGCTCGCCTGGACCCGCAAAGTGCTAGCGCTGCGCAACAGCTCGCCAGCGCTGCGCACCGGTGACATCACCTTCCTCGATGCGCCGGGCGAGCTGATCGCCTTCGAGCGCGAAGGGGAGGGCGAGCGCTTGCTCTGCGTGTTCAACCTGGGCGATGCCGCGCAGCATTGGATGCCTGAGGAGGCTTCGCACTGGCGCCCGCTGCTCGCCACTTGCAGCACCGACGACTGGACCTTTGCCCCCCATGCCGGGTTGATCGCCCGCACCGAAAACTGAGGAATCGCCATGAAGCTCGCCCCCCTCGCGCTGGCCTTCGCTGCCTTCACCTTCACGGCGCCCGCGCTGGCTCAGGACGATCTGTCGCAGAAGACCGACGGCAATGTCGTCGCCCGCGCCGCCTCGCCCGACGGCAAGCTCACCGTGACGATCAGCCTCGATAATGAAGGCCGCGCCAGCTATGCCGTCCAGCGCGCCGGCAAGCCGATGCTGACCGACAGCCGGCTCGGCTTCCTGTTCACCGATGCGCCCAAGCTCGACCGCAACATGAGCCTGGTGGAGATCAAGCGCGACAAGTCGGACACCAGCTGGACCCAGCCCTTCGGCGAGTGGACGACGATCCGCGACAACCACAATGAGATGACGGTTCGTCTTCGGGAAAAGGCCGATCTCAAGCGCGAGATGGACGTCACTTTCCGCATCTTCGACGACGGTATCGGCTTCCGCTACACGCTGCCGGCCCAGGCCAACCTCAAGCACGCCAACATCGCCGACGAGCTGACCGAATTCGCATTCGCCGAGCCGGGCACCGCCTGGTGGAAGCCGGCCTATCTGTGGAACCGCGAGGAATATCTCTACAACAAGACCGCGCTCGACGCGGTCGGCACCGCGCAGACGGTGATGACGATCAAGCTCGCCAGCGGCACGCATGTCGCGGTGCACGAGGCGGCTTTGGTCGACTATGCCGCGATGAACCTGCAGCGCGCCGAGGGGAACACCTTCAAGGCCTCGCTCACCCCCGGCGCGGGCGCGCCCAAGGTGTCGCGCGATGCAGGCTTCTCCACGCCGTGGCGGACGCTCGCCATCGCCGATGACGCGGCCGGCCTCTACGCCGCCAGCCGGATGACGCTCAACCTCAACGAGCCGAACAAGCTTGGCGACGTCTCGTGGATCAAGCCGGGCAAGTTCGTCGGTGTGTGGTGGAACATGATCAAGGGCGAATGGACCTGGTCGCGCGGCCCCAAGCACGGCGCCACCACTGCGCATGTGAAGGAATATATCGACTTCGCCGCGGCCAACCATATCCCCGGCGTGCTCGTCGAGGGCTGGAATGTCGGCTGGGACGGCAACTGGTTCGGCAATGGAAACGAGATGAACTTCGACCAGCCGACCGAGGATTTCGACGCCGCCGAGCTGGCGCGCTATTCCAAGGCCAAGGGCGTCTATCTGATCGGTCATAACGAAACCGGCGGTTCGGCGAGTCACTATGACAGCCAGCTCGACCGCGCGTTCAAATATGCCCAGGACCACGGCATCCCGGTGGTGAAGACCGGCTATGTGACGGACGCCGGCCAGATCGAGCGCGTCGATCCCGACGGCTCGCAGCACCGCGAATGGCATGAGAGCCAGTGGATGGTGAACCACCATCTCCGCGTCGTGGAGACCGCTGCGAAATATCATGTCTCGATCGACAGCCACGAGCCGGTCAAGGACACAGGCCTGCGCCGCACCTTTCCGAACTGGGTGGCACGCGAGGGCGGCCGCGGCATGGAATATAACGCCTGGGAAGGCGGCAAGAACCCGCCCGAGCATGAGGCGAATATGGTCTTCACGCAGCTGCTCGGCGGGCCGATGGACTTCACTCCCGGCGTGCTCAGCCTGAGCGGCTCGAACGGCTCGGCGATCAAGTCGACCATCGCGAAGCAGCTCGCGCTCTATGTGGTGCTCTATTCGCCGGTCGTGATGGCTGCAGACACGCCCGAGAACTACGCGAAATATCCGCGCGAGATGAAGTTCATCCGCGACGTCCCGACCGACTGGAGCGACACCCGCGTGCTGAACGGTGAGGTCGGCGACTACGCCACGATCGCCCGCAAGGCCAAGGGCAGCGACGACTGGTATCTCGGTGCGGTCGGCGACGAGGAGCCGCGCAGCTCGACCGTGACGCTCGACTTCCTCGATGCCGGCAAGACTTACACCGCCGAGATCTATCGCGACGGCCCGGGCGCCGACTACCGAACCGATGCGCGTCACTCGATCACGATCGAAACCGTGACGGTGAAAAAGGGCGACACGCTCACCATCGCGCTGGCGCCGGGCGGCGGCGAGGCGATCCGCTTCGTCGCGCCTGCCAAGAAGGCACGCCGCCGGTGAGCAAGGCAGGGGGGCGGCCGCGCCAGGGTTTCGCCGGGCTGTGGAATATCAGCTTCGGCTTCCTAGGCATCCAGATCGGCTTCGCGCTGCAGAACGCGAATATGAGCCGCGTCTTCCAGTCGCTGGGCGAGAGCATCGAGAATCTCCCGCTGCTGTGGATCGCCGCTCCGCTGACCGGCCTGCTCGTCCAGCCGGTGATCGGCCATTATTCGGATCGGACCTGGGGCCGGTTCGGCCGCCGCCGCCCCTATTTCCTCGCCGGCGCGGTGCTGGCGGCGCTGGCGCTGTTCGGCATGCCCAATGCCCCGGTGCTGCTCGCCGCGGCGTTGCTGCTCTGGGTGCTCGACGCCTCGCTCAACATCTCGATGGAGCCGTTCCGCGCGTTCGTCGGCGACATGCTCGACAAGGACCAGCACACCGCCGGCTATGCGATCCAGACCGCGTTCATCGGCGCGGGCGCGGTGATCGGATCGGCGACGCCCTGGCTGCTCGACCATTTCGGCGTGTCCAACGTCGCGGCTGGCGGCGGGCTGCCTGATACGGTGCGCTGGAGCTTCTATCTTGGCGGCGGCGCGCTGCTGCTCGCGGTGCTGTGGACCGTGCTCACCACCCGCGAATATTCGCCCGAGGAGCTTGCCGCGTTCGATGGCCTGGTCGAGCCCGCTCCGGTGGCACCGCCCGCCAGGGTCGGCGCGGGTATCCCCTGGCTTGCCGGGGGCGCCGCGCTCGGCGCGCTGGTCTTCTTCGCCGGGCTCGAAAAGGAGCTCTATCTGCTCGCCGGCTTGCTCGCGGCGTTCGGGCTCGCGCGGATGATCACCGCGGTCACCAAAGCCGGCATCCTGGGCGACCTGATGGGCGATTTCTCCGGAATGCCCGCGGTGATGAAGCGCCTCGCTGTCGTCCAGTTCTTCAGCTGGTCGGCGCTGTTCATCATGTGGATCTACACCACGCCGGTGGTGGCGCAGTATGTCTTCCATGCGCCGGATACCATTGGTGCGGTTTATAACGAGGCGGGCAACTGGGTCGGGATCCTGATGGCGGCGCAGAACGCCGTGGCGACGCTTGCCGCGCTTTTCCTGCTGCGCCCGCTCGCGGGCCGGTTCGGCAAGGCCCGCACGCATGCGATCGCACTGGCGCTCGGCGCACTCGGCTATGCCAGCTTCCTGGTGATCCGTGATGCCAACGCCCTGATCGCTGCCGAGATCGGCATCGGGATCGCCTGGGCGTCGATCCTCGCCATGCCCTATGCGATCCTCGCCTCGGCGCTGCCCCAGGCCAAGCTCGGCGTCTATATGGGCCTGTTCAACGTCTTCATCGTCATTCCCCAGCTGCTGGTGGCGACGGTGATCGGCACGGTGATGCGCCATTTCTTCCCCGGCGAGCCGATCTGGACGATGGCGATCGCGGCGGCGGTAATGGGGATGGCCGCGCTGGCAACGCTCCGGGTGCGCGAAGGCTAGACCAGCTGCGCCCCCGGCCCTAGTCGATGCGAGACTATCGAGCGGGGAGTGCAGCATGATCAGCCGGAAATTCGCCTATGTCGCCGCGGCGATGCTGATCGTCGGCGGCGCGGCCGCGTTCTCCGACAAGCCCTATGGCGGCTATCTCACGCCCGGCGAGTTCGAAGTGACGAGTATCCTGCCGCCGGCACCGCAGCCAGGCGATGCGCGCTACGAATCGGATCGCGCCATTTTCCGCGGCACCCGCGCGCTGCTTGGCACGCCACGCGGCGCCCTTGCCACGTCGGACGTCGATACGTCGCCCGCCGCGCTGATGCGCGATTTCAGCTGTGCCGCAGGCGTGGCGCTCACGCCGGAGAACGCCCCGAAGCTCGCCCAGCTGGTGAAGCGCGCCGGCACGGACACCGGTGCACAGACCAACATGGCCAAGGACAGCTTCAAACGCCTGCGCCCCTTCAAGATCGACGAGGGCGAGACCTGCCAGTCAAAGGCGGAACTGGCGGACAGCTATGATTATCCCTCCGGCCATACCACGCGCGGCTGGACCTGGGCGATGATCCTCGCCGAACTTGCGCCGGATCGTGCCCAGGCGATCTTCACGCGCGGCCGCGCCTATGGCGAAAGCCGCTTTGTCTGCGGTGCGCACAACCAGAGCGCGGTGGAGGCCGGGTTCATTTCGGCCAGCACCACGATGGCGCTGGTCCGCACCAAGCCCGCCTTCAAGGCCGATCTCGAGGAAGCGCGTGGCGAGCTGGTCGCGCTCCGTGCCGATCCGTCCGCGCCGAAGCCTCAGGGCTGCGAGGCGGAGGCAGGGCTGATCGCGATGCCGGTAGTGATCCCGCCCGCGGGCCATTGATCGGCGGAGGATCGAAGCCTCCGCAATTCGCTTGGCATTCCCGGTTCTTATGTTCACAAAATGGGAAATGCTCCGTTCCCGTTCTATTTGCGGCTCTTCGTGTCGGGTTTCGCCCGCCCGCCCGTCTAGGTAGGCGACGCGGCGGAGTATGGCCGGCCTGGTTGATATGCTTGCCAAGGCAAAGCGCGCGGTCATGCGGCGAGGTGTCGCCGAACAGGATGCGGACGAGCTGGTGCAAGAGGCCTTCCTCAAGATCGAGCGCTACGAGCGCGACCAGACCGCCCGCTCGCGCGAAGCGTTGCTGGTCACGGCTGCCGTAAATCTCTCGATCGATCGCCGCCGCCGCGAGGCGCGTGCGCCCTTCGCCGATATCGGCGACCTGCATGATATCGCCGACTCGACACCCGATCCCTCGCAGATCATAGAGCAGCAAAGGCGCCTCGAGCACGCCAAGGCCGGTCTGGAAACACTGCCGGAACGTACCCGCCGTATCTTGCTGCGGCGGCGGCTCGAAGGATCCAGTTACGCCGAAATAGCGGCGGACGAGGGGATGAGTGTGGCGGCGGTGGAAAAGCAGGTGGCGCGCGCGACGCTCCAGCTGATGCAGTGGATGGACGGGTGGTGAGCCGCTCGCAGTCCCGCGCTTCGGCCGAAGCCGCCGCCTGGCTCGCCCGCTTGCAGGGCGATGCCCGCACGCCCGCGCGCGAAGCGGCGTTCAAGGACTGGCTGGCCGCCGATCCCGCGCATCAGAATGCGTTCGAGCGCGCGACTGATATCTGGGCTGCGCTGCCCGGCGCCGCGCAGTTGCTCGACGAGCCGGTTGCGCGGCCCAAGGTAGTGCCGATACGGCGGACATGGCAGCGCCTGCCGGTCGCACAGCTCGCGCTTGCCGCCTCGCTGGTGCTGGCCGTTGGGGTTGGCATATTTCTGATGCTGGCGCGGCCCGCGGCCTATTCTACTGCGATCGGCGAGCAGAAAGTGGCGACGCTGGAGGACGGCAGCCGGATCGCGCTCAACACCGACAGCAGCGTCGAGGTGCGCTACGACGCCAAGGAGCGGCTGGTCGAGCTCGACCGCGGCGAGGCGATGTTCGAAGTCGCGCACAACAGCGCGCGGCCCTTCCTGGTGCGGGCCGGCGACAAGCAGGTTCGCGCGGTCGGCACCAGCTTCGTGGTGCGGCGCGAGGGCGGCACGGTGATCGTGACGTTGCTTCAGGGCAAGGTGTCGGTGACCGATATCCGGCCCGCCGCGACCAAGCCGCTGCCGACATATCTCAATCCCGGCGATCGCCTCCGCGCGCCGCTGGAAGGCCCCGCGCAGATCGATGCGCAGCCCGCTGATATCGCCACAGCCTGGCGCCGCGGCCAGGCGATGTTCTCCGATACCCCGCTCGCGGACGCAGTCATCGAGTTGAACCGCTATGGCGGCCCGCGCCTGATCGTCGACGATCCGCGTCTTGCCGGGCTCCGCATCTCCGGCGTCTTCGCCACCAACGATACCGGGGAGTTCGCCCGCGCCGTCGCCGCCCTGCATGGGCTGCGTGTCGAGCAGGTCGGCCAGACTATGCACATCGTGCGCTGAGCTTGGACCGGGTGACATTTTTGTTTCTTCCCCATGTCGGTTTCGCAACGCAGCATCGTCTAGCTCCATGAGGGAGTAAGCGAAGGGGTCGCCGCTCCCGGGGGGAAAGCAATGCCGACCAGACTCACGCTCGCCACGCTAGCAGCCACCACCTGCCTCTTCGTCGTACCGGTCGCGCAGGCGCAAACGCGCTACAGCTTCGACATGGCCGCGCAGCCGCTCGAGGCCGCGCTCCGCTCGGTCGCCACGCGCACCTCGACCAACATCATCTTCGACGGCCCGGCCCTGCGCGGGCGCGCGGCGCCGCCGCTGCACGGCGAGTTCACTGCGCAGGCGGCGTTCCACGCGCTGCTCCAGGGATCGGGGCTTACGCTCAACGTCACTCAGGGCGGCTCGTACATCGTCGTGGCGCCCCCCGGGCAGAGCAATGTCAGCGGCGAGAACGGATCGATCACAGGCCATCTGACGCGCGACGAGGGTGGTCGCGCCCTGGCCGGCGCGCTGGTCCGCATCGTTGAGACCGGCCAGACCACTACCGCCGATGAGAATGGCGACTTTCGGTTCCCGAGCGTTACGCCGGGCCAGTACACGATGGAGATCGCGTTTCTCGGCTTCGAGACCCGTACCCAGCCGATCGTGGTGGGATCGGGAAACGCTTCGGCCATCGATCTGGCGTTGAACGAAGGGGCTGAGGAAGGCGTACCGATCGTCGTCTACGGCACCCGCAGCGCCCGCGCCAATGCGCTCAACCTGCAGCGCGCGGCCGAGAACAACACCGAAGTCGTCTCCGCAGACGATCTCGGCAACTTCACCGGCACCACCTTCGCCGATGCGCTGCGCCGCACCTCGGGCGTCTCGTTCCAGCGCGACACGGTGACCGGCGACGGCACCAACGTGATCGTGCGCGGGCTCGATCCCGACATGAACAACGTCAAGCTCAACGGCCTGCAGCTACCCGTGGGCAATGGCACCGGCCGGTCGGCGGACCTGAGCAACCTGCTCGCGGATTCGGTGAGCAAGATCACGATCAGCAAGAGCCTGATGCCCAGCCAGGACAGCGCGGGCACCGGCGGCCTGATCGAGATCGAGACGATGTCGCCGCTCAACCGGCCGCACCGCTATGCCAGCCTCCAGGTCGAAGGTGGCCTGAGCGGGCATGACTTCAGCAAGGATTTCCTGGTCTCCGGCACCATCGCCGGCCGCTTCGGCGCGCAGGACAATTTCGGCCTCAGCGCTTCGGTCCAGTATCGCCGCAACTCGGTGCGCAACATCGGCTACAACACAGTGACCAAGTTCGGCGCGTTCCTGCCGAACGCCGCGAACGGCACGCCGACGCTGACCGCGGGGGATGCGCTCAGCCCGAATGCCACCTTTCCCTTCGTGCCCGGCGATGACGGCGCCTATGTCACTCAGCTCTTCACCAACTTCAACCATGTGAAGCAGTCGACGCTGGCGGCGACGGTTTCGGCCGAATGGAATATCGGCGGCCACACCAATCTGAAGTTCGACTTCCAGCATGCCCAGGCCAATCGAACCGGCTATTCGCTGAGCGACAGCTTCACCGCGCTGAGCAAATATTCGGACGTGCCCGGCGGCGATGCGGTCTCGGCACTCCATCTGAGCCTGGCGCCCGGCAACCTCGCGATCCAGCGCGAGCAGGCGTACAGCTATGATCCTGATGCCAAGACGATTACCGATACCTACAGCTTCTCGGGCAAGAGCACCGCGGGCAAGCTGACCTTCAACTATCTCGCCGGCTATGCCCATGGCAGCGAGGATCATGACCGCAACTCGACGCTTGACCTGCGCATCCCGGACAGCGATGCCACCGCGGCGCTGTTCCAGCCCGGCGCGACCGATCCCAATCTCGGCTACATCATTACCCCCTTCGGCCGACGCAGCGGCGCCGGGATCCCGATCCCGCTGCTCAGCACCGCCGGCTGGGCGCTGATCAACAATCCGGCTGCCTATACGATCACCAACGGTACCGGCGGCATCGACACCACCACCGGCAGCAACAACCGCTACACCGGCGAGGTCAGCCTGCGCTGGGACATGGACTGGGGCTTCCTGAAGTATGTCCAGGTCGGTGCGCGCTATGAGCGCACCGAGTTCAAGCACGACCTCCGGCGCACCCAGTTCGCCGGCAACGCCTCGATCGCATCGCTCGGCCTGCCATTCTCGCCCACCGATCTTTCGCGCGTGGGCGTCTCCGGCGCCAACTTCACGGCGATGAGCGAAGGCACCGTGATCGGCTTCTTCGATCATATCGATGATTATCTCGCCAAGAATCCGCAGTTCACTCTGGCCCCGATCGCCCCCGCACTCGGCCAGGACAAGCAGGCGACGCGCGAGGACAATTACGCCGCCTATGTTCAGAGCCGGCTGCAGTTCGGCAAGCTCGAAGTGATCGGCGGCGTCCGCTACAACCGTACCGACCTGCAGGCGACCAACCTGGTATTCCCCACCTATATCGGCCCGATCCTGCCGGCGAACGGCGGCGGCTTCGGTAGCGACATCGTTTTCCAGAACCAGTTCAGCAAACTGGTGACCGAGACGGCAAAGTCGGAGGATTTCCTCCCGCGCGTGCTGTTCAACTTCCGCCAGAGCGACAATCTGATCTTCCGCGGCGGCTATTTCCTCTCGGTTGCGCGGCCGCAGATCAACGATCTGTCGCAGCAGACCCGGATCAGCTTCATCAACATCCCGATCCCGGGGCCCAACGGCGTGCTGCCGATCCTGCAGCTCAATTCGGGCAACCCGAATTTGAAGCAGGCGACCACGCATAACTTCGACCTGAGCGCCGAATATTATCACAAGATCGGCATCATCAAGCTGGGCGGCTTCTACAAGCGGATCAACAATCTGCTCCAGGCCAACCAGACCAACGGCCCGGCCCAGCTCGCCAATGTCACGCTGCCCAACAGCCCCTATTTCCAGGGCGCGCCCTATTTCGATCCGGCGCATCCGGAGCTCTATTTCATCAACGGTGGCTCACCGATCAACAGCAAGCACCCGGCGACGATCTGGGGTGTGGAGGGCCGGTTCGAGCGGCAGTTCGATTTCCTGCCGGGCGCGCTTGGCGGCCTGGGCATCATCGCCAATTACACCTTCACCAAGAGCAGCCGCTACCAGCAATATAGCTGGGCCTATGCCCCGGCCGGCCAGAGCAGCATTTATGAATTCTCGGGCCTGCCGTTCAACCAGCAGCCCAAGCATTCCGGCACGCTCGCGCTGACCTACAACAAATACGGGTTCGACGGCACGCTGGCCTATAGCTTCCAGTCCAAAACGCTGGACAATTTCTATCCGCGTGGCCTGTCGGTCTATAATCAGGACGTCCAGACGCTCGACCTGCGCGGCGAATATTACATCGATCGCGGCCGGAAATACCGGATCTATGTCGAGGCGGCAGATCTGCTCAAGGGCAGCGAGACGCCCGACGTCCAGCAGCTCATCGCCGGTTATTACACCCGCGCGACCTATCTCGGCGGCCGCAAGTTCAAGATCGGCGCCGCCGCAATCTTCTGAAGCCCTGCACGACCCTGGCCGGCTCCCCGTGCGCGGGAGCCGGCGCCTTTTCTTTACCGAGGATAGTCCCGATGAAGCCCACCAAGTTGCTCCTTGCAGCGGCGACGATCGCCATCGCCGCCGCGCTGCCTGCCCGGGCGCAGGAGCTGGTTCCGTACAAGCAGTTCACGCTTTCCAACGGCCTGCGTGTCGTGGTGCATGAGGACCACAAGACCCCCAAGGTGGCGGTTGCGGTCTGGTATCACGTCGGCTCGATGAACGAGCCGGACGGCAAGTCGGGCTTCGCCCATCTGTTCGAGCATCTGATGTTCAACGGCTCGGAGCATCACGACAAGGAATATATGCCGCCGCTCCAGGAGATCGGCGTGTCGGGCGTCAACGGCGCGACCTCGCTCGACCAGACCTATTATTACGAGATCGTGCCCACCGGCGGCCTCGAGCGGGTTCTCTGGCTGGAATCGGATCGCATGGGCTATCTCGCCGGCGCGATCAGCCAGGCCAAGCTCGATGAGCAGCGCAAGGTCGTCCAGAACGAGAAGCGCACGCGCGAGAACACACCCTATGCGCTGATGGACCAGCGTGAGGCCGCCGCGCTGTTTCCGATCGGCCACCCCTATCATCACCCCACCATTGGCTCGATGGAGGACCTCAACGTCGCCTCGCTCGACGATGTGAAGGGCTGGTTCGCCCAATATTACGGCGCCACCAACGCGGTGGTCACGCTCTCGGGCGACGTCACGATCGATCAGGCCAAGGCGCTGATGGAGAAGTATTTCGGCAGCGTCCCCACCGGTTCGCCGGTCAGCCGCTCCACCGCCTGGGTGCCGACGCTCGATCGCGACAAGAGCGAGGTGATGCAGGACGATGTGCCGCAGCTCGCCATCGCCTGGAACTGGGCGGTGCCCGGCAACCGCGCGCCCGAGGCGCAGGCACTCCAGCTCGCCGCGCAGGCGCTCGGCCGCGGCAAGACTTCGCGGCTCTACCAGGTGCTGGTCCAGGAGAAGCAGCTCGCGACCTATGCCTCGGCGAGCTACGCTGGCTATGCAGTCGCCGGCATCTTCTCGGTCGATGTGCGCCTCAAGCCCGGCGTCGATCGTGCCGAGGCCGAAGCGGCGGTGAAGCAGGTGCTGGCCGAGTTCCTCGCCAAGGGGCCTGCGCCGACCGAGCTGGCCCGCGTCAAGGCAAGCGGATCGGCGGACAATGCCCGCGCGATGGAATCGATCTATGTGAAGGCGATGGCGCTCTCCAGCGGCGCGATGTTCGCCGACAATCCGGGCCAGTACGCGGTGGACGACAAGGCCTTCCAGGCGCTGACCGCTGCCGAGGTGCGCACCACCGCGAGCACCTGGCTGACCAAGCCCAACTACAAGCTCACCGTGCTGCCCTTCGGCAGCCACAAGGTGATCGCCGACGGCGCCGACCGCACCAAGCTGCCGCCGCTCGGGCCGTCGCCCGCGCTCAAGCTGCCGCCGGTGCAGGAAGCGAAGCTCTCCAACGGCATCCGTGTCGTACTCGCCGAGCGGCCGGGCACGCCCACCGTCGACATGACGATGGTGTTCGACGCCGGCCAGGCTGCCGAACAGCATATGAAGCGCGGCGTCGGCGGCTTCACGCTCGGGCTGATGGACGAAGGCACGGTGACGCTCACCGGCCAGCAATTCGCCGAGCGCCAGGCGCTGCTCGGCGCGCGCATCTATGCCACCAGCGACGTCGACACGACCGACTTCATGGCCTCGGCGATGGCCAAGGCACTGCCCGAGACGGTGGCGCTCTGGGCCGACTATATCCGCAATCCCGGCTTCCGTGCCGCCGATCTCGAGCGCGATCGCCAGCAGCACCTCTCGGGCCTGTCGCAGTCGCTGGTCGATTCCGACCAGATCGCCCAGCGCACCTTCACCAGCCTGCTGTACGGCTCCGGCCATGCTTACGGCGTGCCGCTTTCCGGCCGCGCGGACACGCTCAAGTCGATCACCCGCGAGGACCTGGTCAAGTTCCACGACAGCTGGATCCGGCCCGACAACGCCGTGATCTATGTGGCGGGCGACACCAATATCGCCGCGCTCACCGCCGTGCTCGAGAAGAGCTTCGGCGACTGGAAGGCGCCGGCGATTGCGAAGGGCACCAAGACCCTCGACCCGGTGGCGGAGGCGACCGCGCCGCGCATCGTGCTGGTCGACAAGCCCGGTGCGATCCAGTCGGTCATCCGCGTCGGCCAGATCCTGCCCGATGGCGGCGACCCGCGCTATTTCGAGATCGGCGCGATGAACGACGTGCTCGGCGGCAACTTCACGGCGCGCCTGAACATGAACCTGCGCGAGGACAAGGGCTGGACCTATGGCGCCAGCTCCTATGTCGCCGAGGCGCGCGGCCCCCAGGCATTCGGCGTGGCGACCGGCGTCCAGACCGACAAGACCGCCGAAGCGCTCACCGAGATCGACAAGGAAATCCGCGGCATCCACGGCGCCAAGCCGGCGACGCAGGCGGAGCTCGACCTGCTGAGCAAGGGCGAGGTGCTGTCGCTGCCCGGCCGCTTCGAGACCAACAACGCGCTGGTCGGCTATCTCCAATACGTCAACCGCTTCGGGCGGCCCTATGACTGGATCACCACGCTGCCCGGCGCCTATGCCGCGCTCAAGCCTGATACGATCACGACCAGCGCGCAGCTGCTCCACCCCGACGCGATGACCTGGGTGGTGGTCGGCGATCTCTCGAAGATCGAGTCCAAGGTGCGCGCGCTGAAGCTCGGCGCTGTCGAGGTGTGGGACGCCGAAGGCCACAAGCTGCGGTGAGCATCATGGGGGTCGGCTCGAACATCTTGCATCTGTTGCGCAAGATTATTACAGCCGGCCCCGCATCAAGAGTCGGGCCGACGCCCGGCACCAACCTGCTCCCGAGCAAGGTGGTGCCCTCGCAAGAGGGGATGTGGCCGGACCGGCAACAAACGGGATCCACTGCCGCATTTCACGTCGACCTGATTCCCGGTGCCAGCACTGACAAGGGATCGAGTATGACGCTTACGCCGCAACAGTTCGCCAGCGATAATTATGCCGGTATCTGCCCCGAAGCCTTTGCCGCGATGGAGGTCGCGAACCAGGGTTCCGCGGTCGCCTACGGCGATGACGAATGGACGCAGCAGGCGGCGGATGCCTTTCGCAAGCTGTTCGATGCGGACGCGGAAGTGTTCTTCGTGTTCAATGGCACCGCGGCCAATTCGCTGGCGCTCGCCTCGCTCGGCCAGTCCTATCACAGCGTGATCTGCGCGGCCTCCGCGCATGTCGAGACCGACGAGTGCGGCGCGCCGGAATTCTTCTCCAACGGCGCCAAGCTGCTCGTCGCGCATACGCCCGACGGCAAGCTGAACCCGGAGGCGATCCGCGCGCTGGCGACCAGCCGCTCGGACATCCATTTCCCCAAGCCCCGCGTCGTCACCATCACCCAGCCGACCGAGACCGGGCAGGTCTATGCGATTGACGAGATCAAGGCGATCTCTGCGGTCTGCCGCGAACTGGGGCTCAAGCTGCACATGGACGGCGCGCGCTTCCCGCACGCCTGCGCCACGCTCGGCTGCACACCCGCCGAGATGACCTGGCAGGCGGGCGTCGACGTGCTTTGCTTCGGCGGTACCAAGAACGGCATGGCGGTGGGGGAGGCGATCCTGTTCTTCGATCGCGCCCTCGCCGAGGACTTCGACTATCGCTGCAAACAGGCGGGGCAGCTCGCCTCGAAGATGCGCTTCCTGTCGGCGCCGTGGATCGGCCTGCTCGAAAGCGGCGCGTGGCTGCGCAATGCCGAGCACGGCAATGCCTGCGCGCATTTGCTCGCCGCGCAGGTCGAGGAGCTGCCGGGGCTACGGCTGATGTTCCCCGTGCAGGCGAACGCCGTCTTCCTCGAAGCCGCTCCGCAAGTGCTCGACCGGCTGCGCGCGCGCGGCTGGCGTTTCTACACCTTCATCGGCGGCGGCGCCCGCTTCATGTTCGCCTGGGACGCGCAGCTCGACCGGGTGGCCGAGCTGGCGCACGACCTGCGCGACGCCGTCGTCGGCAGCGCGTCGCTCGCGGCATGATCGCCTGTGGGGCCGGCGCGGAGCCAGCCCCACGCAACTTACAAGCCGTCGACGCTCTTGCTGACCAGCACATTCACCGCAACGCGGCGGTTCTGCGCCTTGCCTTCGGGCGTATCGTTGCTCGCCAGCGGGTCGGCCTTGGCCATGCCCGTCGGGGTCAGCATGCGATACGGCTTCCAGCCACAGGCCTGCTGGAGATAGTTGATGACGCGCGCGGCGCGCTTCTCGCTGAGCTCCTGGTTGAGGTCTTCGCCGCCGGTCGAATCGGTATAGCCGACCACCAGCATCAGCGCATTCTCGGTGCCCTGCGCCTCGGTTGCCGTGCCGCAAAGCTGCGCTTTGTCCTGCTCGGAAAGGTTCGACTTGCCGACATCGAAGTGCACGTTCGTCGTGCTCTTGATGTTGTACTTGTCGATATCGGCCATGCGGCCACGCAGCGCCTCGGTCGCCGCGGTCTGCTCGTCGAAGCGCTGGGACGTTCCGCTCTGGATCATCGTCGCGGTGCGCAGATCATTCTTCTTGAGGGTGATCTGGCTCGCATAGAGCTGACCACCTGCCTGGGCATCACGCGGCTGCAGCGTCTTGACGGTGACCGGCAGCCCGTTGAGCAGCGAGTCTGCGGCGAGCTTCTGGCTGCCGAGCAGGCCGCCGCCGGCCTTGACCCGCGTCGTATCGCTGATGGTGATGATCGTGCTCTGCCCGTCGGCGGTCGCGACCTTCACGCGGTCGCCATTGCGTGCGACGATGACGCCCTTGACCTCAGGCCCTGCGACCATTTCGGACGGGGCCGGACCATTCACGACGATATTGGAATCGGGCGAGCTCTGCTGCTGCGCAAACGCGCTGCTCGAGGCAGACACGGCGAGCATGGCGGCCAGGAAGCGAACCCCCGACCTTTTGGAAATGACACGCATTGAGGCAACCTCCTCTAAACTGCCCCCACCGGCTGGCCTTGCGTGTTCAGGTCAACCTGTCTCGCAGATGAACAGCCCCGGCAGGGCGGTTGATTGCGGGGTTGGTTCGACCGCGCCGCGCGACGAACCGATGGCGATGGCACCCGCCGACCCCGGCCTGCACACGCCCGCAAGCGGGTAATTCGCGGCTAGAAGCGCAGGCCGATCCGCGCCTCTACCTTCCACTGATAGGGCGCCGCATTACCCTCGATCAGGCCGACCCCGCCCTCCAGCGAGGTGACGAGCCTTCCCCATTTCTTGCCCACTTCCAGGTTGAGCGGCAGGAAGAACGACTTGGTCTTGAAGTCATAGCGGATATCGGTGCTCGGGAAGATCGAGAAATAGGCCTTGCCGGGCAGGCCGATCTCCAGGTTGGGCGAGAATTGCAGCTCGCTCGCAGTGGCGCGGCCGCTGCCGTCCGCCAGGCTGAAGCGGTAGCGGGTGAGGATCTGGAAGAAGCTCTCCTTCGAGATGCCATGCGCGGGCCAGCGATAGCCGGCGGTGGGCAGGAGTTGCCACTGGGTGCTGCCGAACCGGCTGTCGCTCGCCGAGGGGAGCTTGACCTGGGTGCCGAAGCCGAAGCCCTGATCCTCGCCCAGCTCGCGGATGAAGATCGCCTGGAACAGGACATTGCTCAGCCCGATCGTGGTGCCGGTGTCGGCTTCCTCCTCGGCATCGACGATCTTCACCGGCAAGTCGACGCGCAGGTTGACGCGCCAGCCGCCGCCCAGATCGACGGGGTGATCGTGGCGCAGCGTGACCGTCAGCTTGTCCTGGTCATCCTCCCGCGCGACCTCGGTGCGCAGGTCCAGCGTCAGGACCGGGCGGGTGATGTCGCGGCCGCTTGGCGACGCCTCTTCCTCCTGCTCCTGGGCATGGGCGAGGGCGGGCAGGGCGAGCGCCGCCAGGGCGAACAGGCGCACATACATGGTGCAAGCTCTCGCTACTTCTTCATGCCGGCAGTATTGATCGGCGACTGCTCCTTGAGCTCGGCAAGCGCCTTCACGCTGATCTTCGCCCATTCGTCGAACAGCTGCTCGAACGCACCGGCGTTGGTCGCGCGGTTGCGGATATAGGGGCCGAAGTCGCTGGTTTCCTGCCCATCCACGGCGCGCCCGAGCAGCTGGTTGCTCAGCGAATCCCGCGCCTCGAGCACGAAGATCGCGCCGCCAGCCTCATGCGTATAGGTGCGGGTGATGCCGGGACTCATCGTGTCCGGCGCCTCGACGTCGAGATCGACGAGCCCGGGAGTGAGGCGCAGCACATCGGCGCCCGGGGCGGTCACCACCTGATAGCCGGCCTTCTGATAGGCCTCGGCGAGGATCTTGTTGAAGCCCTTCTGGGCTTCGTCGAGGATGCGGCGGGCGTCGTCGTCGGTGACGCGCGTTCCGGCGGTCATGTCGTTGCTGTCGCGCTGCCAGTTCTTGCGGAACGACACCTGGGTGGGGTCGATCATCACCTTGGTATAGCCGCGGAAATCCGCGTTCGGCAGCAGATAGGCGAGGTCGACGCGCTTGGCCTTGACCTTGACCATCCCGTCCCAGTTCTCCGGCGCCGCCTTTTTCTGCGCGAGGGCGGGGTTGGCAAAGCTCAGCAGCGCCGCTGCCGACAGGACTGCGATGAGTTTCCGGGCCATGGCCGTCTCCTGGGAAAGGGAGCGGCGAACATGTGGCGAAGCGCCGGGGCTCGCCATCGGGGCAAACCCGCGTCCGGGCGGGGGAGCTTCCATGGCCCAGCCTCGGGGCGCCGGTTGCGACGGGCCGAGCGGCGCCGGGGGATCGTCCGGGCGGGCGGCGGGGGTTTTCCCCGATTCAGGGGCGTGCGGGCGGTTGCTACGCCCGGAGGCAATTCCAAGCAGGAGCGCCTCCGATGACCAGAAAGCTCTCTATCCTGTTGGCGGCCACCGCCTTTTCGGTGACGGCAGGCGGCGCGGCACGGGCCGACGAGAATGGCTCGAGCGTCTATCTGCTGGGCAGCGGCGGTCCCGCCACGGCGGTCCAGCCCCCGCTCACCGGCATCTATATCGACAATACCATCTTCGTTTACACCGGCGGCACCAACTCGCAGCGCGACTTCAAGATCGGCGGCAGCTTGGTCACCGATGTCGATGCGACGATCGCGGCGAACTTCACTACGCTGGTCGCCGTGCCGAGCACCAACTTCCTGGGCGGCACGCTGGCGATCGGCGGCGTGCTGCCGGTCGGCGCGCCGATGATCGACGCTTCCGCCGTGATCACCGGGCCGCTCGGCCGCCAGATCGACATTCGCCGGCACGACGCGAATGTGATGGTGGGCGACCCGATCGGCATGGTCTCGCTCGGCTGGAAGAGCGGCAAGTTCCACGCCCAGCTGAGCGGGCTGGTGAACATCCCCGTCGGCTATTACCGCGCCGACGCGCTCGCCAACCTCTCCTTCCATCGCTGGGCCGAGGATGTCTCCGGGGCGATGAGCTTCCATGACGAAGCATCCGGCTGGGATGTCAGCAGCAAGGTCGGCATCACCTTCAACGGCAATAACAAGGACACCGACTATGATTCGGGGAACGACTTCCATGCCGAATTGTCGGTCGAGAAGGCGCTGTCGAAGAAATTCTCGATCGGCGTGCTCGGCTATCATTTCGAGCAGCTGACCGGCGACACCGGCGGCGGTGCCACGCAGGGCCCCTATAAGGGCCGGGTGAGCGGCGTGGGCGGCACCATGGCCTTCAACACCGTGCTCGGCCGCAGCCCGGCGAGCTTCCGGATCAAGGTGCTGCAGGAGTTCGGCGAGAAGAACCGCACAAAGGGCACCGCCTTCATGCTCGACCTGTCGCTGCCGCTGCACATGAACATGCCGAAGCAATAGCCCGGCTTTCCTACAGCGCCGGCGGCGGCGACTCGCCAAAGGGCATGAAGGACGCGCCAAGCGCGTGTTTTCTCGCCGCTTAGGTTGACACAGTTCGGCGTAACGGCGCGCATCTCGCAAGATCCTTGCGCGAGCGTGATCCTATCTTTCCAACAGAGCAAAGAGCGGCCGGGCAGCAAGCCTGGCGCAAAGAGGGAAACAGACGAAATCCTACATTGCAAGACCGGTCAGGGCCGCAGCACGCAGCGAAAGCCGATATGCGATGTCGAGGTGTCGATCGGGTGGGCATGGCGCGCCGCCGGGCGGTAGCGCCGGCAGTAATTGGGCGCGCAGAGATGCGATCCGCCCTTTAGCACGCGGCGCGGGATCGGGAGCGGGCCGCCAGGCTCGACGCTGTCCTCGCGGCTGGGTGTGCGCGGCTCGACGCTGCAGCAATGGCGGCTCTGCACCACCGGCGTCGACCACCAGTCGCTGGTCCATTCCCAGACATTGCCGATCATGTCGGCCAGGCCGAAGCCATTGGCCGGGAAGCTGCCCACCGGCGAGGTGCGCAGCCAGCCATCCTCGAGCGTGTTGGCGTAAGGGAAGGCACCCTGCCAGGTGTTGGCCATGTGTGCGCCGTCGACCAGGAAGCTGTCGCCCCAGGCATATTCGACGCCCGTCAGCCCGCCGCGCGCGGCAAACTCCCATTCGGCTTCGGTCGCGAGGTCGGCGCCGGCCCATTCGGCATAGGCCTCGACATCGGCGAGCGCGACATGGACTACCGGGTGATCCTCCAGCCCCTCGATGCTGCTCTCCGGCCCGGTCGGGTGGCGCCAGTCCGCGCCCGGTACCATCGCCCACCACTGCGTCACCGGCCCGTTCGGATCGACCGGGCGGGCCGGCGGGGTGAACACCACCGACGCAGCGACCAGCATCTCGGGCAAAGCCCCGGGATAGTCCTCGGGATCGGGCGGGGTCTCGGCGACGGTACGGTGTCCCGTCGCCTCGACGAAGCGCGCGAAGTCGCGGTTGGTGACTGGCGTACGGTCGATCCAGAAGCCCTTTACCTGGGCGGGGCGTAGCGGGCGCTCCTCGGGATAGTGATCCTCGGACCCCATGGTGAAGCTGCCCCCGGGGATCCAGACCATGTCGCGCTCGGGCGGGCCGTCCAGGCGCGGGCGCATCAGGTGCATTTCCATCAGCCGAAAATCCCCAGGCCCCAGACGATGTTGACTGCCGCTGCCACGCCGATGGCGAGCAGCAGGATCGCCGTGATCAGCGTGAGCGAGATCGGATATTTCATCTCGCCGTGCAGCAGTCCCTCGCGGACCATCGAGCCGCGCAGGTTGCGCAGCTCGATCGCGAACTGGAGGTGGCGCACGATGCCGCCGATCAGCAGCAGCACGCCGAGCAGGATCAGCATCAGCCCGAAGTTGCGCGGCGCGGCGGCGTGGGTGATCGTGCCCGCATCGCGCAGCTTGCTGAAGAACTGGGCGAGGGTGAAGCCGAAGCCGATCAGCGAGAGCGAGGTGCGGATCACCGACATCAAGGTGCGGTCGGCGCTCATCCGGGTGCGCTGCACCGACATGCCGCTGCGGCGCATCGAAAGCTCGGTGCGCTCGGTCGACAGGTCGGTCCGGTGCGTCGAGAGGTCGGTGCGATATTCGGACAGGTCGGTGCGGTGCTCGGACAAGCCCGTGCGGTGCCGCGAAAGCCCGGTGCGGAAATGCGAATAGGTGGTCGGGATTTCCTCGCCACTCAGCTGGCTGGTGTCGGGAATGTCGGGCACGGGAGCGGGATTGAAGCGGTCCGGCCGCTTCGGCCCCGGAAGATCGCTCATCGGGAGATTCCTTTCAGCTGCGGCGCCATCATCCCGAAGCGCGGGCGCGCCGCCCATCGGGGAAAGCCCCGGCTTCGTCGCCGTCGAGACCCTGAGAGCGCCCCGGCCGCGCGCTCGGGGAATGCCCGGCGCTCGGCTGGGGGTTGCGCCCGATGGGCGGGGCGCGCCCGTGTCGCGACAGTGCGGTTTTCGTTTTGCGAAGGAACCGCCCATGCTCAGGCCCGCGCTGCTGCTCTTTGCCCTTGCCGCGAGCTTGCCCGCCCGGGCGCAGGATGACCGCGTTCCCGAGGCGCCAGCGCCCGACACGCCGCCCGCCGCGGCGGACTCAGCGGATCTGGCCGCGAAGATCGCCAACCCAATCTCCGACCTGATCAGCGTGCCCTTCCAGCAGAATCTCGATTGCTGCTTCGGGCCCGAGGGCGCGGTGCGCTACACGCTAAATGTCCAGCCGGTGATCCCGATGCATCTGGGCGGCGACCTCGACCTGATCGTGCGCACGATCGTGCCGTTCATCTCGCAGGGCCGCAGCGCGCCGGACAATCTGGGCGGCACCGGCCTGGGGGATACTACCCAGAGCTTCTTCCTGAAGCCGAAGACCGGCGGCGGGTTGACGATCGGCCTGGGGCCGGTGTTCGTCTACCCCACCGGCAATTCGGATTTCGGCTCGCATCGATGGGGAGCGGGGCCGACCGGGCTGATACTCAAGCAGACGCCGAGCGGCTATACGATCGGCATGCTGGCGAACCATGTCTGGTCGGTCGCCGGCAAGGATGACCGGCCGGAAGTGAGCAGCACCTTCCTCCAGCCGTTCCTCTCGAAGAACTTCAAGGACACCACCAGCATCGGGATCAACACCGAGACGGTCTATGACTGGAAGCACAAGCTGTGGACGGTACCGATCAACCTGACGCTGGGACGCGTGGCAAAGATCGGCAAGCAGCCGATCCAGATCGCCGCGACCGGCAAATATTACGCCGTGAGTCCGACGGGCGGCCCCGAATGGGGCGCCCGGCTGGCGATCACCTTGCTGTTTCCGCAGTGACGCCGCGCTGACCGGGAAATTCCGGCCGGCAAGACGGGGTTAGTGCCGATGTGCGCCCCGGCGCGCCCGAGTCAGGCTCAGCGTCGAACCTGTCCAAAGGAGACTCGGCGTGCCCAATGGAAAGCCCAACATCCTCGTCATCTGGGGCGACGATATCGGGATCAGCAACCTCAGTTGCTACAGCCGCGGCCTGATGGGGTATGAGACCCCGAATATCGACCGCATCGCCCGCGAGGGCATGATGTTCACCGACAGCTATGGCGAGCAGAGCTGCACCGCCGGGCGCTCGTCGTTCATCACCGGGCAGAGCGTCTATCGCACGGGCCTGTCCAAGGTCGGCCGCCCGGGCGGGCGCGAAGGGCTGCAGGCCGAGACGGTGACCACCGCCGAACTGCTCAAGAACCATGGCTATGCCACCGGCCAGTTCGGCAAGAACCATCTCGGCGACCGCAACGAATATCTGCCGACCGCGCACGGCTTCGACGAATTCTACGGCAATCTCTATCACCTGAATGCCGAGGAAGAGCCGGAGATGGCCGACTATTTCCCCGAGAAGGACTTCCCCAACATCAAGAAGCAGATCGGCCCGCGCGGCGTGATGCACTGCTGGGCGACGGACAAGGACGATCCCACCGAGGAGCCGCGCTGGGGCCGGGTCGGCAAGCAGAAGATCGAGGATACCGGCCCGCTGACCAAGAAGCGGATGGAGACCTGCGACGATGACTTCGTCGAGAAGGCCACGGCCTTTATTAAGAAGGCGCAGGCGGACGGCGTGCCCTTCTTCGTGTGGCTCAACACCACGCACATGCACATGTTCACGCACACCAAGCCCGAGAGCAGGGGGCAGGCCGGGCGCTGGCAGTCCGAATATCACGACACGATGATCGATCATGACCGCAATGTCGGCCAGATGCTCGATCTGCTCGACGAGCTCGGCATCACCGATGACACCTTCGTGATGTATTCGACCGACAACGGTCCGCACCGCAACTCCTGGCCGGATGCCGGCACCACGCCGTTCCGCAGCGAGAAGGACACCAATTGGGAAGGCGCCTTCCGCATCCCGCTGCTGGTGCGCTGGCCGGGCAAGGTGGCGCCGGGATCGGTCTCCAACGGCATCGTCCAGCATCACGACTGGCTGCCGACCTTCCTCGAAATGGCAGGCGAGCCCGATGTGAGCGAGAAGCTCAAAAAAGGGCATCAGGCCAACGGCAAGACCTTCAAGAACCATATCGACGGGTTCAGCATGGTCGGCCACATCACCGGCAAGGAGAAGGAGAGCCCGCGCAAGCTGTTCTTCTACTTCAGCGACGACGGCGATGTGCTCGCGCTGCGCTATGACAATTGGAAGGTCGTGTTCATGGAACAGCGCGTGCAGGGCACGATGAAGATCTGGGGCGAGCCGTTCGTGACGCTGCGGCTGCCCAAGCTCTTCAACCTGCGTACCGACCCCTATGAATATGCCGACATCACGTCGAACAGCTATTACGAGTGGTTCCTCTACCACGACTATATCCTGTTCGGCGCCTTCGGCCTGGCCGACAAGTTCGTCGCGAGCCTCGCGGAATTCCCGCGCGTGCAGAAGCCGGGAAGTTTCACGATCAGCGATGCGCTCGAGAAGCTGGCGCTCCAGCAGGCTGCGGATTGAGCTCCCCCTGGGGCGGCGCTTCCGGGCGCCGCCCATTTCCCATCGCCTGTTCGAGGAGGCCGAGATGTTCGTACAGCGTATCGTCGCCCTTTGCGCCGCGGGCGCGCTCCTGCTGCCCTTCGCCGCTGCCACCGCGCAGGATCAGGACAATGGCAGCATCACCGTCACTGCGCCGCGCGTGGGCAAATGGTCGCCCGACGGCACCGCGACCGAGACGGTGGCGCATTCGATCCGGGTCAACATCTCCGACCTAGACCTCAGGACGCCCGCCGGCCTCTCCACCGCCGAGGCGCGGATCCGCCAAGCGGCAAAGCGCTCGTGCGACTGGCTCGACGCCAATTATCCCGCGGTCGACAGCGCGAAGGATTGCGAACGCAACTCGGTCGACGCCGCGATGACGCGGGCGCGCGCCATCGGCCAGCAGCCGTGAAGGGCGGGGCGATGCGCCAGCTGCTTGCGCCCGCAACGGCGGGTTCGCTGCTCCTGCTGCTGTCGGGCGGCGCCGCTTCGCAGGACGCGACGCCCAAGCTGCCGCCGGGCACACCGCAGGGCTATCTGACGGCGGCGGACTATCCCGACAGCCTGGCATTGCTGCCGCCACCGCCCGCGCCGGACTCGCCGGCCTTTGCGCGCGACGAGGCGGTGAGCAAGGCAATGGCGCGCGCACCCGGCAGTCCGCGCTTCGTCCAGGCGGCGAGCGATGCCGATCTCGGTCTCGCCCATGCCACGCAGACCTTCACCTGCGCCTCGGGCATCGCGCCCGATCCGAAGACGACGCCGGTGCTCTACAAGCTGCTGCTCAAGTCGATGATCGATGTGGGGCTTTCGACCTACAAGGCGAAGAACCATTATCAGCGCACGCGGCCGTTCGTGGCGCACGGCAACGCCACCTGCTTCCCCAAGGACGAGGCGGCGCTGCGCAAGGATGGCTCCTATCCGTCGGGGCATAGCGCGGTCGGCTGGGGCTGGGCGCTGATCCTCACCGAGATCGTGTCGCACCACGCCGATGCGATCCTGGCGCGCGGGCGTGATTTCGGCGAGAGCCGGCTGGTCTGCAATGCGCATTGGGCGAGCGACGTTGATGCGGGCCGGGTGATCGCCGCCGCCACCGTCGCGCGGCTCCACGCCGTTCCCGATTTCCGCAGCGACCTGCTCAAGGCCAAGGCCGAGGCGATGCGCGCACCGCTGGTCCCTGACGGCAAGTGCACCGCCGACGCCGCGGCGCTGCGCGGCTGAGCACCCGGCGGGCTCGGGCAAAGTCCCGAGGGATTCAGCGGGTTTAACCTGATTGGAGCGGCTCCGGGGCGGCGCGATCCTTTCCCGGCAACACGAGCTTGGAGAAGCGCGATGGATCGACGGAATCGTTTCAAGACAGGGCTGGCGGCGATCGCGCTGATCGGTGCGCCGGCGTTCGCGCAGGACGCGCCGCAAACCGCCCCGGCCAACCCGACCACGGCAGCCGCGACGGTCGATCCGCTCGCGGTGCAGGCGCTGGTCACGATGGGCAATTACATGAAGACGCTCAAGAGCTTCGAGCTGCACAGCAAGGCGACGATCCAGACCAGCATGGACGAAACCGATCTCAAGGTGACGCTCGGCCTCGAGAACACCTATCGCGTCCAGCGGCCCGACGCCTTCTTCATCGAGATCCGCTCGGACCGGCAGTTCCGCCAGTTCTTCTACAACGGCAAGACCTTCACCGTCAGCGTGCCGCGCCAGGGCTTCTACGCGGTGGTCGATGCGCCGGCGACGATCCGCCAAGTGGTCGACGGCATCTATGACGAATATGGGATCAGCCTGCCGCTGTCGGACATCTTCTACTGGGCCGATGCCGGCGCGCCGACCGACGGCATCCGCTCGGCGGTGCGCGTCGGCTTCGCCAAGATCGGCGGGGTCGATACCGACCAGTTCGCCTTTCGCGGCGATACGCTCGACTTCCAGGTCTGGATCGCGCGCGGGGCGAAGCCGCTGCCGATGAAGATCGCGATCACCGATCGCAGCGACCCGGTCCACCCGTCCTACGAAGCGGAGCTGAGCTGGGACACCGCGTCTAGGTTCACCCCCGCGACCTTCGCCTTCAAACCCCCGAGCGGCGCCAGCAAGATCCAGATGGCCAAGCTCGACAGCGTGGAGAAATAGGATGCGCCATTCGGCTCTTTTTCTCGGCGCCAGCGCGTTCGCGGCGCTGATCGCCACCACTGCCGGTGCCAGCGCCCAGCGCTTCGGCGGCGGCGGTTTCCATGCGCGCGGCGGCAGCATGCATGCCGGCGTGCCGAGCAACTTCCACGGGCCTGGCAGCGGCGGGGGTGGCATCCACCATCCCGACATCACGCCGCAGCGCCCCGGCGGGGGCGGAGGAGGCCGCCCTCCCGGGCCTGGTCCCGGCCCTGGCCCTGGCCCTGGACCTGGACCTGGACCTGGACCTGGGCCGGGACCCGGACCTGGCCCACATCCCGGCCCCGGGCCTGGCCCGGGACCCGGGCCACATCCGCCCGGACCGCCTCCGGGACCGGGGCCGCATCCGGGGCCATACCCCTATCCGCCGCCACCGCCTCCGGGATGGGGCTGGGGTTGGGGCTGGGACGATGATCCCTTCTGGGATGTCGCCGCCGGCGCGGTGATCGCCGGGACGACGGCGGCGGTGGTCTCCGCGGCGTCGCAGCCCGACGTCATCGTCATCGATACCGCGACCACGCCGGGCAGCATCGTCTACGCGCTGCCGCCCAATTGCCCGAAGGTGATCCGCGGCGATGTCACCTATTTTAGCTGCAACAACCTCTGGTACCGCCCGCAATATCTCTCCTCGGGCGTCTCCTATGTGATCGTCGCCCAACCCTGAGCCGCGATCACGAAAAAGGGCCCGCGCTTCGGCACGGGCCCTTTCTTTTTGCGCGGGAGGCTCAGCCCTTGGCGCGGGCAGCCGTCGCGGCGGCGCGGGCGGCATCGAGCTCCGCCTTGGTGACCACCCCGTCCTTGTTGGTGTCGACCCGGTCGAAGCCCGGGGCGGGTGCCTTGGCGAGCTCGGCCTTGGTGACCTTGCCATCCTTGTTGGCGTCCGCCTCGCTTATCATCGCGTCGAGCTTGGCGGCCATCTGCGGATTGGCGGCGGCGCGGGGGAAGTCGGCCTTGCTCACCACGCCGTCCTTGTTCTTGTCGAGGTCGCCGAACCGGGCGGTGCGCGCGGCGACATATTCGGCGCGCGTCACCTTGCCGTCCTTGTTGGCATCGGTGCGGTCGAACACCGCGCCGGGATCGGCGTGCGCGGGGCGGGCCTGGCGCGATGCCTCGGACGGCATGGCGAGCGCGAGCGCGGCGGACGAGGCGGTGACGAGCGTCAGGATCACGGTGCGGTGCATGGGAGCCTCCGAAAACTTGCGGGAATGCGCGGCGATGATGCGGGGGATTGCCGGGCGCGGGCATCGGGGGTCTCCCCGGGGGCGGGGGCGGAAGTCCCGCAGGGCCGCGGTAATTTTGGCGCGCCAGACCCGGGTATATCCCGATTGGCGGGGACGCGCGGGCGGCCGACAACGGACGCCTCCGACGGCGGCGATTCCCCTTGGCCCTGGTGTCGAGCATGGGACGCGAGGATCAGGCGCCGCCGCCGGGGGACCGAAAAGGGGAAGCTGGGCTGGTCCGGCGGCGTATCGGCCGGACCGGCCCTAAGCTTTTTCAGGACCGGCGGCCCTCGCTTTTAGAAAGCCTCGGAGATCCCGAAGTAAAAGGCCGGGCCGTTGAGCCCCACTGCGATATCGGCGCGCAGGTTCACGTCATTGCCGCGGAAGGGCTTGTAGCGCACGCCCAGGCCCATGCTGGGCAGGACGTTGCCGTCGTCGACGATGCCGAGGAGCGACGGCGCAATCCCGCCCACGCCGGCGAACACCACGCCGCCGATCCGCTTGTTGAACTGGTGGCGCAACTCGCCCTGCACCGCCCAGTTGACTCGGTCGCGGTAGCGGCCCGCTTCATAGCCGCGCAGGTCGGCGCCCTGGCCATAGTTGCACAGGTCGTAGAACGGCACGGTGCCGATGACGCCGCACAGCGATCCGCGCAGCGCCAGCGTGGTGCGGTCGCCGGTGGGCAGATAGAAGTTGCTCGCGACCTGGACCTTGCTGTGCTGGTAGCTGTTGCCGAGCGGCTTGATCCCCAGCATCCAGCTGCCCGACAGGAACATGCCGTGGCGCGGCAGCGTGGCGCTGTCCCGCGTGTCATAGGACACGAACGGCCCGAGCATCGACAGCGAGCTGTTCAGCTGGTCGTCGGGCGGCAGGCTGGTGCCCGGCGGCAG
Source organism: Sphingomonas sp. R-74633 (assembly GCF_013416555.1). Classification (GTDB taxonomy): domain Bacteria; phylum Pseudomonadota; class Alphaproteobacteria; order Sphingomonadales; family Sphingomonadaceae; genus Sphingomonas. Next base: position 535,493 of record NZ_JACCFG010000004.1, on the reverse strand, counting down.
CGTGTCGGGCGGCTGGGCATCGTAATGCGAATATTTGTAGCGCAGCCCGACAAAGCCGTGGGGAAAGGCGCGGATCTGCGCCTGCGCCTGGACCGAGATGTTCTTGTTCTTCAGGTCGAAGTCGTTGCCCGCATCGCCGGCGGCGGCGCCGGTGCCGTAATATTTGAGCGGGCCATCGGTATAGACCGCGATCACGCGGAACCGGTATTTGTCCTGGCCGAGCGACATCGAATGGAACAGGCCGATGCCCTTGGTGCTGCGATCGGTGTAGAGAACGCCGGCGCCCGACACCCATTGCTGGGGCTCGTTATAGGGATTGTAAAAGGCCACGCCGCCCACAGCCAGCCCGGTGCCCGAGCTGGGGTTGGAGATCGGCACCGGCACGATCAGCAGGTCGCGCTTTTTCTTCTTCTTTGGCGCGTCGGTCTCCTGCTTCGCATCGGGCTTGCCCATCAGCTTCGCCTCGGCGGCGGCCGCATCCTGGGCGGTCTTGCCGGCATCCGGCACTTCCTGCGCGGCAGCGTGCGGCGCGGCGGCGAGCAGCGCGGCGATGCAGACATGGAGGTGGCGGCCCATCGGCAATGTCCCGTCGGAGGAGGCGATACCGGGAGGATAGGGGGGTGGCGGGCGCCAGCCATCGGGCAAAGCCACTAGGGGTGGCGGCGGAATATGCTGGTGGCCGCGGGCTAGCGAAGCATGTGCGCGATCGGCCTGGTGCTGCGATGCACCGTGCGCTGCAAGGTCGCGCCGCCAGTCGCCCGGCCCGGCCGGCGATGGGCCGAGGCCGTGTCGACATAGGGCACAATGTCTTCGTCATCGTCGCACGGATAGGCATCCTGCAGCGAATCGAGCAGCGAGACGCTGGCATATTCGGTGCGGCGATCGGGCTCGGACAGCATCAGCGTGAGGAACGCCTCGCGGACCTGGGAGAGCGTGACGCCCTGGTCGGGCAGGCAGAAGCTCATGTCGCCGCCATCGGTCATGCTAGCCTGGCCGATCATCAGCCCCTCGAACGATCCGCGGATATAGGCGGCGCAGGACTGGGCCGGTTGCCCGCCCGGGCCCCGGCACAGGTCCTCGAGCGCGCCGCCCAGCATCGGGCCGCCGGCGCCGCGTTCGCTGGCGGCGAGGTCCTGGGCATGGGCGGGCGCGGCGCAGCCCAGCGCCAGCGCGAAGAGCCAGGGTTCAAACCGCATCACTGCCTTCTCCCGGGATTGCGGCGGCCTCGGCGGTCAGGCCGCGATAGAGTGCGCCGGCGATCAGCGCGCCGGCGATGGGCGCCACCCAGAACAGCCAGAGCTGCTGGAGCGCGAGCCCGCCGACCAGCAGCGCCGGCCCGGTGCTGCGCGCCGGATTGACCGAGGTATTGGTCACCGGGATGCTGATCAGGTGGACAAGGGTCAGCGCCAGGCCGATCGCCAGCGGGGCGAGCAGCGGCGAGCCGCCCTTGCCGGTCACCGCCAGGATGACGAGCACGAAGCCCGCCGTGAGCACGGTCTCGGAAATCAGCGCCGAAGTCAGCGAGAAGCCGGCGGGCGAGCCCGCGCCATAGCCGTTGGTCGCCAGCCCGTTGATGGCCAGGTCGAAGCCGGGCATTCCGATAGCGATTGCCAGCACGGTGACTGCGCCGAGCAGCCCGCCGACCAGCTGCGCGGCGACATAAGCGGGAACGTCGCTCGCGGGAAAGCGGCCCGCGGCCCAGAAGCCCGCCGTCACTGCCGGGTTGAGGTGGCAGCCCGAAATCGATCCGAGCGCCGCGGCCATGGTGAAGACGGTAAGCCCGAAGGCGAAGGCCACGCCGACCAGGCCGATGCCCGCGCCCTGCGTGGCCAGCACCGCGCTGCCGCAGCCGCCCAGCACCAGCCAATAGGTGCCCACGGCCTCCACCGCCGCGCGTCGGGCCATCGGGATCGGCATGGCTGCCGCGTCGAGCCGATTGCCCGCGATCTTGGACTTGGTCTCCCGCCAGGACTGCACGTTCATTGCCGCCTCCCGCAAATTGGTGGCCGAGTATCGGCGCTGTGCCTGGCTCCGCCATCGGGGTGGCTGCCGATTTCCGGCGGGCATAATCCCCTAGCGCGCCCTAGGCCGGTTCGCTGCCCTGGGCCGGCTCGGCCGGCTTGCTGAACGTGTCGATGTCCTTCTCGAGGAAGAAGCCGAGCACGGTGCGGATCGTCGCGATTGCGGCAAGCTGGCCGATATCGGTCCAGGTCGGGGCGATCGCCGTGCGGATCAGGTCTGCGCCGAGCGCGAATTCGAGCGAGAGTACCAGCCAGCGTGCGAAGCCCAGCCACACGCCGCGGCGCAAATCGGAACCATCCCTAGGGTGTGTCAGGTAGCGGACGGCACCGATGACCGCATCCACTGCGCCGATGCAGACCGTGAGAATCACCATGGCTTCAAGCACGGTGGCCGTGTGGTGGGCGATCGGGGCAAGAAGTTCTTCCATGAGGGTCCTCCTCCTGATCTTCTCATAAAAATACGGGCAGAGACCTATCGGGGATTATGGGGATTTCGGCAGAGAAGAGTTCTGACTCGAAGGTTAACTCTAAAGTAACCAATCTTAGCGAAAACATATTGTAGATCGGTACTTTAACCGATTGAAATACTCGGGACATATAATATTATCGCTGCGGGAATGTCTCCTTGGTCCTTTAGGGATTAGGAGCACGGTAAGTTCCCGTGTTTCGAACTTGTGGATCGGGGCTACACATGTCGTATCTTTCGGGAGAACCCGAGGACGTTGGTGTTTCCGGCGCTAAGGGCGAAGCCAGTGTCTCGGGGTGGGCCGCCAGGGCCGAACCCATCATCGCGGTGCGCGGCGACGCGCGAAACCAGGTCCGTGCGGTCCCTGCCCAGGTGGCGGTGGTCGATGGCTGGTGGAATATCCTCACCGTCAACAGCGCCTGGTCCGAACGCGCGCTGCGCAGCGGCCGGGGCGACCGGCTCAAGGTCGGCGCCAATCTGAAGCAATATATCCACGATACGGATGATCTCGGCGCCGAGACCGCTGCGGCGATGCTCGAGGGCATGCACACGATCGAGACGCGCGCGCAGAACCAGTTCGCGCTCAACTATCGTGGCTTCGACGACGAGACGCATTACCAGTTCACCATCGATTGCTTCGAAGTCGGCGGGCGGCGCTACGCCACTGTCGCGCGCGTCAACGTGACCGAGCTCTACGATCTCAGGGCGCAGACGATAAAGCTGAGCTCGAACCTGATGCAGGCCCAGGCCAGCCTGGTGCGCGCGCAGGAAGACGAGCGCCGCCGCGTTGCCGCGGCGCTGCACGATACTGCCGCGCAGCACCTGGTCGGCGTCAATCTGGGCCTCGCCCGGTTGCGTGAGATCAGCAAGGACCCGACGGTGCTGGCGATGGCCGCGGAACTGAGCGGGCTGCTCGACGAATTCCACCGCGAGATCCGCGGCGTCACCTATGTGATGCATCCGCCCGAGATCCGCCGCAATGGCCTGCACGAAGCGGTGCGACTGCTCTGCGGCGGTTTCGCCCGCCGCACGGGGCTGGACATCGCGCTGCGCATCTATGGCGAGGACCGCCGGCGCGGCACGGCAGTGGAGGCCGCGGTCTTCCGGCTGCTGCAGGAAGCGCTGACCAATATCCAGAAGCATGCCGGCGCCAAATCGGTGCGTATCCGGCTGGGCAGCCGGGCCAATGCCTTCGTCATCGTGATCCATGATGACGGCGTCGGTCTGCCCAAGGATTGGGGACAGATGCTGGTGGGGATCGGCCTGCCGGCGATGAAGCGGCGGATCGAGGATCTGGGCGGTTGCCTGCACCTTGAATCCCGCCACAGCCGGACCGGCACGACCGTCGCCGCGATGATCCCGCGCCACAGCGCCGGCCTCGATTATCTGCCGGGCTCCGCACACGACCAGCCGGCCGCCGCTGCCTGAGCGGCGGCGGTCTGACCGCCGGTGCCGGCGGGGGTCTCTTTACGCCTGAATGATGTTGTTGCGCACCGCGAAGCGGACGAGCTCCGCCGTGGTGCGCAGTTTCAGCTTGTGCATGCACGAGGCGCGGTGCGTCTCGACCGTCTTCACGCTGATGCCCAGGATATGGCTGATCTCCTTGTTGATCTTGCCCTCGGCGATCAACTGGACGACTTCGCGCTCGCGGTGGGTGAGCGTGGCGTGCGCGGAGGGCGAGGATTCGAGGAAGCGCTCGAGCAGCGTTTCCGAGATCACGCCGGAGAAATAGGGCCGGTGGATCGACAGGGCGTCGACCGCGGCGAGCAGATGCTTCTCCGTGTCGGATTTGAGCACATAGCCCCGCGCGCCGGCGCGCAGCACGTCGAGCACCAGATTCTCGCGATCGTGCATCGTGTAGACGAGCACTTCGACCCGCGGGTTTTCGCGCTTCAGCGCCGCAGTGAGATCGAGCCCGTTCAGTTCAGGCAGCGAATAGTCGATGATCGCGATGTCGGGCTTGGACGATCGGGCCTCCTCGAGTGCGGCGCGGCCGTTCGAGGCCTCGCCCACGATGACCAGGTTGGGCCGCGTCTCGAGCAGCGTGCGGACGCCCCGCCGCACGACGTCGTGATCGTCCGCGATCAGCACGCGCCGGGTTGCGCTGCTCATTTCGGTGCCTCGATGGGCGGGAGTGGATCTGTCATTGCCGTGCCCCTGTTTGTTGCACATTCTTGTCCGATTCCCGGCCCCTGCATATCATGAAAAACCCTGATAAGCTGCGGGCTGTGGATAACTTCGCGGGATGTAACCGTGGGTGCTCGGCTATATCGGTACTGATACCGAGCCCGGATCGGGGCCTCCCCCAATATTGGTGCGCGCGGATTTCGATCATTTTCTGTCGGTCGTATCGAAGGAGACCGACCGATGAACGCCTATGACTTTGCACGAAGGACCGGCAGCGCGCTTATTGTCGGTCTTGGCCTCATGACGGCGAGTTGCACCGACGCGCCCGACATCAAGACCGACTATGACCAGACGGTCGATTACGCCAAATATCATCAGTATAGCTGGGTCTATACCGGCGTGCCCCAGGGCATGAACCCGCTGATGTTCGACCGCGTGCGCGGATCGATCGACCGCTCGCTCGCGGCGCGCGGCTATCAGCAGGTCGAGAAGGGCGATTTCGCCGTCGCCTTCACGCTCGGCCGGCGCGACCGGGTCGAGGTGACCGATTTCGGCCCCTATGGCCCCTATTATCGCGGCTGGGGATGGGGCGGTGCCGCCTATCGCAACGTCGATGTGCGCAACGTGACCGACGGCACCTTGGTGATCGACCTCTATGACGTCGCCACCAAGAAGCCGATCTGGCATGGCGTCGCCACCCAGGAGATCGATCCCAGCAAGGTCGACCAAGCGAAGATCGATGCCGCGATCGATGCGGTGATCGCCAAGTTCCCGCCCCAGCCGGGCACCAAGTAACCGCGCAAGCGCGACCGCGCGGCGAATGGGGCGGACGGGTAACTCCCGTCCGCCCTTTTTTCGTGCGTGGCGCGCGGACGGCAAAAGGGGCCGCGGTGTGAACGCGGCCCCTTCGAGCCTCCGGGACTCAGGGGAGGAGAGGCGCCGGAGAGAGTGAGCGCCCTTCCGCTGAGCTCGAGAGCGCCTTGCGGGATGACGGCGGAGCTGCCCAGTTCCGCCGCCTTCCCGTGGCCCGGATGAACGCGGCGGTCCGGGGGGGTGGGACCGCGCTCATTCGTACCGTTGCGCTGCGCGCCTGTTGAGAGCGGGTTCGCCCGCAGCGCCAAGCCATTATCTGCCTCGATGGGGCTGCGAACAATCGGGCGGAACCCTTATATCGACAGGGAATTACCCCGAAATTCACTCTATTGCGGCGCCTCGGCGGGCGCCTGCTTCTTGAGCCAGGCCAGATAGATCGCGACGACGATCACGCTGACGATCAGGAACAGCAGGATCGCGGCGAGCGCCGCGGGTTCCGCGCCGCTGGCATGGGCGATGGCAAAGGCCATGCCCGGGTGGCGCGTCGCCGCGGCAACCGCCAGCGCGCCCCGGTTCTCTGGGTCGGTGGCCAGAAAATGCCCGCCGATCACTGCCGCGGCGGAGGTCAGCGCGAAGGCGAAGATCGTGCCGCCGCCGATCATGCCGAGATAGATGCGGCCCTGCATCCACAGCACCAGGAGCACGAAGAGCCCGAGCACCACCACCGCGATCAGCGTCATCACCGGCGCGGCGCGCGCAGCAAGGCTCGGGGCCAGGCCGGCGAACGCCAGTCCGAGGATGATCGGCAGCAGGCCCGAGATGAAGGCCACCTTGGCGATCACCGCGGCGGGCGCGATCGCCTCGACGCCGAAGATCCGGTCGACCACCGCCATCGACAGCGGCACGATCGGGATGGCGAGCGTGATCAGCAGCAGATAGGTCGCCACGACATTGGCACGGTCGGCGCCGGTCTTGGTCGCCTTGCCCGGCACCAGCGGCGCGAGTGGGGAGACCGCCATCAGGATCAGCCCCGCGGCAATCGGCCGGGGCAGGTCCAGCGCGAGGGTAAGCAGCACCGCGACCACCGGCACGACCACATTCACTGCGATCAGCGCACGCAGCAGGAAGCGGGGATGCCGCACCTGCTCGACCACGTCGCGCCACGCGCATTGCATGGCCACCGCCATGATCAACAGGAACATGCTGGCCTGGACGAGCAGGCCCACCAGCTGCTTGGCATTCTCCATCGTGCGGCTCCCGGTTGCGAGCGCCGAGCCTAGGGGAAACGGCGGGCATCCGGGCTCGGGGGAAATGCGCAGGAACGGGTGGGGCTTTTGCGGATGGCCCGGCGGATCAGAAGGCCTCGCCCAGGCTGAAATAGACCGCATGCCCGTCATTGCCGAAGGCCAGGTCGAGCCGCAGGTTGATGTTGTTGCTCTTCGACGCCTGGTAGCGGATCCCCGCGCCGACCGAGGGCAGGAGGTCGCTCTTCCCCAGTTCCTCATAGCTCGAGCCGACGCCGCCCACGCCGCCAAACACCACCGCGCCGAAGCGGCCGAACAGATGCTGGCGCACTTCACCCTGCGCCGCCCAGGTCACGCGGTCACGGTAGCGCCCCGTCTCATATCCGCGCAGGTCGCCGCCCGAGCCGTACATGCACAGATCATAGAAGGGCGCGGTGCGCGAGACGCTGCAGGTGGCGGCGCGGAAGGCGACGATCGTCTTCTTCGCGAGCGGCGCGTAGAAATTGGCGCCGACCTGGAGCTTGTTGTGCTCGAAGTCGCTGCCGAGGAACCTGGCGCCGAACATCCAGGTCGCCGTGACATAGGTGCCGCCGGTCGGATTGAGCGAGCTGTTGCGGCTGTCATAGGTCAGCGAGGGGCCGAGCGTCGCCAGCGTGCTCTTCAGCTCGATCGGCGGCAGCGCGAGATCGGGAAAATTCGGATGCGGGATCTCCGCGTTGGAATCCATGCCGATATATTGGAAGCGCACTCCGGCGTAGATGTGCTTCGCCATCCGGTATTGCGCCTGGGCGAGGCCGAGGAACGTCTTGTCCTCGAGGTCGACATGCACGCCGCGATCACCCGCCGCGCTGCCGATGCCGTAGAATTTGAGCTTGGCGTCGCCATAGCCGCCGAACGCCATGAAGCGGAAGGCGTCGTGCCCCAGCGACATGCTGTGGAACGCGCCGATCGCCTTGGTGCCGGTGCTCGTCGCAGTGACGCCGATGCCACTGATCCAGGGCGAGGGGGCGTGATTGGGGTTGTAGAACAGCACGGCGGCAACCGTCGCGCCGGTGCCGAGCGCCGGGTTGGAGAGCGGGATCGGCACGATCAGCAGATCGGGTTTCGACTTCTTCGCCTCGGCGCCGGGGGTGGTGAGCGTCTCGCTCTGGTCGCGCACCTGCTCCTGCGGGTGTTCCTGCGCGGCAGCGGGCAAAGCGATGAGGAGGCATGCAGCCCCGGTGATCGTGCATCGCATCGCTCCAGCCTCCCACGCTCGGTGGATATACCGAGCGCAGGATAGTCAGGGGCGACCTGCTACCTATCGGGAGATACCCGCAGCCCCGCGACGGACAAACCCGGCTAGAAGATCCGCCGGATCGAGAGCAGCAGCGTCCGCCCGTCGGGATCGAGATAGGCACCCTGATAGGCGAGCGGCGTCGCCCCCGCTGCGTCGGTCACCTTCTGCCGCTCGCCCAGCAGATTGGCGATCGACAGGCTCACCCGCGTGCCGCGCGCCCAGTCCTGCCCGCGGAAGCGGTTGGCGAGATTGGCGAAGACGCGCAGCTCCAGGGTGGCGAGCGCACCGAAATGCAAGTCTCCGGCCGGTGACGTGCCGTCGACATCGGCCGCGCTCTTCCAGTTGCCCGACAAGCGGACGCCCAGGCCATTGTCGATCACGCCGGTGCTCAGCTGTACGCTGTGGCGCGAACGCGGAGTGCCGCCCAGCGAGCCGCCGTCCATCAGGTCGATCGGCGCCATGCCGTCGCGCAGGGTGACTTCGTCGCGCAGGATCACGCTGTGATAGAGCGAGAACTGGAAGCGCGCGCCATTGTCGCTGCCGCCGCCGCCGGGGCCGCCGGGCCCCCCGCGGAAGCCACCAGGGGGAAGGCCGAACCCGCCGGGGCCACCCGGGCCACCGCCGGGCGGCGGTCCAAAGCCTTCGGGGGGCGGGCCTCCGGGTGGCGGACCGAAGCCATCGGGCGGACCGTCGAACCCGCCGGGGCGGCCGGGCCCCGAGGGATCGCGCATCTCGCGGCCATTGACCACGATCTCGCCGTCCTCGCCCTGCGGCGGCGGCCCGCGCTCGACATCCGAGCCTTCGGGCGGCCGGCCGGAGCGGGCTTCCCCGTTCGGCCGGTCGCCCTCGGGCCTGTCGCGCATCCAGGGCGGCCGGAAGCCCGGCGGGGGCGTCGGTCGCCTGGGCGCGCGCAGAACCTGAGTGAAGTTGATCCCCCAGCGCAGCTGCTCGCGATCCTCGCGGGCGATGTTCACTGCGCGGGTATCGATGCTGATAAGCTGCCCGGCCGCATCGCGCTCGAACCGGTCGGGGAAAGCATCCTCGAGCGCGGCCGAGCCGTCCGCGATGCTGACGATCGCATTCTCGGTGCGGCTGTTGTTGTAATTGGCGGTGAAGCTCAGATTGAGCTTGCTCCACGGCTTGGCGGTCAGCCCCAGCTTCACCACGTGCCGGTCATCGGCCTTGAGCAGCGGATTGCCGCCGGAGATCCGGCTGACCGTCACCGTCTCACCGGTCGCGGGGTCATAGGCGCGGACATTGTCGGTTATCACCACCGCGTCGCCGCGCTGGGCGAGCGTGGGCGCCACCCGGTCCTCATTGACCGCGGCGATCAGGCTGACCCCGGTCAGCGGCGTCCAGTTGAGCCCGTAGCCGAAGGTGCCGAGCGTGCCGTAATCCGAAACGCGGGTGACTGCGGCGTTGATATTGGCGGTGAGCTTGCCGAGGAAGGGCAGCGCGCCCTTGGCGCGGCTGGCGATCGGCAGGTCGAGGCTGATCTGGCCGCTGGCATTGGTGCGATCCGAACTGCCCGACGACTGCAGGTTCTCCAGCATGCTGGTGGTGCTGAGCGAACTGAAATCGGCACCGACGCGGAGACTCACCGAGGCGTCGCCGGCGGGCAGGGGCAGCAGCTTGCCGTTGACGAGCAGGCTGGCATTGCCGCTATCGGTCAGCGAGGTGGCGCGGTCGGTGCCGATCAGGCCGGCATTGTCGTCGCGGTCCGTGTCGCGCCGGGTGTCGCTATGGCTGTAGCCGGCCACTGCCGACAGCCGCCAGCGCTTCGAGAGATCGCTGTTGAGCGTGACCCCCGTGCTCAGGCTCGCGGTGCGGCTGTTCTGGCGCAGCGGGTCGTCCGAGAGGAAGCTCGTGCCGCCGAGCGGAAGGCCGTTCAGCCCGTCGCTGGTCGCATAGTCGCCGCGCAGGTTCACCGAGAGGTTGGTCTGGGTGCTGAGCTGGTGGGCGATCGTGGCGTTGACGCCATAGCTGCGCGTCGCCGGCTTGAGCGTGCGGTAGGCGCGGTCGTCCGAGCCGTCCGAAGCCATGGTCGCCGGCACCAGGTCACGCTCGCTTTCGAGCAGCGAGGCGGTGGACTTGGCGCGCGCGGCGATGTTGACCCGGTCATTGTCGCGGATGCGGGTATAAGTGAAGTCGCCGGCCTCGTTCTCGCCCTGACCCTCGGTCGCCATGCCGCCGTTCAGATTGGCGACGCGGCCCTCGAAACGGCGGCGCAGGATGATGTTCACCACCTTGCGCTGTGCGTCATAGCCATATTTGAGCGCGACTTCCTCCGGGAGGATGTCGATGCGGACGATCGACTCGGTCGGCAGGTCCGAGACTTCGTTGACGCCCGAGATACGCTTGCCGTTGACCAGCACCACCGGGCCTTCGTCGTCGCGGCCCTGCGCGCTCGAAGTCTGTTCGGCGATCGCATCAAGCAGCTCGCTGACCGTGCCGACGCCGTATGCGTCGATATCGGCACGGCCGAGCTGGTTCTCGGGCGGGATGTCACCGATCACCGATCCCGGCGGCGCCTTGCCGGTGACGATGATCTCGTCTTCCTGCTGCTTCGGCTGCGGGGCATCCTGCTTGGGCGGCGGGGCCTGGGTCTGGGCGTGCGCCGCCGGGGCGAGCGCGACCAATGCCGCGCCCGCGAGCAGCTTCATCCTGATTGTCGTCATGACGGGCTCAGTCTTCTCCGCGCGGCGGGCGCCCCATCGGGCCGCCGGGTCCGCCCGGCCCGCCCGGACCGTCACGATCGCGCGGTTCGGCGGCGCGCAGCTCTTCCATCGTCAGGCTGCCGTCATGATCGCTATCGGCGGCGTCGAACTTCCTGCGCTCATAGGCGAGCAGCTCGTCGAGCGAGACGCCATTGTCGTAATTGGTGTTGGCGTTGACGATCACCATCGCAGTGAGCGGCTCGATCAGCCGGCGCAGCGCCATGTCGTCCACGTCCAGGTCGGGCGCGATGCTCTCGGAGATCGGCCCGCCCATCTCGGCGACCGGCTGGTGCTCGGCCGAGGCGACCGATCCCATGTCGTGCTGCCAGGCGAAGAATTCGGCGGCGCTCAGCGCTCCATTGTGATCGGTGTCGATCCGCTCGAACCGCGCCTTGATCCGCGCGTCGCGCCGCGCCTCGATCACGGCCTTGAGTTCCTCGAAGGTGACCAGGCCGTCGCTATTCTTGTCGGCGGTGCGGAACATGCCGGTCACGGCCTTGTCGAGCTTCTCGCGCTTGACCGGCTTCATCATCCTGGGGCGTTCGCCGCCGCCCGGGCCGCCACCCGGTGGGCCACCACGGCCACGTCCGCCGCCACCGCTGCCGGGGCCACCGCCGCCCGGACCCATTTGGGCCAGTGCAGGCATCGCCAGTGTCAGCGCTGCGCCCAGCAGGAGGGCGCCTGCGCCCTGCTTCAAACCTCGCATAAATCCCCCGTGAAAACTTTGCCGAAGCCGGTTTCGGCCGGGCGGCGCGCAGGGGAATTTCGGTTTGTTGCAACGGGGAAAAACGAAAAGGTTGGGCGGAGGGCAGGGCAACCCTCCGCCCGGGGAAGCCTATTTCTGGAGCGCCTTATAGTCGTCGATCCAGGCATAGTTGTACGCCGAGCTGCCATCAGCATTGGGCTTGACGGTGCGGCCGGCGAACACGCTGTTGAGCAGCCATGGCACCGAATCCGGGCCGAAATTATTGACCATCGACTGGCCCTGCTTGAAGCCATAGGTCGCCACCGCCAGCTTGCCGGTGTCGCGGAAGATCTTCATCTGGTTCTTGAGGTAATGCTTGCGGCCCTCGAACCACGGGCTCTGCGCCAGGAACTCGTCCCATTGCGGCTTGGAGAAGGGCGTCTCCAGCGCGGCCTTGATGATCTGCCAGGTCTGGGCATTGGCCGGCGCGCCATATTTGGCGGCGAAGGCGGCGGGGATCGGGTCCTTGAGGTGCGACTTCCACCACCAGACCAGCGAGAATTCGAGCACCAGGAACTTCTGGTCCGAGCGCATCCGCGGCAGGATATAGTCGAGGAACGCCTTGGACTCCTCGATCATCGTGATGTGCGGGTGGATGTCGAGGCCGCGAAGCTCGGGCGTCTGCTTGATGAATTCCATCCAGCGATCGGTGGTCTTGTTGCGCCAGACCGGGTTCTGGGTCTGGTTGAGCGCGCCCATGTAGAGCTGCGTCTTGCAGGCGTCGCCGCCGCAATGCTCGGCGCGATACTGGATCGCCGCCTTGGCGAGTTGTTCGTAATAGGCGTTGAAGTTGGCGTTCCAGTCCTGCTGGCGGCTCTCGATGAAAGGCTCGTTGCCGATCACCAATATGTCCACCTTGCCCATCACTTCGGGCAGCACTGCCTCGAGCCGGGCGAGGTCCTTCTTGAAGGTATCGCTGTCCGCCTTGGGGAAGGCGACCTTGTTGTACGGGAACTTCAGCGTCAGGACCGTCTTGTAGCCGTGCTTGGACACGTCAAGGATCGTCTTGACCGCGCCATGTTCGGCGGCCGGGCCCCGATCGAGCTGGAACATCGGCAGGAAGATGCGCACCCACTGCGTGTCGCTCTTCTGGAGGTCGCGATAATCGACGTCCTCGAAATGCTCATTGTAATTGGCGCCGAGCGCGCCCTGGGCCAGCGCCGCACCGGGCAGGCTCAGCAGCGCCGCCGCGCCGATTGCCAGAAGCTTCCGCATCAAATCTCTCTCCCTGGTTGAAAGCGCTCGAAGGGCGCGGCCGGTTCGAGCCCCCGCTCTGCCGATCTGATTCGTATAAATCATATAATATGCTGATTAACGCAAGGGGGATGCGCCTTCCGGCGCAACCTTTGCCATTGTCGGTGACCGGAAGGATTTAGGGCCGGCTGCGTCCGTCGCGCTCGATCTTGTCGAGCCAAGCGGCCATCTGCCGGGTGCGCGCCGGGTTCTGCTCGGCCAGATTGACCTTCTCCCCGGGATCGCGCGCGACATTGTAGAGCTGATGGACGGGCAGGGTGCCGATCGCATTGCCGTGGAACTCGTGCGGCTCCACACTGGCGCGGATCAGCTTCCAGTCGCCCGCCCGGATCGCGAAGATGCGCGCGCCACTGCCCGCCACCTTGGTGCCGGTGGTGACCATCAGCTTGGTATCCTCGATCACATAGTCGCGCCCGCGATCGGTCTGGCCGAGGAGTGGCGCCAGCATGTCGAAGCTGTCGACCGCTGCATCCTGCGGGAAGCTTCCGCCGACCAGCTTTGCCAGCGAGGCGAGCAGATCGACATGGTCGATGATCGCAGTCGAGACCTTGCCCGCCGCCACATGGCCCGGCCAGGAGGCGATCATCGGCACGCGCGTGCCGCCCTCATAGATGCTGTACTTGCCGCTGCTGAACGGCCCCGCCGGGCGGTGCTTGCCGGCAAGCTCGACCGCCTTGTCCTGATAGCCGTCGAACAGGATCGGGCCGTTGTCGCTGCTGAACACGACCAGCGTGTCCTTCGCGATGCCCAGCTTCTCGAGCTGGCGCATCAGCTCGCCCACCGTCCAGTCGAGCTGCAGGATCGCGTCGCCGCGCGGGCCCATGCCCGACTTGCCGACGAAGCGCGGATGGGGCGCGCGCGGTACATGGGGTTCGTTGACCGCATAATAGAGGAAGAACGGCTTGCCCTTCTGCCCGGCGATGAAGTCCACCGCCTTGCCGAGCAGCACGTCGCTCAGCTCCTCGTCGGTCCAGCGCGCCTTCTTGCCGCCGGTCATATAGCCGATGCGGCTGATGCCGTTGACGATCGTGTTCGAATGCTCGCCATCGGCGCCGAACTTGAGCATCTCGGGATGGTCGAAACCGGTGGGCTCGTCGCCGATCTTGTCGTGATAATCGACGCGGATCGGGTCGGCCGGGTCGAGGTTCAGCACGCGGCGGTTCTCGATCAGCACGGTCGGCACGCGGTCAAGCGTCGCCGGCATGAACAGGCCATAGTCGAAGCCGATGTCGAGCGGCCCGGGCGCGATGTCACCGTTCCAGTCGACCTTGCCGTCGCCGAGACCCAGATGCCATTTGCCGACCAGCCCGGTGGTGTAGCCGGCGTTGCGCAGCATCGTCGGCAAAGTGAACTTGCCCGGGCGGATCAGCGCGGGCGCGTCGCCCGGCAGGATCTGCACGCCCGAGGCACGCCAGGCATAGTCACCGGTCAGCAGCGCATAGCGCGAGGGGGTGCAGGTCGCGGAAGGCGAGTGGCCGTTGACGAATCGCGTGCCGCGCGCGGCGAGCCGATCGATGTTCGGCGTGTGGATCGTCCTCGACCCGTAGCAGCTCAGATCGCCATAGCCGAGGTCGTCGGCATAGAGGATGATGATGTTGGGCTTGCGCGCCGGCGCGGCAAAAGTGGCCCCCGGGACGGCCAGCGCCGCGGCGCTCGCGAGCAACATTCCGCGGCGTGTCATCGCTGCCTTCACGAGTCTCTCCTTCAGTTTCTGGCCGCCTTGTGGCGTGGAATACTATTTATCGTATCACAAGCAAAGCTTGTTTGGGCACCGCTGAGCAGACGGGCAGAACTGGGCTTCCATGCTCCCGAGCGTGGAGTATCTCGATCCCATGCCTGCGGGGGCATGGGAGCTCAGGCTCCGGGTTTTATCGGCCTGGATCAATGGCCTCGTCCTTACACGAGGCGCCTGGTAGCGATGGGGATGTCGCCTGTTCAGGGTGACGCCGGCCAGCCAACGCAACCTCTCTGAAAGCACGTCCGGATGATCCATCCGGATCGGACCATCTTGTCAGGAATGATTTAGTATGATAATTACGATAGATAAGTTCCAAAGAATGGGAATGGGGGAGGTTAAGTGACTAAGCGCAATTGTTATTTCCTGCTCGCGACCAGCTCGGCTGTGGCTCTCGCGATGATTCCGGCTGCGGCGATGGCGCAGGATACCGCTCCGGATAACGCGCCGGACACCACCGAAGTCGGCGTGCAGGAGCAGGAAGCACCGGACGGCGCCAACGCGATCGTGGTCAGTGGCATCCGTCGCAGCCTTGAATCGGCGCAGTCGGTCAAGCAGGATTCCGACCAGATCATCGACTCGATCGTCGCGGAAGACATCGGCAAGCTGCCCGACGTCACCGCCTCCGAGTCGCTTGCCCGCATCACCGGCGTCACCGTGACGCGCGATGCCGGCGTGGCGCAGGGCGTCCGCATCCGCGGCCTGCCGGACCTCACCACCACCTATAACGGCCGCGAAGTTTTCACCGCGGAAGGCCGCTTCGTCCAGCTGCAGGACTTCCCGTCGAACAGCATCGCGCGCATCGACGTCTACAAGTCGGCCAGCGCCGATCTGCTCGAGGCCGGCCTGGCGGGCCTGGTCGACGTGAAGTCGCGCAAGCCGTTCGACTTCAAGGGCACGCGCATCACCGGCTATATGGGCGGCGTGCACTGGTATCAGTCGCAGCGCCTCGGCCTCGAGGCGAATGGCCTGTTCAGCACGCGCTGGAAGACCGGCATCGGCGAGATGGGCTTCCTGGTCGAGGGCTCCTATGCCGACACCCGGTACATCGATTCCTCGCGCGCGGTGGCGCAGGATATCCGCAACCGCACGACCGGCACGCCTTATGCCCAGCTGCGCTACCCGAATTTCGTCAACACCGACTATGGCTCGGCCACGCGCTGGCGCCCGAATGTCGATGCGGCGTTCCAGTGGCGCCCCAGCTCGACGCTCGAAATCTACCTCGACGGCCTGTTCCAGGGCTATCGCGCCGAGGGCGACGGCCATAATCTCCAGGTCGTCTCGGGCGATCTCGCCACGCTGAGCAACATCACGCTCATCCCGGGCACCAACCAGGCGGCGAGCTTCGACGCGGCAGCGGCAACGGGCGCGGCCCCGACCGGCGCGCAGCAGATCAACGACCAGTCGACCGATACCTATCAGGCCGGCGGCGGCTTCATCTGGAAGAACGGCCGCCTGAAGATCACCGGTGACGCTGCCTACACCGAATCGACCTTCATCAACCGCAACGTGGCGTTCAACTACACGCTGACCTCCACGCCGGCGCGCCACTTCGAATTCGATACGGCGCAGGGCGTGGGCGGCGGCACCGTCACGCTGACCAACTATGACCTGTTCAATCCGGCGAACTATCGCTGGACCGGCCTGACCCAGAGCGGCAACCGCGGGCATGGCGCGAGCTGGCAGGGTCGCCTCGACCTCGACTACAAGCTCGACAGCTTCGGCATATCGAACCTGCAGGCTGGCCTGCGCTTCTCGAGCCGCGATGCGGATTCGTACAGCTATGCCCAGTCGACCTACGCCGCACCAGCGGGGCAGACCTATGCGGTGCTGGCGTCGATGCTGGATATCCAGACCGCGGCGAGCGGCTTCCGCAACGATGACGCCACGTCGATCCGCACCTGGCTGTCGCCGACCCGCGAAAGCCTGGTCGCCAACCTCGATACGCTGCGTTCGCTGACCACGCTCACCGTCAACGGCGTCACCACGACGCTCGCCAAGGGTGATCCGACCTGGGGCTCCCCGGTCTATACGAGCAACGAGAAGCTCTACACCGGCTATCTCCAGGCGCGTTATGCCTTCGACATCGCCGGCGTGCCGATCGACGGCCTGATCGGCGTTCGTGCGACCAAGGCAGAGGTCTCGCTCGACGGTCTGCGCCGCACCACCACCGGCACCGGCGCTGCCGCGGTGACCACGATCACGCCGATCTCGACTTCGTCGAGCAACAGCGATTTCCTGCCCAACGTCAGCATGCGCATCAAGCTCGACCCGAAGCTGCAGATGCGCATCGCCTATACCGAGACGCGCACGCGCCCGGGCTTTGGCCAGCTCAATCCGACGCTCACGATCGGGGCGCTGCCGACCGGCAACACCTGCGCCGATCCGAATGGCGCGGACTGCATCCGCAGCGCCAGCTCGGGCAATCCGGACCTGAAGCCGACCACCTCGAAGAACTATGACGCCTCGGTCGAATATTACTTCAGCCGCAGCGGCGCGCTCACCCTGGGCGGGTTCTACAAGGACGTGAACGGCTTCATCAACACGTTCACTACCGACGTTCCGGATCCCGTGTTCGGCCGCCTGCGCATGAGCCAGCCGCAAAATGGCGGCGCGGGTCGGATCAAGGGCATCGAGGCCGGGGTGCGCAGCTTCCTGCGTGCACCGTGGCTGCCGACCTGGCTGAACGATTTCGGCGGGATGGTGAACTATACCTATCTCGACGCGAAGTCGGTGCTGGCACCCAGCCTCGCCGCGACCCTGCCGGGCCTGCAGCGCATCGCCGGCACATCGAAGCACACGGTGAACCTGTCGGGCTGGTACGAGAACAAGTTCGTCTCGCTGCGCGTCTCGTACAATTATCGCACCGACTTCATCGACAGCTACGGCCAGGTCGCCGATCCGGCGCTGGGCACCCCGGCGCCGCTGGGCCCGACGCTGCCGATCAAGGTCGATGCGCGCGGTACGGCAGACTTCGCCGCGACGCTTTCGCCGACGGATAACATCACGCTGAGCTTCAACGTGAACAACTTCCTGGGCGGCGCCTACCGCAACTACCGCACGTTCAACGCACAGGGGCAGGCCTATGCGTGGCAGACGCGCTTCCTGGAGAGCGTCTATCGTGCGGGCATCCGCTTCCGGTTCTGATCGCCGGAACGACGTAGCTTAACCTGGTACCGGGCGGCGTCGCGACGGAAGGATCCTTCCCGAGCGGCGCCGCCTTTTGTTTGATGTGATGAGGGACGACATCGTGAAGTATTTCCTGGCCGCCGCGCTCGCCGCCACTTCGCTCCTTCCGGCCGCGGCGCTGGCCCAGCAGGCAGCGCCGGCGAACCGCCCGCCGGCGGACGACATCTTCCTCGATCACCCGTCGCAGGATCGCAACGCGACGGTGATGCCTGCGGCCGATGCGCAGCCGGTCAGGTCCTTTTTCAACGCGCATGCGATCACCGATGCCTCGGTCGCACAGGCCGCCGATGGCCGCTGGTTCGTTACCGGCACGGTGATCCGCGACGGGCGGCGCGACGGCATCCAGCTCTGGTCCTCCGCCGATGACGGCAAGAGCTGGACCGCGCTCGGCGTCGTCCACGGCGCCGGCCACCGCTATCTCGCGCCGGACATCCAGATCCGCGGCGATCTCGTCCAGCTCGCCTTTGCCGACGACAATGGCTGCGCGCATATCGCCCGGGGCTCGCTCGCCAATCTGAAGGGCGGGTTCACTGAAAGTCCCTGCCTGGTGACCGACGTGGCCGACGTCTCGTCGTTCATCGATGCGGACGGCGCCAATTATCTGCTCTGGAATGGCGGCATGATCGCGAAGGTCGCCGCCGACTCCTCGAAGCTCGCCGACGCGCCGCGCTTCCTCAAGCCCGATCCGGCGCTGTTCAAGACCGATCCGCCCGCGGGCAAGGACTGGCCGGTGCGGTTGCGCGTCGGCAAGGCCGGCGCCTCGATGTTCAGGGACGGTGACCAATATGTGATCACCGCCAGCGAAGTGACGGGCCGCATGCGCACCGCCACCGACGACCTCTATATGGCGACCGGCCCGTCGCCTTATGGCCCC
Organism: Sphingomonas sp. R-74633; assembly: GCF_013416555.1. Classification (GTDB taxonomy): domain Bacteria; phylum Pseudomonadota; class Alphaproteobacteria; order Sphingomonadales; family Sphingomonadaceae; genus Sphingomonas. Next base: position 517,029 of record NZ_JACCFG010000004.1, on the reverse strand, counting down.
TTCTCCAAGCGGATGCTCGCGGTGCCGCATGCAGGTCAGAGCAACATCGTGCGCACCAGGGACGGCAAGCTGCTCGCCAGCTACAATCCGCGCTGCGAGGATGATTTCGCGATGTTCTGCGAGCAGGTCGGGCTGGTGCCGCTTGAGCGTGCGCCGGACGGCCGCATTCGCCAGGCGGCGTCGGTGCTTACCGAGAACAGCGCCGTGGCCGATCGTCTGGCGCTGATCGCCGACGAGACGATGCGCGATCCTTCCGCCACTCTCGGCGGCGACGGCGCTTATTATCTGGTCGGCACACAGAAGGGCTTCGGCTTCCAATACCCCGAAGGCGGGGTGAACCTCTATCGTTCGACCGATCTCAAGACCTGGACTTCGCAGAACAAGATGATCTTCGACTGGAAGGGGCTGGGCTACACGTTCAAGGACGTCGCCGAGCTCTGGGCGCCGGAGATCCACTGGTCGGCCCGCGACAAGACCTATTATCTCGCCTTCTCGGTGATGGAGCGCGGGGTAGGGGGCAAGTCGTGGCTGTTCCGCTCGACCAGCGGCAAGGCGATCGGGCCGTACGTCAACACGCGCGACAGCTATTTCGTCGAAGGGATCGACGCCTTCCCGTTCGAAGACGAGAGCGGCTTCTATCTGCTCTGGGGCGGCGGCCGGATCGGCAAGCTCAACGCCAAGCGCAGCGGGTTCGAGGGTGAGGTCAAGCGCCTGGTCGATACCGATGGCGAGAATGTCGGCTATGAGGGCAATGGCCTGATCAAGGTCAAGGGCACCTATTTCCTCACCGGTGCCGAATGGAATGGTCCGCTGCGGACCGACGGCACCTATGACATGATGTACGGCACGTCGAAGTCGCTGATGGGGCCGTACAGCAAGCGCCGCCTCGCGGTGCCGCATGGCGGGCACGGTACCGCCTTCCGCGATGCCCAGGGCCATTTCTGGTACACGATGTTCGGCAACGACACGACCGCACCCTGGCGCCGTCACTTCGGCCTGGTGCCGATCGAGATCTCCGAAGACGGGATCCGCGTGCCGCAGATCGAGCGCTGATTTTCAGGTCTCTCCAACCGAGCCTTCTCCGTCGGCTCGATACTGGGCCCCGGTCGTGACCGGGGCCCGTTTTGTTTTAGAATTTGAACGCCTCGGTTTCGCGGCGCTCGGCGAGAAGGAAGGCATCGGCGACCAGCCGCATCGGGCTGACGTCGACATCGCTGGTGCCGCTGGCGAGCAGTTCGGCGAAGCGGGCGTAGAGGCGCGGATACTCCTGGTCGGCCGCGGTCACTTCGCTCTCGCCGGGCAATTGGAGCACGCTCCCGCCTAGCGACAGGCGCAGCGTGCCGGCGTCGGTGTCGACTTCGATGTCCCAGGTCTGCGGGCCGGTCTGCAGGAAGTCGAACGAGGCGCGGCCCTTGGCGTTGCCGCAGCGCAGCTGCATCTCGGCGGCGAGCGGTCCTGCGCGGCCCGCGGGCACGTCCATCGTCGCGGCAGTGACGAACAGCGGGGCGGGGAGGATCGCAGTGGCGATCGAGAGGGCGTTGATGCCCGGATCGAACACGCCGAAGCCGCCGGGGGCGAGAATCCACTCCTGGCCGGGATGCCAGCGGCGAATATCCTCGCGCCAGTCGATCCGGACGTCCTTGATCTCGCGATTGGCGAGCCAGGCGCGCGCGGTGGACACGCCGGCCGCTTCGCGCGAGTGCCAGCTTGTGAACAAGGTGACGTTCTTCTCGCGCGCCAATGCGGCCAGCGCCTCGATCTCGGAGAGCGTCGCGGCGGGCGGCTTTTCGAGCATCACATGCTTGCCGGCGGCGATCGCGATTCGCGCCAGTTCGTGGCGACCCTCAGGCGGGGTGCAGAAAGAAACAGCATCCAGCGCGGTCCCGGTGATCATCGCCGCAGTGTCCGGATAATTGGGAACGCCATCGACCCGCCCGTGCCGGCTGGCGATCGCCGCAAGCTCGAAACGGCGGTCGCCGGCAATGGCCGGAAGATGCTGATCTCGGGCGATTTTTCCGATGCCGACCAGGCCGAGGCGAAAGCGTTGCACCCTTAACTCCCTTTTATACGATATATATGCTTCCTATCCGTCGCGAACCGCACTATCAATACGCCACGTATTAACAGGGTCGCGTTCAGTGACCGGAGTGTTCGAGAGGGAATCTATGTCAGGGGGCGGTGAAGTCGAGGGCAAGCGCGCCAATCTACGGTCGCGCGCCTGGTTCGACGATCCGTCGAATCCGGACATGACAGCGCTGTACGTGGAGCGCTATCTGAATTTCGGCATCAGCCTGGAAGAGTTGCAGTCGGGCCGACCGATCATCGGCATCGCGCAGACCGGCAGCGACCTTACCCCGTGCAATCGCCACCATCTCGAGCTCGCCAAGCGCGTGCGCGAAGGTATCCGCGACGCAGGCGGCATCGCGCTCGAATTCCCGACGCACCCGATCCAGGAAACCGGCAAGCGCCCCACCGCGGGGCTCGACCGCAACCTGCAATATCTCAGCCTGGTCGAATCGATCTACGGCTATCCGATGGACGGCGTTGTCCTGACCATCGGTTGCGACAAGACGACCCCGGCCTGCCTGATGGCTGCCGCCACGGTGAACATTCCGGCGATCGCCCTGTCGGTCGGCCCGATGCTCAACGGCTGGTTCAAGGGCGAGCGCACCGGGTCGGGCACGATCGTGTGGAAGGCGCGCGAGATGCTCGCCGCGGGCGAGATCGATTACAAGGGCTTCATCGAGCTGGTCGCCAGCTCGGCGCCGTCGACCGGCTGGTGCAACACCATGGGCACCGCGACGACGATGAACTCGCTGTGCGAGGCGCTCGGCATGTCGCTGCCGGGTTCGGCCGCGATCCCCGCGCCGTACCGCGACCGCGCCGAATGCGCCTATCATACCGGCGTGCAGATCGTCGAAATGGTGCATGCCGATCGCAAGCCCTCGGACGTGCTGACCCGCCAGGCGTTCCTCAACGCGATCCGCGTTAACTCCGCGATCGGCGGCTCGACCAACGCCCCGATCCACCTGAACGCCATTGCCCGCCATATCGGCGTCGAACTGAGCCTCACCGACTGGGAGGCGCATGGCGCCGACATCCCGCTGCTGGTCAACCTCCAGCCTGCGGGCAAATATCTGGGCGAGGATTTCTACCGCGCCGGCGGCGTGCCGGCGGTGATGGGGCAGTTGCTCCGTGCCGGGCTGATCGACGGCAGCGCGCTGACGGTCAACGGCAAGACGGTCGAGGCGAATATCGGCACCGCCACCGCGCAGGACGCCGATGTGATCTTCCCGCTCGACGCGCCGCTCAAGGCGGCCGCGGGCCTGACCGTGCTCTCGGGCAATCTGTTCGACAATGCGGTGATGAAGCTCAGCGTGCTCTCCGAAGAGTTCCGCGGGCGCTATCTCTCCGATCCCGAGCATCCCGGCATGTTCGAAGGCACTGCGATCGTGTTCGACGGGCCCGAGGATTATCATCGCCGCATCGACGATCCTGCGCTGGGCGCCGACGATCACTCGATCCTGATCATGCGCGGCGCTGGGCCGGTCGGCTATCCGGGCGGTGCTGAAGTCGTGAATATGCGTCCGCCGGTGGCGCTGATCCAGGCGGGCGTGCATGCGCTGCCGTGCCTCGGCGACGGCCGCCAGTCGGGCACCAGCGGCTCGCCTTCGATCCTCAACGCGGCACCCGAAGCAGCGGTTGGCGGCGGGCTCGCGCTCGTCCAGACCGGCGACCGCATCCGCATCGATCTCAACAACCGCACCGCGGACATGCTGGTCGGCGACGAGGAACTGGCGCGTCGCCGCGCCGCGCTCGACATCGAGTATGTTCCCGAGAGCCAGACCCCCTGGCAGGAGATCCACCGCGACCTGGTCGGTCAGTTCGACGGCGGCGCGGTGTTCGAGAATGCCGTGAAGTACCAGCGCATCGCGCAGAAATACGGCGTGCCGCGGGACAGCCACTGATGTCTCTCGTCCGGATCGTTGAGCGCGACCGGCGCGATGTGCTCGGCGAGGGGCCGCTCTGGTCGGCGCGCGACAATGCGCTCTACTGGACCGATATCCTCTCGCACCGCCTCAACCGGCTGTCACTCGACAGCGGCGCAATCGCTGGCTGGGTATTCGACGACTATCTCGGCTGGGCGATCGAGCGGGATGCGGGCGGCTTTGTCCTCGGCCTTGGCCGCCGCTTCGTCCGCTTCGATCCTGAGACCGGCACCACGCGGACGATCGCCTCGCCCGAGACGGACCGCGTTGAGAACCGGATCAACGACGCCAAGGCCGATGCGCAGGGGCGCATCTGGGCCGGTACCATGTCGATCAATTGCACCGACCCGACCGGCAGCTTCTACCGGCTCGACACCAACGGCGCCGCCACCCGCGTCGATCGCCCCTATGCGATCGCCAACGGCCCGGCGATCGCCGCGGACGGCAGCTGCCTGCTGCACACGGACACCTCGCTGGCGACGATCTTCCGCTTCGACATCCACGACGACGGATCGCTCGGCCCGCGGACCCCGTTCATCGAATTCCAGCCCGAATGGGGCAATCCGGACGGCATGACCTTCGACGCCGAAGGCTGCCTGTGGGTCGGCTGCTGGGGCGCGGGCTGCGTCACGCGCTTCTCGCCTGAGGGCCAGCGCGAGCGTAGCATCACGCTGCCGGCGAGCCAGATCACCAGTTGCACCTTTGCCGGCCCCGATCTGGACCGCATGTTCGTCACATCGGCCTGCGACGGGGTGGACGAGCCCCATGCAGGCGCATTGTTTGAAGTCGATCCGGGCTGCCGCGGCCTGGCGACTCAGCTCTATCGCGGTTGAGGAGGAAAGCGATGACCCTGAACAAAAGCGCACTGCTTCTGGGAGCGGCACTCGCCTGCGCGCTCGCCTCGAACGCCGAAGCGGCGACCGCCAAGCGCGGCACCTTCGGCCGGCTGGCGGATGGCCGCGCGGTCGCTTCGGTGACGCTGTCCAACGCCAAGGGCGTTTCGGCGAACATCATCGCCTGGGGGGCGACGATCCAGTCGGTGATCATGCCCGACCGCAATGGCCGCAAGGCGGACGTGGCGCTCGGCTATGACAATATCGAGCAGTATATCGCCAAGCCGCAGTATTTCGGCCCGATCGTCGGCCGTTTCGGCAACCGCCTGGCGGCGGGCCGCTTCAAGCTCGACGGGCAGACCTACCAGACCCCGGTCAACAACGGGAAGAACGCGCTCCACGGCGGCACCACCGGCTTCGACAAGGTGCTGTGGGAGGTGGTCTCGGTGAAGAACGGCCCGACCGCATCGGTGACGCTGCGCTATGTCAGCCCGGACGGCGACCAGGGCTATCCCGGCACGATGACCGTCGACGCGACCTATTCGCTCGACGAGCAGAACAATCTGACGATCGAATACACTGCGACCACCGACAAGCTGACGATCGCGAACCTGACCAACCACGCCTATTGGAACCTGTCGGGCGAAGGCTCGTCGAATGGCGCGATGGGCCATGTCGTGACGATCCCGGCGCAGACCTATCTGCCGACCGACGACGGCGCGATCCCCACCGGCGAGTTCAAGCCCGTGGCCGGTACCGTGTTCGATTTCCGCAAGCCGATGGCCGTCGGCCTGCGCGTGCGCGAAGCCAAGGACCAGCAGATCGTCTGGGCGCGCGGCTATGACCATAATTGGGTGATCGGCCGCGAAGTCACCAAGACCCAGCACATGATGGCGAAGGTCTATGATCCGGTCTCTGGCCGCGGCTTCGAGCTGTGGTCGAACCAGCCGGGCCTGCAATTCTATTCGGGCAATTTCCTCGACGGCACCTCTTACGGCAAGTCGAAGAAGGTCTACCGCGAGGGCGACGCCATCGTGATGGAGCCGCAGATCTTCCCGGATGCACCGAACCAGAAGGGCTTCCCCGATGCGCGCCTCGCGCCGGGCCAGACCTATCGCAACGTCATGACCTATCGCCTGACCACCGGTCAGGCCGGCAAGCGCTAAGAAGGGACACGAAGATGAACCGGATCTTCCTATTCCTCGCCGCTCTGCTCGTCGCGACGCCGGCAATGGCGCGCGACCAGTGGACTCCCGCCCAGGCGAACGCCTGGTATGCCAAACAGCCCTGGCTGGTCGGCGCCAACTTCACGCCGGCTAATGCGATCAACCAGCTCGAAATGTGGCAGCCCGAGACCTTCGATCCCGCCACGATCGACAAGGAACTGGGCTATGCCGAGTCGATCGGGATGAACACGATGCGCGTGTTCCTGCACAATCTGCTCTGGGAGAATGATCCCGAGGGGCTGAAGAAGCGGATGGACGTGTTCCTCACGATCGCCGCCAAGCATCACATCAAGCCGCTGTTCGTCCTGTTCGACAGCTGCTGGGATCCCAACCCGGTCGCAGGGCCGCAGCATCCGCCGATCCCCGGTGTTCATAATTCGGGCTGGGTCCAGGCGCCGGGCGCCGCCCGCCTCAAGGACGAGAGCCAGTATGGCAAGCTCGAAGGCTATGTGAAGGGCGTCGTCGGCGCCTTCGCCAACGACCCGCGCGTACTCGGTTGGGATCTGTGGAACGAGCCGAACAATGGCGGCGGCGGCAACTACAAGCCGACGCCGAACAAGAAGGAAATGGTCGCCAAGCTGCTGCCGCAGGTGTTCGCCTGGGCGCGCTCGGTGGACCCGAGCCAGCCGCTGACCTCCGGCGTTTGGATCGGGGAGGACTGGAACAACATGAGCAAGCGCGACGCGGTCGAGAAGACGCAGCTCACCCAGTCGGACGTGCTGACCTTCCACGATTACAGCTGGCCCGAGACCTTCGAGAAGCGTGCGCACCAGATGCTCAGCTTCGGCCGCCCGGTGATCTGCACCGAGTATATGGCACGCGGTAACGGCTCGACCTTCGACGGTTCGCTGCCGATCGCGAAGCGGCTGAACATCGGCATGATGAACTGGGGCTTTGTCGACGGGAAGACGCAGACGCGCCTGCCCTGGGACAGCTGGAAGAAGCCCTATACTTCGGATGAGCCGACGATCTGGTTCCACGAAGTGTTCCGCGGCGACGGCACGCCCTATCGCCAGGCCGAGACCGACCTGATCAAGCGCCTCGCCACTTCGCCCAAGGGCGTTGTGCCCGCGGCGCCGGCAGCCAAGTGATGCGGCACATCGTTTCGGCAGCGCTGGCGGGGCTCGTCCTCGCCGCGCTGCCGGCGCACGCCCAGGACGCGCCGTCGTTCTTCGATGGCGCCGATCCCGATTTCGAAGTCGCGGAAGGTCAGTACTGGCTCTACCCGACCTTCGGCGGGAAGACGCTGGTCGCGTGGCATTCGCTCGACATGCAGAAGTGGGAGAAGGGGCCCGTCCTCCTCGACCATACGATGATCCCGTGGATCAACGACGACAAGGCGCCCGAGCATCGCCTGTGGGCCCCGGACATGGTACGCGTCGGCAGCCGCTACTATTTCTATTATTCGGTCGGCCCCCAGAACCCGACGCCGAGCCGCATCGGCGTGGCGACCTGCGAAGGTCCGGCGGGGCCGTGCAAGGACAGCGGCAAGCCGCTCGTAAATGATGGCGGCCACGGCTTCGAGGCGATCGACCCGGCGGTGTTCGTCGATCCCAGAAGCGGCAAGGCCTATCTCTATGCCGGCGGCAGCGCGGGTGCGACGCTGCGCGTCTGGCAGCTCAAGCCCGACATGGTCAGCATTGACCGTGAAGTGAAGGTGAAGACGCCCGCGCACTTCACCGAAGGCTCGTTCATGTTCGAGCGCAAGGGCGTCTATTACCTGTCCTACTCGTCAGGCAATTTCCGCGACACGACTTATTCGGTCCACTATGCGACCGCGTCGTCGCCGACTGGCCCGTGGAAGTATCGCGGGCCGATCCTGGTGAGCGATGCCAAGTATAAGGGCCCGGGGCATCACGCGTTCCTGCGCGATCCCAAGGACGGGCGCTGGTACATTGCCTATCACCGCTGGGAAGGGCAGCCGCATGACGGCCCCTATACCGGCTCGCGCCGGGTCGCGATCACTTCGATGACCTTCGGCAAGGACGGGTCGATACTGCCGATCAAGATGGATTGATCGGCAGTCCGGCTCAGCTGGCGGAAGGTTCGTAGGTGTCGATCAGTTCGAGCACATCGGAGATCAGGGCGCGCATCGCGATGCGGGCTGCATCGGGGTCGCGGGCCTTGATCGCATCGAGCACGCGGCCGTGATCGCCGACATTGGCGGTGCGGCCCTTCACGCGGTTGGTGAAGCGGATCGATGTGCGCAGCGCGGTGCCCACCACGTCGCGGAACTGCGCGTAGAAGGGGTTGCCCGAAGCGCGCAGGATCGAGACGTGGAAGGCGATGTCGGCCTCCAGCGTGTCGTCCAGCCCCTTCTCGGCAGCGACCATGCGGGCCAGGCCCTCGGCGATCACCGTCATGTCGTCCTCGTCGGCGAATCGCGCGGCGAGTGCGGCGGCCTCAGGCTCGATCGCGACGCGCAACTGGTTGAACTGCTTGAGCAGGTCGACCGAGAATTGCCGCTCGAGCAGCCAGCGCAGCACGTCGGTGTCAAACAGGTTCCAGGACGAAGTCGGCTCGACCACGGTGCCCTGGCGCGGGCGAGCGCTCAACAGGCCCTTGGCCGTGAGCATCTTCACCGCTTCGCGCGTCACCGAACGGCTCACGCCGTGCTGTTTGGTCAGCTCAGCCTCGGTGGGGAAGGGCTGGGTCTCGTACTGGCCGGTAACGATTGCCCGGCCGAGACGGTCGAGCAGTCCATAGGTCAGGTTGCGCCCGAGCTGCGGCCGCAGCTCGTCTTGCGACCTGGAAAGAGACGTTGCCACGCGCGGGTTTTCCTTTTCTATCGAGGCGACGATCGTCGCTTGCCCTCTCTCGCTAGCTGTATCCCAAACTGAACGCTAGACAAGACCAATTAATACGATAAATGAACCATTCAGCCGCCCTATAGCGCGCGGCGCCTTAGGGAGGGATAGCGCGTGACAAGTCTGTCGCAAATCGACCTGATCGTGGTCATTATCTACGCAATCGGTATTTTCGGCCTAGCCCAATGGGTTAGCCGCGAGAAGGCCGGTCACGCCAAGGATACGTCCGACTATTTCCTCGCGTCCAAGTCGCTGCCCTGGTGGGCAATCGGCGCGTCGCTGATCGCTGCAAATATTTCTGCAGAACAAATCGTCGGTATGGCCGGTTCGGGCTACAAGATCGGCCTGGCAATCGCCTCCTATGAGTGGATGGCGGCGCTCACGCTGCTGATCGTCGGCAAATATTTCCTGCCGATCTTCCTCAAGAACCAGATTTACACCATGCCGCAGTTCCTCGAGCAGCGGTACGGCAAGATCCTGCCTGTGCTGATGGCGGTGTTCTGGCTCGCGCTCTACGTGTTCGTGAATCTCACCTCGATCATCTGGCTCGGCTCGATCGCCGTCCACAAGGTCGCGGGCGTCGACCAGACCGCGGCGCTGATCGGACTCGGCGGCTTCGCTTTGCTCTACCAGCTCTATGGTGGCCTGAAGGCCGTGGCGCTCACCGACATCGTCCAGGTGACGCTGCTGGTGATGGGCGGCCTGATCGTCTCGTACCTGACGCTCGACCAGATCGGCGGCGGGCAGGGCATCTTCGCCGGCTTCCACACGCTGGCGACCGCCCATCCCGAGAAGTTCGACATGATCCTCTCGCCCGACAATCCTTTCTACAAGGACCTGCCGGGCATCGCCGTGCTGATCGGCGGCATGTGGATCGCGAACCTGAGCTATTGGGGCTTCAACCAGTATATCATCCAGCGCGCACTGGCTGCGAAGAACCTTGGCGAGGCGCAGAAGGGCATCACGCTCGCTGCCTATCTCAAGCTCCTCATGCCGGTGATCATCGTGCTGCCGGGCATCGCCGCGGTGATGCTCGCGCCGAACCTCGCGGTGGGTGACGAAGCCTATCCGACGATGCTCAAGCTGCTGCCGCCCGGCCTGCTCGGCCTCGTCTTCGCCGCGCTCGTCGCCGCGATCATCGCGTCGACCGCGTCGAAGATCAATTCGATCGGCACGATCTTCACGCTCGACCTCTACGCCAAGGCGCGCGGCATCAACACGCGTGGCGAGAATGGCACCGGCAAGACCGGCCAGGAAAAGCACCTCGTGCTCGTCGGCCGCGTCGTCGCCGCTATTGCAGTCGTGATCGCGATCATCGCCGCCAAGCCGCTGATCGGCCAGTCGGACCAGGCGTTCCAGTTCATCCAGGAGTTCTCGGGCTTCTTCACGCCCGGCATCACGGTGATCTTCCTGCTCGGCCTGTTCTGGAAGCCGGCGACGGAGAACGGTGCGATTGTCGCAGCGGTGACGTCGGTGGTGCTGTCGCTGGTGCTGAAGTCCGTCATCAGCATCGAGCATCCCGCGACCTACATCCCCGAGGCGCTCAACACCTGGCTGTTCCCCTTCATGAACCGCATGCTGTTTGTGTTCCTGGTCAGCCTGGCGCTCGCGATGATCGTCTCGATCGTGTTCAAGGGCCGCGGCGACGCCAATCGCGTGACCATGGAGGGCGTCAGCTTCAAGACGCCCAACGTGTTCAACGTGGCCGGCATCGGCGTGATCCTCATCCTCATCGCGCTGTACGCGACCTGGTGGTGAGCTTCTCGGGTACCTTTCTCGCCATCGATTGGGGGACGACCAACCGGCGCGTCTTCTTGATCGAGGGCGGCCAGGTCGTCCGCACCGAGCGGGACGATCGCGGCGTGACTTCGGTCACCGACTTCGAAGCCGAGGCGGCGGGCATTCGCTCCCGCTTCGGCGACCTGCCGATGCTGATGGCCGGCATGGTCGGCTCGAACATCGGCTGGCGGGTGGCGCCCTATGTTTCGGCCCCGGCCGGGGTCGAGGATCTCGCCGCCAATCTGCTGCGGATCGACGACAATACCGCCATCGTCCCCGGCGTCTCGGTGACCGGGCCGGCGGACGTGATGCGGGGCGAGGAAGTCCAGCTTCTCGGCGCCGTCGCAGCGGGGCTGGTTCCGCACGACGCGCTGCTTGCCCAGCCGGGCACGCACTGCAAATGGGCGCTGATGGAAGGCGGCCGGATCGCCGGCTTCACTACGGCGATGACCGGCGAGCTGTTCGCGCTGCTGCGCAAATATGGGCTGCTTTCCTCGCAGCTTAGCGACGAAGTAACGATCGGCCAGGCATTCCTTGACGGGGTGGAGGAGGGGCGCAAGCGCGACCTCGCCGCCTCGCTGTTCGGCATCCGCGCCGCCAAGCTGCTCGGTGAGCGGAGCGATGTCGACGCGGCGAGCTATGCCAGCGGGCTGCTGATCGGCAGCGACGTTGCGGCGCGGCTCGAGCGGGTGGGACATGACGAGGTCCACATCCTCGCCGACCGCATGCTCGGCGGTCTCTATGTCGCGGCGATCGAGGCGCATGGCCGCCGCGCCGTGCTGGTCGACAGCCATGCGGCCTTCGTGGCCGGGATCATCGCAATCGGGAGTGTATCGTGAGCCATATCGCCAGTTTTGACCAAGATTTTGCCCGCTGCCCGCTGGTCGCGATCCTGCGCGGGGTGAAGCCCGATGAGGTCGAGGCGATCGGCGAAGAGCTTGTTTCTGCTGGCTTTACCCTGATCGAAGTGCCGATGAACTCGCCCGATCCGTTGGAGAGCGTTGCCCGCCTCGCCAAGCGCTTCGCGGGCCGAGCCCAGATCGGCGCAGGGACCGTGCTCACCGAGGCGCAGGTGGCTGCGGTGCAGGGCGCCGGGGGCACGATGATCATCTCGCCTAACGCCAATATGAAGGTCATCGCCGCCAGCGCCGCTGCGGGGCTGGTCTCGCTGCCCGGCATCGCGACGATGAGCGAGGCCTTTGCCGCGCTCGACACCGGGGCGACGGCGCTCAAGCTGTTCCCGGCCGAGGCGGCGAATCCCGGTATTCTCAAGGCGATGCGGGCAGTGCTGCCCAAGGACGCCAAGGTGCTGCCGGTGGGCGGTATCGCCCCCGACAATATGGACCCGTGGCTTGCCGCGGGGGCCAATGGCTTCGGGCTCGGTTCGGCGCTGTACAAGGTGGGGATGAGCGCCGCCCTGGTGGGGGCCAATGCCCGTGCCTTCGTCGCGGCGCTTCCGAACGCCTAAGCTGGCGAAGTTGGCGCCGGGAGGCTTGTTTCCGCCGCCATATTATATGATAAGTCATCTCACAAAATTGGGAGAGATGGCATGATCAGGCGCGAGCTCTGGACCGGGGCGCTCATTGGTGCGGTGCTGTGCCTGGGCACCGCGAACGTAGCGGCACAGGACGCTTCGGACGCGAAAGTTTACACCAACCCGCTGCTGCCCTCTGGGCCCGACCCATGGATCACCCAGGTCGACGGCACTTATTACTACATGCATACGCAGCGCGACGGGATCACGCTCTACCGGACGCGCAACATCGCGGACCTAGCGCGTGCCGAGAAGAAGCTGGTGTGGACCCCGCCCAAGGAGGGCCTCAACGCGCACCTGATCTGGGCGCCCGAGCTGCACCGTATCGGCAAGAGCTGGTTCCTCTACTACACCGCCACCGCAAGCGGCTTCAGCGACGACGCGCACCGGGCAGTGTTCGTGTTGGAGAACAAAGCGTCCGATCCGCTGAGCGGGACCTGGATCGACCGCGGCCGGATCAACACCGCACATGCCGGGATCGACGGCACCACCTTCGCGTGGCGCGGGAAGAACTATTTCGTCTACTCGCCCTATCTCGGCCCCGACTCCGGCCTGGCGATCGCCGAGATGAAGAATCCCTGGACGCTCAAGGGCAAGGAGCAGGTGATCGCCATGCCCGACCAGCCCTGGGAGCGGCTGGACGGTCGCCAGATCCTTGAAGGACCCGAGTTCCTGCCCGGGCCCAAGGGTGACCTGTTCCTGACCTATTCGGCCAGCCCGTGCTGGTCGGATGACTATGCGCTCGGCCTGCTGCGCGCCGCACCGGGCGCCAACCCGCTCGACCCCAAGGCGTGGAGCAAGTCGCCGACGCCTGTGCTCCACAAGGGGAACGGTGTGTACGCAACCGGCCATAACGGGTTCTTCCTGTCGCCCGACGGCAAGGAGAACTGGATCATCTACCACGCCAATGCGGCGGCCGGGATGAAGTGCACCGCGAAGCGGGCACCGCACATCCAGAAGTTCGGCTGGACCGCGGACGGGCGCCCCGATTTCGGGCTGCCGGTGCCCGAAGGGGCGCCGCAGGCGGTGCCTTCGGGGACGAAGTAGTTTTCGATCCTCGCCGGAGGGGGAAGGGGGCAGCGCTCTTGCTCCCGACGCCTCACCCCTGTTAGTCGAAAATAAAGGGGGAGAACCGTGAAGGCTACAGAGCGGCTAAATCTGCTGCAGCAAATTGGAAGCGAGCTTCAGAGCCGCTACACTTTCGCCGAATTAGATGCTTTCTTCGCTGCAGTTGGAATTAGCACCGCCGACTACGAACACGGCGGCAGCAAGCGGATTTACGCTGTCGATGTGCTGAAGCACAGATCAGAAGCCGAAATCCTGAGGATCGCCGCAGAACTGGAGCTTGTCAGTAACGGTGCGGTTGTGCGCCCCAATGAACCCCCGGCGAACTGGAAAAACACGAAGGCATTCCGGCTCTTTATCTCTCACATCAGCGTAGATAAGGCGATAGCCACCCGCTTGAAGGAGGCACTTGCCCCCTTTGAGATCGCGGGTTTCGTCGCGCACGAAGACATTCACCCGACGCTCGCGTGGCAAGACGAGATTGAGCGAGCGCTCTACACCATGGACGCCATGGTTGCAGTGCATACGAAAGGGTTCTCGGCCTCTTTCTGGACCCAACAAGAAATTGGCTTCGCTCTTGGCAGAGGCGTGAAAATCGTCTCGTTCAAATATGGGGAAGATCCCACTGGGTTCATCGGAAAGCATCAGGCGCTGCCTCGCCTCCGCCGAACCGCCGACCAAATCGCCGAAGAGATCAACCGTCTCCTTTCAGGCGATTCTCGAACCGCCGACCGCCTGAAAGATGCCCAAGATGTATGGCCATCTTTCTAACGGACGGCAGATCGAACCGGTTACCCCGCCCGTTCCTGTCGCGGGAATACCCTCCACCACCGGTTTCGCCGGCGGTCCTCCTCCTTTCGGGGGAGGATCTAGATACAAAAAGAGCCGGTAGCCCCCAGGGCGCCGGCTCTTTTCGTTTCCGTCCGACCCTTCCGGATCAGTCGATATTCTTCGCCAGCTCGCGGTTCAGCCAGAGCGCGAGCAGGGTGATCGCCGAGCCCGAGAGCAGATAGGCGCCCGCGGCGAGCAGGCCGAAGCTGCTGCCCAGCCACAGCGCGATCAGCGGCGCGAAGGCGGCGCCGAACAGCCAGGCGAGGTCCGAGGTCAGCGACGAGCCAGTATAGCGGTGCGGCTTGGAGAAATTGGCCGAGAGCGCGCCCGAGGACTGGCCGAAGGAGAGGCCGAGCAGCGTGAAGCCGATCAGCATGAACGCGATCTCGCCGGCTTCGCCGCCGGCGAGCAGCTGTGGGGCGAAGCCGCTGAACGTCGCAATCGCCAAGGCGGTCGCGGCGAGCAGGGTACGGCGGCCGACCCGGTCCGCAAGCAGGCCCGAGACGATGATCGCGACGGTGCCGACCATGGCGGCGCCCGCCTCGATCACCAGGAAGCCGGTAGGGCTATTGCTGGTGTAGAGGAACACCCAGGAGAGCGGGAACACGGTGACCATGTGGAACATGGCGAAGCTGGCGAGCGGGGCGAGCGCGCCCATCAGCACGATCCGCCAGTCGGCCGCCAGCGTCTCGGCGATCGGCGCGGGCTGGAGCTCGCGGTCTTCGAACAGGCGGGCATATTCGGGGGTCACCACGATGCGCAGGCGGGCGAACAGCGCCACCACGTTGATCGCGAAGGCGACGAAGAAGGGATAGCGCCAGCCCCAGGCGAGGAAATCCTCGGCCGGCAGCTCGGTGACGAAGAAGGCGAAGAGCAGGCTTGCCACGATCAGGCCGAGCGGCGCGCCGAGCTGCGGGATCATCGCATACCAGCCGCGCTTGTTGGCGGGCGCGTTGAGCGCGAGCAGCGAGGCGAGCCCGTCCCACGAGCCGCCGAGCGCGACGCCCTGGCCCATGCGGAACAGGCAGAGCAGCAGCACCGCGGCGGTCCCCGCATCGGCATAGCCGGGGAGGAAGGCGATTGCCGCAGTCGAGCCGCCGAGCAGGAACAGCGCGATCGTCAGCTTGGCGCCGCGGCCATAGGCGCGGTCGACGGCAGTGAAGATCAGCGTGCCGAACGGGCGGGCGATGAAGGCGAGCGCGAAGATCGCGAACGAAGCGAGCGTGCCCTGCAGCGGATCGAGAAAGGGGAAGAACAGCTTGGGGAAGACGAGGACCGACGCAATCGCGTATACGAAGAAGTCGAAGAACTCGGAGGTGCGGCCGATGATCACACCGATCGCGATTTCGCCGGGATGGATTCCGTGGCCATGCGCGGCATTGAGGACGCGTGCATCCCGTTCGGCTTCAAGGGTGGGGACGGTATCGCCGCTCATCGAATTGGAACTTTCTGCAACAACGCGCCGCGCGAGCGCGTTACCTAATGCCATGGAGGGCCGGGTAGTTCCCGGCGCGGCGCTCTTGCGTCATAGCAGACAATGCGGGGATTGGACAAAATGTCCTATGTGCGCTGCAACATGGGAGGCCTAGGCGCCCGCCATGCCTAGACCCAAACTCCTCTCCGCGCGTCTCCGTGCAATGCTGGCCTTGCCGGCATTCGCGGCTCTTTGCGGTTGCAACATGATCGTGCTCGATCCGGCCGGCGATGTCGCCCGCCAGCAGGGCGATCTGGTGATCGCATCGGTGCTGCTGATGCTGCTGATCATCATCCCCGTGATGGCGCTGATCGTGCTGTTCGCCTGGCGCTACCGCGCCACGAACACCGAGGCGACGTACGAGCCGGACTGGGATCACTCGACCAGCCTGGAGCTGGTGATCTGGGCCGCGCCGCTGCTGATCATCATCTGCCTGGGCGCGATCACCTGGACGAGCACGCATCTGCTCGACCCGTATCGCCCGCTCTCGCGCACCGGCCCGAACCAGCCGGTGGCGGCGAACGTCAAGCCGCTCGAGGTGCAGGTCGTCGCGCTCGATTGGAAGTGGCTGTTCATTTATCCCGAGCAGGGCATCGCCACGGTCAACGAGATGGCCGCCCCGGTGGGCCGCCCGATCCGCTTCCGGATCTCGGCCTCGTCGGTGATGAACAGCTTCTACATCCCGGCGCTCGCCGGCCAGATCTATGCGATGCCGGCGATGGAGACTCCGCTCAACGCCGCGTTCGACAAGACCGGCGTGTTCCAGGGCTTCTCGGCCAACTATAGCGGCCATGGCTTCTCGAAGATGCGCTTCAAGGCGCATGCCGTCGATCAGGCCGGCTTCGATGCCTGGGTTGCCGAGGCCAAGAAGGCCGGCGCCACGCTCGACCGCGCCGAATATCTCAAGCTCGAGCGCCCGAGCGAGGGCGAGCCGGTGCGGCATTATGCCAGCGTCGAGACCGGGCTGTTCGACCGCGTGACCAATATGTGCGTCGAGCCGGGCAAGATGTGCATGCACCAGATGATGGCGCTCGATGCGCAGGGCGGCATGGGCAAGGCCGGGCTCTACAATGTCCGCCAGCTTGCCTATGACAAGACGGGCGCGCGCGGCACGCACAGCCACGACGGCAAGAGCTTTGTCGGCGAGATCTGCGACGAGGACAAGCCGCTGATGGCGCGGATGCAGCCCAAGCCGGGCAAGCTCGCGCCGCTCACCGGCGCCGGCCTGACCATGCCCTCGGCCAAGCCGACCCCGACCGCTCCCAGCGTTGCGTCCGAAACCCGGCCGCGTCCCCTTTCCTGATCGCGAAAGCAGCCATGATCCCGCAACCCGCACCCGTCAGCCCGATCCTGGGCAAGCTGTCGCTCGACGCGCTGCCGCTCCATGAGCCGATCGTCGTCGCGACCTTCGTGGGCGTCGCCCTGGGCGGCGTCGCGCTGCTCGCCGCGCTGACCTATTTCAAGCTCTGGGGCTATCTCTGGAAGGAGTGGTTCACCACCGTCGATCACAAGAAGATCGGGATCATGTACATGATCCTCGGCCTGGTGATGTTCCTGCGCGGCTTTGCCGACGCGATCATGATGCGCGGCCAGCAGGCGATGGCGTTCAACGGGTCCGAGGGATACCTGAACGCGCACCATTTCGACCAGGTGTTCACCGCGCACGGCGTGATCATGATCTTCTTCGTGGCGATGCCGTTCGTCACGGGCCTGATGAACTATGTCGTGCCGCTGCAGATCGGCGCGCGCGACGTGTCGTTCCCGTTCCTCAACAACTTCAGCTTCTGGATGACCACCGGCGGCGCGGTGCTGGTGATGGCGTCGCTGTTCGTCGGCGAGTTCGCGCAGACCGGCTGGCTGGCCTATCCGCCGCTCTCGGGACTGGCCTATAGTCCCGGTGTCGGCGTCGATTATTATATCTGGGCGCTGCAGGTGGCGGGTGTCGGCACGACACTTTCCGGCATCAACCTGATCGTGACGATCCTCAAGCTGCGTGCCCCGGGCATGGGCCTGATGAAGATGCCGGTGTTCACCTGGACGTCGCTGTGCACCAACGTGCTGATCGTCGCGTCCTTCCCGGTGCTGACCGCGGTGCTCGCGCTGCTCGGCCTGGATCGGTACGTCGGCACCAACTTCTTCACGAACGACTTTGGCGGCAGCGCCATGATGTACGTGAACCTGATCTGGATCTGGGGCCACCCCGAGGTCTACATCCTGATCCTGCCGCTGTTCGGCGTCTATTCCGAAGTCACCTCGACCTTCACCGGCAAGAAGCTGTTCGGCTATTCGTCGATGGTCTACGCCACGATCGTCATCACGATCCTGTCGTACCTCGTCTGGCTGCACCACTTCTTCACCATGGGCTCGGGCGCGAGCGTCAACAGCTTTTTCGGCATCACGACGATGGTGATCTCGATCCCGACGGGCGCGAAGATCTTCAACTGGCTGTTCACGATGTATCGCGGCCGCATCCGCTTCGAGCTGCCGATGATGTGGACGATCGCCTTCATGCTGACCTTCGTGATCGGCGGCATGACCGGCGTGATGCTCGCCATCCCGCCTGCCGACTTCGTGCTGCACAACTCGCTGTTCCTGATCGCGCACTTCCATAACGTGATCATCGGCGGCGTGGTGTTCGGCGTGTTCGCGGCGATCAATTACTGGTGGCCCAAGGCGTTCGGCTTCAAGCTCGACGTGTTCTGGGGCAAGGTGAGCTTCTGGTGCTGGGTCCCCGGCTTCTGGCTGGCCTTCGCGCCGCTCTACGTCATGGGCCTGATGGGCGTGACGCGGCGCATGCGCGTGTTCGATGATCCCAGCCTGCAGATCTTCTTCATCATCGCCGGCATCGGCGCGGCGCTGATCGCGGCGGGCATCGGTGCGATGCTGGTCCAGTTCGCGGTGAGCATCTGGAAGCGCGAGGAACTGAAGGACACGACGGGCGATCCGTGGGGTGGCCGTACGCTGGAATGGGCGACCTCGTCGCCGCCGCCGGAGTATAACTTTGCCTTCACGCCGGTGATCCACGACCTCGACGCATGGTATGACATGAAGTCGCGCGGGGCCGAGCGTCCGCTGGGGGGCTTCAAGGACATCCACATGCCGAGCAACACCGGGGCCGGCGTCATCCTGGCGGGCATCAGCACGCTGATGGGCTTCGCGCTGATCTGGCACATCTGGTGGCTGGTCGGGCTGAGCTTCGTCGGGCTGATCGGTGCCGCGATCTTCCACACCTTCAACTACAAGCGCGATTTCGACATTCCCGCCGAAACCGTCGCCGAGACCGAGGCTGCGCGCACGCGCCAGCTCGCCGGAGCCTGATCGATGAGCACCACGACGATCCCCGCCGCGGACGAACCGGTCCGCTTCTACGAACTGGACGAGCATCCGCATCCTGAAGGCTACAGCACGATGCTGGGCTTCTGGATCTACCTGATGAGCGACTGCCTCATCTTCGCGATCCTGTTCGCCTGCTATGCGGTGCTCGGCGGAAACTTCGCGGCCGGCCCCGGCCCGAAGGAGCTGTTCGACCTGCCGCTGGTCGCGCTGAACACGGCGATGCTGCTGTTCTCGTCGATCACCTATGGCTTCGCGATGCTGGCGATCCAGCGCGAGAACAAGGCGCAGACCTTGCTCTGGCTTGCGGTGACCTTGTTCTTCGGCGCCTGCTTCCTCGGGATCGAGCTCTATGAGTTCAACCATCTGATCCATGAGGGCGCCGGCCCGTGGCGCAGCGCCTTCCTGTCGAGCTTCTTCACGCTGGTCGGCACGCACGGGCTGCACGTCACCTTCGGCTCGATCTGGCTGGTGACGCTGATGGTCCAGGTCGGCCGCTTCGGCCTGACCGCAGCGAACAAGCGCCGCCTGGCCTGCCTGAGCCTGTTCTGGCACTTCCTCGACGTCATCTGGATCGGCGTCTTCACCTTTGTCTATCTGATGGGAATGCTGCGATGAGCCACGATCCGCACGCGCATGGGGCGCACGAGGTCGAAGTGCCGCACGGTTCGATGCGCGATTACGTCATCGGCTTCGTGCTTTCGGTGATCCTCACTGCGATCCCGTTCTGGCTGGTGATGACGCGGCCGCTGTCGAACGCGGCCACTGCGGCGGCGATCATGGCGTTCGCGGTGGTGCAGATCATCGTCCACATGATCTATTTCCTCCACCTCAAGCCCAAGGCCGAGGGTGGCTGGACGATGACCGCACTGCTGTTCACGATCATCGTCGTGGGGATCATGCTCTCGGGCTCGCTGTGGGTGATGTACCACCTCAACGCCAATATGATGCCGCTGCACGACCCGAGCCAGCTTCCGTGACAAAAGGCCGCCGCCGCGCGGGCTGGGGTGTCGCCGCGGCGATGCTCGTCTGCGCGGCGCTGCTGGCGGCGCTTGGCATCTGGCAGCTCGAGCGGCGCGAATGGAAGCACGCGCTGATCGCGGCGGTGGAGGCCCGCATCCACGCCGCGCCGGTCGCCGCGCCCGGGCCCGAGGCCTGGGGCGCGATCACAGCAGAGAACGACGCCTATCGCCGTGTCACCGCGATCGGCCATTTCCGCAACGACAGCGTCACGCTGGTCAAGGCCGTGACTGAGCGCGGATCGGGCTATTGGGTGATGACCCCGCTCGAGACGCGGGACTTCACCTTGCTGATCAACCGCGGCTTCATCCCCGACGCGATGCGCGCGCGCGTTCCCGCAGGCCCCGACCAGGCCCAGGTCACCGGGCTGCTGCGCGTCACCGAACCCAAGGGCGGGTTCCTGCGCAGCAACGATCCGCAGGGCAATCGCTGGTATTCGCGCGACGTCGCGGCTATCGCCGGGAGCCATGGGCTCAGCAATGTCGCGCCTTATTTCATCGATGCGGACGCCACGCCCAACCCGGGCGGCTATCCGGTGGGCGGGCTGACCGTGGTCAACTTCCCTGACAGCCACATGGTCTATGCGCTCACCTGGTTCGGCCTCGCCGCGATGGCGCTGTGGGCGGCGTGGTTCGTCACGCGGCGGCGCGAGGCGACTGCATGATCTTCGCCGGGGGGCTGGAGGACACCGACCCCGGCCGGCGCAACATGTGGCTGCTCGTCCAGCTGCGCTGGATCGCCGTGGGCGGCCAGCTCGCCACGATCGGCTTCGTCCATTTCGTGATGGGCGTGCACCTGCCGCTGGTGCCGCTGTTCATGGCGCCTTTGGTGCTCGCCGGCATCAACCTGGGCACCTATCCGCTGCTCGACCGGCGCAGCGAGATCACCAATTGGGAGCTCACCGTCGCGATGCTGGTCGATGTGGCCGCGCTCGCCTGGCAGCTCCACTTCACCGGCGGGCTCGCCAATCCCTTCGCCTCGCTGTTCCTGCTTCAGGTCGTCACCGGCGCGATGCTGCTCCAGCCCTGGTCGAGCTGGGCGATCGTCGGCGCGGTGGGGGCGGCGATCTTCGCCATCGCGGTCAGCCCGGTGCCGCTCGACCTGCCGCCGGGGCTGCGCGACCCGTTCCGCCTCTATCTCGGCGGGAGCCTGATCTGCCTCGCGCTGATCGCAGTGCTGCTCGTCACGCTGATCACCCGCATCGCCCGTAATCTGCGCGACGGCGACGCCGCGCTCGCCGAAGTGCGCCAGCGCGCGGCGGAGGAGGACCATATCGTCCGCATGGGCCTGCTCGCCTCGGGCGCGGCGCATGAGCTGGGCACGCCGCTTTCCTCGCTCTCGGTGATCCTCGGCGACTGGCAGCGCATGCCGCGCCTCGCCGCCGACAAGGACATGGCGCAGGACATCGCCGACATGCAGGCCGAAGTGGCGCGCTGCAAGACGATCGTCAGCGGCATCCTGCTCTCCGCCGGAGAGGCGCGCGGCCTGGCGTCGGAGTTCACCACGGTGCGCGGCTTCCTCGATGCGCTGGTCGCCGACTGGCGCGCGAGCCGCCTGACCGGCACGCTTGATTTCGAGGACCGGTTCGGGCGCGACGTGGCGATCGTCTCCGACACTGCGCTCCGCCAGGTGCTGAGCAACGTCATCGACAATGCCGCCGAGGTCTCGCCCGACTGGATCGGCATCACGTCGCTGAGGGACGCTGACGACCTTGTGATCGAAGTCGCCGATCGCGGCCCGGGCTTCGCGCCCGAGATGCTGGGCGGCTTCGGCCAGCCCTATCGATCGAGCAAGGGCAAGCCGGGCGGGGGGCTGGGGCTGTTCCTGCTCGTCAACGTGCTGCGGACGCTGGGCGGCACCGCCAGCGCCGAGAACCGGCCCGAGGGCGGTGCGCTGGTCCGCATCCGCCTGCCGCTTGACGCGATCGCGCGGGAGGGGGAGGAACAGGCATGAGCCAGCCCCGCAAGCTGCTGATCGTCGAGGACGACGAGTCCTTCGCCCGGACGCTGCGCCGGTCGTTCGAGCGGCGCGGCTATGAAGTCGAAGCGGCGGCGAGCCATGAGGACCTGACCGCGCTGCTCGAGACTTTCCGGCCGGGCTATGCGGTGGTCGACCTCAAGCTCGGCGGCGCCTCGGGACTGGTCTGCGTCCAGACGCTGCGCGCATCGGATGCGGCGATGAAGATCGTCGTGCTCACCGGCTTCGCCAGCATCGCCACCGCAGTGGAGGCGATCAAGCTGGGCGCGTCCTATTATCTCGCCAAGCCTTCGAACACCGACGACATCGAAGCTGCGTTCGGCCGCGAGGAAGGCGATGTCGACGCGCCGCTCGCCAGCCGGCCAAGCTCGATCAAGACCGTGGAATGGGAGCATATCCACCAGACCTTGGTGGAGACCGACTTCAACATCTCCGAGACCGCGCGGCGGCTGGGGATGCATCGGCGGACGCTGGCGCGGAAGCTGGAGAAGCGGCAGCTTAGGTAGGAGCGGTCAGCCCCCTGCGCAGTCAGACTTCGATCATCGGAAACTGCTTGGGAATGCGCAGCCCCGCATCGGTGATCTCGGCGTGCAGCCGGTCTGAAAAGCAGGTCAGGAAGCCGAGTATATGGCGTTCGCGCCAGAGATGGGCGTTGCCGAACGCCTCCCGCCGGAAGGCGAGCTTTCGCGCCTGGGGGGCATTCTCCGAATAGGAATACAGGCCGGGCAAGCAGACCTTGAACGAATCCTGTGCGCTCCTTGCGGGCGAAAAGCTGTCGAGGTGCTGGCCGATCACGAGGATATAATGTTGATCGGGATGGACCCTGTTGCGCGGCATCCGGATTTCGATCGGGAAGAAATGGTGCACGCCGGGCTCGAGCCACTCGATGAACTGCTTGAGTGCTTCGTTGACCGTCAGCACGTTGCCGGCGAACCGCGCCAGCGCGGCGAGGTTCTTCGGGTCCTGCCTGGTCTTGAAATATCGCGGTACTTCATGGGCGGCGATCGGCGTGACGGCCTCATCGACGAGCCGCTGCGGCTCGTTATTCAGGCTGAATTTCTTGACGGCGTGCCAGGCGTAGGAATCCGCGTCCTCGAACAGCACCTGCTGCGCTTCGGGCATTTCGTTCGAATAGTGATCGGCCATGCGCATGCGCCAGCCATCGGAGGTGATGGGAGGCTCGCCCTCGAATGCGCCTTCCAGATAGAACCCGTTGCTACCGGGTGGGATGTTCATGCCCCAAACCATCGCGCACCTCCGCCGCGGCCATCGCGTCCCTTTCCTGGCAGAAAAGCGATAAGGTTTGATTGCCCGGCGGTGCGCGTGCGTCGCGGATCCCCGCCGCCGGCGGGTCCGGCCCCTGTTACCAAATGCGGGTCCTTCCTATATACTCCGTCATCCCCACGGGGGCGTGAAAGGAAGTGCCATGACCAGGATTTCGACTGCTCTGCTCGGCGCCACCTTGCTGGCTGCGCTTGCCATGCCCGCCACTGCCGCCACGCAGGATGGCAAGGGCGAGGCCGAGATCGCCAAGGCGATTGCCGGGCGCACCGCCGGCAAGCCTACCGACTGCATCTATCTGCGCGACATCCGCTCGTCGAAGATCATCGACAAGACCGCGATCCTCTACGAGATGAACAACGGCCTGATCTATGTGAACCGGCCGAAGAGCGGCGCGAGCTCGCTCGACTGGACCGATGTGCTGGTCACCGACACGCATTCGTCGCAGCTGTGCAGCATCGATACGGTGAAGCTGTACGACACCGGCCTGCGCATGCCGACCGGCTGGGTGGGGCTGGGCGATTTCGTGCCCTATCCGCGCCCGCCCAAGAGCTGATCCGCCGCTCATCGCCCGGCGGGTGCATTTGACCGCTGCACCCATGCGGAATTGCCGGCGCTGCTCCGTCCCGACAGACGATAACCTGTCGGGTGTTTGTGAGTATGCAGCGTTCCCCAGCCCGTAGCTGGACCGATTCCCCGCATTTCCGGCAATTGCGCCTCGTTGCGCCGGCCCCGCTGCCCTGGACCGCGCGGCTGGCGGCGGCGACGCGGGTGTGGGCGACCAACCCGGCATTGCTCGCCGCGCTGCTGCTGATCGTCGCGATCGCGGCGCGCTCGGCGCAGTTCGGCAACCCGGTCGTCCAGGTCGATGACGAATTCTACCTGCTCACCGGCGACCGCATGCTCCACGGGGCGCTGCCCTATGTCGACATCTGGGATCGCAAGCCGGTCGGGCTGTTCCTGATCTATGCCGCGATCCGCCTGCTCGGCGGCGCGGGCGTGCTGCAATATCAGCTGGTGGCGACCTTGTTCGCGGTGGCGACGGGCTTCGTCATCGCGCGGATCGCGCGCAACCTGGCCGGGCCGCACGGCGCGGCGGCGGCGGGCGTGGTCTATATCCTGTACCTCGGCATGTTCGGTGGGGAGGGCGGCCAGTCGCCGGTCTTCTACAACCTCTTCGTCGCGCTGGCGGTCTGGGCGATGACCGACATTGCCCGGCGGCCGGGCTTTGGCAGGCGGGCGTTCGCCATGGGGCTGGCGGCGATGCTGCTGGTCGGCGTGGCGATGCAGGTGAAGTACACTGCGCTGTTCGAGGGGATGTTCTTCGGGCTCGCCTTGCTGTGGTTCGGCTGGCAGCGCGGGGTGGGGCGTGTCGCGCTCGCCGCGATGGCCGGCGCGTGGATCGCCGCGGCGCTGCTGCCGACGCTGGCCGCCTGGGGCTATTATGCCGCGATCGGGCATGGCGACGCCTTTGTGCAGGCCAATTTCGTCTCGATCCTCGATCGCACTTCGGACGGGGTGGGCATCACGCTCAAGCGGCTCGGCTGGATCGCGCTGTGCCTGGCGCCGCTGGGGATTGCCGCCTGGCTCGGGCGCGGGCTGGCGCGGCCGGTGGGGGAGGATGTCCGGCGGTTTCTGCAGGGCTGGGCGATTGCCGCGATTGGCGGCGTGCTGATCTTCGGCACCTATTTCGACCATTATGCGCTGCCGTTGATCGCGCCGCTCTGCGTGCTCGCCGCCGCCTGGTTCGGTGATGCCGAGGCCGGGGTGGTGCTCGCCTCGGCCAATGTCCGGCTGCGCATTCCCGCCGGGGTGGCGCTGATGGCGCTGGTCACCGGGCTCTCGCTGCTGCTGATCAACGACAATCGCCGCGACCGGGGCTGGGGGCCGCAGGTCGAGCGAATGGCCGATTTCATCCGGCCCCAGCTGAGGGATTGTCTGTACGTGTTCGACGGCGAGCCTTCGCTCTACCAGCTCACCGGCAGTTGCCTGCCGACGCGGTGGCCGTTTCCGAGCCATTTGAGCCTCAGCCGTGAGTCGCAGGCGATCGGTACCGATCCGGTGGCCGAGATCCGCCGCATCATGGCGGCGAAGCCCGAGTTCGTCGTGGCGAGCACGCGGCCCGATCCCGATCTCAATCCCAGGGCACTCGATTACATGACGGCGCTGCTCGCGCGCGACTATGTGCCGGCGCTCGAAGTGCCGGTCGGCAGCCGCAGCCGGATCGTCTATCGGCGGCGCCCGAATGGCTAGGCTCCTTTCCGCTGCCGCAATTAAGCCATCGCGTAGCCAAGGCTTGGCAATAGCCGCGCACAATGCTTTTGGCGGCCGCATGACCTCGACTTCCTCGCTGACCAGCGGGTT
Source organism: Sphingomonas sp. R-74633 (assembly GCF_013416555.1). Classification (GTDB taxonomy): domain Bacteria; phylum Pseudomonadota; class Alphaproteobacteria; order Sphingomonadales; family Sphingomonadaceae; genus Sphingomonas. The sequence continues at coordinate 491,516 of NZ_JACCFG010000004.1, read as the reverse complement.
GCAACGTGTGCTCGAGAACGAGCGCCCTCGTTTGCTGCGCTTCCTCGCCGCGCGCGGGGCGGGGGACGATGCCGAGGATGTGCTGCAGGATCTGTGGCAGAAATTGTCGGGCGCCGAGGCGCGGCCGGTGGCCGATCCGGTCTCCTATCTCTTCCGTGCCGCCGAGAATGTGCTGCGCGACCGCCAGCGCGCCAGCCTGAGCCGCGACCGGCGCCAGCATGAATGGCAGGACCTTGCTGCCGGCGATCCCGAGCCGCTGGGCGACCGGGTGCTGATCGCGCGCGAGCGGCTGCGCGAGGCCGAGACGACGCTGCTTGCGCTGGGCCCGAGAGTCGATCAGATTTTCCGTCGCTACCGGCTCGAGGGGATCGGGCAGGCAGCGATTGCGCGTGAACTGGGGGTCAGTTTGAGCTCGGTAGAGAAGGATCTGCAAAAGGCCTATCGGGCGCTTGCCCTGCTCAGGGAGAAGTTCGATGCGGAATAGGCGCATCGGCTCCGTCCTTGTTCAGAGGTGGGCATGAACGGGGTTACTGAACTGATCGCAGAGGACGCCCGAACCTGGGTGATCCGGCTGCAGGATACGGCATTTGCCGATTGGGACGCGTTCGCCGACTGGCTTGAGCGCGATCCGGCGCATCTGGCTGCCTATAACGCAGCGCTCGACAGCGACGAGGTGATGGCGGGGCTGTTCGCGCAGGCGCCCGTGCAGGATCTCGAGCCTGCCGCGCCGCCGCAGCGCCGGCTCTACTGGCTTTCGGGCGGTGCCGTCGCCGCCGCGCTCGCGCTGGTCGTCGGCTGGACGAGCCTGAGCGGCCCCGCCGCGCGGACGGAATATGCCACGGCTCCCGGCGAGCATCGCGAAGTCGCGCTGGCCGACGGGTCGAGGATGGTGCTCAACGGCGGCACCCGCGTCGCGCTGATCGACAAGCGCGAGGCGGAGCTGATCCAGGGCGAGGCGCTGTTCGAGGTCCGCCACGATGCGGCGAACCCGTTCATCGTCAAGACCGGTGGGGCGGTGCTGCAGGATGCAGGCACCGTGTTCAACGTGGTGCGCGACGAAAGCGGGCTGCGTGTCTCGGTGGCTGAGGGTGCGGTGATCTACCAGCCTGGCAGCCAGGCGGTGCACCTGGCGCCCGGCGATGCGCTAAGCGTTCCCGCCAGTGGTGCGCCGCAGCTGACGCGCACCGTGCCCGCCGATGTCGGCGCGTGGCGCGGGGGGCAGCTCGTCTATCGCAACGCTACGCTCGACCGGGTCGCCGCCGACCTGTCGCGCAACCTCGGCATCAAGGTGCGCGCGGGCAAGGGGACCGAGGCGATCCCGTTCACCGGCACCATTTCCACCCAGGGCGGCCCCGGCGCGGTGATCGAGCGGATCGCGGCGCTCACCGGCACCAGGGCGACGCGCGCAGGCAAGGGATGGACGCTGGACGCGATCGACGGTGCGCCGCGCTGAGCTGATCCTTCCGCTCGCGCTGCTGGCTGCCCCGCCTGCCTTTGCGCAGGAGAAGCGGCATAGCGTTTCCGTGCCCGCGGGGCGTCTCGATGCCGCCGTCTTCACGCTTGGCCGCCAGACCGGCAGCAGCATCGGGCTGCGCGAGCCGGGGCTGGGCGCGGTCAGGGTCCGCGCGGTCAAGGGCAAGCACAGCGTCGACGGCGCGCTGGCCGAGATGCTCAAGGGCAGCGGCACGCGGGCGCGGCGCGTGGCCAACGGCACCTGGCTGATCGAGCGCGCGCCGGTCGAGCGGCCCAAGCCACGCCCCGCGCCGCCGCCCGAAGAGCCCGACGCGCCGCCGGCCGAGATCCTGGTCACCGGCAGCAAGCGCGACATTCCGCTCAAGGCCTATCCGGGCGGCGTCCAGATCGTTGAGGGCAGCGACATCCCGGTGTCCGAAGGGGGCAAGGGCAGCGACGTGATCGCCAACCGCGTCGCCAGCCTGGCCTCCACGCATCTCGGGCCGGGGCGCAACAAGCTGTTCATTCGCGGCATCGCCGATTCGAGCTTCGTCGGCCCCACCCAGGCGACCGTCGGCCAATATTGGGGCAACAGCCGGATCACCTACAGCGCGCCCGATCCCGACCTGAAGCTCTACGATATCGGCCGGGTCGAAGTGCTCGAGGGGCCGCAGGGCACGCTCTACGGCGCGGGATCGCTGGGCGGTGTCGTCCGCGTGGTGCCGCGCGCGCCCGATTTCTGGGCGAGCGGCGGGCAGGTGTGGGGCGGCGGGTCGATCACCGAGCATGGCACGCCGAGCTGGGACGTGGGCGGCATCCTCAATTTGCCGATCAAGGAAGGCGAGCTGGCCGCACGCGTGCTTCTCTTCAGCGGGCGCGACGGCGGCTATATCGACGACCGCGAGCGCGACCTGAAGGACGTCAACAGCGTGCGCACCACCGGCGGGCGCGCGGCGCTGCGCTGGGACGTCGATGGCTGGACGATCGACCTGAACGGCGTCGGCCAGAGCATCAAGGGCGACGACGCGCAATATTCGGACGGGCAGGGCAACGGCCTGTCGCGCGCCAGCTCGATCGCGCAGCCGTTCGAGAATGAGTTCTGGCTGGGCGAGCTGGTCGCGCGCAAGCGCTGGGGCACGCTCGAGCTGAGCTCCGCCTATGCCTATGCGCAGCAATATGTATCGGAGGTGTTCGCCGGCGCCTCGGTGAGCGACATCAATGCCGCTTTCCCGGTCGTGACGCCCGCAGCGCCGCTGATCGGCTATCAGCAGGTCAACCGCGTTAATATGCTCACCACCGAGACCCGGCTCTCCCGGCGCGGCCCGCGCGGCACCGGCTGGCTGATCGGCGTGAGCCTGTTGCAGAACAAGGGACGGGTGAACCGCAGCTTCGGCAGCCGCCGCTTCGCGCTCACCGGCGTGCGCAACACGGTCGACGAGGCGACGCTGTATGGCGAGGGCACGATCGAGCCGATCCGCGGCGTGACGATCACCGCCGGCGGCCGGCTCACTCGCTCGCATCTGACCGGCAATGCCGAGGATACCGACCGCTTCCTCGCCTTCCGCGAAGACCCGGCCGCCAAGGCCGCGCGCACCGAGACCCGTCTGCTGCCCTCTGCGGCGATCGCCTATCAGCCCTATTCGGGGCTCACGCTGTTCGGCCGGTTCGAACAGGGCTTCCGCCCCGGTGGCCTCGCGGTGCGCCGCGATCTGATCCAGCGCTTCCAGGGCGACCGGCTCTCCACGGTCGAGGCGGGCACGCGCTATACCGGTAACGGGGTGAGCCTGACGGCCAGCGCATCGATGACCTGGTGGACCAGCATCCAGGCCGATCTGATCGACGGCTTCGGCTTTCCGACCACGGCGAATATCGGCGACGGCCGCGTGCTCTCGCTGGGCTTTGCGGCGCGCTGGAAGGCGGCGCCGGGGCTGGACCTCGATGCCTCGCTCTATCTGAACGGCTCGAAGGTCACCAATCCGTCGCAGGCGGTGTTCCCGCTCGCCGAGGGGCCTTCGGACTTCAATCGGCTGCCCAATGTCGCCGACGCCAGCGGCCGGCTGGGCGCCGCCTATCGCACCAGGCTGGGCGGGGGCGACACCGAATTCTCGGCGACCAGCTATCTGCGCTATGTCGGGAAATCGACGCTCGGCATTGGCCCGGTGCTCGGCAAGTCGCAGGGCGATTATGTCGATACCGGGCTGGAGCTGCGGCTCGAGCGCGGGCGCCGCGCGCTGACCCTGTCGGCCACGAACCTGCTCGATACCCGCGGCAACCGTTTCGCGCTCGGATCGCCGCTGCTGATCCGCGACAACAATCAGATCACGCCGCTGCGCCCGCGCACGCTGCGGCTCGGCCTCGAAGTCGGCTTCTAAAATTTTTTAAAAAAGCGTTGCGGGATCGCCACACGGGCTCCGTCTCATCATTGCCCCCGAGGCAAGGCGAGCCTGACCGTCCCCCGGCACGCTCGCCTGTCCTCGAACCCCCGGGAGGGCGCGCCATTTGCGTATCCGTGCCCCGGCGCGTCCCTCCCGGGGTCTTCAGAGCCGACATTCAGCGGGGCCAGTAAAGGGATCGCATGAAGCTCTTCCTCGACGGCGAGATTGCCCGTTTCGCCCGCGTCGCGCCTGGTGCCGATCTCGAACTTGCCGTCGTCATCCCGACCTTCAACGAGCGCGCCAATGTGCCGCTGATGATCGAGAAGCTCGACAAGGCCCTGGCCGGGCGGAATTGGGAAGCGATCTTCGTCGACGACAACAGCCCGGACGGCACCGCCGAAGCGGCGCGTGCGCTGGGCCGGATCGACCCGCGGGTGCGGGTGATCCAGCGGATCGGCCGGCGCGGGCTTTCCTCCGCCTGCATCGAGGGCATGTGCGCCACCGCCGCGCCCTTCGTCGCGGTAATCGACGGCGACCTGCAGCATGACGAGCGACTGCTGCCCCGGATGCTCGATGCGTTCGATGCCGATCGCGGGCTCGAAGTGATCATCGGATCGCGCTTCGTCGCAGGCGGCGGGACCGGCGAGTGGGACAGCGACCGCGTCGCCAAGTCGGCGCTCGCCACCCGCCTTTCGCGCAAGGTGCTCAAGGCCGACCTGTCGGACCCGATGAGCGGCTTCTTCATGATCCGCACCGGGCTGCTCCGCGACCTGGTGCCCAGGCTCTCGGCGATCGGCTTCAAGATCCTGCTCGACATCATGACCGCGGCGCCGCGGCCGCTGAAGTTCCTCGAGCTCCCCTATGTGTTCCGCACGCGGGAATTGGGCGAGAGCAAGCTCGATCATGTCGTGGCGATGGAATATCTCATCGCGCTGTACGACCGGATGTTCGGCAAGGTCGTGCCGGTGCGCTTCGTGATGTTCTCGGGCATCGGCGCGCTGGGCGCCGCGGTGCATTTCCTCGTGCTGGGGACGCTGTTCGGTGCGCTGAACTGGCCGTTCGTCGGCGCGACGGTGGCGGCGGTGGTCGCGGCGGTGAGCTTCAACTTCCTGCTCAACAATGCGCTGACCTATCGCGAGCAGCGGCTGAAGGGCTTCGCGCCGATGCTGCGCGGCTGGGCGAGCTTCTGCTTCGTCTGCGGCGTGGGCGCGGCGGCGAATGTTGGCGTCGCGGCGTTCCTCCACAACGTTCAGCATGGCGACTGGCGCTTTGCCGCGATGGCGGGGATCGCCGTGGCAGCGGTGTGGAATTTCGCGCTGTCGTCGCGCTTCGTCTGGGGGCGCTACTAAGCAGCACCTGAGCTGTTCCCCGGCGAAAGCCGGGGCCCAGAGTTTCTCTGCCGTATCGCTTGTGGCCCTGGGCCCCGGCTTTCGCCGGGGAACAGAAGAAGTAGCCGCGAAGATCAGGCCGCCAGCTTCAACTTCCCGCGCCGCGCGGCACTGCGTGCGCCGCCGCCGATCAGGGTCTGCAGGTCGATCATCCCGCGTGCCAGCCCCAGCCCGGGAGGCGCGGCGATGTAGCGCGCGGTCCAGACGGGCGAGAATTTGTCCTTGTAGGCGCGCAGCCCTTCAAAGCCGTAGAATGCGTCGCCATGCCGGTAGAGCAACGCCCCGATCCGCGCCCAGATCGGCGCGAGGCGGCGGGATTCGATCCCCGATAGCGGCGCCATGCCGAGGTTGAACCAGCGATAGCCCTGGTCGCGGCCCCATAGCATGAGCTGGACGAACAGATAGTCCATCGTCCCGTACGGCATGTCGGCAAGGTGGCGCATCAGGTCGACCGACAGCTCCTCGCGATTCTCGGTCGCCCAGACATTGGCGAAGGCGACGATCGCGCCGCCACGCCGCACCACCGCGCAATCGAAGCGGCCGATATAGGCAGGGTCGAAGCGGCCGACCGAGAAAGCCTTTTCGCTATTGCCCTTGTCGCGCAGCCAGGCGTCGGAGATCGCGCGCAGCTCGGCCATGATCGCGGGGAGTTGCGCGGCGGGAATAATCTCGAAGCTGGCGCCCTCACGCGCGGCGCGGCGCTCGGAATGGCGCAGCGAGCGCTTCTCGGGGCCTTCCATCGTGAAGCCAGGCAGCGAGACGCGGGCTTCCTCGCCATATTTCACCAGCTGGAGACCGAGATCGATCGCGATCGGCAGGCTCTCGGTGGAGATCTGGTAGAGCAGCAGCCGGCCCTGCGCGGCGTCGGCCATTTCGCGGATCCGCCAGAGCAGGTCGCCCCATTCCGCGCGCGGGCCCACCGGATCGCCCATCACGATCCAGCTCTGGCCCTGCACCTGATACATCAGCAACGTCTCGCCGCTCGGCGAACGCAGGAAGCGCTTGTCGCCGGTATAAGCGAGCATCGCATCGGTGCGGTTGGCATAAGCGAGCGCGGTGCGCGGCATGTCGGTGTCCGACTCGTGCGCCTCGCGCTTCGGCTGGGCATAGCCGAACCACTGGGTTACCGCGACGCAGGTCAGCGCCACAGCGGTGGCGAAGCTTGCGCGCAGGAAGCGCGAGGCGTCGCCGCGCCAGGCGAATTCCCACCAGAGATCGTCCTGATAGGGCACATGCTTGAAGGCGAAGAAGCCGATCCAGGCGGCGAGCGCGACGGCGACTGCGACCGAGAGCAGCGCGCGGGGCGACAGCGCGCTGGTCAGCGCGGTCTTGCGATAGAAGGCGGTGCGCGAGAGCTGGAGCAGGCCGGCGATGATCAGCAGGATCGCGGCTTCCTCATAATCGACGCCCTTGAGCAGCGAGAACAAGGCCGCCGCGAGCAGCAGCGTGCGGCAGAGGTGGAAGGCGGCGTCGAGGCGGCGGTAGAGCGCGGGCGCGATGAGCAGCAGCGCGGTGCCGGCGAGGCTGGCGGCGATGTGTGATGCCTCGACAAAGGGGAGGGGCACGAAGGCGTGGAGCACCTTGAGGCGCGCGGGGATTGCCGGGAGCGAGCCCGAGACGAGCAGCACGATCCCGCCGACAAAGACGAGTGCGGCGAGGAAGGTCGGCGCGAGTCCGTGCATCGCCAGCCCGGCGGCACGAAGCGCGGCGATCGGCTTCTTGAGGTGGCGGCGCTCATGCACCGCGAGCAGCGCGCCGGCGACGAGCAGCGGCAGCACGTAATAGATCAGCCGGTAGAGGATCAGCGCCGCAAGGATGTGCGAGGGGTCGGCACTGGGGAGCACCGCCAGCATCACCGCCTCGAACACGCCAACGCCGCCGGGGACGTGCGTCACCAGCGCGGCGATGATCGCCAGTGCATAGCCGAGGAAGAAGGCAGGGAAGGCGTTGAGGCCGGCGCCCGGCACGAGGATCAGCAGCGCGGCGCTCGCCAAAGCGAGGTCGATCGCGGAGGTTGCGATCATGCCGAGCGCCTGGGCCATGCTGGGCAGGCGGAAATGCCAGCGCCACAGCTTCCGCTCGCGCGGCCGGCCGCGGAGCAGCGCGAGCCCGCAAAAGGTCGCGCCGAGGATCGCGGTGCCGAGCAGATGCTGCGCGGTGGTAGAGATAGAGACGCTGCCCAGCGCGAGGGCGCTGCGGTGGACCGCCAGCGCGGTGCCGGCCATCACCACTACGCCCGACCAGAAGGTCATGCTGGCGGTGGCGACGACCTTGACGATGTCGGGGGTGTCGAGCCCGGCGGCGCTGTAAACGCGGTAGCGCGCCGAGCCGCCGGTGAGCAGCGCGAAGCCGAGATTATGGCTGAGCGTGTAGCTGGTGAAGGACGCCAGTGCCGCGGTGCGATAGGGGAGCGGCCGGCCGACGATGCGCAGTGCCAGCACGTCGTACAAGGTGAGCATGAGGTAGCTGGCGGCGGTCATGGCGAGCGCGCCCGCGATCTGCCACGCGCCGATCGCGTGAAAGGCCGCGCGGACGTCGCGCCAGCGCACTTCGTGGAGCAGCCCGTGCAGCGCCGCGAAGGCGAGCGCGACGATCGCGACCACGGCGCCGATCTGCAGCGCGGCCCTGGGCGCGCGGCGCATCAGCCGCGGTTCCATACCTGCGACTTGCAGATCCAGCCGCCCAGGATGCACCCGCTGATCTTCAGGCTGTTCGGGCCCTGCTGCTCGATCTTCGAGTAGAAGGTCCGGCCCATGTCGGGGACATAGACCTGGCCCTGCCACTTGCCGTTGCCGGTGGGGTGATAGTCCTGGAGCAGCTCGGTGCCGATCAGCTTGGGGACGCCGCTGTCCCTGGCGTCCTGCTGCGCCTGGGGATTGGCCCAGACCACCCAGCCGCAAAGCTTGTCGCCGCACGCGCCGGTCTTCACCTTCACGGTGCCGCGCGGATTGACCCAGGTGCCGACCACGCCGGCGGTCGCGGCGGCGACGGGGGCCTGGGCCGAGGCCTGGACCGCGCCGAGCAGCACCGCGCCCAGACCGATGCCGGCCAGGATCTTGCCAAAACGCATGGAAATCTCCCTAAACTCGCTCTCTCGTGGTGCGCTTTGCCCCCGCGCGCCTGTCGGGCGCGTGGTCGCATTCCTAAATTTTGGTAATGTCGGCGATTGCCCAGCGCAGCGTGCGGTAGAGGCCGTCGGCGTCGTAATGGAGGTTGTGCCCGCCCGGCAGCGCGACGCTGCGCAAATTATGCTGCTTGAGCATCGGGCACAGGCTGTCCTTCTCCTCGGCGCCTTGCACGCACAAGGCCGGCACCCAGGTGAGCCGGCGCGCGGTGGGCAGCGCCATCGCATCGGGCTTGGCCCAGTTGACCAGCTCGGAGGGGCTGGCGCGGTAGAAGACGGTGTCGGTCGGCACCACCAGCGCGACCATCTTCACTTTCGCGCGCAGGTCTGCGGGGAGGCCGGTCAGCCCGACGTGCACCATGTCCGCGCCGAAGGACTGGCCGATCAGCACCACCCGGTCGGCATGGCCGAAGGCGAGCCCGCGGCGCACCGCGTCGGTGATCAGCGCCTGGATCTCCGCAGGGGTGCGCTCGTGCCGGAAATAGGCGAGCGAGCTGACGCCGACCACGGGCATGCCGTCGGCGGCGAAGCGCCGGGCGATCTGCGGCCCCATGCCGATCTTGAAGCCCATGTCGCCCGAGACGAGCACCACCGCCACACCCTTGGCTGCGGCGGGCGTCGGCCGGGTCGGCGCGATGTCGTAATAGACCGGCCCGCCGAGATAGCCGATATAGCCCAGGAAGCCGGTGAACCCGGCAAGCAGCAGCGCCAGCGCGGCGAGTGTTATCCTGATCGTACGACGGCGGCGCATGCGTGAACTCCCATGAAGTCCCGTTCATTTAGGCAGGCAGAGTTCGCGGCGCGGTTGCCGGATGATGACCAAAGCTTAACGTGACTTGCCCGTGGCTTGCGGGCATCTCCACCGTGCAATGACCAGCAGCGACATCCAGGAAGGCGCCACCACTAGAGCCAGGATCGGGCGCGGGCCCGACGGCTTTGTGATGATGCTCGTCCTGTCCTTCGCGCTCAGTGCCATGGTGATCCTGGGCTGGGCGTGGCGATCGGGAATCAACCACGTCTTTTCCGCGCAGAGCGGTGCGGCCCTGTTCCCCGGCTTCACCGCCGAGCAGGGCAATGCCGCCGCGCACGGCCTGGTCGTCACCAGCCTGCGCTCGGGCAGCGAGGCGGCGAAGGACGGCATGGAAGTGGGCGACGCGATCGTCGCGATCGACGGCCGCCCGATGGACTCGCTCGATTCCGCACGCCGCTATCTGCGCGAAGACCATCAGCCGGCACTATCGCTCGACTTGGTGCACCAAAAGCAGCTACGCCATCTCAAGCTCTTGCGGAGTGCGAGTGGAGACAATGGGGCACAAGCTGCTGCTGGTGGAGGATGACGAACCTACCGCCGCGTATATAGCCAAGGGAATGGGCGAAGAGGGGTTCACCGTCGACCGCGCCGACAATGGCCGCGACGGGCTGTTCCTCGCCAGTGATGGCAGCTACGACGCGATCGTCCTCGATCGCATGTTGCCCGGGATGGACGGCATGGCCGTGCTCGGCGCGCTTCGGGCCGCCAAGATCGAGACCCCGGTCATCATCCTCTCCGCGCTCGGCACGCCCGACGACCGGATCAGCGGGCTCACCTCGGGCGCCGATGACTATCTCGTAAAGCCGTTCGCCTTTGCCGAGCTGCTCGCGCGCGTCCGCCTGCTGCTGCGCAAGCGCGGAGCGGCGGAGAATGCCGTCACCAAGCTGGGAATCGCCGATCTCGAGATGGACCTGCTCTCGCGCCGGGTGAAGCGCGGCGACCGCGTCGTCGATCTCCAGCCGCGCGAGTTTCGCCTGCTCGAATATTTCCTGCGCCACCCGGATCAGGTGATCACCCGCACGATGCTGCTCGAGGGCGTGTGGGACTATCATTTCGATCCCGGAACTAATGTGATCGACGTCCATATCAGCCGGCTCCGCAAGAAGCTGGACGATGGCGGCGAGCCGATCCTCCACACGATCCGCGGTGCCGGCTATCGGCTCGGCCCGGCTGCGTGAGATGAAACCGCGCTGGGGGCAGTTCCTGCGCTCGGTCACGGCGCGATTCGTGATCGTCGCCTTTCTGGTGCAGCTTACCGTCACCGGCGGCATCCTGCTGTTCGTCCAGCAATCGAGCGAGACCGCGCTTGCCGCCGAGCAGAAGGCGCTGGTCGTCGAGCTGCGCGATGATCTGGTCTCCGCCTGGCATGCAGGGGGTGACGCGGCGCTGCGCACGATCATCGACGTCCGGCTTCAGCAGGCGCATGGCAGCCCGCCGGTGATCCTGCTCGCCAGCGCCGGCGAGGATCCGATCCGCGGCAATCTGGGCGATTGGCCGACGGTGCTCCCGGCGCAGACCGATTGGCGCGCGATCGAGCTCTACCGCACCGGCAGCGACCGTGCCGAGCTGATGGGCGTCGCTTCCACCACGCTGCCGAACGGCGAGCGGCTGCTTGCCGGCCATGTCATCACCGCGAGCCTCCGCCTTGCCCGGGTGAATGAAGAAGCGATCACTGCGGCTTTGGTGATCGGCGTGGTCTTTGCGCTGCTCAGCGCGCTGCTGATCGGTCGGGTGCTCTCCAACCAGATCCAGGGCGTGGTGACCACCGCGCGCGACGTGGGGGAGGGGCGGCTCGGGCGCCGCGTCGCCACCGACGGCAGCGGCGATGCCTTTGATGCGCTTGGCCAGTCGGTCAACGCGATGCTCGACCGGATCGAGGCGCTGGTCTCGCAGCTGCGGATGATGACCGACGGGCTGGCGCATGATCTCCGCTCGCCGGTCACCCGGATCAAGGTCACGTTGGAGCGCGCGATCATCGAGACCGACGACGAGACCGCGCTGGCGGCGCTGGAGCGCGTGTCGAACGAGGCGGAGACGCTGCTCGGCATGCTCTCCACGGCGTTGCTGATCAGCCGGGCCGAGGCGGGAATCGGGCGCGACCGCTTCGTCGACACCGATGTCGCCGCGCTGCTCGAGGACCTGGGCGAAGTCTATGGCCCGCTGGCCGAGGATCGCGGCTTCGAGATCGCGGTCGAGGCCGAGCCCGGCCTGCATGTGGCGCTGCACCGCGAACTGATCGGCCAGGCGCTGGGCAATCTGATCGAGAATGCGACCAAATATGCCGAGGGCGGCGGGCATATCACTGTGCGGGCCGCGCGCGAGGCGGGCGGGATCGCGCTGTCGGTGGCGGACGATGGCCCGGGCATTCCGGAGGAGCGGCGCGAGGAAGCGATGCGGCGGTTCGGCCGGCTCGATCCCGCGCGGCACATCACCGGATCGGGACTGGGGCTCTCGCTGGTCGAGGCGGTGGCGCGGCTGCACCAAGGGAGCTTCGTGCTGGAGGATGCCGAGCCGGGGTTGCGGGCGGTGATCCGGTTCTAAAATCCCACTGCCGCTTTGCGGGAGAGGGGCATGAGCAGTCCTTCATGCCCCTCTCCCCGACCCTCTCCCCAAAAGGGGAGAGGGCGTTAGATCGCCAGCGCGTAGGTCAGCACCAGCGCGACCAGCGTCATCAGCGACATCGCCGCGATGAAGGTCACGTCCGCCACGCGCTCCAGCGAATGGAGCCGTTTCGACGGGCCGTTGCGCAGCGCGAAATAGCTCGTCAGCGTCGCAATCAGGAACAGCACCGAATCCAGCGCGAGCATGTCGTCGGCCAGCGTGTTCGCCTTCCGCATCGCGATCACCACACGCAATATTCCGATCGCGGTGAGGCATACGCCGACCATCGCCGCAGCGATCGGGCAGATCATTCGGCAGGCGCGCTCGTCGAGCGTGTACTGGCTGTGATGCTCCTGCGGCGGCCCCTTCACGCGGCGGCTGCCTGTGCCTCGACCCGGCCGCTGCGCTCGAGCTTGCCCCAGCCGACCCACGGCCCGCGCAGCGCGTTGGCGACAGCGCGGATCACCACCCAGTACATCAGCTGGCGATAGACAAAGCGCTGGGCGAGCAGCAGCAGCCCCGGATAATGCGTCTCGCGCTTCTCCATCCGGTACGCGACCCAGCCGCACAGATAGTCGATCGCCATGAACGACACCCAGTAGATCGCCATCCGGATCACATCGCTCTGCGTCTGCGCCCAGCCATGCTGGTAGACGCGCAGCGCGGTGCCGACGATCGAGATCAGCAGCGCCGCGTCGATCAGCGGCGAGATCAGCGCGAAGGCGATCTGGAACACCCAGGCCTGCGGAATGCCGACCAGCGCCAGCCCGGCGGGCTTACGGGTGCTGAGGATCGCGCGGTGCTTCCACAGGCATTGCAGCGTACCGAACGCCCAGCGGAAGCGCTGCTTGGCGAGCGCGCCGAAGCTCTCGGGCGCCTCGGTCCAGGCGACGGCGTCGATGTCATAGCCGACGCGCCAGCCCTTGCGCTGGATCGCGATCGTCAGGTCCTGGTCCTCGGCCAGCGTGTCGACCGGATAGCCGCCGACCTCGTCGAGCGCCGCCTTGCGCCACGCACCGACCGCACCGGGGACGACCATGATCGCATCGAGGCTGTCGAGCGCGCGGCGTTCGAGATTCTGCGAGGTGACATACTCGACCGACTGCCAGCGCGTGACGAGGTTGACCCGGTTGCCGACCTTGGCATTGCCGGCGATCGCGCCGATCTCCTCGTCCTCGAACCAGCGGGCGAGGCGGGCGATGGTCAGCGGCTCGAACTGCGTATCGGCATCGAGCGCGATGACGATGTCGCCGCGCGCGATCTCCAGCCCCTTGTTGAGCGCCCGCGCCTTGCCGCCATTTTCCAGCGTGAGCAGCTGGACGCGCGGGTCTTTCGCAAAGGCAGCGCGCACGACGTCGCTGGTGCCGTCCTTCGAGCCGTCGTCGAGCACGATCACCTCGACATTGACCTGCTCGCTGGCGAGCACGCGGCGGATCGAATTCTCGATCACCTTGACCTCGTTATAGGCCGGGATCAGCACCGAGACGAAGCGGCCGGGATCGATCTCGGGCGCGACCGGCCGGTTCTTGCGGCGGTTGCCGTTCACCGCCAGCGCGGCGAGGACGAGGGCACGCGCGATGCCCAGCGCGATCGCGGCGAAGAACAGCCACTTCAGCGCGAAGCCGATCATCGCGAAGATCAGGAAGATGCCGACATCGGTCCGCACGGCCGCCAAGTCTGCGCCCTGCACTTCGGGCATCACCTGGTCGCGGGACAGGCCGGCGAGCTGCGAGACGGGGACGAACTGATAGCCCCTGGCGCGCAGGGCATCGATGATCCTGGGCAGTGCCGCGATCGTCTGCGAGCGATCGCCGCCGCCGTCATGGAGCAGGATGACCTGGCCCGACTGGTTATAGTCGCCGGCCTCGACCTCGCGCAGCGTGGTATCGACGATCGCATCGACGCCCGGGCGCTGCCAGTCGTTCGGGTCCACATGCAGCCCGACATTGGTGTAGCCGGCGCGCTGCGCGGTGAGGGCGGGGATCAGTTCGTCCGCGGTCGTCGGCTCGGCGTCGCCGAAATAGGGTGCGCGGAACAGGCGGACCGAGCGGCCGGTATAGGCTTCCAGCAGGCGTTGGGTCGCGTTGAGCTCGATCCTTGTGCCGCGCGCCGAGGCGAGCGCGAGGTTCGGGTGGGTGAAGGTGTGGCTGCCGATCTCATTGCCTTCCTCGACGACGCGGCGGACGAGGAAGGGCTCCTCCATCGCATTCTCGCCGATCATGAAGAAGGTGCCGGTGACCTTCTTGGCCTTGAGGATGTCGAGGATCTTGGGCGTCCAGTCGGCATCGGGGCCGTCGTCGAAGGTCAGCGCGACCTTGCCGGGCATATAGCCCGTGCGGGTGACGACATAGGGGGTGGGCAGCGACTGGAACTGCTCGTCGACGATCAGCCCGTTGGGGTTCTGGAGGATCGTGCGCGCGCCGACGCTCGGCGTGCTGGTGATGCGCAGGATCTCGCCCGATCCTTCGACATCGACATCGCCCACCGCTTCGATGCGGCGCAGATCGGGGATCTTGCCCGAATGCGCGGCGGCGAGCGCCGGCCAGAAATTGGAATCCTCCGAGCCGAGGCGCCACAGCGCGACGCCGCCGACGCCGCGCAGGTTCGCCGCGCGCAGCTGGTTCCAGGCAGTGGTGGCATCGGCCAGCCACACGGTGTGCTCGGTGCCATTCTCTTCATAGGCGAAGCTCTGGTTGCCGCTCGTCCGGTCAAAGGTGATCGTCGCGTCGCTGTCATGCGCGATCAGCCAGGCTTCTTCGATCGAGATCGGATCGGCCTTGCCGGGGGCGGTCCAGTTATAGCCATAGTTGGCGATGCCGACGATCAGCTTGTCGGCGGGCACCTGCTTGAGCGCGGCGTTCATCTGGTTGACGAACCAGGCCTGGCTGGCAATCGGGCCCGCGCCGGTGGCGGGGGCGTGCTCGTCATAGTCCATCAGGATCACCCGGTCGGACACGGCGGCATAAGCCTTCATGTTCCAGTCGTCGTCCTGTGCCGGCACGGTGACGGCGATGCTCAGCTTTGCGGCGGCGAAGCGGGTGTGGGCGTCGCGCAGCAAAGCGAGATAGTCGTGCTGCGAGGCGGTCGGCAGCTCCTCGAAGTCGAAGACGGCGCCATCGGCCTTGCGGGCGACGAGGGTGCGCTGAAGGTCGTCGAGGAACGCGGCACGCGCCTTGGGGTCGTGGAGGAGCGCGGCGGCGCCGGCGCTGTCCCAATTGTCGCCGGTGGCGTTCTGCACCATCGGCAGCACCTTGGGGCGCCTGGTGGCACCGGCGATGATCGCGTCGAACGGGACATCGGGCGCGACCGCGACGCGGTGCTGCGGGCCGGTGACGGTGTAGAGCGACGGCACGACCCAATCGAGATCATTGACGTGGCGGCGCAGCGATGCGCGGCTGGCATCGTCCCAGGGCACATAGAAGCCCACCGCCAGCGGGGCGCTCGAGGCGTGCGCCTTGCCGCGCGGGAGCCATGAGGCGAAGCTGTGGCGCAGATGGTTGGCCTGCTGTTTCAGCGAGCGCGGCTGGGGATGCTCCATCGACATGGCGAGCGGGCCGGGGGTGGGGACGCGCACCAGCGTCATCGCGAAGGCGCCCGCCGCGAGCACGACGCCGAGCAGCAGCAGGAAGAAGGCCCGCATCGTCCAGCGGTTACGCTTTCCGCTCGCGTCGAAGAAGATCGGACGTTCCATCGCCATTGCCCTGTGATGTCGAAAATGGGTGCGGCGCCCGGCCCGAGGAGTGCGGAGGGGCCGGACGCCGCTGGTTTGCCGGCCCGTGAACGCTGATCAGGGCCGACCCTGTCTAGCTAGCGGGGCCAGCCCTTCCCGGACCTGCCCGCCAGATTAAAATCCTGTCATGTCCGGGTGCCGGACAAGCAAACGGCCGGCGCGCAAGGGGGGAACGCGCCGGCCGCTGCATGGGTGGGTGCGGGCTAAAAGAGGGAGACCCGCACCCTCGGCGTCGCTTCACAACAGGGCGTGAGGCGATGCCGATTTGGTAATGTCAGTTGCGTGCAGAAATAGTCGTCGCAGGCTTGTGCGCGAGGCGGGCATCCGCAGTCGACCAGGCCGCCGAACCGGCGATCACCGTGGCGATGGCCAGCAATGTGAGCGTGAGGCGGCGGTTGGGCATCTGGGATACTCCCTTCTCGCGATCGCTTCGGCGACCGTGAGACAGGGAATAGCCTTTGCAAGGTGTCGCGGCGCTGGCCGTCAGGTTACATTTCGGACATATTCGCGCAGGCCCAGCCAGCGGGCGATCCCCGGGGCGGTGCGCCGCGCGACCAGCTCAAACGCCGCTGCGAGGGCGAGCGTGATCCCGAACAGGGGCAGCAGCACGCCGAGCAGGACCGTCGCCCCGACCAGCGCCCAGCTGTGCCTGAGCGGATCCTTCGCCGCCGGCGCGCCCAGCCTGCCCTGAGGCCGCCGGCGCCACCACAGCACCGCGCTGGACACCGCGAGCAGCACCAGTCCGATCAGCACGAGCAGGTTGACGAGCTGGTTGAGCAGCCCCAGCCAGGCACCTTCGTGCACCGCCACGCCGAAGCCGACCGCCCGGTCGATCCAGTGCCGGTCGCCATAGCCCTGCGATCCGATCACCGCGCCATCGTCGCCGATCTCGACCGATACGCGCCGGGTGCGGTCTTCGGCCTGCGACTGGACAAGCCAGCGGCCGCCGATTTTGGTCGGTGGGCTCACTTCGGCGGGCGCCGCTAGTCCGAGCGTTATCGCCCTGGTCACCACCCGGTCGAGCGCCGGGCCCTTGGGCGCGACATGCATCATCGTCATCCCGTGATGCTCGGCATGTTCGTCGAGCATCGCGCGCACGCCCTTGTCGAGGTCGGCACGCGCCTTTGCATCCGCCTCGGACCCGGCAGACCAGTCCTGGCGGTAGGCGGCGGTGCGGGTCACGACGCGGACCTGCTTGAGGTAATCGCCCCAGTTCTTCGCCCAGGGCAGGCCTGAGGCGATCAGGAACACCGCGGCCAGCGACACCCACAGCCCGGTCACCGCGTGCATGTCGCGCCAGAAAATGCGCCTGCCACCGCGAAGGCGCGGCCAGGCGATGCCGCCGAGGCCCTTACCGGCGCGCCCGCGCGGCCACCACAGGAACAAGCCGGTGAGGATCATCACGATCGTCCAGCAGGCGGCGATCTCGACCAGCGCCGATCCCCATTTTCCGGCGAGCAACTCGCCGTGCAGCCGGAAGATCACGCGCATGAAGCGGTCTTCCTCCGTCACCTTCTTCAGCACCTGTCCGGTCTGGGGGTGGACCCAGACGCGTGTCTCCTCCGCGCCGGCGCCGACCAGCAGCTGCACCGCATCGTCCGGGGCCTCGGGCAGCACATATTTGTGGAGCACCGATCCCGGCACCGCCGCCGTGCCTGCGGCGACGATCTTCTCGGGCGCCAGCATCGGCATGCCGGGCTGGGCCACATGCGTGTACGGCGCGTAGAGCCAGCCCTCGATCTGCGGCTTGAACAAATAGATGCCGCCGGTCACCGACAGCCACAGGATGAAGGGCAGGCAGAAGATCCCGGCATAGAAATGCCAGCGCCACACCGCGCGAAACCAGCGCTCATGCCGAACGGTCGCCTCGCTCACAGCGTCCACCCCGCCTCGACCAGGAAGCTGCGCTGCGGATAGGGGTGATAGACCCAGGCGCGGTCGTTGGTGATGTTGTCCACTCCCACGCTCAGCCGCAGATTGTCGGTCATCTTCCAGTTCACCTTGGCATCGAGCGCGAACAGCTCGGAGGTATAGCCGAACGTATCGCCGCGCTGCGTTCCGAACAGATCGGTATTGGGCCGCGTCGCATAGCGCATTCCGATCGAGGCGAGCACGCGCGTCGTGACCGCGTAGCGCAGATTGGCGTTGAGCCGCCAGCGCGGGATGCGCGGGAACTGGACGCCCTCCGCTGTCGGCGCGCTGTCGTTGCGGACCGTCTTCGAGTCGATCCAGGCGACATTGGCGTCGAGATCGAGCCCGCGCACGCCGACGTCGCGCGCCTCGGCGATCAGCTCGAGGCCATATTGGCGGGTGCGGTCGATATTCTTGAAGTTCGAGGTGGTGATGCCGTTCTGGTTGAACCCGACGAACGAGAAGATCGTGTCGTCCACGTGCTGCCAGAAGGCCGAGCCGGTAAGCTTCAGCGCGCCGAAGTCGTGGGCCACCAGCAGATTGGCATCGCGCGAGCGCTCGGGCTTGAGGTTCGGATCGAAGCTGTTGGCGTTGAAGCTGCCATCGCCGTTCAGGCTGCCCTGGAACAGCTCGCCCACCGTCGGGAAGCGCGTCGCCTCCGCCAGGCTGAGCTGTACGCTGGTCGCGCCGCCATGCCATTCGGCCGAGAATTTGGGATCGAAGGCGGTGTCACTGCGCGCCACATAGCGGTTGGTCACCGGCGTGCCCGAGGTGCCGATCCGCCCGAGCCCGCCATCGAACGCCCGCCAGCTCTCGAAGCGCGCGCCGAGCGTGAAGGCCAGTGCATCGGCATGCAGCCGCCCCTCGGCCCAGCCGGCGAGCAGGCGCGTCTTGCCGAAGGTGCGGGTGGAAAAGGCACGTCCATCGTCCGCGCGCCAATTGGGCACGGCATAGTTGGTCAGGTCGGTCTGATAGAGATTGGCGCTCGCCCCGGCGGCGAGATCGAGCGCGCCCATCTTCGCATCCAGCGACGCCTCGGCGGTGTACCAGCCGGTCGGCCCCTGGCGCGCCAGTGTGCCAGCGCCGTTCGATGCGCCGGCGGCATAGCTGGCCGAGGTGAACCCGTCCGAACGCGTGACCTGATAGGTCGAGACATTGAGCTTCGCCGTCACATCGTCACCCAGCGGCGCGGCGATCTTGGCGCCCGCCAGATATTCGTCGCGCACGGTTCTCGACCATTTGGCGCCGGACGCGGTCCAGGTCTGGCCGAGCGTGGTCACGCGGCCTTCGCAGACCTTGTTGCCGGCCGCATCGCGCAGATAGCAGTCGGGCGCGTACTGGGCGTCGAGATTGTGCCAATAGGCGAACAGCAGCTCGCCGGTGACGCCCGAGGCGCCGTCATAGCCGATGCGCAGCTTTGCCTGGTCCTGCGTGGTTGCCGCCGGGCTCTGCGCTGCGAAGATCGGGTTGGCTGTAGTGCCGGGGGCGTTGGGAATCGCCTGGCCCTTGTCGACCACCGCGCCGGTGACGACCGTGCCGGCCGCGCCCGTAACCGGGGTCAGGCCGTACCAGCTCATCGGCTGGCCATCATTGCGGAAGTGCCGGCCGGAAAGCCGCGCCGACCACGGCCCGTCCTTCTGCCGCCAGCCAAGGCCCGCCTCGCCCGACCAGCCCCAATAAGTGGCGTGGGTACCGTACTGGTCGAAAGGCTCGGCCAGTCCCTGGACGGTGACAAAGCCTTCGGTCTTCTGGGGCGAGCGCGTGGTGATGTTGACGATGCCGCCCATCGAATTGCCCGAATAGCGCGCCGAATAAGGGCCATAGACAATGTCGAACTGCTCGACTTCGCCCGGACCGACCACGCCCCATTTGGGCGCGAAGCCGAACGAGTTGCCGAGGAAGTTCGACACCACGAACCCGTCGACCATCACCAGCGTACGGGCGCTCTGGGTCGAGTGGGTGCCGCGGAAGCCCGGCACGCCGTTGGAATCGCCGGCATAGCGTTTGCGCACGAAGAAATCGGGCGCGTACTTCATCAGATCCTCGACATTCTGCGCGTTGACGCCGGCGAACTGCTCTTCGCCGAGACTTACCGAGAGCCCGCGCGGATCGATGCTGATCGGCGCGTCCTTCTGGCCGACGACGAGAATGGAGCTTTCCTCCTGCTTGTCCTCGGCTTGCTGGGCGAGGGCAGGGGTAGCGAGACAGAAGAGCGGCAGCGCAACGATGCGCGCACGGCGAGACATGAACATGCGAATATCACCTGAAACGAACGAAAACCGTGCCGCGCAGCAGCGCGGCGGCGTGGTTCAGGTGCGGGCAGGCGGTCCTTGCGAAGGCGGACGGGCAAATGCACGGCGGCGCGGCGCGGGCTGGGCGGTCGCGGCAAAGCCGAGCGCGAGCAGGAAGAGGAACGCCGCGAGGAGCAGCACCGGATCGGCGCCGCCCATCGTCGCATGGCCCAGCGCGGAGAAGGCGCAGCCGCCGTCCTGCTTGGCGCTGTCAGGCTTCTTGGCGTGATCGGGATCCATCGGCACGTCGATGGTCATCGTCGCCGGGCCGTTGCCGTCGCAGATCGCCATGGTCAGCGTCTTGCCGCCGGTATCGGCGAGCATATAGCCCGCCGGGACGAACGCCTTCACCGCCAGCGCCGCGGCGATCAGCCACAATGCCAGCCAGCGATGCTCTTTCAGGAAGACGCGCCATGCCCCCATGGCCGGCGTGGCTACGCGGTTTGGCGCCACCTGTCACCTGCGTAATCGTGCAGGCGATATGGGCATTTTGTCCCATGACCTTGGCAAGGAAGGGGCGTAAGGCCCGCGCATGACCCAGCAACCGATCCTCGTGCTCACCACCGGCGGTACGATCGACAAGCAATATTTCGACGCGTCGAGCAAATACACGATCGTCGGCACGATGATGTCGCGGCTGCTTGAGGTCGGGCGTGTGCTGAATCCCTTCGAGATCGAGGAAGTGATGCGCAAGGACAGTCTGGAGATGGACGATGCTGACCGCGCGCTGATCGCGTCGCGTGCCGCTGCCGCTTCGGCGAGCCGCATCGTCATC
This sequence comes from Sphingomonas sp. R-74633, assembly GCF_013416555.1. Taxonomy (GTDB): domain Bacteria; phylum Pseudomonadota; class Alphaproteobacteria; order Sphingomonadales; family Sphingomonadaceae; genus Sphingomonas. The sequence continues at coordinate 471,058 of NZ_JACCFG010000004.1, read as the reverse complement.
ACCCACGGCACCGATACGATGACCGAGACGGCCAAGGCGCTGGCGGGGATCGCCGGCAAGACGATCGTGCTGGTCGGCGCGCTTGCTCCGGCGCGCTTCGCGGAGACCGATGCGCCCTTCAACCTCGGCATGGCCTTCGCCACCGTCCAGGTCGCGCAGCCGGGCGTCTACATCACGATGAACGGCACCGTGTTCGAAGCGGGCAAGGTGGTGAAGGACCGCGAGGCGGGAAGGTTCGTGGAGATCTGACGCCTTCTTTCCTCGGCGAAGGCCGGGGCCCAGTCCTTGAAATCACGCGCCATGGCGCGTCTTCGCCGCGCACGCTTAATCTGGGCCCCGGCCTTCGCCGGGGAAAGTGCTGTCTATGAGATCGATTTTAGAGGCGGGCCGGTTGCAACGGCCCGCCTCCATCCCTTGCCGTTTCCGGCAAGGAAGGACTGCCTACAAGATACCGGGCAATTTCAGCCTCTTCTCACGCGCACAGTCCAAAGCTTCGACGTAGCCGGCGTCGGCGTGCCGCATCACGCCGGTTGCGGGGTCGTTCCACAGCACGCGTTCGAGCCGCGACGCCGCCTCCTGCGTGCCGTCGGCGACGATCACCATGCCGGCGTGCTGCGAATAGCCCATGCCGACGCCGCCGCCGTGATGGAGCGACACCCAGGTCGCGCCCGATGCGGTGTTGAGCAACGCGTTGAGCAAAGGCCAGTCGGATACCGCGTCCGATCCGTCGCGCATCGCCTCGGTTTCGCGATTGGGGCTGGCAACCGATCCGCTGTCGAGATGGTCGCGGCCGATCACGATCGGCGCCTTGAGCTCGCCGCTCGCCACCATCTCGTTGAAAGCGAGGCCGAGCCGGTGGCGGTCGCCCAGCCCGACCCAGCAGATCCGCGCGGGCAGGCCCTGGAAGTGGATGCGCTCGGCGGCCATGTCGAGCCAGTTGTGGAGGTGCGCGTTGTCGGGCAGCAGCTCCTTCACCTTGGCATCGGTCTTGGCGATATCCTCGGGGTCGCCCGACAGCGCCACCCAGCGGAACGGGCCGATCCCCCTGCAGAACAGCGGGCGGATATAGGCGGGGACGAAGCCGGGGAAGTCGAAGGCGTTGGCCACGCCCTCGTCGAGCGCGACCTGGCGGATATTGTTGCCGTAGTCGACCGTCGGCACACCCGCGGCGTGGAAGTCGAGCATCGCCTGCACATGCTGCGCCATCGAGGCCTTGGCCGCCTTGGCGACGGCTTCGGGATCGCGCTCGCGCTTCTCGAGCCACTCGGCGACGGTCCAGCCGATCGGGAGGTAGCCGTTCACGGGATCATGCGCGCTGGTCTGATCGGTGAGCAGGTCGGGGCGGATACCGCGGGCGAACATCTCGGGCAGCAGTTCCGCCGCGTTGCCGAGCAGGCCGACCGAGACGGGCTTGTCGGCGCGCTGGATAATGTCGAGCGCTTCCTCGATCGTCCCGGCTTTATGGTCGAGATAGCCGGTGCGCAGGCGCATCTCGATCCGGCTCGGCTGGCACTCGATGGCGAGGCAGGATGCGCCCGCCATCACCGCCGCAAGCGGCTGGGCGCCGCCCATGCCGCCCAGGCCGGCGGTGAGCAGCCAGCGGCCCTTGAGATCGCCGCCATAATGCTGGCGGCCCATCTCGGCGAAGGTCTCGTAGGTGCCCTGCACGATGCCCTGGGTGCCGATATAGATCCACGAGCCCGCGGTCATCTGGCCGTACATCGCCAGACCCTTGCGATCGAGCTCGTTGAAATGCTCCCAGGTCGCCCAGTGCGGCACCAGGTTAGAGTTGGCGAGGAGGACGCGGGGGGCGTTTTCGTGGGTGCGGAAGACGCCGACAGGCTTGCCCGACTGGATCAGCAGCGTCTCGTCGGCCTCGAGATCGCGTAGCGTTGCAACGATCTTGTCATAGCTCTCCCAGTCGCGCGCGGCGCGGCCGATGCCGCCATAGACGACCAGCTCCTCGGGCCGCTCGGCGACGTCGGGGTGGAGGTTGTTCATCAGCATGCGGAGCGGCGCTTCGGTGAGCCAGCTCTTGGCGGTCAGCGCGGTGCCGGTGGCGGGCTTGATGATGCGGCTATTGTCGAGGCGAGTCATTCCGGGGCTCCGGCGAAGGTCAGGCAGGCGGTGAGAACCTGGGTCAGGGCGGCACGCATCGGGGCGGCGCGGGCGTCGTCATAGGGCGTGGGCCAGTGGCCCTCGTCAAAGGCGGAGGGCTCGTCGATATAGCCGCGGCAGGCCAGCTCCATCTGGATGGCGTGGACGCCCTGTTCGGGGCGGCCATAGTGCCGCGTTGTCCAGCCACCGCGAAAGCGGCCGTCCGTCACCTGGCTCCAGGGGGTGGAGGCACAGGCCGCTTCGACGGCGCGGGCGAGTGCGGGGGCACAGGTGGTGCCGCCATTGGTGCCGATGTTGAACTGGGGCAGTTCGCCGTCAAACAGGCGCGGGACATGGCTGCGGATCGAATGGGCGTCGTAGAGCACGACCTTGGGGTGGATCGCGCGGAGGCGGGCGATCTCGGCTTCGATAGCGGTGTGATAGGGATCGAAGAAGGCGGTGCGTCGCCGTGCGATCTCGTCGGCATCGGGGTTGCCGTCGCGGTAGAGCAGGTCGCCGTCGAAGGTCGTGGTCGGGCAAAGCTCGGTCGTTGCCTGGCCCGGATAGAGCGACGCACCCGAGGGATCGCGGTTCACATCGATCACGCTGCGCGAGATCCGCGTCCGCACCGTCGTCGCACCGAGATCGGCGGCGAAAGCATAGAGCCGGTCGATCCACCAATCGGCATCCTTGGTCGCCAGCCAGGGCGAGATGAAGCGATCCTCGACATCGGCGAGGTCGGTGCCGGTATGCGGGAAGGCGACGATCAGCGGCGCTTCGCCGCGGTGAATCTCGAGCCAGCTCATGCGACGCCCGGTAGTGCGATCGCCGCCGCCTCGGCCACGCCGCCGCAGCGCACGATTGCCGTGGCGGCTTCGATGTCGGGGTGGAAATGCCGGTCATGGTCGAGTGTCTGCACTTCGCGGCGCAGGCGGGCGCGGACGCGTTCCAGCGCCTCCGACGAAGTGAGCCCTGCGTGGAAGTCGCAGCCCTGCGCGGCGGCGAGCAGCTCGATGCCGATCACCGCGCCGGTGTTCGCCGCCATTTCGAGCAGGCGGCGCGCGCCGTGGGCGGCCATCGAGACATGGTCTTCCTGGTTGGCAGAGGTCGGGATCGAGTCGACGCTCGCCGGAGTGGCGCGCTGCTTGTTCTCGGAAACGAGCGCGGCGGCGGTGACCTGAGGGATCATGAAGCCCGAATTGAGCCCCGGCTGCGGCGTGAGGAAGGCGGGCAGGTTGGAGAGTGCGGGATCGACGAGCATTGCCACCCGCCGCTCGGCGATCGAGCCGATCTCGCACAGTGCCAGCGCGATCATGTCGGCTGCGAAGGCGACGGGCTCGGCGTGGAAATTGCCGCCGGACAATGCTTCGTCGGTCTCGGGGAAGATCAGCGGATTATCGCTGACGCCGTTGGCCTCGGTCTCCAGCGTGGTCGCCGCCTGGCGGAGCAGATCGAGCACCGCGCCCATCACCTGGGGCTGGCAGCGCAGGCAATAGGGGTCCTGGACGCGCGGATCGTCGTCGCGGTGCGAGGCGCGGATCGCGGAGCCGGCCATCAGACTGCGCAGCGTCTCGCCGACGGCGATCTGGCCGGGATGGCGGCGGAGCATGTGGATGCGCGGGTCGAACGGCGCGTCGGTGCCCTTGGCCGCCTCGGTCGAAAGCGCGCCGGTGACGAGCGCGGCCTGGAACAGCGTCTCGGTCTCGAACAAGCCCGCCAGCGCATTGGCGGTGGAGAATTGGGTGCCGTTGAGGAGGGCGAGACCCTCCTTGGGGCCCAATGTCACTGGCTGGAGACCTGCCTCGGCCAGCGCCTGTTCGGCCGGCAGCACGCGGCCATCGACTTCGATCGAACCGACGCCGATCATCGTCGCGGCCATATGCGCGAGCGGGGCAAGGTCGCCGCTGGCGCCGACTGAACCCTGGCTCGGCACGACCGGCGTGAGCCCCATGGCGAGCATCGCCTCGAGCAACGCCACCGTCGCCGGCTGCACGCCCGATGCGCCCTGCGCCAGGCTGGCTAGCTTGAGCGCCATCATCAGCCGCACGATCGGCGCGGGGGAAGGCGCGCCCACGCCGGCGGCGTGGCTGAGCACGATATTGCGCTGGAGCGTCGCCAGGTCCTCGGCCTCGATCTTGACGCTGGCGAGCTTTCCGAAGCCGGTGTTGATCCCGTAGACCGGTTCGCCATGCGACAGGATGCGCGCGACCGCGGCGGCGCTCTCGGCGATGCGCGGGGCAGAGGCGGGGTCGAGCCTGGGCACCGCGCCGCGCCAGATTGCGCGCCACTCGGCCAGCGGCACGTCGCCGGGGATCAGCAGGATTTCGGTCATTCGCCCTTCCAGATGCGGGCATGAAGCGGGTTCAGCCCCATGCGATAAACAAGCTCGGCCGGCCGCTCGATGTCCCAGAGCGCCAGGTCGCAGCTCTTGCCGACTTCGATCGTGCCGATTTCGTGCTGGAGCCCGAGCGCGCGCGCCGCCTCGCGGGTCACGCCAGCCAGGCATTCCTCGACGGTCAGCCGGAACAGCGTGGCGCCCATGTTCATGACGAGCAGCAGGCTGGTGAGCGGCGAGGTGCCGGGATTGCAGTCGGTGGCGAGCGCGATTGGTACGCCGGCGTCGCGCAGTGCCTGGATCGGCGGGAGGCGGGTCTCGCGCATGAAATAATAGGCGCCGGGGAGGAGCGTGGCGACCGTGCCGGCTTCGGCCATCGCCGCGATGCCGGCATCGTCGAGATATTCGAGATGGTCGGCCGAAAGCGCGCCATAGGAAGCTGCCAGTGCGGCGCCCTGCTGGTTGGAGAGTTGCTCGGCGTGGAGTTTCACCTTGAGGCCGTGCTTCTTGGCGGCCTTGAAGACGCGCTCGGTCTCGGTCAGCGTGAAGCCAATGCCCTCGCAAAAGGCGTCGACCGCATCGGCGAGCCCGGCTTCAGCCACTGCTGGTATCATCGTCTCGCAAACGAGGTCGATATAACCAGATTGGTTTTCTGAATATTCGGGCGGCAAGGCGTGTGCGCCAAGGAATGTCGTTGCGATCCGAACCTTGCGTTCGCGTGCCAGCGCCTGTGCCGCGCGCAGCATCTTGCGCTCATCGTCGAGTGCCAGGCCATAGCCTGACTTCACTTCGACAGTGGTCGCGCCCTCGGCAATCAGCGCATCGAGCCGTGGAAGGGCGCTCGCAACCAGTTCGGCTTCGCTGGCTTCGCGGGTGGCGCGCATCGTCGAGACGATCCCACCGCCGGCCCGCGCGATCTCCTCATAGCTCGCGCCCTGCAGGCGGAGTTCGAACTCGTGTGCGCGGTCACCACCATGAACCAGATGGGTGTGACAGTCGATCAGCCCAGGCGTGATCCAGCGGCCTTCGCAATCGATCGTCTCGGCCGCCGCTGGGGCTTCGCTTGCCAGCCCGACCCAGGCGATCCGGCCGTCTTTCGCCGCCACTGCACCACGCTCGACGACACCCATCCCGGGGCCCGCCATCGTTGCGATCCGTGCATTGGTCCAGAGTCGGTCCATGCGCGCATCCTTGCCCGTGCGACCAGTTATGTCTAGACATAACGAACGGGAGGCTTGGAATGGATCTTTGGTTCGAAACCGCGCTGTTGCCGACTGGCTGGGCCGAGCGCGTCACGGTCCGCATCGCCGATGGCCGAATTTCGGAGGTTCTGCCCTCCACTAATCCCGCACCCGACGCCGAGCCTCACCGCGTCGCGATCCCGGGCATGGGCAATGTCCACAGCCACGGCTTCCAGCGCGGCATGGCCGGGCTCAGCGAGCGGCGCGGCCGGCCCGACGATGATTTCTGGAGCTGGCGCGAGATCATGTACCGGTTTCTCGACCGGCTCACCCCCGACGACATCGCCGCGATCACTGCCCAGGCCTATGTCGAGATGCTCGAGACCGGCTACACCCGCGTCGGCGAGTTTCACTATCTTCACAATGACATAGATGGCGCCCGCTACGCCGATCCGGCCGAGACGGCCGGCGCGATCGTCCACGCCGCCGAGCAAGCCGGCATCGGCCTGACACTGCTCCCCGTCTACTACGCGTACAGCGATTTCGGCGGACAGCCGCCCAAGCCCGGCCAGCGGCGCTTCCTCTCCGATATCGACAGCTTCGCCAGGCTGGTCGAGGCGAGCAAGGCCAAGCTCCCCGCTGACGCGATATTGGGTATCGCCCCCCACTCGCTGCGCGCCGTCACGCCTGAAGCGTTAACGGCAGTCACGGCGTTAACCTCTGGCCCGCTCCACATCCACGCCGCCGAGCAGGTCAAGGAAGTCGAGGCCTGCCTCGCCTGGAGCGGTGCCCGACCCGTCGAATGGCTGCTTGACAACGTTGAGCTGAGCGAGCGCTGGGCGCTGATCCACGCCACGCACCTCACCGATCGGGAAGCCGACCGGCTCGCCGCCTCGGGCGCTGTCGCCGGCCTCTGCCCGGTCACCGAAGCCAATCTCGGCGACGGCATTTTTCCCGCGGAGCGTTATCTCGCGGCCGGCGGACGCATCGCCACCGGCACCGATTCCAACATCCAGATCGACGCGGCGTATGAATTGCGGTCGATTGAATATTCGCAGCGGCTGGCGCGGCGCCGGCGTGCGATTCTTTTGCAAGAAGGTGCGTCGGTCGGCGAAACGCTGTTCGCCGCAGCGCTCAAGGGCGCAGGGCAGGCGCTTGGCGTCGCGACCGGGATTGCACCCGGTGCGCCGGCCGATATTGTCTCCCTGAACATGGAACATCCAAGCTTCGCCGGCGCGTCCGCCGGCACCTTCCTCGATCGCTGGATCTTCGCCGGCCGCGCCGGCGCGATCGACTGCGTCTGGCGCGCCGGTCAGCTGCGAGTCGTTCGCGGCAAGCACCTTGCGAGCGAGGCTATTGCTAATCATTATCACAAAATTTTGACGAATTTGCTGGCGTGACTCTGCAGGAACGCATTCGCTCGGACATCGAGGAACGCATCCGCTCGGGCGAGCTGCGCCCGGGCGATCGTATTCCGTTCGAGCATGAGCTGGTCACGCACTATGGCTGCGCCCGCGCCACCGTCAGCAAGGCGCTGGAGCGGCTCGCGCATGCCGGGCTGATCGAGCGCCGCCGCAAGGCCGGTTCGTTCGTCGCACACCCGCAGGTCCATGCCGCGGTGCTGGCGGTGCCCGACCTTGCCCAGCTGATCGCGGCGCGCGGTGAAGCCTATGGCTGGGAACTCGACACCTGCCGCGTGGTCAATCGCGATGCCGATATCGAGCTGTCAGGCATCCCGGCGCCGGCACTGCTGATCGAGGGCGTGCATTTCGCCGGTGGCCAGCCCTTCGCCGCCGAGCGCCGGCTGATCGCGCTCGATACCGTGCCCGTGCCGCGCGCCGATACGTTCGAGACCGAGGCGCCGGGCTCGTGGCTGCTCCACCATGTGCCGTGGACGGACGCTCGCCACCGCATCCGCGCCGTCTCTGCCCCGCGCGCGCTCGCCACGCGGCTCAAGCTCGAACCGCAGACCGCCTGCCTGCAGGTCGAGCGTTGGACCTGGCGCACGGGCAGGGCAGTGACCTTCGTCCGCCAGACCTTTCCGGGCGACCGCTATGACCTCGTCGCCGAGTTCACGCCGGGCGGATAGTTCTTGCTTCGAAACGATTGCGCCAAAGCGGGGCCTTTCGCTTTTCGCAAAGCACGATAGGCTGGCGCAATGAACTTGCGCCACATCGAGATCTTTCACGCGGTATATGTCAACGGCTCGGTGAGCGGGGCGGCGCGTGCGCTCAACGTATCGCAGCCCTCGGTCTCCAAGATGCTGCGCCATGCCGAGAGCCTGCTCGGCTTCCAGCTCTTCCACCGCACCAATGGCCGGCTCGTCCCGACCGAGGATGCGCACACGCTGTTCACCGAAGTCTCGGAGATCCAGGACCGCGTCTATGCGCTGCGCGAGGCGGGGCGGAACCTGAAGCGTGGTGCGGGCGGGATGCTGAAGATCTCGGCGCTGCCGAGTCTGGCGCTCAACGCGCTGCCGACTGCCGTGTCGCGCTTCATGCGCAATCACGAGGGCGTGCGCTTCGACCTGCAGACCGTCCACCACGACGATCTGCTGCGCAAACTCTATGAGCGCGAGACCGATGTCGCGATCGCCTATGAGGTCCCGCACGCGGCGCCGATCGGCCATCGCTGGCTGGGCGAGGGCGAGCTGGTGGTGCTCTACCGCGAAGAGGACATGCCCAACGCACCGGCGCGGATCGAGCTGGAGCGGCTGCGCGGCCGCCCGTTCATCAGCCTCGCCAATTCGGGGCCGATCGGCCAGCTGTTCAGCCAGGAATGCGCGCGGCTCGAGCTTGAGCTCGACGAAGTCATCTCCGCACGGACTTTCTACATCGCCACCGCGCTGGTCGCGCAGGGAGTGGGAATGACGGTGGTGGACAGCTTCACCGCCCAGGCCTCGCTCGTGCCCGGGCTGGCGATGCGGCCCTTGAAGCCGCAGCTGACCTTCGACGTCCACGCGATGTTCCTGCTCAATCGGCCGCCCACAGCGCTCGCCACCGATTTCCTCAAGGCGCTCGCCAAGGTGATCGACGCGTAAACTGCGGCCATAACAACAGGCTATGCCGAGGGCCCCACTCGCTATGTGCGGTGCCGGGAGCGGGGCGATAGCGTTATCTCAACATGATACCGGCACCTTTCCTCCTCTACCTCGGTCACAGCACCGATTTCGTGGGCATCAAGACCTCGCGTGGCCTCGCCGAATTTCGGCGGGACGATTGCGTGGGCGAGTTCCGTCACGACGACTCCACGCTAACCCTCGACCTGCCGCGCATGACGATCGCGGAAGGCGCTGCGGCGGGCGCTAAGACGCTCGTCCTCGGCATCGCCAATTCGGGCGGCCGGATGGGCGGCGACCTCGTGCGGGACGCGATCGCGGCGCTTGAGGCGGGGATGAACATCGCCGCCGGCCTGCACCAGCGGCTGCGCGACGTGCCCGAGCTGGCGGCGCTGGCGAAGGAGAAGGGCCTGCAGCTCTTCGACGTGCGTGACCCGCCCGCGGACCTGCGCGTCGGCAACGGCTATGCCCGTGCGGGCCGCCGCGTGCTCACCGTCGGTACCGATTGCTCGGTCGGCAAGATGTACACCACGATCGCGCTGGCCGATGCGCTGAAGGCGCGCGGCGAGAAGGCAGATTTCCGTGCGACGGGCCAGACCGGCATCCTGATCGCGGGCGAAGGCGTGCCGATCGACGCAGTCGTCGCCGATTTCATCTCGGGCGGCATCGAGATGCTCGCACCCGAGCGCAATGACGGCGGCTGGGACCTGATCGAAGGCCAGGGGTCGCTGTTCCACCCGAGCTTTGCCGGTGTTTCGACCGGCCTGCTGCACGGCGCACAGCCCGAGGCGCTGGTGCTTTGCCACGATCCGAGCCGCAGCCATATGCGCGGCATCCCGGGGCGTGCGCTGCCCGGCCTGAAGGAGTGTCTGGAGGCGAACCTCCAGACTGCGCGCCTGACCAGCCCGAACGTTCGCGCGGTGGGGGTGTGCCTCAACACTTCCCGCATGGAGGCCGATGAGGCCCGCGCGCTTTGCCGGCAGATCGAGAATGAGCTCGGCCTGCCCTGTACCGATCCAATTGCCTTCGGGGTCGAGGCGATCATCGACGAGTTGCTATGCACCGAACCCTCACGGCCCGCCACGATCGCTTCCTACTGACCAAGCCGTTCCGCATCTCGCGCGGCGTGAAGACCGAGGCCGATGTGGTCACGGTCTCGCTCCGCACCGGGGATCTGGAAGGGAAGGGCGAGGGGGTTCCCTATGCCCGTTATGGCGAGAGCGTCGAAAGCGCGCTCGAAGCAATCGAGGGTGTGCGTTCCGCAATCGAAGCCGGTGTCGGGCGCGAGGAGTTGCTGTCGCTGCTCCCGCCGGGCGCTGCCCGCAACGCCATCGACTGTGCGCTCTGGGACCTGGAAGCACGCCAGGCCGGCAAGAGCGTGGCCGAACTGCTCGGCGCGCCCGAGCCGGGGCCGCTCGCCAGCGCGCTGACCATCGTGATCGACACGCCGATGATGATGGGCGCCGCCGCGCGCCATGTCGCGAACGCGCCTTTGCTCAAGGTGAAGGTCGATGGCCGCCTGCCCGATGCGCAGATCCGCGCCGTCCGCGCCGCCGCGCCGAATGCGAAGCTGATCGTCGATCCCAATGAGAGCTGGGACGCCCGGCTGGTCGAGGCGATGCAGCCTTTGCTCGCCGAACTGCGCGTCGACCTGCTCGAGCAGCCGGTCTCCGCCGAGATCGACGAATGCCTGGAGAGCTTCAAGCCGCTGGTGCCGATCGCCGCGGACGAGTCGATCCACACCACCGAGGAGCTGGACGTCGTCGCGCGCCGCTATCAGGTGGTGAACATCAAGCTCGACAAGGCGGGCGGCCTCACCGAGGCACTTCGCTTGGCACATGCCACGCGCGAGCGCGGGCTCGGGCTGATGACGGGCTGCATGGTCAGTTCGTCGTTGTCGATCGCCGCCGCGCTGCACATTGCCCGCATGTCCGACTTCGCCGACCTTGACGGTCCGATCTGGCTCGCCAAGGATCGCCTTGGCGGGGTCGAGGACAAGAACGGCACGCTCTATCCGCCCATCCGGGGATTTTGGGGAACACCATGAAAATCGCGCTGCTGCTCGGGATTTCCGCCCTCTCGCTGGGCGCCGCAACGCCCGCGGCCCCGCAGAAGGTGGATCTGCTGATCCGCGGCGGCACGATTTACACGGGGTCTGACGCGCCCTTCATCGGCGATGTCGCGATCCGCGGCGACCATATCGTCTCGGTGAGCAAGCACGCCAATGTCACCGCCACGCGGGTGATCGATGCCAAGGGCATGATCGTCGCGCCGGGCTTCATCGATCCGCACACGCATATGGGCGGCGCGCTCGCCTCGGCGGACCCGGCCAAGCGGCTGATCCCGGCCTTCCTGATGCAGGGCGTCACCACGGCGTTCATCGGCAATGACGGCGGCGGCGATCCGAACCTCGACAAGGTGCTCGGCAGCGCGGCGACCAAGCCGGTCGGCATCAACTATGCCGCCTATGTCGGCTTCGGCGCGGTGCGCGAGAAAGTGGTGGGCGAGGATAATCGCGCGCCCACCGCCGACGAGATGGTCAAGATGAAGGGCCTCGTCGCCGACGCGATGTGCCACGGCGCGATCGGCCTCTCCACCGGCCTGTTCTACGCGCCGCAGAGCTTTGCCAAGACCGAGGAAGTGATCGAGCTCGCCAAGGAAGCGGGCAAGCGCGGTGGCACTTATGACAGCCATATCCGCGACGAGAGCAGCTACACAGTCGGCCTGGCGGCGGCGATCGAGGAAGCGATCCGCATCGGCCGCGAGGGCGGGCTGCCGGCGCATATCAGCCATATCAAGGCGCTCGGCGTCGATGTGCAGGGCGATGCCCCCAAGATCATCGCAATGATCGAGGCGGCGCGCGCCCGCGGCGAGAAGGTGACCGCTAACCAATATCCCTGGTCGGCATCGGGCACGAGCCTGGTCGCGTCGCTGGTGCCGCTCTGGGCGCAGGATGGCGGCCGTCCGGCTTTGCTCAAGCGCTTCGACGATCCCTCGCTCACGCAGAAGATGCACGAGGGCATGGTCGAGAACCTCCGCAAGCGCGGCGGGGCGGACAAGCTGCTGATCGTCGAGGGCAAGTATAAGAACCGCTATCTCGATGCCGTCGCCAAGGAGATGAACCTGTCGGCCGTCGATGCAGCGATCGCCGTGATCCGCATCGGCGATCCGGGCACGGTATCGTTCAACCAGAGCGAGGCCGATATCGGCGCGTTCATGAAGCAGCCTTGGGTGATGACGGGATCGGACGCCTCGGGTGGCCATCCGCGCGTCTATGGCACCTTCGCGCGCAAATACGACAAATACGTCAAGACGGACCATGTCATCACGCTGCGCGAATTCATCGAGCGCAGCTCGGCGCTGACCGCGGACACGTTCGGGCTCACGGGCCGCGGCCATCTGCGCAGCGGCGCCTTCGCCGATATCGTGGTGTTCGATCCGAAGACCTACGCGTCGCGCGCCACCTATGAGGCGCCGACCGAATATGCCGCCGGCGTGCAGACCGTCGTGGTCAACGGCGTGGTCGCGGTCGACAAGGGCGCGATGACCGGCAAGGCCGCCGGGCGCGCGCTGCCGCACAAGCCGACCCCGGGCAGCTGCAAGTGAGCTGGTGGTTCGGCACGGCGCTGTGGAAGCGTGTGCTTGCCTTCCTCGTGCTCGGCGTGATCTTCGCGCTGGTGGCGCCGGGGCAGGCGCATTGGGTGCAGTTCATCGGCGACCTGTTCGTCCGCGCGATCCGCATGCTGGTCGCGCCGATCGTGCTCGTGACGATCGCATCGGGCATCACCACGCTCGCCGATCCCAAGCGGCTCGGCAGCCTGGGTGGCCGCACGATCGGCATGTTCGCGCTGACCACCTTCATCGCCGTCTCGATCGGCATGGTGGTCGCGGCGATCGTCCAGCCCGGTATCGGCGCGCCGCTCGGCACGGCGGAGGCGCATGCGCTGGGCACGCCGGTCACGCCCTATGAGCAGCTGATCAACATCATCCCGACCAACATCTTCGATGCGCTGGCCAAGGGCGACATGCTCGCGCTGATCTTCACCTCGATCCTGATCGGCTGCGGCACGGTAGTGGCGGGGGAGGCGGGCAAGCCGTTCGCGAACCTTCTCCAGTCGACCTCCGCGGTGCTGCTGCGCGTCGTCGGGCTGGTGATGGAAGTGACTCCGTTCGGCGTGTTCGCGCTGATCGCCAATGCCGTGGCGGCGAACGGTGCGGCGGTGTTCGTCCATGTCGGCTGGCTGGCGCTGGCGGTGGTGCTCGGCTCGCTGCTCCAGATGCTGGTGGTGCACAGCCTGTTGCTGCGCTTCGTCGCGCGCCTGCCGCTGCTGCCCTTCTTCCGCGGCATCATCGATGCGCTGGCGGTTGCCTTCTCGACGGCCTCGAGCGGCGCGACGCTGCCGGTGGCGATGCGCGTCTCCGAGCAGAATCTCGGCATCGGCCGTTCGGTCTTCTCGACGGTGCTGCCGCTTGGCGCGAGCATCGGCAAGGACGGCACGGCGATGTATGTCGGGCTGCTGAGCATGTTCGCGTTGCAGGCCTTCGGCGTGCATCTGACGCCGACGGTCTATGCGACGGTGCTGCTGACCGGTGCGCTGGCGGCGTTCGGCACGGCGCCGGTGCCCTCGGCGTCGCTGTTCATGCTGGCGGCGGTGCTGAGCGCGGTCGGCGTATCGCCCGAGCAGACGGCGTTGGTGGTGGGCTTCGTGCTGCCGTTCGACCGGCTGCTCGACATGACCCGCACGGTGCCGAGCGCTTCGGCAAACCTGACGGTGGCCACGCTGGTGGCGCGCTGGGAAGGCGAGCTGGACGAGGAAGTCTACCGCGCGGCGGATATGGCGTAGTTTCTTCCCCTCCCTGACAAGGGAGGGGCTAGGGGTGGGTTGCCATCAACAAAGGCTATCGTCTGTGGAGGCCCACCCACCCCCGACCCCTCCCTTCCAGGGAGGGGACCTAGTTGCCTAACGAAACTTCGCGCCCCGCAACCCAGACCCGCTTCACAGCATAGAGATCCCGGAACGTCACATCCGGCGTCCCGCCGGTCAGCACCAGGTCGGCGCGCATGCCCTTGCGGATGACGCCCTCGGTCTTCTTCCGCCCCATGATGTCCGCGCTCGTCTTCGTGCCCGCCTCGATCGCCTCTGCAGGCGTGAAGCCCAGCTCGGTCAGGATCCGCATCTCGCGCAGCGCGCCGAAGCCCGGATAGACGCCCTCGATCCCGGTATCGGTGCCCACGCCGACGCGGATCTTCGCCGCCTTCAGCAGCCGGATATTCTCGCGCATCAACTCCCAGCGCTTGCTGTCATAGGGTGCCACCGCCTCGCCCTTGGCCAGCCGCGCCGCCTCGCGGTCGCGCTGCTCGGGGGAGAGCAGGGCGAGTTCCTCGGGCGCCAGCACGCGCGTCTCGAGCGGCTCGAAGGTCGCCAGCGTGGCGACATAGGCCATGTGGTGCTTCTTCATCAGGCCGATCAGCTCGGCATCGACCAGCGCATCGCCCACGCCGTGCGCCAGCGCGTCCACCCCCGCACGCGCGGCGATCTTGGCGCCTTCCAGCGTCACCGTATGCGTCATCACCTTGATGCCGGCGTGGTGCGCGTCCTTCACGATCGCCGCGAGGGTCGGCTCGTCCATGCTCGGCCGGTCGGGCCGCGCAGGGTCGCCATAGCGCCAGCCATCGGCGAACACCTTGATCATGTCAGGCTTGAAGACGAGCGCCTTGGCCATCGCGGCGTGCGCTTCGTCGGGGTTGGTCACCTGATAGGTGATCGCCTGGGTGAACTTGCTTTCGGTCCCATGCCCGCCGGGCACGCCTAGCCGGATCGCCAGCGTGAGACGCGGCGTGTCGGCCTGGAAGGCGCGGATGCCCGCCATCATCTCGCCCGAGACCGAGAACTCGTTGATGCTGGTCACGCCCGCCCGCAGATAGGGCAGGTAGAAGCGGTGTAGCGCGCCAGCGTCGGCAAAGGCCTCACGCGAGGTGTGGATGTGCAAATCGTGCAGCCCGGGGATCAGCGTGAGCCCGGTCGCGTCGATCACGTCGGTACCCTCGGGCACGCGCAGCTTCTTGCCGACACGGGCGATCTTGCCGTCCTCGATCAGCACGTCGGTCAGCTTCGCCGCCTTGCCGGTGCCATCGAACACCCGCGCGCCATGGATCAGCGTCGCGCGCTCCTGCGCCTGGGCCGCGTTCGCGCCGGCCAGTGCGGCAATTCCCATCAACCACCTCATTTCAGATGCCCGTCGAAGAACGCGGTGGCGCGGCGATAGGCCGCAAGCCAGTCGGTGTAGCGGAAGAATTCGTGGCGCTCATTGGGGAATACCAGCTCCTCGAAGGGGATGCGCCGTGCCGAAAGCTCGCGGGCGAGCAGCAGCGACTGGCCGAAATCGACATTGCGGTCGTCATCGCCGTGGATCAGCAGCACCGGCGAGCGCCACTTGTCGATCGACCCCATTGGCGAGCTGTCCCACTGCTTCTGGCGCACTGCCAGCTGCAGTTCGGGCGCGATATTGTTGTCGACATTCTTGAGCATCGTGTGGACGCCGTGGAAGTCGGCGCCGGCCTTGAACAGGTCGCTGTTGCGGGCAAGCGCGAGCGCGGTGAGGTAGCCGCCCCAGCTGCCGCCCCAGATACCGATCTTCTCCGGAGCGACGTCCTTCTGCGCCGCCAGCCAGCGCCCGCCGGCCAGCACGTCACGATATTCGGAGGCGCCGTCACGCGCGATGTTCGGCGCCTCGCGGAACGCCTGCCCATAGCCGGTGCCGCTGCGGTAATTGACCGAGAGCACGCTATAGCCATGCGCCGCCAGCGCCTGGTTCATGATGTAGGCGTTGGAATAATATTGCGAAGGGTGGAAGCCGAGCAGCATCTGCCGGCGCGGCCCGCCATGGACGAAGATCAGCGCCGGGCGCGGCCCCTTGCCCTTGCCGCGGAACAGCTGGGCGTGGACAGTCACGCCGTCCTCGGCCTGATAGGTCACGGCCTCGGGCTCGATCGCGCCCTTGAGTTCGGCCGCATCACTGAGCGGAGACAGTCCCTTGGCGACCACCGGATGCCCGGGATGGCTGGCATCGGTCGCGATGCCCGCGAGCAGTCCGCCCGCAAACAGCGGCAGGCTCTCGCTGCCCTTGCCGTTGGTGATCCGCTTGGCCGCGCCGCCGCTTGCCGGCACCTGCCACAAATGGCGCCGGTCGGTCTCGTCGGCATTGGCGGCGAAGGTGAGGACATCGTCGGCGCCGAGCACGAAGGTCTCGACCTCGAACTTGCCCGGTGTCAGCTCCTTCGGCTCGCCGCCCTTGTCGGCGTCGATCGCGTAGACTTGGAGGAATCCGCTGCGCTCCCAGGGGAAGAGAAGCTTGCCCTGCTTGCTCCAGTAGAGATTGTGCTGGCGCGTGCCGGCATAGCGGCCGCCCATGCCCTGCGGCGCGGTCCACACCGTGTGCGCCTTGCCCGTAGCCGTATCGGCGACGCGGATCGACCAATAGGGCCCGCCGTCCGGCGCCGCGCCCGCGGGCGGGTCGCGATACTGGATATAGGCGATCTGGCTGGCGTCGGGCGATAGGGCGGGCTCGGCGGAGTAGCCGAGAGCCGGCTCCATGTACGTCAGCTTGGGCGCATCGACGTCGAGGAACGCGACAAAGGCATGATCGTCGCGATTGTCGACGAAGGTCAGCCGCTTGCCGTCGGGCGTCCATTTGAGGTCGGTGGCTTCGCCTGCGAACGAAGCGATCCGCGCCGGCTTACCGCTCTGCCACAGCCAGATCTCGCCGCGCCGGGTGAAGGCGATCCGGGTGCCGTCGGGCGAGAATACAGGCAGGTGTCCGTCGCCGATCGGCGTGGGATCTACGCCGTTATCACCGACGACGAACACCTGCTGGCCCGGCGGATACGCTGCCGAGGCCGTATTCGGGATCCGTCCGTCCGGGAACTCGTCGTCCCCGCCGCGGACAAAGGCCAGGCGCTTGCCGTCGGGGCTCAGCGCCAGGTCGTAGAGCATCATGCCGTCGTCCTCGGCATAATGCGTGAGCTGCCGGGCCTTCTGGCCCGCATCCGCCACCCACAGGTTGCGCGCGCCCGCCCGGTTCTCGACCCAGGCAAAGCGCTGCACATCCCGCGCGCCCGCCATCTGGCTCACCACCGGCAGCGCCAGAGCCGCCGCCAGATCATCGGTTTGCGCAAGCGCAGGCGTGGCCAAAGCCAGCGCCAGCGAACATCCCAGCTTCAAAGCAGTACGGACTATCATAGGACGAAACTGCAGGGGGGACGTGTCCGGAACAATGCTGACATGCGCGTCGGTTATGCCCCGGCGAGTCCTCAGAATGATCGCGGCTTTGCACCTTTGGCGGCGATGGTTAGGCTCGGGGCATGAAGCATATCGTCCTAGCGCTCGCCCTTACCGTCGCCATGCCGGCCCTGGCCCAGGCTCAGGCGCAGTCGCTCGACCAGCGCATCGCCGCCAAGCTGGCGGAGGCGCCCACCGGCACCCGCTTCGGGCTGGTGGTGACCGATCCGAACGGCAGGGAGATCGTCGCGATCAACCCGGACGGCCGCTTCATCCCGGCCTCGAACACCAAGATCTACACCACTGCCGCGGCGTTCGCGTACCTGCCCGACATCAACCAGCCCGACACCGCCGGCGGAGCCGCGGTGCGCATGGAAGGCGACGACGTCGTGCTGGTGGGGCGGGGCGATGCGCGCCTGTCGAGCGCGGACGATTGCACTGTCGATTGTCTCGCCACCCTGGCCGATGCGATCGCCGCGAAGACGAAGCGCGTTCGCAACGTGATCGGCGACGATATGATCTACCCCGATCAGCATTGGGGACCGGGGATGAGCTGGAACAACATTCCCAGCTCCTCGGGCACCGGCGCCTCGGCGCTGACCCTCGACGACAATGAGCTGAAGCTGGCGGTCTCGCCTGCGAAGGTGGGCGAGGCGGCCAAGATCGAGCTCTGGCCCTATTTCACGATCGACAACCAGGCGAAGACCGTGCCCGGCGACGGTACCGAACTCGGCTGGACGCGCGATCCCAACGGCAAGCTGCTCCACATCACCGGCACGATCGGCGCCGACGCCAAGCCGCGGACCTGGAAGCTCGGCATCGACGACCCGGCCGACTATTCCGCCTGGCGCCTGAAGGTATTGCTCGAAGCGCGCGGCGTGAAGGTGAAGGGTGCGGTCCAGGTCCGCCATCGCCCGCTTACGCCGCAGGACGACCCCGAATATCGCGTGAAGAACAACGTCGCAGTGACGCCAGCCGCGCCGAGCGGTCCGGTGCTTGCCCAACTGACCCCGCCGCCATTCGCCGAGGACCTCAAGCACATCAACAAGGTCAGCCAGAACCTGCATGCGGAGCTGACCCTGCGCCGCGTCGCGCTGTTCCAGGGCGGCAGCGGCTCGATCGCGGACGGCGTGGCGAAGGTCGAGAAGATGCTCACCGCCGCGGGCCTGCCGCGCACTGCCTGGGACTTCTCCGACGGTTCGGGCATGTCGAGCTACAACCGCGTCGCGCCGCGCGGCACGGTGGCGCTTCTGCGCTGGGTCGCGGTCCAGCCCTGGGGCGCGCAGTTCCGCGACACGCTGCCGATCGGCGGGGTCGACGGCACGCTGGCCCGCCGCTTCAAGGGCACGCCGCTCGAGGGCAAGGTCTTCGCCAAGACCGGGACGCTCAACCAGACCAACGCGGTGGCGGGCTATCTCACCGCTGCCAGCGGCAAGACGCTCACCTTTGCCTTCTACGCCAATGACGTGCCCGGCGATGTCAGCGCGACCAAGTATATGGACGATGTGCTGAACATGGTGGCGGCGGGGAACTGAGCCGAGATTTCCCTCTCCCGCGAAAGCGGGAGAGGGAATGAAGGTTATTTTGCCTTCGCGGCGTAGTCCTCGACCTGCTTGAGCACGCGCAGCACGTTGCCGCTCCAGATCTTCTCGATGTCGCCGTCCGAATAGCCTTCCTTGCGCAGCCGCGCGGTGACCTTGGGCAGCGCAGTGATGTCTTCCATCCCGCGCACGCCGCCGCCGCCGTCCCAGTCGGCGCCGATGCCGACATGGTCGACGCCCATCACGGCGATGCAGTGGAGCAGGCTCTTCATGAACAGCTCGAAATCGGCACCCTGATAGGGGTTGGTCGCATCGGCCTTGGCCTTGTCGGCGATGAGCTTCTTCTGCTCGGCATCCGAAAGCGCATGCCAATTGTCCTGGCGATCGGAGATCTTGTTGCGCTCGGCATTATGGTCGCCCTCGACCAGATAGACGCTGTTGACCTGCAGCACGCCGCCCGCCTTGGCGAGCTTGCGCATCCGCTCGTCGTCGAGGTTGCGCGGGTGGTTGAAGATCGCCTTGGGGCCCGAGTGCGAAGCGATGAACGGCGTCTTCGACAGCGCCAGCACCTGGTCGAACACGTCGTCCGACGAGTGGCTGACGTCGATGATCATGCCCAGCCGGTTCATCTCGGCCACCCATTGCTTGCCGAGCGGGGAGAGGCCGTTCCATTTGGGCTTGTCGGTGGCGCTGTCGCCGAACTGGTTGTTGCGGAAATGGATCGGCCCGGCGAGGCGCACGCCCTGGTCATAATACCATTTGAGCAGCGTCAGATCCTCGCCCAGCGGATAGCTGTTCTCGATCGACTGGAAGACGATGCGCTTGCCGGCCTTGTTGATCCGGTAGGCGTCCTCGGGCGTGGTCGCGAACTCCATCTTGTCGGGGTTCGCCGCCACGACGCGCTGGATCCACATCTCGCGGGTAAGTGCCCCGTCGCGCGCCTTGGCATAGCCTTCGGGGGTCAGTGGGCCCTGCGAGGTGTAGACGGCGAAGAAGCCGCCATCGAGCCCGCCCTGCTCCATGCGCGGCAGGTCGATCTGGCTCTTGTCGAAGTCGCGGTCGTGCCACTCGTCGAACTTCCAGCCGGGATGCTCGAACAGCTCGGGCGTGTCGATATGCGTGTCGAGCACCAGCATCTGCTGATGCGCCAGCCGGTCGGCGGGGGAGGGGGTGTCGCTATCGGGTCCCGCAAGGGCGATGGCGAGGGCAAGCAACGAGATCATTTAGGCCTCCCAGGCAGTGATGACGGCATCCCCCGTCGCGGGGCGCAGCACGAAGATGCCGCTGTCGAAATGGCGCGTCGGATGGACGCGGTTGGTGAGCAAAGTCCAGGCGAGGCCGCGCTCGAAATCAATCCACAGCCCGGTGCCGGTGAAGCCCGTGTGCCCGATCGTCTCGTCGGAGCAGGCCTGCCCGCCCGACCAGCCGGCGAACTTGCGCTCCCAGCCGCAGGTGCGGTGCGAATATTGCGGGGTGCGGATCGCCGCGAGCATGGCGTCGGAGAAGCTGCCGGTCAGCACCCCCTCGGCGAAGTCGAGCACGCCGGCGACGGTGCCGAACAGCCCGGCATGGCCCGTCTGCCCGCCCATCGCGCGGCAATTCTCGTCATGCACCTCGCCCTTGAGCACGCGGTTCTGCCACATGCAGCGCTCGGTCGCGACGGCCGGGCCGGGAGGCGGGCCGTAGCTCAGCCCTTCGCCCAGCGGCCATTCGCCCAGCGGCTTGCCCGTGATTCGCTCGATCGCGATGCCGAGCAGCAGGAAGTTGATGTCCGAATAGACCGGCTCGGGGATGTGTTTCCATTCGCGCTGGAGCACGAAGGCGCGCAGCCGATCGGGATCGTCGCCATAGGTGTAGATCGGTTCGACCGCGGGAAAGAGCGTGCGGTGCGCCAGGCAGTCACGGAAGGTGAGGGTACGCTCATAGGCGCCCGCCACGTCATACTGGCGCAGGTCCGGGATCGCCGTGGTCAGCGGCGCGTCGAGGTCGATCCGCCCCTCGTCGGCCAGCTTCAGGATCATTGTGGTCGTCGCCACCACCTTGGAAACCGAGGCGAGGTCGAACCAGTGGTCGAGCGTCAGCGGCTCGGGTTCGGGGACAAGTGCGGCCATGCCGATATGCGTTACCCAGCGCCGCCCGTCCGCTGCGACCACGCCGAGCGTGGCGCCCGGAATGCGCCCGGATGCCACGGCCTCGGCGGCAGGTGCGAAAGCTGCCTCGATCATGCGGTGGCCCCGGCCGGGGTATCATCGGGCTTGGGCCTGGCGCCGACGATGAAGGGCAGGAAGATCAGCGCGCCCAGGCTCATCGCCCCGGCCATGAGGAAGAAGCCGTCATAGCCGATCGCCTTCTGGAACACGCCCGACAGCCCGGCGAGAAGGCGGGGGATCAGGAAGGCGAGGCCCGAAAACAGCGCATATTGCGCGCTCGGGAAGCGCGGATTGACCAGCAACGAGAGGTAGACGACGAACACCGCGCCTTCAAAGCCATGCCCGAACTGGTCGAGCGCCATGGCGAGGTAGAGGTCGAAATCGCCCGCGGTCACCTGGAGCCCGAACAGCGAGAACCAAATTGGCCCACCCGGTGCCTGATGCGCCAGCCAGGCGAAGATCCAGTTCGACAGTGCGGACATGATCCCGCCGATCACCAGTGCCCAGCCCATCGGCGCCTTGGCTGCCAGGATGCCGCCCATCGTCACGCCCAGAATACCCGCGACCAGCGCGACATAGGCGTCGGCGGCGGCGATCGACTTTAGGCTGTAGCCGAGCGCGTTGAACAGCGGATGCGACAGCGTGTTCGCCATCACGTCGCCGGTGCGATAGACCGAGACGAACAGCAGGATCGGGATCACCACGATCCCATAACGCCACGCCACATCGACATAGGGGCCGACCGCTGCCGAGCGGCGTAGCGGGGCGTCCCAGGGCAGTTTCCTGAGCCAAGGCACGGCGACGCCGAGCAGGATGAAGGGCAGCAGGCAGACGCCGAACACCCAATAGCTCGCCACGCCGGGGTTGCTGATCCCGACCGAGCCGATGGCCGCGAGCAGCACCCAGCCGACCGCGCCGACCGCGACGATGCTCGCCACGATCGCGCCGAGGCTGGCGAGCGTGCCGGTGAGCAATGCGGCCATCCGTCCGCTGGCGTCCGCATGCCCGGGCCGGAGCGCGGCGAGGACGGGGAAGGGCAGGAAGGCCAGCACCGCGACTGCCAGATAGGCGATCGTCCAGTCGAACTTGTCGGCGAGGAAGATCGCTCCGCCGCTGGCGATCACCATCGAGGTGCGATAGCCCCATTGGTTCGCGGCGACGAGCGGGCCCTGCTCGTCGGCATGCGGCGCCAGCTCGACGCGCCAGCCATCGGCGGCGATCTCGAGCGTGCTGGTCCAGAAGGCGAGCAGCACCGCGAACAGCGCGGTCAGCGGCAGGCTGGTATCCTTCGCAGTGAAAGCCATGCCGAGCGCGGAGGCGAAGATCGCGAGCTGCGAGAGCATGATCCAGCCGGGGCGCTTGCCCCAGAAGCGGCCGAAGCCGGGGACGTCGTACTTCTCGAGCAGCGGCGCCCAGGCAAACTTGATCGTCGACATCAACGACACCCAGGCGAAGAAGCCGATGATGACGATGTCGACGCCATGCTTGGCCAGGCGGAGCGAGAGCGTGGCGCTGAACAGATAAAAGGGCAGGCCGGCGGCAAAGCCCAGGAGCAGGTACAGGCCCATCCGCCCCGCGCCCGGGCGAAGCGCCGCCGCAGCTGGAATCGGGGCGTCAGTCACGCGGCATCGGCCCGTCGGAATTCGGCATTTTGGCTCCCCTGATCCTGGTTTCCCTAGTGCTCGGCCGGGGCGCGGACGCAGTCAATGGCAGTGCTAGCGAGCTTGTGTTGCAGCTGTGTCACGCTTTCACGCACAATCGTCTCATTTGATGCCATCGGGTTATGGTTTGGGGAACAGAAACTATGGCGCGGCGCAACATTCTTGGTACCTAATGTCCTCTCACCGCGCGGGAAATGCGGTTTCAGGGGGTAATACAACATGATCGAAGCGAGGGCTTTCAGAAGGATTCTCGTCTCGGGTGTTGCGTTCGCAGCCATGGCAAGCGCCATGCCGGCTTGGGCGCAGACCACGGGCACGCAGGACACCACCCAGGAGGCTGCGACGCCGACGGGGGCAGTTCCGACCACCAGCGCGGATGAGACCGAGGGCAAGCAGAGCAAGGGTAACGAGATCGTCGTCACCGGCTCGCGCATCAAGCAGGATCCGAACAATTCGGCGCTGCCGCTCCAGATCATCACGCAGCAGGAAATCACGCGGAACGGCATCAGCAGCCCTGAGCAGCTGATGATGTTCCTGACCTCGAGCGGCTCGGGCGCGGACAACCTCGCTTCGAACTCGGACGTCGTGACCGGCGCCCAGCGCGGCACCAACGGCCTGTCCGCCGCCAATCTGCGCGGCCAGGGCGCGGGCGCCACGCTCGTGCTGCTCAACGGCCGCCGCGTCGCTGCGCACGGCCTTTCGGGCTCCGCGGTCGACGTCAACCAGATCCCGTTCGCGGCGATCGAGCGCGTCGAAGTCCTCAAGGACGGCGCCTCGGCGATCTACGGCACCGACGCGGTCGGCGGCGTGATCAACTTCATCACCAAGAAGGACTTCCAGGGGATCAGCCTCAACGGCTTCACCGACACTACCGAGCAGGGCGGTGGCAACATCTACCGCATCGGCGGCGTCGCGGGCTATGGCGACCTCGACGAGGACGGTTTCAACGTGATGGGCGCGGTCGCCTATAGCTGGAACCAGATCCTGCGCGGCTCGGACCGCGATTTCGTCAACGGCAACCAGCCCCGCCGCGGCCTTTCGGTCGATACGCGCGGCACGCCGATCGCGACTGCGTTCAACATCGGTGCGAACACCCAGCCGGGCAGCATCACTGCGGGCGGCACGCTGCTCACCGGCCTGACGCTCACGCTGCCGAACGGCGCCAATGGCGCTTCGGGCGGCATCAACATCCTCGACCTGCCGGGCGGCGCAGGCTGCGGCTCGATCGACGGCGGCATGGCCTATGACGAGCAGCTGTGGAACACGCCCAGCGCGCAATATGCTTGCTCGTGGGACACGGGCCGCGCCGCGGTGATCCAGCAGCCGATCCAGACGCTGACCTATTATACCAAGGCAACGTGGCGGATCGCCGGCGACCACCAGGTCGCGTTCGAAGTCACCGGTTCGGATGCGGATTCGGCGAAGAGCTTCTCGAACGCGCAGCTCACCGCGAACACCACCAACCTGCCGATCGCCTATCCGCTGAATGCGGCGACGACCGCGCAGTACAACACGGTGTTCAATTCGATCCGCTCGGCCTTCGACGTCGCGTCGAACCCGAACCGCACTGCGCAGATCGCGGCGCTCAATGCGCGCTACGGCCAGCCGATCTCCTATCGCTGGCGCTGCATTCCCTGCGGCCCGCGTGAGTATCGCACCAACACCAACACGTTCCGTGCGGCGCTGAGCGCCGAGGGTCCGCTGTGGACCGGGTGGGACTATCGCGCCGGCGCGTCCTATGCACGCAGCGAGAGCTCGTCGGTGCTCGGCAGCGGCTATTACTATCGCGGCACGCTCGCCAACGGTGCCTATGATCCGAACGCACCGGCGGTTGCCGGGGTCGGCCTGATCAATGGCCAGCAGGCCCGCGGCCTGGTCGGCGTGATGAACTCGGGCCTGATCAACCCGTTCAGCGAGGTCCAGACCGCAGCCGGCCTCGCCGCGCTCGATTCCGCCTCGGCTTACGGCGCGACGCTCTATGGCGGCCGCTATGAAGTGAAGCAGGCGGATGCCTCGATCTCGGGTCCGCTGTTCGGGATCTGGGGCGGCGACGTCCAGCTCGCGGCCGGCGTCGACTATCGTCGCGAAACCTATGAGTTCAACGGCTCGGCCGCCGCTGCGGCGGCTGCACCGGTGATCTTCCTGGCGGCGTTCGACAACGTCAACGCGCTCACCCCCAAGACCCGCGACGTGAAGGCGGCCTATGCCGAATTGCTCGTGCCGCTGTTCAAGGGCTTCGAGCTGACGCTGGCGGGCCGTATCGACGATTACACCGGCTTCGGCAGCACCAAGAACCCGAAGATCGCGTTCAAGTACCGTCCGATCAACGAGCTGATGTTCCGCGGCTCGTACAACACCAGCTTCCGCGTGCCGACGTTCAACCAGATCTATAACGGCATCACGGAATCGCCCTATGCCGGTTCGGACATCGCCGATCCGGTGGCTTGCCCGGGCGGCGTGCCGACCAGCAACTTCGGCAGCGGCCAGCCTTGCGCGCAGATCCGTCCGAACATCTGGACGGGTGGCACCGCAGGCCTGCGTCCGGAAACGGCGAAGCAGTTCAGCGCCGGTGTCGTGTTCCAGCCGATCACGGGCATGAGCCTGTCGGCCGACTGGTGGTCGATCGCGGTCGACAACACGATCCAGCTGCTCACGCTGCGTCAGCTCATCGACAATGCGTCGCTGTTCTCGGATCGCTTCCTGCGCGATCCGGTCACCAACACGGTGGGCGTGATCGACGATCGCTGGATCAATGCCGGTTCGCGCCGCACCCAGGGCATCGAGTTCTCGTATCGTGACAGCTTCGAGGCGCTCGGTGGGCGTTTCTCGAGCGGTCTCGACGGCACGCTGCTGCTCAAGAAGCGCGAGAAGCTCACCCCCACTTCGGCCTATGGCCCGAGCCTGATCGGCGTGTTCAGCTATGCCGGCGATCTCGGCATCAAGTGGAAGCACAACGCGTTCATCAGCTGGTCGAACGACGACTGGTCGTTCTCGTTCAGCCAGATCTTCCGCCAGGGCTTCAAGAACGGCGCCCTGCCGGGCATCGCGGCAGGCACCGTCACCCGGCCCGACTATAACAAGCGGACCGACGACTATATCGTCTACAACGCCTCGATCAGCTTCGTCGGCCTCGCGCCGGGCTACAAGCTGACCATGGGCGTGCGGAACATCTTCAACACCGATCCGCCCTTCACCATCACCTATGACGGCAACTCGGGTGCCGGCAGCTCGTGGGACCCGCGCGTCGCGGATCCGCGTGGCCGCTCGTTCACCGTCGCTGCCGAGGTCAAGTTCTGATCCCCGGATAACCGGTGATTTTGGGAAGGCCGGGGCCCATCGCCCCGGCCTTTTCTTTTTGTCCGAACCATCGAAGGTATTCCGATGCTCGCTTTCCTCCTCGCCGCCGCCGATCCCCAGCCGGCAATCGTCCAGCCGGTCGCGAGCGTCCGGGTCGCCTTTGATCGCGCAGGCGAGGTTTCGATCACCGCTAGCGGCCTGGCCGACATCGCCGCGAAGCGCGCGATCAGCCCGGACGATCCGGTGCGCATCGCCTCGATCTCCAAGCTGGTCGTCGCGATCGGCGTGCTGCGGCTGGTCGAGCAGGGGAAGCTCGATCTTGATGCCGATGTGTCGCGCTATCTCGGCTGGACGCTGCGCAACCCGGCCTTCCCGGACGCGAAGATCACGCTGCGCCTGCTGCTCTCGCACCGCTCGAGCCTCACCGACCGGGTCGATTATGTCCTGCCGCTCGATGCCGACATGCGCGCGGTGCTCCGGGATCCCAAGGCCTGGGACGCCCAGCACGCGCCCGGCAGCTGGTGGGCCTATACCAACTTCAACTTCCCGGTGATCGCCGCAGTGATGGAGCGCGCCACCGGCGAGCGCTTCGACAAGCTGATGGACCGGCTCGTGCTCAAGCCGATGAAGCTCGACGCCTGCTATAATTGGGCGAGCTGCAAACCGGGGACCGCCGCACGCGCCGTGGTCCAGTACCGCGAGAACAAGCCGACCAAGGACGACAACCACGGCGCACCACCAGCATGCCCGGTCAGCCCGGCCAGGGACGGCAGCTGCGATCTCTCGGTCTGGCGTGCCGGCGCCAATGGCGCGATCTTCGCGCCGCAGGGCGGGTTGCGCATCTCCGGGCGCGGCCTCGCGCGCGTCGGCCGGATGTTCCTGGGCAACGGCACGCTCGACGGCGTCCGCATCCTGCGCCCGACCTCGGTAAAGCTGATGGAGACGCCGCTCTGGACCTATGACGGCAAGAATGGCGATGTCGGCGGCGACATCTCGGTGCAGACGCCCACCGGCGGCATGACCTGCAGCTATGGCCTCGCGGTCGTTTTCCAGGCAACGCCGACCAAGGGCTGCCGCGACGATCCGTTCGGCGACGGCAAGCGCCGCTTCGGCCATTCGGGCGACGCCTATGGCCTCAAGGCCGGGCTGTGGATCGACAAGGCGAGCGGCACCGGCGTCGCCTATTTCGCCAGCGACGTCCCCGATGGACCCGGCGCGCGATCGGCCTATACGCCGACCGAAGAGAAACTCGCCCGCGGAGACTAGGCTTGCGCCACGACGCCAATCTGACGACCGATCGCCCGACCTTCGTCACCCATCTCGAATGCTCGATGACGGGCGAGCGTTATGAGGCGGACCAGCTCCACGGCCTCTCGCGCGTCGGCCGCCCGCTGCTCGTGCGCTATGATCTGGAGGGCGCCAGCGCCGCGCTCCCCCGCGACGCGCTCACCCGCCGCCCGGCGGACCTGTGGAAATATCGCGAGCTGCTGCCCGTCCGCCAGACGCAAAACATCGTCAGCCTGGGCGAGATCGCCACGCCGATCATCCCGCTCGATGCGCTCGCCCGCGAGGTCGGCGCGAAGCATCTCTGGGTGAAGGACGAGGGGCGCCTGCCCACCGGCTCGTTCAAGGCGCGCGGGCTGGTCATGGCGATCGCGATGGCCAAGGAGCTGGGCGTCACCACGATCGCGATGCCGACCAACGGCAATGCGGGCGCCGCCGCGGCCGCCTATGCCAGCCGGGTCGGTATCGAGTCGGTGATCTTCTGCCCGGCTGATACTCCCGAAGTGAATGTCCGCGAGATCGCCGCGCAGGGCGCGCGCGTCTACCGGGTCAACGGCCTGATCGACGATTGCGGCAAGCTGGTGGGGCAGGGGGCGAAGGAGCGTGGCTGGTTCGACCTCTCGACGCTCAAGGAGCCGTACCGGATCGAAGGCAAGAAGACGATGGGCCTCGAGCTTGCCGAGCAGCTCGACTGGGAGCTGCCCGATGCGATCTTCTACCCGACCGGCGGCGGCACCGGGCTGATCGGCATGTGGAAGGCGTTTGCCGAGATGGAAGCGCTCGGCTGGATCGGTTCGAAGCGCCCGAAGATGATCGCGGTACAGGCCGAGGGTTGCGCGCCGATGGTCCGCGCCTTCTGGGCGGGCGAGCGCCACGCGACCCGCTGGGAAGACGCCCACACGATCGCGATGGGCATCCGCGTGCCCCAGGCGGTCGGCGACTTCCTGATCCTCGATGCCGTGCGCGAAAGCGGCGGCGTGGCGATGGCGGTGAGCGACGAAGCCATTGCCCGGGCAGTCGACGATGCCGCGCGCAAGGACGGGCTGCTGCTCTGTCCCGAAGGCGGCGCGACGCTGGCCGCGTGGCGCAAGGCGCTGGCGGAAGGGCTGGTCGGCCCCGACGAAAAGGTCGTGCTGTTCAACTGCGCGACCGGGCTGAAATACCCGCTTGCCGATCAGTCGACGACGCTCGACAAGAACGAGCCGATCGATTTCGCCGCGCTGTAGGCCGTCAAACTCCGAAACGTAACCGACCAGCGGCTTGCATCCATCGGGGCGATGCTGTGCTCCCAGTCGTGCCGCGCCGCGCCGGACAGATGATAGGCCCCGCGCGGCGCCAGCGGCACCTCCGCCCGGTCGAACTTCCCGTCCGGCCTTCGCTTGCGCAGCCGTAGTGTCGCGGGGGCGCCCAGCGACACGCCGACGACATGCTCGAACACCGGCCGGTCGCGGTGCCAGCCGATCCCGGCGCCCGGATCGTAGCGGATCACCAGCGCCTGAACGAGCTGCGCCGCCGCCAGCCCGGCGAACGTCGCGGCCTGTTCACGCAGCGGCAGCAGCCAGTCTGGGATCGCTTCGGTCTCGGCAAAGCTTGAATCGGTGAAGTCGTAGCGCCAGCCGAAGCTGCGCGTCAGCCGCTTGCCCAACCATTGCTGAAAGCGAAACGGCGCCAGTCCCGCCGCGTCGATTGCCCGAATCAGATCGGCCTCTTGCGCTGGGGTGACGATATTCTCGACCTGTTCGATTCCGGACACTGGTACGCCGCTGAAAAGATCTGGAAACAACAAGGACATTAATCGGATATGGGGTTCAGAAATCTGCAATTCCAGACCAAAAATACCTGCAAATTCGGTGTAATTTCCTTAGTTTTTCCCGCGAGATAGCGGTTGCAAGTGCCGTTTGGGGGCCCTAGCTGTTCGCCCCGTGAAGAACGAAATGATTGCAGTAGTAGATCGCGCCTCGGCGTTCCTGAAGGCGCTATCGGGTCGAAGCCGTTTCCTGTTGCTGTGCCACCTTCTCGATGGCGAGAAGTCGGTAGGCGAGCTTGCGCGCCTTACGGGCGCACGGGATACCGCCGTGTCGCAGCAGCTTGCGCTGCTTCGCCGCGAAGGGATGGTCGCCGCGCGCCGCGATGGCCAGATGATCTTCTATTCGCTCGCCAGCGACGAGGCCCGCCAGATGCTCGTGGCGATGCACAGCCTGTTCTGCGCCACCGAAGTGGCTCAGGAAGAGCCCGTCCCGGCATAAAGCCGCTCGACATCCTCCTTGCGCGCCAGTTCGGTCGCGGGAGTCATCAACGTCGCCGCCCCTGCGGCGATGCCATAGCGCAGGGCATCCTCGATCCCCTTGCCCTCGGCTGAGGCAAGGGTGATCGCCGCCACCATCGAATCGCCGGCACCCACCGTGCCCTTGGCCTCGACCGGGATGGCGGCAACCCGCAATTCCTTGCCGTCGCCGACCAGCAGCGCCCCGCGCTCGGCGAGCGACACCACCACGATCTCGGCAAAGCCGCGCTGCTGCAGCGTCCCCGCCGCTGCCATCTCATCGTCTTCGCTTTTGATCTCGCGGCCGAGCAGGTCGGCCACTTCGCGCAGGCTCGGCTTGATCAGCCAGGCGCCCGCGCCTTCGCACGCCGCCAGCGCCGGGCCCGAGGTGTCGATCACCAGTTTCACGCCCTGCTCGGCGCAGCGCGCGCCGATCCGCTTGAAGATCGCCGGGTCGCAGCCCGGCGGCAGGCTGCCGCTCACCACGATATGGGTGACATCCGCCACGCCGAACAGCGCATCGAGCAGCGCGGCAATCTCGTCCTCGCTCAGCTCCGGTCCGGGCAGCACGAAGCGATACTGGTCGCCCGGCCGGCCCTCATCCACCGTGAAGCTCTCGCGCGTCGCGCCTGCGATCGGTACCGGCAGGATCACGATCTTCTGCTCCTCGAGCAGATCGACGATCATCGCACCCGCCGGCCCGCCGCTCGGAAATACCGCGGTCGCCTCGCCGCCCAGATGCGTCACCACGCGCGCAACATTGATCCCGCCGCCGCCCGGGTCGTAGCGCGGGGTGGAGCATCGAAGCTTGTGCTGAGGCCGCACCTTCTCGGTGCAGGTGGTCACGTCGAGCGCCGGATTGAGCGTCAGCGTGGCGATCGCCATCAGATCGCGCGATCCAGCGCGGCGCGCGCGGCGGCGACGATCAGTTCCTGCGGCCGATTGGCGCGCACGCGGTGCCAGTGGATCTCGCCCACCGAGCGCCGCGACTGCTCGCGCACCACGCTCTCGGTCGCGTCGGACGCGTCGTTCGCGCGCGCATTCACCCGCGCGATCCGGTCACGTTCGGGCGCTTCGAGCCAGATGCCGGTAAAGGCGGCGCGGTAGCGGTCGGCAATCGCCTCGGCCACGTCGCGCTCGCTGCGCGCCATGAACACCGCGTCGAGGATCACGCTGTTGCCGCAGGCAAGGTGATCGTCGGCGGATTCGAACAGGGCCTCATAGGTCTCGTCGTCATTGCGACGGGTATAATGCCTGGGCGGCAGCCGGGTTTCCGGCGTCACCCCGGCCAGCCGCTTGCGGAACACATCCGAGTGCAGCACCCGCGCACCGGGCAGCCGCCCGATCCGGCTGCCCAGCAGCCGCGACAGCGTCGATTTGCCGGTGCCTGAAAGTCCGCCGATCACCACCAGCCGCGGCCTGGACGGGGCGAGCAGGCTGTCCGCAAGCTCCGCCTCGCCATCGGCACGCAGCGACAAAAAGAGCGGCAGCAGCGCCCAGCCGGTCGCGCCCTGCGGCGCCACGTCGAGATAGCGGTTGGCGATCGTGTTGGCTTCGCCCGCCATGCCGGCGCGCATTACCTCGATCAGCGTGCGAGCGAGATCGTGGAGCACATCGACCGGCTCGCCCATCACCGCACGGATCCGCCCGGCGGCGATCCGGCGGGCGATCGAGTCAGTGTGATATGCCAGCTCGGCACGCTGCGCGTCGGTGGTGGCGCTCAGCGCCAGCGTCTTGCGGAATACCGTGCCATCGCCCTTGGGCGCAGCGGCGTGACCTGCGGCGATACGGTCGGCAAGGGCGTGCAGCTGGACGGTATCGAGATCGCCGGCAAGCAGCGCCTCGAAGTCCGGTTCCTGCGCTGCGGCCAGCGCCGCCATCGTTCCACCCCCGTTATCAGGTTCGTCGAATCAGCCCCTAGCACGAGTTTTCTGAACGATCTTGAACAAGATCGACCTATCGCACCGGCGCACCCGCAAAGGCATCCCGGATCACTCCATAGAGTGCCTTTGGCTGGTAGTCGTCATTATAGGGCGTGGCGCGCTGGTGGGTCTTGTCCTTGCGCGGCTTGTAGCCGTTGAGCCAGGTGAAGCGATCGCTCATCCCCCAAGCCAGCACGTCGCGGAGCTGCGGGTAGGAGAACATGATCTCCAGATAGGCCGCGGCATAGTTGGCGACGATGCCGTCGCGCAGCTTCGCATCGGTCGGCAGCAGATGGTCGTCGACGTCGAACTCGGTGACCGCCAGCTTGTAGCCCATCGCCACCGCGCTATCGAGGAAGCTCCGCCAGGGCTTCTCCTGCTTGCTCACCAGCGCGCCTACCGTGCCGCCATCGGTCAGCCCGATATGCGATTGCACGCCGAGCGTGTCGCAGGGGATGCCGCGCTTGCGGAACCCCTCGAGCAGCTTGAGGACGCCATAGCGATGCCCCTCATTGCCCGGCTCCCAGCTCATATAGTCGTTATAGGTCAGCTCGACGCCCGGGGCATGCTCGCGCGCGGTGTGATAGGCGAAGTCGAGCATCGCCTCGGTCCCGCCGAACGCCTTGGACAGCGACGAAGTGCGCAGCGCGCCCGTGCCTTCCTCCACTGTCTCGTTGACGACGTCGAAGCTGACGATCCGCTTGCCGTAGAGCTTGCACAAGGTGCGGATATGGGTGCCCAGGATGCGCTCGGCTTCCTTGGCCGGGCTGGCGCCGAAGTCATAGTCGTTCAGCCATTTCGGGAAGTACTGCGTCTTGTGCCACAGCAAGGTGTGACCGCGCATCGCCATGCCGCTCGCTTCGGCGAAATCGAGCATGTCGGAGAAATGGTCGAGGTTGAAGGTCTTGGCGTCGGGCCGGAGCGCCTGCCATTTGAACTCGTTCTCGGGCACCAGGATGCCGCAGTCGCGCTTGAGCAACTCGGCATATTTTGGATTGGCGAACGAACCGCGGTCTGCGCCCGGCGGGCTCCACGAGAAGCAGGAGCCGAAGCGCATGCCCTTGGACTTGGCGACGGCGTTGAGGCCCTCGGCAGCCTGCGCGATTGCGGGGAAGGGCAGGGCCAGCGCCGCGCCGGCACCCAGCAACCCACGGCGTGTCAGTTCAATCATCGAGCCTCTCCCGCTCACCAGTTGGACAGCGTTCCATCTTCAAGCCGTGCGACGGGGAGATAGGCGCGCTTATATTCGTATTTCGCGGCCCGTTCCTCGTCGATCTCCACGCCGAGCCCCGGGGCATCGCCCGGGTGCATCATCCCGTCCTTGAAGCTGTAGGCGTGGGGGAAGACCGCGTCGGTCTTCGCCGTGTGCGGCATCAGCTCCTGGATGCCGAAATTGGGCACCGACAGGCCGAAATGGAGCGCTGCGGCCATGCATACCGGCGACAGGTCGGTCGCGCCGTGGCAGCCGGTGCGCACCTGATAGAGGTCCGCAAACGCCGCGATCCGGCGCAGATGCGTGATCCCGCCCGCATGGACCACAGTGGCGCGGACATAGTCGATCAGCTGTTCCTCGATCAGCTGCTTGGTGTCCCAGATCGTGTTGAAGATCTCGCCCACCGCCAGCGGCGTGGTGGTCTTCTCGCGAATCAGGCGGAAACCGGCCTGGTTCTCGCTCGGCGTCGCGTCCTCCATCCAGAACAGCCGATAGGGCTCGAGCTCCTTGCCGAGCCGGGCGGCCTCGATCGGGGTCAGCCGGTGGTGGACATCGTGGAGCAGGTGCACGTCCCAGCCGAGCACCTCGCGCGCCTTCTCGAACAGCGGCGCCACCGAGCGGAGGTACTTCTCGGTCGACCACAGGCTCTCGGTCGGCAGCGCGCCGTCGGCCGGCTCGTAGCGCTGGCCCGGCTTGGCCACGCCATAGGTGGATTTCAGCCCCGGCACGCCCGCCTGGAGCCGCACGGCCTTGTAGCCCTCCTCCACATGGCGGACGGCTTCCTCGATCGTCTCCTCGATCGTCGCGCCATTGGCGTGGCCATAGACCATGCATCCGTCGCGGCTCGCCCCACCGAGCAGCTGATAGAGGGGCAGCCCGGCCAGCTTCGCCTTGATGTCCCACAGCGCCATGTCGACCGCGGCGATCGCGCACATCGTCACCGGGCCGCGCCGCCAGTACGCGCCCTTGTAGAGATACTGCCAGATGTCCTCGATCCGGTGCGCATCGCGCCCAATCAGGCAGGGGATGACATGATCCTCGAGATAGCTAGCCACCGCCAGCTCGCGTCCGTTCAGCGTCGCGTCGCCGATTCCGGTCACGCCGTCTGCCGTCTCGATCTTGAGCGTCACGAAATTGCGGTCGGGGCAGGTGACGATCACGCGCGCGGATATGATCTCGGCCATGTCGCCTGTGCTTCCCCTTCCTGAGCCGGCGCATCGCTTCCGCGCGCCTATGTGCTTGGTAGCGCTACCATTGTTGACCTGTTACAAGCTTGTCAACGGCGGCTTTTGACCGCTGAGCGATGGGAAGAGCGATGCTTCGGAAATTGCTGGCTATTTTGTCTGCGTTTTTGTGTTTCGGCCTTGCGAATCAAGGCCATGCCGAAGACGGATATGACCTCTGGTTGCGGTATCAGCCGCTCGAATCCGGCGCGAAGGCGCGATACCAGCCGCTGATCACCCATCTCGTGGCGCCCAATTCGCGCCCTACGATCCGCGCCGCGACCGACGAGCTGCAGCGCGGCTTCAAGGGCATGTTCGGCCATGCGCTCGTCCAGCGCGAGACGGTGATGGGCAATGGCTCGGTGCTCGTCACCCGCGCCGATTCCCCGAACCTCAAGGGCCTCGACCTCCCGTTCGCGAAGCTCGGCGAGGAAGGCTATCTGATCCGGAGTGCCACGATCGCGGGCCACCGCGTCACGATCATCGCAGGCAATAGCGACGTCGGCGCGCTTTATGGCGTGTTCCGCTTCCTCAAGCTGCTCCAGACCGGCCAGCCGATCGACAATCTCGACATCACCGACGCGCCCAAGCTCAAGATCCGCGTCCTCAACCATTGGGACAATCTCGATCGCTATGTCGAGCGTGGCTATGCCGGCCAGTCGCTGTGGGATTGGCAGAAGCTGCCGCTCTACAAGGACCCGCGCTACATCGATTATGCCCGCGCCAATGCCTCGCTCGGCATCAACGGCACGGTGCTGACCAACGTCAACGCCAAGGCCGACGTGCTCCAGCCCGAATACATCGCCAAGGTGAAGGCGCTGGCGGAAGTGTTCCGCCCCTATGGCATCAAGGTCTATCTGACCGCGCGCTTCTCCGCTCCGCTCGATATCGGCGGGCTCAAGACCGCCGATCCGCTCGATCCGGCGGTGCGCGCCTGGTGGAAGGCGCGGGTCGACGCGATCTATGCCGAGATCCCCGATTTCGGCGGGTTCCTGGTCAAGGCGAACTCCGAAGGCCAGCCCGGCCCGGCCGACTATCATCGCACCCATGCCGAGGGGGCCAACATGCTCGCCGACGCGCTCGCCCCGCATCACGGCGTCGTGATGTGGCGCGCCTTCGTCTATGCCGCGGAGAATGCCGAGGACCGGCACAAACAGGCCTATAGCGAGTTCCAGCCGCTCGACGGCAAGTTCCGCGACAATGTCCTCGTCCAGGTCAAGAACGGCGCGATCGACTTCCAGCCGCGCGAGCCCTTCCATCCGCTGTTCGGCGCGATGCCCAAGACGCCGCTGATGATGGAATTCCAGATCACCAAGGAATATCTCGGCTTCGCCACGCACCTCGCCTATCTCGGCACGATGTGGGAGGAGGCGCTGCAGAGCGACACCTTCCGTCCCGCCAGGGGCAGCACGGTCGCGAAGGGGATCGAGACCCCGGTCGAGCCGGGCGCTGCCACCGGCATGGCCGGCGTCGCCAATATCGGCAGCGACCGCAACTGGTCAGGCTCGCAGTTCGACCAGGCAAACTGGTACGCATTCGGCCGCTTCGCCTGGGATCCCGATGCCAGGGCCGCGGATATCGCGCGCGACTGGGCGCGGCTGACCTGGGGCAATGATCCCGCCACCGTCGATACCGTGGTCCGCATGATGATGGGCTCGCGCGAGGCGGTGGTCGATTACATGACCCCGCTCGGCCTCACCCACCAGATGGCGACCGGCCACCACTACGGCCCCGGCCCGTGGATTGCCGACCTCCAGCGCCCCGAATGGAACCCGGTCTATTACAACAAGGCCGCGCCCGACGGCATCGGCTTCGATCGCACCGCCAAGGGCAGCGACGCGCTCTCGCAATATGCCCCTCAGGTCGCAGAGAACTGGGGCAGTCTGGCGACCGTGCCCGACGCGCTGCTGCTGTGGTTCCACCACGTGCCTTGGGACTATCGGATGAAGTCCGGGCGGACTTTGTGGGATGAGCTCGTCATCCACTACGATGCTGGCGTCGATCACGTCCGCACCATGCAGGCCGATTGGGCAGGGCTGCGCGGCAAGGTCGACGCCGAGCGCTGGGCTCAGGTGCGCGATTTCCTGAGCATCCAGCTGGAGGAGGCGATCTGGTGGCGCGATGCCTCGATCGCGTACTTCCAGTCGATCTCGAAGCGTCCGCTGCCCGAGGGACACAAGCCGCCGGCGCACGACCTGGAGTATTACAAGGCGATCACCACCCCCTACGCGCCGGGGCAGGTGCACTGACCTTGGAACTCCCCTCCCTGGAAGGGAGGGGGCGGGGTGGGTAGGCTTCCGCAGCTTCTCAGCTCGAGGATGGCAACCCACCCCTAGCCCCTCCCTAGTCAGAGAGGGGAACTCGCAGGCTCAAGGCCGCGCCAGTCCCCGCGCGAGATACTGCTTGATATACTGCCGCAGCTGCGGCGTCGGCGCGCCCAGCACGCTGCGGTGCTCGGGCGGCATATGCGCCGCCGGGTCGCCGTGCCGCTGGAAGACGAAGGTGTCGAAATATTCCGCCCAGGCCTCGCGCCGTTCGGGCGGCAAATGGCTGATCGTCAGGATCGCGTGGACCATCGCGTCGAACCGCGCATCCTGGTCGGGCGAGTCCGTCCACCAGAAATTGACCAGCAGGTTGAACGGCGACAGCGCCTCGACGTGATGCCACCACAGCGCCGGGATATAGACCGCGTCGCCCGGCTCCAGCTCGACCACCAGCGCCGCGTCCAGCGCGTCGCGGAAGCGCGGGAAGCGCTCGAAATCGGGCGCGGCCATGTCGACCATGCTCAGCGGCTGGCCCGCCACCGTGTGATCGAGCGGGCCGATATAGAGGTTGGCGGTCTGCTCGGGCGGGAACAGCGTGAAGCGCCGCCGCCCGGCCGCCACGCAGGCGATATTGTCCGACGCGTCGAAATGCGTGCTGATGCTGGTCGCGTTGCCGATCCAGATCCGCGGCTCGGCGCCCATACCGAACAGGGCGGGCAGCTGGTTGGCCCCGGCGAACCCGGGCAGCGCCTGCGCCGTCTCCACGGCACCGGCATAGACCGCCGGCACTTCGTCCTTGTCCTTCAGCCCCAGCACATAGCGCAGCAGGTCGGCGAAGCGTCCCTTGCGCCGCTCGAAATTGAAACCGCGCATGTCGTCGGAATAGAAGAAGCGTCCGTTGATCGTCGGCGGGCCGATGAACGCCTCGGCCGTCGCGCCGCGATCGAAGCCGAGCAGATAATCGCACGCCGCCTCGTCCGACTGCGCCGCCGCCTGCACCAGCGGCCAGTCACCCGCCACGTCGCGCAGCACCGCCGGGGCATAGCCCTGGACGAGGTCACGCAGCCCCTCGGCAGCGAGCGGCCCTTCGATTTCACGGATCCCCGCCTGTGCCATGCTTCCTCAGCTTCCAGGAACTGCTAGGGTCATATCCGGAGGGTTGGTGTCCGGGGCATGTCTGTGTTGTCGCACGATTTTTCGCTGAATGCGCGCCCCGCCGCGCGGCTTTCGCGCCTCGGGCGGGAAGGGGAGCCGTTGTTCTGTCTCGACGGCCTGATGCAGCGCCCTCAGGCATTGGTCGACTATGCTGCCACCCAGGCCGAATTTGCGCCCGTCCATGGCCCGGCAGGCGGCTATCCCGGCGTCCGTGCTCCCGCGCCGCTCGACTATGTCGAGGCCGTGGTCCGCGCGCTTGATCCGGTGGTGCGCGACGCCTTCGCGCTCGGCGCGGTCCGACTGGGACGAGCGGAGTGCAATTTCTCGATGGTTACGCTGGCGCCGGGCGATCTCGTCCCGTCGCAGCGCGCACCCCATATCGATACCAGCGATCCGCTGCACTTCGCGTTCCTGCATTATCTGTGCGGCCCCGAGCAGGGCGGCACTGCCTTTTACCGCCATCGGGCTACCGGCTTCGAGGCGATCACGCCCGAGCGGGCTGCCGCCTACGAAGCCGCCCGCGCCGTCGAGCCCGATCCTGCGCCCGGCTATATCCATGGCGATACCCCCGAGTTCGAGCAGATCGGCGCCGCCGATGCCGCGTTCGACCGGCTGCTCGTCTATCGCAGCCGCCAGCTCCATTCCGGGCTGCCGACCGGCGCGCTCGCGCCCGACCCGCGCCGCGGCCGGCTCACCGCCAACATCTTCCTCAGCTACCGCCCCGCCTGAACAAAAAAATTGGCGCCGCCGACGGGGAGTCGGCAGCGCCAGGCAGGGTGTGTTGCAAATCAGAAGTTGAAGCGTGCGATCGCGGCGAAGCGGCGGTCATTCATGTACCAGCCGCGCGGCACTTCGATGTTGCCGCCTCCGATCTTCGAGATCACCGCAGTGGTGCGGGTAATCTCGTTGGTCAGGTTCGAGCCCTGGATGCCGAGCTTGATCTGCGGGGTCACCGCAAAGAAGATCGACGCATCGAGCTGGCCGGTCGCCTTGTTGATGATCGGATCGAACGGCGTGATCACGTCGCGGACGGTGAGCACGAAGTCCGAGCGCCACGAGTAGCTGGCGCGCAGCGAGATCGGGCCATAGTCGAAGAACGGCGTGATGTTCACCGTGTGCTTCGAAAGCCCCTGCAGCGGCAGCGTCGAGGTGTCGACGGTCGAGACACGGCCCGCAGCCACGTCCGGATCTGTCTCCGACAGCGTCGACTGCGGCACGCCCGAGCTGTCGACGAAGGTGTAGTTCGCCTGCAGGCCCAGGCCCTTCAGCGGCCCCGGCAGGAAGTCGAAGGTCTGCTGATAGGCAACTTCGAAGCCCTTGATCTTGCCCTTTTCGGTGGCGTTGATCGGGGTGGTGATGACGATCGGGTAGGTCTGGCCATTGTTGGTCAGATCCACGCGACGGGTGTCGTTGGTCACCACGCCGTCGAGCACCTTGTAGAAGGCCGAGACAGTGAACGAGCCGACCCGCGAGAAATACCATTCCGCCGTAAGGTCGAAGTTATCGGCCTTGGTCGGCATCAGGGTCGGGTTGCCCGCGGTGGTGACGCCCTGGAAGCGGAAGCTGTTCGGGATCAGCGTGCCGCTGGCATCCGTGTTCTGCACCACCGACAGGTTCGCCTGGGTGTAGTTGCGGATGAAGCCGGTCTGCGGCGGCGCCACGCCCTTGAAGTATGCGGCGCGGAACTGCAGGCCGCCGCCGACCTCGAGCTTGAAGTTCACGCTCGGGAGCCAATAGTCATAGTCGAGCTTGGTGCTCACCGGAGTCAGCGCGCCGTTGACGAAGGCACGTGCGTTGTTCCGGTCCGTGATGCTGAACGAGCAGAACGGCGACAGCGTCGCGGGCGGCACCACCGGCGTTGAGCAGGTGGCATCGGTCGGGAACGCAGTCGTGTTGGTAAACGAGTTATAGCCGTCCGACTGGCGCTTGGTCCGGGTATAGCGCACGCCGACATTGCCGGTGAGGTGCAGCCCGCCAAGATGCGTGTCGATCTTGGTCATCAGATAGGCGGCGTAGTTGCGCTCGCGGATCGGGTTGATCTCGTCGGGAAGGAACGGCGTGCCGGCAACCACGCCGCAGCGCTGGGCCAGCGGGTTCCAGCCCGCGTTGATCGTCCGGCTGCCGCAAGTGGTCGTGCCCTGCCACTCGCTCGCGATAGAGCTCGCATAGAGTGCCATCTGCGCATAATCGCCGACGGTGTCGCCGTTGTAGTAAAGGCGGCCCTGGCCACCCAGCGGGTTGGTTACCTGGCCCCGGAAGAAATTGTCGAAATAATAGGCCGAGTTGGAGTTGGTCACCGCGCCATCGGTACGGCTGGCATTGTTGCCGTTCACCGGCGTCGTCAGCCAGATCGGGCCGTTATTGCCCCACTGCTCCGAAAGCACGCCCCAATTGTAGCGCGAGAAGCGCGAGACCTGGTCGCGATCGGCATAGCGCACGCCGCCCTGGATCGACTTGAGGAAGCTGCCCTCGGGCAACGCATAGTCGAGGTCGAGGCGGAAGGCGTCGGAATTGCCGTCGCTCTGCTCGACGTGATCCATCGCTGCGCGCGGGAAGGTGTTGTACGGATCGGTGAAGCTGTTGTGGCCTGCGCCGTAATAGCTCGGGTTCATCGAGCCGCCCACGGCCTGCGCCGTGTTGCAGTCATAGGTGGTGCCCGGCGGGTTCTGCGAATTGGCCGAGGGGCCGTTGCAGACCTGCGGCGGCAGGAAGGCGACCGTCGGGAAGTCCGAACCGTTCAGCTTGATCGAAGCATTCTGGTAGGTCGAGTTCCACAGCGTGTTGTCGAGCAGGTGCGTCGTCGACTTCACATGCTGATAGTCGAAGGTCACGCCCAGCCGCTCGCTGGCATTCCACTTCAGGTTGAAGCCGTAATCGTCGGTGACGAGCCGCTGCTCCTGGTCGCGGCGGATGTTGTTCGACTGCAGGCCCAGCATCGGCGTGCGCGCGGCACCCGTATTCTGGTCGCCACGCCAGCCGGTCGGGCCGGTGATCGTGCCGCTGGCGAACATGCCGTCGCTGTCGAAGTTGAGCGTCGTGCCCGCGGCTGCACGGCTGTCGCCGTTGGACGAGACGTTGTCGGTCGCGATTTCGATCGTCCGCTCGGTCCAGGCCTGGCGCGCGTCGGAGCGCAAGAACTGGGCGACAGCCTCGACCGACCCGTCATTGCTGCGGAACTGCGCGGCGGCGGCATAGCCATAGCGCTCGCGGTTGAATTCTTGACGGCCCATCACGGCGCCGCGCGGGAAATAGACCTGCTTGCTGACGGTCGCGCCGGTGCCGTTGTCGACGACGTCGCCGTCCGAATAGAGGTTGCGGATGCGGAAGCTCGAGACCTGGAAACGGTCCGACTGGCTCTTGAGCTGCGAATAGGAGAAATTGCCGAGCAGGCCGAATTCGCCGATCCCGGTCTCCCAGCGATCGCTGATCATCAGCGAGCCGGTCGGCGTCCACTTCTTCTCGAAGTCGCCATAATTCGCCTCGAGCGAGCCCGCGACCACCAGGCCCTTCTTGTTGTCGAACGGCTTGCGCGTGCGCAGATTGACCACGCCGGCGATGCCGCCTTCGATCCGGTCGGCCGAGGGCGACTTGAACACGTCGACGCCGCCCATCATTTCCGAAGGCACGTCGGCGAAGCTCAGCGCGCGGCCGTTATTGGCGGTGAACGCCTCGCGGCCGTTGAACTCCGAGCGGACATAGGTGAGGCCGCGCACGACCACGCCCGAACCTTCTACCGAGAAGTGGTCGGGATCGACGCCGGCGGCGAAGCGGTTGATCGACACGCCCGGGATACGCTGCAGCGTCTCGGTGACCGAGCGGTCGGGAAGGGCGCCGATGTCCTCGGCGGTCACCGAGTCGACGATCACGTCCGAATTCTTCTTGAGCGTCTGGGCGCTCTGCAGCGACTGGCGATAGCCCTGGACGACGATCGTGTCTTCCGGAGTCTGCGCGTCAGCGGCGGGCGGTGTCTGGGTATCCTGCGCCCAGGCGGGCGCCGCGATCGAAAGGCAGGCAAGTGCCGCCGCGGACACACCGGCACGCAACGCTCCCGTACGGAACCTCGCATTCTTGCCGACATGCTGAATAGAATCGTGCTTGCGCATCGAGCTGTCCCCTCCCTTGTTAGCGCTACCATATTACGGCGCGTTTCTTATTTGTGTCATACCTAATGTAGGAGTTATCGAAAGATCAAGCCGTCTTGTTGCGCTTGCATGAAAAGCGCGGATTTGTGGCGTTTTCGCAACGGTTTCGCTGCATTGCGGCAGGATTTTTGCACCTGCGAAACGGCCATTTCGCCCTCGAATCACCCCCTGTTCCGATTGACGGTTTCACGACGGGAGCGCTAACATTCGGCTCGGAGAGGGGCATCGCAGACATGCTGGTAAAGCGCGTACTCGTGGTCGGCGGGGGCACGGCGGGGTGGATGGCCGCTGCGGCGCTGGCGCATAAGTTCGCCGGCACGAATCTGGCGATCACCCTGGTCGAATCGGCCGAGATCGGCACGGTCGGCGTCGGCGAGGCGACGATTCCGCACATCCGCCATTTCAACGCGACGCTCGGCATCGACGAGGCGGAGTTCCTCGCCGCGACCAAAGGCACCTACAAGCTCGGCATCGAGTTCGCCGATTGGGGCCGGATCGGCGATTCCTATGTCCATCCCTTTGCCGAGTTCGGCGCGCCGATCGACGGTGTGCCCTTCCACCAGCAATGGCTCGCGGCCCAAGGGGCGGGGGCGTTCGAGGACTATTCGCTCCCCATCCAGGCCGCCCGGCGCGGCCGTTTCCGCCGGCCCGAGGGCGATCCCTACAACTATGCCTATCAGTTCGATGCCGGCCTCTACGCCAAATTCCTGCGCAACTACGCCGAAGCGCGCGGCGTCGTCCGGCGCGAGGGCAGGATCCTCGATGTCGCGCTCGACAGCGAGAGCGGCTTCGTCCGCTCGGTCACGCTGGAAAGCGGCGAGAGCATCGAAGCCGAGCTGTTCCTCGATTGCTCGGGCTTTCGCGGCCTGATCATCGAGCAGGCGCTCAAGGCCGGCTATGAGGAGTGGACGCACTGGCTGCCCTGCGACCGCGCCATCGCCATCCCCTGCGCCAATACCGGCCCGCTCGCGCCTTACACTCGCACCGCCGCGCAGGAGGCGGGCTGGATCTGGCGCATCCCGCTCCAGCATCGCACCGGCAACGGCCATGTCTATTCGAGCGGTTTCCTCAGCGACGAGGCCGCGCTGGAAACCCTGCTCGCCCAGCTCCCCGGCGCGCCGCTCGCCGATCCCAACAAGCTCCGCTTCGTCACCGGCAAGCGCAAGCAGCAATGGGTGGGCAACACGATCGCGATCGGCCTCGCCTCGGGCTTTCTCGAGCCGCTTGAATCGACCAGCATCCATCTGATCCAGGTCGCGATCGGCCGGCTGCTCGATCTTTTCCCGACACAGGACTGGGATCCGCTCGACGCGCAGGAGTTCAACCGGCTGATGGCGCTCGATTATGAGCGCGTCCGCGACTTCCTGATCCTCCATTATCACTGCCAGGAGCGCGACGATTCGGACTTCTGGCGGCACTGCCGAGCGATGACCTTGCCCGACTCACTGGAAACCAAGCTGGCACTTTTCCGTGAGCGTGGGGTCGTGATGCAATATCGCGAAGGTACGTTCCTGGAACCAAGCTGGCTCGCTGTCTATCTCGGCCAGCACGTCATTCCACGCCATGCCGACCCGCGCGCAGGCGGAGAGGGCGTGGCGCAGGCGATGGCCGCGATGCGCGCCGAGATCGCTGCCCTTGCCGAGGCGATGCCCTCGCACGAAGCCGCACTCGGAGTGGCCGCATGATCCGCAGCATCGGCATTGTCGGCGGCGGTGTCGCCGGCTGGATGGCGGCGCTGGCGCTCGTCCGTGCGCTGCCACACGTCCGGATCGACCTGATCGAGACCGAAGGCCCCGATTGGAGCCTCGGCCCGTTCGGCCCGGCCGAGGCCAGCCTGCCCGATTTCCCGTTCTGGCTCGCCGATCACGGCGTCGACGAGAGCGCGCTCCTGCGCGCTGCCCGGGGCAGCTTCTCGCTCGGCACGGCCTTTTCAGGCTGGGCGGGGGCGGAGGCCGACTGGTTCCTGCCCTTCGGCACGATCGGTGCGCCGCTCGGCACCACCGCCTTCCACCAGCTCGCCGCCCGGATCCGCGCCGCCGGCCATGATCTGCGCCTGGCGGACTTCTCGCTCGCCGCAATCGTCGCCGCCTCGGGCCGCTTCGTCCGTCCGAGCGAGGACCCGCGCTCGATCCTGTCCAGCTTTGGCTATGGCCTCCACTTCGACCGCGCCGGCCTCGCCGACACGCTGCGGGCTGCCAGCGGCATCACCCCCATCGGCAGTTTCCGCGCCTTCGCCGACGACGCCGTTGCGCTGCAGGACGGCAGCCAGGTCACCGCCGA
This sequence comes from Sphingomonas sp. R-74633, assembly GCF_013416555.1. Lineage (GTDB taxonomy): Bacteria > Pseudomonadota > Alphaproteobacteria > Sphingomonadales > Sphingomonadaceae > Sphingomonas. Next base: position 427,713 of record NZ_JACCFG010000004.1, on the reverse strand, counting down.
TCTCTGGCTCGATTGTTCCGGCCCCGCTGCGCTGCTCGCCGGAACCACCGGTTGGGAAAGCTGGGTGCAGTGGCTCCCGTGCGACCGTGCCGTCGAAAACTGGAACCCCGCCGAGGGCGTCCCGCCGCCCTATAGCCATGCCGGCGCCTTCGAAGCCGGCTGGCAGCGCACCGTGCCGCTGGTCGGCGGGCAGGGTGGCACCTTGCTGTATGCCTCGCAGCATCTCCCCGAGCAGCCCGGCGCCATCCCGATCGCCCAGGGCCGCCGCACCCAGGCCTGGACCGGCAAGGTCATCGCGCTCGGTGCCACTGCCACGCTGATCGAGCCGCTCCACGGCTGGAACCTCGCGCTGCTCCAGAATGCGCTCGCCCGGCTGCTCACGCTGCTCCCCGCCACCCCGAATGGCCCCGAGCCCGCCGAATATAACCGCCTCACCGCCGAGGAAGCCGACCGTGTCCGCGACTTCGCCATCCTCCACTACAAGACCAACGGCCGCGCCGGCGAACCGCTCTGGGATTCCGCCCGCGCGATGCCCGTCCCCGAGACCCTCCGGCACAAGCTGGACCTGTACCAGAGCCGCGGCCGCATCCCGCTTTATGACGAGGAGCTGTTCGAGGCCGATGACTGGATCGCCGTACTCGATGGCCAGGGCATCCGCCCGCGCCGTCACGACGCGCTCGCCGACGCGATCCCCGAACCGGCGATCCTCCAGCACGCCGAGCGCATCCGTGCGCTGATCCTCGACGCCGTCCGCGCGATGCCGCATCACGGTGCCACGCTCCGCGCCGAAGGAATGATCGCATGACTGCCCCCGCGCCGATCCGCAGCATCGTCATTGTCGGTGGCGGCACCGCGGGCTGGATGGCCGCCGCCGCGCTCACCCGGCTGATCCCGACCGGCGTCTCGGTCACTTTGGTGGAATCGGAGGAGATCGGCACCGTCGGCGTCGGCGAGGCGACGATCCCGCCGATCCGCAACTTCAACGGCCTGCTCGGTCTCGACGAGAATGACTTCCTCGCGAAGACGCAGGGCACGATCAAGCTTGGCATCGAGTTTCTCGACTGGACGCAGGAAGGTCACCGCTACGTCCATCCGTTCGGCGAGTTCGGCTTCGATATCGAGGGGGTGAAGTTCCACCAGATCTGGCGGAAACTCCACGCCGAGGGCCGCGCCCGCGAGATCGAGGACTATAATGTCTGCGCGCTCGCGATGCGCGAAGGCCGCTACCAGCCCCCGGTCGCCGACCCCGGCTCGATCCTGTCGCGCATGGCCTATGCCTATCAATTCGACGCCTCGCTCTACGCCAAATATCTGCGCGCCTATGCCGAGCAGCGCGGCGTCGTCCGGGTTGAGGGCAAGGTCCAGCATGTCCCGCTGCGCGCCGCGGACGGTTTCATCGAAGCGGTGGTGCTCGAGGGCGACCGCCGCATCCCCGGCGAGCTGTTCCTCGACTGCACCGGCTTCCGCGCGCTGCTGATCGAGCAGGCGCTTCGCACCGGCTGGGAAAGCTGGGCGTACTGGCTGCAATGCGACCGCGCCGTCGCCGTGCCCACCGCCAGCCCGGGCCCGGAGATCACGCCCTTCACCCGCTCGACCGCGCACCGTGCCGGCTGGCAATGGCGCATCCCGCTCCAGCACCGCGTCGGCAACGGCCATGTCTATTGCAGTGCCGATATCTCCGACGACGAGGCCCGCGAGACGTTGCTGGCAAACCTCGACGGCGCGCCGCTCCGCGATCCTTTTATCCTCAAGTTCGAGGCCGGCAGGCGCAAGCGTGCCTGGGAGAAGAATTGCGTCGCGTTCGGCCTTTCCTCGGGCTTCGTCGAGCCGCTCGAATCGACCAGCATCCATCTCGTCCAGTCGGGCATCCACAAGCTGATGGCGCTGCTCCCCGACACCGGCTTCTCGGCGGTCGAGCGCGACGAATATAACCGCCTGGCCGACCTCCAGATGGAGCAGGTCCGCGACTTCATCATCCTCCACTACCACGCCAACCAGCGCCGCGACGGCGATCTGTGGCGCCGGATGCGCGAGATGGCGATCCCGGCCAGCCTCGAGCGCAAGCTCGCGCTGTTCCGGAACCGCGGCCGCTTCTTCCGCTATGAAGACGAGCTGTTCGCCGAATCGAGCTGGATCGCAGTGCTGCTGGGGCAGGGGATCATGCCCGCCGGCTGGGACCCGCTCGCCGACGGCCTCGACGAAGACAAGCTCGCGACCAGCCTCTCGCGCATCCACGAGATGTTCGCCCGCGCCGCCCAGGCGATGCCCCGCCACGAAGACTGGCTCGCCCGCAACGCGCCCGCAAGGAACGACACATGACCGACACCACTGACCGGCGCATCCGCTCCATCCTGATCGTCGGCGGCGGCACCGCCGGCTGGATGACCGCGGCCACGCTCGCCCGCATCCTCGGCCCCGACTACACGAAGATCACGCTGGTGGAGTCCGACGAGATTGGCATCATCGGCGTCGGCGAGGCGACCATCCCCCAGATGGCGACCTTCAACCGCATGCTCGGGCTCGACGAAGACCAGTTCATGCGCGAGACCAAGGGCAGCTTCAAGCTCGGCATCGAATTCCACAATTGGGGGCGGATCGGTCACCGCTATTTCCACCCGTTCGGCGGCTATGGCCTTGATATGAAAGGCGTGTCCTTTCACGCTTACTATCTCCGCCTGCGCCAGCTGGGCGAGGCGCCCGACATCGACGCATGGTCGCTCCAGGCGATGGCGGCGCGCGAGAACAAGTTCATGCGCTCGGTCGATGCCGGCAATTCACCGCTCAGTGACATCGCTTATGCCTTCCATTTCGACGCCGGCCTCTATGCCAAATTCCTGCGCGGCTATGCCGAGGCGCGCGGCGTCACCCGGCGCGAGGGCAAGATCACCGACGTCAAGCTGCGCGGCGAGGATGGCTTCGTCCAGTCGGTGACGATGCAGGACGGCAGCGAGATCGAGGCGGATCTGTTCATCGATTGCTCGGGCTTTCGCGGCCTGATCATCGAGCAGGCGCTCAAGTCGGGCTATACCGACTGGTCGCAATACCTGCCCTGCAACCGCGCCATCGCCGTGCCCTGCGCGAGCGTCGAGGAGTGGACGCCCTATACCCGCTCCACTGCCCACAGCGCCGGCTGGCAGTGGCGCATCCCGCTCCAGCATCGGATCGGCAACGGCCATGTCTTCTCCTCGGACTATATGTCCGATGACGAGGCCACTGCGATCCTGATGGCCAACCTCGACGGCGAACCGCTCGCCGACCCGCGCACCGTCCCGTTCAAGACCGGCCACCGCAACCGCATGTGGGTGAAGAACTGCGTCGCGATGGGCCTGTCGGGCGGCTTCCTCGAGCCGCTGGAGTCCACCTCGATCTGGCTGATCCAGTCGGGCCTGTCGCGCTTCCTGACGATGTTCCCCGACCGCGACTTCAACCAGGCCGACACCGATCGCTACAACCGGATCATGCAGACCGATTACGAGGAGATCCGCGACTTCCTCGTCCTCCATTACCACGCCACCGAACGCACCGATTCCCCCTTCTGGAATTATTGCCGCACGATGGAGATTCCCGAGCGGCTCGCCGAGAAGATGCGCGTGTTCAGGAGCCACGGCCGCGCCTTCCGCGAGAATGAGGAGCTGTTCAACGACACCAGCTGGTTCGCAGTGATGCTCGGCCAGCTTATGGAGCCGGCCTCGCACGATCCGGTCGCCGATGTGATGCCGCTCGACGAGACCCGCGACCGGCTCGCCCATATCCGCGAGGCGATCGCCAATTCGGCCGATTACATGCCCAAACACCGCGACTTCATCCGGGACCATTGCGCAGCATGAAAAGCCTCCTGACCGCCGCCGCGCTGCTCCTCGCCGCGCCCGCCGCCGCCCAGCCGGTCGCGACCTTCCCCTGGTTCAGCTACAGCGGCAAGGACGCCACCGACACCGTCCCCGCAAAGCCCGGCGACTATCGCAACCCGATCCTCAAGGGCTTCTACCCGGACCCCAGCGTCACCCGCGTCGGCAATGACTTCTACCTTGTGACCTCCACCTTCAGCTGGTTCCCCGGCATCCCGGTCTTCCACAGCCGCGATCTCGTCCACTGGACGCAGATCGGCAACGCGATCGACCGGCCCGGCATGCTTGACTTCAAGAAACTCGCGCTGTCGCGCGGCGTGTTCGCGCCCTCGATCCAGGCGAAGGACGGGGTCTTCTATATCCTCAACACCTGCGTCGACTGCGGCGACAATTTCCTGCTCACCGCGAAGAATCCCGCCGGCCCATGGAGCGACCCGGTCTGGCTGCCCGATCTCAAGGGCGGCATCGATCCGTCGATGTTCTTCGACGACGATGGCCGGACCTGGGTGGTCAATAACGGCCCGCCCGAGGGCAAGACGCTCTACCCGGGCCACCGCGCGATCTGGGTGCAGGAATTCGACCGCAAGACGCTCAGGACCTTCGGCCCGCGCAAGGTGCTGGTCGACGGCGGCATCGACCCCTCGACCAAGCCGATCTGGATCGAGGGGCCGCATATCTTCAAGAAGGACGGCTGGTATTATCTCAGTTGCGCCGAGGGCGGCACTGCGGAGGGCCATAGCCAGGTGATCCTGCGCTCCAGATCGGTCACCGGCCCCTATGTCGCCTGGGAGGGCAACCCGATCCTCACCCAGCGCGACTTGCCACGCGACCGGGCGAACCCGATCACTTCCGCCGGTCACGCCCAGCTCGTCACCACGCCGGACGGCAAATGGTGGGCGACCTTCCTCGCCGTGCGGCCGTACGAGGGCGACTTCTACACCACCGGCCGCGAGACCTTCCTGCTGTCGGTCAGCTGGAAGGACGGCTGGCCGAAAATTCTCCCCGCCGCCACGCCGATCCCCTGGACCCACGCGCGCCCGGCGCTGCCGCAGGGCAGGGCGCCGCTCCCCACCTCGGGCGCCTTCACGATCCGCGACGATTTCCGCGGCAAGCTGCCGTCCTATTGGATGATGCTCCGCAACCCGCGCGAGACCTGGTACCAGACCGGCGCCACCGGCCTCTCGCTCACTGCGCGGCCCGTCGGTCTGGGGGACAGCGCCAACCCCAGCTTCCTCGCCCGCCGCCAGCAGCACACCAATGCCGTTGCCGAAACCATCGTGAAGTTCGCCCCCGAAAAGCAGGGCGACCGCGCCGGCCTCGTCGTCCTCCAGAACGACTATTACTGGTTCTTGCTCGGCGTCCGGCGCGTCGGCGGCAAAAACCTCCTCGTCGTCGACCAACGCGAGGGCGCCGCCACCCCGGATCTCGGCAAGACTCTGTTCACCGCGCCCGCGCCTGCCGGCCCGGTCCGCCTGCGCATCGCGGTGCAGGGCCGCAGCTATGCCTTCAGCTACGCCGCACCGGGCGCGAAGCCGGTATGGAAGCATCTCGGCGCGGTACAGACCGACGGCCTCACCACCAAGGTCGCCGGCGGCTTTGTCGGCTCGGTCTTCGGCCTGTTCGCCGGGGCAGGGGAGTGAGCACCGCGCTGCTGGCGCTTACGCTCGCTGCCGCCGCGCCGGACGGGCCTTCGATCGACCTCAACCAGCTCGGCTTCCAGCCCGACGATCCCAAGACCGCGCTTGTCGAGGGCGATACGCCGGTGGTGTGGCAGCTTGTCGACGCGAAGGGCCGCATCCTCGCGACCGGGCCGACCAGCGCGCTCGGTGCCGACGCCGCGTCGGGCATGCACCTCCAGCGCATCGCGTTCGGCGGGTTCCGCACCCCGGGCAAGGGCTATCGCCTGGTCGCAGGGACGCGCACCAGCGCTCCCTTCGACATCCGCCCCAATCTCTACGTCCCGCTCGCCCGCGACGCGCTCGCCTTCTTCTACCACCAGCGCGCCGGAGTACCGATCGAGGCGCGCTTCGTTGGCGCCCGATGGGCACGTCCCGCCGGCCACGCGCACGAAGTCGCCAAATGCTTCACCGGCCTGGACGAGCGGCAAATCCCGTGGAGCGGCTGCCCCTATAGCCTCGACGTCACCGGCGGCTGGTATGACGCCGGCGACCACGGCAAGTACGTCGTCAATGGCGGCATCGCGCTGTGGACGCTGCTCAACGCCTATGAGCGCCGCCCCGCGGCGATCCCGCGCGGCGCGAACGGCGCCCCCGGCCTGCTCGACGAAGCGCGCACCGAGATGGAGTTCCTGCTCCGCATGCAGGTGCCCGAGGGCACGACGCTCTCGCTCCCCTCCGGCCCGTTCAAGTCGCTTGCCCAGAGCGCGGGCTGGCGCTCGGACCCGGCGGACTTCGCCTCCGTCGATGCCTCGGGCATGGCGCATCAGAAGGTCGCCGACCGCGCCTGGACCGCGCTGCCCACGCCGCCGCAGGGCGACACGCAGGAACGGCTGCTCTACCCGCCGACCACCGCCGCCACGCTCAACCTCGCTGCCACTGCCGCGCAGTGTGCTCGCATCTGGAAGGGGATCGACGACGCGTTCGCCGCGCGCTGCCTCGCCGCCGCCGAGCGCGCCTTCGCCGCCGCCCGGCGCAACCCGCAAATCTACGCCACCAACAGCTTCACCGGCTCGGGAGGCTATGGCGACGAGACGCTGTCGGATGAATTCTACTGGGCCGCGGCCGAGCTCTACGTCACCACCGGCAAGTCCGAATATCACCAGGCGGTGACAGCCTCGCCACACTTCCGCGTGCCCGCCGGCGAGCCCGGCTGGCCCCAGACCGCCACGCTCGGCACGATCACGCTGGCAACGCGCCCCTCTGGCCTGCCCGAAGCGGAGGTGAAACGCCTGCGCGCCCTGCTCACCGCCGCCGCCGATCGCTTCCTCGCCGACGAGGGCAGCAACGGCTACCGGGTCCCGCTGACCCAATACACTTGGGGCTCGAACGGCGCGCTGCTCAACCGCGCGATGGTGCTCGGCGTCGCCGGGGACCTCACGCGCGATCCCAAATACCGGGCAGGGGTGCTCGACGCGATCGACTATGTCCTCGGCCGCAACCCCAATCATGTCTCCTATGTCAGCGGCTATGGCGCGGTCTCGATGCGGAACCCGCATCACCGCTTCTGGGCACCGTCGCTCGATCCAAAGCTACCGGGACCGCCGCCGGGCGTGCTCTCGGGCGGCGCGAACTCGACGTCGATGGCCGATCCGGTCTCGCTGAAGATGGCCGGCAAATGCGCCCCCCAGCGCTGCTGGGCGGACGACGTCCACGCCTACGCACTCAACGAAGTCGCGATCAACTGGAACGCCCCGCTGGTGTGGGTGAGCGCGTGGTTGGCTGATTGAAAATCCTCCCTCGCGCAGCGGGGGAGGGGGACCACCGGCGCAGCCGGTGGTGGAGGGGGCGTGGCCGCAAGGACGTCACCCGCGGATAAACCCCCTCCGTCGCGCTGCGCGCGCCACCTCCCCCGCTGCGCGAGGGAGGATTTTCTGAACCTCACTCCACCGTCAGCGTAGCACTCTTCAGATCCACCGAGTTCGGCCCCGCCGAGATCGTGAACGTCCCCGGCTCGACGACGCGCTTCATCTCGACATTCCACAGCGACAGGTCCGCCGGGGTCAGCTCGAAGCTCACTGTCTTCTTCTCGCCCGGCTGCAGGGTCACCCGCTGGAAGCGCTTGAGCTCGATCACCGGCCGCGTCACGCTCGCCTCGTCGTCATGGACATAGAGCTGGACGACCTCGTCGCCGGCGCGCTTTCCGGTGTTGGTCACATCGACATTGACCTTCACCTTGCCCGCTACCCCGATCGTCGCCGAACCCAGCACCGGCTTGCCCACTTCGAACGACGTGTACGAAAGCCCAAAGCCGAACGGGTAGAGCGGGCTGGTATCGCCGAACAGGTATCCGCGGCGCGCCGAGGGCTTCTTGTTGTAGTAGATCGGCAGCTGGCCGACATTGCGCGCCACCGACACCGGCAGCTTGCCGCCCGGGTTGAACCGCCCGAACACGACATCGGCCAGCGCATTGCCGGTCTGCTCGCCCAGATACCAGCCCTCGATCAGCGCCGGCGCCTTGTCCGCCAGATAATTGACTGCATAGGGCCGCCCGTTGAGCAGGATCACCACCACCGGCTTGCCGAGCGCAAAGATCTCCTTCGCCAGCTGGTCCTGCGGCCCGGGCAGGTCGAGGCTCTCGCTGTCGCCCAGGTGATTGTCGGCCCAGGCCTCGCGGCTCAGCGCCTCGTTGCCGCCCAGCACCATCACGATGACATCGGCATCCTTCGCCGCCGCCACGGCGTCGGCACGGAGCCTGTCGTTGGTCGCCGGGTCGGCGAGCTTGACTTCGTCCTGCGCCCAGACGCGGCCTTCGGTCAGCCGCACGCCTTCCGAGAAATCGACCTGGAACTTGCCCTTGCCCTCGGCCTGCATCGCCTCGAGCACCGAGACGGCGTGGTTCGGCACGTCCGAATAGCCGCCGATCGGCGTGTCCTTGGCGTGGGTGCCGATCACCATCATCCGCTTGATGCCGGTCGCGTCGAGCGGGAGCAGCCCGTTCGAATTCTTGAGCAGCACCACGCTCTCGCGCGCCGCCTGGCGGGCCAGTGCGATTGCCTCAGGCGTGTTGGTCTTCTTCGCCGCGGTCTTCACATCGGCATAGGGGTTCTCGAACAGTCCGCCTTCGAACTTCATCTCGAGCACGCGGCGCACTGCATTGTCGATCTGGCCCTGGCTCACCTTGCCCTCGCGGACGAGCTCGATCAGGAAGTTGAAGCCTTCGCCGTCCGGCGTCTCGACATCCACGCCCGCGTCGATCGCGCGTGCGCCGGCCTCCTTGGCGGTCTTGAACATGTGGTGGCGGCTGACGAGCTCCTTGATCGCGAAATAGTCGCTGACCACTGCGCCCTTGAAGCCCCATTCGCCGCGCAGCACGTCGTGGAGCAGCCATTTATTGGCATGGCTCGGGATCCCGTCGATCTCGTTATAGCTTGCCATCACCGCGCGCACTGGCAGCTGGGTCACTGCCTTTTCAAACGGTGGGAAGAAATCCTCGCGCAGCGTCCGCTCGCCGAGCGAGGCGGGGCCGACATTGGTGCCGTTCTCCGGCTGGCCATGCCCGGTCATGTGCTTGAGCGTGACGAACACCTTGTCCTTGGCCAGCGGCAGCGTGGTGCCCTGGAAGCCGCGGATCGCCGCCAGGCCCATTTCGGAGACGAGATAGGGGTCTTCGCCATAGGTTTCCTCGATACGGCCCCAGCGCGGATCGCGCGCGACATCGACCACCGGCGCCAGCACCAGATTGGCACCGCGGGCGCGCGCCTCGGAAGCCGCGACCGAGAAGACCTTCTCGAGCAGGCCCGGATCCCAGCTGGAAGCCAGCGCGATCGACTGCGGGAAGCTCGTCGCCCCCGGCGCGACCAGCCCGTGCAGCGCTTCCTCGTGCATGATCATCGGGATCCCCAGCCGGGTTCCCTCCATCGCCCATTTCTGCGCGGCGTTGATATAGGTCGCGGTGTCGACGGCGTTGCGGTTGGCCGAAAGATCGGCGCCGGCATTGGCGGTGCCCGCGTCCACGCCCTTGCGGTCCGACGGGCGCGAGATCATGCCCAGGCCGTTGGGGAAGGCCTTGCTTGCCTTGGCGGGGTCGAAGTCACCGGCCGGTGTCTGGATGCTGCCCTTATTCAGCCAGATCGCGACGAGCTGGCTCACCTTCTCCTCAAGCGTCATCCGCCCGAGCAGATCCTCGACGCGCGCATCGACGCTCTGGCTCGCGTCCTTGTAGAGCGGCCCGTTCACCTTGGCGCCCGCCTTTGCGCTCTGCGCCTCGGCGGGAACGGCAAGAACCGGCGTCAGCGCCGTGGCGGCGATGGCAAGCGCGGCGATGCGGCGGAAGTTGCGCAAAGATCCTCTCCTTCGGATTCGCGGCGCGTCGGGCGCCGTCGTTTCTGTTAGCGCTATCACTATCAATGCGAAGCCGTTCCGGTCAACCGGCGGAAGCAAGCTGCCATGCCGATTGCATTTACCGTAATCGCAGCATATCCCCGAAACGATGAGCAGACCCAGCCGTAGAAGCCGTGGCACGGTCACCGTACAGGATGTCGCGCGCGCCGCTGGTGTGTCCGCGATGACGGTGTCTCGCGTGGTAAATGGCGGATCCAATGTTAGGGAAACAACCCGCCAGGCGGTCCTCGAGGCGATCGCCAAGCTCAATTACTCGCCCAACAGCGCGGCGCGCAGCCTGGCGGCTGGAGAGGCGACCCAGATCGGGCTGCTCTATTCGAACCCGTCCGCGGCCTATCTCTCGCAATTCCTGATCGGCGCACTCGCGGCGGCACGGCGTGCCGGCTGCCACCTTGTGCTGGAGGCCTGTGAAGGCGAGCGCGCGGACGAGCAGGCCGAGGCGACCCGCCAGTTCGCCGCGACCAGCGTCGAGGGCGTGATCCTGCCGCCGCCGCTCTCCGAAGCCGCGCCCGTCCGCGCCGAGCTCGAGACTGCGGGCATCCCCTGGGTGTCGGTCGCGATGGGCCTGCCGCCCGAGCGCAGCCTCAACGTCCGTATCGACGATGCTGCTGCGGCGGCGGCGATGACGCGGCACCTGATCGATCTCGGCCACCGCAATATCGGCTTCATCCGCGGCAACCCGAACCAGACCAGCTCCGCCGAGCGCCACCGCGGCTTTGTCGAGGCGATCGAGGCCGCCGGGCTCGACGTGAAGGCGATGCCGGTCGAGCAGGGCTATTTCACTTTCCGCTCGGGCATCGTCGCCGCCGAGCGGCTGCTCGACCGCGAGACCATGCCTACGGCGATCTTCGCCTCGAACGACGACATGGCCGCCGCTGCCGTCGGCGTGGCGCACCGCCGCGGGCTGCACGTGCCGCAGGACATCAGCATCGTCGGCTTCGACGATACCTCGCTCGCCACCACCATGTGGCCCGAGCTCACCACCGTCCGCCAGCCGATCGCCGCGATGGCCGAGAGCGCGCTCACCTTGCTGCTCGCCCGCCTGCGCGCCCACCGTGCGGGCACGTCGGACAAGCTCGAGGAGCAGGTGCTCGATCACGAGCTGATCCTGCGCGAATCCTCGGGCCCGCCGGGTGCTGCGGCACCTAAGGTCTCGGCCGGCAAGAAGAGCTGGCGCTAATTCCCGTTCCCGCCCGGAAGGGAGGGGAGCATGGTCGATATCCCTGGCACGGGCACTTGCTTTTCCCCGCGAACCGGGCAAGTTACCGCTAACAATGCCGCCCGAACCGGGGCGCTATGGAGGGGAACGAGATGAACGATACGGCGCAGAAGGCCAATTACGGCCTGATCGGCGCCATCGTCGCGGTGGCGACGATCGGCGGCCTGCTTTTCGGCTATGACAGTGGCGCGGTGAACGGCACGCAGGACGGCTTGAAGGCCGCCTTCGCGCTCGATGCCAACGGCCTGGGCTTCACCGTCGGCTCGCTGCTGATCGGCTGCGTCTTCGGCGCCTTCTTCGCCGGCACGCTCGCCGATTCGATGGGCCGCCGCAACGTGATGCGCCTCGCCGCGCTGCTCTTCCTCGGCGGCGCGCTCGTCCAGGGCATGGCGCACGACCACACCATCTTCGTCATCGCCCGCATCATCGGCGGCATGGCGGTCGGCGCGGCCTCGGTGCTGTCGCCCGCCTATATCTCCGAAGTCGCTCCCGCGAACATTCGCGGCCGGATGACGACGGTGCAGCAGATCATGATCATCACCGGCCTCACCGCCGCGTTCGTGGTCAATTACTATGTCGCCCGCGCCGCCGGCGCTTCGACCAACCTGCTCGGCGGGATAGAGGCGTGGCGCTGGATGTACCTGATGCAGGCGCTCCCGGCCGCGGTGTTCCTCGTCGCGCTGTTCTTCATCCCGGAGAGCCCGCGCTACCTCGTCGCCAAGAAGCGTAATCCCGAAGCGCTGAAGGTCCTCACCAGCCTGTTCGGCGCGACCGACGGCGCGCTCAAGCTCGCCGAGATCCAGGCGAGCTTCAGCACCGACCACCGTCCGCGCCTGTCGGACATCTTCGCGCCCGGCGGCTTTCTCGGCATCCGTGCGATCGTCTGGGCCGGCCTCCTGCTGGCGGTGTTCCAGCAGCTCGTCGGCATCAACGTGATCTTCTATTACGGTGCGACATTGTGGCAGCTCGCCGGCTTCACCGAGAATGACGCGCTGCTGATCAACATCGTCTCGGGCGCGGTCTCGATCGCGGCCTGCTTCATCACCATTGCGGTGATCGACAAGATCGGCCGCAAGCCGCTGCTGCTGATCGGCTCGGCGGGCATGGCGATCACGCTGTTCGCGATGGTCTATGCCTTCAGCCAGGGCGCGCTGGTCGACGGCAAGCTCACCTTGTCGCCGCAGCTCGGCATGATCGCCGTGGTCGCCGCGAACCTCTATGTGATCTTCTTCAACGTCAGCTGGGGCCCGGTGATGTGGGTGATGCTCGGCGAGATGTTCCCCAACCAGATCCGCGGCTCTGCACTGGCCGTCTGCGGCTTCGCGCAATGGGGTGCCAACTACATCATCGCCCAGACCTTCCCGGCGATGGCGGCGTGGAGCCTCACCGGCGCCTACACCTTCTACGGCGTCTGCGCGGTGATCAGCTTCTTCCTGGTCCAGAAGTTCATCCACGAGACCAAGGGCAAGGAACTGGAGGCGATGGAGGGCTGACCTCCCAATTCCTCCCCCAGCTCGCTGGGGGAGGGGGACCGCGCCCGTAGGGCGTGGTGGAGGGGACGCCGACAATGTCGGCGTCCCGCCGTCACCCCTCCACCATTCGCTTTGCGAATGGTCCCCCTCCCCGAGACGAGCTCGGGGAGGAATTTGTTTGGAGCTTGTTTCGAATGACCCGCACGCCCGTCCGTCCGTTCCGCTCGCGCGAATGGTTCGCCGCGCCCGGCCGCGCCGACATGGCCGCGCTCTATCTCGAGCGCTTCATGAACTACGGCATCACGCCCGACGAGCTGACCAGCGGCAAGCCGATCATCGGCATCGCGCAGTCGGGATCGGACATCGCGCCGTGCAACCGCATCCACCTCGAGACGGTCAAGCGCGCCCGCGCCGGCATCCTCGCGGCGGGCGGCATCCCGATGGAGTTTCCGCTCCACCCGATCTTCGAGAATTGCCGTCGCCCCACCGCGGCGCTCGACCGCAACCTCGCCTATCTCGGCCTGGTCGAGATCCTCAACGGCTATCCGATCGACGCCGTCATCCTCACCACCGGCTGCGACAAGACCACGCCAAGCTCGCTGATGGCCGCCTCCACCGTCGACATCCCGGCGATCGTCCTCTCGGGCGGCCCGATGCTCGACGGCTGGCACGAAGGCGAACTGGTCGGCAGCGGCACCGTCATTTGGCGCAGCCGCCGCAAGATGGCCGCCGGCGAGATCGACGAGGCCGAGTTCCTCAAGCGCGCGATGGAAAGCGCGCCCTCATCGGGCCATTGCAACACGATGGGCACCGCCTCGACGATGAACAGCATCGCCGAGGGCCTGGGCATGTCGCTCCCCGGCTGCGCGATGATCCCGGCGCCCTACCGCGAGCGCGGCCAGATGGCGTTCGAGACCGGCAAGCGCATCGTCGAGATGGCGTATGAAGATCTGCGCCCCTCGAACATCCTGACGCGCGAGAGTTTTCTCAACGCGATCAAGCTGCTGACCGCGATCGGCGGCTCGACCAACGCCCAGCCGCATCTCGACGCGATGGCCCGCCACGCCGGCATCGAGATCACCCCTGACGACTGGCGCACCGGCTACGACCTACCTTTGGTAGTCAACATGCAGCCCGCCGGCGAATTTCTCTCCGAGCGCTTCCACCGCGCCGGCGGCATCCCCGCGGTGCTCAGCGAAATGCTCGCCAACGGCGCGCTCGACGGCTCAGTGCTGACCTGCACCGGCAAGACCCTCGCCGAGAACATCGCCGACAGCCATGTGTCGGACCGCGCGGTGATCTTCACCTGGGACCAGCCGCTCAAGCAGAAGGCCGGCTTCCTCGTCCTGTCGGGCAACCTCTTCGATATGGCGATCATGAAGACCAGCGTGATCTCCGAGGATTTCCGCGCCCGCTATTTGTCACGCCCCGGTGACGAAGGCGTGTTCGAGGGCCGCGCGATCGTGTTCGACGGCTCGGACGACTATCACCACAACATCAACGATCCCGCACTCAACATCGACGCCAATTGCATCCTGGTGATCCGCGGCTCGGGCCCGATCGGCTGGCCCGGCTCGGCCGAGGTGGTCAACATGCAGCCGCCCGATCACCTGATCCAGCAGGGCATCATGTCGCTGCCGACGCTTGGCGACGGCCGCCAGTCGGGCACGTCGGACAGCCCCTCGATCCTCAACGCCTCGCCCGAGAGCGCGGCGGGCGGGGGCCTGGCGTGGCTGCGCACCGGCGACACGATCCGCATCGACCTGAACGCCGGCACCTGCAACGCACTGGTGGAAGCGGACGAGATCGCCCGCCGCAAGACCGAACCGGCCCCGCCGATTCCGGCGAGCAACACCCCCTGGGAAGAGCTCTACCGCGAGAAGGTCGGCCAGCTGGGCGAGGGCGGGGTGCTCGATTTCGCGCTGAAGTATCGCAAGACCAGCGAGAAGGTGCCCCGGCACAATCACTGAAATCCCTTCTCCCATTGGGAGAAGGGAGGGGCCCGCCCGCGAAGCGGGTGGGAAGGATGAGGGCAGGCGCGCCTCAGGCCGAAAGGCCCGTTGAGGCGCTGCCCTCACCCAACCCTCTCCCAAAGGGAGAGGGCTTCAGGCCGCCCGGCTCAACCCCAGAGCCGCCGTCTCCGTATCATACCAGTCATCGATCATCGCGCTGATCCGCTGCAGCGCCGACGGCACATAGTGATGCGCGTGGATCAGCTCGTCCGGCGCCAGCACCTCGGCCAGCTCGACCAGCGTGAACACGCCCGGGAACTTCGCCGCCACGCCGCGCCAATAATGGTTGAGCACCGGGTGCCACACCCGGCTGCGCTCGGGCACGCAGCCCTTGTGCAGCTCGTACATCTTCAGCCCCAGCCCCTCGGGCGGCAGGAACAGCAGCACCTTGTGGCCGCCGCGCACCGCCATGTCGACGAACATATCCGCGCATTCGAGGAACAGCGCATGGTCGATCTCGCGCGAGAATTTCTCCCAGCGCCAGTCGATATAATCGGTCGCCGCCGTGTAGACCAAGTGGCGCGGGAAGGCCTGCTCGCGGTACGCGCCGCACTTCATCTGCGGCAGGCTGAACAGCCGCGGCGCATTGTCGAAGTCTGTCACCGCCTGGTGACGGCTATAGTGGAAGAACGCGCCCGACTGGCAATCCGCCATGATGCGCAGGTCGACCTTGCTCCAGTCGCGCGGCGCTTCCTCGGCGAGCACGCGCGCGCGAACATCGGCGTCCGCATAGGACAATATCGTGATCGCCCGCGAGGATTGCGGCGGCAGCGGCTTGCGGAAGGCCGGGCTCGCATGCAGCGGATAGCCGCGCTCGGCGAGCTCGCGGATCATCGCATCTTCCACGCCCATGTGCATGATCCGGCACGAAAAGGCGAAATGCTCGAGCGTCTGGGTGCGGAAGGCGTACACCGCCACGCCGACCAGCCCGTAATAGCCATATTTGTCCCACACAAAGGCGCAGAGCACTTCATAATGGTCGATGTTCTGGATCTTGTCGCGGATCGTGCCCGGCTCGATCCGGCTCTGGGTATAGTTGAGCTGGTTGGAGCGGTTGACCAGCTCCTCGATCCGCTCGGCGAATTCGAGATTGTCCATCCGGTTGGTGAAGGTCGCGTGGATGCCGCTCTGCACCAGGAACGCCTCGTCGCTCAGCTGGTCGGCCGCGCGCTCCGCCACCTTGGTCTCGAGCAGGCGATAGTCCGCCACCCGGCTCTTCTCGACATGGGCATTCTCGGCAAGCAGCCGTTCGAGCAGCGCGTCGCATTCGCCCGAGGTCGCGTCGACCACGCTGATCCCCGGAACCGCATCGGCGACTTCGTGCAGATTGTGCGGATTGTCGTCGATGAACAGCACATTCTCGGGCCGAAGCTGCATGTCGGCGATCATCTGCCGGATCACTGCGCCCTTGGGCACAAAGGCGATGCGCGGGAAGACGAACGCGTCCCACAGTCCAAAGCCTTCCAGCGCCTCGCGCGCCTTGGCCAGTTCGTTCTTCGAGCAGATCGCCGAAACCACGCCGTGCCGGTTGAACGCGCGCACGAATGTCGCGCGCTTCTCGATCAGCACCGGCGCATCGCCATCGGCGAGCGTGCCGTGCCACAGCGTGTCGTCCAGGTCCCAGACGATCAGCTTGGGCTTAAACGCCCCCGTCTTGTCCGCCGCCGGCGCGAAATGCGCGGCGATCCGCGCTGCGGGCGGGCCGTAGAAGCCCTCCGCGCGGCCGGGCCGCGCCTGGTCGAGGAACACCGCCACCGCGTCGCGCTGCCCGCTCGCGCCCGCCAGGATCGCGATGCAGAAGGCCATGGCGTCGTCGAGTTCGGCCGGTGTCTCCAGCGCGCCCTCGGGCAGTGCCGTCACCAGCAGGTCGAGCGCCTGCTGCGCCAGCGCCGCCGGGCAACTGCTCAGCGCGTCCAGCACCTTGTCGGTCTCGCCTGCCTCCAGCGTATCGACCAGCACGCGCAGCATGCCGGCGAGCACCAGCTGTCCGCGCGTGCCCGGCCAGAAGTCCGCATGGCGCTCGGCGAACAGCAGGAGATGGGGCAGCAGCGTCGCGTCGTCGCGCAGCACCAGCTCTTCCGCCAGGTCGCCAAATTCCTGCTCGCTCAGATCGGTCCCGATCCACAGGCGCATATCTTGCTGCACGTCCATCCCCCGAAAACGTTCGGGGCACCATGGCAGCGGCAGGGTTAACGCCGCGTAAGCCATGCCAGGCGGGCTTTTCGCCGGGCGGGGCGGGGGCCATATGCCGGCAATGGCTCACCCGCTCGACAATCCCGCCTGGTCCGCGCTCACCACCAGCCAGGCGCATCTCGCGCGGGGAGGGGCGCTCGCGCTGCGCTATGACGGTGATCATGCGATCTTCGCCGCCTCGGCGAGCCACGATCCCGCGCCGCTGGCGGCACTGGGCGCGCTGGTCGCCGCGTCCGGGGCGGCGATCGTCGCGGAGAAGACGCCGCTGCCTATGGTGCCCCGAACCGTCATCCACAAACACCGCATGGCGGTGCAGATGGTCGCCGAAGCTCCAGCGCCGCCCGATCCCGATTTCACCTTTCTCGACCTCGGCGACGCCGATGCGGCCGAGATGCTCGCGCTCGCCACGCTTACCGAGCCCGGACCGTTCTTCCGGGGCACGCACCGGATGGGCCGCTTCATCGGCATCCGGCACGAGGGGCGGCTGATCGCAATGGCCGGTGAACGGATGCGTACACCTGGCTATGCCGAAGTGAGCGGCGTCTGCACGCACCCCGATTTCCGCGGGGCTGGCCTCGCCGGCAAGCTGATGCGGGTCGTCGCCGGGCGCATGGTCGCGCAGGGCGAGATGCCCTTCCTGCACGCTTATGCGGACAATGCCTCCGCAATCGCGCTCTATGAACGGCTCGGCTATCGCTGGCGGGCCGACATCAACATCACCGTACTGGCGCCGGCGGGTTGACCGTCCGGCGGCGCTGTCACTCTGCGGTGACTTGGGCCGCGTGCCCGATGTCGATCAGCGCGGCGAGCACTTCGCGGGCGTGCAGCACCTTCTCGTCGCCCATGCGTGCCGCCAGCTCGGCGTCGATAGCTGCACGCGCCGCCATCTGCGTGTCGGCGGCGGCGCGGCCGCGCTCGGTGAGAGTCACGGTCAGACGGCGCCGGTCTTCGGCATCGACTTGCCGGTCGAGATAGCCGCGCAGCACCAGCGCATCGACCAGCTGGCCTGCCGCCTGCTTGCTCACCCGTAGCTCGCGGATGATCTGGCTGAGCGGCGCTTCGCCGAGCGCCAGCGCGCCGATCACATACAGGCCGTTGCCGGGAATATCGTCATAGCCGCGCTCGGCCAGCGCCGCGCGCATGCCCGCGCCATAGGTGTGACGGGCGTGTCGCAGCAGCGCGGGCAGGGCGACCTGGAGCAGAGGAGAGTCTTGGTTCATGCGGATCCCTTTACTGTCCAAAAACAGGATAGTCAATCATATTGACTATATCGCGCTGTCCTACAAGCCCCGATTCTGCTAGGCAGGGAACGGCTCTTTGAACGGTCTGGAACTCGGATGCGGAGGCGCTTTGGTGTCTTCCGGACGAGGAGGCGCGCATTAATACCCCTGCGCAAACATCCACGGTCAAAGTGTCCACTCTTGCACCCATAAAGTGTCCGAACCGCTCTCCCAGTTGCGGAGCACAGGGGTTCAGCGCTATCGTGGGCCCCGGGCAAAACTCGCCAACTTCGGCGTTCAGTGCGTCCACTTGAGCAAGCAGAATATCACCACATGGTGACATTCTTGACGTCACCAGTGAGTGACATGCTGTTCTCCCTGTCACCGACCGGTGATAAAATGCCTGTTCCTCGCTTTTCCCTCAGGCTAGGGAAGGGGCATGGAAAGCGAAGCCAAGGGCCGCAATCGCGCACGCACCCAGGAGACGATCCTCGCCGCGGCACGCCAGCTGCTGGCCGAGCAGGGCTTTCCCGCCTGGGGCGTCAACGCGATCGCCCGCGCTGCGGGTTGCGACAAGCAATTGATTTACCGCTATTTTGGTGGCGTGGATGGCCTTGCCGCGGCGATCGGGGAGGAGATGACCGCCTGGCTCGATACCGCGCTGGCGCCGCGCCCCGATGCCCCGTCCTCGGCCAGCTATGCCGATCTGATGGCCCGGCTGGCCACCGAATATCTCGAGGCGCTTCGCGCCAATCGCCTCGCCCAGCGCATCCTCGCCTGGGAAGTCGCCGAGGATGCGCCCCTGCCCCAGAGCTTCGCCACCGCGCGGGACAAGGCGATCACCGCCTGGATCCACCGCGAGCGCGGCAATCTGATGCCGCGTGAGGGCGTCGACGGCACCGCCGCCAACGCGGTGCTGATCGCGGGGGTCCAGCATCTCGTTCTGGCCGGCGCCGCCAGCGGCCGCTTCTCCGGGCTCCGCCTCAACAGCGACCGCGCCTGGGAGCGCATCCGCACCGCGGTGGAGGCGATCGCGCTGGCCGCGTACCGCTAGCAGCCCTCGCGGATCAGCGTCCCCGCCACCCCGGGCACCGAGACGGTGAACCGGAACAGGTCGCCTGCGGTCGGGTTTTCCGCCTTTTCCTCGGGGGAGAGATGCTTGTTGGCGGTGGTGGCATAGACCGTCTTCAGGTCCGGCCCGCCAAAGGCGATCTTGGTGATCGCGTCGACAGGGAAGGGCACGGCCTCGAGCAGGTCACCGCCCGGTGAATAACGCCGCACCGCCGATCCCTTGTAGAGCCCCACCCACAAGCATCCCTCGGCATCCACCGTCGGCCCGTCGGGATAGCCCTCTTCGTTGGGGATGCGGGCGAACACGCGCCGGTTGGTCAGCGCGCCGTCCTCGCCCAGGTCGCAGGCGTAGATCAGGCCGCCTAGCGTATCGATATGGTAGAGCGTCGCGCCGTCGGGGCTCACTGCGGGACCATTGGTGATCGAGCAGGGCGGGCTCGAGGCGCGGCAGCTGCCGTCCCCGGCCAGCCGGTAGATCGCGCCGCTGTCATCGGCCTCGCTATCATCCATCGTGCCCAGCCACAGCCGGCCGGCGGGGTCTACGGTGCTGTCGTTGAGCCGGTTGCCGGGCAGATGCGGCTCGGGATCGACCAGCGGCGTGAAGCTGCCGTCCTCGGGGTCGAAGCGCGCCAGCCCGGTCTGCAGCCCCGCAATAAACCCGCCGCGCTCCGCCGGCAGCACGAAGCCGACCTGCGCCGGCGCGTCCCAGCTGCGCTTGTCGCCGCGCGCCGGATCATAGCGGAAGACCTTGTGGGTCTTGATGCAGACGAACCACAGGGCCGCGTCGCGCGCCACCCAGACGGGGCCCTCGAGCAAAGGCGCGGCGAGCGACCAGACGCTTTCCGGCGCCGAGGTCACCACGCCCATGGCTCAGCGCCAGCCTGCGTCGACGAAATACTCATGGCCGGTGATCAGCCGGGCATCGTCCGACGCGAGGAACAGCGCCATCGCCGCGATGTCGTCGGGCACCAGCCGGCCCTTCAGGCACTGGGCATTGACGATCTCGGCCTCGCCCTCGGGCGTGTACCATTTCATCTGGCGTGGGGTCTTCACATTGCCCGGCACGATGCAGACCGAGCGGATATTGTCCCCGCCCAGGTCGCGCGCCAGGCTGCGGGTCAGCCCCTCGATGCCGGCCTTGGCGGTCTGGTAGAGGATCAGCCCCTCCAGCGCGAGGTGCCACGAGATCGAGCCCATGTTGATGATCACCCCGGCGCCCTTGGCCTTCATCCCCGGGATCACCGCCTGAGCGCAGAAGAACAAATGCTTCAGGTTCACGCCGATGCGGTTTTCCCAATAGTCTTCCGTCACTTCCTCGATGGTGTGGCGGTCGTCATTGGCGGCGTTGTTGATCAGGATATCGAACGCGCCGAAATCCTCGATCAGCTTGGCAATCTTGGCCTTGGCGCTGCCGATGTCGGTCAGGTCGCAATGCTCATAGACCGGCGGCTGCGCCGCACCCGACAGGCTCTGGACCAGCGCCTGCGAATCCGCGTCGACAATGTCGAAAAACGTCACGTCGGCGCCCTGGCGGACAAAGCCCTCGACCAGCCCGGCGCCGATGCCCGAGCCACCGCCGGTGATCAGCACGCGCTTGCCCTTCAGGCTGGGATAGACCGCGCGCTGATCGCGAGTGAGCGGCACGTGCATGGGATCAGCTTCCGACATGAGAATGGAGTACCTTGGAATAGCGTTTAATTTGTCCGAGTAAATGACTCACAGCAGGCCGCGGCCCGCCAGGTTGCGCATCAGCTCGCGAATGCCGAAGGTCCAGGGCGCGGCGGCCTTGGAGGTGGTAACCCGGTTGACCAGCGCGCCGAGCTTCGGGCTCGAGATGCGCACCACGTCGCCATCCTTGTGGGTGAAGCCGCGGCCGGGGTGGTCGCGGTCCTGGATGGGGGCGAAGAGCGTGCCGAGGAACAGCGCGAAACCGTCCGGATATTGATGCTCGCTGAGCGTCTGGCGAACCAATTCGGTTGGATCGCGGCTGATCTGGCTCATCTTGTTCGCGCCTTCGAGCCGGTAGCCCTCGGGCCCCTCGATGACGAGGTCGATCTGCGCCGAGCGCACATCGTCCATCGTGAAGCCGGCGTCGAACAGGCGGATGAACGGTCCCAGCCCGGTCGAGGCGTTATTGTCCTTCGCCTTGCCGAGCAGCAGCGCGCTGCGGCCCTCGAAATCGCGCAGATTGACGTCGTTGCCCAGCGTAGCGCCGCGCGGCGTGCCGTTCTTGTCGACGATCAGCACCACCTCGGGCTCGGGATTGTTCCAGTCGCTGTCCGAGCGCACGCCGATGTCCGCGCCCCAGCCGACGGCCGAGAGCACCGGCGCCTTGGTGAACACCTCGGCATCGGGGCCGATCGCGACCTCGAGATATTGCGACCACATGCCCGCCTCGATCAGCGCCGCCTTGAGGTTCGCCGCCTCGGGCGTGCCGGGGACGACCGAGCGGATGCCCGAGCCGACCTTGGCCTCCAGGTCGCCGCGGATCTCCGACGCCTTGTCGGCATCGCCGCGCGCGCGCTCCTCGATCACCCGCTCGATCGCGGAGAGTGCGAAGGTCACGCCGCAGGCCTTGACGCATTGCAGGTCAATCGGGGCGAGCAGGGTGGGGCCGTTATCGCTACCAATATCGGTCACGGCGCCAATGTCCGTGCCCGCGGCGCTCGCCGGATCGGCAAGGTCGAGCAGGTCCGAGACCGTGGGCGCCGTTGCCGAAACGTCGTAGATCCGCCCACCGCGCATGATCACGGGGCTGGGCCCCGCATCCGTCAGGACCCGGCCAACCAGAACAGCTTCAGCAAAATCGACAGGCAGCATTTCTGCCGGAGACGCTTTCAAAATCCTCTCGCCCCAAATCTTGTGCTTTTGATAGCGCTACCATGCGGCGACGCAGGGGCGGCTGTCAAGCCAGTCGCGCCGCTTTGAGACTATTGGGTAACCGCTTCCAAATGCGCGATGATATCGCCGACGATCTCGGCGGGCGGGCGCATCGCGCCCTCGGCGCTGGCATGGACGATCTGCCACGGCCCGAGCAGGTTCGCCGCCACGATCGACTCGTAATTGCCGCGCACCCGCTGCTGCAGCGCCACGTCCGCTTCATATTCGTCGAAGCTCTTGGCGGTGTAGCTGCGCTCGGCCTTCTGCAGGATCAGCGCGCGGGCCAGCTCCCATGGCGTGTTCAGATAGATCGACAGGGCGGGTGCGGGCAATGCGAACTGCCCGGTCTCGAGCGCCAGGATCCATTCCATCAGCGCGCGGCTTTCCTCGGCCGGCACACGCGCGCCCTGATAGGCCATGTTCGATGCGACATAGCGGTCGAAGATCAGCACGTCATGAGCGTCCACCGCGGCGAGGATCTGGTCGCGCCATTCGAACCGGTCGAGCGCATAGAGCGTCGCGGCGGCGTGCGGGGTAACCGGCACCGGCATGTCGCCGGCCAGATAGCGGCCGATCGTCACCCCCGCCACGGTCTCGCCATAGCGCGGGAAGCCGATCACGGTGGCGGTCTTGCCCGCGGCCTGCAGCGTTTCGCAGAGCAGGCGCGATGTGGTGTTCTTGCCGACGCCGTCGGCGCCTTCGATCGCGACGATGATCCCCATGGTTCAGCGCCCTAGCAAGGTGGCGCGATCAGAGGAAGACGGCGGAGACGATCGCGGCCAGGCTCGCCGGATCGCAATCGTCGAGCGCCACTTCCATGTCGGGATTGACGCTGTAGCCGATCATCCGCCCGTCGCGGCTCGAGGCGACCGAGAGCAGCCGCCAGTCCTCGCCTTCGCGTAGCGCCGCAAGGCCGCCGGGCATCGGCAGCCGGTCCGGGTCGGCGACCACGGTCGACTGCGCAGGCAGGCCGCCGCCCAGTGTCGCACGGCTCACTTTCAGGCCAAAGGCGCGCGGCCCGGCGATATGCGGCGCCTCGACGGTCTCGCCGGTCGGCTGGTGGCCGATCAGCCCGTTGGGGCGCGGCGCGCCATAGACCGGAAGCAGGTGCAATGCGGCCACCGGGCCGCTCGCCGGCAGCGGGAGCACCGCGCGGGCGGATATTGGCTGGGCCGGCTCGGCTTCCAGCGCCGCGGCAAGCTCGGCGATCTTTTCGCGGGTGCGCGCATGGCGCGCTTCGGGATTGGCAATGCCGGCCAGGAAGCTCGTCAGTTGCCCGGCGGCATGGCGCTGCTCCACGTCGCGGCGCAGTGCGGCCTCGTCCGCCACGCCGAACAGCGCGAACAGTGAATCGCGGACCGCCGAATTCCAGCGGGAGAAAGGCTTTTGCGCATTCTCGACGCGCGACAGATTGACCGGGGGCAGGCCGAAGTCGCGCTCGATCGCGGCGATGGTAAGCGCGGGATCGAGCGTGCGGCGGGCGCGCAGCGCGGCACCGAGCAGCACCGCGAACCGCTCTTCGGTCAGGTCGATCTCGGCGCCGTCGCTGAACGGGAGGGCCCAGACAGCGATGTCAAAATCGGGCGCGTCGATATCGAGCAGCAGATCGGCAGGTGCGATCCCAAGCGCCGCCGCGATCCGGCGCAGCTCATCCGGCCGCGCGACGACTTCGCCGCGCTCGATCTTGGATAGACGAATATAAGGTATCTCGGGGATATTCGCAGAAAGGCGGAGCAGTTTGGCAAAACCATGCCGTTGCCGCTGGTCGCGGACATGGTTCGGAAACACTATTGCACGATAGAAATCGATCATGGGTTCGCCTGCAGTCCCGGACCGCATCTTACCCTTGCCGTTCGCGCTTGCCATCCCGGTCCCCTCGTCTTGACCGGGCATCTTGAAGCAATTCAAGGATAATACAAGGTAAACGACATTCCGTTAGTGGAATGTCCTACCCGATTTGGCGCCCGTCAGCAGACCGCAAGATGCGATCGGATCCAGGTCGAGGATCATTGCCAGCGTGCTTTCGCCCGTCGCGTGGCGCAACAGCCAGCCTGCGGCCGAAGGTGCCGGATGATCTGGCGCAAAGGCCACGCCGGTACCGTCGGTTACTACGCCCAGTGCCTCGGGCGGGCTGGGCCAGCGGCCCGCGAGATAATCGAGCAGCGCCGCAGCTGCTTCCTGCATCGCGCCTTCGTCACTGTCTGCGGGGCAGAAAGCCTCGGGCGTCGCCGAGATGGTCGCAATGCGCTTGAAGTCGCGCTGGCGCCACCAGAGCAGGTGGATCTGGCCGTCCGTCGTCGCTTCCAGGCCCAGGATCAGGTCACTTCCGGCCGGCAGCAACGGCTGCGCCAGGCGGGCGACATCCTGCGCCAGTGCGGTCAGGTGGCGATTGGGGCGCGGCAGCGAGCCATGCGGCTCCTTGGCGTCGCGCCAGTCGAAATTGCTCTGCATCGGTTCCTCCATCCCTCTATGGAGAATTATAGGATGTGTTGCGTGCTGCGGGGCAGCCCGATGCGATCAGTGGAGCGAAGCGCTCGACGGCGCCGGTGCGATGGCGAGCTGGATCGCCTCGACACGCTCGGTCGGCTGGGCGGGCACGCCGATGCTCGGGGTCAGCGTCGCCGGATCGACAGCGCGGACGCTGGCGAGGCGGTTGTGCGGCAGGCTGGCGTCCGGCAGCAGCGAAGTGCGTGCAGGGGCCGGCTGGCGGCGCTTGGGCGCGCCCGGCTGGCCATATTCGGCCATCACGGCAAAGCGCGGATCCTTGGCGGCGATCTCGGCGATCGCCTTGGCGGCGCGCTTGGTGATCTGGCGAACGCGCTCCTTGGTCACGCCGGTCTCGTTCGACAGGTCGTCGAGCGTGGCGGTCTGGAACACGCGGCGCTCGACGATCTCGCGGTCGCGGCTCAGCTTGGCCTCGAGCTTCTCCAGCTCGGCGGGATCGATGCCGTGCGTGGCGGTGCGCAGACGCGGACCATCGGCGCGGCGCAGCGCGGCTTCGGCGCGCTTGGGGCGGGGGCGGCGGCGCAGCGCCTCGACACCGACCTTGCGGAGCTGGTCGACATAGGCGTCGATGAGCTGCGAGACGGCGCCTTCGGCGAGATAGTCGGAAGCCGCGGCTTCGGTGCGGAGAACGGCGTCTTCGTCCTCGATCATCGCCTCGGGCGAGATCTCATCGCCGTCGGGCGAGGTGGCAAGGGCGGAGAGCGAAACGGTGGTGGCCTCGACCTTCTTCGCCGACGGGCGCTGATCGGTCATCAGGCGGAAGCGCAGGCTCTGCAGCTCGCCGCGGATCTGCCAGTTCACGAAAGTGGTGAACTGCGCCTTGGCGGGATCATAGGCTTCGATCGCGCGGTGCACGGCGATGGCGCAGCACTGCTCGGCATCTTCCCAATGGGCGACCAGGCCGTACTGGCGGACGAAGTGGCGGATGCGCGGGGCGATCAACTTGAGGATCTGGGCGAAGGCACGATCGACATAGACGCGCTGACGGTTGGTCTGCGGTGCGTCCTTGGGCGTATTCTCGATAACTGTAGCGACTGCGGCTTCGAGTGCGATCGTGATCTTCGACATGTTCTATCCCCTGTAGTCAGGCAGCCCTGGCCGCCGTTCACAGGTGCAACATGGTCTCTAATCCTTTAACAGATCCCTTAAAATCCTATATGTACTCCTACCAATGGTACATTTCCGCAACGAACGAGGTTCGTGCGTAAAATACGGAAAATATGCGTTTTTCTGAGGGTTTCGGCAGTGCAAAACCGTCACCGCCATCATTATAGGATAAAATAATTTAGCCGGCGAATTGTGCGGGACGGATTCGACGATCGATGAATCCGAGCAGCCACTGGCGGTGCGCCTGGGTCGCATTGCCCGCCGCGGCGATTCGCTGATCGGCCGCGCCGCTGCCGATTTGTGCCGCGAGCAGCATGCGCGCGCGGCCCGGCTCGATCCCGCCGGCCAGGAACTTCTTGGCATCGCCGACGCCGAGGTGATGCGAGAGATAGGCCGACTTGGCCAGCGTCTCGGCATCGGTATTCACGCGGATGCCCGATTGCTCGAGCCGCGTCAGGTTCATCTTGGCGAGATCGGCGACGCCCAGGATCGAAGCCTGGCCGTCATAGCGCAGCGCCAGCAGCTCGCTGCGTGCGCCCGCCTGCACCTTGCCGCGCCCATCCAGCCAGCCGCGCTGGGATGCGACCTGGTTGAGCCAGGTGCCCGACGTCTCGGCGAGCTGCTCCCAGGTGCCGCTCAGGAACTGGCCGAGGCCCGCAGCACTCGAGCGCGGATTGCGCGACATGGTATTCCAGCTGCCGTCATGCCCCTTGGCCGCCTCGGCATCGACGATCGCGGCAAGCGCGGTCGCCGGGATGCCGGTGCGGCTCTCGGCCATGGCGAGGGCAGGGGCGAAGCGGGTATTGGCGCCGAGCGCCAGCCCGGAGACGACCGTGCCCCGCGCGGCCGAGACCGTCGCCTGGGTGCCGATCGATGCGCCCATTGCGCGGCTGCGCTCCTCGGCGACATCGCCGATCGCACCCTTCAGATCCTCGATGCAGTCGAGCGAGAAGCT
This sequence comes from Sphingomonas sp. R-74633, assembly GCF_013416555.1. Classification (GTDB taxonomy): domain Bacteria; phylum Pseudomonadota; class Alphaproteobacteria; order Sphingomonadales; family Sphingomonadaceae; genus Sphingomonas. The sequence continues at coordinate 401,214 of NZ_JACCFG010000004.1, read as the reverse complement.
TGCCGGCGCGGCCGCCTTCTGGTGGCAGGAACAGGCACAGCCGCAATTGCAGCCCTGCACCGCGCCCGCGCCATTCTGGCCGCCGAGCAGCTGGAGCAGCGAGTCACTGGCCAGGCCGTTCTGGCCCAGGCCGTCGGTCTTCTTGTCGCTATTGTCGCCATCGCCGAGCGCGGCGCGCCACAAGCGGCTCTGCAGCTCGCTCTGCGCGGCGGAATAAATCACCTTGGCGCGGTTGGCGGGGCTCAGCTGGGCGAGGTCGGAGGCGCGCGGGATCATGCGTCACGCTCCCCGGCGCGGCGCGCACGGACCAGCTTGGCCGCGGCGATGTCATCGATCTGCGCCTGTTCGGCGGTGGCGGCGACACGTTCGGCTTCGTCCTTGAAACGGTCGGCGGCGCCTTCGATCGCGCGCATCGTGCCATAGGCCTCGACGGCCTTGCCGCGCAAATGGGTGAGCCGCATCTGGGCGAGCTGCGCCTGATGGTCGAGCCGGGCGCGCTCCGCCTTCATGCGCAGCGTCCAGGCATCGCTGGCGATCGGCACGGTGGCGGCAAGTGCGCGCTCTTCGCGCATGCGGAGGTCATGCGCCTCGGTCTGGTGGGAGATCGTGGTGATCGTGGTGATCGTCTCGCTGATCGACACCTTCACGGTATCGACCTCGCGGCGCTGGACACGCAGCGCGGTATCGAACGGCGTCATTCCGGCGCCTCCAGCCCGAGCGACACGAGCTCGGCCATTGCGGCGAACGCGGCCTCGGCATGGCCCTGGTCGTTCTTGCCCTGGTTGAGCATCTTCTCGATCTCGGGGGCGAGCGCTACGGCGCGGTCGACTTCGGGCGACGAGCCGGCCTTGTAGGCGCCCAGCCGGACCATCTCTTCCATGTCGGAATAAGTGGAGAGCAGCTTGCGCGCGGCGATGCGCGTCTCGTTCTGCGCATCGTCCATGCAATGCGGCAGCGTGCGCGAGACCGACTTGAGGATGTCGATCGCCGGATAGCGGCCGCGCTCGGCGATCGCGCGGCGCATCACGACGTGGCCGTCGAGGATGCCGCGGACGGCATCGGCGACCGGCTCGTTATGATCGTCGCCGTCCACCAGCACGGTGAACAGGCCGGTGATGTTGCCCTTGCCGGGCGCGCCGGGACCGGCACGCTCGAGCAGACGGGGCAGCTCGGCGAACACAGTGGGGGTATAGCCCTTGGTCGCCGGCGGCTCGCCCGAGGCGAGGCCGATCTCGCGCTGCGCCATGGCGAAGCGGGTGACCGAGTCCATCAGGCAGAGCACGTTGAGGCCCTGGTCGCGGAAATGCTCGGCGACGGCGAGGGTGGTCCAGGCCGCCTGGCGGCGCATCAGCGCGGGCTCGTCCGAGGTCGCGACGACGACGACCGAGCGGGCCATGCCCTCGGGTCCCAGATCGTCCTCGATGAATTCCTGCACTTCGCGGCCACGCTCGCCGATCAGGCCGATGACGGCGACGTCGCACTGGGTCCAGCGCGCGAGCATCGAGAGCAGCACCGACTTGCCGACGCCCGAGCCCGCGAACAGGCCGAGGCGCTGGCCGCGGCACAGCGGCACGAACATGTCGAGCGTGCGCACGCCGGTCTCGATCCGCTCGCCCACGCGCGAGCGGTTGGCGGCAGCCGGGGGCGGCGCCTTGATCGGCTGCGGGTCTGCGCCGTTGGGAAGGGGGCCAAGCCCGTCCACCGGACGGCCGAGCCCGTCGACCATGCGGCCGAGCCAGGCCTTGGAGGGGCGGACGCTGAACTGGCCGGCACCGAGATCGGCACGCGCGCCAAGGCCAACGCCCTGCGGATCGACAAAAGGCAGGCACAAGGCGACCTCACGGTCGAGCGCGGTCACTTCGGCCTGGACGATGCCATTGGGCGAAGTGATCTCGATGCGGCTGCCGATCTGCGCGGCGCCGGCGAGCCCTTCCACTTCGATCAGCGCGCCGCGCACGGCAACGACACGACCAAAGCGGCGATCGGGAGTCATCTCCCGGATCGCACGGGCTGCGCTGGCGAGCGTCTGCATCGTTGGAGCCTCAGGCCGCCTGCTGGGCGACGACGGCGTCCTCGAACGCGATCACTTCGCGTGCGCTGGCGAGTGCCTTGTAATATTCGCCCTGGGCGATCTCGCTGGCGAAGCGGATGCAGGCCGACTTGGCGTCCTGCGTGCCGAACGCGTCGACCAGCCCGCCGACCAGCCCGACCACGGTGTCGTGATGGCTGTCGCGGCTGGCCGGGTCGATATAGGCGAGCATGGCGGCGAAATAGAGCTGGCGAGCAGGCGTGGTCGCTTCCTCGGGGCGCATGATCTCGCGCCCGCGCAGGATGGACACCTTATTCTCTACGGCGATCTGGGTGCGGCCCACCGCGCGGATCACCGCGCCGTTGACGATTGCCTTCTCGCCATCGCGAAGCGTGATGCGGAGCATTGGGAAACAGCCTTTCGTTCGTTTGGCTGTATTATAGGAAGCATTTCGGGGGGCTGGCGCAGCACCCGGCAATTTTTGCCCAGCACATCTTATTTCGCCCTTTGTTGGGCGCTTTCGCCGCCTTCATCCTACAATTGAGGCGTGGGCCCGTGCGCGTTTCGCGGGCATCGAGGGAGTATACGTCTTGAGCCTCTATTCCGCTCTCTATGCCGGCGTGTCCGGTCTTAGCGCGCAGTCGGCCGCGATGGCGACGGTCGCCGATAACATCACCAACATCAACACGGTCGGCTACAAGGGCGTCGAAGCCCAGTTCCGCACGATGGTGACGGACGGCCGCGCGAAGAGCAATTATTCGGCAGGTGGCGTCAACGCCGCGCCGGTCACCATGATTTCGAAGCAGGGCCTGATCCAGGCCTCGGCCAGCACCACCGATCTCGCGATCGACGGCGGCGGCTTCTTCGTCACCCGCTCCACGTCCGATTCCTCGGGCGACGTTGCCTATACCCGCGCGGGCTCGTTCCGCCCGGATGAGGAAGGCTTCCTCAAGAATGCCGGCGGCCTGTATCTCTATGGCTGGCGCCTCGACGCCACCGGCAACTACACCAACACCGGCAACGTCAACGGCCTCGAGCCGGTTCGCGTCAGCGACCTGATCGGCACCGCCTCGCCGACGACGCGCATCCAGGCGCGTGCCAACCTCCAGTCGACCACGGCGGCCTATACCGGCACCTATAATGTCGGCGATCTCGCCACCGGCACCGTCGCCAACCAGTTCGAGCGTTCGTTCGACGTCTATGACTCGCAGGGCGGCGCGCACCGCGTCACCATGGCCTTCGTCAAGACCGGCCCGAACGAGTGGCAGGGCGAGACCTTCGCCACCCCGGCCAGCGACGTGACCGCCGCCAACGGCGTGCTCGCCAGCGGCACGGTCAAGTTCAACCCGGACGGCAGTCTCGATCGCGCGGGTTCGAGCCCGTCCTTCTTCAATCCGATCACCCCGGCCTGGACCAACAATGCCGCCTCGGTTCCGATCAACCTGTCGATCGGCAGCGACGACGGCATCGACGGCATCACCCAGTTCGGCACCGAGAGCTCGCTGATCTCGTCGAACGTCGATGGCGGCATGCTCGGCAACCTGTCGTCGATCGACATCAGCAAGACCGGCACGGTCAGCGCGATCTTCGACGATGGCACCACCCGCGCGGTGTTCCAGCTGCCGATCGCGACCTTCCAGAATCCGGATGGTCTCACCCGCGTTTCGGGCAACAGCTACATCTCCAGCAAGCAGTCGGGCGGCGTCACGCTGAACGTCCCGGGCTCGCTGGGCGCCGGCAACCTCACCTCGAGCGCGCTCGAGGCCTCGACGGTCGATCTGGCGGGTGAGTTCACCAACATGATCCGTTTCCAGCGCGCCTACAGCGCGTCGTCGAAGATCATCACGACCGTCGACGACATGTTGCGCGAAGTCAGCGACCTCAAGCGCTAACTCTAGCTGAAAACAGGAACCATGGGCCTCAGTGACATTCTCGGTACCGCGGTTTCCGGCCTGACAGCAGCTCAGGCCGGTCTCCGCGCCGTTTCCAACAACATCGCGAATGTCGGCGTTGCCGGCTACGCCCGTGAGAAGGTGAACCTTTCCACGAGCGTGGTCGGCGGCAAGGTCAGCGGCGTGACGGTCGGCGAGCCGACCCGCGTCGCGGATCGCTTCCTGGAGTCCACCGTCTACACCCGCTCGGGCGATTATGGCCGGTCGGAAGTGACGTCCAACTACATGGATCGCCTTCAGGCGCTGCTCGGGCAGCCGGGCGCCTCGTCGGGCCTGCCGGCGCGCCTCGATCAGGTCACGGCCTCTGCCGTGGCGATGACCGGGTCGCAGGCGTCCACCCAGACGGTGGCGCAGTTCACTGCCGATGTGCAGGACGCGATCGATTCGATGCAGCAGATGGACAATGACGTCGGTCAACTGCGCTCCGATGTGGAATCGGAGGTCGGCTATTCGGTCGACAAGATCAACACGCTGCTCCAGCGCATCAACGATCTGAACGGCACCGTCGCCCAGGCGACCGGCCTCGGCCGCAGCGCCGGCGGCGCCGCCGATCAGCGGATGAGCGCGATCGAGGAGCTGAGCGGGCTGATGCAGATCACCGTCCGCGATCAGCCGGACGGCCGCGTCTCGATCGAGAGCGCGAACGGCCAGGTGCTGCTCGACAAGCGCCTGCGCCAGCTTTCCTATCCCACCAGCGGCGCGGGCTCGCAGCCCACTTATCCCGCGATCGAGATCCGCTTCGCCCAGCCCGATGCGGCGACCGGCGACCAGATCGACTCCGCCTCGATCGGCGGCAAGCTCGGCGGCCTGCTCGATCTGCGCGATCGCGCGCTGCCGGCTTTCTCCGAGCAGCTCGGCACGCTGTTCACCGGCCTGTCCACGGCGCTGAACTCGGTGTCGAACGCCGGCAGCACGGTGCCGCCGCCCGCCACGCTCAGCGGCCACAATAGCGGTCTGGTCGGCAGCGACCGGCTGGGCTTCACCGGCGCGGCAACCTTCGCGGTCACCAAGGCCGACGGCACGCTCGTCGCCAGTACCAAGATCGATTTCGATGCGCTGGGCCCCAGCGCGACGATCGACGACATGGTCAATGCGATCAACGCCGGCCTGGGTGGCGCTGGCACTGCCAGCTTCACCAACGGCGCGCTCAGCATCACCGCCAGCGGCGCCGGCAACGGTATCGCGATCGGCCAGGACGCAACCAAGCCGAGCGCGCGCGCCGGGATGGGCGTCTCGCAATTCTTCGGTCTCAACGACCTCGTCCGCAGCGATAGCAGTTCGCTGGTCCCCTCGGGTTTCGCAACGAGCGACCCTCATGGCTTTGCTGCGGGCGAGACCGCGCAGATCGTGCTGCGCGACAGTTCGGGCCGGGCGCTGACCAGTTATACGCTGTCCCCGGCTCCGGGCGGGACGTTCGGCGACATCGTCAACGATCTCAACGGCAGCCCGCTCTCCAATTTCGGCACCTTCTCGATGGACGATGCCGGGCGACTGCGCTTCGCGCCGACCGCGAACGTCGCCGGCGCGACGCTGTCGATCCCGTCGGACTCGACGGATCGCCTGGGTACCGGCCGCGGCTTCACGCAGCTGATGAGCCTCACCGGCGCATCGAGCGGCCTCGGCGCCGCGCAGGTGCGGCCGGACGTGCTGGCGGACCCGTCCAAGCTCGGCCTCGCCCAGCTGCAGGACGTCGCGGTCGGCGCGAAGGCGCTCGGCGCGGGTGACACGCGCGGCGCGACTGCGTTCGTGAACAAGCTCGGCACTGCGATCGACCTCGGCAAGGACGGCAAGTCCACCGTCGAGGCGTTCGCCAGCAATCTGATGGGCAAGATCGGCCTCAGCGCCAACCAGGCCCAGGGTCAGCTCGCCGATGCCTCGGCGCGGCGTGACGATGCGATCAACCGCCGCGACAGCTTCGCGGGCGTCAACATCGACGAGGAACTCTCGCAGATGGTCGTGCTGCAGAACAGCTATTCGGCCGCCGCGCGCGTGATCAGTACGGCAAACGACATGTACGACACGCTCCTGAACATGATGCACTGATAGAAGAAGAGGGAAAGACCAATGACCCGCGTTGCCACCATTCCGCTTCAGCGCACCATGTCCGATGCGATCCAGCGTTCGCAGGAAAAGCTCGCGCTCACCCAGACCCAGCTGGCGACCGGCAAGAAGGCCAACACCTTCGCCGATCTCGGCACCGAGTCCGTGCGCAATCTCTCGGCGCATTCGCTGCTCGCCCGCCAGGAAGCGCAGTCGACCGTTTCGAAGCGCGTCGGCACCACGCTGACGCTGTACCAGGCGAACATGGAAGGCATCGAGGACGCGACCTCGGATCTGCGTACCAGCCTGATGAACGCGGTCGGCACGGGCGACACTGCGGGTCTGCAGGAAGCGATCCAGACTGCGTTCGACCAGTTCCGTACTTCGCTCAACGCTTCGGAAGGCGGCACGCCGCTGTTCGGCGGCAGCCAGACCGATCAGTCGCCCTTCTCGGTCGACACGCTCGCCCAGGCCGCCAGCACGCCCGGCACCGCCGCTTTCCATAACGACACGGTGCGCGCCAATGCGCGCGTGGCCGACGGCGTGGACGTGAGCTACGGCATCGGCGCGAGCGAGATCGGCGCGAGCCTCTACGAGGCATTCCGCACGCTCGGCGCCGGCGGCGACATCGGCGCCAAGGCGACCGACGCGCAGCTCGACGCGATCAAGAAGGCGGTGTCGCAGCTCGATACCGGCCTCGGCGACCTGCGTGCGGTCAACGCCGAGAACGGCCGCAAGCAGAACCAGGTCGAAACGCTCACCAGCCGCGGCGAAGATCGCGCGTTGGTGCTCAAGGGCGTGATCCAGGACAATGAGGATGCCGATCTCGGCCAGGTCGCGATCGACTTGTCGCAGCAGAAGAGCGTGCTCGAGGCGAGCTACTCGGTGTTCGCCCAGCTCTCGGGCCTGAACCTGACTAACTATCTGAAGTAAGAGGATTTTCCCGGTTCGCACCGGGGAAGCTCTTGCAATGTAGGACTTTGCATGTTTGGCTCGAGCGGTCGGGAGTTCGCCTCCCGGCCGCTCTTTCTTTGTGTTGGAAAAATAGGATCCCGCGCACGCAAGCATGTTGCGCGATCCGGCGCGTTTCCCCGAAACGCGTGGAATTACACGCCCGCGCGATGCGCTATTAGCGCGACCTTTGTGAACTTCCAGCGCCAGCGCCGAGTCGCGCTGTTGGACGGTGTCAGCCGCCCGCGTCGAGCAGGTCGCCGATTGCGCCCGCCGGGCTCGCCTCGGGGATCGCGGCGATCGCGGCGTCGAGCTTGGCCGGGTCGATCTTGTCGATGCTCGCGGTCAGCATGTCGAACGCGCTGGCGGTCGGCAGGCCCTTGAACGCACCGGCATAGCGGGCGTGGAGCCCGCGCAGCTTGTCCTCGCGGTTGATCATCGCCAGCGCCACGGCATAGCGCAGCACCGCGGCTTGTTGCGGCGCGCCGAGGCTCTTGGCCGGCGGCAGGCTGGCCTCGCTCTCGGTGACGAAGCTGCCCCAATCCTGGGTGCGCCAATGGATCTCCGCACGCACGGCGGTGCCGTCGGGAACGCCATCCAGCGCCGCCGCGGCGGCATCGTCTTTGCCCAACCGGTGGAGCGCTACGGCTTCCATCCGCTTGCGGTCCCAGCGCATCTGGTCGCTATAGCTTGGCTGTTCGGTGGTCTGCAGCGCGGTCAGCGCCAAATCCGGGCGGCCGGCGAGGATCTGGAGCATCGCCACGCGCACCGAAAGCGGGCCCTGCGCCACGTCCTGCGCGCGCTGGGTCAGCTGATAGCTGAGCAGTTCGGCGGCGCGGGCATATAGCCCCGCGGCCTGGAGCCGGTCGGCCAGGCGATTGGCGAGCACATCGCCGTCGCCGCCCGACGGGGCCAGTTCGCGATAATCCCAATAGAGCCCGGCGGCCTCGGCGAGCGGCACCTTGCTCTCCGGCGCCAGCACCGCGGTCAGCGATTGCTGCAACTCGGCGAGCATCGGCCCGGCCTGGGCGCCCAGCTTGAAATAGCGCAGCAGCGTGGCGCCGCTCTTCAGCTCGGCGCGCAGGTCCTGCTGGTCCTTGGCGAGGCCATATTCGATCGTCAGCGCGCGCTGCTCGATCGGGCCGCCGCGCCAGCCGAAGCGCAGGCCGTCGAGCTGCTTGATCGCGTCGACCGGGTTGGTCGAATGGCCGTCGATGCCGACCTGGATCAGGCCCAGCCGCGCCGCCGCCCTTGTTTCCGCGTCGCCGCCCAGCGTCGCGCGCTCGAAGCGCAGGCGTGCGCCGGCCATGTCCTTCTGGGCAAGCAGCGCGCGGCCGCGCAGCACATTGGCGTCGGGATTCTGGTCGCTGAACAGGCCGAGCCATTGCAGCGCCGGCTGGGGCTGGCCGACATCGATCGCAGCGCCGGCGGCGGCGATCATGAAGGGCACGCGGTCGCGCGGGGCGCGGGCGTTGATGGCGATACGGGCGCAGTTGATCTGGCCGACAGCCTCTGGCGCGGCACCCGAATGGGCGAGCGCGCGCATCCGCCAGGCACAGGCCTCGGGATTGCTGGCCAGCTCGGGCGCGGAGAGCGATTCCACTGCCTCGGCATCGCGGCCGAGCAGGGTCAGCGCCGCGCCGCGCGCCAGCTGATAGGGGGCGACCAGCGCCAAGTCCTTGTCGCCGAGCCGCATGACTTCGAGCACGCCCAGCGCCTCGGCGCCGCGCTCGGAGGCGATCAGGCCCTTGGCATAATTCCAGCGGACGAGCTGGCGCCTGTCGGGGGTGGCGGTGGCGAGCTGGTGCCACGCCTCGGTGCCGGTGATCCCGCTCCAGCCGGTGCCGTCGGTGATCGACGGCATCTGGGCGAGCTCGGCCGCAAAGCGGGGCAGGGCGGCGCTCGGGATGGTCGCCGCGGGAACCGCGGGCGCGGCCGGCTTGGCGGCGTCGTGCGGAGCGGGCGCAGGGGCGGTCGCGGTGGTCGCGCCGGCGGCGAGGATGAGGAACAGGCTGCGCATCAGCCGAGCCCGAACGGGCGGACAAAGGCGATCACCACGCCGCCGCCGATACAGGCGAGCAGGAACAGGATCGCCGCCATCATCGGCAGCGCGGGCTTGGCGGCGGCAGGCGCGGGCGCCGGCCGCTTGATCGCCGCCTGCGGATCGTTCTCGATAACGGACCGCACATTGCCCGCATCCGAGACCACACGCATTTTTCCGGGGCGCTGATCGTAGCTCAACTTCTCACCTGCTCGCTGATTCCATTCTATTATAGAGGGATGGGCGCGCACACGGCGTGTGCTGCACCGATATCGGAGAACGGATTTTGCGACGCGAAACGCTAGCTGCGCTGGGCCTTGCGGCATTGCCGCTGCCGGGTGGTGGTGCGCTTGCCTCGGGCGGCGGTGCCGGCGCGGGCGAGGGCCTGCATCTCGTCTCGATGGACGAAGTCACCGTGCCGATCATCGACAGTGACCGCGTGAACGGCGCGCTTACCTTCAAGCTGGTGATCGATGCCGGCTCGCAGGAGACCGCGACCAAGGTCACCGGCGAGATGCCGGTACTGCGCTCGGCGACGATCGCGGCAGGCCTCGAGTTCGCCCGTCTCAATGCCTCGGCGCTGCGGGCAGTCGACGCCCAGCGCCTCGATCACGACCTCACCGCCGCGCTCAAGGCCGCCGAGCCGGGCCTGGTGCGCGTGTTGATCGTCGAGGTCGAAGCGCGAACCGGCTGATCGTTCGCTGACAATCCGGACAAGAAAAAGCCCATCCCGGCGCGGTGCCGGGATGGGCTTTTCTTTGTCTCTAAGCGCTTAGCGCCGTGCGGCGCCTGCCGGTGCGGCCGGCGCGCGGCCTGCTGTCTGCGGCTGGGCCTGCGGCTTGGCACCGCGTCGCGCCATCGCCATGCTCAGCGTCGCGGCGCCCTTGGGGGTCATCGCGGCCATGATCATCGCGGTCGAGCGCTCGCGCATGCGCTGCGCCACCTTCATCTGCACTTCCATGTCGAGTTGCTCAAAGACCACCGCAGCGGCCTTGGGTTTCATCGCCTGGTAGATGCGGGCCAGTTCGTCGAACTGCGAGTCCGCCGAGCTAGGAGCGCCGGGAGCGCCGGCCGGGCCGCCCGCTACCTGCTGCTGCGCCTCATCCTGCTTCTTGCGCGCCTCGACATCGGCGGCGAGCCGCGCGGAGGCCGCCTTGGCCGCCTGTTCGCGCAGGTCGAGACCGCGCTTGCGGCGCGCGGCGGCGGCGTCGCGGTCGTTCATGTCCTGCGTGATCGCATTGCCCAGCCGCGTGGTGTTCGGGCTGTTGTCCTGCGCACCGGTCGCGATCGTCGCGGCATTGGCGACCGCCGCGAGCCCGGCGACGCCGGCGGTGAGGAGGAGAAGGGTGGGGCGGGCCATGTTACGCGGCTTCCGCCATTGCGGCGACGGCCTCGGCGATCGCTTCGGCTTCCGCCGTGTCCGCCGCTTCGACTTCTGCCGTGCCGCGCTGGGCATTGGCCATGCTCACCGCATTGACGATCCGCTCGGCGGCGGAATCGGCGATGCCGGTCATCAGGCTCAGCTCATCGCGCAGCTCGCGAGCGCGCTCGACCAGCTGGGCATGGCGGGCGCAATCGGTGCCGAGCGTGTGCTTCATGTCCGAAAGCACGGCGCGGGCCTGGACGGTGGCAATCTGCAGCGCCTCGACCACCTGGGTCAGCGCGCCGTCCTTGACGGTGCGCAGGCTCTTCATCATCCGAACGCTCTGCACGAGCACGGCCATGCACAGGATGATCGTCAGCACATTGGCGAGTAGCGCGATGCTCATTGCTTCACCTTCTTGTCGGAGGAAACGTCGTTGACCAGGCGCACGGCAACCTTGCCGCTGCGCTGGCCGATCTGGCCCTGGGCGAGCTTCACGCCGCCACAGGCAATATCGAGGGGGTCGTCGGGGCTCTTGTGGAGCGCGATCGTCTGGCCGACCTCGAGGCTCTGCAGCTCGGCGATCGACATCGGCTTCTCGCCGAGCAGCACGCTCATCGAGACGTTGGTCTTGCGCACCTCGGCGGCCATATGCGCCTCCCAGATGCTGTCGCGGCCGCTCTTCTCGCCCATGAAGCGCTGGAGCAGCTTGTCGCGCACCGGCTCGAGCGTGGCGTACGGGAACACCAAAGTGAACCGTCCGCCGCGCCCGTCCATGTCCACCCGGAAGGTGGCGGTGGCGCAGATGTTGGAGACGCCGGCGATCGCGGCGAAGCGCGGATTGGTCTCGATGCGCTCGAGGTTCATCGTCACCGGTTCGATTGGCTCGAAGGCTTCCGAAAAGTCGGAAAGCGCCAGGCTCAGCATGCGCGAGACCAGGCCGGTCTCGATCGTGGTGAAGGCGCGGCCGTCGATCACCATCGTCGAGCCGCCGCCACCGCGGCCGCCGAGCAGCGCGTCGACGACCGAGTAGATCAGGCTGGAATCGACGGTGACCAGGCCGTAGCTCTCCCACTCCTCGATCTTGAACACGCCGACCATCGCGGGAAGCGCGACGCGGTTCATGAACTCGCCGAAGCGGGTGGAGGTCACTTCCTCCAGACTGACGTCGACGCCGTCCGAAGTGAGATTGCGCATCGAGCTCGCGAACGAGCGGACGACGCGGTCGCACACCACTTCGAGCATCGGCAGACGCTCATGGCTGATGACCTTGGATTCGATGACGGCGCGCAGGCCCTTCTTGCCCACTGTGGGCCCGAAGTCGCCGAACAGCGCGTCAATGTCCGCCTGGTCGAAATTCGCCGCGCCGCCCAGATCGATGGCGGCCGGCGGATCCGGCAGGTCGAAATCTTCGAGATCGATCATTGCTGGACCAGGTCCTGAATCAGAATGTCCTTCACCTGGCCGTCGCCGAGCGTGGCCGTGGCGCGCACCATCATCTCTTCCTTGATCCGGAAGACGGCAGCCGAACCGGCCAGATCCTCGGGGCGCAGCTCACGCAGGAAGGGCTGGAAGCTGTCGAGCAGCAGCGGCAGCTTCTCCTTCATCGTGTCCGGGGCGATGCCGTCCGCGGGCACGATCATGAAGTGCAGCTTCAGGAAGCGCGCCTGGCCGTCGGGCGAGCGCAGGTTCACCATGAACGCGGGCACGTCGACATAGGCGTCCTTGCCGGCCGCGGCTTCGCCGCCGCTGTCGCCATGGCCGCCCTCGGCGGCCTTTTCTTCGGTCTTGGCATGGCCGCTATCTGCCGTCTCGGCCTTGGCGCTGCCGCCAGAGAGCATGAAGGCAGCACCGCCGCCGCCGCCGAGCAGGACAACGCCTGCGGCCGCGCCGATGATGATGAGCTTCTTCTTCGACTTGGGCTTGGCGGCCTTCGCAGCCTCCGCGCCCTCCTCGATGATTTCCGGAGACGACATTCCCTGGTGACCTTCCGAAATCCTGCACGCCGACACCGCGTCGGTGCATTTCATTCTATTATAGGATCAGCGCCCGGCAATTGTTGCCTAGTGCGAACTTTTTGAGGGACGTCCGGTGGACATTTCTTCCTATGTGCTGCTCAGCCAGGAAACGGCGCTCCGTCGTCGCATGGACGTGGCGGCGAATAACCTGGCCAACATGAACACGGTTGGCTTCAAGCGCGAGCAGCCGGTCTTCCGCGAATATGTGGAGAAGACCGATTCCGCGGTGAAGCCGGCGAACAAGACGTCGTTCGTGCTCGATTACGGCGCGGTGCATGATTTCAGCCAGGGGGCCTTCCAGCCCACCGGCAATGCGCTCGACGTGATGATCGAGGGCAACGGCTATCTGTCGGTGCAGGCGCCCGACGGCTCGACTGCCTATACGCGCTCGGGCCAGCTCAAGATGCTGCCTACCGGCGAGCTCGCCACCTCGAGCGGCAACAAGGTGCTGGGTGAGGGCGGCAAGCCGATCACGATCCCGCCCGAAGCCGCGAACCAGATCGAAATCGGCAAGGACGGCACGATCAACGGCCCGGGCGGCCCGTTCGGCCGCCTCACCGTCACCGAGTTCAACGAAGCCACCGTCGATCCGCGCGGCGACGGCCTGTTCAACGGCACCGGCGGCCGCGAACTGCCCGCGGGCGAGACGCATCTCCAGACCGGCGGCATCGAAGGCTCCAACGTCAATGCGATCCAGGAGACCACCGACATGGTGGAGATCCTGCGCGCCTATCAGACCAGCCAGAACCTCTCCCAGAGCATGAACGACATGCGCAAGTCGGCGATCGACCGGCTGAGCAAGGTCGGCTGAACCCACACGAGCACAAGGAACTAGTCCATGCGTACGCTTTCTATCGCCGCGACGGGCATGCTCGCGCAGCAGACCAACGTCGATGTCATCTCGAACAACATCGCCAACATGAACACCACGGGCTTCAAGCGCCAGCGCGCCGAGTTCCAGGACCTTCTCTACGAGCAGGTCGTGCGTCCCGGTTCGTCGACCAGCCAGCAGACGCAGAGCCCGACCGGCATCCAGATCGGCTCGGGCGTGAAGACCGGCGCGATCTACCGGATCAACGAGCAGGGCACCGCCCAGCAGACCGACAACCAGTATGACCTGGCGATCCAGGGCCATGGCTATTTCCAGATCACCATGCCCGACGGCACCACCGGCTATACCCGCGATGGTTCGTTCGGCGTCTCGGACCAGGGCGAACTGGTCAATGCAGACGGTTTCCCGGTCCAGCCGGGCATCACCGTGCCGCAGAACGCCGTGAGCGTCACTGTCTCGAAGACCGGCCAGGTCGATGTTGTCCTCTCGGGCAACCCGACCCCGCAGACGCTCGGCCAGCTCCAGCTCGCGACCTTCGTCAACGAAGGCGGTCTGGAGGCCAAGGGCGGCAATCTGTTCCTCGAGACCTCGGCCTCGGGCGCCCCGATCGTCGGCGCGCCGGGCGATCCCGGCGTCGGCACGCTGATGCAGGGCTTCGTCGAGGCCTCGAACGTCAATCCGGTCGCTGAGATCACCGCGCTGATCACCGCGCAGCGCGCCTATGAGATGAACAGCCGCGTCGTGAAGACCGCCGACGAGATGCTGGCCACCACCAGCCAGCTGCACTGATGATGAGCCTGCTCAGCTTCGCCCTGCTCGCTTTGGGTTCGCCCGAAGAGGTGCCGGTCGCCGTGCTCGGCCATGCCGTGCAGAAGGGCGATCGCATCGAGGCGGGCGACTTCGCGGTCGAGCAGCGTCCCGCTGCCGCCGCGCGGGGAGCACTTACCGTCGACCAGGCTTCCGGCATGGAAGCCGTGCGCAACCTGGCCGCCGGGACGGTGGTGCGCCAGAGCGATCTGATGCGCCCCCAGATGGTGCGCCGCGGGGAGCCGGTGACGATCCGTATCGTCAGCGGTTCGCTGATCATCACCGCTGCGGGCCGCGCGCTCGGCGGCGGATCGAAGGGCGAGGCCGTACGCGTCGTCGCCAATGCCACCAACCGCACGCTCGACGGGGTCGTCGAGGCCTCCGGCACCGTGCGTATCGTCACGCCTTGAAGCTTTGAGGGAAAGTAGCATGCGTAAGATCATTCTCGCGGTGGCCATCTGCGCCACGCTTTCGGGTTGCGGCGCGGCCGGCCGGCTGAAGGCCGTCGGCAAGGCGCCCAAGCTTTCGGAGATCCAGCCGATCGACGCGCCGGAGATCGAGCCGTCGCTCGCCATGCCGGCGGATCGCAGCGGCCGTGTCAGCACCGCCGCCACGGTTGCCCAGCAGCAGCAGAGCGGCAGCGCTTCGCTGTTCCGCACCGGCGCCGGCGCACTGTTCCGCGATCAGCGCGCGAACAAGACCGGCGACATTCTGACGATCAAGATCAAGATCGCCGACAAGGCCGATCTCGGCAACAATACCTCGCGCACCCGCGGCGGCACCGAGACCGGCGGCCTGGGCGGCCTGCTCGGCATCAGCCCGGTGAAGAAGCTGCTCGGCGCCGATGCCTCGGCCGCGCTCGAGACCAATTCGGGCTCGAAATACGCCGGCGGTGGCAGCACCGCGCGCTCGGAGACGATCAACATGACGATGGCCGCCATCGTCACCCAGGTGATGCCCAACGGCAATCTGATGATCCGCGGCCGCCAGGAAGTGCGCGTCAATTTCGAGATGCGCGAGCTGATCGTCACCGGCATCATCCGTCCCGAGGACATTGCCCGCGACAATTCGATCAGCCACTCGCAGATCGCCGAGGCGCGCGTGATCTATGGCGGCAAGGGCCAGCTCACCGACGCGCAGCAGGCGCGCTGGGGCCAGCAGATTTACGACGCGCTCTTCCCCTTCTGAGCCCGTCTCCAGACCAAAGAGGATCGCCTCGCAGCCCGTGCTGCGGGGCGATTTTCTTTTGGAGAAACCCGCAGGAGATCGCCCGCTAAGCGCTTGAAATCGCTGGGCCGATCTGGGGCTCTAAACCTCTTAACGCCTCGCTAACCAACTAAATTCGCGGGGTAATTTGGGTCATCCTATAAGTTTTCCCACAATGGATATGCGGGACATACCGATCATGTTCCCGTCGTGAACCGGCGTCTCCGGTTCGGGTCGCAGAAGCGACCTTTGATCCAAGAAGGATTTTTACAATGGCATTTTCGGTTAACACCAACGTCGGTGCGATGGCGGCTCTCCAGAGCCTCAACGACACGAACAAGGGCCTGTCGCAGGTTCAGAGCCGCATCAACACCGGCCTGAAGGTTGCGTCGACCAAGGACGATTCGGCTTCGTACACGATTGCTCAGGGCCTGCGTGGCGACATGGGCGGCCTCGCAGCCGTTTCTTCGTCGCTGAGCCGCGCCAAGAGCGTGACCGATGTGGCGGTGGCTGGTGCCGAGCAGATCTCGGACGTCGTGAACCAGATGAAGGCAAAGGCCTACCAGGCTGCTGACGCCGGCATCGACACGCCGACCCGTGACGCGCTCAACAGCGACTTCGTTGCGCTGCGCGACCAGATCACCACGATCGTGAACTCGTCTGACTTCAACGGCACCAACCTGCTGAAGGCTTCGGGCGGCGGCACCGTCACTGCTCTGCAGTCGCTCAAGGATTCGAACACCGGTTCGACGACTTGGGATCCGGACTCGCTGAGCGTTGCCAACCAGGGTCTCGACCTTGGCGGCACGACCGTGACGATCGCGGCTTCGGGCAACATTAGCAGCCAGGCCTCGGCTCAGGCGATGATCGACACGATCACCACCACCCAGGCGAACCTGAAGACCACGCTGAGCACGCTGGGCGCTGCCTCGCGCAAGATCGACGCACAGTCGACCTTCACGAGCAAGCTCTCGGACGTGATCGAAGGCGGCATCGGCAACCTCGTCGACGCCGACCTGGCGAAGGAATCTGCAAAGCTGCAGGCCCTTCAGGTCAAGCAGCAGCTGGGCGTGCAGGCTCTGTCGATCGCCAACCAGGCGCCGTCGACCATCACGTCGCTGTTCCGTTAAGGCCAGACTTTTCCCTGGAGTCTATGGCCCTGACGAAAGGGGGTCGGGACGCAAGTCCCGGCCCCTTTTTTTGTTCTCAATCCGTCGGTTTCGGCGGGTTCGCGCGTCTACCTTGGTTGACGCCTCTATAATGATCCTAAGAGGAGAATAGGTCTTGTTTCCCAGGATCAGAGAAATCACCGATGCGTTCGGCGGCCGCCTTCAGGTGAGCGTCGAGGAGCATCCGTCGGGCGCGCTGGTGGTGCTGGAGCGCCCCGACATGACGGACCGGCCCCGGATCATGCTCGACGGCTACGGCGTCGACGTGCTGTCGGGCTATATCATGTCGGCGCGCCTCGCGGTGCCGCATGACCTGCCGGACGAACATATCGACGGCGTCTTCGCCACGCGTTTCCGCCTGGGCCTCGATCCCTGCGCGGCGCTGGCGCTGCATCAGCCGGGCGCATCGACGCTCGATATCCCGGCGCCGTTCTGGGATCGGCTCTATGCGGAATTGTGCCTCGTCGCCGCCCATGCCCGCGAGCTGGGCCGGCGTGCGGAAGCGCGGGTCCATTGACTCCGCAAAACCACATACGGGCTTGCCCGTACTACGCCGAAGGCCGTGTTTGCGGCATCTAGGCTCAAATTCCACACGAACGGGTCAGGGGTGACAAATGGGCGTGAGTGAAATGGCGTTCGGTACAGGGGCTTCCAGTTACAGCGTATCGCTGACCTTGTCGGTCACCGATGCGCGCGCATTGTGGTCGGCAGCTGCCGATCGCGCGCTTGCAGCGCCGGGCATGACGCTCGCCGATGTGCTCGACACGATCGGCCCGCGCGAGGATCCCTCGATCGCCGATTGCATCGCGATGCTCACCGGTCCGGCCGCGATCGCCGGCTGCGCGATCGAGGCGTTCGACATTGTCGAGAATGACCTCGATCTGGTGCCGGGGCAGATCATCCAGCTGGCCAGCCATCCGGTCCTGCGCGCCGCGCACGCCTGATCTTCCAGTCAAGGTAACAAGAAACAGGGTCGTTCGCGGCCCTGTTTTTTTGTGCGCGCTGAAGGGGCGTACGCTGCCTGCGGCCTGCACCCGCTATCCTGTCTCAGAAAGCCTCCAGGCAGCTCCGGGGAGCCCTGGGCGCCACTTGCTTATGGGCGCCTGGCAATGACCGCCTGGCGCTCCCGGATGTCGCGCGCACAAAAAAAGGCGGCCCGGTGGAGGAGAACCGGGCCGCCCAATTTAAGCAGAAAGGAAAACAGGGCGCCTAGGCGCCAGCCGAGAGACGAGCGGGTCGCGAGGGGATTGATACGCCCGCCCGCCTCTCTTCTCTTAATATAGAAGGGAGGAGAGGGGGCCCCAAACCAGGTCCCCTCAGGAATTCCCCTAGTTCAGGCGCCGCTGCCGATGCGGGTGAGCTGGCCGGCGTCGAACTGGTTGCCGTTCACGGTCACCAGGATCTTGCCATTGTCGAGCTGCACGTCGCTCACCGTGCCGATGCTGCGCACGCTGCTGGTCAGCTCGGTGCCCGAGCTGTCGAGCGCCTGGATCGAGAGCGAATATTTGCCCGCGGCCATCTGGCGGCCGCTCGAGGTTTCGCCGTCCCAGCCGAGCGTGCCGGTCGAACCGGTCACGGCGACGGTACGCGTGTCGACGACCTTGCCCGAGGCATCCTTGATCGTCGCGACCACGGTGGTGGCATCGCGCGGGGTGGTCCAGTTCCACTGCGCCGGCACCGCGTCGGTCAGGCCGGCGATGTTCGAATCGGCTTCCACCGCATGGCCGATCAGCGACGATGCCTGGGTCAGGTTCTGCGTGCCGAGCGTCGACAGGATGTCCTTGAGCGTCGAGGTCTGCGACATCGACTGCTCGACCTGCGAATATTGCACCAGCTGCTGGGTGTACTGGGTCGTATCCATCGGGCTCAGCGGGTCCTGGTTCTGCATCTGCGTGGTCAGCAGCTTCAGGAACATCGTGAAATCGGCGTTGAGGCCGGTGCTGTTGGCGGTCGCCGTGCTGTTGGTGGCAGCCGTGTTGGTCGTGTTGTTGACGGTAGTCATCGTGGTTGCTCCTAGGCGAGGAGGTCGACCTGGCCGTCACCGCGGATCTCGCGATAGGCTTCGGTCACATCGGGTTCGTCATTGCCGGCGAAGTGATTGCCGGCGGAATTCTGGCTCTGCTGCTGCTGCCCCTGCGCGCCGCCGCCTTCGCTGCGGCTTTCGAAGCGGAAGCTCTGCGCGTCGGCGCGGATGCCTGCCTGGTCGAGCGCGCGGCCGAGATCGGGCGCATCCTGGCGCAGCATGTCGAGCGCGTGGGCGCTGTCCGCGCGCACCGTGGCACGCAGCGTGCCGGCGTCATCGAAGGAGAGGGTGACCTCCACCTTGCCGAGGTTATCCGGGCTCAGGCGTACGCGGAGGGTATCGTCGCCGGCCTCAACCTTGCGCGCGATCTCCACGCCCATCTGCTGGCCGAGATGGCCGGGCCGTGCCGCGATCACCGGCTCCGCTACGGCGATGGACGCGGTTGCCGGGGTACGGCTGGTCTCGGTCGTGGCGTGGGCCGGTGCGGCATGCGCATCCGGGCGCAGCGTGAAGGCCGGGGCCTGGCCGCGCTCGTCGGAGGCCGCGTTGTCGTTCTTGTCGCCCGCCTTGCCGGCAACCGCCGACACCGCCGCATGCGCCTTCTCGCCGCCGGCCGCGGGCTGAGTGCTGGCTGGCTCGGCGCGGCCGGCCTCGGCCTTGCGCGCGTTACTGCTCACTTCGCCGATCTGACGGGTGGGCGAGGGCTGGGGCTTGACCGCGAGTTCGGGCCGCACCGGCGCCTGCGCCACGGCAGCGGCGACAATCTCGGCCGGCACCGGCTGCGCGTTCGCGCTCACGGCGGGATCGGCGGGGAGTTCCTCGGCAACATCATCGGCAAGGCGCGGGCCGCGCTTCACCGGCGTCGGGGTCTTGGGCTCCTCGAAGGGCTGCTCCACCGGCGCTTCGGCTACCGGAGCCTCCGGCGCCGGATCGGCGAGCAGGTCGAGACCTGCATTGGGCTTGGCATCGGGCGCCGGCTTGGCGGGCTTGCCCTGGACGATCGGCTCGCCCTGCGCCTGCGGCACCATGGCGGGATCCTCGGGAAGCGTCGGCGCGGCGGCAGCGGGATCGGCGACAATCGGCTGCGCATCGGGCTCGGTCACGATCGGCGCGGCCACGGCCGGCGTCACGCCGGCAGGCGTCACGGCTGGGGTTGCCAGCGGCGCGGCTGTAGTGAGCAGCTGCGCCATCGACAGGTTCGGCGTCGCGGCGGGTACCGCGGGCGCGGAAGCATCATTGGCGGCCAGCGGCGGCGTCATGCCCGCGCCAGCCGGCGTGTTCGGCGCGCCGAGCAGCAGCCCGAAGGCCTGGCCCAGGCTGTCGCCGGTTGCGGCGGCGGCGGTGTTGGCGCTGCCTGCGCCGAGAAGACCCGCGAAGCCGAGGTTGTTTATCTGCATTCAGGCGCCTCATGGGCGGGCGTCGAGGCCCGCATTATTCCTTATAGGACGGTCGCGACCAGTCGGGTCAGGACGTCAGCCGATTGTGCCGAGCGCGCGGATGCGGGCGCGGGCGTGGATCTCGTTCTGCGAGAGGACCACCGTCGCCGGGCGCACGCGCTCGATGATCGAGCGGACGAACGGGCGGATCGCCGGGCTGGTCAGCATGCACGGGATCTCGCCGTCTTGCGCCAGCCGGTCATAGGTCTCGCGAACATGCGCGATGAACTTGTGCAGCGAGCTCGGCGCCATCGCGAGCTGGCGGTCGTCGCCCTGACCCAGGATGCTCTCGGCGAACTCCTGGTCCCATTCGGGCGACAGCGTGACCACCGGGATCGCCTCGCCGCGGACCTGCGACGCGCTGATCTGGCGGGCCAGGCGCGAGCGGACATGCTCGGTCATCTGGGTCAGGTTGCTGGTCAGCGGCGCCGCTTCGGCAATGCCCTCCAGGATCGTCGGCACGTCGCGGATCGAGATGCCTTCGCTCAGCAGGTTCTGCAGGATGCGCTGCACGCTCGAGATCGAGACCTTGCTCGGGACGATGTCGGCGACGAGCTTCTCGGAGTCCTTATGGACTTCGGTCAGCAGCTTCTGCGTCTCCGAATAGGAAAGCAGGTCGGCGATGTTTTCCTTTACCAGCTCGGTAAGGTGGGTGGTGATGATCGTGCCGCACTCGACAACGGTCAGGCCGCGGAAGCCCGCCTCGTCGCGCAGCTCGCGATCAATCCACAAAGCGGGGAGGCCGAACACCGGCTCCTTGGTCGGCTCGCCGGGCAGGCCGGCGGGGCCGCCGCCCGGATTGATCATGAGCAGCTTGTCGACCCGGATCTCGCCGCGCGCCGCCTCGGTCTCCTTGATCGTGATGACATATTCGCTGGGCTTGAGGCCCATATTATCGATGATCCGGACCGACGGGAGCACGAAGCCGAAATCGGTCGCCATCTGGCGGCGCAGCGCGCGGACCTGGTCGTCGAGGCGCGGTTCGCGCTGCTCGTCGTTGATCATCGGCAGCAGCGCATAGCCGATCTCGATGCGCACAGCGTCGATCGCCAGCGTCTGCGAGATCGGCTGCTCGACGATCGCCTCGGCAGCGGTCTGCTGTGCGGCGACTGCCTTTTCGAGCGCGGCCTTGGAAGCGGCGTTCTTGCTCATCTTCCAGGCGGCAAAGCCCGATGCGACCGAGAAGATCGCGAAGGGGATGAACGGCAGGCCCGGCATGAGCGCCAGCGCGCCCATCAGGAACGAGACCATGCCGAAGGCCTTGGGGTAGCGGCCTAGCTGGTCGCCCAGCGCGGTGCCGGTCTTGCCCTTCACGCCGCCCTTGGAGACGAGCAGGCCCGCCGCGATCGAGATGATCAGCGCCGGGATCTGGCTGACCAGGCCGTCGCCCGCGGTCAGCACGGTATAGGTGTGGAACGCCTCGCCGATCGGCACGCCGTGCGAGACGACGCCGATGGTCAGGCCGACGACGATGTTGACCGCGGTGATCAGCAGGCCGGCGACCGCGTCGCCCTTCACGAACTTCGAGGCACCGTCCATCGCACCGTAAAAGCCGCTCTCGGCTTCCACTTCGGCACGGCGCTCCTTGGCCTGGTCCTCGTTGATCATGCCGGCGGACAGGTCGGCGTCGATCGCCATCTGCTTGCCGGGCATCGAGTCGAGGCTGAAGCGCGCCGCGACTTCGGCGATGCGCCCGGCGCCCTTGGTGATGACGACGAAGTTGATGACTATCAGGATGATGAAGATGGTCAGGCCGATGATGACCTCGCCGCCCATCAGGAACTCGCCGAACGCGCCGATCACCCCACCGGCGGCGTTGTGCCCCTCATGCCCATGGGTGAGGATCAGGCGGGTGGAGGCAAGGTTCAGGCCGAGCCGCAGCATCGTCGCGACGAGCAGGATCGTCGGGAAGGCGCTCAGCTCGAGCGGCTTCTCGATGAACAGCGACGTCATCAGGATCATCACCGAGACGGTGATCGACAGCGCCAGGCCGAGATCGAGCAGCCAGCCTGGGATCGGCAGGATCAGCATCGCGATGATCGCGACCACGCCGCCCGCGAGCGCGATGTCGCGGTTGAGGCCGAACTTGTTCAGGAAGTTGAGGATCGCGGGAGGCATCAGGGGCGAGCTTTCCAAACGGCCTTGGCAGGTGCCGGGTCCGACTGACGGAGCGTGAAACGGTGGCAGAGCGCCGCGTGCGGCATGCTCTCAGGCAGCTCCGCCTCGCTCTGCGGCAGGCGCAGGCGCTGCAGCGCAAAGAGCGGACGCGGGCTCATGCGGCGGGCGGCACGGCGATGCCGCCCTCGATGAAGGTGCGCAGCTTGTTGCGCATCGTGCGCACCGAGATGCCCAGGATGCTCGAAGCCGAAGTGCGGTTGCCGTGGCAGCGCTCCAGCGTGCCGAGGATCAGCTCGCGCTCCACCTCTTCCACCGTGCGCCCGATCAGGCTGTTCACTTCGATCCGCCCGTCGGCCGTCGGCAGCTGCACCAGCGCCTCGAGCGGCGAACCGTCCGAACGGGTCAGGTCCTCGGCCTCGATCTTCGCGCCATGCGCTAGCAGCGTGGCGCGGTGGATGCATTCCTTCAGCTCGCGGATATTGCCCGGCCAGCCATAGGCGCGCAGCACTGCGATGGCGTCGTCGGCGAGCGGGCGGGCGGGAAGCCCATCCGCCTGGGCGAACTGCGCGATGAACAGATGCGCGAGCGCAGCGATGTCGTCGCCATGCTCGGCGAGCGGCGGCACCTCGATGCGCGCGAGGCTCAGGCGCACCAGCAGGTCCTCGCGGAAGCTGCCGGCTTCCACTGCCAGCTCCAGGTCCATGCTGGTCGACGCGATCAGCCGCGCCTCGAACGCCACGCTCTCGTCGCCACCGAGGCGCTTGAAGCGCTTCTCGATCAGCGCGGCGAGCAGCCGTGCCTGGGTCGCGGGGGCAAGCGCACCCACTTCGCGCAGGAAGATCGTGCCGCCACGGGCGCTTTCCAGCCGCCCGACGCGGCGCGCGGCAGCGCCCGGAAAGGCGCCGGCCTCGTGCCCGAACAGTTCCGATTCAAGGACGTCCGCGCCAACGCCGGCGCATTCGACCGAGACGATCGGATCCGGCCGGCCCGAGAGCCGGTGGATCTCACGCGCCATCATTTCCTTGCCGGTCCCCTTGCCGCCGGTGACGAGCACCGGGGCGCCGCTCGGCGCCACTGCGGCGGCCAGCGCCATGGCGCGGTCGAGCACAGGGTTGCCGCCGATGCGCACCTGCGACTGGCGCTCGACCACCGAAGCGATGGCCGCCGCGATCAGCTCGCGCTGCGGGGGCAGGGGCACATAGTCCCGCGCGCCGGCACGGATCGCCGCCACCGCGCGCTCGGCCGGGGCGGAAATGCCGCAGGCGAGCACGGGGACGACGAAACGCTCGCTGCGCAGGTCACCAAGGAAACCCGCCACGTCTTCGAGCACGTCGATCATCACCAGGTCGGCGCCGTGCGCGCGCAGTGTCTCCAGCGCGGCGCCCGGCGTATCGGCCATGGTGACCTCCGCGCCTGCGCTCTGCGCCAGCTCCGCCGCGCGGCGGAACTCGCTGCCCGGGGCGCCGATCAAGAGCATCCGGATGGGGCCCATGATCAATGCTCGGCCCGCACGATCTCGGTGAGCGTTACGCCCAGCGCATTGTCGATCAGGACGACTTCGCCACGGGCGATCAGCCGGTCGTTGACGAAGATGTCCACCGGCTCGCCGACGCGGCGGTCGAGCTCGACCACGGTGCCCGAGCCGAGCTGGAGCAGCTCGCCGATCGGCATGCGGGCACGGCCCAGCACTGCCTGGACCTTCACCGGCACGTCGTGCACAGCTTCCAGGCCTTCGGAGCCGCCATGCAGCGTGTCATGGCCGGTATGGAGGTCGAAATCCTCGAACACGGGCGCGGGCTGGTCGGCCGCGGTGTCGGTCGGGATGATGTCGTGCGGTTCGATGTCCATGGTCATGGTCCTATGCGTTCATCCACTGGCGGATCACCGAGGCCGCCTCGGGCGGGCTCGCGGAGATCGCATCCCCGATGCGCTTGAGCGCGGAGAGCTTGATGCGGCCGTCGACCTGGGCGAGCGCGATCTCCTGATCGAGCTGCGGCACGTCGGGCGTCATGTTTTCGAGCTGGGCCATCGCCTCCACGTCGCCGTCCGCGGCGCGCTCGGCGAGCGCGAGCATCTCGGGCGAATGGGCGGGGGCGAGCTGCGCCGGCGCCTCGGCCATCGCCTCGACGGGCGAGGGCTTGGGCTTGAGCATGCGGAGCGCCACCAGGCCGACCACGCCGATCACCACCAGCTGGAGCAGGCCCCAGATCCGGTCCATCGGCAGCGACGACAGGAAGGTCGTCGTGGCGTCGGCCGGCGCGTCACCGGTGTTGAACTTCATGCTCTCGACGACGACGCTGTCGCCGCGCTGGGTGTCGGCGCCGACGGCGTTCTCGACAAGGCGCTGGAGGCGGTCGATCTGCGGCTGGGCCAGGCCCTTGTCGCCGCCATCGACCATCACTGCGACGCTCAGGCGCGTCACCTTGCCCGGCGTGCGGATCGTGACGGTCTTGGTCGAGCTGTTGTCGTAGGTCGTGTCTTCCGACGTCTGGTTGCTGCCCGACTGGCGCGAAGTGCCCGGGGCGTTGTTCGCACCCATCTGGGCAGCGGGCAGCTGGTTGCCGACCGAGGCAGTCTGCGCACCGGGATCGGTCTCGCGGTTCTGCTCGCCGGTTTCCACGCTCACCTGGCGCGAAATCACCTGCTTGTCGGGATCGAAGACGTTCGATTCTTCGCGTGCCTGGTCGCGGTCGATCTGCGCCGAGACTTCGGCGCGGACCTTGCCCTGGCCGACGATCGGCTCGAGCAGCGATTCAATCTCGTCGCGCAGCTTGCCTTCGACTGCCTGCTGGCGCTCGTCGGCGTCGCCGGCGCTGGCCGTGCTGGGGTCGCCGGCCCGGGCGAGCAGCGCGCCGGTCTGGTCGACGACCGAGACCGAGTCAGGCGAAAGCTCCGGGACCGAGGAGGAGACGAGGTAGCGGATCGAGGCGACGGTCTCGCTCGGGATGCGGCCGCGCGTCTTCACGGTCACCGCGGCGGTGGCCTTGCGGCTCTCCTCGGCGAACATGGCGCGTTCCGGCATCACGATGTGGACGCGGGCGCCCGTGACGTTCTGGATGGTCTGGATCGACTTGGCGAGCTCGCCTTCGATGGCGCGCGTCTCGTTCATCTTGGCGCGGCTGGCGGAGACGCCGAAGGGCTGCTCCTCGTCGAGCACCTCATAACCGATCTTGCCGCCCAGCTTCTCGCCGGCCAGACTCATGCGGAGTTCCGCGAGCTTGTCCTGCGGCGCCATGACCGAGGTGCCGTCTGCCGAGAGCTGAAACTCGACATTCTGCGCCTTGAGCTTCTCGGTGATCGCCGCCGCGGCCGAAGGGTCGAGGTCGGTGTAGAGGAACCCCATGGTGGAGTTCGAGCCACGCGTGGCGACGAAGGCGAGAGCCGCGAGCAGCGCAAGCGCCACGCCTCCCATCAACATCAGCCGCTTGGGGCCGATCTGGCCCACCAGGTTTTTGATCGCTTCCAATGTCGCCCCGTTCGATGGAACTGGCGGGGCGAGGATGCCCCTTGCGATCATTATAGAGGGGTGGGGAGGGCGGCAGTTTTTGCCGGGGGAAATTTTTGCCTAGTGCGTTGCCGGAGCACGCTTTCCCCTGAATCGTCATCCCCGCGAAGGCGGGATCCAGAGCCAAGCAGCGTGTCGCTTGGTACCCTGGATCCCCGCCTTCGCGGGGATGACGGATATTCGGTTGGGAGCTCAGGCCGCCTTCAGCAGCGTCTCCAGCTCGTCGACCACGGCCTTGCGGCGCGCTTCGGCGTCGAGCGCCAGTCCGCCTTCTTCCCAGCCGATCCGCGCATCGCCGACGGCGATGGTATCGTCGGGGACGACGGTGAGGTTGAGCTTGCGGCGGTCACGCGACTGACGGTCGGCGAGGCGCGCCTCGATATCCTCGATCAGGTCTGGGTTCACCCGCACCTGCAGCTCGGTGCCGCGCGCGACCTGGCCGAGCACGCGCCCAATCGCCTCGTCGATCGCGACGCCCGGCGCCACTTCGAGCGCGCGGCCGGCGATCAGCTCGGCGGCGGCAAGCGCGACTTCGGTCGCCTCGCCGGTCACCCGCTCGGAAACCTGGCCGAACTGCGCGTCGATGCCTTCAATGCCCGCCTGCAGCGCGTCGACCGCGCTCAGCAGCGCGACTTCCCGCTCGGAGCGCGCCTGGGCAAGCCCGGTCTCATAGCCCTGCGCCCGGGCCAGCGCGAGCGCCGACTCCTGCTCGTTGCGCAGCAGCGCCAGCTCGGCGCGCAGTGCGGCGACTTCGAGCGAGGCATCCACGCCCATCGGCGCGCCGCGTGTCGGCGGCACCTGGAAGACGCGGTCGAAGCCGAAGCGCTCGACATGGGCGTGCATGCTCATTCGCCGTGCTCCTTAAATGATCATCGCGTCGTCGGACTTGGGGTCGACGAGCAGGATCTCGCCGCGGTCCGCCAGGTCCTTCGCCAAACGCACCAGCGCCGACTGTGCCTCTTCGCAATCGCGCGCACGCACCGGGCCCATGCCCGCCATGTCCTCGCGCAGCAGCTTGGCGGCGCGCTCGGTCATCGCCCCGAAGAACAGGCTCTTCAGGCTCTCCGGCGCACCCTTCAGCGCCAGCGCCATCTGGCGCTTGTCGGCGCTGCGGACGATCGCGGCGATCGCGGTCGGCAGCAGATTGCCCAGATCCTCGAAGGTGAACATCAGCGCGCGGATCCGCTCGGCGCTTTCCGGCGCCTTGTTGTCGAGCGCGTTGAGCATCGCTTCCTCGGTCGAGCGGTCGAGCGAGTTGAACAGCTCGGCCATCGCCTCGTGCGGATCGCGCTTCTGCGAGCGCGACAAATTGGTCATGAACTCGGCCTTGAGCGTCTGCTCGACCTGGTTGATCACGTCCTTCTGCACCGTCTCCATGCGCAGCATGCGCATCACCACGTCGACCGAGAAGTCGCGCGGCAGTTCGGCGATCACGCGCGCCGAATGGTCGGGGCGCAGCTTGGAGAGGATCACCGCCACGGTCTGCGGATATTCGTGCTTCAGCGCGCCGGCGAGCACGGTCTCGCTGACGTTGGACAGCTTGTCCCACATCGTACGGCCCGAAGGACCACGGATGTCCTCCATGATCTCCTTGACCTTGTCGCTCGGCAGGATGCCGGCGAGCAGGCGCTCGGTGGTCTCGTAGCTGCCGTGCATCGACGACATCGACGCGATTTCGCCGGTGAACTGGACGAGCAGATGCTCGACCACCTGCGCGGGCACGCGGCCCAGGCCGGCGATGGTCGAGGACAGTTCCTTCACTTCGTCGGTGGAAAGCTGTTCCCAGATCGGGCCGCCATGTTCCTTGCCCAGCGCAAGCATCAGGGCAGCAGCCCGCTGCGAGCCGTTGAAGCGCTTGAGTTCGGGCGGTTCGGCAATCGGCGCCATTAAGGTCATTTTTTTCGTTTCCCTCGCGAAAAAATTGCGCCCGCACACGAGGGTGGGGGCGGCTTTCCCTCTATTATAGGAACACGGAAAGCAGGTGCGGATCGCTATGACGAATTTATCGGGCAGTCTGATCGGGTTAAGTATTCTGACGGGGTCGAGTTCGACGATGACCTCGGCGGTCTCGGCGATCGCCTATGACAGCAAGGCCGTTCGCACCGCCAAGGCGGCGTTCACCACCGCGGCCACGGTCGCGCCGTGGAAGAGCGGCGACCCGCTGCCGGTCAATTCCAGCCAGGTCGCCTCGATCACCGCGCTGCGCACGATCATCGACAAGTCGGTCACCGATGCGAACGGCACTTATCTGCCCGCCGATATCCAGACGAGCTTCACCACCTACAAGGCGCTCGACAAGCTGCGCGTGCTCGCCGAGACGGCGGCAGACAAGACCACGTCGGATGCCCAGCGCGCCACACTCCAGAAGACCTTCCTCAAGGGCCTGAGCGATCTTCAGTCCTACATGTCCACGGCGCCGTCGGACCTCGTCCGCCTCGCTTATGGCAAGCCGTCCTCCTCGGCCACGTCGAGCAAGCTTGTCGCCACCGATGTCTACGAGACCGAGGGCAAGGGCCTGGTCAAGACGCGCGCTGATGCGATCCCCGGTCTCACCGGCACCGAGCAATTCTCGGTCACGCTGAGCAAGCCCGGCGTTTCCGCGCAGACGGTCTCGGTCGATCTGTCGCAGGGCACGCAGCCGCCCACGCTCGATTCCGTCGCCGCGCAGCTCAACGCCGCGATCGCCTCGATCCCCAATCTCAAGACCGATGGCACGCCGCAGCTCGATACCAACGGCAATGTCGTGCCGCGCTGGAAGTCGACCTTCAAGGTCGTCAACGAGGGCGGGAAATGGGGCTTCACCCTGTCGAACCCGACGGGCATCGAACAGGTCACGCTCGACCAGACCAACGCCAAGGATGCGCTGGTCGTCGCCACCGGCCAGACCGCGCTGGATTCACCCAGCTCGACCCAGCTCTTCCGCCTCGATGATCCCACCGGCGCCAACAACCGCGTCTCGATGGGGACGATCCAGGCGCTCGACCGGATCGCCACCGCACAGAACGTGCTGGCCGGCAAGACCACCACGGTCACCACCACTTCGACCGATCTCGACGGCAAGGTCACCACCAACAAGACCAGTACGAGCAACGTCTACGCCAACACCGACGCCGCCTCGGTCGTCACCGATGCGCAGGGCAACAGCTACGTCGTCGGCACGACCAAGGGCGACCTTGGCGTCAATTTGTCGGACGGGGACAACAACCTGTTCCTCACCAAGGTGGACGGCGCGGGCAATGTCGTGTGGCAGCGCAGCCTGGGCGCCACCGGTTCCTCTACCGGCGCGGCGGTCAGCCTTGCACCCGATGGCAGCATCGTCGTCGCGGGCACCGTCACCGGCAGCTTTGGCGGCGCCTCCACCGATGGCGACATGGTCGTCGCGAAATATGCGGCGAACGGCGACGAGAAATTCTCCACCGTCGTCCGTTCGATCAGCGTCACGCCCGATGTCGCCAAGTCGGTGGCAGTCGGCAATGACGGTTCGATCTATGTCGGCGGCCGGATCGGCGCCGGCAATGACGGCTTCATCGCCCGTATCGACGGCACCACCGGCAAGCTCGCCGAGCGCGCCACGGTAGCGGGCGCCGGCGTCGACAGCGTCAATGCGCTCGCGGTCGACAATGACGGCAACGTCCTCGCGCTGGTCTCGCATGACGGCAATGCTCAGCTGCAGAAGCTCCAGGGTAATTCGCTTGCCACGTCGCTCGGCAGCATCAGCCTCGGCACTGCGGACGCCCGCGTGATCGCCGTCGCCGATGACGGCACGATTGCAGTCGGCGGCGCCACCTCGGCGGCGATTTCGGGTGCTCAGGTCAATACGACCAGCGGCGCGCGCGACGGCTTCGTCACGCGCATCGATGCGAACCTGTCGAGTGCCAGCACCACCTATGTCGGCTCCGACAAGGACGACCAGATCGACAGCATCGCCTTCATGGGCGACGAGCTCTATGTCGGCGGCCGCACCACGGGCGACCTCGCGGCCCCGCGCCGCGGCTCGACCGACGGCTTCGTCTCGCGGCTCGATGCCGCCACCGGCGCGATCGAGAACACCACGCAGTTCGGCCAGTCGCTCCAGCGCACCGAGCCGGTCCGCATCTCGGCCGATACCGGCGGCGCCAGCGCGGTCTCCGCGCTCGGCTTCGGCCGCGGCACGATCAACGCCGTCGCCTCGAACAAGGTCACGACGCAGACCGCGCTGAAGGCGGGCGACTATTTCTCGTTCAAGGCCGATGACGGCAGCACGCGCAAGCTCACCATTCTTGCAGACGATACGCTTCAGTCGATCGCCACCCGGATGCAGGGCATGCTCGGCGCGTCCAAGGCCACTGTCACCGCCACGGCGGTCGACGGCGTCCAGCAGCTGCGCATCACGATGAAGTCGGGCCACAAGCTCGATCTCCTCGCCGGCACCGGCGAGAATGATGCGCTGGCCAAGCTCGGCATGGCGCCGCAGCGGATCTCCAGCCCCGCGCCGGTCTCGAGCAACGCGCCCAAGGTCCGCCCGGGCGGCAATTACGGCCTCGACCTGGGCGAGGGGCTCAGCCTGCTCACTGCGGACGGCGCCAAGGCTTCGCTCTCCAAGATCAAGGACGCGATCTCGATGTCGCAGACTGCCTATCGCTCGCTCTATTGGGACGATGGCAAGACCAACCTGATCAACGGCAGCAAGACCAACTCGGCGACCGGCACCGAAAGCACGACGATCGTCAACGCGCAGCTCGCCAACTACCAGGCGGCGCTCGATCGCCTCAACAGCTCCACCCCCAGCAGCTACGGGTTCTGACCATGGACATGCCCCCGATCCTTTCCGGCATCCGCCGCCAGATGGAGACGCTCTCCGATCGGCAGCGCGTCATCTCGCAGAACATCGCCAACAGCGAGACGCCCGGCTTCAAGGCGCGCACCGTTGAGGACGCCGATTTCTCGGATCTCGTCGGCAGCAGCGCCGGCATTTCGATCGCCCGGCCGCAGGTCCAGCTGACCGCCGGCATGAAGGGCCTGGGCGCGATCCAGCCGGCCGGCGCCGGCATCGTGCTCGACAAGGACATCAGCGAGACCAAGCCCGACGGCAACAACGTCACGCTCGAAGACCAGCTGCTCAAGCTCGGGCAGACCCAGGCCGATTTCACCGCGATGACCAACCTCTACCGCAAGCAGCTCAACATGCTGAAAACCGCTGTGGGGAAGGGTGGCTAAGCCTCTCGCTTCACGCTGGAAAACGAAAAGGCCCGCGAGCGATCGCGGGCCTTTTCGTGTCCTTCATTCCAGCTCTCTATTCCGTCATCCCGGCCTTGTGCCGGGATCCACTGCGCGGCACGTGCTGCGCTATCGCCTCGTGTCCGAAGCCAGCCTCCCGGTGGGGCCCGCACAAGGTCGGGGTGACGGTCGCGGAATGCGTCGCATGCTTGCAATGTAGGATTTCGTCTGATGTGGTCGAGCGGCCGGACTCATCGCCCGACCGCTCTTTGACCCGTAGGAAATGTAGGACGCGTGCCCGTCAGTGCCCGCGCAACAAAGCTGCAAAAGCGCTCACCCGGCGGAAGCCATAGGTGTCAGGACTTTTGTGACTTTCCGCGTCGCGGTCGGCCATGTGCTGTAGGACGACGTCCAAGCCGCACTTGGCGTGTACTTCGCGTACTTTGGCGCCGCTTACAGTCGCTGGTTCAGCGAGATCGGCGCCGGGGCGTCCATCCCCGCCAGGCCGCCGCATGCGGCATAGGTGGTGCTGCGGCTGCCGGTCAGGCGCTGCGCCTCGGCGGCGATCGCGCCCATCATGTCGGCCGAAAGCTCGATCTGACGCTTGAGGATGTCGGCATTGACCGTCGAGGCATCGCGCAGGCAGCGGCTGGCTTCGGCGAGCGCTTCGCGGGCCTCGGGATCGAGCTTTTCGGCCCAGTCGTCGGGCGCCTCGCGCTTCATCCGCGCCACTTCGGCCTCGATCCGGCCGGTGAGGCGCAGCTTGACTGCTGCCATTTCGGGAAGCTCGGGGAAGAACGGCACGCGGGCGAGCTTCTCGCTCTCCTCTTCCATGATCTGCGTGAGGGACACCATCGCGTCGATGAGCTGCGCGGTCATAGTTACTTGTTACCCTGCTGAAGCTTGATGATCTGGTCGAGCACCATCGGCGCCAGGCCGATGCCGCCGCGGTCGGCGATCGAATTGCCGAGCTTTTCCGCGAGGATCCCGCGGAACATGTCCTCGCCATTGCCCCCGTTGAAGTTCTCGCCCTGGTCGACGGTCGACATCATCATCGAGGTCATCTGGCCGAGGAACACTGCCTCGAAATTCTTCGCGGTCGCCTTGTTCTTGGCGTCCATCTTCGGATTGACGGCGGGCGCCTGGACCTGCGGCCCGGTGGGGGAAGTCACGTCGCGCATCACTGTACCTCAATGTCTGCCTGGAGGGCGCCGGCGCTCTTGATCGCCTGAAGGATGGTGATCAGGTCACGCGGCGAGACGCCCAGCGTGTTGAGCCCGCTCACCAGCGTCTGCAGGCTCGCGCCGTCGACCATCGCCAGGCTGGCGCCGTTGCCGTCATTGACCTGCACATTGGTGCGCGGCACCACCGTGGTCTGGCCGTTGGAGAGCGGCGCGGGCTGCGAGACCTGCGGGCTTTCGGTGACGGTGATGGTCAGGCCGCCCTGGGCGATCGCCACGGGCGTGACCCGCACATCGGCGTTCATCACCACGGTGCCCGAGGCTTCGTTGATCACGACGCGCGCCGGCTGGTCGACCTTGATCGAGAGCTCGCCGATGCGCGTGACCAGGTCGATCACGTTGCCGACGAAATTCTGCCCCGGGGTCAGCTGCACGGTCGCGGGATCGAGCACGGTGGCGCTGCCCGGGTATTTGGCGTTGATCGCCGCGGCGATGCGGTCGGCCGTGGCGAAGTCGGGGTTCTTGAGCGCGAGCTTCAGGCTCGTCGCCGAAAGCAGCGAATAGGGGACCTCGCGCTCGATGATCGCACCGCCGGCGATGCGCGCCGAAGTGGTCACACCGCGGCTCACGCTGGCGGCGGCACCCTGGCCCTTGAAGCCGGAGACGGCGACATTGCCCTGGGCGACCGCATAGATCTCGCCGTCCAGGCCACGCAGCGACGAGACGATCAGCGTCCCGCCCTGCAGGCTCGAAGCGTCGCCCAGCGCCGAGACCTGGACGTCGATCCGCGAGCCGTTGCGCGCGAACGGGCCCATCGTCGCGGTGATCGAGACGGCAGCAACGTTCTGCGTCTTCATCTCGGTACCGCGGATGTTGACGCCCATGCGTTCGAGCATGGCCTGCATCGATTCCTCGGTGAACGGTGTGTTGCGCAGGCGGTCGCCCGTGCCGGCGAGGCCGACGACGAGGCCATAGCCCACGAGCTGGTTGTCGCGCACGTTCTCGACGTTCACGACATCCTTGATGCGCGTCTGGGCCATAGCGGCCGGGGCGGCGACGCCCAGGCTCAGGAGCAGGGCGATCAGGGGAGCGGCAAAGCGCAGCATAAACCCTCTGGAAGTGGAAAATTTCCGATATTTCTCTTATAGGATAGAGGTAGGCAAAAAGTGCCTGAGGATAAGAATTCGTGCGGATCGAGAACCTGCAAGCGCCTCTGCTGCGTAGCCTGATGGCCGCGCTGCCCAAGGTCGCGTCCAGCTTCTCGGTGGCCGAGGGCGAAGCCCCGGCCGCACGTGCGCCGCATCCGGGTACCAATGCCGCGCAGCCGCTCAATCCCTCGGTCGCGATGCTCGTCACGCTCGCCGCCGCCGATCCCGCGATCGAGCGCCGCCGCAAGCAGTCGATCGACGCGCAGCGCGGCATCGACCAGCTCGACAGCCTGCACCGCGAGCTCGTCGCCGGCGTGGTCAGCCCCGCGCGGCTCGAGGCGATCGTCGAATGGTCGGAGAGCTTCGAGGCGTCGGACGACCCCACGCTCGCCGCCATCCTGGCCGATATCGACGTGCGTGTCCGAGTCGAGCTCGCCAAGCTGGATATGCAGGCCTGATCAGGGGCTTGGATTTCCGCTACGGCATCTGCGGCTTTTCAGTTTCAAAAACGAACGTAATTGCATACCGGTTCTTTGGAACCTAGGGAGGCGATACCGGTTTCGCGTTCGAAAGACGCGAGCATCGGCCCCGCCATGACCCGCCGGCAGAGCGCGGCATGGAGACCCCTCGAGGAGAGTATGCGTATGTTGGCTTTGCTGATGGCACTGGCTTTCGCCGCCCCGGCACCCCAATCTTCTGACACCGTGGTGGGCCGGTGGAAGACCCCTGTGAAGAACGGCATCGTCGAGATCGCGCGCTGCGGCACGTCGATCTGCGGCAAGGTGGTCACTTCGGACGGCCTGCGCGCCAATCCGAACCTCAACGATGCGAACAACAGCAACACGGCGTTGCGCAGCCGCAAGATTGCCGGCCTACAGATCCTGTCGGGCTTCAGCTGGCAGAGCGGTGGCTGGTATGGCGGCAAGATCTACAATGCCGAGGACGGCAAGACGTACAGCGCCGAGATCACCATGTCGGGCAACGACAAGCTCAACCTGCGCGGCTGCGTGTTCAAGCCGTTCTGCCGCACCCAGATCTGGACGCGCGTCCGCTAAGCCCACGCGCGCCTCTCAATACCCCCCGTTTCAGTACCGCGTACAAGGAAGTGTAAAATGTCCCCGTTCAAGTACACGCTTGCCGCTGGCAGTGCGCTGATCGCGCTCGTCGGCTTCACCCAGACCGCCAATGCCCAGGCCTTCTACCTCCAGGAACAGTCCGCCCGCGGCGCCGGCCGGGCCTTCTCCGGCGAAGCGGCCGACACCGGCTCGGCGTCGATCTGGTGGAACCCGGCCTCGATCGGCGGCCTCGACAGCGGCGATGCGACGATCGGCGTCTCGGCGATCCTGCCCAGCGGCGAAGTCGCCGACAACGGCACGCTGATCGTCCGTCCGGGCCAGGCTCCGGCACCGGTCGGCGGCAACGGCGTCACCCGCAACCCGATCAACAACGGCGTGCTCCCCTCGGGCGCCATCGCCGTGCCGCTCAACGATCGCATCGCACTCGGCCTGTCGATTACCTCGCCGTTCAGCTTCACCACCGACTATCCGGCGGACAGCTGGGCCCGCTACAGCGCCGACAAGACCAAGCTGCGCACGATCGACATCCAGCCGAGCATCGGTGTGGCGGTCACGGACTGGCTGCGCGTCGGCGCCGGCCTCAATGTCGAGTACACCGATGCCAGCTTCGGCAACGCGCTGCCCAACCTCGCAGCCGCGCTGCCGGACGGGCATCAGGAGCTGAAGGGCAATGGCTGGGACTTCGGCTGGACCGCGGGCGTGCAGCTGCACAGCAACCGCTTCACTCTGGGCCTCAGCTACAAGTCGGCGATCGAGCATACGCTGAAGGGTGACCTGGCGATCACCGGCCTGGTCGGTCCGCTCGCCACGTCGAACATGAACCTCTCGGGCATCGAGGCGAAGTTCTACACGCCGTCGCAGGCGATCGCCGGCGCCCGTTTCGCGGCGACCGACAAGCTGACCCTCAACGCCCAGGTCATTCGCTATGGCTGGGACAAGTTCGACGCGATCAGGCTCGGCGCGCCGCTCAACCAGGCGATCCCGGAGAATTATCGCACCAGCTGGAGCTATGCCGGCGGCGTCGACTATGCCGTGTCGCCCAAGGTGACGCTGCGTGCCGGCGTCCAGCGCGCGATCACGCCGACGCAGGACGGCGAGCGTGATGCCCGCGTGCCCGATTCCAACCGCTGGAACTTCGGCCTGGGCGGCAGCCTGAACGCGAGCAAGAAGCTCAGCTTCGACCTGGCCGCCAACTATGTCAGCTTCGCCGATGCGACGATCGACCGCGTGACCGCGGCCTATGTCGGCACCGCGGCGCAGACGCCGATCCTCACCGACGGCGAACTGCGCAATGCGCATGCCGTGGTGCTCTCGGCAGGTGCCCGTCTGAAGTTCTAGAAGTTTCTGAGGGATCGCGGGGAAGCGGCGCTCAGCGCTTCTTCCCTGCGATCTTCAGGACGTAGCTGATGACTTCGGCCACTGCTGCGTAATGCTCCACCGGGATCGGATGATCGATCTCGGCACTGGCATAGAGCGCACGGGCCAGCGGGCGGTTCTCGACCAGCGGGATGCCGTTCTCGCCCGCGATCTCCCTGATCTTGAGCGCGATCGCGTCGACCCCCTTCGCTACCACCACCGGCGCAGCCATCGCGCCATGATCATATTGCAGCGCGACCGCATAATGGGTCGGGTTGGTGATCACCACGCTGGCCTTGGGCACATTCTGCATCATGCGGCTGCGCGAGCGCTGCATCTGGAGCTGGCGGATCTTCGCCTTGATGTGCGGATCGCCTTCGCTGTTCTTGTGCTCGTCCTTGATCTCCTGGAGGCTCATCCGCATCCGCTTCAGGAACGAACGGCGCTGCCAGACAAAGTCGAACAAGGCGAGCGCGCCGACCAGCATCGCGATCGGGCGCAGCATCGAATAGACGATGCCGTGCGTCGCGGCGCCGACCTGTTGCAGGTCTGCGCCGACCATGGAATCGAGCGTGGCGGCATGGGGCCATGCCAGATATGCCGCCACGCTGCCGACCAGGCAGAGCTTGGTGAGCGTCTTGGCGAACTCGACCATCGCCTGCTTGCCGAACATGCGCTTGGCGCCGCTCACGGGATTGAGCTTCGACCATTTCGGCTTCACCCGGTTCCAACTGAGCATCGGGCGCCCCTGCAGGATGCCGCCGAGCAGCGCGATGCCGAACAACGTGCCCAGGATCGGCAGCATGGCGGTGGCAAAGGCGCTCATCACGCCGGTCGCGAAGCCCTCGGCGCCCTGCGGCTCCATCCGGAAATCGTCGGCGCTGCCCCATAGCCGCACGAACAGATTGCCCATCAGCTGCATCGTATAGGTGCCCAGGCCGCCCATCACGACGAGCATGCCGATGAACATCGCGGCCTGCTTCATCTCGGGTGCCATCGGCACGTCGCCCTTCTCGCGGGCGTCCTCCAGCTTCTTGTCTGTTGGGTCGTGTGTCTTGTCGTCCTGGTCCGTATCGCCCGACATCACCAGCCTCCCTGCATCGCATCGCCCATGGCGGTCGCGAAATAGGTGAGCATGGTGCCGAGCGTGGCGGCGGCCAGGCTGATGCCGAGCAACAGGTTGAGCGGCTGGGCGACGAAGAACACCTGGATCGCCGGCGCGACGCGGGCCGAAAGGCCGAGCGCGACGTTGAAGACGATCCCGTAGATGAGCAAAGGCGCGGACAGGCTGAGACCCAGCGTCATCGAGCGCGTGATCGCCTCGACAGCGAGCATCGCGAAGTCATGCGCGGGCGGCATGCCGCCGATCGGGAAGGTCTGGTAGCTGTGCACCACCGCGCCCAGCCACAAATGATGGACCTGCATCCCCATGCACACCAGGGCAGCAGCCATGGTGACGAATTTGGAGAGCAAAGGCGCGCTGCTGCTCTGGGCGGGATCGAAGATCACCGCGGAGGAGAGGCCGACCTGGGTCGAGATCACCGATCCGGCCATCGAAACCGCGAAGAACAGGATCTTGACGATCATGCCCATGGCGAGCCCGGTCATCAGTTCGGTGACGAGCACCATCGGCAGCATCGCGCCACCCTCGACCGCGGCGCGGGCAGGGGCGCCGACCAGCGCATAGATCGCCGCCGACATCGCGAAGCTGATCATCAGCCGGATGCGGCCGGGGATCGCGTCTTCACCGAACACGGGCAACAGCATGAGCACGGCGCCGACGCGGGCGAAGACGATGAAGAAGGCGGAGACCTGCAGCGTCAGATCGGCGGGCAGATCAATCATCCGCCGGTCACGATCAGGCTGCTGACCTTCATCATGAAGTCATTGAGCGCCGCGCCCATGGTGGGCAGCATCAACAGCAGCACCAGCCCCATTGCCAGCAGCTTGGGGACGAAGGTGAGCGTCGATTCCTGGATCTGGGTCAGCGCCTGGAGCAGACCGATGACGGTGCCCACGATCAGCGAGGTCAGCAACAGCGGACCCGCGACGGTGAGCACCAGCATCAGCGCGCTCTGCGCCAGCGCCATGACCTGCGACGGCAGCATCGCGGTTAGATCTGCATCCGCATGATGTCGGTATAGGCGTTGACCACCCGGTCACGCACGGCGACCATCGTGTCGAGCGCGGTCTCGGCCGCGCCGATCGCGGTGACGACGTCGATCAGGTCGCCCTTGCCGGCAACCTGCATCGCCGATGCCTTTTCGGCGGTGCGCATCTGGTCGGCGGTGCCGGTGACCATGTTCTCGACCATCGCGCCGAAGCCGCCGGCGCTGCCGCCGTCCTTGATCGGGTCGGTCTTGCTGTTGGCGCCGCCAATGCCTGCGACGCGGCCATAGGCCGACATCGCATCGAGTGCTCCGATGGACATTCCCTGTATCCTTGTTTTGGAGTTTTACTTGAGGAGATCGATGGTGCGCATCGTCAGGCTCTTGGCGGCCTCGATGGCATTGAGATTGGCTTCGTAGCTGCGCTGCGCCGCCTTCATGTCGGCCGTTTCAATCAGGCCGTTGACGTTGGGCTTGAGGACATAGCCGTCCTTGTCCGCGGCCGGGTGGCCGGGCTGATAGACCTTCAGGAAGTCGGACTTGTCGTTCTCGATCGCCTTGACCTTCACGCCGACGCCGCCGGTCTGGCGGTCCATCTCGGCGGAGAAGCTGGCCACGCGGCGGCGATAGGGATTGCCGCCCGGGGTGTCGGCAACCGAGTCCTGGTTCGCCAGATTCTCCGCGATCACGCGCATGCGCAGCGACTGCGCGCGCAGGCCCGAAGCGGAGATGCCGAGCGAAGTCTTGAGGTCCATTGTCGTTCTTCCCGAGAGGCCCGAGGGCCGTTTCCTCCATTGTAGGCAAAAATTGCCGGGGTCGGTGCCGGACGCGGAAAAAAGGTTCCTATAACTAATCCAGAAAGGAACACGCATGTCGGTGCTCGAAGGAATTATGGTCGATCTCTCGATCGTGCTGGGGTCGGCCAATGTGCCGATCCGGCAGGTCCTGCAGATGAGCCGTGGGGCGATGATCCCCCTCGAAAGCAGCCAGGACGATCCCTCGCTCGTCTATGTAAATGACGAGCTGGTCGCCAAGGGCGTGGTTCTGGTCGACGGCGAAGTGATGTCGCTGGAGATCACCGAACTCGTGAAGAAGCAGCGCCACTGATGGATATTCTGTCGATGCTGCGCACTTTGGGTGCGCTCGGGATCGTGCTCGGCATGCTGGCCGGCGCGCTGTGGTTCGTGAAGCGCTATGACGTGAAGCTGCCCGGCCGCGTGACCAGCTCGCGCCGCAAGCGGATCGAGATCGTCGAGCGGCTGTCGGTCGATGCCAAGCGCTCGGTCGCACTGATCCGCCGCGACGGCATGGAGCATCTCGTGATGTTCGGCCCCGAAGGCCAGTCGACGATCGAGACCGGCATCGCCGCGCCGATCGCGGCCGAGCCCGAGCCGGTCGCCGAGCCGGCGCCCGCTGCCAACCTCGCCGAGGACTTGGCTGCGCTGAAGGGCAATTTCGCCAAGCTGGTCGATCTCAAGAAGGTCGAGCTGCCCAAGCTCCCCGAACTCTCCAAGCTGATCGAGCTGCCCAAGTCGCTCGATCTGCCCAAGCGCCCGTCCACCAATCGCCGCGCCACCACGGTCGTCGCCGCCTGTGCCATCCCGGCGCAGCGCCCGGCCAAGCGCGTCCGCGAGCAGCGCAACACCACGCGGTGGAACCGCGCAGCGGTTCGGGCCGCGCTCGATGCGTAAGCTTCTTGCGGTGCTGGTCACCGCGTTGATCCTCTTGCCGGCTGAGGCCTATGCCCAGTCGAAGGGGACGACGATCAACATCGGTGGGGCGACCGGCCCGGATGGCGCGCTTTCGGGCAAGGCCATCCAACTGGTGCTGATGCTGACGGTGCTCAGCCTCGCGCCGGGCCTGCTGATGACCGTCACCAGCTTCACCCGCATGGTAGTGGCGCTCTCGCTGCTGCGCACCGGCATCGGCGCGCAGGGTGTGCCGCCCAACCCGGTGATCATCAGCCTGGCGCTGTTCCTCAGCTTCTTCGTCATGGCCCCCACCTTCAACAAGGCGTGGGAGCAGGGCGTCGATCCCTATACCAAGGGCAAGATCACCGAGCAGGTCGCCTTCGAGCGCACTGCCGAGCCCT
Organism: Sphingomonas sp. R-74633; assembly: GCF_013416555.1. GTDB lineage: Bacteria > Pseudomonadota > Alphaproteobacteria > Sphingomonadales > Sphingomonadaceae > Sphingomonas. The sequence continues at coordinate 361,567 of NZ_JACCFG010000004.1, read as the reverse complement.
TCAAGAAATTCATGCTCGGTCAGGTGCGCGACAGCGACCTCAAGCTGTTCGCCGATCTGGGCAACACCAGGATCCAGAGCCGAGCCGAGACGCCGCTCACCACGCTGGCGCCGGCCTTCATGATCTCGGAGCTGCGCCGCGCCTTCGAGATCGGCTTCCTGCTGCTGCTGCCGTTCCTGGTGATCGACCTGGCGGTGTCCGCGGTCTTGATGGCGATGGGCATGATGATGCTCCCGCCACCTACGATATCCCTGCCGATGAAGATCATCTTCTTCGTGCTGGTGGATGGCTGGGCGCTGGTCGCCGGGTCGCTGGTCAAGAGCTTCGCCACATAAGGCAAAGCGGCCAGGTGTTCAGGGAAGAGGGGCGGGTGCCGGGGGGCGCTCGCCCCTTTTGCTTGGGGGCCGGTTCCCGCGCGGCCTTAGCGTCCGTGGAGTGCTGCCAGTGCGATGCCGGCAAGGTTCTGCGTGCGCTTTAGATAGCGGATCCGCAATCGGCCCGCAGGCCGCGGTAACGAGCGAAAAACCTCCATGTGGCGGACGCAGGAAGGCGGGCAACGGACTTGGCCGTTCGCTTGGGCAATCACTGCTAGCGCGTCCCCGAGCAGCACCGCGTCGACCAGGCCGTGGCGATAGGCGTGGCGCATCGCCGCGATAAGCGCCAGCCACTCGGCATCCATCGCCGTGCCTGGCCCGAGGTCGCGCTGGATATAGCTCTGGCCGCGGACCACGAGCGCCAGTTCCATGCCGATCGGCGCCGGGCGGCAACCGCCGTCGAAGAACAGCTTCATGCGATGCGCCATTCGCCAATCGGCAGATCCGCAAGCGACCAGTCTCCGATGCTCCACCGCACGAGCCGCAGCGTCGGAAGGCCCACGGCCGCCGTCATGCGGCGAACCTGGCGGTTGCGCCCTTCGCGGATGGTCAGCTTCAACCAGCGATCGGGAATATTCGCGCGGTAGCGGATCGGCGGATCGCGCGGCCACAGGGCAGGGGCGTCGATCTGCTCGGCCAACGCCGGCAGGGTCGGGCCGTCCTTCAGCATGACGCCGGTCCGCAGCAGGCCCAGCGCGGCCTCATCGGGCTCGCCTTCGACCTGGACGAAATAGGTCTTTGGCAGCTTGAACTTCGGATCGGCGATCCGTGCCTGCAGCCTGCCGTCATCGGTGAGCAGCAACAGTCCCTCGCTATCGCGATCCAGCCTGCCGGCCGGATAGATGCCCGGCATCTCGATGAGGTCCGACAAGGTGGCGCGTGCCGTTTCCGTGCCGCGATCGGTGAACTGACTCAGCACGCCATAGGGCTTGTTGAGCAGGATGAGCCGCGCCATGCCGTGCTCCTTGGGAAGGCCTCGTCCTCACGACAAAGCGAAATCAGCAATGCGCGGCGTTCTGATCATTCAGCGCCCGATCTGCAAGGCACCAACAAAAAAGGCGCCCGTGCCGCAGCACGAGCGCCTTTTCGTGTCTCGTCGAACCGGTCAGCCGCGCGCGTGAGGGCTGTCCAGCCAGGTCGAGAGCTCGAGATAGGAGAAGGGGTCGTGGAACGCGACGCCGGTATATTCCTCATGGCTCCAGCGCGTGGTGCAGCGGCGCGGCGCCAGGCCGGGGATCATCAGGATCACTTCGGTGTCGGCGCGCAGCGTGCGCTGCAGGCGAAGGCAGGCGCCGCCCTGTGAGAGGTCGGCCAGCACCACGTCGATCGAGCGGCCATAGGAGCTGATCCGTGCCGGGATTTCGGCGACGAAGCGCGGCGAACGCGGGCGCGGTGCCGCGGTGGCAGCGACTGCCTGCGGCTTGCCGAGGATGGCCTCGACATCGATCGGCCCGTCGAAGCGCACGCCGGCGCGGCGGCCCTGGGTCCAGGCGATCGTACCGGTCAGCTGCGCGCCGCCGCGGGTCTCCACGGTGATATGCATCCCGGGTAGCAGCGATGCGACGGTGTCGATCTGCATGCCCATTTCGGAGATGTTGCGAACACGGCAGAGCTGGCCGGGATTGCCCTCATGGCTCAGCTTGGCGACGAGCAGCGTGGCGACCGCGCGCGGCGCACGCTCGACCCACTCTTCGCGGTCCTCGAAAGCACTTGCGGGGGTGAGTTCCACGATGTCCTCAGCGTAATTGCGTATCCTATGTATTTTATAGAACCGACGACGCTCTGAGCGGGTCCGGGATCTGCAAAATACGTATTTTACGCAGGGGTCGCCTGGGTGATCGCCACCTTGCGCACCACGCCGGGGCCGAACGCCTCGGGCGCCGCGCTCTCGACGACCTTGCGGAACTGGTCGAGGCCGGGGAGCATCCCGTCCGGGCCTGCCGCCATCGGCGTCTTGAAGGTGCGCATGTTGATCGCGTGGAGCAGCAGCGGCAGCCGCTTGGTCACTTCGCCCGACTTGTCCTCGGCCACTTCGAGATTGAACTGGAACTGGACATAGCCGGTCAGCCGCCCATCGGCGGTGACCAGCGGCGCGAGCAGCTTGTCGACGGGCACGAAGACCAGCGTCTTGTCCTCGGCTTCCGCCTTGGCTTCGGCGTGCGCGGGGCGGGGGCCGAGGATCACCAGCGTGGCGAGCGCGGCGCCGCCGCCCAGGCCGAGCCCGGCGAGCAATACGATGACCGAGAACAGGATCTTCTTCATGGCGCTATACTCAGAACTTGAAGCTGCTGTCGGTCGGCAGCGACGAGGCTTCCGCCTTCAATACGATGGTGATGCGGCGGTTCTCGGGGCGGTCGGGCTGGTCGGGATAGACCGGACGGGTGCCGCCCATGCCGATGATCTGCGCGAAACGGTCCGGCGTCATGCCCGAGGCGATCATCGCCTGGCGCGCGGCAAGCGCGCGCTGGCTCGACAATTGCCAGTTGGCATCGCTCTGGCCGCCGCCGCCCGAGGCGTCGGTATGGCCCTCGATCGCGATCTGCCCGCCCGACTGGGCAAGCTTGGCCGCGGCCTTGGCGAGCAGCGCCCTGGCGAAGGGATTGAGCTCGGCGGTGTTGGCGCGGAACATCGACTGTTTGTCGGTGTCCATCAGCGTGATCCGCATGCCCGAGGGATCGGGCTCGATCGCGATGTTCTTGCGTGCCTGGTCCTGCGGCACGGCGTCGAGCGCGATGCGCAGCTCGCTGGCCAGCACCCGCATCGACGTGTCGGGAACCTCGGCGGTGCCGCCGCGCGCCGCGCCGTTGGTTGCGGCCTGGGTCGTCGGCGTGCCGTTGGCGCGGCTGCTGTCGTTCGACGAGCGGCGCGCCTGGCCGCCGGCACCCTCAGACGTGCCCATTACGGGCGTCGAAGGGGCGGTGTCGGAAATGGTCGGCGAGAAATAGGCGGCAAGGCCCTTCAGCCGTTGCTTGTCGGGATTGGCGATCAGCCAGAGCAGCATGAAGAACGCCATCATCGCGGTCACGAAGTCGGCATATGCGACTTTCCACGCGCCGCCATGATGGCCGCCCGCGACCTTCTTGACGCGCTTGATGATGATCGGACGATCATTCGGAATCGAAGCCATGCCACTTACCCCCGATGGTTTCGTTCATCGACAGCGCGTCGCGCAGCCGTTCCTGCACCTCGGCGAGGCGGACGTGGTTGACGGCGCTCAGCGAGTCCTCACCACCGGCGATCCGCTCGAGCAGGTTTGCGCACTCGTCGGTGTGCTGGATCAGATAGTCGAACGACTGGAGCTGTTCGATATGGACCTGCGCGAACTGTTCGTCGGCGACGAGCACCTCCGCCAGTCGCTCGAGCATGTCGCGCATCTCGCGCAGCTCGCTGGCGATCACGCTGTGGAGCGCGCCCGCATAGGGGTCGTAGCCGGGCAACGGCTCGGCCAGATAAGGCTGGGCGGGCACGGGCATGCACGACATCAGAAAAGCTCCAGGTCTCCGCCGGCGGGCGGCAGGTTGACAGGGACGGGGGGGCGATCGGGGACGCGGTCCGCCACCTTGGTGCAGCGGCTCTTGCCCTCGTGGGGCAGGAACTCGACCTTGCGCGCCGAAGTGCCTCCGAGATCGGCGTGGGCGACCTCGATGCCTTCGTCGGCCATGAAGCGGCGCGCGAACGACGCATTGGCCGTCCCGATGCCGCCCAGGCCGGAAACAATGTTCCCGCCGCCGTACAGATGGGCCTTCAGCCGGGTGCGCATCGCGCCCCGCGCCATCAGCCCATTGATCAGAAGCTCCATGGCATGGACGCCATAGCGCTGCATGTCTCCGGCCGCTACGCGCTGGTCCGCGCCCGGTTCGCCAAGGAGGAAGTGGTTCATCCCACCCACCTTGGCGACGGGGTCGTAGAGACATGCGGCGACGCAGCTACCGAGCAGCGTCGAAACGACGACGCCCGGCTCGGCGACGATCGCATTCTCGCCCTGGACGATCGAGACGCGGCGCATCAGGTCAGCTCGCCGAAGACGCGCTCGATCTTTTCCTTCAGCGCCGCCGGTGCGAAGGGCTTCACGACATAGTTGTTCACGCCGAGGGCCGCGGCCTTCTGCACGATCTCCTTGTCCGACGAGCCGGTGAGCATGATGAACACCGTCTTGCCGATCACTGCGTCGGTGCGGACTGCTTCCAGGAATTGGAGGCCGTCCATCTCGGGCATGTTATAGTCGGAGATGATCAGGTGGACACGGTCGCTCTTGACCGCCGCGAGCGCCTCGGGCGCACTCGGCTTGTCGCGTACGTCCTTGAAACCCAGGTCCTGCAGTGCGCGACGGATCATCGCGCGCATGCTGGTCTGGTCGTCCACGACCATCACCTTGATTGCTGCAGCAGCAGGCATCAGACGCTCCCAACTTTCTCTCGGCATGCCTTGAGGATCTCTCCCGGCATGCCCGACAATCCAACTTCATGTTCCACCGCACCCAGCTCCTTTGCCGAGCGCGGCATTCCCCAGACCACGCAGGTTTCCCTGCTCTGGCCCAGCGTACGGGCACCGGCCTGGCGCATGGCCAGCAGGCCCTGCGCACCGTCCGAACCCATGCCGGTCATGATCACGCCCACCGCGGCGGCGCCAAGCGGCGCGACCGAGCGGAACAGCATGTCCACCGAGGGGCGGTGGCCGGAAACCGGGTCGCCCTCGCGCAGCTTGATCCGGCCGCGAACGCCACCCTGGAGCTCCATGTGCGTGGAGCCCCCAGGAGCAATATAGACGGTTCCCGGCAGCACCGGCGCGCCATCCGTAGCTTCCACAACCTGGACACGGCATTCGCCGTTCAGTCGCTCTGCGAAGCTGCGCGTGAATGCGGCAGGCATATGCTGCACGATGAGCACCGGCGGGCAGTTTTCCGGCAGCGCCGGCAGCAGCGAGAACAGCGCCTCGACGCCGCCCGTGGACGAACCGATCGCAATGATCCGCTCGCCGACCGCACCCGCCGCCAGGCTGGGCTGGGCCGGCAGGCGCTGCGGGCCGGCACGGGCCACCGAACGGGCGGCGGCCTTCACCTTCTCGCAGAGCAAGGCCGCGTCGCGCTCGATATCCTCGGGCGTGCCGCTGGGCTTGGTGACATAATCGACCGCGCCGAGGCGGAGCGCCTCGATCGTCACTTCCGCGCCGCGGGCGGTCAGCGTCGAGCACATCACCACCGGCATCGGCCGGAGGCGCATGATACGCTCGAGGAACGACAGTCCGTCCATCCCCGGCATCTCGACGTCGAGCGTCAGCACGTCGGGGTTGAGCGTCTTGATCATTTCCCGCGCCGCGAACGGCTCGGGTGCGGCGCCGACGACTTCGATCCCGGGATCGCCCGAAAGCATGCGCTTCAGGGTTGCCCGCATCGAGGCGCTGTCATCGACGATCAGCGTGCGTACCGGTGCCATCAGTGCACCTCCGGCTTCTGGTAAATGGTGTGGCCGCACGAGCGCATGTTGCGCGCCGCAGGGCCGATGAGCCGCTCGGAATGACCGATATACAAATGCGAACCCGGTGCGAGCTGATTGACGAAACCCGCCTCCAGCTCTTCCTTCGCGGGGTCCCCGAAATAGATCATCACGTTGCGGCAGAAGATCACGTCATACTGCGCCTTGAGCGGCCAGGGCTCGAACAGGTTGAGCACCTTGGCCGTCACCAGCGCCCGCGCCTCTTCCGCCACCTGGAAGCCGCCCTGCACGGGCTTCATCCAGGTCGAGCGATAAGGCTCGGGAACGCCTTGCGCGATATTGTCCGCGTAGAAGCCGCGCTTGACGGCTTCCACCACATGCGGCGCGATGTCGGTCGCGAGCAGGCGGACATCGGCATTGCGCAGCCAGGTCGCGGACGTGCGGTCCGGCCCCAGCAGGCACATGGCGATCGTATAGACCTCCTCGCCCGACGAGCATCCCGCCGACCAGATCCGGATCGGGCCCTGCTTGCGCTTGAGCACCGGGAGCACATGCTCGCGGAAATGGTCGAAATGATGCGGCTCGCGGAAGAAATGCGTGTGGTTCGTGGTCAGCGCCACCACCATCGCATGGCGTTCCACCGGGTCCTTCTGCACGAGCGCGACATATTCCGAGAAACGGCTCAGGCCGTGCTCGCGCAGCCGGCGCCCAAGGCGCGACTGGACAAGCGTGGTCTTCGCCTCGCTCAGCGCGATGCGCGCATCTTCGTGCATGATGGCGGCGATGGCGGCGAAGTCACGGGGCGTCAGCTCCGCGTTCGCAGCCGCCATGCCAACCCCGACGCCGGCAGGCGCCAGGGCGCCCCCGGCGGCGGTCACGCTGCGAGATCCAGGTGCTTGGTCAGGCTCAGCGCGTCGAGATCGAGCAGCAGCACCATCGTGCCGTTCTCGTCCTTGGTGCCGTCCTTGTGGCGCGTCGAGATGCGCACCAGGCCACCGATCACCGTCGGCTCGATCGTCTCGACCTCGGGGGCCGGCTGGATCTCGGTCTCGCCGATTGCGACGATGTCGTTGACTTCGTCGACCAGGAAGCCGGCCTGCTTGCCCGCGATGTTGACCACCAGCACGCACGAGCGGGCGTGGATCGCGCTCGGCTCCCAGCCCAGGCGCTCGGCCAGGCCGACCACCGGGATCACGTTGCCGCGCAGGTTGGTCACACCCTTGATGAATCCCGGAACATTGGGCAGCGGGGTGGGGTCTTCCCATTCGCGGATTTCGATCAGCGCGCGCATATCAATCCCGAAGGTTTGCTGAGCGAGCGAGAAGGTGACGATCTTGCGATCCGCCACGGTGTCATTGGTGGTCGTCATGCTGCCAGTCCTTTCGGGTTATAGCGGGTGGTCGAGGCGACGAGCGCTTCGATATCGAGGATGAGTGCGATCGAGCCGTCACCAAGGATGGTGGCGCCGCCCAGGCCGCGGATCGGGTGCAGGTTCTGGTCGAGGCTCTTGATCACCACTTCGCGGCGGTCATCGATGGTATCGACAACCAGGCCGACCTTGCCCGAGCCTTCGCTCTCGACGATCACCACCAGCGAGTCCTCGACAGCGCGGTCATCGTTCAGCCCGAAGATCTCGGTTGCGCGCTTCACCGGCACATATTCGCCGCGCATGTCGATGACTTCGCAGTCCGGCGCCGTGCGCTTCACCTGGCCCGGCTCGGGCTGCACGGTCTCGAGCACATGCGCGAGCGGCAGGACGAAGCGCTGGCCGGCGAGGCGGACGATCATGCCGTCCAGGATCGCCAGCGTGAGCGGCAGGATCATCGTGAAGCTGGTGCCTTCGCCCGGCACCGAGTGGATCTCCACGCGGCCGCCGAGTGCCTCGACGTTCGAGCGGACCACGTCCATGCCCACGCCGCGGCCCGAGATGTTCGAGATCACGTCAGCGGTCGAGAAGCCCGGCGCGCAGATCAGCTGGTCGATCTCTTCGTTCGACAGCTGCGCGTCGGCGCTGATGATGCCCTTTTCGATCGCCTTGCCGCGAACCTTCTCGCGGTTGATGCCGCGGCCATTGTCCTGCACGCGCACGAAGATGCGGGCGCCGCGCTGCTCGGCCGAAAGCTTGATCGTGCCCTCGGGGCTCTTGCCGGCGGCAATGCGCTCCTCGGTGCTCTCCAGGCCATGGTCGGCGGCGTTGCGGATCATGTGGGTCAGCGGATCGCCGATCTTCTCGATCACGCCCTTGTCGACTTCGGTGGTCTCACCGATCGTCTCGAGGTTGATGATCTTGCCGGTCTCGACCGAGAGGTCGCGCAGCATGCGCGGCACGCGGCTGAAGGCCTGCTTGATCGGCTGCGCGCGCAGCGACATCACATTGTCCTGGATCTGGCGCGTCAGGCGAGCGAGCTCGGGAAGCTCAACGCGCTGGCGGTCGGCCGGCGAGAGCCGGTCGGCCAGGATCGAGTTGCGGATCACCAGCTCGCCGACCAGGTTGAGCAGCAGGTCGAGCTTGCCCAGGTCCACGCGGATCGTCTGCTGCGCATCGCCATTGCCCGACTTCGGGGCGATGGCGGGCGTCTCGACGCTGCCGATCGGCGGCGAAGCGGCGGCGATCTGCTCTACCACGCGCTGCATCTCGGCGGCGAAATCCTCGACGCCGGCAGTCACCGGCACGAAGCCGAAATCATCGGCCGCGGGCGCGGCAGCAGCGGCGGGCGCTTCCACCAAGATCTCGGCAAACGGCGCGGCGGCAGGCGCAGGAACCGAGGTCACGTCGCGGCGGACTTCGACGAGCGAATCCGGTGCGACGAAATCGAAGCAATCGGTGATGTCGATCTCGGCCAGTTCGCCCGGCAGGCGCAGCGTCCAGGTGAAATAGGCGTCCTCGGGATCGAGGTCACGCAGCGACGGCACCGTCGAGGTATCGACGTTGACGATCTCGGCGCCCAGGCCTTCCAGCTCGCGGATGATCAGCAGCGGCTCGCCGGCATTGGCCAGCGCGGCGCGCGACGGCTTGAACACGACGGTCCACATCGCGTCCTCGGCAGCCGGGGCTGCGGGCGCGTCGAAATCGTCGAGCGAGACGGCCATCGGCACAAAGCCGAACTCGTCCGCGTCATCGACTGCGGGCGCCGGGGTCTCCGCCGCCGCCGGAGGGACGGCAGCGGCAGAGTTGCCTGCGGGCGCGGCATCATCCGCGCCCTTGTTGGCGAGCACCTTCTCCAGTGCGTCGAGTGCGGCCTGGTCGGCCGGGCGCGGGGCCAGGCCCTTGGCGGCTTCGACGTGATCCGAGAGCACGTCGAACGCGCTCAGCATCACCTTGACCACGCCGGGGCTGGGCGGGATCTTGCCCCCGCGGATCTCGTCGAGGACATTCTCGAACTTGTGCGCGAAAGCCGTCAGGTCGGCATGGCCGAACGCGCCGGCGCCACCCTTGATCGAGTGAACCGCGCGGAACACGCCGGCGATCACATCGGCCGAGATGTCGCCCGCCTGCATGGCCGAAAGGCCTTGCTCGGCAGTCGTCAGACCTTCGGTGCACTCTTCGAAGAAGATTGCCTGGATATCGTCGAATTCGTCGCTCACGGGCACACGCGGCGGATCGCCGCCCCCAGCTTCGTGGCTTCGAAGGGCTTGGTGATCCAGCCGGTTGCACCGGCCGAGCGGGCACGGGCCTTCTTCTCGTCCGAGAATTCGGTCGAGAGCACCAGGATCGGCGTGCCGCGGAACTCGCCCAGCGCACGCACTGCCTCGATCAGCTCGAAGCCGTCCATCTTGGGCATGTTGATGTCGGTGATCAGCAGATCGGGCTTCACCTCATGCATGCGCTCGAGGCCGTGCTCGCCGTCATTGGCGCTTTCGATGCGAAAGCCCTGCGCGGTCAGCGACGTCTTGAGCAGCATACGCATGCTGGCCGAGTCATCGACGGTAAGGATCAACTTGCTCACAGAACGTCTCCGGTCTCGAGGCCGATCGCGGCGGCCAGCTGGCAGCGGTTCACGCGATCGACGAATGCAGGGCTAGGGTTGGCGATGCGGAATTCCTGGCCGCCGCTCGCAGCTTCGGCGCGCGCGGCGACGAGGAGCTGGAGCACGGCCTGGCCGACGCTTTCGACGGATGACGCATCGATCTCGATCGCGTCATCATGATCCGCGGCGAGCACGAGGCGCACACGCAGATCTTCGGCCGTGACGGTGGTGCCATGGGCGGGGAGACGCAGTGCGCGCTCCTCGGCATCAGGCAGCTGCTGGGACTGGTCCATTCTTGGCCTCGTCAAGTGCGGTTTCAAGTTGCTGGAAGGTCGGCGAATAGGCCGACGGCGTCATGCGGCGGGCGATCTCGATCGCGACCTGAACCGGCTGGTTCTGGGCGTAGGCGACGATCGCCGTCTTCACGATCTGGAACGGCTTGTGGTCGGCATCGATGGTCTCGAGCAGCTTCGAGGCGAGCGGGCCCACCACGCAGTAGCTCAGGAGAACGCCCATGAAGGTGCCGACGAGCGCGCCACCGATCATCGCGCCGAGGATCTCGGTCGGCTGGTCGATCGAGCCCATCGTCTTGATGACGCCGAGAACCGCGGCGACGATGCCGATTGCAGGCAGGCCGTCGGCCATGATCTGGAGGGCGTGCTGCGGGCCGGCCTCTTCGTGGTGATGCTTCTCGATGTCCGCGTCCATCGCGGCCTCGATCTGATGCGGGTCCTCGAAGTTGACCGTCATCATGCGCAGATAGTCGCAGATGAACTCGATCAGGTGGTGGTCCTTGAGCAGGCGCGGATAGGGCGTGAAGAGGCTGCTGTCTTCCGGCTTGTCCAGATGCGGCTCGAGCGCGGTGGCACCACCCTTTTTGAAGGTGGAGAGCACCGTGAACATCAGCGTGAGCAGGTCCTTATAGTCCTGCGCCTTCCACTTGCCGCCCTTGAACGAGCGCATGATGCCCTTGCCGGCCGCCTTCACGGTCGCCATCGAGTTCGACACGATGAACGCGCCGATCGAGGCTCCGCCGATGGCCATCAGCTCGTGCGGCAGCGCATGGGCAATGATCTCGAACTTGCCGCCCGAGATCATGAAGCTGCCGAACACGCAGACCAGAATGATAATGAATCCGATGCCGTTCAGCATGGTGCTTCGCCCGATGTCTCAGTTGTTTCCAGAATTATAGGAAGGATTTGGCGGCGCGGGGTTGCCAGGCCGCCAAATCGCTCAAGCTGCCGCACGGTCCTGCCAGTCGATGACGGCAAGATAGTTCTGGAGGCGGTTGGCCTCGAGCGCGGCGAGCAGCTTGTTGTTATGCCAGGGCACGATCATCTCGGCCAAGGCAGGCGCCCAAGGCGCCGAGCTGTCGAACAGCACGCCAAGCCCGAACACTGCCGGGACATGCGCCCAGGCGAGCGGACGCGCTTCGGTGCCGGCTTCCGCGCGGAAGTCCTCGATCGCGGTCAGCACGCCGTTGCGCGGGCCGCCTTCGTGCAGCGCCCAGGCGAAATGCCCGCCGCCGCGGAAGCCGCGATTTTCGCGCCAGCCCGGATCGCCCGGCACCACGCCGGCGTCATAGCTGTACGCGTGACGATGCTCGGCCGGAATGCGCTCGGGCGCATAGTAGAAATCGCGGCGAGCGCAGGGCCAGGATACGTCGTGCATGATCGCGAGGAAGTGCTTGCCGTCGCGCTGGCAGAGCGCGTCGGCGATGCGCAGCTCGTTGTGCACGGTGTAGTAATTATGGTCGCCGTCGATCACCCAGGCGTCGACGTCGTTCAGCCCCGGCATCGCGTCGAGGCTCGGCTCCGCGATGTGGCGCACTTCGGGCGTCTGGCCGGCCCAGGCCACGAACTCGGGCTTGGGGCAGGGGTCGATGCTGGTCAGGCTGCCGTCCATCGCGCGGGCATAGGCGGCGAGCTGCTGGGACATGCCGCCGAACTCGGCGCCGACCTCGGCGATGTTGCGCGCGCCGGCGATGTGCAGGCTCTGGAGGATCAGGTCGGAGAATTCCGACATCGAATGGATCAGCAGGGTCATGCGACGGCTCCGGCGAAGATGGCTTTGGCGGCGGGTGCGGGCGCGACGGCCTCGCGCGGCGCGATCGGGCGGAAGACGAGCGCGAGCATCATCGGCCGGTCCCCCTGGCGCGGCGGCGGCGGGACCATCATGAAGGCGAACTCGTTCTCGCAGCGGAAGAGGTGCGGGGCGACCTGGTCCATGCCTTCGAGCGAGGGCAGCGCCTCGACTTCGCCGGTGCCCGGGCGGATCTTGTCGCTCAGGAAGGTGTCGACGGGCATGAACACCGCGCTTTCCACCTGCACCCAGTCATAGAGCTGGCCGAACTGCACGCCCACCGAGAAGCGGCTGTCGCCGATCGGGATCGGCGCCAGATAATAGCCGTCATGCGTCGGCGTGGCGGTGACGTTGCCGGTCGAAACCTGGTTGCCGTCGGCCACGATCAGCGGCAGCGAAATCGAGTTGTCGACGAAGTCCTGGTACTTGAGCGGCAGCGCGAAGCGGCGATGCGCGAGCAGGCTGAGCTTGAGCGACAGGCCCTCGCCATGCAGCTCGGCGGGCAGATACATCCGCTCCGAGCCCTTCATGTAGAACAGGCCGCGCTGGCGCAGGCCCTTCTTGGCGATGCCGGCGTCGAACAGCGAGACGGTGTTGTCCACGCCCAGGTTGATGTCATGTTCGAACTCGGCGAGCACGTTGAGCTCGGCTTCGAGCGGCACGTACATCAGCCGGCCGAGCACGCCCGCGGCGCCGCGGCGCCACATCACGCTCTGGTGCGGCGGTTCGGCCGCGCGGATCGTCACGGTGCCTTCGTCGCGCACGAAGCGCAGGCAGCCGGCCTGCACCCGGTCGCGCACATCGGACTGGCGCGACTTGATCGAGTTGCCGCGGCGGATCGAGGTGCCGTCCTTTTCGTAATCGACCACCGAGCCCTGCGCGGCGGTGCAGAGCTGCTCGAGCACGGCGACGTTGGCGCAGAGCGCTTCGAGCGCGGCGCAGTCATAATCGTCGTGGCCGATAAAGCCCTTCTTATCGAAGCCGCTGCGCGACTGTTCGCGCAGCAGCAGATAGCGGCCGGCGACCTTCACGCCGAGCTTGCTGGCGAGCAGGCCGTCGACATCGTTCTGGACCGAGCCGTTATAGCCCAGGTCGACCAGCATCAGCGTGTCGCCCGGTGCCGGGTTCACGGTCTTGCGGACATGCGCGATCAGCCGCTCGGCGAATGCGCGCGAGGCCTGGTTTATGCGGCGCATGCGCTGCGGCTCCTGCACCGCCTTCAGGAAGGCGACCGGACGGCCAAGATCCTTGACGAACTTGGCGGCCTCGGGCGCCGGCAGCAGGAGCTGCTTGGCCACGGCGTTCAGGTCGCTCAGGATCTCGCGCTGGAGATAGCGGTTCACCGCCTCGGGATCGCGGAGCGACGCGGCGGTGCCGGTGAAACGGCTGATTTCCACGGCATGGCCGCTGCCGCCGCGTGCCTCATGCACGCGCTGGGGCAGATAGCCGTCGCGCATCAGGAACACGGCATGGACCGTACCGCCATTCGCGGCCTGCAGTGCCTTGGCCTCCTCGACCAGCCAGCGGTCGAAGCCGGCGAACAGCGGGCCGAGCGTGGTGTAGCCCAGCATTTCGGCGCTACCCTCGACCTGCGGCTCGAACGCGGCGATCGTCGCGCGGTGCGGCTGGTGGGTGAGGGCGGTGCCCGCCTCGGTACCGTGGAAGATCGAACTGATCGCGCTCTCCAGGCGGATGCGCTGCTGGCTGGCTTCGGTGAACTGCACCAGGTGTAGCGTGTTGACGCCGAAGGGGGCGACGCCGTCGACGTCCGCCTTCTTGTTGTCGCCGATGTGCAGGATCTTGTCGGGCGAAAGCTTCAGCGCCTTGAGCACCGGCTCGTACAGCCCCTCGCTCTTCGCCTTGCCATAGTGCGACGAGCAGAAGATGCGGCCGATCAGCCCGGCGACTTCCTCGCCGGCGGCGGCAGCGATAAGGCCGCGCAGCTGCTTCTCGTCCAGATAGGTGTCGGAAACGATGATCGTCTCGATGCCCTTGGCCTTGGCGGCGCGCATCAGCTCGACGGTGGGCTTGAAGGCGAAGCAGTGGCGCGCTTCGGCGTCGAGCTCGTCCTGCACCGCGGCGGCACGCTCGGCGGCGCTCGCATTGGGCATCAGCTCGGCATAAATCTCGTCGATATGGACTTCGTCGCGGCGGTGGCGAACCGCGGCGCTGCTGCGCGCGGTCTGCTCGGCCCAGGCACGCTGCAGGAGGTTGGCCTCGCCCAGCGCGTTGAACAGGTCGACGGGCGCGTGGACGTCGCGCCACAGCAAAGTGTCGAAACAGTCGAGCGAAAGCAGGGTCACGCCCGGATAGGCGTCGAGCGCCGAGGGCAGCGCGTGCGGAAGGATCGCGTTGGTCAATGATTTTCCCCGGATGCGCGCCCGCATTTCAGGTGGACGCAGTAATCTTATAGGATGTTCGTGCCCGGAGCGGTCGCAATCGTCCTAGAATGAAGGGTCAAGCATATGGAGCCAGCATGACCCTTACTGCCTATCAGGCGGCCCGTGCCCGGGCCGAAACGCCGCGCTCGGCGGAGCTCAGACTCTTGAGCGAGATCACCGGCGAGATGATGGAAGCGGAAGAGCGCGGACTGAAGGGCGCGCTGCTGATGCCGTCGCTGCACCGCAATCGCCAGATGTGGCACGCCTTCCACCAGGACTGCAACGATCCCAATAACGGCCTGCCGCGGGATCTTCGCGCGCAGATCGTCTCGCTCGCGCTGTGGATCGATCGCTTCACCAGCGACGTGATCGCCGGCCGCGAGCGTATCCGCGAGCTGATCGACGTGAACCGCTCGATCATGGAAGGCCTGCGCGCACCGCAGCAGCGCGTCGCAGCCTGACCCTTCTCAGAGCCGACAGAAAAGGGCGCCCGGCGAAAGCCGCGGCGCCCTTTTTCTTGACCTCTGCATGGCCTGGCTGGTGCAGGCGATCGCACGCCTAACCAAAAAAAAGGGCGCCCCAGCCGAAGCCGGAGCGCCCATAAGCTCGAGCGGTGCCTCGCTCAGAAACTTAGAAGGAAGCCCAATCCTCGCCCCCGGCGCCGGCAGCTGCCAACGGCAGTGCCTTTACCGGCGAGACATAGGCGACTGCCTTCTCGACGGCTTTGGCCACCCGCGCCGCCGGACGCAATGCCGGTCGCACCGAATTGGTGCCAACCGTGAAACGGCCCGCCTGTTCCGAAAGCGCGCTGACTTCGGTGTTTAGGTTGCGCGCGGCCGCCGAGGTCTCTTCGACCATCGCAGCATTCTGCTGGGTCGACTGGTCCATCGTGCCGATCGCAGTGCTGATCTGCGTGATCGCAGTCGACTGGGCCGCATTGTCGGTCGCCATCTCGGCGAGCAGCGTGTGCACTTCGCCCACGTCGCTCGAGATGTTGGCGAGCGCGCCATCGACCTTCTCGACCATCTCCACTGCCGCGACGATGTCGGTCTGGGTGGCGGTCAGCTGGTCGCGCGCGCGGCCGGCCTCTTCCTCGGCGCGCATCGCGAGCGCCGAGACGAGATCGGCGACCACGGCAAAGCCGCGGCCCGCTTCACCGGCACGGCCGGCTTCGACGGCTGCGTTCATTGCGAGCACGCGGGTCTGGAATGCGATCTTGTCGAGGCCCTCGATGACCGAGTCGATGCCCTTGGCGCTGTCCGCGACGCGGGTCATTGCCTGCACGGCCTCATCGGCGATCGCGCGGCCGCCCGAGACGGTGCTGATCGCGCCGTCCGCACGCTCCACGGTGCGGCCTGCCGAGCTGGCCATTGCGCGCAGGCGCTGATCCATCTGGGCAACCGCCGCCGACGTCTCCTCCAGGCTCGCCGCATTCGCTTCGGTGCGACGGGCGAGGTCTTCCGATGCCTGGGCGATCTCGCTCGAGCCGGTGTGGATCGTCGAGGTCGATTCCATCACTGATCCGATCAGCGTGCGCAGGCTGGTCAGCGCTTCGTTATAATTGCTCTTGAGCGCTGCATAATCGGCCGGGAATTCGCGGTCGATCGATGCGGTCAGGTCGCCCTTGGCGACTTCGCCCAGATTCTCGCCAAGCGTATCGACGACCATCTTCTGCTCGGCATCGGCAATCGCCTTGGCTGCCGCGGCGACTTCCTGCGCCTGGGCGGTGTCGCGGAACACGAGCACGGTCTTGGCCATCGAGCCCAGCTCGTCGCCGCGATCGGTGCCGGGCACCTCGACGCGGTTGTTGCCGTCGGCGAGCGTGCGCATCGTGTCCTGCAGGCGTGCGAGCGGCAGCGTGATGCCCGAGCGCGAGACGAAGTAGCTGATCGCCATTGCCGCCAGGATCGAGAGCACGCTGACAGTCAGCATCGTATAGGTGGTGGTGTCGCTGCTCTTGCCGAGCTCGTCCGACTGGGTACGGCCATCGGCGACAATCTGGTCGTTGAACTTGACCATCACGGTCGCAAGGTCGCTGACCTGCGGATCCATCTGGGCGAGCAGCGCCTTGGCGCCGGCATCGTCATTGTTCTGGCCGAGCGCGATCGCGCGCGCAGCAAGCGCATGGATCTTGGCAAACCGGGCGCGGAAGTCGTCGAGCTGGGGCTTGAGTGAGGGCTGGAGCCTCTCGGCATTATCGAGCAGCTTCTGGCCCGCCTTGTAGTTGTCGAGCTCGACGTCGTCGGCATCCTGCGCGATCTTCGAAGCGCCGTCATAGGCAAGCGCGCGATAGCCGGCATAGGCCATGTCCGATGCGCGGCGATTGGCACGGGCCAGCTCGGTCGCCACCGGCATGTGGTTCTCGACCAGATCCGAATAGTTTGAATCGATGCGCTGGAGCTCCTTCGAGCCGAACAGCGACATGGAAAGCCCCACCGCCGCGACAATGGCGACGAGCGCCAGGATCTTGGTCGGAATCTTGAACTTGGCAAGCATCTGCAAATATCCCTGTTGCAGTAGCGGGCCCTCCGAAGGAGAGCCCGCTGCGTTCATTGCTTCGATGGCAGAAGCCGCATCAGAACGACGTCCAATCGTCGTCGCTGCTGGCGGTCGCTACCGGCTTGGTGAGGGGGAGGGCTTTTACCGGCGACACGTAATTGCCGCTGGGTTTCTTGGCCGCGGGCCGGACCGGCCGCGACGGAGTCGGCGTCGGGGCCTGGCGCATTGCGGGGCGAGCCACCGCATTGCCCACGGTGAAGCGGCCGGCCTGATCGGACAGCGAGCTTACTTCGGTGCTCAGGTTGCGCGCGGCAGCCGAGGTTTCCTCGACCATCGCGGCATTCTGCTGGGTCGACTGGTCCATCGTGCCGATCGCGCTGCTGATCTGGGTGATCGCAGTCGACTGGGCGGCATTGTCGGTCGCCATCTCGGCGAGCAGGGTGTGAACCTCGCTCACGTCGCTCGAGATGTTGGCCAGCGCGCCGTCGACCTTCTCGACCATCTCCACCGCCGCGACGATGTCGGTCTGGGTGGCGGTCAGCTGGTCGCGCGCACGGCCGGCTTCCTCTTCTGCCCGCATCGCGAGGGCGCTGACCAGGTCGGCGACGACCGCGAAGCCACGGCCCGCTTCGCCGGCACGGCCGGCTTCGACGGCGGCGTTCATCGCGAGAACGCGGGTCTGGAACGCGATCTTGTCGAGGCCTTCGATGACGCTGTCGATGCCCTTGGCGCTGTCCGCAACGCGGGTCATCGCCTGCACGGCTTCGTCGGCGATCGAGCGGCCGCCGGAAACCGTCGAGATCGCGCCATCGGCACGCTCTACGGTGCGGCCTGCCGAAGCGGCCATCGCGCGCAGGCGCTCGTCCATTTGCGCCACGGCGGCGGAGGTTTCCTCCAGGCTTGCGGCATTGGCTTCGGTGCGGCGCGCCAGGTCTTCCGAAGCGGAAGCGATCTCGTTTGAGCCGGTGTGGATCGCCGCGGTCGATTCCATCACCGAGCTGATCAGCGTGCGCAGGCTGGTCACGGCCTCGTTGAAGTTGGTCTTCAGCTCGGCATAGGCAGCCGGATAGGCGGCGGTGATCTCGGCGGTCAAGTCGCCATGGCTCAGCGCCTGCAGCGTCTCGCGCAGCGTCGCCATCACTTCGCGCAGCTCGGCGGCGGAGCGGGCATCGGCTTCGGCGCGCGACTTGGCGCCCAGGCGGAACTGCTCGACGGCATTGGCGATCTTGCCCAGCTCGTCCTCGCGGTCGCGGCTCGGCACTTCGGCCTCGCCGCCCTTGGCGAGCACGGTGGTCGCTTCGGTCAGCTTGGCCATCGGCTGTGCGACGGTGCGGTTGATGATCAGCCAGATCGCGCCCAGGCCGGCAAAGGCGATGGCCGAGAGCAGCAGCGTCATCACGAACGCGAAGGTCGACTGGCTCTGGCCATATTCATTGTCCTTGGCCGAGCGGTCGCGCGTCTTGGTGAGCAGGTCGTCGGCGGCTTCGATCGCGTCGTGCGACTTTTCCTTGCCGACACCCTTGATCGCGGCGAGTGCGCCGGCCTGGTCGGCCTTGTCGTGCAGGTCGAAGATCGTCTTGTTGGCGTCGATCAGCGACGTCGCCTTGGCACGCAGGTCGTCCACGCTGCTGCTGAAATCGGTGCCCGCCACCTTGCTGTACGCATCGATGTCGGCAAGCAGCTTGGCTTCGCCCTTGGCGCGGCGCTCGACCAGGCTGGCCGTGTCCTTCTCGCTGGCGGCGTTATAATAGCTGTAGACGATGATGCGCAGCTCGCGGATGTCCGCCAGGATGTCGGTAAGGCCCGAAAGGCCGGTGATGCCGTTCTCGACGTGACGCTTGGCAACGCCGCTCAGGGTCTGGTTCGAAGCATAGCCATTGACGCCCAGGCCAAGCACCAGCGCACCCAGCAGGGCGAAGGCGACGAGGAGCTTCTTGGCAAGCGGCCAGCTGTTGACGATCCTGAGCATATTGCAGTTCCACTAGAAGGGCGCCCCACCGGGCACGGACATATCCCCATTATAGGACTGGCCGGTCTGCAAGCTGCGGAACTACGTAGTTCGCCGAGGTCTATGGAGAGGACGGAAGGCCCTGAAGACAGGGCAAAACTCCGCAATCTGCAGATCGTCCTATAATTCCGGAGTAACCAATTTCCGGAGTGTTCCGTGGCTTCTGCTCGCATCCGTCTCGCCTGTTCGGCGATCCTGCCTTTCGTCGTCGCCAGCCCGGCCTTTGCCCAGGACAAGGTCAAGCTGAGCATCAATGGCAGCGTGCGTGCCCGTGCCGAGACGATCACCGGCCAGTTCCGCCCGAACACGCCCGAGAGCGACAGCTTCCTGTCGTTCCGCACCGACGTGGCGGCCAAGCTCGACATCGGCGCC
Organism: Sphingomonas sp. R-74633; assembly: GCF_013416555.1. GTDB lineage: Bacteria > Pseudomonadota > Alphaproteobacteria > Sphingomonadales > Sphingomonadaceae > Sphingomonas. The sequence continues at coordinate 342,451 of NZ_JACCFG010000004.1, read as the reverse complement.
GTCACCTTCGGCGGCGAAGTGATCGACGCGCGCGGCTATGGCGAGAGCGACAAGAGCTCGGTGCGCACCAGCGAGATCAACGACATCGAGCCCGCCCAGCTCTATGTGGCGGTTCGCCCGGTGAAGGGCGTGCAGCTCACCGCGGGCAAGTTCTCGATGGACATCGGCGCCAGCCGCCTCGTCGGCCGCACCGACTTCCCCAACGGCGTGCCGACCTATCTCGGCGCCAAGCTCGAGGCGTTGGCGAAGAACAAGAACGCGCTGATCCTGTTCTGGACGCGCCCCTTCACCGCGCTGCCCGATACGCCCGCGGACATCTACGACAACAAGGTCCAATTGGATCGCGCCACAGAGAATATCGAATTCTTCGGCGGCAACGCCACACTCGCCAGGCTGTTCGGCAAGACCTCGCTCGAGACCTATGGCTATCGCCTGATCGAGCATGACCGCACCACGCACCCGACGCGCAATCGCCGCCTGGTCACTTTCGGCGCGCGCCTGCGCCGGGCGCCTGCCAAGGGCGCGGTCGACTATGAAGTCGAAGCAGCGCTCCAGCGCGGCCTTGCGCGGGCCACGACATCGGTCAGCGACGTGCGCGACCTCAAGGTCCGCGCCGGTTTCGTCCATGCCGAGGCAGGGCGCACCTTCACCAGCAAATGGGCGCCGCGCGTCTCGGCCATGTTCGATTATGCGAGCGGCGAGACGAAGAACCCCAACACCTATACCCGCTTCGACACGCTCTATGGCGCCCGCCGCGCCGATTTCGGCCCGCTTTCGCTCTACGGCCCGCTCGGCCGCGCGAATATCGTGTCGCCGGGGGTGCGCTTCGAAGCCAAGCCCTCGAAGCGCCTCGACCTGATGGCCTCGGTGCGCGGTGCCTGGCTCGCCTCGGCGATCGACAGCTTCGCCTCGACCAGCGTGACCGACAAGACCGGCAAGTCGGGCAGCTATGGCGGCACCCAGTTCGAGCTGCGCGCACGCCGCTGGCTGGTGCCGCAGAAGCTCAAGCTCGAGCTCGGCGCCGCCTATCTCGCCAAAGGCGGCTTCCTCAAGGATGCACCCAATTCGCCGCATACCGCCGACACCAAGTTCGGCCACGCCGACCTGTCGTTCGCCTTCTGATTTCCGCCTGCGGGCGGTGCCTTAGGTAGAAGACACGGATGGGACACATTCTGGAAACCGCATAAATTACGACATCCGAGAGCAGAAAGTTCCGGGGTCGCAAATTCAGGAGGGCTCATGAGCCCGACGGTTCCAATGCTGGTCCTCGTGGCGCGGGAAGCGGGTCTCCGCAGCGCGCTCGTCGCGCGCCTGTCGATGGCGGGCGGCGATATCGTCACGGTCGACAATCTCGACGATCCACGGGTCGATCGCTGGCTCGCCCATGCGCCGGTACTGATCATCGATGAAGGGGCGCTGGCGGCCCGGGCCGGTGGCGAGGCTGCGCTGCGAGCGGATCCGCGCTGGCGGGCGATCGCCGTGATCGGCGGCTATGCGGAAGAGGGCGGGGTGCCACGGATCGCCTCCGCGGATGCGGCGGCGATCCTCGAGGCGATGTTGCCCGAATGGGGCTATCCCGAACGCTGAGCAGCCTCAGTTCTTCGGGAACATCCCCGCGGCAAAGGCGATGCGCAACGCTTCGGACAGGCTGCGCACTTCCAGTTTCTCCATCAGGTTCGCGCGGTAGATTTCCACCGTGCGCGGGCTGATATCCAGTTCATAGGCGATGATCTTGTTCGAGCGGCCCTCGATCAGACCCTTGAGCACGTCGCGTTCGCGCGGCGAGAGCTTGCCGATTTTGGTCTCGGCAACGTTGACCCGGCTCGCCGCCTCATTGCCCTCCTCGAGCCGCGAGAAGGCGAGGTCGATCGCCGTCATCAGGAACTCGGCTTCATAGGGCTTTTCGATGAAGTCGAGCGCGCCCGCCTTCATCGCCTGCACCGCCAGGCCGACATTGCCCTGGCCGGTAAGGATGATCGACACGAACCGCGGATCGTTCGACACCGAGTTCAGCACGTCCAGGCCGGTCGATCCCGGCATGTGGAAATCGAGCAGTAGCACGCCCGGATCGAGATCCGGCAGCGATTCGAGGAACATATCTCCCGAGCGGAATGCCCGGATCACTAGATCGGAACGTAGGGACAGCAGGCTGTGCAGCGATGCGCGGACGGCGTCGTCGTCGTCCACGATATAGATTGTTTTCGTCATCTACTCTCCACCCTGTTCGCTGGTGGGTAGCGTGAACCGGAACACCGCGCCACCCTCTGGCCGGTTTTCCGCGCTTAGGGTCCCACCATGCGCATCGATGATACGCTTGCTGATGGAAAGTCCAATACCCATTCCACCCCCTTGGCTCTTCGTTGTGGTGAAGCGAGAAAAGAGTTGGTCGAGCATTGGTTCCGGAATCCCGGGTCCGCTATCTGCGATTTCTATTGCGACCATGTCGTCGCTCGACTTGCATGAACTTACGGTGATCCGCCGATCGTCGCCGCCCTGCTGACGAAGAACATCTATAGAGTTGCGCAAAAGATTGACCACAACTTGCTGCACCTGCACACGGTCTGCGAATACGCAGGGTATTTCAGGGTCGAGATCGTAGGTCAGCCTTATATTGAACTGACTGGTTCCTATAAGCACCAGATCGGCGGCATCCCGAATAGTCGGTCCAAGCGGCGTCACGCGCATGTCTACATCGCCGCGCATGGTGAAACTGCGCAAACGGCGGATGATTTCGCCCGCGCGCAGCGTCTGTTCATTGGCCATGCGCAGCATCTCGGCCACGCGCTCGAAGTCCTCGCCCTTGTCGAGCAGCATCCGCGCGGCGGCGAGGAAATTCGAGGTCGCCGCGAGGGGCTGGTTGAGCTCGTGCGCCATGTCCGCGGCCAGTTCGCTCATCGCCGACTGGCGCCCGACATGGGCGATCTCGGCATTGAGCTCGCTCAGCCGCTCCTCGGCCTCGAACTGTTCGGTCAGATCGCGCGCGAAAAGCGTGAACAGCAGATGCCCGTCGACTTGGGCCACGCCCGCGCGCACTTCCATTGGGAAGCGGGCGCCGGCGCGGGTCAGTCCGGTGGCGGCGATGCTCTCGCCGCGCTCGAGCGGCTGCCCGGTCTTGAGGAAGCTGGAAAGCCGGGTCTCGGCGTCCTCGTCCGCCGGATAAGGCGTCAGCATCGAGACGTGATGGCCGAGCACTTCGTGCGCGCGGTAGTCCCACAGTGCTTCGGCTGCGGCGCTGAACACGCGGATCGTGCCTTCCTCGTCGACCGCCAGCATCGCCTCGGGCACCGTCTCGATGATCGAGCGGAGCTGGGCCTCGCGGCGGCGCAGCGCGGCTTCGCGTTCCTCGCGCTCGGTGATGTCCAGCATCGCGCCGACCGCGCGGATCAGATTGCCTTCATTGTCGTAGATCGCGCGCGACGAGCCTTCCACCGCGCGCACCGAGCCGTTGGGTTCGATGAAATGGTAGCGGAAGCTGAAGCGCGGCGCGCGGTCGGCCACGGCCTGCTCGATCGCGTCGATCACGGAATCGACGTCCTCGGGCTGGATCTGGCCGCGCCAGCTGTCGAAATCGGTGATCGTCCCCGGGATCAGGCCCAGCCGCTCCTCGGCGCCCGGCGCCCATTCGATCCGGCCCGACGCCACGTCCCATTCGAACACGCCCACTTCGTGCGTCGCAGTGGCAATGGCGAAGCGCTCCTGGCTCTCGCGCAGCGCGGTCACGGCGCGAGCCCGGTCGGAGACATCGGTCATCTTGTGGATGATCACCGGATCGCGCCCCGCGATCTCCACGCGGTGGATGCGCTCGAGGATCGCGATCTCGCGCCCGTCGCGCGCCGTTTCGATCATCTCCTGCGTCTCGCCCTGAGGGCGGCGGGGAAGGATGGTCTCGGCGCTTTCGCAGCGCGAGCGCAGCAACGCATATTTGTTCTGCCCGCGCGCCTCGGCGGCACTCCAGCCGAACAATTTCGCCGCGCCGTCGGACCAATGGACGATCCGCCCGTCCGGTGCAGTCAGCGCCATCGTTGTGACGTCGATCGCCTCGCTCAGCTCGATCTGCGCCGATTGCTCGCGCGCGACGCGGCTGACCGCCCAATAGGCGATCGTGCCGACCACCAGCACATTGCCGAGCACCGTTAGTAGCTGCACCGGTACGGCGGAGAAGAGCAGCCTGCGCGCCAGCACCAGCTCGAGTAGCGCGGGCAGCACCGGCAGGATCAGCGCGGCGGGGATCAGGATGCGGAGCACGCGGCGGTTGCCGGGGTCGCGCAGCAGCTCGCGCATCCAGCTGAACCCGCTGTTCCAGGCGATCGCCGAGAGCGCGAGCGAGATCGAGATCAGCGCGCCGGGAATCGAAGTAGTGAGCAGCGGCACCGCGGGATCGTTGCCGGGGCGCGAGAACAGGATCACGATCACCGCCGCACCGGCCAGACCAAGTGCCACCGTCGCGGCCAGGCTCCGCATCTCCTTGGCGAGCAGGTCGTGCATGCTCTGGCTGAGCGCGGCCAGCCCCAGCACCAGGAACGCCGCCGCAGGATTCACCCCCGTGCGCCCCGGTGTCGGGAAGGCATAGCTGGTAAGCTCGCTCGGAAAGAGCAGGGTATCGAGGTCGAGATCGGTGCCGGACCATCGCTCGAACAGCGAGACTGCGGCGATCGCGAAAGGTACCGCAAGCGCGGCGATCGCCAGTTGGCGCCGCCCGGCGAACGACGCGAGAAAGCCGAGCGAAAGGCCGATATAGCCGAGCGTCGTCCAGGGCCAGATCGGATATTGAGAGAAGCCAAAGCCCCGCAACGCGGGTAGCCCGAGCAGCCAGCCCAGGAACGCCGCAACGCTGCAAGCGAGCCCAAAGGCGGCGAGCGCAACGGCGACTCGTCGATTCACCGGCGCCGCAACTGCGGACGGCCTGGCAGGGTCAATCGCGACGCGCAACGATGCACCTTCCCCTTCCGGCGACTGTCAATAACACCAATCAACCTCAAGAGAAAATGGGGATAGTCCAGAGTGGTTCAGTCTTTTTTCGAAGTTCACCATCTTACCGGGCCTTGCCAAGTTACCGGCACCTGCGCGATCAGGATTGTTACGCAGTGGGAGTGACTCATTTGATCCGGACGTTGATGATGCTGGGGGCCCTTGCGGGGCTCGCTGCCTGTGACACGAGCGGCAGCCGTGCGCAGAGCGCCTCTTCCGATCCGGCGCCCGCCGCGAGCGGTCCGGGCAAGGGCAAGGGCTATAGCCACGATCCCTATCCCTCCACCTATCATGCCTATCCCGGCGCCCCGACGCTGCTGACCAATGTCACCGTGTTCGATGGCGAGGGCGGGCGGGTTGATAATGGCCAGGTGCTGTTCCGTGACGGCAAGATTGTCGCCGTCGGCCAGAATCTCGACGCAGGCGACGCCACGGTGATCGACGGCAAGGGCAAGTACGTCACCCCCGGCGTGATCGACATCCACAGCCATCTCGGCGACTATCCTTCGCCCGGCGTGCAGGCCAATTCGGACGGCAACGAGATGACCGGTCCGGTCACCGCCGATGTCTGGGCCGAGCACAGTGTCTGGCCGCAGGACCCCGGCTTCGGCCGAGCGCTCGCCAATGGCGGCGTCACCACGCTTCAGATCCTTCCCGGCTCGGCGAACCTGATGGGTGGCCGCTCGGTGGTGGTGAAGAACGTCTATGCCCGCACGATGCAGGCGATGAAGTTCCCCGGCGCGCCCTATGGCCTCAAAATGGCGTGCGGCGAGAACCCCAAGCGCGTCTATGGTTCGAAGGGCCGAATGCCCTCGACCCGCATGGGCAATATCGCGGTCGATCGCGCCACCTGGGCGCGCGCCGTCGAATATAAGCGCCGTTGGGATCGCTATGAGGAAAAGGGCGGCGAGCCCCCCTCGCGCGACCTGGCGATGGACACGCTGCGCGGTGTGCTCGAGGGCGAGATCCTCGTCCAGAACCACTGCTATCGCGCTGACGAGATGGCCATCGTCATGGATATGGCCAAGGAGTTCGGCTACCACGTCTCGGCCTTCCACCACGCGGTGGAAGCCTACAAGATCGCCGACCTGCTCAAGGCGAACAACACCTGCGCCGCGGTCTGGGCCGATTGGTACGGCTTCAAGATGGAAGCCTATGACGCAGTGCCCGAGAACCTCGCCATCCTCGACAAGGAAGGCGCCTGCGCGATGATCCACTCGGACGACGCCAACGGCATCCAGCGCCTCAACCAGGAAGTCGCCAAGGCACGCGCTTCGGGCATCAAGGCCGGCATGAACATCAGCGAGGAACATGCCTGGACCTGGCTGGCGATCAACCCGGCCAAGGCGCTGGGAATCGCCGACAAGACCGGCAGCCTCAAGGCCGGCAAGATGGCCGATGTCGTGCTGTGGAACGGCAACCCGTTCAGCGTCTACACCCGCCCCGAGATGGTCTGGGTCGATGGCGCGCTGATGTACGATGCCAAGGATCCCAAGCGCCGCCCGGTTTCCGATTTCGAGCTCGGCCAGCCGGGCGAGGGGGATGTGAAGTGATGACGAAGAAGCTCCTCCTCGGCGCCACCGCCGCACTCGCTTTCGCTTTCCCCGCCGCCGCGCAGACCGTGGCGATCACCAATGCCAAGCTCGTCGTCGGTGACGGCGGCCAGCCGGTCGAGGGAGGCACCGTCGTGATCCGTGACGGCAAGGTCGTCGCCGCCGGTCCGGGCGTTGCCGTCCCGGCGGGCGTTCGCGTCATCGATGCGGGTGGCAAATGGGTCTCGCCCGGCATCTTCGCCGGCTTCACCCGCATGGGCATTGTCGAAGTCGACGGCGTTGATGAGACCAATGACAGCGGCGCCAGCAGCGCGCCTTTCCACGCCGCGATTGATGTCGCTCCGGCGGTGAACCCCAAGTCGAGCCCTATCGCGATCAACCGCGCCGAGGGCATCACCCGCGCCGTCGTCGCGCCGGACAATCGCGGCTCGATCTTCGCCGGCCAGGGCGCGATCATCGATCTGGGCGCGGACATGGACGCGGTCAGCAAGCCGCGCGCCTTCCAGTATATGGAATGGGGCGAGAATGGCGCGCGTGCCGCGGGCGGCAGCCGCGCGGCGGCCTATGCCACGCTGAAGAACACGCTGTTCGAAGTCCGCGACTATATCCGTGCGCCGGGCAGCTATACCGATCGCGGCAAGGATGCCTTCCTCACCCGCGCCGATGCCGAGGCATTGGTGCCGGTGGTGCAGGGCCACATGCCGCTGCTCGTCCATGTCGAGCGTGCGTCGGACATCCTGGTGCTCCTGCAGCTCAAGAAGGAGATGCCAGGCCTCAAGATGGTGTTCGTCGGCGCGACCGAGGGCTGGACCGTCGCCCCGCAGATCGCCGCGGCCGGCGTGCCAGTGATCGCCACTGCGCTTGCCGACTTGCCCGAGAGCTTCGAGCAGCTCGCCGCCAGCCAGTCCAATGTCGGCCGGATGACGGCGGCGGGCGTCCTTGTCGCGGTCGGCACGCTCAACCAGGACGAGGCGCGCCAGGCTCGCTGGGAGAAGCAGTACGCCGGCAACCTCGTGGCGCTCACCAGGGTGCCCGGTGCGACCGGCCTCGATTGGGGCGCGGCTTTTGCGGCGATCAGTTCGAAGCCGGCCGAGGCGCTTGGCCTGGGCGCCGAGTTCGGCTCGCTTAAGCCCGGCCGCCGCGGCGACGTGGTGATCTGGGACGGCGATCCGCTCGAGATCGGTACCTCGGTGGTCAGTGTGTTTATCGACGGGGTCGAGCAGCCGCTCGACAGCCGCTGGACCCGTCTCAAGCAGCGTTATCTCGATCCGAAGGAAGGCGCATTGCCCAAGGCGTATCAGCGCTAGGAACTCTTGGTTACGGTCCCGCATTGATTGCGGGATCAAAAAAGGGGACGCGACATGTTGAGGAACATCATCGTGCCGGCACTTGCCGCGCTGGCGCTTGCCGGCTGCGGCGGGAGCGAAGGCAATATCACCGCCAACGACGCGGTGCAGGCCGAGCCGCTCAACGCCGCGGACATGGACAATGCGGCGGACCAGACCAACTACAGCGCCGCGGTACTGGCCCAGAACGACGCGCAACGCGGCGCGACCTTCATCCGCGCGCTGCAGGACGCGCCGCTCCCCTGCGACCATGTCGATAAGTCGGTCCGCATCGCCGATCAGGACGGCGTGCCGACCTGGCGCGTCACCTGCAAGGGCGGCACCAACTATATGATCGGCATCCCGCCCAACGGTGTGGCGAAGATCCTTAGCCGCACCGATCGCTAAGGCGGTTCAGGCACCGTTTCCAATCGACTGTAGCCCGCCGTATCCCTAGGGTGCGGCGGCACAGTCTGGATACGAGCGTTGATCACCCAATCTCCCGGGTCCGAAGCCGTCCGCCTCCTGCTGGTGGAGGATGACGAGCCGCTCCGCACCCTGCTCACCGATCAGCTCGAAACGCGCGAATATGAAGTGCGCTCGGTCGCCGATGGCCGGGCCGCGATCGGTGCGGTCGGCACCACGCCGTTCGACGTGATCGTCCTCGATCGGATGCTGCCATTCGTCGACGGCGTCGATGTGCTGCGCTGGCTGCGCGATCAGGAGGTGAAGACGCCGGTGATCCTGCTCACGGCGCTTGGCCGCTTGCCTGAGCGGGTCGAGGGGCTCGAGGCGGGGGCCGACGATTATGTCGTGAAACCCTTCGAGATCGACGAGCTTCATGCCCGCATCCGCGCGGTGCTTCGCCGACGCGATGCCGCCAGCACTGACAGCGCCACGGTCACCGCCGGCGATGTCACGGTCAGCGTCGCGCGCCACCGCGTCACCCGCGCCGGCCAGCCGATCGAGATGCACAAGACCGAGATCAAGCTGCTCGCCGAGCTGGTCCGCGACGCCGGCACCGTGCTCACCCGGCCGCTGCTGCTCGAGCGCGTCTGGGGCTATGATTTCGTGCCGACCACCAACATCGTCGATGCGCACATCCGCCGCCTGCGCCAGCGGCTCGAAATGCCCGGGCTCCCCGATCCGATCGTGACGGTGCGAGGCGTCGGCTACATGTTCCGCGGCTGAGGCGCGTGGCGCCGTTCCGCTCGCTCCGGGCGCTCGCCTTTGCCTTCATCGCCGCGATCTCGCTGGCGACCCTGCTCACCTTCGGCGCGGTCTATTTCGCACTGCTCGGTGCGATCGACCGGCAGGTGGACAAGCGCCTCGCCGGTGAATCCGCCGAACTGCTCCAGGACAATCCGGACGTCGTCCTGCTCGCGCTGCGGATCACGGCTGAGAGCCATCGGCGCGATAGCGGCGATATCGGCTTCCTGCTCGTCGATGCACGCGGGCGGCGGCTGGCGGGCAATATCGCGCCGAGCGCGCCGATCCCGCTCGGCATCTCGACGCTCGATCGCGGCGCCGGCATCCTCGGCCTGACTCGCGGCCGCGCATTGGTGGAACGCCTGCCCGATGGCTCGATCTTCACCCTCGCGGCGGAAAGCGAGCCGATCGATCATCACGATACGCAGCGCGTTCTGATCCTCGCGCTCGGCTTTGGCGCGATTCTGCTGCTGGTCGTGCTCGGCATCCTCGCGCTCAGCCTGTCGATCCGCCGCAATATCGAGGCAGTGCGCGCCGCCGCCGAGGCGATCGTCGAGGGCGACCTGCGCGCCCGCGTACCGGTCGCCGCGCCGGGCACTGCCTTTGGCCGCCAGGCCGGCGCATTCAACCGGATGCTCGACCGGATCGAGGCGCTGATGGCCAGCCTCGCCCAAGTCTCGAACGATGTTGCGCACGATCTGCGCACGCCGCTCGCCCGTCTCCACGGCCGGCTGGCCCTGCTCGCTGAGCAGCCCGGCGCTGCGCCCGCGCTGCACGATGCCGCGGCGGAGAGCGAGGACCTCCTCGCCATGTTCGCCGCGATACTGCGCATCGCCGAGATCGAGGGCGGCGACCGCCGCGCGATGTTCGTCCCGCTCGATCTCGGCGCGCTCGTCACCGATGTCACGGAATCGCTGGAAGTGATGGTCGAGGATAGCGGCCGGACGCTCCGTCTCGGCACCCTCGCGCCCGCGCCGGTCGACGGCGATGCAAGGCTGCTCACCCAGCTGCTGGTCAATCTGATCGAGAATGCGGTCAACCACACGCCGCCGGGTGCGATGATCACCGTCGCGGTCGCAGCGCAGGCCGGCAGGGCAATGCTCACCGTCACCGACAACGGCCCCGGCATCCCCGAGCCCGACCGCGCCCGCGCGCTACGCCGCTTCGGTCGCCTCGATGCCAGCCGCGGCAGTCCGGGCCACGGACTGGGCTTGCCGCTCGTCCAGGCGATCGCCTGGCTCCACCACGGCACCCTCGAGCTTGCCGACGCTGCTCCGGGACTTGCCGCGCGGATCAGCCTGCCGTTGGCGCCCTAAAAACGGAAACGGCCCGGATGGGATACCATCCGGGCCGTTCCGCAATTGGGTGTCAGGGTCAGAACTTGACGCTGACCTCGCCACCGATCGTGCGCGGCGGGTTGAAGTTGGCATAGTCGCCGAGGATGCCGCCATAGTTGGACGACACCAGCGCGCCGTTGGCGCCATAGTTGAGCACCGGCGACGAGTTCGCGTTCGAGCGGCGGTAGATATAGGTGTGGTCGAGCAGGTTGCGCGACCAGACCGAGAGCGTCACCGAGCTGCCGTTGCTCATCGCGATGTCGGCGAGCGCGATGCGGCCGTTCACGACGAAGCTCGGGTCGGTCTTGGTCGGCTCGAGCTGGAAGCTATACTGGCTGCTCGCATAGTTGGCGTCGAGGTGGACGCGCACATTGGCGCCGCCCGCGACGGGGACCGGCAGCACATAGTCGATCGCGCCCGATGCCGCGTTGTTCGGCGTGTACACGATGTAGAGCTGCTGCGGCAGGCCGCCGGTCAGCGGATTCACTGCCGAAGGCGCCTTCCAATAAGTATAGGCATAAGAGGCCGAGAGCGTCAGCTCGCGGGTCGGCTTCAGCGTCAGGTCGGCTTCGACGCCGCGGATCTTGGTGTCCCCGGCATTCTGCGTCTGCTCGATATGGCTGCCGTTGGTCGGGCTGGTCGCCGCCGTATCGAACAGGTCGAAGTCGAACTGCGTGTTGCTGCGGTTCATGATGTAGCCGGCCAGGTTCAGGCGGGCGCGGTGGTCGAGGAAATCCATCTTCGCACCGATTTCATACGACTTCACCGATTCCGGCGCGAATGCGTTGAATGCCTGCGAACGGTCGTTGGCCCCGCCGGCGCGGAAGCCGGTCGAGTATTTGGCGTAGAAGTGGATGTCCTGCGACGCGTCATAGGCGACGTTGAACATCGGATCGAAGCGGCTGATGCTGTTCTCGAACGTGAACGGCTGCACGACGTTGTTGACGACGTAGAGGCTGCCATGGCGCTTGTCGTTGGTGAAGCGGCCACCGGCGGTGAAGTGCAGCCCGGTGCCTTCGGGCGAGAAGGTCAGGTTGCCGAACGCCGAATAGTTATGGTCCCAGGCCTTGCTGGCGCGGGTGATGAACTGGCAGCTGTTCGCGAACTGCGGGACGGTGCCGGCCAGCGTGTTCACGCACGACGAATTATAGGGCTGGTAGCCCGAGTTCGCGCTGGTCACCGTGCCCGAGACGATCGGGCTGCGGATGCTGTAGGCGGTGCCGTCCGCGTTCCACAAATTGCTGAGCGGGGTCGCGGCATATTCGGTGGCGTGCTCGGTGAAGTAATAGGCGCCGACGACGAAATCGAACTGGTCGAAGCTGCCGACAGCCTGGAGCTCCTGGCTGAACTGGTGCTGGTCGAGGAACGACAGGCTGTAGCGGCTGAAGTTGGTGTTCGGCGCGAAGGTGCTGCGCTCCGGACCGCCCGAATTGTCCCACTGGTCGGTGCTGACGCCGCGCCATGCGGTGATCGAGCGCAGCTCGATGCCCGGTGCGACCTTGTACTTCAGGTTCGCGCTCGCGCCGTGCGTGATGTCGACGCTCGACTGCTGCGGCACGCCGACATCGGCGACATCCTGGCGGTCGGAATGGACGCCGACCAGCGGTGCGCGCGGCGCGACGCAGGGGAGGCGGCCGGCTGCTGCCTGCGCCACGGTAATCGTGCCGCCGCATGCCGTGGCGGTGCCCGGCAGGTACAGCGTGGTGCCGACCGTGCCGCCTGCCGGCGTGTAGCTGCCGACGACATAGTTGTTCGGGTTGAAGTTGATCAGCTGGCTATACTGGGGCGTATTGTCATCCTTGGCATAGTCATAGGAGAAGTCGGCGGTCAGGCCGTCGACCGGGGTCCAGCGCGCGGCGACGCGGCCGCCCTTGCGGTCGTAATAGTTCCAGCCGGTCGATCCCGCGAGCGGGTCCTTCACGGTCGGATCCTGGTGCTGGTAGACGCCGTCGAACTTCAGCGCGATGTTGGCGAAGGCGGGCAGGTCGATATGCGCTTCGGCATTGCGGCTGCCGAAATTGCCGGCGCCGGCAGTGACGCGGCCGTCGAACACGCCGGTCGGTGCCTTGGTCACCAGGCTCAGCGCGCCGCCTTCGGTGTTGCGGCCGAACAGCGTGCCCTGCGGACCCTTGAGCACTTCGATGCGCTCGATGTCGAACAGCGCGGCGTTGAGGCCCTGCGTCTTACCGAGCGCGACGCCGTCGATATAGACGCCGACGCCGCCGTCGCGGGCGGTCTGGTTCTGGTCATAGGGCACGATGCCGCGGATGCCGATGGTCAGCGCCGACTGGCGTGCCTCGAAGGTCGCGACGCGCAGCGAGGGGACTGCGCCGTCGGCCAGGTTGAACAGGCTCTGGACATGGCGGTCCTCAAGCGACCCGCTGCTCAGCACCGAGATCGAGATCGGCGTTTCCTGCAGATTGGTCTCGCGGCGCTGCGCGGTGACCACGATGTCGGCGATGCCGTCGGTATCGGCCGACTGATCGGCGGCCTGCGCCGTGGTCGGTGCGTCGGCAGCGGCGACCTGGTCCTGGGCGAGCGCCGGCGTGGCCGCCAGCGCGAGCAGCGTCGTGCCCGCCAGCAGCGACAAACGGAAGCGCGAAAGATTTGGCATAAGGTGTAACCCCCAAGTCAGGTCCATTCCTGATCGAAGGCGCCCTACGCAGAGTCGGCGGCAGTAATATTACACTAATAGTAACACTATACTAGTTGTCGTTTCATTTTCGTTTCATAAATGGGATTATTCGCGAAAAATCCAAGACCATATTTATAATTATAGTAGCGTTGACGTCGAGGTAATCAAAAAATTCGCACTAGGGCGAAGGCTCAATTTTATTACTTGCAGGGAAAATTCGGAAAATTCCCTTTTGTCGTTTCAATATTTATTATTCCACCCAAACAAAAAGGGAGGCCCCACCGGGAGCCTCCCTCTCAGTTCAGCTGATTGCAACGATCAGAGGCCGACCAGGCCGCCGTCATTCTTGGTGATCACCACCACCGCCGAGCGCGGGCGGATCGTGGCGCCGGCGGTGCCGGTGGCCTGGCTGTCCGGCCAGTGGCTCGAAGGCGCCGCCGGGGTGCCGTTCTCGCCCGGGTGCTGGATGCCGACGAACAGCGTGCGGCCGTCCGGCGTCGAGTCCACACCGGTGATCTCGCACTCGAGCGGGCCGACCAGGAAGCGCTTGAGCGTCGCCGCGGTCGGAGCCGCACCCACACGGGTTGCCTGGGTCGACGTGACCGCGGCAGCGCTGCTGTTAGTGATCGTGCGCGCGCCGCCGTCGCCGACGGTACCCGGCATCGCCGCCAGCATCATGCAGTTGGTCACGTCGGTGAAGGCGCTGTCGTCGGTCTGGAACCACAGCAGCGGCTTCACCTGGCCGGCCGCGTTGCTTGCGCGACTGAAGTACAGGCCGTCCGGGCTCGAAAAGTCCTGGTCGGCGGTCAGGCCCGAGACGTTGATGTTGGTCGCGTCCAGGTCCGAACCCGAACCGAACAGGTAGATGTCCCAGGTGAAGGCCGTGGCGTCGGTCGTGCCACCCGTCTCCTTGAGGCGGATGATGTGGCCGTTGCGGTTGCCGCGATCGGGCTTGGGCGGATCGACATAGACGCGCGGGTTGGCGGCATCGGTGCGGCGCTGGCTGGCGGTCGGCGTGTCGGTGCTGACGACGCGGTTCGCGTTGTTGGTGAGCGTCAGATAGACGTCGCCGGTCACCGGGTTCACCGCAGTCCATTCCGGACGGTCCATCGGGGTCGCCCCGGCGGCGTCGGCGGCAAGGCGCGGATTGACCAGCACGTCGACCTGGTTGGCGAAGGCATAGGGCGCATAGCTTGCGTCGATGCCGTTGCTGCCGAAGGTCAGCGCCTTCCAGGCGCCCGTGCCGTCGGCGTTGAACACCGCGACGTAGAGCGTGCCGGCGTCCAAATACTTGTCGCCGATCGACAGGCGATCGGTGGCGTCCGCATCGGCGGCGACCCAGGCGGTGTTCGAGACGAACTTGTAGAGATACTCGTTCACCGCGTCGTCGCCCATGTACCAGGCCGGCTTCTTGCCGACGACGAACGCGCCCGGCCAGCAGCCCTCATGGCCCATGCGGCCCAGCGCGGTGCGCTTACGCGGCGCCTTGGTCTTGTCGTACGGGTCGATCTCGACAACCCAGCCGAACAGGTTCGGCTCGTTGCGGAAATCGTCGGTCGCGGTGGCACCCGTGACGCGCGCGTCCCAGCGGCGGAACAGCGTGTTGCTGGCATCGGCAGGAACGACGGTCGACCAGCCGTAATTGCCGTTGCCGGTCACGCCGTAGCGGGTCAGCGCGGTCAGCTCCTTGGCGGTCCGGCCGGCGACATCGGTAGTGGCGCGGCGGAAATAGCCGGCCCAATTCTCTTCGCAGGTCAGCGCCGTGCCCCAGGGCGTGGTGCCGTTGGCGCAGTTGTTGATCGTGCCGCGGGCCGTGGTGCCGTCGGTCGAGAAGGCGGTCTTCAGGAAGTCCGAGCCCTTCACCGGCCCGTTGAACACCATCGGCGTGCTCGGGGTCAGGCGGCGGTTGAAGGCCGAAGTGGCATTCACGGCCCAGGCGCGGCCGGCACCTTCGCTGACTTCGGTCACCGAGACGCCGTGGCACTCGATTTCCTTGATCGCTTCGCTCTCGGGGCGAACGCCCGCGGTCGCGCCGGCGACGTGGAGATACTGCTGGTTGATGTTCTCGTGGTTCTGCACGATCAGGCCGCGGGTCGAGCTGGTCGCGTCACGCGCGCCGGCGGCATTCAGGCCATACCAATAGAGCGCGTCGCCATGGTCGCCGATGCGGCCGGCGAAGTTGGTGTCGGTGCCGTCATTCTTGTAGGCGGCGACGCCCGGCAGGATCGGATCACCGGTGCGGTTGATCACCGTCACGGTGTAGCCGGCGGGCACGCTCACGACGTCGAGCTTGTTCTTGGCGATCGCGGTGAAGCCGAGCACGGCGGGGCTCACCACGATGTCGACCTTCGAGATCGACGACGGGCCCGAGCTGTTGGCGGCCGCGAGCTGGAAGCTCAGCGTGGTGGCGGCGCTCACCGAAGGCGCGATGAAGCTGGCGGTCAGCGTGTCGGCGCCGGTCAGCGTGACGGTCGGGCCGGCGACCTGGGTCCAGGCATAGGCCGAGGCACTGCCGGTGCCGGTGAGCGTGACCGGCTTGCCCGAGGTGGTGGCGCCGTTGGTGCCGGCGCTGACCGTCGGGCCGGTGCCGTTGTCGTCGAAATTGCTGTCGCAGGCCGCAAGGACCGAGCTGCCCATGGTCGCGGCAACGATCGCCGCGCCGCCGCGCTGCAGCGTGTCGCGGCGCGAGTAGCGCTGCTCGATCAGCGAGCCGAGCGTCGGGCCGCTATTGTGGATGTTCGTGTCGACGTCGCCATCGGTATAGCCGATGCCGGTCTCGGTCAGGTTGGTCATGGAAAATCCCCAAGCAGCCGAGTCACTGGCGACCCGGTTGGCTGGTCATTTGGAAGGCCCAGATGACGTGGACATGCGATTGTCGTTTCGCGCGCGTGACTTTTCTGTTGCCACTTGATGACGCTTGGCTTGAGGGTGTCGCTGCGCTTAAGCATGCGCCCGATGGATGCCGGCAAACCCGACCCCAAGGCCTCGCCGCCTGACAGCCTGTCCCACCGGCTCTCGGCCAAGCTGGACGGCCTGCGCCTGCCCGTAGGAAGCTGGGGCACCGCTGCTGCCTTGGGCGCGCTGATCGCTGCCGGGCCGCTGCTCACCCTGGTCGGTGCCAACCTGCTCGCGAAACATGAAAAGCGCGCGACCCTTCAGTTACAGAACCAGATCGCCCCGCGCCTCGAAGCCGAAGAGACTGCGCGCGCTGCCCGCACCGCGCTTGCCAATGCGGCCGGCCGCGCCTCCCCAGGCGAAGTGCTCGAGCTGCTCGCCGGGGTGCTGCCCGCAGAGGCTTCGCTTACCCGGATCGAGCGCACCACCGACGGCGGGCTCGAACTCGACGTCGCCGGAGGGGATCCCGATGGCCTGCGTGCCGCAATCCGCCGCGCGCCCGAATTCGCCGGCATGCGCAACACCAGCCAGCGCCGCACCGATGCGGCGATGATCGTCTCCATGCGCGAGGATGCGCGATGAAGCTGCCGCCGCTCGTAGTCGGTGGGATCGCCGGGCTTGTCCTTGCGGTGCTGCTTGCGCCCTTCACCGGCGCTGCATGGGGCGACCTCACCCGCTTCCGCGCCGAACATGCCGTTCTTGCGGCCGAGGCAGCGCGACCGGCAGCGCCGCCGCCCTTGCTCGCACCCGGCCTTGCGCTTGGCGTGGCGGATCCGGCGGCCGGGCGGGCGGCGATCATGCTGCGCACCCGCGCGCTGGCCCAGGCCGGCGGCGTGCTGGTCGAGGAGATGAGCGCAGCCCCGTCGCCCGCCGGCGTCGTCGCACTCCGCATTCGCGTCTCCGGTGCGGAGAAAGCCGTTGTCGCGTTTGCCGACGCGCTGGAGCGCGGCAGGCCGCTGATGCGCATGCGCAGCTGGCGGATCGAGCCGATCCCAGGCGGGGGCGTGCGGCTGATCGGCGAGGTAGTTGCGGCATGGCAGTGAAGCTTCGCCCCGAATGGACCGCGCTCGCGGTGGTCGGCGCGCTCGCCGTCGCGATGCCGCTCGTCCTGCTGCTCCCGGGCAAGGCCGGCAAGGCCCCGCCACCCGCGCCGCTGCCCGCGCCGATCGGGGCAGGGACGATGCCCGTACTCGCCCGCGCTTATGAACGCCCGATGTTCGGCACCGCCGAACCCGCCGAGGCACCCTCCGACGCTCCCCAGCTGGTCGGCATCGTCGGCCGCCTCAATGTCGATGCGGTGGCCCTGGTAAAGGGCAGCGACGGCACCACGCGCACGCTCAGGGTAGGCGAGAGCGCGGATGGTTGGAGCCTCGCCAGCCTGGCGATCGACGCAGCCTTCTTCACGCGCGGCGGGGAGCGGGTCCGCGTGCCGCTGCCGATCGAGCCGAGCGGAGCCGAGACGCCCCCGGCTCAATAAATCCCGTCAATCTCCACTGTCAGCCGCGGCGTTGGCGGGGCGAGCAGCAGGCTGCCGCGCTTGATGTTCTGGATCTCGTCCGCGCGCAGCCGATTGTAGCGGTCCTTCGATGCCGCCGCCGCATCGGCGCCGTCGCGCAGGATCGTCGGCTTGAGGAAGATGAACAAAGTCCGCTTCTGGTGCTGCTCGCGCCGGCTCTTGAACAGCTCGCCGACGATCGGGATGTCGCCCAGGATCGGCACCTGCTGGCGCGTGTCGGTATAGTCGTCCGCGGTCAGCCCGCCGAGCACGATCGTCTGGCCATTGTCGGCGAGCACCGTGGTGGTGATCGCGCGGCGATTGGTGACGAGGTCCGAAGCGGCCTGGGTCTGCGCGGTGGCGATCGACGAGGCTTCCTGGTTGACCTGCAGCCGGATCGTATCGCCGGCATTGACGCGCGGCAAGACGCGCAGCGTAATGCCAACGTCCTTGCGCTCGATCGTCGTATAGGGGTTCACCGTCGTCGAGTTGGTCAGGATCGAGCCCGTCAGGAACGGCACATTCTGGCCTGAGACGAACTCGCCCGCGACATTGTCGAGCACGGTGATCTGCGGGGTGGAGAGCAGGTTCGCGCGGGTCGAAGTGCCCAGCGCCTGCACCAGGATCGAGAAATCGTCACCGATCGCGATATTGGCGTTGAGCCCGTTGCCGAGCACCGAGCCCACCGGCACGCCCAGCGCCTTGAGGATCGTGCCCAGCGACGCGCCCGACTGGTCGAACGAGGTCGCCGCGCCCTTCACCTGGTTGAGCACCGCGCCGCTGGTGCCGATCTGCACGCCCAGCTGCTCGGCATCGTCGCCGGTGATCTCGGCGATCGCAGCCTCGATCAGCACCTGCGGGCGGCGCACGTCGAGATCGGTGATCAGCGGTTCGATCGAGGCGATCGCGGCAGAGGTGCCGCGGACCACCACGGCGTTCAGCTCCGGCGCCGGCTGCACGGTCAGCTCGGGGGTCGAGAAGCCCTTGGGCGTCGGCGTCTGCACATTCTGCATCACCGTGCCGCTGGTATTGGCGCTCTGCATCGCGCTGCCCACACCGCCGCTGGTCGAGGCCGCGCTGTTCGACAGTGCTGACAGGTTGTTGCCGCTGCCCGAGCTCAATCGCGCGAAGGGATTGGAGGCGCTGTTGCTCAGGCTGTTCGCCACCGCATTGTCGCTGCTGTCGCCCTGGCCGAGCACGCCGCGCAGCACGTCGGTCACCGTCTCGGCATCGGCATAGTTCAGGCGGAACATCCGCGTGATCGGCGTCGCGCCGCCCGGCTGGTCGAGCGAGATCAGCATCTTGCGCGCCTCGGCGACCGAAGCCGGCGTGCCGCGCACGATCACTGTGTTGCTGCGCGCATCGGCCGCCACGCGGGTGCCTTCGCCGAGCACCGCCTGGAGCGACTGCGCCACGTCGGTTGCGTTGCCGTTTTTCAGCGCGAGGGTGAAGAAGGTCGCGCCGCTACCACCGTCGAGCTGGCGGGCGATCGCCTCTACCCGGCGGACATTGTCGGCATAGTCGGTGATCACCACCGCATTGGGCGTGCTCAGCGGCTCGACGCTGCCGAAGGTCGCGACCAGCGGGCGCACCACGCGCGCGACGTCCGCCGCCGGCACGTTCTGGAGGCGGACCATCCGCGTCACCAGCTCCTGGCCCGAAGCGCCGCGGCTCGGAATGCCGCCGTCGCGCACTGCGTTGGCCGCCGGCACGATCCGCCAGGCCCGGCCCGAACGCACCGCCGAGAAGCCGTTCGCGCGCAGCACCGACTGGAACAGCTCCCACACGCCCGAAGGCGACAGCGGCGTCGACGAGGTGACCGTCACCACGCCCTTCACCGCGGGATCGAGGATCAGCGTGCGCCCGGTGATCCGCGAGATCTGGTCGGCAACGTCGGAAATCTCGACGCCACGCATGTTGACCACCACGTCGCCGGTGCCGGCGTCCTGCGGGGCAGGGGCGGCAGGCGCCGTCTGAGCGATGGCGACCGTATCCAGGGCGATCCCGGCGAGCGCGAGGGCAGCGATGGCGGAGCGAATCTTCACAGGGGGCACTTTCTAGCGAAGCGGCACGGTAAGCGTCATTCGCTTCCCGTCGCGCAGGATCTGGATCTGGGCGGAGCCGCTCGCCTGGGCAGCCGCGAAGGCGCCCTGGGCTGCGGCGGGATCGGCTAGCGACGTGCCGTTGAGCGACTGGATCACGTCGCCCGCCACCATGCCGGGCGGGCCATTTTCGCCGATCCGGTAGCCGACGCCGTTGATGCGGCTGGCATCGAAGCGCTGGAGGATACCGGCTACCGCGGCCTGGGGCGGCGCTGACGGTGCGGTGCTGGCCGGCGGCGGACCGCCGGCGGGTGCGGCCCCCGGCACCAGCGGTGCGGGCCCGGCGGCAGGCTGGCCCGAAGCGGCGGCCTGGCGCTGCTCGGGCGTCATCGTCGGATCGGGGAAGGCGAGGAATTCGTTGCGCCCGCCATTGGCCAGGATCACCCGGTCGCGCAGGATCGACTGGACGGTCGCGCCGTTGATGTTGTCGCCGATCTTATATGCCTTGGCCGGCTGGCCGCTGATCGAGATGAAGGCAGTCGAAAGCTCGGCAGGGCTCGCAGCGATAACGCCCTTCAGCTCGAAGGGCAGGCTGGTCGCCTGGCCGGCTTCGGATACCGAAGGCTTGCCGAACGGAGCCAGCGCCACCGCTGCCCCGATGTCGGGCGCCAACGCCGGGCCGGTGCTGCCCGAAGGCACGGTGATCGCGCCGGTGCCGGCATGGCCGGCGATCCGCCAGGTGAGGCCGGCAAGCGCGATCGCCACCGAGACGACGACGGCGCCGGTGAACAGGTCGAGCCCGATGCGCGCCTGGCGCGGCGTGAGAGTGAGGGCAGCCATTACAGCTTCCGTCCGTCCACGAAGCCGTCGAGCGATGCAAGCGCGCTCTTCTCCTGCCCGGCGAACACCTCGACGCGGACGCGCTGGATCTCGGGGTCGTCGGTTCCCCGCCGATCGACCGCGACCCGCCATTGCCGGCCCATCATCTCCACCTGATCACTCCCCGGCGCACCCGCTTCCAGCTCTGCGAGCCGGTTCTCCGCGACCCACATGGCCGTAGTGCGGCGCTCCATCGCCCGGGTCGAATCGATATGCGCCTCGACCGCGCGCATCAGCCCGACGGTGGCGATAGCGAGCACGGCAAGCGCGACGAGTGCTTCGATAAGGGAGAAGCCGGCGTCGGCTGCACCGTCATCCGGCGAAGTGGCTGCTCCCCGGCGAAAGCCGGGGATCAGCTCTGCGGGAAGGGCGGGGCGCAGGCTCACAGCTTCAGCACCACCGCCGGAAACGCCCGCACGGTCATCCCGTCATACACCACGGTCCAGCGCTTCTGCCCGCTCTCGATCACTGCCTGCATCGGCCGCCCGGCGCCGTCGACGCCCAGCACGACCGGCGGCTTCACGCTCAGCGTCATCACCATGCCGCCGGGCAGCTGGTGGAAGCCGAACGCGTCGTCGGTCCTGGGCACGGTCTTGCCGTCGCGGCTCATCATCGCGAAGCCATAGCCGTCCTTGCGCACGGTGAAGGCGATCGTCCGGTCGCCGAGCATCGCGTCATCGGCGGCGGCCTGCAGCCGGGTCGCCAGCCGGCGCGCCTCGGTTTCCACGCTGGGGGCACGCGTCACCGATCCCATGCCGAGCGCCACCGCGCCCGCCATCACCGCGATGATGACCAGCACGATCATCATCTCGATCAGCGTCATGCCCTCTTCGGAGGGGCGACGTGCAATGGTGCCGGTCCCCCCCAAGCGAATCATCCCTTGCCGTCGATATCGGCGTCCACGCCTTCGCCGCCGACCTTGCCGTCCTTGCCGAGCGAGCGAATCGTGTAGCTGCCGCCCTGGTTGGTATATTCATACGGCTTGCCCCAGCCATCCTCGGCGGGCGACGACAGATAGCCGCCCTGCGGGAAGGTCTGCGGCAGCGGCGGCGTCGTGGTCTTCTCGTTCAGCGCCTTCAGGCCCTGCTCGGTGCTCGGATAATCGCCATTGTCGATGCGGTACATCGTCAGCGCGGTCTTGATCGTCGCGATGTTGCTCTTGGTGGCGACGGCCTTGGCCTCGTCAGGCCGGCCCATCACGTTCGCGGCGACAAGCCCCGCCACGATCGCGATGATCACCAGCACGATCATCATCTCGATCAGCGTAAGACCGGCCTCGCCATCGGGAACGGCGTGCTTGCGATTGGGCACCTGAGGTGCAATGTCATGGAACTGTTTCAAAACTATGCGCATCCCCGCCCCATGCGTCCTGCCCATGAAGCAAATGTGACAATGAGCCCTAACACCATGGGTGCGTCCGACCCCACCGAGCCGCCCGCCGCAGGCGTGTGGACGCTGGCGAACGATCGCCTGATCATAACCGTGCGGGACTGGCCCGCAACCATTCTCGTCCCCACCGGACAGGTGCGGCTGCTCGCAGTCGATCTGCCGTTGCCCAGCCACGCCAAAAGGCTGGCGGCTCTGCCCTTCGCGATCGAGGATCGCATCGCCGAGTCGGTCGATTCGGTGCACCTCGCACTTGGCGAGGCGATCGCGCCGGGCCGCTATCTGGTCGGCATCGTCCGCCACGAGGTGATGGCGCGCTGGATCGCGCAGGCCGAGGAGGCCGGCATCGGCCAGGCCGCGATGGTCCCCGATGTGCTGACCCTCCCGCGCCCGGCCGAGGGCTGGGCAGTGTCGCAAATGAGCGGCCGCGCCGCGGTGCGCGATGCCGAGGGCATGGGCTTCGAAGTCCCCGCGCCGCTGCTTCGTCCGGCCTGGGAAGCCGCAGGCAAGCCGCCGGTCACCAGCTATGGCGAGACGCTGCCCGACGACATGCAGCGCCAGGCCGGCGCGCTAGATCCCGTCGCCTTCGGTCCCGCCGCCAGTGCCGCGGTCGCGGCGCTCAACCTGCGCCAGGGTGCCTATGCGGTGCGCAAGGTCGGCGGCTCACCCTTGTGGCGCAAATTCGCCTGGGTCGCCGCGCTGGGCGTCGCAGCGCACATCGTCATCTCGGTCGGCGACACGGTGATGCTGCGCAGCATCGCCGATCGTCGCGAGGCAGAAACGCGCGCCGCCGCCGCGCTCGCTGCACCCGGCGTCGCGCTGGGTGACGACATGGCGAGCACAGTCACCGGCTTGCTGCCGAGCGGTGGTGGCGCGCAGGTGCCGCAGCTTTTCCTGCCGCTCGTCACCCGCGTGTCGGGTGCGCTCGGCCCGCTTTCGGGCGCATTAGTCGTCCGCGCGATGACTTTTGAGGGCCGGATGCTCACGCTCGATCTCGATCCCAACACCGACGCAACGCTCACCTCGCGCATCGAAGCCGCGCTCAAGGGCGCCGGGGTAGGGGCCCAGGTCGTCCGCTCGCCCGAGGGCGCGATCCGTATTACGGCGAACGCAGCATGAGACTGATACTCGCCAGGATGCCGGCGCTCGACGCCGCTTTGATCCGCTTCGATGCGTGGTGGTCGGGGCTCAGCCGCCGCGAGCGCTTCATGGTCGGCGGCCTTGCGCTGTTCCTCGCCGCGCTGGTGCTGGTCTACGGCGTGGTGAAGCCGCTCCAGTCCGCCCGCGCATCGGCGCTGCAGGACATCCGTACCTATGAGACGCTCACTGCGCGCATCCGCGCTGCAGGCACGCTCAGCGCCAATCAGCCCCAGCGCCGCCAGGGTTCGCCGGCGGACGTGATCACCGGATCGGCGCCGTCATTCGGCCTCACCACCACGGTCGCGCCGCTCCCCGGCGGTGCCCGCGCCACGGTCGCCGATGGCAGCTATGATTCGGTACTCGCCTGGCTCGCCGATCTCTCGGCGACCAGCAGCCTCCGCATCCAGCGCGTCGACATCCAGCGCACTGCAACGCCCGGCCGCGTCAGCGCAGTCGTGGATTTCGGCGCATGAACGAGATGCTGATCCTCACCGAAGAGAGCCCCGCGTCGCTCCCCTACAGCTTCGCCCGCCGCAACGGCGTGCTGCTGCGCGTCACCGACGCCGGGCTCGAGTGCGTCCACAAGGCCGGCGCCGCGCTCGACGGCCTGCTCGAGGTCCAACGCCTTGCCCCTGCCGCGCGCTTCGTCACCGTGCCCGATGAAGCGTTCGAGGCCGCGCTCAGTGCTGCCTATTCGGGCGCCGGTGCCGCCGCCGATATCGACCTTGGCGACATGGATCTCGCCGCGCTCGCCGACAGCGCCGCGAGCGTCGACGACCTGCTCGACACCCGCGACGATGCCCCCGTCATCCGCCTGATCAACGCGCTCCTCCTCGAAGCCGTGCGCGAAGGCGCGTCGGACGTGCATATCGAGACGCAGGAAAAGCGCCTCGTCGTCCGTTTCCGCATCGACGGCGTGCTGCGCGACATGATCGAGCCGCCGCGCGCGCTCGCGCCTTTGCTCGTCAGCCGCATCAAGGTGATGGCCAAGCTCGACATCGCCGAGCGCCGCATCCCGCAGGATGGCCGCGTCACCCTCCGTATCGGCGGGCATGACGTCGACGCCCGCGTCTCGACCATCCCCACCCAGCATGGCGAGCGCGTCGTGATGCGCCTGCTCGAAAAGGGTTCGCTCCGCCTCGACATGGAAGTGCTCGGCATGAGCGAGCGCGATCGCGGCGTGTTCACCCGCCTGCTTGAGCGCCCGCACGGCATGCTGCTCGTCACCGGCCCGACCGGCTCGGGCAAGACCACCACGCTCTACGCCGCGCTCCACAAGCTCAACGACCGCAAGCGCAACATCATGACGGTGGAAGATCCCATCGAATATGAGCTGGCGGGCATCGGCCAGACCCAGGTCAATGCGCGCACCGACATGACCTTCGCCCGCGGCCTCCGCGCGATCCTGCGCCAGGACCCCGACGTGATCATGGTCGGCGAGATTCGCGACCAGGAGACCGCACAGGTCGCCGTTCGCTCGTCGATGACCGGCCATTTCGTGCTCTCGACGCTGCACACCAACAGCGCGGTCGGCTCGGTTACCCGCCTGATCGACATGGGCGTCGAGCGCTACCTCCTCGCCCCGATGGTCGTCGGCCTCTGCGCCCAGCGCCTCGTCCGCAAGCTTTGCCAGAATTGTGCGCAGCAGGATGAGGCGACCGAAGCCGATTCGCTCCTCCTCGGCGGCGCGCTCAAGCCCGGCAAGAAGATCTGGCGCGCAGTCGGCTGCGACGAGTGTCACGGCGAGGGCTATCGGGGGAGGGCAGGCCTCTACGAGGTCGTTGCGGTCGACGAGAAGTTCCAGAAGCTGATCCATGACGGCGCTTCCGAAGCCGATCTCGAAGCGCATGCCCGCAAGGAAAATCCCAGCCTGCTCGACGACGGCCTCGCCAAGGTGAAGGCCGGCGTGACGACCGTGGAAGAAGTCGCCCGCGTGGTGAGGGACGAGGGCTGATGCCCGCTTACGCGTACCGCGCCGCCGACAAGGCCGGTGCATCGAAGAAGGGCATTATCGAAGCCTCCAGCCCGTCCGCCGCCCGCGCGTTGCTGCGCGAGCAGGCGCTGCTGCCGCTGTCGGTCGAAATCGCCGCCGAGAAGGGCGCCAGCTTCGGCAGCATCCAGCTCCCGCGTTTCCGCCGCGCCGGCCTGTCGTCTAAGGCGCTCGCCACCGTCACCCGCCAGATCGCCACGCTCGTCGGCTCGGACATCGCGATCGAGGAAGCGCTCCGCCTCGTCGCCACCCAGTCCGAGCACGCCCCGACCAGTTCGCTCCTGCTCGACGTCCGCGCCGCGATCCTCGACGGTCGCAGCTTCGCCGCAGCATTGGCGCAGCATCCGCGCGCCTTTCCCGAATTCTACCGCGCCTCGGTCGCCGCCGGCGAAGCCTCGGGCCGGCTGCCCGACGTGCTCAACCACCTCGCCGAGTTTGTCGAGAACCGCCAGGCCAATGGCCAGAAGCTGCAACTGGCGCTGATGTACCCGGCGCTGCTCGCGCTCGTCTCGTTCGGCATGATGGCGCTGCTGCTCGTCTATATCGTGCCCGACATCGTGAAGGTGTTCGTCTCGCGCGGCGCCGATCTGCCGCTCCTCACCCGCCTGCTGATCGCGCTGAGCTGGTTCCTCCAGAATTTCGGGCTCTATCTGCTGCTCGGCATCGCCGTAGCGGCGCTGGTCCTGGGCCGCTGGGCGCGTGTCCCCGCCAACCGCCTGCGCATCGACCGCTTCTTCTCGGAAAAGCGCCCGTTCCGGCGTTTCAGTCGACAATTGAGCGCCGCCCGCTTCGCCGGCAGCCTCGCCACGTTGGTCGGCAGCGCCGTCCCGCTCGTCGACGCGCTCCACGCCGCGGCTGCTGTCACGCCCAATCTCTGGGTCCGCGAAAAGGCGCTCGGCGTCGCCACCCGGGTCCGCGAGGGCATCAGCCTGCGCGCCGCGATGAGCGAGGCGGGGGTCTTCCCCTCGATGCTCGTCGCGATCGTCGCTTCGGGCGAAAGCTCGGGCCGCCTCGCCCCGGCACTCGACCGCGCCTCGCATGAGCTTCAGCGCGAGCTTGACGCGATCGTCGGCACGCTTGTCGCCCTGGTCGAGCCGATGGTGCTGCTGGTGATGGGCGGGCTGGTGCTGATGATGGTGCTGGCGATCCTGCTGCCGATCATCAACCTCAACAATCTCGTCGGGCTCTAAGCCTCACATCTGTCCCTGGATCCGTGCCCCCGCCGGCAACCCGACGAATGGCAGCACCGCCGCCCCGTCCGGCGTCATCGAGATGTCGAGCGATCCGTCCTCGCCCAGCACCGCGGTCAGCAGCGTCTTCATCCGCTGCGCCGAGGGCGCCACCCGGATCGTCGTGCGGTCGCCGACATGCTCGGCGGTGATCAGCAGGGCAGGGACCGCCACCGGCCCGCCGCTGTTCTTCGCGCGACAGCTGCCGGGATCGGTGGTGACCTTGCCGTCCGCCATCCGCGCGCCGCCGCCGGTCGCGACGCGCTGCATCTCGACCTGCAACGCCAGATTGCAGGTAAAGGGCAGGCTCGGCTGAAGCGCGCGCAGCAGGCTCGCATCCGCCGACCCGCTGACATGGTCGAGCACCGTCCGCCCGCCGATATGACGCAGCATCTGCCCGCCCAGATCGGTGTTCGGCCCCGTCGCCTTCCAGTCCCCGGCAAAGGCCAGGCTCGTCAGCGAGCGCAAGGGCGCCATCTTCCAGGAGAACGAAGCCCCGCCGGCGACACCGACTTCGCCGTTCCACACCGTCCCCGCCACGCCGGTGCGCCAAGTGCCGTTGGGAAAGATCACGCTCGCCGGCATCGTTACCAGCAAGGCGAGCAGATACGCCCCTATGCCGAGCAGGACGAAGAGGATAATAGAGCGCCGTGCCCCGCTTCCCTCACCAAGAGTCGGCAATGGATCGACGGACCCTGCTGAAGTCACTGCAATCAGGCCTGGTCGCGTCAGCGGCATCGGTCGTGCTTCCCTCTGTCGTGTTCGCAGCGGACAAGAAGAAGGACAAGCGCCCGATCGCCCTGCTGCTGCCGCTCACGGGCCCGCGAGCGCGGCTGGGGCTTAGCATGCGGCAGGCCGCGTTGCTCGCGGAAAACAGCGCCCTCGTCCAGAGTTTCGACACGACCGGCACCGCCACCGGTGCGGCCGCTGCCGCTGCCCAGGCTCTCAAGATCAAGCCCGCGCTGATCCTGGGCCCGCTCGGCTACGAGGAAGTCCCCGCCGTCTCGAGCAGCGTCGCCGGCCGCGTGCCCGTCATCGCGTTCAGCAACGACAGCGTGCTGCGTGCGCCGAACACCTGGATCTTCGGGATCACCGCCGGCCAGGTCACCACCGCGATCCTCCGCTATGCCCGCACCCGCGGCGTCAAATCGGTCGCGATGATCGACGATGGCTCGCCGTGGAGCGCCGCCGCCGCGCTCGCCGCCGGCAAGAGCGAGGCCGAACTCGGCATCGCGCTCAACATCCTCCAGGTGAAGCCCGGCCAGCCGCTGCCCAATCCAGGCGAGGCGCCCGACGCGGTACTGCTCCCCGGCTCGGGCGAGACCGCCCTCGCCGCCGCCCGCGCGCTCAAGGACACCGGCGTCCAGCTGCTCGGCACTTTCCAGGGGCTCGACAACCGCCCGGCCGCGCTCGCCGCGCTCGAGGGCGCCTGGCTCGCCAGCCCGGACCCGAACGCCTTCGGTACCTTCGCCAGCGCCTTCCAGGCTCGCAACGGCGGCGAGCCCGGCACGATCGCCGCTTTGGCCTATGACGCTGCCGGCATCGCCAATGCGCTGCGCGCCGACAACCGCCTGAATGTCGAGGGGCTGATGGACGCCAAGGGCTTCCACGGCGTCACCGGCCCGGTTCGCTTCCGCACCGACGGCTCGGTCGCCCGCGACTTCGCGATCGTCGTCGCCGGCCAGACCGGCTACACGCCCGTGGCGGTGAGCTCGGGGTCGTGACTTCGCGCCCCGAAGCCGGCGAAAGCGGCTTCACCCTGATCGAGCTGATGATCTCGCTCGGCCTGTTCGCGCTGATCGCAGTCGCCGGCCTCACCCTGGTCGACGGCATCATCAAGGTGCAGGGCCGCACCGAGAAGCGGCTCGATCGCCTCGCCGATCTCCAGCGCGCGATGTTCGTCGTCTCGAGCGACGTCGACCAGATCTCGCGCGGCCGCGTCTCGGGCGGGGGCGAGAAGCTCAATTTCACGCGCGCTGCGCCCGGTTTCGGCGGACCCGCGGTGCCGCTCCAATATTCGGTCGCCAACGGCAATCTCGTGCGCGGATCGGGGCCGATGGTGCAGACCGTGATCGGCGGCGTCGCCAATGTCCGCTGGCGCTTTTTCGACGGTGCCGCCTGGGCCGATCGCTGGCCGATGAAGGAAGCCGACGCCGATCGCTGGCCGCGCGCTATTGCGATAGAGTTGCAGGCCGCCGGCCCCGGCGGCAACCCCGGCGCGCTGCGCCGCGTGGTGCCGCTGCCCGACCAGGCGGAGTATCCGAAGGAATGAAACGGGTCCGCGAAACCGAGGCGGGGATGATCCTCGTCAACGTGCTGATGTTCGTCGCGATCGCGTCCGGACTCGTGCTATTGCTAATCAATCGCGAAGAATTGGCGCTCGATCGCGCGCTGCGAACGCGCGAGGCGGCGCGTGCCCTGGCGGTCGTCCGCGGCGGCGAGCTCTCCGCCGTCGTCGCGCTCCGCCGCGACATGGTCACCGCGCCCAACGAGGACAATCGCACCGAGCCCTGGGCCAAGGTGGCGGAGAACGCCACCCCGATCCAGGGCGGCAGCTTCGACCTTGCGATCGCCGATGCCGAGGGCCGCTTCAACCTCAATTCGCTGCGCGCGGGCGATGCCGGCGCGGTCGTGCTGTTCCAGACGATCGCCAAGGATGTCGGCCTCGAGCCCGAGGATGTGGTCAAGGCCGTCACCTATATCCGCCTCTACGGCCCGCTCACCGATGTCCGCCCGATCCGCCTCGCCGGCTTCGATCCCGAAGCGGCTGCCCGGATGGAACGGCTGGTGACTGCGCTGCCCGGCACCACGTCAATCAACTTGAACGCCGCCGACCCCGAGATGCTGCGCGTCCTGTTCCGCGACCCGCTCGCCGCCAGCCGCCTCGCCGAGATCCGCCAACGCAACGGCAAGCTCACGCTCAAGGACCTCTCGGACCTCAACCTGTCTATGCCCTGGGGCACCAGCTTCCGCTCGGGCACCTTCTGGGTCCGCACCCGGGCGACGATCGGCACCACCAGCCAGCAGGCCGCGGTGCTGATCCAGCGCGTGCTGCGCCCGGACGGCAAGGTCGCGGTGGGAGTTGTGGAGAGGTGGCGGGGGGCGAGCGTGCCGCCCGAGGCGCCGGGGTTCGTGTCTGGGCGGTAGGATTTGCCGCATTGCGCCGTAAAGTTGGACGTTTCGCGCGAACCTGGATGGAACCAGCTGCAGCCGTTCATTCGGCTGGCGCCAATTATTAAGTAGAGGCTGTTGTGGACTCTAACCGTGAGAATGATCACCAAGGATGACGCAACTGCGGTCCGTAGACCCCAGGGCTCGGCGGGAGGGGGAATATGCAGGTTTATCTGCTTGGTGCTGGCGCTTCAAAAGCGTTCGACGAAAGCCCGACAGCGCAGCGAATGCCAATCGCTCGCGATTTCTTCGACACTTTCGATAAGCTGACGCTTTCCGCAAACCCCTGGGTTTTGATTGAAGGGCTGGTTGGATACATTGAAAAGAAACATGGTCGCGGCAACGCCTATGCGTATTTGCGCTCGGGCATAGACATCGAAGATCTACACTCCGAAATTGAGGAAGCACGCGATCGCGGATTGGCGAGCGGCGATCCAGCGGAATGGTATCTGCCATATCGCGCCTACAATGAACTGGTTTTTCTGTTTTCGGCCGTGTTGAACGATATTCAAAACGGGCCAGTCTCGAAGGCGCATTTTAATTTGATCACGGAACTCGCGCCCGGCGACGTCATAATCACATTCAATTGGGACACGCTCTTGGACCGTGCTTTGGCCAGCGCGACGCCGTGGCGTCCTGACTGGGGATACGGCGTTGCTCCTCATTCTGTATTCGATGATGGTTGGCGGGCGGTCCAGCCTGACAACGACGCGAGAGGAAATCGCCTTATAAAGCTGCACGGCTCTACGAACTGGATCACCGGCTATTCCGTCACCGATGGACAGGGCGTCTTGGTACCGAGTCAAGATCTTGATCCTGGAGCGTTTGCAGTGTTTGAGCAGGCAACAAAGCCTTATCCGTGCTTTGCCGGCCGCTACATGCCGGGCTACGAGCCCTATTCATTCGGATATTACCCGCCGAATCTCGATGTGCCCGGTCGTGGCGCACCTGAGGGGCATGTAATTGTGGCGATGAGGCCGAAAGTGCCTTGGCGGTTGGAGGGCACTGCTCCGGACGGAGGTCTGCCTTCCATGCCCCTCATCATTCCTCCGGTCCGGAACAAGGCTTATACGTTTTTCGGCGAACTGTTCGGCACGCTGTGGAAACAAGCCGAAGATGCGCTGGCCGAAGCGGACAAAATCACGATTATAGGCTATTCTTTCCCTCGCACAGATGTCCAAAGCGACCAGCTATTCAGACGCGCATTTGCCCGTCGCACGTCGATGCCCCGTATTGACATTGTCGATCCTGCCCCAGCTTCGGTGTCGAACAAGATGACAGCTGATCTCGGCATGCGCGACGATCATCTACATGTTGTGGAAGGGTATTTCTCTGCTGACTTCGATTTTTCGGTATTGGCCTGATCGCACGCTTATAAAACGAAATATCACCATCTCGCCGCGGTAAATCAGGGCTATCTTAGTATTCGACGGCTGCTGTGCATCGCAGATATAGTGATCGTTCGGCAAACAGCCCAATATCGCGCCTCGCGAACGTCCTTACAGCAAAATCCGAAACAGCGCCCCGCCGCCGGGCGCATCGCTGATCGCGATGCTCCCGCCATGCGCCACCACGATCTGCCGCGCCAGGTTCAGCCCCACGCCGGTGCCCGTCGCGCGGGTGGTGAAAAAGGGCAGGAACACATCCTGCCGCAGCCCCTCGGGCACGCCCGGGCCATTGTCCTCGACTTCGATCACCAGCGTCTCGCGCTCGGCGAACAGCCTGAGCGCCAGCGTCGGTGCGCGCTCCTGGCCGGTCATCGCCTGGGCGGCGTTCTGCAGCAGGTTGATCAGCACCTGGGCGAGCAGGTCCGGGTCGGCGTCGATCGAGAGCCGGGCAGGGCGCACGTCGATCGCCAGCGGCAGATCGGGCTGGCGTGCGGCGAAGATGCGGCCAAGCTCCTCGGCCCAGGGTCCCGCGGCAAAGGCCTGGCGCTGGATGTCGGGGGTGTGCGCCACTGCGCGATAGGCCTCGATGAAATGCCCAAGCCCATGCGCGCGGCGGGCCAGCGTGGTCACTGCCGCGCGGGCATCGCCGATGCGGGGGTTGGCGGTGAGCTCGGGATCGTCGAGCAGGTCCGCCGCGGTTGCCGCGAGCGAAGTGACCGGCGTCAGCGAATTGAGGATCTCATGCGTCAGCACGCGCACCAGGTCGGTCTGGGCCGCCATCTCCACGGCGTCGAGCGTGCCCTGGATCGGCTGCACCGTCACGGCACGGATGCTGCGGCCGAGCCGCTCGAGCGTGCCCGAGCGGACCAGCACGCGCTGCGTCCGCCCCTCGATCGCCAGCAGCAATATCTCCTCGGCCGCGTCGCCTCCCGCCAGTCTTTTGGCCAAGGTGGCGCCATAGACGGCATAGTCCTCGGCCCTTGTGCCGCGCGCGTCGCGGAACAGCCGGCGCGCGGCCTTGTTGGCCGGGGCCACCGCACCCGCGCCATCGACGGTGAGCAACGCCACCGGCATGTCATCGACCAGCGCCTCGAGGAAGCGCATCTCGGCGGCGGTGGCGGCCTGGCGTACGCGCAGCCGGTCCATCGCGCCGTCCAGCGCGCCGCCCAGTTCCTCGAACCCGCCGCCGGTCGCGCCGCCGAACCGCGCCGAGGTGTCGTCGAAGCGCAGCGCCTCGATGAAGCGGGCGACGGCGACATTGGTGCGCGAGACGTGCCACCACAGGCCCCAGATCGCGCCGGCGACGAGCAGCATCGCGACGATCCGTGCCGCGCCCAGCCCGGGCGTCACAAAGGCGAGCGCGACGGCGCCCAGCGCGACGGCCACTGCGGCGATCCAGGCGATCAGCCCCAGCGTGAAGCGCCGGTCAAAGCCCATGCTTCTCCATCCGGCGATAGAGCGCCGCGCGCGACAACCCAAGTTCGTTGGCGGCGAGCGAGATATTATAGCCGTGCTTCTTCAGCGCTTCCTCGACCAGCCGGCGCTCGACCCGCTCGAGGTTGAGGTCGTCGAGCACCGCCGGGGCGGGCGAGGGGGGCACCACCGCGGCGGGGGCGATGCGCGGCATCGCGCGGACCAGCGAGAAGTCCTCGGGCTCCAGCGCATCCTCGCGCGCCAGGATCACCGCGCGCTCGAGCGCATGGCGCAGCGCGCGGACATTGCCCGGCCAGTCATGCTCGAGCAGCAGCATCCGCGCCGCCGGGCTCAGCGCCGGCACCGGGCGGCCATAGCGCTTGGCATAGTGCTGGAGATAATGCTCGATCAGTTGCGGCACGTCTTCGCGGCGTTCGCGCAGC
The DNA here is from genome assembly GCF_013416555.1 of Sphingomonas sp. R-74633. Lineage (GTDB taxonomy): Bacteria > Pseudomonadota > Alphaproteobacteria > Sphingomonadales > Sphingomonadaceae > Sphingomonas. Next base: position 309,953 of record NZ_JACCFG010000004.1, on the reverse strand, counting down.
GGGGGCAGGTCGATCTCGACCGTGTTGAGGCGGAACAGCAGATCCTGGCGGAAATGCCCCTCGTCGCGCAGTTTCTCGGGGGGCAGATTGGTCGCGGCGATCACGCGGATGTTGACCGGCACCGGCTTGTTCGCCCCCACCGGCGTCACTTGGCGCTGCTCGAGCACGGTGAGCAATTTGGGCTGGAGCCGCAGGGGAAGATTGCCGATTTCGTCGAGGAACAGCGTGCCCCCGTCCGCCGCCTGGATCCGGCCCACCCGGTCGGTCCGCGCATCGGTGAACGCGCCCTTCACATGGCCGAACAGCTCTGAATCGATCAGGTCCTCGCTGATCGCGCCCAGGTCGACGGTCAGCATCACCTGGTCCGCGCGCAGCGATTGCCGGTGGAGCTCGCGCGCGACCAGCTCCTTGCCCGTGCCATTCTCGCCGAGGACCAGGACGTTGGCGTCGGTCGGTGCCGCGCGGGCAATCAGCGAGTGCACGCGTGCCATCGCCGGCGAGCCCCCGAGCAAGGGCGACGCGCTCCCCTGCGGTGCCGAAACCGGCGCCACGCCCTTGCCGCCCACCGCCTTGCGCGAGCGCCGCAGCGACGCCGCGGTCCGCACCGTCGCCAGCAATTTCTCGTTCGACCAGGGCTTGGAGACGAAGTCCGTCGCCCCGCGCTTCATCGCCGACACCGCGACCTGCACCCCGCCATGCGCAGTGATCATCACCACCACCATCTCGGGATCGAGCGCGAGCAGCTTGTCGAGCCAGGCTAGTCCCTCGGAGGCATCGGTCGCCCCCCGCGCGAAGTTCGCATCGAGCAGCACCACGTCGGGCGTCCGCGCCTGGATCAGCGGCAGCGCCTCCTCGGGGCCGCGCACCGCCTCGACGTCGCGGAACAGCCGCCGCAGCAGCAGCCGCGACGCCATCAATATGTCTTCGTCGTCGTCGATCACGACGCAGAATTCGAATTCCGGATCGCTCATGCTGCCCACTCCCGTACATCCACTGTGCGGAAGCGAACAATCAATTTGCGTGCCAAGCCGGCCCTTGCCCGTCGATTTCATCTGGCACGCGTCGTGCTGGTCTTCGTGCAGCGGCGATGGTGCCGGCGGAGGACGAAGGTGCAGCGGCAATCGCGCAAGACCGGCAAGGGAAAGCTTCTCGCGGCACTCGCCGCGGCTGTGATTCTCCTCGCAATCCTGCCGCACGGCCGCTTCGCCCTCGACCTCCGCATGGGCGCGAACGGCGCGCGCGCCGCGTTCGAGCTCGGCCTGATTTCGTTTCGGATAGCGTTCGATTCCGGACGCTCCTGTCCGGAATCGAACAGTTGCCGGAGCACGATCCTGTGAGCCGCCGCTGGGAAACCCGGCTGGCACGGCTGTTGCTCTGCTTAGGGGCAAAGGAATTTGGGGCATGACGATCTTGCGGATGCAGAAGGATAGCGGGCCGGTCTCGGGCGGCGGCATGGACCAGGTCGTCGAGACGCGCCGGCTGTCGACCCGGGTGAAGATCGCGCTCGGCGTCGCCGCGGCATTGGTCGCCGCGCTCGCCATCTGGTGGTTCGCTCCCAGCGGCGCCAGCCAGACCGTCGGCATGGACCGGCTGACCATCTCGAGCGTCACGCGCGGCACCTTCGACGATTTCATGCCGCTGCGTGCTCGCGTTACCCCGTTGCTCACCGTCTATATTGACGCAGTCGAGGGCGGCCGGGTCGAGAAGATGCTGGTCGAGGACGGCGCCACCGTCGCCGCCGGCCAGCCGATCGCCTTGCTCTCCAACGCCGAGCTCCAGCTCTCCACGCTTGCCCGCCAGACCGAGGTCGAGCAGCAGATCAACAACATGCGCAGCCAGGAGCTGTCGCTCGCCCAGACCCAGCTCGCCAACGAACGCGCCGTGCTCGCCGCCGAGACCGCGTTCGAAAAGACCCGCCGCCAGTACGACCGCGAAAAGCCGCTCGCCGACAAGGGCTTCGTCTCGGGCAAGCAGTTCGCCGATACCCAGGCCGATTACGAGCTCAGCCAGCGCAACCTGGCGGCCCTCAAGCGCAGCCAGAGCACCGACGCGCGCCTCCAGGGCAGCCAGCTCACCCAGCAGCAACAGGCGGCCAGGTCGATGCAGTCGGGCCTCGCCATCGCCCGCGCCAATCTCGATGCGCTCCAGCTCCGCGCGCCCGTCGCCGGCCAGCTTTCGGGCTTCTCGGTCCAGGTCGGCCAGTCGCTCGGCCGCGGCGAGCGCGTCGGCCAGATCGACAGCCCCGGCCGCAACAAGCTGATTGCCGGCGTCGACGAATTCTATCTCGGCCGTGTGCAGATCGGCCAGAAGGCCTCGCTCGACTGGTCGGGCAAGCGCTATGGCGCCAAGGTCACCAAGATCTACCCGCAGGTGCAGAACGGCCAGTTCCAGGTCGATCTCCAGTTCACCGATGGCGAGCCGCCCCAGCTCCAGCGCGGCCAGACGATGCAGGCGCGCCTGACGCTCGGCGATCCGGCGCCCGCTTTGCTGATCCCCAACGGCGCCTTCTACAACGATACCGGCGGCGCCTGGGTATTCGTGGTCAGCGCCTCGGGCGGCGTCGCCGAGAAGCGCAATGTCCGCCTCGGCCGCCGCAACACCGATTTCATCGAAGTGCTCGAGGGCCTCGAGCCCGGCGAGCGGGTGATCACCTCGCCATATACCGGCCTTACCGACAAGACGCGCCTGGACCTCACCAAGTGATAGAAAAGAAAGGGAATCCGATGCTGCAGATGCGCGAACTCTCCAAGGTCTACCGCACCGACACGGTGCAGACGACGGCGCTCGACGCGATCGATCTCGACATCGCCGAGGGCGAGTTCGTGGCGATCATGGGCCCCTCGGGCTGCGGCAAGTCGACCCTGCTCAACATGATCGGGATGCTCGATAGCCCGTCCTCGGGCAGCTACATGTTCAACGGCAAGGAAGTCGCCGGTCTCTCGGAGAGCAAGCTTGCCGAGGTCCGCAAGGAAAGCATCGGCTTCATCTTCCAGAGCTTCAACCTGGTCGACGAGCTCACCGTGCGCGACAATGTCGAGCTGGCGCTGCTCTACCACAATGTCCCCGCCGCCGAGCGCAAGCGCCGCGTCGACGAAGTGATGGATCGCACCGGCATCGCCCACCGCGCCAAGCACCGGCCCAGCCAGCTCTCGGGCGGCCAGCAGCAGCGCGTCGCCGTCGCCCGCGCGCTCGTCGCCAGCCCCAAGCTGATCCTCGCCGACGAGCCGACCGGCAATCTCGACACCCAGCACGGCGAGGAAGTGATGCACATGCTGCAGACGCTCAACGCCGAGGGCTCGACGATCGTCATGGTCACCCACTCGCCCGCGCACGCGGATTACGCCGGCCGCATCGTCAACATGCTCGACGGCCGCGTCCTCCACGAGCGCCGCCGCGCGGCCTGAAGGCAGGGAAGGGGAGAAAGCCCATGTGGCGCAATTACGTGACCGTAGGCCTCAGGGCCCTGGCGAAGAACAAGGTCTACGCCTTCATCAACATCTTCGGGCTGGCGATCGGCCTCGCGGCCTGCCTGCTGATCCTGCTCTACGTCCAGTATGAGCGCAGCTACGACAATTGGCTGCCCGAGGGTACGCGCACCTATCAGTTCCAGGTCACCTACAAGAGCAAGTCCACCGGCGAGGGCTATCAGAACCAGGGTTCGCCCTATGTCGCCAAGGCGGCGCTGCTCAAGGATTTCCCGCAGATCGAAAGCGCCGTCTATATGGGTGGGCCGCCGTTGACCCTGCTCAAGGATGGCAATGCGACCCTGATCGACGACGGCCGGCTGGTCGACGGCGCCTTTCTCGACACGATAGCGCTGCCGATGGCCCGCGGCGGCAAGAACGCGCTCTCGCGCCCCGGCACCGTGGTGATGAGCGAGCAGCAGGCGGTGAAGACCTTCGGCACCACCGACGTCGTCGGCCGCACCCTCAGCCTGCTCACCCTCGGCAAGAAGGCCGATTACACCGTCACCGGTGTGTTCAGGGATATTCCGAAGAACTCGCATCTCACCGGGCAGATGTTCGCCCGTGCCGACTTCCCGTCGATGTTCCCCGAGGACAATGGCTATCTCACCAGCTGGGGTTGGACCTCGGGCTGGGTCTATGTGAAGCTGCGCCCCGGCACCGATGTCGCGGTGCTCAATTCCCAGATGGAAGCGTGGAAGAAGCGCAACATCGCGGACGAGACCTTCAACGGCAAGGCCGTCAATGTCGGCGACGAACGTACCTTCGAGCTGAAGGCGGCGCCCGAGATACATCTCGGCAAGGCGACCGGCTCCAGCATGTCCGACAGCAACGACACCCAGACGATCCTCACCTTCGCGGTGATCGCGCTGCTGATCCTCGCAATGGCCTGCATCAACTTCACCAATCTGGCGACGGCGCGTGCCAGCCAGCGCGCCCGCGAAGTGGCGCTGCGCAAGGTGCTCGGCGCCACGCGCCGCCAGCTGATGATCCAGTTCATCGGCGAATCAGTCCTGCTCGCCACCATTGCGATGTTGCTGGCGCTGGCGGTGGTCGAGATCGTGCTGCCCTGGTTCTCCAGCTTCCTCCAGGCCGATATCAAGCTGCACTATTTCGGCAGCGACGGCCTGTTCCTGCCGATGATCGGCCTTGTGCTGCTCGTTGGCGCGGCGGGCGGCCTCTATCCGGCCGTCTACCTCTCGCGCTTCCAGCCGGCGCGCGTGCTCAAGGCGAACAAGTCCGCCGCCGATTCCGAAGGTTCGGGCCGGCTGCGCAGCGCGCTCGTCGTGATCCAGTTCGCGGTTTCGATCGGCCTGATCATCTGCACCGCAGTGATCTATGCGCAGAATGTCTACGCGCGCTCGCTCGACCCGGGCTACAAGCGCGCCGGGCTGATCCAGCTCGCCGGTATCGGCTCCCGGGCGCTCGAGCCCCAGGCCGATGCGCTCACTCGCGCGATTGCCACGGTGCCGGGCGTCGAATCCGCCGGCCGTACCCAGATCGGCGTCGTCACCGGCCAGACCTCGTCCACTTCGGTGGTCGTCCCCGGCCGTCCGGAACCGGTGGATATCGGGGTCTACGGCGTCGATGCCGGCTTCTTCCCCACCATGGGCATCCGCACGGTCGCCGGCCGCGTGTTCGACGAACGTCCGGCCGATGACATGACCACGCCGTTCCCCGAGGTCCCGGAGGCCGAGCGGGCTTTGGTCGCTCGGGGCGGCCATGTCGTGATCAACGAAGCGGGAGCGAAGCGCATGGGCTTCAAGACCGCGCAGGAAGCGGTCGGCAAGACCATCCGCTACGGCGTGAAGGACGAATATGGGGGGATGATGGACCTCACCATCATCGGCGTCGTCGCCGATACGCGCTTCCGCACGGTGAAGACCCCGATCGAGCCGACCACCTTCCTGCTCGACAAGCATAATGTCGGCTGGCTGGTCGCCCGCTTCCACGGCGATCCGCGTGCCGTCCGCGCCGGGATCGAGCAGGTCTGGCACCGCTTCGCTCCCGACGTGCCCTTCGATGCGACCTTTGCCGACGACGTCATCGCCAAGGCCTATGAGCGGCTCGATGCGCGCGGGCAGATGTTCGGCATGTTCGCCCTCCTCGCGGTGATCATCGGCTGTCTCGGCCTGTTCGGCCTCGCCGCCTTCACGGCGGAACGGCGGACCAAGGAGATCGGCATCCGCAAGGTGCTTGGCGCGCGGACCACCGACATCACCCGGCTGCTCGTCTGGCAATTCACCCGGCCGGTGGTGATCGCCAACATCATCGCCTGGCCGATCGCCTGGTGGCTGATGCGCGAGTTCCTCAACACCTTCGACGCGCGCATCGCGCTCACCCCGGTGCCGTTCATCGGCGCGGGCCTGCTCGCGCTGGCCATCGCGGTGCTCACCATCGGCGCCCACGCCTTCCGCGTCGCGCGCACCAATCCGGTTCATGCCCTGCGCTACGAGTAGGCGCGTCAGTTCAGGGTTATGGCGGCGGGCGAGGGGGCAACTCCTCGCCCGCTTTGCTTTGGACAATTCCTCCCCCAGCTTGCTGGGGGAGGGGGACCGCCCGCGCAGCGGGTGGTGGAGGGGCCGCCGCAACACGGCGATGACTCGCCGAGCCCCTCCACCCCGCGACTGCGTCGCGCGGTCCCCCTCCCCGAGACAAGCTCGGGGAGGAACTTTCCATCCCTTCGTCACCCCGGCGAAAGCCGGGGCCCAGGGTTACGCATCCTCACCGCTTGTGACTCTGGATCCCCGCCTGCGCGGGGATGACGGAATGCGGTGAATGAAGGGGGATGGACGGAAATCAGCGGTCCGCTATCCTCCCCGCAAATCCAAAATCGGAGGGGACATGATTCGTATCGCAAAGATCGCCCTGCTGGCAGCAGTAGCGATGACACCGGTGGCATATGCGGCGGTCGAAGTGATCGGCCAGATGAGCCCCGCCGAACCAATCACCAAGGCACGGATCGGGGCGCTGCCCGTCGGGCAGCAGCGCGCCTGGAATGTCTATCTCGATCGCTCGACCGCGCTGATGGCCGCCGACAAGGCCGCGCTCGCCGCCGAGCGCCAGGGCCTGGCCGAGATCCCCGCGCCGCCGCCGTCGGGCAAGTCGGGCGGCAGCGGCATGGCCGCCAATCTCGCCGCCGCCTTCTACGCCACGCCTGAGGCGCGCAAGGTCGCCGACAATATCGTCAGCTTCCAGACGCCCGCCGGCGGCTGGGGCAAGAATGTCGATCGCGACGGGCCGGCGCGCGTGAAGGGCCAGCACTACGTCCCCGTCGAGCATCTCCCCGCCAATGCGCGGACCGGCGATGACGAGGAATGGGCCTATGTCGGCACGATCGACAACAATGCGACCACCTCCGAGCTGCGCTTCCTCGCCCGCGTCCAGTCGATGGCGCCGGGGGCGGAGGGCGACGTCTATCGCGCCGCCTTCCTCAAGGGCGTGCGCTACCTTTTGAATGCGCAGTTTCCGAATGGCGGCTGGCCGCAAATCTATCCGCTCCAGGGCGGCTATCACGACGCGCTCACCTTCAACGACGACGCGCTCTCCTCGGTGGTGAGCGTGCTCGCCGACGTCGCGCGCCGGCAGAACGACTATGGCTTCGTACCCGAACCGCTCGCAGCGGAAGCGAAAGCTGCCTGCAACCGCGCGATCCAGCTGATTTTGAAGACCCAGGTCGTCGTCGACGGCAAGCGCACGGTGTGGGGCCAGCAGCACGACGCCCTGACGCTGGCGCCGGCGGGGGCTCGAAACTTCGAACCGGCCGCTCTGTCCTCGGATGAGAGCGCCGACCTGTTGATCTTCCTGATGAAGCAGGCGGGGCGCTCGCCGTCGGTCGAAGCGGCGATCGGCGATGGCGCCGCCTGGCTCAAGGCGCATGCGGTCTACGGCGTCGCTTTCGAGAAGGGCACCGACGGCCGCAAGCTCGTCCCCAAGCCCGGCGCCGGCCCGATCTGGTCGCGCTACTATGACATCAAGACCGGCAAGCCGATCTTCGGCGACCGCGACCGCAGCATCCACACCGATGTCAACGAGCTGAGCCAGGAGCGCCGCAACGGCTATAGCTGGTACAATAACGGTCCGGCCAAGGCGCTGGCGACTTATGACAAATGGGTGGCGCAGAAATAGGCTGCGCAAACATCCGCGGCCAAAGTGTCCGCAAGTGCTCGCTTCCGCTCTCGCGGCGGCGTTCCACTTGCGGCGCCGCGAACCGGGCTACCCCGTCAACTTGGCAAACTTAGGTGTCCAAACTAGTTCGCTGACTCCAGCGTCTCGCTGGCCCTGAGCCAGGTCGCCTCGGCCTTCTCCAGCTGCGCCTCGACCTCGCCGCGGCGCTTCATCAGCTCGCTCATCGAAAGGGCCTTTAGGGCAGGCGAGGCGACCCCACCCAGCGCCCCATCGACCTCGGCCAAGACCTTCTGAACCTTGGCGATTTCCGCCTCGGCGTCCTTCACTGCCTTGCGCAGCCCGGCCGAAGCCTCGCGCGCCTGGGCAGCGGCGCGGCGCTCTTCCTTCTTGTCCACCGGCGCGGCCGGGGCAGCGCCCGCGGGCTCCTTCCCCGAGATGACGAAGGCGGCATATTCCTCGATCGTCCCGTCGAACTCGCGGGCGGTACCGCCATCGACCAGGAACAGCCGGTCGGCGACCAGCTCGAGCATATGCCGGTCATGGCTGACCAGCACCACCGCCCCCTTGAACTCGGCCAGCGCCTGGACCAGCGCCTCTCGGGTATCGACGTCCAAGTGGTTGGTCGGCTCGTCGAGGATGAGGAGGTGTGGGGCGTTATGGGTGACCAGCGCCAGCGCCAGCCGCGCCCGCTCGCCGCCCGACAATTTCCCGACCTTTGTCAGTGCCTTGTCGCCCGAAAAGCCGAAGCGCCCGAGCTGCGAACGCACCTGCACCGGCGTCGCGCCGCTCTTCATCACCCGGCCCATCGTCTCGATCGGCGTGGCGTCGGGGTCGAGCTCCTCGACCTGATACTGGGTGAAATAGCCGACCGTCAGCTTGGTGGCGGTGGTCATCTCGCCGTCCATGATCGGCAGCTCGCCGGCCATCATCCGGGCCAGCGTGGTCTTGCCGTTGCCGTTGCGGCCGAGCAGCGCGATGCGGTCGTCCGGGTCGAGCCGCAGCCCGAGCCGCGACAGGATCGGCTTGCCCGGCTCATAGCCCACCGAGGCATGATCGAGCGTCAGCAGCGGCGGGCGCAGGCCCACCGGGCTGGGGAAGTCGAAGCGCATGCTGGGGTCCTCGGACACCGCCGCGATCGGCTGCATCCGCTCCAGCGCCTTGACGCGGCTCTGCGCCTGCTTGGCCTTGCTCGCCTTGGCCCGCCAGCGATCGACGAACGCCTGCAGTTTCTCGCGCTCGGCCACCTGCTTCTCGCGCGCCGCCGCCTGCTGGGCGAGCCGCTCGGCCCGCTGCCGCTCGAACGCGTCATAGCCGCCGACATAGAGTGTGGTCTGGCCGCGATCGAGGTGGAGGATATGGTCGGCGACATTGTTGAGCAGGTCGCGCTCGTGGCTGATCAGCAGGATCGTGCCCCGATAGGCGCGCAGGAACCCCTCGAGCCACATCACCGCCTCGAGATCGAGGTGGTTCGAAGGCTCGTCGAGCAACAGGATGTCGGGGTTGAGGAACAGCAGCGAGGCGAGCGCCACGCGCATCCGCCAGCCCCCCGAGAAGCTGTCCATCGGCCGCGCCTGCATCGCCTCGTCAAAGCCCAGGCCCTTCAGAATGCGCCCGGCGCGGGCAGGGGCCTCATAGGCGTCGATCTGGTCGAGCCGCTCATAGATGTGGCCCAGACGATCGGGGTCGTCCTGCGTCTCGGCCTCGAGCAGCAGCGCGGCGCGCTCGGTATCGGCCTCGAGCACGGTGTCGAAGGCGCTGACCGGGCCGCCGGGAGCGTCCTGCCGCAGATAGCCGAAGCGGGCCTGGCGCGGGATGTCGACCGAACCATTGTCGGTCTCGATCATCCCGGCGATTGCCTTCATCAGCGTCGACTTGCCGGCGCCGTTGCGGCCGATGAAGCCGACTCGGGCACGCGGTGGGATCGCGGCGCTGGCGTTCTCGATGATCGCGCGGCCGCCAAGCCGGATGGTGATGTCACGGAAGGAAAGCATGCGCGGGCGCCTAGCAGCAGCGGCGGCAACGCGAAAGCGGCGCGATCCCGATTGCCGCTCACAATGTGGAATTCAATCCCTCTGCCTATGCGGCAGCCGACCGCGACAGTCTCCGATTGCGGACAGGCGGCCATGCAAGCGACAGCTTTTCCACACTTTTCGCTTTCACCAAAAGGTGAAGTACAATTTGCACTTGCCACCGCAGGGGCTCGCCGCTAGGCGGCCTCCTCTGCAATGTGTCGGCGGGAAGTGGCGCAGTCTGGTAGCGCACTGGTCTCGGGGTCCAGGGGTCGCAGGTTCGAATCCTGTCTTCCCGACCATTGCAGCATTTTAGGTAGCAATCGTACTAGCTTGCCGCCCATCTGCATCGATGCGGCATGGCAACGCGAACTTCTAATCTGAATCCGCGCACCCGCTGAATCAGCTTTTCCGCGCGCCCAACATCGCATCGACCGAAACGAACTTCTCGCGGGGTGCGCCGATGCGCGCCGCAGCGATCTCCGCGGCGTCGATCTTCTGCCAGTCGCGGAAGGTCACCACGTCGACCCCGCGCCCTTCGAGCAGCGCATCGAGCCCCGGGCGGCCGGGTTTGCCCGAGCCTTCGCCCAGATCCTCAGCGATCTTCTCGGCAATGGCGAATCCGTCGGGCCGGTTTGTCCCGATCGTCCCCGTCGGCCCGCGCCGCGCCCAGCCCACCGCATAGAGACCCGGCAGCACCCGCCCGTCGAGATTGGCGAATCGCCCGGCCTTGTCGTCATAGGGCACGCCCTCGATCGGCGGGGTGCGATAGCCGATGCAGCTCACCACCAGGCTGGCGGGAATCGCATAGGTCTCGCCGGTGCCGTGCGAACTGCCGTCAAAGCCCAGCGCCGTGCGCTCGACGATCACGCGCTCCACCTTGCCTTCGCCCTCGATTCGCACCGGCATCGCGAAGAAATCGAAGACCACGCGGATCGGCTTTTCGGGCATCCCCTGCGCAAAGCGGCGCAGATGCCCGACCGACTTGCGCTGGCCGGGATCGAGTATGCTGTCGTCCTCCACCGGCGGAAAGTCAGACGGATCGACCACCGGCATCGCGCGGCTGAGCTCCCCCAGTTCGCCCAGCTCCTTGGGCGTCATCGCGATCTGGTGCGGCCCGCGCCGGCCGAGCAGCGTGATCGTGTGGACATGCGAGCCGTGCAGCGCGTCGAGCGCGTGGTTGACGAGGTCCGATCCCTCGAACTCCTCCTCCGCCTTGGCGAGCACCCGGGCGACGTCGAGCGCGACATTGCCATTGCCGATCACCACCGCGGGACCGTCGAGCGGGGGGTGGAGGTCGGCATAGTCGGGATGGCCATTATACCAGCCGACGAACGCCGCCGATCCGACCACGCCGGGCAGGCCGCCGCCGGGAATGTCGAGCTTGCGGTCATGTGGCGCGCCGGTCGCGAGCACCACAGCGTCATAGAGGGTGCGCAACTCGTCGATCGAGACGTCCTTGCCCAAAGTGACATTGCCGACGAAGCGGACATTGTCGGTCAGTGCCACCGCCTCGTAGCGCCGCGAGACCCCCTTGATCGACTGGTGATCGGGCGCCACGCCCGTGCGGATCAGCCCGAAGGGCACGGGCAGCCGATCGATGATATCGACCCGCACGCCGTCACCGAACACCTTCTGGCAGGCCTCGGCAGTATAATAGCCGGCCGGACCTGAACCGATCACCGCGACATGACGCATGGGCCTCTCCTCCCGTGATCCAAGCGGCCAGCGTAGCGGCACGGGCGGGGAGGGCAACCCTCTCGACGGGCGCTGCCGATTGTTGCTAGGCGGTAACGGTGAGCCCAATCGAAGCGACCGCCAGCCTGCTTGGCCTGATCAACGTTTTCCTGGTCGTTCGCCGCAGCATCTGGAACTACCCGTTCGCGCTGGCGATGGTCTCGCTCTACGCGTGGATATTCTTCCACGAGAAGCTCTACAGCGACGCGCTGCTCCAGCTCTTCTTCTTCGTGGTCAATCTCTATGGCTGGTGGAATTGGACGCGATCCCGGGCAGCTAGCGGCGAAGTCGTGGTGGAGACGCTCGGCCCGCGCGAGCGCGCCATTTGGGCTGCCATCGCCGTCTGTGTGATCGCACTATGGGGCTACACGATGCACCGGCTCACCGATGCGGCCTATCCCTGGTGGGACGGCAGCATCGCGGTGCTCAGCATTGCCGCGCAGATCCTTCAGTCGCGTCGCAACTGGGAGAGCTGGGTGCTGTGGATCGCCGTCGATCTGCTCGCCATTCCTTTGTTCGCCGTAAAGGAATTATGGCTTACGGCGGGTCTGTACGGCGTGTTCCTGGTCCTGTCGGCATGGGGCCTGCGCGATTGGTTGAAGGCACGGAAATGAAGCTGCGCTCCATCTGTCTCCACGGCCCCGAGAGCACGGGCAAGTCCACCCTGGCACCGCGAATCGCCGAATATCTCGGCGGTGAGGTCGTCGACGAATATGGCCGCGAATATGCCGAGGCGCGCGGCATCGATTTCACGATGCAGGACCTGCTCGAGATCGCCAAGACGCACGATGCCGGCATGCGCACGATGATCGCGGCGGGATTCAAGCCGCTCGTGCTCGACACCGATCCACTGATGACCGCCGTCTGGGCCGACATGCTGTTCGGCTACCGCGATCCCTGGTTCGACCAGTGGCAGGGCACGGCCGACTTCTATCTGCTGTTCGACATCAACATGCCCTGGCGCGCCGATGGCACGCGCATGTTCGGCACCCCCGAGCTGCGCCAGAAATTCTTCGATCTCTCCCGCGCGGAGTTGAAGCGGCGCGGGGTGCGCTGGGCCCTGGTTTCGGGCGACGGCGAGGAGCGCTATGCCAACGCCATCGCGGCGATCGAGGCCGTCCAGGCGGATTGACGCGCGACTTGTCCACAGCTTGATGCTGCAGGTGCGAAAAATTCCGCAATCCTGTCACAAGCTGTACACAATCAGACCCTAACGGCGCCTCCGAAGGGGGCTGCAAAAGCCTTCGAAAACAAGAATGCCCGGTGTGAGAGCGGCGCGATTCCGAAGGTGGAGTCGCGGCTGTTTGCGCGCGCCGGGCACGCAGCAGGGAAGACCAAGATGAAGATTCAGAAGACGGCCCTCTTCCTGGGCGCCGCGTTCAGCGCGCTCATGATCGGCGGCACTGCGCAAGCGCAGGACACCTCGACCAACACCACTACCGCGAACGACGGTCCCGAGACCGAGATCGTCGTTACCGCAGAGCGTCGCCCCGAAACGCTGCAGAACACCCCGGTCTCGGTCGGCGTGATCGGCGGCCAGGACGCGCGTGACTTCACTGCCGCCGGCGACGACACGCTGCTCGCGCTGTCGGGCAAGGTCCCGAGCTTCTATGCCGAGACGACCACCGGCCGCATCTTCCCGCGCTTCTACATCCGCGGCCTGGGCAATATCGACTTCTACCTGGGCGCCTCGCAGCCCGTGTCGATCATTCAGGACGACGTTGTCCTCGAGCATGTCGTGCTCAAGTCGAACCCGGTCTATGACCTCGATCACGTCGAAGTGCTGCGCGGCCCGCAGGGCTCGCTGTTCGGCCGCAACACCACCGCCGGCATCGTCAAGTTCGACACCGTCCGCCCGTCGCTCGACGGCTTCGATGCGCGCGGCCAGCTGAGCTATGGCAGCTACAACAGCATCAACCTCGACGCCGGCATCGGCGGTCCGATCGCCGACAATGTCGCGATCCGTGTCTCGGGCCTGTTCCAGCACCGCGACGACTATGTCGACAACACCTATTCCGGCGCCAGCGCCGACGGCACCAAGACCCCGCGCAAGAACGCGATGGGCGGTTTCGACGAGCGCGACGCGCGCATCCAGCTGCTGGTCAAGCCGACCGAGGACTGGACCTCGCTCTTCTCGGCGCATGTCCGCAACTATAACGGCACCTCGACCCTGTTCCTCCGCCAGGCGCTGAAGAAGGGCTCGAACGACGTCAGCAACGTCTCGCGCACTACGGTCCGCTTCGACGAGGCGATGGACAATCCGCAGGACTATGACACCTACGGCATGTCGTGGAACAACGCGTTCGACTTCGGCCCGGTCACGTTGACCTCGATCACCGCCTACGAGACCTCGTCGGGCTATAGCCGCGGCGACACCGACGGCGGCGCGGCAGCGGACTTCCCGGTCGGCGGCGTGGCCAACGGCTTCGGCCAGTCGATGGGCCGTCTGGCCGATCTCGACCAGTGGACTCAGGAACTCCGCCTCTCGAGCAACGGTGACGGTGCCTTCAAGTGGCAGGTCGGCGGCATGTACTTCGACAGCCGCGACATCACCGAGTTCTACCAGCGCGCGTGGTTCCTGAACGGCACTGCCCGCAACCCCAACAACTGGGTGCGGCTGCACGACGTCAACACCAGCTGGGCGCTGTTCGGCCAGGCCAGCTACCAGGTGACCCCGAAGTTCCGCCTCACCGCCGGCGTGCGCGTGACCGAGGACACCAAGACCACCGATCTGCTGAAGACCGCTGACACTGCGCTCGGCGCGGTAACCTATCCGGGCCGCCGCCACGTTCGCCTGTCGGACACGCAGCCGAGCTGGGACGTGAGCGCACTCTATGAAGTGAGCAACGACCTGAGCCTCTACGCCCGTGTCGCCCGCGGCTTCCGCGGCCCGACCATCCAGGGCCGCTCGGCGGTATTCAACTCGGACTTCACCACGGCGAATTCGGAGACGATCCTGTCGTATGAGGCCGGCCTCAAGTCGAGCCTGTTCGACAACAAGGTCCGCTTCAACCTGACCGGCTTCTATTACAATGTCGACGACATCCAGCTGAACGGCAACGACGCGAACGGCAACGGCGTGCTGTTCAACGCCGACAAGGCCCAGGCCTATGGTGTCGAAGCCGAACTGAACATTCACCCGGTGCGCAACCTGGCGCTCTCGTTCGGTGCCAGCTGGCTCCACACCGAGATCAAGGACAAGCGCGTCTATGCCCAGGCATGTGCGCTGAACGGCGTGCTCGTCTGCACGGTCAACGATCCGATGGTGACCCGCACCGTGTTCGGCGCCCCGGCCTATTTCGCGCAGATCGACGGCAACCCGCTGCCGAACGCGCCGGAATATAACCTCAACGCCACGGCGCGGTACGACGTGCCCGTCAGCGACAGCGGCAAGGTGTTCATCGCCACCGACTGGAACCTGCAGGGCTACACCAACTACGTGCTCTACAAGACCGACGAGTTCTACTCGAACGGCAACTTCGAAGGCGGTCTGAAGATCGGCTACACCGGCGGCAACGGCCGTTGGGAAGTCGCGGCCTTCGCCCGCAACATCACGAACGAGAAGAACCTCAAGGGCGTGATCGAAAACTATATGGCCGCCGTGCTCAACGAGCCGCGTGTCATCGGCGTGTCGTTGACCGGCCGGACCCGCTAAGCAACCCTCGCTTACCGGCCAGTCAGCCGGGCCCGGTGGATTGCAACCCCACCGGGCCCGTCCCCTTCTGAAAGGCAAGCGCGTCGGCCGTGGCCGCGCCGCTTGCCGTATTGTCGAAGATTATCCAGCTCTCTTCGGCTTCTGTCGCGCGAATGCGTGACAACCAGCGCGCCCGCGCTTCCTCGTCATAGCTTGACCAATAGATGCGCGGGCTACCGTGCAGCCGGAAATAGGCGAGGGCCGGCCATCCGCCGGGTCGTGCCGCCTCCGGCACCGGCGCAGGGTCGGCAGCGACGCGGGTAACGTGGTGTTCGATCAGCAAGGCTTCGACTTCGGACGTGAACCAGCTCGGATGGCGCGGCTCCAGCGCGACGGCGCCCCCGACGATTGCGTTCAGCTCCGCGAAGAAGCGATCCGCCAGCGCGGCATCGAAGGCGAATTTGGGCGGCAACTGTACCAGTACCGGCCCGCGCTTCTTGCCCAGCCCGCCGATCTCCTCGGCAAAGCGCGTGAGCAGCGGCTCGCAATCGACAAACCGCGCCTCATGCGTGATCGCCTTGGGCAGCTTGACGGCGAAGCGGAAACCCTCGGGCACGCTTGCGGCCCAGCGTTCATAGGTCGCGCGGCGATGGGGACGGTAGAAGCTTGAATTGATCTCGGTGGCGTTCAGGCAGCCGGCGTAGCGCGCGAGATTGCTCGCACCCGGCGGGAAGCGATCGCGCACGTCGCGCGGCAGGGCCCAGGCTGCGGTGCCGATGCGGAAGATCATGGCGGTGCAATCCGCCGGGGCGCCTGGGGTTCCTGAAGGGAAGGGGCGGGCGCACGCGGCGCCCGCCCCGGGTTCGCTTAGTTCGAAGGGGCCAGCTTGGTGTTCAGCACCCAGCCGACATTGTCGTTCTCGTCGGCAACTTCCCACCATAGGCCGTTCTTGTTGCCTGTCGGATAGACGATGCCGCCCACCGGGATGGTGCGGATGATCTTGCCGGTGGCGGCCGGCGCGCTGCGCATCGCGACAGGGGCCTGTGCGGTGAAGGTCTTCATCGGCGCCGCCTGCGCGGTGCCGGCATCGCCCGGGCGGACCAGGCCCAGCTCGTCGACCATCTTGGAATAGGCCTGGATGAAGGACAGCGTCACGATCTTGCCGATGTCGGTATTCTCATAGCCGCCACCGACTGCGCCCGCGGCGCCGCCGAAGAAGCCCAGGCCGCCAGCGGCGCCGAATGAGATGTCGTTCTTCGCCGCATAGCCGTCCTGCACCGAGATCGTCTCGGTGGTGCGGACATTGGTGAGCGAGAGCACCGTGTTCGCCTCGAGCTTGCGTGACTTGATACCGCCGCCGATCGCCGCGCCGGTACGGCCGCCGAGCAGACCGCCAATCGCGCCGCCGACATTGCTGCCGCTCGAATTGCTGTTCGCGCCCGCCACTTCGGCGACGAGGACATAGTCGGCTGCCTTGATCTGGCCCTGGCCGACATTGGAGCCGCGCTGCATACCCAGGCCGCCGCCAATGTCACGCTCGCGGGCCGCTGCCTGAAGACCGGTACCGCGATCGACGATGTTGAAGCAGCCCGAGCGCTGGACGAGCACGCGCAGCAGCTTGGCTGGCGGGGCGAGCTGATACTGGGTCCAGCCGCGGGGATCGTCGCCATCGACGATCGAGAGCGTGCCGAGTTTGCGCGTGCAGTGCGGCACGTCATTGGCAGCGGCATCCTGCAGCTTCTGGCCCGAGCTCGGCTTAGCCTGCCTCTGGGCATAGGCCTGGCCGGAACCGAGCAGCGCGGCCGAAGCCATCAGAGTCTTTACGAGCAACGCGGTCTTCGAGGTCATGTTCCCCCTCTCTTTTTGGAACCGCGGCCCGGATAGCGGCAAAAGCGCTCCACGGGAATTGCGCAGGGCGCAACTGGGGATGTTTCGAGCGCTTTGGCTTTCGCGTGCAAGCTGCTAACGGGCGCGGATTATGGCGACCGAACTTTCCAAGATCCGCAATTTCTCGATCATCGCGCACATCGACCACGGCAAGTCGACCCTGGCCGACCGGCTGATCCAGCGCACCGGCGGGCTCACCGATCGCGAGATGTCCGCGCAGGTGCTCGACAATATGGACATCGAGAAGGAGCGTGGCATCACCATCAAGGCGCAGACCGTGCGCCTCGAGTGGAAGGGCCATGTCCTCAACCTGATGGACACGCCGGGGCATGTCGACTTCGCCTATGAGGTGAGCCGCAGCCTCGCCGCCTGCGAAGGCGCGCTGCTCGTCGTCGATGCGGCGCAGGGCGTCGAAGCGCAGACGCTCGCCAATGTCTACCAGTCGATCGAGCATGACCATGAGATCATCCCGGTCATCAACAAGATCGATCTCCCCTCGGCCGAACCCGAAAAGGTGCGCCACGAGATCGAGGAGATCATCGGCATCGACGCCTCCAACGCCGTGCTTGCCTCGGCCAAGTCGGGCATCGGCATCGACGAGATCCTCGACGCCGTCGTCGAGCGCATCCCGGCGCCCAAGGGCGATGCCGACGCGCCGCTGAAGGCGATGCTGGTCGACAGCTGGTACGACCCCTATCTCGGCGTCGTCATCCTGGTCCGCGTCATCGACGGGACGATCAGGAAGGGCCAGCAGATCAAGTTCATGGCCGCGGGCACCACCCACCTGATCGACCGCGTCGGCGCGTTCACGCCCAAGATCGAGCAGCTGCCCGACCTGGGCCCGGGCGAGATCGGCTTCATCACCGCGCAGATCAAGGAAGTCGCGCAGGCCCGCGTCGGCGACACGCTGACCGACGCGAAGCGGCCCGCGCTCGAGGCGCTGCCGGGCTTCAAGGAAGTCCAGTCGGTGGTGTTCTGCGGCCTGTTCCCGGTCGATGCCAACGACTTCGAGAAGCTGCGCGAGAGCATCTCGAAGCTGCGCCTCAACGACGCCAGCTTCTCGTTCGAGATGGAAACGTCGGCGGCGCTGGGCTTCGGCTTCCGCTGCGGCTTCCTCGGCCTGTTGCACCTGGAGATCATCCAGGAGCGGCTGATGCGCGAATATGATCTCGATCTCATCACCACCGCGCCGTCGGTGGTCTATCAGATCGAGCTGACGCATGGCGGCGGGCATATCGAGCTGCACAACCCGGCCGACATGCCCGATCCGAACAAGATCGAGAGCATCGCCGAACCCTGGATCCAGGCCGTGATCTATGTGCCGGACGAGTATCTCGGCTCGGTCTTGAAGCTGTGCCAGGACCGGCGCGGCATCCAGAAGAACCTGACCTATGTCGGCGGCCGGGCGCAGGCGACCTATGAACTGCCGCTCAATGAGGTCGTCTTCGATTTCTACGACCGGCTGAAGTCGCTGTCCAAGGGCTATGCCAGCTTCGACTATGAGCAGATCGGCTATCGCGACGGCGATCTGGTCAAGATGGGCATCCTCGTCAACGAGGAGCCGGTCGATGCGCTCAGCATGATCGTCCACCGCTCGACCGCCGAGGTGCGCGGCCGCGGCATGGTCGAGCGGCTGAAGGAACTCATCCCGCGCCACCTGTTCAAGATCCCGATCCAGGCGGCGATCGGCGGCAAGGTGATTGCCCGCGAGACGATCAGCGCGATGCGCAAGGACGTGACTGCCAAATGCTATGGCGGCGACGCCACCCGCAAGCGCAAGCTGCTGGACAAGCAGAAGAAGGGCAAGGCGAAGATGCGCGAGTACGGCTCGGTGTCGATCCCGCAGGAGGCGTTTATCGCTGCGCTCAGGATGGGCGAGGAATAGGGCGGGTTAGCGCTTCAGCTTAGGTGGTTCAGGCGACGTGGATGATACGTCGTTTGTGGACTTGTCTTGGGATAGGCCGTAGACTCGAATGCTGTTAGCCAAAGACAACTGAGCTTCTACGTAGTAGAAGAATGTAGCATTGAAAGCGAAACAATGTCAAAGTCGCTTTCCACCGCGTCACGGTCAATGAGCCCCTAAGTGAGATAACGACAGCGTCGCGCGAATAACGGCATCTGACCAATTGATAATGACTGTCGAGAAGATCTCTCGATGGCGTAGTTTCATAGCAATGCACTTGGCCTAGGATAGGCTAACTTAGAATCGCACAAGTTTCGGGGGATGCGTGTGGCGCAAAACACTGAAAAGCCCAGCTATGTTCGAACGCAAGTCATAGAAAAAACCATCCGAACTGACAGTCAGCTAGGTGCCGCAGTCACCAACAATGTCGGCTTGGTACTCTCTAGCGCAGCATGGCCCATTGCCATGGTTGTAATAGCGCATCTTTTCCGGTTGGAATTGACGGCTATGCTCGCACGCGTGCGAAGCTTCAAAGCGCTAGGCGTCGAAGCGTCACTGGACGCTTTCATACAGGAGAACTTATCGCCGGTACCGGTAGAAGATGTTGCAGAACCGGCTGATGAGGCAGTAGCACCGCTCCAAGCACTTTCGCCGCTAGAGGCGATTATTACGTCTTGGCTGGAGGTCGAGAAGGCGCTTGATGTGGTCGTGGGACGCCTCTCTTCGTCTGGCGCCAAGTCGTCCATTCGGTCACGCTTGGACTCTCTTACTCGCCACCCCAACGCACCGACGGCACTCCAAGATCGCATCGCGGAACTTTGGAATATCCGAAATCGGCTAATCAATAATCCGTCGGTAATGATTTCCGAAGATTCAACTCGTTTATATCAAGAGAACGCAAATCGGGCCGTTAAGGAATTAGCCAACCTAGTCTCTATTTAGCCCCCCGACGGTGCCCCACAGCGGGTCATTAGATGCCCTAAGTTCGTTGAGGATTTCGTGCATGCGGCCGGCCTGTGATCGGACGGGTGTATATACCGTGCCTTCATCGCCCTTGAATGTGCCCAATATGTCCTCTCGAACCAGAAGATTTAGAATCTTGCTTGCCATTTTGCTTGATGCGCCACTTCCAAATCCGCGAAGCAATGCATCTTCCTTTCTGCCCGTACCTTTCTGGAAGAATATTTTCTTAATGATCGCCACCAAGATTTCGTGAGCCATGTCTAGGCCAGCAACGCGTATCTTGGACACCGTTTGAACAGAATCAAACTCATCAACGGAGTCAAGTTTCGCCCAAGAGGGTAATCCCTCAAAAGAAGAAACGCCCGCTACACTCCCTGCAGATGACGATAAAATTGAAACTGATGTCGGCGCATGACTCGGTAAAACTAGTTGCTCGATCACGCTTTCACTAATGGTAAGCTTACTAGCTTCGGATAGTTCAAAATTTATATTTCCGAATACGGCGCCCTTGATATGCACCCCGCCAAAGTCGATCTTGGGTGATCCCGTATGGAGAAATGAGGAAGCCAAGTCCGCCGCCAGTACGGCGTTTAGCGCCGTTGATGCGCGGGTCATGAGCGACATGAAGGCATCAGCGCGTCGTGCAACGTGTAGCGCGAGCACTCGCTGGCCTAAGACCCCCAGCGGATTGATCCATTGCTCATCGAGGGCCCGTGAGCGCACCGCCTCCGAAACCTGAGGAAGGCGCGCGATATCGCGCGCCCGCAGTCCGTCGAGAATATACATATCAACGAATTGCCGGTCGGTTGACTCTGCTCCAATCCGCCCGAGGCTCGGAAGTCGTTGGAGCATCACGGAGGCATCTTCGGTCGGCGGCTGGCCCACGGCAGTCTCGAATGCCATCTGCAAATCGCGAAGACTAAACGGACCTACGGTCATCTGCTTGTTACGGCTCTGGCGAGCCAACTCGATGTAAACGGCGAGGATGATATCTGGATCAAAAGAGTCGTTAATACGAGAATCTCTTTTACAAACAACTTTGATAAAATATTCCCAGAATTCTGCCTCGTGGCTTTGCTCGCTGAACATTCGCCCAATATCATCGGATTCCAGCTGTGCGATCGTTTGGCAAATTAGGGGGCGCCGAGGTAGCCAATTTGGCAAAGCAACATGAATTTGCGCCGCTTCGAAGTAATCTTCCATTTGTTCAACAGTAAATTCTTCATCCACGTGAAGAAGTAATAGATTTGTTTGATTAAGCCCCAGTGCCGCTACCATCTCTTCAAACGAAGAGAAATAGTGCTCCCGTCCGGCTATCAGGCAACCGCGCCCGCTATTGGCGACGATATCGCGAACCCCCTGTAGGGCGACCGCTCGGAGGGCTCTGAGCTTATCCTCGTCAGCACTCCAAGCTTGCGATCCCATTTCATCGAAGCCGTCGAGCAGGAATGTGCCAGAGTGACGTCTAAATACCCTGACTGCCTGACTTTCGATTTCGTCAAGAGAAAGCCTCGTTATATGCCGCCTGAGAATCTCTTCGCCAGTCTGCATGCCCCAACATTCCCTAAGATTAACTGCGAACGGAAATGCTAGAGTGTCGCCCCAACGTCTAGCTAATTCTGAGTATACTTCTGCGATGCAACGACTTTTTCCACTTCCGTATTCTCCGAGGAGGACAACAATTTTTCCAGAGAGAATTTGATCTGCAATTTCAGAAGCCTTATAGGATTTTCCAAAATCTCTATTTTTGTACTGGACTGGAACATATGCAATTCTATCAATTTCACCGGTTTGCGGATCGACGGCGCTCCCAAACGGCGCAGCCTGTCGAGCTCGAAAATACTTATCATATTCAATAAGCATTGCCGCAAAGCTGCTTACTGAAAGAACAAGCACGCCACCAGTTTCAGCGATGGCCACTAATTGTGATGAGGCATTGCCACGCACCACGACGAGCGCTTTGAAGTAGCGTCCTGATGCCAAAATCTCCTTTCGAAGCGCTACCATCTTGCTGATGATTGGCTCCAAGGTAGTCTTATTGGCGTCTTTGGCGCATGCGGCGCCTATAACGTAATCTGGTCCCTGCTCAGCATACGCGTCGAGGTCGATGTGCTTAAAAGACTTCGGTTCCATACTCACGCCAAAGACGCGAGATCCGATGTCACGGACCTGATCTGCGAAGCTGTCCCAAACTAGCGTCATATTGCCCCCTAACGATCGCAGCGTAGGTGGCCCAGACCGTCAACGCAAGGAAGTCAGGAGCGCATACGATGTGCGCTTGTCGAGAGCTTGGCGCCTTTCCAGCTCCGCTGCTTGAGCAATAACGTCTGAAAGTGGCCTCAAGCAAACCAACCGGACGAGCCCCAATATTGATGCTGGCTACGTTTTCCTTGCGCCAGGAGCGCATTGCCGCTGCATCCGCCGCCATTGTGTGCCTAAGGCTAGCCTTTCCCCGCCGCAGCCTCACTACGAAAACACTTAATCTCAGCACTTATATTATACTAGCCGACGGCATCACCCGCGCCCCTCCTTCCACGCCTTCCATCCCTCCTCGGTAGCCGCCGCCTCCCACTCCGCCTGCACCTCGGCGATCCGGCGCTCGCAGTCGCGTTTCGCCTTGCCGCGTTCCAACAGTGTGGGTCCGCCCTCTGACCAGTCGGCAGGCGCGGTGTCGCCCAGCGGCACGGCCGGGCGTAGCGGTTCGCCGGTCCGCTCCCAGATTGCGCGGCGGGTGTCGTCGAGCCAGCGGCTGGTACTGCTTGCCCAGCGCTCGGGCTTGTCGCGGGCGCGGACGACATTGGTCCAGGCCTCGATCAGCTGCATGCCGCGACCACCGCAATCGAGGATCAGCTCGATATGGGTGAGCTGGCGCAGCGTATAGTCGGCGGCGACGACCTCGCCGGCGAGGCGGTGCTGGCGCTCGGCCTGGACCTTGAAGATGTAGCGCTTGAGGACCTCGTCGAGCCAGGCCTGGTCCTCCTTGCTCTCGCCCGGCGGGGCGGCGGCGTCCGCCGCCTCGGCCTCGGCGCGCTCGCGGCAGACGGGGCAGTTCTCGGCGGCCTCGCGCGCGACGGTGTCTGGGTGGCGGGTGCCGCGCGGGAGCGGCGTCGGGTCGTAGCGGGCGGGGAGATGGTGCTTGAGCAGGAACATCAGCAGCCGGTCATTATACCAGCGCTTCTCGCCGCATTGCTCGCCCTTGTAGTAGATCGGGATGGGCACGCCGTCGAACGCACGTTCGAGCGCGACATCGACCAGCGCCTGGACGCCGTGATCGAGCGCGGCGGTCCAGGCGGCGCGGAACTCCTCGGCGCCGGGCTGGCGGCGCAGATAATAGGCGCCCTCGGGGCTCATGTTGATACGCCTGGCCGCGTGCTTGACCGAGCCGGTGTCGGCAAGCGCGTCGATAAAGGCGCGCTGGCGCTCGGCGGTCCAGCCGTCGACGCGGTATTTGCGGGGGACCGGCGTAAACTCCGGCACGATCGGTTTGCTCGGGACTCGGTTTTGCATACAGTCAGGAATGAACCAAATAGGTTCGTGTAGGAAAGCGGTATCTGCACCGCTTTGCAGGTTTGCGAACCCGGATGGGCCTGGCCGGGAGGTGGTTTTGTCGCGGGACTGTCATCGCGCCGTCGCACTGCGTTTATAGACGGCCGGCTCCGGCGAAGAAGGGGATCCCATGTTGCTTGCCACGCTGATGCTGCTCCAGACCGTGCCTGCCGCGCAGGACGTGCCGACCGCGCAGGTGCAGGCGATGGGCGAGACGGTGGCGGTGGCGAGCCTCGAGGATGCGGCGGACGATCCCGCGATCTGGCGCAACCCGCGCGATCCTGCGGCCAGCCTGATCGTCGCGACCGACAAGAAGGCCGGGCTCAACGTCTATGACCTGTCGGGCAAGCTGCGCTCGTCGCTGGCGGCGGGGCGGGTGAACAATGTCGACCTGCGCGCCTGGGGCGGGCAGGTGATCGTCGCGGCGAGCGACCGCAACGACAAGGCGAATGCGAAGCTGGCGCTCTATGCGCTCGATACCCGGGCGGCGGCGCTCCGCGAGATCGGGCGCTTCGATGCGGGGGCGGGCGAGGCGTACGGCCTGTGCATGTATGCGCCGCGCGGCGGCCGGCTCCATGCGTTCGTCGTCAAGAAGGACGGCACGATTGTGCAGATGGAGATCCTGCGCGAGGGCGGGGCGATCAAGGCGGACCGGGTGCGGACGATGAAGCTCGCCAGCCAGTCGGAAGGCTGTGTGGCGGACGACCGGACGGGCGCGCTGTTCGTCGGCGAGGAGGATGTCGGCGTGTGGCGCTTCGGGGCGAACCCGCGCGATGCCGTCGCCGGTGAGAAGGTGATCGCGGCGGACGGGCAGCGTCTCGTGGCGGATGTCGAAGGCGTGGCGATTGCGGCGGAGGGCGCGCGCGGCGGCTATCTGGTCGTGTCGAGCCAGGGCGACAGCGCCTATGGGCTGTGGCGGCTGCGCGACATGGCCTATGCCGGGCGCTTCCGGATCACCGCGGGTACGTTCGGCGCGACGAACGAGACCGACGGCATCGAAGTCTCCACCGCGGGCTTCGGGCCTAGGCTGCAGGGCGGGCTGATGCTGGCGCAGGACGGCGACAACGCGCCGGCCGCGCAGAATTTCAAGCTGGTCCGCTGGGCCGATGTCCGCAAGGCGCTTGGTCTGAAGTGAGGGCCTTGCCTCGCTGGCTGGCGGGTGTCAGGCAGGGGGCATGACAGACAGGCGGATCGACCGGCGCGCGGTGCTGGCGGGGATGGGCGTCGCGGTACTGGCCCCGCGGCTGGCGCTTGCGGCGGCGCGGGCGCCCCTGGTGCTGGCGGCGGCGAGCCTGCAGGAATCGATGACGGCGGCGGCGAGCGCCTGGGCGGGCAAGGGGCATGCCCGGCCGGTCTGCTCGTTCGCGGCGAGCTCGGCGCTGGCGCGGCAGATCGCGGCGGGCGCGGCGGCGGATCTGTTCGTCTCGGCCGACGAACCGTGGATGGATGATATCGCGAAGCGCGGGCTGATCGTGCCGGGCACGCGGGCCTCGTTCCTGGGCAACCGGCTGGTGGTGGTGCGGCCCAGGGGCGCGCGGGGCGATGCCGGGCCGCGGGTGCCGCTCGCCCGGCTGCTCGGCGGGGGAGCGCTGGCGCTGGCCGATCCGGATGCGGTGCCGGCGGGGAAATATGCCCGGGCCTCGCTGCAGAAGCTGGGAGCATGGGACGCGGTGTCCCCACGGGTGGTGCGCGGCGAGAGCGTGCGCGCGGCGCTGGCGTTTGTCGAGCGCGGGGCGGCGCCGTTCGGGATCGTCTATGCCACCGATGCGCGCGCCTCGGCGCTGGTCGAAGTGGTGCGGGTGCTGCCGGACGACAGCCATCCGCCGATCCGTTATCCGCTTGCGCGCCTCAAAACCGCGAGCAGCCCCGACGCCGAGCCCTTCCGCCGCTTCCTGCTGAGCGGCGAGGGCAGGGCGATCTTCAGGCGCTTCGGCTTCCTGCCGCTGTGACGCCCGAGCTCTGGGGCATCATCTGGCTGTCGCTCAAGGTGGGCGGGGTGGCGGTGCTGGCGTGCCTGCCGGTGGCGTTTGCGCTGGCCTGGCTGCTGGCGCGAGGGCGGTTTCCGGGGAAATTGCTGCTCGACGGGATCGTGCATTTGCCCCTCGTCGTGCCGCCGGTGGTGACCGGGTGGCTGCTGCTGCTCGCCTTTGCACCGGGCGGGCCGATCGGGAGCTGGCTGGAGAGCTGGTTCGGCGTATCGGTGCTGTTCCGCTGGACGGGCGCGGCGATTGCGAGCGCGGTGATGGCGTTGCCGCTGATGGTGCGCGCGATGCGGCTGTCGATCGAGGCGGTCGACCAGCGGCTCGAGCAGGCGGCGGCGACGCTGGGGGCGGGGCGCTGGCGGGTGTTCGCGAGCGTGACGCTGCCGCTCAGCCTGCCGGGGATCCTCGCCGGGCTGGTGCTCGGCTTCGCGCGGGCGCTGGGCGAGTTCGGGGCGACGATCACCTTTGTCTCCAACGTGCCCGGCGAGACGCAGACGCTGCCGCTCGCCATCTATGCCGCGTTGCAGACGCCGGGCGGCGAGGGGCAGGTGCTGCGGCTGGCGGGCATTTCGGTGCTGTTGTCGCTCGGCGCGCTGCTCGCCTCTGAACTGATCGCCCGGCGCGCGGGCAGGGGGCTGCATGTCCTTTGACCTCGACCTGAGCAAACGGCTGGGGGAGGCTGAGATCGCCTGCCGGATCGAGGCGGGCGCAGGACTCACCGTGCTGTTCGGACCCTCGGGGGCGGGCAAGACGACGATCCTCAACATGGTCGCCGGGCTGGTCGAGCCCAACGCCGGGCATGCCCGGGTGCGCGGCGAGACGTTGTTCGAGGCGGCGGCGGGGATCGACCTGCCCGTGGCCGAGCGGCGCGCGGGCTATGTCTTCCAGGAGCCGCGATTGTTTCCCCACCTCAGGGTACGCGCCAACCTGCTTTATGGCTGGCGTGAAGGCGGGCTCGACGTCGACGAGACGATCGCGCTGCTCGGTATCGCGCATCTGCTTGATCGCTGGCCGCGCACGCTGTCGGGCGGCGAAGCGCGGCGGGTGGCGATCGGGCGGGCCTTGCTCTCAAACCCGCGCTTCCTGCTGCTCGACGAGCCGCTGTCCTCGCTCGACCGGGCGAGGCGCGAGGAAATCATGGCGTTGATCGAGCGGCTGCGCGACACGATGCAGCTGCCGATCCTGATGGTGACGCACGACCGCGAGGAAGCGGCGCGGCTCGGCACGCGGATCGTGGAGATCTAGGCTTCGAGCTGCGGTTCGTAGAGGCGGAAGGCCACGCCTTCGCTGCGCTTGGCGGCATACAGCGCCAGATCGGCGCGGCGAGTAAGCTCGGTGGGCGCCAGCTTCTCGGCGCGCGACAGGGCGATGCCGATGCCGGTGCCGACATGGAGCGTGCGCCCGTCGACGAAGACCGGCCGGGCGATGCTGCTCGCGAGCCGGCCGGCGATCGCCTTCGCGATCTCCGGATCGGCCAGGCCCGGCGCGATCACCGCGAATTCGTCGCCGCCCAGCCGCGCGGCGGTGTCGCCCTCGCGCACCGCGCCGGCGATACGATCGGCGATCACTCGCAGCAGCGCATCGCCGGTGGCGTGGCCATGCGTGTCGTTGATCGCCTTGAAGCCGTTGAGATCGAGCATCAGCACTGCGTGGAGACCGCTCGGCGCCAGGTCGCCCAGCGCCTCGTCGAATGCGCGGCGATTGGGCATGCCGGTGAGTGGGTCGTGAAAGCCGAGGTCGCGGGCGTCGCGTTCGGCGCGCAGGCGCTTGGTGCGTTCGCGCAGCCGGCCGCGATGCTGGTTCAGCCCGAAGCCGAACAGCATCAGGATCAGTGTGGAGCCATAGAGCAGGAACTCGTCGAGCTCGATCCGCATCCGGCGCCCAGCGATCGTGCCGCCTTCGTCCTGGAACAGGTCGAGCGCGAAGATGCCGTACAGGCCGGCAAGCGCGGCGAGCACGACAAGGGCCAGCCCCCGATTGAACAGCAGCGCGCGAATCCCGGCATCCATAAGCGGGATTTTGCGGTGACCCAGGTTAATTCCGAGTGGAAGCGGCGCTCAGTAGAGATGCAAGGGCGCGGTTCATCGGCGCGTCGATCCCATGCTTCGCGCCGAGGCGAACGATCACCATGTTGCGGGCATCGACTTCGGTCAGCCGGCCGGCGGCGAAGTCGGCGTGGAGCGAGTTGACCGATTGCGGGTGCGCCCGCTTCGTCCATTCGACGACCTTGTCGGCAAGGCCATCCTTCAGGTCGGCGCCCTCGGCCCGGCCCACTGCGATGCATTCGCGCACCAGCGCGCGCATCACCTCGGCGACAGGCGCGTCATTGGCGACTTCGGCCGGGCGCATCGTGAGCGCGCTGACGATGCCCGAGCAGTTGATCGCAAGCTTGCGCCAGGCGGCGGTGACGAAATCGGGGGTGGTCTGCGCATCGATCGAGCTATCGGCGAACAGCGCGACGAATGCCTCGCCGGCATCGCCCTCGGGCACATGGATGGTGCCGTTGCGGCGCTGGACGATGCGTCCGGGCGCGTTGCGTTCGACGGGCAGGTCGATGATCACCGGCACGGTCCGCTGCGCGGGCACCTGCGGGAAGCGATCGCGCTGCTCGACGCCGTTCTGGATCACCGCGAGCCGGGTGGAGGGGCCCATCAGCCCGGGCAGCCAGGCGGCCGCGCCAGCGCAGTCATAGGTCTTGGTGGTGCAGAGCACCCAATCGACTTCGCTGGCCGCGGCAGGATCGGTGAGGATAAGCGGGGTGGCGCGAATCAGCCCCTCGGGCGTTTCGACTTCGAGGTCATCGAGGGGCGAGCGCGCGCAGACGGTGACGTTGTGGCTCTGGGCGAGCCAGGCGGCGAGGGTGCCGCCGATGGCACCCGCACCGATCACCGCGATCCGGACCATCAGATGCCGCCCAGATAGTCCATCTTGCCGACCGGCGCGCCCTTGTGGCGCAGGATCGCGTAGGCGGCGGTGATGTGGAAATAGAAGTTCGGCAGCGCGAAGGTGGTGACGTAGGGCAGGCCCTTGAAGTGGAAGCTGCGATTGGGCGTCTTCACTTCGATATCGGCGTCTTCGCGGCCGTCGACCGCTTCACGCGGGACCGAGTTGAGGAACGCGACGGTCGCGGCGATGCGCGCCTGCAACTCGTCGAAGCTGGTTTCGGTATCCGCCATCGCCGGGGCTTCGATCTGGCCGAGCCGCGCCATCGCGAACTTGGCGCCATCGCTGACGCGCTGGATCTGCCCGACGAGCGGGGCCATGTCCTCGGCCAGCCGCGCGCTAAGCAGTTCTTCGTGCGCAATGCCCTGTTCGTCAGCCCAGGCGCGTGCCTTGTCGAGGAACGCGGACAGCGCCTTGAAGCCGCGCAGGAAGACGGGGACCGTGAGGTCGTAGAGTTCTGTTGCCATGCGCGCGGAGATAGTGGGGGCGGGACGGCTGCGCAACGGTACAAAGCTCCTCCCTCTCTCCTCCGGGGAGAGGGCCGGGGAGAGGGGCCTATCGATGGTGGGCCGCACAGCCCCTCTCCCGGCTTCCCCCGGCTTTCGCCGGGGTCGCCACCCTCTCCCCGGAGGGGAGAGGGAGACAGGCTGGATCAGAACGCGGCGCGCAGGGTGAACTGGACGAGCGGGCCGGAATGCTCGCGCTCGATTTCATATTCGTCGAGGTCGCCGGCGGCGCGGTTCTCAAGGATCTCCTCGAGCGAGTCGCCGTCATATTTGCGGAAGTCCTCATACTTCACGCGGTCGAGCAGGTTCTGGGCCGAGACGCGCAGCACGATGTGCTTGCCGATGCGCTTCTCGATAAAGGCTTCGAGGTCCGGATCGTAGCGCAGCTCCACCGTCTCGTCATAGTTCGACTCAAGCGACTTGGAGCGGCCCGAGATCGTCGCGCCGAAGCTGACGTCCGCCGCCTTCACCGTCTGGATGAAGCCGACATTGTAGACATGGTGCGGCTGGGCATTGAAGCGGCGCTTCTCGCCGGTGAACGGGTCGGTCGTCCGGCTGTCGAGATAGGTATAGTTGGCGAAAATGCCGGTGTCGGGAAGCCCCAAGAAGGTCAGCGGCGCCGACAGGTCGAACTCGACGCCCCAGGCCTGGCCGTCACCGATATTCTGCGGACGGAAATCCTGGCCCGGGCCGTTGTCGCGGATCGCGACGAGTTCGATCAGGTCGCTGATGTCGCGGTAGAAGAAGTTCACCCCGGCGATGCCGCTGCGGCCGAGGCGGCGCTCATAGCCGACATCGACGCCCCAGGCGCTCTGGTTCCGGAGGTCCGGATTGCCGGTGGTGGTGTCGTCGTCGCCCGGCGTCTCGTCATATTCGATCGGCGACAGCAGATCATAGTCCGGGCGGCGGATCGTACGGGCGACCGAGGCGCGGAACTGGTCGGCGCCGCTGGGTGCCCAGCGCACGCTCAGCGAGGGGTTGAGGATGCCGTTGTTGAACCCGCCCGAAGCGGTGGTCGCAGTCACCTTGCGGTCGACGATCTCGTAGCGGGCGCCGCCGTCGATCGTGAGCGACGAGCCCAGATCATAGGTGAGGCGGACATAGGGCGAATAGCGGTTCTCGCGGATACGGAAGATGTCGGTGAGGATGCCGTCGTTCAGGCCGTCGCGGGTCTTGAACAGGAAGTCCGAGCCGATCTTCAGCTTGAACGCGCCGCCGTCATAGCTGCCCGAGAGCGTGCCGCTGAACTCGCTGTCCTTGATGTGGAGCTCTTCCTCCTCGTCGAGGTCGAGATCGCTATAGTCGTTCTCATTGTCGCCCTCGAACGTGGTGGTCCTGGTGTTCTCGCGATACTGGTTCCAGCCGCCGGCAAGTCCCAGCTCGACGCTGTCGCTCAGCGGCAGCTTCGCATCGGCGGTGACCGCATAGGTCTGCTGCTTGATGCGCTCCTGCTGCACTTCGACGCCGTCGAAATCCAGGTCCGCGTCTTCGAGCGTGACCGACTGCTCGTCTTCGTCACGATGCGTGTCGACGAAGAAGCCGTTGAGGCGCAGGCGGCCGCCATCGCCGAACCGCGTGGTGATTTCGGCGCTGCCCGACAGGTCGCTGCCGTCGCGCGTGTCGCTCTGGGCCTCGAAGTCACTGAACTCGGGATCGGTGACGTATTTGCTGGTGTTCGGATCGCCGGGGAAGCGCTTGTCGCTGGTCACCGGCTCGTCGCCGAAGCGGTACGAGACCTTCGCCTTGGGGTTACGGCGCTTCTGATAGTTGAGCGCGACCCAGTAGTCGGTGCTCTCGCTGAGCTTGCCGGCAAAGGCGGCGGCGGCCGAGGGGCGGATCACGCCGTCGCGGGTGTTGAGCAGCGCGCCGACCTTGCCGAAGCCGCCCTTGAAGCTGGTCGCTTCCTTGGTGACGACGTTGAGCGTGCCGGCGACGCCGTCGCTCGGCTGGTCGGGGCGGGGCGCGCGGACGATCTCGATGCGCTCGACCAGCTCGGCCGGGATACGATCGACGAAGAAGCTGCCATCGGCCTCGCCGCCGGGCGCGCGGCGGCCGTTGATCAGCACGTTGGTGAAGCCGCCGGGCAGGCCGCGGAACTGGACCTGGTCATATTCGAGCACGTCCGACGTGAAGGTCGCGCCGGGGACGCGCTTCAGCATCTCGCCGACCGAGATCGGCTCGAACTTCTGGAAATATTCGAGGTCGTAGGACAGCACCGGGTTCGGATCGGCGGTGCGGTTGCGGAAGAAGATCTGGCCGGTGACCAGGATCTCGTTCGCGCGCTGCTCCTCGGCGGGGGCATCGGCCTCGGTCGTGGGCCGGGCGGTATCCTGGGCCTGGGCGGTGCCGGCCGCCAGCGTGGACGCGAGCACAGCCAAAGCGGCGCCGCCAAGTAAGCGCGAAATGTTCATGTCGATCTTCCCCTTTACCAAGGGGCGACCCGCCCCCGCTCTCAGCAGGGGCTCAACAGGACCAACATGAACGGTACACGGCGGTACGGCGTCACCGTCGTTACACTAATGTTTCTTTTGTGAGACTGCAGCATCCGCGCAACATTTTGTTGCGCGGATGTGTCCGATCAGTGGACCGTGCTGGCTTCGAGTGCCCGACGGGCCGGGGCAGGGGCGCGGCCGTTCGGCGCCGCGATGGTGAAGCTGGCGGCGCTGTTGGCGAGCGTCTCGACTTCCTGGGTGAGGTTGCGCGCGGCGGCGGAGGTTTCCTCGACCATGGCGGCATTCTGCTGGGTGCCACGGTCCATGTCGCCGATCGCCTCGCTGACCTGGCTGATCGCGTGGCTCTGCGCGTTGTTGTCCTCGGCCATGGTGCCGATCAGGGCATGGACCTGGCCGACATCGCCGGAGATATCGGCGAGCGCGCCGTCGACCTTCATCACGGCCTCGACCGCGGTGACAACTTCGGCCTGGGTCTGGGTGAGCTGGTCGCGGGCGCGGCCGGCTTCTTCCTCGGCGCGCATCGCGAGCGCCGAGACGAGGTCGGCGACGACCGCGAAGCCGCGGCCCGCTTCGCCGGCACGGCCGGCTTCGACCGCGGCGTTCATCGCCAGAACGCGGGTCTGGAAGGCGATCTTGTCGAGGCCCTCGATGACGCTGTCGATGCCCTTGGCGGACTCGCTGACGCGGCCCATCGCCTGGACCGCCTCATCGGCAACCGCGCGGCCATTGCCGACGACTGCGATCGCGCCGTCGGCGCGCGACAGCGTCTCGCTGGCGGAAAGCGCGATCGACTTGAGGCGGTGATCGATGGCGTTCACCGCGGCGTTGGTCTCTTCAAGCGTCGCGGCGTTGCGCTCGGTGCGCTGGGCGAGGTCCTCGGAGGCCGAGGCGATCTCGTTGGCGCCGGTGCGGATATTCTCGGTGCCGGTGACGACATTGCCGATCAGCGCGCGCAGGCCCTGCGCGGCGTCGTTGAAGCTGCGCTTGAGCGCGGCGAAGGGGCCGGTCAGTTCGGCAGTGACTTCGATGCTGAGGTCGCCGCGCGCCATCGCGTCGAGGCTGGTGCCGATCGTGTCGACGATCAGGCGGGTCTGGGTTTCCTTGGCGGCCTCGGCGGCCTTGAGCTTGTCGCGGAACGCGTCGATTGCCTGCGCCATGCCGCCAAGCTCGTCCTCGCGGGCGGTGTGCGGCACGGAAACCGAGAGGTCGCCGCCGTCGAGCGCGCGCATCGTGCCGGCGAGATCGAGCAGCGGCTGGACCAGGAGGCGCTTGGCGGTGCGGGCGAGCAGCAGCGCCGCGCCCATGCCGGCGAGCAGCGTGATCGTCAGGATGATCATCGCGATCATGCCCATCGTCGCGGCGCTCGAGGCGACCTGCTTGGCATGCGCCTCGATCGCTTCCGACGCTGCTTCCATCGACGTTTCGAGCGCGTGGAACTGCTGCATGAAGGCGGGAAGCTGCGCGTGCGCGGCGTTCGCATCGGCGCCGGCGGCGTCGACGATCTGCTGCGCGGCGGCGGCATAGGCGTCGACCGGCGCCTTGAGCTTGCTGGTGGCGGCGACGATGCTGGCATCGCCCTGGAAGGCCGCGTCGGTCTCGATGTTCTTCGAAAGCGTGGCGAGGTGCGACTTGAGGTCGTCAAGCACTTCCTGGCGATTGCCGCCGACCAGGCCGTTGAGCACGTCGGCGCGAACCGCGTCGTGCATCATGTCGGCTTCCATGTGATTCTGGAGAAGGCCGGCCGCCGCGGTCTGCTCGGCGATCGCGCTGTTCTGCTTCATCGCGACGAACAGGCCGGTGCCGCCCGAAACGGCGGTAATTCCGATCAGGATCGCGGCCGCCTGCGTGGTGGCCTTGTTGAGCGAGGTGATCTTCACAAGCATCTCCGAACGGAATGCCCGCGGCATCCTTCTTCAGCCCAATTATAGGTCGTCCGAACCGAAGCTGGTCCGGACCCTCTATTATTGTTGCTCGGGGATGAAGGTTTTGGGGCTGACGAAATGCGTTCGATATTATGCGGGGGCCTGCCGGCTCTGGGACTGTTCTTTTGCGCGGCTTCGGCGCAGGCGCAGGAGGCACAGGAGCCCGCGCTCGATCTCGCCGCGACCTATCGTGTCGACCTGTCGGGCGTGGCCGCGGACGGCCGCCGGATGCGCAGCTTCGGGCTCGACGACCTGAACGTCGAGGCGAATGGCGACCTCGACCAGCTGGTCGGCTGGAAGGGCGCGAGCTTCCATATCGACGTGCTCAACAATCTGGGCGACCGACCCAACGACGTGGCTGCCACGCTGCAGGGCATCGACAATATCGAAGTCGCCGCACCCAAGCTGCGCCTCTTCGAGATCTGGGTGGAGCAGAAGCTGGGCAAGGGCACCACGCTGCGCGCCGGCCTCTACGACCTCAACAGCGAATTCTATTCGAGCGACGCCTCGGGCCTGCTGATCGCCCCGGCGTTCGGCGTGGGCTCCGAGATCGCCGCGACCGGACCCAACGGCCCCTCGATCTTCCCGACCACCGCGCTGGCGGTACGGCTCGACCAGCGCTTCGGCGGCGTCGGCTTTGCGCGGGTCGCGGTGCTCAACGCCACCGCGGGTGCGCTCGGCGATGAGCATGGATCGGCACTCGACTTCCATCACGGCGTATTGCTGATCGGCGAGGCGGGCGTGGAGAAGGACGGCGACAAGTTCGCGCTCGGTGCCTGGGGCTATTCCCAGCGCCAGGACGACCTCACGCAGGTGGATGGCGCCGGCGACCCGGTCCGCCGCGACGCGCGCGGCGCCTATGTGATCGCGCAAAAGGCGCTGGGCGACCCGGACCGTCCCTTCGCGACCAGCCTGTTCGTCCGCGCCGGCATCTCCGAAGGCAAGACCACGCCGTACAAGGGCGGCTGGCAGGGCGGCCTGTTGCTGACGCACCTCGTCCCCGGACGCGACGACAGCCAGTTCTCGTTCGGCGTGAACCAGGCCTATCTCTCGGAAGGCTATCGCGATCTGCTGCGCGGCGACGGCGTACACACCGCCGCGACCGAGAATGCGATCGAGCTGACCTATTCGGACAAGCTCACCAAGTTCCTGACCTTGCAGCCGGATCTGCAGATGATCTGGAACCGTGGCGGCGATGCGGATGCGCAGCGCGTCACCGTGGCGACCTTGCGTGCGACGCTGGAGTTCTGACGGTCGGGAGCGCTTCGATTACTGTAAATCGAAGCGCAAACCGCTGATACGGAACGGTAAAGTTCGATTGAACCGTTCAGGATATATATTGTCCTGACGTGGCATAACACTTGGCTATGCCTGACCTTCATCTTCGTTGCATTTGGCGCATATTGCAAATTGACCTTGGTGTATTGCGTCAATAGATCACCGCCCTTCGGTTTTTGAGGGATAGGAAGATGCCCGTTACGTTCGCGCCGGAAGCAATTTCGGCAATGGTGCCGCGCAAGCTGCGCGAGATGCACAATCATCATTTCGATTCGACCGTGTGGAACGACCTGGTCTTCCGCGACGACGATGTGGTGGTCGCTACCTATGGCAAGTCGGGCACGACCTGGACGCAGCAGATTGTCGGCCAGCTGATCTTCGGCGGCGATCCCGATATATCGATCGCCGAAGTCTCGCCCTGGGTCGATCTGCGCGTGCCGCCGGCGCTGATGAAGCTCGCCGCGCTCGAGGCGCAGACGCATCGCCGCGTGATGAAGACGCACCTACCGGTCGACGCGCTGCGTTTCAGCCCCGAGGCCAAGTATCTCTATGTCGCGCGCGACGGCCGCGACGTGGCGTGGAGCCTGCACAACCATCATTTCAACGCGACCGATGCCTGGTTCGCGGCGCTCAACGATACGCCGGGCCGCGTTGGCCCGCCGATCGGGCCCGCCAACCCCGACATTGCCGAATATTTCCGCGAATGGCTCGAGGCCGATGGCGCGCCGTTCTGGCCGTTCTGGGAGAATGTCCGCACCTGGTGGGCGATCCGCGACCTGCCCAATGTCCACCTCGTCCATTTTGAGGCGCTGAAGCGCGACATGCCCGGCGAGATCCGCAAGATCGCCGACTTCCTCGACATCGACGTGGCGCCCGAAGCCTGGCCGCAGATCCTGGAGCATTGCAGCTTCGACTGGATGAAGGCCAATGCCGCCAAGGCCGCGCCGCTGGGCGGCGTGTTCTGGGATGGCGGCGCCGAGACCTTCATCAACAAGGGCACCAATGGCCGCTGGCGCGATGTGCTCAGCCGCGCCGACGTGGTGGTCTATGAGGCGATGGCCGAGGCCGAACTCGGCCCCGAATGCGCCGCATGGCTTGCAAGCGGCGTGGCGGCGTAACGGCCACCCGCTTGCAGATCGAGGTCCATGCGCCGAAGTAGGGCGCATGGACCTCGATGCTTTGCTCGCCCATTATTTCGACACCGACGAGCCGGAAGCGCTCGATGCCGCCACGCGTGAGCGCGGTGAGGAGCGGCTGCGCATCGATTTCGGCGTGGAGCAGGAGCCCTCGCGCAAATTCGCGCTCTGGGTGGTGATGGAAGGGCTCGGCATCGCGCCCTTGCCCGCCGAGGCCTTCGAGAAGGAG
Source organism: Sphingomonas sp. R-74633 (assembly GCF_013416555.1). GTDB lineage: Bacteria > Pseudomonadota > Alphaproteobacteria > Sphingomonadales > Sphingomonadaceae > Sphingomonas. Next base: position 274,233 of record NZ_JACCFG010000004.1, on the reverse strand, counting down.
CCGGCGCTCAAGGCAGCCGCCGAGCATTATCTCGACGCGGCCTGGAAGCTCGAGCGGGACTAGCCCGCCTTACCGCGCGCTCGGCGCGCCGGGCTGCGCGAACAGCGCCTGCGCGGCGCGCTTCTCGGGCGTTTCGTCGGCACCATAGAGCAACGGATAGACGACCTGGCGCGCGAGATCGGCATGGTTCTGCCGGACGAGCTCCTGCGCCATGTACAGCCGCGGCGCCGGGGCCGCAGGCACCGCGCGGATCGCGAGCGCCAGCCCGCGCATGGCGCTGTCGGGCACGCGTTCGCCGGCGCGGGTGAAGCTCTGGAAATAGGCGATCAGCGGCTGTGGTGCCTCGCCATCGAGCTGGATCGCACGCTCCAGCACCTTGCGCGCGGCGGCGAGCGTGGCGGCGCGATCGGGGGCGGGGCCGGCGACTGCCTGGCCGGTGAGCGCCACGCCCTTCCAGGTAAGCGCGCGGACATCGTCGGGCGTCTTTTCGAGCAGGCGTTCGGCAAGCGCCAGGCAGGTATCGGAATGGCCGCCGCGGCACTCGGCCTCGGTCTGCACCAGCATCGCCTCGGGCTCATAGGGCAGCGCCGCCAGCCTGGTGCGGAGCTGGTCGAGCCAGGTTTCGGCGGGACTGGCGCCGTCGGCGGGGAAGGGCGCCAGACGCGCGCCGAGCTGAAGCCGCGCCTCGATCATCGCCGCGCCGGTTACCGACAGGCGCGAGATCAGCGGCGCTTCCTCGCGCGCCGGCGGCTTGGCGGTGCGCGCGAAATACATGGCGCTGGTGCGATAGGCGGTCAGGTCCGACTTGAGCTTGCGCAGGTCACCGAAGGCCTGCGCCGCCTCCGGCATCGGCGTGCCGCGCCCGATCGCGATCAGATAGGTGCGGAACTGCTTGCTGCGCTCGGCCTTCAGGTTCGAGAACAGGAAATAATGGGCGACCAGCCAGGCCTGGTAGGGGTTCCACTCGGGCTTCGAGGCGTCGAGATAATTGCCGGTTACCACGTCCGCCACGTCGATCGGGCGATAGGAGCGGAAGAACTCGCGATAGCCCAAGGGAGGGCGGGCATAATCGACCGCACCATCGTCACGCACCACCAGCGTCGAGAAGATCGCGCCGACCCCGTCGACATACCAGCGCGGGAAGACCTCGGTCGTGTGGGTGCGCAGGAAATGCTGCGCGAACGCCGAGTAGACTACCGCCTCCCACGAGCGGACGAGCGGCTGGTGGAAGACCGAGACATCGGTGCATTGCTGCGCGCCTTCGGCCAGCGCTTCCGCGCAATCGATGTCGTCGGCGCGCTTGGTGTTCAGGTCGAGAAGCTGCGACTTGCGGGCGATCGCGATCACATCGCCATCCTCGCGCGGATCATAATAACGCTGCTCGGCGAAGCTGCCGGTATAGGGGCCTTCGAGCCCGCGCAGATTCTGCAGGCCGAGCCGGGTCGAGAAGCCGCGGTCGCCGAACAACGTCACCTGGAGCTTCACCGTCGGGTCGCTTCGCGCATTGCCGCGATAGATGCGCGACATCAGGCTGTGGAGCTTTTCGAGATTGGTGGTGACCCGGCGGAGGTCGGCTTCGCTGCCGTCGCTATAGACGATCAGATGCGCGGTTTCGGCGCGCTTCCAATCGCTCTTCTGCTCGTCGGCCTTGCCCTTCACGACGATATTGTCGGACGGGGGCTGGACCTGCGCCCGGGCGAATGCGGGGGCGAGCAGGCAGAGCAACACAGCACAGTAGCGGCCGATCGGCATGACACTGTTCCTGGAGTTCGAGCGCGGAACTTAGGCTTGTCGCACTTTCGGTCGAAAATCGCGACGGATCAACAGTATCTGCGTTCGCACGGGCAGATGACGATCGCGTGAAATCTAGGCGCCGCAGCCTTCCGCCCGGCCGAGCAGGAAGCGCCGCTCGGCTTCGTTGCGGGTGAGCGAGGCGGCGCGCTCGAACTCGGCCTTCGCCTCTGGCAGCCGGCCGGCGCGGTAGAGGAAATCGCCGCGGGCGGCGGGGAGCGGCGCATAGTTGCGCAGCATTACGGCTTCGCCGAGTGCGTCGGCGATGGCGAGGCCGGCTTCGGGCCCGAACGCCATGCAATAGGCGACTGCGCGGTTGAGATCGATGACGGGGGAGGGGAGGATCTCGCGCAGCCGGTCATAAAGGCCGGCGATGCGGGGCCAGTCGGTATCCTCGGCGGTCAATGCGCGGGCATGGCAGGCGGCGAGTGCGGCCTGGAGCGCATAGGGGCCGTCGGCGCCGCCGAGCGCCTCGGCGCGGTGCAGCGCCGCGAGGCCGCGGGTGATCATGCCCCGGTCCCAGCGCGCGCGGTTCTGCTCGGTCAGCGGCACGAACGAACCATCGGGCGCGGTGCGGGCGGCGAGGCGCGAGGACTGGATCTCCATCAGCGCGAGCAGGCCGTGGACTTCGCTTTCCTGCGGCGCGAGCCCGGCGAGGATGCGTCCGAGCCGCCGCGCCTCGTCGCACAGCGCCGGGCGGACCAGGTCCTCGCCCGCCGTGGCGGCATAGCCTTCGTTGAAGATCAGATAGACCACCTCGAGCACCGAGGCGAGGCGTGCCGCGCGCTCGGGGCCGCGGGGGACTTCAAAGGCGAGGCCGGCAGCGCCGATCGCCTTTTTGCCGCGGACGATGCGCTGGGCGATCGTCGGCTCGCTGGTCAGGAAGGCGCGGGCGATCTCGTCGGTGGTCAGCCCGCCGATCAGCCGCAGTGTCAGCGCCGCGCGCGCATCGGGCGAGAGGATGGGGTGGCAGGCAGTGAAGATCAGGGCGAGCAGCTCGTCGCCGACATCGTCGTCCATTGCGGCCTCCAGCTCTTCGACGCTGGTATCGCGCACGCTTTCGAGGTCGCGGCCGATCTCCTGATGCTTGCGTGCGGCCATCTTGTCGCGGCGCAGACCATCGATTGCGCGGCGCTTGGCGGCGGCCATCAGCCAGGCGCCGGGATTGTCGGGCACGCCGCTGCCCGGCCACTGCGCGAGCGCGATCACCAGCGCGTCCTGCGCCAGCTCCTCGGCGCGCCCGACATCGCGCAGCATTCGGGAGAGCCCGGCGATCAGCCGGGGCTGCTCGATCCGGAACACCGTCTCGATCGTGCGCTGGGTTTCGCTCGCCGCCACGCCGCCTGTGTTACCCGCTATGCGCGGTTCGACAAGCGGCGGGCGGCGACCGATGCGGGCTCAGCGGCCTTCGGTCTCGGCGCGCAGCCGGGCCTCGCGCTCGGCGATCTCCGGGGTGAGGATCTCGGCGAAATCGGCCATCTCGAAATGCGGGCGGATCTCGATCTCGCTGGGCCCGAACATCGGGTTGGGGCAGCGCTTCACCCACTCGACCGCCTCGTCCATGTCCTTGACGTTCCAGATCCAATAGCCGGCGACGAGCTCGCGGGTCTCGGCGAACGGGCCGTCGATCACGGTGCGGCTGGGGCCGTCGAACGCGACGCGCTTGCCGGCGGAGCTGGGCTTGAGCCCGTCACCGGCTTCCATGATGCCGGCCTTCACCAGCTCCTCGTTGAACTTCATCATCGCGCCGAGCAGCTCGGTGGTGGGCATCACGCCCTTCTCGCTGTCCTCGGTCGCCTTCACGAATACCATCACGCGCATCGTTCTTCTCCTCGAGTCACTCGAAGCCTTCTTGCCTCGCATCCTGACGACGAACGGGGATCAGGGGAATCGACAGGGCACGAAAATTATTTTGCGGCGGGCGCCTCAATCCTTGCACACCTGCACCAATGCCATCCGCATCGGTTCGCCGCCGAAGCCGGGAAAGACCTGGTTCTCGACCACGATATTGCGGCAGGGCTGGCCCCGCCGGTTGAGGATTGCCTTCTTGCCGGTGCGCGGCGGGGCCTTGGCCGTCTGTGCCGCGCCGCGGGTCGCGGGGCAGGCGCCCTGGGCGACGAGCTGCTTGTAGACTGCGCCCTCCTGCGCTTTGGCCCAGGCGTCTGCACTCGCCTTGCCCTGGGTCTTGTGGCGCGAGACATAGCCATCGATCAGCCGGCGCTTCTGTGGCTCGGGCAAGGAGTCGATCGAGCATTGCCCGGTCTTTTGCACAGGCTGCGCGGGCGTGGCCTCGACGGGCGGAACGGGCCCGAGGATAAGCAGGGCAGTCGGCAGGTGTCGCAGCACATTTCTCTCCAGCAATGCCGCCGCCCCGCGCGCATTCTCGCCAGAGCGATGTGACAGAGGCAATCGCCGTGGCCCCGGATGGCCGCGCAAACCGCCCGGCTCACCTCGCCCAAAAGAAAACCGCCGCCCGGTTGCCCGGACGGCGGTGTTTCTGGTCAGCGCTGGAAGCGTCTGACGACGCGGATCACTCCGCTTCGTTCAGATACTCGCCGGCGTCCGCATCGGTGCCGTGGCCGCTCGGGACGACCGAAGCGAGCGGGTCGCTGCCGGTGCCTTCGGCGTCGCGGGTCGAGCGGGCATGCTCGGCCTCACGCTCTTCGGCGGCCGAGTTCGGCGCCACCAGTGCGTTCTGCAGCGCACGCTGCTGAACGCGCAGGGCGGCGTCGCGGCTCGTCGCGGCGACACGCAGGCGGTTCATGCCCGCGCCGGTACCGGCGGGGATGAGACGGCCGACGATCACGTTCTCCTTGAGGCCGATCAGCGTGTCCTGCTTGCCCTGGACAGCCGCCTCGGTGAGGACGCGGGTGGTCTCCTGGAACGACGCCGCCGAGATGAAGCTGCGGGTCTGCAGCGACGCCTTGGTGATGCCGAGCAGGATCGGCTTGCCGGCTGCGGGCAGCTGGCCCTTTTCGAGCTTCTCGTTGACTTCGTCCATCTCCGAGCGATCGAGCTGCTCGCCCACCAGCAGGGTAGTGTCGCCGCTCTCGATGATCTCGACCTTCTGCAGCATCTGGCGAACGATCACCTCGATGTGCTTGTCGTTGATCTTCACGCCCTGAAGTCGATAGACTTCCTGGATTTCCGAAACGAGATATTCCGCGAGCGGCTCGATGCCGAGCACTTCGAGGATGTCGTGCGGATCGGGGCTGCCGCCGATCAGGTTGTCGCCACGCTTGACGTAGTCGCCTTCCTGAACGTCGATCACCTTCGACTTCGGCACCAGATACTCCACGACCTCGCCGCCGTCCTCGGGCATGATCCCGATCTTGCGCTTGGCCTTGTAGTCCTTGCCGAACACGACGCGGCCCGAGACCTTCGCGATGATCGCGTTTTCCTTGGGCTTGCGCGCTTCGAACAGCTCGGCGACGCGCGGCAGACCGCCGGTGATGTCGCGGGTCTTGGCAGACTCGCGGGCAACACGGGCAAGCACGTCACCGGCCTGCACCGTTGCACCGTCCTCGACCGAGAGCACTGCGCCGGCGGCCAGCATGTAGCGGGCAGCCTCGCCAGCGGCATCGCCGGTCAGGGTCAGGCGGGGACGCAGATCCTCCTTCGACTTGCTGGCGACGCGGTACTCGGTGACGACGCGCTGGGCGATGCCCGTCGCTTCGTCGGTCTGCTCGGTGAGCGTCTTGCCCTCGATCAGGTCCTGGTACTTCACGACACCGCCGGTTTCCGTGATCACCGGCATGGTGAACGGATCCCACTCGGCCATGCGGTCACCCTTGGTGACGATATGGCCATCGTCGAACAGCACGTACGCGCCGTACGGGATCTTGTGCACGGCGAGCTCGCGCCCATCCATGTCCACGATCGCGATTTCGCTCGAACGGCTGAGCACCACGCGACGACCGCGCTGGTCCTCGATGATGCGCAGATCGCGGAACTCGATCGTGCCGTCGACCGGCGCTTCGAGGTTCGACTGCTCGTTGAGCTGCGCCGCGCCGCCGATGTGGAAGGTACGCATCGTCAGCTGCGTGCCCGGCTCACCGATCGACTGCGCCGCGATGACGCCGACGGCTTCGCCGATGTTCACCGGGGTACCGCGGGCGAGGTCACGCCCGTAACACTTGCCGCAGACACCGATCTTGGCTTCGCAGACCAGCGGCGAACGGATCTTCATGCCCGGGATGTTGAGCGCTTCGATCTTCGCAACCGCCGCCTCGTCGAGCAGCGTGCCCGTCGGGATGACGACCTCGCCGGTCTTGACGTCGACCACGTCTTCCGCGGTCGTACGACCGAGAATACGCTCGCCGAGCGACGCGATGGTCGAGCCGCCCTGCACGATCGCGCGCATTTCCAGCGCCCGCTCGGTGCCGCAGTCCAGCTCCATGATCACGCAATCCTGCGACACGTCGACCAGACGGCGGGTCAGGTAACCCGAGTTCGCCGTCTTGAGCGCCGTATCCGCGAGGCCCTTACGGGCGCCGTGGGTGGAGTTGAAGTATTCAAGGACGGTCAGGCCTTCCTTGAAGTTCGAGATGATCGGCGTCTCGATGATCTCGCCCGACGGCTTGGCCATCAGGCCGCGCATGCCGGCAAGCTGCTTGATCTGCGCCTGCGAACCACGCGCACCCGAGTGGGCCATCATGTAGATCGAGTTGATCGGCTTCTCGCGACCCTTGTTCGGGCCGTCCTCGTAGCGCTTCACAGCCTTGATCTCGTCCATCATGGCGCCCGCCACCTGGTCGCCGCAACGGCTCCAGGCGTCGATCACCTTGTTGTACTTCTCCTGCTGCGTGATCAGACCGTCCTGATACTGCTGCTCGTAGTCCTTCACGAGCGCACGGGTCTCGTCGACCAGGCCAACCTTGGCGTCCGGGATGATCATGTCGTCCTTGCCGAACGAGATGCCCGCCTTGAACGCGTGCCGGAAGCCGAGCGCCATGATCGCGTCGGCGAACAGCACGGTCTCCTTCTGGCCGGTGTGACGATAGACCTCGTCGATCACGTCGCCCACGTCCTTCTTGGTGAGGAGGCGGTTGACGGTCTCGAACGGCACGCGGTGCGACTTGGGCAGCGTTTCGCCCAGCAGCATGCGGCCCGGGGTCGTCTCGTAGCGCTTGAGGTAAGGATTGCCCTCCTCATCGGTCTGCGGGACGCGGCTGATCACCTTGGTGTGCAGGGTGACGGCGCCGGCCTCGAGAGCCTGGTGCACTTCGGCCATGTCGCCGAGCAGCATGCCCTCGCCGGGCTCGCCTTCCTTGAGCATCGACAGATAGTAGAGACCCAGCACCATGTCCTGCGACGGAACGATGATCGGCTTGCCGTTCGCGGGGCTCAGGATGTTGTTGGTCGACATCATCAGGACGCGCGCTTCCAGCTGGGCCTCGAGGCTCAGCGGAACGTGGACGGCCATCTGGTCACCGTCGAAGTCGGCGTTGAAGGCCGAGCAGACCAGCGGGTGCAGCTGGATAGCCTTGCCCTCGATCAGCACGGGCTCGAACGCCTGGATGCCGAGACGGTGAAGCGTCGGCGCGCGGTTCAGCAGAACCGGGTGCTCGCGGATCACTTCGTCCAGGATGTCCCAGACTTCCTTGCGCTCCTTCTCGACCCACTTCTTTGCCTGCTTGAGGGTCATCGAGAGACCCTTGGCATCGAGACGGGCGTAGATGAACGGCTTGAACAGCTCGAGCGCCATCTTCTTCGGCAGGCCGCACTGGTGCAGCTTGAGCTCCGGACCGGTCACGATGACCGAGCGGCCCGAATAGTCGACGCGCTTGCCGAGCAGGTTCTGACGGAAGCGGCCCTGCTTGCCCTTGAGCATGTCGGACAGCGACTTCAGCGGACGCTTGTTGGCGCCCGTGATCGTGCGGCCGCGGCGGCCGTTGTCGAACAGCGCGTCAACGGCTTCCTGCAGCATGCGCTTTTCGTTGCGGACGATGATGTCCGGCGCACGCAGCTCCATCAGGCGCTTGAGGCGGTTGTTACGGTTGATCACGCGGCGATACAGATCGTTGAGATCCGAGGTCGCGAAGCGGCCGCCGTCCAGCGGCACCAGCGGGCGCAGCTCGGGCGGGATGACCGGAACGACGTCGAGGATCATCCACTCGGGGCGGTTGCCCGAATCGATGAAGCTCTCGACGACCTTCAGGCGCTTGATGATCTTCTTGGGCTTCAGCTCGGACTTGGTGACTGCCAGTTCTTCCAGCAGTTCCTTCCGCTCGCCTTCCAGGTCGAGATCCATGAGCATGATCTTGACCGCTTCGGCGCCGATGCCGGCCGAGAACGCGTCCTCTCCATATTCATCCTGCGCGTCGAGCAGTTCGTCCTCGGTGAGGAGCTGGAACTTCTCGAGCGGGGTGAGGCCCGGCTCGGTGACGATGTAGGACTCGAAGTACAGCACGCGCTCGAGCTGCTTGAGCTGCATGTCGAGCAGCAGGCCGATGCGCGACGGCAGGCTCTTCAGGAACCAGATGTGCGCGACCGGGGCGGCCAGCTCGATATGGCCCATGCGCTCGCGGCGGACCTTCGAGACGGTAACCTCGACGCCGCACTTCTCGCAGACGATGCCCTTGTACTTCATGCGCTTGTACTTGCCGCACAGGCACTCGTAATCCTTGATCGGACCGAAGATGCGCGCGCAGAACAGGCCGTCACGCTCAGGCTTGAACGTGCGGTAGTTGATCGTCTCGGGCTTCTTGATCTCGCCGAAGGACCAGCTGCGGATACGGTCCGGCGACGCGATCCCGATCTGGATCTGGTCGAAGGTTTCCGGCTTGGCGAGCGGGTTCGCGAAGTTGGTAAGTTCGTTCATATTCTTTCGTCCCTCAGGAGGGTCAAATCTTCTGGGCGGGGAGGGGAGGACGCTGCCCGGAGACAGCGCCCGATCCCGTTATTCCGCCGCCTCGGCCAGCTTGTTGCCGTCCTCGTCCACTTCATCGATGGACTTGAGTTCGACGTTGAGGCCCAGCGAGCGCATTTCCTTGACGAGCACGTTGAAGCTCTCGGGGATGCCGGCCTCGAAGGTGTCGTCGCCCTTGACGATCGCTTCGTAGACCTTGGTGCGGCCGACCACGTCGTCCGACTTCACCGTCAGCATCTCCTGCAGCGTGTAGGCAGCGCCGTACGCCTGCAGTGCCCAGACCTCCATTTCGCCGAAGCGCTGGCCGCCGAACTGCGCCTTACCGCCCAGCGGCTGCTGGGTGACGAGGCTGTACGGTCCGATCGAACGCGCGTGGATCTTGTCGTCCACAAGGTGGTGGAGCTTCAGCATGTAGATGATGCCCACGGTGACCTTGCGGTCGAACGTGTCGCCCGTGCGGCCGTCGAACAGGGTCGACTGGCCCGACGTGTCGAGGCCTGCCAGCGAGAGCATGTCCGAAACATCGGCCTCGCGCGCACCGTCGAACACCGGAGTGCCCATCGGAATGCCCGTGCGGACGTTGTGGATCAGCTCCTGCACCTGCTCGGGGCTGCGTGCCTCGATCTCGGCGGCATAGTGATCGCCATAGACTTCCTTGAGCCGGTCCTTGACGGCGCTCGGCATGTCGCCGGCAACCGCGTCCGGATTGGCCTCGCGCCAGTCCTGCAACGCCGTCGCGACCTGCATGCCCAGGTTACGGGCAGCCCAGCCAAGATGCGTCTCGAAGATCTGACCGACGTTCATGCGCGAAGGCACGCCGAGCGGGTTCAGCACCAGGTCGACAGGCGTACCGTCCTCGAGGAACGGCATGTCTTCCTGCGGCAGGATCCGCGAGATGACGCCCTTGTTGCCGTGACGGCCGGCCATCTTGTCGCCCGGCTGCAGCTTGCGCTTCACCGCGACGAAGACCTTGACCATCTTGAGCACGCCCGGCGGCAGCTCGTCGCCACGCTCGAGCTTCTCGCGGCGGTCCTCGAACTTCTCCTTGATGCGCTTCACGGCCTCGTCATACTGGCCCTTCACCGCTTCGAGGTCGCCCTGGACCTTGTCGTCCTGAACGGCGAACTTCCACCATTCGTGACGATCCACGCTGTCCAGCGTGTCCGCGTCGATCGCAGCGCCCTTCTTCAGGCCCTTCGGCGTCGCGGTCGCGACCTGGCCGAGCAGCATTTCCTTCAGGCGCGACCAGGTCGCGCGGTTCAGGATGTTGCGCTCGTCGTCGCTGTCCTTCTTCAGGCGCTCGATTTCCTCGCGCTCGATGGCCAGCGCGCGCTCGTCCTTGTCGATGCCGTGACGATTGAAGACGCGCACGTCGACGATCGTGCCCGACACGCCCGGGGGCAGACGGAGCGAGGTGTCGCGGACGTCCGAAGCCTTCTCGCCGAAGATGGCGCGGAGGAGCTTCTCTTCCGGCGTCATCGGGCTTTCGCCCTTCGGGGTGATCTTGCCGACCAGGATGTCGCCCGGCTCGACCTCGGCGCCGATGTACACGATGCCGGCCTCGTCGAGGTTGCGCAGCGCTTCTTCACCGACGTTCGGGATGTCGCGGGTGATGTCCTCCGGCCCGAGCTTGGTGTCGCGGGCCATCACTTCGAACTCGTCGATGTGGATCGACGTGAACACGTCGTCCTTCACGATGCGCTCGGAGATCAGGATCGAGTCCTCGTAGTTGTAGCCGTTCCAGGGCATGAACGCGACGAGCGCGTTACGGCCGAGGGCGAGCTCACCGAAGTCGGTCGAAGGACCGTCGGCGATGATGTCGCCGGCGTTCACGATCTCGCCCACCTTCACCAGCGGACGCTGGTTGATGCAGGTCGACTGGTTCGAGCGCTCGAACTTCATCAGCGTGTAGATGTCCACGCCGCTCTCTTCCGCCGAGACCTCACCGGTCGCGCGGATGACGATGCGGGTGGCATCGACCTGGTCGACGATGCCGGCGCGCTTGGCGCCGATCGCCGCACCCGAATCGCGGGCGACGGTCTCTTCCATGCCGGTGCCGACGAAGGGCGCTTCCGCCTTCACCAGCGGCACGGCCTGGCGCTGCATGTTCGAGCCCATCAGTGCGCGGTTCGCGTCATCGTTTTCCAGGAACGGAATGAGCGATGCTGCGACCGACACGAGCTGCTTCGGCGAGACGTCCATCAGCGTGATGGTCTCGGGGAGCGCCATCAGGAATTCGCCGGCCTGGCGGGCCGAGACGAGCTCCTCGGTGAAGCGATGCTCGCCATCGACTTCGGCCGAAGCCTGGGCGATCGTGTGCTTCGCTTCTTCCATTGCCGACAGATAGACGACCTCGTTGGTCACCTGGCCGTTGTTCACCTTGCGGTACGGCGTCTCGATGAAGCCGTACTTGTTGACGCGCGAGAAGCTCGCCAGCGAGTTGATCAGACCGATGTTCGGGCCTTCCGGCGTCTCGATCGGGCAGATACGGCCATAGTGGGTCGGGTGAACGTCGCGGACTTCGAAGCCTGCACGCTCACGCGTGAGGCCGCCCGGTCCGAGCGCCGAGACGCGACGCTTGTGCGTCACTTCGGAGAGCGGATTGGTCTGATCCATGAACTGCGAGAGCTGCGACGAGCCGAAGAACTCGCGAACCGCGGCAACCGCCGGCTTCGCGTTGATCAGGTCGTTCGGCATGACGGTCGACACGTCGACCGAGCTCATGCGCTCCTTCACGGCGCGCTCCATGCGGAGCAGGCCGACGCGGTACTGGTTCTCGAGCAGCTCGCCCACCGAACGGACGCGGCGGTTACCGAGATTGTCGATGTCGTCGACTTCGCCCTTGCCGTCCTTCAGGTCGACCAGGGTCTTGACCACGGCGAGGATGTCCTCGGTGCGCAGCGTCGTGACGGTGTCCTCGGCGTCGAGGTCGAGGCGCATGTTGAGCTTCACGCGGCCGACGGCCGAGAGGTCATAGCGCTCCGGATCGAAGAACAGGCCGGCGAACAGCGACTCTGCCGTCTCGAGCGTCGGCGGTTCGCCGGGGCGCATGACGCGGTAGATGTCGGCCAGCGCCTGCTGACGCTCCTCGGCCTTGTCGGCGGCGAGGGTGTTGCGGATCCACGGGCCCGTCGAGATGTGGTCGATGTCGAGCAGCTCGAGGCGGTCGATGCCCGCCTTGTCGAGCAGTTCGAGATTCTCGGCCGAAACTTCGTCGCCGGCTTCGATATAGATCTGGCCGGTGGCTTCGTTGATCAGGTCGAACGCGCTGTAGCGGCCGAAGACTTCCTCGGTCGGGATCAGCAGGGTTTCGAGACCGTCCTTCTGCGCCTTGTTGGCGGCGCGCGGGCTGATCTTCTGGCCCGCCGGGAAGATCACTTCACCCGACTTGGAATCGACGATGTCGAACGCCGGCTTGGCGCCGCGCCAGTTGGTCGGGTCGAACGGAATCTGCCAGCCGTTCGGGCCGCGGACGAAGGTCACGCGGTTGTAGAAATAGTTGAGGATGTCCTCGCTGTTCAGGCCGAGGGCATAAAGCAGCGTCGTCACCGGGAGCTTGCGCTTGCGGTCGATACGAACGTTGACGATGTCCTTGGCGTCGAACTCGAAGTCCAGCCACGAGCCGCGATACGGGATCACGCGCGCGGCGAAGAGATACTTGCCCGAAGCATGCGTCTTGCCGCGGTCATGGTCGAACAGCACGCCCGGCGAACGGTGCATCTGCGACACGATCACGCGCTCGGTGCCGTTGATGAAGAAGGTGCCGTTGCCCGTCATCAGGGGCATGTCGCCCATGTAGACGTCCTGCTCCTTGATATCGAGGACCGAACGGGCTTCGGTATCGGGATCCACCTCGAACACGATGAGGCGCAGCGTAACGCGCATCGGGGCCGCATAGGTGATGCCGCGCTGCCGGCACTCTTCCACGTCGAACTTCGGATTCTCGAGCTCGTAGTTCACGAAGTCGAGTTCGGCGGTGCCGGCGAAATCGCGGATCGGGAAGACCGAGCGCAGGGTCTTCTCGAGGCCCGAGATATAGCCGATCGAGGGATCGCTCCGCAGGAACTGTTCGTAGGATTCGCGCTGAACCTCGATCAGGTTCGGCATCTGCACCACTTCGTGGATGTCGCCGAACACCTTGCGGATGCGGCGCTTGAACGTGCCGCCTTCGATCGCTTTGGTTGCCATGGTTTGTTTTTTGCCTCGTCAGCCGTGATTTCGGTGCCCCTGATCCGGGGCCGGGACGTGCGTAAGACGCGGAAAAAGCCGCGAGAATCCCTATTCGGGTTCCTGCAGCTCCTAGCGTCTTATGAGACCGCAACTCCAATTCGATCGATGCGCTGCGCGACGACGCATCATTTCCCGGAGCCGTGGTGGAGGGCGGGATATAGGTAGCGTGTTGGATTCTGTCAAACCGGTGCAAGCTTGCATTGGTGCGCGGCCGCCGCCGCGCTAGCCTGCGGGCGAAACAGCGCGAGGGAAGCGATGCCCAATAGCTACAAGACGCCGGGTGTCTATGTCGAGGAGATCCCCGCGCGCGTACCCGGCATCGCCGGCGTGCCCACGGCGCTGCCTGCATTCATCGGCTACACCGAGTTTGCGGCGGAGGGTGCCTATCGCCAGCCCGTGCCGATCGCCTCGCCCGCGGAATATGCGGCACAATTCGGGGGCGCGGCACCCGAGGGTTCGGCCTTCAACCTCGCCGTCCAGATCGGGCTCTTCTATGCCAATGGCGGCGGGGCGTGCCTGGTCTTCTCCGCCGGAAGCTACTGGGAGGGGCAGGCGCCCGATGCGCCCGCCCAGCCCGCCACCGACTGGCAGCTTGCCACGCCCGATGCCGGTCCGCTGATCGCCGCGCTGGCGATGGCCGGGGAGACGTCCGGGGTCACGATGCTGGTGATGCCCGAGGCGTGCCTGCTCGCATCACCCGAATATGCGCGCGTCATCCAGGCGTTGCTGCAACAGGCGGGCACGCTGCAGGACCGGGTTGCGATCCTCGATCTACCGGGCTGCACAACCGCGACGGACTTTGCGGGGCTCCAGAAGGGCAGGGCCGATCTCGTCGCCGCCGTCATGCCGTTAGCGCAGTTCGCCAGCTATGGCGCGGCCTATGCACCGGCACTCAAGCTGCTCGATGCGAATACGCCGCCCGGCGAATTCCTCACCCCGCCCAGCGGCGCGATCGCGGGGATATGGGCGCGGAGCGATGCCACGCAGGGCGTGTGGCAGGCGCCTGCCAATATCGCCGTCACGGGCGTGGCCGACCTGGCCTATCTGATGCACGATGATGAGCAGGGCGTGTTCAACGTGCCGGCGGACGGCGTAGCGGTCGATATCATCCGCGCCTTTGTCGGCCGCGGCCTGCTGGTCTGGGGTGCCCGCACGCTCGACGGCAACAGCGAGGACTTTCGCTACGTCCCCGTCCGTCGCACGGTCACCTATGTGGAGCAGTCAGTGAAGGCGGGGTTGCAGGCGGTCGTCTTCGAGCCCAACGCGCCCGCCACCTGGGGCTGGGCGAAGGCGATGGTCGAGGATTTCCTGACCGGCCTGTGGCGCCAGGGCGGGTTGCAGGGAGCGGTGCCGGGCGATGCCTTTTCCGTATCATGCGGGATGGGCAGCACGATGACCTCCCAGGATGTGATCAACGGCCTGTTGCGCGTCCAGATCAGGATGGCGCTGGTGCGGCCGGCCGAGTTCATGATCCTAATAATCGAGCAAACAATGATGCAGCCGAGCAGCCAGGAAGCACCGCTCATCGCCTGAACGCCGAATTAACAACGTTAACTCGTCGTTTCCGTCCAACCGTTCACCGCAGTTTCGAGCCTCCTCCGCGACGAATCCCGGGTTCCATTCATTGAACCTGCGACATGAAGGAGAGACCCGTAATGCGTACCACCCGTGCCGCGCTGTTTATCGGCGCCGCGATATTGTCCACGCCTGCCTTTGCGCAGGACGCCCCCCAGCAGGTTACCCCGCCGCCGATCATGACGACGCCGGCACCCGCGCCTGCGCCGGCTGCCCAGCCGCAGGTCGTGATCCAGCCTTCGGCCCCGGTGGTCCAGTCGGTGCCGTCGGTCGAGGAGCAACAGCGCGGCACCGCCGCGGCTGACGCGCCGGCTCCGGCCGCCCGCCGCGCACCCGCCGCCCGCGCTACGACGACGCGGACTACCACGACGACCACCCGCGCCGCGCCTGCGCCCGCGCGCCAGGCTGCCCCGGCGCCGGCACCCGTTGCCGACACCCCCACGGCGCCGCCGTCCTCGCCCGTGCCGGTGCAGGACGCCGCGCCCGCGCCGGTAGCTGCCCCGGTCGACACCACGCCGGCACCCGAGCCCGCGCCCGTCGCGGTCGACAGCTCGACCACGACGACCAGCAGCAGCCCGGTCCTCTGGCCGTGGTTGCTCGGTGGCCTTGCGCTGGTGATTGCCGGCCTCGCGGTGTTCCTGCTCTCGCGCCGTCGCCGCAATGACGAAGCCGTCACCACCGAGCCGGCCTATGCCGAGCCGGTCTATGTCGCGCCGGTCGCCGCTGCGCCGGTCGTCGAGCCAGTCGTTGCTCCGGTCAGCGAGCGTATCGATCCGCGCGCAGTTCCGCCCGCGATCACGCCGGAAGTGGTTCCGGTCGCCGAGCAGGTCGAGGAGGCCGAGATCGCCGAAGCGCGCAAGGATGACCTTGCCGGTGTTGCCGACGCGGTCGCCCCGGTCTCGCATCGCCCGTGGATCGAGCTTGGCCTGCGCCCGGTGAGCGCCGGCACCAGCGAGGAAGAGGCGATGGTCGATTTCGAGCTGACCGTCGGCAATTCGGGTGACACCGAGGCGCGCAACGTCCGCATCTCGAGCTTCATGCTCGCCGATGAGGCCGAGGGCACCGAGATGGATCGCCTGCTGACCGAGCATCGCAGCGACACGATCGTGCCGCCGGTGTCGATCGAGCCGGGTGACGGCACCCGCGTCGACGCGCACCTCGCGGTGCCGAAGGGCGAGCTTGGCCGTACCTTCAATCCGGTCGTTGTCGCAGAGGCTCGCTACACGCTGCCGGACGGCAGCGAGGCGCGCACCTCGGCGGCGTTCCGGATCGGCCGCCCGGCCTATGAAGGTGGCATCGGCGCGATCGGTTCGTCGCGCCCGCACGTGGTCGATGATCTCGCCGCCGAACTCTATGGCCAGCCCGAGCACGCCTAAACTCTGACATATCGGGGACACAGGAGCCCGCTCTTTCCGGAAGGGAGGGGCGGGCTCTTTTCTTGCGCATGGTTTTGGGCCTACGACACGCCATTCCTCAGGGAGACAAGATCAAATGAACAAGAAGTCGCTGCTCGCACTCGCCGCCGGGACGGCCATCCTCGCCACTGCCGCTGCGCAGGCCCAGGAAAGTCCCAACACCACCCAGGCGCCGGCCGCGTTCAACGACATTCCGCCCAACTTCGACCCGCCCGCGCTGCCCGCGGACTATATCAAGCGCGAAGTGATGATCCCGATGCGTGACGGGGTGAAGCTCTACACCGTCTTCATCATCCCCAAGGGCGCCAAGAACGCGCCGATCCTGTTCACCCGCACGCCCTATAACGCCGCCGGCCGCGTCGTCCGCACCGAGAGCGGCAAGATGATCAACACGCTGCCCGAGGGCGATGAGGTGTTCGTCAAGGCGGGCTATATCCGCGCGTTCCAGGACATTCGCGGCAAGTACAAGTCGGAGGGTGACTACGTCATCACCCGCCCGCCGGTCGGTCCGCTCAACCCGACCAAGGTCGATCACACCACCGACGCCTATGACTCGATCGAGTGGATGACGAAGAACATGCCAGAGTCGAACGGCAAGGTCGGCATGCTGGGCTCGAGCTATGAAGGCTTCACCGTCGTCATGGCGCTGCTCAATCCGCACCCGGCGCTCAAGGTCGCCGCGCCGGAGAGCCCGATGATCGACGGCTGGATGGGCGACGACTGGTTCCACAACGGCGCGTTCCGCCTGGCGAACATCGGCTGGATCGGCGCGCAGACCGGCTACAAGGGCAATGGCAAGGCGCCGCCGCGCCCCGACTGGGACGATTATGACACGTTCCGCAAGGTCGGTTCGGCCGGCGATTGGGCGAAGAAGTTTGGCTATGACCAGCTGCCTGCCTGGAACAAGATGAGCCAGCATGTCGCCTATGACGAGTTCTGGCAGCTCCAGGCGCTCGACAAGCTGATCGCCAAGAACCCGTCGAACGTGCCGACGCTCTGGGAGCAGGGCATCTGGGATCACGAGGACATGTACGGCGCGATCCACAGCTGGGAGGCGATGCAGAAGACGTCTTCTGCCGACAAGAACTTCCTGCTGATGGGGCCGTGGCGCCATTCGGGCTTCAACTATAACGGCTCGACGCTGGGCGTGCTCAACTTCGAGGGCGACACCGCGCTCCAGGCACGCCGCGACATCCTGCTGCCGTTCTTCAACGCCTATCTGAAGGACGGTGCGCCGCCCTTCACCCCCGCCAAGGCGAGCTTCTACAACACCGGCGAGAACCGCTGGGACTATCTGAGCAAGTGGCCGCTCGCCTGCGACGATGGCTGCGGCACCAAGATGACGCCGATCTACCTCAAGCCGACCGAGGGGCTCAGCTTCGACAAGCCCGGCGCAGGCTCGGATTCCTATGTCTCGGATCCCGCCAAGCCCGTGCCGCATCTGCCGCGCCCGGTGAACTTCCAGGACGGCCGCTGGTCGACCTATCTTGTCACCGACCAGCGCTTCGTCGACGGCCGACCCGACGTGATGACCTATATGACCGATCCGCTCACCGCGCCGGTCCGCGTCTCGGGCGCGCCGATGGCGGACATCTTCGCCAAGACGACGGGCACTGACGGCGACTTCGTGGTCAAGGTGATCGACGTCTATCCGGACGACTATGTCACCAAGAAGGAGATGGGCGGGTTCCAGCTGCCGATCAGCCTCGACATCTTCCGCGGCCGTTATCGCAACAGCTTCTCGAACCCGACGGCGATCCCGGCGAACAAGGTCCAGGAATACAAGTTCCGCCTGCCGAGCGTGAACCACGTTTTCCAGCCGGGGCACCGGATCATGGTGCAGGTCCAGTCGAGCCTGTTCCCGGTCTATGACCGCAACCCGCAGAAGTTCGTGCCGAACATCTTCTTCGCCAAGCCCGAGGATTACCAGAAGGCGACGGTGACGCTGATGTATGGTGGTGCGAATTCGAGCAGCGTGCTGCTGCCGGTGGTGCCGCTCGATCAGTCGGCGGCCCAGGAGAAGTAATTGCACGATTCCGGGGCGTTATGCGCTTGCGTAACGCCCCGGACACATCCGATTGAAACAAGCTATGCGGCGACGGCCTGACTGGCCGCACCGCGAAGGGGGATCGGATGATGTTGAAGCGTGTGCTGTTTGTCCTGGCCGGGGCCGGCCTGGTTGCGCCGGCCTTCGCGATCGGTCCGGGGGACAAGCCGGTCGAGACGATCAAGCGCAGCGAGAAATGGGTCGTCGATTATGATCGCGACGGCTGTCACCTCTTCTCGGTCTTTGGCGATGGCAAGGCCAAGGTGATCGCGCGCTTCAGCCGCTACGAGCCGACCGACCGCTTCGAATTTTCGCTCTATGGCGACCGCTACAAATCTTCCTTCGCCAATGTGAGCGGTAAGCTCGATTTCGGGCTGGGCAAGGCGGGCCATGTCGACGGCTTCCACGGCAATGCCGGCACGCTGGAGGCGATGTTCCTCTCGGGTACCCGGCTCGATGGCTGGGAAAGCAAGTCGCGCGACGAAAAGGCTCCGGACGTTACGCCGGAGCAGGAAGCCAGGGTGACCGGCGTCACGGTCGATCTGGAGGGCTGGCGCCCGCTCCATCTGGAATTCGGTTCGCTGGCCAAGCCGATGACGTTGCTGCGGCACTGCACGGAGACGCTGGTCAAGAGCTGGGGGTTTGATCCGGAGCAGCAGGCAGCCGCGCAGCGGCGCGCGAAGCCGGCCAACGCGCCGCAGAACTGGCTGAACCCCAATGACTATCCGGGCGGCGCGTTGGCCGGCGGGCACAATGGCGTGGTGCAGTTCCGGCTCGACGTCGATGAGGAAGGCAAGATCACCGGCTGCTACGTGCTGGCGCGCACCAGCCCCGATGACTTTGCTGACCTGACCTGCCGCATGGTCTCGCGCCGTGGCCGGTTCGATCCTGCGCTGGACGCCACCGGCAAACCGATGCGCTCCTATTTCGTCCAGAAGGTGAGCTGGAAGATCCGCTGAGCAGCCCCTTGCGCAGGGCTGGCTTTAGCGTGTTAATCTCTCAATACAGTTCCCGAGTCCCAGGGGGTCCAGAACGATGAAGAAATTGAGCCTCGCGCTTGCCCTGGCGGCGACCGCGCTTCCAGCACTCGCGCACGCCCAGGCCGGTGCGCCCGCCGCGGCGAGCAAGCTGAACGTCGACACGCAATATTTCACGCTCGCCAACGGCCTGCGCGTCGTCCTCGCCAGGGACACGATCGCGCCGACGGTGACGATCGGCGTTTATTACGGCATCGGCTTCCGCGTAGAGCCCAAGGACCGTACCGGCTTCGCCCATCTGTTCGAGCATCTGATGTTTCAGGGATCGAAGCACGCGCCCAAGGGCGTGTTCGACACGACGATCACCAATTCGGGCGGCGTCAACAACGGCTCGACCCGCTTCGACTTCACCAACTATTATGAGATCCTGCCCTCGGGCGCGCTCGAGCGGATGCTGTGGCTCGAGGCCGATCGCATGGCCAATCCGGTGATCGACGATGTCGTGCTGAAGAATCAGCAGGGCGTGGTCGGCAACGAGATCAAGGTCAACGTCCTCAACCAGCCCTACAGCACCTGGCCGTGGATCGACCTGCCGATGCTGGCCAACACCAACTGGTACAACAGCCACAATTTCTACGGCGAGCTGACCGAGGTCGAGGCGGCGACGGTGCCCGACGCCAAGAGCTTTTCCGAGGCGTTCTATCGCCCGTCCAACGCGGTGCTCGTGATCGCCGGCGACCTGGATTACGCCGCTACCCGCGCGATGGTGGAGAAGTATTTCGCGCCGCTCGCCAAGAAGCCCGCAGTGGCACAGCCGGACATCTCCGAGGCGCGCCAGGAGGCCGAGAAGTTCAAGAGCCGCGTCGATGCGCTTGCCCCCAAGCCGGGCTATGCCGCCGGTTACCACGTCCCCGATCGGGGCACACCCGAATGGTACGCGATGGGGCTGATCGACCAGATCCTGCTCCAGGGCGACGACAGCCGGCTGTTCAAGAAGCTGGTTTCCGACACCGGCATCGCCGGCGAGCTGTCGGGTGGGATCAACGGCGATCTCGGCAACATGTTCAACTATCGCGGGCCGATGCTGTGGAGCTTCAGCTTCACGCACGACACCACGCACTCGACCGCCCAGATCACCAAGGCGGTCGACGAGGTGATCGAGGAGCTGCGGACGACGCCGGTCAGCGCGGCCGAGCTGCAACGCGCCCGCACCAAGATGCGCTCGGACCTCTACGGCACTATCGATGGGGGAGGGCGGGTCGGCCTGATCGACCTGCTCGCCGTCTACGCGCTGTTTGACAATGATCCCGGCACAGTGAACCGGATCGAGGAGGGCTTCGCCAAGGTGACGCCCGCGCTGATCCAGAAGACCGCCCAAGAATATCTCCGCAAGACCAATCGCTCGGTCTACGTCGTCGAGCCGGGCGCCCAGCCCAAGGGAGGCAAGTGATGAAGCGCGCGCTCTTCGCATTCGCGGCGATGCTCGCCGCCACGCCGGCGCTGGCCCAGGACAATTTCCCGCCCGCGCCGCCGATCAGCGATCCCAAGCCGTTCAAGCTGCCGGCGACCGAGACCTATACGCTGCCCAACGGGCTGCAGGTTACGCTGATCCCCTATGGCGTCGCCCCCAAGACGGTAGTGTCGCTTCGCGTCCGTGCCGGCGCGGTCAATGAAGGCGATGCGGTGTGGCTTTCCGAAGTCACCGGCGCGCTGATGAAGGAAGGCGCGGCGGGCAAGACCGCCGCCGATCTCGCCGCCGCCGCGGCGGGGATGGGCGGGCAGCTCAATGTCAGCGCAGGGATGCAGACCACCCAGGTCAGCACCAATGTGCTCTCCGAATATGCCCCCGCCGCGATCCAGCTGATCAGCGACGTGGCGATCCGGCCGACGCTGCCGGCCAGCGAGCTGGCCCGGGTAAAGGCCAATCTCGGCCGCCAGCTCTCGGTCTCGCTGTCGGAACCCGGCACGCTGGCCGATGTCGCGCTGGGCCGCGCTATTTATGGCGCGAACCATCCCTATGGCCGGCTCATCCCGAGCGCCGCGCAGCTCCAGGGCTATACGATCGACCAGGTGAAGGCATTCCATTCCGGCCAGTTCGGCGCGAAACGCGCGCATCTCTACATCGCGGGGCGTTTCGATGCGGCTGCGGTGAAGGCGGCGATCGACAAGGCCTTTGCCGGCTGGTCGGCGGGTCCCGATCCTATCACGCTGCAAAGCCCGCACCAGGCTGGTCCGCGGATCCTCCTGATCGACCGTCCCGGCGCGCCGCAGACCACGCTGCGCCTGAGCTTCGACGCCAATCGCGCCGGCAGCGACGCGGACATCCCGCAGCGTGTCACCAACGCGCTGCTCGGCGGCGCCTTCAGCTCGCGCATCACGCGCAACATCCGCGAAGACAAGGGCTATACCTATTCGCCCTATTCCGACGTCGATTTCACCCCCGAACAGGCGCTGTGGACTTTCCAGGCGGATGTGACCACCGAGCATACCGGTGACTCGCTGCACGAGGTGTTCAACGAGATTCGCCGCATGCAGACCGAGGCGGTGTCCGCCGACGAGAACAAGGGCATCCGCACTTATCTGGCCGGGCTGTTCGCGATCCAGAACTCCACCTCGAACGCAGTGGTCGGTACGCTGGCGACGCGCGACCTGCTCGGCCTGCCGGGCGACTGGACCGAGCGCTATGTGCCTGCGGTGCTGGCGGTGACGCCCGAGCAGATGATGGCCTCGGCCAATGCCGGTTATCCGATCGGCAAGCTCACTTTGGTGGTAGTCGGCGATCTCAAGACGGTCGTCCCGCAGCTCAAGGCACAGCCCGAGCTGGCGAATATCCCGGCGACGACGGTGACGGTGCCGTGATCGCCCGCTGAACAACGGAAACTGGAAAGGCCGGGCGCGACCCCGGCCTTTTCTTTATGGCCGCGCGCCCAGGATCGTCCGCTTCAGGTCCGCATAGATCCGGTCATTGCCGAGCCCGCTCGGATGATCGCCGTCGAGGAACAGCGGCTGGCCGCCGGGCAGCGCCTCGCAGGTCTGGCCGGGGCAGAGGATCGGCAGCGGGTCCCACAGGATCATCGCCTTCTGGCTCGCGACCAGCCCGCTCATCGCACGCATCACATGGCGGCGGCGCTCGAGCATCTTCTCGCGCGGGATCGTCAGCCCCTGGCAGATCGGGTTGGTGCGATTGAACCAGTCGGCGCAGCGGAAGGTGGGACTGGGGAAGATGGGCTTGGGCGCCTCCAGCACCAGCCGCGCGCCCTTCGCCGCGAGCCGGCCGGCGATCCGCTGCGCCTCGGTGAAGCTCTCCTGGCTGACGGCGTCGTCATGCGGGCCGATCAGGTCACGGTCATTGTCGAACTGGTTGGCGAGACGCGTGACGCGCAGCCCGGGCAGGAACACGACGTCGCCGGGCTTCGAACGGGCGGCGACGTCCTGCTCGATACCCGAATACCAGTCGGCGCAGCGCGGGCGCGATGCGTGGGTCTCGATCAGCTTGAAATAGGGGCAGCTGGCGCGGAAATAGAGGCGGACGGTCGCCCCGGTCTCCGCCGCCAACCGCTGGAGTGCGGGGGTATAGGCGAGGCCGTGCGAGTCCGCCGGTACGAACAGGGTAAAGCTGTCGGGTTTGGTGCAGCGCGGGGTCCACACGGTGACCTTGCCGTGCGCCAGCCGCTCTTCGGCGGAAGTCGGCGCGCAGCCGGTCAGCTCGATCGGCAGCGGGCGATCCGGTTCGGCATACCAGGCGAAGCGATCGCGGGTGACGCTCAGCGTGATCCGGTCATGCGCGGCGATCAGGCCCTGGCCGGCGAGCGCCGCCACCAGCACCCCGGCAATCGCCGCCGTCACCACTCGCCCGCGCGGCCAGCCCTTGAGGCCCGAACGCAGCGGCCTCTCCACGAGGAAATAGGAGAAGATCGCCAGCGTAACTGCGATCGCCAGCGCGGCAAGTTGGAGCTTCAGCGTGTGGAGTCCGGTCGTCCAGCGGAACAGCACGAACACCGGCCAGTGCCAGAGGTACAGCGAATAGGAGAGCAGGCCGACCGCCACGATCGGGCGGCTGCCCAGCATACGCGGCGCAGTGCCGCCGAGGATCGCCATGATGACGAGCGCAGTGCCCGCCACCGGGAGCAGTGCGCCGGGGAAGGGGAAGAACGGGCCCTCGGGCAGGGCGAAGCCGGCGGCGATCAGCAGCGCGCCCAGTGGGGCGAGCCAGCTTTTGCCCGCTGCCCAGGGCTGCCAGCGCTCGCGGGTGAGGCAGAGCAGCATGCCCGCGCCCAGTTCCCAGAAGCGGGGGAAGATCAGGTAGAAGGCGAATTTCTGGGCGACGAAGCCGAGCACCGCGCAGAGCAGCAGCGAAAGGCCCGAGAGGATCGCCACCAGCCGGACCGCCTTGGCGCCCGACTGCAGGCGGTGGTGCCACCACAGGATGAACGGGAAGAAGAGGTAGAACTGCTCTTCGACGCCCAGCGACCATGTGTGGGTGAATGGGTTGTATGCCGCCTGCGGGCCGAAATAGCTGTCGGTGTCGGTAGCCAGCACGACGTTGCTCAGGCCGAAAAAGGCGAAGCGGCCGACCTGGGCGAGGCTGTTGCTCAGCCAGGCATCGGGGATGAAGAGCTGCGCGGCGAGCAGCGTCGCCAGCAGCATCGTGATCAGCGCCGGCATGATCCGCATCAGCCGGCGGGCGTAGAAATAGCTGGCGAGCTGCCTGAGGCTGGTGAATTCGCGGCCGACCAGCGATCCGGTCACCACATAGCCCGAGATGACGAAGAAGATGTCCACTCCGGTGAAGCCGCCGGGGAGGCTCCACGGCCAGAGGTGGAAGAGGATCACCGATATGACGGCGATCGCGCGCAGCCCGTCGATCGCCGGAATATAGCCGGAGCGCTGCCCCGTTGGTTCGCTTGTCACATCGCCTCCCCAGATTGCCTGCGTCTAGGGGACGGCGCGAGCGGGGACAATCCGCCCTCGACATGCGGCGAACGGCGCGCAATGTGCAGCCGCCGTTCATCTTCACAAGGCCAGGAATCAGGTGTGAACGCAGGGAGGCTCAGGACTGTTTGGCTAGGTGGCATCGCCGCAGCGACGCTCGTCGCGCCGACCGCGCATGCCCAGGACGTGCCGGCCCCGAGCCCGACGCCTGCGCCGATCATCGTGCCGCGCGCACCCGCCCAGCAGCAGCTTCCCGGCGTGATTCCCGAACGGTTCAGCATCGCGCCGACGCCGAGCCCGACCCCTGCGCCGGTGCCCTCTCCGACCCCCACGGCCAGCGCCGCTGTACCCGTGCCGCAGCGCCAAGTGCCCGCCGCGCGCCCGGCTCCCGTGCCCCGCGAAGCCACACCCGTCAGCGCCACACCCACGCCGGCACAGACACCGGCCCCATCGCCCGCCGCCGTACTGCTCGCCACACCCACGCCGCTGGCGAGCGCTTCGCCGCAACCGGTCGCGACCGTGGCACCGGTGTCGCAGCCGGAAGCCGCCACGCCGCCCTGGCTCTGGGCCGCGGCTGGGGCGGGCGGTACGGCGCTGCTCGGGCTTGGCGGCTGGCTTTTGTTCAATCGCCGCCGTCGTGAAGAGGACGCGGAAGAAGAAGTCTTCGAAGCCGAACCGGTCGCCGCATCGCCGCCGCCTCCGGTTCGGGTCCAGCCTCCGCCGGGCCTCTCACCAGTGGCGCCCGCCGCGCCGGTGCCCGCTCCGGTTCCAATTAACGGCGACCCCTTCGAACTGGTGCTCAATCCACACCGGGTGATCTACGCCGAGAAGGAAGTGCTGCTCGAGTTCGAGCTGCTGGTCGGCAACGCCACCGGCGCCCCGGCGGAGAATATCCGTATCGCCTTCGCTGCGATGAGCGCGCATGCGCAGCAGGATGCAGTGATCGCCGGCTTCCATGGCGGCCCGCCCGGCGAGCCTGGCGGCGCGCCGTTCGACCTGGCCCCGGGTGCGGGCGGGCGGATGCCCGTGCGGCTCGCCATCCCGCATTCGGGCATCCAGGTGGTGCAGGTTGGCGGGCGGCCGATGTTCGTGCCGATCGTGCTGATCGACCTGCGCTGGCGCGGTGGCCTCAGCGTGCGGCGCTTCGGCATGGACTTCATGCTGGGCACGGTGGGGCAGGGCGACAAGCTCGGCCCGCTCTGGCTCGACCGCCCGGCGCCGACGGGACCGCTGGCGGCGCACCGCTATTTCGCCAGGCAGGTGGCGGCGGCCTGACGCCGTCCAACACCGCGCGCCGCGGCGACTCGCCAAAGTACACGAAGTACAGGCTGAGAGTGGTTTTTGCCGGCGCCTGGCTTGACTCTCTTCGGGGAAGCGCCGCGCGTCTCGCAAGATTCTTGCGCGGACGGGATCCTATTTTTCCAACAAAATGAAAGAGCGGCGGGCGTTAGGCCCACACCGCAAGCCAAGCAGGCGAAATCCTACATTGCAAGCACGGCCGGTTCGTTCGCCGTCAGCCCAAAAGAAAAGGGCGGCCCGTTGCCGGACCGCCCTGATCTTTTAGCTGAGAAGCTAAGAAGCTTACTTGACCTCGACGGTCGCGCCAGCTTCTTCGAGCTGCTTCTTGATCTTCTCGGCCTCGTCCTTGTTCACGCCTTCCTTGACGGCCTTCGGAGCCGACTCAACCAGGGTCTTGGCTTCGGTCAGGCCCAGGCCGGTGATGGCGCGGACTTCCTTGATGACGTTGATCTTCTTGCCACCGTCGCCGGTGAGGATCACGTCGAACTCGGTCTGCTCTTCAGCAGCCGGGGCAGCGGCGCCACCGCCAGCAGCCGGAGCGGCAGCAACGGCAGCGGCGGCCGAGACGCCCCACTTCTCTTCGAGCAGCTTCGAGAGCTCAGCGGCCTCGAGGACGGTCAGTTCGCTCAGCTGGTCAACCAGCGCGTTCAGGTCAGCCATGATATACTCCAATAAAATCAGATGGTTCAGGAAAAATAGGTGCCGAAAACCGCCTTAGGCGGCTTCCTTCTCCGCATATGCCGAAAGCACGCGTGCGAGCTGGGCCGCCGGTGCCTGCGTGATCGTCGCGATCTTGGTTGCCGGAGCAACCAGCAGACCCACGAGCTTTGCACGCAGTTCGTCGAGCGACGGCAGCGAGGCGAGTGCCTTGATGCCTTCCGCGTCGAGAAGCTGCTTGCCCATTGCGCCGCCGACGATTTCGAGCTTGTCGTTCGTCTTGGCGAAATCGATCGCAACCTTGGCCGCAGCCACGGGGTCGATCGAAGTGGCGAGCGCCGTCGGACCCGTGAGCAGGTCCGCGATCACCGAATAATCGGTGTCCTTAGCGGCGATCTTGGCAAGCTTGTTCTTCGAGACGCGATAGCTCGCGCCGGCTTCACGCATCTTGTTGCGGAGGTCCGTCGACTGCTTGACGGTCATCCCGAGATTGCGGGTGATAACCACCACGCCAACCTCGCCAAAGGTGCGGTTCAGCTCGGCAACGGCGTCGGCCTTCTGGGAACGATCCATGCCGGTCTCCTCGTTATGAGCGTCTCCCTTGCGGGAAATGCCCGGTTACAAAATGTCCGAGGGGATGGATCGTCGCGCCCAGATCCCTGGGCATGACCCGAGCGCTCCGCTGAGCAGAGCCGCCGGTAAAAATCTGTCCCCGTCTAGGCGAGAAATCAAGCAGGGCATATTCCCTGCACTCGCTGTCTCGGACGGTCTCCTCCCGAAGGAGGAAGGCGCGCCAATAGCGATTCTTGTGGATAAGTCAATCGCGCGGCGAGGCTCGCCCTGTGTGTCGCAATCCCGTCACGGATGTTTCCCGAACGTGTCGCGGAAGTGGAACAGGACTGCCGCATCCCCCGCCTAGGCGCCGTTGCTGCGGCGCAACGAAGCCGCGATTCCCAGGGGGGTATAATGACCGTTCGCCACGCGCTTCGCGCCACCGTTTGTGCTGCAGCTCTTTCCTTCGCCGCGATGGCCGCGCCGGCCCATGCGCAGGACCAGGCAGCGCCCGCCGAGGACGCGAGCGCACCCGCCGCCGACGACACGATCCTCGTCACTGCGAAGCAGACCCGCTCGGCCACTGCGATCCCGGCGAGCGAGATCCAGAAGATCCTGCCGGGCGTTTCGCCGCTCAAGGCGATCCAGACGCTGCCGGGCGTGCTCTACATCACTGCCGATCCCTGGGGTAACAACGAGCAGAACGCCCAGATCTTCATCCACGGCTTCGCCGGCAACCAGCTCGGCTACACGATGGACGGCATCCCGCTGGGCGACCAGAGCTACGGCAATTACAACGGCCTTTCGCCGCAGCGCGCGGTGATCTCGGAGAATGTCGGCCGTGTCGTCGTGGCGACGGGCGCCGGCGATCTCGCCACCGCGTCGAACAGCAATCTGGGCGGCACGGTCGAGACCTATTCGTCCGACCCCAGCCAGGTGTTCGGCCTCACCACCAACCAGACGCTGGGCAGCTACAACACCTCGCGCACCTTCCTGCGCCTCGACACCGGCAATTTCGGCGGCGGCACCAATGCCGGCTATGTCTCGGTGGCGCGCCAGAAGGCGAAGGCCTGGGACTTCAACGGCTGGCAGAGCGGCTGGCAGGCAAACGGCAAGTTCGTCCATGACGACAGCGTCGGCAAGCTGACCCTGTTCCTCGACTATAACGACATGAAGCAGCCGAACGAGGACGCCACCACCTTCTTCAAGCCCTCGGCCGGCGGCACCGCCACTGCCGTTCAGCTCTATACGCCCTATACCAAGCCGTTCTTCTACAACGACTTCACCGGCTACCGCAGCTATATCAACGCGCTGGGCAACTCGCCTGCGGCCGCCGGCGGCAATTATCGCAACTATTATTCGGACGCGCAGCGCACCGACTGGCTCACCTATGCGCGCTACGACGCGCATATCGCCGACAACATCACGCTGTCGAACACCGTCTATTTCCACCATAACGACGGTGTCGGCGTCGTCGCCGGCCCGCTGGGCCAGTCGATCACGACTGCGCAGCCCTATCTCGATCCGAACTATGCGACGCTGCCGACCAACTGCCGCTTCGCCACCAACGGCAACGGCGTGCGCCCCGCCGCCTGCACCGCGCTGACCGACGCCCAGGCGGCGTCGCGCGGCGCTGCGCTGGTCGCGGCTACGGGCGGATCGGGCATGATCACCCGCACCACCGAATATCGCATCGACCGCAGCGGCGCGATAACCGCGCTGAACCTCGACCTGGGCAACCACAAGATCGAACTCGGCGGCTGGTTCGAGCACAACAGCACGACCCAGTGGCGCCGCTGGTATGCGGTTCCCGCCAGCGATCCTTCGCTGAGCACGCCGTATATCCGCCCGCTCGACGTGATGCAGCCGCTGTTCACCCAGTATCAGGGCGAAGCGCGGATCAACGAGCTGCAGCTGCACGTGCAGGACACCTGGCAGGTGTTCGAGCCGCTGCTCGTCCAGTTCGGCTTCAAGACCAGCGCGCAATGGGCCGATGGCCGCTTCCCGGTACAGCCCAGGCTGGGCTCGCTCTCGGGCCTGACCGGTGGCCTGCCCGAGGGCAAGATCAACACGCTCAAGTGGTTCCTGCCGGCCGTCGGCGCGACCTATGACTTCAACGGCCATGAGAACGTCTATTTCAACGTCCAGAAGAACCTGCGCCAGTATCAGGCATATCTGGCCGGTGGTGGCGGCCCGTGGTTCACGGGCAGCCAGGCAGCGTTCAACGCCTTTGCCACCGACGGCAAGCCGGAGAGCAGCTGGACCTATGAAGCCGGCCTGCGCAGCCACCGCAATTTCGGCGGCAATGTCGGGTTCGATGCGCAGATAAACTATTATCATGTCGACTTCAGCGATCGTCTGCTGGCGATCTCGACCAACCCGGGCGGCATCGCGGGCGGCCAGATCGCCGGCGGCACCTCGATCCTGGTGAACGTGGGTGACGTGAAGACCAACGGCGTCGATGCTGCCTTCACGCTGCGCTTCGGCCGCACCTTCTCCTTCTACAATGCCACCTCGTACAATCTCTCCAAGTACCAGAGCGATTATACCTCGGCGGCAACCGGCATCGGCGGCGCCACCAACACCTGCATCGGCGGCTATCTGGTCGTCGGCGGTGTCGTCCCGACCTGCGGCAAGCAGCTGCCGGGCACGCCGAAGTGGATGAACAAGACGGTCGCGACCTTCAATGTCGGCCCGGTCGAGGCGCAGCTGGTCGGCGACTATGTCGGCAAGCGCTATTCGACCTTCACCAACGATGCGAGCGTCGGCTCCTATTTCCTCGCCGCGCTGAGCGTCGGCGTGGACCTGCCGGCGGAAGCGATCGGCATGAAGAAGGCCAAGCTCAGCCTGAACGTCACCAATCTGGGCGACATCAAGGGCGTGTCGACGCTCTCGGTCGGCTCGGCGACGAACAGCTACTCGGCCTATCCGATCCCGCCGCGCCAGTGGTTCGTCACCTATTCGGCGCAGTTCTGATCGTCGACTGAAACAGGAAAGGGTCGGGAGGTTCTGCCTCCCGGCCCTTTCTATTTGGGCAGCGAGGCCAGCACCATTCGCGCCTCGGCTGCTTCGGGCGTTTCATAGGCGCCGTTCGCCACGGGGATGAGCGCCTGGCGCGCCGCCTCGCCGCTGCCGCGCTTCGCCAGCGCCTCGCCCAGCATCAGCCGGGGAGCGGGGGAGGCGGGTACGAGGTCGCGTGCCTTCATCAGCCCCTCGATCGCGACGTCCGGGGGCGTCTCGCCGGCATCGGAGAAGCTGCGATAATAGGCGATCAGCGGCAGCGGGCTTTCGCTGTTGGCGCGATTGGCGCGGGCGATCGTCACCCGCGCGGCCTTGAGCTTCGCGGCGCGCTGGCCGACGGGGGCGGCGATGGCAGTCTCGGTCTGCGCGGTGCCTTGCCAGGCGAGCGCGTCGCTGTTGCCGGGGGCGAGGGCGAGCGCCCGGTCCGCCGCGCCCGCGCACGCGCTGCCATTGCCGCTGCGGCATTCGGCTTCGGCGAGCAGCAGCTGCGCGTCGAGGTTCGCCGGATAGCGCGCGGCGTCGCGGCGCAGGTCCTTCAGCCAGTCGTCGCGCCGTGCGATCGCGGCCTGGCGCAGCTTTTCGAGCTTCGCGTCGTCGCTGGCCGGCGGCACCGCGACGCGCGCGCCCAGTTCCAGCCGGCCCTTGACGAACGCCGCCTCGCCTTCGCTCAGCCGGCGCACGATCGGTTCGGCCGCGCGGTCGGCGGGGTAGGACATCTGCTCATAGGGCATCTTGGCGCGGTCATAGGCGATCAACTCGCTCTGGAGCTTGGCGAGGTCGCCGAACGCCGCCGCGGCCTGCTCCATCGATCCGCCCGCCGCGATCGTGGCGAGATAGGCATGGAGCTGGCCTTTGCGCTCGTTGGAGAAGAACAGCATGTGGGTGAGCGCCCAGGCATGGAAGGGCGTCCAGCGCGCGCTGGTCTTGCGGTCGTTCAGGTACCGGCCGGTGAGGATGTCCGCGACCGGCATGCGCGCATATTTGTCGAGGACCTTGCGATAGCCATCGGGCGCGCGGCCATATTCGATCCGGGCATCGCCCTCGACCGCGAGCGTTGCGAACATCTCGCCAAAGCCGTCGACATACCAGCGCGGATAGGCGTGGGGGAAATTGGTGAGCAGGAAGTGGCGGGCATAGCCGGCATAGATCCGGCCCTCCGCCGACAGCGGCACCGCGACTTCGTTGACCGAAAGCGCCATCGGGTCGTCACGGCCGAACCGCGCGACCGATCCGGCATAGCTGGCGGAGAGCGTGGCGGCGAGGCCGGGGTTCTCCGGCGAAGCGCCGGGCGTGTCGGGCGTGGCCGGCGCGGTTGCGCGGACCAGATCGGGCAGGATGTTGGCCAGCGACTGGCCCCGTTCGAGCGTCACCTTCTGATCGAAGCGACTCGCGGCGAACACCGCGCCGTCCTCGCGCGGGTCGTAATAGGCCGGGGCGGGGAAGGCGCTGACATAGGGGCCGGGAGAATAGCGCAGGTTCCGGAGGTCCATCGCGTCGAACTCGGCACCCTCGCCGACAAGCGTGACGCGCAGCTTCACCGTCTGATCGGGCTGGTCGACCCGGTTGAGCAGCACCGAGAGCAGGAAATGCAGCCGCTCGAGATTGTGCGCGATCCGCGTCAGGTCCTTTTCGCCGCCGTCGCTGATCACCATGACATGATCGGTCTCGGCCTGGCGCCAGTTGCTGGGCTTGTCGCGCTGGCCCTGGACGACGATCGCGGCGTCCTGGTCGGGGTTCGCCACTTGCGCATCGGCGAGCGCCGGGAAGGCGATCAGGGCAAGTGTCAAAATCACGCGCTGGGCCCGCATAATCGCCTCTCCCGCTTATCTCTCAATGCGCTACTATGCGCGTGAAAACGGGGGGAAGGAAGCGGGGGGCATGCTGGTTCGGCGATGTCCGGAATCGCGCTCGACGCGGCAAGGAAGGGCAGTGCCGCCTCGGATGCGCGCGTGCCCGTCGCTGATCGATTTTTCTCATCGCAAACCGGAGGCAAAAGCGCGGGTAAATCACACCGACTCGGTTGGATTCGCGCGGTTGTTGTCTAAAAGCATTCCTCGATGGTGACCGGGACAATCGAGCAGCTGACGGCGCGCGAGCGCGACTGCCTGCGCCTTGTGGGGCGTGGCATGTCGTCGAAGGAGATTGCGCTCGCCCTCGGCCTGTCCCCGCTCACCGTCGATGGGTACCTCAAGGAAGCCGTGCGTACGCTGGGCGCGTCGGGCCGACGCGAGGCTGCACGCGTCCTCGCGTCGCACGAGGAGCTCTCTCCCGCGGAGCAAATCGCCGCCCCCCAAAATTTGGGGGCCGAGCCGCCAGACCTTGCCGAAACGGTGCTTTCGGGAGTTCCATTGCCACCGAAACGGTCCCAAGCCGAACCGCGTTTTCGGGTCCCGTTTCTGAGGCAAGGAAAGCAAATCAATGATCTGGACCCGCTCAACCGCCTGATATGGATCATTGGCCTCGCGCTGCTCATGCTGATCGCGGTGGCCAACTTCCTGAACGGCCTGGGCGCGCTCTGGCGCATTACCAGCTAACCTCGGTCTCTTTCGAAAACCAACCCGAACCCCGTCGCAGCCTTCGCTGCGCGAAGGAGGACCCATGCCTTCTGCCAAGAAGATCGCTTCCGTGCGCATTGCCCGTTCGCTCCAGCCCGCGGAGCTCGCGGTCAACCAGGCCGCGCTCAAGGTGCTGGCGATGGGCACCGCCGTGCTCACCGCGCGCGCTGACGGCACCTTCCATCCGCTCGAGGCGCAGGACGCCATCGACTATGTCGGCGCCGCCACAGCCAAGATGTTCGGCGCGCTTTCGGACATCAAGAAGGCGCATGGCGAGCTGCGCAGTGCCGGCATCCGCCACCAGGTGATCGGCGAAGGCGATGTCTACGACACGCCCGGCCACGGCGTCGATTCTCCGGCGACCGGCCTGAAGATTGCAGTCGCAGCATGAGGAGGGCGTTGACTTGGAGCAGCTTCACTGGTGCGATCATGTCGCATGAACAAGCTCATCTATCTGGCCCTGTTGGTGGGCTGCTGCCTCTACGCTCTGGCGCGGGGGGGCACGCCGGAACGCGCAGCCGTGGGGATATTGGTCTCCGCCGTCGCTGCGAGCATCCTCATGCCGTCCACCGGCGCGCATCGCTTCTACCAGCTGGAAGTAGGGCTGCTCACGATCGATACCTGCCTGTTCCTGGCGATGACCACGCTGGCACTGAAGGCGCAGCGCTATTGGCCGATGTGGCTGGCCGCGGTGAAGTTCAACACCGTGGTCACGCATCTGCTGATCCTGTCGCCAACCTTGCCACCCTGGTCCTACGCCATCGCCAACGCGGCCTGGAGCTATCCCAGCCCGTTGCTGATCGCGATCGGCGCCATACGGCACCGGCAGCGGCTGCGGCGGTACGGAGCGGATCCGGCCTGGTCCTGATCCTGAACGGGGAGACGGATCATGGCTGAGGCAGACAACTCGCTATACCGTCTCCGCGAACGTCCGGTCATCCCGGGCCGGGCCGCGACGGGCGGCTCGGGCTTCACCGGCACGGCCACCGACCTGGTGGAGAGCTTCTACCGCGCCCGCAGGCTTCGCGACGATGCCTTTGGCGGTATCGCGAACCAGTTCCGCGAGCCGACCTGGGACATTCTGCTCGATCTCTATCTGGCGGCCGCGAAGGGACGCCCGGTATCGGTGAGCAGTGCCTGTATCGGCAGCGGCGCGCCGCAGACCACGGCGATCCGCCACCTGGCGCTGCTCGAGAATGCCGGGCTGGTGGTTCGCACGCCAAACCCGATGGACAATCGTGCTGGCATCGTGACGCTCACCGAAGACGCGATCCGCCGGGTCGATGACTGGGCGCGGCGGGTGCGCAGCGTGTGGAAGGCGGATACCGCGCTTCCGGGCGACCCGGTGCTCTGAGCGGCTTGATAAGAGGGGGAAGGGGCCGGGGGCGATGCTCCCGGCCTTTTTCGCGTCAGGCTTCCGCCCGGGCCTCCGAAGGCGTCATGCCGAAGCGGTGGCGGAAGCAGCGGTTGAAGTAGGAGATGTCGCCGAAGCCGCCCTCGAAGGCGATCGTGGCGATCGCGCGGTCGCGCCATGCGGGGTCGGTCAGGCGCGCGCGTGCCTGATCGAGCCGCACCCCCAGCACGAAATCGGCGAAGCTGCCGCCCTCTGCTGCGAACAGCTTGCGCAGATAGACCGGTGAGATGCCTTGCCGCGCCGCCGCCCAGCCGATCGAGAGCTCTGGCCGCCAGGCGTTGCGGCGGATATCGGCCCTGACCAGCGCCAGCCGCGCCGCACCCGCCGATGCACGCCTGCCGGGATCGGGCAGGGCACCCAGCGTCAGCGCCGCCAGATCGCAGATATGGTCGGCAATCGCCGCGCCGAGTCCGCCACCCGGCGGCAGCTGCTCGACCAGCCGGGTATAGCGGGTCAGCAGCGCCAGTGCGGGCGTGGCGGCGGGCAGGGCGCGGGCCAGCCGGTCGTGCACATCGGGCAGGCGTTCGGCCAGTTCGGCACCGGGCAGGCGGATGTTGAGGAAGTCCACGCCCTCGGGGTGGATGCTGCGGCCCAGCTCGGCGCTGTGCAGCAGCGCGGCATCGCCCGGCGCGAGCTCCGCCAGGCGCCCGCATTGCTCGACCGCGCCGTGCCGGCCGCCATGGACGATCAGCAACAGCGTATCGCCGCCGGCAAGGTCGCTGGTCTTGGCGAACACCGCGCCGGTGGTGCTGCCGCGGACGAATGCCACCCGTTCGAGCGCGTGCGCGCGGAAGCTGCACGCGAACGGCGCGTCGCCGACGGGATCGAGCGCAACGTTCAATATCTCGCGTCCGTACAGCGCGCGCCACGCCTCGGTGCGCACCGGGGCTGGCAAAGCGTCGGTCGTGAATTGCAGCGGCGGAGTCATGTAGCCATGGTTATCGCAAAGTATCGCTGAGTCCAACTGTCCGGAAGCGGACAGTCCAAGACGAGCATATCGACAGCGGTTATAGTTCCATTCGATGTTGTCATTGCCAATGCGGGTAATCCAGTTTCGGTAGATACTTTATATCTGCGCGGAACGTTTTCGCCACTGGAACTTGTCCTGATCGCCATCTTTCGACTTGTTCGATGGGGTGCGAAGTTATTTCGGCAACATTAGAGGGGTTGTTGTCGTGAAACACTACATCATCGAAAGACAAATTCCGGGGATCGGCGCGTTCTCCAAAGAACAGCTGCGTGAAGCTGCAGTTATTTCCAATGCCGCGCTGGACAAATTGTCCGGCCGTGCGCGCTGGCTGCAGTCGTTCGTCTGCTCCGACCGGACCTTTTGCAGCTATCTCGCCGAAAGCACCGATGCGATCCGCGACCATGCCCGGCTCTCCGGCTTTCCGGCCACGCAGATCTTCGAAGTCGCGGCCGTGATCGGGCCCGAGACGGCGAGCGGCTGAGGCGATGAACGATCTTAGTAACGCGCCCGAGGGGCGCCGCGTACTCGACGTGACCATTGTGATGCTGGACGACGGCCTGTCGTCCACCGCTGTAATGCCTACCGAGATTTTCCATTCCGCCGGCAGCCTGTGGAACGCGCTGCACGACGAACCCGCCTATCCGGCGTTCCGTGTGTGCACGGTCTCGCTGCAGGGTGCGACGGTGCGAACCCCCTATGGTTTCGGGATGATCCCGGCGGCGTCGGTCGAGAGTATCGAGCGCAGCGACATCGTGATCGTGCCCACATCGGGCCTCGATCTCGATCTCAAGCTGGTCGAGAACAGCGCATTGCTGCCCTGGCTGCGCCGCCAGCATGCTTCGGGCGCCTATATCGTCGGCGTGTGCATGGGCGCGGCCTATC
The DNA here is from genome assembly GCF_013416555.1 of Sphingomonas sp. R-74633. Taxonomy (GTDB): domain Bacteria; phylum Pseudomonadota; class Alphaproteobacteria; order Sphingomonadales; family Sphingomonadaceae; genus Sphingomonas. The sequence continues at coordinate 239,045 of NZ_JACCFG010000004.1, read as the reverse complement.
TCGCGGCGGCCGGGCTGCTCGACGGGCGGCTGGCGACCACGCACTGGGCGGCATGCGGCGAGATGGCGACGCGCTTTCCCAAGGTGCATTGGCATCCCGAGCTGTTCATGACCGAGGACCAGCGCATCCTGTGCAGCGGCGGGGTAGGGGCGTCGATCGATATCAGCCTCTATCTGGTCGAGAAATTCTGCGGGCACGACATCGCGGTGCAGACCGCCAAGGCGCTGCTGCTGCCGATGCCGCGGCTGATGCAGTCGGGCTATGCGGTGCTGCCGGTGTCGCGTGCGCATGACGATCCCCAGATCCGTGCGATCGAGGCGTGGCTGCAGGAGAATTTTCGCAAGGACGTGTCGATCCAGCAGCTCGCCGAGCGCGTGCACATGGGCGCACGCACCTTCGTCCGGCGCTTCAAGTCGGCGACTGGGCGACTGCCCGCGGCTTATGTCCAGGCGCTGCGGATCGAGGCGGCCAAGACGATGCTCGAGCATGAGGATGCCTCGGTCACGGTGATCGCCGAGGCGGTGGGCTATCTCGATCTCGGTTTCTTCCGGGCGCTGTTCAAGCGGATCACCGGCATGACGCCGGGCCAGTATCGCGCCGAATTCTCGCCGATCAGCGTGCGCGGCCATGCGCCGCCAGAGCTGCACCTCATTGCGGGCGAGGCGCTCGTCGGCCGCTGCTGAGGCCGGATTCTCGCACCAACCAGATCAAGGGCGGGTCGCGCCCCCGCGCGCCGATATGCGCGCTCTAGCTACGGAGTATCATCATGTATCGTTTTGCGTTGTTCGTGCCGCTGGCGATTGGCCTCGCGTCACCCGCCGCCGGTCAGTCCTATGACGATGTGCCGGCGGTCAGCCATATCGTCTCGTTCCGCGATCTCGACCTCACCACCACGTCGGGGACGCAGGAGCTCGACCGGCGCGTCCAGGCCGCTGCGCGCTTCGTCTGTCGCACGCCGACGACGAGCCCGCTGATCCCCTTCATGTACGCGCGACGCTGCGTCGACGGTGCGCTGCGCGATGCCCAGCCGCGCGTCGCCAATGCAGTCGATCTCGCGCGGCGTAATCTGTTGCGCGCCAGCGCCATCGAGGTTGCCGCGCAGTAGCGGCGACAGGCGATCCCTCGCCAAACAAAAGGGGCCGGGAGGATTGCAACCCTCCCGGCCCCGAATTGTGTTCAGCGATGACGCTGGATCAGACGGTCGCGACTTCCGCGACGTCGACCTTCACGCCCGGGCCCATCGACGAGCTGAGGGCGACCTTCTTGAGGTACTTGCCCTTGGCGCCCGACGGCTTGGCCTTGACCACTGCGTCGACCAGCGCGTCGAAGTTCGCGCGCAGGTCTTCCGCCGGGAACGACGCCTTGCCGATGCCCGAATGGATGATGCCGGCCTTCTCGACGCGGTACTCGACCTGACCGCCCTTGGCAGCCTTGACGGCCTCGGCGACGTTCATGGTCACGGTGCCCAGCTTCGGGTTTGGCATCAGGCCCTTCGGACCCAGCACCTTACCGAGGCGACCGACGAGGCCCATCATGTCCGGGGTCGCGATGCAGCGATCGAAGTCGATCTTGCCGCCCTGGACGATCTCGAGCAGGTCCTCGGCGCCAACGACGTCCGCACCGGCTTCGCGCGCCTCATCGGCCTTCGCGCCCTTGGCGAACACGCCGACGCGCACGGTCTTGCCGGTGCCCTTCGGGAGCGTGACGACGCCGCGGACCATCTGGTCAGCGTGACGCGGATCGACGCCCAGGTTCAGCGCGACTTCGACGGTCTCGTCGAACTTCGAGGTGGCGTTGGCCTTCACCAGCGCGATTGCCTCGTCGACGCCGTGCAGCTTCTCGCTGTCGATCGACCAGGTCTTCTGCTTCTTGGTCAGCTTTGCCATGTCCTTAGCCCTCCACAACCTGGAGGCCCATCGCGCGGGCCGAGCCCTCGATGATGCGGGTGGCCGCCTCGATATCGTTAGCGTTGAGATCCTTCATCTTGATCTGCGCGATTTCGCTCAGCTTCGAGCGCGCGATCTTTCCGGCGGAAACCTTGCCCGGCTCCTTCGAGCCCGACTTCAGGTTTGCGGCCTTCTTGATGAGGTAGGTCGCCGGCGGCGTCTTGGTCTCGAACGAGAACGAACGGTCCGCATAGACGGTGATGACGGTGGGGAGGGGCGTGCCCTTCTCAACGTCGCCGGTCGAGGCGTTGAACGCCTTGCAGAATTCCATGATGTTCACGCCGCGCTGACCCAGAGCCGGGCCGATCGGCGGCGACGGGTTTGCAGAGCCGGCCGGCACCTGCAGCTTGATATAGCCGGTAATCTTCTTTGCCATGTCACTCTCTTTCGTGGGACCTTCGCGCGAGGCTGGGGTCCCGGATCAAGTCGAGCGGTAAAGCGGCCGTGCGAACACGACCTCCCGCGGATTTCCGTAGCTGTTGCTTTGGAAGGGCGCGCGCTTAGCGCAAACTGCGTTGCAGTGCAAATGCTTCCGCGGGAACCCTGGGAAAACCGTGTCCAGGACGTTTCATTAACTTTTGTTAATGACGCCTAACTGTCATTTCAACACCGCAACGGGCGGCCTCCATCCCAGGGGGGACCACCGATATGCGCACCGCCAAGATCCGCTTCCTCGCACGTCCGGCGCTTGCCGCGCTGGCGCTGGGCATCGCCGTTCCCGCCTTTGCGCAGGACCAGACCGCGCCTGCCGCGGAAGACGCGCCGCAGGATATCGTCGTCACCGGCCAGCGCGCCGCCCAGCGTGCCGCCGCCGCCGAGAAGCGCGACGCCGACAATACGATCGAGACGCTGCACGCCAACGACGTGGGCAAGCTGCCCGACCAGAATGTCGCTGAGGCGATCAAGCGCCTGCCGGGCCTGTCGGTCGCGAACGACCAAGGCGAGGGCCGCTATGTCATCATCCGCGGCGTCGATCCCAACCTGATCAACGTGGTGCTGAACGGCCAGACGCTGCCAGCGCCTGAGCCTTCGGGCCGCCAGGTCAAGCTCGACGATCTTCCCTCGGGCATGATCCAGTCGGTCACCGTCAGCAAGTCGCTGCTCGCCAGCCAGGATGCCAATGCCGTCGGTGGCGAGGTCAACATCAAGACCAAGACCGGCTTCGACAGCAAGGAGCCCTTCTTCCTCGACGCGCGCGGCGCGATCGGTCGCTACGACATGAACCACAAGTCGCCCTGGGAAGCCGATGCCACGATCGGCGGGCATTCGGGCGATTTCGGCGGGGTCGTCTCGGTCAACTATTCGCGCCGCCCGATCGAGTCCGAGAACTATCAGGGCTCGGCGGCCTATAACGCCGTCGGCACGCCCGACGGCAACGGCCTGCGCGACTATAACCTGATCCGCACCCGCCTGGGCGTGGTCGGCAATTTCGACTGGCATGCGAGCGACGGCGTCAAGCTGTACCTGCGCACCAGCTATTCGAAGTTCCAGGACCACGAGACGCGCGACCAGAACCGCCTGGCGATCACCACTTTCACGCCCGGCGCGCTCAAGGCGACCGGCACGATCCTGGTTCGTCACCGCGAGGAAGACGACAATACCAAGTCGGTCACGCTGGGCGGCGAGTTCGACATCGGCGCCGGCAAGCTCGAAGCCTCGGGCGGCTGGACCAAGGCGGTCAAGATCGATCCGATCCGCAGCGAATTCACCTTCGGCACCGCCAAGGGCGCGCTGTTCGCCACCTTCGACAACAGCACCTATCCCTATACGCTGTCGCCGAGCGGCACCTCGGCCGGGGCGTTCGATGATCCCAGCCAGTTCAAGCTGACCAAGTTCAACTACGAGACCCGCCAGGCCGCCGAGAATCTGTGGCAGGGCCGCGCCGACTACACGCTGCCGATCGCGCTGGGCGACGACAGTTCGATCAAGGTCGGCTTCAAATATCTCGACCGCCAGAAGACCAACAACCAGGACAAGCGCGACTACAAGAACGGCGCGACCGCCTGGGCGATGACCAACGTCGCCTATGCCGCTGACCCGAACTTCTATGACGGCCTGTTCCACTTCGGCCAGCGGATCGATTATTCGGCGGCGCTCGCCTATTTCAACGCGAACCCGACGGTCACCGCGATCGACAATGCCGGCACGCTCGCCGACACGCTGTCGAGCGACTACAAGGTCAGCGAGACCATCGTCTCGGGCTATGCGATGGCGACACTGCGGTTCGGCGGGCTGACCGTGATCCCGGGCGTCCGCGTCGAGCACACCCGCGATCGCACCGCGGCCAAGGTCGTCCATACCGGTTCGACGCTGGCCGACGGCTACAACAGCTTCGGCGAGAATAGCTACACCGACTTCTTCCCGGGGCTGAACGCCAAGTTCGAGGCGGCGCACAACCTGTTCCTGCGCGGCGCGGTGACCACTTCGATCGGTCGCCCCAATTATCCGGATCTCGCGCCCTATGTCGTGGTCGATGACGGCGCCGCGCCGCCGGCGATCTCGCTCGGCAACCCGGACCTGAAGCCCTATCGCGCCGTGAATTACGATGCGTCGCTGGAATATTATCCGACGCCGGACAGCCTGTTCGTCGCCGGCTTCTTCCACAAGAACATCGACAATCCGATCTACAAGACGGGCAACATCGTGACCGGCGCCACCTATGCCGGCGTGACCTATGCCGGCGCCAACGTGACCAAGCCGATCAACGTCGACAGCGAGGAACTGACCGGCGTCGAGTTCAACCTCCAGACGCAGTTCACCTTCCTGCCGGGCGCACTGAGCGGCTTCGGCGTGTCGGCGAACTACACCCATGTCTGGGGCCACGCGGTCGGCCTGCCGGGCCGCGTGGGCAATCTGCCGCTCGGCTTCCAGTCGAACGACATCGGCAACGTCCAGCTCTTCTACGAGAAGTACGGCCTCGCTGCGCGCCTCGCGTTCAACTACCGTTCGGCCTATCTCGATACGCTGGCGAGCGGTGCCGCGACCGACCAATATACCGATGCCAATGGCCAGCTCGACCTGCACATCAGCTACCAGATCATGCCCGAGGTCACGGTGTTCGGCGATGCGGTCAACATGACCAACGCGCCGTGGCGCCGCTATATCGGGACCAAGCCGTTCCTGGTCGAGCGTGAGCAGTACGGCGCGCTGCTGCGCGGTGGTGTGCAGCTGCACTTCTAGAGCTGAAGAGGACAGGGCGATGCGCATGGGCAACCGGTTCCGCAATTTGCTGGGCGGCGTCGCCCTTGCGCTCGCTTTGTCCGCCAACGGGCCGGCACCCGCCGGCGACGCGCCGCCGCCGGGGCTGAGCGTCGACCGCGTCGTGCTGCTGATGCGGCACGGCGTGCGCCCGCCGACCAAGGCGGTACCGATGCCCGCCGGCACTGCTGTCGATCCCTGGCCGAGCTGGCCGGTCCCGCCGGGCTGGCTCACCCCGCACGGCGCCGAGGCGATCGGCCGGCTGGGGAGCTGGGATGGCGCGCGCCTGCGTCGCCTGGGGGTGTTGCCCGCCACTGGTTGCCCCGAGGCGGGCGCGGTGACCGTGATCGCCGACAGCGACCAGCGGACCATCGCCACTGCCGATGCCTGGCTCGCCGCGCTCGCGCCGGGCTGCGCGATCTCCAATCGCCACCGGCCGCAGGACGAACCCGATCCGATCTTCTCGGCGATCGAGCAGGGGCAGGGCGGCTATGATCCCCGCAAGGCCGATGCGGCAGTCGCCGCGGCTGTCGGCCCGGGCGGTATCGCCGCGGTCGAGACGCGGCACCGCGCGCTGCTGACTCTGCTCGACAAGATTCTGTGTGGCGCCGCCAAGTCGGGCTGCGGCGTCTCAGCCGAACCTTCGAGCATTGGCCCGGCTACCGCCGGCAAGCGCCCCAAGCTCGGCGGCGCGCTCGATCGCGCCTCGACTGCATCGCAGATTCTGCTGCTCGAATATGCCGAAGGCAAGCCGATGGCCGAGGTTGGCTGGGGCCGCGCGACGCCGCATGACATCGCCGCGCTCTCCGCCTTTCATGCGCTCGAATTCCGCCTGCTCGCCCGGCCGCCGCATGTTGCCGCCGCCAATCTCGCCGGCATCGCGCCGATCCTGCGCGAGGGGCTGACCGGCAAGGCGGTTGTCACGCTCGTCTCGGGCCACGACACCAATGTCGCCAATCTCGGCGGACTGCTCGACGTGCATTGGCAGGTGCCGGGCATCGCCACCGACGATCCCGCCCCCGGCGGTGCGATCGTGCTCGAGCGGCTGCGCGACGCCAAGGGCGGGCTCTATGTTCGTGCGCTCTACCGTGCCCAGACGCTCGACCAGATCCGCAGCGCCGCGCCGCTCGGGCCCGAGGCGCCCTATCGCGCGGTGCTGGCGATCCCGGGCTGCAACGCGCGCGGGGTTGTCGGCCTGTGCACGCTCGCCCAGTTCGAGGCGAAGCTGACGCCCGCGCTGCACTGAACCCTTTCCGAGCAATCGGGTCTTGCCAATAGGCCCGGCGCGGCACAGTCTGCCCTCACCGGCGGCACGAGCATCAGCTCCCATGAGACTGCCGGGGCAATCCAGGAGGCGCCTGGAGAAGATGCCATGTTCAAGCATAACCGTACCGTCGCACTCGCTGCGACCGGCCTGATCCTCGCCACTGCCGGCGTTGCCTGGGCCTATACCACCGATACCGACTCCCACGGCACGATCACCAACATCAGCGGCGGCAAGCGCTTCGTCATTCAGCAGCGCACCGACAGCGTGCCCGGCCGTGCCGAGCTGCGCGGCACGTCCAGCACCACCGGCGCCTCGGCGAGCGGGCGGTTCAAGCTGGTGAGCGGCGGCAAATATGTGAGCGTGATGCAGGTGCTCAATGTCGTTGCTGCGGGCTCGACCTCGGGCCCTTCCGAGCCGATTACCCAGCTCGCGGTGCGGCCCAAATCGGGCGGCAATTACGAGTTTTACGTCGTGCAGGGTAGCCAGGTCTGCAGCGGCGCGCCGACGGTGGTGGTGGGCAGTTCCTATGACGTCAGCGTATCGGTGAGCACCGGCCAGAGCCCGGAATACCGGATCAACGGCACGATCTGCAAAAAGTCGAACCCGGACGGGGACAAGGCCGGCACGGTGTTCGACGGCAGCCTCAAGAGCGGGCGTTATTTCTACCCGAAGATGGGCGCCTACAATACGAGCAGCAACCAGTCGAACAGCGGCGGCGGGTCGACAATCGAGTGGACAGAGATTTCGATCTGAGAAAGGGGGGCGGGTTAGTGCCCGCCCCCCATATCCGTCGGCATCGGCATCATGTTGGTGTTAAGATGGTACATCACCCAGATCGACCCGCCGATCGTGAGCACCACGATCACGGTGGTGAACAGGAAGGCGAGCAGCGTCCATCCGCCCTCGGACCGCGTGTCGAGGTGCAGGAAGAACAGCACATGGACAATGATCTGGACGATCGCGAAGGCGAAGATGATCGCCGCGGTCCAGCCAGGCGAGAGCGTGGGACCGCTCATCACCAGCCAGAACGGGATTACCGTCAGGATGATCGCCAGGACGGAGCCGATGCGGTGGCCATTGCCGTGCGCATGGGCGGTGGGTGTGTCGCGCGGGGTGCTCAACGGATCACTCCAAACAGATAGACGAAGGTGAAGACGCCGATCCAGATGATGTCCAGGAAGTGCCAGAACATCGACAGGCAGATCAGCCGCCGTTTGGTCGCGGGGATCAGGCCGTGCTGGCCGATCTGGACCAGCATGACGACCAGCCAGATCAGGCCGACGGTCACATGGGCGCCGTGGGTACCGACCAGCGTGAAGAAGGCTGACAGGAAGGCGCTGCGGTCCGGCCCGGCATTCTCGGCGATCAGGTGCGCGAACTCGTAGAGCTCGATCCCGATGAAGCCGGCGCCGAGCAGCCCGGTGATCGCCAGCCAGAAGCGGACCGCGCCGACCCGGCCCGCCTCCATGTGCGGCATCGCTTCGCCGAAGGTGATTGAGGAAGCGAGCAGCAGCCCGGTGTTGAGCGCGACGAGCTTCAGGTCGAATATCTCGCGCGGCACTGGGCCACCGGCAAAGGCCATGCTCACCACGCCGAACATGGCGAAGAGCGAGGCGAAGATGAGCGCGTCGCTCATCAGGTAGATCCAGAAGCCCAGGATCGTCGGGCCGCTGGCACCATGATCGTGATGCTCCTCCTCTTCGGCGAGATACCAGGTCGGGCTGGCCTGCGGGTCTAGTGCGTGGTCGGTCATGTCAGGCCCCCTGTGCAAGCAGCTGCGTGCGCTTGTCCTCGGTTTGGGCGACTTCCGCGGCGGGAATGTAGGTGTCGCGCTTGAAGTTGAAGCTGTGGGCGATCGCCACCACGAACAGGCCGATGAAGCTGACCGCGGCGAGCCACCAGATGTACCAGACCATGGCGAAGCCCATCACCAGCGCCAGTGCCGACAGGATCACGCCCGCGCCGGTGTTCTTCGGCATGTGGATCGGGCGGAAGCCGGTGGTCGGGCGCTCATAGCCGCGTGCCTTCATGTCGTACCAGGCATCGAGGTCGTGGATGACGGGCGTGAAGGCGTAGTTGTACGCAGGCGGCGGCGACGAGGTCGACCATTCGAGTGTGCGACCCTCCCAGGGATCGCCAGTCGTGTCCTTGAGCTGGTCGCGCTTCAGCCAGCCGACCAGGATGCTCATCACGAAGCCGAGGATGCCGACCAGGATGATCACCGCGCCGATCGCCGCGATCACGAAGTAAGGCTGGATCGAGGGATCGTCGAAATGGTTCACGCGGCGCGTGGTGCCCATCAGGCCGACGATGTAGATCGGCGTCCAGGCGATCCAGTAGCCGGCAACCCAGCCCCAGAAGGCGACCTTGCCCCAGAATTCGTCGAGCTTGAAGCCGAACGCCTTGGGGAACCAGTAGACCATCGCCGCGAACAGGCCGAACACCACGCCGCCGATGATCGTGTTGTGGAAGTGCGCCACCAGGAACAGCGAGTTGTGCAGCACGAAGTCGGCCGGCGGGATGGCGAGCAGCACGCCGGTCATGCCACCCACGGTGAAGGTGATCATGAAGGCGAGCACCCACATCATCGGCAGCTCGAAGCGGATGTTGCCGCGGTACATCGTGAACAGCCAGTTGAAGATCTTCGCGCCCGTGGGGATCGAGATCACCATCGTGGCGATGCCGAAGAAGCTGTTGACCGTCGGCCCCGCGCCCATCGTGAAGAAGTGGTGCAGCCAGACGAGGTAGCTGAGGATGGTGATGACGACCGTCGCGTAGACCATCGACGAATAGCCGAACAGGCGCTTGCCGGTGAAGGTCTGGGTGATCTCGGAATAGATGCCGAAGGCCGGGAGGACGAGGACATAGACCTCGGGATGGCCCCAGATCCACACCATGTTCCAATACATCATCGGCGCGCCGCCGAGCTCGTTGGTGAAGAAGTGCGTGCCGGCATAGCGATCGAGCAGCAGCAGGAAGAACGCTGCGGTCAGCGCCGGGAAGATGGCGATGGCGAGGATGTTCGAGCAGAGCGCGGTCCAGCAGAACACCGGCATCTTCATCATCGTCATGCCCGGCGCACGCATCTTGATGATCGTGGCGACCATGTTGATCGCCGATAATGTCGTGCCGACGCCGGCTATCTGCAGCGACCATAGATAATAGTCGACGCCTGTGTCGGGGCTGTAGGCCAGCCCCGCCAGCGGCGCGTAGGACAGCCAGCCGGTCCGCGCGAACTCGCCGACGAACAGCGAGATCATCGTCAGCACTGCGCCCGCCACCGTCAGCCAGAAGCTGAGATTGTTGAGGAACGGGAAGGCCACGTCGCGCGCGCCGATCTGGAGCGGCATCACGAAGTTGATGATGCCGACGACGAGCGGGATCGCGACGAAGAAGATCATGATCGTCCCGTGCGCGGTGAAGATCTGGTCATAATGGTGCGCCGGCAGGTATCCGGGGTTGCTCCCGAACGCGATCGCCTGCTGCGCGCGCATCATCAGCGCATCGGAGAAGCCGCGCAGCAGCATCACGATGCCCAGGATGATGTACATGATGCCGATCTTCTTGTGATCGACGCTGGTGAACCACTCGGTCCAGAGATAGCCCCACAGCTTGTACTTGGTCACCACGCCGACCAGGCCGAGGCCGAGCAGCGAGACGACGATGAAGGTGCCGAGCAGGATCGGCTCGTGGAACGGGAAGGACTCCCAGCTCAGGCGTCCGAACACCGTCTTGATCAATGTGTCACTCATGGCGGTTCCGTTGCGCTCAGGCCCGGGCGGCGCGCGGGGCGCCGGGGAGGGGAAGGGGGTTCAGGGCGGACATGTCCCGGTTGGCCGGGTCACCGGGCTTGTGCGGCCCGGGTGGATGTCCGTCCTTCGGCCGGGTCACGTTCGGACCGCTTCCCTTGTCGTTCGGTGCCTTTTCGAGCGCGGGAGTGGGTGTGCCGCCCATCGGCATCGGCGCGGGCAGGTGCTGGGCGGGCTTGCCGGCGGCGCGGAGCATGTCGCCCCGCATCACGTCGACCATGCAGGGCTGGCCGGGCTCGACGCACTGGTTGACGATCTTGTCGAACAGGCCCGGCTGGACCGCAGAGAAGCGCATCACCGGCACTTTCTCACTCGGCTTGGCAAGCGCGACATAAGCGTTGGTGTCGAGCTTGCCGCCGGCCTTTGCGACCGCGACCCATTTGTCGAAGTCTGTCTTGCTCACGCCGCGCAGCTTGAAGCGGTTATCCGAATGGCCGCGTCCGGTATAGTTTCCGGAGAAGCCCCAGCTGTCGCCAGGCTGGTTGAGCACGGCGTTCAGCTCCGACTTCATCGTCGGCATCGCGTAGATCATGCCGGCCAGCGTGGGGGCGTAGAAGGTGTTGAACTGGTCAGTCGAGGTGATCGAGAAATGCACCGGCATATCGACCGGCAGCGCCAGTTCATTGACCGTGGCGATGCCCAGATCCGGGTAGATGAACAGCCACTTCCAATCCATGCCCACGGCCTGCACTTCGAGTGGCCTCGTCCCCGCCGGCACCGGCTTGCCCGGCGCGATGCGCTCGAGCGGGCGGAAGGGATCGAGCAGATGGGTGCTCGTCCAGGTCACCGCGCTCAGCGCAATGATAATCAATAGCGGGCAGGTCCAGATGATCAGCTCGAGCGTGGTCGAGTGATCGAAGGTCGGATCATAGACCTTGTTCGGGTTGCTGCGCCGGTATTTCCAGGCGAACCACACGGTCAGCGCCAGCACCGGCACGATGATCAGCAGCATCACCCCGGTTGAGAACAGGATGAGGTCGCGCTGCTGCACCGCGATGTCGCCGGTGGGGTTCATCACCACCATATCGCAGCCGCCCAGCAAAGTGGGCAGGGTGAGGGGGATCAGGCATGAAGCCCGGCGAAGTCGCTTGGATCCTGGTATCCGCATGCGCGCCAGCTATCGCTCCTTTGCTCGGCTGCCTTTGACCGGAATCAAAGGACAGCCAGTGGCTTCAGGCTAGTGAACTAAAGGATGAGCTGCACCGTTACGAAGGCGTATATATGATGCGCAAACCCGAGCGTATAGTTGTGAGCGATGGAGAGGGAGACCGCGCATGGTTACCACGCTGAGCACTACGACCTCCACGCAGCTCGAGCGCGACGCACGCCTGATCAACGCGCGCGGCCACGAAGTTCGCCCCTCCGATATCGCCGTCGGCGTCATCATCGGGCGCGCCTCGGAGTTCTTCGATTTCTTCGTCTATGCGATCGCCTCGGTCCTTGTCTTCCCGGCGGTGATATTTCCCTATGTAGATGCGCTGACCGGCACGCTCTATTCCTTCGCGATCTTCGCGCTGGCGTTCGTCTCGCGACCGATCGGCGCGCTGCTCTTCATCTGGTTCGATCGCAATTACGGGCGCGGGGTGAAGCTGACGATCGCGATGTTCCTGCTCGGCGGATCGACCGCGGCGATGGCGTTCCTGCCCGGCTATACCCAGATCGGCGGCGTCGCCGTGGCGCTGCTTGCGCTGTTCCGTCTTGGTCAGGGCTTCGCGCAGGGCGGCACCTGGGACGGGCTGCCGTCGCTGCTCTCGCTCAACGCGCCGACGTCGAAGCGCGGCTTCTATGCGATGATCCCCCAGCTCGGCGCCCCGATCGGCCTGTTCGTGGCGAGTGCGGTGTTCGCCTTCCTCCTCTCCACGCTCAGCCCCGCCGATTTTCTCGACTGGGGCTGGCGCTATCCGTTCTTCGTCGCCTTTGTGATCAACGTCGTCGCGCTGTTCGCCCGGCTGCGGCTGATCTCGACCCCCGAGTTTGAGCGGCTCTATGAAACGCAGGAGCTTCAGCCGACGCCGCTTCCCGAGCTGCTGCGCGAGGAGGGGCGCACCGTCGTCCTCGGCGCCTTCGCCCCGCTCGCCAGCTTTGCGCTGTTCCACCTCGTCACCGTGTTTCCGCTGTCCTGGGTGGTGCTGAAGGGCGAGCCGGCAGCGCATTTCCTGATGATCGAACTGGTCGGTGCGGTCGTGGGCCTGCTCGCGGTGATCTGCTCGGGCTATATCGCCGACCGGATCGGCCGCCGCACCCTGCTTGGCGTGTCCGCCGCGTTCATCGGGGCCTATAGCGGCTTTGCCCCCCAGCTGCTCGGCACCGGATCGACCGGCGAATGGGTGTACATGATCCTCGGCTTCATCCTGCTCGGCCTTTCATTCGGCCAGAGCTCGGGCGCGGTGAACAGCAGCTTCTCGGCCAAGCGGCGCTACACCGGCGCGGGCACCACCGCGACCGCATCGTGGTTCATCGGCGCCGGCTTTGCTCCGCTCGCGGCGCTGTTCCTGGCGAGCCAGTTTGGGCTGCTCGCGGTGGGCGCGTACCTGCTCTCGGGCGCGGTCTGCACATTGGCGGCGCTGGGGATCAACCGCGAGCTGGGCCGCAAGGAAAGCTGATCAGGAAGCGCGGCCTATCGCCGCGCGAACCAGATCACGTGCTTCGCGCCCTTGCCATTGCTGCGCGCCCGCACGGTGACTTCGTCCACCGCGAACCCGGCTTCGTCGAGCCGCCGGGCAAAGGCCTTGTCGGGCGCGGCGGACCACACCGCCAGCACGCCGCCCGGCGCCAGCGCGGCGCGGGCCGCCTGCAGGCCGCGCGTCGAATAGAGCCTGTCGTTGCCGAGGCGGGTCAGTCCGTCCGGGCCATTGTCGACGTCGAGCAGGATCGCGTCATAGCCAGTGCGGGTGCGGTTGATCTCCGCGCCGACGTCACCGATCATCACGTCTACGCGCGGATCGTCGAGGCAGCCGGCGGCGAGCTCGGCCATCGGGCCGCGCGCCCAGTCGATGATCTGCGGCACGAGTTCGGCGACCACCACCTGCGCATCGGCCGGCAGCACGGCCAGCGCGGCGCGCAACGTGAAGCCCATGCCATAGCCGCCGATCAGTATCTGCGGCGCCTTCTTATCGGCGATGCGCTCGATGCTCATCGTCGCCAGTGCTTCCTCGGAACCGCTCATCCGGCTGTTCATCAGCTCGTTGCGGTCGAGTACGATCATGAAGTCCGCACCGCGGCGGAACAGCCGCAGCTCGTCGCCGCCGGGCACCTGGGCGATGTCGATCAGTTCGCGCGGCACCATGGCCGGTCTCCCGAAAAGCAAAGGGCCGAAGCTTGCGCCCCGGCCCCTGGCATAGTTGCTGCCGTCGCCGGCCTTACTTGATGCGCTCGACGTCCTCGAAGCCCAGCTCCAGCGGAGTCGCGCGGCCGAAGATCGAGATCGAGACCTTGACGCGGCTCTTGTCGTAATCGAGCTCCTCGACCACGCCCGAGAAGGTCGCGAAGTTGCCGCTGGTGACCTTGACGGTGTCGCCGATGTCGTAATCGACCTTGACCTTCGTCTTGGGCGCGGCGGTGGCGGCCTCGTCCTTGGTGTTCAGGATGCGCGCGGCCTCGGCTTCGCTGATCGGCTGCGGCTTGCCCGACGAACCGAGGAAGCCCGTCACCTTCGGCGTGTTCTTCACCAGGTGGTAGACGTCGTCGTTCATCTCGAGCTTGGCGAGGACATAGCCCGGGAAGAACTTCCGCTCGGACTGGATCTTCTTGCCGCGGCGAACCTCGGTAACGGTCTCGGTCGGCACCTCGACGGCTTCGACCAGGCGGTCGAGGCCCATGCGGGTGGCGTCGGCCAGAATCTGGTCGCGGACCTTGCCCTCGAAGCCCGAATAGGCGTGGATGATGTACCAGCGCGCCATGCGTTCGTTCTTTCCCTTTGGTTCTTGCGTTCGGCTTACTGCGCCAGGCGCAGCAGCGAGTTCACGATGAAGTCGAAAACGGCGTCGATGCCGAGGAAGAACACGCCGAGCAGCGAGGTCATGATCATCACCATAACGCCGGTCATGATCGTCTCGCGGCGCGACGGCCACACGATCTTGCGCGCTTCGGTCTGCACCTGCTTCACGAATTCGGTCGGACTGGTCTTTGCCACTGGGGCCATCCTCGCTTCAAAGTTCGCCGGCTTCGGGGCATGGGTCCGCTGCCCGGTCCTTCTGAAAGGAACCGGTGCTTTCCCACCCACGCTGTCGGATTGGGTGCTGTATCTAGCGACTTGCTTTGCAGGGCGCAAGCGCGTGTGCAGGGGAAAAGAAACCGCCGCTCAGAAGAGGGCGACGGCGACGAAACCGAGCACGATCAGGCCGAGAAACGCCCAAGCGAACAGGTCGAGCCGCTTCTCGATGAACTCCTGCACCGGCGCGCCGTAGCGCTTGAGCAGCGCGGCGACGATGAAGAAGCGCGCGCCGCGGGTGATGCAGCACAGCAGCACGAACAGCGGGAAGTTGAAGCTGGCGGCGCCGCTGGCGATGGTCACCAGCTTGAACGGGATCGGCGTCAGCCCCTTCAGCAGGATGATCCAGGTGCCGTATTCGCTCTGATAGGCGTGGATCGCATCGGCGAGCTTGGCTTCCAGATGATAGGTGTGGACGATCCACTCGCCCACCGTCTGCATCAGCCCATAGCCGATATAATAGCCGAGCATCGCGCCCAGCACCGAGGCGATCGTGCAGACCAGGGCAATGCGGAAGGCCTGTTCGCGCCGCGCAATCACCATCGGGATCAGCATTGCATCGGGCGGGATCGGGAAGAAGCTGCTCTCCGCGAAGGAAACCAGGCCGAGCAGCCAGATCGCGTGGCGGTGATGCGCCATGCGCAGCACCCAATCGTACAAGGGACGGAACATCGGGGCCGGGCAACTTTCGATGCGGGGAAGGTGCCCGTTCTTTATGGCTGGGCCCGGGACTTGTCCATCTGGCGTTGCGGTCGGCTTCAGGCGACCTGGACCAACGGCGTCCGCTTCGGTGTAGCCAAAGTGCGCGCGATCATCACCGCGGGGGAGCGGGCATCACGAAGCGTCTCCTCGGCCGAACGGCCCAGCAGCCTGGCCGCCTCCGCCAGGCCCAGGACGACCGCCACGATCTCGCGCGCGATCCGGTGCGGATCGCTCCCGTCCTCCCGCAACCGCCGCGCGTAGAGATAGGTGGCGAACCGGTCATACAGCGGATCGACGAGCATATGGTCGAAGGCGGCCCGCAGCACGGGACGGTCAGTATCGTGGCGCACCAGCGCGAGCTGCACTTCGGCGAAGCGAGGACTGGTGAACAGGCTCAGAAGATCGCGCACATAGCGGTCCAGCGCGAGGTCGAGCGGGCGCTCGGCGGGGATCGCGGGCGGCAGCTGTGCGCTGAGCTCCTCCAATGCCCATTTGATCGAGCCGGCGAACAGGTCGTCGACATTCGCAAAATGGTTGTAGATCGTCCGGCGGGTCAGTCCGGTTTCGCCAGCAATGTCCTCGAAGGTGACGCCGGCTACCCCGTGGCGCGAGAACAGCACCAGGCCGGCGCGCAGGATCGCCGTCCGATTGTCCCTGCGGCTCCGCTGGGCGGGCGCCTGCGGATGACTATTCCCGACAACGTACATTGCTGCCCCCTCCTCAACGCTGGAAGGTGCCCTTTGCGCGCCGAACGCCACAATGCTGCGCGGCTGCGACAAAAGCCGCCCGCGCCGCGATCGGACCGGATTGCACGCCATTGTGAAGGAACGGCGCGTGCAATGCGGGGCGGCATCTTCTCTAAGCGGCGGCCGGAGGATGCGATGCGACTGCTGGCGGCTTGGGAGCTTGGCCTCGGCTATGGGCATGTCGCCACGCTTGCGCCGGTCTGCCGCGCGCTGCGCGGGCATGGGCACCGGCTGACCCTAGCGGCGCGAACGCCCGCCACTGCCAGGCTCCTGGAGCACGACTCCTTCGATGCGATCGTCCGGAGCCCGCGCTATACCGGCCGGGTCCCGGCCGGCGAGACGCTCACCTACGGCCAAGTCATCGCGGCGGGTGGGCTGGTCGACACCGCGCAGACGATTGCGCTCATCGGGCAATGGTTGCGCCTGTTCGAGCGGATCGGGCCGGACGCGCTGATCGCCGAACATGCGCCGATGTCCTTGCTCGCGGCGCATGTCGCCGGGCTGCCGGCAGTCAGGCTGGGCTCCGGCTTCGTCGCGCCGAGCGCACGCAGCGCGGGCGCCAGCCTGCTGCCCTGGGCCGCGCATTCCGAAGCGGCGCTCGCGGCGGCGCAGCGTCCCGCCGATCGGATCGTTCGCGAGGTCTGTCGCCACTATGGCGTGCCGCTGCTGGGCGGCCTGTCCGAATTGCTCATGCAGGCGCCACTGCATTCGCTCGCCTGGGCCGAGCTCGACCATTATGGGCCCGGCGCGAGCGGCTTTTATTACGGGCCGCTGGTCGGAATCGCAGCCGACGCCCGGCCTGAATGGCCGAAAGGCGACGGGCCGCGTGCGCTTGTCTACCTGCCGTTCGATCGGCCGGGGAGCCTGGTGGTGGCACGCGCGCTGGCCGCGCTGCGCTGGCCGGTGCTGTGGCACTCCGCGAGCGCGCCCGCGATCGAGCTGCCCGCCACGATCCGCTACAGCCCTGAACCGATCGATCTCGGCACGACAGGTCGCGAAGCAGCGATCTATGTCGGCCGTGGCGGCTATGGCGGGTCGGCCGCCATGCTCGGCACCGGCGTGCCGCAGCTATTGCTGCCCGACACGCTGGAATCGCTTCTGCTCACCTATCGCCTGTCGCTGGCCGGGGTTGCGCATTCCCAGGCCGCATCGGCCGGTGTGCAGGCGGTTGGCGAGGCGCTCTGCCGCGTGGCCCGAAGCGACGCGATCCGCGAGCGCGCTGCGGCGGTCGCCGGGCGCTACGCCGACTATTCCGTCGCCGCGATGACCGATCTGGTCACCCAGGACATGACGATCGCGATGCGTGGCTGAGAAACTGCACACCGCCGTGCAATTGCATTGCGGTGTGAAACTAAACGGTTGGAGCTGCCGCGCGAAAATCGACATCTGCCCGGGCTGTTCATGCTGGCGCGCACCCGTGCTGGCCCCCTTCGACATTCGGAGCAGCATCATGTCGCGTACCGCTTTCCCCACCCGCATTCCCGTACTTCCCGGCGCCCGGCGCCGCAGCGCGCTGTTCGTCAGCGCGGCGACGCTTGCCATCGCGCTCTCCTCGACGGCGGCGCGGGCGCAGTGCGCGGGCGACACGCAGGTGCTTTGCGCAGGCCAGTCCGATCCCTTCGTGATGACCGTGCCGAACGGCACCGTCACCGTTCAGCCGGGCGCGACCGTCGGCAGCCAGACGACGGCGGATGCGGCGCTTCGCTTCGATGTGAGCGGTAAGCTGATCGTCAACGGCAGCGCGCTCTCGCAGGGGGCGGCGGTGCAGCTGGCCGATACGGCCTCCCTCGACGTCCGGATCGGCCGCGCGGGCACGCTCTCGGGTGCCAACGCGCTGCGCCAGAGCGACGACCAGGGCAATTATATCCGCCTGGAGAATAGCGGTCTGGTGCGCGGCACCGATGGCGCGGCGGTGCGCGCACGCTCCGCCTCGCTGGAGCTTTCCAATCGCGCAGGCGGCCGGATCGAAGGCGGGGTGGACGTCTATGATGTTTACGGCACCAACAACGGCACGATCGAAGCGGGCGACGCCTCGGCGATCCGTGCCATTAATGTCGACCTCGATAACCGCGGTACGGTCGCAAACAATTCGGCAACCGAAGCGACGATCAGCACCGAATCCGGCGAGATCGAGAATAGCGGCGTGATCGAGGCTCGGGGCACCGCGCCCGCGATCGCGGCGGATTATCTTGCCCTCAAGAACAATGCCGGCGGCGTGATCCGCAGTGCGGGCGACGTCGCCATCCAGGTGGCGGGAACCGCGCGCATCGAGAATGCCGGCCAGATCGTCGGCGACGTCCGGTCCGACGAATATTTCGACAGCTTCTACCAGCGTGCGGGCGGCAGCGTCACCGGCACCGTCTCGCTTGGCGGCGGCGACGACCAGTTCTGGCGCGAAGGCGGTGCGACCGGCTTCGCGGCCCTGCCCACCGGCGGGGTCGATGGGGGTGAAGGCGTCGACACCTATGGCGTGCGCATGACGGGTTCGGGGGCGATTGCCTTCGATCCGCTGCCGAGCGGCTTCGAGCGCTACGGGATCGATCTGTGCGGCTGCGACCTGAACGTAACGATTTCCGCGGGAAGCCTCACCGGGGGCCTCGACGTCACCGGGCCGGGCATTGTCACGAACCTCGCCGACTTCACGTACAGCGGATACCAGCCGGGGCTCAGCCTCGATTCCTACAGCGAGTATAGCGACCGCTCGGGGCCGCTGACCTTCGTCAATCGCGGCACGCTGAACTTCACCGGCGTCACCGATCCGGAAGCCGGATCTCCGCTCGCGATGATCGAGGCGGACGACTTCTTAACCCGCTTCACCAACGATACGGACGGCACGATCAATTTCTCCGGGGACGCCTATAGCGGCATCAACACGCGCGGCATCGGCTTTGCCGAGGGCGAATATGGCTTCGCCAATCGCGGCGCGATCCACGCCGAAGGCAATGTCTCCTTCGCCGTCTATGCGCAGGGTTCGGCCTACAACAGCGGCACGATCCGGAACGACAGCGCCGGCGGATATGCGGTGAGCCTGGAAGGGCCCTATGCGAGCTTCGTCAACGACACGGGCGGCGAGCTTCGCGGCGAAAGCGCGGTCGACATGGCCTATGGCGCAAGCCTGACCAACCGCGGCTCGATCGTCGGCACCGGCGAGAACGCAGCGATCACCGGCTACAGCAACCAGTATACGGGCAATCTCAAGCTCATCAACGAAGGCGAGATCCGCGGTGAGCAGGGCGTTGCCGTCGATCTATACACGGTCGCGCCTTCCGGCGCCCTGGTGGCGAACAAGGGCAGTATCGTCGGCGACGTTCTTCTCCGCGGCACCGGCAACGACACGGTGTGGCTGGCCGAGGGGAGCGCGATCCAGGGCAATCTGTCCACCGGCGATGGCGACGACAAGCTGGTCGTCGATCTTGGCCGCCTGAAGCAGGACGGTACGGTCGATACCAGCGGCCTCGTCTCGGGCACGCTCGACATGGGGGCGGGCAACAATGTGCTCCAGGCACGCGCCGGCAGCAGCCAGACCTTCTCGGTGCTCCAGGACCCGGTGACCGGCTTCTCGGGCGGCACGGTCTATGAGGCGGCGGGCGCAGATACGGTGCTGACGCTCCAGGGGCCGCTCGACGCGGACGGGGAGGGTCATCAGAGCTATGACGGCCTGATCCGCCTTACCGGCGATGGCCGGATCGTGCTCGACATGCCGTTCAACAATGCCGGCTATGCGCGGCCGTCAATCCTCGTCGAGCGGAGCTCGACCGCGGACCTCTTCGGCGACAACAGCCAGGGCCTCGACCTGGTGATCGGCGCCACCGTGAGCGGCGGCACCACCGGGATCGCGGTCGATGCCACCTATGCCCGCCGCCTCGAACTGATGGCGCAGAAGGGCGGCATCGGCTTCACCGGCGGCGTCGGCCTGAAGACCGGCTACGGCACCGAAGTGGTGCTCTCGAACAGCACCGAGATCCGCAAGAGCGGCTCGGCGAAGGGCACGCTGCTGGTCGCAAACGGCAGCACGATCTTCAACCGCACCGGCCTGCGCGAGGACTCGAAGACCGCGACCGCAGACAATGTCTCCACCGCCGTCGACATGACCGACAGCACGCTCAATAACGAGCGCGGCAACCTCGGCACCGGGCGCATCACCGTGCTCGGCACCGGCGTCCGCATGGACAATTCGGTCGTCAACAATACCGGCGACATCATCAGCGCTTATGGCAATGCGATCGAGACGACCGGCTATGGCGTCAACCGCATCATCAACAACAAGAACGGCCTGATCCAGGGCCACCGCGACGGTAGCGTCGTCGGTACCGCCGGCGCCGCAATCGTCGGCGGCGACAGCAATGACATCGTCGAGAATGCCGGCACGATCACCGGTCACGTCCTGCTCGGCGGTGGCAACGACCTCTATGTCGCCAATGGCGGCAAAGTCACCGGCAACCTCGACATGGGCGATGGCGACGACACCGTGCTCACTCGCAACGGCTCCACGATCGACGTGAGCGGCACGGTGACCGGCGGCGACGGCGCCGATGCGATCGGTCGCTCATTCACTGCCAGCGGCACCTTCGATCTCGCCACCAACACGCTCGGCAACAGCTTCGAGATGCATGGCGTCGAGGCGAGCGGGGCGACCACCGAAGTCACCGTCACTTCGGCCACGACCCAGACTGCCGCGCTGCGCATCCTCGGTGACGGCAAGGTCACCAACAACGCCAGCTTCGATATCGCCGACAAGGACGACGGCGTCTCGGCTGCAATCGACGCGAGTGATCCGCGCGGCGAGGCGAACCTCCAGCTGGTGAACAACGGCACGATCAACAGCGCGCTGTACGGCGTGACCTCGTCGAACGGACTGGCGAGCTTCATCAACACCGCCGCGATCAATGCGCGCAACACCGGCGTGTACATCGATCGCTACGGCATCGGCGCCTTCACGATGACCAACAGCGGCGCAATCACCTCGACCGAGGGTCGCGGTCTCTTCGTCGCCGCCGAGAGCTTCGGCGACGATTCGAGCCTGGCGGCGCCGGGCAACAGCATCGAGGTTTCGAATAGCGGCTCGATCAGCTCGGGCGTTGCCGGCGACGACGCCGTCAGCCTCTACAGCGAATATGGCGGCGTGAAGTTCGGCAACAGCGGGACGATCTCGGCGGCATCCAACTATGCCTCCGGCGCGCGCGTGGCCGGCAACACCTTCGACGTGACCAACAGCGGTACGATCCGGTCGGATGGCAAGGGCGGCACCGGCCTGCTGCTCACTGCGTTCGGCGGCCTGGGCGAAGAGGATTGTGTCGATCCGACCCCCGTGCTGGTCGGCACGCTGGCCAACACCGGCAAGATCACCGCGAACGGCGGCGGCAGCAATGCCGGTTCCGCTCCCGACGTCGCCACCGGCGTGTTCGCGGCGCTGCGCGGCGACTATGGCATCGTTCGCATGAACAACGCCGCGGGCGGCTCGATCGAGGCGACCGGCGGCCTGTCCACCGCGCTGATGGTCGCGGGCCTCGATGATGAGGGCTATGGGAGCACCAGCGTCGATGCGGCGCTGCGCTTCTTCGAGCTCGACAATCTCGGCACGATCCGCGGTGGAGCGGACACCGTGATGCAGGGCGATAGCAACTTCGACGCGAGTGGCGTCGATCTCAACGCGCCGGAAACCGCCGAGGGGGCGGATAGCTATGCCGTTGCGGGTGGCATCCAGACGATCAACACCACCGACAAGATCCGCAATCTCGCCGGCGGCACGATCATCGGCAATGTCGACCTGGCCGACGGCAATGACGTGTTCGAGAATTACGGAACGCTCCAGGGTGACCTGCGCCTCGGAGAGGGCGATGACACCTTCGTCTACGCCGCATCGGGGACGTTCACCGGCACTGCCTATGGCGGCACCGGGAATGACACGCTGCTCGTCGATGTGAACGGCGGCGGCACAGTCGACTTCGACCAGTTCCGCCAGTTCGAGACGCTGAGCCAGCGCGGCACGGGCTCGATCACGATCCGCGGCACCACCGATCTCGACACGCTCAGCATGGCGGGCTCGAACGTCACCGTCGCCGCGGGCACGCGTTTCCAGACCCAGGGCGCGACCGCGCTGACTGGCTCGGACGCGGCGGAAGCGGTCAACGTCTCGGGCACGATCGGCGGCGGCCTGGCGATGGGCGGCGGCAACGACACCGTGACGCTCAATGCAGGCGGCGTGGTCGAGGGCAGCATCGATCTGGGCGCGGGCAATGATCGCCTCGTCCTTGCCGGCGGTACTGCCACCGGGCTGGTCGACGGCGGCGACGGCATCGACACCGTGGCCTTCGAGATCACCCAGGACACCAGCAACCTGCCCAACGTCACCAATTTCGAGTCGCTCGACGTCTCGGGCAATGCCCGGCTGACGATCGGGATGAACCAGGACTTCGATACGGTGACGCTGCGCAACGGCGCCGACCTGACGCTCAACGAAGGCACGGGCAACCACCATATCGGCAACATCATCGGCGACGACAGCGCGCAGTCGGTGATCCTCAACACCGCGCTCACCGGCGGCGTGTCGCTGGGCGGCGGCGATGACTCGCTGACGATGAGCCTTGTCGGCACGCTTTCGGGCGCGCTCGACGGCGGTGCGGGCAACGATGTGCTCAACCTCAACCTGACGGGTGACTCGAAGATCGCCGGCGGCATCGCCAGCTTCGAGACGATCAACGTCGCCGGGGGCTCGACGCTGACGCTGGGTAGCACGATCGCCGCCGACCAGACGCTCAACTTCGACGAGCATGACAACAAGCTGATCGTCGAAGGCGGCTCGATCCTGGGGACGGTCAATGGCGGTGCCGGGCACGATGTGCTCGAATTCACCACGCTCGCCGAGCAGACCGCGACCCTGGCGACTGCCAAGATCCTCAACTTCGAGGACATCCTGGCGAACGGTGCGGGCACGCTTGCGATCAGCGGCAACGGGACCTTCCAGACTATCTCGGTTGAGCAGGGCAACCTCACGGTTGCGGCGGGGAGCACGGTGACGGCGACCGAGACCAATTTCGGTGCGGCGAACAACGTGCTCACGCTGGCCAGCGGCGCAACGCTGAGCGGCGCGATCGATGGCGGCGACGGCACCGATCGCCTGGTGCTCAACCAGGCGGCCGACACGGTCCGCAAGCTGAGCAGCGTCAACGCCACAGGCTTCGAGCAGCTCGAATCGGGCGATGCCGGCGAGTTGCTCGTCGACCGTGATGCGAGCTTCGACGTGGTCGATCTGTTCGGCGCCAAGCTGACGGTCGCGGCGGGCTCGACGCTCACCGTCCCGACGCTTGCGGGCAATGACGGTGCCAACACTCTCAACGTGCAGGGCACGCTGGCGGGCAATGTGGCGCTCGGCGCGGGCGATGACCGCCTGACGCTCGGCCATAGCGGCGCGATCACCGGCACCGCGAGCGGCGGGACCGGCTATGACACGCTCGAGTTCAACACCCAGGGCACCTATGCCGCGCCGACCGCGTGGAACGGGCAGGGCTATAGCGAGTTCGAGGCGTTCAACGTCGCCGGCGGCGTCATCTCGCTCACCGGCAATGTCAGCTACGACACGATCTCGGTCACCGGTGGCCGCCTGATCGGCCAGGCGGGCACGACGATCACCTCGGCCAAGACGCTGGTCGTCAGCCATGGCGCGACCTTCGGCACCGCGGGCACGGTCAACGCCAATATCGAAGTGCGCGGCACGCTGTCGCCGGGCGCCTCGCCGGGTACGATGACGGTCAACGGCAATGTGCTCTTCACCAACGGGTCCAACCTGTTGCTGGAAATGGCGCCGACGGGCAGCGACCGCCTGAACATCTCCGGCGCGATGACCATCCAGAACGGCGCGACGCTGGACATCACCGGCATGCTCCAGTCGACCCCGGGCGGCGCGCTCGATCTGGTCGTGGCGCAGGGCGGCATCACCGGTGGCTTCACCACGATCAACAAGTCGAACACGGTGTTCGGCTTCGTGGCGACCCGCGGCAACAAGATCCAGCTGGTCGGTGAATTCCAGAACGACTCGGGCTTCGGCACTAACGTCCAGGATTCGATCCGCTACGCCAATGTCGTGCTGGGCGGTGGCCAGATGGTGCAGGCCTTCACCGGTGCGCTGCCGGCGCTGGTCGACACCAACGGCGCCTCGCGCGCTGCCGGCTTCGCCCAGCTCAGCCCTGAGGCCTTCGCGGCCGCGGAGCAGGCGAGCATCGATACCGGCCTGGCCGTGGTCGATGCGGTGCGCACCCTCGAGCGGAGCAACAAGGGCCAGGTCGGGTTCTATGGCTTTGCCCAGGGCCTGTACCAGGAGGGTGCGCTGAATGGGAATGTTGGCACCGGTGCGCATGACCTGCGTAGCGACAGCCGCGGCCTGCTCGGCGGCTTTGGCTATGGTATGTCGGAAAATGCCCGGGTGACTGCCTTTGTCGGCAACCTCTCGACCAACCAGACCGTGGAAGGGCTGGGCGCCAGCACCAAGCTGGATGGCATGCAGGTCGGCGTCACTGCCAGCGGTGAATCCGGCGCCTTCGCGATCCGCGGCATGCTCGCCTATGATCTGTCGCGGGCCAAGACGCGGCGTGCGCTGCCGGGCGGCACTGCCACCTCGCGCTACGACCTGGGCGGCCTGCTTGCCGATGTCTCGGCCGACTATCAGGTCTCGCTGGGCGCACTGCGCATCGCACCGCGCGTTGGTCTCACCTTCGTCCAGGGCCGCCGCGAGCAGGCGGCCGAGAAGGGCTCGGACTTCGCGCTGGCTACGCTGGCGCACAAGAGCGATGCCCTGTTCGGTGATGCGTCGCTGGCAGTGAGCTATGATCTGGGCGGGGTCACCCCTTGGGTCGAGGCCGGCGTTCGCCACCAGATCGGCGGCGACAATGGCCTGGCCTATGCCTATTTCGCCGGCGTGGCGGACAAGGGCACGGTGATCGCCCAGGGTGCCGAGCGCGGCGACACGATGGCGCACCTTGCGCTGGGCGTGACGGCGCCGCTCTCCAAGAGCGTCCGCCTGAACGTCAGCTACTCGGGCGAATATGGCGCGGGCGTCGGCAACAAGTTCGGCGACACTACCCGCCACAGCGTGAATGCTGGCCTTTCGGTAGCGTTCTGATCCTTCCTGACAGGGGGAGGGCGGGCCGGTCCGGGGTATCATGCCCCGGGGCCGGCCCGTCTGTTTTCGTCGCGGCGAAGTCGGGATTCGTCGAAAGCTGCGTGCATCCTACCGCTCCAGCGGCCTTCGCTGCGAACCGTGGTGCCTGGCCCGTTCCTGCCGTGTGATGCGCCGTTCTAGATGATCGTCACCCAGGCAAACTCTGTTATGTTCGCAAACATGCACGACATTCTTCCGCCTGGCATGAAACCCCGCGATCTGTGGATCGCGGCGGGGCTGACGATGTTCCTGTGGCTGGTCGCGCTGGTGCTGTGGTCGGCACAGGACATAGCGTCGGGGGAACCCTTCCCGGCAGCCTATCGGATCCTGCTGACCCAGACGCTGGTCGGCGGGCTGCTGCTGTCGACGGTTCTGGTCGGCATCATCTGGCTGTGCCGGCGGGCGCCGCGGCGGTGGCGCGTGCCGTTGCTCGTGGTCGCGGCGCTGGCGATCGCGCTGCTCCATGGCGGGATCGATGCCTATCAGGTCCGCGATTATGCGATGGCGGTGGCGCACAAGTCTCCGCCGCTGTCGGAGATCTTCTATCGCGGCCTGATGCCCTTCGTGTTCATCTATGGCTTCTACGCGACGGCCTGGGGCCTGACGCTGAGCGACATGGCGATGCGCGAGACGCAGCGCCGGCTGGCCGAGGCGAACGAGGCGGCACACCAGGCGCAGCTCGCGGCGCTGCGCTTCCAGCTCAACCCGCATTTCCTGTTCAACACGCTCAACGCGATCTCGTCGCTCATCGTCACGCGGCGCAACGCCGAGGCCGAGCATGTGACGATGAAGCTTGCCGACTTCCTGCGCCTGTCCCTCGAGACCGATCCGCAGGAAGAGATCACGCTCGATGAGGAACTGGCCAACGCCCAATCCTATCTCGACATCGAGTCCGCCCGTTTCGGCGAGCGGCTCCATGTCGAGTTCGACTGTCCGGCAGCGCTTCTTGACGCGATGGTGCCCAGCTTCCTGCTTCAGCCGCTGGTCGAAAATGCCGTCAAATATGCTGTCGCGCCGGCGCGCGAGCGCGTGACGCTGGCACTGCGTGCGCGGGCGATCGGCAGCTTGCTGGAGCTGGTGGTGCAGGACGATGGGCGCCACGCGCTGGGCTCGAAGCCGGCGGGGCTCGGCGTCGGCCTGGTGAATGTCCGGAAGCGTTTGGCCGCCTTTTACGGCGAGCTTGGAGATATTGATGCGCGTGCGACCGAGAGGGGTTTTCTGGTGCGACTGACATTGCCGTTGCGTATGGTGCCGGTGCGGCGGGCGGCGGAATGATGCGTATCCTGCTGGTGGACGACGAGCCGCTCGCGCTCGAACGGCTCGGCTTTGCGCTGAAGGCCATCCCCGATGTCGAGATCGTCGGCACGGCGAGCGACGGGCTTCAGGCGCGCGAGTTGATCGCTACGCTGAAGCCGGATCTCGCAATCCTGGATATCCAGATGCCGGGGCTTTCCGGCATCGACCTGGCGCAGTCGCTGGCCGACAGCCCGAAGGCGCCCGAGATCATGTTCGTCACGGCCTTCAACCGCTTCGCGCTTGATGCCTTCAGCGTCGAGGCCGTCGATTATCTGCTCAAGCCGGTAAGCTTCGACCGGCTGCGGATCGGCATCGAGCGGGTTCGCCGGCGGATGCGGATGCTCGACGCGGAGGGTCGGGCGGCGGAGCTGGCCACGATCGTGACCGAGCTGCGGGCCGATGGCGCGGCAGAGGCGCAGCCCGCACGCGGCGCCTATGACAGCGGCATCTGGGTTCCCGGGCGTCAGGGCTCCGTACGCGTGCCGATCGATACGATCGACCGGATCGAGGCGGCGCGCGACTATGTCCTGCTCAACACGCCCTTCAAATGCTACATCATGCGCGCCAAGATGAGCGAGATTGAGCAGCGGATCGATCCCGCCCTGCTTATCCGCGTGCACCGCTCCCACATGGTGCGCATCGCCGCCGTTTCCGGGGTCGAGCGGCCGGGCAAGGGCATGTTGCGGCTGTTGCTCAACGACGGCACCCGGCTTCAGGTCGGTCCCAATTATCAGGACCAGGTCGTCGAGCGCCTGGGCCTGTAGGTCCGTCGCAGCGGAAACCTTTCCGGTCGCAGGAGACTTAGCCCGTCCTTCGGGCGAGCGCAGCATTGGCCATGCTTAGACATCACGCCATCTTCGCCGCAGCAACGTTCGCGCTGCTCTTCCCCTCCAGCTTTGCCCATGCGCAATCGGGCGCCGATCCGTTTGCCAGCCTGGTCGCTGCCGAACGCGACTTTGCCGCGGATGCGCAGCGCATCGGCATCACGGGTGCGTTTCGCGCGCACGCCGCTAGCGACAGCGTGCTGCTTACGCCCGAGCCCGTGGCGGCCCCGGAGCGGCTTGCGAAGCAGCGCGACACACCGGGCCTGACGCTCGAATGGCATCCCAGCGTCGCCGGCATCGCGCGGTCGCACGACCTTGGATTTACCACCGGACCTTATCGGATGGTGGATGGTGGCCGGGTGCTCGCCGGACAGTTTCTCACCATCTGGTCGCGCGGTGCGGATGGGCGCTGGCGCTGGTTCCTCGACCACGGGCTGCCCCCGCAGGCCGCCGAAGGCGCGGCATCCCTTCCGACGCAGGTCATCCGCCTAGCCGATGCCGCGCAGGCGAAGCCGGAGGGGGAAGTGGGACAAAGCCTGGAGCTGGCGGAGCAGGCGCTCAACGCAGGTTATCTCGAGAAGGGCGTGGCGGCGCTGCTGCCGGTCCTCGCCGAGGACGGCTATCTCCTGCGCACCCATGTCGGCTCGATCGCAAAGCCCGACGCAGCACGTCTCGCGCCCGATACGCGGCGCTTCGCCAGAGCGGAACAGCTGGGGACGCGTATTTCGGGCGCGGGCGATCTGGCTGCCAGCTACGGCCGGCTGGTCCCAGCTACCGGGGCGCCGGCTTATTATGTGCGCGTCTGGCGTCGCGACGGCGTGACCTGGCAGTTGCTGATCGACGAACTCGTCTGATTGGCGGGTTTGTCTCGTGGGCGGCGGGCTTCGTCGTCCCCGTCGAACCAGGATCGTGCTTCGTCGCTATCGGCGCGCCGGGAATGCGCTGTGGCGGCAAGAGGGCGTTGCAACACGGTTCACTTCCGGCTTGATCCCTCGACTCGGAAGTGACGGACGGTCTCGTTCGACGCGAGACCGTCCGCTCCCCTTCCGGCGCACGCGCCGACCTCGAAAAGCGACAGGCGTCCGGCGTCCCTTCATTGGCGCCTGGCGTATGCCCTTGCGCCCCAAGGGTGTCGCGCGTGGCACGGCAGCCTCTTACCCGGCGGCCGTGCCACAAATTCCTGCGGGCTCTAATATTCCACAATGCTTGCGCCCTCGGTCGCGCCCTTGCTCGATCGAGGGGCGGCCTTTGTCGCGCATCGGTCCGTTCCGATCGAATCCGCGTGGAAGAGGTCGGATGCGCGACCCATTCCGAGGACGTTTCCGGCGGCGCGTCCGCCTTTCTCGGAAGGAATTTCAATGCCCCGAATTGCCCGCGTCGCCGGTGCGATGCTTCTTGCCGCGATGCCTGCTCCGCTCCAGGCGCAGGAGGCGCCCGCCGATGCCATGGCGGCTGCCCAGGCGCAGGTGAGCGCCGCCCGCGAGGCAGATGCCCCGGCACCCGAAGCGGCGCCCGCCTGCAAGCCCAAGAAGAAAGGCTTCGGTCTGGGCAGCATCCTCAAGGCGGCGAGCAGGACCGGCCTGACAAACATGGTCGGCGGCGGGCTGGTTGGCGGTTATGGCGGCGCGATCGCCGGCACGGCGATCAACACCGGCGTAAGCGTCGCTGAATCGAGCAAGGCAACGTCCAAGCCGGCAGCGGACGGCTGCTGATGCGCGCCGGCCCGATCCGCGCGCTCCTCTTTGCGCTGGTGGCGCTCCTCTTCGTCACCCCATCGCGCGCTGCGCCGGATCGGGTCGATGCGATCGTGCGCCGGCAGATGGCGTTGAACGCCATCCCCGGCGCCGCAGTTGCAGTCGTCGAGCATGGCCGGATCGTGAAGATCGCCACCTATGGCATGGCCAATCTCGAATGGGCCGCGCCGGTCGGCCGGGATACCCGCTTCCAGCTGGCCTCTGTGACCAAGATGTTCACTGGCGTGCTGCTGATGCGGCTGGTGGAGCAGGGGGAGGTTGGTCTCGACGATCCGCTGACACGCTGGTTTCCCGACGCGCCGCAAAGCTGGGCGGGCATCACCGTGCGCCAGCTCGCCAACCATAGCTCCGGCCTCGCCGAGCAATGGGGTGCGGCCCGAGACGTGACGGTGGACGGGATCGTCGCAAAGGCAATGGCCACGCCGCTTGCCTATGCGCCGGGCAGCGAGGCACGCTATGGCTTCACCGATTTCACCGTGCTGCGGGCGATCCTCGAAAAGGCGGGCGGCAGGCCGCTGCCGCAGCTTCTGCGAGAGGAGCTCCTCGCGCCGCTCGGCATGACGTCGACCGGTTTCGCGATGGCCACCGATGACGGTTCGGTGCGCGTTGGCGAGGTGCTTCCGCATCGCGCCTCAGTATATGGCCTGCGCGACGGCCGGCTCGCCACCAGCGACTTCTTCTTCGCCCCCCAGGGCTATGGCGCGGGCGGTCTCTATGCCTCGATCGAGGATCTCGCCCGCTTCTTCGTGGCGATGGACACGGGACGGGTGCTCCGTCCGGAGAGCATTCGCGCGCTCGAGACGCCCGGCGCGCTGGCGGGCGGGAAACAGTCGTCATTCGGCTTGGGCTGGATCGTGGGTTCGTACCGCGGCGCCACCACCGCAGGCCATAGCGGCGGGCCGGCTCTTGCCGATATCGTCAGGGTCGAGGCGCGGCAGCTCACCGTGATCGTGCTTACCAATCAGCAGCTGCTGCACCCGCTGCTCGCCGAGGCGATCCTCGACACCTATCTTCCCGCGCCGCCGCGCATGCCCGGGATCGCGGACGACCGCCCGATGATCGCTTCGAATATCCGTACCGCGATGACGAGCGCAGTCGCCGATCACGATCCTGTCGCGGTCTTCGCCCCTGCGGGCAAGGATGCCGCCGCGAGCCTGTTCTCGCCCTTCACCCGCGCGATGCTGCGCGGAGTCGGTCCGTTGGGCGCGGTCGAGCTGATCGACGTCCTTGCCAATGGCCAGCGGCGCTACCGCCTCGATTTCGCGTACAAGACGATGATCTGGATCTGCGCGGCGGATACCGATGCCAGGCTGACGGCCTTGCGCCCGGACTAGCCCGCTACAGCGGCAATCTTCGTCGCACCGCCCTCCATTTTGGTCGCGAAACGCAGGCGTATTGGCGGCGCGACACACAGTTTTCGCTCGCACCCGTTCCGAAGACGGGCGCGGCGCGGCGAGCGCCACGGGTATCGCCTTCGGTCGCCGCTCCTCCGGGAGCGACCGAATCCCAGCGATGGGCATGCCTCACGAACGCTCGCCGCGCGCAACGCGGAATGACCAGCCGACCGGGACACAGGGAGCCCGAAAGATCGGCGATCCGCCAACCAAAGGGCAGATAATGACGACACGAAACACGCTATTCACCCGCCTGTTGCGCGGCTCCACGGCGCTTTGCGGTGCGGTGCCGGCCGGGCTGATCCTCCTCGCGGCACCCGCCCATGCACAGGATGCTGCCGGGCAGGCAGTGCCGGAGGCTGCAACGCCTGCGCCCGACGTGCAGGCAGAGGAAACGGGCGACTCGATCGTCGTCACCGGCTCGCTGTTCCGCCGGGCCAATTCGGAAACGCCTTCGCCGGTCACCGTGCTTTCGGCCGACACGCTCGAGCAGCGCGGCATGAACACCGTCGCCGAAGCGCTGCAGCGCATCTCGGCCGGCAACGCCGGCACGATCACCCAGGGCTGGAACAGCGGCAACAATTTCGCGGCAGGCGCGAACGCCGTCGCGCTGCGCGGCCTTACCGTGCAGGCGACGCTGACGATGTTCGACGGCCTGCGCATGGCGCCGTATCCGCTCGCGGACGACGGCCAACGCAACTTCGTCGATCTGAACACGATTCCGAACGCGATCATCGACCGTATCGACGTACTGCGCGACGGCGCTTCGTCGACCTATGGCGCCGACGCGGTCGCCGGCGTGATCAACGTGATCACCAAGAAGGAGATCAAGGGCCTGCACGCCAATTTCTCCGCCGGCATCTCGCAGCAAGGCGACGCCGGCGAGCAGCGCGCGGACCTGACCTGGGGCTTTGGCGACCTGAGCGAGCAAGGTTTCAACTTCTACATCAGCGGCGAATATCTGAAGCAGGACGCACTGTGGGCGCGCGATCGCGGCTATCCGTTCAACACGACCGACTGGAGCCGGATCTGCAACGCCAGCGGCGCCTGCCTGCCCAATCTCAACTCGAACGGCGTCAGCCCGGATGGCTCGGCCAATGCCTTTTTCGGCGTCCCCGGTGTCACCGCAGTGCGTCCGGTCAATACGGCCGGCGCAGCGATCGGTGACGGCCGTTTCTCGTATCTGAACTCGGCGCTCGGCTGCGGCCGCTGGAGCCGCACGCAGCTGACCGCTGCACAGCTCGATCCCGCACAGGGCGGCTCGGGCGCTGCGCCCGCCGATGGCAGCGTCTGCGAGGCGAACCTTACCGGCGCCTATGGAATGCTCCAGCCCGACGTCGAGCGTTTCGGCATTTCGACGCGCTTCACCGCCAATATCGGTGAATCGCATCAGTTCTACGCGCAGGGCAATTTCTACCAGACCGACACCTTCGCCTCCGGAGCACCGCGCGTCTTCTACGAGCGGCCTTCCGCGCCGCGCAGCGGGGCGGTCGTCTACAACGTCATCGCGCCGGTCTATGTCTGTCCGACGGGCGTCGGCACGCTGAACGGCCTCAACACCGGCTGCACCGCGGCCAATGGCACGCTCAATCCCTACAACCCCTATGCCGCGTCGGGCCGCACGGCGCAGTTGCAGTTCGGGCCGGATCGGCCGACCACGGACGAGACTTCGGCACGCGCGATGCGCGGCGTGATCGGCCTCAGCGGGCAGGTCTTCGGTGACTGGGACTATTCGGCAAGCTTCGCCGCGTCGCGTGTCGAGCTGAAGCGCGCGCAGAACGGCTATCCGATCCCGCAGCGGATCATGGACCTCGTGGCCCGCGGTACGTTCAACTTTGCCAATCCGGCCGCCAATTCCCAGGCGACCTGGGATTATCTCATGCCGACCGCCAATACGCTGTCGGTCTCGAACCTGTGGCAGGCCACGGGCAACGTGTCGCATGCGCTGTTCGAGCTGCCGGGCGGTCCGCTCAACGTCGCAGCCGGCCTCGCCTATCGCCACGAGTCGATCGACGCGCCCAGCGCCAATCCGCAGAACGATGCCCATCCCTATGACCGCTACTACAGCGTCAACGCCGTGGGCACGTCGGGCGCGCGCAACGTCTTCTCGGCGTTCGGCGAGATCGATGCGCCGATCGTCAAGCAGCTCGAGCTGAACCTGTCCGGCCGCTACGACTCCTACTCGACCGGCCAGAAGAACTTCTCGCCCAAGGTGGGCGCCAAGTTCACGCCGATCCCGCAGGTTGCCTTCCGCGGCACCTGGTCGAAGGGTTTCCGCATCCCGAGCTTCAACGAAGCCTTCGGCCTGCCGACCACCGGCTTTGTCTCGAACGGCGGCGGCACCTTCTGCACGACCTACGCGACGTTCTGCGCGGCGCACGGCAACAACGCCTATGCCTCGCAGCCCTTCTCGGTCGGCCTCACCAATGTCGGCAATCCGGAGCTCAAGCCGGAGCGCTCGGAGAACATCACGCTCGGCCTGATCTTCGAGCCGATCCGAAATGTCAGCTTCACCGTGGACCTGTGGCGGATCCGCGTGCGCGACCAGATCGTCGGCGTGACCAACACCGGGCCGGTGATCGACGCCTATTATCGCAACAACGGCGTGGTCAACATTCCCGGCTTCACCGTCACGCAGGGCACGCCCGACCAGGCGAACCCAAACGCGCTGCCGCATCTCGGCACGATCCAGGCGTCCTATGCCAATGCCAATGAGCAGCTGGTCCAGGGCATCGATTTCGGTGTCAGTGCGAAGATCAAGGTGGCCGGCGGACTCCGCCTGATCAGCTCGTTCGACGCGTCGTATCTCGACCAGAACCACCTGACCAACATCGATCCGATCACCGGTGAGGCCGCGGAGCCGCTGCGCTACGAGGGTACGCTCAGCCCGTGCAACATCACCTCCTGTTCGGGTTCGCCGCGCTGGCGCGCCAGCTGGCAGAACACGCTCGAGTTCGGCGGCACCACCGTCACTGCCACGGCCTATTACACCAGCGGCTACAAGGTTGCGGAGCTGGACATCAATGCCGCCACGCCGGACGATTGCAGCCATGCATTCGCCTATGACGACGGCACCGCCTATCAGTGTCGTTCCAAGGCGGTCTGGAACCTGGACCTCACCGCATCGCACAAGATCAACGACCAGTTCTCGGTCTATGTGAACGCGCTGAACGTCCTGAACATCAAGCCGCCATTCGATCCGGATGCGGCCTATGGTCTCTACGGCTTCAACCCGGCATGGGCCGGTCCGAACATCACGGGCCGCTATTTCCGCGTCGGCGCGAAGATCGACTTCTAGCCTTTTTGAGGTGAGACGAACGGGAGCGGCCGTACGCCGCTCCCGTTTTTCATGCGCCGCCTGCGCAGTGGAAATCGATGGTCGCCAGAGCCTGGTCGCGCCGCTAAGCCGGTCGTGAAATCGCAGGCGAGAAATCGATTCCATGACTGTATCCGATGCCCCTTCGCAGCGCGTGCGCTCGGTCGTCATCCTGGGCGGCGGAACTGCCGGGTGGATGACCGCGACGGCGCTGGCCCGCCAGTTCGGGCGAACGCTGAACATCACGCTGCTCGAGTCCGAGGAGATTGGCATCGTCGGCGTCGGCGAGGCGACGATCCCGACAATCCACTGGTTCAACCAGCTGATCGGGCTCGACGAGGGTGCGTTCCTTCGCGAAACCAAGGCGAGCTTCAAGCTGGGCATCGAATTCGTCGACTGGGTGCGCCCCGGCCACCGCTATTTCCACCCGTTCGGCGATTATGGCGTGCGCTTCCAGGGCGTCGCCTTCCACCACCGCTGGGCCAAGGCGCGGGCGGAAGGGCTCGACCTGCCGCTGTCCGCTTTCTCGCTGGCCGCGGAGCTGGCAGGGCAGGGGCGCTTCGCCATGCCGACGGGCGATGCGCGCTCGATTCTGTCGACGCTGGGCTACGCCTATCATTTCGACGCAAGCCTCTATGCACGACATCTGCGCGGTATCGCCGAGGCGGCCGGGGTCACCCGCGTCGAGGGCAAGCTCCAGGACGTTGAGCGAGATTCCGAGACTGGGCTGGTCACCGCGCTCACCACCCAGCGCGGCGATCGGCTTGAAGGTGAGCTGTTCATCGATTGCTCGGGCTTCCGCGCGCTGCTGATCGATGGAGTGATGCAGAGTCCGTTCGAGGACTGGTCGCACTGGCTGCCCTGTGACCGTGCGGTGGCGGTGCCGTGCGAGCGGCTCGACGAAACGACGCCCTTCACCCGCTCCACCGCGCGCCCGGCAGGCTGGCAATGGCGCATCCCGCTCCAGCACCGGATCGGCAATGGCCATGTCTTCGACAGCCGCTTCATGAGCGAGGACGAAGCGACCGGTATCCTGATGTCCAATCTCGACGGCGAGGCGTTGGCCGAGCCGCGGATGCTGCGCTTCAAGGCGGGCACGCGGCGCAAGGCGTGGGTGGGCAATGTCGTGGCGCTCGGCCTGTCCTCGGGCTTCCTCGAGCCGCTGGAATCGACCTCGATCCATCTGATCCAGAGCGGCATCGCCAAGCTGCTGACGCTGTTTCCCGATCGCGACATGGATCCGATGCTGGCCGAGCGGTACAACGCGTTGCTGGGTGCCGACATGGACAATATCAAGGACTTCCTGATCCTCCATTACCACGCCAATCCCGGCCGTACCGAGCCCTTCTGGGTCGAGCGCCGCGAGATGGCGCTGCCCGAGAGCCTCGTGGCGCGCGAGGAACAATATCGCCGCTCGGGCCGGCTGATGCTGGGCAGCGAGGAGCTGTTCCGCGACGCGAGCTGGCTGGCGGTACTCAACGGCCAGGACATCGTGGCGCAGGACTATAACCCGCTCGCCGATGTGCTCGACAGTGCGGCGAACACCGCGCAGGTCCGCCAGGTCGCCGAAGTCATCCAGCGCGCCGCGCCGACGCTGCCGCTGCACGACGCGGCGCTGGCGGCGGCGATGGCCGGGTGACCAAGCCCGACATCGTCGCGCGGCGGATCGGCACCGAAGGGCAGCCGATCGCGATCGTCGATGGCTTCCATCCCGATCCGGATGCGCTGCGTGCGGCGGCGCTGGCGGCGGCGTTCGAGCCGGGGCGGCATCACTATCCGGGTATCCGCGCGCCGCTGCCGGCGGACTATTTCGCCAAGGTGCGGCCGGCGCTGGTGCCGGTGTTGCGCGAGGTGCTTGGGGTGGCGGGTGTCCAGCTGCTCGACGCGAGCTTCTCTATCGTGACCACGCTGCCGGGCGAGCTGGGCGTCGAGCAACGCCTGCCGCATATCGATGCCGTGCAGCCGGGGCGGATCGCGCTGGTCCACTACCTCTCGGAAGGGGACGGAACCGCGTTCTTCCGGCACCGCGCCACCGGCTTCGAGACGATCGATGCAGCGCGCTCGGCGGAGTATCTCGCCACGCTCAATGCCGAGCTACGCGCCGAACCGCCGGACGCGGCTTATCCGTTTGGCGATAGCCCGCTGTTCGAGCGGATCGCGCATGTCGAGGCGCGGTATAATCGCGCGGTGATTTACCGCAGCGCGCTGCTCCACAGCGGAGCAATTCCGCCGGGAGCGGTGCTGGATAGCGATCCGGCGACGGGGCGACTGACGGTCACCGCCTTCCTGTCTGCCACCTAAAAATTGCCCGCCATCCCGGGGAGGATGACGGGCAGGTGGGGTGTTTGATCGAGGCTCAGCGCTTCTTCGCGGGAGCCTTGGGCGGCTGGACGGCGAGATAGACGGTGCTCCACAGCTGGGCGGCGTTGGACTCGTCGACGTCCGCCTTGCCGGCGCCGAAGGCGACGACCTTGTAGCGGCCATTCTCATAGGCCCAGGACCAGAGCTCCGAGCTCTGCGTCGCCCGGGTGGCCTGGATCGCTCGCCAGAGCTTGCTCTGGGCATCCTTCAGCACTGCGCGGGTGGCGGGGGGCAGGTCGGTGCGGGCGAGCTGGCGCTCGAGGCCGGCGGCGAACAGCGCCTGCTGCCACGACCACACCACGGCACCGTGATAGGCGCCCGGGGTGAAGCGGTCCTGCACCTCAGTGCTGGCCAGCGCCGGGTTGGCGACGAGCAGGCCGATATCGGTCATCAGGCCTGCCGGGAAGGGCCGGGCGAGCGCGCCGACATAGGTCTGGAGGTCGGCCGGATCGGGATGGCCGAACAGGAGGGAAAAGCCCTCGTCCGAGTTGAGGATCGGCACCGGCTTGCCGTGATCGTCGAGCGCGATCGCGTGGTAGCGCAGTGCCTGACCCTTGAGTGCGGCCAGCGCAGGCCCGGCGGGGACGCTGACACGGGCGGCATAGTCGCGGACCTGGGCGGCGGCCTCGGGGCCGGGGGTCTCGACCGCGAACAGGCCGGGGGCCTGGCTGCGCCAAATGGCGGCCATGGCATGGGCGCGGGCAAGGGCAGTGCGGTCCTTCGGAGTCAGATAGGCGTCGAGCAGCCCGGCGCGCATCAGCTTGTCGGCGGCTTCCAGCGCGGCGGGGACCAAAACTGCATTCACATCATAGGGATAGCGGCCGCGGCCGAGCCCTTCCTCGCTGTCGCGCCACTGGCCGGTCAGGCGGCCCTTGTGGATCGCGACGAGGTTGCTCCAGCGCGGGTCCTCGGCGAATGGACGCACTTGATCGATAACGTAGCGAAGGTTGCGCACCAGGAGGGTTCCGGCCGGCTCGGTACCACCCGGATTCGCTTCGCTGTGAACCCTTTTGGCCAGGAAAGTTTGCGCCGCCGCCCGCGTCGCCGGGCCGAGCAGATAGTCGGCGGAGACGGGACCGAGCATGTAATCGTCATCGATCATACCGTAATCGAGCGTCGCGGCGGCACCGCCGGACTGCTTGTGCTGGGCATGGTCGATCAGCGCGAATTCGGAGAGCCCCTCCTCGTGCGCGACTTCGCCGCCGGGGTTGAGCCGGGCAAGCACCGCGCCGAGCCCGGCCTCGACCGCCGCGCCCTTGAGCGCGGGCATCAGCAGGCGGACCGACATCAGCGTGTCACGGCCGAAATAGGTATCGAAGCGCCACGAGCCGGCCAGGAATTTCTCCCGGTAGCTGAGGAAAGCGAGCGCGTTACGCGCGGCAGGATCGGTGGCTGCTTTGGTATTGAGCAGCTCCGCCTTGCTGAGGCCGGTCAGTGGCGTATCGCCGGTCGCCGCAACGATCCGCAGCCGGATGCGTCCATTCGCGCCCGCGACGATCTCGCCATTCTCGATCCGGCCGCCCAGCACCTGGATCTCCAGGCGGTAGCCCGGCGCGCCGTCGACGCGGTCGCGGGCATAGAGGATGCGGTTGCCCTCGATGCGGACGGGCGCCGTCACTTCGGCCGGGAAGCGGCCGACCGACTGGTAGTCGCGCAGGAAGCGGACATTGGAGAGCACGGCCTGCTTGGGCGCGAGCCGGGCGGCGTCGATCGTCGCGATGCTCTCGATGCCATGAAGCGGACGGCCCTTGCCATCGGCCAGCGTGACCGGACGCGGGGCCTGATCGAGCCGCCACGTCGCAGCGCGGGCGAGCGGCTGGAACCACAGGCCGACGCCGCTGTTGCCGGCCGGGAAAGCGACGAGGATGCGCGGATCGCTGCCGTTGCGCAGCAGCAGATGCGCCGCGACCTTGCCGTCGCGCACGAAGGCGTTGAGATTCTGTCCCTCGGTCAGGCTGTAGGCCAGCTCGGGCGCCTTCGCCGCGCGCTTCTGCGCCAGCGCCGCCGTGCTCGTGCCCGCGAGCAGCAGCCCGCCCGCCAGCAGCAACCGCATCGAACCTCGCATCCGTCTCTCCTCTTGTCTTCCGGATATGGAAAGGCGCGGCGAACCTTTCAGTTGCCGCGCCCCCATCTTGCAACCCTTGCGGGCTATCAGAACTTGAACGTGACCGAACCACCATAGGTCGCGCCGACGATGCCGCGGGCGTAGAAATAGCCGTCGGTGATCGCCTGCGTCTGGCCTTGGCGGGGGTTACCCTCGGTGAGGCCGATGACGTTGAAGATATTGTCCGCGTTCACGCTCACCTGCAGCTGCTTGCTGAGGTTGAACGAGGCGCCCACGCTGGTCACGCCGTAGCTCGGCAGGGCCACGCCGTTGCCGGCGTCGGCGTAGATCTTGCCGATATACTTGTAGCGGCCATAGATCTCACCGAGACCGTTCGGCAGCTTGTAGCTCGGCGTGATCGTGAACAGGCGCGCCGGGGTACGTTCCGGACGATTGCCTTCGAAGCCATTCTGGTTGGCGCCGTTGATCGCCAGATTGACCAGCTTCGGATCCTGGAACACGCCCTGGAAGTCGATCGAGAAGGCGTTGATCGGACGGAAGTTCAGGTCGAGCTCGACACCGTTGGTGCGCAGATCGGCATTGATGTTGCTCTGCACCGACGGGTTCACCGGATCGGCGAAATTGTAGTTCTGGTTCTTGAAGTTGGTGCGGAACACCGTCGCCGAGCCCGAGAACATGCGGCCCATCTGCGCGCGGACGCCGGCTTCGTACAGCTCGATGCCGGTGATGGCATCGACGTTGTTCATCTGGAAGCCGTTGGCATAGCGGGCATAGACCGAGAAGTTCGGCGTGATCAGGTAGTTCGCGCCGACGGTGTAGGCCACCGCCTTCTTCTTCGCCTTGCGCACGGTGTAGGTGCCGTCCCAGGTCGAGCCGACCGTGGTCAGCACGCCCGCGGTGCCAGGCTGGACCGCCTGGTTCACCGCTGCCTGGTTGCCGTCCCATGCCGTGGCATTGTCCTGCTCCCAGCGCACGCCGCCGTCGATGTGCAGATCGCCGATCGAGAACTCGTCGTTCACATAGAGCGACAGGCTGTCATCCTGGCGGCTGCGGATGCCCGCGCCCCAGTCACCATAGGAGACCAGGCCGTTGTCCGACAGCGTGCCGATGACGCCGTTGGTCGCGTTGAGCGCCACGATGTCATAGACGTCGCTGTTGGTGCGGACGTCGTTGACCACGCTGGCGGTCGCCGACTGGTCCTGGTCGCGCTTGGTCTTGTAGTACATCACGCCGGCGGTCAGCGAGTTCTTGAAGTTGCCGCTCTCGAAGTTCCAGCGGCCGCCAACGTTGAAGCCCAGGTCATAGGCGTCGATGGCGTCGTGGTTGAGCGTGGTGCGCTGCAGGAAGCTATTGCCGTTCAGCGCATTGAGCAGCGCGGTCTGGTTCGATCCGATGATCTGGCCGGTGCGCAGGTTCTTGATGCCGAAGCGCACGGTGGTGGGGAAGGCGGCCTGGCCGGCGGTCAGCAGATCGTTGATCGGCGAGGTCGCACCCGGGGTGAGATAATTGACCGCGCTCGTCAGACCTGCATTGCCGGTGCCCGAACCCGGGAACAGGCCGTTGAAGTCGTACGAATAGTCGAGATAGCGGCCATGGCCGAACAGCGTGACCGAGTCCGAGATGGGCTTCTCGAAGTCGAGACGCGCCTGCCAGGTCTTCGAGACGATGCCGTCGTCATAGTTGAATTCGCGAGTGCCGCTCGAATGCGCGAAGGTCGAGACCGGCACGGCGATGTTCGAGAAGGCGCGGCCGCCGACATTGCCGAACTGGGTGTCGAGGCTGGGAACGCTGCCCGGCTTGCCGTCGGTGAACTTGTACGGCTGGTCGGCATAATAGGCGTTCTTCATGTCGCCGCCCTTGCCCGACAGGCGGATATAGCCGCCATCGTCGAACTTGTACTCGAGCGTGCCCTTGAGGCGCCAGCCGGCATAGTCGTTGGTGTTCTTGCGAACGCCCGGGCTCGACTGGATATAGCCGCCGACGCTGAAGGCCAGCTTGTCGGTGATCGGCTGCGAGTAATAGCCGTCGGCGCGCTTCAGGCCGTAGTTGTAGCCGGTGAAGCGGACCGCACCCTCGGGACGCTCATGGTTCACGGCCTTCGAGATGAAGTTGATCGTCGCGCCCGCGCCGTTGACGGTGAGCACGCCCGACGAACCGCCCTTGACCGCTTCGAGGCGATCGATGGTCAGGTCCTGGTCGAAGAAGAAGTCGGCGCCGCCGCCGCCGTAGAGGATCGGCATGCCGTCCTCTTCGAGCTGGACGAAGCGCTGGCCGCCGCCCTGAAGGCCCCGGACCGAATAGTTGTTGGAAACCGCGCCGGCGGTCGCCTCGACGAAGATGCCCGGGACCATCTCGAGCAGGTCGGCGGTCGAGCGCGGGGCCTTCTGGTCGATCAGTTCGCGGTTGGCGAGCGTGATGTCGGCCGAGGCAGTGATCAGCGGACGATTGGGCGTGGTCTGGCCGGTGACGATGATCTGGCCTTCGTCGGCG
The DNA here is from genome assembly GCF_013416555.1 of Sphingomonas sp. R-74633. Lineage (GTDB taxonomy): Bacteria > Pseudomonadota > Alphaproteobacteria > Sphingomonadales > Sphingomonadaceae > Sphingomonas. Next base: position 198,513 of record NZ_JACCFG010000004.1, on the reverse strand, counting down.
GCATCATCCTGCGCGGCGGGGGTGGCCGCGTCGGTGGTGGCCGTCTGGGCCTGGGCGGCGAGCGGCAGCATGGCGGCACTGGCCAACAGCGCGGCGCGAACGCCCGCGCGAACGGAAAGCAACATATATCCTCCCCAACCGAGTTATCGCCGGACTGTCCGGCGGGTTGATCCCGCTCGATTAGTCACGACGCCCACATAATGAAATCGTTTTCTGCAACTGTCACGAACAATTTGCCAGCCAGTGGTGCGCTGGTGCAACAGGTCCGGATTCCAACGGCTTTCGGCGGCCTTCGTTGCAAGGGTTCGTCACGCGGGAGAGAGGTTTTGACACAGAAAAGCGCGCGCGGCGGGGCCGGGATGCGAATCGGCCGGCGCGCCTTGCTGGCCGGATCGGCGCAGGCCGCGCTGCTCGGCTTGCTGCCCGTGGCGGCGCGGGCGTCGTCGGCGCGGATCGACGGGCTGATCGCCCGGATGACGATCGCCGAGAAGGCAGGCCAGCTCAGCTGCTTCAACGACGAGATCCGCCCGGTCGGCGCGGTGTTCAACCCCGTGGTCGATCCGCGCGGGGCCGATGCGATGCTCGCCGATATTCGTGCGGGCCGGGTGGGGATGTTGTTCAACGGATATGGCGTGGCGGGCGCGCGGCGGGCACAGGCGGCGGCGCTCAAGAGCCGGCTCGGCATCCCGCTCGTCTTCGCGGCCGATGTGATCCATGGCTGCCGGACGATCTTCCCGATCCCGCTCGCCGAGGCGGCGGCGTTCGATCCCGAACTCTCCGAGCGCGCGGCGCGGGCGGTGGCGGAGGAAGCGAGCGCGGGCGGGCTGCACTGGACCTTCGCGCCGGTGGTCGATGTCGCGCGCGACCAGCGCTGGGGGCGGGTGGCCGAGGGGGCGGGCGAGGATGTGCTGCTCAACCGCCAGCTTGCCGCGGCGCGCGTGCGGGGTTTCCAGGGGGCGGATCTGCGCAGGGCGGACAGCCTGCTCGCCACGCCCAAGCATTTCGCCGGCTATTCGGCGGTGCGCGGCGGGATGGAATATGCCGCGGTCGACATGAGCGTGGCCGAGTTGCGCGAGACCTATCTGCCGCCGTTCGCGGCCGGGTTCGGCGCGGGGGCAGGGGCGACGATCGCCTCGTTCACCGACTTCAACGGCGTGCCGGCGACCGCCAATCGCTGGTTGCTTACCGACGTGCTGCGCGGCGAACTGGGCTTCGCCGGCGTCTGCGTCTCGGACTATGACGCCGATCGCGAGCTGATCGCGCACGGCGTGGCGAGCGACGAGGCGGATGCGGCGCGGCTGGCGATGCTGGCGGGCGTCGATGTCTCGATGCAGAGCGGCTTCTACAACAAATACCTCCCGGGGCTGGTCGAGAGCGGCAAGGTGCCGATGGCGCGGGTCGATGAGGCGGTGCGGCGGGTGCTGGCGCTGAAGGAAGCGCTGGGGCTGTTCGACGATCCGTTCCGCTCGCTCGATGCGGGTGCGGAGAAGAGGCGGACGGCGACGCCGGCGATCAGGGCGGTGGCGCGCGAGGTGGCGACGCGGTCGATCGTGTTGCTGCGCAACGAGGGCGACCTGTTGCCGCTGCCGCGCAAGGGCAAGCGGATCGCGCTGATCGGGCCGTTCGGGGCGGACAAGGCGAACCTAAATGGGCCGTGGTCGTTCGCCGGCGATGCGAAGGACGGCATCGATCTGGCTACCGGTATCCGGGCATTGCTTGATGCGCCGCTGGTGGTCGAGGCGGGGAGCGGGGTGCACGAGCCGCTGGCCGGCGGGATCACGCGGGCGGTGGCGGCGGCCAAGGGCGCCGATGTCGTGCTGCTGGCGATCGGTGAGGCGGGCGACATGTCGGGGGAGGGCAATAGCCGCGCTGAGATCACAGTGCCGGCGGCGCAGCAGGCGTTGGCCGAGGCGGTGGCGGCGACGGGCACGCCGGTGGTGGTGCTGCTCAAGAGCGGACGGGCGCTCGCGCTGGAAGGCGCGGTGCGCGAGGCGCCGGCTCTGCTGTGCACCTGGTTCCTCGGCGAGCAGACCGGGGCGGCGGTGGCGGATGTGCTGTTCGGGGTGCGCGAACCGACCGGGCGCCTGCCGGTCAGCTTCCCGCTCGCCACTGGGCAGCAGCCCTGGTCCTATGACCGGCGGAGCACCGGGCGGCCTGCGCCGAACAGCGACCCGATGGAGCCCGGCCGCAGCCATTGGCGCGATGCGCCGGACCGGGCGCTGTTCCCGTTCGGCAGCGGGCAGGGGTATACGCGCTTCGCGCTCGCCGAGCTGCACGTGCCGGCGCGCGTGACGCAGGGCCAGGCGGTGGAGGTCCGGGTGGTGGTGACCAATGCCGGGGCGCGGCGGGGCGAGGCGTTTGTCCGCGCCGATATCCATGACCGCGTCGCCAGCCGGACGCGGCCGGTGCGGCAGATGAAGGCCTATGCGCGTGTCCCCCTCGATCCAGGTGAGCGGAGGGTGGTGACGCTCGCCATTCCCTATGCCGAGCTGGCACTGGTCGCCGCCGATGGGCAGTGGCGGGTTGAACCGGGGGCGTTCGACCTTTGGGTGGGTGCGGGAGACGAGGAACTCCACAGCCAATTCGAGGCGGCCTGACGCGGGCGTTGAAATGCATTGCATGATCTGCTTGGCTCGTGCGCGACAGAGACGGAGAGGATCGACATGAAGCGCGCAGCCTGGGCGGTACCCGCCCTGATCACCAGCTACGCCCTGCTCGGGCTGCTGATGAACAGCGTCGGCACGGTGATCCTCCAGTCGATCGCGCATTATGGCGTGACCAAGCCGCAGGCGGCGACGCTCGAGGCGTGCAAGGACCTGTCGGTCGTGGTCGCTTCCTTCCTGTTCGCGACCAATTTGCCGCGCTTCGGCTTCCGGCGGGCCCAGATCGGGGTGATGCTCGCGGTCGCGGCGGGGGCGGTGGCGATCAGCTTCGCGAACAGCTTCTGGGCGATGCAGATCTTCTTCGTGCTGGTCGGCCTGTGCTTCGGCATCGCCAAGGTGGCGACCTATAGCTCGATCGGGCTCGTGCGGCCCGATCCGGCGCGGCACGCCAGCCTGACCTCGCTGATCGAAGGCGTGTTCATGGTCGGCATCCTCGCCGGGATCTGGCTGTTCGGCTGGTTCATCGGGCAGGACGCGACGGGGCAGGGCTGGCTCGGCGTCTACCGGGTGATCGCCGTGCTGGCGGTGCTCGCAGCGGTGCTGTGGTGGTTCGCTGATCTCGACGAGGGCGCCGCAAAGCCGGTGGAGGGGCCGAGCGGCTATCGCGACGCGCTGGCGCTGCTCGTGCTGCCTTCGACCATCGCCTTCCTCACCGCGATCTTCCTCTATGTGCTGATCGAGCAGGGCGTCGGCACCTGGCTGCCGACCTTCAACAACCAGGTGCTGCATCTGCCCGGCGCGATGAGCGTGCAGGCGTCGAGCATCTTCGTCGCCGCGCTGGCGGTGGGGCGGCTGAGCGCGAGCGGACTGGTCGCGCGGCTCGGCTGGCTCAAGCTGCTGCTCGGCTGCCTGGCGCTGATCGCGGCGCTGGTGCTGCTGACGCTGCCGACGACGCAGGGCCTGAAGCCGCGCGCCGACATGGGCTGGTTCGACGCGCCGATCGCCGCATACATCTTCCCGCTGATCGGCGTGTTCATGGCGCCGATTTACCCGATCGTCTCGTCGGTAGTGCTGAGCGCGCTGCCGCGCGAGCGCCACGCCGCGATGGTCGGGCTGATGGTGATCTTCTCGGCACTGGGCGGCACGATCGGATCGTTCATCACCGGCTTCACCTTCGACCGCTTCTCCGGCCAGACCGCCTTCTACCTGGTGCTGGTGCCGCTGGCGCTGATCGCGCTGGCGCTGGTTCGGCTGGAGAAGTTGACGCGCACGGCCTGAGAAGATGGTTCCCCGGAGAAGGCCGGGCCTGGCAAGCGGCCCGATACTGGGCCTTCGCCGGGGAACTAAGGTCCGTCATCCCGGGATGTAGGGGGAAGGATGACGGGAGGGAGCGGTCAGGCCGAGTAATCGGCAAGCTCGAAATCGGCGATTGCCGGGATGATCCAGTCGGCATCGGGCAGCGCGGCACGGGTGCCGACGCCCAGCGCCTTCATGCCCGCCGCATGGATCGCCTCGACCCCGGCCGGGGCATCCTCGACACCCAGCATCTCGTGCGGAGCCGCGCCGAGGGCGTCGGCAGCGGCGAGGAAGATGTCGGGCGCGGGCTTGCCGGCGGCGAGACTGGCGGGATCGATGATCGTGTCGAACAGATCAGCCACCTGCATCCGCGCGATCAAAAGCGGCGCGTTGCGGCTGGCGGAGGCAAGCGCGATGCCGAGACCGGCGGCGCGGCACTGGTCGAGCGCCTCGCTGGCGCCGGGGAACAGGTCCTCGGGGCCGAAATGGGCGATTTCCTCGAGATACCAGGCGTTCTTCTGCGTTGCGAGGCGGATACGCTCGGCCTCATCAAAGCCGCGCCGGTCGCCGAGGATCAGTGCGAGGCTGCCCATGCGGTCGACGCCCTTGAGCGCCTCATTGGCATGTTCGTCGAACGCGATGCCCAGCGTGTCGGCGAGCTTCTTCCAGGCGCGGTAATGTGCGCGCGCCGTGTCGGTCAGCACGCCGTCGAGATCGAAGGCGACGCCCTTCAGCATCCCGCCAATGCCCCGGTCCAGCTCTCGCCGGTAGCGAGGGCGATCTCGCTGTCGTGATGGCCGATCACGATGTCGGGGCCCGAGACGACGCGGTAGGTGACCTGCTCGCCCACCACTTCGACGCGCACCAATGTGCCGCGCCAGCTGAGGCCGAAGCTGTAGCCGGCCCAGGATGCCGGGCAGGTCGGGCGGAAGCGGAGCGCGGGGCCATAGGGACGGAAACCCGCGAAGCCCCAGACCAGTGCCAGCCAGGAGCCGGCGAGCGCCGCCATATGGACGCCATGGCCGGTATTGCCGTGGCGATCGTCCACATCGACCAGGCTGGTCTCGGCGAAGAAGTCCAGCGCCTGCGCTTGATGCCCGACCTCGTTCGCGAGGATCGCGAAGGTCGAGGCGGACAAAGTGGAATCATGCGTGGTGATCGGCTCGTAATGGTCGAACACGCGGCGCTTGCGCTCGAGCGAGATCTCCTCGCCGCCCAGCACCATGGCGAGCACCAGATCGGCCTGTTTCGAGACCTGATGCCGGTACAGCGTCATCGGGTGATAGTGGAGCAGCAGCGGGAATTCGGCGGCGGGGGTGCCGGCCACGTCCCAGCGCGGCTTGCTCAGGAAGCTGGCGTCCTGCGCATCGATGTCGCGCGCGGCGTCATAGGGCAGGTGCATCGCATCGGCGGCGCGGGCGAAGTCGGCGAGCTCGCCTTCCTCCAGCGTCATCTCGGCGGCGAGCCAGCCCCAGGCTTCGGCATCGATCTCGGCGACGCGCGCGGCGGCCGATACCGCGAGGCGCAAATGCTTCTGCGCCATCCGGTTGGTGTACCAATTATCGTCGATCAGCGCGGTATATTCGTCAGGGCCGGTGACGCCGCGCAAGTGGAAGCTGCCGTCCGCCCAGTCGCCGAGCGCGAGCCAGATCCGCGCGGTCTCGACCAGCATGCGTGCGCCGTGCTCGACCAGGAAAGCCTCATCGCCGGTCGCATCGACATAGGCACCGATCGCAAAGGCGATGGCCGCGTTGATATGGTACTGCGCCGATCCGCTGGGATAATGCGCCGAGCATTCGCGGCCCTCGATCGTGCGCCAGGCGTAGAGCGCGCCCTTTTTGTGATCGAGCGCGCGGGCATTGGCGAAGGCGGCCTCAAGCGTGTTCGCGCGGTAGACGAGCATCGAGCGGGCGATCTCGGGCGCGAGCACCGAAAGCACCGGCAGCATGAACACCTCGGTGTCCCAGAAATAATGGCCCTCATAGCCTTCGCCGGTCAGGCCCTTGGCGGCGGCGCTCGACTGGCCGTCGCGCCCGGCCGAAGCGAAGAGGTGGAATAGGTTGGCGCGCAGCGTCGCGGCGAGGCGCGGCTCGCCGGCGATGCCGAGGTCGGCGGCGGCCCAGAAGCGCGCCAACAGCGCGGCCTGCGCCTGGGCGGCAGCGTCGAAGCCCTGCGACAGCGCCGTGTCGGCAAGCGCCGTGGCCTGGCCGGTCAGCGTATCCGCGCTGTTGCGGCCGGCGGCGAAGCCGGTGGTGACGAGCAGCCAGCCATCTTCCTCGCGGCTGCGCTGCACGGCGGCGACACCGATGCCGCTGCCGGGCAGGCGCTCGACGACGATGTCGTCCTCCGCCTGCTCGGTCTCGAAGCCGCGCGAGGCGAGGTTCACGCCGATGCGGGGATCGTCGGACTGGGTGGCGCCGCTCGGGGCGGGGGCGAGGCGGGGGTGGAGCGTGACGCTGCCTTCGCCGTCGATCTCGGCACGCAGGCGGCGGATCAGCAAGGTGCTGCCGTCGAGCGGCACGATCCGCTCGGTGCGGATGCGGAGCAGCCGGCCGTCGGGGAACGACCAGCGCGTCTCGCGGCGGAGCATGCCGGCGCGCAGGTCGAGCGTGCGGCGCGTCGCCGGGCGGAGCTTCGTGAAATCGATTGCTTCGCCGTCGAGCCGCACCTCCAGGCCCAGCGCCTCAGCCACCGGCACGCGGGAATCGCTGCGGGTCGCGAAGCCCTTCAGCTTCTCGTGATAATGGATCGGGGCCTGCTCATAGGCATGGGCGAGGAACGTCGAGGCCTCGGCACGCTCCTCCAGCGCGCCGCGCACCCCGATCGCGCCGTTGGAGAGTGCGAGAATCGTCGCGGCCCAGCCTTCGCGTGCCGAGTCGTCGCCGATCACATCCAGCGACCAACCGTCCTCCGCGAAGAGCACACCATCTTCCGCGCCGTTCAATACTCGAGCCAACACCCGCTCCCCAACACTTATGGGAATCGCGATACAGGCTCTTTGATATCGTTTTCAAGGATAAAGGATCACGCGCCGATTACCGGACATCAGTGCTGGCGACTGCCTTTGGGAGGACACGCCTTTCTCAATCCCCGTCACCCCGGCCCTGTGCCGGGGTCCACCGGGAGGCAAACCAAGGTCAAGAAACTCGAATTCAGTCGTCGCGGCGTGGTGGACCCCGGCACAAGGCCGGGGTGACGATTGAGGATCAGGGATCAGGTATCCCGAACAACGATCTCGGTGGGCAAGGTAGTCGAGCGCGCGCGGCCGCCATCGACCTGCTGCATCAACTTCTCGACGAGCAGTGCGCCGGCGACATCGGTCTTCTGGTTGATCGTAGTGATCGCCGGGCTGAAATGGGCGGCGGGCGGGATGTTATTGTACCCGACCAGCGCATAGTCGCGCGGGGCGGTGAGGCCGCGTTCCTTGAACGATCCGATCACCGCCATGGCGGCGGTATCGGAAAAGGCGAACACTGCATCGGGCTGGCGGCCGGCGGCGAGATAGGCGGCGACCGTGTCGGCAGTGGCGTGGAATGCCATCGAGGCGATCGGCAGGAAGTCGACCGTCACATCGTCATGGTCCTTGGCGACGGCGCAGAGCCCCTCGTAGCGCAGGCGCAGCTCCTCGTGGCGAATGTCGCCGACGAACAGCCAGTGCTTGCGCTTGCGGGCGAGAAAGTGGCGGCCGGCGAGCTCGCCACCGAGGAAATTGTCGCTGCCGATCGAGCAATAGCCGGCATCGGGCGCGACGGCACCCCAGACGACCAGGGGCACATCGCTGCGGCCGAGTTCGCGCAGCATCGTGTCGCGGGTGCCCTGGCCGAGCACGATGAACCCGTCGGCACCGCGCGCCTGGTAGAAATCGCGGAACGCGCGGACATCCTCGAGCCCCGGCGGGGAGAGCAGCAGGTCCTGGTTGCGGATCGACAGTGCCTCGGACACGCCGGCAAGCAGCTCGAAGACGAAGGGATCGCCGATCGCGCCGTGCCGGTGCGACCCGAAATCGAGCATCACTGCCACGGTGTTGGTGCGGGTATGGCGGAGCTTGGCGGCGTTGCGGTTGACCGCATAGCCATGCGCCTGGGCGACGGCCATCACCCGCTCGCGCGTCTCTTCCGTCACCAGCGGGCTGCCGTTGAGCACGCGCGAGACGGTCGGCGTCGAAACCTGCGCCAGCCGGGCGATGTCCTGCATCGTCAGCCGGCCTCCGCTCTTGCGCCCCTGTTCGCCCTTGGCTGCCACTTTCTTGGTCATCGCCGCCACTATGGCGCGGAAGCGGTGGGGATCAACTGCCGAAGGGGAAAAGCGCGGGCAGGAACGGGGTTACGGCCTGAAAAACCTGCCGTGGCGCGGATCTAGGAGGCGGCGCGCGGCTTCAGCCACAGCGACATCAGCGCCACCGGCAGCGTCGCCGCGCCGGTCATGCCGATCACCTCGGCCACGCTGAAACCCTTGCCGAGCAGCACCGTCGCGATCAGCACCACCGGCACCATCACCACCGAGTTCATGATGTTGTTGGCCGCGATCACCCGGGAGCGGGCAGCTGGCGGGCTCTTGGCGAGCAGGATCGCGTAGAGCGGTACCACGAACATGCCGCCGGCCATTGCGAGGCCGGCCAGGTCGACCAGGATGCGCCAGCTGCCGGGAGAGGCCATGAATTCGGCGATGCCGGCATGGCGGTGCAGCACGACGAAGCCGCTGCTCGCCAGCCACAGGTCGATCAGGAAGCCGCCCATCGCCAGCGCCGATATCGGCACGAAACGCGCCGAGGCGTGGCCGCCGAGCAGCCGGTTGACCAGCATCGATCCGGCCGCGATCGCGACGGAGAAGATGATCAGGAAGAATGTCACCACGCGCTCGCTGCCACCCAGCGTCCCCGAGACGAGCGGGAGCAGCTCGGACGAGACCACTGCGCCGGCCGCGAAGAACCAGCTGATCCCGAGGATCGCGATCCAGCCCTCGCGCGTGTCGTGCGCGGTGCGCAGCACCTGCCAGGTGCTGACAAACGGGTTGCGCGTGACCGGCACGCGGGCGACCGGTGGGGCAGGCGGCACCGCGAGGCTGGCGAGCAGGCCGAGCACCGCGAGCAGCGTGCAGGCGAGCCCCGCCTGCCACGGCGTGACCAGTCCGGCGAGCAGCTGCCCGCCCAGGATCGCGAGGAAGGTGCCGCCCTCGATCAGTCCGGTGCCGCCGAGCAGTTCGTCCGGCGCGAGATGCTGCGGCATGATCGAATATTTGACCGGCCCGAAGATCGTCGAATGGCAGCCCATGCAGAACAGCGCGCCGAGCAGCAGCGGGATCGACTGGAGCCAAAGTCCGGCGAGGCCGAGCAGCATGAAGCCGATCTCGGCGAGCTTCACCCAGCGGATCAGCCGCGCCTTGTCGATCCCGTCGGCGAGCTCGCCGCCGAGCGCCGAGAACAGGAAATAGGGGAGGATGAAGATGCCGGTGGCGATCGTCGCGAGCATCGCCGCCCTGGCCGGTGCGTCGGCGTAGAGCGTGTAGCTGGCGAGGAACAGCATCGCATATTTGAGCGCGGTGTCGTTGAACGCGCCGAGGAACTGCACGACGAAAAGCGGGCCGAAGCGGCGCTTGCCGAGCAGCGACAGATCAGGTGCGGACATCGAGATCCCGATTCAATGCTGCGCTCCCATCTGGAGCAAGCGTATACGCGAAGTTCGAAGTCTCCCACAGGCTATTGCAGGAAAGGCGAAAAATCGCGCTGGGCGCCGGGAAGGTCGCTTGCGGTGTTGATGTTCCGGAGCGCCAGATGCGCGTCCTCGACGAAGGCGGCGTCGGCGGCATGCAGCCAGCTTCGGATCGACCGCGCGCCGCTTGCGAGATGACGATCGAGCGCCGGGGCGAGCGCGGTCGGCCAGAGCCCGATCGTCCATTGCGTCCGCAACACGGCGCAGCGCGCGCCGGCCAGCAGCGGCAGCGCCTTGGATAGCGGATGCACGTCGAGCGGCGCGCAGAGCACCGCGTCGAAGCCGGATTTTCGGGCAAGGTGGAGCGCGGCGTTCAGCCCGGTAAGCGGGCCGCCCCCGCCCAGGGGACGGTCCGGGATCCAGTCGAGTTCGCGCCAGGGACGCCCGCAACTGACGACGCTGCCGGCGTGCGCGGCCAGCGCCGAGACGGCGTGATCGATCAGCCCGATACCGTCGATCGTCGCAAGTGCCTTGTCGCTGCCGAAGCGCGTCGACTGCCCCCCCGCGAGGACCGCGCCGAGGATCCGCATCAGAAGCGCAGCAGCTCGACCGGGGTACCCGCCGGCATCGCCGAAGCGTGCGCGGGAATGCGCACGAGCGCGTCGGCGCGCGCGAGCATCGACTGGTCGGACGCCGCCTGGCGGGCGAGCAACCGCACGCCGTCGTCGAGCCATTCGGCGCAGAGGAACGCTTCGCGGTCGCCCGCTGCCGGAATGTCCTCGCTGAGCGCGGCGCGTTGCCAGGGCAGCGCGGCACCCACGCCGCGCCCGCCGAGCGCAGTCAGCAACGGCGCGAGGAACAGCCGCGCGACGGTCATCGCCGCGGTGGGGTTGCCGGGCAGGCCGAGCACCAGCTTCGTCCCGATGCTGCCGAACCAGACCGGCTTGCCCGGCTTGATCGCGACATCGGCAAAGCCGGGAGCGAGGCCGAGCGGGGCCAGCGCCGCCTTGGCGAAGTCGCGGTCGCCCCGGGAGGCGCCGCCGCACAGGACGAGGACATCCGCGGTCTCGAGCGCGTCTTCGGCGGCGGTGGTGAGAAGCGCGGGATCGTCGCGCACCAGCGCCGCGCCCATCGGGGCCGCTCCCCATTGGCGCGCCATCAGGAGGACCGCCTCGGACAGGCTGTCGGGCACACCACCGGCCGCGCGCGCCGAGCCCGGGGCTACCAGCTCGTCGCCGGTCGCGATCACGCGCACGCGGGGCCGTCGCCAGACGGTCAAGCGATCGGCATCGGCCGCCGCGGCGACGACCAATGCGCGCGGATCGAGCAGCTTGCCGGCGGGAAGCAGCGCGCTGCCCGCCATCGTATCGGAACCGCGTGTGCGGACATGCGGCTTGGCGGGGAGGGGGCCGTCGAGCAGGATCGCGTCGTCGTGCGTGGTCACCAGCTCGCGCATCAGCACGCGGTCGGCGCCGGCGGGCATCGGCGCGCCGGTCATGATGCGCACGGCCTGGCCTTTGCCGAGCGTGCCGGCCCAGGACGCACCGGGATAGGCGGCGGCGATCACGGCGAAGCTGCGCAGCCCCTCGGCGAGGTCGGCCTCGCGCACGGCAAAGCCGTCCATCGCCGCCAGATCGCGCGCGGGAATGTCGATCGCTGCATGGACCGGCTCGGCCAGCACGCGCCGCCCGGCCTTGGCGAGCCGGACGCTCTCGGTGCCGAGCGGCCTGGCGATCGCCGCGAGGATCGCGAGCGCCGCATCGAAGTCCAGCGTCGCGGCGCAGGGCGCGGGGACATGCTTCACCGGCAACGCTCCGCCAGCGCAGCGACGGTTTGGCGGGAACCGCTCGCCACTGCGTCGCCGACCAGGATGAGTGTCGGCTTTCCCTCGGCGAGCGCGTTTGCGGCGATCGGCAGCAGGTCGAGCCTTGTGTGGAGCAGTTGCTCGCCCGGCAGGCTAATATCGGCAGCGACCAGCACCGGGGTCGCGCCGTTCAGCCCGGCGGCGATCAGCTGGCGGCTGATCTCGCCCGCGGCGCTGCGGCCCATATAGAAGGCGGTGGTGCAGCCGGGATCGGCGAGCGCCGCCCAGTCGAGCGTGAGCGGCTCGCCGGCGCGCAGATGCGCAGTGACAAACTGGACGCGGCGAGCCAGTCCGCGCAGCGACAGCGAGATGCCGGCGGAAGCGGCGGCGGCGCTGGCGGCAGTGATGCCGGGGCAGATATGCGTGCGGATGCCGGCCGCGCCGAGCGCGGCGATCTCCTCCGTCGAACGCCCGAACATCGACGGATCGCCGCCCTTGAGCCGCACCACGCGCTCACCGTCCAGCGCGGCTTCGACAAGCAGCGCGTTGATCGCGTTCTGGTCCTTCGAATGCCGGCCGGAACGCTTGCCCACAGGCACGCGGCGCGCGCTCTCGGGGATCAGCGCCAGCACACCGGGGCCGACCAGCGCGTCATGGAACACCACGCTCGCGGCCTGCAGCAGCCGCTCGGCCTTGCGCGTGAGCAGGTCCGGATCGCCGGGACCGGCACCGATCAGCCAGACCTCGCCGGGGCGTATGACCTCATCCATTGGCGGCACTCCTGTTTTCCTCGAGGATCCGGCGGATCGACGGGCGGCACGATCCGCAGTTCGTCCCCGCCGACAGCGCTGCGCCGACCGCCTCGACGCTGGTGAGGCGCTGGCTGCCGATCGCGGCGACGATGGTCTTCAGCCCGACATCGAAGCACAGGCAGATGATCGGCCCGCGATCCTCGCGCGCGCCCGGCGGCGCGCCGGCGAGCAATGCGGCATTGGCGGCCTGGCCAAGCTGTTCGATCAACCAGTCGCGTTTCGGCAGCATGCCGCGCTCGGTGCGGAACAGCGCGGCGACCAGCCGGCCTTCGCGCATCACCGCCACCCGGTGCGAGCCGCGCGCGCGGTCGAAGCTCTCGACCCGGTCGCCGCGCGGCAGGCTGGACTCGATCGCGCGCGCGTCGCCGTCGCCGGCCAATTCGTAAAGTGTGCCGCCGGGCACCGAGACGCGCGTCGCCCACAGGCAATCGGGGCGTTCCATCGCCTCGGTGGTGATCAGGAAGCCGCGCCACGCGGGCGCAACCGCCTCGATCTTCGCAGGCGTCGATTTGAAACCCGGCTGGCCCGAATGCGGATCGACCAGCGGCCGGGGGAGCAGGCCTGTGCGGCCGCCGGTCGACTGGCGGTCGGTCCAGTGGATCGGCGTGAAGATCTCGCCGCGACGCTGGCCGGTGCTGTGAGTGACGCGGAACAGGCTCGCGCCCTGCGGCGTGGAAACGCGGGCGAGGCCGCCATCCTCGAGCCCATAAGCCGCGGCGTCCTCGGGATGGACCTCGACCAAAGGCTCCTCGCGGTGGCGCGAGAGCTTGGGGCTGAGCCCGGTGCGGGTCATCGTGTGCCACTGGTCGCGATAGCGGCCGGTGTTGAGCGTCAGAGGCCAATTGGCGAGCGGGGCGGGCAGCGGCATCTGCACCACCGGCACCAGCCGCGCGCGGCCATCGGGGGTCGGGAAGCGGCCATCGGCAAAGGCGTCGCCGCCCCAGCGGAAGGGCGGCATCGCATCGTAATCGGCATTGCCGATCGCGACCTTGTCGCCGAGGTCGAACAGGCGGGCACCGTCATTCTGATAGGCGGAGAGGCGGGCGTGTTCACGGAAGATGTCGGCGGGGCGGACATAAGCGAAATCGCCGGGCCAGCCCATGCGGCGCCCGGCTTCCTTGACGATCCACCAGTCGGGCCGCGCCTCGCCCGGCGCCTCGAAGATCGGGCGCTGACGGCTGACCCGCCGCTCCGAATTGGTGACGGTGCCGTCCTTCTCACCCCAGCCGGTGGCGGGCAGGCGGACATGGGCGAAGGGCGTGCAGTCGGTCTCGGCGATCACGTCGGAGATCACGACGAAAGGACAGCGCGCCAATGCTTCGCGCACCGCGCCGGCATCGGGCATCGAGACGGCAGGGTTGGTGGCCATGATCCACAGCGCCTTGATCCGGCCTTCGCCCATCGCGCGGAACAGGTCGACTGCCTTGAGCCCCGGCTTCTGCGCGATCGCGGGCGAGGCCCAGAAGCGCTGGACGCGGGCGCGGTTCTCGGGCGCGAAATCCATGTGCGACGCGAGGCTGGAGGCGAGCCCGCCGACTTCGCGCCCGCCCATGGCATTGGGCTGGCCGGTGATCGAGAAGGGCGCCGCGCCGGGCTTGCCGATCCGGCCGGTTGCGAGGTGGACATTGGTGATCGCGTTGACCTGGTCGGTGCCGCGGATCGACTGGTTGATGCCCTGGCTGAACAGCGTGACGGTGCGCGGGTTCTGCGCAAACAGATCGTAGAAGCGCCTGAGGTCGGCAGCCGGCACTTCGCATGTCCGCGCTACCGACCACAGGTCGCTTCCCTCTCCAACCTGGTCCCAGAAATTGTCGGGCACATTCACGCTCGCGGCGAGATAGGCCTCGTCGACCAGCCCGGCCTCGCGGCAATGCGCGAGCAGCCCATTCATCAGCGCGACGTCGCTGCCCGGGCGGATGGCGAGGTGGAGGTCGGCGCCTTCGCAGGTCTCGGTGCGGCGCGGATCGATGACGACCAGCTTCGCCCCGGCATCGCAGCGCGCGCGGATGCGCTGATAGACGATCGGATGGCACCAGGCAGTGTTCGATCCGACCAGGATGATCAGGTCTGCGGCGTCGAGATCGTCATAGCTCGCCGGCACCACGTCCTCGCCGAACGCGCGGACATGGCCGGCCACTGCGCTCGACATGCAGAGCCGCGAATTGGTGTCGATATTGCCCGAGCCGATGAACCCCTTCATCAGCTTGTTGGCGACGTAATAATCCTCGGTCAGCAACTGGCCCGAGACGTAGAAGGCGACGCTGTCCGGCCCATGCTCGGCGATCGCCTGTTTGAAGCGCTTCGCCACCAGGTCGAGCGCCTTGTCCCAGCTCGCCCGGCGCTTGCCGATCATCGGATGGAGCAGCCGCCCTTCGAGTCCCACCGTCTCGCCTAGATGCGTGCCCTTCGAGCAGAGCCGCCCGCGATTGGCGGGGTGTTCGGCATCGCCCTTGATCTCGACCGAACGCGCGCCGGTGCGCGTCGCGACGATCCCGCAGCCGACGCCGCAATAGGCGCAGGTGGTGCGGGTCGCGGTCATCTCAGGCAGCCGCCGCGAGCGCGCCGGCGCGGCAGATCAGCACGCGGCCGCCGCTGATTTTCACCGGGATCACCGGGGTGCAGCCCTTGTCGCCGCCCTGTGCTTCGCCCGTCGCCAGCGCGATGTTCCAATTGTGCAGCGGGCAGGCGACGCTGTGACCATGGACGATGCCCTGGCTGAGCGGACCGCCCTTGTGCGGGCAGCGATTGACCAGCGCGAACACCTTGTCGTCACCGGTGCGGAACACCGCGATCTCCTCGCCGCCGTCGACGGGGATGGTGCGGCTGCCGCGCACCGGGATTTCCTGCAGCCAGCCGATATCGAGCCACTCGCCGATCATGCGATTTCCTCCTCGCGGATGGGATTGAAGGCAGCCATGTGGGCATGCTGCTCGCGGGCCTGGCCGGCGGCGCGCTCGGCCCAGGGATCGTCCTGGCTGAAGCTCTGCGAATGCCAGAAGCGCGCGGCGAGCGTGTCGCGGTTCTCCGCATCCTCGACGATGCGGTCCTTCAGATATTGCAGCCCGATCCGCTCGATCCACGGCGCGGTGCGCTCGAGATAGCGCGCTTCCTCGCGGTAGAGCTGGACGAAGGCGGCGGCGTAGTGGATCGCCTCTTCCTCGGTCGTCACCTTCACCAGCAGGTCGGTCGCGCGGACATGGATGCCGCCATTGCCGCCGACATGGAGTTCGTACCCAGAGTCGACGCAGACCACGCCGAAATCCTTGATCGTTGCCTCGGCGCAGTTCCGCGGGCAGCCGGACACCGCCATCTTGAACTTGTGCGGCATCCACGAACCCCAGAAGCCGCGCTCCAGCTTCACGCCGAGGCCGGTGGAGTCCTGCGTGCCGAAGCGGCACCATTCGGAGCCGACACAGGTCTTCACCGTGCGCAGCGCCTTGCCGTATGCGTGGCCCGATACCATCCCGGCGGCATTGAGATCGGCCCAGACCGCGGGCAGATCCTCCTTTTTGATCCCGAAGATGTCGAGCCGCTGCCCGCCGGTGACCTTGACCATCGGCGCGTCGTATTTCTCGACGACATCGGCGATCGCGCGCAGTTCCTGCGGGCTGGTGATCCCGCCCCACATTCGCGGGACAACCGAATAAGTGCCGTCCTTCTGGATGTTGGCGTGCATCCGCTCGTTGACGAAGCGGCTCTGCTGGTCGTCCTGATACTCGCCGGGCAGCGCGCAGAGCAGGTAGTAATTGAGCGCGGGACGGCAGGAGGAGCAGCCATCGGGCGTGGCCCAGTGCAGCTTCTGCATCACCTCGGGGATCGAGCGCATGGCCTGCGCGACGATCTCGCGGCGGACATCGTCATGGCCGAAGCTGGTGCATTTGCACATCGTCTTCGGGCCCGCCTGGACCGCATCGCCGAGCGTGACTGCGAGCAGGGTCTCGACCAGCCCGGTGCACGAGCCGCAACTCGCCGAAGCCTTGCAGCCGGCGCGCACCGCGTCGAGGCTCGCCGCCCCCTTGGCGATGCAGGCGACGACCTGGCCCTTGGACACGCCGTTGCAGCCGCAGATCTCGGCATCGTCCGAGAGCGCCGCAACGGCCGCCTTAGGGTCCGCTTGCCCCCCTCCCTGGGCATAGGCCTGGCCGAAGATCAGCAGGTCGCGAAGGCTGGAAATGTCCTCCTGCTTCTTGAGCAGGTCGAAATACCAGCTGCCATCGGCGGTATCGCCATAGAGTACCGCGCCGACCAGCCGGTCGTCCTTGATCACCACGCGCTTGTAGACCCCGCGGCTGGCGTCGCGCAGCACGATGTCCTCGGCGCCGTCGCCGCCCGAGAAGTCCCCGGCCGAGAACAGGTCGATCCCCGAGACCTTGAGCTTGGTCGAGGTGACCGAGCCGCGATAGCCGGTGGGCGCCTCGACCAGCCCGTCGGCGAGTGCGCGGCACATCTCCCAGAGCGGCGCGACCAGGCCATAGACATTGCCGTCATGCTCGACGCATTCGCCGACCGCGAGCACGTCCGGATCGCTGGTCACCATATGGTCGTCGACCTGGATGCCGCGGCCGACCGCGAGCCCGGCTTCGCGTGCCAGCGCGGTCGACGGGCGGATGCCGACCGCCATCACCACCAGGCTGGCCGGGATCACCCGCCCGTCCTTGAGCTTCACGCCCTCGACATGATCGGTGCCGACGATCTCGGCGGTGTCGGCGCCGGTGAGGATCGTCTGGCCGCGCGATTCGAGTTCGGACTTGAGCAGCCAGCCCGCGGCCTCGTCGAGCTGGCGCTCCATCAGCGTCTGCATCAGGTGGATCACGGTGACCTTCATGCCGCGCAGCGTGAGCCCGTGCGCCGCCTCGAGCCCGAGCAGGCCGCCGCCGATCACCACTGCGTCGCCGCCGCTTGCGGCAGCTGCCAGCATCGCATCGACATCCTTCATGTCGCGGAAGCTGATCACCCCAGGCAGGTCCTTGCCCGGCACCGGGATGATGAAGGGATCGGAGCCCGTGGCGATCAGCAGCTTGTCATAGGAGACCGTCCGGCCGCTGCGCGCAGTGACGGTGCGGGCTTCGCGATCCACGGCCGCGACCGCATCGCCGGCGACGAGCTCGATGCCATTGCCGTCATACCAGTCGCGCGGGTTGATCACGATCTCGTCGAAGCTCTTCTCGCCGGCGAGCACGGGGGAGAGCATGATCCGGTTGTAGTTCACATGCGGCTCGGCGCCGAAGATCGTTACCCGGTAGCGGTTTGGATCGCGGGCGAGCAGCTCCTCGATGGCGCGGCAGCCGGCCATGCCGTTGCCGATCACCACCAGATGCGGGCGGTCGATATGGTGGGTCATGCGGGGATACTCACAGGCTGAAATCGAGCTGGAGCCACAGCTTGCGCGTGTCGGTCGCGAAGCTGGCGGCGCGGTAGTCGGCATATTTGATCGTGGCAGCGAGCTGCCTGGCCGGCTTGAAGCCAAGCTGCAGGTCCCATTCGCTGCCGTAGCGGCGGGTGTTCCGGTCGCTGTCGAAGCGGTGCCAGGTCGCCTGCAGAGTCAACGGCGGCGCCTTGCCCAGCGCCAGCGCATAGCTGCCGCCTGCGTACAGATCGCGAATGCCGTCCGCGGGGGTGGTCAGGAACTTGTCCGCCCAGCCCTGGAACTTGTGCAGCGTGGCGAGCGGGGTCTGGAAGCTGGTGCCGCTATCCGAGCCCAGCACTTCATAGCCGCCGTTCAACCCAAAGGCCTTGAGCTGGAGCTGGCCCTCGGCGAGCCAGTAATCGGCGGCATAGTTGCTCGGATTGTCGCGCCAGTTCGACTGGCGGGCATAGCTGGCGGTGAGCGAGAGCTTGGCCGGGCCGACCGGCAGCGCAGTGGCGGTGCGCAGGCCATAGGTCTGGCTGGAGAATTGCCGGCGGCCGGGGGCGTCCTGATCGACCAGATAGGCAAAGCCCTTGGCCGAAACCGGGCCCAGCTTCACCACGGCACCGGCGAAGACATTGTCGCCGCCGATCCGGGCGATCGGGCTTTCGACGCCATAGATGGTACGCGCCGCCCAGGCGTAGGTCAGGTCGATCGCCACCGGCCCAAGCGCCTTGCTCTCCACGCGCACCGCATCGAATGTCTGCTCGTTCTGCCGCCAGCCGACATTGCCGACGAAGCGCTGGTCGTCGAGCAGGATGCGCTGGCGCCCGGCGGTGAACAGCGTGTTCTTCAGCCCGCGATACTGGAGCTGGAGCCGGTTGATCTCGACATTCTCGGGATCGGCGACGGTAGGATAGCCGGTGCGCCCATTGACCGAACTATTGTAGCGCTCGACCAGCGCGAGCGTGCCCTCGCTCTCGGCGAGCAGCGCGAAATCGCCTTGCTTGAGCTCGAACCCGGCGCGCAGGCGCAGCGTGAGCGCGTCGGCGTCGTTCGCGAAGCCGCGCTGATCGACGCCTTCATAGCGCAGCCGCGCGTCGATGATCGGCTTCATCTCCTGCGCCATCGCCGGGGTGGCGGCGATGGCGAGGGGGAAGAGGAGCGCGGCGCGCATCAGATCCGGACGCCGGCAGCGGCGGCGGTCCAGCGCGCGCGCCACTTGCCCTTGACCAGGCTGAGCGCGGTAAGCGCGGCCAGCGCGAGCAGTGCGAAGATCAGGAAGCCCGGGCCGAAGCTGCCGGTCATCTGCCGTGCAAGGCCGAGCGACGAGGCGAGGTAGAAGCCGCCGACGCCGCCGGCCATGCCGACCAGCCCGGTCAGGATGCCGATTTCCTTGCCGAAGCGTTGCGGGACGAGCTGGAACACCGCGCCATTGCCGGTGCCGAGCGCAAGCATCGCGATGACGAACAGGGTGAGGGCGAGGGGGAGGCTGGCGGGGGAGGTGCTGACGCCGAGCAGCGCGAGCGCCGCGACGACATAGACCGCGGTCAGTGCCGTGACGCCGCCGACCCGGTCCGCCAGCGCGCCGCCGAGCGGGCGGACCAGCGACCCGGCGAACACGCAGGCCGCGGTGCAATAGCCGGCGGTGATCGTGCTCAGCGCGAACTGGTCGGTGAAATAGATGGTGAGCGAGGAGGCGAGGCCAGAAAAGCCGCCAAAGGTGACGCCGTAGAACAGCATCAGCCACCAGGCGTCGGCGGTGCGCAGCGGCGTGAGATAGGCGGCGATCGGCTTCGGCGCGGGCTGGTTGGGCGCGTCCTTGGCGAGGATCGTATAGACCACGAGCACGATCGCGAGCGGGATGCAGGCGAGGCCGAGCACGGCGTTCCAGCCGAACGCCTTGGCCAGCGCAGGAGCGAACAGTGCCGCCAGCACGGTGCCCGAATTGCCCATGCCGGCAATGCCCATCGCCTTGCCCTGATGCTCGGGCGGATACCAGCGGCTCGCGAGCGGCAGCGCCACGGCGAAGCTCGCCCCGGCAAAGCCGAGCACGCCGCCGAGCGCGAGCGTGCCGGCAAAGCTGTGCACGCCCAGCCACCAGGCGGTGAGCAGCCCGCCGATTACCACGAGTTGTCCGATCACACCGGTGCGCTTCGGGCCGATCCGGTCGGCGAGCAGCCCGACGAACAGCCGCAGCACCGCGCCGGCCAGCGTTGGCGTCGCGACCATCAGGCCCTTTTGCGCGGGGCTGAGTCCGATGTCCCTGGCGATCTCGGGCGCGAGCGGGCCGAGCAGCACCCAGACCATGAAGGCGAGGTCGAAATAGAGGAAGGCAGCGACCAGCGTCGGCGTGTGGCCGCTGCTCCAGAATGCCGACTTCGCCTTGCGCGCCGGGAGGGAGTCGACGTCGGAGCCCCCGCCAATCGCCTCGAAGCCCTCGCGCATCAGTTCCGCGACCTTCATTGCCACTGCCTTCCCCGTGCCGAAGGCACGAAAAAAGCCGCTGCCGATCTCCCGCGAGGCGGGGATCGGACAGCGGCTTTGCTGAATTCCGGTGGATGCCCGCGCCTACGTCGCCGCGAACCTCCGATATGCGTCACCCGGCCATTCGGGCGACTCGTCAAAGCTGACGCGAGTTGCGTCTCTTCGCAAGTGCAAAAATTTCAGATCGATTGCAGCGCGTGCAGATAGCCGGAAATATCCTGCGGATCGAAAGACTTGCCATCGAAGAACCGATCGGGCGCTAGCGTCAGATTGCCCTGGTGTGACGCAGCTGCGAGCGGATTGGCCAGCGCACCCTCCACTTTCATGCTCGCGCCGGGCATCGCCACGCCGTGCCCGGCAAGCGCCGCGCGGTAGAGATCGGAGCGGAACACCCCTGCCGCCGCGCGCTCTGCCTCGGCACTCGGATCGACCATCCCCCAGCGCACGAACTGCGAGTAGATCCACAGCGCCTGGCTGCGCCACGGGAAGTTCGCCGCACCGCGGTGGAAGACCGTGAAATCTGGCAGATCGACGACATCGCCACCCCGCGTCAGCGGCATCCGCCCCGCAAGCGCCTGAAGGATCAGCTCGGCAGGCTGGCCGACATGGTCGGGCCGGGCGAGCAGTGCCGCTAGCTCGGCATGATTGGCCGGATCGTCGCACCAGGCGGCTGCGCGATCGAGCGCGCGCAGCAGCCGGCCGAGCTGCTCGCCATTGGCCTCGGCCCAATCGGCGCGCGTTGCGAGCACCTTCTCCACGCCGCGCTGCCAGATGTTCACGCCCGCCGCCGCGATCTCGCCGATCCCCTCGGCCACCGCAACGCTGCTCCACGGCTCGCCGGCGATGAAGCCGTCGATCTCGCCAAGCCGGAGTGCCTGGACCATCAGCGAGGGCGGCAGCACCCTGAGCGTCACGTCGCGGTCCGGGTTCACGCCCGCATAAGCGAGCCAGTAGCGCAGCATCAGCGCATGGCTCGAGAAGCGGTGGACGATGCCGATCACCGGCTTGCGGCGATGCAGCCCGATCGCATTGGCGAAGTCATGCGCGGTCGCCACCGGATCCTCGACGCGCCTGCGCGGATCGGGATCGAGCGCGGCGGCGAGTTCGGACGATAATGTCAGCGCGTTGCCATTGTCGTTGAGCTTGAAAGGCGCGGCGATCGGGCAGGGGGCCTGGCTCAACCCGAGCGTCACCGCCACCGCGAGCGGCGCCAGCATATGTGCGCACTGGACCTGGCCATAGACCAGCCGGTCGCGCACCGTCGCCCAGCTCGTGTCGCGCACCAAAGTGAGCGCGATGTCCTCGGCCTCGGCAAAGCCGCGTTCCCTGGCGACGATCAGCGGGGCGCTGTCGGTGAGCGGGAGGAAGGCGATCGAAAGCGGCGTCATCGCCCGTCTCCAAACAGGTCGGCGGCAGTTATCAGGGCCTCGGCGACTTCGACGATCCGCCGTCCCTGCTTCATCGCGGTGGTGCGCAGCAGCGCATAGGCTTCGGGCTCGGCAAGGCCGCGGCTTTGCATCAGGATCGCCTTGGCGCGGTCGAGCGTCTTGCGCTCGGCAAGCTCGGTGCGCGCGGCGTCGAGCTCGGTTTGCAGCTTGGAGAATGCGTTGAACCGGCGGATCGCGAGCTCGAGCACCGGCTTTACGCGTTCCTTGCGCAACCCGTCGACGACATAGGCCGAGACGCCCGCATCGATCGCCGCGCCGATCATGCCTTCATCCGACTGATCGACGAACATCGCGATCGGCCGCGCCAGCGCCCGGCTGACCGTGAGCATCTCTTCCAGCGAATCGCGATTGGCATTGCCCAGGTTCATCAGCACCACATCGGGCGCCATCCGCTCGAGCCGCGCGACAAAAGCGCCGTGCGGGGGCACGACTTCGATCTCCTCGAAGCCCGCTTCGCGCAATCCTTCCTCGAGGATCGTCGCGCGCAAGCCGCTGTCGTCGATAATGGCAATGCGCAACGCCGGTCCCCAGGTCTACGCGCACGAGGCTATCGGTCCTGCCTCACAGGTCAACGCCTGACGAGCTTTCTCACGGCGAGGTTGAAATTTCTCCGACAAGTAAATGCGATTAAAGGAAATACCTCCCGGAGCCGGGTATTCCTGGCCGCCAAGGCATTGGTGCTCGTGCAGTTTCGCGGAGGAACGGACGCGATCCAGTTGGGGCGGTTGATTGAACAAGATGCGGGCAGAAAAGAAATCATAGTTGTGCGGCGCGGGAGGGCGCAGCTAGCTGGGGACGATCCGAATGGGGCGGGGGTTGATGGATTGGCCGATTATCCTCGTGCGTGAGCAAAGGCGGTACACCCGGTTGCTGGCATTGCTTGCGGTCGGACTGTCGCTGGTGCTGGCTGCGACCCTGGCCCACGCGCAGGTCGCGCCGGCCGGCTTTGGCGGGTTCAAGCATGTCCGCTGGGGCCCTGACGAGGGCGCGCCGGACGGCATTTACAAGATCGCGCAGAGTGGGGACGGCTATCTCTGGCTGGCAGGCGATGCGCTGTACCGGTTCGACGGAGTCAGCTTCGAGAAGATCGACTGGCCGGCCGGCACGCACAAGCAGCATGCCGAACCCACCGGGCTGATGACCGCCCGCAACGGTGAACTCTGGGTCGGGCTTGGCGACAAGGCCGGGATCGCGGTCTATCGCGGCGGCCGCCTGGTCGATCTGCACATGCCCGATCCCCTTATTTCGACCGGCTTGATGGCCCAGGCGCCGGACGGAGCGGTATGGATCGCATCGGCTCGGTTCGACCGGCAGTTGCGGCGCTTCAAGGACGGGCGCTGGCAGTCGGTGGGCGATGCCGTGCAGTTGCCCGACGGCGCCGTTATGGGGCTGGAATTCACTCGGGATGGCACGCTGTGGGTCGCGTTGTCTTATCAGGGCGGAAACACCGGCGCCCTTGCGTTCCTCGCGCCGCATGCCCGCCATTTCCAGCTCCTGCCGGACCGGCTGTCTGCACGGCCGCGGATCACGCTCGATGCGAGCGGCGCATTATGGGTTTCGGACAAGGCGGGCACCTACAGGGTTGTGGACGGGCGGGGCAGGGCGTCCGCCTCCGGGGTACGCCTGCCCGCTGTCGCGGATGCCCGCACGATCGTGCCTCTGTTCGACGGGCGCGGAGGGCTGTGGAATGCGACTGCCGCGGTCGGGATTTCCTATATTCCGGGTGCATTGGGTGCGGTCAGCGGATCGATGACGCCCGCTTATGCTTTCCGGGCCACGGACGGACTCACGTCCGACTTCGCCTATTCGTCGTTCGTCGATCGCGAAGGCAGTATCTGGATCGCCACCGAAGCTGGCCTCGACCAGTTCCGCCGGGCAAGCGCGGTGCAGGCACAGGCCATCCCCGCGGACCCGACCCATGGCCTTGCGATCGCGCGGGCGAACGACGGAAGCGTCTATATCGAATCGCAGCAGACGCTGTTCCGGGTCACTCCGGGTGCGGCGCCCCGGCCGATCCTTAAACTGGATGCTGAGGGGCAATCGATCTGCACCGCCCGTAGCGGCGGCGTCTGGATCGTCGAGGCTTCGCGGACGCTCCGCGTGATTGGCGACCGGGCGGAATCCTCGCCCGGTTTCGCCAGCGATGCGTCGCCGACCAGTTGCGCCGAGGATCGCCTCGGGCGGCTATGGGTAGTGCTTTTCGGCCGCCCGCTGACCTGGCGCGACGCCAGCGGATGGCACACCAGCTCCGGCAAGCTGGGCGAGCAGCCGGTCTGGGACATGATCGCCACGCCGTCGGGCGATATCGCGTTCACCGCGCGCCCGAACCTGGCGATGATCGAAGGCAGCCGGCTGACCGTGGTCACCAATCTCGGCATGGCGACGATGCTCGCGGCCGGCACGCAGGATCTCTTCCTGAGCGATGGCCAGGGGCTGGTGCGGGTGCGCCAGGGCCGGGTGGCGCGGCTGGGCGAAGCGCGCTTCCCCTGGCTGGCCTGGCTTCGCGCACTGGTGCAGACGTCGCGCGGCGAGACCTGGCTCATCGGACGGACGGGGATCTCCCGGGTCGCCACCGCCGATCTTGACCGCGCCTTTGCCGATCCGCGCGCGCCGCTGGAGCGCACTCTGTTCAACGCGCAGGACGGGCTGGTCAGCGCCGCCCAGCATGCCGGCTTCTCCGGCACCCAGAGCGTGGTCGGCGGTGATGGCAGGATCTGGTTCCTCAACCGCCAGGGCGCCGCTTATTTCGACCCCGCTACGCTCGAGCGGAACCCGCTCGCGCCGCCGGTCGCGATCCGCGCGCTCACCAGTGGCGGCCAGACCTGGCGCGATCCCCGCGCGCTGGTGCTCGCGGCGGGCACCCGCGCACTCGACATCGCCTATGCCGGACTCAGCTTGGCGGTGCCGCAGCGTGTGCGATTTCGCTATCGGCTGGACGGGGTGGATGAAAACTGGGTCGACGCCGGTGCGCGGCGCGTGGCGTCCTATGCCAATCTCGGGCCCGGCCATTATCGCTTCCAGGTGATCGCGGCGAACAATGACGGGCGCTGGAATCGCACCGGTGCGGCGCTCGACTTCGAGATCCGTCCCACTTTCGTGCAGAGCTGGCCGTTCAAGCTGCTCTGCGCGGCCGCGTTGCTGGCGCTCGTCTGGCTGGCCTATTCGATGCGGATGCGCGCGGTCGCTGGCCGTATCCGGCTGCGCATGGCCGAGCGGATCGAGGAACGCGAGCGCATCGCGCGCGAGCTGCACGACACTTTGTTGCAGGCCGTGCAGGCGCTCACTTTGCGCTTCCAGCTGGCAGTGGAGGACCTCTCGCCAAAGCTGCCAGGCCGGCATTCGCTCATCCAGGCGATCGACACTGCCGACCAGGTGATCGCCGAAGGGCGCGACCGTGTGCAGGATTTGCGCACGCAGCAGGAAGGCGATGTCGAACTGGTCATCCGCGACCTGATCGCGCGGCAGGGCTTCGATCCCGGCGTCCAGCTTTCGCTCACCACCACCGGCGCGCCGCGCGCCATGGACCCGTCGACGCTCGACGAAGTCGCGCGCATTGCCGGCGAGGCGCTGTTCAACGCCTGGCGCCACGCCTGCGCCCGCCGCGTCACCGTCGAGATCCGGCACGGCATGAACTTCTCCCTGCGCATCGCCGATGACGGGATCGGTATTGAGCCGGAGCTCGCGGAAAAGGGGCGGCGCGGCCATTTCGGCCTTTCCGGCATGAGCGAGCGCGCGCGCAAATTGAACGGGCGGCTTGTCATCGGGCCGCTCCCGGATCAGGGTACCGAAATGGTGCTAAGCGTACCGGGCACGATTGCGTACAAGGCTGGAACGCGCGGCCTGCTGGCGCGCCTGTGGAGCTTCCGATGACCCTTGCATCGAACAGCGCTTCTCCGATCCGTGTCCTGATCGTCGACGATCACCCGATGGTGCGCGACGGCATTGCCGGGCTGCTGGCGCGGCAGGACGATATGGAAGCGGTGGGAGAGGCGTGCGACGGTGCCGAGGCGATCGAGAAGTTCCGCGAGCTTGAGCCCGACGTCACGCTGATGGACGTGCAGATGGAAAGCATGGGCGGGATCGAGGCGATCCAGGCGATACGCGGCTTTTCCGGCGACGCCAGGATCCTGGTGCTCACCACCTATGCCGGCGACGCCAACGCGATCCGCGCGATCCGCGCCGGTGCATCGGGCTATCTGCTGAAGAACTGCATCCGGGGCGAGCTGCTGGGCGCCATCCGTTCGGTCCATGCGGGGCGCCGCGCCGTCTGTTCGGATACAGCGCACGCATTGGCGGAACATGCATATGATCCGCCCCTGACCGAGCGGGAGATCGCCATTCTCGCGCTCGTGGCGGAGGGCCATCCCAACAAGCAGATCGCCTGGCGGCTCACGCTCTCGGTCGACACGATCAAGGCGCAGCTCAAGACGATATTCGAGAAGCTGGGGGTGCATGACCGCACCCATGCCGTGACCGTGGCGACCCGCCGCGGCTATATCGAGCGCTGAGCTCGGGGCCGCAGGTCGGGTCGCTCGGGTTGAGAAATGCGCGTCAGGGCTTGGCGGTGTAGCGCGTGTCGGTCGGGCCCCAGCCGCTGATATAGACGATCGCCGGCTGCTCGCGGGTGAGCGCGAAATGCGGATCGTCGGCGGGCTCGGTATAGAAGCTGCCCGGCGGCAGCGCTTTCACCCGGGCCTCCTCCGCGGTCTTGCCATAGCCGAAATACCAGGTGCCGCTGACCACGACCGCCGTGCGGCTGTCACGGTGCGCATGCGCCTCGATGCGGGTATGCGCCGGTACGCGGATTTCGATCGTGTAGGGGCCTGCAGCGGTCGGGTCGCCGAGCAGCACCGTGGTGCGGATCCCGGCGACGCCGGAGGTGCCGGCCCCAGCGCCGCCCTTGGCCATCGCCTCTATTTCGGTCGGGGTCAGCCGCTCCTGCTGCGCCTGGGCATGGGCCGGCAGCGCCATCCCGATCGCGAAGGACAGGGTTGCTGCGGCGAGTACGCGCGGGCTCATTGGCCCGCGCCGAGGAAGTTCTTGACGAGTGCGATCGTCGCGGTGGGATTCTCTTCCATTGCCCAATGTCCGGAATCGGGGACGACGCCTTCGGTCACATTGGTGGCGGCGGCGCGCATCACGACCGCCATCATCGGGCCGAAGCTCTTTTCGCCGCCCAGCGCCAGGACCGGCATGTTCAGCTTCTTGCCGGTGGCCAGCCAGGCGCGATTGTCGACAGCATCCTGGTCGAAGGCGGCGAACTGCGCGAAGCCGGAATGCATGCCGCCGGGCCGGGCGTAGAGCGCGGCATAATGCTGGCGTGAAAGCTCGTCGAACCGATCGGGATGCGCCGAAAACTCGTTCCAGAAGCGGTCGAGATAGATCCGCTCGCGCCCGGCGACGAGGCGCTCCATGTCCGGCCCGCCGAAGCGGAAGTGCCAGAGCAGCGGGTTCTTGAGAACTTCTTCCCAGGGGCCGACACCCGGCACCGGCGCGTCAATCAGCACGAAGCGGCCGACCCGGTCGGGCTGCTGGGTGGCCAGCGCGAACCCGACCATGTTGCCGATGTCATGCGTGACGAGATCGAATTTCTGCACGCCCAGCGCCGCAAGCACCGCCTGCATGTCGCGCCCCTGGGTCATTTTGTCGAAGCCCCCGGCGGGGTGCGAGGACAGTCCCATGCCGCGCAGATCGGGCACGATGACGGTGTGATCGGTCGCGAGCGCCGCGGCCAGTGGCGACCACATGTCGCCCGTCTCGCCATAGCCGTGGAGCAGCAGCACCGCCGGACCATGCCCGCCCACGCGCACATGGATGGTCGTGCCGTTGGCCGCGATGTCCTGGGTCTTGAAGCTAGTCGGGAAGGGCGCAACTTGCGCGACGGCGGGCGCGGCGAGGCAGAGTGCCGTCGCCAATAGGAGAGACTTGAACATGGGCGTTCCCTCTAGAATCCGATGATTTCCGGACGCCAATGTCCGTCCGAAATGGATCGGTCTCAATGCCAGGGTGGGCGCGAGGGGATACCCGGTAGGGTAAAGGCCCGACCGTTTCGTCAGGACTTCGCAGTTGGCTAGATCCTCACCCGATAGAGCGCATGATGGCTCAGGATGAACAGCGTCCGCCCGTCCTTGCCGCCCAGGATCAGCTGCAGCGGCCGCTCGGGCACGTCGATGCGGCGGAGCGGCTTGCCGGTGGCGTCATAGACGAAGACCTGGCCGTTCGCGACGTAGAGCGTGCCGTCGGCAGCGCGCGCCGCGCTTTCGCCGCCGCGATCCGCGACGATCCTGAGGTCGGTGACCGCACCGCCCGCGCCGACCAGACCGCTATAAGTGCGGTTCTCCGAGCCATTGGTGAGGAACACCCGCTCGCCGGGCTTCGCGGTGACCAGCGCATGGGCATCGAGCGTGTCCGACCAGCGCCAGCCCTGATGATCATCGGGCCCCTGGTTCCAGACCCGGAAGGCGGGAAGCACCAGCGAACCGTCGGGCGAGACATATTCGCGCGGTTTGGGCTCGCCCATCGCGCGGGTGAAGAAGTCGGCGATCGGCGGGAACTGGTAGGTCTTCGGATCGATGCGGTCGGCGAACTCGCCATTCGCCCACATGTTGCCGGGAAGCGCAGTCAGCGCGCCGGCGCGGTCCTTCACCGGCGTCGGCGCGATCAGCTTCACGTCTGCCGGATCGGCAGGGTCGATGCTGTAGACGCTCGCATCATGCCCCGCCGAGGACAGCACCATCAGCCGGCCCGAGCGATCGATCGCCAGGCTGACCGGGTCGAGCGGCGTGTCGGCGAGGACCGACAGCCCCTCGGCTTCCGACCAGCCATGGATGCGCTGGAACTGGCGGTCGACGAACCAGAGCTTGCCCCTGGCGTCCACTGCGGCGCCGGCGATCGAATAGAAGCCGTCGGCCAGCTTCTCGACACCCGGCGAGACCGGGACCGGCGTCTTCGCC
Source organism: Sphingomonas sp. R-74633 (assembly GCF_013416555.1). GTDB lineage: Bacteria > Pseudomonadota > Alphaproteobacteria > Sphingomonadales > Sphingomonadaceae > Sphingomonas. The sequence goes on along the minus strand of NZ_JACCFG010000004.1, from coordinate 170,115 downwards.
AAGGCGACGGCGCCGACGTCGAGTCGGGCGAACTCGCGCTCGCGCACTTCCTGCCCGCCGGTCATGTCCTTTATCGCATTCTCGAACGGATATTTGCTCGCACGCACATAGGTGCCGCAGCCCTTGTCGTCACAGCTGGCAAAGGCGCTCTCCGCGTTCACATGGACATTGCGGAAGCGGATGTCGCTCGAGTTGTAGAGCCGTACCGCGACGTCCATCGGCTTGGCCGAGCGGGTGACGCGGTAGCCATGATAATTAGCGAACAGGATGTTGCGCGAATTGCGGAACTCGGTCGAGACCGCGTTGACGCCGTCGCGCACTTCCTGCTCGGTCTGCGGTGCGTGGAATTCCCAGTTCTCGACATGGTCGAGCACGATCTCGACGCGGTAGTGATGCTCGGCCGAGAGCTCGTAGACATAGCCGGGCGTCTTCGTGTCCGAGACGTAGAAGCCCGCCGAGGCCAGGGTGTTGGGCGACCAGATCGCCGCGAAGGTGCCGCCGCCGCCATCGGTGACCCAGATGCTCGGATGCTGGCCGTCGAAGCGGGTCCGCGGATCGCCGAAGCCGATCGGGCTGCCCTTGGTCAGCAGCGTCCCGCCACCGCCCTGGATCTTGACGTCGTTCACCATCGAGGCTTCGCCCGCCCGCCACAGCAAGGCGGTTGCGCGCGGATTGACTCCGCCGGTCCACAGCCCGAGCCCGGATACGATTGCATCTCCGCCCTTGGCGCTGCGGATCAGTGCTTTGGCACTGCCGACACCGGCATAGGTCGGGGTTTCGTCGGGCAAATAGACATGGGTCAGGCTTGGGTGGAGCGCGATCAGCACCGTATCCGGGCGCAGCGTCAGCGTGTCGGTCACGCGGTAGCGGCCCATCGGCAAATAGAGCACCCGGTGCGTATCGATCGCGCGCTGCAGCGCTGCGGTGTCGTCGGTCTCGTCGTCGCCCTTAACGCCGAGGTCGCGGACATTGGCCCATTCGGTCACTGGCGGGAGCGCCGCGATTGCCGGTCGGCGCCGCGCCGGCATCTTCGGCAGTGGCGTGATCGCGGCATCGGTCGCGAACGCGCCCATCGCACCAATCCCCGGCAGCTTGAGCCCATGGGAGAAGTCGCGCACCCGGTACTGGCGGCCCTGGCCCGCCACCGTCTTGCCGCTGTCGCGGAAGCGCGCAAAGACCGGCGTGTTCTGCGCCAGCGCGTTCTGGAAGCCGATCTGGGTGAACACGCTGTCCTCGTTCGAGATCAGCACGCCTGCGTTCGAGACATTCTCGAAGCGGACGTCCTTACCCCACAGCGAATCCGAATAGCCGCGGTCGATCTCGATCCCCACGGGCACGTCGCGGATCGCGACGTTGATCAGCGTCAGATCGACCTCATGCTCGCGGATCGCGGCATCGCGCTGGCCGGCAAACTCTGAATCGATCAGCGTGAACTGCCAGGCGGGCGAAGTCTTCTCGGTGAGGATGCCGTAGCGCCCGCCATAGAAGCGCAAATCCTCACATTCGTTGCCGGCCTGGTAGATCCCCGCCAGCCCCGATCCGAGATGAAAGTCGATATGCCGCAGGAAGCCATGTTGCGCGACGCGGAAGCGCACCGCGACCGCGCCGGCATTGCCCTTGCCGATCTCGAAATCGACATTGGAAAGCGCCGAATAGAAGGTGCTCGAGGTTGCATCATAGATGTTGGGATTGGCCGGCACGCTGGTGGGCGGCGGCACCGGCACCTTGCCTACCCGGTACTGGTCCTCGCCGGTAAATGAGACCATCGCGGCCACGCCCGCGCCGTAGCCCGGCGTGTCGTCGCCGAGCAGAATCACCGGCCGCGTCGCGCCGATGCCGAAGACGCGCACCGCGGTGCGCACGAAGATCGTCCGGCTGATCCGGTAGCGACCCGAGGGCAGGAAGACGATCCCGCCCTGGCCGCCCTTCGCTGCCTGGTCGATCGCCTGCTGGAGCGCCGCGCTGTCATCGGCCCGCCCGTCGCCGACGCCCTTGACGGTGATCGCGCGCGGATCGTTCGGCTGGGTGCGATAGACCGAGAGCGACCCGGCAAAGGCGGGGAGGGGGCACAGCAGCAATGCCGCGCAAAGCAGGCGAAAGGCCTTCATCATACCGCTCCCGGTTGGACAGGTCTGGAGAAAGGAGGCGCGGACGGGCCGCGCCGGGGAAGTCAGGAAAGCGGGAAAGCCAGGCGTTGCGCGGCGATCGCCACCTGGGTGCGGTTGCGCACGTTGAGCTTGCGCATCAGTGCGGTCATGTGCGCCTTCACCGTGGCTTCGGCGATACCGAGCTCATAGGCGATCTGCTTGTTGAGTTGCCCCGAATACACGCCCTGCATCACCTTGAGCTGGGTGGGCGTGAGATGCACGGACTTGCCCGTCGCGTCGATCGCATGGGGCATGGCGGCCGAAACCGCTGCTTTCCGACTCGCTTCCTGAACGGTCACCTTCATCGATCCTCTCCTCGAGGCGCATGGTCTTCATGCTCGGATCGACGTTGCCGCACGATCCTGATCCACGCTCCGGTTGGCCGGAATCAGTTGGACAGGTTTTAATATGTTCCGCATTTGGTAGCGGTAGCAAGCCTTTTCTGTTGCCGAATTGCAGAAACCTGTCCTACAACTCATGCGGTTCGACGGGCTGCGAAGAAAAAGCCGAGGACTTCCGGGGAGGACAACGATGTCAGCATTGCCGCATGACTGCGCACCGCACGGGGCCGCCGCGTGACCGGCGGCGACATCCGGCTCGTCCTCGCCGCCATTGCCGGCATTGCGCTGGCGATCGTGCTGATCGTGCGGGGCCGGCTCCATCCCTTTATCGGCCTGCTGTGCGGCGCCTTTGCTGTTGGACTGCTTGCGGGCCTGCCGCTCGGCGATACTGCCAAGGCCGTGCAGAAGGGTGTCGGCGACATTGTCGGCGGTACCGGCCTTGTCGTCGCGCTTGGCCTGTCGCTCGGCGCGATGCTGCATCTCTCGGGCGCGGCGGCGTCGCTGGCCAATGGTGCGCTGCGTCTGACCGGGCCCAAGGCGGCGCCCTGGGCGACGCTCGGCATCGCGATCGTCATCGGCCTGCCGCTGTTCTTCGAGACCGGCCTTGTGCTGCTGCTGCCGATCGTCGTCGCCGCGGCCAAGGCAATGCCCGATGAGGGCGACCCGGACGGCACCAAGCTGCGGCTGATCATGCCCGCACTCGCCGGCCTCGGCGTCGTCCACGCGCTGGTGCCGCCGCATCCGGGGCCGCTGCTTGCGGTCGAGGCGCTCCATGCCAGTCTCGGCCTGACGATGCTCTACGGCATCATCATCGCCATCCCCGTCGCGATCCTTGCCGGGCCGGTGCTCGCCCGGATCGTCACGCCCGGCGTCAAGCTGACCGAGCCGGTGCTGAGCGATCCCGTCGTCGACATGCTGCCGCCGCGCCGCGCCGTCTCGCTGTTCGTCGTGCTACTGCCGATCGTACTGATCGCCTCGGGTGAGCTCGGCAAGCTGGTGCCGGCGCTCGCGGAGTCGCCCTGGCTTGCCGCGGCCGCCAATCCGGTGCTGGCGCTGCTCGTGACCAACATGCTCGCGTTGCCCCTGCTGTTCGGCCGGCGGCTGAGCGAGGCGAGCATCCAGGATGCGATCTGGTTCGAGACGATGGGCGCGGCGGGGGCGATCCTGCTCGCGATCGGCGCGGGCGGCGCGCTCAAGCAGGTGCTGGTCACCGCCGGCCTGTCGGACCTGCTCGCGCGGCTGGTGATGATGTACGCGATCTCGCCCCTGCTGCTCGGCTGGCTCGTCGCGGTCGGCATAAGGCTGGCGGCGGGATCGGCGACAGTGGCGACGATCACCGCGGTCGGCATCATGCCCGGCGTGGTTGCGGCCTCGGGTGCCTCGCCTGAGCTCGTCGTCCTCGCGATCGGCGCGGGCTCGGTGTTCTTCAGCCATGTCAACGATCCCGGCTTCTGGCTGGTCAAGGGCTATATGGGCACCAGCACGGCGGACACCTTCCGCACCTGGTCGATGCTCGAGACGGTGATCTCCGTCGCCGGACTCGCCATGGTATTGGCGCTCAGCTACTTTGTCTGAGACGCGCATCGGAGAGAAGAAGAGGAGCGCCGTGCAGGAGGGCAGGCTCGCCGATCGCGCCTACACCGCGATCGTCGAAATCATCAACGAGGACGATCTGGCGGCCGGCGATCGCCTGCCGTCCGAAGCGCGGCTGGCGGAGTTGTTCGGCATGTCGCGCACGATCGTCCGCGAGGCGCTGGTGCGCTTGGCTGCCGACGGGATCACCGAAGCGCGGCGCGGCGCCGGTTCCTACGTCAAGCGCCGCCCCTCCGCCCGGCTCGGCTCGCACGTGCCGATGGACGGGCTGGCGGGCACGCTCGGCACCTATGAAGTCCGCTTCGTGCTCGAGGCCGAGGCCGCGCGGCTGGCGGCACAGCGCCGCTCGCATGAGCAGATGGATGCGATCGACGCGGCGCTGGAGGCGCTGCGCACCGCCTTGCTTTCCAGCGCTCCGGCGCATGACGAGGATTGGCGGCTTCACCGCGCGATTGCCGAGGCGACGGGCAACAGCGCCTTCACGTCGACCTTCGATCATCTGCAGCACGATGTGATGGGCATATTGCGCGCCGGCGTCGACATCTCGCGCTCGCGCCCGCCCGAAGTGATCGGCTCGATGATGGACGAGCATGACGCGATCGTCGACGCGATCCGCGCCCAGGACGGCGACGGCGCGGCGCTGGCGATGCGCTGGCATCTCTCGCAGGGCCGCAAGCGGCTGATGCCCTAGGGTAGACTGGTCCGTGCCCAGTGCAGCACGTCGCCGCGAAGCTCTTCGATCGGGCGGTAGCAATGCAGCGCCAGCGCGCGCTCGTCGGCCGTGGGGCGCTCCAGCGTGGCGAACTGGCTGTCGAGCAAACTGGGGGCCATGTAATGGCCGGCCCGCGCCGCCAGCCTTGGTGCGATCTCCTCGCGCTCGCCGTCGAGCAGCACGAAGGCGAGCGGCACGCCCGCAGCCTGTTCGAGCCGCTCGCGATAGCTGCGCTTGAGCGCCGAGCAGGCCGCGACCGCAACGCCGTCTGTCCGCACCGCCGCGCCGATCGCCGCGCCCAGCCGGTCGAGCCAGGGCCAGCGATCGGTGTCGTCGAGCGGCTCGCCCGCGCGCATCTTGGCGACGCTGCTCGCCGAATGGAAATCATCGCCCTCGAAAGCGGGGGCGCCGAGATGCGCGGCGAGATGCGCGACCAGTGTCGACTTGCCGCAGCCGCTCACGCCCATCGCGACGATCGCGCAGGGCGGCAACCCGATCATTTTTCGCTGCGCTTCCACGGTGTTCCTCACTTGGGATAGCACGCTAATGTTCGCAGGCGGGGGCTTTGACCATTGCGACCTTTGTCGCGGTCGCCGGGGCACTCGCGCGCGCGTATCGGCATGCTATTCAGGGCAGGACCAGGGTGGGACAGGGATGACCGGCACGATGCGCAGCGGGATCGCAGCATGGATGATCGCCGCGGCGATGCAGGTCTCGGGCGCGCAGGCGCAGCCGGCCCGCTCGGTCTATCTTACCGCACCCGCCGACCCCGCAGCCGTCACGGTCAAGGCGAAGGGCGACGGCATCGCGGACGACAGCGATGCGATCCAGGCCGCGATCGACGCGGCGGCCGCCAAGCCCGGCGGTGGACTGGTCTTCCTGCCCTCGGGCCGGCACCGCATCACCCGCACGATCTACATGTGGCCCGGCGTGCGGCTGTTCGGCGTCGGCAGGACGCGCCCGGTCTTCTATCTCGCGCCCGACACATCGGGCTTCCAGCACGGCATCGGCAGCATGGTCTTCTTCACCGGCAACCAGCCGAGCGGCGGGGCGCCGGGGCCGGGGGGCGTGCCTCTCCGCGGCAAGGTTGCGGTGCCGCCGCCGACCAGCGTGCCGTTCGACCCCGACATCGCCGACGCCAATTCGGGAACCTTCTATTCGGCGATGGCGAATGTCGATTTCGAGATCGCTGCGGGCAATCCGGCGGCGACCGGCGTGCGTTTCCACACCGCACAGCACGCCTATCTCGCGCATATCGACTTCCGCCTGGGCACTGCGCTTGCCGGCATCTACCAGGTTGGTAATCTCGGCATGGACCTGCGCTTCTTCGGGGGGCGCTACGGCATCCTGGCGGAGAAGACCTCACCCGCCTGGCAATATACCCTGCTCGATTCCACCTTCGAGGGGCAGCGTGACGCGGCTATCCGCGAGCATGAGGCGGGGCTGACCCTGGTCAACACGCTGTTTCGCAATGTCCCCGTCGGGATCGAGATCGACAAGGGCTATGGCGACTGGCTGTGGGGCAAGGACGTCCGCTTCGAGAATGTCGCCAAGGCGGGCGTGATCATCAGCAACGAAGGCAATGCCTATACCCAGATCGGCTTCGACAATGTCGTTGCCACCGGCACGCCGGTGTTCGCGCGCTTCCGCGAGAGTGGCCGCGCCGTCGCCGGCCCGGCGCCGCGCTACCGGGTCAAGGAGTTCACCTATGGCCTGACGCTCGCCGGGCTCGGTCAGCCGGGTGCGTTTGCCACCCGCATGGATGCCGCGCCGCTCGCGCGCCTGCCGGATCGCCGCGCCGCCGCGATCCGCGCCTTTCCTGACGTATCGGCCTGGACCAATGTCCGCGACCTTGGCGCCAAGGGTGATGACGCAACCGACGATACCGCCGCGATCCAGAAGGCGATCGACAGCCACCGCGTGGTCTATTTCCCCACCGGCTTCTACCGCGTCAGCGACACGCTCCGGCTGCGTCCGGACAGCGTCTTGATCGGCCTCCATCCGAGCCTGACCCAGATCATCCTTGCCGAGGATGTGCCGGCCTATCGCGGCATCGGCCCGGCCAAGGCGCTGGTCGAGAGCGCCAGGGGCGGCGATGCGATCGTCTCTGGGCTCGGCCTGTTCACCGGCGGCGTCAATCCGCGGGCGACAGCACTATTGTGGCGTGCCGGCGAAAAGTCGCTGGTCGACGACGTCAAGTTCCAGGGCGGCCACGGCACCAACCTTGCCGACGGCAGCCGCTTCGACCCGTACAACGCCACGCATACTGCCGACGCGGATCCGAAGAAGCGCTGGGACGGCCAATATGCCAGCCTGTGGGTCACCGATGGGGGCGGGGGGACCTTCAATGGACTGTGGACGCCCAATACCTATGCCCAGGCCGGGCTTCATGTCTCGGACACGAGCACACCGGGCGTGGTCTACCAGATGTCGGCCGAGCACCATGTCCGCGCCGAGATCGTCCTCGACCGGGTGCGGAACTGGCAGTTCCTCGCCCCGCAGACCGAGGAGGAGGCTGGCGAGAGCCGCAACACCGTCGCGCTCGAAGTGCGTAATTCGAGTGACATCCTGTTCGCCAATTTCCACGGCTACCGCGTCACTCGCTCGCTCCAGCCGGCGCCCACTGCAGTGAAGCTCTACGGATCGAAGGACATCCGCTTCCGCAACGTCCATGTGAATGCCGAAAGCGGCTTCTCGACCTGCGACGCCAATGGCTGCGGCACCTATCTGCGCGCGAGCAAATATCCCTACGCCAACGCGATCCAGGACGTGACGCGCGGGCTGGAAGTGCGCGAGCGCGAGTTCGCCGTGCTCGACGTGACCGACACGCCGGTACCCGCCGCCGCGCCTTCGCTGGTGCCGGTCACGCAGCTCGCCCAGGGCTTCTACGCGCTGGGTGGCGGCGCGGTGGACGCGTCGGGCAAGCTCTACTTCGTAGATCGCCAGTTCCACCGGATCCATGGCTGGTCGGAGAAGGAAGGCCTGTCGGTGGTCGCCGATGCGCCGCTCGATCCGGTCAACCTCGCGGTCGATTCCTCGGGCAGTCTGCTGGTGCTGTCGTCCGATGGCCCCGAGGCGACGGTCTACAGCCTCAAGCCCGGTGAGCAGGACGTGAAGCTGGTCGCGCCGACGCCGGCCGTCGATCACGCCCGTGCCCGCGTCGCGTTGCCCGGCAGCTTCTGGAACAATGGCGAGTTCCGCGACCAGTATGACGCGGCGACGGACCATTTCACCACGCTCGCTGAGATGTTCGCCCGCGACATGGCTGTGCCCAAGGCTCGCGAATATGTCTCGCCCGACGGCAGCCTGGTGCTGCCCGCCTTCCGCGTCTGGCAACAGGGTCCCGCCAACCATCTCGGCTGGCGCTTCTCCGACACGCTCGACACCTATGGCTGGGTCACCGGCAAGGTCGGCGAGCGCGTCTACGTCGCCAACGGATCGGAGGACCGCACCTATAGCGGGCTTCTCGGCGCCGGTGGCGCGGTGACGGAACTCAAGGTCTTCGCGGCACGTGGCGGCGAGAGCGTCGCCACGGGGCCGGACGGGCGCGTCTATGTCGCGAACGGGCAGGTCTTCGTCTACGATTCCGATGGCCGCGAAGCCGGGCGGATCGACGTGCCCGAACGCCCGCTGCAGCTGCTGTTCGGCGGTCCCGACGGGCGCACCTTGTTCATCCTCACCCACCACGCGCTCTACGCCGCGCACCCCTGACAACGCAGTCTGCGACCATGGTCGTAGATGTTGGGCGTGCCCCGATCGGCTAATGACCGGGGGCAATGGCGGACTGCCCCTCGAAGGGCAGCGCCGAAAAACAGGGGATGGATGATGATCGGATTTGCAACGGATCGCCGTGACCTGACGGCATTTTTTGGTACCGCTACCAGCCTTGCCGCGCTTGCCGCGGTTCTGGCAGCCGCGCCCGCCGCCGCGCAGACTGCGCCGGCTCCGGTGGCCCAGGAGGTCCCGGCCGACCAGAGCGACGCCGATGCCGACAAGCAGGACGGCCAGATCATCGTCACCGGCACCCGCATCCTGTCGAGCGGCTTCACCGCGCCGACCCCGACAACGGTGATCGGCGAGGAGCAGATCGCCAACAACGCCCAGCCGAACATCTTCAACACGATCGCCCAGCTGCCGTCGTTGCAGGGCTCGACCGGTGCCGCCACCGGCACGTTCAGCACCTCGAGCGGCCAGCAGGGCCTCAGCTCGTTCTCGCTGCGCGGCCTGCAGCCGATCCGCACGCTGACCCTGCTCGACGGCCAGCGCGTCGTCGGCGCCAATGTGACCGGCGTGCCCGACATCAGCATGTTCCCGCAGCTGCTGGTCAAGCGCGTCGACGTGGTCAATGGCGGTGCCTCCGCATCCTATGGCTCGGACGCGGTCGGCGGCGTGGTCAACTTCATCACCGACACCCGGTTCAAGGGCTTCAAGGCCAATGTCCAGGGCGGCATCACGCGCTATGGCGACGACAAGCAGGCGCTGGTCCAGGCGGCCTGGGGCGGAGCGCTGCTCGACGATCGCCTGCACCTGATCGCCAGCGGCGAATATGATCATGAGGACGGCGTTGGCCCCGGCGATTTCGGCACCGATCTCGCGGGCAGCCGCGACTGGTATCGCGCATCCACGCTGGTCAACACCGGCCAGGCCAATAACGGCACGCCGCAGTTCCGCTACCGCGACTATGCGCAGCCCTATCAATATGCCCGTTACGGCCTGATCAACAACGGACCGCTGCAGGGCATCGCGTTCGACGCCGCCGGCCAGCCCTATAATTTCGTCTATGGCTCGGCCGGCGTCCCGAACGGGACCGGCGGCGTTACGGGCTGCTTCTCCGGCAACGCTTTTTGCGTCGGCGGCGACCTGTCGGGTGCGCCCGGCGACGGCGCCTCGCTCAAATCGGCGCTGGAGCGGATCAACGGCTTCGGCCGGATCGGCTTCGACTTCGCCGAGAACAGCGAAATCTATCTGACCGTCAATGTGGCGAAGGTAACGACCAGCAACCAGCCAAGCCCGGGCTACAACCGCCCGAGCCTGACGGTGCAATGCGCCAACCCCTATGTGCCGCAGTTGGTGAAGGACCGCTGCGTCACCGCCGGCATCACCTCGTTCAGCTTCGGATCGAGCAACGCGAACTTCCCCGATCCCAAGGTCTCGACCGATCGGCGGCAATATCGCTTCGTCGGCGGCATCAAGGGCCAGATCGGCGGGTCCAGCTGGCATTATGACGCCTATTACGAGCACGGCACGACCATCTCGGACATCGATGTCGACACCATCGTGCTGCAGAACCGCTATGTCGCCGCGACCAATGCGATCTCGCTGAACGGCGCGATCGTCTGTGCCGACGCCACGGCGCGGGCGGCGGGGTGCCAGCCAATCAACATCTTCGGCAATGTCGCGCCCACCGCCTCGGCGCTTGCCTATGTCACGCCCGCCGCGGGGCCGTTCCAGCACACCAAGCTGACCCAGGACGTCGCCAGCATCAACTTCTCGGGCGAGCCCTTCGATCTGTGGGCAGGACCGCTCTCGGTCGCGTTCGGTGGCGAGTATCGCAAGGAATATTACCGGGTAAACGCCGATCCTTACGGCGCCGGCGTGTCAGCGATCAGCCCGAACAGTGCCGACTATCCGGCGGATCCGCTGCTCAACGCCACGCAGGGCAGCAACTGGGCAGCCGGCAACTACAAGAATGGCGGTGGCAAGTACGACGTGTACGAGGGCTTCCTCGAGCTCAACCTGCCGCTGTTCAAGAGCGACGGGATCGGCAGCGCCAACCTCAACGGCGCCGGCCGCGTCACGCACTACAGCACTTCGGGCACGGTCTGGGCGTGGAAGATCGGCGGCACCTGGGAGACGCCGCTCGACGGCGTCCGCCTGCGCGCCGTGACCTCGCGCGACGTGCGCGCGCCGAACCTGTCGGAGCTGTTCGCCGCACCGACGGTGACGACGCTGCCGAGCTTCAACAACCCGTTCCCGCCCGCCGGCGCGGTGCAGGCGTTCCAGAACACGATCGGCAATCCCGACCTGAAGCCGGAAATCGCGCGCAACACCGAGGTCGGCATCGTCCTGTCGCGGCCGAAATGGCTGCCGGGGCTGAGCCTGTCGGTCGACTATTATACGATCAAGCTGAACGGGGTGATCTCCAGCCTGTCGGCGCAGCAGATCGTGCAGTTCTGCTTCGACGGCAACCAGGCGTTCTGCGGCGGCTTCGTGCTGAACAGCCCGGTGCAGGGCGGCAATTTCATCAATGTCCAGCCGTTCAACCTGGCATCGTGGAAGACCAGCGGCTTCGATATCGAGGCGAGCTACCAGTGGCAGCGGCCGCTCGGCTTGCCGGGCAGCTTCACCCTGCGCGCGCTCGGCACGCATGTTCGTGAGTTCCTGGTGCGGGCAGGCATCGCCGGCGTCGATACGGTCGACCAGGCCGGCGCCAATACCGGCAATACGCCGGACTGGAAGTGGCTGGCGGTGCAGACCTATACCAACGACGCTTTCAGCATCACGCTCCAGCAGCGCTGGTTCAGCGACGGCGTGTTCGGCAACCAATATGTGGTGTGCACCACCGCCTGCCCGGCATCGACCGGCAACCATCCGACGATCGACTACAACAAGATGAAGGGCGCCTTCTATTTCGACGTGGGCGGCACGCTGAACCTGACGAAGAACATCAGCTCGTTCTTCAAGGTCGACAATCTCTTCGATCACGATCCGACGCCGGCGCCGCAGACCAATACCGGTCTCGACGTCAATCCGGCGCTCTACGACACGCTGGGCCGGACCTATCGCCTGGGCGTGCGCCTGAACTTCTGATCGCGATCAACCGACGTCCCCTCGGGTTGGCGAGACAGCCTCCATCACCGCGTGACGGTGGACGGCCCTGCCTCGCCAACTCCTTTTGCCGTGCAGGTGGCGAGCGCACCGGCGGGATCGGGTTTTGCTGCTCGGCCGCAGCGCGTTAGCGCCCGGTTTTACCTGATAGCCGGGAAGGCCGGCATCCCACGCTATTGTGGCCAGTTCGCATAGGCGTTCAGGATCTTGTTGCCGGGGCCGAAGCCGACATCGCCGCAGGACAGGTTCTGATACGCTGTCGGCAGCGGCGGAAACCCCTGGAACGCGCTGCCGAACTTGTTGCCCGAGAAATCCCAGGCAAAGGCCATCAGCCCGACCCGGTGGCTGCCGAGATAGGCGAGGAACTGGCCCGCCGCCTGGCCGGTATTCGGGCCGCAATAGAAGTTGGTGCTGGTCGTCCATTCGGTGACGATCACCGGGTGGCTGGCGGCGAAATTGCCGAACTTGGTGTCCCAGTCCGCCGAAGTCTCGCCGGCGGCGTCGTGCGCATAGGGGTGCGAGGCATAGGCGACCTGGCCGAGCGGATCGGTCAGGGCAGGGGCGCCGGAGAGGCGCTCGCCGAACAACAGGCCGTCGGCGACGACCACGTTGATCGCGCCGGCGTCGCGGATCGTCTGAATCGCGGCGTTGTACGAGGTGCGCCAGTCTTCCCAATTGGCGGCGGTGGCGCTGGGCTGCGGCTCGTTGAGGATTTCGAAGAAGACGCCGCGATCGTCGCCGAACTCGGCTGCGATCGTCGCCCATACCCGGCGGGTTGCGGCGTTGGGCAGTGGCGTGGGGGTCGTCTCGCCGCTCTGTTCCTCGTCCTGGATGCTGATCAGCACCGACAGGCCATGCGCCCGCGCCGCGCGCACCGCGCCGTAGAATTTGTCGCGGAACGCGGTATCGAACAGGCTGCTCTGCGGATCCATTCCCGGCTGCGAGACCTGCATCCGTACCGAATCGATGCCGAGGTCGTGCATCGCGTCATAATCGGTCGGCGTGTAGTTCTGATAGGCGGCGAGGAAGACGCCGTCCTGCGCTGCGGGCGGCGCGACGAACGCGATCTGCACCACGCCGCGCGGGATCCACGGATTGCCGCCACGCGTCAGCTGGCCGTCGATGATCTTGACCGCGGCCGCCTTGACCGTCGCCTGCGCAACGGGCGCTGCCACCGAGGAACTTGAAGCACCGATGCTTGCCGGCCGGGCATCGGGAGCGAGTTTCACCTCTCCGTTGCCGGCCGGGGATACGAGGCCGCCGAACTGCGCCCATGCACCCGCCGCGGCGATCACCGAGATGATTGCCGCACCTGCCCAATGCTTCATGATCCTTCTCCCTTATTGTTGTGGTTTTTGCGCTCCCAGCGTCGCCGACCAGGCCAGCAGGCGCTTGAGCAGCTTGTCGCGCACCGACGGCGTGCGCGCCGCGAGGTCCTTGGTCTCGCCGGGGTCGGCCTCGAGGTCGTAGAGCTGCACGGTCTTGCCGTCGGGCGTTGCGAGCAGCTTCCACTTGCCGTCGCGCACCGCGAGCGGCGGCGCGACATCGTGCGGGGCGAACGGGCCGCGCGGCTGCTTTTCGGCACCGGGCATCCCGAAGGACCAGAACAGTGCTGGGCGATTCACGAGCGCATCGCCCTCGAACAACGGCGACAGGTCGATCCCCGGCGTGCCCTCCCCTGGAGTTGCGCCGGCAAGATGGGCCAGCGTCGGCATCAGGTCGACGGCCTGGGCGACGCTGGTCTCGTCGCGCACGCCGGGCTTGATATGCCCCGGCCAGCGCAGGATCAGCGGCTGGCGCATCCCGCCTTCGTAAAGGCTGCCCTTGCGCCCGCGCAGTGCCAGCACGCTGCCCGGCGGCGTCGCGCCGTCCTTGTAATAGCGCTGCAGCGCGGAGGGGCCGTTGTCCGAAGTGACGATGATCAGCGTGTTCTCGGCCTCGCCCATGTCCTGGAGGCGATCGAACAGGTTGCCGAGCGTGCGGTCCATCTTCCGGATCGTCGCCAGATAGCGCTCGTCATCGGCATTGGCGCCCTTGCCCGCGACTTCATGCAGCGAATTGTCGTCGGGCGCCCAGGGGTCGTGGACGTCGTTCAGCCAGAGCTGGGCGAACCAGGGACCGTCACGATGCTTGGAGACGAATTCGAGCGTCTTCTCGGCATAAAGCTGGGTGAGGTTCGATTTGCGCTCGTAGAAGAAGGGACCCTGGCCGAGCCTGGCGGACTGGTCGGCGAGGCCACGCTCCTCGTCAGATACCAGCACGCGCGGGCCGAGCCCCTCGAAGGTGGTGAAGCTTTCGTCGAAGCCATAAGCGGTGGGCCAAGGGGCGTCGCCGACATCGCGCCCGCCGCCCATGTGCCACTTGCCGAAATGGCCGGTGGCATAGCCGGAAGCGTGCAGCATGCTGGCAAGATTGGTCACGCGTGGATCGAGCCAGTTCGCCTGGCCCATCGCCTTGTTCGCGGCGCGATCGTTGATGAAGGTGACGAAGCCGACTTCGGCCGGGAAGCGCCCGGTGAAGAGTCCCGCGCGCGACGGCGAGCAGATCGGCGCCGCGTCGTAGAAGCGCGTGAGCAGCAGGCCCTGGTTCGCGAGCCGATCGAGATTGGGGGTCTCGATCTTGCGATTGCCCATGATCGAGAGGTCGGCAAAGCCCATGTCGTCGATCAGCACGAACAGGATGTTCGGGCGGGTGTCCGCGCTTGGTGCCGGCGCCGGTGCTGCGGGCGGTGCCTGCTGCGCCGAAGCCGGGGAAAGCGAGCTGGTGGCCAGTGCGCAGGCCGCGAGCAACGCCGCACGCCCCAGGATCGACCGGTTTCGTCTCGCTTTCATACCCGAACTCCTTGTTCGCTGAATCTTCAGAAGCTGGTCCGCAATCCGAGCGTGACCAGGCGGCCCTGATACACGCTGAGCTGGGTCAGGCCATTGTTTGCCGAATTGCGATAGTCGGGCACCCAGCGCCGCATCCGCGCCTTGGTGAGATTGGTGACCGACCCGATCAGCCGGACGCCGCCGGCAAGGTTCACGCCGCCGCTCAGGTCGAGCTGCCCGTCGGGCTGCTCCTGATAGCTGTTGAAGAAGGCGCGCAGATACGGATCGAAGTGGCGATAGGCGAGGCGGATATCGAAGGTCTTGTCGCTGTAGTAGAGCTGGCCGTTGATCACGAACTTGGTGAACTGATCGGGCGTCACGGGCGCCGTGGTGCCGACCGCGGTGTTCGCCGCGCCGCTGTTGTTGATGATCGACACCGCAGTCTGGTCGATATCGGTGCCGTTGTAGTTCAGGTTCATCTGCACGCCGAAATTGCGCAGGAAGCCGGGCAAGAAGCTCAGGTCCTGCCGTACCGTGAACTCGACGCCGCGGATCATCTGCATCTTCGGGTCGTTCATCGTCGTCTGGATGATCGCGGGCACCACGCTGCCATCGGTCAGCGTGACGTTCGTCGATTCCGAGAACGGGACGAGGAAGTTCTTGAGATATTTGACGTAGCCAGCGACCGCGATGTTGGTCGAGCGGCTCGGCGCCCACTCCATGCTGACGTCGACACCGTTCGAGGTGAAGGGCGCCAGGTTCGGATTGCCGCGATTGATCGTCAGCACCCCGCTGGGCACCGTGGTCAGGTCGACCGCCGAGCTGACCGCGAGATCGTTGAACTGCTGGCGCGACATCGTCTTCGAGAAGGCGAAGCGGGCGAGCAGCGTGCGCGAGATGTCGTAGCGGACGTTCAGCGACGGCAGCAGATAGCGATAGGTGTTCTTGAAGCTGAGCTGCTGGACGTTCGCCGGCGTGGTGCCCGATTGTCCCTTCACCCCCAGATCGGTGGAGATCCAGCGCAGGCCTGCATTGCCGCTCAGCGGGCCGGTGTGGAAATTGGCCTGGGCGTAGAGCGCGATCGTGTCTTCCTTGATCCGGAAGTCGCCGGCGATGTCGTTGGCGAACTGGTTGGAGAAGGTGACGCCCGGTGCCGTCTTGAGATTGAGCAGCTTGCCGAGATCGAAATAGGGGAAGTTCGTTGCGCCGCCGCCGCCGAACAGGCTGGCGATGTTCGCAAACGGGTTGGTCGGCAGCTGGAGATAGTTCCCGTCCAGGTCGGGCCGGGTCGGCAGCGTCGCCCAGCTCCACTGGGACGCGTCGACGGCGTTGGTGTGATTGCGCTCCTCGAAACGCGCACCGAACTGGATCGACTGGAGGAAGCCTTCGGAGTCCGGCTTGTAGGCGAAGTCGCCTCGGGCCGTCTTGATGCTATCGTTGACGCGCGTGTAATTGTCCTGGAGCTGCGACAGCGCATAATCATCGGCGGTCAGCGGATTGAAGGTGATCGCGATCGCGTCGGGGTCGCTGATGTCATAGCTGATCGGCTGCCGCTGGTTGGCCGCGGCCGCGCCATCGGTTTCCACTGTCGCCTGGGGCGAATGGAGGCGGCGGGTAGCTTTGAAATAGCTCAGGTCGAGCGCCGCAGTGAGCGGGCCGGTTTCATAGGCGAGGTTGAGGCCGCCGCCGAAGGTATGATCGACCTGGCGCGATTCATTGTAGATGCCGCGATAGAGCGCGGTCTGGCCGCTAAAGGCCTGTGCGGTGTTGGTGCTGTCCACGCTTGCGCTGGTCGCCGCACCCAGGCCGGTACCGTTGAAGATGTTGTTCGCGAAGAAGCGGGTCGGGCCGTTGTAGAGCCGGTCGACGATGAAGATGCCGTCCAGCGTCGCCTTGAGGCCGTTGCCGCCATCCCACTGCACCGCGCCGATCGCCGAGTGGCGCACATCGTCGTTGAAGTTCGAAGTGACGCCGACATTGGTGGGCAGCGCGTCCGCCTTGCCGTCGGCGTTCAGATCGGCGCGCGGGCCGGTGCCCAGGCGCCAATTGTCGACCTGCACGCCCGCGAACCCCGAATATTGGTGCAGGAACGAATAGGTCGCGGAGACTGCCAGCGTATCGGTGAGATGGCCGACATAAGTCGCCTCGGCGCGGGCGCCGACATCGCCGTAGCGGCGGGCATCGCTCAGCGAGCGGGCATTGTCCTGGAACAGCGTGCGCCCGACCAGCGTGAAGCCGTTGCGCTTGCTGGTGAGCGGGCGGATCGTGCGCATGTCGAGCACGCCCGCCACGCCGCCTTCCATCGTGGCGGCATCGGGCGTCTTCTGGACATAGGCGCCGGCAATGCCCTCGGTCGGCAGCTGCGCCAGCTCGAGCCGGCGGTCACCGCCGCTGCCGCTCGGAAGCACGCGCCCGTTGACCGTGATCAGCGTGAGATCGGGGCCGAGGCCACGGATCGACACGGCGTTGGGGCCGCGCGGATTATCGTTGGAGCTGACGCCGGTGATACGAACCAGCGAGTCCGCGATCGAAGCGTCGGGCAGCGCGCTGATGTCATCGGCGCTGATACCATCGACGATCACCGCTGAATCGCGCTTCACGCGCTCGGCATTCTCGAGCGCCGCGCGCGTGCCGGTCACGACGATGCTGTCCTGAACGCCGGTCTCGGGCGGGCCGGCCTGGTCGACGCCGGAAGCGTCGGTCACGGGCTCCGGCGCGGTCTGCTGCGCCTGGGCGGGTAGCTGCGCCATCGCCAGCAAAGAGACGGTCGTCAGCGCAAAATAGCGGCCCTTCATATCATCCTCCCCACGACGCCATCTGCGGCGTTCATGGGCTTCACCTACCGCGCCGAAAGCGGCTCGACAACAATTATATGATCAAACTTATAGGTAGGATGTCCAAATATCGCTACTTCACTGCCCATATTGATCAAATTGGCTGGTTGAGGGTTTGCCGAGGCGCTGTTCCGATGCGTTTCCGCATTGGCCGACGCTAGATGCGGGACGTGGTGGGAGTGACCGCGGACTCGGTCGCCCGCTCGAACCGGGCCGATTCGCAGTCGAACAGCTTGCGCATCGCGCGATGCGCATCGTCCGGCGCGCCCGAGGCGATCGCGACGAGAACGGCGACATGATCTGCAACGTCGGTCTGCAAGGGGCGGCTGGTCCGGCAAACCGGGATCCGCAGCGCCGGCGCGATCACTTCGCTATACCGGGTGAAGAAGGGGTTGTTGGCGCCCCGAAGCACGGCGAGATGAAAGGCAATCCGGGCCTCGGTCGCGTCCGCGCCGTGATTCTCGTGCGCGAGGATTGGCTTGAGCGCGGCCTGGATTGCGGAGATTTGTGCTGGCTGCGCACCTTGCGCGGCGAGCGCCGCTGCCTGCGGCTCGAGTGCGGCGCGAAGTTCGTGGAGCTTGCGCAGCAGCGCGGTGGGCTGGCTGCTGTCGGCGAGCCAGCGCAGCACGTCGGGATCGAACAGGTTCCAGCTTTCGAACGGCAGGACGAAATTGCCGAGGCGCGGCCGCGAAGCGATCAGGCCCTTGGCGCTGAGCATCTTCACTGCCTCGCGCGTCACCGAGCGGCTGACGCCATATTGCTTCGTCAGCTCGTGATCGGTCGGAAAGGGCTTGTTCCGATAGGCGCCGTCGATCAGTGCGCGGCCGACCGTATCGAGCAGCGCGAAGGCCAGCGTCTCCCCCGGCTGGCCGCGCAGCAACGGAGCGCCGCGGCTGTCGCCAAGCGGGGCGGGGATCAGGACCGACATGCCGAGCAGATCGGGCCCGGCATGTCGCCGGTGTGATGGAGTGCCGCTCCGACGGACAGCACAGCCGCGAGCACGACCACGCCCGCCAGGAACAGCGTTGCTCGGAGCGTCGCGCGGGACATCAGCCGGTCGCCGTCAGTTGTTCGAGGCTGCCGCGTCCGCTGTCGAACATCGGCACGCGGCTGACCACCAGCGCCAGCAGCAGCATCGGGAAGGCGAGCAGGGTGATATATGCCTGGAAGCCGATCCCGGCGAGCGCGATCGGGACCAGGAAGATGTTCGCCGAAATCGCCAGCCGGCAACACGCGTTGCACACGCCCTGCGAGCGTCCGCGCAGATGCGTCGGGAACAGCTCGCTCGCCCATACCCAGCCGAGCACGGCCGTGCCCATCCAGTTGACGAAGCTGATCGCGAAATAGCCGCCGACCAGGACGGTCGTGTTGTGGCCGGCGAACAGCCCCATGACGAGGGCAATCGCGGCATAGGGGAGCGCCGAGAGATAGCAGAGCGTGCGCCGCCCGATGCGATCGATCAGCGTGGCGCCGACCAGCGTGCCGAGCAGGCTGGTGAACCATACCGAGGCGCTGAACAGCAAAGTCGCCTGGGTCGACAAGGCGCCGACGCTCTTGAGCACCAGCGGCGTCGCGATCGAGGAGATCGAGCCCGAGAAGCAGTTGAGCATGAACACCAGCGACACCAGCAGCACGCGCTTGAGGTGCGGGCGGGCGAACAGTTCGCCATAGGAGCCGCGGTTGCGCGGCGCGGTCGACAGCATCTCGGGCGTCGCCTCAATGCCGAACGCGGCGAATGCCTGGCGCGCTTCGTCCACCCGTCCGCGGGCGAGCAGCCAGCGCGGGCTTTCGGGCAGGCCCTTGCGCCCGAGCAGGATCAGCAGGGCAGGCAGAGCGGCAAGGCCGAGCATCCAGCGCCAGGCCTGATCGCCGAACCAGGCGATGAGGGGCAGCGCGATCAGCGTCGACGACATCGCGCCGAGAATCCACATGATGTTGAGCAGCGATCCCTGGATCCGTCCGCGCTGCCGGCGTGGCGCGATCTCGGCGAGATAGGCGGTGCTGGTCGGGATATCCATGCCGACGCCGACGCCGACCAGGAAGCGCATGATGAAGAGCTGGGTCGTGTCGGTGACGAAGGCCGAGCCGAGCGCGAAGGCGACGAAGAAGAACAGATTGGCGATGAAGATCGCGCGGCGGCCGATCCGGTCGGACATGTCGCCGAAGACGAGCAGGCTGACCATCGCGCCGAGGAAGGTCGAGGCGCCGAGCAGGCCGACTTCGCTGGCGGACAAATGGAAGTGCGGCTGGATGAAGATCAGCGCGGCGCCCATCACGAGCAGGTCATAGCCGTCGATGAACTCGCCAAAGGCAACGAGCAGCGCGGCCTTGCGCTGCTGCGGCGAAAGCGGCTTCTCGTCGAGCGCGGCGAGCGGATCGCCGGCGCCTCCCCGCGTCAGCTGATCCATGTCCCCTCCTGAAGCTCTTTGGTGCCGGTGCGGGTGGCTTGCCACTGCCGGACGCCGTAGCGTTCGGCCACCGCCGCCTGCAGCGTCACCCCCAGGCCGGTGCCGCCCGGTGCCGCGATCGTGCCGCCGCGCACCTGCTGCAGATCGGCGTCGACCAGCTCCGCGAACAGCGGCGTCTCGTCGAACTGGACCTCGAGGCTATGGAGTTCGGGTACCGCCGCGCACAGGTGCAGGCTCGCGGCGTGGCAGATCGGTCCGCTCGGATTGTGCGGGGAGAAGCCGATGCCGGCGCCGCGCAGGGTTTCCGCCAGCCGCAACACCTCGGCCAGCCCGCCGACATATTTGATGTCGGGCATCATCACGTCATAAGCGCCGGCGCGCAGATAGGGTGCGAAACCCTCGACGCCGATCCCGGTCTCAAGCCCCGCGAGCAGGATGTCATGCCGGTTCGCGGTGCGACGCAGCCTCGCGATCGCCTCGGCGGTGGCTGGCGTCTCGACCAGCGGGCACTCGATCCAGTCGACGCCGAGTTCCGCAGCAGCGGCGATGACGCGCTCGGCTGTGCCGGGGTCGAAGCGCCAGTGGCAATCGATCATCAGGCGGATGGTGGGACCGGTGGCCTCGCGAACGGCGGCAAGGCGCGCGAGACCGGGGACCAGCGTCTTCGCATCCGATCCCGGAAGGACCTCGTCAAAAGGAGCGAGCTTGATTGCCTTGTGCCCCGCGGCGATCGCGGCGCGGGCGCTTTGCGCGAACGCCTCGGGGCGGCGCTCGCGGGTCCGGCGATTGATATTGGCGTAGACGGGCACCTCCGCCCGCTGCGTGCCGCCGAGCGCCTCGGCCAGCGCGACACCCTGGCGCCGCGCCGATATGTCCCACAGTGCCTGGTCGAGGGCGGAAAGCGCCGCGGCTTCGGGCAGGCTGGCGGGAAGGCGCCGCGGCAAGCCGCCGGGGTTGAGGTCGGGCAGGGCGAATGCGATTGGCGCAAGCCGTGCCGCCGCTTCGGCAATCTCGGCTTCGTGTCCGGCAAGGCTCGCCTCGCCGACACCGCGCAGGCCCGCCTCGGTTTCCACCTCGAGGAACGTCCAGCGCGTCTTGGGAGTAACTTCTACCGTGCTGAGAGAAAGGATCCGCAGCCGGTCAGGTCGCATCGATTGGACTCGTTCCCGTCGCGCGCAACACTTCCAGGCGGTTGAGCAGATCGAACTTCGCCTTGATCACATGCGCGCCCATCAGCGTCCCGGCCGCATCGACGTCGTTGCGCCTGAAGGCATGGAGCAGGTGGCGGTGATCGCTCACCACATTGGTGTAGCGCTCCGGCGCATACCCCACGCGCTGCCAGAGCGCGCCGATCAGCCACCAGTGGCGATTGATGATGCCAACCGCTTCCGGATTGCTCGCAATATCGTTGATCGCACCATGGAGCAGGCGGTTCTGGGTCAGCGCGCCGGTATAGTCCTCGGCATCGAGGCTGGCCTCCATCTCGTCTTCGATGGTCTCGAGCTGCCGCAACTGGGCGGGGGTGATCAGCTGGGCAGCCTGGCGGACCAGCATCGTCTCCAGTGCAGCGCGCGTCGAGAAGAGCTCCTCGATGAACTTGGCATTGAACTGGCGGACGCGCGCGCTGCGGCCCGGGCCGGTTTCCAGCACCCCGGCGCCCTGCAGCCCGCGAACCGCTTCGCGAATCGGCATGTGGCTGGCGTCGTAGCGCGCCGCGAGATCGTCGAGCGTCAGGCGCGCGCCGAACGGCAGCGTGCCCGATGCGATGTCGGCGAGAATGCGTTCCTTGATATCGCTATGCTGAGCCACAGCCACTCCACTTCTGATCAATCTGTTGACGAAAACGGCGACATAAGTCAATCAATGCGGGCAATTTGATCAAATGAGGTGCGAATTGGCCGCTCCGATGTATCTTGATGGCTTCGACCTTGGTGGCAGGCAAGCGCTTGTCACCGGGGGGAGCATCGGCATCGGCCGCGCCATCGCGCTCGCCCTGGCGCAGGCCGGCGCCAATGTCGCGATTCAGTTCGATCCGAAATCCGATTCGGCAGTCGCGCGCGAAGGCGCCGCGGACGAAACCCTGTCCGCCATTCAGGCGCGCGGGCGGACCGCGTTGGCGATCCCGGCCGATTTCGAGACGCCGGACGCTGCCCGCGATTGCTTCGATCAGGCGCGCGCGTCGCTGGGCGCGATCGACATACTGGTACTCTGCGCCTCGGTGCAGACGCGGCTGGCGTTCGACGAGATCACGCCCGCGCTGATCGACCAGCACGTCGCGGTCAATTTTGCAGCGAGCATCGCGCTGCTCCAGGCCGCGCTGCCCGGCATGGCGGCAGCGGGCTGGGGGCGGGTGCTCTCGATCGGCAGCGTCAACGCGGTGCGGCCCGACCCGGAACTAGCCGTCTATGCCGCGCTCAAGGCGGCGCAGCACAATCTCATCGTCAATCTCGCGCAGGTGCATGCGCCGTCCGGGGTCACGCTCAACACGCTCTCGCCCGGGCTGATCGCCACCGACCGCAATCGCCACCGGCGCGAGGATGCGGCGGCGTGGCAGGCTATCGTCGGCGCGGCCAATCCGATGGCGCGCGCGGGGACGCCCGAGGATGTGGCGGGCGCGGCGCTGCTGCTCTGCTCGCCCGCAGGCGGCTTCATCACCGGCATCGACTTCCCCGTTGCCGGGGGCGCGCAACTATGACCGGGCGGGTCGCCACAGCCGTCGCCAGCAGCGACACGCTGGGCGAGTGCGCCACCTGGAGCGTGCGCGAACAGGCGCTCTATTGGGTCGATATTCGCGGACCGCTGCTGCACCGCTTCGATCCGGCAAGCGGCGCGTATCACAGCTGGCCCTTGCCCGAGCTGTGCGGCGGCATCGTGCCGATGGCGGACGGCGTGATGCTCGCGTTGCGGCGGGATCTGGCGAGCTTCGATCCACGATCGGGCGCGCTGACGAAATGGTGCGAAGTCGAACCCGAAGCGCTCGGCAACCGGCTGAATGAAATGCGCTGCGACCGGCAGGGCCGAGTCTGGGTCGGCAGCATGCGCGACTATGCGATGGCGACGACCGGATCGCTGTACCGCGTCTCGGCCAGCGGGCAGGTGGAGGCGGCTCTTGCCGACATCACCATACCGAACAGCCTGGGCTGGAGCCCGGACGGGCGGACGATGTACTTCGCCGACACTGCCCAGGGTTCGGTGCATGCCTATGCCTATGATCCCGAGCATGGCGTCCTCGGCGCAATGCGTGTCCTGATCGAGGAGGGCGCGCTGCCCGGGCGGCCGGATGGCTGCGCGATCGATGCCGAGGGCCATGTCTGGAGCACCCGCGTCGGCGCCGGGCTGGTGGTGCGGGTCGCGCCCGATGGCCGCATCTCCGACCAGATCGAACTGCCGGCGAGCCAGCCGACCTCATGCGCGCTCGGCGGAAGCGATCTGCGCACCCTGTACATCACCACTGCCCGGCAAAAACTGGAGGAAGCGGCGCTGCGCGCGCAGCCCGAGGCCGGGAATCTGTTCGCCGCGACAGTGGCGGTTCCGGGACTGGCGGAGCCCGCGTTCGCGCCGGAGCGGGCCGCCGCGCGCATTGCCTGAGCCGAAAAGTTTCTGACGAGAAGGATGTAAGATGTCGTCTGCGTACAAGGGTCGCGAAACCACGGCGTTCGGGCGGATGAGCCGGCGTAGGCTGCTGGGCGGCGCGATGGCGGCGGGGGTGATGGCGCTTGCTGCCGGTGCCCCGGTTGCCGCGGCCGGCGCGCCCGCGCGACCCAATGTCGTCGTCATCCTCGTTGACGATATGGGCTTCTCCGACATCGGCCCGTACGGCAGCGAGATACCGACGCCGAACCTCGACAAGCTTGCCGCCGGCGGACTGAAGTTCAGCCAGTTCTACAATACCGCGCGGTGCAGCTGCTCGCGCGCCGCACTGCTGACCGGCACCTATCCGCATCAGGCGGGGATGGGGCATCTCGAGGCGATCGCGGTGCCGGAATCGCAGGGCATCCACGGCAAGCTCGAAGACCGGGTGGTGACGATGGCCGAGGTGCTGAACAGCGCCGGCTATTTCACCGGCATGGCGGGCAAATGGCATCTCGGCATGTCGCGCGGCGTCGGACCGTGGCAGCGGGGATTCGACCGCTCGATCGCCTCGCCTGAGGGCGGGATCTATTATCCCGACCAGGTCAATGGCCAGGGCAAGCGTCCGAACCTGTTCATCGACGGCACCAAATATGAGGCCGCTGCGCCGGAGGTGGGCGAAGGCGAATGGTATTCGCCCGATCTGTTCGTCGACTGGGACAGCAAGTTCATGGCCGAGGCCAAGGCGCATGGGAAACCCTTCTTCCTCTATCTGCCCTTTGTCAGCGCACACTTCCCGCTGATGGCGCCGCCCGAGGACATCGCCCGCTTCAAGGGCAAGTACATGGCCGGGTGGGACGCGATCCGGAAGCAGCGGCTTGAGCGCCAGAAGAAGCTGGGCGTCGTCACGCCCGACACGAGGCTGCCCGAGCGGCTCGCCAACACCTATGACTGGGAGAAGCTGCCCGCCGAGGCGCGCGAGCGGTTCGACACGATCATGGCGATCTATGCCGCGATCATCACGCGGATGGACCAGGCGGTTGGCACGATGGTGCGGCGACTGCGCGACGCCGGCGAGCTCGACAATACGCTGATCCTCTTCCTGTCGGACAATGGCGGCAATGCCGAGAGCGGACCGGATGGACGCACCCAGGGTCCGGGGGCGCCGGGCACGCCGACATCGACCGTGTTCGCGGGCATGGAATGGGCGACGCTGCAGAACACGCCCTTCCAGTATTTCAAACATTATACCGAGGAAGGCGGCATCTCGACGCCGCTGATCGCGCATTGGCCGAAAGGCATCGCGCCGCAGCTGCGCGGCAGCTGGAACCGCACGCCGGCGCATCTGGTCGACATCATGCCGACCGTACTGGAAGCGACGGGCGGGCAGTATCCGCAGAGCTTCAACGGCAAGGCGATCGTGCCGATGCAGGGCGTCAGCCTGGCGCCGGCGTTCGCGGGCAACGCGGTGTCGCGGGGCAAGCCGATCTTCTGGGAGCATGAGGGCAATCGCGCTGTGCGCGACGGCAAATGGAAGCTCGTCGCGCGGTTCGAGAAGCCCTGGCAGCTGTTCGACATCGATGCCGACCGCACCGAGCTCAAGGACCTGGCAAAGGCCCAGCCCGCCCGCGTGGCGGCGATGGCCGCGGCCTGGGATGCCTGGGCCAGGGCGAGCTACGTCGATCCGTGGAAGGACGAATACGACGTCTATCTGAAGAAGGGGCCGCGCCGGAACTGGGGCGGCGGCGAGGTTCCGCAGCATCCCGAATGGATGGACCGCACCGACTGAGGTGCGGCCGCGATCCGGCATTTCTTTCGTGAAGAAAAAGGCGCGCCACCAAGGACGCGCCGAGATTAGGGGAGAGAGACGTGAAACTGGAGGCAAGACTCGGCATTTCCGCGATCGCATTGATCGCATCCATTCAGGCCGCGGCGGCCCAGGAGCAGACCGCCCCGGCCGACACCGCGGCGCAGGCGGAAGCGCCGGCGCCGGCGGAAGACGGACAGATCACCGTCACCGGCATCCGCGGATCGCTGGAGAAGGCCGCGGCGATCAAGAAGGACGCCATCCAGGTCGTCGATTCGATCGTCGCGCAGGATATCGGCAAGTTCCCCGACCCAACGACCGCCGCCGCGCTCCAGCGCGTGCCGGGCGTGCAGGTGCAATATGATCGCGGCAACGAACTGGGCAGCGTGCGCATCCGCGGCCTGCCGGACACGCTGACCACCGTGAACGGGCGCGAGGTGTTCACTGCCACCGGGCGCAATTTCAACCTGCAGGACCTGCCCGCCGAAGCGCTCGCGCGGGTCGACGTGGTCAAGTCGCAGACCGCGGACCTGATCGAGGGCGGGCTGGCCGGCAATATCGACCTGCAGCTCAACCGGCCTTTCAATTTCCGCAAGCCCACGGTCGTCATCAACGCGCGCGGCAATTATGGCGCGCGGGTCAATGAGATCAATCCGCAGTTCGGCGCGCTGGTCACCGACCGCTGGAACACCGGCATCGGCGAGATGGGGCTGCTGGTGAACGGCACCTGGAGCAAGACCTACAGCTACCAGCCCGAATCGACGATGGCCGATCCGCGCACCACGGCGACGGCACCGCTCAACACGGGCGCCGCGACCAACTACATCCTGCCGAGCATTTTCCAGAACATCAGCCAGTCGGGCCTGATCTGGCACAGCCAGGTGAACGCGTCCTACCAGTGGCAGGTCTCGCCGGCGGTGCAGTTCTACATGGACGGGCTCTACGCCTCGACCGTCAACAAGATCAGCTATTCGGGGGGCGGCAACCTTCAGCCCTATACGACGAACAGCAAGATCAGCGACATCGTGGCGTCGCCCGACGATTGCTACACCGCGCGCTTCAATGCCGCAGGCCAGAATGCACCGGTGGTGACCGGCACCGACGGCCAGCCCTACATCATCGCAAAGCCGGTCAACGCGACCGATCCGCTGCCTTACACCGTCCAGAACCTGTGCTTCGTGCGCAAGGCGACGATCTCGAATGCGGTGATCAACCAGACGACCCACGCCGACAATTTCAACACGCGCAACAAGATGGTCGCCGGCGGGCTCAACTATGAAGTCGAGCGCGCCCGGGCGAGCATCGATGTCGCCTATCAGACCTCGAATAATTACGACGAGTCCGTCACTGCCGATGTCGGCCAGCGGCTGCCCACCGTCTATATCGACACCGATGTCGACGGCGAGCCGCGGCTGACCATTCCGGGCGATTACCTCTCGCGGCGTGACACGCTCTACCTGCGCAACAGCATCTCGCAGAATTACCAGAAGAGCGACGGCAGCCTGTTCGCAGCGTCGGCCAAGGGTTCGTACGAGCTCGACTCGATCCTGAAGAAGCTTGAGTTCGGCATCCGCTATGCCGACCGTTCGGCGCGCTATCAGCAGTATCGCGCCGTCACCGCGCTCCCGGCGGGCTTCGGCAATCTCGGCACCGCGAGCGAGGCGACGGCGAAGCGTGTGATCGACCTGCCGCTGCCCGCGGATTTCCTCGAATTCGGCCCCGCGGCGCCGGCGATCAATGGCGGCGAGAGCTTCCTGGTGCCGAGCGCCGACTTCCTGCGCAGCGAGCGTGGGCGCGATATCCTGCGCGGCATCTTCAAGCTACCGCTCGGCAAGCCGGCCTATGATCCCACTCGCCAGTTCGACGCGAGCGAGAAGGTGCTCGCGAGCTATGCGCAGGCCAATTACTCGATCCCGTTCGGTGGGGACGTGAAGCTCGACGGCGTGCTCGGCCTGCGCGTCGCGCGGACCGACCGCGACGTCACCACCTTCCGCGCGGTGACCACCGGCGGTGTGACCAGCTATGTGCCGGTGGCGAACAGCGAGACCGATATCGACATCCTGCCCAATGCGAGCGCCCGGCTTGCGCTGGGCGGCGGCATCCAGCTGCGCGCGACCTATGCCAAGACGGTGCGGCGGCCGGATTTCACGCTGCTCAACCCGTCGCTGCAGCTGACGATCTCGCCCAACCCTTTCCTGGTCAACACCGGCAGCGCGGGCAATCCCGATCTCCAGCCGCAAAAGTCGGACAGCTTCGACGTCAGCGCCGAATATTACATCAAGAACGGCTACATCGCGGTGACCGGCTATTACCGCAAGCTGCGCAACCGCGTGATTAACTCGCCGTCGAGCGAAGTGATCGGCGGCGTCACCTACAGCGTCACGCGTCCCCGCAACGTCGGCGAGGCTGCGTTGAAGGGCGTCGAAGTCAGCGGCCAGGTCTTCTTCGATTTCCTGCCGGGGGCCTTGTCCGGCCTCGGCGCATTCGGCGCTTTCACTTATGCCGATACCGAGATCCAGGGCAACGACGTGCTCGTCGGCAACCCGCTGCAGGGCGTCTCCAAATATAATTACACGGCCGGGATGCTCTACGAGAAATACGGGCTGAGCGGGCGCGTGGTCTATACCTATCGCTCGGAAGCCTGGCAGGAGGATCAGACCGGCAGCCTGGCGCTGCGCCCGATCGATCCGGCGCGGGCCAATGTCGCCTATGTCCCGGTGATGTTCCGCTGGATGCGCCCCAACGGCCGGCTCGACTTCAGCCTGGGCTATGATCTCAACGACAATGTCCGCATCGATGTCGGCGGGACCAACATCACGCGGCAGAAGAACCAGACCTATTGGGGCGTGCCGTTCGCCAACTCGCAGACCTTCGCGATCGAGACGACCTACACCGTCGGCGTGCGCGTGAAGCTCTGAACGGGACGGGGAGGGGCCTGGCCTCTCCCCGCCAACAAAGGGGGACGGGAATGATCCGCACGACAGTTTCGGTGCTGGCGCTGATGCTTGCCATGGCCGTGCCGGCAGCGGCGCAGGCACCTGCGGCGAGCGCAACACTCTCGGCGGAGAAGCCGGGGCCGGTGATCTCGCGCTACATCTTCAGCCAGTTCGCCGAGCATATCGGCAGCGGCATCTATGGCGGACTGTGGGTGGGCGCGGACTCGCCGATCCCCAACACGCGCGGCATGCGCAACGATGTGCTGGCGGCGTTGCGCCGCCTCCATGTGCCGCTGGTCCGCTGGCCGGGCGGCTGCTTTGCCGACATCTATCACTGGCGCGATGGGATCGGCCCGCAGGACAAGCGGCCCGCCCGGGTCAATTCGCATTGGGGCGGGATCCTCGAGCCCAATCATTTCGGCACGCATGAGTTCATGGACTTTGTCGAGGCGATCGGTGCCGAGGCGTACGTCAACGGCAATGTCGGCACCTCGACGCCGCAGGAAACGGTGGAGTGGGTCGAGTATATGACCGCGCCGGCCGGCACGCTGGCCGAGGAACGCGCGCGCAACGGCCATCCGGCACCATGGAAGATCGCCTATTGGGGTGTCGGCAACGAGCTATGGGGCTGTGGCGGGCGGATGCCGGTGGACTATGCCGCGGCGCTGACACGGCAGTACAGCCAGTTCATCAAGACCCCGGGCGGCCCGGTCTCGATCCTCAACTTCCAGCGGCCGGTGCTCGTCGCGAGCGGCGCCGATGCCGAAGACTATGCCTGGACCGAAGGCATGATGCGCACGGCCGGCGAGCGCTTCGACGCGCTTGCGCTGCACTATTACACGATCCCCGATCGCAAGGGCGCGTTCGGATCGGGCACCGCATTCGACGAGACCAGCTATGCGCGCACGCTCTCGCGGACGCTGTTCATGGAAGAGCTGGTGTCGAAGCACGCGGCGATCATGGACAGATATGATCCCGGCAAGCGCATCGGGCTGGCGGTCGACGAATGGGGCGTGCTGACCGACGTCGTTCCCGGCCACGGCCCGCGCTCGCTGTTCATGCAGAATTCGCTGCGCGACGCGCTGCTCGCGGCGCTCAACTTCAACATCTTCATCCGCCACGCCGATCGGGTGCGGATGACTTCGATTGCGCAGATGATCAACGTCGCCCAGTCGATGATCCTGACGCGGGACGGCGAGATGGTGCTCACGCCGACCTACCATGCCTTCGAGATGTACGTGCCCTTCCAGGATGCGACCGCGCTGCCGCTCGACATCCGGACGCCGGATTATGCCAAGGGCGAGTGGCACATGGCAGCGGTCAGCGGAGTCGCGGCGCGCGATCGGGCAGGCGCGGTGCATGTCGCGCTCACCAATGTCGATCCCAACCACGCGGTGCGCACGACGGTCACCCTGGCCGGCGTCTCCGCGAAACGGGTTTCCGGACGGGTGCTGACCGCCGTGCAGGGCGTCACCGCCCATAATGATTTCGGCACGCCGGACGTGGTCGCGCCACGGCCGTTCAACGATGCGCATCTGCGTGACGGCACGCTCACCGTGGATCTGCCGCCGCACAGCCTGGTGGTGCTGGAGCTCGGGCGGTGAAGCAGATCGCTGCGGCGCTGGCCCTCGGCGTCATGGTCGCGGCCGGAGCGCCGGCCCCTCGCGATCGACCCGCAGCGTCGCCTGCCGGGACGCAGCAGCGCCCGAACATCCTCTTCATCCTGATCGACGATATGGGGTTCGCCGATCCTTCGGTGACCGGAAACCGGCGCGTCGCGACGCCCAATATCGATCGGCTCGCTGCCGAAGGCCTGCTGATGACGCAGTTCTATGATGCCGCGCCGATCTGCTCGCCCAGCCGGGCGGGATTCTTCACCGGCCGGTTCCCGGCGCGCAGCCGCTTCGTCACCTATGTCGGATCACGCGCGCAGAATGCCGCGGTAGGGCAGGCCGACTGGTTGAGCCCAGGCGTGCCCACGCTCGCGCAAACGCTGCACGGCGCCGGCTATGCGACCGGCCATTTCGGCAAATGGCATATGGGCGGTGGCCGCGATGTCGGCGATGCGCCGCTGATCACCGACTATGGCTTCGATGAGAGCTACACCCAGTTCGAAGGGCTGGGGCCGCGCGTTCTGCCGAGCAATGTCGAAGGCGAGATGCAGCGACTGGCCGAGCAGAGCGCCGCGCATGGCCGCGGCAAGGTCGACTATCTGCGCCGCGGCGAAGTCTCTGCCCGCTATATCGACAAGACGATCGATTTCATTGCGCGGCATCGGGACCGGCCCTGGTTCGTCCAGCTCTGGCCCGACGACGTCCATGCGCCGTGGATTCCGGACGGCGACCAGCTCGCCCCGGTCAAAGGCAAGGGACGCGATGCCAATGAGGATGCGTTCTTCGCGGTGCTGACTGCGATGGACCGGCAGATCGGCCGGCTGGTCGCGGCGCTCCGGGCATCGGGCGAACTCGACCGCACGTTGATCGTGCTCACTTCCGACAACGGCCCGAACTCGGTGGCGCGTTTCTATGCGAATGGCGGCTCGCCGCCCGGATCGGCGGGCATTTATCGGGGGCGCAAGGACAGCCTGTACGAGGGCGGAATCCGCCAGCCGCTGATCGTGCGATGGCCGGGGCAGGTGCCCGCCCGGCGGCGCGACACGGCAACGATCGCGCAGGGCGTGGACCTGTTTCCCACGCTCGCGGCTGTTGCCGGAGCGGGGGTGCCGCGCGGGCTCGACGGAGTCAGCCTGCTGCCCGCCTGGCGCGGCAAGCCGATCGCCAAACGCCCCGACCTATTCTGGACCTATGGCGCTTTCGGTCCCGACGCTGCCTGGCCCCGGCCGACACTGCCGGTGGACAACAGCCCGGGCTTTGCCATCCGTTCCGGTCCGTGGAAGCTGCTCGTCGACGGCGATGGCAGGCGCGCCGAGCTCTACGACATCGACCATGATCCCCGCGAGACCCGCAACCTGGCGGCGGCGAGACCCGCGCTCACCCGTTCGCTCGGCGCACGCCTCCGCGCATGGCGTCGCGCGTTGCCATCCTATCCGGCCTTCACGCGCCAGGCCGGGAAACCAGCGGCCGAATAGACGCTATTCGGCCGGCTTTCCGGGCAATTCCCAAGACGGGATCGGCGGCAGGTGCGTCGAATTCATCCGCGCGCGTGGCACCTTGCGCAGCGCGACATAGGCCGCCACGCGCTTGCGCAGGTCGGCGACCACGTCCGGGTGCTGGGCGGCGACATCCTGCTTTTCATAGGGATCGGCATCGAGATCGTAGAGCTCGTCGCCGATCAGCTTCCACTTGCCCGAGATCGCCGCGGCGGCACGGCCGCGCAGCGATTCCGGATCGGTCGGCCCGCGCTCGCCTTCGGCGGCGGGGACGCGATAATCCTCGCCCAGGAACAGCGCGCGGTCGCCGAGCGGCTTGCCCGAAAGCAGCGCGTCCGAGACGTCACGGCCGTCGAGCGTCCGGCCCGACTTGACGCCGGCCAGACGGGCGACGGTCGGCAGAATATCGACATAGGAGACATCGCCGATGCCGGCCTCGGCGCGCGGCTTCAGTCCGGCGGGCCAGGACAGCGCCGCGGCGACGCGCACGCCGCCGTCATAATGGAGGAACTTCCAGCCACGCAGCGGGCCGTTGCTCGCCTGGCCGCCGCCGGGGCCGCCATTGTCGCTGGTGAACAGGATCAGCGTATTGTCGAGCTGGCCGCTCTTCTCGAGCGCATCGAGCACGCGCCCGATCCCGCGATCCAGCCCGTGGACCATCGCCTGCTCGGTCTGGCGGCGCGTATTGCCATGCCCCTTGGTGCCGTAGCTAGCGCCCTCACGGGGATTGCCACGGCCCTCGCCGAAGCGCGGCTTGGCCGGATCGAAGCCGACCGCGGCAAGGTCCTGCTCGGTCGCCTGCAGCGGCCCGTGCGGTGCGTTATAGGCGAGCCACATCATCCAGGGCGCGCCGCCCTTGGTCGGCGTGTCGATGATGCGCACCGCCTCATCGGTCAGCAGGTCGGTCGAATAGCCCTGGTCGGCGGACGGCGCATGGTCGCGGTGCCAGTCGACCTGGCCTTCGCGGGCATGGGTGAAATAGTCGATCGCGCCGTTGTAATGGCCGTAGAAGCTGGTGAAGCCGAAACTCATCGGATGGAACGCCGGCGAGCGATGGCCGAGATGCCATTTCCCGAGGAACGAGCGGCGCGCATAGCCGGCCTGGGCCAGCAGCTGCGCGATCGTCTGCTCGCCCGGATCGAGGCCGAAGTCGCTGCCCGGTGTGATCGTGTCGCCCATGATGCCGTAGCGGTGCGGATAGCGTCCGGTGAGCAGCCCCGCGCGTGAGGGCGAGCAGAGCGCCGAGGCATAGAAATGGTCGAGCACCACGCCGCTGCGCGCGATGCGATCGATGTTCGGGGTGGGGATGCTCGCGCCGTTGAACCCGACATCCTGCCAGCCGAGATCGTCGGCGACGATGATCAGGATGTTGGGATGGCGTGCATGCGGTGCCTCGGCCTTGCCGTTTGCCGGCGCGGTCTGCGCCAGCGCGGCGGTGGCGAGCATCGGCGAGGTGCATGCCAGCAGCGAGGCGGCGGCGAGAAGCGCAGTCTTCATTTCACATCTCCCGATGCCTGTTTCATCGCCTGGGGCCGTTCGGGGATTTCCGATCCGCCCCAATTCTGCCGCGGCCGTCCGCCGAGATAGGGATCGTAGCTGTCGAGCCAGGGGTCGACATAGCTGCGCGCGGCCCAATCGTCCCATTGCTTCGCCATCTTGCGGACCAGTGCCGGCTGGCGGGCGGCGAGGTCATGCTCCTCCACCCGGTCGGTCGTCATGTCGAACAGCTGCCAGGGCTCGCCGAAGCGGGCGACAAGCTTCCACTTGCCGTCGCGCACCGCGCGGTTGCCTTCATGCTCCCAGAAGATCGGCACGGCGCGGTGCAGCGCCTGGCCGTGGAAGGCGGGCAGCATCGAGCGGCCTTGCATCGGGATGATGTCATGGCCCTGGAACGTCTTGGGATAGGTCGCCCCGGCGATATCGACGAGCGTCGGCATCACGTCGATCAGATGTCCGGGCGCGCGCACGAAGCTGCCGCGCAGCTTGGGGTCGATGCCCTTGGGCCAATAGGCGATCAGCGGCGTCGCGATGCCGCCTTCCTCGGTATAGTGTTTGAAATATTGGAAGGGCGTGTTCTGCAGCGTCGCCCAGTTCATGCCGGCGAAGATCCGCGACTGGGCCGTTCCCGGCTCGCCGCCGAGCAGCCGCCCGTCCGGGCCGCTCTCGCCGTTGCCGCCATTGTCCTGCATGAACAGGATCAGCGTGTTGTCGAGCTCCCCCGAAGCCCTGAGCCGCTCGACCAGCGTGCCGATCGCCTGGTCGACGCGCGCGATGGTCGCTGCGTACACCGCCATGATCGTGTCGAAGCGATCCTTGTCGGCGGCGGAGAGCTTGTCCCAGTCATAGCTGTTGGCCAGCTGCTCGGGCAGGTGCGCGTTCGCAGGGATGATGCCCAGCTTCTTCTGGCGCGCGAAGCGCTCGCGGCGCAGCACGTCCCAGCCGCGCAGATATTTGCCTTTGAACTTCGCGACGTCCTCGGGCGGCGCCATCAGCGGGAAGTGCGCCGCGACGAACGGCATGTAGAGGAAGAAGGGCTTATGCTCTGCTTCGGCCTGTTTGACGAACTTGCTCTGCCATTCGACGAACAGGTCCGACGAATACCAATAGCCCGAGCCGACCTCGGGCGAATTGGCGGGCACTTCGCGGCCGTCGATGAACAGCTTCTTGGCGTTCTGCTGCGGCTGGTCGGGATAATAGAGTTCGCCGAGCGGGGAGGCGAGCGAATGGTCGAAACCGCGCTGCCAGGGGCCGACGCCGCGCTCCAGCCCGACATGCCATTTGCCGGCCATGGCGGTGTAATAGCCGGCCGACTTCATCACTTCGGCCAGCGTCACCACCCGGTCCGACAGCTTGCCGTGCAGCCCCTTGGAATTGGGCACCGCGATCGCCTCGAGATGGCCGACGCCCGCTTGGTGCGGATAGGTGCCGGTGAGCAGCGCGGCGCGCGACGGGCTGCACCGCGCCGAATTGTAGAATTGGGTGAAACGCAGCCCGCCCGCGGCAAGCTTGTCGAGATTGGGGGTAGGAATCTCGCCGCCATAGCTGGCGAGATCCGAGAAGCCGACATCGTCGAGCAGGATCACCACGACATTGGGCCGCGTCGCCTGCGGTCGCACGGGCACTGCGCCCGGCGCCACGGGGCCGGCCTGACCCACGCCCGCCGGCAGCACGCCCGCCAGAAGCGCCGCCGCGGCGATTCCCGTGCGGTTCAGCAGGCGCGCGATTCTGCCCGATTTGCTCAACGTCTCTCTCCCCTTGCTTCGCTTATTCGCCTTTGCCCGTACCCTGGGCATAGGGATAATGGCCCGGCGTCGCTTCGCTGGGCAGCGGCACATGCGCGGGGTCCTCGCCCTGCGCGACCATCCATTTTTCGAGCTTCCCCCGCAAACCGGCCAGCGTCGCCTTGTACGCCGGGTCCTCCGCGAGATTGTGGAGCTCGTACGGATCCTTGCGGATGTCGTAGAGCTCGACGGGCACGCGGTGATGGAAATGCTCGACCACCGCCTTGGCGCGCGGATCGGTCTGCGCGAGTTGCACCCAGGATTGCCAGAAACTCTTCTCGCGCCCGCCCCCCGTCGAGATGGCATTCTCGTAGCGGATGTCGGTGCGGAAGTTGACGATCAGCTTGTACTGGCTGGTGCGGATCGCGCGCATCGGCGCGATATTGGCCTTGGGACCGGTATCGAGCACGCCGGAATGCGCGGCATAGATCTCCGCATGGCCCTGGTCGGTCTTGCCGAGCAGCGCGGGGAGGAAGCTCTCGCCATCGATCCCCTTGGCGGGCGTGCCGCCCGCGGCGTCCTGCATCGTCGGCAGCAGATCGACCAGCGACACCATTGCCGGCGTCGCCCGGTTGGCCGGCACATGGCCGGGCCAGACGGCGACGAGCGGCGTGGCGATGCCCGCGTCGTACAGGTTCCACTTGGCGAAGGGGAATTGCGCACCCTGGTCCGCGGTGAACAGGAGCAGCGTGTTCTTCGCCGATCCGTATTTCGCGATCGACGCGCGCACCGCACCAAGCTCGCTATCGGCCTGCGCCACCTTGGTCAGGTACATGGTGCGCGCCTGCCGGGTTTCCGGCGTATCGAGCATATAGGGCGGAACGGTCAGCCGGCCGGCATCGAAGCCCTGATTGTCAGGCCAGGGCACGTGCGGCGCGAAGGTCGCCACGATCAGTGCGATCGGCTTCCTCTTGTCGCGGGTGGCGAGCAGCTTGTCGACGGCACCGGTATCGAGTTGGCTCCACAGCACGCCCTTGCCGGCGGGCGGGCGGATCACCGAGGCGGGGAGATACTCGAACGGGAAGTTCGCGCGCTCGCCGAAATCGGTCTTGCCGGCGATGACGACGCGGTAGCCGAGCTTCTGGAGATAGGCGGGCATCGTCATGATGCCGTCGCGCACCGCGCTGTGATTGGCATGCGCACCGTGCCTGGCGGGATAGTCGCCGGTCAGGATCGAGGAACGTGACGGCGAACAGGTGGGGGAGGCGGCAAAGGCGTTGGAGAAGCGGGTGCCCTCGCGCGCGAGCTGATCGATATTCGGCGTGCGCGCATCCGGGCTGCCATAGATGCCCACATCCTCGCGGCTCAGATCATCGGCGATGAACAGCACGATGTCCGGCCGCTGGTTCTGCGCCTGGGCGGGGGCCGCGATCCCGACGACACTGCCCGCGATCAGCAGCGGTGCCGCGGACAAGCGAAGGCGCTTCAGGAGGCGCGTGGATCCAGCCATTTCATCCCTCTCGAACGATGCATTTTGATGCGCGGTTCTTTTGACCAAAGGTGTCGCAAAAGTATGTCGGAGACAATGGCCGGGTGCAGTTTTTTGATCAAATACATGGCGTATTCGGCTTTCTCTGCGGCCTCAGTGCTAGAAAACAGAGTGATCTTGATCAATGATGCTGGCTGGCGGGCCTTTTCGGGCACGCGATTCTGAAAGGCGAAGATAAGTGAATCACGGCCAAATCGGCTTCGCGCTTGCGATGGTGCTGGCGGGTATGGCGGCGCCGGCAAGCGCGCAACCGGCGGGCACCTTCGTCAATCCGATCTTCCCGGGCGGCGGACAGGATCCGTCGATCCTGCGCTGGGCCGGCGCCTATTATCTCGTCCAGTCGCGCGGCGGCGCAATCCGCGTGTTCCGCTCGCCGACGCTGACCGGCTTCGGCGAGACCGAGGGGGTGCGGATATGGTGGGACCGCAAGGACGGTTCGCGCCTCAATCAGCTCTGGGCACCTGAACTCGTCGCGCTCGACGGCAAATTCTATATCTACTTCGCCGCCGCGACTGACGGGCATCGCAGCCGGCGTATGTATGCCCTCGAAGCCGACAGCCCGACCGGTCCCTACCGGTTCAAGGGCAAGGTGGCGGACCGGAGCGATCGATGGGCGATCGACGGATCGGTGCTCGAGCAGCGCGGCAAGCGCTATTTCGTCTGGTCGGGCTGGGCAGGCAGCGAGCCGGACCAGGGGCAGAATCTCTACATCGCGGCGATGCGCAATCCGTGGACGATCGCTGGTGAGCGCCGGCTGCTTTCCCAGCCCGACCAGGCGTGGGAGAAGATCGGGCGCGAGCCGATCAACGAGGGGCCGGAAGCGCTGCATCATGATGGCCGGCTGTTCCTCGTCTACTCGGCGAGCCACAGCATGACCGACGATTATTGCCTCGGAATGCTGACCTACCAGGGCAAGGGTGACCCGCTCGATGCGCGCGCCTGGACCAAGTCGAGCGGTTGCGTCTTTTCCAAGAACCTCGCGGGCGGCGTGTTCGGGCCGGGGCACAATACGCTGGTCCTGTCGCCCGACGGCCGCGAGACCTGGAACGTCTATCACGCCGATGCCGTGTCCGGCTGTGGCTGGCGCTGCCGGACGATCCGGATGCAGAAGGTGACCTGGCGAAAGGACGGCACGCCCGATTTCGGCGTGCCGGTCCCGATCGGGACGCCCGTGCCCGTGCCCTCGCAGGTGCCGTGACCGGGCTCGATCCCTTCTATCGCTTGGTCGACCACTTCTTCCACACGTCGGGCGTGTCGAGCATCTTGATGAAGACGCCACCGACCACCGAGCGCGCCTGGAAGCCCGACTGGGTGCCGTTCGTCGTCTCGTACCAGTCGCTCAGCGGAACGCGGGTAGGGGACTCGGTCATGAAGCGGTGCAGCGGATCGGTGAGCGCCACGAAGTCCTTCTGGCTGTCCGCCAGCGTCGCGCTCCAGGTAATCCAGTCAAGCTTGGTGTAGGTCTTGCGGCTGTCGAGCGGCATGCCGAACGCGTTCTGCCTGGTGAGGTAATAGGCGATCTCGCTCTTGAACAGCGCCTTGGGGAAGACGTTCAGGCCGAGCAGCTTGTCCCACACCAGATTGTATTTCTGGCTCCAGGTGCCCACCTTGTCGAAGGTGAGCTTGGTGTGGTCGCCGTCCTTGGCCATTTCCTGCCACTTGGCCGCCATCTGCAGCGCAAGGGCGCGATATTGCTTCGCCTCGCTGCGCTTGCCGAGCATCCGGGCGAGCTCGGCATAGCTGTCGAGCGCCAGGATCGCCTTGATCGAGAGGTTGGCGTTGTGCGCCAGGTGGCCGGCGAAATCGTCGGTGCTCAGCTGGTTCTCGGGATCGAGGCCCTTGTCGCGCAAATAGCCGGCCCAGGCGCTCAGCTGCTTCCAATATTTGCCGGCGAAGTCGGCATTTCCCTGCGCCTTGGCGAGCGCATAGATCATGATCAGCATGTTGCCGCTCTCTTCGACCGGCATCTGATTGTCTTCGGTCAGCTCGCCGCCGCCATAGACCTGGCCGTTCGCCAGCGGATAGGTGCCGATATCATGCGGCGCGAAGGGGAAGCGCCAGCGCGGCATCGCCGAATAGTCCATGATCGGGCGCAGCTGCGCCTCGAGCAGCGCGGGATTGAACAGCAGGAAGAAGGGCGAAGACGGGTAGGTGACGTCCACCGTGTCGATGCAGCCGTTGCTGAAATTCTCCTTCGAGAAATAGAGCGGCGTGCCGTCGATGTCCGCGACTAGCTTGTGCGCGGCGAGCGTCTGGCGATAGGCGAGGATCGCAACCTCGGCATAGTTGCGCCCGCCGGCGCGCTCGAGATCGGCGGTGAGCTCGCGGTCGAACGCCTCGCCGCGGGCGCGCAGCGACGCCTCTTCCTTCTCGGCGCGGACCAGCAGCTCGGCCATGGTCATGCCGTTGCGGCGCCAATAGGCGGGCAGGCGGCGCTTGAAGTATTCGATCGACTCGATGTCGTCATAGGCGAGCATCGCGCGGCGGGTATCTTCCTTCGCGCCGACCGTGCCGAAGTCGAAGCGGACCGCCATCAGCGGACGGTTCTGGCGCTGGACGACGCGCGGCATCGCGATGTCGTCGGACTCGGCGAAGGTGCCGCTCTCGATAAAGGCATCGCGCGCGCGGTGGCCGATCGTCGCGGTCGACATGCCGGGCTGCTGCGGCACCGCCAGCTCGGCCCAGCCCCAGTCGATCCTTACATTGTCTCCCGACTTCTGGAGCACCTGCTGGCTGTTGGTGCCCATGTGCATCACGGTCATGTCGCCGACGCGGCTGGTGCCCCACACCACGCTTTGCTGCTCGCCGTCGACCGCAAGCTGGGCGTTGGCGTCGAAATAGAGCTGCACCGCATGATCGCGGCCATCGGTCGAGCGCACCGTCCAGCTCAGATAGGTGACCGGGCGTGACATCACGTCGAGGTCGTGCGGGAGCGCGGGCGTGAAGAAAGTGGCGGTCAGGTGGACGCCGTTGCTCTCGAACTCATAGCTGGTCCGCGTCGGCGTGATCGCGCGCGACTGCTGCGCCATCACGTCGCCCTTGCCGCCGCCCATAAAGCGCAGCGCCTTGCCGTCGATCCGGAGCCAGCCGCTCAGCTGCTGCTCGGTGCCGGTCCAGTGCTTGGTCGGCCGGGCGAGTTGATCGTCGAACGACCAGATGCTGAAATAGGGATCGTGCGCGACCAGCGGCGTTGCTGGGGTGCGGGCCGTCACGCCCTCCTGCGCATTCGCCATATTGGGGGCGGCAAGGATCGCGCATCCGATCAGGAGCGAGCAGAGGCCGGTACGGCCGTTGAAATACGCCTTCATCGGTATCCTCACTTTTATCGTTGGCATGGATTAGACGCGATACTTCCACGAACAAATTATCAGATCAATCTGCTTCGTGCTAATAGCGGCATTTCGTGGCGCGGAAGATCGCCGGGCGTCGGAAAGTCCGCGCCCGCGCATCTATCCGGAATAAGCGCAACAGCGCGGGAGAGGGCGATGGGCCAATGCCGTGACGAGATAGTCGCCTGGGTCGGGAGCAATATCGTCCCGCATGAAGCGGCGTTGCGTGCCTGGCTCGGCCGACTGTCGGCCAGTCAGGACGAGATCAACGATATCGTGCAGGATGCCTATCTCTCGATCGCGCGCCTGAGCAGCGTCGCGCATATCCGCAACCCCCGGAACTATCTGTTCCAGGCCGCGAAGACGGCGGTGCTCGTGCGGCTGCGGCGCGAGCGGATCGTGCGGATCGACCGGATCAGCGAGATGGAGTTGCTCAGCATCGCCGATGGCGATCCGGGGCCCGAGCGGCGGACCAGCGCGCGGCTGGAACTGGAGCGGGTCCGCCGGCTGATCGCCGCGCTGCCCGATCGCTGCCGCGAGATATTCGAGCTGCGCCGCATCCAGGGCCTGCC
Source organism: Sphingomonas sp. R-74633 (assembly GCF_013416555.1). Lineage (GTDB taxonomy): Bacteria > Pseudomonadota > Alphaproteobacteria > Sphingomonadales > Sphingomonadaceae > Sphingomonas. The sequence goes on along the minus strand of NZ_JACCFG010000004.1, from coordinate 130,349 downwards.
CCAGAAGGAAATCGCCCAGCGCATGAACCTGCCCGAACATATCGTCGAGGCGCAGGCGGTGCGCGGACTCAAGCTGATCCTGAAAGCGATCGCCAACGAGGATGCCGCGATCGACGCCTCGCCCCGCAGCCAAGGAGAGGGTGGACGTGATGCAAATCGAAACGGATGAAGACGGCGCCGCGCGCTGGGCCATCCGGCTCGATGCGGATGCGCTCGACGCTTCGGAGCAGGCGGCGCTCGACAGCTGGCTGTCGGTGTCGGCCGGAAGGGCCGGTGCGCTTCTTCGCGCGCAGGCGACGCTCAGCTATCTCGACCGCGGCAGGGCGTTGGCGGGGATGGCCGCGGACGAAATCGAGCCGGACGTTGCCAGGGGCTGGCGGCCGCATCGCCGTGCGCTTCTTGCCGGAGCCGGAGGCCTTGCCGCCGCGCTGGTCGCGCTGGGCTGGTTTCGCAGTGGCGACCAACTCGTGGATACCGGCATTGGCGAACTCCGGCGGGTGCCGCTTGCGGACGGATCGCTGGCCACGCTCAACACGCGCACGCGGATGCAGGTCGACATGATCGCGAACCAGCGCACGATCCGCCTGGAAGACGGCGAGGCATGGTTCCGCGTCGCGCATGACAAGGCGCGCCCCTTCGTCGTCGAGGTCGGCGACATTCGCGTGCGCGCGATTGGCACTGCCTTTTCCGTCCGGCGCCGCGAAAAGGGTGCCGAGGTTCTGGTGACCGAGGGCACGATCGAAACCTGGGTGGTCGGGCAGGAAGCGCGGGCGCATCGCATCTCCGCTGGCTCGCGCGGGTTCGTGCCGTCGATCCGCGCCGAGATCGAAGTCGCCACCGCGCCGCAGGAAATCGATCGCGCGCTGGCCTGGCGCTCGGGCGAGCTCGCGCTGGACGGCGAGACGCTCGCTTATGCCGCGGAGGAGCTCAACCGCTACAATGTCCGCCAGCTGGTGATCAGCGATCCGAAGCTGCGCGAAGAGCCGCTGGTCGGCTATTTCCGGACGACCGAGCCGGAGAATTTCGCCCGGGCGGTCGCAACCATGGTCGATGCGCGCGTCGTCACCGAGGGCGACACTATCCGGATCGAAAAAATGTATTTATAATATTTTTATTAGCACGGCGTCGGATTCACGGCGCCCACGCATCTACCCAATGATGCCGCACACAAGAATGGCGGCTCCAGGGAGAGAAATGCCATGAACGGTTGCACTTATTCTCGTGCGCATCGGCTGCTCGCATCGGCCGCCATCGTCTGCGTCGCCGCCGCCGCGCCAGCCCAGGCCGCGGTACGAAGCTTCGACCTGCCGACCGTGGAAGCGACACAGGGCATCCCGGCCTTCGCCCGGCAGGCCGGCATCCAGCTCCTCGCCAGCGCGCGCGACCTGCGCGGCAAGCGCACCAACGCGGTGCGCGGCAACTTCACCGTCGCGGACGCGCTGCGCCGGCTGCTCGATGGCACCGGGCTCGAGGCACGCGAGACCAATACCGGCATCACGACGATCCAGCGTGCCGAAGCCCGACCGGCGCCCACGCCGGCGGCACTCACGGCGCCGCGCCCCGAGCGCCAGGAGGCGCAGCCCGTCGAAACCCCGCCGCAGGATGAGCCCGCGCCCGAGATCGTCGTGAACGGCATCCGCTCGTCGCTGAACCGCGCCGCCGAAGTGAAGCGCGACGCCGTCCAGGTCGTCGACTCGATCGTCGCCACCGATATCGGCAAGCTGCCCGATCCGACCACCGCCGCCGCCCTGCAGCGCGTGCCGGGCATCCAGGTGCAGACCGACCGCAACAACGAGCTCTCCGGCGTCAGCATCCGCGGCCTCACCGACATCAACACCACGCTCAACGGCCGCGAAGTGTTCACCACCACGGGCCGCGGCTTCGACCTGAAGGACGTACCGGCCGAGGCGCTCGGGCGTGTCGACGTCTTCAAGTCGCAGACCGCCGACCTGATCGAAGGCGGCGTTGCCGGCGCGATCGACCTCAAGCTCAACCGGCCGTTCGATTTCAACAAGCCGATCCTGGCGGTCAATCTGCGCCAGAACTATGCGGCGCGCCTGCACAAGAGCAGCCCGCAGATCGGCGTGCTAGCGTCGGCGAGGGCGGATACCGGGATCGGCGAGATCGGTGTGCTGGTCAACGGCAGCTGGTCGCGTGCCGACAGCCAGCGCGGGCAGCTCAACATGAGCGATCGCCGCGCCTCCAACGTCGCGCCGCTGAACGGGCCGGCCGGCTTCCTGATCCCCCAGGTGATCAACAACATGCCGAACGTCGGCACGGTGACGCGCGGCGAGATGAACGCGGCGATCCAGTGGCAGGCGACGCCGTCGGTCCAGGTCTATGCCGATGGTCTGTACACCTATTTCCAGACGACCGCGGGCTTTGCCGGGTTCAATCCGCAGCCGTTCAACAACGGCACGACGATCACCGATATCGTCAGCAGCAACGAGTGTTTCCAGGCGCGCGTCAACGCCAACGGCACCAATCCGCAGCTCATCAACAATGCGGACGGCACCAAGTCGCTGCAGCCGTTCACCGTCCAGAACATGTGCAACATCAAGAGCGCGACGCTGCACAATGTCATCGTCAACCAGAACTCGTCGTCGGACCGGCTGACCCAGAAGAACAAGATGATCGCCGGCGGCGTGAAGTTCGATCGCGGCGGCACCAAAGCAACGCTCGACCTCGGCTACCAGACCTCGTGGAGCTATGACGAGAACGTCAATGCGGAAGTCGGCCAGCGGGTCGGCACCATTTACCTGAACACCGATGTCGACGATGGCGCCTCGATCACGCTCGATCCGTCGATCCCGATGAGCAGCACCAATCTCTCGATCCGCAACGCGTTCAACCAGAACTACACGCTGTCGACCGGATCGCTGTTCCAGGCCAAGCTGGACGGCGAGCAGGAGATTGGCGGGTTCCTCCGCAAGATCCAGGCGGGCATTCGCTATGCGAACCGCGAGGCGGTCAACCGCAACGTCCAGCAGACCAATCCGACCAGCGGCATCGGTTGCAACAATGTCGAGACGGGCAGGCCATCCTGTCTGGTGTCGAGCCTTCCGGTCTCATCGGACTTCATCGGCACGATCGGCTATTCGCTCGGCATCAACGACGGCGCATCCTTTGTCGGCGTGAACCCGGACTATCTACTGTCCGAGCGCGGGCGCAACGAGCTGCGGACGCTCTTCCACCTGCCGCTGCGCGCGCCGGACTACGACCCGACGCACCAGTTCGACGCATCGGAGCGCACGCTGGCCGGCTATGTCCAGGCGAGCTATCAGCTCGATATCAGCAGCGGCGTCACGCTGGACGGCGTCGTCGGCGTGCGCGGGATCAAGACCGATCGCACGATCAGCACCTATGCAAAGAACGGCACGGGGGCGATTGCACCGGTCAGCGCCACCACCAGCGACTTCGACCTGCTGCCCAGCGCCACTGCGCGGCTGAAGCTGCCCGACGGCTTCCAACTCCGCTTCAACTATTCGCGCTCGATGCGCCGGCCCGGCTTCGAAGCGCTCAACCCGACCCAGTCGCTGACCTTTGTCGGCAACATCTTCCTGCTCAACACGGCCTCGGCGGGCAATCCCAACCTCAAGTCGCAAAAGTCCGACAGCTTCGACGCGACCGCCGAATATTATTTCAAGGGCGGCCTGTTCTCGGTCAACGGCTATTACCGCACGATCCGCAACCGCGTGGTCAATTCGTCGACGCAGGTAGTAATCGACGGCAGCAACTTCCTGCTGACCACGCCGCGCAACGTCGGTGAGGCGACGCTGAAGGGCGTCGAGACCAGCGCGCAATATTTCTTCGATTTCCTGCCCGGTCCGCTGTCTGGCATCGGCGTGCAGGGCGCATTCACCTATGCGGACTCGAAGATCGGCGGCAACGATCCGCTGGCCGGCTATGAGCTGCAGGGCGTGTCCAAGTATAATTACACGCTCGGCGCGCTCTACGACAAATACGGGCTGAGCGGCCGGCTGATCTACACCTTCCGCTCCAAATATTATACGGGCGACAATAGCGGCGCGGTCTCGCTGCGCCCGATCGACGCGGCACGGATCAACGACGTCTACATCCCGACCCAGCTGATCTATGTCCGCCCCGCCGGGCGGCTCGATTTCAGCATCGGCTATGACGTGAACTCGGCCTTCCATCTCGATGTGGGCGGCACGAACATCACGCGCACCAAGACCAAGCAATATCTCGGACAAACCTATCTCAACCAGCTCGTCTATGGCGACGAGACGACCTACTCGGTTGGCGTCCGCGTGCGCTTCTGAAGTTGGTCAAGACCCTGAACTTGAAAGGCAGATGATATGAAGCGGCGCCAGTTTCTGAAGGGCGCGTCGGGCGCGGTGCTCTCCACGGCAATGGCCGGGGGTGCCGCGACGGCACAGGCACAATGGGCCGCGGCGCCGTCGGCCGCGCCCCGCCCGGCGGGGGCGGCGAGTCCGTCGAATCCCAACATCATCCTGCTGATCAGCGACCAGACCCGCGCGGGGCTCACCAAAAAGTCCGGCTTCCCGCTCGATACCATGCCGACCGCCGACGCGCTGGCCGCGCGCGGCGTGGACTTTGCCCGGGCCTATTGCACCATCCCTGCCTGCGTGCCGAGCCGCATCTCGATGCTCACCGGCCGCTGGCCGCAAGCGCACCGCGTCCGCATGAACCTCGTCGCCGAGGACGCCTTCTTCGACAAGGACATCTACCAGGTCGCGCGCGCCCAGGGCTATCGCACCGGCCTGTGCGGCAAGAACCACACCTATCTGAAGGCCAAGGACGTCGACGTCTTCCGCGACTATTCGCATGAGGGCGGCCCGAAGGCGGGCATGACGTCGCAACAGGCCGAATTCGAAAAGTGGCTGAAGGGGCTCGACTTCAACGTCGCGCTCGAGCCGGCGCCGTTCCCGGTCGAGACCCAGCTTCCCTATCGCATCGTCTCCGACGCGCTCGACTTCATGCGCGGCGGCAATGGCAGCCCGTTCTTCCTGCAGGTCTCCTTTCCCGAGCCGCACGATCCCGAGCAGGTGCCGGCGCCCTATTGGGACATGTTCCCGCCTGACAAGCTGCCGCCTCGCGCGGCTGGCCCGGAGGTAATCCCGCAGCTCGGATACCGCGCGCAGTGGCTCGATCGGCTGGCGAAGGACGGTTTCCCCGATACCGAGAAACAATGGCGCCGCTACGTGTCCAACTATCTCGGCGCGCTGCGAATGGTCGACGACCAGATCAAGCGGATGCTCGATTTCATGCAGGGGGCGGGGCTCCTCGAGAACACGATCATCGTCCGTGTCGCCGATCATGGCGATTACCTGATGGACTATGGTCTGGCGCGAAAGGGCGTCGGCCTGCCCGAGGACCTGACGCACATCCCGATGACCTGGACCGGGCCGGGCATCAAGCCGAAGCCCGGGCTCGAGAAGACCGCCTTCGTCTCGATGGCCGATGTCATGCCGACGCTGTGCGAGGCAATGGGCGCCGAGATCCCCCCGGGCGTGCAGGGCCGCAGCCTGTTGCCGCTCCTGCGCGGCGAGGATTTCCCGGCCGAGGAGTTTCGCAGCATCGTCTCGCAGGTCGGGCTCGGCGGCCTCTATTACGAGGCGTCGGACAATGTGCCGGTGTCCACTGCCCGCGGTGGCGGCGGCCATTGGGACGAGCTCGATGGCGTGACGCAGAGCGGCAATGCGCAAATGGTCCGGATGGGCGAGTGGAAGCTCATCTACGACATGATGGGCTATGGCCAACTCTACGACCTGAGCCGCGATCCGCATGAGCTGAAGAACCTGTTCAACGCGCCCAAGGCCGCCGCTGCCCAGGCAAGGCTGATGGCAGAACTGGCGATGTGGACGATCCGCAACCAGGACAGCCTGCCGACCGGCCCGCAGAACCAGAAATACCACACCAAATGGGCGCGCCCGCACAACTGGTACACGCCGTTCCGCCACGGCACCGCACCGGCTGCGTTCATTCCCTGATCGCCCTTTCGGGCAGGATGGCCGGGTATGCCGGGGCGCACATGCGCCCGGCTGCCTGGCCGTTTTTTTGACGAGCGGGCGCGGATCCGCGGCGGCGAGGGTCAGTCTCGCCGGTTTGTTCTCTAAGTTCTTGAAAAATATCGCAATGGCAGGGGCGCTCGGATTCGAACCGAGGGCCTTCGGTTTTGGAGACCGACGCTCTAACCAGCTGAGCTACGCCCCTGTGCGGTGGGTGGCTCTAGCGGGGACTGGCGGCCGGGGCAAGCCAGTTCCGCCAGCCTTTTTCACGCAGCCGCGCTCTCTCCGCCGCGCGGGCGGACGGCGAGTGCGCGCGCTTCCTGCACGGGGAGGGGGCGGCCGAAATAATAGCCCTGCACCTTGGTGCAGCCGAGCTGCTGGACCATGATGTGCTCTTCTTCGGTCTCCACGCCTTCAGCGGTCGTCGCCATGCCCAGGCTGTCGGCGAGCGCCACCACTGCGCGAATGATCGCGATCGCTTCCTTGGTGCCCTTCGACGCGCCCTGCACGAAGCTGCGGTCGATCTTGATCGTGCTGAACCGCGTGTGCGCCAGATAGCCGAGCGAGGAATAGCCGGTGCCGAAATCGTCGAGGCTCAGCTTCACGCCGAGCTCGAGCACCTTTTCGAGCACCTGGATCGCCTGGGTGCCTTCGCGCATGAACACGCTCTCGGTCACTTCCAGCTCGAGCCGCTCGGCGGGCAGGCCCGACTGGGCGAGCGCCTGTGCGACGATCGTGACGAAAGCTGGGGAGTGGAGCTGCTCGGGGCTGACGTTCACTGCGACGCGGATCTGCGAATCCCACTTCGCCGCTTCCTCGCAGGCGACGCGCAGCACCCATTCACCGATCGCCGGGATCAGCCGGGCATCCTCGGCCAGCGGTACGAACTTGGCGGGGGAGACCACGCCGAACTCCGGATGCGTCCAGCGCAGCAGCGCCTCGAAGCCCGCCAGCGTGCCCGTGTCGGCCTGCACCACCGGCTGGTAGTTGAGGTGCATCTCGCCGTTCTCGATCGCGCTGCGCAGTGCGATTTCGAGCACGCGGCGCTCCTCGGCGGCCATGTGCAGCTGCGGCTCATAGCTGTGATAGGCGCCGCCGCCGGCATCCTTGGAGCGATAGAGTGCGAGATCGGCCGAGCGGATCAGCATCTCGGCAGTGCGCCCGTCGCGCGGACCGATGGCGAGGCCGACCGAGGCGCCGATGAACAGCGTGTTCTGGTCGATCTCATAGGGGCGCGAGACCGTGTCGATGATCGACTGGGCCAGCCGTTCGATGCCCGCGGTATCGGTCGCGTCGCGCACCACCACGGCGAATTCGTCGCCGCCGAGGCGCCCGATCATCTCATTGTCGCTCATCAGATGCTTGAGGCGCTCGGAGACGCGCATCAGCAGCCGGTCGCCCACCGGGTGGCCCAGCGTGTCGTTCACTGCCTTGAAGCGATCGAGATCGATCATCATGAAGGCGCAGCGCGAGCCCCATTTGTCCGCTTCGCTCATCGCGCGCGCCAGCGTCTCGTTGAGCAGCAGGCGGTTGGGAAGGCCGGTCAGCGTGTCGAACCGCGCCATCTTGCTGATCTGGTCGGCCGATTTGCGCGCCTCGGTCACGTCCGAGCCGACGCCGCGGAAGCCGATGAACGCGCCGCCATCGTCATAGCGCGGGCCGGCGGACATCTCCCACCAGCGCTCCTCGCCATTGACGAGCACGGGCAGCAGCAGGTCGTGGAAGGCGTCGCGCGTCTTCAGCTTCTCGGCCAGCTCGCGCAGCCCGGGGGCGAAATTGCCATCTTCCCAGGTCGGCCCGGCCAGCACCTGGAGGAAAGGGGTGCCGTTGATCGTCTTGGGATCGACACCGAGCGACTTGGAGAAGCGCGGATTGGCGCGGGCGACGCGGCGCTGCGCATCGATTTCCCACAACCAGTCGGCCTCGCCCTCGCGCTCGGTCTCGCGCAGGAGCAGGCTCAGCGTCTCGTCGCGGTCGGCAATCGCGATCTCGCCGGCCCGGATCACCACCAGCGCCTTGCCGCGGGCGAAGGTCGCCATCGCGAGCAGCACGGTGAAGAGCCCGGCGGCAGCTGCGAGCATCGGCGAGGCGATCAGTGAAAGCGTCGCCACCAGCGCGGTGCCGACGATCATGACGAAGGAGATGGTGGCGAGCGGCAGCGCGGCCATGGCGACGGCGCTGGCGGTCATCAGCAGCGACAGCACGATCCACAGGCCGAGCGCGGCATTGGCGTCGACGAGATGGCCAAAGGCGAGCGGCGGGATCGACCAGACCGCGCCCAGCGCGATCCCGTCGAGCAGCGTGTCGCGCACATCGCCCAGCGTCGCGGTCACTGCTTCGCGGTGGCGGCGGGCGAGGCGGCGGAATGCAACGGTGGCGCCCACCGCGGCGACGATCGCGCTCCAGCTCGCCAGTTGCCACAGCGGCACCAGCGGCGCGAGGATCATGGTGACGAGCGAGGCGCCAATCACGTTCGCGGCGAGCATGAACAGTGCCAGCTGGCTGCCGGCATGAAGCTGGGCCGCGCGGATCGGCCCCCAGTCGGTGGTGTCCGCGGGGTCGTACAGGCCCAGAAGTGCTCGCGCATCGATGCGCGGCCGGGCGAATTGCGAGGTCGTCTGGCTGTTCACCCAAAGGGTGTAGCGCGAGGGTGGTTGACGAGAGGTTAGGCGGCGATCCGGAAAACGCTGATTTTTGTGTGCGAAACGCGGGCCGGGCTTGGCTTATGCGCATATGAAACATATACGATCCGTATATGAATCATATGGGGAGTGCCCGATGGGCATCGTGAACATCGAAGAAGAGCTGCACGATCAGCTCCGCCGGGCGAGCAAGGTGTCGTGCCGCTCGATCAATGCGCAGGCCGCTTTCTGGATCAAGATCGGCATGCTGTGCGAAACCAATCCGACGCTCAGCTTCAGTGAGGTCATCGAGCGCGAGATGAATGCCGCGGGGTTCAAGGCGCCGCCGCTTGCCCTGGTGGCGCATGACGAAGCAGCCTGAGGAAGTCGCGCTGCTGGCCGAATCGGGCCGGCTGCTCGCCTCGGTGTTCGGCCTGATCGACACGACTCCGCTCGCGGGCAAGTCGACGCTCGAGATCGATACGATGGTCGAGCGGTTCATCACCGACGACCTTCAGGCGCGTCCTGCGAGCAAGGGCCAGTATGGCTTTGCTTTCGTGCTGAATTCTTCGGTGAACCAGGTGGTCTGCCACGGCGTGCCGTCGCCCTCGGACGTGCTGCGCGACGGCGACATCGTCAATTTCGACATCACGCTCGAGAAGAACGGCTTCATCGCCGATTCGAGCAAGACCTACCTTGTCGGCGCGGTCGAGCCGGCCGCGCGGCGGCTGGTCCAGGGCACCTATGAGGCGATGTGGCTCGGCATCGCGGCGGTCCGCCCGGGGGCGCGGACGGGCGATATCGGCTGGGCGATCGAGCGCCATGCCAAGCGGCTCGGCTATTCGGTGGTCCGCGAATATTGCGGCCATGGCATCGGCCGCGAGATGCACGAGGACCCGCAGATCCTCCATTTCGGCAAGCCGGGCACCGGCGTGGTGCTGCGCGAGGGCATGGTCTTCACGATCGAGCCGATGCTCAACCGCGGCCGCCGCGGCGTGCGCACCGAGGACGATGGCTGGACCGTGGTGACGCAGGACGGCTCGCTCTCCGCGCAGTTCGAGCACACGGTGGCGGTGACCGCGTCCGGCGTGCGCGTGCTGACGCTGCGCCCGGACGAGCAGGACATGCTCAGGCGGATGAAGCTGGCGGCGTGAGCCTGGCCCGTTGAAATAACAGGAAGGCGAGCCGCCAGGTGCTTGCAATGTAGGATTTCGCCTGCTTGCCTATTGCGGCCGGGCCTGGCTCCCAGCCGCTCTTTGATTTGTAGGAAAGATAGGATCCCGCCCGCGTAAGGATGTTGCGAGATGCGCGCCGTTTCCCCGAACTGTGTCAACGCAAGCGCCGTGAAACCCTGCTTTGGGCGGGTACTTCATGTCCTTTGGCGAGTCGGCCAAAAGCGCGATGTTGGAAGTGCCTGCTCCCCGGCGAAGGCCGGGGCCCAGTATCGGCGAACTATCGAGATTGGAAGCCCCTCTCGAGCGACATGGCAACTGGACCCCGGCCTTCGCCGGGGAGCAGTGCTTCGATGTCAGGTCTGAAAGCCCTTACGCGGCCAGCGCGTAGGGCTTGATCTCGCCGTTCAGGTACAGGTTGCGCGCCTTGGCACGCGAGAGCTTGCCCGAGCTGGTGCGCGGCAGCGTGCGCGGGGGCACGAGCTCGATCACGCAGTTCATGCCGGTCACCGAACGGACCCGCTCGCGGATCTCGTCGCGCAGGCGCAGGCGCTCGCCTTCGTCCGAGGTGCGGCACTGGACCAGCACCGCCGGCGTCTCTTCGCCGCCCGGGGTGGTGATCGCGAAGGCGGCAACGTCGCCCTGCTTGAACGCCGGCAGCTGCTCCACGGCCCATTCGATATCCTGGGGCCAGTGGTTCTTGCCGTTGATGATGATCATGTCCTTGGCGCGGCCGACGATGTAGATGTAGCCGTCGCTCATGTAGCCCATGTCGCCGGTGTCGAGCCAACCGTCCTTCAGGCAGGCGTCGGTCGCCTCCTGATCGCGGAAATAGCCGACCATCACGCTCGGGCCCTTGCACCAGACCTTGCCGATCGCCTTTTCGGGAAGCGGCGTGCCGTCTTCCTCCCGGATCTCGATCGTCATGTCGCGGGCAGGCACGCCGCAATTGACGATCGCGCGGAAGCGCTGCGGGCGGTCGCCACGGGCGACTTCACCGCCGGAAAGCTGGGTCTCCTCGACCAGCTCGACCATGATGCCTTCGCCCGGCGGCATGATCGAAACGGCGAGGGTGGCTTCGGCCAGGCCGTAGCTCGGCAGGAAGGCAGTCGCCTTGAAGCCCGCATCGGCGAAGGCGTCGACGAACGACTGCATCACGTCCGGGCGGATCATGTCGGCGCCGTTGCCGGCGACACGCCAGCGGCTCAGGTCGAAGCGCTCGCTGGCCTTGGTCTGGCTCGACATGCGGCGGGCGCAGATGTCGTAGCCGAAGGTCGGCGAATAGCTGAGCGTCGTGCCCGGGTTGCGGCTGATGAGGTCGAGCCAGGCGAGCGGGCGCCGGGCGAAATCCTCGGTCTTCAGGTAATCGGTCGAGACCTGGTTGGCGACGACCGAGAGCAGGCAGCCGACCAGGCCCATGTCATGGTACCAGGGCAGCCAGGAGACGCAGCGGTCGCCGTCGGTCACCTTCATGCCGTGGCTGTGCGCCGCCAGATTGTTGAGCAGCGCATGATGGGTGATCGCCACGCCATGCGGGAAGCGCGTCGAGCCGCTCGAATATTGGAGATAGGCGATGTCGTCGGTCTTCGCCTTGGGCAGCTCGGTCTGCACCGCCTCGCGCTGGCCGAACTCGGACCAGTCGATCCCCGGCACGTCATTGGCGCGTGCGGCCTCGGCACACATCGCGCCGATTTCGGGCGGGTAGATCAGCATCGAGGGATCGCAGCTCTGCAGCTGGACGCTGAGCTGGTCGATATAAGACTGGGCGCCGCCGAAGCTGGTCGGCAGCGGCAGCGGCACCGGCCAGGCGCCGGCATAGATGCAGCCGAAGAACAGGCTTGCGAACTCGATGCCCGTCTCCGCGATCAGTGCGATGCGGTCGTTGGGCTGCACGCCGGCCGCGATCAGGCGCTGGGCCTGCTTCAGCGAATCCTCGCGCAGTTCCGCAAACGGATAGGGGCGCACGAGATTCCCGCGCGCATCGTGGAAGTTGAGCCCGCGCTTGCCCTGGGAGGCATAGTCGAGCGCTTCGCCCAGCGTTTCGAAATCCGCAAGGCGACGCGGCAGGCTGTCGTCAGTAGGCGTAGGCGCGAGCATTCCCGCTTCCTTCTCTGCCTCGTGCGATCCCTTAACGTCCAATACCATTCTTTATTCCGTGCCCCTGCGTGGTAGCCAACGTCGTGCCCCCACGACGAAATTTGAGGCTAGCCTCTGCTACGCACTGTCGTTCAAAATCGGTTGCCAGTGTGGCACAATCATGGCGCATGACCGCCCCGAGACGCCCCTTGCCACCGCTGAACAGCGCCGATCTGGAGCGTTATGCGCTCCGCTATGTCGAACGTTACGCTACGACAAGGGTCAAACTGGCGACCTATCTGTCCCGAAAACTCCGCGAGCGTGGGTGGGGCGGAGAAAAATCGCCGGATGTTGAGGGGCTTGCGCAGCGCATGGTCGACCTCGGCTATGTCAACGACCGGCTCTATGCCGAATCCAAGGCCGGCGCGATGGCGCGTCGCGGGCTGGGGGCGCGGCGGGTGCGCCAGGCGCTTCGGTTCGATGGCGTGGAGGAGAGCGATGCCGAGCCGGCGATCGCCGAGGACGGCACGGCCAGTGCGATCGCCTTTGCCCGGCGCAAGCGGATCGGCCCCTATGCCCGCGAGGCGGCGGACCGGGTGCTGCAGGAGAAGTGGATGGGGGCGATGATCCGCGCCGGCCACGCACCCGGCCTGGCCCGCGCTATCGTGCGCATGGCGCCGGGAGATGACCCGGAAGACACACTTGGCGCCGCTTGATACCGATCAGCAACAAAGGCAATTCCATTTATGGAAAATACTATGTTAAGCTCGCCCTTCGGGGGACTGGAAAATGCGTGCTGACCAACAGGTTGCGCAGAACGAATATATAGACGCGCCGAACTTGGAAGAGGGGATTGGCGCGGACCAGGGGGACGACAACCAGGTCTTTGCCGGTGTCGTAAAATGGTTCGACGTCACACGGGGGTTCGGCTTTCTTGTCGCCGATGACGCTGCCGTGGGCGACATTCTCATCCATTTCACGGTGTTGCAGGATCATGGCCGCCGCTCGCTGCCCGAGGGCGCGCGGGTGGAGTGCACTGCGGTCAAGCGCCAGCGCGGCCTGCAGGCGCGCGAGATCATCTCGATCGATCTCAGCCAAGCGATCGAGGCGCCCAAGCGCCCCGCCGAGCGCGCGGACCGGGTGAAGCTGATCGAGACGGCGGGGCCGCCCGAGGCAGTCACCGTCAAATGGTTCAATCGCCTCAAGGGTTATGGATTCCTGGTGCGCGATGCCGACTCGGCGGATATATTCGTCCATATGGAGACGTTGCGCCGCGCGGAGATCGAGGAAGTCGAGCCCGGCCAGCCGCTCGTCGCGCGCATCGTCGATGGCGAAAAAGGGCCGCTAGCCGTGGCGGTCGAAAGGACCAGCTAAGCAGATGAAGTTCGTGCGTGGGTTGGGGGCGGCGCTCGCCGCTTCGGTGTTGTTCGCCTCGGGCGTATCGCTTGGCGAGCCGTTGCGCGGCCCGGTCACCTCGCAGGCGGCGGCGAAGATCGATGTGACGATCGACAGCGCCGGCGGTCCCCGCGTCTTTCACACAGAACTGGCCCGCACCGCCGCCGAGCAGGAGCGCGGGCTAATGTTCCGCACCAATATCCCGCAGGACGGCGGCATGTTGTTCACGCCCTATCCGGCCGATGGTCCGCCCCGCGAGGCGCGCTTCTGGATGAAGAACACGCCGACCGCGCTCGACATCCTGTTCATCCGCGGCGACGGCACGATCGCGAAGATCGCCGAGAACGCGGTGCCTTACTCCGAGGATACGCTGGTATCCGGCGAACCGGTGTCGGCGGTGCTCGAGCTGAATGCCGGCGTGTCGGCGAAGCTCGGCATCAAGGCGGGCGACAAGGTGCGCTGGGGCAAGCAGTAAGGATTGCCTCGCTCGGCACTCCCCGCTAATCCGCGCCCATGGGTCTCAATCTTAATCCCTTCACCTGGTGGAACGGCGCCACCTTCGGCACCTGGCTCGCTCTGTTCAGCAAGACGCAGGTGGGCGAGGACGCGCTCGGCAACGTCTATTATGAGGGCGGCAAAGACCCCAACGGCATCACGCGCCGCTGGGTGATCTACAACGGTTCGAACGACGCGAGCCGCGTGCCGCCCGAATGGTTCAGCTGGCTGCACCACCAGATCGATTCGGTGCCCGATCAGGCGCTGCCCGCACCCAAGACCTGGGAAATTCCGGCCGAGCCGAACCTCACCGGCTCGCAGCTCGCCTATCGCCCCAGCGGCGCGCTGGAAAAGGGCGGCCACCGCGCTGCCGCAACGGGCGACTACGAGGCCTGGACCCCCGGCGCATGATCTCGCGCCACGCCGGAGCCGCCGCGGCCGGGCTGCTGCTCGCCCTCGGCGCGTGCTCGGGCGGTGGCGGCGTGACCAACAACAGCGTCAGTGACGAAGTCGTCACCACCGGCGGCGACTCGAACAAGACGGCCGACGTGATCACCGTCGGGCGCGACGGCAAGGCGGTGGACGACGCCGCGGCGACGCCGATGAAGGACCGCGTCGCGGTGCTTGGCCTGCTCAACAAGCGCAACGGCGAAGCGCGCGAGTTCAAGTTGAAGCCGGGCCAAGCGGTGCGGATCGGCGACGTGATCGTGCGCCTGCGCGCCTGCGACAAGACCGCGCCCTGGGAGACGGACCAGCTTACCGGCGCCTTTGTCCAGGTCGATGTGCTTGAGCTCGACAAGCAATGGCACCGCGTCCATTCGGGCTGGCTCTTCGCCGAGCGTCCGGCACTCAATGTCGTCCAGCACCCGATCTACGATGTGTGGCCCAAGAGCTGCGCGATGACCTTCCGTGACAGCGGGCCTGATACGGTGCCGGCGCCTGCTGCAGGTGGCAGCGGATCGGGCAATGCGTCGAGCGCGAAAAAGTCGCCGTCGACCGAGGGTGCACCGAGCGAGAGGCCGGCTGCCGACTCGCCCAGCGCTCCGGCCAGCAACGCGACATAATCGTCCCGCGGCACTTCGATCGCGCCCAGCGTGGTCAGGTGATCGGTGATGAACTGGCAATCGAGCAATGTGAACCCGCCGGCCTGCAGCCGCGCGACGAGGTGCGCGAAGGCGACCTTGGAGGCGTTGGGCACGCGGGTGACCATCGATTCGCCGAAGAACGCCCGGCCCAGCGCCAGGCCATAGAGCCCGCCGGCGAGCCGGTCGCCGTCCCAGCACTCGATCGAATGCGCGAAGCCGCGGCGATGCAGCTCGAGGAAGACCCGCTCGATCGGGCCGTTGATCCAGGTGTCCGGCCGGTCCTCGGCGCTTTCGGCGCACAGCCGGATGATCGGACCGAAGGCGGCATCGACGGTCAGGCGGAAGCGCTCGGAACGGATGACCTTGCGAAGCGAGTGCGAGAGGTGGAAGCCGTCGAGCGGCAGCACGCCGCGCAGCTTGGGCTCGACCCAATAGACGCTGGCGGCGTCGCGGTGGTCGGCCATCGGGAACACGCCCATGGCATAGGCGCGCAGCACCAGGTCGGGGTCTAGCTCCTGTTGCGGAGGCTGGGCGCGGGTCAATGCTTCTTGCCTGCCAGCCGGCGCTCGATCGCCTGCCAGAGCTCGGCAAAGGCCTGGGCGCCGGGGCTGCGCGGTGCGAAGCTGCCGACCGCGGCGCGGCGCACGCTCATCGACTCGACGATGCTCGCCATCGGGATCACCGGCCAGTCGGGATGCGCCGCCACCGCCTCTCCGTGGAGCTTGCGCCGGCGGTCGACCATCGAATGGACCGGCATCAGCGGCACCTTGCCGCCCTTGCGGGCCAGATGCGCGGAGACTTCCTCGAAGGCACGGGTGGAGAGCGGGGAGGGGATCACCGGCACGACGATCAGGTCGGCGGCGCGCATCACCTGCTCGCTCGTCTCGGTGAGGCCGGGCGGGCAATCGAGCAGCACCCGGTCATAAGCCTTGTCGAGCTCGCCGAGCAGCTTGGCCAGCCGCTTCTTCTTGTCGAGCTCGTGGAAAGTGAGGTCGAGGCCGCGCAGCGAGGTGTCGGCGCCGATCAGGTCGAGCCGTTCGACGTTGGTGTGCTGGACCAGCCTGGCCGGCGCGACGTCCTTGGTGAAGATCGCCTGGGCCTGGTCGCGGGTCTTGCCCTGCGGCTCGACCAGGAAGGTGGAGGCGGCCTGGGGATCGAGATCCCAGAGCAGGGTGCGGCGCGAAGAGAGCGTGGCCGAAGCCCAGGCCAGATTGACCGCCAGCGTCGTCTTACCGACCCCGCCCTTCAGGCTGTAGACCGCGATCGTCGCCAAAACGCTCTCCTTTCCCGGCTAGCCTCGCATGAAAAAGGGCCGGCGGGAATGCCCGCCGACCCTTGATGAAACACAGATTGCCGCGATCAGCCGTGGCAGACGCGCGCGCCCTTGCCGGGGATCTCGATCGTGGCGTTCTTGGCGGTGCCGGTGACCTTGTAGCCACCTTCGCCGACATAGGCCTCGCCCGCGTTCGGCGCCTTGAGCATGTGGCCCGGGCCGTCCTTGGTCTCCTTGACCAGGACCTGCTTGGCGCCCTTGTAGAAGTCCGCGAACACGATGCTGTTGTCCTTGCAGCGCATCGACACCGACCACTCGATCGCCGGCGGCAGCTCGACCTTGGGCGCGTTCTTCAGCGCTTCGGCCTGGGGATCCTGGCTGACCGAGGTCACTTCCTCGGGCTTGTCCTGGTTACAGGCTGCGAGCGAGAGGAGCACGGCAGCGGCGGCAAAAATGGGGGCTTTGTTCATAGCGGGCGGGAGCTTTCGTTTACCAAGCAAGAATCGTCAAGCGATTCGTGTTATAGAGTTACATAACGATGGTGCGCTGCAATAACGCATCCGTAATGTTGCGGATCAATGACATCCACCGGTGTCATTCATGAAATTCGCTCATTTCCGGGATTCGTCCGAAGGCGATTTTTGTGCCGACGCGATCGATTCTGCCGCCGTGCAGCGGCCCTACCGACACTGCGTTTCGCCCGAATTTCTCGTTTATCCGGTCCATCGCGCGGCTGAGCGAGAGCGTACGCGTCTCCCGGGCGAGCGGATCGTCGGGATCGAGCGCGGCGAAAAGCGAGCCCTGTTCGCCCTCCACGCCCTCGATTTCGCACAAAGTGACGCCGACCATGCGCAGGCGGAAGCCGCCCTTGCGGCCGCGCCCGGCCTCGGCCAGCCGCGGGAAGAGCTGGTCGAGCGCGTTAAGCACGACGAAGCTGTCCTGCGTCGCGGGTAGCCGGATCGAGGCACGCCAGCCCGATTTGTCGTCCTCGAACTTGCCGTGAAGCACCAGCAGCCGCGCGCGATAGCCCTTGCGGCGAAGGCGGCTGGCGGCCTTCAGCGCGAGGCGGCGCGCCGTCAGGCGGGTCGGCTCGAGCCCGCGCTTCGACGGCGAGAGAACGTGGCTGTGCCCGATCGTGCGGCTTTGCGTCGGTTTCTGGGGCAGCTCGACGCCGTGAAGCAGATACCAGAGCCGATCGCCATTGACCCCGCCCCAGGCATTGCCGGCGTCGCGCGGGCGGCGCTCGCAATATTGGCGGATGTCGAGGATGCCGTCCTGCGCCAGCCTCTTCTCCATCTTGGCGCCGATCCCCGAGATGTCGCGCAGGCGCAGCGGATAAAGGCATTGGGGAAGCTTGTTCGCGGTGAGCACCACCAGGCCGTCGGGCTTCTGCATGTCCGAGGCGAGCTTGGCGAGCAGGCGATTGGGCGCGATGCCGACCGAGCTGGTCAGGCAGGCGCCGATATGGGCGCGGATGCCCGCCTTGATCCGGTGGGCGAGGGCGATCGCGGCCTGCTCGCCATTCTCATTGTCGAGCAGCCGGCAGGCGACCTCGTCGATCGAGCAGACATGGGTGACGGGGATGTGCTTCCACACCTCGGCGACGATCGCCTCATGGAATTCGACATATTTCTCGTGCCGGGCGGGGGTGATCAGCAGGTCGCGGCACAGGCGCTTGGCTTCCCACACCGGCGTGCCGGTGGAGATGCCGTATTTCTTGGCTTCGACCGAGGCGGCGATGGCGACGGTCGTGTCGCTGTCGACGGGGGCGACGATCACCGGCTTGCCGCGGAGCGCCGGGTTCAACTGCTGTTCGACGCTGGCGAAATAGGAATTGAGGTCGAGGTATAGCCAGCGCAGCGGCCGGGGCGGAAAGGCGAGCAGCGGGGCCGGAAAGTCACGAAAGTCACGACACTCACGCGCGGGCGCGCGAGGGCTGTCTTCGGAGCATGGCGGTGCGGCCGCCGGCGCAGGGGATGGGAGAGGACCAGGACGAGTCGGATCGGACATGGCTGGAACAATACAGGAACACTACCCTGTAGGACAGCCGTTCTGGGTCAGCAAATGTTTCCGCGGCTTGACTGGCGCGGCGTGGACGGCGCAGCTACGCGGCAGGAGGATGGTTAATGCGCGCACTCGCGATGGCCTCGTTGATGCTGCTTTCCGCTTGTGGTTCCAAGGAAAAGGCGAAGGAGCCGGCCGCGGCCAGTCCGAGCCCGGCAGGACCCCATCTGGGCGACGTGTCGCTCGACCAGGCGCTGCGGGCGACCGACAATGCGCTGACCTGGTCATTGGAAGTCGCGCCCGGATCGATCACGCTCACTCGCTTTGCCGGGCATGACGCAGAGGGGAGCGTGACCCAATTCTATCCGGTCTCGCCCAAGGTCGATGACGACAAGGCGGTGTGGACCACCAAGGATCCGCTCGGCACGCCGGTGACGATCACCTTCACCAACACGCACTGCACCGAGGGCGGCGATCCCGCGATCGACCGGCCGCTGACGGCGGACGTACGGATTGGCGACAAGCAGTTCCACGGCTGCGCGGGCGCGCGGCCGGCGGACGGGCTCAACACGCAGCCGCTTACCGAGCCGATGAATCTGGCGGGGAATGCTGCGGATGATGGGGCGGTGAACGGGCACTGAGCCATTTCCAGCTTTTCCCCGGCCTTCGCCGGGGAAAGAAGAAGACTTGTTCGCTGGCGGGGTGCCGCGGCCCGGTCTCCGGGGGGATCAGACCGAGCCGCGGCGGCCGGCGGCGCCCTGGATCGCCGCCGGGATCTTCGAGCCTAGAGCGGGCGGTCCTGCCGGGGCACCGATGCGGTGCGCGTCTGCCCGGCGGCGAGATCGACCAGATGGAGGAACTCGCTGCGCCAGCGCGCCTGCTGGCTGAAGCCCCATTGCGAGCCCGCGAGGCGCTTCACATCGGCAAAGCCCCAGTCGCCGAGCAGATCGTCGCCGCGCAGCTTCTGCGCGAAGCCGGCCACCGCCACCGCAAAGGCGAGGTCGCCACTCGGCAGCGGGGCGCTGCGCAACTGGCTCGCCTCTACCGGGCGGGTGATCAGGCGCGAGGGGCCGCCATTCGGCAGTTTGTAGCGCAGCCGCACCTGCGCGAGTTCACCTCCGCCGGTGCCTTCGCCTGCGCCAACGGGCTGGCGATTGGCGGCGAAGTGGCGATCGGGCAGCCAGCCTTTCGATCCGGCGGGGACGATCTCGTAGATCGCAGTCACCTGATGCCCCGCGCCGATATCGCCGGCATCGACCTTGTCGTTCTTGAAGTCTTCCTCGCGCAGCGCGCGGTTTTCATAGCCGATCAGGCGATACTGGCTGACTTCGGCGGGGTTGAACTCGACCTGGACCTTCACGTCCTTGGCGATCGTGAACAGCGTGGAACTGAGCTCGGTATCGAGCACCTTCCGCGCCTCGTCGATCCCATCGACATAGGCATAATTGCCGTTCCCCTTGTCGGCGATCGACTCCATCATCGAGTCATTGAGGTTGCCCTGGCCGAAGCCGAGCACGGTCAGGGTGATGCCGTCGTCGCGGTTCTTCTCGATTAGTTGCTCGAGCTGCGACTGGTCGGTGACGCCGACGTTGAAGTCGCCGTCGCTGGCGAGGATCACGCGGTTGACCCCGTCCTCGCGGAAATTCTCGCGGGCCAGTGCATAAGCGAGCTCGATGCCTTCGCCGCCCGCCGTCGAGCCGCCGGCGCTCAGGTTGCCCAGCGCATTGCGCACCTCGGCGGCGCTTGAGGTCGGCTCGAGCACGACGCCGGCGGCGCCGGCATAGACGACGATCGAGACGTGATCATCGGCCTTCATATTCTCCGCGACCAGCCCGAGCGCCTGCTTGACCAAAGGCAGCTTGTCGGCCTCGTCCATCGACCCCGAAACATCGACCAAGAAGACGAGATTGGCCGGCGGGCGCTGGTTGCGGGCGAGGTCATAGCCGCGCAGGCCGACTCGCAGCAGCCGGGTCTCGGGGTTCCACGGCGTCTGGGCGACATCGGTAGTGACCGAGAAGGGCGCGCCGCGATCGCCGGGGGCGGGATAGTCGTAGCGGAAATAGTTGATCAGCTCCTCGGCGCGGACGGCGTCCCTGGGGACGGCCTGGCCCTGGGTCAGGAAGCGACGGACATTGGCATAGGCGGCGGTATCGACATCGACCGCGAAGGTGGAGACCGGCTCCTGCGCGACTGCGCGGACCGAGGCGACGGCGTTCTTCGCATAGCGTTCGGGGTTTTCGGGGGCGCCGGCATAGTCCGCTGCCTCCGCCATCTCCTGGGGCCCCGATTGATAGCTGGTCGAGCTGCCACCCTGGCTGCAACTCGCGAGAAGAAGTGCCGGAATAGCGACGGAAATCAGGAGTTTGACGCGCATGTGTTCGCCCTCTTGCCTAGATGTTGCCTTAATCTCGCCGCAAATGTGGCACGATTGGGGCAAAAGCGGCAAGCGGAAAATTCACAGGCTTTTGATGGGATTAAGCGAGCAGGGTGCGCAGCACCTCCCAGGCCGGCAGCTTGTTTTCGAAGCCGATCGTGTGCAGCGGACTCGAGGAAGGCAGGCCAATTATGGCGTAGCGATCCGCTGCCGCGCCGAGCTGGCGTGTGCCGGTCCTGAAGGCAGTGGCGCCGTTGAAGGCGATCGCGCGCAGGTCGGGCAGTGTGGCGGCAAGCGCGGCGATGTCATGCCCCTCGACATCGCGCAGTGCCGCGTCGGTGCTACCGGTGCGCCGGGCGCTGGCGACGACGTCCCACAGCCCGATATGTGCGGTGCGGAGCGTGGCGAGGCGGTCGGGATAGTCGAGCGCTGCCAGGTCGCGGCCGGCGGCGGGGGAAATGAGGCGCCAGAACTGGTTCTGCGGGTGCGCATAATAACGCTGCTCGGCCAGCGAGCGCTCGCCCGGCAGTGAGCCGAGGACGAGCAGGCGCGTGGCGGCGTCGGTGACGGGCGGGAAGCTGTGCTTGCGCGGATCCATCTAGCGGGATTAGCGTGGCGTCATGGCAGGCACCATCACCAGCTACCGCGACTTCTGGCCCTTCTACCTGCGCGAGCATGCGAAGCCGTGGACGCGCGGCATGCATTATGTCGGGACGGTGCTCACGCTCTGGTTCCTGCTGCTCGCGCTGGGCGGGGCCGGATGGTGGTGGTGGCTGGCGATCCCGGTTGCGGGATACGGCTTTGCCTGGGCGGCGCATTTCGGCGTGGAGCATAACCGGCCGGCGACCTTCACCTATCCGCTGTGGTCGCTGATGTCGGACTATCGGATGTTCTTCCTGTGGTTCGCCGGCAAGCTCGATCCGCACCTCCAGCGCGCCGGCGTGCCGGCCTAGCTATCGGCAAGTACCCGGCCGCCCAGCCGGGCCAGCGCCGCGCCGAGCGGGCTGGCGGGGTAGGGCATCGGCTCGGACAGCAGGATCAGGTCGGCGGCGCCGTCATGCTCGGCGGCAAGCGCGGCGATCGGCTCGGCGATCTCGAAGGTCAGGCTGGTGGAGGGATGGGCGGCAAGCTCGGCCTGCCAGCGGGCGTGGCGGATGCCGGCGGTCCATAGCGATACGCCGCGGCCCTCGATCGCGACGAAGCCGAGTTCGCGGGCCCTGGCAGCGGCGCGGAGCAGGCGGCCGCCATCGGCGCAGTCGAGGTCGAGCAGGCGCACGGCGCGGTGGCCGTGGTTGCGGAACTCGGCAAGCGCCCTCGCGATGCGGGCGTCGCAGGGGCCATTCCGCGATCCGCCGGGTTCGGCGGCGCGGCGGAGCAGGGTGCCGAGCGAGAAATGAGTGGCGAGCATATCGGGTCCTTCACGGCGTTGAGGACTGCGAGATAGGGGGCGGGGGCGTTAAGCTTCGAGAGGGATTTCGGGCGCGGGCATAAGCGTTTCGTAAAGGCGGAAAGCCCGGCTTGGCGCGTCCCTGTCAGCGCTTGCTTGCGGCGGGCGGCAAAGCGCTCCATCTAGCGGCCATGCATGCAACATCCGATACGCTGGCACTGATCGGCAACACGCCCTTGGTGCGCTTGAAGGGGCCGAGCGAGGCCACGGGCTGCGAGATTTACGGCAAGTGCGAGTTCGCCAATCCCGGTGCTTCGGTGAAGGACCGCGCGGCGCTCTACATCGTCAACGATGCCGAGGAGCGCGGGGCGATCCAGCCGGGCGGGACGATCGTCGAGGGCACGGCGGGCAACACCGGCATCGGGCTGGCGCTGGTCGCCAATGCCAAGGGCTACAAGACGATCATCGTCATGCCCGAGACGCAGAGCCGCGAGAAGATGGATACGCTGCGCGCGCTCGGCGCCGAGCTGGTGCTGGTGCCGGCGGCGCCCTATTCGAACCCCGGCCATTTCGTCCACACCTCGCGGCGGATCGCCGAGGAGACGGCGAATGCGATCTGGGCCAACCAGTTCGACAATACCGCGAACAGGAAGGCGCATATCCACGGCACCGCCGAGGAGATCTGGGCGCAGATGGACGGGCGGATCGACGGCTTCACCTGCTCGGCGGGCACTGGCGGCACGATCGCCGGCGTCGGGCTGGGGCTCAAGGCCAAGGACGAGAAGGTCTGCATCGCGCTGAGCGATCCGTATGGCGCGGCGCTCTACAGCTATTACGCCTGCGGCGAACTCAAGTCCGAGGGCAGTTCGGTGGCCGAGGGCATCGGCCAGGGGCGGATCACCGCCAATCTTGAGGGCGCGCCGATCGACACCCAGTTCCGCATCTCCGACGAGGAAGGCATGGCGTGGGTCGAGCGGCTGCTCAAGGAGGAGGGGCTGTGCCTCGGCCTGTCCTCGGGCATCAACGTCGCGGGCGCGGTTCGGCTGGCGAAGGAGCTGGGCCCGGGCAAGCGGATCGCGACGATCCTGTGCGACACGGGATTCCGTTATCTTTCAACGCTGTACAATGCGGAATGGTTAACCGCCAAGGGTTTGCCGGTTCCGGAATGGCTCGCACGCGGGTGAACGACACGTCTCGACAGCGGGGCGGTTCGGCGTTACATTTATGCAACAGATATGAGTGTGGGATCGCCTGATACCGCCCAGACGATGCAACGGATCTACGTTGGTCTGACCGGGCTTGCCGTCGTGACGGTGCTGATCGTGCTGGCAAGCGCGGTCGTCGCCTGGCGTTCGAACGACGTCGCGGTCTCGGCGATCGGCGGGGCCAATACGAGCGTCGTCGCCAACATCACCGGCGTGGGCAACACGCTGGGCGAGAAGACCAAGGACGAGCCGCTTGCCGAACTGGGCGCGGCGCCGAGCACCACCTCGACCGAGAAGGTCGACGCCGCGGAGATCGCGCGGCAGCAGCAGCAACAGGCCCAGCAGCGCACGCAATAGCCCAGCCGTCGGCGGGGAAGGGTGCGCGAATTCATCCACAATTACTCGAAATCCCGGCCTGAAAAGGCTTGAGATCCTAACGAAACTGGTTAACGCGCGCCGATTTTCGCGGCGACTCGCCGGATTTCTGCGGTTTTTCGCAGGTGTGCGGCTGGGCTGCACGCGCCGGCTCTGCTACGTCACTTCCAGGAAAAGCGGGGAAATAGCGCCACTTGGCCGTTTTCCCGTGATCCTGGGGATTTGTCCCCACTTTCAGGAATTGTCCGTAGCGATTGCGGGTTTCCCGTAGCCGAGCTGGAGAACAAACGCGAACAAAAGCCGATTCAAGCAAGAATATCGTTCAAAAACGAGGCTGAGTGGGGCAAATTCCCGCTCTATCCCCAATTCTCCCGTTGTATCCCCGAGCACTTGTTGGTAAAACGAGATGCTTAAGAGGGGGCACACCCTTTCCATCGTCATTTTAAGCGCCGGAGCGGCCGTGGGGGCTGATTCCGGAGACGGGAAAGCTGTGCCCATTGGGGTTTTGGCGTGGCAGACAGGGAGCTCTTCGAGGGATTTGCGCTCCAGGCGGTGGACCAGAAGGGCCGCGTCGCCATCCCCGCTGACCTGCGCGCTGCCGCCGAGCGCAATTCCGACATTCGCCAGATCGTTGTGGGTCTTCACCCCTTCGACCCGTGCCTCTCCGCGCACGACCTGAGCTGGTCCAAGGAAAAATACGACCGCATCGACCGCCGCGAGCAGCTCGACGCCGACCGCGGCACCGAGGTGGACTATCGCGCCAAGCGCCGTGCCTTCGGCCAGGTCGAAAAGGCCCCCTATGACGATAGCGGCCGCTTCGTGATCCCGCCCTTCTTCCGCATGAAGGCCGGCATCGAGAAGTGGGCGCTGTTCTATGGCAGTGGCGAGACCTTCGACATCTGGTCGCCCGAGCGGCTGATGCGCGATCCGCAGGCAGACCCCACGCTGCGCGAGATCTGCGAATATCTGTGCAAGGCGAAGGGAGTCACGCTGTGAGCTCCCCCACCGAGCCCCACA
Organism: Sphingomonas sp. R-74633; assembly: GCF_013416555.1. Classification (GTDB taxonomy): domain Bacteria; phylum Pseudomonadota; class Alphaproteobacteria; order Sphingomonadales; family Sphingomonadaceae; genus Sphingomonas. The sequence continues at coordinate 105,877 of NZ_JACCFG010000004.1, read as the reverse complement.
TCCCCGTGCTGATGACCGAAGTGGTCGACGGCCTCGCCCCTGTGCCCGGCGAGCGTCATGTCGACTGCACCTTCGGCGCAGGCGGCTACACCAACGCCATCCTCGAGCGGGGTGCCGAGGTGGCCGCCTTCGATCGCGACCCCCGTGCGATCGAAGGCGGCCAAACTCTCGTCGCGTCCGCCGGTGGCCGGTTGATCCTGATCGAAGCGCCGTTCAGCCAGCTCGAGGGCGAGCTCGAAGCGCGCGGCCTCGTGCCGGTCGACGGCGTGACGATGGATATCGGTGTTTCGTCGATGCAGCTCGACCAGGCCGAGCGCGGCTTCTCCTTCCAGCAGGAAGGGCCGCTCGACATGCGCATGGCCGGCGAGGGGATGACCGCCGCCGAATGGCTGAACAGCGCCGACGAAGAGGACATCGCCGATGTGCTCTATCAGTTCGGCGAGGAGCCGCGCTCGCGCCGCGTTGCCGGTGCGATCGTGCGTGCGCGTCCGCTCGAGACCACGACCGACCTGGCCAATATCGTCCGCAAGGCGCTGGGCCACAAGCCGCACGACAAGAAGGACCCGGCGACGCGGACCTTCCAGGCGGTGCGCATCTTCATCAACCGCGAGCTCGACGAGCTGGCGGAAGGACTGGCCGCGGCCGAGCGCGTGCTCAAGCCCGGCGGCCGGCTGGCAGTGGTGACCTTCCACAGCCTGGAAGACCGCGTCGTGAAGCGTTTCCTGCGCGAGCGCAGCGGCAGCGAGCCCGCCGGCTCGCGCCATCGCCCGGCAACCGGCCCGCGTGCCGAACCCAGTTTCGAACCTCCCGCCAAGGCCGTGAAGCCGGGCGACGAAGAGGTTGCCCGTAATCCGCGTGCCCGCTCGGCCACGCTGCGCGTCGCGCGGCGGACTGCAGCGGCGCCGTGGTCCAGTGAAGGAGTTGCGTGAGATGTCGGTTCAGAGCTTCAAGGGACTTGGGTGGTTCCTCTGCGGCGTTATCGTGGCGCCGGCATGCTATATGGTGAACTCGCACGGCGCGGCCGAACAGGCCAGGCTGAACGGGATGAAGGGCGCGATCTATCAGGCGCAGAAGGACATTCGCAGCCTGGAGACCGAGTTCCAGACCCGCGCGAACCTGGCGCAGATCGAGCGCTGGAACGGCGACGTGCTGGCGCTTGCCGCGCCGGCTCCCGGCCAGTATCTGAGCGGCGAGACTGCGCTGGCCAGCCTCGACCAGCCCGCGCAGATCCAGAACGCTTCGCTGATCGTTCCAACCGGCGCGCCGTCGGCTCAGCCCGTCGCAGCGGTGGCGACGGCATCGGCCCAGCCGGTGCAGGCGGCTCCCGCGGTGCAGACGGTCTCGGGCAAGAGCGTTGCGCAGCAGGACAGGGAACTTCACGACCTCATGCAGAAGGCTGACAAGCGGGTGGCAATGGTGGACAAGGGCGTGCTCAGCACCTCGACCATCGATGACCTGAAGAAGCTTGCCCAGCGCGAGAAGCTGGCACTCCGTTGATCGTCGTCGTCGCCCCGCCGGCCCGCAAGGGCCGTACGGGCGACGCCCGTCAGGCGCTTGTCGCCACCGCCCAGATCCGCCTGATGATCCTGTCGATCCTGTTCGGGTTCGGCATGTTGCTCGTCGTCGGCAAGCTGGCCTTCCTGGCGATCTGGGCCGAGCCGGCGACGGCGCGCGACATCGCGACGACCCTGGTGCCGCCGCGCGGCGACATCACCGATCGCCGCGGCGCCCCGCTGGCCCGCTCGATCGACGCCTGGACGATCGCGATCCATCCCAACCAGGTGATCGGCGACAAGGCCGAATTGGCAAAGAAGCTGGCCGAGCTGATCCCCGATCAAAGCGCCGAGCGCTATTACGCGATCCTGAAGTCCGGCAGCGGCTTCGCCTTCCTCAAGCGCAATGCGATGCCCGAGCTGGTGAGCCAGGTGAATGCACTGGGCCAGCCGGCGATCGAGTTCCAGCGCGAGAATGACCGGCTCTATCCGCAGTCGACGCTCGCCGCGCATGTGCTCGGCTATATCGATAGCACCGGCCATGGCCGCTACGGCATGGAGCAGGTGCTCGACGGGCAGCTGATGGACCCGAACCGGCGCGGCGAGCCGGTGGCGCTCTCGCTCGACCTGCGCGTGCAGGCGGCGCTGGAGAATGAGCTGGGCACGGCGATGACGCAATTGCAGGCGCGCGGCGCCGCGGGCGTGATCCTCGACGTGCAGACCGGCGAAGTGATCGCGATGACTTCGCTGCCGAGCTTCAATCCCAATGCGATTGGCGGCCCGCCGCCGCGCAACAACGTGACGCAGAGCGTCTATGAGCTGGGGTCGACCTTCAAGCCGATCGCAGTGGCGGCGGCGATCGATACCGGCACGATCACCTCGATGTCGCGCCGCTTCGATGCGACGGTGCCGCTGCAGGTCGGCCGCTTCAAGATCCATGACGATCCGGGCGACGAGCAGTTCCGCTGGCTCAATATCCCCGAAACGCTGATCTATTCCTCGAACATCGCCACCGCGCGCATCGCCGATGAGCTGGGCGCGGAGAAGATGCAGGAGATGTTCCGCCGGCTGGGCTTCGACAAGAAGCCCGAGATCGAACTGGGCGCGGCCCGGCCGCTCTGGCCCGCGAGCTGGGGCCGGCTGACGGTGATGACCACCGCCTACGGCCACGGCATCGCAGTGACGCCGCTGCATCTGGCCACCGCCTATGCCGCGCTGGTGAATGGCGGAATCCTGCATGCCGCAACGCTGCGCAAGGTCGATCCCGCGCACCCGCCCGAGGGCCGGCGCGTGCTCAAGCCCGAGACCAGCGCCCGGATGCGCCAGCTGCTGCGCCTGATCGTGCTCAAGGGCACCGGCCGCAAGGGCGAGGCGATCGGCTACCGCGTGGCGGGCAAGACCGGCACCGCGGAGGCTGCTGCCGGGGGTGGTTACGACAAGAGTCGCAACGTTTCGACGTTTGCGGCGGCTTTCCCCATCGACGCGCCGCGCTATGTCATGATCGCAATGCTCGATTCGCCCAAATCCAACCCGTCGATCGGCGTCTACCGCACGACTGCCGCCTGGACGGTGGCGCCGGTGGTGGCGCGCGTGGTGAGCCGCACCGGCTCGCTGCTCGGCGTGGTGCCCGACGCCAATCGCGATATTGACGAGCGCGAGCTGCTGCCGCTGATCTGGGCGGGCCCTGACGCCGACAAGAAGGATCCCGAATGAAACTCGGCGCGCTGACGGGTGGCGGGGAGAGCGCCGTCGTCACCGGATTTGCCATCGACCACCGCAAGGTGGCTCCCGGCACGATTTTCGGCGCATTCGAAGGCGCGCGGTTCAACGGCGAGGACTTCATTGCCGACGCCGTGAAATCGGGCGCCGTCGCGATCGTCGCGCGGCCCGAAGCGAAGGTCGAGGGCGCGCTTCACATCGCCGATGATAATCCGCGCGAGAAGTTCGCCCGGCTGGCAGCGAAGTTCTTCGCGCCCTTCCCGCAGACCGCGGTGGCGGTGACGGGGACCAACGGCAAGACCTCCACTGTCGAGATGACGCGCCAGCTGTGGCGGATGCGCGGCTTCCATGCCGCCTCGATCGGCACGCTGGGGGTCACCACCGGCAACGACACGGTGAGCACCGGGCTGACCACGCCCGACATCGTCACCTTCCTCTCCAACGTCGCCGGGCTGGCGCGCGAGGGCGTGAGCCATGTCGCGTTCGAGGCGAGCTCGCACGGGCTGTCGCAATATCGCACCGAGGGGCTGCCGGTGCGCGCGGCGGCGTTCACCAATCTGAGCCGTGACCACCTCGATTATCACGGCGACATGGAAACCTATTTCCACGCCAAGATGCGGCTGTTCGCCGACGTGCTCGACCTGCATGGCGGCACGGCGGTGGTGTGGGCCGACGATCCCAATGCGCTGCGGATCGAGGATCTGGCGCGGCAGCGGGGCAACAAGCTTGTAACCGTGGGCGAGCATGGCTCGACGCTGCGGCTGGTTGATCGCGAGCCGACATTGCTGGGGCAGGGGCTGGTGATCGAGGCCGAGGGCACGATTTTCAAGGTGAATTTGCCGCTGATCGGCGCGTACCAGGCCGCCAACGCGCTGGTCGCGGCGGGACTGGTGATCGCGACGGGCGGCGATGTTTCGCAGACGTTGAGCGACCTGAGCCGGTTGCAGCCGGTGCGCGGGCGGCTCGAGCGCGCGGTGATCACCAAGGTCGGCGCGCCGGTCTATGTCGATTACGCGCATACGCCCGACGCGCTCGAGGCAGCGATCTCGGCATTGAAGCCGCACACCAAGGGCAGGCTGATCATCGTCTTCGGCGCCGGCGGCGACCGCGACACCGGCAAGCGTGCGCCGATGGGGCAGGCGGCGACGGCGGGCGCGGATGTGGTGATCGTCACCGACGACAATCCGCGCTCGGAAGATGCGGCAGCGATCCGCGCGCAGGTGCTCGAAGGGGCGCCGGGGGCGATCGAGATCGGCGGGCGCCGCGAGGCGATCAAGGCGGCGATCGACATGGCCGAGAGCGAGGACATCGTGCTGATCGCCGGCAAGGGACATGAGCAGGGCCAGATCGTCGGCGACATGGTGCTGCCCTTCGATGATGTGACGGTGGCGCGGGAGTGCGCGGCGTGAGGTTGTGGACGGCGAACGAGATCGCCGAGGCGACCGGCGGCACGGCTTCGGCGGACTTCGAAGCCTCGGGCGTCGCCTTTGACTCGCGCGAAGTGGGGGCAGGGGACCTGTTCCTCGCGCTGAAGGGCGAGACCACCGACGGGCATCGCTTCCTCGACCAGACCTTTGCGCAGGGCGCGGCGGGGGCGGTGGTCTCCGAGGCGACCGCGCACCCGCATGTGCTGGTCGCCGACACGACCGCGGCGCTCGATGCGCTCGGCAGGGCTTCGCGGGCGCGGATGCAGGGCAAGGTGATCGGCGTCACCGGCTCGGTCGGCAAGACCGGCACCAAGGAGGCGCTTTTCGCCGCGCTTGAGCGCAATGCGCCGGGCGAGGCGCATCGCTCGGTCAAGAGCTACAACAACCATACCGGCGTGCCGCTCAGCCTGGCGCGGATGCCGCGGGGCGCCCGTTACGGCGTGTTCGAGATGGGGATGAACCATAGCGGCGAGCTGGCGGCGCTGACCAGGCTCGTGCGCCCGCATGTCGCGATCGTTACCACGATTGCGCCGGCGCATATGGGCTTCTTCGCCGATGAGGAGGCGATCGCCGACGCCAAAAGCGAGATTTTCCAGGGGCTGGAGCCGGGCGGCACTGCAGTCATTCCGCATGACAGCCGCCACCGGGATCGGTTGATCGAAGCGGCCAGGCCCTATGCGGCGAAGATCGTGACCTTTGGCCTGAGCGAGGGTGCCGATTATCGCGCGGTCGAGCAGATGCGCACGCGTACCGGTGGCACCTTTGTCACGGCGCGCTTCGGGCAGCGCGAGTTGAGCTTCACGCTGTCGCAGCCGGGCGCGCATTGGGTTTCCAATGCGATGGCGATCCTCGCCGCGGTCGATGCTGTGGGCGGCGACCTGGAACTGGCGGGACTCGCGCTTGCCGAGCTGGGCGGACTGGCCGGGCGCGGCGCGCGGTTGCTCGTGCCGGCCGGAAGCGGCGAGGCGCTGGTGATCGATGAGAGCTACAACGCCAACCCCGCCTCGATGCGCGCGACGCTCGAGGTGCTGGCGCAGGAGAAGGGCCGCAAGCTGGCGGTGCTTGGCGAGATGCGCGAGCTGGGCGCGCATTCGGATGCCTTCCACGCCGAATTGTCGGGCCCGATCGAGGCCGCCGGGGTGGATTATGCCATTCTCGTCGGCGAAGCGATGCAGCCGCTCGCAGAGGCGCTTGAGGGCGCGGTCGATTTCGTCCATGTGCCCGACGCGGCGACCGCGCTGGGCAGGCTCGAAGACATGCTCCAGGCGGGGGACGCGGTTCTCATAAAAGGGTCGAACGGCGTGCGGCTTGGGTCGGTGGTCGCGGCGTTGGCGGAAAGGGCACCTGCCTGATGTTGTACTGGATCGCGGAAACTCTGGGCTTTCCCGGGCTCCTCAATCTCTTCCGCTACCTCTCGTTCCGCACCGGCGGGTCGGTGGCGACGGCGCTGCTGATCGGGCTGGTGATCGGCCCGAAGTTCATCGGCTGGCTGCGTGTCCGCCAGGGCAAAGGTCAGCCGATCCGCGACGACGGCCCGCAGAGCCACCTCGCCAAGCGCGGTACGCCGACGATGGGTGGGCTGATGATCCTGACCAGCCTGATGTTCTCGCTGCTGCTGTGGATGGACCTGCGCAACCCCTATGTCTGGGCCTGCATGTTCGTCACCTTCGGCTTCGGCATGATCGGCTTCCTCGACGATTACGACAAGGTGCGGAAGCAGAAGACCGCGGGCGTATCGGGCAAGGTGCGGCTGATCGGCGAGTTCGCCATCGCCGGCATCGCCGCGGCGATCATCTGCTCGCAGAACGGCACTGAGCTGTACGTACCATTCTTCAGCAACTTCCACCCGAATATCGGCTGGTTCTACATCGCCTTCGCCGCCTTCGTGATCGTGGCGTTCGGCAACGCAGTGAACCTCACCGACGGGCTCGACGGCCTGGCGACGATGCCGGTGGTGATCGCCAGCATGGCGTTCATGCTGATCGCCTACCTGGCCGGCAACAAGGTGTTCGCCACCTATCTGGGCATTCCGCACGTACCGGGCGCGGGCGATCTCGCGATCTTCTGCGGCGCGATGGTCGGCGCGGGCCTCGCCTTCCTGTGGTTCAACGCGCCCCCGGCGGCGGTATTCATGGGCGATACCGGCAGCCTGGCGCTTGGCGGCGCGCTCGGCACGATCGCCGTCACGACGCACCACGAGCTGGTGCTCGGCATCATCGGCGGCCTGTTCGTGATGGAGGCGCTGAGCGTCATCATCCAGGTGTTCTTCTTCAAGCGCACCGGCAAGCGTGTCTTCAAGATGGCGCCGATCCACCACCATTTCGAGCAGCTCGGCTGGTCGGAGCCGACCGTCGTGATCCGCTTCTGGATTATTGCCTTCGTGCTGGCACTGGCCGGCCTGGCGACGCTCAAGCTTCGGTGATCACGAGCAGCATCTGGCGCGGCAAACGCTATGCGGTGCTCGGGCTTGCGCGCTCGGGTCTGGCGACGGTCGACGCACTGGTGGCTTCGGGCGCCGAGGTTGTCGCATGGGACTCGAATGAGGCAGCACGCGCCAAGGTGCAGGGCGCCGAGCTGGCCGATCCGGTCGAGATCGACCTGACCGGGTTCGCGGGTGTCGCTGTTTCGCCGGGCGTGCCGCTGAATACGCACCCGATCGCCGCCAAGGCAGAAGCTGCCGGCGTGCCCGTGATCGGCGACATCGAGCTGTTCGCCGAGGCGCGCGCGGAGATGCCCGCGCACAAGGTGGTCGGCATCACCGGCACCAACGGCAAGTCGACCACCACCGCGCTGATCCACCATATCCTCGACACCGCCGGCATCCCCGCGCGGCTCGGCGGCAATATCGGGCTGCCGATCCTGGGGCAGGACCCGCTGCCCGCAGGCGGCGTCTATGTGCTCGAGTTGTCGAGCTACCAGATCGACCTGACCCACAGCCTCGACTGTGACGTCGCGGTGCTGCTCAACATCACGCCCGACCATCTCGACCGCTATGCCGGGTTCGAGGCCTATGCGGCATCGAAGGCGCGGCTGTTCGCGATGCAGACCCCCGGCCACGCGGCCGTGATCGGCATTGGCGACGCATCCTCGGCCGCAATCGCGCGCCAGGTCGCGGTGGCGGGCCGCAGCGAGGACCTAACCAAGATCGCGCCCGGCGTCTGCATGGACCAGTCGCGCTGGCCGGCGCTGCAGGGGCCGCACAACGCGCAGAATGCGCTCGCCGCGATCGCTGCCTGCGAGGCGCTCGGGGTTTCCCAGCAAGCGATCGACAAGGGGCTGGAAAGCTTTCCGGGCCTGCCGCACCGCATGGAGCGGGTGGCGACGAAGAATGGCGTGCTGTTCGTCAACGACAGCAAGGCGACTAACGCGGACTCCACCGCACCGGCGCTCTCTGCCTATCCGAAGATCCACTGGATCCTCGGCGGCAAGGCCAAGACCAACGATCTCGACGCCTGCCGCCCCGGCTTCGGCCATGTCGTGAAGGCCTATACGATTGGCGAGGCGGGCGAGATGTTCGCAGGCCTGCTCGAAGGCGAGATGCCGGTCGAGCGCTCGGGCACGCTCGAGGCCGCGGTGCAGAGCGCCGCCGCCCAGGCCAAGCCGGGCGAGACGGTGCTGCTGTCGCCGGCCTGCGCATCATTCGACCAATTCAAGGATTATGAAGCACGCGGCCAGGCCTTCCGCGATGCCGTGGAGGCATTGGGATGAGCGAGACCGTGCCGCAGGAAGCGGTGCCCGAGGCCCGCCGCCGCGGCCAGCCTCAATTGGGCCGCGCGAGCAAGACCCGCGCGGGCATGTGGTTCTGGGAAGTCGATCGCGTGCTGCTCACGCTGGCGATGCTGCTGATCGCGATCGGTCTGGTCGCGGTCGCGGCCGCGTCGCCCGCCACTGCGCGCCGCTATTCGGACGCCACGCATATCATGCCGGCGATGCATTATTTCTGGCGCCAGCTGGTGTGGGTCTGCGTCAGCGTGCCGGTGCTGATCACCGTGTCGATGCTGCCGGTAACCCTCGCGCGGCGCCTTGCGCTGATCGGGGCAGGGGTGTTCCTCGTCTGCCTCGCGCTCGTCCCGATCATCGGCCATGAAGTGAATGGCGCCAAACGCTGGATCGGGCCCGAATTCGCGGCCTTCCAGCCTTCCGAGTTTTTGAAGCCGCTCTTCATCGTCTCCACCGCATGGATGCTCAGCTTCCGCGCCAAGGATCCGCAGCTGCCAGTGCTGTTCATCACCGGCGGGCTCACCGCGCTGGTCGGCGTGCTGCTGATGCTCCAGCCAGACTTCGGCCAGACGATCGTGTTCGGCAGCGTGTGGCTGATCCTGCTGATGATCTCGGGCATCTCGCCCGCCGCGATCGCCGGGCTCGGCGGCACTGCCGTTGCCGGCGTGGTCGCGGCCTATATCTTCTACGGCACCGCGCGCACCCGCATCGACAATTTCCTGTTTCCCACCAAGGATGCCGCGCTTGCCGAGCGCTACCAGGTCGAGATGGCGCATGACACGCTGACTTCGGGCGGACTGCTCGGCCGGGGTCCCGGCAACGGCATCATGAAGTTCAAGCTGCCCGAGGGGCATACCGACTATATCTTCTCGGTGATTGGCGAGGAGTTCGGGCTGATCGCCTGCGCGGTGATCGTCACGCTCTATCTGGCCATCGTGATCCGCGTGCTGATGAAGCTGCTCGACGAGGATGATGCCTTTCGTCTGCTCGCCGCGGCGGGGCTGGCGGCGCAGTTCGGCGTGCAGTCGCTGATCAACATGGCGGTCAACACCGGCATTGCCCCGTCGAAGGGCATGACACTCCCCTTCATTTCCTATGGCGGATCGTCGATGATCGCGCTGGCGATCGGCTATGGGTTGCTGCTCGCCTTCACGCGGCGAAACCCGTATCTGAAGCGCTCGCCCTATACCGGCCGCTGGAGCACCAACGCATGACTCAGTCCCGAAGCTATGTCCTCGCAGCCGGCGGTACCGGCGGGCACATGGTGCCTGCTGCCGCGCTGGCGGCGGAGCTGGCCGAGCGGGGCCATCATGTCGCGCTGGTAAGTGACGATCGCGGCGTGCGCTTCCCGGGCCTGTTCGACGGCGTCGAGACGCATGTGCTGCCCGCCGGGCGCCTCGGCGGCGGCCCGCTCGGCTATATCCGCGCGGCGGGCAAGATCATGGCGGGGCGTTCGATGGCGCTCAGGCTCTACAAGGAATTACGGCCCTCGGCAGTGATCGGCTTTGGCGGTTATCCGGCGCTGCCGGCGCTGCTCGCGGCGTTCCGCGCCGGCGTGCCGACGGTGATCCATGAGCAGAACGCGGTACTGGGCCGGGTAAATCGCTTCGTCGCGGGCAAGGTCGATGCGATCGCGACCTCCTATGACCAGGTCGACCGGCTCAAGCCGGGCTGGCAGGCCAAGACGCATCTCGTCGGCAATCCGGTGCGCGAGGCCGTGCTCGCGCTGCGCAGCCGGCCCTATCCGCTGCTCGAGGAGGAGGGTATCTTCCGCGTGCTCGTCACCGGCGGCAGCCAGGGCGCGACCGTGCTGAGCCAGGTGGTGCCCGACGGCCTGGCGCTGCTCCCCGTCCATTTCCGCCGGCGCCTACAGGTGACGCATCAGGCGCGCCTCGAAGATATCGAGACGGTGCGCGCCAAGTATCAGAACCACGGTATCCCGGCGGACGTGTCGACCTACATCACCGACATGGCCGATGTGCTCGCCTGGTCGCATATCGTCATCGCGCGCGCCGGCGCCTCGACCATCGCCGAGCTGACCGCAGCAGGCCGCCCCGCGATCCTCGTGCCGCTGCCGAGCGCGACCGACGATCACCAGACCGCCAATGCCCGCGAGATGACCGCCGCCGGCGGCGCGCGGACGATCTCGCAAAAGGCGTTCACCGCCGCCGAACTCGCCAAGCAGATCCAGAAGCTCGGGCTCGACACCCAGGGACTTGAAAATGCCGCGGCGCGGGCGCGCAGCGTGGGCCGTCCCGACGCCACGCGCGACCTCGCCGATCTCGTCGAATCAATCCATGCGCCGGAGGCCCCGATCGGCATCCGTCGCGCCGCAATGCAAGGAAGGCCAGCGTTCGCATGAAGGGTGTCGCAAAGGACATCGGTACCATCCATTTCGTCGGTATCGGCGGCATCGGCATGTCGGGCATTGCCGAGGTGATGCACAATCTCGGCTATACGGTGCAGGGCTCCGACGTGGCCGAGGGCTATGTCGTGCAGGGCCTCCGCAGCCGGGGCATCGCAGTGACGATCGGCCACGACGCCGAGAATCTGGGCGAGGCGGCGGTGGTAGTGGTATCCACCGCGATCACGCGTACCAATCCCGAGGTCGAGGCTGCGTACCAGCGCCGCATCCCCGTGGTGCGCCGCGCCGAGATGCTCGCTGAGCTGATGCGCCTCAAGTCGACCATCGCGGTGGCCGGCACGCACGGCAAGACGACGACCACCTCGATGGTCGCGGCGTTGCTCGACGCGGGCGGCGTTGATCCGACCGTGATCAACGGCGGCATCATCAACCAATATGGCTCGAATGCGCGCCTCGGCGACAGCGAGTGGATGGTGGTCGAGGCCGATGAGAGCGACGGCAGCTTCCTGCGGCTCGACGGCACCTATGCCATCGTCACCAATATCGATCCCGAGCATCTCGACCATTACGGCTCGTTCGACCGGGCGAAGGACGCCTATGTCGAGTTCGTCGAGAATGTGCCCTTCTACGGCGCGGCGCTGCTGTGCCTCGATCACCCCGAAGTCCAGGCGATCATCCCGCGCGTCCGTGACCGCCGGATCGTCACCTATGGCTTTGCGGCCAGCGCCGATGTGCGCGGCGTCAATGTGACCCCGCATCATGGCGGCAACCGCTTCGAGACGATCATCCGCAACCGCGACGGCACCACCCGCTCGATTGAGGGCATCGAGCTGCCGATGCCGGGCCGCCACAATGTCCAGAACGCGCTGGCCGCGATCGGCGTGGCGCTGGAGCTGGGCATCCCCGATGCGACGATCCAGCAGGGCTTCGCCAAATTCGGGGGCGTCAAGCGGCGCTTCACCAAGGTCGGCGAAGTGGACGGTGTCACGATCATCGACGATTACGGCCACCACCCGGTCGAGATCCGCGCAGTGCTCGCCGCCGCGCGCGAGAGCGCCGAGGGCAAGGTGATCGCCGTCGTCCAGCCGCATCGCTTCACGCGCCTCGGCAATCTGATGGACGAGTTCGCCCAGGCCTTCAATGATGCCGACATGGTCTATGTCACGCCGGTTTATGCCGCGGGCGAGCTGCCGATCGACGGGGTGAATTCCGATGCGCTGGTCGAGAATGTCCAGCGGCGCGGGCACCGTGCGGTGGCTTCTATCGAGAGCGAGGATGCGCTGGCGCGGACGCTCGCGGGCGTGATCCAACCCAGGGACATGGTGATCTGCCTCGGCGCGGGCGACATCACCAAATGGGCGGCGAACCTGGCGGGGGCTATCGAAGAGGCGCGCGCGGGGACGGCGGCGTGAGCCCAGTCTGCACCGCGCTTCCTCCTTTGCGCGGCACGGTCGAGCATCACGGCAGCCTTGCCGACTTCATCTGGTTCCGCACCGGCGGGCCGGCCGAATGGCTGGTGCGTCCCGACGATGTGCAGTCGCTTGCCGCTTTCATGGCCGGGCTTGATCCCGATGTTCCGGTGCTGCCGGTGGGGGTGGGCTCGAACCTGATTGTGCGCGACGGCGGCGTGCCGGGCGTGGTGGTACGCTTGCCCAAGGCGATGGCCAAGGTGGTGATCGAGCCGGGCAATCGCGTGCGTGCCGGTGGCGCGGCGATGGGGATCACCGTGGCGAGTGCTGCACGCGATGCGGGCATAGCCGGCCTCGAATTCCTGCGCGGCATTCCGGGCACCGTCGGCGGCGCGGTGCGGATGAATGCGGGCGCCTATGGCCGCGACACCAGCGATATTCTGGTCGAACTGACGCTCGTGACTCGAAACGGGACGATCGAGACCTGGCCGGCGGCGAAACTGGGCTACACCTATCGCCATTCCGAGCTGCCCGCGGGCGCCGTGGTGGTCGAGGCGCTGTTCGAAGGCACCCCCGGCGACAAGGCGGTGATCGGCGCCGAGATGGACCGTATCGCAGCGGAACGCGAGGCTTCCCAGCCACTTAGGTCTCGCACCGGCGGCTCGACCTTCAAGAATCCGGAAGGGCATAGCGCCTGGAAGCTGGTCGATGATGCCGGCTGCCGCGGGCTTCGTCGCGGCGATGCGCAGGTCAGCGAAAAACACTGCAATTTCCTGCTCAATCTTGGCAATGCTAGCTCGGCCGACATCGAAGCGCTGGGCGAGGAAGTCCGCGCCAAGGTGAAGGCGCAGTCCGGCATCGAGCTGGAATGGGAAATCCAGCGCGTGGGGAGGGCGGGGTGATCTTCGACAAGTTCCGCCGTCTCACGGACTATGAGCGTAAGATCATTGCGAATGTGCGCGATTATGGCTGTCACATTACCTCCGTTGCCTCTGCGATCGACGAGGAATGGGAACCACCCTTCAGCTATTCGACCGGCTTCATCGCGACGGTGGGCCAGCCCGAGGTGATCGTGTTCGGCCTCGACGGCAAACTGTGCGCATCGATGATCAACATGCTACTCGACATGTGTCGGGACGGCTTGATGCTTGCCGATGGCATCGAGATCGAAGATCTGCTCGACGGGCACCGCGTGGTTGCCCGCGAAGTGACTTCGGACCGTATCATCCGCGAGCATTTCAACTCGGCTATCTGGTACGAGAAGCGCCGCACTGGCCGCATGCTCGATCGCGCCCTCCAACTCGTCTGGCCCGGCGCGATGGAAGGCCTCTTTCCCTGGGATGAAGGTTGTAGCGACGAAGTTCGCGATTTTCAGCCGGCACTTTACGAACGGAGCATGATTTCGTGACCACCCTCCATATCGCCGTTCTGATGGGTGGCTGGTCGGCCGAACGCGAGGTCTCGCTGATGTCCGGTGCGGGCATCGCGGACGCGCTGGAGAGCCTGGGCCATAAGGTGACGCGCATCGACATGGACCGCAGCGTCGCGACCCGGATCGCCGCGATCCAGCCCGACGTGGTGTTCAACGCGCTGCACGGCACCCCCGGCGAAGACGGCACGGTGCAGGGCATGCTTGACCTGATGGAGGTGAAATACACCCACTCCGGCCTCGTCACCTCGGTGATCGCGATCGACAAGCAGCTGACCAAGCAGGCGCTGGTGCCGCACGGCATCCCGATGCCCGGCGGTCGCATGGTCCGTACCGAGGAACTGCATCAGGCCGATCCGCTGCCGCGCCCCTATGTCCTCAAGCCGGTGAACGAAGGTTCGTCGGTCGGCGTCGCGATCGTCACCCGCGAAGGCAATTATGGCGACCCGATCTCGCCCGAGGCCAAGGGGCCATGGCAGGAATTCGACGAGCTGCTCGCCGAGCCCTTCATCCGCGGCCGCGAACTGACCACTGCGGTGCTCGGCGGCGAGGCGCTGGGCGTGACCGAATTGAAGCCCAAGAGCGGCTTCTATGACTATGATGCCAAGTACACCGACGGGCTGACCGAGCACGTCTGTCCGGCCGAGATTCCCGACGACATCGCCGATGCCTGCAAGCGCATCGCGCTCGAGGCGCACAAGCTGCTCGGCTGCAAGGGCACGTCGCGCTCGGACTTCCGCTGGGACGACAGCCAGGGCGCCGAGGGGCTGTTCCTGCTCGAAGTGAACACCCAGCCGGGCATGACGCCGCTCAGCCTTGTGCCCGAGCAGGCGCGCCATCTCGGCATCTCCTATCCCGAACTGTGCCAGCGCATCGTCGATGAGGCGATGAACGGATGAGCCGCCCTCCCGCCAAGCGGACGGCCACCCGTCGCGGGGCGAAGCCGGCGCAGAAGCGCAAGCAGGTCGCGCGCAAGAAGCAGCCCGGGCTGATGGACCAGGCGCTCGCCGCGCTACCGTTCAGCCAGGCGACGCTTACCCGCATCGCGACCTGGGGCATCGTCGGCATGTTTGGTATCGGGCTGGTGACCGTCGCCACCTGGTTCGGCGTGCCGCAGCTGATCGGCGTCGGCGCCGCCCAGGCAGTGGGCGAGGCCGGGCTGCGCGTCGATACGATCCAGATCAACGGGCTCAAGCGAATGGACCGCATGACCGTGTACCAGCAAGTGCTCGATCAGAATGCCCGCGCGATGCCGCTGGTCGACCTTGCCGAGGTCCGCACCAAGCTGCTTGCCTATCCGTGGATCAAGGATGCGCGCGTCTCGCGCCGGCTGCCCGACAAGCTGCTGATCGACATCGTCGAGCGCGAGCCCGGGGCGATCTGGCAGAACCATGGCCAGCTGATGCTGATCGATCCGAGCGGCGTGCCGCTGGAGCCGGTCTCGCGCGAGGCGATGCCCGATCTGCCGCTGCTGGTGGGCGACGGCGCCAATTCGATGGAGCCGATGCGCCGCGACCTGATGGACTCCGCGCCCGCACTCAAGCCGCTGGTCCGCGCGGCGACCTGGGTGGGCAATCGCCGCTGGGACATCATCTTCGACACCGGCGAGAAGCTCCAGTTGCCCGAGGGTGACAAGGAGGCGAAGGACGCGCTCAAGACCTTTGCCGAGAAGGACGGGGCCTATCGGCTGCTCGGCCGCGGCAATCTGGGGTTCGATATGCGCGACCCCGATAATCTCGTGATCCGGCGCCCCGCGGCGATCGGCGCGCCCGCCGCAACCGGCTTATGATGAAAACCGGAGTTGCGCTCGGAGCAAAAGACTGATTCATAAGGTGAATCGTCGGTTAAGCGTTTTTGGGGTATGAGGGGCACATGGCGAAGGCTGCACCGGAAGGTCTGATCACGGCATTGGACGTGGGATCGTCCAAGGTCTCGGCGCTGATCGCGCAGAAGGCGGACGACGGTTCGCTGGTGGTGCTCGGCACTGGCCAGCGCGAGAGCCGCGGCGTCAAGCGCGGCTATGTCGCCGACATGCACGCGACCGAACTGGCGATCCGCGAAGCGGTCGAGCAGGCGGAGCGCATCGCCGGACAGAATATCGAAGACGTCTGGGTGAGTTTCTCCGCCGGCGGCCTGATCTCCGACATCGTGCGCCTTGAATCCGATCTGGGTGGCCACCGCATCGAGCAGAACGACATCGACGAACTGCTCAAGGCCGGCCGCGACGCGATCGATCCGCAGGGCAAGATGGTCCTCCACGCCCAGCCGACCCGCTATACCGTTGACGGCCTCGCCGGCGTGCGCCGTCCGCTCGGCCTCCATGCCGAACGCCTCGGCGTCGACATCCATGTCGTCGCGACCGACGGCGCGCCGGTGCGCAACCTCGATCACTGCGTCCGCTCGGCGCATCTCGAAGTCCGCTCGATCATCGCCGCGCCGGTGGCGACGGGCCTGGCCTGCCTGACCGACGAGGAGCGCGAGCTCGGCGTCGCGCTGGTCGAGATCGGCGCGGGCGTCACCAATGTCAGCGTGTTCGCGCAGGGCGTGCTCTCGGGCCTCGCTTCGATCCCGATGGGCTCGGCCGACATCACCGACGACATCGCCTCGGCCTTCGGCACTGCGCGCGCCTGGGCGGAGCGCACCAAGTGCTTCCATGGCTCGGCGAACCTGAGCCCGCGTGACAATCACGAGATGATCGATGTCGTCCCGGCGATCCCCGATGACGGCAGCGAAGGCCCGCGCATTACCAAGGCGCAGCTCAACGCGATCATCCGCAAGCGGCTTGAGCGGCTGATGGGCGAGATCCAGAAGGAGCTGAAGAAGCTCTCCTTCGAGGATCCGGCCGGCCGTCAGATCGTCCTCACCGGCGGCGGCGCCGAGCTGAAGGGCGTCGCGGACTATGCCCAGCAGTTCCTCGGCAGCGCGGTGCGCGTCGGCCGGCCCAAGGGGCTGGTGGCGCTTCCCGAGGCGCATGCCGGCCCGGCTTTCGCGACTTTGGCCGGCCTGGCGCGCTTCGCCGCATCCGATCCGATCGACCTGCGCGCACTCGAGCCGAATCATCAGTTGGTGACCAAGGCGAGCCCGGGAGCCCTGATCCAGCGGCTAATCGCGGCGTTCCGGGCTAATTATTAGAAGAAATGCGTTGGTAACTTCGCGTTCCCTCTAGAGTCGCCCCCGGCGTTCGTGCAGAACGGGACCAAATTACGCGCCTGTGACAGCCACCCAGGCGCAGGGAGAACAAGGCGATGAGTATCGATTTCCTTCCGCCCGACGTGGACGAGCTGACCCCGAAGATCACCGTAGTCGGTGTGGGCGGCGCGGGCGGCAATGCGATCGCGAACATGATCCGCGCAGACGTGCAGGGCGTCGACTTCATCGTCGCCAATACCGACGCGCAGGCGCTCAAGCAGTCGAGCGCCGGCCACCGGATCCAGCTCGGCGCCAAGATCACCCAGGGCCTGGGTGCCGGCAGCCGGCCCGAGATCGGCCGCGCCGCAGCCGAGGAAACCATCGACAGCGTCCAGAAGGCGCTCGAGGGCGCCCATATGGTGTTCATCGCCGCCGGCATGGGCGGCGGCACGGGCACCGGCGCAGCGCCGGTCATCGCCAAGGCGGCCCGCGACATGGGCATCCTGACCGTCGGCGTCGTCACCAAGCCGTTCGCCTTTGAAGGCAAGCGCCGTGCGACTTCGGCCGAAGCGGGCATCGACGAGCTTCAGAAATATGTCGACACGCTCATCGTCATCCCGAACCAGAACCTCTTCCTGATCGCCAATGCGAACACGACCTTCAAGGAAGCGTTCGAGATGGCCGACGAGGTGCTGCAGCAGGGCGTGCGCGGCATCACCGATCTGATGGTCATGCCGGGCCTCATCAACCTCGACTTCGCCGACGTCCGTTCGGTGATGCAGGAGATGGGCAAGGCGATGATGGGCACCGGCGAGGCTGAGGGCGACGACCGCGCGCTCATCGCCGCGCAGAAGGCCATTGCCAACCCGCTGCTGGACGGTGTCTCGATGAACGGCGCCAAGGGCGTGATCGTCTCGATCACCGGCGGCGAAGACATGCGCCTGCTCGAAGTCGACGAAGCCGCGAACCATATCCGCGAGCTGGTCGATCCCGACGCGAACATCATCTGGGGTTCGGCATTCAATCCCGAGCTTGAGGGCAAGATCCGCGTCTCGGTCGTCGCGACGGGCATCGATGCCGATGCGCAGCCGATGGCCGCGCCGCGCGCTACCGAGCAGCCGCGCGTCTTCTCCTTCTCCACTCCGCGCCGCACCACGGCCGGCGAGCCGGCTTCCGCCGCAGTGGCAGAGCCTGCTCCCGAGCCCGTCGCCGAAGCGCCGCTCGCGCCGCCGGTGCCCGAGGCTTATGAGCCCGAAGCTTCCGAGGACCTCGCGCCGCTGACGCCGCCGATCCCCGAGGCCTATGAGCCCGAGCCGCAGCCCCAGGCCGAGCCGGCCCAGGCGAGCTGGGTCGATGACGGTGCCGATGGCGACGAGGACGAGCTGGTGCTCGGTGCCGACAGCCTGGTTCCCGAAGCGCCCAGTGCTCCGATCGACGAGCCGGCTCCGGCGCCGGCCTCGCGCCGTCGCTGGCTGACCGGCGGCGACGACGAGGAAGCCGCACCTTCGATTCCGGCCGAGAAGCCGGCGAAGAAGAGCGGCGGCACGCTGTTCGAGCGCATGGCGATGGCCTCGCGCGGCGCGGCCAAGGCGGAAGAGGAAGAGGACAAGGATCCGCTCGACATTCCGCGCTTCCTGCGCAGCCAGAACAACCAGTAAGCCATTTGTCGCCGGCCCGGCTCGTTTCGGCGAGCCGGGCCGGTTTCGTCATTGGCGGTTCAGCGTAACAAGGCGCAGGCTGGCGGGGACATGAACCGAATTCGCTTTCTCAGCACCGCTGCCCTTGTGTTGATCGCCGTGCAGGCCGCGCCTGCGCTTGCCCAACAGAATGAAGTCGTTGCGCAGGCCAATCCCGATGCAGATCGGCTGGCCAACGACATTCGCATGCTCGCCAGCGATCCACGCGACGTGCGCACGCTGCTCGACGCGGGGATGACCAGCGCACGGCTGGGCGACACCTCTGCCGCGCTCGCCTTTTTCCAGCGTGCCGAAGCGCTCGAGCCGGGCAATCCGCGCATCGCCGCAGGGCGCGGCATGGCGCTGGTACGGCTGGAGCGCCCCGGCGAGGCGCTGCGCCTGTTCCAGGAGGCCGAGGCCAAGGGCGTCAATCCGCGCGAATATGCCGCGGACCGCGCTTTCGCCTATGATCTGCTCGGCCAGCCGGCGCTCGCCCAGCGCGACTATAAGCTCGCGCTGTCGCAGGATCGCGACGACGATACGCTGCGCCATTACGCGCTGTCGCAGGGCATAACCGGCGACCGCGAAGAGGCGATGCGCACGCTCGAGCCGCTGCTCCGCCGCAGCGACCGTGCCGCCTGGCGCGCGCGTGCCTTCATCCTGGCGATGAGCGGCGATACCGCGGGCGCAGAGAAGATCGCTTCGAGCATGATGCCGGGCACGATGGGGCAGGCGCTGTCGCCCTTCTTCCGCCGCCTGGCGAATCTGGGTCCGGCCGACCGTGCCTTTGCCGTGCATTTCGGCGAGCTTTCGCCCACCCAGGCGCGGCTCGCCGACGCGCGGATGGCGCCCGAACTGCCGCGTTATATGCCGGCGCCCAAGCCGGTGCAGCTTGCCGCCGCGCCGCCGGCGCCCGCGCCGGTGCCCGCCGGGAAGGACCGCCGCTCGAAAAAGGATCGTGAGCGCGACGCGAAGCTTGCCGCCATTGCCGCGGCGCGCCAGCCGGTGGCGCCCGCGCCGCAGCCCGCGCCCGACGCCGATCTCCCGCCGCCGCCGCGCTTCGTCCAGCCGGCCCAGGCGATCGTCCAGCCGATCCCGGCGCCGAAGCGCGAGGAGGAGCCGGTGGAAGTTGCCGAGCGCAAGCCCGCACCAGCGCCCGCGCCGGTGCGTGTCGCCGCCGCGCCGCCTCCTGCACCAGTGCATGTCACGCCGACGCCCGCGCCCGCGCCGACGCCCGCACCCGCCGTCACGCTCGCGCGTGCCGAGCCGGTGGTGGTGCGTCCGGCACCGCGCCCCGAGCCCGCGCCGCCGGGCCCGGTAAAGGTCGGCCAGGAGGATTCGGTGCTCGCCTCGATCGTCGGCAACATCACGATCCCGGCGGAAGAGCTCGCCACCGTGACCGCGCCGCCACCGGAAACGCCTTTCGTCGCACCGGCGCCCGAACCGGTGCGCGTGGCCGATGCCAGGCCCGCACCCGTGGTCAAAGCGAAGCCCGAGCCGGTCGCGGCCAAGCCCGATCCCAAGAAGCCCGACCCCAAGGCCAAGACGCCGGCCGAGGATCCGAAGAAGACCGCCAAGGTCGATCCCAAGGCGAAGACCGATCCCAAGGCCAAGCTCGATGCCAAGGGCAAGAAGATCGACCCGAAAAAGCCCGATCCGGCCAAGACCGATCCGGCACGCATCTGGGTGCAGGTCGCGGGCGGCGCCAACCAGGATTCGCTCGCCAAGGCCTGGAAGGGCGTGGTCACCAAGGCACCCGCCGCGATGAAGGGCAAGAGCGCGTGGACGACGCCGCTGCGTGCCACCAACCGCGTGCTCGCCGGCCCGTTCAAGACCAGCGGCGAGGCCCAGGCCTTTGTCAACACGCTGGGCAAGGCGGGGGTCTCGGGCTTCGTCTTCACCAGCGAGGCCGGGCAGAAGGTGACCAAGCTCGGGCTTTGATCGCAGTGGATGACGTGTGGCGACGAGGCTGTTAGGGCAGCCTGGTGAAAGCAATTTCCTCCTGGGCCTCCACGCCTGAAGCCAGCCGCGGCCGTCTCCATCCCGAGCCCGGCGGCACCGTCCGCGGACCCCGCGACGCCTTCCAGCGCGACCGCGACCGGATCATCCACTCGATCAGCTTCCGCCGCCTGCGCCACAAGACCCAGGTGTTCATGGCGCCCGACGGCGACCATTTCCGCGTGCGGCTGACGCACAGTCTCGAAGTCGCCCAGATCGGCCGCGCCATCGCGCGGACGCTGGGCCTCAACGAGGACCTGACCGAGGCGCTGTGTCTCGCCCACGATATCGGCCATCCGCCCTTCGGCCATGCCGGCGAGAAGGCGCTGAACGAAGCGCTGGCCGGGCAGGGCGGGTTCGATCACAACGGCAATACGCTGCGCACCCTCACGGCGATCGAGCGGCCCTATCCCGCCTGGGACGGGCTCAACCTCACCTGGGATACGCTCGAGGGGCTCGCCAAGCATAATGGCCCGATCGCGAATCCCGAATGGGCGCTGGCCGAGGCTGACGCAGCCTTTCCGCTCGAGCTGAACAGCTGGGCCTCGCTCGAGGCGCAGGTCGCGGCGATCGCCGACGACATCGCCTATGACAATCACGACATCGACGATGGCCTGCGCGCGGGGCTGCTCCAGCTCGATCAGCTGTTCGAAGTGCCGATGGTCGCCGAGGGCTGGCGACAGGTCGAAGCGAAATTCCCCGGTTGCGAGCGCCGCCGCCTGATCAGCGAACTGGTCCGTGCCCAGATCGGCATCATGGTCAACGACCTGATCGGCGCCACCCAGGTCCGCATCGCCGAAAGCGGCGTCGAGACGGTGGCGGACGTCCGCGCGGCGGGCCGGGTGCTCGCGCATTTCTCGGACGGGATGCGCGAGGCCGAACGCGGGCTCAAGCGCTTCATGTACGCCAATCTCTACCACCATCCGAGCCAGCTTGCCGCGGCGGATGCGGCGAGCATCGTGGTGGCGGGCCTGTTCGCGCTCTACCGCGCCGATCCCGCGCAGATGCCCGCCGAGTGGGCCGAGGCGCTGCCGGCGGAGGAGCCGGCACGCAGCCGTCACATCGCCGATTTCATCGCGGGCATGACCGATCGCTACGCCATTGCGCGCTACCGCGAACTGGTCGGCAAGATCGACCTGCCCGAAGGCTTTTGACGCGAAAAGGCCGGAGCGTCGCCGCCCCGGCCTCTTCTACCCCTTGCGGGAAATGCTCAGCGCGCAGCGAGCTGCGTCGGCGCCTTCTGCGAGGGCGCGCGGAACGAGACGCGCGAGTCGTTGACGTAGCCATCGACCCAGCCATTCTTCACCGAGAGACGGAAATCGCCGCCTTCGCTGGTCTTGCCCTCGAGAACCTGGGCGTTGTCCTTGGTGGTCACCGAATAGGTGTAGGTCACGCCTTCATGGGTGAAGGTGCGGTCGCCGGCGAACGCGGCGGGGGCAGTGAAGGTCAGGACAGCGGCAGCAGCCGCGAACAGGAATTTCGTCACGATCTTTCTCCTTGTTGGTAAAGAGCCAGATCGGCATCCAATTTTGTTTTGTTCTTGCGCCAACTTATGTTGCGACGCAGCAAATCCGGCAACCGCAAAGGGCGGCCCCGGCGATTGCAGGAAATGCAATCGACCAAGCGAGGCGGGATGGCGGCGAACCGAAACTGTGGCAAACTTCTGCGACACTTTGTGCGTAGACCGGAAATATAAGATCACAGGGGAGTCGCATGACGGACGCCAGTATCGCCCTAAATCGCTTCGGACTCGGCGCCAGGCCGGGTGAGGACGCCGGGACCGATCCCCGCAAATGGCTGGCCGCACAGATCGCTGCCTTCGATCCCAGGCCCCAGGCGATCGCCTCGCAGGTACCGAGCACGCAGGTGGCTCGCGCGCTGGGCGACTTCTACGAGCGCCAGCGCCAGCTCCGCATCGAGAACCCCAAGCCAAAGGGGCCGGTCGACACGCCTTCCAAGCCCGCCGGCGCCAAGCCGCCGATGGCCGAAGGCGCGACGATGCAGGACATGCAGGGTGCCCCGGCGATGCAGGACGCGATGAGCGCCCAGCCGGCCGGCGCGCGGATGCAGGACATGCAGGGCAAGCCCGGCGCGAAGAAGCTCTACGAGGGCGAGAATGCCGAGATGATCGCCCGGCGCGAGGCGCGGCGCGAGCAGCAGCAATATTATGTCGGCATGGTCTCGGCCCGCGCGCTGACCGCGATCACGTCGCCCACGCCCTTTGCCGAGCGGCTCGTCCATTTCTGGGCGAACCATTTCGCCGTCTCCGCCGACAAGCTTGAGCTGGTCGGGCTGTCTGGCACGCTCGAGTTCGAGGCGATTCGCCCGCATGTGATGGGCAAGTTCGCCGACATGGTGAACGCAGTCGAGCGCCATCCGGCGATGCTGCTCTTCCTCGATCAGGCAGTGTCGGTAGGTCCCAACAGCCAGATCGCGCAGGCTGCGGCGCGCCGGAAGGGCAAGAACCGCGCCGGCCTAAACGAGAATCTCGCGCGCGAGATCATGGAGCTTCACACGCTCGGCGTGCGCAGCGTCTACACGCAGGCGGACGTCACCGAGTTCGCCCGCGCGATGACCGGATTCACTGTCGCCGGCATCGGCCGCGGCGCCGGCGCGCGCTATGCGGGCGTAGCGGATGGCGAGCCCGGCACCTTCATGTTCGCCGAGCGCGTGCACGAGCCCGGCACCCGCACGATCCTGGGCAAGCAATGGGCGCAGGAAGGCGAGGCGCAGGCGGCCGCGGTGCTCAACTATCTCGCCACCCACCCGGCGACGGCGCACCATATCGCCACCAAGCTCGCCCGCCATTTCGCCAATGACGATCCGCCCGCGCCTCTGGTCGCGCGGCTGGAGAAGGCGTTCCTGTCGTCGGGCGGCGACTTGCCGACCGTCTACCGTGCGCTGATCGCCTCGCCCGAATGCTGGGCGCCGACGCCGGCCAAGTTCAAGTCGCCCTGGGAATGGTCGATCTCGGCGATGCGCGCGCTCGGTACGCAGCAGGTGCAGGCCAATGCAGTCAACGGCCTGATGGGCCAGCTCGGCCAGCCGACCTGGAAGCCGGGTTCGCCCGCGGGCTGGGACGATGTCGCCGGTGCCTGGGCCGGGCCCGATGCCATCATGCGCCGCGTCGAAGCGGCCGAGCGCATGGCGCAGCGGACCAAGAACCTGATCGACGCCCGCCAGCGCGCCGCCGAGATCTTCCCCGGTGCGCTCAGCCCTGCCACCACCCAGTCGATCGCGCGCGCCGAGAGCCCGGGCCAGGGCCTCGCCCTGATGCTCGTCTCGCCCGAATTCATGCGGAGGTAAGCCCGATGAACGCACTTTCCCGTCGTAATTTCGTTGGGCTCGGCGCCTCCGCCATGCTCGCCACTGCCTTCGGCTCGCGCATCGCCTTTGCCCGCGCGGCGACCGAGCGGCGCTTCGTCTTCATCATCCAGCGCGGCGCGGCCGATGGCCTGCACACCGTCGCGCCGGTCGGCGACCCCGCTTATGCCGGCCAGCGCGGCCAGCTTGCCGAGGATTTCGCCACGGCGCCCAAGCTCAACGACCTGTTCGCGCTGCATCCGTCGATGAAGAACATCTACGGGCTCTATGGCGCCAAGCAGGCGCTGTTCCTCCACGCCGTCGCCTCGCCCTATCGCGATCGCTCGCATTTCGACGGGCAGAATGTGCTCGAGACCGGCGGCACTTCGGCCTATCAGCTCAAGGACGGCTGGCTCAACCGGCTGCTCTCGATGCTTCCCGCCGACGACAAGGCGATCGCGCTCGCCGCGACGGTGCCGATGGCGCTGCGCGGCCCGGTCGAAGTGGCGAGCTATGCCCCTTCGTCGCTGCCCGACGCATCGGACGACCTGCTGATGCGGGTGAGCCAGATGTACCAGGCCGATCAGCAGCTCCACGGCATCTGGGAACAGGCGACTGCCACCAAGGTGCTGACCAGCGACCTCGCTTCGGACAATGGCAAGAACGCCGCCGACACCGGCGCGCTCACCGCCAAGATGCTTTCGGCACCCGGCGGCTCGCGCATCGCGATGATCGAGACCGGCGGCTGGGATACGCATGCCGGGCAGAAGGGGCGTCTCGCCGGCCAGCTCAACGGCCTCGATAAGATGGTCGGCGAGCTGCAAAAGGGCCTCGGGCCGCTCTGGGCCAACACCGTGGTGCTGGTCGCCACCGAGTTCGGCCGCACGGTGAAGATCAACGGCACCCAGGGCACCGATCACGGCACCGCCTCGTGCGCGATGCTGATGGGTGGCGCGGTCAACGGGGGCAGGGTGCTCGCCGACTGGCCGGGCCTGGCGGATGGCTCGCTCTACGAGAACCGCGACCTCAAGCCCACGCTCGGGCTCGACACGGTGATCGGCTCCACGCTCTCCGCGCATTTCGATCTGGTGCCGCAGACGGCGACGAAGAAGCTGTTCCCGGAAGTGCAGATGGCCAAGCCGCTGCAGGACCTGCTGCGCGCCTGACGGGAACCCGCCCTTAACCTGCCGCAGACTATGACCGCCGGCTCGCAGGTTGAGGGTCGCGCTTGTCCAGGCTGCCAGGTTCTGAATCGCCGCTACGCACTGCGCTTGCCGCGTTCGGCAAGTGCATGCTGGCGCTCGCGATCTTCTCGGGCATCTTCGGCACCTATATGTGGATGCGCGCGCGCGAGCCGCTGCCGGGCGCCTCGTCGACCGAAGGGGCCTGCGTGCTGTGGTTCGTCGGCAGCTCGTCGATGAGCCGCTGGGCGTCGCTGCAGCAGGATCTCTATCCCTGGTATGCCCAGAACCGCGGCATCGCCGGCGCGACCATGCCCGAACTCAACCTCCATTTCGCGCATGACGAGGCGAAGCACGCGCCCCAGGCGATCGTCTATTATGCCGGCGACAACGACCTCGCCTTTGGCCGCAAGGTGGAAGACACCGTCGCCGACCTGAAGGAATTCCTGGCGATCAAGTCGCGCCTGTTCGGCAAGACGCCGGTCTTCCTGATCTCGCTGAAGCCAAGCCCGACCCGCTGGGAGCAGCGCGCGGACCAGGAACACTATAATGCGGCGGCCAAGGCAATCGCCCTGACCCGCACCGATGTCGCCTATGTCGATATCGTGCCGATGCTCCTCGAAAACGGCCGGCCGGGGCCCTTCTTCAAGGAGGACGGCCTGCACTTGAACGACGAAGGCTATCGGCGCTGGAAGATCGCGCTGCGCCGGACGCTCGATGAAAGATTCAAGCCTGAGGTGCTGGCGCGCTGCAATCCCACCAGGTCGTGAAAAAACGCAGGTAGCGCCATTTCGGTGCGGAACCGGAACAACTGCTTAAGTAGTTTAACCTAGATCAAGGCTCACCGAACTGCACCTGCGCAGCATTGGGGGGCGATCTTGCAAGGCGAGCGTATAGCCGGGCTGGATAACTGGCGGGCATTGTTGATGCTCGCCGGGATCTTTCTGCATGCCACGATGGTGCAGGAGGTCCATCTGACGCTGTTCGATCTGATCGCTAGGATTTCCTCCAATTTCCGCATGGGTGCGTTCTTCGCGGTGGCCGGGCTGCTCAGCCTCTATGCGATCCGCAAGCACAGTGCCGATACCTGGCTGACGCGGCGGGTGTTCCAGATCGGCTTCCCGACGATCTTCGGCCTGTTCGTTCTCGCCCCGATCATGAGCATCTGCCTGAGCTGGCACTGGTATGGCAGCGCGGTGCCCTCGCTGCCCGCGCTCGGCTGGTGGCATTTCTGGTTCCTGCTCGATCTGCTTCTCTACGCGCCGATCACCTGGTGGCTGTACCGCACCGACAGGAGGGGTGGGCTGTTCGCCTCGATCGACGCCTGGGTCGAAGCGAAGCGCCCCTCGGTGACGCTGACGATCCTGGGCGTGGGGGTGGTGACGACGATCCTCGTGCAGCTGATCGTCGCGCTGGCGATGCTGGCGGGGCCGTATCAGAACGCCGTCTGGACACTTCACCAGATTGTGAGCTTCGCGCCGCTCTATCTGTTCGGGCTGGTGCTGGCCGGTTCGCCGGCGCTGTTCCGCCGGGTGACGGCGCGCACGGGGCCTGCGCTCACTGTGCTGGCGCTGGTCTTCACACTCTGCCTTGCCTCGCGCCTGCTACCCGGCGGCAGCGACGGGCTGTTCGCCACGCCGATGAGCCCGCTCAACGTAATCACCGCTTCGCTGTGCCCGCCCGCGGTCACCGTGCTGATCCTGCGCTCGGCGCTGACGATCCGCGAGACGCCGCCGCTGTTCCGGCGGATCGCCGATGCGTCCTTCACCATCTACATGCTGCATTTTCCAATCATCCTGCTGCTCGACATGCTGCTCGATCCGCTGCGGCTCGATCCTTATGCCGCCTATGCGCTCACCGTCGGGCTTGCGGGTTGGCTCTCCTATCTGGCGCATCGGCTGATCGTCCGGCGCTCGGCGATTGCCGCGCTGCTGCTCAACGGCGTGAACCCCGGCAAGCCACGCACCGTTGCTGCGGAATGATTGCTTGTGAGCGAATAACATACATACTTGATCGCATGTGATTGTTAGCATAGCCTTCGATTACCGGCAGTGACCGGCGATCGGGGAGGATAACAGGCATCGCGTGCCCGACGGGCCCGATGCGCCATCATGAAAACCAGCTGAGTTTCCCGCTCGCTTATCCCTGCGCGGCCGAACCGCTCGGCCCGGCGTCGTCCGCCCGATGCGGTTCCAAGGAGAATGACAAACGCAAGGAGAGGCAGATGAAGAGACTATCTCGAGTGATGCTCGCCACCCTGGCTTCCACCACTGCACTGGCCATCGCCGTGCCGGCAACGGCGCAGACCATACCCAACGCCCCGACCGGGCCGGTCGAGACCCAATATTATGCCAATGGCCCGCTCGCGACCGCCACGATGCGCTCTACCGCCGCCTGCGATGCCAAGGGCAACCAGTGCGATGTCTTCTATCCATCCAACATCACATCCTCGACCACGCGCCTGCCGCTGGTGGTATGGGCCAACGGCACCGGTTCGACGCCGGACAATTACCTCAACTGGCTGAAGCATCTCGCGAGCTGGGGTTTCGTCGTCGTCGCCACGCGCGACCAGCAGACCGGCTATGGCGACACCGTGCTGGCTTCGCTGGCCTGGATGCAGGCCCAGGAGGCGAACCCCGCCAGCCCCTTCTATCACCGCATCGATTTCGCGCATGTCGGCGCGGCGGGCCATTCGCAGGGGGCGTCCGGCGCCGCCAATGCGATGTTCCACTCGGGCGGCGTGATCACCACGACGGTGACGTTCGAGCTGCCCAACCAGAATTGGTGCAATCCGGCGGACAATTGCCTGCTGACGCCGACGCTGACCGGCGGTTCGGGATCGATCTTCTATGTGAGCGGCACGGCGGACAGCCTGATCGCGCCCGATACGCAGAGCGGCGGCACCCAGCTCAATTCGCAGACCGCTTATTACAACGCCACACCGGTCGGGATGCGCAAGGCCAAGGGCCTGCTGAAGAATGCCAATCATAATGACATCACCGGCACCCCGGGCTGCGGGCTGCTCGGCTTCCTCAAGGCCTGCAACAATGGCGTGTACGGCTATATGGGCTTCCCGACCGCCTGGCTCGCCTGGCAGCTGAAGGGCGACACGACTGCCGGCGCCGCGTTCAAGAACGGCACCGGCGAGTTCTTCACGGCGACTGCCTGGCAGGGCCGGGTTTCCAACGTTCCCTGAGCATTTGGCCGCGTGTCGCTGTTCGGGCGGCGCGCGGCCGATCCCATGATTTTGGAAGGGCAGGGCATGGTTCGGGCCTATTTCATCGTCGCGATTCTGGTCGCAGTGACGGCGATCACAGCTATTTTCGCCTGGCCGCGAAGCGCGCCCGAAGCGCCCGATGCCGGTGCCGTCGTGGTTCGTCCGGCCGAACCGCGCGAAGTTTTACCAACGCCAACGCCAGCACCGGAGCCGTTGGCATCGACCCCGCCACGCCCCGTGGTGGAAACCGCGATCCTCGCCTCGATGGCCGATCCGCACGCCGAGCTACGCGCCGTCGTCGTCCGCCGCGACGCGCCGCAGATCGCCTGTGGCGAAAAGCGGACCGCGCGCGATCCGGTATTCCGGCGCTTCGTCTGGCTGGGCCATTTGAAGATGCTCGCGACCGATGACGGGTCTGACAGCTTCGCCAATATCGCCGCGGTCTGCAGCGAAGGCGCGCCCGTTCCCTGATCCCGGCGACTGCCGTCAACAAGCGCTGTCCTACAGCCCCCTTGTCTGTCATAACCGCAAGGAACAGATAAGGAACCCCAACGCCCGTTTTTATACCCGATACGCGCGAACTTCATGAAGTTTGGCCGGGGGCTGTGCAGTTTCGGCCGCATCCGCTAAGGCGCGCGCTTCCTTCATTGCTGGAACCCCGAATGACGCTCTACGCACGTTTCGCCGCGCACCTGAACCTCGCTCTGGATGCGCTTGTCCTCGCCGGCGACCTGCCCGCGGGGCTGGAGCGACGTGCGATCACGGTGGAGCCTCCGCGTGACGCCTCGCATGGCGATCTGGCGACCAACGCCGCGATGGTGCTCGCCAAGCCGGCCGGCACCAATCCGCGCGCGCTCGCTGAGAAGATCGGTGCGGAGCTCGAGAAACTCGACGAAGTGTCCGCGGTCTCGATCGCGGGCCCGGGCTTCATCAACCTGACGCTGACCGACCAGACCTGGCGCGGCGAGCTGATGGCGATCATCGAGGCAGGCGACGATTATGGCCGCTCGACGGTCGGCGCGGGCACGACGGTCAACGTCGAGTACGTGTCGGCCAACCCGACCGGCCCGATGCACATGGGCCATTGCCGCGGCGCGGTGGTGGGCGATGCGCTGGCCAGCCTGCTCGAGTTCGCGGGACACAAGGTGATCCGCGAATACTATGTCAACGACGCCGGCGGCCAGGTCGATGTGCTCGCCCGCTCGGCGCACCTTCGGTATCGGGAAGCGCTGGGCGAGACGGTCGAGATCCCCGAGGGGCTCTATCCGGGCGAATATCTGAAGCCCGTCGGCGAGAAGCTCGCTGCCGAGTTCGGCGACAAATACGTCGCCGCGCCCGAGGGCGAGTGGCTGGTCCTGTTCCGCAAGACCGCCGTCGCCTCGATGATGGACATGATCCGCGCCGACCTGGCGCTGCTTGGCATCCATCACGACCTGTTCTCGTCGGAAGCCGAACTCCAGGCCGCCGGCAAGCCCGAACAGGCCGAGGCGTGGCTGCGCGAGCGCGGCTATGTCTATGACGGCGTGCTCGAAGCGCCCAAGGGCGAGACGCCCGAGGATTGGGAGCCGGTCGAGCTGCCGCTGTTCCGCTCGACGCAGTTCGGCGATGACCAGGACCGCCCGATCAAGAAGTCGAACGGCGCCTGGACCTATTTCGGCGCCGATCTCGCCTATCACTTCCAGAAGGCGCAGTCGGCCGACGCGCTGATCGATATCTGGGGCGCGGATCACGCGGGCACGGTCAAGCGCATCGTCGCCGCGGTGCAGGCGCTGACCGGCGGCGAGACCAAGTTCGACGTCAAGCTGGTCCAGATGGTCCGGTTGTTGCGCGACGGCGAGCCGGTGAAGATGTCGAAGCGCTCGGGCAATTTCGTGACGCTCGCCGATGTCGTCAACGAAGTCGGCAAGGACGTGGTCCGCTTCACGATGCTGACCCGCAAGGCCGATGCCCAGATGGACTTCGATTTCGCCAAGGTGGTCGAGGCGTCGAAGGACAATCCGGTGTTCTATGTGCAGTATGCGCATGCCCGCGTCGCTTCGCTCGGCCGGCGTACCGACGAGGCCGGGATCGCATGTACCAATGTGGACCTGTCTCTGCTTGATACACAGGAGCTTCGGCTGGTTCAGGCGGCCGCGCAGTTCCCGCGCATCGTCGAGGCAGCCGCTTCGGCGCGCGAGCCGCACCGAATTGCGTTCTATTTGTACGACTTGGCGGCCGAACTCCATTCGCTGTGGAATCTCGGCAAGGACGATGCGACCCGTCGATTCCTGATTGTCGATCAACCGGAGTTGACGTGCGCACGGCTTTATCTCGCGCGTTCGATCGGGCAGATTATCCGTAATGGCCTCCGCATCATGGGCGTCGAGGCCGTCCAGGAGATGTAAGGAATGAATATGCGTGGGGGGGAGGCCGGATTCGGAGACGATGACCGCCTTCCCTGGCTCGAGACGGTGGAAGAGGATTATCGTGAAGGTCCGTCCTTCGGCCGTATCCTGCTGCTCATCCTCCTGCTCCTCGCCGTCATCGGCGCCGGAGCGTTCGGTTATTATTGGTATCAGAAGCAACGCAGCCTGGTCGGCAATGGCGAACTGATCGCTGCGCCCGCCGGGGAGTATAAGGTCAAGCCCGACGAGCCGGGCGGCATGAAGGTCGAAGGCGAGGGCGATACCGTCTTCGCCACCAGCCAGGGCAATGCCGGCAATTCGAGCATCGACACCAACGCGCTTCCCGAAGCGCCGGTCGACGGCAAGAAGGTGGCCGACAAGGCGCCGTCGCTGAACGGCGAAAAGGCGGCTAAGGTCGCTATCCCGTCCGGTGCTGCGCCGGCGACCCAGCCCAAGCAGATCCCTGCACTCGCCCCGGCCACCGCGCCGTCGGCCGGTTCGGGCGCGCTGATCCAGCTCGGCGCATTCCCGGACGAAGGCGGCGCCAATGCCGCCTGGGCACGCCTGTCGAAGCGTTTTTCCTATCTCGCGCCGCTCGGCAAGTCGGTCGAGCGCGGCGAGAAGGACGGCAAGGCCGTGTTCCGCCTGCGGGTGAACACGGGCTCGAACAGCCAGGCCAGGGAGCTGTGCGGCAAGCTCAAGGTGGCGGGCGAGAACTGCTACGTGGCGAATTGAGGGGCTGGCCATGCCGCGCAGGCATGGCCAACCGCCTCGCAGGGGCTTATCCGCCGCCTCCGGCTTCGCTAAGAGACGCGCATGAAGCCAGTAATCTTCGGTGTCTCCGGCCTGTCGCTCACGGCCGAGGAGCGCGCTTTCTTCCGGGATGCCGATCCGCTCGGCTACATCTTCTTCAAGCGCAATTGCGAGAGCCGTGAGCAGATGCGCGCGCTTACCGAGGAGTTGCGTGAACTGTCGGGCCGCGCCGACCTGCCGATCCTGATCGACCAGGAAGGCGGCCGCGTCAGCCGCATGGTACCGCCGGTCTGGCCAGCCTTTCCGGCGGGCGAGGTGTTCGGCAAGCTCTATGACATCGCGCCGATCTCGGCGATCGAGGCGGCGCGGGCGAATTACCACGCGCTCGGCATGATGCTCGCCGATGTCGGCGTAACTGTCGATTGCGCGCCCTTGCTCGACGTCGTCACACCCGAAGTTACCCAGGCGATCGGCGACCGCGCATTCGGCGGTGAGCCGATGCGCGTCGCGGCGCTCGGCCAGGCCTGTGTCGAAGGCCTGCGCCGCGGCGGCGTCGTCGGCGTAGTCAAGCACATGCCCGGGCACGGTCGCGCGCTGGTCGACAGCCATCTCGAGCTGCCGCGCGTCAAGGTGGATGCCTCTGCGCTGGAGCAGGACATCGCGCCGTTCCATGCGCTCAAGGGCGCCCCGATGGGCATGACCTGCCATGTCGTGTTCGAGGCCTGGGACGCCGAGCGCCCCGCCACGCTCTCGCCGACCGTGATCCAGGAGGTCATCCGCGGCCGCATCGGTTTCGACGGGCTGCTGATGACCGACGACATCGACATGAAGGCATTGTCCGGCACGCCTGGCGAGAAGGCGACTCAGGCGCTGGCCGCCGGCTGCGACGTGGTGCTCGATTGCTGGGCGCGGATGGACGAGATGATCGAGATCATCGGCTTGCTTCCGGATGCCACGCCCGCGTGCATCGAGCGGCTCGACCGGGCGATGGCGACGGTGGGCGCAGACGAACCTGATAGTGATTTCTCCGAATTGATCGCGAAAAGGGACGAATTGCTCGCGCTGCTTTAAATCGGATTATTGCGCCGCGCGTGCGAACTGGCATGTTCACTCTCCGGGTAGGGAGGCAAGCAAGCCTTCCGAGGGGGAGGAAGCAGCGACATGCTTCGAGTATATGCGTGGCGCCGCGCCCCTGAGGGCGAGGCAGGGAATTTGCTTGCCGCCGTAAACGATCAGATCCGGCCTTCGCCCCTGGATGCGAGGACCGTGCAGGTCTGGACGACTCCGCTGCCCTTCTATGCCGAAACCGATCTGCTGAAGATCGTCGATCAGACCCGCGGCGTGCCTAACAGCCGGTACGCGCTGATCGCCGACGGACAGGCGGTGCTGTTCGATCACAGCAATGTGCCGATCTATGCGCACAATGCCCGGGTCGGCGTGGAGGTCGATCCCGACAATGCGGCGGCCTATGCGACCTTTTTCTTCGATCATGTCGGCGGGAAGCACGGGCGGTTCCGCATCGTCGAATCGGGCAAGGACCTTGCCTGGAACCCCGATGCCGATCCGGCGGAGATCGCCGCGGCGGCGCTCGAAGTCCGGCGCGTGCTGTTCCGCGGGGTCGAGAAGGGCGTGATCCTGCTCACCGCCACGGTGGTGTTCAAGACCAGCCTGTTCCGCTCGGATATCTGCGTGTGGGCCGATGGCCGGGTGGAGATGCGCGACACCGAGTTGCTGGTCGAGCGGCTGCCGGTTCGCCCCGATTGCACGCCGGGCACCGATCCCTTCCATCTCGCCTCCGAAGGCCAACTCTATTGAGCAGACCGGCGCGGGCTGCTTAACTCCGGCGATGGACGGTGAAACACCCGAAATTCTGAAGATAGACATCGACGGCTGGGAAGGGCCGCTCGATCTGCTGCTGTCGCTGGCGCGCACGCAGAAGGTCGATTTGCGCCAGATTTCGATCCTCCAGCTCGTCGAGCAATATCTCGGCTTCGTGAACGAGGCGCGCGAGCTCAAGCTCGAACTCGCCGCCGATTATCTCGTGATGGCCGCCTGGCTGGCCTATCTGAAGTCCGCGCTGCTCTTGCCCCGCAACCCGGAGGAGACGCCGAGCCCCGAGGAGCTCGCACTGCGCCTGCAGCTGCGGCTCGAGCGGCTCAATGCGATGCGCGAAGCTGGTGCGAGGCTGGTGGCGCGCGACCGCACCGGGCGCGACGTGTTCCTGCGCGCCGCGCCCGAGGGGCTGCGCGTGCTGCGCAAGGCGCGCTGGGAAGCCGAGATATACGACCTGATCGCCGCCTATGGCCGGATCAGCGCGCGCACCCGCCCGGTGATGCACGTCGTCGCCCACCGTGACGTGATGACGCTGGAAGCCGCGATCGCCCGCGTCTCGTCGCTGATCGGCACGCGGATCGACTGGAGCGCGCTCCAGTCCTTCCTGCCCGAGGGCGCGAGCGGCCCCTATGCCAAGTCGGCGCTCGCCTCGTCCTTCGTCGCCGCGCTCGAGCTGGCGAAGCAGGGCAGGGTGGAGCTCAAGCAGAAATCGGCCTTTGCGCCCCTCTATCTCAAGGCCGCTGGATGACCCCCGAAGACGCAGCCTCGCGCGCGGTGGAGGCCGTGCTGTTCGCCGCCGAGCATCCGCTCAGCGTGGACGAGATCCGCGCGCATGTCGGCCTCGAACTGGATGTGCGTGCCGCGCTGGCGGACTTGGAGGCGCTTTATGCCGGGCGTGGGATCGAGCTGGTCCGCCGCGGCGAGCGCTGGCATTTCCAGACCGCGGCCGACCTTGCCCATCTGCTGCGGCGTGACCGCGAGGAGAGCCGCAAGCTTTCGCGCGCCGGCATCGAGACGCTGGCGATCATCGCCTATCACGAGCCGGTCACGCGCGCCGAGATCGAGGCGATCCGCGGCGTGCAGATCTCCAAGGGCACCATCGATGTGCTGATGGAGGCGGGCTGGGTGCGTCCCGCCGGCCGCCGCGAAGTGCCGGGGCGGCCGCTGATGTATGCCACCACCGCCGGCTTCCTCACCCATTTCGGCCTCACCAGCCGGCGCGACCTGCCCGGGATCGACGATCTCAAGGCCGCCGGGCTGCTCGATCCGGTCGATCTCGCCATGGAGGCGCTGGGCGAGAGCGGCGGCGATGAGCCGGAGGCGTCCGAAATCGAAAGTGTAACAGACGACGAATAGGGGCCTTTCGGCATTGCCGCTGGTGCGCGCGAGGCTTAGATAGAGCCGGAATCAAGGAGAGTTACTATGGGTATGGGCAGCATCTGGCACTGGCTTCTGCTGGGCCTGGTCGCGATCCTGCTGCTCGGCGGCGGCCGCTTCTCGAACATGATGGGCGACGTGGCCAAGGGCATCAAGCAGTTCAAGAAGGGTATGTCGGAGGACGACGACGACAAGCCGGCGACCCGCATCGAAGGCAAGGCGGCTCCCGAGCCGACCGTGCAGCGCGAAGCCGAACCGGCGCGCGAAGAGAAGCTCTGACACTTCGCTCCCGGCTCAGGGCGCCGGGGGCCGCTTCTGGCGAATAATCGATGCTAGATTTCAACGCGCCCGAATTCGTGGTGGTCGCCATTGTGGCGCTGCTCGTGATCGGGCCCAAGGATCTGCCCAAGGCGATGCGCTTTGTGGGCAAATGGTTCGGCAAGGCGCGCGCGGTTGCGCGCCAGTTCCGCTCGGGCTTCGACACCATGATCCGCGAGGCCGAACTGGCCGAGCTGGAGCAGCAATGGGCGGCGGAGAATGCGCGGATCATGTCCGAGCATCCCCCCGCCGCGCTTCCGGCGCCGGAGGCGGCCCCCCTTGAGGCCGACGTGCACCTCGTTACCGAGGATGCGGCGCCCGTGATGGTCGAACAGCCGGCGATCACCGGCGATACGCCGGGCGTTTCCGCGCCCAAGCCCAAGCGCGCCCGCAAGGCGCCTGCGGCGGCCGAAGTTGCGGTCGAGCCGGCTGCCAAGCCCGCGGCCAAGCCGCGTGCCCGCAAGGTTGCGGCTGCACCGGTCGAAGCCGCGCCCAAGCCTGCCGCCAAGGCGCGCGCCCGCAAGCCCAAGGCAGAGGCTGCCGAATGAGGGATATCGACGACACCCAGCAGCCGCTGCTCGAGCATCTGATCGAGCTGCGCCGCCGCCTGCTCTACTGCGTGGCCGCGCTGCTGCTGACCTTCTTCATCTCGATGTACTTCTCGAAGGACATCTACGGCGTGCTCGTCCACCCGCTCGCGGTGGCAGGACAGGATCAGGTGATTTTCACCCAGATCTTCGGCGCCTTCTTCGTCCAGCTGAAGGTCGCCTTCTTCTCGGCGATGATGCTGTCCTTCCCGGTGATCGCGACGCAGCTCTGGCGGTTCATCGCGCCGGGACTGTATCGGCAGGAGAAGCGGGCATTGCTCCCATTCCTGCTCGCCACGCCGTTGCTGTTCATTGCCGGCGCGTCGCTCGCCTATTTTGTCGCGATCCCGACGGCGCTGCACTTCCTGCTCGGCTATCAGGGTGACCTCGGCAACAGCGGCGTGAAGCAGATCGCCATGCCCGATGCCGAGAAATATCTCGATTTCGTCATGCAGTTCCTGTTCGCCTTCGGCATCACCTTCCTGCTGCCGGTTCTGCTGATGCTGCTCGAGCGCTCGGGGATCGTCTCCTATGAGCAGCTCAAGGGCGCCTGGCGCTATGCCGTGGTCGCGGCCTTCGCGATCGCCGCGGTGCTGACCCCGCCCGATATCGGCTCGCAGCTGCTGCTCGCCTTCCCGCTGGTCGGGCTCTATTTCCTGTCGCTGGTGGCGATCTGGTTCACCCGGCGGCGGCGCCAGGCCACGGAAGACGCGGAAACCACTGAAATCGCCGAGGCCTGATACGAAAAACCCCTCCCCGGGCAGGGGAGGGGTCTTCGTGCTTAAGCTGGCTGGCTTACTTGGCGTCGTCGGCCGTCTTGGCGACGGTGCTGCCCGCCGACGAAACATCCTTGCCTACGCCTTCGACCGTGTTGCAGGCCGAAACCAGCACCGCGCCCGCAAGGGCGAAGCAGGTGATGATCTTACGCATAACTCTCTCCAGATACCGGACCGCTAAAGGGGTCAGGTAAGTAATGCGCGGGCGCGCGCAAACGTTCCGTCTGCGAAGCAAGTGGCTGGCGATGTTGGGGAAACCGGGAAGGCCCAGAATAAGTGTAGGCCCGGAAGCGTCACCGGGGGGGGGAGGGTTGACGCTTCCGGGCCCATGTCTTGGATAGCGAGAGCGGGGGGGCAAAAGGTCACTATCCGAAGTAGAGAACGGACCACGCCGTCTGGGGTTCCGCGCCCTTCGAATTTTTTTTCGAACTTTTTTATCTGGGTTATTGCTCAGGGGCGTCCGGTGATCGCGATCGCTGCTTCATAGGCGCCGGTCAGCGGATCATGGTGCAGCTTGGTGCGCAGCTGGCGAGCCAGGCCGCCGATCACGCGGCCGTAACGGCTCTCCACGAGTTGCTCGAGCGCGGGGCTTTCGACCAGCGCGGGCGAGGTGACGCGCAGCAACGCCCTGGTGTCGTCATCCTCGATCAGCTTGATCGAGATGCGGATCTGCGCGGCGGGATTGCAGCTCATCGCCAGCTCGACGATCTCGGTGAGCAGGAAGGCGATGGCGATCGCCACGTCCTGGTTGACCAGCACCGGAGTCAGTTCCAGCGTCACGCTCAATCCCTGCGCACGCTCGGGCGCGGTGGCGCGGATGTTCGCGGCCAGCTCGCCGATCACCGAGCGCAGGTCGAGCCCGCGATTTTCCTCGAGCTCGGCATAATGGTGACGATGGACCACCGCGAGCGCGTCTACCCGGCGCTGGATCGAGGCATAGGCCTCGCTCGCTTCCTCGCTCTTGGCGCTGCGAGCGTGGAAATTGATAAGGCTGGCAATGACCTGGAGGTTGTTCTTCACCCGGTGATGGACCTCTCGGGTGAGCTTGGTCTGGCGCATCAGACCCTCGGCCAGTTCCTTCTCGTGCTCCTGCACCGTGCTGGCGATCTGGCGGAATGTATCGCCCAGTTCGCGGATCTCGGCCGCAGGCATGTCGCCCAGCCGCTTGATGTCGAGCATCTCGCCGGGCTGATAGGCGCCCACGCTGCTGCGCAGGCGGCGCAGCGGGCGGATCAGCAATATGTCGACGACCAGCCAGCTGATACCCGCAGCGGCGAGCCACATCAGCACCAGCACGACGGTGTTGATGATCATCGGCGATGTGATCGGGGTGCCGAGCATCGACATCTCGAACTGGACGCCGTCGAGGCCCAAATCGTTGGGGATCGTCTCGCGCCGGTCGAGCGGGCCGATGCCCTCAAGCTTGCGGAGCACCAGCCGATCGCCGTGCCTGACGAGCGCGGCGCCATATTCGGGCACAAAGCCGCTCGGCTGGACGATCGTGGCCAGCGCGGCGGCGGGGTAGAAGGCCGTGGCGGTGCCGCCGGCCTTGCCGCCGATGCGCAGCGTCATCCCTTCATCGGTGAGCGCGGTGCGGACCTGGCGGGGCTGGAGCGCAGCCTTTCCGGCGATCGTGAAATTCTGCCCGCAGATCACCTGGCCATTATTGTCCGCGATGGCGAAGCGCGCCCCCGTGGCGGTGGCGAAGGTGCCGGCAAGGCGGGTGCAGGCCGGTGCGTTATGCGGATCGACTTCAAGCGCCTCGAGCGCGCTCGAAAGCTGGCTGACATGGTTGACCAGCAGATCGCGCAGCACGCCGGTGCTCTCGCCCGCCGCCGCGCTGAGGCGCGCGCGCGCCTCCGTATCGGCGTTGCGCGTACTCTGCAGCGTGGTGAAAAGCGCGATCAGCGCCAGCGGCAGCAGACTGAGGATCAGATAGATGAAGACCTTAGCGCCAGTCGGCATCGCCCCCAGCGCCGCGGCCGGGCGTATTCCGGCGCGGGTTTCGTCGTCCGTGATTCCCATCACCTCCGGACTAATCGAGCTTCTTGAGCAGGTCGAGCAGGTCGTCGGGCACGGCTTCGCCTAAGGCCTCGTCATAGGCCTGGCGCAGCGCCTGGCCGACATTGCGACCGGGGCGACCGGTTTCCTTCCCGCCATCAGACTTGGGCGGCTTTCTCATTTTGTCATCCGCGGAACGCACCAATTCCCCCCTGTGCCACGGCAGCAGCCGCGGCCCGGACTAAAAGCGACCTCTTCCGGATGCAATGTCCGGAAAGGAACGAAAGACACCGGTTGCCAGGCAACGGTGTCTGAGCAGCAACACTACGCAGCATCCGCGATGAAACCAAATAGCCCGTCGTTTGTTCCACAGGCGATGCATATTCCGGGGAGGGGCTCCTTTGGGTTGCACAAATTGACGTTTGCATGATCGGAACGGGAATGAAACAACCCCTTCCGACCTCGTAGGAGAATAGTTCGACCATGTCGCTTGGACAGCAACTCGCGCCGCACCTTCCGCTGCTTCGCCGTTATGCGCGCGCGCTCACCGGCAGCCAGTCCGACGGCGACCGCTATGTGCGCGCTGCGCTCGAGGCGATCGTCGCGGCGCCGGACCAGTTTCCCCGGGACGTCGATCCGCGGCTCGGCCTGTATCGCACCTTCCAGGCGATCTGGCAGTCGACCCACCTCGAGGAAGAGGATGTGATCGAGGATACCACCAACGAGAATGAAGCGATCGCCCGCGCGCGTCTCGCCCGTCTCACCCCGCTGTCGCGCCAGGCGCTGCTGCTCACCACCGTGGAGGGCTTCAGCATCGAGGACGCCGGCTATCTGATCGAAGAGGATGCAGGACAGGTGCAGAAGCTGGTGGGCGAGGCCGTGGCCGAGATCGAGCGTCAGACGCGTACCCGGGTGATGATCATCGAGGACGAGCCGCTGATCGCGATGGACCTGGAGCAGATCGTCCGCGATCTGGGCCATGAAGTGACCGGCGTCGCGGTCACGCGCGATGAAGCCGTCGCGCTGGCGATGGAAGACCGGCCGGGCCTGGTGCTCGCCGACATCCAGCTCGCCGATGACAGCTCGGGCATCGATGCAGTGAAGGACATCCTCGCCGAATTCTCGGTGCCGGTGATCTTCATCACTGCCTTCCCCGAGCGCCTGCTCACCGGCGAGCGTCCGGAGCCGACCTTCCTGATCACCAAGCCGTTCCAGCGGGAAACCGTGAAGACGACGATCAGCCAGGCGCTGTTCTTCGACCAGGCGACCGTCCCGGCCTGATCTTTTCCACGAAAAAACCGGCGCGGGTTCCATATGGTACGGACCCAAAACGGATTTCGTTGGTTTGGATGGCATGGCTGAGAATGAAAAATCCGTCCATCTAGACACGGAAGACGCCCGCGCCGGCACCACGCCGCACATGACGCGCTACGTGCTGGGCATCGGCCTGGTACTGGTTATCGTCGCGTTCGCGATCATTCTTCTTTTCTGATCAGAACGAGAGCGAGGGCATGCTATGCTGGCAATCGCGGTCGCCACACCTATTTCTGGAAAGGGTCGGTTCCATCCGGCCCACGCAAGCAAGCGGGATCGAATGAGTCAGTCCGAAGAGCCTGAGGACACGGGGACCGAGGCACCGTACGAGCATGTCTCGCTGTCGGATCCCGAGTTCAAGACGCAGCTGGCAACGGTTATTCCGCATCTGCGCGCCTTCGGGCGTTCGCTGTCGGGAAGCCGCGACCTTGCCGATGATCTGGTGCAGGAAACGCTGCTCAAGGCCTGGGCTGCGCGCAAGCGCTTCCAGGCCGGCACGAACATGCGCGCCTGGACCTTTATCATCCTGCGCAACCTGTATCTGAGCCAGATGCGCCGCGCCCGCTTCAAGGGCGAGTGGGACGATCTGGTCGCCGACCGGCTGCTCGCCGCGCCGGCAAGCCAGGATCGCCATGTCGAGCTTTCCGACATGCAGCGCGCTCTGCTGCATCTTCCCCAGCCGCAGCGCGAGGCGCTGATCCTGGTCGGTGCGGGCGGCTTTGCCTATGAGGAAGCCGCCGAGATCTGCCAGGTCGCGGTCGGCACGATCAAGAGCCGCGTCGCGCGTGGCCGCGTCGCGCTCGAGCATCTCCTGACCGAAGGCCAGCTGCCGTCGCGCCGCATCGAGCCCGGCACCGCCGAGGGCAAGAGCGCGCTCGATACGATCATGGGCGAGGTCGAGGATCTCAGCCGCGAGCGGGGCGGCGACTTTACGGCGAAATAAGCCGGGCCTCTGCGCCGGAAATCAAAAGGCCGCGCTTCCTTGGGGGAGCGCGGCCTTTTCTCTGTCCTGATCGAAAGCTCAGTTGGAGAACAAATCGTCGCGATTG
The DNA here is from genome assembly GCF_013416555.1 of Sphingomonas sp. R-74633. Taxonomy (GTDB): domain Bacteria; phylum Pseudomonadota; class Alphaproteobacteria; order Sphingomonadales; family Sphingomonadaceae; genus Sphingomonas. Next base: position 65,419 of record NZ_JACCFG010000004.1, on the reverse strand, counting down.
AGCTGGCGCAGCATCGCTGCCATGTCGTCGGGCAGCCCCAGATCGCGCGCAAAGGCGTCGCGTAGCGCAAGCCCGACCGCGTCGCTGGCGCGCGGTGCTTCGACCCGATATGCGGGCTGGCGGGCTTCGCTGGCCGATGCTGAGGTCGTGTGGTTCATGTTGCTAGAACTGTTCAGTTCTCTTTTTGTTGCTTGACATATTGCAACGCATTGTTTCGCAGGTGGCTGATTCCGTGACCGAAACTCGATTTCCTTCGGATATTGCGAACGCGATCGACCGCGCGCAATTACATGCCCCGTTCCTGGCTTTCCTGCGCAATCGCGAAGATGTGCTGATAGAAAATATTGAGGCTGCACTCGCAGATCCTCTCCGTGCGGCGGCCGATCTGGCTGGAGAAATGCCCGAAGCCGCGCGGTTGCGGCTTGAGCGGCGGCGGCTCGCGCTGATCGTCGCGCTGGGCGATCTTTCAGGCCGGTTCGACCTGACGCGCGTCACGCATTTGCTCACCGACTTCGCCGACAATGCGCTCGACCGTGCCATTCGCACGGCGATTCTCGAGCGCACCCCCGATGCCGAACCCCGCGGATTCGCCGCGATCGCGCTCGGCAAGCAGGGCAGCCGCGAGCTCAACTATTCGTCGGACATCGACCCGATCCTGCTCTTCGACCCCGAGACCCTGCCGCACCGCCCGCGCGAGGATGTGCAGGAAGCCGCGGTGCGCATCGGTCGCCGCGTAGTCGAGCTGCTCCAGACCCGCGACGAGAATGGCTATGTGCTGCGCGTCGATCTGCGGCTGCGCCCTTCGCCCGAAGTCACGCCGATCGTGCTGCCGGTCGAGGCGGCGATTTCCTATTATGAGAGCCAGGCTTTGCCCTGGGAGCGCGCCGCCTTCATCCGCGCGCGCGCCTGCGCCGGCGATCTCGATCTCGGCGGCTATTTCCTCGACGCGATCCGTCCCTTCGTCTGGCGGCGCGCGCTCGACTACGGCACGATCCGCGAGATCCGCGACATCAGCCGCCGCATCCGCGATCACTATTCGCAGGCCCAGGCGTTCGGCCCCGGCTATGATCTGAAGCGGGGCCGGGGCGGCATCCGCGAAGTCGAGTTCTTTGCGCAGATCCACCAGCTCATCCATGGCGGCCGCGAGCCGGCGCTACGCGCGCCCGCCACCCGCGATGCGCTGGCGGCATTGGCCGAGGCGGGGCGGATCGGCGAGGATGAGGCGCGCGATCTGACCGACGCCTATGTCACGCTGCGCACGATCGAGCACCGCCTCCAGATGGTCGATGATCGCCAGACGCATGAGCTGCCCGGAAATACAGAGTCGCTCGACAATGTCGCGCAACTCGCCGGGTTCGCCGACGGCGCCGCGCTCACCGATCTGCTGCGCCCGCATGTCGTGCGCGTGGGGACGATCTATGACGGGCTCGCCGGCGAGGAAGAGCCGCGCCTGCCGAGCGATACCGAATCGCTGGAGGCTGAGCTGGGCAGGGCCGGCTTCGAGCATCAGGTCGCCGCCGCACGGATCGTCCAGGGCTGGCGCGGCGGCAATTACGCGGCGCTGCGTACGCCTGCCGCCCGCGAAGCGCTCGAGGCGGTGCTGCCGGGGTTGATCCAGGCCTTTGCCCGCGCGCCCGATACCGTCCACGCGATTACCCGCTTCGACGCGATGCTCTCGCGCCTGCCGAGCGCAATCAACTTCTTTCGCCTGCTCGAAGCCCAGCCGGGGCTGGCGCAGCTGCTCGGCCAGATCCTCGCGCTGGCTCCGACGCTTGCCGAACAGCTTGGCCGCCGCGCCGAACTGCTCGATGGGCTGATCGACGCGACCGCGCTCGAGCCGGTGCCCGATGTCGAGGCGCTCGCCGCCGGGATGCGCGCCTGGGAGCCCGACGCGGACTATCAGTACCAGCTCGAATTCGTCCGCCGCTTCGTCAACGAGAAGCGCTTCGCGCTCGGCGCGCAGATCGTCGCCGGAGCCAGCGATCCGCTCGAAGTCTCGGTCGGATATGCCCGCGTCGCCGAGGCGGCGATCGAGACGCTGGCCGCCGCGACGGTCGCGGAATTCTCGCGCAACCATGGCATCGTGCCCGAGAGCGAGCTGGTGATCCTCGCGCTCGGCCGGATGGGCGGGCAAGCACTCACCCACGCCTCGGACCTCGACCTCGTCTACCTGTTCACCGGCGACTATGCGGCGGAGAGCGACGGCGCCAAGCCGCTCGGCGCGGTGATGTACTATAACCGGCTCGGCCAGCGCGTCACCGCCGCGCTCTCGGTCCCCACGCCTGCCGGGCCGCTCTACGAAGTCGACACCCGCCTGCGCCCCTCGGGCGCGCAGGGGCCGCTGGTCGTCTCGCTCGAGGGCTTCGAAAAATATCAGCGCGGCGACGCCTGGACCTGGGAGCATATGGCGCTCACCCGCGCCCGTCCGGTCTATGGCTCGCCTGTCGCCCGCGCCAAGGTCCAGTCGATCATCGACGAGGTGCTGGGCGGCGCGCGGCCGGAGCGCGACATCCCCGCCGAGGCGGCGAAGATGCGGGCCGACATGGCCGCGCACAAGCCACCCCAAGGCCCGCTCGATGCCAAGCTGCTGCCCGGCGGGCTCGTCGATCTCGAATTCGCAGTGCACGTCACCCAGCTCGTCTACCGCACCGGCTTCGAGCCGCGATTGGGCCCGGCGATCGACGAACTGGCGCGCGAGGGCCTGCTCCCGCCGACGATGCGCCCCGCGCATGACTTCCTCACCCGCCTGTTGGTGACGATGCGCCTCGTCGCGCCCGACGCACAGCCGCCGGGCCCCGCCACCCAGGCGCTGATCGCCCGCGCGCTCAAGCTCGAGCGCTGGGACGAGGTGGTTGCGCAGCTGGAGCAGACCCGGCAGGAGGTCCGCCATTGCTGGGCCGCGGTCAGTGGTTCGGCCTGAGGAGGTACAGATGGCAATCGAGGAAGGCGACAAGATCCCCGCAGTCACGCTCGACGGGACCGAGGGCGAGCCGATCGCGCTCGCGGACAAGCTGGGCAAGCCCTTCGTCCTCTATTTCTATCCCAAGGACGATACGTCGGGCTGCACGCGCGAGGCGCAGGACTTTTCGGCGCTGCTGCCCGAGTTCACGGCGATCGGCGCCGATGTGGTCGGGGTCTCCAAGGACCCGCCGATCAAGCACCAGAAGTTCATCAACAAATATGACCTGACCGTCCCGCTTGCCACCGATACCTCGGGCGCGGCGATGGAGGCGTTCGGCGTGTGGGTGGAGAAACAGCTCTACGGCAAGCGCTACATGGGCATCGATCGTTCGACCTTCCTGTTCGACGAGGAGGGCAAGCTGTTCCGCGCCTGGCGCCGTGTGCGCGTGCCCGGCCATGCGGTCGATGTGCTCGAATCGATCAAGGAAATGCAGGCCCGCTGATGCTGCGCTGGTTGCTCTCGGCCGCCGCCGCTTTGCTGTTCGCGCCGATTGCGCAGGCGCAGGCGTTGCCGCCGGTCCCGGCCGCGCTCGCGGACACCGCGGCGATGGTCTGCGCGAAGATCGATGTCGAGGGCAGGGTGGACGCCTTTGTCCTCGATTCGACCGGCGACAAGGCGCGTGACGACGCAGTGGTTACCTGGGTCCGCCAGCTCCACTGGCCCAAGGCAAAGCGCGGCGATGGCGGGCGGGGCAACTGGTTCCCGATGCCGCTGCAGTTCGGCAACGCCGTGCCGCCGGCGATGCCCGCAAGCTGCGCGCCACCGGCGAAGCCCTAGGCCATGCCCGAGCGCAGCGTCGCCCAGGCCTGCCGCGCGGTGCTCACCGCCGCGGCACCGGCCGACAAGGTCAAGGCCGCGCGTGCCGCCGCACGTGACTGGCGGCTGGGGCGGTTGGCCTTCGAGTTCGATGTGGCGATGCCCGACAAGCCCGCGCGCCCGGACAAGCCCGAGTTGCTCGCCCCCAGCCATATGCCCCGGCGCGGCAAGGGCGGTTCCGAGCGCGGCCGGATCGCGCTGATCCACGCGATCACTCATATCGAATTCTCCGCGATCGACCTCGCCTTCGATGTCGCCGGCCGCTTCGGTGCGCAGTTTCCGCGCGGGTTCACCGATGACTGGATGCGCGTCGGCGGCGACGAGGCGATGCACTTCGCGCTGCTCGATCGGCGGCTGAAACGCTTCGGCAGCTTCTACGGCGCGATGCCTGCGCATGACGGGCTGTGGGACGCCGCGGCCGAGACTTCGCACGATGCGCTCGCCCGGCTGGCGGTGGTGCCGATGGTGCTGGAAGCGCGCGGGCTCGATGTCACACCGGCGATGGTTGAGCGGTTTTCATCGGCAAATGATGGAGTTACAGCCCGCATCCTCACGCGCATTCTGAACGACGAGATACGGCACGTTAGCGCCGGAACGGTGTGGTTCGAATCGGCTTGTCGCGAAAAGGGGCTTGTCCCCGAAACGACCTGGCAGGCACTCGTGACGCGCTATTACCGGGGCCTCATTAAGCCACCGTTCAACGACTCGGCGCGCAGTTCAGCCGGTTTGTCCCGGGATTATTATCAAGCTCTTGCCGTGGAGTGATTGCTCGGGTCACAAGCCACCGTCCGGAGGCGGAGGGGCTGTTTCTGAGACAACGGAATAATTGAAGTACGGCAACCGGGTCGCTGTTCGGTGCTTGCTTCCATGAACTGGCCGGGGACTCATGGCTAAGGCGTCGAACACCAAAACGGCTACGCTGGCAAAGCGGTTCCGTGCTTTTTTCACCACCCGGGATTTCATTTTCCATGACGGTCGCGATCTGAAGCGCTTCAGCGTTGCGGGCCGCACCCAGGCGCTGCTCGCCGGCGTCGCGGGCGTCACCGTCGTGTTCTCGGCCTATGGCGTGGCCCAGGCCGCTGTCGGCGCAATCGCGATCAGCGGCGTGACCGGCACGCCCTCGTCGCCCGAGGCACAGGTCGCCCAGATGCGCGATCAGGTCGAGAAGATGCAGGCCGATGTCACCGCCGCTAAGGAGGCCGCCCGCCTTCAGGCCGCGCGGGTCGAGCAGCATCAGGCGCTGATCAGCGCGACGCTCACCGGCAAGGGTGACCGCGCGACGATCGAGCAGTCGCTTCCCAACGCTGCCGGCCGCACCAGCGCCGTCGCCACCGAAGTCCTCGCGCCGCTGAAGCAGGTCGAGGCCCGCCAGGTCGCGATGGCCGGCAAGGCCCGCGCCGCCGGCGAAGCCCGTTACAACCAGACCGCCGGCGAGCTCCGCCGCTTGGGTCTCTCGCCCGAGCGCTATGTGCAGGTGCCGGCGATGGGGGGCCCCTACGAGCCGATCGACAACGACAATGCCAGCGGCAGCAGCGATGCTTCGGCCGAAGCCGCCGACGCCCAGTTCCGCGCATTGTTCGTTACCTGGAAGAAGCTCGACATGCTCGAGCAGACGGTGATCTCGGTCCCGTCGATGCAGCCGGTCGATCGCGTGACCTTCACTTCGCAGTTCGGTGTCCGCTCGGATCCGTTCCGCGGCACCGCAGCGATGCACGCAGGCGTCGACATCCCCGGCGCGCTCGGCACCCCGATCTACGCGACTGCCGATGGCGTCATCAGCCATGCCGGCAAGCAGGGCGGCTACGGCAACCTCGTCCAGATCAACCATGGCCGCGGCATCGAGACGCGCTATGGCCACCTCTCGAAGATCCTCGTCGAGGACAATACCCGCGTGAAGCGCGGCCAGTTGATCGGCCTGATGGGCTCGACCGGCCGCTCGACCGGCAGCCACCTCCATTATGAAGTGCGCGTCGACGGCAAGGCGGTGAACCCGATCCCGTTCCTGCAGACCGGCGAGTATCTCGTCGCCGTGCAGGACCGCGTTCAGGGCGGCGTCGGCGGCCCGGCGACGAACAAGTAATTCACGCATTCAGAGCGTAGGAGAGGAAGAGGGGTCGCCCGCGAAGGCGGCCCCCTTTTCATTTGTGCCGCCCTCGCTCTACTATGACGCCACGTGCAGCCGCCCTTGGCCGTACGCACCAGGAGAACGCCTTTGCTCACCGTCCGCTTCCGACCGCTGCCGCGGCCGAGCGTTGACGTGCGCGAAGCGCGCGCGATCCCGATCGGCTGAAGCAGGCCTGGTGCCCCCGTTTGGGCGCACGCTTCCTTCGAAAGACACCAATGATCGTAGAAACGAACGGCGCGGACTATGCCGCGCTGCTGCTCGGCCACGCGCCGAGGCACTTCACTCTGGCTGACACGGCGATCGCGCCGGCCGAAATCCTCCGGATGCTGGCCGATCTCGCCGCGCGCATCTCCGCGGACTTCACCCCGGCTTCCTGGCTGATTGTCGAGGCGGACGAAGTGGTGGGGCTTTGCTCCGTCACCCGTCCGCCAGTCGAGGGCGTGATCGACATCGGCTATGGCGTCGCGCCAAGCCGGCAGGGCCGCGGCTTTGCCGGCCGGGCGGTGCGCGACATCGTCGCCTGGGCGCGCGAGGATCCGCGCGTGCAGGCGATCACCGCCGATACCAGCCCGGACAACCTCCCGTCCCGGCGGGTGCTGGCCGCGGCGGGGTTCGTGCAGGTGGGCGAGCGCATCGATGCGGAGGACGGGCTCGTCCTCTGCTGGCGATGCGCCACGGCCTAGGCCATGCAGCCGGAGCGGGCCGCAACCCGCTCCGGCTAAGGCTGGGAGGTGCGAACCATTTCCCCCGCGCCGCGCGACCCTATATGACCCGCTGAAACCATATCGGGCGGGCCCTGCATGATCCTCTTCCTGCTTTCCTATCTCGGCGGCGCGCTGACCATCCTCAGCCCCTGCATCCTGCCCGTGCTCCCCTTCGTCTTCGCCCGCGCGGACCGCCCCTTCCTGTCGAACGGCCTGCCGATCCTTATCGGCATGTCGGTGATGTTCATGGCCATCGCCACGCTGGCGGCGGTCGGCGGCGGCTGGGCGGTGGCGGCGAACCAATATGGCCGCGCCATTGCGCTGATCCTGCTCGCCTTGTTCGGCCTGACGCTGCTGTTCCCCGCGATCGGCGACCGGGCGATGCAGCCCTTGGTCCGGCTCGGCTCGCGCCTGTCGCAATCGGCGGACAAGAATACCGGCTTCGGCGCCTCGCTCCTGCTCGGCGTCGCGACCGGGCTGCTCTGGGCACCGTGCGCCGGCCCGATCCTCGGCCTGATCCTCACCGGCGCGGCGCTGCAGGGCGCGAGCGTCGGCACCAGCATCCTGCTGCTCGCTTATGCGCTGGGCGCCGCGACTTCGCTCGCGCTGGCGCTGCTCGTCGGCGGCCGGCTGTTCAAGGCGATGAAGAAGTCCTTGGGTGCCGGCGAATGGGTACGCCGCGGCATCGGCGCGCTGGTGCTGGTCGCGGTCGCCGCGATCGCGCTCGGCCTCGACACCGGCTTCCTCACCAAGGCCTCGCTCGCCGGTACGAACAGCCTCGAGCAGCGCCTGCTCGACCGGTTCAACATGGCCGGCCCGCCCAAGTCGCAAAGCGGCCTGCGCGACGAGGGGCCGGCGCCCTCGCTCGACGGCGCAGTGACCTGGATCAACTCGAAGCCGCTCACCAACGAACAGCTCAAGGGCAAGGTCGTCCTCGTCGATTTCTGGACGTACAGCTGCATCAACTGCCTGCGCTCGCTTCCCTATGTGAAGGCCTGGTCCGAGCGCTACGCCAAGGACGGGCTGGTCGTGATCGGCGTCCACGCCCCCGAATTCGCCTTCGAGAAGGATGTCGCCAATGTTCGCAAGGCGGTGACCGATCTCGGCATCACCTATCCGGTCGCGGTCGATAACGACTTCAAGATCTGGCGCGCGTTCAAGAACAGCTACTGGCCGGCGCACTACTTCATCGACGCCAAGGGCCGCATGCGCTTTCACCATTATGGCGAGGGCGAATATGCCCAGTCGGAGGAAGTGATCCGCCGCCTGCTCGCCGAAGCCAATCCGGGGATGGACCTGGGCGGCAAGCTCGACCTGAAGGGCGGCACCGGCATCCAGGCGCCGGGCCAGAAGGACAAGAGCTCGCCCGAAACCTATATCGGCTATTTCCGCACCGAGCGGTCGGTCTCGCAGCCCGCGCTCGTGAAGAACCAGCCGACCGCCTACACCGCCGCACCCAAGGCACTCAACGACTGGGGCCTGACCGGCAGCTGGACGGTAAGCCGCGAGAACGCGATGCTCGCCAAGCCCGGTGGGCGCATCGCCTATCGCTTCCACGCGCGCGACCTGCACCTCGTCCTCAGCCCGGGCGCCGACGGCAAGCCGGTGCGCTACCGCGTGACGATCGACGGCAAGGCGCCCGGCGCCAGCCATGGCGTCGACAGCGATGCGGCGGGCAACGGCATCGTCACCGAGCAGCGGCTCTATCAGTTGGTCCGGCTGGCCGACGGCCCGGGCGATCATTTGTTCGAGATCGAGTTCCTCGATCCCGGTGTGCAGGCGTTCAGCTTCACCTTCGGCTAGGCCGTCAGCACCACCCGCTCGCCCTCCAGCGCCCAGGCCTGCTCGACCTCCGCGAGTGGCATCGCCCGGGCGGGGAGGGCGAAGCCGTCCTGCGCCGCCGCCTGGAGCACGCCGCCGATCGCCGCGACCAGCCGTTCCAGCGCGATGCTCCCGATCCCGCTGCCCATCAGCTCGATCGCCGAGGCGCGCAGCACCGCGGAGGGTAGGGTGATTTCGCCGCCGCTGACCGACCCGACCTGGACGAAGCGGATCGGCACGCCATCGGCGCCCGCCTTCGCCCCGGCGATCAGCAGCCGCTCGGCGCTCATGCCCCAGAGATAGTCGATCACCACGTCAACGCCGCCGGCGAATGCTTCCTTGAAGCGCCGCTCCAGCGCATCGGGGTCGCTGCCCAGCACGATCGTCTCGTCCGCACCCAGCGCGGCCAGCGCCGCCTCGTTACGGCCCGTGGCAATCACGCGCGATGCGCCCAGGTGCCGGGCAACATGCACCGCAAGCTGCCCTGCAGAGCCGGTCGCGCCATTGATCAGCACTGTCTCGTCACGCTTGAGCTTCGCCCGCTCGGTCAGCGCCGCCCAGGAGGACATGCCCGGATTGATCAGCGCCGCCGCAGTCACGTCGCCGAGGCCATCGGGCAGGGGAACGATATGTGCCAGCGGCACCGCGACACGCTCGGCCATGGTCCCAAACGGCGCGCGGGGCAGGGCGAAGGCGACGCGGCGACCATCCTCGAGCCGCCCGACACCGTCCACGCCCGCCACAAAGGGAAACGCGCCGCCGCTGCTATAGTGCGTCCCCGCCGCGCGGCCGCGCACCAAAGGGCTGATCGCCGCCGCCGCGACATGGACGATAGCCTCGCCCGCACCCGTCACGGGCTCCTCGAAATCGCCATAGACCGGCGCCTTCTGCCCGGCCTGCGCTACGATCGCTGCCTTCATCGCCTGTTCCCTTCGACTCGAATATGTGTATGATGCACATATATTGAGTGAGGGGTCGCATGCCGTCAAGCAACAATGTGCATAATACACATATATCGTCGCAACTCGCGGCACTGCATAGCGCGGTGCTCGATATCGTCGCGGTGATGAACCGCCCGCAGCGTGACGAGCTGCTGATTCAGGCGGCGGGCATCAGGCTCGATCGCGCGCTGTTTCCGCTGCTCGTCGGCATCGAGCGGTTCGGCCCGATCGGCGTGGTAGAGGCTGCGGACCGGCTCGGGCGCGATTACACCACGGTCAGCCGCCAGGTCGCCAGGCTGGAAAGTCTCGGCCTGGTCGAACGCCGCGCCGGGGCCGCCGACAAGCGCGTGCGCGAAGCGGTGGCGACGGCGGAAGGAAAGGCGATGACCGACAGGATCGACGTGGCGCGCGAGCGGATACTGGGCGGGGTGTTCGCCGACTGGAGCGCGGAGGAGCTCGACAGCTTCACCCGCCTCACGCGCCGCTTCGCCGATGCGATCCGCGATCCGTCCGCCGACGCCTGACGCATTGCCTCCCGGCCCCCACGCCACTATCTCCACCCCCATGGCAACGCTTACCCAGCCCGAGATCGGCTTCACGCCCGCCGCCGCCGCACGCGTCGCGGCGATTGCGGCAAAGCAGGGCAAGCCGGCGATCCTGCGCCTCTCGGTCGAGGGCGGCGGCTGCTCGGGCTTCCAGTACAAGTTCGGCTTCGCCGATGCGGTGGAGGGCGACGACACGGTCGCCGAAGTCGATGGCGTGCGCCTGGTGGTCGATTCGATCAGCCTCGATCTCGTCCGCGGCGCCAGCGTCGATTATGTCGATAATCTCGGCGGCGCGCATTTCGCGGTGACCAACCCGCAGGCGGCCTCGGGCTGCGGCTGCGGCACCAGCTTCTCCGTCTAAGAGCGAGCCGTCCTTGCCCAAGATCGTCACCTACAATGTCAACGGCATCAAGGCGCGCATGGAGCGCCTGCTCGAGTATCTCGCCGAGGAGCAGCCCGACATTGTGTGCCTCCAGGAGCTGAAGGGCGCCGACGAGACGCTGCCGGTCAAGGATATCGAGGCCGCGGGCTATGGCGCGGTGTGGCATGGGCAGAAGGGCTTCAACGGCGTCGCGGTACTCGCCAAGGGCCAGCAGCCGGTCGAGCGCCAGCGCGGCCTGGCAGGCGACCCTGAGGATGCGCACAGCCGCTATCTCGAGGCCGAGATCGGCGACCTGATCGTCGCCTCGATCTATCTGCCCAACGGCAATCCGCAGCCCGGCCCCAAGTTCGACTACAAGCTCAAATGGATGGAGCGCCTTGCCGGTCGCGCGCAGGCGCTGCTTGCCGAGGAGCGGCCGGTGGTGCTGGCGGGCGACTATAATGTCATCCCCAATGACGACGACACTTTCTCCGTCCGGGCGATGGCCAGCGACGCGCTGATGCAGCCCGAGAGCCGCGAGCGCTACCGCGCGCTGCTGGCGCAGGGCTGGACGGATTCGCTGCGCACCCGCTTCCCCTCGGGCGGCATCTGGACCTTCTGGGATTACCAGGCCGGCGCCTGGCAGCGCGATGCGGGTTTCCGCATCGATCACCTGCTGCTCAGCCCTATCGCCGCCGACCGCTTCCTCGGTGCCGGCGTCGACAAGCCCCATCGCGGCCGCGAAAAGGCCAGCGACCACGCCCCGACCTGGGTCTCGCTCCGCTAAAACTGGCCGTTTCCGGACAGGCGCACTGTCCGCTTCCGGACGCCCATTTGGCGTAAATCCCAAAATCTGGCGTGTATTGCTGTGTTATGGCACGTCACCACAATGTCATAATCAGCTAAGTCATTGAATTCCCGTAACTACCGAAACTGGCACGACGATTGCGAAGCAGGGTGTGCAGGCAGGAAGGAGCGCCTGTCAGATCTCAGTGAGGAGTACAGGATATGAACAGCAAGCCCATCCAGTCCGCGTTCCTGGCCGCCATGGCCGCCACCACCCTGGTCGCCGGCGCTGTCTCGCCCGCCATGGCCCGCAACAATGATCCGGCCAAGGAAGCCAAGGCCAAGCAGGACGACCAGTCCGACGCCGCGATGCAGAAGAAATACTGCGTCCAGGGTCCGTCGACGGGCACGATGTTTCCGAAGCGCGAGTGCCACACCCGCGCCGAGTGGATCGCGGCCACCGGCCAGGATCCGGCCAAGATCAAGAAGAACTAAGCGGCTGACCGCCCCCTGCGCGGCGAACGGCGCCGGTGCTGCCCCCTAAAGCGCCGACCGTTCGCCCGCTCATGCCCCCCAAGCGACAAGGATTTCCATCATGACCCGCAAGATCATCGTTTCCGCCACTGCCGCCCTGCTGGCAGGCATCACGCTCACCGCCGGCGCGGTCTCCCCCGCCGCTGCGGCCGGGAATGACCCTGCCAAGACCAAGCAGGAGCAGCAGTCGCAGAAGGCCGACAGCCGCAAATACTGCATCGACAGCCTGATGACGGGATCGCGTATCGCGAAGCGTCAGTGCCGCACGCGCGCCGAATGGCTCGCGAACGGCGTTGACCCCGTCGAAGTGGCCAAGCAGGCGCGCTGAAAGCCCAGGGAGGGCTCCCGCGGCGGCCTGTAGCGTTCGCTGCCGCGGGATGCGCTCCACCGGTACCCTAGGCCGGCGCCGGCCTGCTCCGATTGCAACCCGGAGCAGGCCGGTCGTGGCCGTGCCGAAGCCTCAGAGCGGCTTCTGGTAGATGATATATTCGCGATTGATCTTGGATTCGATCGCATCGGCGATGGCGTTCATGCCCTGGTTGTCGTCGAGCACCCAGCCGATCTCGCCGCGGGTCGCGCCATAATCGGCGACTGCCGCGCGGCGGATATATTCGATCATCATGAAGGCCAGCTGGCTCGCCAGGCGCGAGGCCTGCAGGCGCTTCACCACGCCCATCAGCGGCACGCGCATCGTCCGCGCCCTGGGCTTGTGCAGCCACCACAGCAGCTTGGCCCAGCCGAAGGGGAGGAGCGAGCCCTTGAGCGGCTTCACTGCCTCGTTGAGGTCGGGCAGGGTGACCATGAACGCCACCGGCTCGCCATCGAGCTCGGCGATCATGATCAAATCCTCGAACACCAGCGGCTTCAGCTTCTTGCCGACATCGTCGATCTCGGGCTGGGTCAGCGGCACGAAGCCCCAATTGTCCGCCCAGGCGTCGTTGAGGATCGCCAGGATGATCGCGGCTTCCTCGGCGAACTTCGACTTGTTGACCTTGCGGATATGGATGCGCGAATTCTTCTCGCCCGCGGCGACGATGCGGTTGATCAGCGGCGGGAAGCCGGTGTCGACGCGCAGGTCATAGGTGATCAGCTTCTTGGCTTCCTTGTAGCCCGCCGCCTCGATCCACGCCTGATAATGCGCCGGGTGGTGGCCCATCAGCACGGTGGGGGAGTGGTCATGCCCCTTCACCAGCAGGCCGGGCTCTTCCCAGATCGACAGGCTGACCGGGCCGAGCGCCTTGGTCATGCCCTTGCCGCGCAGCCAGTCCTCGGCGGCGTTGATCAGCGCCTTTGCCGTGTTCTCGTCCTGCGCGTCGAACAGGCCCCAGAAGCCGGTGCCCGGGCCGAAGCCGCGATCGGCCGGCATCTCGAGCGCCAGGAAGTCGATATGCGCCGAGATGCGGCCCACCGGCTTGCCGTCGCGCTCGGCGAGGAAATATTGCGCCTCGGCATGGCTGAACCAGCCGTTCTTCTTCGGGCTGATCGTCGACGCCACTTCGTCGCGCAGCGGAGGTACCCAGTGCGGGTCGCCCGAATTGAGCGTGTAGGCGATCTCGATGAACTGCTTGGTGTCGCGCTTGGTGGTGACGGGACGGATGCTGAGCGGGCCGCTGGGCAAGGGGAAAGCCCTTTCTTGGGTTTGATTCAGCGCAATGCAGTCCTTCGCCGGAAGGCCAGTGTCAAGCGCGGCGATTCAGCCCGGGCGGGTGCCCCCTCCTGACCCCTGGAATGCCACCATAAAGCCACTATCTCTCGCCAAATGGCAGACATCATGACGAAATCGCTTGCCCTGAATATCCACGATGCCGAGCCCGAAACGGTCCCGGCATCGGCGCGTATCAAGCTTTCCGGCGTTCCCGACGACCGCGCGATGCTGCGGGCCGCGGCCGAGCTGACGCGCGACCTGCACACCCCGAACAAGCGCATCTACTGGACGGACATGCTGCTCTCGGCCGGCATCGGCTATGGCGCGCTGGCCGCGACGATCTTTGCGCCGACCCTGCCGCTCGCGCTGTTCGCCGGCGTGGTGGCGGTGCTCGCGCTCTATCGCGCCAGCCTGTTCATTCACGAGATCACCCATCTCAAGCATTCGCTGCTGCCCAATTTCCGGCTGGTCTGGAACCTGCTGGTCGGCATCCCGCTGCTTCTGCCCTCCTTCATGTATGAAGGCGTGCACACCATGCACCATGCCCGCACCCGTTATGGCACGGACGAGGATCCCGAATATCTGCCGCTCGCGCTGATGAAGCCGTGGACGCTGCCGGTGTTCATGCTCGTCTCGCTGCTGCTGCCGGTGGCGATGCTGATCCGCTTCGGCGTGCTCACACCGCTGTCGCTGGTGATCCCGAAGCTGCGCCGCCTCGTCGTCGGCAAATATTCGGGCCTGCAGATCAACCCCAAGTTCGAGCGCCGCGCGCCCGAGGGCGAGTTTCGCACGCAATGGTATATGCAGGAAGCCGGCGCGAGCATCTTCTCGATCGCGCTGATCACAGCGGTGGCCACGGGTCTGATCCCGCTACGCGCCTTCGGCATCTATCTCGCCGTCGTCGCTGGCGCCGCCGTGATCAACCAGGTCCGCACGCTGGTGGCGCATCTCTGGGAGAATGACGGCGAGCCGCTCACCGTCACCGCGCAGTATCTCGACAGCGTCAACGTGCCGACGCCGGGCTTCCTCGCCTATCTCTGGGCGCCGATCGGCCTGCGCTACCACGCGCTCCACCATCTTCTGCCGAGCCTGCCCTATCACGCACTCGACGAGGCGCACCGCCGCATCGCCGGCGCGCTGGAAGAGGCGTCGTCCTACCACAAGGCGAACTACCCCTCGCTGCGCGGGCTGATGCACCGCCTCGCCCGCAGCACGATGGGCGCCCGCTGATCCGTTCGGCGAAGCACTGAAACAGAAAAGGCCGGGGAGCGATCCCCGGCCTTTTCTTGGCTGCGAGCTAGGGGACGTAGATCGATCTGACCTCGAACATGCCGCTGTCCTCTCGATAACGGGCCTGCAGCGCCAGGTCGCTCACCGCTTCGTCCACCATGCTCAGGTCGACAAGGAAGTCCCAATACCCGTCCATCCAATGATATACGGATCGTTGCCAGGTCGCGGCGTCCAGCGGTGCGAGCGCGCTGCCATAGTCGCGGACATTGGCCGCCATCCAGTCGGCGGTTTCCGCATCCACCGGCTGCACGCCGGGGATCCCAGGGGAGTCGAGCTGCCAGTCGCCCGCCAGGAAGGCATCGACGATCTGGCGGAAGATCGGGTGGATCTCGGGCGGGATCGGATGTTCGTCGTCATCCCGCGCCAGAATCGCCGCCGTCCCAGCCAAGCGCGCTACTCTTCCGTCCTCAGCAACACCGCCTCGCCGATCATCAGGAACAGCAGGAAAGGCGCCCAGGCGGCGAGGAAGGGCGGATAGGCCCCGAGATTGCCCATCGCGAGCGCGAAATTGTCGGCGACGAAGTACAGGAACCCCAGCGCCATGCCGATCACCGCGCGCAGGAACAGCTTGCCCGAGCGTGCTAGGCCGAAGCCGGCGACGGCGCCCAGCAGCGGCATCAGGATCGCCGAGAGCGGGCCCGAGAGCTTGTGCCACAGCGAGCCTTCCAGCGCATCGGTCTGGCGGCCGGCCACCTTCAGGTCCCCGATCGCATCGTAGAGCCCCAGGAAATCCATCGAATCGGCGTCGACATGGGCGAGGGTGAACTGGTCCGGCCGGATATTGTGGCCGATCACGACATTGCCCACCTTGGCCTTCTGGTCGGTGCCGACGGTGAAGCGCTCGGCGTTGTCCACGCGCCAGCCATTGCCGTCGCGTACGCCGTGCGGCGCGGTCAGGATGCTCACCAGCGATCGGTTCTGTCGCTCATAGACCGTGACACCGTAGAGCTGTGCCGCATCGCCGCGCCCGCGGACCTGCTGCACCTGGATCAAATTATTGTCGCCCTTCACCCACACATTGCTGCGGTCGCCGCGGTCGATCGGCAGCGGGGCGTAGGAGATCTTCTTCCACTGCTCGAGCGTAGCGGTTGCCCGGGTGACGATCCGGTCGTTGAACGCGAACGAGATCGCCGCGACGACCACGCCGGTGAGCAGCAGCGGCGCCAGGATCTGGTGCGCGGAAAGGCCCGACGCCTTCATCGCGGTCACTTCGCTGTTCTGGTTGAGCTGGAACAGCGTCAGGATCGAGCCGAGCAGCACCGAATAGGGCAGGAAGGTCGCCGCGATCTGCGGCACGCGCAGGCCGACATAGCGCCAGATCTCGGCATCGCCGTTTCCGGCATGCGCGAGGATCGCACCGCTCTCGGTGAGCAGGTCGAGCGACTGGAGGATGAGCACCAGCGCGCCAAGAATGGCGAAGGTGCGCACCAGGAACATCTTCGCCATGTAGGCGGACATGGTCCGCGACGGGAAAAAGTTGCTCAGCCCCATCACGCGGCGGCCTCGTCGGCGTGGCGCAGCTTGCGGCGGCGACCCGGCAAGAAGCGCCCGATCGCCTTGGTGAGCTTCTCGAAGGCCTTTTCGAGCGCGCCGATCGGCTGGGCGCCGGGCACATAGGCGATTTGATAGTACATCCAGAGCACCAGCGCCGCGAATATCGTGAAGGGCCCCCACAGCGCGACGATCGGATCGACGCTGCCGCCGCTGCCGAAGGACTGCCCGAATTCGTTGATCTTGTGATAGGTCACGATCATCACGATCGACAGGAAGATGCCCAGACCCGAGGTCGATCGCTTGGGCGGCACGCCCAGCGCGACTGCGAGCAACGGCAGCAGGAACATCGACGCGACTTCGGCCAGGCGGAAGTGGAACGCGGCGCGGCTGGTCTCGCGATCCTCTTCGCTCGCCTTGGGATTGCGGCCGATCACGGCCAGCTCGGGCAGCGTCCGCTCGATATTCTTGCCGCCGCGGGTGCGGAACTGCTCGTATTTGGGCAGCGGGATCGGCAGATTATGCGTGGTGAAGGTCAGCACGCGCGGTATCGGCGAGCCCTTGTCCTGATGGACCAAAGTGCCGTTCTGCAGGCGGAAGATGATCACATCGGGATCGTCGGAACGCAGGAACTGGCCGCTCTCGGCGGTCACCGCCACCGGCGTGCCGTCCTTGGTCATCATCTGCACGAAGATGCCCGAAAGCTTGCGGCCCTCGTCCTTGCTCTCCTCGATGCGCAAAGTCATTTTCTGGCCGAAGCTGGTGAACTCGCCGACCTTGATCGAGGCACCGAGCGCACCCGAGCGCAGCTCGAAGCGCAGCTGCTCGTAATTGTAGCGCGAGGTCGGCTGGATATAGCCGACGATGGCAAGGTTCAGGATCGCCAGCGCGAAGGCGTACATGAAGGGTACCTTGAGCAGGCGCGTATAGCTCATGCCCACGCCGCGCAGCACGTCGAGCTCCGACGAGGTCGCCAGCCGGCGGAAGGCGAGCAGGCAGCCGAGCATCAGGCCGATCGGAATGCCGAGGCCCAGATACTCGGGCAGCAGATTGGCCAGCATCCGCCAGACGACGCTCACCGGACCGCCTTCGGTCGCGACGAACTCGAACAGCCGGAGCATGCGGTCGAGCACCAGCAGCATCGCCGAGATCAGCAATGTCGAAATCAGGGGCACCGCGATCAGCCGCGCCATGTAGCGATCGATCGAGTTCATCTGCGCGCGACGGTTGCCTTGTTCTCTCGCCGGCGCGGGCGTGGCGCCGTTCAGGTGAACCGCAAGCCTATACTCGTGGTTCCGCGCGGCGCCAGCAAGAAAGTTGCTGTGGGGTGGCGCTAATGCGCTCAGGCGACTAAGTGCGCCTCATGCATTTCCTCGATCAGGCCAAGATTTTCGTCCGCTCCGGCTCGGGCGGCCCCGGTGCGGTGAGCTTCCGTCGTGAAAAGTTCATCGAATATGGCGGCCCCGATGGCGGCAATGGCGGCAAGGGCGGCGACATCATCTTCGAAGCGGTCGCTGGCCTGAACACGCTGATCGACTTCCGCTACACCCAGCATTTCCGGGCGCAGCGCGGCCATGGCGGCTCGGGCTCGAACCGCACCGGCGCCGGCGGCGAGGATCTGGTGATCAAGGTGCCGATCGGCACCCAGGTCCTTACCGATGACGACGATCGCACGCTGCTGCTCGACCTCACCAAGGAAGGCCAGCAGGTTGTCTTCCTGCGCGGCGGCGACGGCGGCCGCGGCAATGCCAGCTACAAGACCTCGACGAACCGCGCCCCGCGCCAGCACGGCACCGGCTGGCCGAACGAGGAAGCCTGGGTGTGGCTGCGCCTCAAGCTGCTCGCCGACGCAGGCCTGGTCGGGCTGCCCAATGCCGGCAAATCGACCTTCATCAACCAGGTGACCAATGCCCAGGCCAAGGTCGGCGCCTATGCCTTCACCACCACCCGGCCGCAGCTCGGCGTGGTGCGCCACAAGATGCAGGAATTCGTCGTCGCCGACATTCCCGGCCTGATCGAAGGCGCGGCGGACGGTGCCGGCATCGGCGACCGCTTCCTCGGCCATATCGAGCGCTGCCGCGTGCTGCTCCACCTCGTCGACGCCAATGACGAGGACGTGGCCGAGAGCTACCGCGTTGTCCGCGCCGAGCTCGACAATTACGGCGCCGGCCTCACCGACAAGCCGGTGATCGTCGCGCTCAACAAGATCGACACGCTCGACGACGAACTGATCGCCGCGCTCTCCGCCGAGCTCGAAGAGGCCAGCGGCCACCCGGTGATCCCGATCTCGGGCGCCAGCGGCGTCGGCGTCGACTGGGTGCTTGACCAGCTGCTCGAGGCGATCGGTGTCGATCACGAGCAGGTCGGCGAAGACGACAAGGGCGAGGACGCGATCGAATGGTCGCCGGTTTGATCCTGCGGATCGCGCCTAGCGCTGCTTGTTGAACAGCTCGAGGAACTTGCGATCCGGCGCCTTTCGGCATGCCGCGATTGCAGCTTCCCAGCGCCGGTCGAAATCGGCGATCGCCTGGCGAATTGCCTCCTGACCGCGGCTGACCGAGCCGGCGATCGCGAAACCCGTGAACATCTTCCGGAAATCGTCGTCCTCGCCCGGCCAGTGCGCGACCCACCAATCGGTGTCGCGGACCATCTGCCCGCATCGATAGCCGGGCGCGCCGCTGTCCAGCGCGCTGTCGAACTTGAACGGGATGCGCCCCGGATAGACCAGCGGATTGCCCTGCGCGTCACGCGTCGGCTCGAATTCCGCCGCCGCAGCCGCTGCCAGTGCCGCGGCATCGAGCTCGTCGGACTTGCTGCTGGTAGTCACGCGCAATTCGGTCAGGCGTCCGTCCGTTCCCATCACGCCGGTAAGCGTGACCTTGCCATGCGCGCCCTGCGCCTTGGCCGATTCCGGCACGCTGTCATCTACCGTTCCCTTTTGCACCGGCCGGGTCTTGGCGAGCGGCAGGTTCGCCTTTGCTGCGGTCATCAGCGGCGTGTCCGGCTCCGCCGCTACCTTGTCCGCAGGAGCCGATTGCGATTTTTCCGCCGGCACGTTCTGCAACAGGAGCGCGCCGGAAAGCAGCAGCAAATTCAACAAGAGCCTATTCCTCTGGCCAGTTCCGGCCACCTGATAGCGGCGTCGGTGACAGGGAGCGCGAAAAATCCTCCCGCGAAGAGGGAGTATTGAAGCTTGCCATCCGCATCGGTTCCGCACAACTGACGCCCATGTCGCTCTTCCCGCCCGCATCCTGCCCGCGCATCGTCGTGAAGATCGGTTCGGCGCTGCTCGTCGATCAGGACGGCAGCGTGCGCCGCGCCTGGCTGGAGGGCATCGCCGCCGACATCGCCGCGCGCGTTCAGGCCGGGCAGCAGGTCGCCGTCGTTTCCTCGGGCGCGATCGCGCTCGGTGCGCGCCGCCTCAAGCTCGCCAAAGGCGGCCGCGCCAGCCTCGAAGACGCGCAGGCCGCCGCCGCCACCGGCCAGATCGAGCTGAGCCGCGTCTGGGCGGATGTGCTCGGCGCCAACGGTCTCACCGCCGCGCAGATGCTGGTCACGCTCGGCGACCTCGAAGACCGCCGCCGCTATCTCAACGCCGCCGCGACGCTCGACCGGCTCCTCGGCCTCGGCGTCGTCCCCGTGCTCAACGAGAATGACAGTGTCGCCACCGAGGAGATCCGCTTCGGCGACAATGACCGCCTTGCCGCGCGCGTCGCCCAGGCGGCGGGGGCAGGGGGCGTCGTCCTGCTCTCCGACGTCGACGGACTTTACGACCGCAACCCCGCGCTGCCCGGCGCGGTCCATATCCCCCGCGTCGAGCGGATCGATAGCGGCATCGAGAACATGGCCGACAAGGGCAGCGCCTCGGGCATGGGATCGGGCGGAATGGTCTCGAAGATCGCCGCGGCGCGCATCGCCAACGCCGCCGGCGCGCATCTCGCCATCGCCTCGGGCCGGATCGAGCACCCGCTCGGCGCGCAGGCGAGGCACACGCTCTTCGTCGCCGAGAAGTCCGCCCCCGCCCGCAAGGCATGGCTTGCCGGCGGCATCACCGCGCACGGCACCATCCATGTCGACGAAGGCGCGGCGAGGGCGTTGGGGCAGGGGCGCAGCCTGCTCGCCGCCGGCGCCACGCGCGTCGAGGGCGAGTTCGCCCGGGGCGATCTGGTCGTGATCGCCGGACCCGACGGCAGGCCGCTCGCCCGCGGCCTCGCCGAATATCCGGCCGAAGACGCCACCCGCATCCTCGGCCGCCGCAACGAGGAACAGGCCGATCTGCTCGGCTATGCCCCGCGCTCGACACTCGTCCACCGCAGCCATATGGCGCTGCTGTGAGCATCATTGCCCTTACCGGCGGCACCGGCTTTGTCGGTACCCGCCTGATCGCCCTCGCCGTTGAAGCCGGCCACCAGGTTCGCGCCCTGACGCGCCGCCCCCAGGCCGAACGCAAGGGCATCATCTGGGTGCAGGGCGACCTGGGCAACACCGAAGCGCTCGCCCAGCTCTGCGAAGGCGCCGACGCGGTCATTCATGTCGCCGGCGTGGTCAACGCGCCCGATCGCGCGGGCTTCGCGGCGGGCAATATCGACGGCACCCGCAACATGCTCGCCGCCGCCAAGGCGCAGGGCGTCCAGCGTTTCGTCCACGTCTCCTCGCTCGCCGCGCGCGAGCCCGAACTCTCCGCCTATGGCTGGTCCAAGGCCGAGGGCGACAAGCTTGTCATGGCTTCGGGCCTCGACTGGACGATCGTCCGCCCGCCCGCAATCTACGGCCCCGGCGACCTCGAGATGCTCGAACTGTTCAAGCTGGCGAAGAAAGGCCTCGCGCTGATGCCGCGCGGCGGGCGCATCTCGCTGATCGAGGTTGGCGACCTTGGCCGCCTGCTGCTCGCGCTCGCCACCACCGATGGCTGCAACCAGATCCTCGATGCCGATGACGGGGTCGAGACCGGCTGGAGCCACAAGCAGTTCGCCACCGCGATCGGCGCGGCGCTCGGCAAGCGCGTCGCCAGTTTCGCGCTCCCGCGCATGCTGCTGATGGCCGGCGCGCACATGGACCGGCTGGTCCGCGGCAAGAACGCCAAGCTCACGCCCGATCGCGTCGCCTATTTCTGCCACGAGGATTGGGTGATCGACGCCGGGCGCCGCCCGCCCGCCAACCTCTGGAAACCCCAGGTCGAGGCCAGTACCGGCCTCGCCGCCACCGCCGCCTGGTATCGCGAGCAGGGGCTGCTCTAGCCAAAAGCATCCTAAAATGGAGGATGCTCAAGCTCATCATCTGGGACCTCGACGACACGCTCTGGGCCGGCACGCTCGCGGACGGCGAGGCGGTGGCGCTGCACGAACACCGCGCCGAGCTGGTCCGCGCCTTCAACGCGCGCGGCGTGGTCTCGTCGATCTGCTCGAAGAACGACTTCCCTACCGCGCAGGCCAAGCTCACCGAGCTCGGCCTGTGGGACGAGTTCGTCTTCCCCCATATCGCCTTCACCCCCAAGCCCGAGGCGATCCGCGCGACCCTTGCCGACATGCAGCTGCGCGCGCCCGACGTGCTCTTCGTCGATGACAACCCGATAAACCTGCGCGAAGTCGCCCATGCGATCCCCGACATCCAGCTGCTCGACATCACCGATCCGCACGCCGACGACCATCTCGCCGGCCTGCTCGCGCTGACGCCGCCGGGCAAGAGCCGCGTCGAACGCTACCGCATGCTGGAAGCCCGCAAGGCCGATCGCGCCGCGCTGCCGGCGCTCTCCAACCACGACTTCCTCCGCACCTGCGGCCTCCGCTCCACTGCGCCCTATCTCATGGACAATCTCGATTTTGCCGAGCGCATTGCGGACCTGATCAACCGTTCGAACCAGCTCAACTACACCGGCTCACGCGTGGAGCAGGCCGCGCTCGAAGCCCGGATCATCGACGTGAAGGCCTATGACAGCTGGTCGATCTTCGCCTGGGACGCCTATGGCCGCCACGGCCTGGTCGGCTTCATCATGGTCGATCGCGTGGCGGAGAAGCTCGTCCATTTCACTTTCTCGTGCCGTATCATGCACATGGGCCTCGAAGCTTATGCGCTGTCCAAGGTCCGCGTGAAATGGCCGGAGATCGACACGCAAGGCTGGGTCTTTGACCGCACCGATCCCGACTGGATCGCCGATGCCGACTTCAACGATCCCGAAGTCCGCGGCGCGATCCTGGCCGAACAAGCCCCGCAGCTGATGCCCGAGCCCGCGATCCGCATCATGTTCGATTGCCAGTCGGGCGGCATCGCGCATTACAGCCGCTTCCGCCCCGCGATCGAGTTCGACCACTATCCGCGCCTGTTCGCGATGGCGATGATGGACGATGACAGCTGGCACGACCAGGTCTTCCCGCCCTTCCTCGTCTATGGCGCGACCGTCGACTATCTCGACAATCGCTGGGGGACACGCTGGCCGCTGGTCGATCTCGGCCTCTACCAGACCTGCGTCGTCCGCACCTGCATCATGCTGATCGAGCAGCAGCGCCGCATGCTCGTCGTCCTCCCGCCCGAGGACGCGCCGGCCGACAAATACCGCGCCGGCCTCAACCACACCCCCGAGCGGTGCCGGCGCCTCAACGCGATCTGGCGCCAGGCCGCGCGCGAGAATCCCGACCATGTCTGGGTGCTCGACCTCGCCGATCTCGCCGGCCCCGACGAAATGGCCGACGTCACCCATTTCCACGCCGGCCTGCTCCGGAAGATCGCCGGCCAGGTCGATTGCTGGATCGAGGCGGTGGCGCTGGGTGAAGGCGCGCGAGAAGCTGCCTAGGGGATGATCACGCTGCTATCCGCCTTCACCCGGTCGAGCGCGATCAGCGAGCGATAGCTGGCGATGAAGTCGTTCTCGGCGAACAGCCGCCGGGTCAGCGCCGAATAGGCGCGCATGTCGGTGGTGACGATCACCAGCATGAAGCTCACCCCGCCGGTGACGTAATAGCATTGCTGCACATCGGGCGTGTCGAGGAACAGCCGCCGCGCCGGCTCCACCGTCGCCGCGCGCTCGTCGACCAGTTGCACTTCGACGATCGAAGTGATGGTGAGCGGCAGCGCGTCGGGATCGACGATTGCCACATTGCGCGCGATCACGCCCGAGGCCTCCATCGCCGCGATCCGCCGCTGCACCGCCGCCGCCGACAGGTTCACGGCCTCGCCGATCTTCCGCTGCGGCATCTTGTTGTCTGCCTGCACGAGTCGAAGGATCGCCCGGTCGAAGCCGTCGAGCGTGCGCGGGGATTTGTCCTGTTCGCTGGCCATGTGCTGAGTTTTTGTTGCATTCGGCGCATCAATCAAGAGCGCTCAGCCCGTTCGCGCGATGATATGTCCCGCTTCGAAGGGAAGATTGATGCCGAACAAACGCGGGTCGATTGCGCTGGGGGTGTTCTGCGGCGCCGCTGCGGGCGCGCTATGGGGCCTGGTTTTCCTCGCCCCCGAGCTTGCCCGCGCCTTCGGCCCGCTCGAGCTGACCATCGGCCGCTATCTCGCTTATGGCCTGCTTTCCGCCGCGCTGCTCGCGCCGCGCTGGCGCAGCGTCGTCGCGCACCTTGCGGCCAGCGAATGGCGCGCGCTCATCTGGCTCAGCCTTGCCGGGAACACAGTCTATTATCTCCTCCTCGCCAGCGCGGTGCAGCTCGGCGGTGCGGCGATGACCGCGCTGGTGATCGGCTTCCTCCCCGTGGTGGTAACGATCGCCGGCAGCCGCGCGCAGGGCGCCGTCCCGCTCATCCGCCTCGCGCCGTCGCTGCTGCTCTGCGCGGGTGGCGCGCTGTGCATCGGCGGGCAGGCGCTGTTCCTGCCCTCGACCCGCCCGGTAGCCATCCAGCTCGCCGGCCTGCTCTGCGCGCTTGGCGCATTGGCGTCATGGGGCAGCTTCGCGATCGGCAACAACCATATGCTCGGCCGGGTGAGGGGCGTGTCGGCGCACGACTGGAGCCTGCTCCTCGGCATCGTCACCGGCGCGCAGAGCCTGGCACTGGTCCCGCTCGCGCTGCTGCTCGGTGTCGGCCATCACGGGGCAGGGGATTGGGCCTTGTTCGCCGCGGTATCGATCGGCGTTGCGCTGTTCGCCTCGGTCATCGGCAATGCGCTGTGGAACCGGATGAGCCGGTTGCTGCCGCTCACGCTGGCGGGGCAGATGATCACCTTCGAGACGCTGTTCGCGCTGCTCTATGCCTTTGCGTGGGAAGGGCGCGGCCCAACCGCACTCGAGGCGCTGGCGTTCGTACTGGTGGTGGCGAGCGTGGTCACCTGCCTCGCCGCGCATCGGCGGCCCGTTACTCGCCCACCAAGCTCCGTGCCACAGCCTCGGCCGTCTTGATCCCGTCGATCGCGGCAGAGAGAATCCCCCCCGCATAGCCCGCGCCTTCGCCCGCGGGGAACAGCCGCGCCACATTCAGGCTCTGGTGATCCTTGCCCCGCGTGATCCGCACCGGCGAGGAGGTCCGCGTCTCGACCCCCGTCATGATCGCATCGGGATGGTCGTAATTGGCGATCTGCCGCCCGAACACCGGCAGCGCCTCGCGAAACGCCTCGATCACGAAGCCCGGCAGGCATTCCGAGAGATCGGTCAGCTTCACCCCCGGCTTGTACGAGGGGATGACTTCGCCGAGTTCGGTCGAGGCGCGCCCCGCGAGCAGGTCGCCCACTTTCTGCCCCGGCGCATGATAGTTGGAGCCGCCGGCGATATACGCCATGTCTTCCCAGTGCCGCTGCAGCTCGATCCCCGCCAGCGGCCCGCCCGGATAGTCTTTCGCCGGATCGATCGCGACGACGAGCCCGGAGTTGGCATTGAACTCGGCGCGCGAATATTGGCTCATCCCGTTGGTGACGACGCGGCCTTCCTCGGAAGTCGCCGCGACCACGCGCCCGCCAGGGCACATGCAGAAACTGTACACGCTGCGCCCGTTCGAGGCGTGATGCACCAGGCTGTACGCCGCCGCGCCCAGGTCCGGATGCCCGGCGCATTGGCCGAAGCGCGCGCGGTCGATCCAGCTCTGCGGATGCTCGATCCGCACGCCGATCGCGAAGGGCTTGGCCTCCAGATGCACGCCGCGCCGATGCAGCATCTCGAAGGTCGGCCGCGCGCTATGCCCCACCGCGAGCACGACATGGTCGGTCTCGAGGAAGCTGTCGCCGCCGCCGGCAAGATCATGGACGTGCAGCCCGCGCACCTGCTGGTTGCCGTCGGGCGTGCGCTCCAGCTGGATATCGTCGACCCGCGTCTCCCAGCGATATTCGCCGCCGAGTTCCTCGATCGTCCGGCGCATGCTCTCGACCATCGTGACCAGCCGGAAGGTGCCGATATGCGGATGCGCTTCCCACAGGATGTCGTCCGGCGCGCCGGCCTTGACGAACTCCTCGAGTACCTTGCGCCCGAGGAAGCGCGGGTCCTTCACGCGGCAATAGAGCTTGCCGTCGGAGAATGTGCCCGCGCCGCCCTCGCCGAACTGGACGTTGCTGTCCGGATTGAGCTCGCCCTGGCGCCACAGCCCCCAGGTGTCCTTGGTCCGCTGGCGCACGACCTTGCCGCGGTCGAGGATGATCGGCCGGAAGCCCATCTGCGCCAGGATCAGCCCGGCGAACAGCCCGCACGGCCCCGCGCCGATCACCACCGGGCGCTTGCCGCTCCAGCCGCCCGGCGCCATCACCGGGAAAGTATAGGTCATGTCCGGGGTAGGGCGCAGGTCCTTGTCGTCGGGGAAGCGCGCGAGCACCGCCGCCTCGTCGGTCAGCGCGACATCGACGGTATAGACCAGCTGGATCGCATTGCGCCGCCGCGCGTCATTGCCGCGGCGATAGACTTTGTGGCTCTTCAGCTCGGCGGGTTCGATGCCCAGCCGTTTCGCGATCGCCTCGGGCAGGGCCTCGGGCGTGTGGTCGAGCGGCAGATTGAGTCCGGACAATCGAAGCATCGCGAGCCTCTAGCGGGGATTGCGCCCCGCCTCAAATCCCGCCTTGCAATGTAGGATTTCGTCTGCTGGTGTCGCAGCGTCGGCGGCCTGGGCCGGGGCGCGAAAATGTTGACTCTTTGCCCCTCAGGCGAGTCAATGTTTCTTGTAAATCCTTTACAAGCCCGGCGCCCGCAAGGCCGCCGGAACGGCATGGGGGCAGCTTGCCCCCGCGGCGGCGCGTTTCCGCCGCAATCGCTTGGCACTGCGAAACGATACCAGTAGAGGGACCCCATGACCGACCGCGCTTCCGTCTTCGAGACCGTCACCGCCCAGATCGAGCCTTTCAACAAGAAGGGCGTCGCACTCACCGACAGCACCACCTTTGCCGGTGACCTCGAGTGGGACAGCCTCACGGTGATGGATTTCGTCGCCGCGATCGAAGACGAGTTCGACATCATCATCACGATGAACATGCAGGCCGAGATCGAGAATATCGGCCAGCTGGTCGACGCGGTGCAGAAGCTCAAGGGCTAAGCACGTGACCGACAGCCTGAACACCGCCGACGCACTCCCCGCCAACCCGGCCGAGGTCGCCCCCGCCAACGACTCTGGGCGCGACCTGATGTCGAAGTTCGACGGCCTGATCGCCGAGCGCCAGGCGCTGCTCGACAGCGGCGTCACCGATCCCTTCGCCATCGTGATGGAAGAAGTGAAGTCGCCCACCGAGGCGGTGATCAAGGGCAAGGACACGATCCTGCTCGGCACCTATAATTATATGGGCATGACCTTCGACCCGGACGTGATCCAGGCCGGCAAGGACGCGCTCGACAAGTTCGGCTCGGGCACCAATGGCAGCCGCATGCTCAACGGCACCTTCCACGACCATATGGAAGTCGAGCAGGCGCTGCGCGATTTCTACGGCGTCTCCGGCGCGATCGTCTTCTCGACCGGCTATATGGCCAATCTCGGCATGATCTCCACGCTCGTCGGCAAGGGCGAGTATGTGATCCTCGACGCCGACAGCCATGCGTCGATCTATGACGGCTGCAAGCAGGGCAATGCCGAGATCGTCCGCTTCCGCCACAATGACGTCGAGGATCTCGACAAGCGCCTCGGCCGCCTGCCCAAGGAGGCCGGCAAGCTGGTGGTGCTCGAGGGCGTCTATTCGATGCTCGGCGACATCGCACCGCTCAAGGAAATGGTCGCCGTCGCCAAGAAGCACGGTTGCATGGTCCTGTCGGACGAAGCGCATTCGATGGGCTTTTTCGGCCCCAATGGCCGCGGCGTCTATGAGGATCAGGGGCTCGAGGGCCAGGTCGATTTCGTCGTTGGCACCTTCTCCAAGTCGGTCGGCACCGTCGGCGGCTTCTGCGTTTCGGATCACCCGAAGTTCGAGGCGATCCGCCTGGCGTGCCGCCCCTATATCTTCACTGCCTCGCTGCCCCCTTCGGTGGTGGCGACCGCGGCGATGTCGATCCGCAAGCTGATGCATGCGCATAACAAGCGCGCGCATCTGTGGGAAAATGCCCGCACGCTGCACGGCGGCCTCAAGGAAATGGGCTTCAAGCTCGGCACCGAGAACCCCGATTCGGCGATCATCGCAGTGATCCTCGAGGATCAGGAGCAGGCGGTGATGATGTGGCAGGCGCTGCTCGAGGGCGGCCTCTACGTCAACATGGCCCGCCCCCCGGCGACTCCGGCGGGTACGTTCCTGCTGCGCTGCTCGCTCTGCGCCGAGCACAGCGTCGAGCAGATCCAGCGCGTGCTGGGCATGTTCAAGGCCGCGGGCCAGGCCGTGGGCGTCATCGCCTGAGAATGCTTTCCTACTCGGCGCCGCTGGACTAGAATCGGCGGCGTAATGAGTGAGAGTAACCCCGCTCTGGAGCGCGCCATCCGGGCGACGAACTGGCGGTTCGCGCTTCTGGGGGCGCTCGCGCTGCTCGGGATCGTCGTGCTCGCCGCGGTCGCGGTGCTCCAGTCGCGCACCGATGCCGAGCGTGACCGGGCGATCGCCCGCCAGCAGCACACGTTCGACGTGATCATGCGGGCGAGCCAGCTTTCCGGCGCAATTGCCGGGGCGGAGGCGGCGCTGGGCCGCTATGTGGTCAGTGCCGACAAGAATCTCGGCCGGCAATATAGCGACCAATGGGACCGCGCTGCCGACCAGCTCGACCGGCTGCGGCAGGCCACCAAGGACAATCGCGACCAGCAGGCCCGCATTGCCCGGCTGAAAAAGGCGTTCGATGCCCGCGGCAAGGAGTTGGCGACCACCGCGCTCTACTCGGCCTACAAACGGCATACCGATGCCTGGGGCAGCTACTACCAGGTCCGCCAGAGCCCGGCGCGCGGCCAGCTGGAGGCATTGCTCAACGAAGTCGTCGATTCCGAGCGGGGCCAGCTCACCGAGCGGACCAGGGCGGCTGCCGATCTGCTCGCCAATTCGGGCATGGCGTCACGGGTGCTCACCGGCTTCGGCATATTGATCGTGCTCGGCGCGGTGCTGCTCGGCTGGATGGCGATCGAGGCGCAGGGCGAGCGCGCGGTTGCCGACGCGAACGCCGATGCCGAGCGCGAGCGTTCGGTTGAATTGCAGCATGCGGTGGCCGAGGCGACCGCCCAGCTGCGCACCGAGGCGAGCGAGCGCGAGGCGGCGCAGCAGCAGCTCCGCCAGGCGCAGAAGATGGAAGCCGTTGGTCAGCTCACCGGCGGTATCGCGCATGATTTCAATAATATGCTGGCCGTCGTTCTGGGTGGGTTGGAACTCGCCAAGCGCCATCTCCACCGCGGCGGCGCCGATGCGCAGAAGCATATCGAGAATGCGATGGAGGGCGCCAACCGCGCCGCAGCGCTCACTCGCCGCCTGCTCGCCTTTTCCCGCGCCGAACCGCTGCTGCCCGAAGCCGTGGAGGCGGGGACGCTGATCGAGGGCATGACCGAGTTGCTCGATCGCACGCTGGGTGATGGCATCGCCGTCGAGACGCGCGACGCAGGCAGGCATTGGCGGATCTGGGTCGACCGCCACCAGCTCGAAAATGCGCTGCTCAACCTGGCGGTGAATGCGCGCGATGCGATGGACGGGCAGGGGACGCTCAGCATCGTCACCGGCGGCGCGACGCTGGCCGAGAACCAGATCGGCGAGTGCGCGGCAGGCGACTATGTCTCGATCGAAGTCGGCGACACCGGCATGGGCATGACACCCGAAGTGCTCGAGCGCGTGTTTGAGCCCTTCTTCACCACCAAGCCGGTCGGCAAGGGCACCGGGCTCGGGCTCAGCCAGATCTTCGGCTTCGTCCGCCAGTCGGGGGGCGAGATCGGCATCGATACTGCGCCCGGCAAGGGGACGCGCGTGACGCTCTACATGCCGCGCCATCTCGGCGAGGCGCTGCCCGAGGCGTCGCCCGCTACCGAGGAAGCCGCCGCCACGCCCGCCCGCGCGCTCGATGTGCTGGTGGTCGAGGACGATCCGCGCGTTCTCGCCGCGACGCTCGGAGCGATGGAGGAACTCGGCCATCACGCCATCGGCTGCGACGATCCGCTTGCCGCGCCGGCTGCGATTGCGGCGATGCCGTCGCTCGATCTGATCATCTCGGACGTGCTGATGCCCGGCCAGACCGGCCCGGAGATGATCGCGGGCCTGGGCGACCAGATCGACGGCGTTGCGGTGCTGTTCGTCACCGGCTTTGCGGGCGAAGTGGACGCCGCGATCTTCCAGGGCCGCACCGTGCTGCGCAAACCCTTCACCATCGCCGGGCTGGCGGCGGCGGTCGACGAGGCGGTGGCGCTATATGCCCGGCGCAGCGGCAGGGCGGCGGCGGAATAGTATCAGTTCGTCTTGGGCGGCGTCGCGAGCGGCGGCGTGGGCTTGTAGCTCACCACGCACCAGTCGGGCTCGCAATTGGCGGCCGCCTCGATGATGGCGGCATAGCGCTCCACTACTGCGCAATCGGGCTCGGCGGCATAGAGGATGATCGGACGGTGCGGCGTGTCTCGGCCGGCGCCGCTGGCGAAGTCCTCAAGCGAGGTGTCGCTGGCGCGGATGAATCCCCACAAAGCCTCGCCGCCGCCGTCGCGCACTTCATAGGCGTTGGCGGTCTTCTTCGGCACCTTGGTGCCCCACTGCGCGGAGAGAGTGCAGCTCTTGTCCGGCGCGGGAAGCGTGAGCAGCGCGAGCGAGAACAGGATCATGGATGCGGCTCTCCGTCAGCATGATGCTCGCCCATCGTGCGCGAAAGCTGGGCGGCGGCGATATCGCGGGCCTTGTCGCGCGGCAGGCCGAGCGCACGGGCCATCGGCGCGCCGAGCAGTGCGTCGCCCAGTGCCATCAGCACCAGCTGCAGCGTTTCCTCGTGGAGCGAATGCGTCTTGTCGTCATGCCCCTCGGCCAGCTGGTCCATCAGGCCGTGGATCGCCTCGAGGATAGGGTCGAGCGCGTCCTGGTTGCCGGTCAGGATCATCCAGCTCGCCAGCGCCCCCGCGCCGCCCTTGTCGAAGGCATCGAAGGTCATGTCGACCACTTCGCGGTCGTCATGGTCAGTGCCTTGGCGCGCGCGCATCACCGCTGCGCCGATCTTGGCGGTCACGCCGCAGGCAATATTCGCGGCGAGTGCCTTTTGCAGACCGGCGGCCGAGCCGAAATGGTGGAGCAGATTGGCGTGGGTGCGCCCGATCTTCGCGGCGACCGCCTTGAGCGTCACTGCCTGCGGGCCGGCTTCCAGCAGCAATTCGCGTGCAGCCTCCAGCGCGGCGTCGCGGGATTCTTCGGGAGAAAGGCGTTTGCGTGGTGCGGCGGTCATCTTGTGCGGTGTTGCCCCTGTAAACCCACGGCTTAGGCCATGATTTACAAAGGCGAAAGCACTCAGATCATGCGATCCTCCCCAAGGCGACCCCTGGGGAGGATCGATCATGCCGCCATTCGGTCGTCCTGGTCGGTGCCGCCACAATCGCCCTCCGAAAGGTCGATCTCGTAGCGTGCGGTCGCCGCCTCGCAGCCCCGGCCGCGCGAATAGATGGCGACGAGCTGGCCGGTCGGCCGGAAGCCGAGCTTGCGCAGCACCTTGCCCGAGGCAGGATTGTCGATGAAATGGCCCGCGGTCACCCGGCGGATACCGCGCGCGCGCGCTGCCTGTAGCACACCGCGCGCAGCCTCGGTCGCGAAGCCGCGGCCCCAGCTGTCGGGGGTGAACCAATAGCCGAGCTCGTTGGGCTCATCCTTCCATTCGCTCAGCCCGACGCCGCCGATCAGGCGCAGCGCGCCGCCCTGGTGCTCGAACACCAGGAACTTCGGATCGATCGGATCGCCGAAGCTCGACAGGAAGGTTTCGGCCGCTTCCATATGATAGGGCCATGGCGCGCGCGACAGGTTGCGCACCACGCTTTCATGGCCGATCGCCTGGGCCAGGGCAGGGGCGTCCTCGGGCCAGCCGGGCCGCAATGTCAGTCTCTGCGTTCGCACGAACATGACCATCTCCTCGGTCCTGCGACGCCCCACGCCACGTTAGTGTGACGTGCTTGTTGCGTCGCGGTGTCAGGGAGGAAATAAAAAAGGGAGCCGGGGTGACCCGTCTCCCTTTTCAGCTGGTTCGTTCGCCGAACCCGGGTCACCCTGGTGGGCAACCCGGCCGGTTACCCGATGTTATTCGGCAGCTTCCGCAATCATGTCTACCGAGCAGAACTTGCGGCCGAGCTTGCCTTCCTTGAACGACACGCGGCCGTCCACGAGTGCGAAGAGGGTATGGTCCTTGCCCATGCCCACGTTCACGCCCGGATAAATCTTGGTGCCGCGCTGGCGCACGATGATGTTGCCGGCGACGACTGCTTCGCTGCCGAACTTCTTCACGCCAAGACGGCGGCCCGCGGAGTCGCGGCCGTTGCGGGAGGAACCGCCTGCCTTCTTATGTGCCATGGTCTATACTCCTCGTATCTCTGCTTACGCTTCAGCGGCCGGGGCTTCAGCCTCGGCGGGAGCGGCGGCCTTCTTCGCCTTCGGCGCGGCCTTCTTCTTCTCTTCCTGCGCACCGATCGCGGTGATCTTCAGGATGGTGTGGTTCTGGCGATGGCCGTTCTTCCGGCGATAGTTATGCCGGCGGCGCTTCTTGAAGACGATGACCTTCTCGCCCTTCGCCTGCGCAATGATCTCGGCCGAGACGGTGATGCCGTCCGTCGACTGCAGATCACCACCTTCGCCTGCGAGAAGGACGTCGCCCAGCGTGACCGTCGAACCGGCCTCACCGTCGAGCTTCTCGACTACGATCTTGTCTCCCGCGGCAACGCGATACTGCTTGCCGCCCGTGCGCACGATAGCGAACATCGGGTCTCTTCTCTGGTTCAAATGCTTGTGCCCGCCAAGGTTGGACCCCGGCAGGAGGAAGGGCGCAGCTAAGGTAGAGCGCCGTGGAAGTCAACCGGCTATGTGCCCGAAAAGGGCAGTTTAGTGACGGTGATTGCGCTTCAGCGTGTAGCGCCCGGCATTATAGCCGTCGAACAGCCCGTCGATCGCCGGATGGTCGATCGGCTCGTCGCTGTCGTCGGTCACCAGATTCTGCTGGCTGACATAGGCGACATAGCTCGATTCGTCGTTCTCGGCGAGCAGATGGTAGAAGGGCTGGTCCTTGCGCGGGCGGACGTCCTCGGGAATCGCCTCATACCATTCGTCGCTATTGGCGAAGACTGGGTCGACGTCGAAGATCACGCCGCGGAACTCGAACTGCCGGTGGCGCACCACATCGCCGATGGCGAAGCGTGCGGTCGCAACCGGGGGCATCGGAACTCCGGGTTCTAAGGGAGGAAGCGAGGCGCCGGGCGTCTGAGTCATGCCCTTAATCTAATATCTCTGCGTTTAGGTACAAGGACGTGCTTGCAGTATCCAAAACGCTGCGCTAGTGGCCCCCGCTCACAGCGACCGACGCGGATCTGTTCCGCGCAAGAATCGCCTCGCGGAGAGGTGGCAGAGTGGTCGAATGCGCCGCACTCGAAATGCGGTTTACGGGTAACCGTAACGTGGGTTCGAATCCCACCCTCTCCGCCATTTATTTTATTGATATCGTTGGATATTCACTAGCGTCAGGCGCTCGCGCCGTGGCGCGGCTCAGTGCGACAGGTTCTTCCGCGCGATTCCGGCCAGGATGATGAGGAACGCCGCCAGCCGGATGAGGTAGATCCAGCTGCGCTCCTCTATCGGAATGCCGGCCAGCGTGAGCAGGCCATGGGCCATGCCGAACAGGAAGAACGCCGCCGCGAACGATGCGAACAGCGGTTCGGCGGTGTTGCGCCAGAATCGCAGGAAGAACAGCGCGGCCACGAAGAACCCCATGGTGCTCGCGCCCGAGATGAAATCGAGCAGCGTCACTCGCCGGCCTCCCGGTTCCAGATGAAGCCGTAGAGCAGCACCGACACCGCGCTCAGCGAGAGCAGGCCACGCACCAGCCGGAAATCGATGTCCGGGAACACGAGCAGGTCGAAGATCAGGAACAGGTTGTTTCCCGACAGCAGCGTGAAGCAGGCGGCGCTCCAGAAGAGCAGGGGCGTGCGCGTCCGGTACCAGGTCCGGCCGAGCAGCCACGCACAGGCGCTGCTCGTCACGAAGCACAATATGTACACGATCGCCGGAGCGAGATTGCCCATGTCTCAGTCTCTTCGCACGCGGAAAGCGTCCGCGAACGCACTCAACCCGCCATCCCCCGTGACGATCAGGCGTCGTACCTTGTCAGGACTGCTGGCATATTGTGCTTCGGCCTCGCGCGCCAGAGCGTCGAGCGCCGCGCTCGCCGGCTGATATTTCGCCTGGTCCTCGGTGAGCATCACCACCAGCCCCGCGGCGGTCAGCGCGGCAAGGCTCTGTTCGATCACCAGGTCGCTGGCGCGCAGTGCCGCCACCAGTTCGGCGCGGTCCCAGCTGCGCTCGGGCGCCTTGCGCAAGAAACACAGCAGTTCGAGCGCCCAGACCGAGCGGAAGGTAGAACGGATAAAGCCGGATACGTCGCGCCGAGCGGGCATGGCCCGGGAAATCTCCCTGGTATCGGTCCCCACCGGCAGCCGGGTTCCTAACGGTTGATCTGGATTAGGCAACCCCTGTCTCGGCTCTGTCGGCGCTGTCCCGGGGCGGAGCGTTCGGTTGCGATTTTTCGTGCGCCGAACCGAATAGCTCTGCTATGTCAGGAAGTAACGGCCGGGGGGTCGTCGAATTTGTTAAGCGGGGTGGGAGATGCCTGGAGCCTTGGGTGCACGAACAATCCCACGATACGCTGGACCGCCGTCGCCTCGTATCTGCGCTCCGTAGCCTAAGGCGCGGGGACTTTTCGGTCCGGCTGCCGGAGGATCTTCCCGGTGCCGATGGCGAGATCGCGATGCTGTTCAACGAGGTGGTGAGCCTCGAAGAGCAGATGACCAATGAGTTCGAGCGGCTCTCGCGAGTCGTCGGCAAGGAAGGCAAGATCACCCAGCGCGGCCATGTCCGCGGCGCCACCGGCGGCTGGGAAGCGAAGCTGCGCGCGCTCAACGAGCTGATCGAGGACATGGTCCAGCCGACCGCCGAGGTCGCGCGCGTGATCGGTGCGGTGGCCAAGGGCGATCTGTCCCAATCGATGACCGTCGAGATCGACGGGCGCCCGCTGCGCGGCGAGTTCCTGCGCATGGGCAAGGTGGTGAACACCATGGTGGAGCAGCTCGGCTCCTTCGCCGCCGAAGTGACGCGCGTGGCGCGCGAAGTCGGCACCGAGGGCAAGCTGGGCGGCCAGGCGCGCGTGAAGGGCGTCGCCGGCACCTGGAAGGATCTGACCGACAACGTCAACGCGATGGCGACCAACCTGACCGGCCAGGTGCGCAACATCGCCGAGGTGACCACGGCGGTGGCGTCGGGCGACCTTTCCAAGAAGATCACCGTGGAGGTGAAGGGCGAGATCCTCGAGCTGAAGAACACGATCAACGTCATGGTCGATCAGCTCAATTCGTTCGCATCGGAAGTGACGCGCGTGGCGCGCGAAGTCGGCACCGAAGGCAAGCTGGGCGGCCAGGCGCAGGTGCCCGGCGTCGGCGGCACGTGGAAGGATTTGACCGACAACGTCAACCTGATGGCGGCGAACCTGACGGGCCAGGTGCGCAACATCGCCGAGGTGACCACCGCCGTGGCATCGGGCGACTTGTCCAAGAAGATCACCGTCGAGGTGAAGGGCGAAATCCTCGAGCTGAAGAACACCATCAACGTCATGGTCGACCAGCTCAATTCCTTCGCATCGGAAGTGACGCGCGTGGCGCGCGAGGTCGGCACCGAAGGCAAGCTGGGCGGCCAGGCGCAGGTGCCCGGCGTCGGCGGCACGTGGAAGGATCTCACCGACAACGTCAACCTGATGGCGGCGAACCTCACCGGCCAGGTCCGCAACATCGCCGAGGTGACGACCGCCGTTGCGAAAGGCGACCTTTCCAAGAAGATCACCGTCGATGTGCGCGGCGAAATCCTCGCGCTGAAGGACACCATCAACACGATGGTGGACCAGCTCAACGGCTTCGCCTCGGAAGTGACGCGCGTGGCGCGTGAAGTGGGCTCCGAAGGCAAGCTCGGCGGCCAGGCGCAGGTCGAGGGCGTCGGCGGCACCTGGAAGGATCTCACCGACAACGTCAACCTGATGGCCGGCAATCTGACCGGCCAGGTCCGTAACATCGCCGAAGTGACGACCGCGGTGGCGAAGGGCGACTTGTCCAAGAAGATCACCGTCGACGTGCGCGGCGAGATTCTCGAGCTGAAGGACACCATCAACACGATGGTCGACCAGCTCAACGGTTTCGCCTCCGAAGTGACGCGCGTGGCGCGCGAAGTGGGGTCGGAAGGCAAGCTGGGTGGCCAGGCGCAGGTCGAGGGCGTCGGCGGCACCTGGAAGGACCTCACCGACAATGTGAACGCGATGGCGACCAACCTTACGGGGCAGGTCCGCAACATCGCCGAGGTGACCACCGCCGTGGCGTCGGGCGACCTTTCCAAGAAGATCACCGTCGATGTGAAGGGCGAAATCCTCGAGCTGAAGAACACGATCAACACGATGGTCGATCAGCTCAACGGCTTCGCTTCGGAAGTGACGCGCGTGGCGCGCGAAGTAGGTTCGGAAGGCAAGCTGGGCGGCCAGGCACAGGTGCCGGGCGTGGGCGGCACCTGGAAGGATCTGACCGACAATGTGAACGCCATGGCCGCCAACCTCACTGGCCAGGTCCGCAACATCGCCGAGGTGACCACCGCCGTGGCGCTGGGCGACTTGTCGAAGAAGATCACCGTCGATGTGAAGGGCGAGATTCTCGAGCTCAAGAACACGATCAACACGATGGTCGATCAGCTCAACTCCTTCGCTTCGGAAGTGACGCGCGTGGCGCGCGAAGTGGGCACCGAGGGCAAGCTCGGCGGCCAGGCGCAGGTGCGCGGCGTCGCGGGTACCTGGGCCGATCTTACCGACAATGTGAACCTGATGGCGGCGAACCTCACCGGCCAGGTCCGCAACATCGCCGAGGTGACCACCGCCGTGGCGCGCGGCGACTTGTCTAAGAAGATCACGGTGGACGTGAAGGGCGAGATCCTCGAGCTCAAGAACACGATCAACGTCATGGTCGACCAGCTCAACGGCTTCGCCGGCGAAGTGACGCGCGTGGCGCGCGAGGTCGGTACCGAGGGCAAGCTGGGCGGTCAGGCACAGGTGCCGGGCGTGGGCGGCACGTGGAAGGATCTGACCGACAACGTCAACCTGATGGCGACCAACCTGACCAACCAGGTGCGCGGCATCGCCGACGTCGTCACCGCGGTGGCGCAGGGCAACCTCAAGCGCAAGCTGACGCTTGACGCCAAGGGCGAGATTGCCGCGCTCGCCGAGACGATCAACCTGATGATCGAGACGCTCGCCACCTTCGCCGATCAGGTGACCAACATGGCGCGCGAAGTGGGTATCGAGGGCAAGCTGGGCGGCCAGGCGCGCGTGCCGGGCGCCGCCGGCCTGTGGCGCGATCTCACCGATAACGTTAATCAGCTTGCGGCAAATCTAACCAACCAGGTGCGCTCGATCGCCGATGTGGCGACCGCGGTGACCAAGGGCGATCTTACCCGCTCGATCGCCGTCGAGGCGTCGGGCGAGATGGCGGCGCTCAAGGACAACATCAACGAGATGATCCGCAACCTGAAGGATCAGACGCTCAAGAACGCCGAGCAGGACTGGCTCAAGACCAACCTCGCGCGCTTCTCGCGCATGCTTCAGGGCGAGCGCGATCTCTCGACCGTCTCCAACCTGATCATGTCCGAGCTCGCGCCGCTGGTGAACGCGCAATATGGCGTGTTCTACGTCACCAACCGCGACGGCGACGACACGATGCTCGAGCTGGCGGCCAGCTATGGCGCGGAGCGGCGCGAGGCGCTGAAGCCGGCCTTCCAGCTGCGCGAAGGCCTGATCGGCCAGGCCGCTGCCGACAAGCGGCCGATCCTGCTCGAGGACGTGCCCGCGGACTTCCTGCGCATCGGCTCGGGCCTCGGCGAAGCGCGCCCCGCCAACGTCACCATCCTGCCGGCGCTGTTCGAGGATGAAGTGAAGGCCGTGATCGAGCTGGCCTCGTTCAGCGAGTTCAATGAGACGCACCAGAGCTTCCTCGACCAGCTGATGGAATCGGTCGGCATCGTGCTCAACACGATCGCCGCGACGATGCGCACCGAGGGCCTGCTCAAACAGTCGCAGCTGCTCACCCAGGAGTTGCAGGCGCGCCAGACCGAGCTGACCACCAAGCAGGAAGAGCTGCACAACACCAATGAGGAGCTGGAGGAAAAGGCCCAGCTGCTCGAGAACGAGAAGCGTCAGGTCGAGGCGAAGAACCTCGAGATCGAAATGGCCCGCCGCGCGCTGGAGGAGAAGGCCGAGCAGCTCGCGCTCACCTCCAAGTACAAGTCCGAGTTCCTCGCGAACATGAGCCACGAGCTGCGCACGCCGCTCAACTCGCTGTTGATCCTCTCCAAGTTGCTGGCAGACAACCCGCAGGGCAATCTCAACGAGAAGCAGGTCGATTTCTCGCGCACGATCAACTCGGCGGGCTCGGACCTGCTCAACCTGATCAACGACATTCTCGACTTGTCCAAGATCGAGTCCGGCACCGTGTCGATCGAGATTGGCGAGATGCCGCTCCAGGGCCTTAAGCAGCATATGGAGCGCACCTTCCGCCAGCTTGCCGCCGACAAGAGCCTCGACTTCAATGTCGAGTTCGATGCGACGCTGCCGACCGCGATCCGCACCGACGAGAAGCGCCTGCAGCAGATCGTGCTCAACCTGCTCTCCAACGCCTTCAAATTCACCTCGCAAGGTTCGGTCACGCTGGCGGTTCGCGCCGCCGCGGGCGGGTGGAGCACCAGCCACCCAGTGCTGCGCGGGCTCGATCGCGCGATCGAGATCTCAGTCACCGATACCGGCATCGGCATCCCGCAGGACAAGCAGAAGCTGATCTTCGAGGCATTCCAGCAGGCCGACGGCACCACCAGCCGCAAGTACGGCGGCACCGGCCTTGGCCTCTCGATCAGCCGCGAAATCGCGCGGCTGCTCGGCGGCGAGCTGCAGGTGCGCTCGACCCCTGGCAAGGGATCGACCTTCACGCTGTTCGTCCCGCCCCAGGCCGTCGCGCCGGCGACGCTGCCGGGCGAAGGCAGCCAGCCGCGCTACGACAATAGCGGCGCACTCGCCCCCGCGGCGCTGCCCGCCGCCTTCGAGCTCAGCGACGACCGTGACGGACTGGAAGGCGCGCCGTTCGTGCTGATCGTCGAGGACGATCCCACCTTTGCCTCGATCCTGCTCGACATCGCGCATGGCGCGGCGCTGAAGGGCGTGATCTCGGCGGCCGGCGCCGGCACGCTGGCGCTGGCGCGCAAGCTCCAGCCCGATGCGATCACGCTCGACCTCGGCCTGTCCGACATTGACGGTTTCGTGCTGCTCGATCTGCTCAAGCATGATCCACAGACGCGGCACATGCCGATCCAGGTGATCTCGGGCGCCGACAAGCTCGCCCGCGCGATCGACCTGGGCGCGACCGGCGTCACCGAGAAGCCCGCGGATGGCGAGGAACTGGCGACGGTGTTCGCCGCGCTTGCCGAGACGATCGAGGGCCGCAAGAAGACCGTGATCGAGCTGGTGCCCGAGGCCGAGGCGGCGCTGCGCGCGGTGCCCGAGCTGGCCGGCGCGCGGATCCTCATCGTCGATGACGACATCCGCAACATCTACTCGCTGACCAGCGTGCTCGAGAGCTACGGCGTCGAAGTGCTCCATGCCGAGCGCGGCGCGGACGGCATCGTCATCCTCGAGCAGACGCCGGGCATCGATATCGCGCTGATCGACATCATGATGCCGGAGATGGACGGCTATGAGACGATGCGCCAGATTCGCCAGCGGCCCCAGCTGGCGATGCTGCCGCTGATCTCAGTCACGGCCAAGGCGATGAAGGGCGACCGGCAGAAATGCCTCGACGCCGGCGCCTCCGATTATATCGCCAAGCCGGTCGACATCGACCTGCTGCTCGCGCTGCTGCGGGTGTGGATCGCGCGCTCGCGGGAAGACAAGCAGGCAGCGGACCTCATCGTCGTGGAGCATGGCTGATATGGCACGCCGCGTCGTTCCGATCTCCCCGTCGATCGTGATGGGGCCGATGACCGAAACCCCGGTCTTCGAGCCGCTGCCGGTCGATCCGGTGCGGGTGCTGCTGGTCGATGACGACGAGCGCAACCTGATCGCCATCTCCAACGTGCTGGAGGATGTGGCCGAGATCGTCGTCGCCAAATCGGGCGAGGAAGCACTGCGCCATTTGCTGCGCACTGAGTTCGCGGTGATCCTGCTCGACGTCTATATGCCCGGGCTCGACGGCTATGAGACCGCCGCGCTGATCCGCGAGCGTGAGCAGACGCGGCGCGTGCCGATCGTCTTCCTCTCCGCAGTCAACAAGGAGATGGAGCATCTGCTGCGCGGCTATGCCTCGGGCGCAGTCGACTATGTGTTCAAGCCGGTCGAGCCGACGGTGCTGCGTTCCAAGGTCGCGGTGTTCGTCGACCTCTATGCGATGCGCAAGGAAGTGCAGCGCAATGCCGAGCAGCAAAAGCGCCTGCTCGACGAGAATCTGCGGGCCAATGCCGAGCGGCTCCACGCCGAGCAGCAATTGCGGCTGGCCGAGCAGCGCCAGGCGGCCATCATCGCCTCGCTGCCGATCATCCTCTATCTCGAGGATGTCGGCGCCGAGCCGCGCGTCCCCAAATATGCCAGCGGCAATTTCGAGACGCTGACCGGCTACACGCTCGATGCGGTACGCGGCACGCCCGGGCTCTGGGCCGAGCGGCTGCACCCCGAGGATCGCGAGCGCGTACAGGCGGCGCTGGCGACGCGCGCGCAGGGCGGGGCGCATTCGGTCGAATATCGCTGGCGCTGCGCCGACGACGAATATCGCCACTTTCTCGACCAGGCAGTGCTGGTGCGCGACAGCGCCGGCGATCCGATCGAATATGCCGGCACCTTGCTCGACATCTCGGACCGGCGCGAGCTGGAGAGCCAGCTCAACCATATCCGCAAGATGGACGCGATCGGCCAGCTGACCGGCGGCATCGCGCACGACTTCAACAATCTGCTCGCCGCGGTGCTCGGCGGGATCGGCATGATCGAGCGGCGCATCCCGCTCGATCCCGAGCAGAAGCGGCTGGTCGAGATGACCCGGCACGCCGCGGAACAGGGCAGCGAGCTGGTGCGGCATCTGCTCGCCTTTTCGCGGCGGCAGAAGCTGGAGCCCGCGGCGATCGACGTGGCGGACCTGGCCAAGGCGGTCGGCAGCCTGCTCGCGCACACGCTGGGTGGGCTCGTCGAACTGCACTGGCAGCGCGAGGACGGCCTGCCGCATGTCTTCGCCGATGGCGCGCAGCTCGAACTGGCGATTATGAACCTGGTGATCAACGCGCGCGACGCGATGCCCGAGGGCGGCACCGTCACGATCGACGCGGCGACGCGCGAAGTGCGGACACGCGAGGATGTCGAGGGCATTTCGCTCGAGGCGGGCCGCTATGTCGTGCTCACCGTCTCCGACACCGGTTGCGGCATCGCGCCCGACCAGATCGACCAGGTGATGGAGCCGTTCTTCACTACCAAGGCGGTGGGGAAGGGGACCGGCCTCGGCCTCTCCATGGTCTATGGCTTTGCCAAACAGTCCGGCGGCGCGATCCGCCTGACTAGCGAACTCGGCAAGGGAACGCGCGTGGAGATATGGCTCCCCGCGGCATCCGGCGCAGCGCAGCCGGCCATGGGCGCCGTCGAGCCCGTGCGCGGCGGCCGCTCCCGCCGGCTCAATATCCTGCTCGTCGATGATCATGACGGCGTCCGCGCGACCACGGCGGCGATGCTGGAGGATCTGGGCCACAAGGTATCCGATGTCGGCGAGGGCGCCGCCGCGCTCGACCTGGTCCGCAAGCGGCCCGACGCATTCGATCTGGTGCTGAGCGACTATGCGATGCCGCGCCTGTCGGGCACCGACCTGGTCCAGCGCTTGCGCGAAATCCGCCCGGCGCTGCCCGCAGTGATCATCACCGGCTATGCCGAGCCCAATCTTCGGCCGGGCGGCGATGTCATCCCCGTGCTGATCAAGCCGTTCACGCCGGGGCAGCTCGAGGCGATGCTGGAAGAAGCGGGGCGGGCATCTGGCGCGCACTGACTTCGACGAGCCGGCGCGCGGCAAAATCCTTCAAATGAGAATGATAATATAAATCATTGCAGGCCTTCACGTCGATGCTATGTTCGCGTCCATCGAGGACCGCAGCGCGGAGCATAGCCGCGCGGGTCATGGGGGAGGCTGCGATGAAGAGCATGGCCCTGAAGGTCAGCACCGGATGCGCGGCGAAAGCAGTGGCGCCCGGGAAGAATTAGAAGCAGATGCGGCACGATCGAGAGGCTTTGGCGGCGTGGGTGGGACGTGAAATCCTGCCCCATGAGCACGACCTTCGGATTTGGCTGAGCCGGCGTTTCGTCGCGGCCATCGAGGTGGAGGACATTGTGCAGGAATGCTATTGCCGCCTCGCCCAGCTTCGCGACGTCGATCAGATCGATGAACCTCGTGCCTATCTGTTCACCATTGCCCGCCGGCTCGCCGTGCAGCAGCGTCGCCGCGCCTCGGTGGTGCGGCTTGAGACGCTCGATCACGAGATCGAGATGCGCGCCTGGGACGATACGCCAGGCCCCGATCGCATCGCAGCGGCGCGGCAGGAACTGGGCCGCGTGAAAGCGGCGATGGCGACGCTGTCCGATCGCGCGCGGCGCATCTTCATCATGCGCAAGGTCGAGGGGCTGAGCCAGAAGGAAATCGCGGCGAGGCTGGGCGTGAGCGAGGCGATCGTCGAGAACGACGCCAGCCGCAGCCTGCGCGCAGTGCTCAAGCTGCTGACCATACCCAATGATGAGCCGGTGCTGGCGCTTCGCGAGGAGGGACGCCGTGCCCGATCGCATTGAAAGCGAAGCTGCCGCCTGGGCGCTGCGGCACCCGGTCGCCGGCGCGGAACAGGCCGAGCTCGACGCCTGGCTGCGGCGCAATCCGCGCCACGCGGGTGCCCTGTTGCGAAGCATGGCCGGGCTCAGCGTCATCGAGAACGCACTCGCGCCTGCCGAGGAAGGCGATGCCCTGCCACGGCGGCACGGCAAGGGCGTGTCGCGCCGCTGGATGCTCGCGGGTACGGGCGGTGCGATCGCCGCTTCGGTGGCCGGCGCGTTCGGCTGGTCGCGCCTGGCCGGCCAATATGTCGCCACCGAGCGCGGCGAAATCCGCCGCCTGCCACTGGCCGACGGGTCGGTCGCGACGATCAACACTGCGAGCGCGCTGCGCATCAATATGGCGAGCGACAGCCGCCGCATCGCGCTGGAAGGCGGCCAGGCCTGGTTCCAGGTCGCGAAGGACCGCAGCCGGCCCTTCATCGTCGATGCCGGTATCGCCCAGGCGCGCGCGGTCGGCACTGCCTTCTCCGTGAGCCGCGGGCCCGAAGGCGTGCAGGTCGCGGTGACCGAGGGTGTCGTCGCGGTATGGCCGAGCGATTCCTCGGGTGCGATGACGATCCTCAAGGCCGGCGATTGCGCCACCTTCCGCCCGAATGCGCAGGCTCCCACGGTCATATCCGAGCCCGCCCGGATCGAGCGCGCGCTCGCCTGGCGCAATGGCGACATCGCGCTGGAGAACGAGACGCTCGGCGACGCG
This sequence comes from Sphingomonas sp. R-74633, assembly GCF_013416555.1. GTDB lineage: Bacteria > Pseudomonadota > Alphaproteobacteria > Sphingomonadales > Sphingomonadaceae > Sphingomonas. Next base: position 22,291 of record NZ_JACCFG010000004.1, on the reverse strand, counting down.
ATCACGCAGTTCAATCGATACAACCGCCAGCAGCTTGTGCTCGCCGATCCCGGGCTGGCGAACGAGCGGCTGGTCGGACTGTTCAAGCTCGACAAGCCCGAGAATTTCGCGGCGATGCTCACCGCCTCGCTCGACGTCGAAATGACCCTGCGCGGAGACGAAATCCGCCTTTCGCGAAAAAGATTGCCTGCGCGCTGACGGAAAGCCGGCGCCTCCCGCTCGTGTATGAATAGAGCGCCGTAACCGGCGCCGAAAACGACCGGGGAGGGAATATAATCATGACGCGTGCACACACGTATCTGTTAGCCAGTGCCGCCATTGTCTGCGGCGCGGTGCCATCGGCACACGCCATGGCGCAGGTACGGCGGTTCGACGTGGCGGCGCAGCCCGCCAGCTCGGGTATCCCGATGTTCGCGCGCCAGGCCGGGATCGAGATCCTCGCGCCCGCCTCGATCGTCGACGGCATCTCGACCAACCGCGTGCAGGGCACGATGGACGTCACCGCGGCGCTCCGCGTGCTGCTCGCCGGCACCGATCTCGTGCCGGTGGTGAACGGCACCAGCGTCATCCTCAAGCGCCGCGTGGCCGATCGCAACATCGCCTATAGCCAGACCGCACCCGCGCAGAGCGTGCCCGCCACGCCCGATAGCGGCGCGCAGACCGATGCGGCCGACCCCACGCAGGAGATCGTGGTCAGCGGCATCCGCCGCAGCCTCGAGACCGCGCAGGCGGTGAAGCAGGAAGCCGACCAGATCGTCGATTCCGTGGTGGCCGAGGATGTCGGCAAGCTGCCCGACGTGACCGCGGCGGAATCGCTCGCCCGCATCACCGGCGTGCAGGTCACCCGGGCCGAAGGCGAGGCTTCGGGCACGCGCGTGCGCGGCCTGCCCGACGTCACCACCACCTATAATGGCCGCGACATCTTCACCGGTCAGGGCCGCTCGGTCGCGCTCCAGGATTTCCCGGCGAGCAGCATCGGCCGGATCGACGTCTACAAATCGGGCAGCGCCAATCTCCAGGAGGCCGGGATCGCCGGCCTGGTCGATGTGAAGTCGCGCAAGCCGTTCGACTTCAAGGGCACGCGCATCGTCGCCGGCGTCGGCGGGGTGCACTGGCGCCAGTCGCAGAAGCTGGCGGCGGACTTCAACCTGCTGGTCAGCTCGCGCTGGCAGACCGGGATCGGCGAGATGGGGCTGCTGGTCGAGGGATCGCTGACCAACAACAACTTCCTCGATTCCGCGCGCAACGTCAGCCAGTCGATCCTCAACCGCACCGGCGTGGCGGGCACGACCGGGGCGATCCGCTATCCGTCCTTCATCAACATCGTCTACACCACCGGCAATCGCTGGCGCCCGTCCGCCTCGGCGGCATTCCAGTGGCGCCCGGCCTCGAACCTCGAAATCTATGCCGACGGGCTGTTCCAGGGCTATCGCGCCGAGAACGAGAACCGCAACCTGACGATCAACAGCGGCCCCGCCGCGGTGCTGTCGAACGTCACTTATTTCCCCGGCACCAACATGGTCCAAAGCATGACTGCGACCGGCGGGGCGTTCCCGAACGGGGCTCAGAATGCGATCGATGGCCGCACCGACACCTATCAGGTCGGCGGCGGCTTCATCTGGAAGCCGGGCCGGCTGAAGGTCACCGGCGATCTCGCGCTGACGGACTCGACCTACACGCAGCGCGTTTTCGCGTTCAACTACGCGCTGCAGTCAGCACCCAGCCGCAACTTCAACTTCGACACGCCGGCCGGTGCGGGCGGCGGTACCGTCACGCTCAACAATTTCGACCTGTTCGCGCCGACCTCGTTCCGCATGACCGGGATCAGCGAGACCGGCCAGCGCAACCATGGCCGCGACGTGCAGGCCAAGCTCGATGTCGAGGCGCCGGTCAATTTGCTCGGGCTCGACCGGATCCAGGCGGGCGTCCGCTACAACAACCGCGATCTCGACGCGCGCAACGTCTCGCGCTCGGGCACCGCGATTGCGGCGCAGCTCTTCACGGTCCTGCCGCTCGAATATGATGCGGCGCCCGCAGGCTTTGCCGGCGACAATGTTGACACGATCCACAGCTGGCTGACCCCGACGCGCGACTCCATCCTGGCGCAGGCCGATACGCTGCGCACGCTGTCCAATGTGGCAAAGGGCGCGCCCGCGTTCGGTGACCCGGTCTATGTCGGCAATGAGAAGGGCTATGCTGCCTATCTCCAGGGGCATTATTCCTTCAACATCGGCGTTCCCGTCGACGGCCTGATCGGCCTGCGCGCGGTGCGCACCGAGGACATGATCAGCGGCGTCCAGCGCGTGACCACGGGCGGCGTGACCACCATCGCCCCGATCACCAAGAACAACAGCTACGAAGACTATCTGCCCAACGTCAGCGCCCGCGTGAAGTTCGCGCGCAACCTGCAACTGCGCCTCGCTTATACCAAGACGCGCACTCGCCCGAGCTTCGACAACCTCAACCCGTCGATCACGATCGGCGCGACCACCACCTGCAGTGCCGACGCGACGCTGCAATGCTCGCCCGCATCGAGCGGCAATCCGAACCTGCAGCCGGTGCGCTCGAGCAATTACGACGCCTCGCTCGAATATTATTTCACGCGCAGCGGCGCGATCACCGTGGGCGCGTTCCACCGCGATCTCACCGGGTTCATCAACACCACCAGCAGCGTGGTCAACGACCCGCAATATGGCCGCCTCGAGATCAGCCGACCCGAAAATGGCGGCAAGGGCCGGATCTCCGGCGTCGAGGCCGGCTTCCGCACCTTCCTGCGCGCGCCGTGGCTGCCGAGCTTCCTCAGCAATTTCGGCGTGCTCGCGAACTACACCTATATCGATCACAAGTCCGAGCTGTCGCCGACGCTCGCCAAGACGCTGCCGGGGATGCAGCCGCTCTCGGGCGTGTCGAACCACCTCGTCAACGGCTCGGTGTTCTACGAGAACAAGGTCTTCTCGGCCCGCGTCTCGTACAATTACCGCTCGGACTTCATCGTCAGTTACGATCAGGTCGCCGATCCGGGCCTTCCGGGCAGCGCGCTCAGCCCGACCTTGCCGACCACCGAAAAGGGCCGCGGCTCGCTCGATCTGTCGAGCACGCTCAGCCCCACCGAGGCGGTCACTCTGTCGTTCAACGTGACCAATCTTCTGGGCCAGGCCGCGAGCAACAGCCGCGTCTTCAATGCCCAGGGCCAGGCCTATCCCTGGCAGACGCGCTTCCTCGAGACGGTCTACCGCCTCGGCGTGCGCGTCCGCTTCTAAAAGTCAGCCTCCGCCGGCGTTCCCTTTGCGCTTGGGTTCGCTGGTTCTTGCAGCGCCGCACGGGCTCCCCCCTGCGCGGCGCTGCATTTTTCGTTTCAGCGCGCGGCCTGTTGCGTCCGCTCGGTAGCAGCGACGCAGGTCTTGCGCGCAGGCATCGCGGTCTTGCCTGCCTGATGGTGCGTCTGCGTGGTCTGGCAGGCCGGGCGATCGCGCATCCGCCAATGGGCGACCGGGGTCTTGCCCGACGGCGCCCAGACGAGCTGGTGGGTTTCGTGCAGCGACTGGGCCTGCGCTACGGGGGCGAGGGCGAGGATCGAAGCCGCGACGGCGGCGAGAGCGATTTTCATGGGATCTCCTTTGGTATCTCGCGGGAGATAGCGGTCGCGCCTGAGCGGCGTTTTGCCCGCCTGTAAGGAAGCTTTGCCCGGGCGTGGCGAAGCGCTGCTGGTTCGTGACAAAGCATTGCCGCCTCGCAGGAGCGGCCTTGAGGGTGCCCGGCGAGAGGCCTAAGTGGCTGCCATGAGTTTTTACGAGATCCAGGCATGAGCGCCCCCGCCATCGTACTGGTTGAAGACGATCCGGCGCTCCGCACCCTCACCGCGCGCGCGCTTCAGGAAAACGGCTATTCGGTCCGCCAGGCGGCGACCGCGCCCGAGATGTGGCTGGCGTTCGACAATGGGCCGGTCGATCTCGTCCTGCTCGACATCATGCTCCCCGGCACCAGCGGCATCGACCTGTGCCGCGAAGTGCGCCGCAAGAGCGACGTCCCGATCATCTTCGTCAGCGCCAAGGGCAGCGAGCAGGATCGCGTGCTCGGGCTCGAGCTCGGCGCCGACGACTACCTCGCCAAGCCGTTCAGCACGCGCGAGCTGATCGCCCGCATTCGCGCGGTGCTTCGCCGCGGCGGGCTCGAGCGGATGGCGGGCGGCGACCGCGAGACCCAGGCGCATTTCGACGGCTGGACGGTCAACTTCCCGCGCCGCGAAGTGAAGTCGCCCAGCGGCGCCGTGGTCGAGCTGACCGGCGCCGAGTTCGACTTGCTCGCCGCCTTCCTCAGCCAGCCCCAGCGGGTGATCGCGCGCGAGCGGCTGGTCGAGCTCTCCCGGGTCCGCCTGGGCGACAGTTCGGATCGCAGCGTCGACGTGCTGGTCAGCCGCCTCCGTCGCAAGATTTCCGCCGCCGGCCATGAGCCGCCGATCGGCACCGTGCGCGGCATCGGCTATATCTTCCGGACTGAGGTAACCCGCTCCTGAGCCTGCTCCCGCGCCATCCGCTGGGGCTGCTCGGCAGGATCCTGCTCATCCTGTTGCTCACCGTCGCGGTCGAGTTCGGGGCGAGCACCTTCCTCTACGAGCGCGCCTCGCGCTACTCGATCGAGGAAAGCGACGCGCACCGGCTCGCCGAGCATCTGGTGATCGCCGAGAAGCTTCTCAGCGAGCGTCCGCCGGCCGCGCGTGCGGCCGCCGCGCAGGAACTCACCACCGATCGCTATATCGTCCGCTGGTCGCCCACGCCGCCGGTGCGCCCCGCCTTTCCGCCGCGCCAGAAGCGGATGGAGGCGCAGGTGACCAATTGGGAGCGGGACCTCGCCGCTTCGGGCCTCCAGCTCCGCCTGGCGCCGGGCGCGCATGGCCAAGTCGTCGCCGGCGAGATGCGCATGGCCGATGGCAGCTGGATCGTCTTCAAGACGCGCGAGTCCGTCCAGGTCTGGCAGTTCGCGATCGAGCGTACCTTCGTCGCCCTGATCCCCGCGCTGCTGCTGCTCACGCTCGGCGCATTGCTGATCCGCGGCACGCTGCTTCCCTTGCGCAAGCTGGTCCGCGCGATCGGCCATGTCGGTTCGGGCCAGCGCGTCACGGTGGAGGAGGAAGGGACCGCCGAGATCCGCGGGCTGATCCACGCCTTCAATGGCATGCAGCGCCGCATCCACGAGCTGATCGAGAACCGCACCCAGGCGCTTGCCGCGGTGGGCCATGACCTGCGCACGCCGCTCGCCCGGCTGCAGCTGCGGCTCGAGGAAGTCGGCGACGCCGAAAGCCGTCGCGCGATGCAGGACGATGTCAGCGAGATGGACGACATGATCGCCTCGCTGCTCACCTTCCTCAAGGGCCAGGACAATCCCGAGCCCGCCGTTGCGGTCGATGTCGCGGTGATGGCGGCGACGCTGGTCGAGGATGCCGGCGATCGCGGCCACGACGCGCGCTACCTGGGGCCGCCGCATCTCGAATGGAGCGTGCGTCCCTCGATGCTGCGTCGTGCGCTCAGCAATCTGATCGAGAATGCGCTGCACTACGGCAAGGCCGTGCGGGTCAATGTTGTGCAGGATGGAAGCGCGCTGGTCTTCCGCGTCGAGGATGACGGCCCCGGCATCCCGCCCGTTCAGATCGAGGATGCGCTGCGCCCCTTCGTCCGCCTCGATGTCGAACGCGGCCGCAATACCAAGGGGATGGGGCTTGGTCTTGCCATCGTCCAGCAGGCGGTGGCGCTCGAGAAGGGCAGGCTGACGCTGGTCAACGCGCCGCAAGGGGGCCTTGTCGCGGAAATCCGCCTGCCGGGCTGACGGCAACAATTCCTCACAGTTCCGCTGCGCTGCGGCAAGAATGACCGCTTAGATTCTGCTCCGTTGTACAAGGAGTAGAAAACCGTGAACGAGTTGATTGGCCGGGTCTTCAGCTTCGAGAAGACCGTCTTCCCGAACCAGAGCGATCTCTACGGCAAGCTCGCTACCCAGGGGCAGAGCCCCAAGGCGCTGATGATCTCCTGCGCCGACTCGCGCGTCGTGCCCGAGCACATCATGCAGGCCGCGCCCGGCGACCTGTTCGTCTGCCGCAACGCCGGCAACATCGTCCCGCCCTTCGCCCAGAAGATCGGCGGCGTCTCGGCCACCGTCGAATATGCCGTGATGGCGCTCGGTGTGCGTGACATCATCGTCTGCGGCCATTCGGACTGCGGCGCGATGAAGGCCGTCGCCCATCCCGAAATGGTCGCCCAGATGCCCAATGTGGCAGTGTGGCTGAACCACTCGGATGCCGCGCAGAAGGTCGTGGCGGACGCCTATCCCGGCCTCACCGACGGCGAGCGCGTCCGCGCGATCAGCCTCGAGAATGTCGTCGCCCAGATCGCGCATCTGCGCACGCACCCTTCGGTCGCATCGGGGATCGCGCGCGGCGAGATCGCGCTGCACGGCTGGTTCGTCGACATCCATGCCGGCCAGATCCTCGCGCTCGACGGCGACACCAACCGCTTCCAGATCGTCCGCGACGATCAGCCGCTTCCGGTCGCGGTGAAGTCGGGCCAGCGCCGCGCTGCCGATTTCGATCTGGTGGAAGCTGCAGAATGATCTCCGCCGCGCTCCCCAAGGGCTGGGTCGTCCGTGACTTCACGGCGTCGATTGTGGTCTTCCTCGTCGCGATGCCGCTCTGCATGGGCATCGCCGTCGCCTCGGGCATGCCGCCCGAAAAGGGCCTGCTCACCGGCATCATCGGCGGCCTCGTCGTCGGCCTGATCGCCGGCTCGCCGCTTCAGGTCAGCGGCCCCGCTGCCGGCCTGGCCGTCATCGTCTTCGAGCTGATCCGCGAGCATGGCCTCGCCGCACTCGGCGCGATCCTCGTGCTCGCTGGCGCGCTTCAGGTGCTGGCCGGCGTGGTAAAGGTCGGTGGCTGGTTCCGCGCGATCTCGCCCGCCGTGGTGCACGGCATGCTCGCCGGTATCGGCGCGCTGATCGTCGTCGGCCAGTTTCATACGCTGTTCGACGCCAAGCCGCTTTCCAGCGGGCTCGAGAACCTCGCCGCGCTCCCCGGCCGGTTGTTCGGCCTCGATCCGACCAACATCGCCGGCACCGAGCTGGCGCTCGGCCTCGGCGTGCTGACGATCGGGCTGATGCTCGGCTGGGACAAGTTGAAGCCCCAGGCGCTACGCCTGATCCCGGGCGCGCTGGTCGGCGTGGTCGGCGCTACGCTGGTTGCGTTCGGCTTCGGGCTCGAGGTCGTCCGCGTCGCGGTGCCGGATTCGCTCGCCTCCGCGGTTACCCTACCGGGCAGCGACTTCCTCGGCTGGTTTCTCAGCCCGACGATCCTGATCGCCGCTTTCGCCGTCGCCTTCATCGCCAGCGCCGAGACTCTGCTCTCGGCCGCCGCGGTCGATCGCATGCATGACGGCGTGCGCACCGACTATAACAAGGAGCTGCGCGCACAGGGTGTCGGCAACCTGCTCTGCGGCCTCGCCGGCGCGCTGCCGATGACCGGCGTGATCGTGCGCAGCTCGGCCAACGTCCAGGCGGGTGCGATCACCCGCATGTCGGCGGTGCTCCACGGCGCCTGGCTGCTCGGCTTCGCCGCGTTGCTGCCCTGGCTGCTGCGCGAGATCCCGATGGCTGCGCTCGGCGGCGTGCTCGTCGTCACCGGCTGGAAGCTGGTCAGCGTCAGCCATGTCCGGCACCTGTTCAAGCATTACGGCGCATTGCCCGCCGCGATCTGGGCAGTGACCTTCGTGCTGGTGATCGCGACCGACCTGCTGACCGGCGTGCTCGTCGGCCTGGCGCTCTCGGTGCTCGAGCTGCTCCCGCACTTCCGCCGCCTGCGCCTCAAGGTTGATGCCGAGCATGGCGACGACAAGCACCGCATCAATCTCGACGGTGCGGCGACCTTCGTCACCTTGCCCAAGCTCAACAGCGCGCTCGACGCGGTGCCGGGCGACCAGCCGGTCCATCTCGCCTTCGACAAGGTGCCGGCGATCGACCACACCAGCGCCGAGACGTTGCGCGACTGGGTGCAGCGCCGCCGTGCCCGCGGGCTCAAGGTCGAGCTGAGCGGGCATCCCGATCAGCTCCGCAAGCTCCAGCCGGCCTGAGGCGCAGCAACACTTTATTACGAAGGAGCAACCCGTCGGCGCGACTAGCCCGGCATCAAGACGGTCGGAAAGCAGCGGCTCCCGTCCTACCTCCCTTCCGGGATGAGAGGGCCGCACTTTCCGACCGCAGGCGGGAACATTCTCGATTGAAAGGGGAATGCCCGCATGAAGAAGCATCTCATCGCGGCCGTGCTGTGCTGCACGGCCGCACCGGCTTTCGCGCAGGAAGAAGCGCCGGGGCCCGTCACCGTCTCCGGCAACATCGCTTTGGTCTCCGACTATCGCTTCCGTGGCGTGTCGCAGACCGACAAGGGCATGGCCGTGCAGGGCGGCATCACCGTCAGCCATGAAAGCGGGCTTTACGCCGGCACCTGGGCCTCGAACCTCTCGGGCTGGGGCACGTTCGGCGGCGCCAATATGGAGCTCGACCTCGTCGCCGGCTACAAGGCGCAGCTTGGCGACGGCCTTGCGGTCGATGTCGGCGTGACCTGGTACATGTACCCGTCGGGCGCCGACAAGACCGACTTCGCCGAACCCTATGTGAAGCTCAGCAGCTCGATCGGCCCGGTCTCGATGCTCGCGGGTGTCGCTTATGCGCCGTCGCAGGAAGCGCTCGGCAACTGGAGCAACACGCCCCAGAGCGCGATCGGCGACAAGGAGGATAATCTCTATCTCTGGGCCGATATCAGCAGCGGCGTTCCCGGCACGCCGGTAACGCTGAAGGCGCATCTCGGCGGGTCGAAGGGCAATCCGGGTCTCGGGCCGAACGGCACCAGCGTGGCGCCCACCGGCTCCTATCTCGACTGGATGCTTGGCGCCGATGTCGCGGTCGGGCCGCTCACGCTGGGGGTGGCCTATGTCGACACCGACATCAGCAAGGCAGACTCGGCCTATCTCCAGCCCAATTTCTCGCGGGTGAAGGATGGTTCGTCGATCGCGGATTCGAGGATTGTCTTCTCGGTGAGCGCGGCCTTCTGAGCCAGAAGGGAGCCGGTGCGCGGGGGCACCGGCTCCCCCTTATGGCTTAGGGGAAGGCCATATAGTCCCACACCGGCTCGTATTTCGGCGTGCCGTCGGTATTGCGCGGCATCTTGTCGTCATCCGCCATCGACAGATGGATGTTGGTGCCGCCGACCGAGGCGAGCGAGGTCTTGAGCTTGTGCGAGCTGCCATAGGGCGCAGTGGCGCCGTCGGTCATCGTCAGCGTGCCCAGGCTCGCCAGCCCGATCGCGTTCCAGCTCGCCTCCGCCGTGGCGATAGTCACCGTCGCATCGGACGTATGCGAGAAGCCGTATTGGTTGCCGACGGGCGTGATGTTGGTGGTCGACAGCCACGGTGCCACCGCGCCGGTCGAGGTCTTGTCGGCAACACCCGAGATCATCGTCGCGCGGTACAGCGAATGGAGCTTGGCGAGATACGCCACGTGCCCCGCGCCCTGCGAATGCCCGACGGCGCTGATCATCGACCAGTTGATCGACGTACCCGAAAGATACACGCCCCAGCCCTCCGCCGGGTAGGTCGCATTCAGATAAGTCAGCAGCTTCTGCAGCCGCGTCTCCACCGAGTCCTTCACCGCGACGGTCACCTTGGTGCTGACATTCGCGCCGGTCAGCATCTCCTTGCGCACATTTCCCGTGCAGGCGGTGTCGGTCGAGCCGGCGCACAGCACCGCCACTGCGTCGGCGTTGGGATAGGCGAGGGCGATCGCGTGGTAGCCGCGCTTGGCGCCGGCATAGACGATCTCCTGCTCCTTGGTCTCGCTGCTGTTGGTGCCCATGATGAACAGCGCGAGCCGCCCGACCCGGGCCGAGGGGCTTGTCGGCACCAGCGTCAGGTTCTTGTTGGGCACGCCGGTCTGCGAATTGTTCTTCTGCGTAGCGGTGGAGTCGACCGTCGTCGCTGCGATGTCATGCCGGATCGCGTCTACCGTCGTCGCCAGCGAAGCGGTGCTCGCGGACGCTGTCGGCTCGAGCGAAACGGCAGCCGCCAGCGTGGTCTGGACCTGTTCGGTCGCCGGGGTGACGACCGGTCCGACGACATTGTCCGCTTGCCATGTCGTTGCCCCGGCCGCCGCGATCGTCGCAAGCAGCGCGAGCCCGAATATGCTTTGTTTTTTCATTATAACCCTCTCCTTTATTTTGGTTTTTTACGCACTCTCCAGCTTGGATTTGATGGATGGCCAGCAGCGAGGCGCCGGCGTCTTGCGGGCGATCCTATGGCGCGTGCTGACAGTTGTCGAACCGTATTCACAATATTGTCGTACAATATCGATCAGCGCCTGATCCGTAACAAACTAATTGATTCATGAATGAAGATTGACAGCCCGCACCCCGGCATGCTGTGTTTCCCTTCAGCGGCACAAAGACCGCGCAGGAGAGAAGACCGTGCCATTCGTTCAAAGCAGCGGTGCAAAGATCCATTGGGAAGCCGAAGGGCAGGGCACGCCGGTCCTGCTGATCATGGGCCATCTCTACAGTTCGCGGATGTGGTATCCGCTGCTGCCCGCCCTCACCAAAAACCACCGCGCGATCTGGTTCGACAATCGCGGCACCGGCGAGAGCGACACCACGTCAGGCGTCACCGTCGAGCAGATGGCCGCCGATGCGCTGGCCGTGCTCGAAGCGGCGGGCGAGACCAGGGCGCATGTCTACGGCGTCTCGATGGGCGGCGGCATCGCGGGCGAATTCGCGATGGCCTATCCCGAGCACACGCTCTCCGCGACGCTGGGCTGCACGATGCTCAAGACCGAGAAGACCGAGATCAAGGGCGCCCAGAAGCTGATGTACAATCTGCCGCGCTGGATCGTCCGCGCGCTGTTCAAGCGCGCCAAGCCGGAGAATTACGGCTCTGCCGCCCCACGCGACGCCGCGCTCCACGACATCGGCGTGCTCGCGCAGGACCAGTTCACCATGGCAGGCGTCCGCGCCCAGGCCTATGCCATCGCCAATTACGCCAGCACGCCCGAGCGCGCCCGCGAGAAAATGACCATGCCGGTCCTCGTCCTCCACGGCGACGAGGACAAGGCCGTGCCCGTCGAGCAAGGGCGCAAGCTCCACGAGATCCTGCCGCACAGCCGCTACGTCGAGTATAAGGGTGCCGGCCACAATTACCTCGTCGCCAACAACGAGGCGTCCACCCGCGACTTCCTCGGCTTCATCGACGCAGTCGACGCCAAGGGCACCAACTGATGCCCCGCACCCGCATCGCCGGCGTCGGCATGATCCCCTTCACCAAGCCCGGCCAGAGCGAGGACTGGGACGTGATGGCCGAGAAGGCGATCCGCGCCGCGCTCGCCGATGCGGGGATCGACTACAGCCAGGTCCAGCAGGCCTATGCCGGCTATGTCTATGCCGATTCCACCGCCGGCCAGTCGGCACTCTACCGGGTCGGCTGCACGGGCATCCCGATCGTCAACGTCAACAACAACTGCTCGACGGGATCGACTGCGCTGTTCCTCGCGCGCCAGGCGATCGAGAGCGGCATGGCCGACTGCGTGCTCGCCTTCGGCTTCGAGCAGATGCTGCCCGGCGCGCTTGGCGCGGTGTTCAACGACCGCAAGCGTTCGCTCGATCATCATCTGACCCGCCAGGAGCAATTGCTCGGCCAGGACGACACCTCGCCGCTTGTCGCGCAGCAGTTCGGCGGGGCAGGGCTCGACTATCAGAGCCGCTACGGCGCCCCCGACGAGGTGTTCGGCATGATCGCGGTCAAGGCCCGCGCCCATGCCGCGAACAACCCGCTCGCGCTGTTCCGCGACCCGCTGACGCTCGACGAGGTCATGGCCTCGAAGCATCTCTACGGACCGCTCACCCGCTTCCAGGCCTGCCCGCCCACCTGCGGCGCCGCGGCCGCCTTGCTGGTATCGCCCGCCTTCGCCGCGAAGCACGGGCTCGACGCGAGCGTAGAGATTCTCGGCCAGGCGATGACCACCGACTATGCCGAGACCTTCGCCGGCGGTTCGATGATGAGCGTCGTCGGCTATGAGATGACCCGCGAAGCCGCGCGCATGGTCTATGATCAGGCCGGCATCGGCCCCGACGACATCCAGGCGATCGAGCTCCACGACTGTTTCACTGCCAATGAGCTGATCAGCTACGAGGCGCTCGGCCTGTGCGCCGAGGGTGGGGCGGAAGCCTATATCCGCTCGGGCGGCAACACGTACGGCGGCAAGCACGTCACCAATCCCTCGGGCGGCCTGCTCTCAAAGGGCCACCCGCTCGGCGCCACCGGCCTCGCCCAATGCTATGAGCTCACCCAGCAGCTGCGCGGCGCCGCCGACCGGCGCCAGGTCGCGGACATGCGCTTCGGCCTGCAGCACAATCTCGGGCTGGGCGGCGCCTGCGTCGTGACGCTATACGGGCGCGCCTGACTGGACTGAGAGAGCATGACCGGAACGCGCCACCTCGTTGATCCGGAGCTGTTCGACCTGCTCGATCTCTGGCCGGCGGTCACGCTCGAGGAGAGCCTGTTGCCGCTGGTCCGCGCACCCGGCCGGATCCCGTTCGGCGAAGTCGAGAACCCCGAGCGCGTCGACAAGCAGGAACTGGCCGCGCCCGGCCACGACGGCGCACCCGACGTGCCGATGCTGCTTTATCGCCCGGCGGGCAGCACGGGCGAGATCCTGCCCTGCCTCTATCACATCCATGGCGGTGGCTATGTCGGCGGCGCGGCGGCGACAATGGAGCCCGTCCACCGGCTGATGGTCGAGGCTTTGGGCTGCGTGCTGGTCAGCGTCGACTATCGCCTCGCGCCCGAAACGCCGTTCCCGGGCCCGCTCGATGATTGCTATGCCGGCCTCGCCTGGCTCCACGAACACGCCGCCGATCTCGGCATCGATCCCGAGCGGATCGGCATCCGCGGCGAAAGCGCCGGCGGTGGCCTCGCCGCCGCGCTGGCGCTGCTCGTGCGCGACCGCGGCGAATTCGCCATCGCCTTCCAGCAGCTCATCTATCCGATGGTCGATGACCGCACCTGCACCGCCGAACCCAATCCCAGTGCTGGCGAGTTCATCTGGAACCTGGGCAGCAACCGCTTCGGCTGGCGCTGCTATCTCGCCGCCGAGCCGGGCGGGGAGGGCATCTCGCCTTATGCTGCCGCCGCGCGCGCCGAGGACCTGACCGGCCTGCCGCCGGCCTTTATCTCCACCGGCGCGCTCGATCTCTTCATCGACGAGGACCTCGCCTATGCCGCCCGCCTGATCCGCGCCGGCGTGCCGACCGAGCTCCACGTCTATCCGGGCGGCTTCCACGGCTTCAACGTCCACAAGACCGCCGGCGTGTCGCGCCAGTCCAACCGCGATGCCGAGGACTGGTTGCGGCGGCACCTTTAGGTCACCGCTTGACTCAATTCGATAATTAGCTAATTATCGAATCATGAGCCAGATCTTCAAGGCCTTGTCCGATCCCACGCGCCGCCGCGTGCTCCAGCTCCTGCGCAAGGGGCCGATGAGCGCGGGGGATCTCAGCGACCAGTTCGACGTCTCCAAGCCGACCATGTCGGCACACTTCGCCGTGCTCAAGGAGGCCGACCTGGTCCATGCCGAAAAGTCCGGCAAATCCATCATCTATCACCTGAAGCTCTCGGTGCTCGAGGAAGCGCTGCTGGGCTTTGCCCATTCGTTCGGGCTCGGCACCGAAGCGCCGAAACCCAAGGAGGAGACTGCAAAATGAAAAAGGAACTGGTCTGGAGCCTCGCCTGGGGTGGGGGCATCATCGTCCTGGCGCTTGGTGTGAGCATGGCGCGCAAGCTCGGCTATATCGAGTCCGAAACCGCGTTGCGGCTGATCATCGGCAGTATTGGGCTGATGACCGCCGCGTTCGGCAATCGCATCCCCAAGACCGTCGTCCCGGGCATTTCCCCTCACCGTACGCAGCGCGTGGCGGGCTGGTCGCTGGCGTTGAGCGGACTGGCCTATGCCGGCCTCTGGGCATTCGCGCCGATACCGGTGGCGACCTTTGGCGGGATGGCGGCGATCCTCGCCGGCCTCGTGGTGACCTTCGGCTATTGCCTGACGCTGCGGGGCAGCGCGAAGACCGCCTGAATCGGTCGCCGGCCGGACCCCTGGTGGATCCGGCCGGCACACCCGTCATGCCGTGGCGGGGATCGTCTTCGTATTCGGGTCGAGCGCCACCTCCTGCGGCGCGTTGCGCATCGCGATCCAGAAGCCGGCGAGCGACATCGCGCCGGTCACCACGCCCATCACCGCAACGGCGTTGCCCAGGCCCCATTGGCCCGTGCTGAAGGTCGACAGCCACACGACCAGCGGCGGTGCGATGCCCGCGCCGACCATCGTGCCGGCGATCTTCATCCCCGCCAGCGTCACGGCGCGATCCTCGTTCGGGATCAGCACCGCGACCGCAGCCGTCGATATCAGGTTGACGATCGTCCCGCCGACCAGCAGCGCGAACAGCACCCAGGCGAAACCGGTCGCCGTCGGCATGATCGAGAAGGCACCGGCCGGAATGGTCAGCGCCGTGGCGATCGTCGCGGGCAGCAGGATCGCGCCGCGCATCTTGAGCTTGCCTGCGGCGTCCGCCGCGAAGCCGCCGATCGCCGATCCGAGGATGCCCGAACCCAGGATCACCGCACCGACCCAGCCGCCGAACGAGCCCGGCGCCAGATGATATTGGCGGACGAGCAGCGAGCCCATCCAGATCGCCGCGGCGCCCTCGGCCATGCCGCCGGTCAACTGGCCGATCAGCAGCGGGCCCAGGAATTTCCGCCGGCGCCAGAACGCCTGCATCGCCAGCTTCAGCGAGACACTGGTCTGCTCTACTTCATAGCGCGGCGGCTCCTTGATCAGGAACAGCGGCAGCACCGCCAGCGCCGAGCCGACGCCGACGAGCAGATGGACTTCGCGCCACGCCGTCATGCCGAGCAGGCCGGCTCCCGGGTGGCTGGTCAGATAGCCGAACAGCGATCCGCCGATCGCAAACGCCGCCGCCACGCCGCTCCATGCGCCGATTGACACCAGCAGCATCGAGCGCCCGCGGCGATCGGGCATGCAGACATCGGCGAGCAGCGAGATCAGCACCGGAAAGGCAGTGCCGGCGCCGATCCCGGCGATCAGCCGCGCCGCGAACAGTCCCGTGAAATTCGAGGCAAAGGCCGTCCCGATCGTCCCGGCGGCCCAGAAGGAGGCGAGGATGATCAGCAGCCGCGTGCGCGTGCTGTGATCGACCAGCCAGGCGATCGGCAGCGACAGGAAGGCGATCGGGATCGCCGTCGCGCCACCGGCGAGCAGGCCGATGTCGAGATCGCTGAGGTGCAGCTCCGCCTTCACCGCTTCCTGCAACGGGCTGAGCAGCCCGCCTACGGTCAGCGCCGAGAAGATGGTCAGCGTGAGCAGCCAGATGACGCTCCATTTGGTCGGCCGGATCGCGGCCGATGGCGGCTGGGTTTGGGGCGCTTCGGCCGCCTCGGAGACTTGGAGCACGATCGTTCCTTTGGTCAGGCGATCTGCCGGGCGACGCGTGCCGCCCGGCAGCGCATCGGTTCTAGAGGTTGAAGAAATGGTCCCAGATATACGGGGCGACGTCGATCGGCGCCTTGTCGGGATTGCTGCCGAGCTCGTTATAGCCGTTGTAGAGCACGTGCTCGCCGTTCGCGATTGTCACCAGCCCGGTGCGCACGCCGCCGTTGCAGCTGCGATATTCCTCGAAGCGTGACCCGGCATAATGCGAACCGTCGGGCAGCTGCTCGCGGTAGAGTTCATCGCTGCAGCCCAGGATGGACTTCCACGCCGCCAGGCTGGCGCGCGCGCCCTGCACGCCGAGCGGCACGCCCGCGAGATCGTTGGGCAGGATCGGCAGCGGCGGCGTGCTGCCGTCATAGGCGATCGTGGTGTCGGCGGTGCCGGCGATTTCCCACATGCTGATTGGCTTTGCCGGCGTGCAGCTCGGCCGGTTGAGCGGATAGGAGACCGAGACCGATGCGCGGACCAGGTCCGCCGCCTCGCACGCCATGCGCTGCGCCATGCCGCCGCCGTTCGAGATGCCCGTGACGAACACGCGGTCGGCATCGATATTGGCATAGCCCTTCATCGCGGTGATCACCGCGCGGTTGAAGCTCACGTCATCGACGTTGAGCGCATCGCCCAGGAAGCAGCAGCCATAGGCGTTCCACGACAGCGCGACGCCGTTCGGCCACACCACGATGAAGCCGCGCTTGTCCGATTCGGCGAGCTGCCCCGAATATTGGCGCTCGTTGTTCGCGTCCTTGCTGAAGCCGTGGAAGTCGAGCAGCAGCGGCACTGCGCTGCGTCCGGTATAGCTGGCGGGGACGTGCACCAGATAGTTGCGCAGCAGGCCCTTGTGCAGCGTCGTGATCGAATAGTCGCCGGGCGTGAAGCAAATGCCCGTGCAGGGCGCCGCCGCGGCGGGATTGGCGAAGAATGCCGTGGCGAACGCCAGCAGCAGCGCGGCCATGTGAAGCCGGAAACGCGAAAGAAATGCCTTCATTGCGGTTTCTCCTCTCCTGTTCGTCTTCTCGTTCTTCCTTGTGACGACCGGCTCAGCGGGGCGGGGGCGGCGGCAACGGCTTGAGGTCGCCATCGTCCTTGAGCTCGGCGGGAAGCGGGGGGTCGGTGAAGTCCTTGCGGACCTGCATCGGCGCGGACGGCGTCGGCGCAGGCGCGGAGGCCGGCGCTGCACTGGGCAGCCGCTCGATATGATCGGTTGTCGTGGTCGCGTGGGGAGCGGAAGGGCTGGGGGAGGGCGTCGCGGCGCTCGGTGTCGGCACCACGACGGCGCCCGCTTTCGGGTCGCTCCGGTCGCAGCCGGCAAGCGCCAGCATTGCCAGCAGGGGCACGGTGATCCGGCGCGCAGACAGGCGCGGTCGTCCAGCCTTCATCACACTCTCCTGTCGGCACCGTGTTTCCGGCGTCCGTTCGGCTTGCATATCAGCGATGCAAGAAGTTCACTAGAAAATAAATGAAGATTGACAGGCCGCCGGGGCCGATGCCATCCAACGAGGAAGAAAAAGACACAGGTTTTGGAGAGCGTTGGCATGCACGAGGGGCAGCTGCGGACGAGCGGTGCGCAGGAATTGGGCGGCTTGCAGCCCTATGAGCTGACGCTCGACAAGTTCATCGCGCACGCCGCGAAATGGCATCCGCAGGGCCAAGTGGTCACCGGCGGCGGGGCAGGCGGCCCGGTCGCGCGTGTCGACTATCCGGCGCTCCAGGAACGTGCCAATCTCCTCTCCGGCGCCTTCGCGGCGCTGGGTCTCGGCCAGGGCGACCGCATCGCCACGCTCGCCTGGAACAGCACCGCGCATATGGAGGCCTGGTACGCCGCGTTCGGCATGGGCGTGAGCTGCCACACGCTCAACCCGCGCCTCGGCGTCGCTCAGCTCGCCGACATGATCCGCCAGGCCGATGACCGCCTGCTCGCGATCAGCCCCGACCAGGCCGAAGTCGCCGAGCAGCTCGCCCGCGAGTGCCCGAGCCTCGCGCACATCCTCATCCTCGACGAACCCGGCGCCGACTTTCCGCTCCCCCTCGCTACCGTGCCCGTCTGGACGCTGCAGCAGCTCCTCGCCGAGCATGGCGCCGCGTTCGAATGGGGCGGCTTCTCCGAGCGCGAGGAAGCCGGGCTCTGCTTCACTTCGGGCACCACCGGCGCGCCCAAGGGCGTGCCCTACACCCACCGCTGCAACTACCTCGTGACGATGTCGCTGCTCCAGAGCGATGTCATGGGCATCAACGCCCGCGACTCGATCCTTGCCGCCGTGCCGATGTTCCACGCCAATGGCTGGGGCCTGCCCTTCGCCGCCCCCGCCGCCGGCGCGAAGCTCGTCTTCTCCGGCTGCCACAATGACGGCGCCAGCCTCGCCGAGCTGATCCGTGGCGAAGGCGTCACCCTTGCGGTCGGCGTCCCCACCGTCTGGCTCGGCCTGATCGAGCATCTCGAGGCGACCGGCGAGACGCTCCCCAGCCTCCAGCGCGTCCTCCTCGGCGGCTCGGGCGTGCCGCAGGCGCTGATCGACCGCATCGAGTCGCGCCTCGGCGTCCGCTGCCAGACCAGCTGGGGCATGACCGAGCTCGCCCCGCTCGGCACCGTCACGCCCGCCGACAATCCCGGCCGCGCCGCCATCGCCGGGCGTCCCCCGGTCGGCGTCGATCTCCGCCTCGTCGATGCCGAGGGCCAGGAACTACACGCGCAGCGCGGCGTCGAGGGCCATCTCCAGGTCCGCGGCGCCAGCACCGTCCATTGCTATTTCGGCCAGCACATCCCCGCCACCGACGGCCAGGGCTGGTTCGACACCGGCGACCTCGCGACGATCGACGCCGAGGGCAATCTCGCAATCACCGGCCGCGCCAAGGACCTGATCAAGTCGGGCGGCGAGTGGATCAACCCCGGCGAGATCGAGGCGATCGTCGGCAATCTGCCCGGCGTCTCGCTGGTCGCCGTGATCGGCCGCGCGCACGTCAAATGGACCGAGCGCCCGGTGCTGGTGATCGAGGGCGAGGGCGCCTCCGATGCCGAGATCCGCGCCGCGCTCGACGGCGCGATCCCGCGCTGGTGGATGCCCGACGCGATCGAGCGCGTCGACGCGATGCCGCTCGCGATGACCGGCAAGATCGACAAGCAGGCGCTGCGTCGCCGTTTCGGGACCGACGCCCGCTAATTAATCTTGATTTATGAATCAATGAATGTTGAAGTTGATTCGTGAATCAGTAAGTTGAGTCGCAAGCGCCACCTCAAAGAGGGGCGAACCCTGGGAGGATGATATGAAGGCCTTTTGCTGGCTGACGGTTTCCGCCGTCGCTCTGATGACTGCCGGCGCCGCGCAGGCGCAGACCACTGACACCACCACCGATCCGACGACCGCCGCCAAGGCCGACGACAGCGCGAGCGATCCGTCGAGCCAGATCGTCGTCACTGCCGAGCGCCGCTCGACCAGCCTCCAGCGCACCGGCGTCGCCGCCACCGTCCTCACTGGCCAGGACCTGGTCAAGAAGAGCATCAACGGCGTCGAGCAGCTCCAGTTCGCCACGCCCTCGCTCACCGTCAACACCACCGGCCAGGGCAACGCCTTCAACATCCGCGGCATCGGCAAGACCGAGCAGACCAGCGCGATCGGCGTCGGCGTCGTCACGTACCGCGACGGCGTCGCCACGCTCCCCGGCTATTTCCAGGCCGAGCCCTATTATGACATTGCCAGCGTCGAAGTACTGCGCGGACCGCAGGGCACCTTCGCCGGCGGCAACGCGACCGGCGGCGCGGTGTTCATCACCGAGAAGAACCCCGACACCCAGAGCGTCAACGGCTACGGCCTCGCCCAATACGGCAATTACAACGACATCAAGCTGCAGGGCGCAGTCAACGTGCCGGTCAGCGACACGCTCGCCTTCCGCTTCGCCGGCAACATGGAACGCCGCGACACCTTCTACAACATGAGCGGCAGCTGGACCGGCAACCCGGGCGACCGCCGCGACTATAGCGGCCGCGCCTCGATGCTGTGGCAGCCCAGCTCGAACTTCCGCCTGCTGCTCAAGGGCGATTACAACAACATCGAATATGGCGGCCTGCCTGCCAGCCCGGCGACCGCGACCGGCGATCCGCTCAACGTCGCCAGCAATGCCTATCTGGCCGGCCGCGACGAGTTCGGCCGCATCGTGCTCAACATGGCCTACACCACCGATAGCGGACTCACTTTCCGCTCGATCAGCGGCTTCCAGCGCGGCACCACCCAGATCAATTACGATGCGGACGGCACCGGCGCTGCCGGCACTGCCGCCGCGCCGTCGCTCACCTTCCGCGACAAGATCACCGAGGAGATCTGGTCGCAGGAATTCAACATCGTCTCGCCGGACACCGGCCCCTTCACCTGGGTGCTCGGCGGCTATTACCAGAGCGACAAGATCTTCATTCCGGCCAATGGCGGCTATTATTCGGACGCCACGCCGAACACGCCCGCCGCGCTCGACATCGAGATCGTCGGCACCAATCCCAAGACCGCGCTCGCCGCGTTCGGCCAGGTTGGCTATGAGCTGACCGACGGGCTGCAGATCACCGTCGGCGGCCGCTGGTCGCGCACTTCCTCGGCGAACGACGCCGTGGCCCGCGCCTATTTCACCGGCCTTCCGGGCCCGCTCGCGTCGCTTCCCCAGAAGGACAAGACGGTCAACAAGAAGCTCAACGGCAAGGTCGCGATCAACTGGACGCTCGATCCGCGCAACTTCGTCTATGCCTTTGTCGCCACCGGCTCCAAGGCGGGCGGCCTCAACGGGCCGAACCTCGCCGGCGTCGCGCCGCTCGCCTTCGATGCCGAGGACGTGACCGACTTCGAGCTGGGCTGGAAGGGCACCTTCATGGATGGCCATCTGCGCACCCAGCTCGGCGGCTATTACAATCTCTACAAGAACTTCCAGATCAACATCGTCGATCCGCGCTCGCCGGGCATCTCGTCGCTGTTCAACGTGCCGGGTGATACCAAGCTCTACGGCCTCGAAGCCTCGGCGCAGGGCAATTTCGACGCATTCTCGTTCGATTTCTCGGCCTCGGTCTCGAATTCGAAGCTGAGCAAATTCTACGCCGCCGATCCGCGTCTCGGCGCCGTCCCGGCGCTCTGCAACCCGTCGACCGGTCCGGCCAGCGCGCGCTGCATCAACCTCGAAGGGCGCGAGCAGAATTACGCGCCGAAGTTCACGCTCAGCGCCGGCGCGCAATATGCCATTTCGCTGGGCGGTGACGCCACGCTCACTCCGCGCGTCGACTATGCGCATATCGGCCAAGTCTGGGGCACGTTGTTCCAGAACGTCGCGCGCGGCGACCGGATCGAGGCGCGTGACATCGTCAACGCGCAGCTCACTTTGGCGACCGGCAACTGGTCGATCGCGGCCTATTCGATGAACCTGACCGACGAACATTATGTCGCTGCGATCAACGGCACCCGCCGTCTCGCCGGGGCGCCGCGCCAGTACGGCGTGCGCGTCAGCCGCAGCTTCTGATCACCCGCTCCGCGGGCCGGCTCGCGCCGGTCCGCGGAGCGCTATTTGCATCCGGGACGAAGATAGACAAAAGCCATGGATCACGCGGGCCTCTCCACACCGGCAGTTGCTGACGGCAGAGCCGCGTCGATCGATGGAGCGACAATGACCGAAGCCAAGCCCAAGCGCCGGACCAAGGCGCAGCAGCGCGCCGAGACGCTGGAACAGATCCTCGATGCGGCGGAATATCTCTTCTCGCAGCGCGGCCTCTACGGCGTGACGCTGAAGGACGTGGCGCAGCAGGCCGACGTCCACACCTCGCTCCTCCATTATTATTTCGAAGACAAGCGCGCGATGTTCGACGCGGTCTTCGCGCGCCGCGCCTCGGTCACCGCCGATCTGCGTATGGCCGCGCTCGATCGCTATGCCGGCGAATGCCGCGGCAAGCCGACGGTGGAGGGCGCGCTGCGCGCCTTTCTCGACACCGATCTCGATCTCTACATCCAGGGCGGGGAGGGCTGGCGAAATTTCGCCGGGCTCGGCGCCCAGGTCGCGATGGCGCCCAAATGGGGTGCCCAGATGTTCGACAAGCATTTCGATCCGGTCGTGCTCCGCCTGATCGGCCTGCTCAAACAGGCGATGCCCGGCTGCCCCGAAGAGGATATCTTCTGGGGCTATCACTTCGGCACCGGCGCGCTGATCATGACCCTCGCGCGCACCGGGCGCATCGACCAGCTTTCAGGCGGTCTGTGCAAGTCCGAGGATTTTCCCGCCATCAAGGCCCGCATGGCCCGCTTCCTGGCATTCGGTTTCGAGGGCATCTGCCGCGACCGGGCCGAGGCGCGGGCCGCCGCCGCGGCCAGCTAGACTTCACCGAAGGACTCCATGTTCAAACCCGCCACCGCCGAGCAGCGCTTCGTCCTCGATCATATCGTCCGCCTGGACGAGATCTCCCCCGAAGCGTCCGAACTGTCCGAAGCGGTGCTGGAAGGCGCGGGCCAGTTTGCCGTCGGCGAATGGGCGCCGCTGGAGCGGCTTGGCGACACCGATGGCCCCAAATGGACTCCCGATGGCGTGAAGATGCCCGCCGGGTTCGCGGATGCCTACAAGGCCTATGTCGAGGGCGGCTGGGGCACGATCGGCTCGCCGGCGGAGCATGGCGGGCAAGGGCTCCCGGTCAGCCTGTCGATTGCGGTGCTGGAGACGCTCGGCACCGCCAATATGGGCTTCGCGCTCGCCCCGATCCTCA
>NZ_JACCFG010000003.1 GCF_013416555.1 Sphingomonas sp. R-74633 | reverse complement strand
TCCGACAAAGCTAAGCCCATGGAACGGCTTGGTTTATCTGAGTTACTCACGCCTAGAAGCCGTGAGACCCAGGGCCGCCGCCCACATGTCCCTTCATCAAAATCACAATGTCAAAGAGCGCGTCCTTGCTCGAAGCGAACTTCGAACATCCCCTGGAGGGGCCCAAGTCAGTAAGGCGAAAGCCCTACCAGCTAGTTGAGAACTGCCCGGACCGAGGCCCGGAAGAGCGGAGAAGCGAGTGCCTCGCCGCCGGGAGGTGGGCATCTATGAGCCCAACCGATTCGCGTCAACCGCTAAAATGCAGTTTTTTTCGGAATCTGAAAAAACATCGCGAAACCGAACCGGCCCGCGTGCATTCATACGGGTTCAGGCCATGGTGCCGCGCCTGGCGACAGCGCGGCCTCCGTGGCGTCGTGCGCATTGGCGAAACCTTCCAGTCTGTTTTGTGGTACAGTAATGGGGTGGAGCCCGCACGGATGCGGACGGGGCATGCATGAACAAGCAGCATGACTATTATCAGGCGCGTGCAGCGCATCAGCGCGAGATGGCCGCTGAGCTAACGGGGAGCGCCAAGGAGCAACACCTGACGCTCGCCGCGATGTATGAGGCGCTGGCGACCGAGCCCAAGGCTCCGCAGCCCTCCGCCAAGGCGGAAGAAGCCAGGCCGGAAATAGCAGAAGAGGAAGACGAGCGGGCCTATCTCCAGCGCCGCGCCCGGGAAGAGCGCGCACGGGCAGCCGACACCGACGACCCTGCGGTACGCCGCATCCGCTTCGAGATGGCCGACGAGTATCTGCGGCGCGCCGAAGCGGCCGGGGACTAGCCCCAGCCGCCCGCCTTCAGCCGATGGTCATCAAACTGGCATTGCCGCCGGCCGCGGTGGTGTTGATCGAGATCGACACTTCCTCGAGCAACAGGTCGAGCGGATAGCCAGCCTCGCCGCGGGTCAGGACCGAGACGATCGGGCCGTCCAGCGCCGCCATCTGCTCGGCGAGCGGCTTTGGATCGCCTTCGACGAGCGCCGATGCGGGGTGCGTACCGGATGCAGGGGCGAAGACTGCGGCGATGCGCGGCGGCAGGCCCTGGGGCAACGTCATGCCCTCCAGCGCGCCGCGATTGCCCGTCGCCAGTACGGCGGCGATCTGCTCGAACAGGCCGGCCCGGGTTTCGGGGCGCATCAGGATGCGGCCGCGCGGATGAAGCGCATAGAGGTTGCGCTCGCCGACCGGACCGGGAAGCTCGCGCTCTACGCCCAGCGCCGAGGCTGCTCCATAGCGGCGCGCGGTGGCGGCGGCATCGGCCTCCCCTTGCCCATCGAGCCAGTCGGCGAATTCGGTCAGCAACGCCGGCGTGGCGCCGGGCTCGACTGCCACAGGGGCGTCGTGGGTCAGGCGGCCGAGATAGAGCGGCCCGCCGGCCTTGGGCCCGGTTCCCGAAAGCCCGCGCCCGCCGAAGGGCTGCACGCCGACGATCGCGCCGATCACGTTGCGGTTCACATAGAGATTGCCGGCGTTCACCCGCGACGTGACTTCGGCGATCGTCTCGTCGAGCCGGGTGTGGAGGCCGAAGGTAAGGCCATAGCCGGTGGCGTTGATCGCATCGATCAGCGCGGAGAGGTCGTCTCGGGCATAGCGCAGCACGTGGAGGACGGGACCGAACACTTCGCGCTCGACATCGGCGATCGTATCGATCTCGATGATCGTCGGCGCGACGAAGGTGCCGTGCGCGGCGCTCGCCGGCAGCGCCTGTTGCTCGATGCGATGCCCGCGTCCGCGCATCGTCGAGATGTGATGCTCGATATTGGCCTGCGCTTCGGCAGTGATCACGGGGCCGGTATCGACCTGGAGTGCGTCGGTGCGGCCGATGCGCAGCTCCTTGAGCGCGCCCTTGAGCATCGCCAGCGTGCGATCGGCGACTTCTTCCTGCAGGCACAGGATGCGGAGTGCCGAGCAGCGCTGGCCGGCGCTGTCGAACGCCGAGGCGAGAACATCGGCGACAACCTGTTCGGCGAGCGCCGAGCTGTCGACGATCATCGCATTCTGACCACCGGTCTCGGCGATCAGCGGGATCGGCTTGCCGGCGGGCGACAGGCGCGGGGCGAGCTGGCGCTGGATCAGCCGGGCGACGTCGGTGGAGCCGGTGAACATCACGCCGGCGGTCTGCGGCGCCCCGACCAAAGCGGCGCCGATCGGGCCATCACCGGGGACAAGCTGGAGCGCATCGGCGGGAACGCCCGCCTCGTGGAGCAAGGCCACCGCCTGCGCGGCGATCAATGGGGTTTCCTCGGCCGGCTTGGCGAGCACCGGGTTGCCCGCGACCAGCGCGGCGGCAACCTGGCCGGTGAAGATCGCCAGCGGGAAGTTCCACGGGCTGATGCAGACCACGGGGCCGAGTGGCGCCTGGGCCGGGCCGAAGGTGGCGCGGGCGCGGGCGGCGTAATAGCGCAGGAAGTCGATCGCTTCGCGTACTTCGGCAATGGCGTTGGGCAGCGACTTGCCGGCTTCGCGCACGATCAGGCCGAGCAGGACCGGCATGCGCGCCTGCATCGCATCGGCGGCGCGTTCGAGTATCGCCGCCCGATCAGCGACGGGGGTCGCGCTCCAGGAAGACGCGGCGGCGCGGGCAACGGCGGTGCTGGCGGCCTCTGACGAGACTTCGACGACGATGCCGACGGTGTCGCGGTGATCGGCAGGGTTCAAAACCTTGCGTTCGGTACCCTGCCCGTCCGCCGGCGCGGCGCGCCAATCGATCGTGGCGCTGTACTGGAGCGCTTCGGTAAGTGCGGCAAGCGCATCCTCGTTGCTGAGATCGAGCCCGTCAGAATTGCGGCGATCGGGATAGAGCGCGCGCGGCAGCGCGATCAGATCGTGATGCGCGCCAGGGTGCGACATCGCCTTCACCTGCTCGGCGGGATCGGCGACCAGCTCGGAAACCGGCACGTCGGGATCGGCGATGCGGTTGACGAAGGAGGAGTTGGCGCCGTTCTCGAGCAGGCGGCGGACCAGATAGGCGAGCAGTGTCTCATGCGTGCCGACCGGGGCGTAGATACGGCAGGGGCGGTTCAGCTTCTCCTTGCCGACGACCTGCTCGTAGAGCGGCTCACCCATGCCGTGCAGGCACTGGAATTCGTACTTGCCGACCGCGAAGTCAGGGCCGGCGAGCTGGTAAATCGTCGCCAGCGTCTGGGCGTTGTGCGTGGCGAATTGCGGGAAGACGCGGTCGGTGGCGGCAAGCAGCTTCCGCGCGCAGGCTATGTAGGCCACGTCGGTGTGGATCTTGCGGGTGTAGACCGGGAAATCGGGCAGCCCATCGACCTGCGCGCGCTTGATCTCGGCATCCCAATAGGCGCCCTTGACCAGCCGGACCATGATCCGGCGATCAGCGCGTGCGGCGAGATCGATGATCCAGTCGAGCACATAGGGGCAGCGCTTGCCATAGGCCTGGACGACGAAGCCGAGGCCGTTCCAGCCGGCGAGATCGGGGTCAAGCGCGAGGCTTTCGAGCAGGTCGAGCGATAGTTCGAGCCGGTCGGCTTCCTCGGCATCGATGTTGAGGCCGATATCGTAGCTGCGGGCCAGTGCCGCGAGCGTCTTCACCCGGGGGAGCAGCTCGCCCATCACCCGCTCGGCCTGCGAGCGGGCATAGCGCGGATGCAGCGCCGACAGCTTGATCGAAATGCCGGGACCTTCATAGATGCCACGCCCGGCCGACGCCTTGCCGATCGCGTGGATCGCATTCTCGTAATCGCGGTAATAGCGCTCGGCGTCAGCACCGGTGGTCGCCGCCTCGCCGAGCATGTCATAGCTGTAGCGGAAGCCCTTGGCCTCCTCGTGGCGGGCGCGCTTCAATGCCTCGGCGATCGTCTCGCCGGTGACGAACTGCTCGCCCATCATCCGCATCGCGATATCGATGGCGCGGCGGATCACCGGCTCACCGGCGCGGGCAACGAGGCGCATCAGCGCGGCGCCCAGCCCTTTGTCGTCGGCGGTACCGACCAGCTTGCCGGTGACCACCAGCGCCCAGGTCGCGGCGTTGACGAAGAGCGGCTTGCCGCCGAGATGCGCGCGCCAGTCGCCATCGGCGATCTTGTCGCGGATCAGCGCGTCGCGGGTGGCATCGTCGGGGATGCGAAGCAGTGCCTCGGCGAGGCACATCAGCGCGACGCCTTCCTCGCTCGACAGCGCATATTCCTGGACCAGCGATTCGACCGCGCCACTGCGCTTGCGGGCGCGCAGGCCGGTGACCAGCTGAGTCGCCGTCTCGCGCACCGCCGCCCGGGTGGCCTCGTCGAGCGTCGCGGCTTCGATCAGCGGCGCTAGCGCTTCCGCCTCGTCGCGGCGATAGGCAGCGGTGATCGCCGCGCGGAGGGGAGTCGCCAGGCGGACGGGCGGGGCGAAGGCGGCGAACGGAGCGGACAGGTTCATGTGCTACGTATACGCCTAAATCGCTAGTCGATCCGACTTATCGGGGCCCCATCATAGGCGGAATGGCCATATTGCCGGGCACATGCTAGGCCAAATGTATGAAAAAGGACGCACCCGCAGTCGAACTGGATGAGTTCGATCGCAAGATAGTGGACGCTCTGGTCGGAAACGGACGGATGACGGTTACCGAGCTGGCGAAACAGGTCGGGCTTTCGAAGACTCCGGCGCAGGTGCGGCTCAAGCGGCTGACCGATTCAGGGGTCATCCGCGGCTTTCGTGCGATCATCGATCCGGCGCGGATGGGTCTCGACCATATCGCCTTCACCGAAGTGAAGCTGGCCGACACGCGCGAAAAGGCGCTGCAGGAGTTCAACGCGGCGGTGCGGCGCATTCCCGAGGTGGAGGAGTGCCATATGCTGGCGAGCAACTTCGACTATCTGCTCAAGGTGCGCACCGCGGACATCCGCCGCTACCGGATCGTGCTGGGCGAGAAGATCTCGAGCCTGCCGCATGTCGCCAGCACCTCGACCTATGTCGCGATGGAGACGGTGAAGGATTAGATCGCATTCACGTCTCGTGAGGCCGTCGGCGTTCCGCAAATCCTCTCCCGCAGGGAGAGGATTCCTATGGTTAGCGGCTGAGGCAGAGCATGTGATCGATCGTGTGCGGACCGTCGAGTAGCTCGTCCGGGGCGATCGGGCGGATCTGCCCGTCATGATGGATCAGCCCGAGCGCAAAGCCCTCGCCGAGAATCTCGGACAGGAAGCCCGCCGGATCGGGATAGCGATTGACGGTGAACTCCATGAACACGGTGAGCGGATTGCCGCGCGCCAGGATGCCGGTCATCCCGCG
Source organism: Sphingomonas sp. R-74633 (assembly GCF_013416555.1). Lineage (GTDB taxonomy): Bacteria > Pseudomonadota > Alphaproteobacteria > Sphingomonadales > Sphingomonadaceae > Sphingomonas. The sequence continues at coordinate 676,708 of NZ_JACCFG010000003.1, read as the reverse complement.
CCACACCTGCTGCTCATGCCCCTCGACATCGATCTTGATGAACTCGGCATCGAGCGCTTCGGGGAAGCTGTCGAGCCGGCGGATCGGGATCAACCCGGCGCCATCCTCGCGAACCCGCGCGCCGCCCGGCGCATGGGTCTCGACGTCGAGCGCGACCAGCCCCTCAGCGGCGCCGAGCGCGCAGCGATGGAGCGCCGTGAAGGGGCCGAAGCCGTTGACCGCGATGCTCGACGCCAGCCGCCCCGCCAACCCGTCATTGGGCTCGAAGGACAGCACCCGGCCCTCCGGCCCGGTCAGATCGGCGAGCAACAGCGTGAAGAAGCCGAGATTGGCGCCGACATCGATCACGGTGGCCCCGCGCCGCACCGTGCGCAGCATCGCCTCGGTGACCCACATCTCCCAGAAGCCATCGAGCATCAGATGCGCGGCGATGCCGGTGTCGCGCGTGTCGACATAGAGCTTGTAGCGGCCAAGGACGCGGGCGAGCGCCGTGTGATCGCCGCAATAGGCGGTGCGGCACAGCGCGCGGATCTCGGCCTCGACCTGGTCGCGCGGTTCGGACAGCAGGCGCCAGATGTCGTAGATCGGTGCCGTTTCCATCATCGCTCCCTTGCCCGGCGGGCGGCATGCCATGCAGCCAGATGCGCGGCAATCGAGGCGCGCGGGCTTTTCGGACCGGTTCGGGCCAGTGCCTCGACAAGATGCTCGGGCGTGCAGCGCGCGCCGGTCACCGGATCGGCATATAGCGGATAGGCGATCAGCGCGGCGGCGGCGAGTTCGGCGAGCGAGCGGCGACGGGTGCGGCGCGCCGGCGCGGCATGGTCCCGCGTCAGGCCCCAGCCGGCATAGAAGGGAGCGCCGTGCACCACCACATCGCGGCCACGGACCAGCGCCTCGAACCCGGCGAGCGAAGTGAGCGTGTGTACCGCGTCGGCCCGATCGAGCAGGCGCGGCAAATCGGCATAAGGCAGGATCAGGTCCGCCTCCGGTGCGGTGAGCGCGCCGCTGCGCAATCCGGCGACAACATCGGGATGCGGCTTGTAGACAAGATAGGCATCGGGCTCCTCGACACGCGCGCGGGCGAGCAGATCGGCGGTGGAGAGCCCCAGCCCGCCGAGCAGCATCGAGCGATCGTCCTCGACCTGGCCGATCGCCAGCACGATGCGGCGTCCGCGGGGCAGATCGGGCGTCGGGCCGGCGAGGTTGTACTTGGTCACCGCGGTCTCGCGCAGCCGGGCGAGGAGATGTTCGGCGCGGGCGATCTCCTCAGCCGTGAAATCGCGTGTCTCGAGCATGACTTCGAGATCGCTCGGGCCGGCTGCGTCGTAATGCGGACGGCGGCTGTCTAGCGTGATCGAGCAGGGCGGCACCAGCGCTGCGCCCAGCCCCGCCGAGCGGATAAAGCCATCCTCGATCCACCAGATCGGCACGTCCGCAGCAGCGGCTTCGGCCTCCAGACCGGCAGGCGCCCGCGAGGCCCAGCAGGCGATCGCGCCGCCGCGCCCTCTTGCCGTCTGCACCGCCTGATGCGCCGTGTTTGCAAATACCGGTCCGTGCGCGTTGCAAAGCATCGCGGCGAGCCGCTTGCGCTTCCACTGCGCGATCCCGGCGAGGCATGCGATGCCTTCGACCCGGGGGTCGGTCACCGGGTCAGCAGTTCGACGGTGAGCGCCGGCGTGATCAGCGTGTTGAGCAGCTGGACGAGCTTGCCGAACTGCGCCGAGCGGGCATTGGCGATGAGCAGCACGTCCTTCTCGTGCATGCGGAAGCGCTGCGCGGCGAAATAGCTGCGCGGATCGATCAGGTTGAGCCGGTAGATCACCGGCAGCTCCTTGCGAACGCCATCGACCAGTGCCGGCTCATAGCGGAAGACGAACACGCCGGTGGCATCGGCCTGGCTGTCGAGCGGGCCGCCGGCGCGGGCGAGCGCCTCGGCAAGGCTGAGCGCGTCGCTGTCGAACGGCAGCTCGGAGACGGTGCGCGCGGCACCGAGCACGGTGACCGAGCGGACCGCGCGGAGCAGCTCGACATGGTCGCCGGGGGCAAGGCGGACATTGGCGGACGCGCCGACGCGCAGCCGATCGAGGCGGATCTCGGCAGACTGGTCGGCGCGGGTGAGCCGCACCGACGTGTCGGCGGAACGGGCGGTGGGGCCGCCGGCGACCGCGATCACATCGAGCAGGCGTTCGCCCGCAGCGGTGAGCGGCTGGCGGCCGGGCGTCTTCACGTCGCCGCTGACCACCACGCTGCGCGCCGGGCCGCGATCGACAGTGACGCTGGCCTGGGCGTTCTGCGACAGGCCGCGCAGGCGCCGTTCGACATCGCCTGCAACTGCCTCCGGCGTGCGGCCGAGCACCGGGACGGTGCCGATATAGGGCAGGTCGATCGTGCCGGCCTCGCCCACTTCCATCCGGGGCAAGGCGCGGCCGGCGGCGCTGGGCGCGGCGTCGTCCTTCGCTGCGCCGAACAGGGCATAGCCGACCTCGAAGACAGTGACGCTCAACCGGTCACCGACCGCAATCGCATTGTCGGCCGGAGCGGCGTCGGCGATCGGCCAGACGGGCGCTTCGGGCTCGGCTTCGGCGGCGAGGCCGGGCGCATCGACGATGTCGATCACGGTGACGCCGGCGGCTGCGGCCGGATCGACCACCTGGTGCGCGGTGGGCGCGGCGGCGGGCAAGGCCGCGCAGCCCGAGACCAGCAGCAGCGCGCAAAGGAGCAGGCCGCTACGCATGGGCGGGCCGCAGCGTGCCGGCACGGGCGCGTTCCTCGAACAAATCGCCATAGAGGCGGGCGAGGCGTTCGCTGTAGCGTTCGGGCGAGAAGAATTCGGCGCGGACCTTGCCGGCCGCCGACAGCCGCTCGCGCAGCTCCGCATCGCTGTCGAGCGCGCGCAGGCCGGCGGCGATCGCGGCGGGGCTGTAGGGATCGACGAGCAGCGCCGCATCTCCCGCAACTTCGGGGAGCGCGCTGGTGTTCGAAGTCAGCACCGGCGTGCCGAGCGCCATCGCCTCGAGCACCGGCAGGCCGAAGCCTTCGTAGATTGACGGGAAGGTCACTGCCTTTGCGCCGCGGACGAGGCGCAGCAGCAGGCTGCGCGGGAGATAGTCGATCCGGCGGACATTGCGGAACTGCGCGACCAGCGGGTTCAACTCGTCGCGGCGGAGCAGGCGCAATTCCTGGCGGCTGCCGAAACTGCGCTGTCCCACGATCACCAGCGGCGTATCGGTGCCGAGCGAGAGATAGGCCTCGATCAGCCGCGCGAGGTTCTTCTTGGGCTCGATCGCACCGAAGAACAGGAAATAGCCGCGCCAATCGAGCCCGAAGATGCTGCGCACGGCGCGGGCCACTTCCTCCTCGGGGTCCTCGGCAGCGCCTGCGGGCAGGCGAACGGCCTGCCAGGTGTTGACCAGCCTGGGCTCGGCCTCCGGGAAGAGCTGAAGGATGTCGGCGCGGCTCGCCTCGGAGACGGTGACGATCCGGTCTGCCGTCGCCACGACCTTGCGGATCAGCCTAGCGTAGAAGCGTTTGTTGTCCGCGCTCGCATAGGGGAGCTTGAGCGGCACCAGGTCGTGAATCGTATAGAGATTGGGCACACCGGGCATGCGGACCGGCAACGGGTAGGTCCAGTGCATCACATCGGGCGCGCCGCCGGGGATCATGGCGCGGGTGAAGAAGCCGGTCCGCTTGAAGTTGCGCGCGGCGAGGTCGAACAGGTCGGGCGAACTGTGGAGCGCATCGAAGCGCGGCAACCGGTGCGCGAATTGGCGGGCGACCACCTGGCCGTCGATCGGGATGGCGCGGGCGCGGCGCGGAGTGGCCAGCCAGCCGAGCTCGCGCAGCCATGCCGGGCTGGCGGGGAAGGGCCGGCGGGTCGCATGGCCGTTGCCGAGCGCTTCGTAGAACAGCACTTCGCGCAACCGCGGGTTGAACGGCGCCTTCAGGCCGTACAGCCCCTCGACTCCGATCCCGAGCGCCTGCGCGGCGGAAGCGAGCTGATGGCCATAGGTGGCCACGCCCGTGCCCTGGGGGAGCGCCAGATTATAGCCGTCGATCATCAACCGCATGCGGCGCCGTCCCCCTTTCTTCCGCCTGTCGTACAGGGGTGGGCGGCATGCCGTAAAGCGCTTGCGAAGCCTGCACTTTCACAAGCTGCGCCAGCAGTTTAGCCTGACGCCATGATTCGCTTCGACCGCGTCGCCAAATCCTACCCGCTGCGCGGCGGCGGGCGGCGGAACGTGCTCGAATCGGCGAGTTTCCTTATCCTGCCCGGCCAGTCGATCGGCATTTGCGGGCATAACGGCGCGGGCAAGACGACATTACTGCGCCTGATCGCCGGGGTGGAGAAGCCGAGCGCTGGCACGATCGAGCGCGACATGCGCGTCTCCTGGCCAATCGGCTATGCCTCGAGCTTCCAGTCGACGCTGAGCGGCGCCGACAATGTCCGCTTCATCGCGCGCATCTACCGCCGGCCGGTGGACGAGGTACTGGGCTTCGTCGAGGATTTCGCCGAGCTGGGCGACTATCTGTTCATGCCGATCCGCACCTATTCGGCGGGGATGCTCGCGCGGCTCGCCTTTGCCGCGAGCCTGGCGGTCGATTTCGACTGCTATCTGATCGACGAAGTCATTGCCGCGGGCGACGAGCGCTTCCGCGCGCGCTGCCATGCCGCGCTGATGGAGCGGCGGCGCAAGGCCAGCCTGGTGCTGGTGAGCCACGAGATGCAGACGCTGCGCGACTATTGCGACACCGGCGCGGTACTCGAAGGCGGGCGGCTGACCTTTTACGACCATATCGAGGAAGCGATCGCGCGGCATTTCAGCGCCCGCGAGGTGAAAGTCGCCTAGGCCTGGTGCTCGCGCAACCCGGCGAGCAGCATCCAGCCGATGCCATAGGCGATGACCAGCGCGGCGAAGATCAGCAGGGTCGTGCGCCACGGCGTGGGGCGATCGGGCTTTTCGGGGAGGTTGGGCTCTACGACAGGGACGACGAACAACCGCTCTTTGACCGCGCGGGCGCGGGCTTCCTCGAGCCGGGCGCGGGCGGCTTCGTAGCGCTTGGCGGCGAAATCCTGGCGCAGGCGCAGCTCTTCGTAATTGCCCAGCCGCGCGGCGACCGCACCGGGCTGGCCGGCGATCCGGCCGCGCGCCGCGGCGACTTCGGCCTGCAGCGCTGCGACGCGGCCGGCGACGGCGCGGACCTGGGGGCTGGCGGGGCTGAGCTGGCGGCGCATGTCGGCAAGCAGCGCGCGCTGGCGGCCGAGATCGACTTCGGCTTCCGCCAATGCTTTCTGCCCCGCCGCACCGCTGGCGGCAGGATCGATGTCGGCATTGCCCTGGCGGAAGGCGGAGAGCTGGCGCTCGACGGTGCCGAGTTCCTGTTCGGCGGCCTGGGTATCGGCTGCCGCGGCGCGCAGCGAGGCGTCGAACAGCCGGGCGTTGAAGGCATTGACCCGTTCCTCGCCGAGCTGGAGCAGCGCCCCGGCGATCCGACGGGCATCCTCGGGCGCGAAGGCGCGGACCGAGAGGCGGGTGATATTGTCGTCGGGATCGAAGGTCACGTCGACATGGCCGCGATAAAAGTCGAGCAACGTCTCGGCGCGCGGCCGGGCGGGGCGCAGGTGCGAGAGCCAGTCGATGCCGGGCCGGGCGTAGAGCGCGGCAAGGTCGACGCCCTTCCCCTTGAGCGCCGCCACGGCGTCATGCGAGCGCAGATATTCGCGGACGCTCTGCGCCTCCTGTTGGCCGGGCGCGAGCGCACCGCCCAGGCCGAACAACTGGCCCATGCCGCCGACGCGCGGCCCCTGCGCCTCGAGCCCGCGCACCACGAACTGCGCTTCGGAGGCATATTGCGGGCTGGCGATCGCGAAGAGATAGAGCGCGGCGAGCAAGGTCGGCAGGATCACGGCGAAGGCGAACGGATGGCGCCACCAACGCTTACGGTCGGCGAGCGGAACCGCGTCCTCGGCCGGGGAAAGATGGACCATGCGGTTCATGCCCGCCATCTCGGCTGAAAGCGCATCATAGTTCAAGCCGCCCGCGCAGATGGGCGAGCGCGAACAGCCCGAGCAAAGTGAGCACGCCGCACCAGCCGATCACATACCCGATATCGGCATAGTGCGAGGTGAAACCGGCGAATTGGCCGATCTTGAGCAGCTCGAAAATATGGACCAGCGGGATCCAGGCGAGCCAGGCGCGCACGTCTTCGGGCAGCCAGGCCATGGCGAAGAAGGCGCCCGATGCTGGCATCGAGAGATAGAGCAACGGGTGGACCAGCCGCCCGATAATCGGCGCGGCATGCGACGCGGCGGCGACCAGCATGCCGAGCGCGAAGGAAAACCACGCCATCAGCAGCACCGCGAGCAGCACCGCTTCGGGCCGGGCGGGCGGATCGGCGAGGCCGAGCGCGGCGGCGGTGCCGAGCAGCACGACCAGCACCACGATCGTGCTGGCCAGTTCGAGCAGCGAGCGCGCGGCGAGCATGTCGAACAAGGTGACCGGGCGGTGGTGGAGCAACGGCCGGTTGGCCTCGAGCACGGTCTCGGCGCGCGAGATCACCGATCGGAACATGATGAACAGCCCATAGCCGCCGATCGCGAAGGGGATCGGCTTCACGCCGCCGCTGATCGGCAGGTGGCTCGATCCGTGAAGCAGGGCGACCGCGGCGGCGAGCAGCATCGGCTCGGCGAACAGCCAGAGATAGCCGATATTCTCGCGCCCGAAGCGGGTGTGCAGTTCGCGCAGGATCAGCGCGCGGATCACGGCGCCCTGCGTATCGGCGGCGGCGAGCAGCGCGCGCATCACAGATTGTCCAGGAAGGGCAGGACGGCGGCGAAATGCGCGTCCCAGCTGGGAGGCTGCCAGCTTTTCAGCCGCTCGAACTGGGCCGCGCGGGGCACGCTGCCGGGTGCGGCATAGTCGCGGATCGCCTGGGTCCAGCCGGGGCCGTCGAGCGGGTCAAGATAGTCGGGGACGGAGCCACCTGTCTCGCGCAGCGCGGGCAGGTCGCTGGCGATCACCGGCACGCCGGCAGCAAGCGCCTCGGCGACGGGCAGGCCGAAGCCTTCGGCGAAGCTGGGCATCAGCACGGCGCAGGCGCCCGCGACCAGACCGCCGAGCCGCGCATCGCCGACCCGCCCGGCCTCGACCACCAGCTCCCGGATTGCCGGGCTGCGCTCGAGCATGTCGACGACATTCTCATTCTCCCAGCCGCGCCTGCCGACAAGGATTAGCCGGGGTGCGCCCGCCTCACCAGCCAGGTTGCGCCAGATATGGAGGAGGAGAAGGTGGTTCTTCCGCGGCTCGATCGTGCCGAGGCAGAGGAAATATGGCCGGTCCTGTGCTTCGGGCGCGACGGCGGCACGGCGGGGCTCGACACCGAGTGGAGCGACCAGCAGCGGTGGCCGGCGCGCCTGGAGGAAGCGATCGAGCGACGCCGCGGTGGCGTGCGAATTGACCAGGATCGCATCGGCGAGCGCGGCAGCGTTGCGCAGGCGGCGTTCGTGCTTCTCAGCACCGCCGGGGCGCGCGTATTCGGGAAAGTCGGCAGGGATCGCGTCATGGATATAGACGCAGGTCTTCGCCTCCGGGCGGTGGCGGCGCTCGAGCTCGGCGAGATGGTGATGCGAGACGAGCAGGCGGACTTCACCGTCGCGCGGCTGACGCAGGCGCAGGCCCGAGAGTGCGATTCCGGACGCCTCGCCGGCGGCCCAGCGCGCCTCGATCTCGGGGAGCAAGACTTCCAGCGCGGCGCGGGCATAGCCGCAGGCGCCGACGCCGGGCACCCAGGCCTCGAACGCGACCGGGCGATCGCGCGCGGCGAGCAGCGCGCGGGCATAGGCCAGCTCGAGCCGGTCGATGCCCGTCGGCGTGGCGTGGCGGCGGCGGAGCAGCAGCCGGGTGATGTCGAGCGTCAGCGGACGCTTCACGCGAGCAGCCGCTCGGCGCTGCCGCGAACCAGCAGGTCGAGCCCACCCGCGCTATGGAATCCGCCATTGACCAGGCATTTGGCGCGCAGCACCCGGCAGAACAGCGCGAAATTCGCGGCGTCCACCATCGGCGGATCGCGCCAGAATTCGGCAAGGCTGCACGCGGCGGTGATCCCCGGCATCCGGTAGATCGCCGCGCCGAGCGCCAGCACCGGTACGCCCTCGGCCAAAGCGAGCGGACCGACCGTGCTGTTGATCGTCACGACACCGCGCGCGACGCGCAGCAAGGGCAACAGGTCGCCGCGCTCGATAAAGGCGACCTTGTCGCCCACGCCGATCCGGTGCGCTGCTTCGGTAACCAGCGCGCGCCAGCGGATCACGCCGGGATCGAGCGGGTGCTGCTTGACCAGCAGCCGCGCCTCGGGCGGGGCTTCGCGAAACGCTTCGAGGACATGCTCAACCGCCTCGGCGACCGAGGCGAAGGGCGAATGAACCGCGAGCTGCGAATCGCCTTCGATCTGGAGCGGGAGGAGGAAGGTCGGGCGGCCGGCAAGGCTGGCGAGCGCGTTCAGGCTGTCGCGGCGCTCGCGGTGCCGGTGGAGCCGCCGGCCGAGCCACCCCGCTGCCTCGCGCCAGGCCGGCCAGAAACGATGGTTGCTGTGATGCGGGAAAAGCGGGCGACCGAGCAGCGAGAAGAGATGATGGAGCACCGCCTCGCGCGCCCGAGGCGCGAAATCGCCGCGGACCTGCACCGGATCGGCGGGCGGCGGGATCCGCTTGTCCAGCAGGCGCAGCGCGTGCAGCGAACGCGGGAAGCTCGAATGACCGTTCACCCCGCCGCGTTCGAGAGTGACATGGTCGGGGCGCAGATAGCCTTCCTCAAAGGCATGGAAGCGCAGGCCGCGGCGATCGGCGAGTTCGCGGGCGGCGACATGCGGGCCGCGGCAATCGCCGAACACCACGATGTCGGTCACGCCGCGCGCGGTGACAAAGGCCTCCAGCCAGGCGGGGAAGTCGGCCGCCGCGCCGCGAAAGCCGGTGCCGCCGGGCCAGTCCCACCAGTCGCCGCCGCTGAAATTGACGCGTGACACACTGGCGCCTTCGCCGCGCAGATGGCGGCCCAGGATGCGGAGAAAGGGGCCGGGGAGGCCCTGGAGGAACAGGAAATGGCGGGGGCGCTCGACCAGCCGCAGCGGCGCGCGCGCGGCATGGGCCCCGGCCATCGGCCCGTCCTCGACGCTGCTCGGCCCTGTCGCCACTGATTCCCCCTTGTCCCCAGTCTCTTACGACGCGCATCGCCTTTGCGGAAGCGCGCTCCTAAGAGGAGGCATGGCCGATGTGCTGATCGTCATCCCCGCGCGGTTCGCCTCGACGCGCTTTCCCGGCAAGCCGCTGGCGCTGCTCGGCGGCAAGCCGCTCGTCCAATGGAGCTGGGAAGCGGCGATGCGCGCCGCGGACCTGGGCGAAGTGGTGGTGGCGACTGAGGATTCGCGCATCGCCGATGCGGTGCGCGGCTTTGGCGGCACGGCGGTGATGAGCAGCGCCGACGCGCGCAACGGCACCGAGCGCTGCGCCGAAGTGGCAGCGCTGCGGCCGGAGGCAAGGCTGGTGGTCAATCTCCAGGGCGATTCGCCTTTGGTCCGGCGATCGGACATCGCCGCGCTGGTGGCTGCCTGGCGCGAGACCGGGGCGCCGATGCTCACGCCCTGTATCGCCTGTGACGCGGCAACCGAGGCCCGCCTGCTCGCCGATGCCGCCGCCGGGCGCGTCGGCGGAACGACGGTGGTGGCGGACCGGGCGGGCAATGCGCTCTATTTCTCCAAGCGCGTGTTGCCGCATGGCGGGCGGCCGAAGCTGCACATCGGCCTTTATGCCTATGCGCCCGAGGCGCTCGCCGCTTATGCCGGCTGGGGTCCGGGCCCGCTCGAGATGGCCGAAGGGCTCGAGCAGCTCCGTTTCCTCGAGAATGGCGCGCCGATACGCCTGGTCGAGGTGCCTGCGCCCGCGACCGGCTTCTGGGAAGTCAATAATCCCGAGGACGTGGCCTTGGTCGAATCAGCCCTGGGGGCGTGAGCCGCGCCCGAAATTGAGCCGGCGGGTGACGTTATAATCGAGCACCGCCATCACGAAATAGGCCGCTGCCTGCTTCACCCGCGTCCAGGGACCGGTGCGCGCCTTGTAGAGCTCGGGCGTGATCCGCTCGGAATTCGCCACCTCGCCATCGATGAAGCCGCGGACATAGGCGGCAAAGCCCGGATCTTCGACGCGGAACATCAGCTCGAGGTTCAGGAACATCGAGCGGATGTCGAAATTGGCCGAACCAATGTTCACGACATCGTCGAGCAGGAACAGCTTCGCGTGGAGCTTGGTCGGCTGATATTCGTAGATCTGCACGCGCTTCCGGAGCAGGCCGGCATAGGTGAAGCGCGCCGCCCAGATCGCCGCACCGTGATCGAGCTTCGAGGGAAGCACGAGCCGCACCTGCCCGCGCTGCCCGGCACGATCGAGGCGGCGAAGCATCGCCGGGTTCGGCGCGAAATAGGCGGCGATGATGTCGATCGACTTCGCTCGTTCCATGTCGCGCTTCACTTCGCGCGCCCAGGGCGAGAGCCGGCGCATCGGGCCGCCGAGCAACCAGCGGGTGGCGCCTTCGGGCTCGCTCCACGCGCGCAACGTCCTGGCGAGCTTGCGCAGCGAGGGCTTGGGGCGCTTGGCCCAATTGGACAGCGCATCGAAATAGCCGACCAGCCGCCCGGCCGCCGGCCCTTCGATCAGCAGCCCGAGATCGCGCCACGCCTGTTCGGCGACGGTGCCGAAATAACTGTCTTCGATGTTGAACCCTCCGACGATCACCCGCGCCTCGTCGGCAAGCGCGAGCTTCTGGTGGTTGCGCAGCAGATAGCGCCGCCCCCAGCGCGGCACGAAGCGGCAGACATCCACCCCGGCTTCGTGGAGCGGATCGAAGAAATTGTGGCTCTGGGCATGTTCGCTGCCGAGCCCGTCGACGATCAGGCTGACGCTGACGCCACGCGCCGCCGCCTCGATCAGCGCCTGACGCACTGCGGCGCCGGCATCGTCGTCGACATAGATATAATAGAGCACGCGAAGCGAGCGCGTGGCGCCGCGGATCAGGTCGAGCAACGCCGCCAGCCGCTCGGGGCCGTCGGGCAGCAGCGTCAGCCGGTTGCCGTCTACGTCGTGGCTCGGCTGCGAGAACTCCATCCCGGCGTGATGGGGGAGCGATGCGGCGGCGGCAAGGGGGGCGAGCGCTTCCATGATGTCCTGAGTCGTTGCGATTGCGTTCCCAACGCGCATCGCCCCGATTTGTTCGCCGCCCGATTTTCTTGACTTTTCCGCGAGCCAACCCTAGATCGCCGGCTTTCCCGGATACTCCGTTTTTCAAGGAAGCGTAGATGGCGCGCGTCACAGTCGAAGATTGCGTCGACAAGGTTCCCAACCGTTTCGACCTGGTGCTGTTCGCGGCGCAGCGTGCCCGCCAGATCTCTGGTGGCGCGGACCTGACCATCGATCGCGACCGCGACAAGAACCCGGTCGTCGCGCTGCGCGAGATCGCCGAGGAGACGGTTCGCCCGACTCACCTCGAAGAGCAGGTGGTCGCAAGCCTGCAGCGCGTCCAGATCGACGATGAGGAAGCCCCGGACGAGGTCGGCTCGATCGCAGCTTCGGCCGAGGCGCTCCGCCTCACCGCCGCTGCCCCGCCGCGCAACCAGAATCTGGGCGGCGACTACGACGGCTGAGCCGGCGAATCGCTGAATATATGCAAAGGGCCGGGGGCAACTCCGGCCCTTTTGCTTTTTGGCCGCCGGCGCGGTTAGAACGGCGCATGGCCAGCGCTTCCCCGCATCATATCGACAGTTCGTTCCTGCTGGATGCGCTCGATGCGCTGAAGCAACGCCAGGCAACGCTGCCGAACCAGGACGTAGCGCCAGCCATCCACCGGGCCATCGAATTTCAAGGCGGCGTTCCCCGCGCGCGAATCGAGATCCTCTTCCAGCAATGCCGCAGCCAGATGCTGTCGATTCACCTCTGGGAGGATCGCGCGATCTCGCTCCATGCCGGCGAGGCGATGCCGAATGGCGGCTGGATGTTCCGATATGGCAGCGCCGGACGCTTTCCCGGGCCGAATGAAGGGCCGGAACTGATGGCGGCCGCCGAAGCATCGCTCCTGGCAATGTCCGACAGCAGCGAAGCGGATCCCGAGCGGCTGGAAGCGATCTGGCGGCCGCTGATCGCCAAGGGGCCAAGGCTGGCCTGAGCTAGGCCGTGCGGCCGAAGCGGCGCCAGACCATGATCGGCACCGCGACCAACACAAAGGCCATCAGCAGCGGATAGACGACCAGCCCGGCGCGATCCTGCTCGATCCAGGCGACAAGGATCAGGCAGGGCACGGCGAGGATCGGCGTGATCTTGGTCGCCCACCAGAGCCGGCGGCCCTGCCGGGTGGCGAGCCGCGCCTCGGGCGGGCGGCCGAGCAGGATCAGCGTGGCGATCACCTTGAGCCCGAGCAGCAGGATCACTGCCAGCCAGAGCAGGCCGACGATCATTCCTCCGCCGGTTTCGCGACGCGCCCCTTGAAGCCCTGTGCCACCACGAACCACTCGACCGAGCCCTTGCGGCTGGCGGCTGGCTTGGCGTGCTTCACGGTCGCGAAGCTGCGCTTCATCTGCGCGACGAATTGCGAATCGGCACCGCCCGCGAACACCTTGGCGACGAAATCGCCGCCCGGCTCGAGCACCTGGATCGCGAAGTCGAATGCGGCTTCGACCAGGCCCATGGTGCGGAGCGCGTCGGTCTGCGGGTGGCCGACGGTGTTCGCTGCCATGTCCGAGATGATCAGGTCGGGCGCGCCGCCCAGTTCCTCGATCAGCCGATCGGGCGCGGCATCGTCCATGAAGTCCATCATCAGGATCGTCGCGCCGTCGATCGGATCGACCGGCAGCAGATCGATGCCGACTACCGCGGCCTTGGGCAGCTTGCGGCGGATCACCTGGGTCCAGCCGCCCGGCGCGATGCCGAGGTCGAGCACGCGCTTCTTGCCACGCAGGAAGGCGAATTTCTCGTCGAGCTCGGTGAGCTTGTAGGCCGCGCGGCTGCGATAGCCCTCGGCCTTGGCGCGCTTGACGTACGGATCGTTGAGCTGGCGCTCGAGCCACCGCGTCGATTGCGCGGTGCGCTTCCGCGCCGTCAGAACGCGCGTATGGCCGCGTGCGCCGCCTCTGCTCACAAGGTTCTCCCGTTGATCAAACGGCGGAGGATGCCCTCGCGGATGCCGCGGTCGGCGATCCCAAGCCGTTCGGCGGGCCATAGATCGAGAATCGTTTCGAGGATAGCGCAGCCGGCAACGACGAGGTCGGCCCGCTCCGAGCCGATGCACGGCACCTGGCTGCGCTCGGCCATGCTCATCGCCGAGATGCGCTGGCTCACTTCACGCATCGCCGGCGCCGGAACGATAAGCCCGTCGACCACCGAACGGTCATAGGCGGCGAGCCCGAGATGGACGCTGGCGAGCGTAGTGACGGTGCCCGAGGTGCCGAGCAGCCGCCTTGTGCCGCGCGGCACGCGCAGGCGCCTGGCGAAGGGGGCGAAGCTCTCCGAGACGCGGGCACGCATGCTGGCATAGAGCGCGGCGCGATCCTCGGCGCTCTCCGCGCTGCCCGACGCCTCGGTGAGCGAGACGACACCCCATGGCGCGCTATGCCAATCGAGGATGCGGGGCACTTCGCCGCGCGAATCGACCAGCACCAGCTCGGTCGAGCCGCCGCCGATGTCGAACACTAGGGCCGGGCCGTCGCCCGGCTCGAGCAGCGCGTGGCAGCCGAGCACGGCGAGGCGGGCCTCTTCCTCGGCGGTGATGATGTCGAGCGCGATGCCGGTCTCGCGATAGACGCGCTCGATGAATTCGGTGCCGTTGACCGCCTGGCGGCAGGCTTCGGTGGCGACCGAGCGGGCAAGCAGGACGTTGCGGCGCTTCAGCTTCTCGGCGCAGACGCGCAGGGCGGCGATGGTGCGCTCGATCGCAGCATCGGAAAGCCGGCCGCTGGTGGCGAGCCCCTCGCCCAGCCGGACGATTCGCGAAAACGCATCGACCACCGCGAAGCCCGATCCTTGCGGACGCGCGATCAGCAGGCGGCAATTATTGGTGCCCAAATCGAGCGCCGCATAGTGGCGCCCTTCGGGCCAGCGGCCGCGAACCGGCCTTTCGGCAGGCGGCGCGGGCTTCCGGGCTCTGCCGGGATCCCGGCCGCGGGGCATATTGGCGGTGCCATCCCCCATTACATCACTCGCTTATGTTCTGTTCCGTCACGGCTTTTCGCCGCCGGTGCTTGGAAGCGAGGCTAGCGGAGACCGTCGCGCGGAGCAAGGCATCCGCCTTTTCCCGCGTTGACAGCGCCGTTTGCCCGCCTTATTGGCCCCCGCCTGCGGTTCTGATGCCGCGTGATGCCCTGTCGTCTAAAGGTAAGACTACGGACTCTGACTCCGTTAATTGAGGTTCGAATCCTCACGGGGCATCCAATTCTCTTCAGCCAAGCATTTGATAACAAGGGAAGTCGGCCTCTTGCGCCGCCTACCCCGCATCGTTCCCACATTTCCATCCAGGCCTAGGCGATCCCACGCTTGCTTTGGCGGCCGATTCTCAGCGTGCGTCGCGCAATGACGACAGGTCATCCCCGGAAATCGAAATTTAAGGCAGCGCCGCTAGGGTCACGCGCGTGCAAACCAGCGATTGCCACCTCCCTGAAGAACCGCTCGAGAAGCGGACAGCCCGGAGGTGGCGAGGCGTCGAACTGACGCGAATCCTGAAGCGGCCTGGATCGCCGATGCCCGCAGCCGGGCATGTCGCCTGGCTGGATGGCTGGCGAGGCCTGTGCATCCTCTTGGTCCTGCTTGGCCATTTCGCGCCACGGCATCTCGGCCATCTGGCACCGCTTGGGGTAGAAATGTTCTTCGTTCTCAGCGGCCGGCTGATGGCGGAGCTGCTGATCGTGCGCCGACAGGCGCTGCCGAGCTTTGCCCTGCGCCGGGCATCGCGCATCCTCCCCCTGCTGATGCTCTATGTAGGCGTGATCGGCACCGGGCTTGCCCTGGCAGGCCTGATTGCGGGCACGGCGGTGAACTGGCTGAGCATCGTCGCGTCGCTGCTGTTCTTCAGCAACTATCTCTCCGATCCCTCGCCGCTGCTCGAACACACCTGGTCGCTCGCAGTGGAGGAGCATAGCTATCTGCTGCTCCTGCTCGTCGCCGGCATTTCCGCTCGAAAGCCGGGCATCGCGGCCTGGCTTGCCTTCGCGCTTGCCGGCCTGATGCTGCTGAACGGCGCGCTGCTCTTTCACGCCGGGCACGAGAGCGGCCCCTATGTCTTCTGGCGATCGGACGTTCGCGGCGCCTCGGTCCTGCTTTCCTTCGCGCTCTTCCTGATGCTGCGGCAGTGGAAACCGACGGCATGGGCGCCCGTCCTGCCCTGGCTGTCGCCGGCCTGCCTCCTCCTGGGCGCAGCGAGCATGATCCCTGCCGACCCGGTGACGCCGCTGCAAATGACCGCCTGCACGGTGTTCGCGGTGATCGCCGTCAACACGATCGAGTTCGCGGCGCCGGCCTATCGGCGGCTGTTGTCGACAGGTCTGCTGACCTGGCTGGGGCTGCTCTCCTTCTCGATCTATATCTGGCAGCAGCCGTTTTTCCTGGCGACCAAGGCCGGGTTCCCCGCGATCCTGGCGCTGCCCCTCGTTCTGGCCTGCGCGATCTGGAGCTATGCCCGGGTGGAAGCGCCGGCGCGGCAGTATCTCAATCGGCGGTGGGGCGAGACGCGTACCGGCATGCAGGGGCCCGCGTCCGCGGCAAATCACGCGGGATAGCGCGGGGCCGACGGGGCGGGAAAAAGGGGCGCGATCCGGACTCGGATCACGCCCCCTCGGTCAGTAGAAGGCGCCGTAGATCACGTCGACCACACGGCGCGTGCGCAGATTGACCAGCAACAGATCCGGCCCATAGCGCACCCAGCGATAACCCATCGGCGGCGCGCCGATGCCGAGGCCGTACCAATCGTCATAATAATAGCTGTTCGACAGGAAGGGCGTCGGCAGCAGGACGCCGATCGACCAGCGGCGGTAATTATAGCCGGGCGGATAGCGATAGGGCGGGCGGTGCACCGGATGGAAGTTCGGCGGACGCCCGGCGCCCGGGCGATGTGGCGGGCGCGAGGGCGGCCGGGCTATCGGCGGGCGCGGCGCGGGCGGACGCGTGCCCGGGCGGCCCGGTTGTGAGGGACCCGTGCCGGGGCGCCCGGGCTGTGACGGACCCGGCGCAGGCGGACGGGCGCCGGGGCCGCCAGGCTTGCCCGGTCCGCCCGGCTTGGGCCCCGAAGGGGGGCGCTGGCCCTGGCCGGGACCGTGATTCTGCGCCTCGGCGAGCGGCGCCGCGACCAGGATCGCCATCGCGGCGAGGGACAGGAGCTTCTTCATTCTCTCTCTCCGGCAGTGAAGGATCTTGAACGCGTATCCCCCGCAAACAGGCCCTCAGCGTGCCGCGCGGCTCTTCATCAGCGGCTGGATGCGCGTGCCGAAATTGTCGACGCCTTCGAGGAAGTTGTCGAACGTCAGCAGCACGCCGCCGGTGTTGGGAACCTCCGCCATCTCGTCGAGCATCCGCGCGACGCTCTCATAGCTGCCCACCAACGTGCCCATGTTGATGTTGACCGCGCCCTCGGGCGCGGCGAGCTGGCGGACGTTGGTGGTGGGGTTGTTCTTGTCGGCGGCGCCCTGGTCGATCAGCCAGCGCACCGCGTCCACGTCGAGGCCGTCGCGGTACGACTGCCACTTGGCCATTGCCGCTTCGTCGGTCTCGTCGGCGATGACCATCACCAGCACGAACACCTTCACGTCGCGACCGGTCTTTGCGGTGGCTTCGGCCAGCCGCTCGTTGTTGAAGGCGAAGGCAGTGGGGGTGTTGACGCCCTTGCCGAGGCAGAAGGCATAGTCCGCCCATTTCGCCGAGAAGGCGAGGCCCTCGTCCGACGAGCCGGCGCAGATGATCTTCATGTCGCCCTGGGGCGTCGGACGGACGCGGCAATCGTCCATCTGGTAATATTGGCCCTTCAAATCGCTACGACCGGTCTCCCACAGCTCGCGCAGGATCTGGGCATATTCGTCGAGCATCTGGTAGCGGTTGCGGAAATGCTCGTCTCCTGGCCACAAACCCATTTGGCTATATTCTGGACGCTGCCACCCAGTGATCAGGTTAAGTCCGAAACGGCCATGGCTGATCGAATCGATCGTGTTGCACATCCGCGCCGCGAAGGCCGGCGGGATCACCAGCGTGGGGCAGGTGGCGTAGATCTTGATCTTCTCGGTGACCGCGGCGAGGCCGGCCATCAGCGTGAAGCTCTCCAGACCGTACTCCCAGAACTCGGTCTTGCCGCCGAACCCGCGCAGCTTGATCATCGAGAGCAGGAAATCGAGGCCATGCTCCTCGGCCTTCTGGGCGATCGCCTTGTTCATGTCGAAGCTCGGCATGTACTGCGGCGCGCTCTCGCTGATCAGCCAGCCATTGTTGTTGATGGGAACGAAGACGCCGACTTCCATGTGATTAGCTCCCCAGAAATTCGAGCACGCGGGCCTCGAAGCCCGTCGGATCGGTCACGTTGCAGGCGTGCCCGCCCCAAGGCATCCGGACATGCTGCGCCCGCGGAATCGCTTGTGCAAGCCGCGCCGAGCAGCGGGGCGGGACGAGCGCGTCGTCGTCGCTGGCGAGCAGCAGCACCGGGGTGGCGAGGGGGATGGCTTCGAGCCGGTCGAGCAGGTCGAACGCAAGCGCTTCGAGGATGCGCGCCTCGACCATCTCGACGGGGAAGCCCGCGACATGGTGCTTCGCCTCCTCGTCGAGCCGGGCGCTGTTGTCCGAGATCCATTGCGGCGGAAACAGGAAGATCGGCTGGGCATCGACATATTTGCCCGGGCCATAGGCGCGCAGCAGCGCCAGCCGCGCGTCGAAGCAGCGCTTCGTATAAGGATCGAGCCGCCCCCAGCCATTGACCACCACCAGCTTGTCGACCCGATCCGGCGTGTCGAGCGCAAGGCTCAATCCGCCCATCCCGCCGATCGCGTGGCCGAGGATCGCAGCCTTTTCGATGCCGAGTTCATCCATCAACCGGCGGATGTCGTCGCCGATGCTCTCGAGGCGCGGGGTGACGGTGCGGTCCGAACGGCCGGTGCCGCGATGATCGTAGAGGATGACGCGGTGGCGCTGGGCCAGTGCAGCCAGATTGGGCCGCCAGTAATTGCCCGAGCCGCCCATGCCGGCCGAGAGGATCAGCGGCGGGCCGCCGCCATGTTCCTCATAATAGAGCCCGGCCGCCTCGGGCATCAGCCGATATGTGCCACCGAGGCGATCTCGACCAGGCAATCGGGCTTCACCAGATCGGCCTTGATGCAATAGCGCGCCGGCTTGGCGCCAGGGAAATACTCGGCATAGATCTGGTTGAAGACAGGATAGTCGGCGAAATCCTTGAGGAAGATGTGGTTCATCGCCACGTCCTCGAGACGAGCCCCGGCCGCTTTGAGCGTGGTCTTGATTACCTCGAGGATATGGCGAGTCTGGCCGGCGGCGTCGCCGATATGGAGGACGATTCCGCCCTCGCCCAGCGCCAGCACGCCGGAGACATAGACCGTGTTGCCCGCCTTGGCGCCCGCCGAATAGGGGGCGATCGGGGTGGGGAATTGGGGCGGATTGATCGGCTCGAACGGCATCGCTTACTCTCCTGAATCCTGGCTCGGCAATTGGCCGAAGCTGCCGCAGAAGTCGGCGGTGGTGGAGACCCAGCCGAAGAACTTCTCGACATTGTAGACGGTGGCTTCCTGCATCATCGGCGGGCCGAGATGGTGCGTCGCATCCTCGAGCATCACTCCGAAATATTCGAGGTGGAAGCCGTCGCGCAGCGTGCTCTCGACACAGACATTGGTGGCGATGCCGACAAACACGATGTTGCGGATGCCGCGCGATCGCAGCGTCGAATCGAGCTGCGAGTTGAAGAAGGCGCTGTAGCGCGTCTTGTGGAGGCGGATGTCGCCGGGCTTGGGCGCCAGCGCGTCAACCAGCTCGTAATCCCAGGTGCCGCGGGCGAGCAGCTTGCCGCTGAGTTCGGGCTTCGCGCGCATCGTCTTGAGCGCATTGGACTTGTGCCAGTTGGGCGAGCCGGGACCGCCGGCCTCGACATAATCGGCATCCCAGCCGTTCTGCAGATAGATCACCGGCATGCCGGCGGCGCGGGCGGTGTCGAGCACCGCGGCAATCTTGCCGATCGTCCCCGCAGAACCCGAAATGTCGAACCCCGCCTGATCAACATAGCCGCCGGGCGAGGCATAGGCGTTCTGCATGTCGATCACGACGATCGCGGTCTCGTCGGCAAGCACGCGGATCGGCTCGGGCCGGGCGGGAAGCGTGACGACCCGCGGACCTTCGAGGTCGCGGCCGACGGTAGGTTCGCCTGTCATTTCGGGGAGTGTTCCCGAGAATGGCGCGGCGCACAAGCCCCGCCCCATGCCTTCCAACATCCGGCGCGGCGCCGACTCGCCAAAGTAGATGAACTAGGGGCCGAAAGCGGGTTCTCGCGGTGCTTGCGTTGACTCGGTTCGGGGAAACGGGCCGCGTCTCGCAACATCCTTGCGCGAGCGGGATCCTATCTTTCCTACAGCGTCAAAGAGCGGCCGATCCTGAGACCGGCCGAGAGAGCCAAGCAGGCGAAATCCTACATTGCAAGGTGGGCTATCCGCTTTCTGCTCCCCGGCGAAAGCCGGGGCCCAGGGTCACAAGCGATCCGGAAGAGAAACCCTGGACCCCGGCTTTCGCCGGGGAGCGAGGAAGGGAAAATTCCTAGCTGGCCTCCGCCAGCAGCGCCGCTGCCTTGGCGCCGGCCCAGTCCATCTCGCCCGAGACGCGCCAGACTTCCTTGCCCGCAGAATCATAGAGGATCGTCGTCGGCAGATTGGCCCCCATGTTCAGGCTGAAGGCGGCGTCGGTATCGGTCCAGGGCTTGAGGTTCTTGAACCCGGCCTTGGCGAAATAGGGATCGACTTCGGCGCGGCCCTTGAAGTCCTGGCTGAGCGTGATGACCGGCAGCGCGGCGCCCTTCTGCCCGGCAAGCGCGTCGAGCGTGGGCATTTCGGCGCGGCACGGGATGCACCAGGTCGCCCAGAGATTGAGCAGCACCGGCTTGCCCTTGAAGACGGCGAGCGTCGTCTTCTTGCCTGCGGGATCGGTGAACGCGGTGTCGGGCGCAGCCTCGCCCTTGTGGCTGCGGTCCACCGTACCCTTGTCGGCAGTCGCCGCGCCCGATGTGGCATTGGCCGACGGCAAAGTTTCGTTTGCTTGGCTTCCGGGCCCGGAGCGCTTATCGCACCCCGCGATTGCCAGCGTGGCCAGAAGGAGAAGTGAGATCGCCGAGCGCAAGGACAGCTCCAATGCAATGTGGGGTGGGCGCTTCGCTGAGGGCCCGTCTGCAGTCATGCGCGAGATTAACGCCTCGATCCCGTTCGACAAGCGGATGTGGCGCCAGGATCTGCGCGGCAGTCAGGCGCATGTGACGATGCTGGGCGCGCAGGGCATTGTGGCGGCCGAGGATGCGGCGGCGATTCATGCCGGGCTCGACCAGGTCGCCGCGGAGTTCGAGGCCGAGGGCGTGCCCGAGGATCTGGCGCTCGAAGACATTCATATGCTCGCCGAATCGCGGCTGTCGCAGAAGATCGGGCCGACCGCGGGCCGCCTGCACACCGCGCGCTCGCGCAACGACCAGGTTGCGACCGATTTCCGCCTGTGGGTGCGTGACGCGGTCGACCAGGCCGAAGCGGCGCTGGGCGCGCTGCAGGACGCGCTGCTGGCGCGCGCCGAGGAACATGCCGAGAGCGTGATGCCGGGCTTCACCCACCTTCAGGTCGCGCAGCCGGTGACGCTCGGCCATCATCTGATGGCCTATTTCGAGATGTTCGCGCGCGATCGCTCGCGGCTTCGCGATGCCCGGGCGCGGCTCAACCTGTGCCCGCTCGGTTCGGCCGCGCTCGCCGGCACCGGCTTCAACCTCGACCGCGAGGCTACCGCCAAGGCGCTCGGCTTTGACGGGCCGACGCGCAACTCGCTCGATTCGGTCTCCGACCGCGACTTCGCAATCGAGTATCTGACTGCGGCTGCACAGACCGCGCTCCACCTGAGTCGTCTCGCGGAAGAGTTCGTGATCTGGGCGAGCCAGCCCTTCGGTTTCGTCAGCCTGAGCGACCAATGGTCGACCGGCAGCTCGATCATGCCGCAGAAGCGCAATCCCGACGCGGCCGAACTGGTGCGCGGCCATTCGGGGCGGATCACCGGGGCGCTCGTCAGCCTGATGATCACGATGAAGGGCCTGCCGCTCGCCTATTCAAAGGACATGCAGGACGACAAGCCGCCGGTGTTCGAGGCGCATGACCTTTTGGGCCTCAGCATCGCGGCGATGACCGGGATGGTCGAGAGCGCGACCTTCCGACTCGACCGGATGCGCAGCGCCGCCGAGGCCGGCTTCTCGACCGCGACCGACCTGGCCGACTGGCTGGTGCGCGAGGGCGGCATCCCGTTCCGCGAGGCGCATCACATCACCGGGCGCGCGGTGGCGGCGGCGGAATCGGGCGGAATCAGGCTCGATCAGCTATCGATCACGCAACTCAAGGAAATCGACGCGCGGATCGATGAACGCGTATATGACGTTCTCAGCGTCGATGCTTCGGTATCGAGCCGCACCAGCTTCGGGGGCACTTCCCCCAGGCGCGTGCGCGAGGCGATCACGGCCGCACGCCAGACTCGGTTTGAGGATGGCCGCGAGGAGGAAGGGCGATGAAGCGACTGGTAGTGCTGGCTCTGGGTCTTACCCTGGCAGGCTGTGGCAACCGCGCCGAGCTCAAACCCGCGGCGACGGCATCGCTGCCGGTAGCGCCCGAGGGTGCGAAAGCGACGCCGTCGCCCGGAGACCTGCTCAAGCCCCCCGTCCAGACGCGCCCGGCACGTAGCGACGACCTTATCGAAAGCACGAATGAGCGGCGAAGCGACAAGTACGATTTGCCGCCGCGCTAAATCCAGGAAGTCTGTTCAGTGTCCCATTTCGAAGTCATCGGCGGCCAGCTGCACGCCGAAAATACTCCGCTCGCGCGCATTGCCGAGCAGGTCGGCACCCCGGTCTATGTCTATTCGACCGAGGCGTTTCGCGAAGCCGCCCGCGCGTTTCGCGACGGGCTGAAGCCGGTCGGGCGCCACCATGTCGCCTTTGCGGTGAAGGCCAATCCGAATCTGGCGGTGCTCCGCCTGCTCGCCAATGAAGGCTATGGCGCCGACGTCGTCTCGGGCGGCGAGCTGTCGCGCGCACTGGCGGCGGGCATCCCGGCGCATGACGTGGTGTTCTCCGGCGTCGGCAAGACCCGCAAGGAACTGCACCAGGCACTCGACGCCGGGATCGGCCAGTTCAACCTCGAGCTCGAGGAAGAAGGCGTCGTCCTCGCCGAGATCGCCGCGTCCAAGGGCATGACCGCCCCGGCGGCGTTGCGCGTCAATCCGGACGTGGACGCGGGCACGCACGAGAAGATCTCGACCGGCAAGGCCGAGAACAAGTTCGGCCTGCCGATCGACCAGGCCCCGGCGATCTTCGACCGGCTGGCCAAGCTCGAAGGCATCAATCTGCGCGGCGTCGCAGTGCATATCGGCAGCCAGCTGCTGAGCCTCGCCCCGCTGGAGGCGGCGTTCGAGCGCGTCGGCAAGCTGGTTGCCGAGCTGCGCGCCGCGGGCCACACGATTACCCATGTCGATCTGGGTGGCGGCCTGGGCGTCGCCTACCAGCCCGGCGACGTGCCGCCGACTTCGGAAGCCTTTGGCGAGATGGTCGCGCGCATCACCAGGGACTGGGACGTCGAGCTGATGTTCGAGCCGGGCCGGCATATCTCGGCCAATGCCGGGGTGCTGCTCACCGAAGTGCTGTGGGTGAAGCCGGGCGTGACCAATCCCTGGGTGGTGGTCGATGCCGCGATGAACGACCTGCAGCGCGTGGCGCTGTACGACGCCTATCACGGCTTCGCCTCGGTCACCCCGACCGGCGAGACGATGGTCGCCAATGTCTGCGGGCCGGTGTGCGAGAGCAGCGACGTGTTCCTCAAGAACCGCGAGATCGACGTGCTGAAGGGCGGCGACCTGGCGGTGCTGCAGAGCGCCGGCGCATACGGCGCGACGATGGCGAGCACGTACAACAGCCGCGCGCTGGTGCCCGAGGTGCTCGTCTCGGGCGACCGCTTCGAAGTGGTCGCCGGGCGGATCACCGCCGAGACGATCATGGGCGAAGAGCAGATTCCGGACTGGCTGAAGGCATGACCCTGACCGCCCTGCCGATCTTTCTGAGGCTGGCAGGGCGGCCGGTGATCCTGATCGGCAGCGGCGAGGCGGCGGACGCCAAGCGCCGGCTGCTTGAGCGGGCGGGCGCGGTGATTGTCGGCGAGGAGGCCACGGCCTCGCTCGCCATCATCGCGACGGACGACCCCGAACCCATTGTCGCGCGGTTGCGTTCTCGCGGCATGCTCGTGAATACCGTCGACCGCGCCGATCTGTGCGATTTCACGCTGCCGGCGATCGTCGAGCGCGATCCCGTGCTGGTCGCGGTCGGCACCGGCGGGGTTTCCGCCGGGCTGGCAGCGGCGATCCGGCAGAAGCTCGAGGCCGAGCTGCCCGCCGATCTGGGCGACACCGCCCGGGCGCTGCACGCAGCGCGACCCGAATTGCGCGCGCGCTTCCCCGACATCGCCGATCGGCGCCGCGCGATCGGCGCCGCGCTGGCCGAGGGACTGGGCAGTGACGTGATCGCGCGGATGCGAGACCCGCAGGCCGAGCGGCTGGAGCGCATCGTCCTGACCTCCGCCGATCCCGACGAACTGACGCTGCGCCAGGCGCGCGCGCTTGCACAGGCCGAGCGGGTGTATCACCTTCCCGCGGTGCCGACCGCGATCCTCAACCGCGCCCGGGCCGATGCCCCGCGCATCGCCTGCAGCGCGCCCCCTGAAACCCTTGGGCCGGGTCTCTCGATCTGGCTGGAGATCGCCGAATGAGCGGCTTTGCGTATATCGTGCATGACGGGAAGGTCGATCAACCGGTGCTCCACGAGGCGCTCGGCAAGGATGCCGGGCTGAGCTGGATCCACCTGACCACCAATGACGAGCGCGCCCAGCTGTGGCTCGGCGGCGAGGCCAAGCTGCCCCAGCCGGTGATCGAGGCGCTGACCGCGACAGAGACGCGCCCGCGCTGCGACATGTTCGGACCGGCAGCGCTGGTGAATTTGCGCGGCATGTCGTCGGAGACGCTCGACAGTTCCGACCCGCTCGCCTCGATCCGGATGTACGCGCATGGCGGCTGCGTATTCTCGGTGACGCGCAAGCCGCTCAATGCCGTCGCGCCGGTGCGCAAGCTGGTCGAGGACGGCAAGATCCTCGATCCCGGCGACCTGATCGCCGCGATCGCGCAGGCGATCACCGAGGAGCTCGACCCGATGGTCGCCGAGCTCGGTGATTCGCTCGACGATTGCGAGGAGCAGATCTCGAAGCATCGTGCCTTCGACCTGCGCCGGATGGTCAATGCGACGCGCGTCAAGGCGATCGGGCTCAGGCGCTTCCTTTATCCGCAGCGCGCCGCGCTGGAGAAGCTGGCCGGGCTGCCGGTCGAATGGCTGGCCGAGGATGACCGGCTCCACCTCACCGCCGCCGCCGACCGCGCCGCGCGCATGGCCGAGGAACTGGAGAGCATCCGCGAGCGCGCCGCGCTGACGCACGAGACGCTGACCGACCTGCGTTCGGAGCTGATCGACCAAAGATCGCTGATGATCGCGATCGTGGCGATGGTGTTCCTGCCGCTGACGTTCATCACCGGACTGTTGGGAATGAACGTCGCCGGCATACCCTTCGCGCACGAACCCTGGGCCTTTGCCGGCGTCGTGGTGATGTGCGTGGTGATGGCGGTGGCGATCGCCGGCTATTTCCTGTGGCGGCACTGGTTCGAGGGCTAAGGCCCCCGGGGTTTCAAGCGCGCTGGCGGCGCTCCAGCTCGGCGCGGGCTGCTGCGAGTTCGCTGCGGACCTCACCCAGTTCGATCGCGCGGGCGGCGATGCGGGCGTCAAGCGCCAGGTTGGAGCGCTTCAGTTCCTCCATCCGTGCGGCGCGGGTCAACGTGCGCTCGATCCGGGCGGCGAGGACTTCGAAGGCATAGGGACGCGAGAGATAATCGTCGGCGCCGGCCTGCAATGCCTCGACCGCGCCTTCGGGATGGTCCTGGCTGGTGACCATGATCACCGGCAGGTCGGCGGTATCGCGCGAGCCGCGGATCTCCTGGAGCACGTGCAGGCCCGAAACCTCGGGCATCACGCAATCGAGCAGCACCATGTCGAAGCCGCGCGCCGAGATCAGCTCGAGCGCCTGGGCACCGCGATCGGCGAGGACGACGAGATAGCCGAGCTGGCCGAGCCGGTGCGCGAGGACATGCAGGTTGGTGCGACTGTCATCGACCGCAAGGATGGTGCGCGTGGCGCGACGGCGCGCACTGCTGATCCCCTCCTGTGCCGAAGCTTCGTCCATGGCCGCTGCTGTACGCCAGCAACAATCACGAAACAGTTAAACGGGGTGCAACGCTTCTTGGATCAGCGTTCCAGGAAGTTGAAGATTTGTCCCACCATCAGCGCCATCGGGCCGCTGCACTTGGCGATCGGGTCGCCCGGCTCGACGGTGTTGATTGCCAGGCCCATCGGCGTGGGCCAGCCGCGCAGGGCATGGGTGATCGTGCGCAGCGCCTGTAGCGTCGAGACCGCCGCCTGCCAGCCCGCGGCGGTGGCGACGAGGCCGACGGGCAGGCCGTCGAAATAGGGACGCTCGTCCTTGCTCAGCGCCTCGACATAGTCGAGCGCGGTCTTGACCAGGCCGGAAAGCGTGCCGTGATAGCCGGGCGAGCCGACGATCACTGCGTCGGCCGAGCGCAGCGCCTCGAGATAGCGCATCACCGCGGGGTTACCCTCGACATTGCCGGGTTCGTAATGCGGGAAGGCGATCGCCTCGCCGGTGAGCAGAGTGGTGCGGGCGCCACGCGCCTCGGCCATTTCCAGCGTGGCCGCAAGCAGGCGCCCGGTGGCAGATTCAGCGCGCAAGGTGCCGCCCAGCGCGACGATATGAGGTGCCGTCATGCCCCTTGCGCTAGCCCAAAGGCGGGGCGAGCGCCAGTCCGTGGACCCGGGGGCCGGGCAGCGGCTATGCAGGGGCAGAATCGCGCGCGGGGAACATATGGTTGCAGCAACGCACGGGCCCCTTTCGGGCGTGCGCATCGTCGAGTTCGATAGCCCGGGCACGATATTGTTCGCCGGCATGCTGCTTGCCGATCTCGGCTGCGACGTGGTGCGGATCCTGCGCCCCGGGCAGGAGGGCAGCGGCGTCGCGGCCAGTCTGTATCGCGGGCGTTCGCAGCTGGCGCTCGACCTGACCCAGGCGGCGGGGCGTGAGCAGGCATTGTCGCTGATCGCCGAAGCCGACGGCGTGATCGAGGGCTATCGGCCCGGCGTCGCCGAGCAGGTCGGCCTCGATCCGGCGCGTTGCCTCGCGCTCAATCCGCGGCTCGTCTATGCCCGCACCAGTGGCTGGGGACGCGAGGGACCGCTCGCGGGTGCCCCGGGCAACGACATCAACCATCTGGCACTGTCGGGCGCGCTCCACGCGATCGGCCCGGGGCCCGGACCGGTGCCGCCGCTCAACCTGATCGGCGAATATGCCGGCGGCGCGCTCTATCTGGCGCTGGGCCTCGTCTCCGCGATCCTCGCCGCGCAGGCGACCGGCAAGGGGCAGGTGATCGAGGCGGCACAGATCGACGGGGCGGCATCGATGATGACGCTCTATTACGCGCTGCACGGCGCCGGGCGCTGGGCCGATGCCCGGGCGGCGAACATGATCGACGGCGGCGCCCCCTATTATCGCTGCTATGCCTGTGCCGACGGGCGGCATGTCGCGGTGGGCGCACTCGAGCCGGCGGCGTTTCGCGCGCTATGTGCGGGCCTCGGCATCGCGGCGGACGCGTTCGACCCATATGACCGCGCCTGCTGGCCGGCGCTGGGTGAGGTGCTCGCCGCCGGCTTCGCATCGCGCGGACGCGACGACTGGGCAAAGCTGTTCGAGAGTGGCGAGGCGTGCGTGACGCCGGTGCTTTCGCTCACCGAGGCGCCGCTCCATCCGCACAACCGGGCGCGCGGCAGCTTCTCGGCACAGGCTGGCGTCATGCAGCCAGTGCCGGCGCCGCGCTTTTCGGCGACGCCCGCGGAGGCGATTCCGGCGATGGACGAGACGATAGCGGACGTGCTCGCCCGCTGGGCTTAACCAGCCTTGAGGCTGTTCCAGGCCTTGGCGATTTCCTCGAGGCTGTCGGCCGCCGTCCGGAACGGTGCGGGATCGATGCCGGTGGCCGCCTGCAATATCTCGCCGCGCAGCCCGTAGTAGAAGGTGCCCAGCGTCTTCGCGACGTCGCCGCCCTTGTCGAAATCAAGCCCCGCCTCGAGCGCGAACAGCACTGCGGTAGCCCGTGCCACGCGCTCGCCCTTGACCGCATAATTGCCGCGCTCGGCGGCCCAGGCAGCGGTGCGCAGCGCAGCCACGCCTTCCTCGTAGAGCAGGCCGACCAGCGCATGCGGATCGCCGCCGGCGCCGCGGCCGACCAGATCGATCTGGCGATAGGTGGCCGCCGGATTGGCGGCGAGAGCCGAAGCGTAGCGCATCAGTTGTTCTGCGCGTTCCAGGCTGCGATCTGCTGGGTGAGGAAGCTCTGGGTCGACTTATAGGCCGCCACCTTGGCATCCATCGCGGCGAACTGCTGGGTCATCCGCTCGGTCATCGCCGCGCTATCGGTGGTCACCTTGTCCTGCTGTTGCGCAATCTTGTCCTGCTGCTTGGTATAGGTAGCCGTGCTCGAGGCGAGGCCGGTTTCCTTGCCGGAGGTGCTGCTGCCGATCGCGGTGGCGACGAGCGTCGACAGCGCCTTGCTGATGCCGGCACTCTCGCCGAAAATCGCCTCGACATCGTCCGGATAGGTCGACAGCACCTTGGACAGACGCGCTGAATCGACCGAGAGGCTGCCGTCGCGGTTGGTCTTCACGCCGATATCGGCGAGCTTGTGGGGCACGTCGTCAGTGGCGCCGGGGATCAGCTCGGTCAGCGTCAGCCCCTTGAGCTGGCGCAGCAGGTCCTTCGCCGCCGGATCGGTGCGCAACGGCCCGCTGATTGGGTTGGTCGCGTCGGTCACCGCCTTGAGCACCTGGTTGTAGGTGTCGACGAAGTTGCTGACCGCCTGGCTGATCGCCGTAGTCGGCGCGGCGGCGCCGATCGCCACCTTGGTGCCGACCGAAGCGGCGACGAGATCGATCCGCGCGCCCGGGATGAGGCCCGAAATGCTGTTGGTCGGGTATTTCGCCTCGACTCCGTCCATCGCCACGCGCGCGTCCTGCGCGACCTGGTTGACAGAGGAGGCGCTCCCGACGCCGACATTGAGCGCGGAGAGATCGCCGGTGCCGCTGAGTGTGAATGCCTGCGAGGCGCCGGTCGCGCTCTTCAGCACGAGGCGCGCGCCATTATTGTCGCTGAGGATCGAGGCCGTGACACCGGCCTTCTTGGCGTTGATCGCGTCGGCGATGCCCTTGAGCGTCGTGTGCGTCGAATCGATATCGATATCGATCGAAGCGGCGGGCCCTTGGGTGAAATCCGTCATCGCGCCGTCGGTGACGGTGCCGGTGCCGAAGGAGACGGTGAGCTTGCCGGTGCCGATCGTGGTGCCGCTGCCCCCGCTGAACAGCTGCGAGCTGGTCACCTGGCCTTGGGCGAGCTGGCGGACTTCCACCGTCGCACTGAGACCGGCAAGGTCGGCGCCGGGCAGGCGGGTGATGCTGAGGATGCCGGAGTTCGAGCTGGTCGGCTGAGTCGCGAGCGAACCCGAGCCGGTCAACGAAGTCAGCGCGGAGGCGAAATCGCTGATGTTGCTCTTGAGCATGCCGATCGCCGAGATCTGCGCGGTCAGCGCATCGTTCTGGGTCGTGAGCGTGTGGTTCTTGTTGGCATAGG
This sequence comes from Sphingomonas sp. R-74633, assembly GCF_013416555.1. Classification (GTDB taxonomy): domain Bacteria; phylum Pseudomonadota; class Alphaproteobacteria; order Sphingomonadales; family Sphingomonadaceae; genus Sphingomonas. The sequence continues at coordinate 647,644 of NZ_JACCFG010000003.1, read as the reverse complement.
CATTGGTGACCAGCGACTCGACCAGCGCATTGGTGTCGATCCCGGATCCGGTGCCCAGCGTCTTTGCGATCGATTCGACGGCCATCTTCGTTCCCCCTGCTCTCTTCGTTAAACGGCCGCCGCCGCGCAGATTTTAGTGCGCGCGCGCCTGTTTGCGGCCGTGTTCGTCGAAAAGTGCCGTCTCGGGCACGGTGATCGCCGGCATGACCGCGCCGGCGCGCTTGCTGAGCTGGAAAACGAAGGCGAGCACGGTGGCGACCGCCATGTAGAGATCGTCGCGGATCTCCTGGTTTTCCTTGCTGGTGTAATAGACCGCGCGGGCGAGCTGCGGATATTCGAGGATCGGCACGTCGAGCTCACCGGCCAGTTCGCGGATCGCCAAAGCTGTCGCACCGCGCCCTTTTGCGACCAGCACCGGCACCTGGTCCTTGCCCGGTTCGTAGCGCAGCGCGACGGCGAAGTGCGTCGGGTTGGTGATCACTACGTTCGCGGTGGCGACCGACTTGCGGAAGCCGCCCTTGAGGATCTGGCGGGCACGCTGGCGCTGCGCCTGCTTGGCCTCGGGCGAGCCTTCGGCTTCCTTGTGCTCGTCCTTCACTTCCTGCTTGCTCATGCGCAGCCGGTTCATGTGGCGGATGATCTGGATCGGCAGGTCGATGCCGGCGATGAGCAACAGCCCGCCCGCCATGACGAAGAGAAGGTGGATGAACTCGCCGCCCATCGCGCCGATCGCGCCGTGCAGATCGGCCTCGACCAGCCCGAGCGAACGCTGAGTCATCGACCAGAGCAGCCAGGTGCCGATGCTGCCGAGCAAGGTGACCTTGAGCAGGCCCTTGCCAAGCTCGATCCAGCCATTGGGGCCGAACATCCGCGCCAGACCCGAGGCCGGGTTCACGCGCGAAGCCTTGGGCGCGAACAGCCCGGAGTTCCAGCGCAGCCCGGCGAGCCCGGCATGGCTGAGCACCGCGCCGACCACCGCGACGAGCAGCAGCGCGCCGATCGGCAGCGCCAACTTCCAGCCGGCTTCCATGAGCGGGCGCCAGGGCTCGAAATCCTCGACATCCGCCACCCCGAAGGTGAAGCTGCCGACCATCACTTCCTTGCACGCGCGGACCAGCGAGGGTCCGAACATCGCCATCCAGGAACAGCCGAGAAGGACGATCAGCGCAGTGCCGAAGTCCTTCGAGCTGAGTATCTGGCCTTCTTCTTGCGCCTTGCGTTTGCGCTTGGCTGTTGGGGCTTCTGTCTTTTCGCCAGCGGACTCCGACATCAGCCGAGCACCAGCTGGGGCATCATCGTGAGCGCTTCACGGACGATGACGACGAGATAATCCCCCATCGCAGGCAGCGCGAGCAGCATTGCGACCACGCCGAACAACAGGCTGGCGGGCAGGCCCACCGCGAACAGGTTGAGCGCGGGCGCGGCGCGGCTGAGCATGCCGACGATCAGATTGAGGCAGAGCAGCAGGAAGCCGATCGGCAGCGAGAGCAGAAGGCCGGCAAGGAAAGTATAGCCGCCGAACATCGCGATGCCGAGCAGCCGCTCGGGCGCGATCCACGTCCCGGGGGGCATGACGGCATAGCTGCGCACCACCAGGTCGACGAGGACCAGATGGCCGTCGACCGCGAGGAAGAGCAGCGTGAGCATCAGCGACAGGAAGGTGCCGATCGCAGGCGTGGGATGGCCGACGGTCGGGTCGACCGTGTTGGCGAAGCCCAGGCCCATCGACATCGAGATGACTTCGCTCGCCACCATCGGCGCGGCGAAGGCGACCTGGAGCACGAAGCCCATGGCAAGGCCGATCAGTGCTTCGGCGGCGACAGCCAGGAAGGTGGTGAGCGAGAAGATCTCGGCGGGCGGGGTGATGTGCGCGACATTCATCGCCAGCACGCCGATCGCGCCGGTGAGCGCGATACGCGCCGGCAGCGGGATCGCCATGTTGCTGAACACCGGCGCCGCGATGAACGCCGCGCCCACCCGCACCATGGCGAACAGGAGCGCCCAGAGCTGCGGCTCGATCGAGAGGCCGAAGCCCATCATCATCGCTAGATTACTTCACCAGATCCGGAATGCGCTCGAAGATGCTCACCGTGAAATCGCCGAGCAGCCCGAGGATCATCGAGCCGAAGATGATCAGGCTGAGCCCGACCACGATCAGCTTGGGCACGAAAGTGAGCGTCTGCTCCTGGATCGACGTGGCCGCCTGGACCATGCCGAGGACGAGGCCCGCGAGCAGCGCCGGCACGAGGATCGGGGTGGCGGCAAGCGCCAGCACCCACATCGCCTCGCGGCCGACGGTGAGGAAATAATCGGCGTCCATGGCTAACTCACGAAGCTCGAGGCAAGCGAACCCATCGTCAGCGCCCATCCGTCGACCAGGACGAAGAGCAGCAGCTTGAAGGGCAGCGAGATGATCGTTGGCGACATCATCATCATGCCCAGCGCCATCAGCACGGTGGCGACGACGAGATCGATGACGATGAAGGGCAGGAAGATGAGGAAGCCGATCTGGAAGGCGGTCTTCAACTCGCTGGTCACGAAGGCGGGGAGCAGCACCGAGAAGGGCACGTCCTGCGGCTTCGCATAGGGGCCGCTCTTGGCCAGACCGGCGAACATGGTGACGTCCTTGGTGCGGGTCTGCTTGATCATGAAGCCGTGGAGCGCGTCGCCCGACTTGGCGATCATCTCGCTCGCGCCGATCTTGCCGGCCGAATAAGGCTGGATCGCGGTGGTGTTCATCGTGGTCAGCGTCGGCGCCATCACGAAGAAGCTGAGGAACAGCGCTAGGCCGATCAGCACCTGGTTCGGCGGAGTCTGCTGGAGGCCGAGGGCCTGACGGAGCAGCGACAGCACGATGAGGATCCGCGTGAAGCTGGTCATCATCAGCAGGATGCCCGGCAGAACCGAGAGCAGCCCCATGATGATGAGGACCTGCAGCGACAGGCTGAGCGGCGCATTGCCACCGCCAAGATCGCCGAGTGCGCGGTCGACCGCCTCGCCCACGCCCGGGGTGGCGACCGGAGTCGGCACTACCGGCGCCGCGCCCTGCGCGAAGGCCGGGAAGGCGAAGAGGACGAGGAAGGCGAGCAGCCCGATAAAGACCGCGGCGCGCCCACCGATCGTGCGCGGGGCCGGGATGACGGCGCGCATCATCACTCTGCCTGCCCTTGGGCCTGCTTGTCCACGAGCGTGACACCGCTGCGGCTCACCGAGACGAGCAGCTTCTGCCCTTCGAACTCGAGCACCGCGAGACGTAGGCCCGGGGAGAGCATCATCGTCTCCTTGAGCTGCACCATGCGGGTCTGCTGATTCTTGGGCAGCCGCGATTCGAGCTTGCGCCAGGCATAGAGGCAACCGACCAGCAGACCGCAGACGAGCGGCAGCAGTACGATCAGCTTGATGATGTACCAGGTCATGTTAGCGGCCCGCGCGCTTGTCCGGGCTGACCAACTCGGTCATCCGCACGCCGAACTTCTCGCCGACCGTGACGACTTCGCCGCGGCCGATCAGCGTGCCGTTGACGAACACGTCGAGCAGCTCATTGGCGTCGCGGTCGAGCTCGATCACGCTCTCCTCGCCGAGCGCGAGCAGCTCGCGCAGGGTCAGGCGGGTCGAACCGATCTCGACGGTCAGCTTGACATCGACGTCCTGCAGCAGCCGGAAATTGGCCGCCAGCGCCGTGTCGGCCTGAAAATTGGCCGTCATGTCGTTCATTGGAAGTCCTCTGCGCTAAACTGTTCGAGTTGGGTGAGGCGGACCGCGGCGCGGCCGTTGGCGGTGCCGACAAGGCCGGTGCCGAGGCGGCGCTTCGCCACCATCACCGGAACCTCCGGACCGAAATCGATCGGGATGACGTCGCCTTCCTTGAGCTCGAGCAGGCGGCCGAGTTGCATGGTCGGTTCGGCGAGCACCGAGCGGACGGGCAGCGTCACTGCCATCACTGCGCGGGTGAGGCCCGAGCGCCATTCGGGCTCGACCTCTTCCTTGGGCCCGTGAACCTTGACCATCAGCGCGGCGCCGTGCGGCTTGAGCGCGGCGACGGGATAGAGAATGTCGAAGAAATGCGGCTTGCCCTCGCCGGCGGCGAGGCCGAAGCGCGTGACGACCACCGGATCGTCATTGGCGAGATCGGGCGCGGCGGCGAGATTGGCCGCGGTCTCGGCGCGGAAGGCAACGCGCGAAAGCGGCTCCCAGGCCTTGTCGAGCAGCCCCGAGGCCGACTGGGCGAGGCGGCCGACCAAAGCTTCGGCGGCGGGCGTGAATTCGGTGGGCAGCGGGTGCGAGGCTTCGCCGTCGCCGCCGAAAAAGGCGTCGAGCATCTCGAAGACCAGCCCGGCATCGAGCACGAACTGGGCACGGGCGCGGGCAGGACCCATCGCCAGCGGCTGCCAGGCCGAGAGGGCGCCGCCACGCTCGGCCTTGTAATCGGCGAAGCGCTGGACCGAGAGCGGCTCGGCCCAGGCGCGGAGGTCCTTGCGCAGCAGCCCTTCAAAGGCACCCTTTAACGACTTGGCGAGCCGCGCACTCAGGTGCTGCAGGGTGACCAGGTCGCCGAACGGATTGAGATTGACCGTCCCCAGCGCCGGCGCGTGTTCCGCGCTGGTCCGGGGGCGTTCGCGCCGTTCGGCCGAGCCGTCTGGTGAAGGGCTGTTAACCATGTCTCACTGAACGATGAAATTGGTAAAGTAGACGTTACTAACCCCGCCAAAACCTTCCTTTTCCTTCAAAACGCCGTTGATTGCCTTCGCCAGGCGGTCCTGGATGTGGCGCTTGCCCTCGGCGGTGAAGACTTCGTCCTCGGTCGTCTCGCCCAGCGCCATCAAAATGGCCGAGCGGATCGCGATCTCATGCGTCTTGATGTTCTCGAGAACACGCTCGTCATAGGGCGTCGACACGGCGACGCCGACCTGGACGAAATGGACGCTGTCCTGGAGGTTGGAGGTGAACTCCTTCTCCATCGGATAATAAGTCGAGGCGTATTTGTCGCCGCCTTCGCCCTTTGGCGTGGGCATGCCGCCATGGCCGGGTGCTTCGCCGCCCTCGCCTTCGCCGCCGCCATGCCCGCCCTCGCCGGCTTCCTTGGCCGAGGCGCGCTTCTCCTCGCTCTTCGGGACGAGCTTGGGGTCGTTATTCTCCTCGGCATGGGCCGCGGCGCTGAACCAGCCGGCCTGCATGCCGTAGAAGGTGACCCCGCCGCCGGCGCCGAGCAGCACGACGGGTGCGCCGACGAGCAGCAGCAGCTTGCCCTTTTTCTTCTTCGGCGCCGCGGCGCCATCGGTCTTGGTGTCGGACATCATCTATCTCCGGGAAACTCAGGCGACCCGTTCATCGCTGTTGGTGGAAGACTGGGCCTCGCGGCGCGCGCTGGGCGGCGCCGAAGGCTGGTTGCGCTGGGGCTGCGCGTCGTTGCGCTGGCCCTGGTTCATCTGCGGATTGGTGTTCGAGCCCGCGCCGGTACCCCCATTGGTTCCCGACGCGTTGGATTCGACGCTGGTCGAGCCCAGTCGGATGCCGCGCTCCTGCGCGATCTCGGCAAGCTTGGGCTGGGCATCGGCGATCACCTGGCGCGCGGCCTGGGTGTCGGTGTTGAACTGGACGTGGAGGCTGCCGGCATCGTCCTGGCGGATCGAGATGTCGACCTTGCCGAGCCCCTCGGGCATCAGGCTGAGCCGGGTCTCGCGGACCGGGCCGCCGCCCTGCAGCGTCTCGATCTTGTCGATCATCTTCGCGGTCCATTGCTGGTCACGGGTATCGAGCGTGGCGTCCTGGCCCTGGCCGGTGGCCGTGACCGCCGCGACGGTCTGGGTGCCGGTGGCGGGCGCGGCCACGGTGGAGAGATCGACCTGCGGTTCCGCTGGCGCACGCGACGTCCGCGTTTGGGGCAGCTCGAACGCGGCGACGATCTGGTCGGCGAGCGGAGGGGAGGCGGGTGCGGTTGCCGCCTGGCGCTGGTTCTGGGTGATGTCGGCGATCGACAGCTTCTGCTGCGGCTCGGGCTTGTCGAGCGCGATGCGGACTACGGGCGCATCGGCTGCGGCCTTGCGCAATTCGCGCGGCGGCTGGGCGAGAACGGGCTGGGCAGCCGCTTCCTTGTCGGTGTCGCTGGACGCCTTGGGCGCTTCGCTGCCGGCTTCGACCACCGGCACTTCCGCCGGATCGACGGGCGCCGTGGCGTCCGCCTTGGGCTGGCGTTGCACGTCGCCGCGGCGAGCCGGCTGCGGCTTGGCCTGGGGCATGACCGGCGGAGTCGTGCTAACGGTAGCCGGCGCGGCGGTCTTCGCTTCGGCGGGCTTGGTCTCGCCGGCCTCGACAATCGGCACCTGCACGTCGGGACGCGCGCGCTTGCCAGCGGTATCGATCGTCACGCCGGCAGGCGCCTCGACCTTGGCTTCCGGCTGGGCAGCGGGTGGCGGGGCGATCGCGAACCAAGCGAAAGGCGGCGGCGGCGCATCCTCGGCGCTCGTATCGTCGCCGCCATCGGCTTGGGCTTCGGGCTGATCCTCGCTCTTGCCGTCAAGGCCCAGCACCGCATCCGGCAATTCCTTGCCGGGTTCGGCAAGATCCTGCCCCTCCGGCAACGGCACCGCGGCGTCGCCCGCCTTGCCCGGCAGGCCGACAACCGGCGCGGCGATCTTGGGCATCAGCGCTCCCAGGGCCAGCGCAAAGCCGCTCGCATCCACGGAAATCGCGGCGTTCGGCTTTACGGGCCCCACGGAAATTGCGGGAAGCGCGGTGGCAAGCTGGATCAAGTTCAAGTCCCCGTGACACGAGTTCACAGGGTACTCAGCAAATATCGTGCCGGTTTTTGCCCATGGGCGGAAGAGCTTCAAGTTCGCGCAATGCCTTGAGCGCGGCATCGGCTTCGGCACGGGTGAGCAGCTTCTCGATCGCGCTCTGATCGCGGCGCGCCTCGCGGGTGGCGGTGCGGGCAATCTCGAGGCTCTGCTCGGCGACTTCGACGCGCTTGTCGGCGGCGAAGGCGGACTGGTGGAGCCGGTCGCGGAAATTCGCGGCGGCGGCGAGGCTCGATGCCGATTCGGACGCGCTGGCGACCGGAGCGACATTGGCCGCGAGGCTGGCGATACGATCGCGCAGCCTGGCTTCCTGATCGACCTTGGCGACCGCGCGAACTTCGTCGGCGCGGACCAGATCGAGCTGGAGCGTGCGGACGCGGAGCAGCCGATCGAGCTTCTTGACCGACCTAGCCATGACCGAACACGCCGACCAGCTCGGTCACTGCGTCGGGCAGGGTCACGATCTCGTCCGAACCCTGGCGGATATATTCCATCACCGCCGGATGGCAGGCGATCGCCGCGTCGATCTCGGGATCGGCGCCGGCGCGATAGGCGCCCATCAGCACCAGGTCGCGATTCTCTTCATAGGTGGCGAGGTGCCGGCGCAGCACGCGGGCGGCGGCGACATGCTCCCTGGGCGCGATATCGGTCATCACGCGGCTGACCGACGGGCCGAGGTCGATCGCCGGATAGACGCCGCGCTCGGCAAGGGCGCGCGAGAGGACGATATGGCCGTCTAGGATCGAGCGGGCGGAGTCCACCACCGGATCATTGCCGTCATCGCCATCGGCGAGCACGGTGTAGATCGCGGTGATCGATCCGCCGGTGTGGACATCGGTGCCGGCGCGCTCGATCAGGCTCGGCAGCATCGCGATGGCCGAGGGCGGATAACCGCGCGCCGAAGCCGGCTCGCCCAGCGCCAGGCCGATCTCGCGGCCGGCATGGGCGACGCGCGTGAGCGAATCCATGATGAGGAGGACCTTCTTGCCCTCGTCGCGGAATGCCTCGGCAATCGCAGTGGCGCGCAACGCGCCGCGGATGCGGAGCACCGGCGAATGGTTGGCGGGAACGGCGACGACGACCGAGCGCGCGCGGGCCTCGCCCGCTACCTTGGTCTCGAGAAAGTCGGCGACTTCGCGGCTGCGCTCGCCGATCAGCCCGATGACGATCACATCGGCCTGGGCGGCGCGGACCATCATACCGAGCAGCACCGACTTGCCGACGCCCGATCCGGCCATGATGCCGACGCGCTGGCCCTGGCCGATGGTGAGCAGCCCGTTGATCGCGCGGACGCCGACATCGAGCGGCTGGAGCACGCGGCCACGATCGAGCGGCGACTGAAGCTTGCCGGCGAGCGGCCATTTGCCCGCGCCGCGGATCGGGCCGAGCCCATCGATCGGCTTGCCCGAGCCATCGACCACGCGGCCGAGCATCGCGGCGCCGACTTCGGCCTCTCCGGGAGGGCCGATCGGGCGGACTGGGGCGTTGGGCAGCAGCGCGGCGGGGCCACCCAGATTCATCAGCAGCGTCTTGCCCGAGCGGAAGCCGATCACTTCGGCTTCGACTCGGCTCTCGCCATCGCCGATCGCGCAGACGGTGCCGACGGGAAGCTGCAGGCCCACGGCCTCCATCAGCAGCCCGTCATAGGAAGACAGCCGGCCCGAGATCCGCGGCTTCGCCACGAAATCGCCGAGGCCGAGGCCCTCCAGATAATTGTCGGTGAAGCGGTTCAGCATGCGGGCGGGATCGGCACGCGATCGATCGCCTGGGCGAGCTGCTCGAGCCACAGATCAGGGCCGTCCTCGACAATGGTCGAGGCGCTCTCGATCACGAAGCCGCCGCGGGCGATATGCGGGTCGCCAACCGGAAAGACGGTGGCGGGAAGCTTGCCGTGGACGAAGGGAACATCCTCCGGATTCATGCGAAGCAGCGCGGATTCTGCGCTGTCCGCGAGCATGTCGACGGCGGCGTTGATCCGCGCAGCAAGGACATCGGGCGCTACGCCGACTTCGCCGACCATGCGGGTCACGAGGTGCAACACCGTCTGGCGCAGCTGGCCGGCCATGCGCTCGCGATCGAAATGCGCACCGGTGGCGAGCGCAGTCGAGACCTGGTCGAGCAGGGCGGACTCGCGCGCCTGTGCAGCCTCGATCTCGACGACCGCCGCGGCATGGCCTTCGGCAAAGCCGGCCTCATGCGCCGCCGCGATCGGATCGACGAACGGGCCGTGCTCCTGCGCGTGCTGCGTGTCGGCAGCAAAGGGATCCCAACCCTCGGTGGGGTTGGCATCGGGATTGGCGGGCGCGAAATGACGCGGCTGGGCCGGCGCCTCTTCGAAGACCCGGCGGCCGATCCGCTCGACTTCCGAGGGCGCGAAACCGGCGCCGTCGCCGAATGCGCGCTGGAGAACATGGCCGGCCGCGCTGATCCGGCCGGCAAAGCCCGGCGCGAAATCAGACATAATCGTCGTCTCCGCCCTTCGACGGCATCTGCAGCGTGCCGTCCTTCACCAGGCCGCGCGCGATCGCGATCATGCCCTTCTGCGCCTCGAGCACATCGGCCATCTTCATCGGGCCGAGCGCCTCCATCTCGTCGCGGATGCCATCGGCGGCGCGGCTCGACATGCAGCCCAGGAACCGCTCGCGAACCTCTTCCTCGACGCCCTTCAGGGACTTGACCAGGATCGTGGTGTCGACGTTGCGGATGAGCGTCGACAGGTTCTTGTCGTCGAGCTCGAGCAGATTGTCGAAGACGAACATCGCCTCTTCGATCGCGCGGGCAACCTCACGGTCGATCTTGGCGAGCTTGGGCATAACGCGCTGCTCGGTGACCTTGCGGGCACCCGACAGGATCTTGGCCGCCTCACGCGTGCCGCCGAGCTGGAGGCCGCCGCTCGACTTGCGTCCGCCGGCACCGGCACGGCCCTTGAGCATCGTCTTCAGCGTCTCGATCGCCTCGGGCGGGATCGGGCCGAGCTTGGCGATGCGGCGCAGGATCTGCGGTTGCGCGGCTTCGGGCAGATGCTCGAAGACCTTGGCGGCGATATCGGGATCGAGATTGGCGAGCAGCACCGCGGCGATCTGCGGATGCTCGGCCTCGATCATCCCGGCGATCTCCTCGGGCTCGAACCAGTCGAGCCACTCGATCGACGCGGCCTGGCTGGCCGGCATCACCCGGGCAAGCACGCCCGAGGCGCGCTCGGGGCCGAGTGCCTTGTTCATGATGCTTTCGATGCGCGGCGCCGGATCGAAGGAGACGCCGGTGCGCTCGCGCGCCTTGAAGACGAAATCGTCGAGGACGATCTCGACCTCGGCCTCGCTGACATCGGCGACGTTGAACATCGCCTTGCCGAGCGAGCGGACCTCGTCGGGATCGAGCTTCTGGAGGATGGCCGCGGCCTCTTCCTCGCCGACCAGCATCATCAGGACAGCGGCGCGCTCGACGCCGTTGAAGCTGCGAATGGCGTTCATTGCGCGTCTGCCTTGATCATGTCGCGGACCGCCAGCGCGGCGCGTGCCGGATTGTCGCGGGTGAAGCCGCGGACCAGGCCCACGCGCTCGTCATAGCTGTTATGGCTGCCCTCGAGCATGTCGATAGACACCGGCGCACCGCCGCCGTTTTCGTGGCCATCCTCGCCGGGCGCGCCGCTCATCGCCAGCGCGGGGCGATTGCCCGCCGCTATCGGCTCCTCGCGCTTCTTGAGCAGCGCCTTGGTGAGCGGGCGGACGCCCAGGAACAGGACCAGCAGCGCAATCACCAGCGCAGTGGCGTTGCGCGCGGCGAGCGGCACCCAATCGGCTTCGTACCAGGCCGGGCCCTTTTCGGCGGCGCCGGCGACGGCGTTGAACTTGCGGCTGATCACGGTCACCTGATCGGCGCGGCCCTGATTATAGCCGACCGCGGCCTGGACGAGCTGGGTGATCTGCTGGATCTCGACGGTCGAGCGCGGCTTGCCGCCCTCTTCGCGCAGCAGCACCGCGACCGACAGGCGCTTGATCGCGCCCGGGGCCTGGCGGGTGACCGAGACCTGCTTGCCGGTCTCATAGGTGCGGGTGAAGCTGTCGCTCTGCTTTTGCGGCGTCGACTGGCTGGTGCCGGCGGCAACCGTGGTGCCGGGTGCGGCGGGCGCGGCGCCGGGCGTGGGCTGCGCATTGGGCGCGGTGATCACACTGGCCGGCGGCGGCGTGTTCGACAGCGCGCCGGGGATACCGCCGGGCGCATTGCCGTCCTTGTTGCCGGTCCACGCACCCTGCTCGGCAGCGAGCACGCCTTCCTTGTCATAGCTTTCGCGCGTCGCCTGATTCTCGTCCAGGTCGACATCGGCCTGCACTTCGGCGGTGAAATTGCCGGCGCCGACGAGCGGCGTCAGCAGCTGGTTGAGCTGCTCGCGATACTTGTCCTCGATGCGGCGCTGATAATCGATGCGCGCGTCGCTCGCCGAATTGGCCTCATTGCCCTTCTTCGAGAGCAAGGCACCCATCTGGTCGACGATGGTGACGTTCTCCGGCGCCATGCCGGGCACCGACGAGGCGACCAGATTTACGATCGCGCGGGTCTGCGCCTCGCCCAGCGCGCGGCCGGGCTGGAGCTTGAGGATCACCGAGGCGGTGGGCACCGCCTTGTCGCGCACGAAGACACTGGCTTCGGGCGTGGCGAGATGGACGCGAGCCTCTGCCACCGCATCGATCTCCTCGATCGAGCGGGCGAGTTCGGTCTCGCGGGCCTGGCGCAGGCGCTCGCCCTCGACGGCGCGTGAAACGCCCATCGGCAGCTGGTCGAGAATCTGGTAGCCGCCCGGCGCTGCCTTGGGCAGGTTCTGGCTGGCGAGCAGCATCCGCGCCTTGTGATAATCATCCTCGGCAACGGTGATCGAGCCCGAGCTGTCGATGCTCGACTTGATGCTGGCACCTTCGAGCGCCGTGCTGATCGCGGCCTTGTCGGCATCGGTCACGTTGGCGAACAGGATCCGCTGCGGCGACGTCGCGACCAGCGACCATGCCAGGAAGCCGGCGGCGATGAGGCCGAACAGGAAGATCAGGGGCATGGCGCGCTTGACCGCGGGCTGGCCAAGCAGGCCGCGCATCTGTGCGAGCGGCGCGCCAAGGCGGCCTGCAGTGGCGGGCAGGATCGACGCATCGGTGGGGGTGAGGGCGTTGCTCATGGATTACACCGGCATGCTCATGATGTCCTTGTATGCGGACAGGAGTTTGTTGCGGACCTGGAGGGTCGCTTCGAAGCCGACCGATGCCTGCTGGCGGGCGAGCATCACCTTGGCGATGTCGACCGTGTCGCCGCGCTCATAAGCCTCGGACAGTGCACCGGCCTGGTTCTGGGCGGCGTTGACCTGCTTGAACGCGTCTTCCATCGACGCGGTGAAGCTCGTGGCCTTGCTGTCCGAGGCGCCGGTGACGGCACCCGCGGGCGTCTCATTGGCCTTGGCGAGCGCGGTGTTGCGCTCGAGGATCGAAGCGCGGAGCGCCATGACCCGGTCGACGCTCATCGCGCCGCCACCCCCGATACCGTCGATACCGCTCATGCCGAGGCCCTCGCCTTGCTATCGATCTGCTCGCCCTGCTCGCGCGCCTTGGCGAGGCGGTAGCGCAGGGTGCGTTCGGAGATGCCGAGCCGCTTGGCGGTCTCGATCCGGCTGCCGCCGCATTCGGCGAGCACTTCGCGGATCGCGGCGAACTCGTGCATCTGGACGATGTTGGAGAGCGTGCCCGACGCCTCGACGTCGAGGCGCGGTGCGCTCGGGCGGTCGAAGATCAGATGCTCGGGATCGATCGTGCGGCCGCCGCAGAGCAGCAGCGCGCGCTGGATGACATTCTCGAGCTCGCGGACATTGCCCGGCCAGTCATGGTCGCTGAGCGCCTCGAGCGCGGCGTTCGAGATCCACGGCATCGCGCCGCGGCCGCCGGCGTGGCGCACGACCATCGCGGCGGCGAGCGCGGCGATGTCGCCCTGACGCTCGACGAGCGCCTTGGTCATCAGCGGGAAGACCGACAGGCGGTAGTAAAGATCGGCGCGGAAGCGGCCGGCGGCGACTTCGGCCTGGAGGTCGCGGTTGGCGCAGGCGACGACGCGGACATCGACCTTCTCCGGCATCGTGCCGCCGATCGGCACCACTTCGCGCTCCTGGAGCACGCGGAGCAGCTTGGCCTGGAGGGCCAGCGGCATCTCGGCGATCTCGTCGAGCAGGATCGTGCCGCCATGCGCGGCGCGGAAGAAGCCCTGGCCGCCCGAGGAGGCGCCAGTGAAGGCGCCCTTCTGGTGGCCGAACAGCATCGCCTCGAGCATCGTCTCGGGCAGTGCTGCGCAGTTGATCGCGACGAACGGCCCGTCCTTGCGGGTCGAGCCATTGTGGATGGCGCGGGCAAGGACTTCCTTGCCGGTGCCGGTCGGGCCGTTGATCAGCACGGTGATGTCGGAAGCGGCGACGCGCTCGGCCAGCGCCAGCAGCGCCAGGCTCTCGGGGTCGGCGGCAACCGGCTCGTGCGGCCCACGCAGCAGCGCGGTGGCGAAGCCGGCGCCGACGGCGCTGTCTTCGCTGGTGTAGGAAAGGCGGGCGGGGTTGCCGTCGCCGAACGCGATCGCCTGGCGGCCTTCGTCGCCGAGGATCAGCGTGCGGGCGGCTGCGGGAGGCACTTCGCCCTCGGCCACCAGGAAGAGATCATTCGCGGAAGGGCGGCCTTCCTCGCAGGAGCCGACGGCGAAACCCTGGGCACGCAGCGACGACACGAGCGCATATTTCTGGCGCAGCACGGCAGCGGACGGAACGATGGATCGCATTGGTAAACCCCCTGGACACCATCCTTTTGGCGCTAGGTTGGTTAACGGCGCGTAAATTTACGTAATCCGCCACCACCTTGGTCCGGGCGCGTCTACGCGTGCGCATGTAGAGGCGAAATTTTTTGCTTAAGTCGGTCACGCAGCGGCCGTTCCTTGGCTTGGCGGCTCCGAGCTCCCGTTCAGGGGGGTAAATGGGAAGCCGACGAGCATGGAGTAAAGAACATGACTGTTATCGGAACCAACACCGCGGCGCTGCGCGCCGCCAATGCTTCGACCGGTGCCAACAGCGCGCTGGCCACTTCGATGGAGCGCCTGTCGACCGGCAAGCGCATCAACAGCGCGAAGGACGACGCCGCCGGCCTGGCGATCGCCTCGACCATGACCGCGTCGATCCGCGGCATGAACCAGGGCATCCGCAACGCCAATGACGGCATCTCGATGGCGCAGACCGCCGAAGGCGCGCTCGGCGAAGTCACCAACATGCTGCAGCGTATCCGCGAGCTGTCGGTCCAGTCGGCTTCGGGCACCTATTCGGACGACGACCGTTCGAACCTGCAGACCGAAGTCACCGCGCTGACCACCCAGATCACCAACATCCTGACGAACACCACCTTCAACGGCGTGGCCCTGTTCGACGGTTCGGCCGGTGACTCGGGCAGCGTGACCATCCAGACCGGTTCGACCGCAGCTGACACCGTCGACCTCGACTTCAGCGAGATCGATCTCGACGACGCCGTCGCGATCGACATCTCGGACAAGGACGATGCTTCGGACGCGCTGGATACGCTCGACGACGCACTCAAGACGGTCAACACTGCCCGCGCCGCCCTCGGCGCCGGTCAGAGCCAGCTCGAGTCGGTGGTCAACAACCTCCAGTCGAACGTGGCAAACCTGAGCGACGCACGCAGCCGTATCGAGGATACGGATTACTCGACCGAGACCGCGGCGCTCGCCAAGGCTCAGATCCTGTCTCAGGCTTCGACGGCGATGCTCGCCCAGGCGAACCAGAGCCAGCAGTCGGTCCTCAAGCTTCTTCAGTAAGCGCGTGCCGGTCGGGGTGTCACCCCCCTGACAGGCACCAAGGCCGGTCACCCCTTCTTGCCGGAGGGGGCGCATGGGGAGCCCCGGTGGTCCTAGTGACCACCGGGGTTTTTCCTTTTACTTCTTCTCGGGCTGCCCGCCCGGCTTCCATTGCGGCTTGTCGGCGCTGTTGGCGAGGCTGCGCACGGGCGCGATCAGCGACTGGATCGCGCGGGTCATGAACGGAATGTCGAGGTTGGCCAGCGTGTCTTCGGGGCTGTGATAGGTCGGAACCACCGCCCAGCCCGACAGCGTGTGTGCAACCACGCCGACCTTGGCGAGCGAATAATTGTCCGAGCGCTCGAAGAAATGCTGGTCGGGATAGGGATCCGCGGCGACCAGCGCGCCATGCGCCTTGAGCGTGTCGCCCAGCGTCGAGCGCTCCATCCCCGTCATCATCATGTGCCCGGCCGGGAGCTTGGGATCCTGCGCGCCGATCATCTCGATCTCGATATTGGCGACGATCTGGTCGATCGGCACCGGCGGATGCTTGCCGAACCAGGTCGATCCGAACCCGCCAATCTCCTCGCTGCCATAAGCGACGAACAGGATGCCGCGCTTCATCGGCTTGCCCGAGGCGAGCGCGTGCGCCAGCTCGAGCACCGCGGTGGTGCCCGAGGCATCGTCATTGGCGCCGTGCATGATCACGCCATCGGGACGCACGCCCAAATGATCGAGATGCGCGGTGAGGAGCAGATACCCCGCCGCCGGATCGGTGCCGGGCAGATAGCCGATCGCGTTGGTGGTAACGCTCGTCTTCTTCTCGACATCGAAGCTCGCGGCAACCGTGGCGCCTGGCTTGGCCGCTAGCGCGTCGAACGCGGCGGCGGGAAGCACGAGCAGCGCCGGGCCGTTGCCGTCCATCCCGGCCTGCCCGTCATCGAGATAGGTCGGCATGCGCGGCTTGCCGCCGAACTTCTCCAGCGTTTCCTTGGTCGCGGCGTTTTCGCGGACGATCACCAGCTTCGCACCATTGGCACCGGCGGCGCGGTAAAGGCCGAACATCTGCATGCCGGGGCCGTCGACACGCGCCAGGACGACGTCCCCCTTGGGCAGCTTGGCCAGATCGGTGCCGGCAAAGACAACCGTCTTGCCCGACACCGGCTGGAGCCCGCCGACCAGCACCGAGGTTCCGCCGATCGCAGCGCCATCAGCAGTGAGCGTTACGCCTTTCAGGCTGGTACGCACGATCGTCGCGGGCTGAAGATAGCCGGGCATGCCCGGCGCGGTCTTCAGCCCGAAACCCTCGAACTGCGATGCGACATAGGCGGCGGCGATCGCTTCATCGCGGGTCGCGCTGCCGCGGCCCTGCAGGGCATCACTCGCCAGGAAGCTCTCATGCGCGCGCACCCATTCGGGGCGGACGGTCCACTTGTCCTGGGCAAGGGCCGGCGTTGCCAGCATGCCGAACGCGATCGCGCCGGCCAGGAACAGATGCTTGGTCAATGGAAATCCCCCAAATGGTTCGTTGGGCGGATTTCTGGGGCAAGCCTCGGGGTCGCGCAAGCGGAGACACGGCGCCGAAAGTCACGAAAGTCACGACACTCACGCGCGGGCGTACGCGCGCGCGTGAGAAGAAGCGGGTGCGGAGCGAGCGCGGAAGAGGATGCTGCCAAGGCCATGGAAGGAGCCTTGCAGACGAAATCCTACATTGCCAGCCGCTTATTCCCCGGCGAAGGCCGGGGCCCAAGACCACAAGCGCCCGAGCAGAGAAACCCTGGGCCCCGGCTTTCGCCGGGGAGCAAGGAAGGAGATGACGAAGGGGTTACCCCAACCGCCGCGCCAAGCCTTTCTTCAGCCGGGCATGCGCGCTCGCCTTGATCTGGCAGATGCGCGCGGCGCCGACGCCGAGGACCTGGCCGATCTCCTCGAGGTTCAATTCCTCGACATAATAAAGCTGGATCACCTGCTGCTCGCGCTCGGGCAGCTCGGCGATCGCTTCGATCAGCGCCTCGCGCTGGCCGCTTTCGGCGAGCTGCTCAAAGGCATTGGGCTCGTCGGACATGAACCAGGGGCTCTCGTCCGAATAAGCGTCGTCGATCGAATCGAAGCGCACCGCCTCGGCATTGGCATAGTCGGTGCGCAGCTTCTCGGGCGTGACGCCGAGCCGGGCGGCGAGCTGCTCGTCATCGGGCGCGTGGCCAAGCTCGGAGGTGAGCGCCGAGACCGCCTCATGATAGGCCTTGCGCCGGCGCATCGCCCCGCGCGTGGTCGTCGCCTGGCGGCGCAGTTCGTCGATCATCGCACCGCGCAAGCGCGTGGCGAGATATTGCTCGAACGTGACCTGGCCGCGATCCTCGAAATTCGCCGAGGCCTCGATCAGCGCGACGAGCCCGATCTGGATCAGGTCCTCGACCTCGACGAGCGAACTCATCGAGCCGTGGATGTGCCACGCAATCCGCCGCACCAAAGGCAAATGCTTGCGCACCAGTGCCTCGGGATCGCGCCGGGGCGGCGCGGGCGTGTAGGTCAGCGGTGGGTCAAGTGCCAATGAAGCCATGGCGTCTAGTTTCCCTGGGGTGAAAGCGTTCATGCGGGCAGCGCCTCCGGCGCACCGATCACGGCGACGACTTCGACGGCCTTGTCCTCGGGCACTTCGAAGAAGCTCATCACCGGCGTGTCGGGCAGGACGTTGCGGATCAGCTTGCGGATCGCGATGCGGATCGACGGCTGGACGACGAGCGCAAAGGGCTTGGCCTCGGCGATCAGCGGCTGCGCGGCGTGCTGCAGCGCATCGGCGATGCGGCGGCCGAGATCGGGCTCGATCGTGTGGCGCTTCGACGGATCCGAGCGGACCGCCTGGCCGAGCAGCCCCTCGAGCTGGCCCTCGAGCGTCATCACGCGCAGCGGCTCGCGCACGCCGCACAGGCGCTGGATGATCAGCGGGCCGAGCTCGGGACGGATCAGCTCGATCAGTTCCTCGGCATCGAGCGTCCGCTGCGCGGCGACCGCGATGGCGGCGGCGATGCGGCGGAATTCCTTGAGCGGGATGCTCTCGGCGAGCAGGCCGCGCAGCACCTGGGTGAGCGTGGTGAGCGGCAGCGGCGACGGGCAGAGCGCGGCGACCAGCTGGGCAGAGCGTTCCTTGAGCCCGTCGAGCAGCGACTGGACTTCGTCCGGGCCGAGCAGATCGGTGGCGTTCTGGATCAGGCACTGGTTGAGATGCGTGGCGACCACGGTGCCCGGATCGACGACGAGATAGCCAAGCCCGGTGGCGGCATCGGCGTCGCCGGTCGCGATCCACTGCGCGTCGAGCCCGAAGGTGGGATCCTTGACCGGCTTGCCGCCGACACGGCCCGAAGCCTGGCCGGTATCGATCGCCAGCATCTCGTCGGGCGAGACATTGTCTTCGGCAACGACGACGCCGCCGATGACGATGCGATAGGTGAAGGGTGCCAGGTTGATGTCGTCGCGCACGCGCACCTGCGGCACGACGAAGCCGAGCTCCTTGGAAAGCTGGCGACGCACGCCGGTGATGCGGCCCATCAGCGGCCCGCCGCGACGCTCGTCGACGAGCGGGACGAGGCCATAGCCGATGTCGAGCATCACCTGCATGTTGTCGGTGACTTCGTCCCAGCCGATCTTCGACAGATCGGTCGGCTCGGCCGGCGGCGCGGCGACGATCTTGGGGCGGTTGGCGATCTTGCGCAGGCGCCAGGCGGCAAAGCCGGCACCGGCGGCGGCGGGCAGCATCAGGAAGTGCGGCATGCCGGGGAAGACGCCGAGCAGACCGAGGATGACCGCGACCGGCATCCAGGTCTTGTAGCTGGCGAACTGGCTGCCGATCTGGCCGGCAAGGTCGTCGCTCGACTTGACGCGCGTGACGATGGCGGCGGCGGCGATAGAGAGCAGCAGCGCCGGGACCTGCGCGACGAGCGCGTCACCGATGGCGAGCAGTACATAGGTCGAAGCCGCCTCGCCCACCGCCATGTGATGGCTGGCGACGCCGAGGATCAGGCCGCCGACGACGTTGATCGCGAGGATCAGCAGGCCGGCGACCGCATCGCCCTTCACGAACTTGGACGAACCGTCCATCGCGCCGTAGAAATCGGCTTCGGTCGAGACTTCGAGGCGCTTGGCGCGCGCGTCGTCGGGCGTGATCAGGCCGGCGTTCAAATCGGCGTCGATCGCCATCTGCTTGCCGGGCAACGCATCGAGGGTGAAGCGCGCGCTGACTTCGGAGACGCGGCCCGCACCCTTGGTGACGACGATCATGTTGATGATCACGATGACCGCGAACACGACCAGGCCGACGACATAGTCGCCGCCGATCATGAAGGTGCCGAATGCCTCGATCACATGGCCCGCGGCGCTCTCGCCCTCATGGCCATGGACCAGCACGACGCGGGTCGAGGCGACGTTGAGGCCGAGGCGGAACAGCGTGGCGAACAGCAGGACGGTGGGGAAGGCGGAGAAGTCCAAAGGCTTCTGCGCGTTCAGCGCCACCATCAGCACCGCGAGGCTGATCATGATGTTGAGGATGAAGAAGGCGTCGAGCAGGAAGGCCGGGATCGGCACGACCATGAGCGCGACGAGCAGCAGGATCGCGCCGGGCAGCGCGAAGCTCTTCAAGGCAGGCACCGTGCCCTGCGGAAGCGTGATTGCGGACACTGGGCGTTACGCTCCGAGGTTTGCGAGCATGAGATAGGCGAGCCGGGCATTTTCCGGCGTCGGGCGCAGCGGATCGATGCGGCGGCCGAGCGGATCGGTGGCCGCGGCGCCATCGGGACGCGAGACGTTGAGCTGGGCGAGGGTGTTCTGCACCCAGTGCCGGTCGTTATCGACCGCGCCATTGCCGAGCACGACTTCATTGTCGCCGTCGGTAAAGGCACGGGCGGCGGCGTCGAAGCTGCCGTTCAGGCCATCCGACGCGGCGCCGGTGGCACCGCCGGCGGCGGCACCCTGGTCGAGCTTGCCGGCGAAGCGGCTGTAGATTTCCGACAGCGTGCGCGGCTGGCCGTTCGACGCGTAGAAGACGCTGCGATTGGCGCGCGCGGCGGCGGGGAACATGCCGGCGCCGGTGCGGTCGGGGCTGTCGGCCATCGCGCTGAGGAACTTGTCCGCGCCGCCAAGGCCGAGGAAATGCGCCATGTAAAGGTCGGTGCCGGTCGCCGGGCGGCCGAGGCTGTCCTCGAGCCTGGCCTTGTTGTCCGAGGCGTGCTCGGCGGCCATCAGCGCCGCGGTCTGCGGGTCGCTGCGCATATTGAGGATCGCGGTGCGCGCGGCGGGATCGCTGACGACATAGCGGCCATTGCTGGTCTGCTTGATGCTGTCGGCGGCCCAGGACAGGCCGTGCTCGGCACCGTGCTGCTTGACCACGCCGAGCCAGCTCTGCTCGATGAACTGATAGAGGCCGGTGGCGGACGAGGTGCCGGCGCGCGCATCGGCCTTCAACCCGCTTTCGACCTGTGCCTGGCCGAGCAGATAGTTGAAGTCGATGCCGGTCTTGCGGCTCGCCGTGGCGATCGCCGTCTGGACGCTTGCCCTGGAGTTGACCGAAGTGACGCTCATCTAATCCCGATCCGGATTGCCCTTATTCGGGGCCATCGGAGCAAGGACCGTGCCAGTTCTGGTTAATGCGCGTTATCCACGCCCGTCAGGCGAGCGCGTAGCCTGCAGCCTTGTAGGCCGGCGCCTGCTGACCGGAAAGAAGTTGCAGGCGGCGGCGAACATTTGCCGCCATCAGGTTCACATAGATGCGGCAGGTCTCGTTGAGCTTGTGCGCCTCGGCGGCGAGCTCGCGGACCTCGGGGCCCGGGGCCTCGCCGTCATAGAGCGCGACCGTGTCGATCGCGACGATCTTGTCCTGGGTGGCGCGCTCGAGCGCGGCGACGTCGTTCGCCTTCAGCGCCGCGATTTCGGCGTGCAGGCATTCGATCACCTGGATCAGCGCTTCACGACGGGTCACGGGACTTCCAATCGAGCTTGAAGGCGAGCAGCCGGTCGGCGATCGTCGACGGCGAGAGCGGGAACTTGTTGTCCTGGATGGCCTTGCGGATCCGGGCGACACGCTCGGTATCGACCGGGGGCTGGGCCGCGGCCTGGCCGGAGATTTCCGCCGCTGCGCTCTGCACCGCGGGGCTATCGGCCGCCACGGCGCGGACCGCCGCCACTCGGGCAGCGGGTTCAACGGGCACAGTGCGACGGTCGGTGACCGCGCCTGCCTTCGTGCCGATTGATTCCACCATTGCCTGCAATCCTTGCTGTGCCTGCAATGCTTCAAACGACCGCAGGCGCGCAGGCTTTACAGAAAAATTTCAGTCGCCCTCGGCAAAGCCCGGCAGGCGGGCGCGGCCGGGCTCGATCGCGATCGCCTGGATCGGCGGCTGCTTGTCGTCGACCTTGACGCTGATGCGGCCGCCGGGAGGGGCGTCGTTCATCGCCACGCCCTGGCGCGAGATCGAGAAACCCTCGGATCCGGCCTCGACCGTGACGGCGTCGCCGCGCTTGATCACCGGCTCGACCTTCACCGGCGCAGTGGGGCGGACGACGACGTTGGCCGGCATCGGCGCGGGGACGGCGGCCTTGGGCCTGGGCACCGCGGCGACGGGCACGAAGATCTTCCATGCGGGTGCCATGCAGCGGATCACGACGGCGTCATGGGTCTCGCTGCGCCAGTCGAGCTGGGGCGCGGCGCAGGCGGCGAGCTTGAGGCGGCGGTCGATCGGGGCGATCGCCCCGCCCTGCTCGCCGACGTCCTTGCCGGTGAACTGGGTGACGACAGTGTCGAGCGCAGTGGTGGACTGGAAGTCCTGCGCGGCGAGGCTGAGCGCGAGGGCGAGGATCATGGCCGGTCTCCTTCGAAGCCGAGAGTAAGGACGGCGCGGCGCTGGCCGCGGCCGGTGGAAATCACGATGCGCGAGGGGTCGATCGCATGCGCGCGAACAAGCAAGGCGGCGACGGCGCGGGCGCGGTCGGCGGCGAGGATCGGACCGCTGCCGGTCGCGGGGTCGACATCGGCGGGCGAGCCATCGACTTCGCCGGTCACGCGCAGTCGCGTACGCGGGTCCCGCGCGGCGGTGCGCGCCCATTCGAGCGCGGAACTGGTGTCCGTGGGCAGCGCTGAGCCGGGTGCAAACCCGGTGGCGGTGGCAAGGTCGACCGGCATCGGCGCCGGCCCTGCCTCGCTCGCGCCGAAGCCCGAGCGGATGCCGGCGGCGAGCTTCATCGGATCGACCTGGGTCGCCTGGAGGAAGACGAAGAAGCCGACGAGCAGCAGCGACAGATCGGCCAAAGTGACCAGCCAGGGCGCGCGCGCGGGCTCATCTTCGTCGAACACGGTCACGCGGCGATCTCCTTGAGCGACCCGATGCCGGGCTCGACCGCGGCCAGCGCGGCAAGGCCGGGCTGGAGGCGGAGGCGCTCCTGCGCCTCGTGGCGGGCGCGGCGCTTCAAACGGGTCGCGATCGGCAGCAGCACGAGATTGGCGAGCAGCGCGCCGTAGAGCGTGGCGAGCAGCGCGACGGCCATTGCGCCGCCGATCGCCTGCGGGTCCTTCATCGCGGCGAACATGCCGACCAGGCCGAGCAACGTGCCGACCATGCCCATCGCCGGCGCCAGCTCGGCGGCACCCGACCACAGCTCCCAGGCGCCGCGGTGGCGCTCGAAGCGCGTGCAGCGGCGCTGCTCGAGCAAGGTCTCGACGTCCCTGGGCCCGGCGCCATCGACGATCGCGGCGACTGCGGCAGCGATGTCCGGATCCTCGATCTTCGAGCGATCGAGCGCGATCACGCCGTGGCGCCGCGCGATCCGGGTGAGCGCGGCGACCTGGCCGATCAGCGGCTCGGCATCGAAGCGGCGGCGCGGCAGCACGGCGAGCGCCGCGACACCGCGGACGAGGTCGCCCGACGCAGTGCGCAGCACGGCGCCAGCAGCCACGCCCCCGCCGACAATGGCGAGTGCGAGCGGATCGAGGAAGGTCCCGAGCGCGGGAAGCACATTCATATCCATGCCTGCGTGGGTGCAAGAGACGGGCCAATTGCACGCACGAGGGCGGACGGCAGCCAAGGCCCCAAAAGGCGGCAACCGGCTGCCGACACACCGGCAAAAGCTTGCCGCCGCTTGCCGCTCCTGAGGGGAAAGGCGGTTTTTTCACGCTCCCAGCCAAATTGGCACGACGGTTGCAAAGAGGTCCGCAAGCCATCTGGCGAAACCTTTTGTGCGGGAGACGTGCAATGCCCAACGACAGCCTCTTCGGCGTACATGGCGCAGCGCTGACTGTGCGCTCGCAGCGCATGGGCATGCTCGCGTCGAACATCGCGAACGCCTCGACCCCTGGCTACAAGGCCAAGGACGTCGATTTCCGCGCGGCGCTCAACAGCGCCACCACCACCGGCGGCTCGCTGGACGCGGCGATCGACAGCAACACGCTCTACCGCGTGCCGCTCCAGCCCTCGGCCGACGGCAACACCGTCGAGCTGACCACCGAGCAGACCGCCTTCGCCGAGAACGCCGTCGCCTATCAGACCACGCTGTCGTTCCTGAACGGCCGCATCGGCCAGATCACGCGCGCGCTGAAGGGAGAATAACCATGGGTGACCAGCCCCTTTCGATCTTCCAGGTCTCCGGCCGCGCGATGAGCGCGCAGCTGGTACGGATGAACACGACGGCGTCGAACCTGGCCAATGTCGGCAATGTCGCATCAAGCCCCGAGGCTGCCTATCGCACGATCAAGCCGGTGTTCCGCACCGCCTTCGACCAGGCGAGCGGCATGTCGACCGTCGATGTCGAGCAGGTCGTCACCGCGGGCTCCGATCCCACCAAGCGCTACGATCCCGGCAACCCGATGGCCGACAAGGACGGCAATGTCTG
This sequence comes from Sphingomonas sp. R-74633, assembly GCF_013416555.1. Classification (GTDB taxonomy): domain Bacteria; phylum Pseudomonadota; class Alphaproteobacteria; order Sphingomonadales; family Sphingomonadaceae; genus Sphingomonas. The sequence continues at coordinate 624,170 of NZ_JACCFG010000003.1, read as the reverse complement.
GGAAGCCGCGGTCGATGAGACTCGGGAGCTGGTCGACATGATGGAGACCTCCCGGAACTACCAAAACAATGTCGAAGTGATGCAGACTGCCAAGCAGCTCATCGTCGACACCCTCAAGCTGGGTCGCTGAACATGAGTGATTTCGATTCCACCCTCGCCGGTCTGGGCATCAACCGCTACAACGGCAGCACGACGTCGTCGTCGGGCACGACGCTCAACAACACCACCGACACGTCGAAGACCGGCACCACCGACATGGACGTCTCCGACTTCCTGTCGCTGATGACCGCGCAGCTGAAGAACCAGGACCCGTTCGCGCCGGTCGACAACACCCAGATGGTCGCCCAGATGGCGCAATTCTCGTCGCTCTCGGGCATCACCGAGATGGGCTCGACGCTGAAGACGATCGCGGGCCAGCTCGGCACCAGCACGCTCAACGATGCGATCGGCTATGTCGGCAAGAACGTGCTCGTCGAGGGCTCGACTGCCTATCCGCGCACCTCGGGCGGCCTGGCCGGCGCCGTGGCGCTGGAGGACGACGCGACCAATGTCAGCGTCACCATCAAGGATCAGGACGGCAACACGCTGAAGACGATCGAGATGGGCAAGGAAACCGCAGGCGCGGTCGCCTGGGACTGGGACGGCAAGACCGACTCCGGCGAAGACGCCGGCGCAGGCCCGTTCAACGTCAGCGTCACCGCCACCGACGGCAGCGGCAACGTCAAGGCGCATCCGCTCGTCTGGGCGCCGGTCACCGCGGTCTCGATGGGATCCGACGGCAAGCCCCTCCTCACGCTTCCGGGCATCGGCAACGTGTCCACCGACTCCGTCTGGCAGGTCGGCTGAATCAGTTTTTCCAAGGAGTAACGGAAAATGTCCTTCTTCACTTCGCTCTCCGGCCTTCAGGCGGCTCAGACCGACATGTCGACGATCTCGCATAACCTTGCGAACGTGCAGACCAACGGCTTCAAGAAGAGCACCACCCAGTTCGCCGACGTCATCGCGTCGACCGCCAACATGAACCCGAGCCAGATGGTCGGTTCGGGCGTGGTCGTGAAGGCAGTGCGCCAGCAGTTCGGCCAGGGTGGCTTCACCCAGAGCTCGTCGGCGCTCGACGTCGCGATCTCGGGCGACGGCTTCTTCATCGTCAAGGGCGACGAGAAGAGCGGCAACGGCGTGTCCTATACCCGCAACGGCAGCTTCCAGGTCGATGCCGACCGCTATGTGGTCGACGCCCAGGGCAACAAGCTGCAGGTCTATCCGGTGGACGGCTCGGGCGCGGTGGTCGCGACCGGCCTTTCCTCGACGGTCAGCCTGCGCCTGCCGCAGACCAGCGGCACGCCCGAGGAGACCGAGAACGTCAAGCTCGGCCTCAACCTCAACGCCGGTTCGGCGATCCCGTCGGACAACGTCAAGTTCGACGATACCGAATATAAGTTCGACCGTTTCGACCCGACCACCTACAACCAGTCGGTCCAGACCACGGTCTATGACGCCAACGGCAACGCGCTGACGCTGACCAATTATTTCGTCCGCGAGACCAAGCCGGCCGGCACCGACGCGACCAGCACCTGGAAGGTCTATTCGTTCGTCGGCGACCAGCAGCTCAACGCCGGCGACGATCCCAACACGATGAAGCAGATCGAGCTGACCTTCGACAGCACGGGCAAGCTTTCGGACCCGACCACGCCGATCACCTTCATGGGCTTCCTGGCGCCGGGCGCGACCTCGGAGCAGGTGCTCAAGCTCGACCTGACCGCGGGTACCACCCAGGTCAGCTCGCCGTTCAGCCTCAACTCGACCAGCCAGGACGGTTCGCCCGTCGGCCAGATCGAAGGCGTGACGATCGGCGACGACGGCACGGTGACCGCGAGCTTCTCGAACGGCGACACCCAGGCACTGGGCAAGGTCGTGCTGGCCAGCTTCACCAACAATGCGGGCCTGCGCCAGCTCGGCAACTCGACCTGGGCCGCCACTGGCTTCTCGGGCGATGCACGCCTGGGCGAACCGGGCACCAACGGCTTTGGCGGGCTGATGTCGGGCGCGATCGAGCGCTCGAACGTCGACATCACCGAAGAGCTGGTCAATCTGATCGCGGCACAGCGCAACTTCCAGGCGAATGCCAAGGCGCTCGATACCGCCAGCCAGATGTCCCAGACCATTTTCAACATCCGCAGCTGATCGGTTCGGCTGAGGAGGAGTAAAAAATGGACCGGCTTGTCTACACCGCGATGTCAGGGCTTCGGAGCCAGATGCAGTCGCAGGCGACGATCGCGAACAACATCGCGAACGCCTCGACCATCGGCTTTCGTGCCGAGCGCGTCAGCTTCGACCGGCTGGTCCTTCAGGGTACGGGCCTGGACTCGCGCCAGTTCGCCGCGGAGGAAGTCAACGACTTCGACCGGACGAAGGGCACGATGGTGCAGACCGGCAACCCGCTCGACGTTGCGGTGAACGGCGATGCCTGGATGGCTGTCCAGGCGACCGACGGCACCGAAGCCTATACGAGGCGCGGCGATCTCAAGATCGCGGCCTCGGGCGTGCTGGAAACCGGAGACGGTTTCCCGGTGATGGGGTCGGGGGGCCCCATCACCGTGCCGCCCGCCGACAAGATTTCGATCGCCGAGGACGGCACCGTCTCGATCGTGCCGCGTGGCGGCGATCCGACGCAGCCGCAGGTGATCGACAAGATCAAGCTGTGCAGCACCGACGGCAGCCAGACTGCCAAGGGGCTGGACAATCTCCTCCATGTGAAGGGCGGCGGCGTGCTGCCCGAGGACATGGACGCCAAAGTTGCCTCGGGCTCGCTCGAGCAATCCAATGTGAACCTGACGCAGGCGCTGGTCGACATGATCGAGAACCAGCGCGCCTACGAAGTACAGGCAGGCATGCTCAAGGACGCAAAGAACATGGACGAAAGCTCCGCATCGCTGATGCGGATGCCGTCCTGATAGGGAGTTAGACCGATGGGTTCGGCAGCAATGCACATCGCGCGTACGGGTCTCGACGCGCAGGATACCCGGATGCGGGTCATCTCGAACAACCTCGCGAACGTGAACACCACCGCGTTCAAGAAGGATCGCGCGAGCTTCCAGACGCTGGCCTATCAGGTCGTCACTGCGCCTGGCGCCGCCTCGACCGCGGAGACGAAATACGCGACCGGCCTGAACCTCGGCACCGGCGTGCGCACCCAAGGTACGCAGCGCATCGAGACGCAGGGATCGCTCCAGACGACCGGCAACGGCCTGGACATGGCGATCGACGGCAATGGCTATTTCCAGATCCAGCTGCCCGGCGGCGGCATGGGCTATACCCGCGCGGGCAATTTCTCGCGCTCGGCGGAAGGCCAGCTGGTCACCTCCGAGGGCTATCAGGTGATGCCCGGCGTCACGATCCCCGAGGGCGCGATCTCGGTCACCGTCGGCAGCGACGGCACGGTCTCGGCGCAGATGCCGAACCAGACCGACCTCACCCAGATCGGCCAGATCCAGATCGCGAGCTTCCCCAATGCGGCGGGCCTGCAGGCGGTGGGCGACAATTATCTGATCGAGACGCCGGCGAGCGGCACGGTCGCGCTGGGCAATGCCGGCGTCGATGGCCGCGGCACTGTCCGCCAGGGCATGCTCGAAGGCTCGAACGTCAATGTCGTCGAGGAGCTGGTCGACATGATCGAGACCCAGCGCGCCTATGAGGTCAACTCGAAGATGATCTCGGCGACCGACGAGATGCTCAAATATGTCAACCAGAACATCTGAGGGCGCAGCCATGAAGTTTCTCACCGGCCTCGCCGCCGGCGCGCTCATCGCCGCCGGACTCGCCTTCACCGCGACGCCCGCCAAGGCGCAGTTCCTTGGCATCGGCGGCAAGAAGAAGCCCAAGGAGGATTACTCCGTGACGCTTCCGACTGCGGCGCCAGCCGCGCCGCCGGCCAATGGCAGCATCTTCCAGGCGAGCGATGGCTATGCCGCGCTCTACGAGGGCCAGCGCGCCCGCCGCATCGGCGATCCGCTGAGCATCCTGCTGGTCGAGAAGACCGCCGCGTCCAAGTCGGCGGGCAGCAAGCTCGACAGCTCGGGCGGGTTCGGCATCACGCCGCCGACCACCGGCAATCTCTCGCTGTTCAAGGACACCGATGCGAGCGTGAGCGGCAAGCGCAACTTCTCCGGCACCGGCGCCGCCGACCAGTCGAACGCGCTGTCGGGCGAGATCAGCGTCACCGTTGCCGCGGTCTATCCGAACGGCACGATGCTGGTGCAGGGCCAGAAGCGCGTGACGCTCAATCGCGGCGACGAGTTCGTCCAGATCAAGGGCATCGTCCGCGTGGCGGACATCGATGCGAACAACCGCGTGCTCTCCACGCGCGTCGCCGATGCCCGCATCGCCTATACCGGCAAGGGCGACGTCGCCCGCGCCAGCCGTCAGGGCTGGCTGAGCCGGTTCTTCTCCGTGATCAGCCCCTTCTAAGAGCCGGAGCAGACCTATGATCCGCCGCTTCCTCGCACTCGCCGCCCTGGCGCTTGCCGCCGCTACGCCGGCCCAAGCCCAGCGCGTGAAGGACCTGGGCAATTTCCAGGGCATCCGCACCAACCAGCTCACGGGATACGGCGTCGTCGTCGGCCTGCCGGGCACGGGCGACGACAATCTGGAATATACCGTCCAGTCGATGAAGGGCGTCACGTCGCGCTTCGGGCTGCAGCTGCCGCAGGGCGTCGCGCCGGGGCTCAAGAACGCCGCGGTGGTGATGATCACTGCCGAGCTGCCCGCCTTCGCCAAGCCGGGCCAGAAGCTCGACATCACCGTATCGTCGATGGGCAAGGCCAAGTCGCTGCGCGGCGGCACGCTGATCCTGACGCCGCTCCAGGGCGCCGACGGCCAGATCTACGCGATGGCGCAGGGCAACCTCGCCGTGGGCGGACTTGGCGCCGAGGGTGCCGATGGCTCGAAGATCGTGGTGAACACCCCCTCCTCGGGTCGCATCCCGGAGGGCGCCACGGTCGAGCGCAGCGTCGATACCGGCTTCGACAAGTCGCCCTTCATCACCTTCAACCTCGCGCGTGCCGACTTCACCACGGCGCAGCGCGTGCAGGACGCGATCAACACCCGCTTCGGCCCGGGCCGCGCCCGCGCGATCGACGGCGTGTCGATCGCGATCCAGGCGCCCGAAGGCCTGGACGTACGCTCGGAGATGATGAGCGAAGTCGAGAACCTCCAGGTCGAGGCGGCCGAGGCGGCTGCCCGCGTCATCGTTAACGCGCGTACCGGCACGGTGGTGATCAACTCGGCCGTCCGGGTGAGCCCCGCCGCGGTAACACATGGTAAACTCACCGTTCGTATTGATGAAAATCAGCGCACGAGCCAGCCCGCGCCGTTCAGCAAGGGCGAGACCCGCACCGAGCAGCACAGCACGGTCGGCGTGGAGGAGGAGAAGCACCCGATGTTCCTGATGGCACCCGGGCCCAAGCTGTCCGACGTCGTCAAGGCGGTGAACGCGATCGGCGCGTCGCCGGCGGACCTCGTTGCGATCCTCGAGGCGCTCAAGGAAGCCGGCGCGCTCAAGGCCGAGCTGATCATCCTGTGAGCAACGCTATCGCCCCCATCGGCAGCCCGTCGGGCGGCGTATCGACCGATACGTCGCGCCTGGCGTCCAAGGAGAATCTCGACGCTGCCGGGCAGCGCTTCGAAGCGGTCTTCACGGGCATGATGCTGAAATCGATGCGCCAGGCGAAGCTGAGCGACGGGCTGTTCGACAGCAAGGGCGAGGACCAGTTCCGCGACATGCAGGACCAGCAGCTCGCCCAGAGCATGGCCGCGCACGCCCCGATCGGCATCGGCAAGGCGATGACCGCCTTCCTGGCCAAGAACCTCAAGACCGATGCCGGCGCCGAACCGGCCGCCGCGCCGGCTGCGCCTGATGGAGGCACCGTCAAATGACCGACCTGCTGTCGATCGGCGCCAGCGGCGCGCGGGCCTATCAGTCCGCGCTCGCCACCACGTCCGACAATATCGCCAATGCCGCGACCACGGGCTATTCGCGCCGCGTCGCCACCGTGCGCGAAGTCGTCGCGATCGGCGGCAATACCAGCGCGACGACGTCGGGCCTGGGCGCCAATGTGGGCGGCGTCGTCCGCTCGGCCGACCAGTTCCGCGCCGCCGAAGTGCGCAGCTCGAGCTCCGATCTCGCCCGCACCATGGCCGGCGCGACCTGGCTGGGACGGATCGATTCCGGCCTTACCCAGAACAAGCTGGGCGACCAGCTCACCGCCTTCTTCACGTCCGCCAAGGCCGTGGCGGCGGACCCGACAGCCCTGCCCGCGCGCGCCAACATGCTGGAGAACGCCTCGAGCGTCGCGGCGGCGTTCAGCGCGACCGGCAAGGCGCTCGACGGCGCGATGACCGATCTCAAGGCCTCGGCCGACACGGCGGTGACGCAGCTCAACAATCTTTCCGCCAGCCTCGCCAAGGTCAATGCCGGCCTTGCCCGCGCCACCGAAGGCACCGCCGGCCAGGCCGCCCTGCTCGACCAGCGCGACCAGATGCTCGAGCAGATGAGCGCGCTCACCGACGTGACCGTAAGCTTCGACACCTATGGCCGCGCCACCGTGCAGGCGGGCAACAACACCGGCCCCAAGCTGGTCGAAGGCGCGCAGGCGGCAATCGTCTCGGTGACGAGCAATGACGAGGGCGCCTTTTCCTTTGCGGCGAAGCAGGCCAGCGGCGCGGTGCAGGCGATGTCGCCGAACGGCGGTGCGCTGGCAGGCATCGCCGAGAGCGGCGCCCGTATCGGCGCGGCGCGCGACGAAATCGGCCAGATGGCCCAGGACTTTGCCGACGGCGTCAATGCGGTCCAGGCTGCCGGCAGCGATCTGCAGGGCAATGCCGGCCAGCCGATGTTCACCGTCGGCGACCCGCCCTATCAGCTGAGCATGGCGATGACCGATCCGCGCGGCATCGCTGCCGCCGCATCGGGCGGGGGCACACGCGACAACGCCAATCTCGCCGGGCTCGACGCGCTGCGCACCAGCGGCAATTTCGAACAGGGCGTGACCGACCTGACCGCGGCCAATGGCGCCGCGCTCGCCGGCCGCAACAGCATCGTCGATGCGCAGACCTCGATCCGCGACGCCGCGGTATCGGCGCGCGATTCGGTGAGCGGCGTCAATGTCGACGAGGAAGCGGTCGATCTGATGCGCTTCCAGCAGGCCTATCAGGCGTCGGCCCGGGTGATCCAGGTCGCGCGCGAGACGCTCCAGTCCATCCTCGATATCAGGTAAACGATCATGCGCATCTCCACTTCGCAGATGTATACCCGGCCGGTGTCGCTGATGACCCAGCTCACCGCCGAGGCCGACAAGACCCAGACCCAGATCGCCACGACCAAGCTGGGCGTGACTGCGGTTTCGGACGCGGCCGCCTATGTGAAGCTGCAGCAGATCCAGCGCGCGACCACGGGCGATGCGACCTACAAGTCGAACATCAACGTAGCACAGGGTGTGCTCTCCCAGGCCGACCAGACGCTGGACAGCGTCGAGACGCAGCTCCAGCGCGCGCTCGAACTGGCCACCCGCGCCGCCAACGACACGCTTTCGGACTCGGACCGCGCCGCGATCGGCGAGGAACTGGGCGCGATCCGCGACACGATCTACGGGCTGGCCAACACCAAGGACGATATTCGCGGCCAGCCGCTGTTCGGCGGCGCGACCGGCGACACCGCCTATGTGAAGAACGCCGACGGCTCGATCAGCTTCGCCGGCACCGGCGAGCCTTCGGGCATCCCGGTTGCAGACGGCGAGAGCATCCAGCCTTCGATCAGCGGCCAGCGCGTGTTCACTACCGCCGATGCCGACATGTTCGCGATCATCGGCAATCTGGCCGATGCGCTGAAATCGGGCACCGATGTGAAGGCCGCTGCGGGCACCGCGCTTACCGGCATCAACACGTCGCTCAACACAGTCGCGCTCGCCCGCGCTTCGGTGGGTGCACGCGGCGCGCGGCTCGACCTGAAATCCGAGCAGATGACCAACGTGGCCGAGACGCGCGAAGTGGCGCGATCGGGCATGGAGGATACCGATATTCCGACGGCGGTGGCCAATCTCCAGAAGACGCTGACCGTGCTTTCGGCGACCCAGTCGACCTTCACCAAGCTGACCAGCATGTCGCTGTTCAACTATCTCAAATAACGCGTCGAAAAATCGGGATTTTCCACCGCGCCGGTCGAAAAGCCGGGCGCCGTTAGACAGCGCACGGGCGAAATCCAAGCAAAAACCGCAAATTATTCGCGCCGGTAACGAATTAACCATGTTTTTCCGCTGAAGATCACGGCGAAACGGTCGTTAACCGTGATGACAATTCGGGGGTTTCGCGCACATGTTTCCGGCAATCGGCCTAGTCATCCTGCTAGCGATGGTCTTCGGTGGTTTCGCAATCACCGGCGGCGCGCTCGGCCCCGTGCTCGAAGCAATCCCGCACGAGATGCTCATCATCGGCGGTGCCGCCGCAGGCGCGCTCATCATCGGTAACTCGATGAAGGAGCTGAAGGCGCTCGGCGGCGGCCTGGGCAAGGTGCTCAAGGGGCCGAAGTACAAGAAGCAGGACTATCTCGACACGATCTTCCTGGTCTCCAAGCTGATGAAGATGCTGCGGACCGAAGGCCCGATCGCGCTCGAGCCGCATGTCGAGGACCCGAAGTCCTCCGCGATCTTCTCCGAATATCCGCGCCTGCTCGCCGATCACACGCTGATCAACCTGATCACCGATACGCTGCGCCTCGTCGTCGTCTCGTCGGGCACGCTCGACGTGCACGCAGTCGAAGAGGTGATGGATAATTCGATCAAGACCCACCACCACGAAGTGCAGGGCCCGCAGACGACGCTCCAGTCGCTGGGCGATGCGCTGCCGGCGCTCGGCATCGTCGCCGCGGTGCTCGGCGTGGTGAAGACGATGGGCTCGATCGACAAGCCGCCGAGCATCCTCGGCGCGATGATCGGCTCGGCGCTGGTCGGCACCTTCATGGGCGTGTTGCTGGCCTATGGCATCGTCGCACCGCTGGCCGGCCGCCTGCAGCAGGTGATCGACGCCGATTCGGCGATCTATCATGTGGTGAAGCAGATCATCATCGCCTCGCTCCACGGCCACCCGCAGCCGCTGGTGATCGAGGCCGCCCGCTCCAGCATCGCGCACGCCAACCAGCCGGGCTTCGGCGAAGTGTTCGACGGACTCCGGGGCCGCTAAGCGATGGCCGCGGCACGCGCACCTCATGGCGTAAACGCGCCGCCCAAGATCATCGTCAAGAAGATCTATATCGAAGGGCATGGCGGCCATCACGGCGGCGCCTGGAAAGTTGCCTATGCCGATTTCGTGACGGCGATGATGGCGTTCTTCCTGCTGCTGTGGATCCTCGGCGCCACCACCGAGAAGCAGCGCAAGGCACTGGCCGATTATTTCGCGCCGACATTGGTCGAGCTGAAGCAGAACAGCGCCGGCTCGAACGGGCTGTTCGGCGGCGAGGCGATCAACCAGCGCGACAATTATCCCGGCAAGGCATCGCAGACCGGCACCAAGTCGCTCACCGTTCCAGTGGGCGGCAGCGGCGGCAAGGATGTCGGCACCGGCGCCAAGGGCACGCTTAAGGACCAACGCGCGCTGACCCAGCAGGACCAGAAGAATTTCGACGACGCGGTGAAGCGGATCCGTCGGCGCATGCAGATGACGCCGTCGCTGTCGAAGCTCGCCAACCATATCCGCTTCGTGCCGACGCGCGACGGGATGCGGATCGACCTGCTCGACGACGCCAATTATTCGATGTTCAACCTGGGCACCACCGCGCTGGTACCCGAGGCGAGCGCGCTGGTCGGCACGATCGCGGACTCGATCAAGGGCATGGAAAACCCGATCATGATCCGCGGCCATACCGACAGCGTGCCCTATGGCGACCCGCTGGCGATGAACAACTGGATGCTCTCGAGCGGCCGCGCCGAAGCCACCCGCCGGCGCCTGCTTTCGGGCGATGTCACCGAGATGCGCTTCGAGCGGATCGAGGGCGTTGCCGACCGCGAGCCGCTGATCGTCGAGAACCCGACCGACCCGCGCAACCGCCGTGTCTCGATCACCCTGCTCTATCGCCGGATCATGGACCAGGACCAGCAGGGCCGCTTCCGCCCGGGCCTGCGCGCCAGCCGCGAAGCCGACGCGCCGCTCGCGACGCACTAAAACGGATCGCCATGCGGCCTGGCTGCTCCCCGGCGAAGGCCGGGTTCAGTTGCAAAGGTCTTCGAGAGGTTCGACTACCTCACCAACTGCGCCGAGACTGGGCCCAGGCCTTCGCCGGAGAACCAGAATGATCGATGGCTACTGGCTTAGAAGAACTGCTTGCGGAAGGTCAGCTTGACCGTGCGGCCGATCGGGTCGCGCAGATTGGGCGCATAGGCCGCCGGGGTCAGGCCATTGTCGTCGGTCACCCGCTGGCGCGCATCGAAGACATTGTCGACCCGCAGCTGAATTCGCGAGCCGCGGAACCAGGGATGCTTGAGCAGGAAATCGATGTCCTGGCCCGGGTTGAACTCCGCGAGGAGCCCGACCTTGGCGAGGCTGCCGAAATGGAGCTCGCTGCTGTTACCCGGCGTGCCCGTGGTCGTATCGGTACCGCTCGTCCAATTGCCGTTGAGCTGGAAGAGCAAAGCGTCGCGCTTGACGCCGGCGATCACGTCGACGCGGTGTGAGGCGATCGTCTGCGCGCTCGATCCGTCGAGCCGGTTGATCACGGGCAGGCCCGGGCGGATCATCACTTCGTCCTTGAGCACCCAGGTGTGATAGGCGCTGAAGATCAGGCGATTGCCACCGCCGCCGAAACCGCCCCGGCTGCTGCTGCGGCCACTGCCGCCCCCGAAGCTGCTGCGGCTGCGGCCGCTGCTCTGGCCACCGCCGGCATTACCGCCGGACTGCTGGCCCGGGCTGTCGGTCTGCGTGCGCGGCTGGCCCTGATCCTGGCTGCCCTGCGCCTGCGAAGTACTCTGCGACGAGCCCTGCTGGCCTTCGCCGCGCTGGCTGCCCTCCGGCCGACGGCCACCGCCATATTGGCTGCTCAGCGACCCGCCGAACAGGCTCGACTGCTGGCCGAGCTTGCGGAACTGGTCGAACATCGCAGTCATTTCCGCAGGCATCGGCTGACCGGTGCGGCGCGATTCCTCGCGCGCCTTCATGAACGCCTCGCGGCGCTCGCGCATCCGCGTCGCCTGGGGCGAGGCGATCGGCAGGAACAGGTTGAAGCCCCAGCGCAGCTCCTGATGCTCGGTGCGGTCGTAATTGACCGGGCGATAGTCGACGCTGAGCAGCTCGCCCGCACCGTTGCGCACGAAACGATCGGGGAAGGCCGCCTCGACTTCGGCCGAGGCGCCGGGGAAGCTCTGCACCGCGTTACGGAAGCGCGTGCTGGTATAGTTCACGACGATGCCGAGATTGGTCTTGTCGAGCGGGCGGATGTTGAGCCCGGCGCGAAACACCTTGCGGCTGTCAGCCGTCAGCGTGGGATTGCCGCCGGTGATCTGGGTGATGTCGACGCTCTCGTTGCGCACATAGTCGAACACGCGGACGTTCGGCGTGACCACGGTGGGATTGCCGAGCTGGCCGGGCGACGGCGCGTTGCTGTCGTCGATGAAGCTGACGATCGCCTGGACCTGGGTGATCGGCGACCAGTTGAAGCCATAGCCGGTGGTGGTCAGCCGGCCGAAGTCCGAGAGCTGCTCGACTTCGAAATTGGCATTGACCGACAAGTCGCCGATCGCGTCGAGAAAGGCGCGGCGGCGGCTGGTCAGCGGGATGCTGATATTGCCGCGCACGCTGCCGGTGTCGCGCGAGACGGCGCCCGCAGTGACGACGCCGAGGCGCGAGGAGGTGCTCGACAGATCGTTGGTCCGCCCCGCGACGCGCAGGCTGGTGGTGATGTCGCCCGCCGGCAGCTTGAGCAGCGAACCGTTGGTGAGGAACTCGATATTGCCGACCTTGGTGGTCGATTCGTTCCAGCTGTCGGGCCGGTTGCCGAGCAGCTCGACGGGAACCGGGCCGAACGGATTAAAATTGGGGTCGCGCGCGTCGAGCCGCGCCTGGATCTGGGCGGGATCGAAGCTGACCGTGGTGGTCTGATCGCTGCCGGTCTGCTGGTAGTTGGCGTTGACCGACCAGCGCCAGCTCTTGATCCACGGGGCGCTGTCGCCGTTGACCGTCAACTCGCCGCGCAGCGACTGGCTGCCATTGCCGCGCGAGAGCGGATTGAGATTGTCGTAATAGCGCAGCAGCTGCACGTCGCGGCTGAACGGCGACCAGGGATTGCCCGCGGGCAGGGTCAGCGTCGCGCTCGGCAGGCCGAGCAGCGATTCGCTCTCGGTCACGTCGAGGTTGATCGTGGCGGTTGCGGAGACGTTGGACGACAGCGCACGGTTGTAGATGCCGCTCACCGTCAGGTTTTTCGCCGGATTCACCAGGGTGCGATAGGGCGAGAGATCGGTGACGTTGGGATCATTGGCATTGGCGGCATAGGCGCCGAGCCCCTGCGGGCCGCCCGTGGCGCCCACCGGCACGCCCGCGATGGTCACCGGCGTACCCGCCAGCGCGCTGAGCGCGGGGTCGATCTCGTAGCGCTGGCCGGTGATCGGATCGATCACACGGTGCTGGCCGGTGACCGGATCGATCGGGCCGAGGCCGCCGATATTGCCGACGGTATCGAACAGCGAGCTGCTCGCGCGCGTCACGCCGCGCTCGCTTTCGAGGATGCCCGAATTCTGGTTGTACTTCACATCCAGCGTCACTCGCCCGTTGCGGTTGAGCTTGAGGATGTTGACGTTGCCGCTCCCGGTGAAATTGCCGCCGGCGGTGGGCATCTGCCCCTCGAGCACGGTGGTGACCGCCTGGAAGCGGGTGCGCAGGACGAAATTGATCACCTTCTGCGTGGCCGAATAGCCATATTGCAGCGCGACTTCCTCGGGCAGGATGTCGATCCGGTCGATCGCCTCGGTCGGCAGGTCGCGCACTTCGTTCATGCTCGAGCGGCGCCCGCTGATCAGGATCACCGGCTGCTCGTCACCGCGGCCCGAGCTGCTGCCGAGCTGCGCCTGGAGCGCCGTGATCAGCTCGGAAACATTCGAAGCGCCATAGGCGCGGATATCCGCCGGGTTGAGCTGCACCTCGGGCTTCACATCGGTCTTCACCGCGCCGGGCAGCACGCCGTTGACGACAATCGCGCCTTCGTCGCCCAGCTCGTCGCTGCCGGTATCCTGCGGGACGGCAGGTGCCGAATGGGTCGAGGGCGGCGTGGGCGTGGAAGTGGTCTGCTGCGTCTGGGCCAGCGCTGCTCCCGGCATCGCACCGACGAGCAAACCGGCAACCGCACAGCCCAGCATCAACTTCGAACGCATCGAATTCCCCACTCTTTCGCAAACCCCGCGGCGCACCTGACACCGCTCGCATGAACGATGGGTGGCTAACCGCGACATGTCGCAGAAATGTGCCGGGGTCCCGAAAAAATTGCGGCACCGCGGCGAGATCGCCGGGTGCCTGCATTTTTCAGTGGTGCGGTCGAGAAGACTCGAACTTCCACGGCCTTTCGGCCACAACGACCTCAACGTTGCGCGTCTACCAGTTCCGCCACGACCGCACGTGAAATCCGTCAGTTGGGATACCGACGGCTGGTAAGGCAGCGGCCCCTAGCAACGCGTTTCAGGCAATGCAAGCCAATACGCCGCGCTTTCCACAACAGGCCGAAATCGGTAGGCCCGCCGTCCCATGTGGCCATCCCCCGCCCTTTCCGCCGAGACGCGGCGAATCCTGGCCCTGGCCTGGCCGGTGATGCTGACCAGCCTCAACTGGACGATCCTCCATGTCACCGACGTCGTGGTGGTCGGGCTCACCGGGACCGAACAGGTCGCGGCACTGGGTGCGAGCCGGGCGCTGACCTTTCCGGGAATCGTGATGGGGTTGGGGGCGCTGACCGGCGTGCTCGTCCATGTCTCGCGCGCCGATGGCGCCAGGGACCTGCCGGAAACCGGCCGCGTGCTGCACCAGGGCGTGCTGCTTGCAATCGCGCTGGGCCTAGTCAGCGCATTGCTGCTCTTCGCATTCGCCGAGCCGATGCTGCTCGGCATCGGCGTGGCGCGCGAGGTCGCACCGCTCGCCGCCGATGTCGTCAAGGTAATGGCGCTCGCCTATCCCTTCCAGCTGCTGATCGTCACCGGCAGCTTCTTCCTCGAGGGCGTGAGCCGGCCGCAACGGGTGACGGTGGTCAACCTCGCCATATTGCCGATCAACGCCGTCCTCGCCTGGGCGCTGTCGGGCGGGCATCTCGGTCTGCCCGAAATGGGCGCGACCGGCGCGGCACTGGCTACCGCGATTGCCTCCGCACTGGGTGCCGCCGGCATGATCGGCGCGGCCTGGACCTTGCCCCGGGCAAAGCAGCGCGGCGTGCACGACCTCGCCGACATCTTCAGCCGCGAATCGCTCAGGGGCGCGCTGGGGCTCGCCAGGTTCGGGCTGGTGCCCGCCATTGCCTCGGGGCTCGAGCTGGTCGGCTTCTCGATCCTGATCGCATTGTCGACCGAGCTGGGCGACGTGACGACCCATGCCTTCCAGATCGTCTTCTCGATCCACAATGTCACCTTCTCGGTGGCGCTGGGGCTCGGATCGGCGGCGGGCGTGCGCGTCGGCAATGCCGTGGGCGAAGGCGTGCCCCAGGCAGCCGCGCGGCGCACCGTCATCGCTGCCGCGCTTGCCGCGCTGATGACCGGCGGGCTCGCGATCCTGCTGATCCTCGCCCCCTGGCCCTTTGTCGCGCTGTTTCCGTCCGTACCCGCGGTCCATACGCTCGCGCTGGCGATGCTGCCGGTCTGGGCGCCGTTCATCCTGTTCGACGGGATGCAGGTGGTGTTCGTCTATGCGCTGCGCTCGCTCGGCGACCAGGTCGTGGCGGGGTTCAACTCGGTGATTGCCTTCTTCATCGTCACCGGCGGCGCGGGACTGGCGCTTGTCCATCTCGCCGGATGGGGCGCCTATGGCCTCGTAATGGCATCGGGCAGCGGGATGGTGGTCGCCGCGACGCTCCATGGCGCGCGGCTATGGGTGGTCAGCCGAAGATTGCGCTAGCGGCGGTCAGCCGCCGATTTCAGTCGCGAAGGTCAGCCGCGCCGAACGCGCACTGCGCGGCGGATCGAGCTGCGCCGAATTGAACTCGATCGTCTGCTTGGGGCCGAGCTCGCGGACCTGCGGCGTGACCCGCCAGCTATAGACCAGCCGATCCTGCTCGTCCTTCAGCTCGATGCGGATGTCGGGCACATGCTGCTTGTCGGCCGTCGGGTTGGCGACCTTGCCCGAGATGATGAACAGCTCGCTGCCATTGGTCTGCGGCTTCAGTTCGACATTCTTGTCGGTGAACAGCAGCGGCGTATCGACTTCGGCGCCGAGGCCCAGGCCGAGCTGCGCGGCAAGGCCGGGCGCGCCCGAATAGAGAATCGCGCCGGTACCGAGCAACATCGAGAAGCCGGCGACGAACGCCGCGGCAGTCCAGCGCCGGGCCGGATTCCGTCGCGGCTTGAACGGCGGCTGGGTCGCAAAGGGATCGTAGTCCGGCGAAGGACCCGCCCCGGCCGCTGCGGCTGCGGTGATCGAGGCATCGTCGAACACGCGCGGCCTGGGCGCCTCCGCCTCGCGCCGGTGCGGAGCGGTGACCGGGCCGTCGCTCACCGAGGCACGCGTCGTCAGGTCGAGCGCGGCAACGGGAGCCTGGAACCAGCTATGCTTGCAGCTCGCGCAGCGCACCGTGCGCCCATCGGCGCCGATGGCGCTGTCGGGCACCAGATAGCGTGTACGGCACTGGCTGCATTCGAGGATCATTACGCGTCTCACGCCACCAGGCGCCCTGTCGCCCGATTGTCACGATTCTAGACCCATCGATTCGCGCGAACAAGAGTCCCCATCGCCTGTATCCCCAGCTTCTTCGGCAATGGTGTCGATCGGGACACAGCGGCAAGCACCGTGCTTGAGCCCGTCAAATCCCTGTGCGATGGCTGGCACAGGGGAAGCGCCGGGAGCCAGATGGCCAGCATCGTTCAATTCGAGAATGTCGGCCTGCGCTATGGTTCGGGCGACGAGACTCTCTCGGATGTCAGCTTCTCGCTGAACACCGGCAGCTTCTATTTCCTCACCGGCCCCTCGGGCGCAGGCAAGACGTCACTCCTCAAGCTGCTCTACCTTGCCCAGCGGCCGAGCCGCGGCACGGTGCGGCTGTTCGGCGAGGATGCGGGCGCCCTGCCCCGCGCCCGCCTGCCCGGCTTCCGCCGCCGCATCGGCGTGGTCTTCCAGGACTTCCGGCTGGTCCCGCATCTTTCCGCCTATGACAATATCGCCCTGCCCCTGCGCGTCGCCGGCGTGTCGGAGAGCGATATCGAGGCGCCGGTGCGCGAGATGCTCGCCTGGGTCGGGCTCACCGATCGCGGCCGCGCCAAGCCGCCGACGCTTTCGGGCGGCGAGCAGCAGCGCATCGCGATCGCCCGTGCGGTGATCGCCCGGCCCGAACTGCTCGTCGCCGACGAACCCACCGGCAATGTCGATCCCGACATGGCCGAGCGGCTGCTCCATCTGTTCGACAGCCTCAATCGCCTCGGCACCACCGTGGTGGTGGCGACGCACGACTTCCATCTGCTCAACCGCATCCCCAACGCGCACATGATGCGGCTCGAGAAGGGCCGGCTCAACGATCCCACCGGCGCGCTGCGCAACCCGCCGCGAGGCGCGCAGTGAAGCTGAGCCTCAACCCCAATGCACCCGACCGGCGCCTGCTCGACGAGAGCCGGCGGACACGCGCCATGACCTGGATCATGGCGATCATGCTGTTCCTCACCGTGCTCGCCGGCGCGCTGGGCCTCGGCATGTTCGCCGCGACCGCGCAACTCGACCGCCAGCTCGCCGGACGGCTGACCATCCAGATCGTTGAACCCAATGCCACGGTACGTGACGGCGAGGCGCGGGATATCCGCATCGCCGTCTCCAAGCTGCCCGGGGTAGTGCGCGCGCAGGAAGTCGACCGCCAGCGGCTGGCCGAACTGCTCAAGCCCTGGCTGGGCGATACCGGGCTCGATCCCGACCTGCCGATGCCCGCGATGATCGACGTCGAGACGCGCGGAGGGAATACCAGCGCGGTCGAGCGGGCCGCGCGCGAGATCGTGCCCGGCGCGCGGATCGACCGGCATGCGCAGTGGCTGTCGCCGGTGCGCAGCTTCATGACCACGATGAGCTGGCTCGCGGTGGGGCTGATGCTGCTGATCGCCACCGCGACCGCCGCCGTGGTGCTGCTCGCCGCGCGTTCGGGGCTGGACACGCACCGCGACACCATCGATGTGCTCCACATGCTCGGCTCCACCGATGTCCAGATTGCCCGCCTGTTCCAGCGGCGGATCGCGTTCGACACGCTGCTAGGCGGCCTGCTTGGCACCGGGGCCGCGCTGGGGCTCGTATGGTTCCTGCAATCCCGCATGGCGCTGGTCGGCTCGGAGATGCTGAGCGGCGTGGCGCTGCAGCAGCGCGACTGGTTCCTGCTCCTGCTGCTGCCGCTTGGCTTCGCGCTGCTCGCCACCTTTGCGGCGCGCAACACCGTGCTGCGCGCGCTCGGCCGTACGCTGTGATCCTGCGCCTGATTGCCTTGGTGGTGATCGCCTGGCTGCTGGGCTTCGCCGCGTTCATGCTGTCGCTCGGCAAGCCGCTCGAGGGTCGCAAGACCGATGCGATCGTGGTGCTGACCGGCGGCCCGAAGCGGATCGACCGCGGGCTCGAAGTGCTGCGCGCCGGCGACGCCCAGCGCATGCTGGTCAGCGGCGTCGACCCGGACGTGCGCCCCGGCGAGTTTGCAGCGGAATACAAGATCGACCGCAAGCTGATGCGCTGCTGCGTCGATCTTGGCTGGCAGGCGGTCGATACGCGTTCCAACGCCGAGGAGACGGCGGAGTGGGTACGGGAGCACAAGTATAAGACGGTGCGCCTGGTGACCTCCGACTGGCACATGCCCCGCGCCCGGATGGAGTTGGCGCACACGCTGAACGGCGTCGAAGTGGTCGGTGACCCGGTGCGCAGCCAGCCCGGCTTCGCGATGCTGTTCCGCGAATATCACAAATATCTGGTGCGGCGAATCGCACTGCTGCTCGGCGCGAACTGATGAACCTGCTGCGTACGATCCTCTTCACGATCGTCTTCTATGGCCTGTCGGTGGTGCTGGTAGCGCTTGTCCCGCTGGTCGCGCTGCTTGGCGGCGATTCGCTCCGGACTTATGCGATGGCCTGGGTGGGGACGATGACCTGGCTGGCGCGCTGGATCATGGGGATCCGCGTGCGGATCGAGGGCGAGATTCCCAAGGGGCCGGTGCTGTTCGCCGGCAAGCATGAAGCGATCTTCGAAGCGATGGAGTTGAGCCGGCTGCTCGGCTCGCCCGCCACGGTGATGAAGCGCGAGCTGGCGCGGATCCCGCTCTGGGGCTGGGCCGCCAGGCGCTATGGCGTCATCATCGCCGACCGTACGGCCAATGCCGCGGCGCTGCGTTCGATGATGAAGGACGCGAAGGCGGCGCTGGCCGAGGGCCGATCGGTGCTGATCTTCCCCGAGGGAACGCGGGTGAAGCCCGGCGAAGCGCCGGAGCTGCGCTCGGGCTTTGCCGGGCTCTACCGCATGCTCAACCTGCCGGTGGTGCCGATCGCCGTGAGGAGCGGCCATGTCTGGCCCAAGCACGGGATCAAGAAGCGGGGTGTAATCACCTTCCGCTTCCTCGAGCCGATCCCGCCCGGCCTGCCCCGCGCCGAAATCGAGGCCCGGGTCCATGCGGGAATCAATGACCTGAACGCCTAGTCGTGCGAGCGCCCGAAATCGGGCGCGGCGTCGTCCTGGCCCTGCTCGATGATCGAGCGGCGGATCGTGCGGGTGCGGCTGAACAGTTCGAACAGCTCGTCGCCCTTGCCCCAGCGGATCGCGCGCTGGAGCGCGGTGAGATCCTCGGAGAAGCGCTGGAGCATGTCGAGCACCGCTTCCTTGTTCGCCAGGAACACGTCGCGCCACATCGTCGGGTCCGACGCGGCGATGCGCGTGAAGTCGCGAAAGCCGCCGGCCGAATATTTGATGACTTCGGACTGAGTGACTTCCTCCATGTCCGATGCGGTGCCGACAATCGTATAGGCGATCAGATGCGGCAAATGGCTGGTAACGGCGAGGACGCGGTCGTGGTGATCGGGGGCCATCGTCTCGACTTCGGCGCCCAGGCGGCGCCAGAATTCGAGGACGCGCTCGACGGCGAACGGGGCAGTGCCCTCCACCGGCGTGACGATGCACCAGCGGCCGTGGAACAGCGTCGCAAAGCCCGCCTCGGGTCCGCTATTCTCGGTGCCCGCAACCGGGTGAGCGGGGACGAAGACGGCGTCGGGCAACGCTGCGTGCACCGCCTCGACCACGCTCGCCTTGCACGAACCCACATCGCTGACGATCGCGTCGGCAGGCAGATCCGCGGCGATATCCGCCGCCACCGCGCCCATCGCGCCGACGGGGACGCAAAGGATGACGAAGTCGGCATCGATCACCGCGGTGCCGGCGGTGTCCGCGATATCGTCGCACAACTGGATGCGCACGGCAGTCTCGCGCACGGTCGGATCGGCGTCATAGCCGGTCACCCGCACGGTCGGCATGTGCTGCTGCACCGCGCGCGCGATCGATGAGCCGATCAGGCCCAGCCCGATGACGGTGACGCGCGCGAAGGGCAGCATCAGTCCTCGCCCGCCATCTTGCGGAGCGACGCCATCACGCCGCGCGTCTCTTCCTCGGTGCCGATGGTGATGCGCAGGCCGTGCGGCAGCCCTTGGCCGGGCAGCCAGCGGACGATATAGCCGGCGTCCATCAGGCCCTTGTATGCCGCCTCGGCGGTGAGCTGGCCCTCGAACAGCACCAGCACGAAATTCGCCTGGCTCGGCACGGCGCGCAGGCCCTTGTTGCCCAGCTTGGCGATCTCGTCGGCAAACCAGCGGCGCCACTTGGCGTTGTGCGCCTTGGTGTGTGCGACGAAGTCCTCATCGCCCAGCGCCGCGACGGCCGCCGCAGTGCCCGCGATGGTGATCGAGAAAGGCAGGCGGATGCGGTGCATCGCCTCGATGATCGGCGCCGAGGCATAGCCCCAGCCGATCCGCTCGGCGGCGAGGCCGTACATCTTGGAGAAGGTGCGCGTCACCAGCACGTTCGGCGCGGTACGGGCCAGCTCCATGCCGCCGTCATCGTCGTCGCCTTCAATATACTCGGCATAGGCGTGGTCGAGGACGAGCAGGATATCGCTGCGGAGTCCGGCGTGGAGGCGCAAGATCTCCGCGCGCGGCGCATAGGTGCCGGTCGGATTGTTGGGGTTGGCGACGAAGACGATCTTGGTCTTGTCGGTCACCGAGGCAAGAATCGCATCGACGTCGGTCGCGTAATCCTTATCGGGCGCGACCACCGGGATCGCGCCGACGCGCCGGGTGGCGATCGGGTACACGGTGAAGCCGTAATGGACGTAGATGATCTCGTCGCCCGGACCGGCGAACGCGCCGGCGGCGAGGTGGAGGACCTCGTCCGAGCCGTTGCCATAGATGATCCGCGCAGGATCGAGGCCGTATTTGGCGGCGATCGTGTCGCGCAGCTCGACGGCGCTGGCGTCCGGATAGCGCTCAAGGCTGGTCGCGGCGGTCAAAAATGCCTCGCGGGCCTTGGGCGAAGTGCCGAGCGGATTCTCGTTGGACGAGAGCTTGGTCACCTTGCGGCCGTCATCGGTAGTGGAGCGCCCCGGCACATAGGGGGCGATTTCCATGATCCAGGGCTTGGGAATAGGTGCGGTCATGGCCGCGCGGCTTGGCGGAATGGTTACCGGATGGCAAGGGTCAGCCACTAGGGCTTCATGGTTAAGCGAAGGCCGAGGAGGGGCAATGCGGGGAAACGGGATCGTCTGGCGCGCACTGGAAGCGGCGCGACGACGTAATCTGGAAGCGGCGGGTGAGGCGCAGCCGGTCAAGGGCACGAGCGGCGCCACGCGGCGCGGCGTGCTCAAGGCAATGGCGGCGGCACCGCTCGCGGGCGCCCTGCCCCGCCCCGCCATGGCCCGACCATCGGGTCGCGTCGCGATCATCGGCGGCGGCATTGCCGGCCTGACCGCGCTGCATCACCTGCGGGAAGCGGGCGTCGACGCGTTCCTCTACGAGGGGCGCAATCGCACCGGCGGGCGGATGTACACCCACAAATCGGGCGACTGGACGTTCGAAGTGGGCGGCCAGCTGGTCAACACCGACCATTATGACATGCACGCGCTGCTGAAGCGCTTCGACCTCCCGCTGATCGACCGCAAGGCCGAGCCGCACGACACGCTGATCCTAGCGAATGGCCGGCTGATCACCGACGATGAGCTTGCCGAGGCGCTGCGTCCGATCGCCGCGCAGATCGGCAAGGACGCTGACCGGCTCGACAAGGATCAGGCGCGGGTGGCGCCCGATCTCGATCGCATGTCGATCCACGATTATCTCGACAAGCATGCCCGGCTGATTCGCGAGCCCTGGCTGCGGCAATTGCTCGAGGCGACCAGCCGCACCGAATATGGCGTCGAGCCGAAGCGCGCCTCGGCGATCGAGCTGATCTTCAACCTGCCGACAGTGGAAGGCGAGCGCGCCGAAGTGCTGGGCGGCGCCGATGAGCGCTATGTGATCGAGGGCGGCAGCTCGGCTTTGGTCGAGGCGATGACCGCCCATTATTCGGACCGGATCGCGACGGGCAGGCGCCTGCTCCGGGTTGAATCGGGGCTGAAGCTTCATTTCCTCGACGGTTCGGTCGAGACGGCGGACACGCTGATCGTCGCGGTTCCCGCGCCGCTCACCCGCCAGATAGACTTCCGCGTGCCGCTCCCCGCCGAATGGCGCGCCTTCATCCAGGTGATGGAGCTGGGCTTCAACGAGAAAGTCCAGTCGGGCACCAATGCGACGCCGTGGCGCCAGCCGATGGGGGTCGGCGGCGAGCTGTGGCAGACCGATGCCGATGCCGGCTGGGCACTTGGCTGGGATGGCAGCGTCCACCGCAAGGAAGGGATCTCGCCTGTCTGGACCTGGTTCCTGGGTGGCGACGAAGTGCTCCGCGCCGAGAGCGAGGCGCCGTCGGAACTGGCCAGGCGCTTCGCCGCCAGCGCCGCACCGGCAATCCCCGGGCTGATCGAGGCGGCGACCGGCCCTTTCACCCGCACCAACTGGCACGCCCAGGCGCTGACCCTCGGTGCCTATTGCAACTACGCCCCCGGCCAGCTCACCCGCTTCTCGAAGCTGCTTTGCGTCGAGGACGAAGGCGGCAATCAAACGCCGCATGCCGGGCGGGTCTGGTTCGCCGGCGAGCATCTCTCCGATGCCTTCCCGGGCTATATGAATGGCGCGGCGCAGACCGGGCGGATGGCCGCAGCGGGGATCCTCGGCAAGCGGATCGACGCCAAGGTCGCTTGAACCGGCGGGCGCAGGCCCCTAACGACCGGGGAATGTCCGTCGATCCGCGCTTTGGCACTGGCCGCTCGGTGACGCTGCCGGGGCCGCTGCGCCTCGACGGCGGCGTGCTGCTGTCGCCGGTCGATATCGGTTATGAGACATACGGCACGCTCGCCCCCGATGGCGGCAATGCGATCCTGGTCTGCCACGCGCTGACCGGCGATCAGCATGTCGCCTCCAGCCACCCGCGCACCGGCAAGCCCGGCTGGTGGGCGCGGATGGTCGGGCCGGGCAAGCCGATCGATACCGACCGTTATTTCGTAATCTGCTCAAACGTACTGGGCTCATGCCTTGGCTCCTCCGGCCCGGCGACGATCAATCCAGCGACGAGCAAGCCCTGGGGCATGAGCTTCCCGGTGATCACCATCCGCGACATGGTCCGCGCGCAGGCGATGCTGCTCGACCATCTCGGGGTGGAGAAGCTCTTCGCCGTCGTCGGCGGGTCGATGGGCGGGATGCAGGCACTGAGCTGGGCAGCGACCTTCCCGGATCGCGTCGCCTCGGCCGTCGTCATCGCCAGCGCTGCGCGGCACTCGGCGCAGAACATCGCCTTCCACGAAGTCGGCCGCCAAGCCGTGATGGCCGACCCGAAGTGGCGCGGCGGCGATTATTATGAGTCCAACGATCCGCCCGTTGCCGGGCTGGCAGTCGCGCGGATGGCGGCGCACATCACCTATCTTTCCGAAGCAGGCCTCACCGCCAAGTTCGGGCGCAAGCTGCAGAGCCGCGAGACCAAGACCTTCGGCTTCGACGCGGACTTCCAGGTCGAGAGCTATCTGCGCCACCAGGGACTGGCGTTCGTCGACCGGTTCGACGCCAACTCCTATCTCTACATCACCCGGGCGCTCGACTATTTCGACCTGGCCGAGGAGCATGGCGGGCTGCTCGCCGATGCCTTCAAGGGCGCCGACACGCGCTTCTGCCTGGTGAGCTTCGACACCGACTGGCTCTACCCGACCGCCGAATCGCGCACGATTGTCCATGCACTCAACGCTGCCGGCGCGCGGGCGAGCTTCGTCGAGCTGAAATCGCCCTTCGGCCATGATGCCTTCCTGCTGGAGAGCCCTGAGCTCGACCGGGTGCTGGGCGGCTTCCTCGAGGCGGGCAAGCCATGAACGACTATCGCATCTCGCTCGACAAGGCCGAGCTCGACCTCGACCTGATCCATGCGTTCCTGAGCGGCTCCTATTGGGCCAAGGGCATTCCCCGGCACATCGTCGAGGCCTCGATCAAGCACAGCTTCTGTGCCGCCGTGTTCGCCAAGGACGAAGCAGGCCAGGACGAACAAGTCGGCTTTGCCCGTCTAATCACCGATCATGCGACCTTCGCCTATCTGGCCGATGTGTTCGTGCTGCCCGCCCATCGCGGCAAGGGCGTGGCGATGCAGATGCTCGAAGCGGTGCAGGCGCATCCTGAGCTGACGGGCCTGCGGCGCTGGCTGCTGTTCACCCGCGACATGCAGCCGCTCTACGCCAAGCTCGGCTGGGCACCGATCCCGCATCCGGAGCGCTGCATGGAGCGGCACGATGTGGACCTCTACACGCGATGAGTCTCCGCCCCGACCTTGCGATCATCGCGGCGAACGTGGCGGCGGGCAGCCGGGTGCTCGATGTCGGCTGCGGCGACGGCGCGCTGATGGCGGCGCTGCGCGACACCCGCCAGGTCGACGCGCGCGGGCTTGAGCTCGACGCGGGCGATGTGGCGGCCGCCGTAGGTCGCGGGCTTTCGGTGGTGCAGGGCGATGCCGATACCGACCTGTCCGACTATCCCGATGGCAGCTTCGACTATGCCATCCTGAGCCAGACGCTGCAGACCACCCGCCGCCCCGATATGGTGCTCGAGAACCTGCTGCGCATCGGCAAGCACGCCTTCGTCTCCTTCCCCAACTTCGCGCATTGGCGGGTCCGGGCCTCGCTGCTGTTCGGCGGGCGGATGCCGGTGACGCGGCTGCTGCCGATCGCCTGGTACGCCACGCCCAATATCCACCATGTCACGATCGACGATTTCCGCGCGCTGGTGGCCGAGCGGGGGATCATGATCGAGGGCAGCTGGTTCCTGTCGGGCGACCAGCATTGTGGGTCGGCGATGGCGAATCTGTTCGCCGAACATGCGGTGTTCCTGCTCAGGAGGTAGTGCGATGCGGACGGTGAAGCGGGTCCATCCGGCGTTTCGCGACGACATCGGCGACCTCGTCACGCGGCGGCCGGTGCCGGGCCCGGCGATCGGGCATGTCGGCGCCTTCCTGTTCCTCAATCATCACGGCCCGCAGAGCTATCCGCCGAACAATCGCGGGCTGCCGTTCGGCCCGCACCCGCATCGCGGCTTCGAGACAGTAACCTTCATCCTCGAGGGCGAGCTGGCGCATACCGACAGCGCGGGCCATGCCAGCATCATCCGCGCCGGCGGCATCCAGTGGATGACCGCGGGCAGCGGCATCGTCCATGCCGAGATCTCGCCGCCCGACTTCAAGCGCGACGGCGGGCCGATGGAGATCCTCCAGCTCTGGGTGAACCTGCCCGCGCGGCTGAAGATGACGGCACCGCGCTATATCGGCGCGCAGACGGAGACGATTCCGGCGGTGCGCGCCGAGGGTGCGACAGTGCACCTGATCTCCGGTGACTTTGGTGGGGCGAAGGGCGTGGTCGAGTCGTTGACCGGCGTGTTCCTGACCTGGGTGGAGATGCAGCCCGGCGGCAGCGTGACGTTCGACGGGCTCGAGGGGCGCGACGTCTTTCTTTATTGCGCGCGCGGCATGTTCCACGTGGAAGACACTGCGGTGCAGCATTTCCACCTCGCCGAACTGACCGACGGCGACAGCGTAACGATCACCGCGACCGAGCCCGCGCTCTTCCTGTTCGGCCATGCCGAGCCGATCGACGAGCCTATCGTGGCGCATGGGCCGTTCGTGATGAACAGCGAGGCGGAGATCCGCCAGGCGTTCATCGACTACCAGGCCGGCAAGTTCGGCGTCGCCGAGATCGTGGAAGCCTAGTTCGCCACGCCCCAGTTGACGGTGACGTTGGTGGTCGCGGTCCCCGCCTCGGCCATCACCTTGAGCGTGCGCTTGTCGCCTTCGCCGGCGCTGAACGACTTGCCGTCCTCGATGCTGAGCGACAGACCCGAGGCGATCGCCTGCTGCTTCGACCAGGTGAGGATCGTCGAGGGCGAGGCGAAGTCGGTGTAGATTACGGTACCGCTGCGCTTGCCCGTCACCGTGACGTTGGCGCTGGTGCAGCTGATGACCTTGGCTTCCTTGAAGATCGGCACGAAGTCGGGCTTGCTGTCGCAGGTGCCCGCGGCAACTGCGGCGGGCACGCCCTTGCTGGTCGCGTCGATGACATTCTGCGCGGCGGGGTCGTTGGTCGTCTTGGGGCCGCCACAGGCCCCGGCCAGCAACGCCAGCCCGATCACCACACCACGCATCAGCTCATCTCCCGGGCTCAGAACGGAACGTCGTCGTCCAGATCGTCGGGGAAGCCGCCGCCGAAGCTGTTGCCGCCACCGGCCGCCGCGCCGCCCGAGCGCTGGCCGCCGCTGTTGAAATTGCCGCCGCCACGGCTGGACGACTGACCAGCAAACTCGTCGCCGCCGCCCGCGTTCCAATCGTCCCCGCCACCGCCGCGCGAGGCGCCGCCGCCGGCACCCGGTGCGCCGTCGAGCATGGTCAGCACCGAATTGAAGCCCTGGAGCACGATCTCGGTCGAATAGCGGTCTTGGCCTTGGGCGTCCTGCCACTTACGGGTGGTCAGTGCGCCTTCGATATAGACCTTGCTGCCCTTGCGCAGGAAACGCTCGGCGACATTGGCGAGGCCTTCGTTGAAGACCTTGACCGTGTGCCACTCGGTCTTTTCCTTGCGCTCGCCCGAGTTGCGGTCCTTCCAGCTTTCGGACGTGGCGATGCGCAGCTCGACCACCTTGCCGCCGTTCTGGAAGCTGCGGCTTTCCGGGTCACGCCCGAGATTGCCCACCAGGATCACTTTGTTGACGCTGCCGGCCATGGAAACTCCGCTTCTTATTCTCTATTCGGTTGATCCGAGGATATGGCCGAGATCATCAACTTCAACAAGGCGCTGAAGGCCAAGGCGAAGGCGGACAAGGCGATCCGTTCACAGGAAAATCGCGCGCGCTTCGGCCGCACCAAGGCCGAGAAGCAGGCCGAGGCTGCCGAGAAGGCGCGGATCGCCAAGGTGATCGACGACGCGAAGCGCGACTGACGTCCTACATCGCGGCGCCGCGCGACTCGTCAAAGTACATGAAGGTCACGCCCGGAGCGGGTTTTGCAGCGGCTTGGCTTGACTCTGTTCGGGCAAACGGGCCGCATCTCGCAACATTCTTGCGCGCAGATGATCCAATCTTTCCAACAAGCCAAAGAGCGGCCGGGCAGTTGCTCCCGGCCGGCAAGGCAAGCAGGCGAAATCCTACATTGCAAGGGCCTAGAGCCCCAGCGCCACCGCGCTCCAATAGGTGAGCCCCGCCGCGACATAGGCGAGCGCGAAGAGATAGCCGATCATGAACGCCGGCCATTTCCAGCCATTGGTCTCGCGCCGCGTCACCGCGATCGTCGAGATGCATTGCGGCGCGAAGACGAACCACATCAGGAAGGCGAGCGCGGTCGGCAGGCTCCAGCGGGCACGGATATTGTCGCGGATCGTCGTCTCGCCCTGCGCATCGTCGGGATTG
Organism: Sphingomonas sp. R-74633; assembly: GCF_013416555.1. Lineage (GTDB taxonomy): Bacteria > Pseudomonadota > Alphaproteobacteria > Sphingomonadales > Sphingomonadaceae > Sphingomonas. Next base: position 596,949 of record NZ_JACCFG010000003.1, on the reverse strand, counting down.
TCGACCGCATAGACGGTGCCGATCGCCGCCACCGCAGCCTCACGCGCGGCCATCGCGGGGAGGAGCGCCAGCGAGATATCGTGGTTGAAGCCGATCGGCTTGACGACGACCTCGATCCCGCTCGCGATGCGGCCGGCGATCGAATATTCGCTCTGCTTCTGGCCGGCAGGCGCCTGGGGGAAGGTGGTGAGCAGCCAGAGGATCGCGACGGTGGTGGCGATGGTGGTGCCCGCGCGCTTCAAAAAGATCATCGCGCGCTGCCACAGGCCGAGCGCGACGTCGCGGATGCTCGGCATCTGGTATTTCGGCATCTCCATCATGAAGCCCGAAGTCGCGCCTTTGGTCACCGTGTGCCGCAGGAACAGCGCAGCGCAGAAGGCGCCGAGGATGCCGAGGATGTAGAGGCCGAACAGCACCAGGCCCTGCAATCCGATGCCGGGCAACACCGCGCGATCGGGGATCACCGCACCGATGACGATCGCATAGACCGGCAGGCGCGCGGAGCAGGTGGTGAGCGGGGCGATCAGGATCGTAGTGAGCCGCTCCTTGTCGTCCGAGATCGTCCGCGTCGCCATGATGCCGGGGACGGCGCAGGCAAAGCTCGAGAGCAGCGGGATGAAGGCGCGGCCGGACAGGCCGACGCTGGCCATCACCCGGTCCATCAACATAGCGGCGCGGACCATATAGCCGGTCGCCTCCAGCACCAGGATGAAGGCGAACAGGATCAGGATCTGCGGCAGGAAGACGACGACCGCGCCGACGCCGGCGATCAGGCCCTGGACGAGGAAATCGCGGATGAAGCCATCGGGCAGCGCGGCTGCCACGGTGTCGGAGAGCCAGCCCATCCCGGCCTCGATCGCGTCCATCGGCGCCGCCGCCCAGGCGAAGACCGACTGGAACATGACGAACATCAGCGTGAGCAGGATCGCCATGCCGAATACCGGATGGAGCGCGATCGCGTCGATCCGGTGCGTCCAGCGGCGCGCGGCGGTCTCGGAGACGGTGACCGCCGTGGCGATCTGGCGGGCGCGGCGCTGGAGGACGACGATGTCGTGCTGGACGCCGCCGCCTTCGCGCAACTTGTGATTGCCCTTGAGGACTTCGGCGAGCCGATCCTTGAGCGCATCGAGCCCGCGCTTGCGCACGGCGACGGTGGAGACGACCGGCACGCCGAGCTCGCGTTCGAGTGCCTCGGCGTCGAGCACGAGCCCGTCGCGCTCGGCCATGTCGACCATGTTGAGCGCGACAACCATCGGCAGGCCGAGCGCGGCGAGCTGGAGCGTGAAGCGCAGGTGATTGTCGAGATTGGTCGCATCGACCACGACGATGATGCCGTCAGGGAGCTTCTCGCCTTCCTGCTTGCCGAACAGCACGTCGCGGGTCACCGCTTCGTCGGGCGAGGAGGGATCGAGGCTGTAGGTGCCGGGCAGGTCGAGCAGCTCGACCGGTCGGCCATCGGGCAGCGCGAGCCGGCCGGCATGGCGCTCGACGGTAACGCCGGGATAATTGCCGACCTTCTGCCGCGCACCGGTCAGCGCGTTGAACAGGGCGCTCTTGCCGGCATTGGGATTGCCGACCAGCGCAACCAGCGGGGCGGGGTTCATGCGCCGGGACTGACGTGGATGGCAGCAACGACGTGGCGCCGCAGCGCGACGGTCATGCGGCCGATGCGGCAGGCGAACGGCCCGCCGAGCAGGCCCGAGCGATGAAGCAGCTCGACCTCGACGCCTTCATCCAGCCCGAGCTCGCGCAGGCGCCGGCTCTCGGGCTCGCTCAGCTTGCCCCAATCGACGCTGGCGACGGCGCCGGGCTTGTGGCGGGGCAGGCTGGCGAGCGGAATCGGCACGGGAATCGCAGCGGGGGCATTCATGCTGCGAGTCATTATCAATTGCGGGTGCGGTGCGCCAGTGCGGTTTTATACCGCGGGGTAGCGAAGCCGGCCAACGAAGCGCGAGAGGCTGAAGCGATGCTCGGGCGGAGTCAGCCATTTGGCCTTGGCGCGCTCGAACTGCATGATGTTCTCGATCCGGCGGCCGAGAAAGGCGCGCGTATCGGCATGGCCCTCGCTCTCATCGTCGAGGAAGACGGCGATCGTCGAGGCATAGACGGCACCGAGCGTCATGCGCTTGGAATAATGGTTATAGTCGGTCGCGGTGTCGCCGGCGGCGCGCCACATCGCATCGGCGGCGCGCCAGCCGAGCTGGGCGCCGCGGGCGACGTTCTGCGGCATGGCAAGGATGGCGAGCGCGCGACGGAGCGCATCGCGGTGGGGAGCGGCGAGCTCGAGCCGGGCTTCGACCAGCGCCGTGATACGCGCGCGGATCTTCATCGCGGCGAGCTGCTCGGGGGTGAAGCGGGCGAGCATGCCGGCATCGATCGCGGCGAACCAGGCGTCGATCATCGCGACCGGGCCGTCGGTGAAAGCGAGGCGGGCGACGTCATGATCGACACCGAGCGCATCCGCCGCGGCATCGAGCGCGCGGTTGTTCCAGCCGTCGAACGCGGCGTTTGCCGCCACTTGCGGCGCCAGCGCGGCGCGCAGTTCGTCGAGAGTCGCGTCCTGAAGGTCCATCATGCCGGTTTAGGCTCCTGCGCTTCGGGCGCAACCCGTGGGCCGCCGCTGCGGACCAGTACCAGCGCGATCGCGACGAGGACGGCACCGAGGAAATCGGCGGGGCCGAGCGTCTCGCCATAGACGATCCAGCCGACGGTGCCAGCGATGACCGGCTGGGTGAGCAGCGCGATGCCGACGATCAGCGGCGAGAGATGGCCGATCGCGTAGATCATCAGCCCCTGCCCCACCACCTGGCTGGCCAGCGCCAGGCCGATCAGCACGCCCCAATGGCCGGGCCAGACCTTCTCGCCGAGCAGCAGCGCGGCGATCAGCAGCGGGAACACGCTGGCGAGCGTGGAGAGCGCGAGCGTGGGGATCGGCGCCATCGCGGCGCGCGCCCTGGCCATCAGCACGAAATAGACGGTGTAGAGCGTGCCCGCGAGCAGGCAGAGCAGGTCGCCGACCAGATGCTTGGGCGAGAGCTGGAAGGAGCGGCCGAGCAGCAAGGCGGCACCGGCGGCGGCAAGCGCGAGCGCCAGGCCCTGCGTCTTGCTCGGCCAGGCGCGCGCGACGAAGAAGCCGTAGATCGGGAACATCAACGTCGCCGAATTGCCGAACAAGGTGGCGTTGGCGAGCGTGGTCTGGAGGATGCCGACATGCCAGCTCGCCAGATCGGCCGCGAAGGAGACGCCGCCCAGCGCGATCGGCAGCCACAGGCCTTTTGCGGCGGCGAACGGCTTGCGCTGCACCGCAAAGGCGAGCGCGACGAGGATCGGTGCCGCCAGCGCGATCCGCCAGAAGCCCGCCGCGACCGGGCCGACATCGGTCAGCCGCACGAACCACGGGCCGAAGGCGAGCGCGAGATTGCCGCAGAGCAGCGCCGCGATCGGCAACGCATGGGCGGTTTGCGGGGGCGTAGCTTTTCTTGTGGACGCGGGGCGATGCATGCGGCCCCTTAGCGCCCTATTTCCTGCCGTCACAGTCGTTAGGGAATTAGCCGACAATGCCGAGCCTGTTCGATCCGATCCAGTTGGGCGCGATCCATGCCCCGAACCGCATATTGATGGCGCCGCTGACCCGCGGGCGCGCGACCCGGGGCCATGTGCCGACGCCGGTAATGGCAGACTATTATGCGCAGCGGGCGAGCGCCGGGCTGATCATCACCGAGGCGACGGGCATCAGCCAGCAGGGGCTGGGCTGGGCCTATGCGCCGGGGCTCTGGTCGGACGAGCAGACCGATGCGTGGAAGCCGGTGGTCGAGGCGGTGCACGCAGCCGGCGGGCGCATCGTCGCGCAACTCTGGCATATGGGGCGGCTGGTCCATCCCGATTTCCTCGGCGGCGAAGCGCCGGTGGCGGCTTCGGCGAACACCGCGCCGGGCACCGTGCGGACCTATCCAGCCGAGGAGAGCGGCGAGATCAAGCGGCCCTATGCTGAGGCGCGGCCGCTGCGCACCGACGAGATCCCGGGCCTGCTCGACGATTATGCGCGCGCCGCGAACAACGCGATCCGCGCCGGGTTCGACGGGGTGCAGGTCCATGCCGCCAATGGCTATCTGATCGACACCTTCCTGCGCGACAACGCCAATTTCCGCGACGATCAATATGGCGGCTCGATCCCCAACCGCGTGCGGCTGCTGCGCGAGGTCACCCAACGCGTGGTCGACACGATCGGCGGCGACCGCACCGGCGTGCGCCTCTCGCCCAATGGCGAAGTGCAGGGCGTCAATGACAGCAACCCCGCGCCTTTGTTCGAAGCCGCCGCCGCAGCGCTCGACGAGATCGGCATCGCCTTTCTCGAAATGCGCGAGCCGCGGGCGACGGGGACGCGCGGCAAGCCCGATCATCCGCCGGTCCATCCGGGGATGCGCAAGGTCTTCAAGGGACCGCTGATCCTCAATTCGGATTATCATCTCGACGACGCCCAGGCGGCGCTGGATTCAGGCGAGGCCGATGCGATCGCCTATGGCCGCACCTTCCTGGCCAATCCGGACCTGCCGCGCCGCCTGCGCGAGGGGCTGCCGCTCAATGAACAGCGCGAGGACTTCTTCTATATCGGCGGGGCCGAGGGCTACACGGACTATCCGGTGGCAGCCTAGCCCTCGTTCGCGTCGAGCGCAGTGAGCCAGGTCGTGGCGGCGGTGCGAAGGCCGCCACGGACCTTGGGGTTCAGCACGAGGAACGCGAGCACCAGCGCGATCGGCCAGCCAATGATCGCGATGAAGAAGCCGCCGACCACCAGCATCACGATCAGGACTATGCCGAGCTGGGTCTGGCCGTCCTGACTGACGCGGATCGTGCGTGGGCCTTCATTGTCGAACCAGCGCGCGGTGGTGAAGCTGAGCCCCTCCCCGCCCGCATAGCGGCCGCGCAGTTCGGATCGCGGGGCGGGTCGCGCGGGCGCGGGCGCGGGCGGCGGCGCCTGCAGCGCGCGGCGGCGCTCGCCGGGCATTTCCGGCGGGCGCGCCGTGTTCTGGACCGGGCCGCCGGTCCAGTTATCGATGACGACGAGACGACGCCCCTGCTCCACTACACGGTAGCGGGTCGGGGGCATGTCCATGCCGCTCAGCCGAACTTGCTTTTGAGCGCCAGCATGGCGAGCGCGGCCTTGGCAGCCTCGCCGCCCTTGTCCTTCTCGTCGGGCTTGGCGCGTGTGAGTGCCTGCGCCTCATTCTCGACCGTCAGGATGCCGTTGCCGATCGGCAGCGAGTCCATCGCCAGCGCCATCAGGCCGCGGGCGCTCTCGTTCGAGACGATCTCGAAATGATAGGTCTCGCCGCGGATCACGACGCCGAGCGCGACGAATGCGTCATAGCGGCCGGTCTCGGCGGCCATCGCCACTGCGCCGGGGATCTCGAGCGCACCGGGGACGGTGATCGTCTCATGGCTGTGGCCCGCTTCCTCGATCGCGGCGCGTGCACCCTCGAGCAGCAGGTCATTCAGATGCGCGTAGAACCGCGCCTCGACGATCAGTACACGTGCCAAGTCATTCTCCGGTGTCGATGGGGCGCTCGCCGACGATCGACAGGCCATAGCCGTCGAGCCCCACGAGCGTGTGGTGGGTGTTGGTGAGCAGGATCATGTCCTGCACGCCGAGTTCGGTGAGGATCGTCGCGCCGACGCCATAGTCGCGCAGCTCGTCCATGTCCTTGGGCTCGAGCGTGCCGGCACGCGCTTGGAGTGCCATGGTGAACTGGTCGGGACGCGGCTTGTTGATCACCACGACCACGCCCGCGCCCTCTTCGCTGATGATCTCCATCGAGCGGCGCAGCAGCCCGCCGCGATCGCCGCCTTCGCCGAAGATGTCGGAGAAGGGCGAGAGGCCGTGCATGCGGACCAGGGTCGGCTTGGACGGATCGATCTTGCCCTTGACGAGCGCGACCTGCTCGCTCTCGGTCGCCTTGTTCCAGAAGGCCATCGCGGTCCACTCGCCGCCCCACTCGCTTTCGAAGCGCGTCTCGGCGCGCTTCTCGACGAGATGGTCGTGGCGGCGGCGATACGCGATCAGGTCGCGGATCGTGCCGAGCTTGAGGTTGTGGAATTGCGCGAAGGCGATGAGATCGTCGAGACGGGCCATCGTCCCGTCGTCCTTCATGATCTCGCAGATCACGCCCGACGGATTGAGCCCGGCCAGCCGCGCCAGGTCGACCGCCGCCTCGGTATGACCGGTGCGGACGAGGACGCCGCCGTCGCGGGCGATCAGCGGGAAGACATGGCCGGGCGAGGTGATCGCATCGGGGCCGTTGGCCGCATCGATCGCCACCGCGACGGTGCGCGCGCGATCGGCGGCCGAGATACCGGTCGAAATGCCTTCCTTCGCCTCGATCGAGACGGTGAAGGCCGTGCCCAGCGGCGTGCCGTTGACGCGCGCCATCGGCTCCAGTTGCAGCTGGCGCCCACGCTCGGCGGTGAGCGCAAGGCAGATCAGCCCGCGTCCGAAACGCGCCATGAAGTTGACCGCATCGGGAGTCGCCATCTGGGCGGGGATGACGAGATCGCCTTCGTTCTCACGGTCCTCGTCATCGACCAGGATGACCATCCGGCCGTTGCGGGCCTCGTCGATCAGCTCCTCGGGCGAGGAGAGGAAACCGTGCTTGAGACGGGCGAGTTCAGGCTTTGCCACGGAGGGACTCCATACGCTGCAGATAGCGGGCGAGCACGTCGATCTCGAGATTGACGGCCTGGCCGGCTTCCAATGCCCCGAATGTAGTGACGGAAGCGGTGTGGGGAATGATGTTGAGGTCGAATTCGACACCGGCATCGGTATCGCGAACCGCATTGACGGTGAGCGAGACGCCGTCGACGGTGATCGAGCCCTTGGGCGCGATGTACGGAGCCAGCTCCGGTCCCGCGAGGATCACGATGTGATGCGAGCCGCCGATCTCCTCGATCGACTTGACCGTGCCGATGCCGTCGACATGGCCGGTGACGATATGCCCGCCCAATTCGTCGCCGAGGCGCAGCGCGCGCTCGAGGTTGAGCTTGCGGCCCGAGGTCCACATGCCTTTCGCCGTGCGGCTGATCGTCTCTCCCGAGACGTCGAACGCCACCCAGCCAGCAGCCTTGTCGACCACCGTCAGGCATACGCCCGAACAGGAGATCGAGGCGCCCAGGTCGATGCCTGTGGTTTCATAGGCGGTGGAGACGCGGACATGCAGGTCACCCTGCTTCTCCGTGGCCTCGACCGTGCCGATATCGGTGACGATTCCCGTGAACATTACGCGCGCTCGTAGACCTCCATCCTGTCACTGCCAAGCATGCGGCTATCCTGCAGCTTCCAGCGGCCATGCGCATCGCCCAGCCGGGTAAGCCCGATATCGCCGAGCGCGGCCTTGCCCGCGCCGATCAGGATCGGAGCGCGATAGAGCAGCAGGCGGTCGACCAGGTCGGCGCGGAGAAAGGAGGCGGCGGTTTCGGCGCCGCCTTCGACGAAGAGATGGTCGATGGCTTCGAGAGTGGCGATGTCCTCGGGGCGCTTGAGGTCGCCGGTCGAGGAAAGCGTCAGCCGGCGCGGCGAGCGGTCCTCCAGCCCGGGCAGGCGGACGTCGAGCCGGGGATTGTCGGCTTCCATCGTGCGGCGGCCAACCAGGATCGCCTCGTGCCGGGCGCGTTCGAGATGCGTGTGGGCGCGCGCCTGAGCACCGGTGATCCACTGGCTTTCGCCCGAAGCGAGCGCGATCTGGCCGTCGAGCGACGTCGCGAGCTTGAGCGTGACGAAGGGACGGCGCTTTTCCAGCCGCGTCAGGAAGCCGGCCATCGAGCGGCGCGCTTCGGCGGTGCGAACGCCCTCGGTCACGTCGATTCCGGCGGCACGCAGGCGCGCAGCCCCTGCCCCATTGGTTCGCGGATCGGGATCGCCGAGTGCGATCACCACACGGGCGACCCCAGCCTCGATCAGCAGGTTAGAGCAGGCCGGGCCGCGCGCGGATGCGTGCGCGCAGGGCTCGAGCGTGACATGGACAGTTGCGCCGCGCGACTTTTCGCCCGCCTCCGCCAGCGCCTTCGCCTCGGCATGGGGGCGACCGCCCGGCTGGGTCCAGCCGCGGCCGACGACGACGCCGTCACGAACGATGACGCAGCCGACATTGGGATTGGGCGCAGTCCGGCCCCGCCCGCGCTCGGCCAGAGCCAGCGCGGCGCCCATCCGGCGCGAATCGCTCAGAAGCCGTGGTTGGTCAGCCAATCGTCATATTTCTTGAATTCAGCGGCGCGCTTTTCCTGGCGTGCCTTGAAATCGGCCTTGGCCTTGAGTTCGCCGGGCAGATCCTTGGCCTGCTGCGCCTTGATGTCGGCATCGGTGCGATCGAGCCGCCACTGCTGCACATAGATGATGTCGCGCTTGTAGGGCGTGGGAACGTGCGAGTCCTTCACGAACACGTACAGCACGACCAGCGTGATCCCCATCGAGAGCATCATGAACCACAGCTCATGCGGCTTGCGCTGGGCAAGGAAGCGCCGGAGGTCGCGAATCGCGCGCAGCGGGGAAATATACTTCAGGAAGGTCATCTCGGGCATGAAGATAGGGGCGCGGGGGCCCGAGAGCCAGCCCCCGCGCCCCCTCCAAGCCCTGTTACTGGTCCTGGATCCGGAAAGTGACGGTGAGCGTCATCCAAGTCTCCTGCGCCACGCCACCGCGCGTCGCCGGCTTGAAGCGCCATTTGGACAGCGCCTGGCGCCGGGTCGCATCGAAGAATGCCGAGCTGGTGGCACTGAGCTGCTCGACGGCCTTCACCCGGCCATTGGTACCCACAAGCACTTTGACCGAGACGCTGCCGTCGCGCTGGAGACGAAGCTCCGACGCCGGATATTCGGGCTGGAATTCCGCGCGGCCATCGCGGGTTGCGCCGATCAGGGGCGGGGCCGGCTCGACGCGAGGCTCGACCCGGGTGACAGGGCCGGGATCGAGCGGCTTGACCGGATCGGGGAGCGCGTCGGGAATCTTGTCCGTGGTCTTCAGATCGAGATTGCTGTCGGTCTTGAGGATCGGATCGGGGGCAGTGATGGGCGGCTGGGTCGGCGACTTTTGCTCGACCTTGGGCTGCTCCTTGGGCGGATCGATCGGCGGCGGCGGCGGCAGATCGCGGACATTATAGGTGTCCATTGATCTGGGAAGCACGGTTTTGACGAAGTCGGGCGCCGAATAGATCATTCCGGCGATGATCGCGCCGTTGATCAGGAAGGCGGCACCCAGGCTGACCGCGCGCGGCTTGCGGGGCTGATAGCCAGTTTCGGCATAGGTGGACATGGCGTTGCACTCCTTCTCCAACGCCGGTCTTTGGCCGGCATAAGCGATGATACAACATTACATATCCCGGGTAAATAGTTCCCGAATCAGCCGCTACGGAGACGATCCAAGGCATTTTCCTTGCCGATCAGCGGCAGCAACGCGGCCATGTCGGGGCCATGTTCGCGCCCGGTAAGCGCGAGTCGCAGCGGCAGGAACAGCGCGCGGCCCTTGCGGCCGGTGGCTTCCTTGAGCGCGCCGGTGAGCGCGGGCCACGGGTTCGACCAGTCGATGGTGTCCGCGATTTCGGCGGCCTGGGAGATGAAGGCGTGGTCTTCCTCGGCGATCGTCGCGGTCACCGGCCCCTCGACCACCTGCCACCAGTCCGCCGCCTCGGCGACACGCGTGAGGTTGGGGCGGATCGCGGCCCAGCCCGCCTCGGTCATGCTCGCGGGGAGCCGGTCGCGGACCGCGGCATAGTCGAGCTGGTGGACGATGCGGGCATTGAGCTGGGCGAGCTCCTCCTCGTCGAAGCGCGCCGGCGCGCGGCCGAAGCGGGCAAAGTCGAAGGCCTCGATCAGCGGGGCGGAGTCGACGAGCGGCTCGACGGGATCGCTGGTGCCCAGCCGGGCGAGCAGGGCGATCAGCGCCTGGGGCTCGATACCTTCCTCGCGGAAATGCGCGATACCGAGCGAGCCGAGGCGCTTGGAGAGCTTGCCCTCGGCGCCGGTGAGCAATGCCTCGTGCGCGAACCGGGGCGCGGAAGCACCGAGCGCCGCGAACATCTGGAGCTGGCTGGCGGTGTTCGAGACATGGTCCTCTCCACGCACCACATGGCTGATCCCCATGTCGATATCGTCGATCACCGAGGGGAGGAGATAGAGCCAGGAACCGTCGGCGCGGCGGACGACGGGGTCGCTCATCGTCTTCGGATCGAAGCGCTGGGGGCCGCGGATCAGGTCGTCCCATTCGATCATGGCGTCATGATCGAGCTTGAAGCGCCAGTGCGGGCGGGTGCCTTCGTCCTCGAGTTTGGCGCGGTCCTCGTCGCTGAGCGCGAGCGCGCTGCGGTCATAGACCGGAGGCAGGCCGCGGCCGAGCAGCACTTTGCGCTTGAGCTCCAGCTCCTGCGCGGTCTCATAGGCCGGATAGACGCGGCCGGCCGCCTTCAGTTCCGCGAAGCGCGCCTCGTAAAGATCGAAGCGGGCGGACTGGCGCGCCTCGCCATCGGGATTGAGACCCAGCCAGGCGAGGTCGGCGCGGATCGAGTCGACGAAATGCTCCTGCGACCGCTCGCCATCGGTATCGTCGATGCGCAGCAGGAAGCGGCCGCCCTTGGCTTTCGCGAACATCCAGTTGTGGAGCGCGGCGCGCAGATTGCCGACATGGAGATTGCCGGTGGGGCTGGGCGCGAAACGGGTGACGATGGTCATTGAGCGGCCTTAGCCCCGCCGCGAGCCCCACGCCACCGGCGCATTTGCCGTGTATAAGCCATTCCCCGGCTTGCCCCGCCCGGAATCGGCTGACAAAGGGGGCGTCGAGGGACACGCGGGAGATTTTCGATGAAACTGTTGGCCGGCAATTCGAACGCGCCGCTCGCCAAGGCGATCGCCGAGTATCTCGAGATTCCGCTGACGCAGGCCAACGTCCGCCGCTTCGCCGATGAGGAGATCTTCGTCGAGATCCTCGAGAATGTCCGCGGCGAGGACGTGTTCGTGCTCCAGTCGACCTCGTTCCCGGCGAACGACAACCTCATGGAAATGCTGATCATGGTCGACGCGCTGAAGCGCGCATCGGCGCGGCGCATCACCGCGGTGCTCCCCTATTTCGGCTATGCCCGCCAGGACCGGAAGCCCGGCCCGCGCACTCCGATCTCGGCCAAGCTGGTTGCCAACCTGGTGACCACCGCCGGCGCCGACCGCGTGCTCTCGGTCGACCTGCATGCCGGGCAGATCCAGGGTTTCTTCGATATCCCGACCGACAATCTCTTCGCCGCGCCGGTGATGAGCGCCGACATCCATAGCCGCTTCCCCGGCAAGCAGTGGATGGTCGTCTCGCCCGACGTGGGCGGCGTGGTCCGCGCCCGCGCGCTGGCCAAGCGGCTCGACAATGCGCCGCTCGCCATCGTCGACAAGCGCCGCGAGCGCCCGGGCGAGTCCGAAGTGATGAACATCATCGGCAATGTCGAAGGGCGTTTCTGCATCCTGATCGACGACATCGTCGATTCGGCCGGCACCTTGTGCAACGCCGCCGCCGCACTCAAGGCATCGGGCGCCGAGGGCGTGGTCGCTTATTGTACCCACGGCGTGCTTTCGGGCGGCGCGGTGGCGCGGGTCGACGGATCGGCGCTGACCGAGCTGGTGATCACCGACTCGATCGGCAACCATGCGGTGATCGCCGAGAGCAGCAAGATCCGCCATCTGACGATCGCGCCTTTGCTCGCCGAGGCGATCAAGCGGATCGCGGACGAAAGCTCGGTCTCCTCGCTGTTCGACTGAGCTAGCGAATCGCCTCGGCAACGAGTGCGGCCCCGACCAGCATCATCAACACATAGATCGCGGTGTAGAAGCGCGCCGCGTCGACCCTTCGCACCAGCCACACACCGGCGACGGTGGAGACCAGCGCCAGCGGCAGCAGCGCGGCTGACGTCATGACGTTGGCGGGCGTGAACTGGCCGAGCGCCCAATAGGCCGGGACCTTGATCCAGTTGGTCGCCGCGAAGAACAGCGCGGTGGTGCCGACGAGCAGGTCGCGCGGCAGGTTGCGCGGCAGCACCCAGAGCTGGAAGGGCGGCTGGCCGGCATGGGCGATCTGGCTGGTGAAGCCCGAGGCCACGCCGAACAGCGAGCCGATCCAGTCGGGCCAGTGCGCGGTGTCGCCCGGTGTCTTGTGGCGCGCGGCCCAGAGGCGATATGCGCCGAACAGAATCGAAATCGCGCCGACCATCGCCATCACCGCGGCCGAGGAAACACTCGCCGCGAACCAATAGCCGAGCGCGATGCCGAGCATCGAGCCAGGGAGCATCCAGGCCAGCAGCCGCCAGTCGACCGTACGGCGGAACGCCCAGACGCCGACCACGTCCTGCGCGATCAGGATCGGCAGGGTGATCGCGGCGGCGCGTACCGGATCGATCGCGAAGGCGAGCAACGGGAGCGAAAGCGCCCCCATCCCGGCGAACCCGCCCTTGGAGAGGCCGAGGAGGATCACCGCGGGCACGGCGAGCGCATAGAAATGCCAATCGGTGATCATTTCGCAGGCGGTAGCGGGTTTGCGCGCACGGACAAACTGCCTAAGCGGGTGAGCCATGGCTGAGGATCGCACCGGGCAAACCGCCGTCCTGTTCATCTCCGAGCGCACCGGCGACGATGCCGAGGGCTATGCGATCGCCGCCGCCGCGATGGACGCGCTGGCCGCGCAGCAGCCGGGCTATCGGGGCGTCGACCATGTCGGCGACGCTGCGGGCAATGCGATCACGCTCAGCTATTGGGCCGACGAAGCCAGCGCGGTCGCGTGGCGCAAGCATCCCGACCATGCTGAGACACGCGAGGCCGGGCGCGGGCGCTGGTACAAATGGTACATGCTCCACGTCGCCGAGATCGGGCGCAGTTATAGCTGGGAGCGGAAATGAAGCTTCGGCATTTCGACCGGACCTTCGGCCTGCTTTTCACCGTCATGCTCGTCATCGCGGCGGGGAATACCGCGCTGCAATCGGTGCTGCCGGCGCTTGGCCGCTCACTCCATGCGCCGGACAGCGCGGTCGCCGCGGTCTTCTCCGTCTCGGCGCTGCTCTGGGTGATCGCCGCACCCTTCTGGGCCAACCGATCGGACCGGCATGGGCGGCGCGCGATGGTGCTGGTCGGGATCGCCGGCTTTACCGTGTCGCTGGGAATTTGCGGACTGTGCCTGGCGATGGGAATCAACGGGCTGCTCGGACCGGTGGCGACCTTCATCGCCTTTGTCGCCGGGCGGGTGATCTACGGGACATTCGGATCGGCCGCGCCGCCCGCGGTGCAGGCTATCGTCGCGGGGCGGACCAGCCGCACGGAGCGGACGCAGGCGCTGACCTTGCTCGCCTCGGCCTTCGGGCTCGGCACGATCCTGGGCCCGGCGATCGCGCCGCTGCTGGTGATGGGGCGGCTTTGGCCGGACGGACCGATGATCGGACTCGCCGGACCCGCCTTTGCCGCGAGTGCGATCGGGATCGTGATCTGGATCGCGGCGGCGCGCGGACTTTCCAAGGACGAGGGCAATGCGCATGGCGCGGCGATCTCCTATCCGTCGATCGGCGGGCAGGGCACCGGCGCCAACGTCACCGCGGCGACGAGCGAGCCGAGCCAGCCTGTGCGTTATTTCGACCCGCGCATCCGCGCCTGGATCATTGCCGGGCTGATCATCGGCCATGCCCAGGCGATGACCGGCCAAGCGATCGGCTTCCTGATCATCGACCGGATGCAGCTGGCGCCGGTGGAGGCGATTCATCCCACGGGACTTGTTTTGATGATCGGCGCGGGATCGTCGCTGCTCGCCCAATGGGGCCTGATCCCGCTGCTCGACCTGAAGCCGCGCGCGCTGATCCTGACCGGCTCGGCGCTGGGCGCGGTCGGCTGCATCGCGACGGGGACAGCGACGACGCTCTACGGGATCGCGATGGGCTATGCGCTGCTCGCGCTCGGCATGGGGCTGGCGCGGCCGGGTTTCACCGCCGGCGCTTCGCTGGGCGTCGGTCCCGAGGCGCAGGGTTCGGTGGCGGGCAAGGTCACGTCGGTGAACGGCGCGGCGTTTGTGCTCGGCCCGTCGCTGGGGGTGGGGCTGTACGAGCTGTGGCGGCCGCTGCCCTATCTCACTGCGGCGGGGTGGCTGGGGTGTCTGCTGGTCTATGCGTGGATGGCGACGCGGCGCGTCCCCAAGTGATCGTCACCCCGGGAAAGCCGGGACCCAGAGCCAAACAGGACATCGCCCGTGACCCTGGGCCCCGGCTTTCGCCGGGGGTGACGACCAAGGTCAGTCCGTGCCCTTCGGCCCGTGCCCGCGAAGCATGCCGGGGGCGATGAAGCCGATCGGCTGGATCGCCGAGGCCTGCTGCTTGAGCCGGCCCGACATGGCGAGATATTCCTCCTCCATCTCGGGCGTGACCGTGGCACGCGAATCGGCGAGCGCCGCTTCGAAATGCGCTTGGGTCACTTCCTTAGTCTGGAGCGACTCGCGGAGCGCGATCAGGCCGGCGCGGCGAACCACATCCTCCAGATCAGCACCGGTATAACGCTCGGTCTGGCTCGCGACCGCCTTGAGATCGACATCGCTGGCGAGCGGCATCTTCTCGGTCTGGATCTTGAGGATGCGCTCACGCCCGGCCGCATCGGGCACGCCGACATAGATCAGCTCGTCGAACCGGCCCGGGCGCAGCAGCGCCGGATCGATCAGATTGGGGCGATTGGTCGCACCGATCACCACCACCGACTGCAGCTCCTCGAGCCCGTCCATCTCGGACAGGATCGTGTTGACCACGCGTTCGGTCGCCTGCGGCTCGCCCAGGCCGCCGCCGCGCGCGGGGACCAGCGAATCGAGCTCGTCGATGAAAATCACGCAGGGCGCGACCTGGCGGGCGCGGGCGAACAGCCGGGCAATCTGCTGCTCGGACTCGCCATACCATTTGCTCAGCAGGTCGCTCGACTTGGTGGCGATGAAATTCGCCTCCGCCTCGCGCGCGACCGCCTTGGCGAGCAGGGTCTTGCCGGTGCCGGGCGGGCCATAGAGCAGGAAGCCCTTGGCCGGGCGGATGCCGAGGCGGCGGAACGCGTCGGGGTCCTTCAAGGGCAGCTCGACGCCTTCCTTCAGGCGCATCTGCGCATCATCGAGCCCACCGACATCGTCCCAGCGGACGCGCGGCGCCTCGACCATCACTTCGCGCATCGCCGAAGGCTGGACGCGCTTGAGCGCTTCGAGGAAATCCTCGCGGGTGACGGCGAGCGTATCGAGCACCTCGGGCGGGATCGTGCCCTTGTCGAGATCGAGCTTGGGCATGATCCGGCGCACCGCCTCGATCGCCGCCTCGCGGGCGAGTGCGGAGAGGTCGGCGCCGACAAAGCCATAGGTCGTGCGCGCGAGCTCGCCGAGATCGACGCGGTCGCCGAGCGGCATGCCACGCGTGTGGATGCCGAGGATCTCGCGGCGGCCGCGCTCGTCCGGCACGCCGACGACGATCTCGCGGTCGAAACGGCCGGGACGGCGTAGCGCCTCGTCGATTGCGTCGGGACGGTTGGTCGCGGCGATCACGACGATATTGGCACGCGATTCGAGCCCGTCCATCAGCGTGAGCAGCTGGGCGACAAGGCGCTTCTCTGCCTCGCCCGAGACCTGGCCGCGCTTGGGCGCGATCGAATCGATCTCGTCGATGAACACGATCGACGGTGCCGCCTTGGCCGCTTCCTCGAAGATCTGGCGCAGGCGGCCTTCGGACTCGCCATAGGCCGAGCCCATGATCTCGGGCCCGTTGATCAGAAAGAACTGCGCATCCGATTCGTTCGCGACGGCCCGGGCGAGGCGCGTCTTGCCGGTGCCGGGCGGGCCATGGAGCAGCACGCCCTTGGGCGGATCGACACCGAGGCGCTGGAACAGCTCGGGATAGCGCAGCGGCAGCTCGACCATCTCGCGCAGCTGGTCGATCGTGGCGGCCATACCGCCGATATCGTCATAAGTGACGTCGGCGCGGCGCGCATCGCCGCTGGCCTCCTCATATTCGGGGCGCAGCTCGACCTCGGTATTCTCGTCGATATGGACGATACCCTTGGGGGTCGCCGAGACCACGGTGAGGCGGATCTCCTGCAGCGCATAAGCGGGCGCGCGGAGGAACTGGGCGACCTGGGGCGGGATGTCCTGGCGCTGCTGGCCGGCAGTGGCGACAACGTCGCCCTGCGCGAGCGGGCGCTGGAAGAAGACGCGCTTGAGCGCCTCGCCGCTGCCCTGGAGGCGCAGATTCTGCTGGGCGGGGGCGAACACCACGCGCGTCGCGGGCTTCGAGACCGCCTTGCGGATCTCGACGAAATCGCCCGAGCCGACGCCGGCATTGGCGCGCTGAAGGCCATCGATGCGCAGAATCTCGAGGCCTTCGTCCTCGGCATAGGGGAGCACGGCGAGCGCCGGGGTGGTGCGCTTGCCGACGATCTCGATCACATCGCCTTCGGTGAGGCCGAGCCGCGCCATGAGCGTGCGCGGCAGATGCGCAAGGCCGCGGCCGCTATCCTCGGGCCGGGCATTGGCAACCTGCAGCTTGATCGGCTGCGCTTCTTCGTCCGCCATTTTCTGTTCTCCCCAGGCGTGAAGCGCGGAACGTGGGGAATCGTTCAAACAAAAAAAAGGCCGATCACGAGGACCGGCCGGGAAAGTTTTAGGAGAGGATGCCTGAAAGGCACGTGCTTTGTGCAGTGCGGCCGGTTTTTGTGCAAGTGCGAAGATAAACATTAACGCGTGCATAACTTGCAATCGCGAATAACAAGGGCGATATATGCGCTACACCCAAAAGGGCATTGGCGTGGGGCGAAACCCGCGCCAAGGATAATGACGCAGCGCAACAAAAAGAGAGCGAAATGCGACGACTTCCTCCCCTCACGGCAATCGAGGCTTTCGTGCAGGTGGCACGGCTGGGCTCCATCAAGGCCGCTGCCGAGGAGCTGGCGCTGTCTTCGCCCGCGCTCAGCCGGCGCGTCCAGGCGCTCGAGCGCTTCATCGGCAAGCCGCTATTCGAGCGGCGCCACCAGGCGCTCAAGCTCAACGATGACGGCGACCGGCTGCTCGGCATGATCGCCCCGGCGCTCGATACCATGGCCGATGCGGTGGAAACGATGACCAGCGGCACCGAGCTGCTCCGCCTGCGTCTTGGTCTTTTGCCATTGTTCGCGACGCAGCGGCTGATGCCGCATTTCGGTGACCTCAAGCGCAAGCACCCCGAGCTGCACCTCGATGTCGACACCGGCGCGCATGCGGTGGCGCGGCTCGGCGACGGGCTCGACGCGGCGATCGTGGTGGCGCGCGACATCGATCCGACGCTCTACGCCAAGCGACTCGACCGCAATCGCGTCTATGTGATCGGCGCGAAATCGCTGCTCGAGGGGCCCGATCCGATCACCAAGCCGGAGCAGCTATCGAAGCTGACCGCGCTTGTGCACCGCGACATGGCGGACACCTTCACCGCGTGGCGCGCGGCAGCGGGTCTCGCCGAAACCGAGATCGAGCCTGCCGCGGTCGACCATTTCGATTCGGGCACGCTGATGCTCGAGGCGGCGGCGCAGGGGCTGGGCGTGGCGTTCATGCTCGAATCGCATTTCGAGGCGGCGCGCGACGACCGGCTGGTCCAGCTCTTCGACCTGACCGTGGACAGCGACTACAGTTACTGGTTCGTCTGCCGCCCGCGCGCACTGACGACGCGGCCGGTGAAGCTGTTCCACGACTGGCTGATCGCGACGCTCCATGCGGAGCAGGTCGAATAGGCAAGAAAAAACCCCTCCCGGACGGGGAGGGGTTCTTCTGCTTCGGTTCAGGCCTCGGTGCGGGCCTTGACGATCTTGCCCGGGTTGCGCGGCGGCTCGCCCTTGGGAAGCGCGTCGACATGCTCCATGCCCTCGGTGACGACACCCCAGACGGTGTACTGGCCGTCGAGGAAGGTCGCATCGTCGAGGCAGATGAAGAACTGCGAATTGGCGCTGTTCGGATCCATCGTGCGCGCCATCGAGCAGACGCCGCGGACATGCGGCTCGCGGCTGAACTCGGCCGGGAGGTTGGGCAGCTTCGAGCCGCTCATGCCGGTGCCCGAGGGATCGCCGCCCTGGGCCATGAAGCCGTCGATCACGCGGTGGAACACGACGCCGTCATAGAAACCCTCGTCCGCGAGGGTGGCGATGCGCTCGACATGCTTGGGCGCGAGATCGGGGCGCAGCTGGATATGCACGTCGCCGGTATCGAGGGTCATGACAAGCTTGGTCGGTTCGGACACGATATTACTCCTGAGAACGATTTGCACCGCAAGTAAGCAGCCTTCCGGCGACTTGCAAATCCCGCCATAGGGTGGCAGCGGCGGGACAGGGGCCAAACAGGGAGGTCGGACGATGAGCGAGACCGAACTTCAGGCGGATAGCCTGGCACCCGAGCCTGTCGGCCAGCTCGACGAAGACGATCGGCTGCGGCCGCAATTCGTCGATGCGGTGCTCGATGCCGTCCATGCCGGCGACGCCGCGCGTGCGCATGAACTCGCCGAGCCGCTCCACCCCGCCGACATCGCCGATCTGGTCGAGCTCACGCCGTCCGAGGACCGCGCCGCGCTGGTCAGCGCGATCGCCGACCTGATCGACGGCGACGTGCTGGCGGAGATGAACGACTGGGTGCGCGAAGCGCTGGTCGAATCGCTTACCGCTACCCAGGTGGCGGACATCGCCGCCGAACTCGATACCGACGACGCCGTCGCGATCATCGAGGACATGGACGTCGAGGATCAGCGCGAGGTGCTCCGCGCACTCGATCCGGACGACCGTGCGGCGATCGAGGAAGCGCTTTCCTATCCCGAGGAGTCCGCCGGCCGCCTGATGCAGCGCGAGCTGATCGCGGTGCCCGAGCATTGGAGCGTCGGCGACGTCCTCGACTATCTGCGCAAGAACGAGGACCTCACCACCGATTTCTGGGAGATCTTCGTGGTCGACCCGGCGCACAAGCCGGTCGGCACCTGCCAGCTCTCCTGGGTGCTGCGTACGCCACGCGTCGTCTCGATGGGCGATGTGATGAAGCGCGAGCAGACGCTGATCCCGGTCGACATGGACCAGGAGGAAGTGGCGCTGCGCTTCCAGAAATACGCACTGATCTCCGCCGCGGTGGTCGATCCCAATGGGCGACTTGTCGGCATGATCACGGTGGACGACATCGTCCACATCATCTCCGAAGAGGCAGGCGAGGACGCGCTGCTGCTCTCGGGCGCCGGCGAAGGCGACATCAACGAGCCGGTTCTGGACAGCTACAAGGGCCGGGTACGCTGGCTGCTGACCAATCTCCTCACCGCGCTGGTGGCGGCGACGATCATCAGCCTGTTCGAAGGCACGATCCAGAAGATGGTGGCGCTGGCGGCGCTGATGCCGATCGTCGCGGGCGTGGGGGGCAATGCCGGCACCCAGACCATGGCGGTGACGGTGCGCGCGCTGGCGACCAACCAGTTGACCCAGTCGAACACGATGCGAGCGATACGGCGCGAAATCTCGATCGCCCTGCTCAACGGGGTGACCGTGGCAGTGGTGATCGGCACCGCGGTCGGCCTGTTCTATCACCATGCTGCACTGGGCGGAGTGATCGCGGCGGCGATGATGACCAACATTTTCATCGCCGGGCTGGCCGGCGTGGTCGTGCCACTCACGCTCGACCGGTTGAAGGCCGATCCGGCAGTGGCGTCTTCGATCTTCGTGACAATGACCACCGATTCGATGGGCTTCCTCGCATTCCTGGGCCTGGCCAGCGCGAGCGGCCTCGTCGGTTGATTGGCGCGGGCAGAGCGCCCAGATTAGCGCCGTGCCACTTCACCTGACCAAGGTCGCCTTCGGTTGCGACTCCGTAGACTATCTCGCCCAGCGCCTCGCCGCCCGGAGCAATCCATGGGAGCTGACGACGCGCTATCTGCCCAAAAGGCATGAAGAGATTGGCGGGCAGGGCTCGCTGTTCTGGATCCTCAAGCACCAGCTGATCGGGCGCACGCCGATCATCGGCTTCGGCGAGGCGGACGGCGGGCGCACTGCGATCCTGATGGAGCCGCGGCTGATCCTGGTCGCCAACCGCCCCAAGCGCGCCCACCAGGGCTGGCGTTATCTCGAGGATGCGGACGCGCCGAAGGACCTGGGCGCGGCGGGGGCCGGACTGGACGAATTACCGCCCGCGCTGATGGGCGAGCTGGCGGGGCTGGGGCTGATCTGATTCGGCGGATTCCGGTGTCGGCACCTTGCGGCTAGGCTGACGGATCAGCCGCGCGAGGGAGCCGAATGTCGAACACCACTGCCAGGATGATTCGCCGCAGGACGCCGGAATCGGCCGCGATGGCCGCCAGCGTGCAACGGGCGATGGCGATCACGCCGAGGCTCAACCGACTGGCCTATGACGACGCGGCACAGATTCGCGCGGTGTTCGGCGAACTGATCGGCGCGGCGCTTGACGACGGCTTCTCGCTGATCCCGCCCTTCTACACCACCGGCGGCGAGAATATCCGCATCGGACGTGGCGTTTTCATCAACCAGAATTGCACGATGTATGACCTGGGCGGGATCACCATTGGCGATGACGTGCTGATCGGCCCCAATGTGAGCCTGATCACCTCCGGCCACCCCATCGAGCCTGCGCAGCGACGCGACGGCGTAACCGCGGCACCGATCGTGATCGAGCGCAACGTCTGGATCGCAGCCGGCGCGATGGTCATCGGCGGGGTGACGATCGGCGAGAATTCGGTGGTGGCGGCCGGCTCGGTAGTGACGCGCGACGTGCCGCCGAACAGCCTGGTCGGGGGCAACCCGGCCCGGCTGATCCGCACGATCGGCGAACAGGCTTAGTTCACCAGCATCGGATAGGCGTTGCGGAACGCAGCCACCTTGGGCTTGTCGTAGCGCACGATGTAGGGGTGCGTCGGGTTCCGCCAGAAGAAGTCCTGGTGATAGGCCTCGGCCGGGTAGAAGGCGCCGGTCTCGAGCTTGGTCACGATCGGCTTGGGGAATGCCTTCGCCTTGGTCAGCTGGGCGATATAGGCGGCGGCGACGCCGCGCTGCTCGTCATCCTGCGGGAAGATCGCCGAGCGATAGCTGGGGCCGGTATCGGGATATTGGCGGTTGAGCTGGGTCGGGTCGTGCGCGACCGAGAAATAGATGCGCAGCAGCGTGCCGTAGCTGACCTTGCGCGGATCATAGACGACGCGCACCGCTTCGGCATGGCCGGTTCGCTCGGTCGAGACCTGGGCATAGGTGGCGGTCTTGGCGGTGCCGCCGGCATAGCCGGTGGTTACCGAATGGACGCCCTTCACCGACTGGAAGACCGCTTCCATCCCCCAGAAGCAGCCGCCGGCCAACACCGCGACCTGTTCGCCCTTGCTCGGCTTCACATCGAGCGCAGGCACGGGCACCGGAACGGCGCGTTCGACGGCGCTCGACGCAGGGGCAAGGAACAGCGCGGCTCCCAGGAGCGCGACAACGGGGATCGACCATTTGAGCATGGCCGTAATGTCGGGCTTCGAAGGCCTCAGCGCAAGGCCGCGCAGGCTTCCTGAATGCGGCCGCATGCCTCGGTGAGCAAAGCCTCCGAGGTTGCGTAGCTGATGCGGAGCGCCGGCGAGAAGCCGAACGCCGCGCCATGCACCGCCGCGACCCGCGCATCGTCGAGCAGATAAGTGACCATCTCCTCGTCGGTGGTGATCTTCACCCCCTTGGGCGTGGTCTTGCCGATCAGCGCTTCGAACTCGGGATAGACGTAGAATGCGCCTTCCGGACGCGGGCAGGTCATGCCGTTGATCTGGTTGAGCATCGACACGACGAGATCGCGGCGGCCCTGGAAGGCGGCGACGCGTTCGGCAAGGAAGCTCTGGTCGCCGTTGAGCGCCGCCACCGAAGCGGCCTGCGAGATGCTCGACGGGTTCGAGGTCGACTGCGACTGGAGCTTGCCCATCGCCTTTATCAGCCAGGCCGGGCCGCCGGCATAGCCGATGCGCCAGCCGGTCATCGCATAGGCCTTGGACACGCCGTTGGCGGTCAGCGTGCGGTCGAACAGCGACGGACAGACCTGCGCGATCGTGGCGAACTCGAAGCCGTCGTACAGGATGTGCTCGTACATATCGTCGGCATAGATCAGCACATGCGGGTGGCGCTCGAGCACTTCGCCCAGCGCCTTCAGCTCAGCAGCGCTATAGGCCGCACCCGTCGGGTTGGACGGCGAGTTGAGCACGACCCACTTGGTCTTCGCAGTGATCGCGGCCTCGAGCTGCTCGGGCTGGATCTTGTAGCCCTGCGCCGCGCCGGCCGAGATGAAGACCGGCTTGCCGCCGGCGAACTCGACGACGTCGGGATAGCTGACCCAATAGGGTGCCGGGATCACGACTTCGTCGCCCGCGTCGATCGTCGCGCAAAAGGCGTTGAACAAGGTGTGCTTGCCGCCCGAGTTCACGCTGATCTGGTTCTCGGCATAGGTCAGGCCATTGTCGCGCGCGTATTTCGCGACGATCGCCTGCTTGAGCTCGGGCGTGCCGTCGACATTGGTGTATTTGGTCTTGCCCGCGCGGATCGCCTCGATCGCGGCTTCCTTGACGAAGTCGGGCGTATCGAAATCGGGCTCGCCGGCGCCGAGGCCAATCACGTCGATCCCCTGGCGCTTCAGCTCGAACACCCGGCTCGTCATCGCGAGCGTGGCGGAGGGCTGGATGCGATTGAGCGCGGCCGAGGTCTGCATGAAAGGCGCCTTTTCCGAAGGGGAGACGCCGCGCCTATAGGGCCGCGTTTACGGCCTCCGCAACCGTTACGGCTGAAACCAATCCCCGGAGCGCATTTCCGACGTAAAAGCCGCCTGCGAGATCGGCTGCACTGAGGTCGCCCTCAACCGCGCGACCGCTCTCGATCAGCTCGGCACGAAGCACCCCCGGAAGCAGCCCGCGGGCAAGCGGCGGGGTGACCAGGGTGCCGCCGCGTTCGACGAAGATCGACGTGAAGCTGCCCTCAGTGAGATAGCCGTCCGCATCGGCAAACAGCACTTCCCAGGCGCCCGAGGCCTTGCGCGCCTCGTCATAAAAACCGCGGCGGCTGGTCTTGTGGGCAAGGCGAAAGTCGTCCCGCGCGACTTTGCGCGGCTGGATCGCGACCTGGACCGGGCCCGAAGGCGCTTCGGGCAGCGGCGCGATGCCGATGGCGATGGCGCCCGAGGGAGCCAAGAGGAGCCTCACGCGCGCGGGCGCGCGAAGACGGAAGGTCGCGGCCTGCAGCTCGTTGCGCGCCGAATGGCGATCGAACTCGAAACCGAAGGCATTGGCGCTCGCCTTCATCCGCGCCAGATGCCGCTCGAGCAGCACCAGCCCGGCGAGCGGATCGAAGCGCATCGTCTCGATCAGGTCGAATGGCGCTTCACCGGACGTGACGAAGGCGCCCTTGGCCAGGCACTCGTCCCATTCCTCCGCGGCGTTCGAATCAGCAACCACGCCCGATCCTAACCCGAGCAGCGCGCGTGTCGCCCCCTGATCTATGGTCAATGTGCGGATCGCCACGTTGAACAGCGCCGAGCCGCCGGGCGCGATCGCGCCGATCGACCCGGTATAGACGCCGCGGGCATCGCCCTCGACCTCGGCGATCACTTCCATCGCACGCAGCTTGGGGGCGCCGGTGACCGAGCCGCAGGGAAAGAGCGTGGAGAGCGCATCGACCGCGGTGATGCCGTCGGCCGGCTGGGCGACGACCGTCGAGACCATCTGGTGGACCGTCGGGTAGCGCTCGACTTCGAACAGCGAGGGCACGCGTACCGTCCCCGGGCGGGCGACGCGGGTGAGATCGTTGCGCATTAGATCGACGATCATCAGATTCTCGGCGCGCTGCTTGGGATCGGCGGCGAGCTGGGCGGCGAGGGCGTCGTCCTCGGCCGGCGTGGCGCCGCGGCGCGCGGTGCCCTTCATCGGCTTCACGGTGAAGCCGATGTCGCCCAGCGTGAAGAACAGTTCGGGCGAGAAGGACAGGATCCAGCGGCTGCCGGTGAAGACCAGCGCGCCATAGCCCGCACGCGCGCGCCCGCGAAGCAGCGCGTAGAGTGCTGCCGGATGTCCGGCGAAGGGCACGTCGGCTCGGAAGGTGAGGTTGGCCTGATAGATGTCGCCGGCTCTTATATATTCGGCGACACGCGCGAACTGTCCTTGATAGGCGGCGCGGCTGGTCCGCGGGACCGGCGCGCCGGCCCAGGCGCCGGCGGGATCGGGGAGCAGCGTTTCGAGATCGACAGGCTCGCACTTGGCGAAGCTGCCGAACCACAGGCAGGGCGCGGTGCCTTCCTGCGTCGCCGCGCGCGGCTCGATGCCGGAGGAGGCTTCATAGGTAAGATAGCCGGCGCGATGGCCCTGGCTTGCGCGCAGCTTCGCCAGCGCGGCCGCGACGTCGCCCGGCATCTCCGCCTGCACGATTTCCTGCACATCATAATAGAGTCGCGCACCCGCGCCGCCGGGGCGGGCGTCATCGAGCAGCACGAAGGGAGTGTCGGGCAGAGTCATGCCACGACCCGCATGCAACCCCGCGCCGCCGACGGCAAGCCCATGTTGCCGTGCGGCAAGTCGGGCCCTATCTCGCGACCATGTCCAATACTCCGATGCGCGCCGCGGTGATCCCGGTCACTCCGCTCCAGCAGAATTGCTCGCTCCTGTGGTGCACCGAGACGATGCGCGGTGCGTTCGTCGATCCGGGCGGCGATCTCGACAAGCTGCGCGCTGCGGCGAAGCAGCACGGGGTGACAGTCGAGAAGATCCTCGTCACGCACGGCCATATCGATCATTGCGGCGCCGCCGGCGAGTTCGCCAAGGAACTGGGCGTGCCGCTGGAAGGGCCGCACGAGGCCGATCGCTTCTGGATCGCGCGACTCGATGAGGACGGGCGCAACTACGGCATTCGCGGCACCGTGTTCGAGCCCGATCGCTGGCTGGAGAATGGCGACCAGGTAACGATCGGCAACCTCACGCTCGACGTCTATCACTGTCCCGGCCACACGCCGGGCCATGTCGTGTTCCACCATCCCGAATCGAAGTTCGCGACGGTGGGCGACGTGCTGTTCCAGGGATCGATCGGGCGCACCGACTTTCCGATGGGCAATCACCAGGACCTGATCGACGCGATCATCACGCGGCTCTGGCCGCTCGGCGACGAGACGGTGTTCGTGCCCGGCCACGGCCCGCTGAGCAATTTCGGCCACGAACGGAAGACGAATCCCTTCGTGGCCGATTCGGTGCTCGCCAAGGCCTAGTTCTTCGGGCCGATCTTGAAGACGGTGGTCGGGGCCGCCTGCGCAGTCTGGCTGATATAGATGCCATAGGCAGCCAGGCCGAGCATCGTCAGCATGGTGAGCGCGATGCCGATTCGGCGGCCGAGCCCCCAGCCGTCCATGCCGAAGGCGTGGCAGATGCGCCCGACAATCAGCGCCGCGCCGACACCCCACAGCCAGATGCTGGTGCCCGCCGCCAGCTCGACCAGCGCGAGCAGCACCAGAATCAGCGGCACATATTCGGCGAAGTTGAGTTGCGCGCGCATGCGGCGGACGAGTCGGTCGTCGCCGCCATCGCCGACGAAGATCTTCTCGGCGAGTCGCAGCCGGCTGATTCGCAGGCCGAGCCAGAAGTTGATCACGGCGGCGGCGCCGGCGGTGCAGAGCGTTACGGGTAATAGGATCATATAAGGTGTCCCCTCCAAGGGGATCACTCCTACACTCCCTTGCTTCCCCTGCAAGAATCGCTATACGCGCGCACTCGCTTTCGTGACCGTCTCCTGGTCCGGCGAGCGCCGGATCCCTCCGTCGCTTGCCCGCTGGACCCTGTGGGCGTATCGCGATTTAGACTTTGGTTTCGTTAGAAGGTGCCGAAATGGCCGTTCCCAAGAGAAAGACCTCGCCGTCGCGGCGTGGCATGCGTCGCGCTCATGACGCCCTGGTGCCGCAGGCATTCCAGGAATGCCCGAACTGTGGCGAGCTGAAGCGTCCGCACGTGCTGTGCGGTTCGTGCGGCCACTATAACGGCCGCGAGATCGTTTCGGCCGAAGACTGAGCCGAAACGCGCGGGGGCATGCGGGTATGACGAATTCCTCTCGAATCGCCGTCGATGCGATGGGCGGTGACGAGGGAATTGCGGTGATGCTCGCCGGTGTCGCCCGTGCGCGCCGTCGATTCGAAGGCATGGAGTTCATCCTCGTCGGTGACGAGGCACAGATCCGCGAGGGTCTGAAGAACCACCCGAATCTGACGGCCGCCTCCGAAATCGTCCACGCACCGGACGTCGTCGCCTCGGATGAGAAGCCGAGCGCGGCGATTCGGCGCGCCAAGACCACGTCGATGGGAATCGCCATCGACCTGGTAAAGAAGGGCAAGGCGGGCGCCGCCGTCTCTTCGGGCAATACCGGGGCGCTGATGGCGATGGCCAAGCTGTCGCTGCGCACCATGCCGGGAATCGATCGCCCCGCGCTCGCCGCGCTGATGCCGACTCTCGGCGACAACGACACGGTGATGCTCGACCTCGGCGCCAATACCGAAGTCGATGCGCGCAACCTCGTCCAGTTCGCGGTGATGGGTGCCGCCTATGCGCGCACCGCGCTCGACCTGGAAAATCCCCGCGTCGCGCTGCTCAACATCGGCACCGAAGAGATGAAGGGCACGGACAATATCCGTGAGGCCGCCGCCGAGCTGCGCGCCGCCGAGCATCTCCGCCTCGATTTCCGCGGCTTCATCGAAGGCAACAAGCTGTCGCGCGGCGAAGTCGATGTGATCGTGTGCGACGGCTTCTCGGGCAATATCGCGCTGAAGACGATCGAAGGGACCGCGCGCTTCGTGGCGGACCTGCTCAAGCGCGCCTTTTCGAGCTCGACCCGCTCGAAGATCGGCTTCCTGATCTCCAAGCCGGCGACCGAGCTGCTGCGCACCCATCTCGACCCCAACAACCATAATGGCGCGGTCTTCCTCGGCCTCAACGGCATCGTCGTGAAGAGCCATGGCAGCGCCAACGAACTCGGCGTCGATACCGCGATCGGTTTCGCCGCAAAGATGCTGCGCGACGACCTCAATCGCCGCATCGCCGAGGATCTCGGGAACTTCGAAGCAAAGGCGGCGTAGACACTGTAAGATGACCCTGCGTTCCGTCATCACCGGTACCGGTTCCGCCCTGCCGCCCCGCCGCGTTTCCAACGCCGAACTCGCCCAGGAAGTGGATACGAGCGACGAGTGGATCGTCGAGCGCACCGGCATCCGCTTCCGCCACATCGCGGGCCCGGACGAGACCACCGGCACGCTGGCCACCGAAGCCGCCAAGGCCGCGCTGGCCAAGGCCGGCACCGCCGCCGCGGACATCGACCTGATTGTCCTCGCCACGGCGACTCCGGACCAGACCTTCCCCGCCACCGCAACCAAGGTGCAGGCCGCACTCGGCATCAACGACTGCGTGGCGTTCGACGTCGCCGCGGTCTGCTCGGGCTTCCTCTATGCCGTGCAGGTCGCCGATTCGATGCTGCGCGCGGGCGTCCACAAGCGCGCGCTGGTGATCGGCGCCGAGACCTTCAGCCGCATCCTCGACTGGGAAGACCGCGCGACCTGCGTGCTTTTCGGCGACGGCGCCGGCGCAATCGTGCTCGAAGCACAGGACACGACGGAAGAGGGCGGCCGCGGCATCCTGGCGACCAAGCTCCACGCTGATGGGCGCTATAACGACATGCTCTATGTCGATGGCGGCCCCTCGACCACGCAGACCGTCGGCAAGCTGCGCATGAAGGGCCGCGAAGTGTTCCGCCACGCCGTGGTCAACCTCGCCTCGGTGATGTCCGAGTCGCTCGCACTGGCCGGGCTCGAGGCATCCGACGTCGACTGGGTGGTGCCGCACCAGGCCAATGCCCGAATCCTCGACGCGACGGCGCGCAAGCTCGACCTTCCGGCTGAAAAAGTGATCGTCACCGTCGACCAGCACGCCAACACTTCCGCCGCCTCGGTACCGCTCGCGCTCGACGCCGCGGTCAACGACGGACGTATCCAGCAAGGAGACCTGCTGGTATTGGAAGCTATGGGCGGCGGCTTCACTTGGGGCGCCGCGGTGGTGCGTTTCTGAAGTCTGCGCAAAAACGCAGATAATCATTTCGGAACCACAATGTTCCCGTTTGCTGTGTCGAAACAATCTGATACGACCGACTCGACACAGACCAACTCAAGGGGGAGTTGCCGCATGACGGCCTCGGGCACGCTGACCAGAGCCGATCTCGCAGAATCACTGCACCGCGAGGTTGGTCTCTCGCGCGCCGATGCCGCGCGGCTGGTCGAGCAGATCCTCAGCCATATGTGCGAAGCGCTGTCCAAGGGCGAGAACGTCAAGATCTCGGGCTTTGGCAGCTTCATCCTGCGCGACAAGGGCGAGCGCGTGGGCCGCAACCCGAAGACCGGTGTCGAAGTGCCGATCGCACCCCGCCGCGTCCTTACGTTCCGTGCCAGCCAGATGATGCGCGACCGCATCGTCTCGGCCGACTGAGGGGTTTGGCGATGCCAGGGCCGGAAAAGGCTGCTGGCGCGCTGCGAACGATAGGCGAGCTCGCCCAGGAGATCGGGCGGCCCCAGCACATCCTGCGTTATTGGGAAACGCGCTTCCCGCAGCTGCGCCCGCTCACCCGGGCGGGCAATCGCCGCTACTACCGGTCCGAGGATGTCGCGCTGGTGCGGCGCATCCATGACCTGCTTTCCAACCAGGGCTACACCATCCGCGGCGTGCAGAAGCTGCTCGTGGCGGAGAAGGGCAGCCGCACCGCGCGCGCCGCGGCAGGAACCGCCACCGCGCCCGTAGGGGACAAGAAAGGTCTGGAGGCGGTACGCGATTCGCTCGCCCAGGCGCTGGACGAAGACAGCTGAGCTAGTTGTAGTCCGGCCCCAATGTCGGATCGAGATCGCGCGGGCGGGTGAAGCGCAGCAGCTCGCCGCCGCCCGGCTTCACATCGGCCCAGCGCACCACATCGAAACGCATCTCGGCAAGGCTCGCGGTGGGGAACTTCACCTCGACCGAATCGCGCAGCGCATTCTCGCCGGACAGCAGCAGCACCAGCTCTTCCAGGCCGGGGTTATGCCCGGAGAACAGCACTTTGTCGGCGCCGTCGGGCAATTCGTGGACGACGTCCAGCAGCGTGCCCGCCGAGGCGAGATAGAGTCTTTGGTCCCAATGTGGCGCGAGATCGCTGCCATAGCCAGTCGCGACCTGGCCCAACGTTTCGATCACGCGCACTGCGGGTGAGGCGACGACATGATCGAACGCCAGCCCCTCGGCGCGCATGTGCCGCCCGACCATCGCGGCGGCGCGCTGGCCCTTGGGGTTGAGCGGACGATCGAAATCGCGGGCGACCGGATCGTCCCAACCCGATTTGGCATGGCGGAGCAGGGTGAGCGTCTTCATGGAATCCCCGGTCAGGCGTTCGCGGGGGCCTCTTGCCCCAGCTTCGCCGACAAGGAAAGCCGAACCCGCTCGACGGCCTGATCGAGCGTGACGCGCGTCACTCGCGTGCCCGGCGGAAAGGCGTCGAGCAGCCGCGACGGGCTGGCGGCTGAGAGCAGGACGAAGGTGCCGCGATCGTCGGCACGGCGAATCAGCCGGCCGAACGCCTGAGCAAGACGGGCGCGGACGATGCGGTCGTCATAGGCGGTGCCGCCCCCGGCCAATCGCCGCGCGGCGTGAAGCACGCTCGGCTTGGGCCAGGGAATCCCCTCCATCACCACCAGCCGCAGCGAATCACCGGGGACATCCACCCCATCGCGCAGCGCATCGGTGCCGAGCAGCGAGGCGCGCGGATCGTCGCGGAAGATGTCGACCAAAGTGCCGGTGTCGATCGGGTCGACATGTTGGGCGAGCAGCGGCAGCCCCTCGCGCGCCAGCCGATCGGCGATTCGCGCATGGACGGCGCGCAGGCGCCGGATCGCCGTGAACAGGCCGAGCGTGCCCCCTTCGGCGGCGACGACCAGCCGGGCATAGGCATTGGCGAGCGCGGGCATGTCGCCGCGCTTCACATCAGTGACGATCAGCACCTCTGCCTGTTCGGCATAGTTGAACGGGCTGACCGCTTCGAAGCGCTGGGCGGGGCGCATCAGATGGACCGCGCCCGATCGCGCTTCGGCCACCTCCCAGTCGCCGCCCGCGCGCAGCGTCGCGGAGGTGACCAGCGCGCCATGTGCCTGCTTCAATACGGTTTCGGCGAACGGCTTGGAGGGATCGAGCCAGTGGCGATGCAGCCCGACATCATATTCGCGGCCCTCGACACGATCGACCGCGAGCCAGTCGACGAACGCCGAATCGGCCGGACCGCCGATCCGCGCGATCAGCGCGAGCCAGGCGCCGACAGTATCGGCACGCCAGCCGAGCGAGGCGACCGCGCCTTCGATCCGGGCACGGGCCTGGCTGTCCATCCAGTCGGGCGCTTCGGTGAGCACCGCTTCGAGGCGTCGGCCAAGATGGACGAGCGGGCGGAGCAGCGCATCGAGCGCTTCGCCGGCAGGCCCTGCCGCATCGACCAGCGCGCCGTCGGGCTCGGCCAGTTCGGTCTCCAGCCCATAGCCGGCGTCGGCGGCGCCATTGACGTCACGGGCGTAGACCAGCCCGCGCACCGCCGCGAGGAGATGCTCGACGGGGCCGAAGGGCTCGCCTTCGTTGAGGCGCTGGAGCCAGCCGTCGCTCGGCAACGCGCGCGCAGCATCGACGGCCTCCGAAATCGCCCCGCCGCCTTCATCGTCATAACTGGCGACGTCGGACAGGCGCGCGGCGAGACCCCGGCGTCTTCCGCGCGAGCCCGATTCGGGGCCGGTGACCCAGCGGCGGATCTCGATCGCTTCCTGACCAGTGAGCGCGGCGGCGAACATCGCGTCGGCGGCATCGAACAGATGATGCCCCTCGTCGAAGACATAGCGGGTGGGGCGGCTCGCCGTTTCGCGCCCGCGTGCCGCGTTGACCATCACCAGCGCGTGATTGGCGATGACGATGTCGGCGTCGGCGGAGGCGCGGGCGGCGCGCTCGATGAAGCATTTCCGGTAGTGCGGGCAGCCGGCATAGATGCACTCGCCGCGGCGATCGGTGAGTGCGGTCGAGCCGTTGCGGCGGAACAAAGTGGGCAGCCAGCCGGGCAGATCGCCGCCGATCATGTCGCCGTCCGCCGTATAGGCCGCCCAGCGCGCCACCAGCTGTGCAAGGATCGCCGCGCGCCCCTGGAATCCGCCCTGCAGCGCATCCTCGAGATTGAGCAGGCAAGCGTAATTCTCGCGGCCCTTGCGGGTTACGATCTTCTTCTTGCGCAGCTCGGCATCGGGGACCAGCCGCTCACCCTCATGCCCCAATTGCCGCTGCAGCGCCTTGGTGAAGGTGGAAACCCACACCGCGCCGCCGGCCTGCTCGGCCCAGAGCGAGGCGGGGGCAAGATAGCCGAGTGTCTTGCCAATGCCCGTGCCGGCCTCGGCCAGCACGACATTGGGCGATTCGCGCATGTCGCGCGGGGCGAAGGCGCCCGCGGCCGCGGCGGCATAGTCGCGCTGGCCCTGGCGGCGCTCGGCACCGCTGCCGGTGAGCCGCGCAAGCCGCTCGGCAATGTCGGTATCGCTCAGCGTCACGGTGCGCGGCGGCACGCGTGGCGGCTGTTCGGTCCATTCGGGCAGCTTCGAGAACAGCCAGCGCTCGGCGCGTTCGGGCTTGGCGATGGCCTGAGAAAGCGCCGGCGCCCAAGGCCAGCGCAGGCGGAACAGCGATTGCACGCCGTGCCAGGCGCCCTCGCGCTCGGGCCACTCGCCCTTGGCCAGCGCGATCAATGCCTCGGCCGCCTGGCGCAGGAACGGCGCGACTTCGGTATCGGTTTCCGGTGCGCCGAGCCCGGTGACGCGGGCGAGCCCCTTGGGCGTCGGCACCATGAAGCGCGCCGGATGCAGGAAGGCGAACAGCTCGAGCAGATCGAGGCCCGACAGCTCCGCATAGCCGAGCCGCTGGCCGATCAGCGGCGCGTTGAGCAGGATCACCGGCGTATCCGCGGCAATGCGGATCGCCTCGCCCCGGCTGATCGCGCGGCATTCGCCCTCCGGCGTGGCGAGCCAGACGCCGCCATGGCTGGCGTGAAGGGCTGGATAGGGGAGGCTCATCGCGCGCGCAGGTCCACCGCGGCGAGGAAAGCTTCGGCATCGGGCACGCCGCGCAGGTCCTGCTCGCGCACATCCTGCGCGCCCTTGCGCACGGTCAGGGCGATCCAGGCGCGGCGCCCGCGTTGCTCGACGATCGCGGCATCGACGAGCTCGGAGAGCATCAGTTCGCGGTAGAAGTGGCCGGAGCCGGGCGCTGCCCAGGCGATACGCCGGTCGGTCACCACAACGGCGCCGAACGCATCGAACAGCCAGACGCGCAGCCGCCCGGAATAGGTGATTAGCGCGGCCAAAGACGGCCAGCCGAACAGCGTGAGCACGAAGACCGTCAGCATCAGGCCGAAAAAGGGTTCGGGGTCGCTTCCCCACAGCCAGAGGAGCACGCCGACGAATATCGCGAAGGGCAGCAGGATGCCGACCACGCTGATCGCCCGGCCCTTGTCGAACGAAGCCAGGCCGGGCCGCCCCCGCCAGCGCACCGGTTCACCGGTGGCGAGCCTGGGCTTGCTGGCAGGCAGCTCGATCGCATCGAGCGCGCCGCACGGCACGCCCAGCCCCTGCAGCACCGAAAGCACGTGCACCGCATCTTCCGCGCCGAGCAGCATCTCGATGCGCTGCCGGTTGACGCCGGTGATCCGCACTCGCTGCCAGCCCAGGACCTCCGACGCCGAGACGCGGCGTATGTCGGAAATCGCGATGCCGGCTATCACGCCGTCCGCCGCCACTTCCGCGGTGCGGCCGTCGATGCGGTAGCGCTGCCGCACCGCCTTCATCGTCGCCGCGACGGCCACGCAGATGACGACGGCGAGGATGAAGAGGATCGCGCCGGGGAGCAGCATCGCAGCGCCCGGATCGAGCGGATATTGCTCCCAGCCGCCGACACCGCGGATCCGAAGATATTTGGGCGCCGGATTGAGCATGAAGAGGAGGGTCAGCGCCGCGAAGATCGCGAGGAGGATGACACCAGGGAGCAACTTCGCCAGCGCCGGCCCCGGTGTGGCGCGCCCTTCCCACAACGCGGGGCCGCGCGGCGCATCGCCATGGCTGGCGTCAAGGTCGGAACCAGATGTCATGTACGCCTTTCGTTCTAGCCTTGCTTGCACGGCAAAGGGAAGGAGGCGGGCGAAACTCTTTTTGCTCTGCCCCGTGTCGCCGGGCCGCGCCATAAGACGGGGATGCACGAGCTTTTCCCCAATTCGCCAGCTTATCGCGAGCTCCAGCCGCTGCGCATCCCGGCGGGCTGGGCGATCGCGTGGAACGAGCTCTCGACGACGGGGCGGGTGGAAGACGGGTATTACGGCGGGTCTTCGGTTTTCTACGCTGTCAACAAGGCGCGCCGCTTCGCGATCGACGTGGCCTTCTCGCCCGAGTTCGATCCGGCGGGCTGTTTCCACCTGAATGTGATCTACCAGCCTTGGCCGCGCACCGAGAAAGGCCGCCGTCGGCAGGACCTGCCCTTCGACTTCGACGACAAGGCCGAAGACATCCACAGCTTCGAGACCAGGTCCTATGTCCAGTTGATCGTCGCGCTGGAGCATTGGATCGCGAAATGCACGGTCTGGGAGCGCGAGGGCAACTAACCCGAGTCTGGCCCCCGGCGCCGCTCTTCGCTATCGCGCCAGAACCATGACAGACGAAGCTACCCTGCGCGCCGCCGCATTCGAGTCCAAGGCCTGGCCCTATGAAGAGGCGCGCAAGCTCGTCAAACGCTATCCGGACGGCAAGCCCGACGGTTCGCCGGTGCTGTTCGAGACCGGCTATGGTCCTTCGGGTCTGCCGCATATCGGCACCTTCCAGGAAGTGCTGCGCACCACGATGGTGCGCCACGCCTATGAGGAAATGACCGGCCACAAGACGCGGCTGATTGCGTTCAGCGACGACATGGACGGGCTGCGCAAGGTGCCCGACAATGTGCCCAACCAGGCGCTGCTCGCCGCGCATCTCGGCAAGCCCTTGTCGCGCATCCCCGATCCGTTCGAAAAGTTCGACAGCTTCGCCGCGCACAACAACGCGATGCTGCGCGAATTCCTCGACCGCTTCGGCTTCGAATATGAGTTCGCCTCATCGACCGACTATTATGGTTCGGGCCGCTTTGACGACACGCTGCGCACGGTGCTGCGCAACTATTCGGCGATCATGGACGTGATGCTGCCGACGCTGCGTGCCGAGCGCGCAGCGACCTATTCGCCGGTGCTGCCGGTGAGCCCCAAGTCGGGCGTGGTGCTGCAGGTGCCGGTCGAGGTGGTTGATGCCGAAGCCGGGATCATCCGCTTCGTCGATGAAGGCGAGACGATCGAACAGTCGATCTTCGGCGGCCAGGCCAAGCTCCAGTGGAAGCCCGACTGGGGCATGCGCTGGGCAGCACTCGGCGTCGATTATGAGATGTACGGCAAGGATCTGATCGACAGCGGCGTGCAGAGCGGCAAGATCGCCCAGGTGCTGGGCGGGCGGAAGCCCGAGGGGCTGATCTACGAGCTGTTCCTCGATGCCAAGGGCGAGAAGATCTCCAAGTCCAAGGGCAATGGCCTGTCGATCGACGAGTGGCTGACCTATGGGCCGGATGAGAGCTTGTCGTTCTACATCTATCGTGAACCCAAAAAGGCCAAGTCGCTGCATCTCGGGCTGATCCCGCGCGCGATCGAGGAATATTGGCAGTTCCGCGCGAACTATCCGACCCAGGAACTCGCGCAGAAGCTCGGCAACCCGGTGCACCATATCCACAATGGGAACGTGCCGGCCGAGACTCTGCCGGTGACCTTTGGGCTGCTGCTCAACCTGGTCAGCCTGCCGGGCGTGGGCAATCGCGAGACGATCTGGGGCTTCCTGCGCCGCTATTCGCCAGACCTGTCGCCGGAGAGCCATCCCGAGCTCGACCGGATGGTCGGCTATGCGATCCGCTATGCGAAGGATTTCGTCGAGCCTACGCTCCAG
Organism: Sphingomonas sp. R-74633; assembly: GCF_013416555.1. GTDB lineage: Bacteria > Pseudomonadota > Alphaproteobacteria > Sphingomonadales > Sphingomonadaceae > Sphingomonas. The sequence continues at coordinate 561,896 of NZ_JACCFG010000003.1, read as the reverse complement.
CGCCGCGCGCCGAGCGAAGCCGAGGCGGGCGCGCTGCGCCAGCTCGACGCACAGCTCGCCGAATTGCCCGAGGATGCCTCGGCCGAGGACATCCAGAACATCGTCTATGAGATCGGCAAGACCGACGCGTTCGAGAATCTGCGCGACTGGTTCAAGGCGCTCTATGAGACGTTGCTCGGCAGCGAGCAGGGGCCCCGCATGGGCAGCTTCATCGCGCTCTACGGGATCGAGAACAGCCGCAAGCTGATCGCCGAGGCGCTCGCCAGGGCATGAGCAAGCTCGAGGAGGAAATCGAAGCGGTCGCCGAAGCCGCGAGCAACGCGGAATCGGCACTGCGCGACTTCCTCAAGAGCGAAGCGGCGGGCGGCATCTTCCTGATCGTCGCCGCGATCCTGGCGATGGTCGCCGCCAATGTGCCGGCGGTCGCCACCACCTATTTCCATCTGCTGCACATGGTTGTGGGGCCAACGCTCTCCGCCGCGCATGGCCCGATGACCGTGCATCTGTGGATCAACGACGGGCTGATGGCGATCTTCTTCCTGCTCGTCGGGCTGGAGATCAAGCGCGAGTTCGTCGACGGGCGGCTGGCGAGCTGGGAGCGGCGACGCCTGCCGGTGGTGGCCGCGGCGGCGGGCATGGTCGGTCCGGCGCTGATCTATCTGGCGATCACTGCGGGCACCCCGGGGCTGAGCCAAGGCTGGGCGATCCCGGCGGCGACCGACATCGCGTTCGCGATTGGGGTCCTCGCGCTGCTCGGCAGCCGCGTGCCCGCTTCGCTCAAGCTGTTCCTCACTACCGTGGCGATCGTCGACGACATGGGTGCGGTGGCGATCATCGCGCTGGCCTATACCGCGCATATCAGCCTGCTGGCGCTGGCGGGGGCGGCGATCGTGCTCGCGGCGATGTATGCGCTCAACCGCAGCGGCGTGCGCAGCCTTGCGCCCTACCTGCTGCTCGCGGTGCTGCTGTGGGTTCTGGTCTTCCTGTCGGGCGTGCACGCCACGGTCGCCGGGGTCGCGGCGGCGATGATGATCCCGATCGTCCCCTCGCCCGCCGCGCCCGATGCCGCGCACTCGCCGCTGCACCGGCTCGAGCACGCGCTGCATCCCTGGTCGGCCTATCTGATCGTGCCGCTGTTCGGCTTCGCCAATGCCGGTGTTTCGCTGACCGGCATGTCCCCCGGCGTGCTGCTCGAGCCGCTGCCGCTGGGCATCGCGCTGGGGCTGTTCGCCGGCAAGCAGCTGGGCATCTTCGGCGGCATCTGGATCGCGGTGCGCACCGGCTTTGCCAGCAAGCCCGGCGGCTGGCGCCAGGTCTACGGCATCTCGCTGCTCGCCGGCATCGGCTTCACGATGAGCCTGTTCATCGGCGGCCTCGCCTTCCCGGACCGGCCCGAGCTGATCGATCACGTCAAGATCGGCGTGCTCGCTGGATCGATCCTGTCGGCGCTCGCCGGTTACCTGCTCCTGCGCTCGACGAGCACCGCCACCACCAGCACCGCAAACCCGCCGAGCGAGAGCAGTGCCCCGACCCAGCCGGTCGACGTCCAGCCATAACCCGCCGCGATGGCGAGGCCGCCCAGCCAGGGGCCGAGCGCATTGGCGAAGTTGAACGCGGAGTGGTTGAGCGACGCCGCGAGCCCTTGCGCTTCGCCGGCGACGTCCATCAGCCGGGTCTGCAGCACCGCCCCCAGCGCGCCCAGGAAGCCGATCGCGGCGATATCGAGCGACAGGCTCCACAGCTGGCCGGCGGCGAAGGGGAACAGCGCCAGCGCCACCGCACTGCCGAGCAGCAGCACCGCTGCTGTGGGCATCAGTGCGCGATCGGCGAACTTGGGCACGATGATGCTGCCCGCGGTCGCGCCGACGCCGAAGATCGCCAGGACGATCGGGATCACGCTCGCCGGCGCCTTAGTCACTTCGAGCAGCGTCGAGGCGACATAGGTATAGACGCAGAACATGCCGCCAAAGCCGATCGCGCTGATCCCGAGCGTGAGCCACACCTGGCCATTGGCGAGCGCGCCGAGCTCCTTGAGCGGGCTCGCGCCATGCTGGGGCGGGTCGCGCGGGGCGAGCGCGGCGACCAGCGCCACCGTCGCCAGCGCGAGCACGCCGACCACAACAAAGCCCCAGCGCCAGCCCACCGCCTGGCCCAGCCAGTTGGCGAGCGGCACGCCGAGGATCGTCGCGACGGTCAGCCCGAGCATCATCCGCCCGACCGCCTGCGAGCGCTTGTTCGCGGGCACCAGCGACGCGGCGACCAAGGCGGCAATGCCGAAATAGGCACCGTGCGGCAGGCCGGAAAGGAAACGGAAGAGCAGCAGCCAGTGATAGTCCGGCGCCAGCGCGCTCAGCGTATTGAACAACGCGAAGCTGGCCATCAGCAGGATCAGCAGGAACCGCCGCGACAGCTTGGCGCCGGCAACCGCGATCAGCGGCGCGCCGACCACAACGCCCAGCGCATAGGCGCTGATGACATGGCCGGCGGACGGCACGTCGATCCCGAGGCCCTGCGCCATATAGGGCACCAGACTCATCGTCGCGAATTCGGTGGTGCCGATCGCGAAGCCGCCCATCGCCAAGGCGAAATGGACGAGGCCGACATTGTGAGTTCGGGGTGCGGGGGCGTGCATCGATGCCAAGTGGTCATGCTGCACTGCAGCGTCAATGGTTATGCGGCACACATACGAATGCAGCGGATGCATTCAGCCCTTGAAACAGGTTTCGCGATGCCAGCCGAGGAACAGCGGATGCGGATGATCCGCCGCCCGCGCAGGAAGCCGGGCGTGGCCCGAGCGATTGAGCAGCGCCATGATGCTGTCGCGGTCGTTGACGTGGCGCGAGACAAGGATCGAGAGATCGTCGCCGAGCGACAGCAAGCCACGATCGAACATCCAATGCACCGTCCCCGACAGTGCCAGGCCGTTGGAGACGATGTCCGGGCCATTGGCTTCGACCGGGCGGATATGTGCGGCTTCGGCTTCTGCGCGCCCGCCGCCATTGATCAGCTTGAGACCGGTCAGCGCGCACCGGGCGTCATAGGCATCGAGCACAGTGCGGCGGAAGGCGCGATCCCGAAGCGGGCGTGAAACCAGTTGCTGGACGCGCTCCCGCTCTTCGAAATGGAAGGCGGGTCCGTCCTCGCGCACGCGATTCTCGGCCGCCGGTTCGTCCCGGCGGGGCAGCATCTCGTCCTCGTCGCGCAGGCCCAGGTTGACGATCCGGATGAAGTCCTGGGTCGAGATCGGGCGCACCGCCGCCTGGGCACGACCGGAGATCTTTGCTTGCTCGTTGAGCAGGCCGCGCTCGACCACCGTCCCATCAAGGACAAATGGCACCGGCGTGCTGAATTGCAGGAAGCTGCCGGGCTCAATCATCGCATAATACATGCCGGGCTGATCCGGATCCGGTACGACCGATTCCACTCGAGCGATCGCCCAATAGCCGCGGCTCTGCCGCACCTTCACCGGCTCGTAGTAGAGAATCCAGTCGCCGATACAGGCCCGCGCCCGCTCGAGATATTGCTTGGGGAAATGATAGCTGACGGCCGGCGTGTCCCGATAAATCGAGTCCTCGCGGTGAATGAAGACGCCGTTGGCCATGCGCGCCCGACTATGGCCCCCGATCGGGCTTTGGCAAGCCGGCCTCGACACCGCATGTGCTGCGCACTTGCCCTATAAGGAAGTGTAGCTGCGAAAAATGCAGGTGCGCCGTGTACTTGAGGGGTTCAGACGCGTTGGCCAACCATGACTGAACCTGGCGGCTACGCGCGCGGCACCCCCGGCTATAGGCGATTGACGCTCGCGATGCTGTTCGCGGGCTTCTCGACCTTTTCGCTGCTCTATTCGGCCCAGCCGCTGCTGCCGCTGTTCGCCAGCGAGTTTCACCTCAGCGCCGAAGCGGCGAGCCTGGCGATCTCGCTCGCCACCGGGCCGCTCGCGGTGGCGATCGTCATTGCCGGCATGCTCTCCGACAAGCTGGGCAGGCGCCCGCTGATGGTGGGCGCGATGTTCGGCGCGGGGCTGCTGACCATGCTCACCGGGCTGGCGCCGGGCTGGGATACGCTGCTCGGCCTGCGCTTCCTTACCGGGATCGCGCTCGCCGGGATGCCGGCGGTCGCCATGGCCTATGTCAGCGAGGAGATCGAGCCGCGCTCGGTGGGGCCGGCAATGGGGCTCTATATCGCCGGCAGCGGCATCGGCGGCATGGCCGGGCGGCTGGGGGTGAGCGTCGTCACCAGCCTGGTCGACTGGCGCTGGGGGCTGATCTTCGTGGGGCTGGTCGGCCTCGCCATGGCCGAGGGCTTCCGCCGCCTCGCCCCGCCCTCGCGTCGCTTCGTGCCGCAGGAAGTCCATCCGAGCGCGGTGCTCGCGGCCGGGCGCGAGCTGTTCAAGGACCGCGCCATGCCTTTGCTCTATGCCGAGGCATTCCTGCTGATGGGCGTCTTCGTCACCGTCTACAATTACGTCGGTTTCCGCCTGCTCGCGCCGCCGTTCGGGCTGAGCCATGCGGCGATCGGCGCGATCTTCCTGCTCTATCTGCTCGGCTCGGTCAGCTCGACCTGGTTCGGCCATCTCGCCGAGAAGCGCGGGCGGCGGCTGATCTTCTGGATTCCCACCGGCATGCTGCTGATCGGAGTGGCGCTGACCGCGTCGAACTGGCTGACACTGGTGGTGGCGGGAATCGGCATCGTCACCATCGGTTTCTTCGGCGCGCACTCGATCGCCTCGAGCTGGGTCGGCCGTCGCGCACGGGCGAGCCGGGGGCAGGCGGCCGCCTTCTACCTGTTCTTCTATTATCTCGGATCGAGCCTGCTCGGCTCGGCGGGTGGGGTTGCCTGGACCGGCTGGGGCTGGAACGGCGTGGCGCTCTATTGCGGGGTCCTGACGGTGGTGGCGCTGGCGATTGCAGCGAAGCTGTCGACCGTGCCGCCGCTGGCGTTGCCCGAAGTCACGCCGCCCCGACCGATGGGGGCGGATTAGGTTGCAAGACCAGATGGCAGGATCGCCGAACACGCGTTAGCTTTGCGGGATGGATCCTTGGGTCATTGCCATTGCCGCAGGCGCCGGGGTCGCGTTTCTGGCGTTGCGCGGCGTGCGGCAGCTGTCCGCCGTCACCGGAGAACCCGGGCCTGCCCGGCGCGACACAGCGGTGCCCTCTCCTCCCGCCCAAATCGCGTCACGCGATTTCCACTATTATTCGGGCCTGCCGAGGGATGGCTATGTCCGCTACACCGACAGCGTCGCGATGCAATATGCATTGAACCACGCGCTGCTGGACCTCGCGCCGGACGCGCAATTCGAGCGGACAGGGTTCGCGCAGGGATTCCTCGCCGCGCTACTGGCACGCATCGATGAAGGGGAAGACCCGCGAGAGGCCGACTTTCAGGCAGACCGCGCTTCGGACGAGGAAGCGATCCTCATCGGATGGCTCGGCCGCCTGCAGACCCAGGGTACCGACAATGCGGGACCCTCGACGCGCCATATGCGTGGAATCGTCGACCGGGTGGCAAAGGAGCTTTTGACGACGGGGCCGTATCGCCATGCCTATTGGAGCAAGGCAAAGGGCGAAGCCAGGGAGAGCCTTGCCGAGTCCGGCTTGTCGGACGAGCAGTTCGCGGGCCTCTCGGAAGCGATGCAGCGCGCGCGCTGGCAGGGCGAAAGGCTGGCAGCTAGCGCGAACCGCATTTGAACGGCCAAATAGAAAGGGGCGCCCCTTTCGGAGCGCCCCATCCTGTCGTTTCGGCGATTGCGCCTCAAAGCTTCTCGGTCAGCTCCGGCACCACCTTGAACAGGTCGCCGACCAGGCCATAGTCCGCCACCTGGAAGATCGGGGCGTCCTCGTCCTTGTTGATCGCGATGATCGTCTTGGAGTCCTTCATGCCGGCGAGGTGCTGGATCGCGCCCGAGATGCCGATCGCGACATAGACTTCCGGAGCGACGATCTTGCCGGTCTGGCCGACCTGATAGTCGTTGGGAGCATAGCCCGCGTCCACGGCGGCGCGCGAGGCGCCGACGCCGGCGCCGAGCTTGTCCGCCAGCGGATCGATCAGCGCGTGGAACTGCTCCGACGAGCCGAGCGCGCGGCCGCCCGAGACGATCACCTTGGCGCTGGTCAGCTCGGGACGCTCGGACTTGGCGATCTCGGCACCCGCGAAGGTGGAGAGGCCCTTGTCGCCCTCGCCCGACACGGCTTCGATCATGCCCGAGCCGCCGGTGGCCGAAGCCTTGGCGAAGGCAGTGCCGCGCACGGTGATCACCAGCTTCTTGTCGCTGGTCTGCACCGTGGCGATCGCGTTGCCGGCATAGATCGGACGGGTGAAGGTGTCGGCACCCTCGACCGAGAGGATGTCCGAGATCTGCATCACGTCGAGGCCGGCGGCGACGCGCGGCGCCACGTTCTTGCCCGTGGTGGTTGCGGGGAAGAGGACCGCATCATGATCGGCCATCAGGCCGGTGATCAGCGGTGCGACGTTCTCGGCGAGGAAATGCTCATAGGCCGCGTCATCGGCGACATGGACCTTGCCCACGCCTTCGATCGCCGCCGCCTGCTTGGCCACGCCGTCGACGCCCTTGCCGGCGACGAGGAGATGGACTTCGCCCAGCTTCGCAGCGGCGGTGACCACGGCGAGCGTTGCGTCCTTGAGGTTCTGATTGTCGTGCTCGACCCAGACCAAAGTCTTCATTTCACGACTCCCAGACCCTTGAGCTTCTCGACCAGCTCGTCGACCGAGCCCACCTTGATGCCGGCCGAGCGCTTGGCCGGCTCGACGACCTTGAGCGTCTTGAGGCGCGGGGCCACGTCGACGCCGTAATCCGCGATGGTCTTCTTCGCGACCGGCTTGGACTTGGCCTTCATGATGTTCGGCAGCGTCGCATAGCGCGGCTCGTTGAGGCGAAGATCGGTGGTGACGATCGCGGGGAGCTTGAGGTCCACGGTCTCGAGGCCACCATCGACTTCGCGGGTGACCTGCACGCCCTGTCCGCCCAGCTCGACCTTCGAGGCAAAGGTGCCCTGCGGCCAGCCGAGCAGCGCGCCCAGCATCTGGCCGGTCTGGTTCGAATCGTCGTCGATCGCCTGCTTGCCGAGGATGATCAGCCCGGGCTGCTCTTCCTCCGCGACCTTGGCGAGGAGCTTGGCGACGGCCAGCGGCTCGATCTCGTCATCGGTCTGGATCAGGATCGCGCGGTCGGCACCCATGGCGCGCGCAGTGAGCAGCACATCGGTTTCCGCCTTGGCGACGCCGATCGTGACAACAACGACTTCGGTCGCGGCGCCCTTTTCCTTCAGGCGCACGGCTTCCTCGATCGCGATCTCGTCGAACGGGTTCATGCTCATCTTGACGTTGGCCAGGTCGACCCCGGTCCCGTCCGCCTTCACGCGAGGCTTCACGTTATAGTCAAGCACGCGCTTGACCGGCACCAGAACTTTCATTGAAATCCCTCTCCCTCGGTGGAAGGTCGGCAATGCCGATCGCTAATGAACGAGAATCGATTCAAGTCCACCCCAAAAGCGCGTCCAGCATACCCGATCATCGAAAAAGCGGCGCGAACTGCCTTGTTACGGAGACGAGACGGACTCACCGTATATTCGGGAGCGACGTAGCGGCGCCCTAGCGTCGAGCGCCCGCAGGGACCGGACGCAAAAAGGGCGGAAGACCGGGTTCCGGTCCTCCGCCCATTTTTTCGGAAAATCGCCGCGAGCGGCGAAGCAGGCTCAGGCGGCCAGCTTCTTCACTTCGGCCACGATCTTCTTCGCGGCATCGCCCAGGTCGTTCGCCGGAACGATGGCGAGGCCCGAATTGGCGAGGATTTCCTTGCCCTCGGCGACATTGGTGCCCTCGAGGCGCACGACCAGCGGCACCGAGAGGTTCACTTCCTTCGCCGCGGCAACGATGCCCGCGGCGATGATGTCGCACTTCATGATGCCGCCGAAGATGTTGACCAGGATGCCCTTCACGTTCGGATCGGCGAGGATGATCTTGAACGCCGCGGTCACCTTCTCCTTCGAAGCGCCGCCGCCGACGTCGAGGAAGTTGGCCGGGAACATGCCGTTGAGCTTGATGATGTCCATCGTCGCCATGGCGAGGCCGGCGCCATTGACCATGCAGCCGATGTCGCCGTCGAGCTTGATGTACGCCAGGTCGTACTTCGAAGCTTCGAGCTCGGCGGGATCTTCCTCCGACTCGTCGCGCAGTTCGGCGAGATCCTTGTGGCGGAACATCGCATTGCCGTCGAAGCCGACCTTGGCGTCGAGGACGAGGAGGTTGCCCTGCTCGGTCAGCGCCAGCGGGTTGACTTCGATCTGCTCGGCGTCGGTCGCGAGGAACGCGGCGTAGAGCGACGAGGCGACCTTGGCCGCCTGCTTGGCGAGGTCGCCGGTCAGGCCGAGCGCGGCAGCGACGGCGCGGCCGTGATGCGGCATGAAGCCGGTCGCGGGATCGACCGAGAAGCTGTGGATCTTCTCCGGGGTCGAGTGGGCGACTTCCTCGATGTCCATGCCGCCTTCGGTCGAGACGACGAAGGCGACTTCGCTGGTGGCGCGATCGACGAGGAGCGCGAGGTAGAATTCCTTGGCGATGTCGGCGCCGTCGGTGATGTAGAGGCGGTTGACCTGCTTGCCATGCTCACCGGTCTGAATCGTCACCAGCGTGTTGCCGAGCATGTCGGTTGCGTGGGCGCGGACTTCGTCGAGCGAGAAGGCAAGCCGGACGCCGCCCTTCGCATCGGGGCCGAGCTCCTTGAACTTGCCCTTGCCGCGGCCGCCGGCATGGATCTGCGACTTCACGACGAAGAGCGGCCCAGGCAGCTTCTTGGCGGCCTCGACGGCCTCCTCGACGGTGAAGGCGGCAAAGCCGGCAGCGATCGGCGCGCCAAACTTCGCGAGCAGTTCCTTGGCCTGATATTCATGGATGTTCATGGGGACGCGCCCTCGTCTTTTGTGGGGAAGGGGTTTGCGGCTGCCTTAAGCACGGAGCGCTGGGGAATCCAAATCTTTTCGGCGCAAATGCGATTGCGAGGTAATTGCAATAGTAGCTTGTGGTGGCCGCTCCCGGAACCCATTGCTAGGGGCGCATTTATGACTCTCGCCCTTGCCACTGCGCTGTTCCTCACACCCGCTCCGGATCCCGCCCATGCCGCACTCGATGCGCTTGTCGGCTGCTGGGAAGCGCCGGGCGAAGTAATGGGCAAGCGCGTGGCGACTCGCGTGCGCGCCGCGTGGCGCCTGGGCGGGCGCTATCTCCTGCTCGAGTCGCACGGGCTCGACCCCGCCGATCCCTATGACGCGGCGATCGTCATCGGTGACCATGACGGCGACAAGCTCAGCGCCTGGTGGATGGACAGCTTCGGCGCCGGCTACAGCGCGGCGGGCAAGGGGCGGACCGAGCAGGGCGGGCTCGCGATCGATTATGCCTATCCCGATGCGGTCTACGCCAACCGCCTGGCGCCCGAGGGCAAGAGCTGGCGCTGGACGATCACCGCGCGCAAGCCCGATGGCAGCGAGAAGCCGTTCGCTTCCTATACGCTGACGCCCGCCAAATGCGGCGACACTGGGTTCGCCTTCTGAACGAGAGCGCCTATCTAGCGATCATGCCCGTCTGGATCGGCCTTGCCCTGTTTTGCGCGACCATCGCCGCGATGGAGAGCTTTGCCTGGGCGATGCACCGCTGGGTGATGCACGGGCCGGGCTGGTTCCTGCACGCCAGCCACCACCGCGCCCGCAGCGGCTGGTTCGAATGGAATGATCTCTATGCAGTGATCTTCGCCATCCCCTCGATCATCCTGCTCTATGGCGGGGTGCAGGCGGGCTGGTGGCCGGGCTCTACTTGGATCGGCGCGGGAATCGCCGGATATGGCGCAATCTATTTCGGCTTCCACGACGTGATCGTCCACCAGCGCGTGGCGCACCGCTATGTGCCGCGCTCGCGCTACATGAAGCGAATCGTCCAGGCGCACCGGTTGCACCACGCCGTCGAATCAAAGCACGGCACGGTCAGCTTCGGCTTTCTCTGGGCGCCGCCCGCCGAGGAATTGAAGCGGCAATTGAAGGTCAACAAGGGTTTAGCCCGCTTCCGCGCGAACCCGGATTGACGCGGACCCCGGGCACGCACACATGCTTGATGCCATGGAGCATCTGAACCTCCCCGAGTCCGAATGGCGCAAGCGCCTGACCCCGGAACAGTTTCACGTGCTGCGCGAGGCGGGTACCGAACGCGCCTTTGCCGGCCGTTACACCGACAACAAGGCCGACGGCGTCTATGCCTGCGCCGCGTGCAAGCTCGAGCTGTTCGACAGCCTCGACAAGTTCGACTCGGGCTCGGGCTGGCCGAGCTTCACTCAGCCGATCGACCCGGCCAATGTTTCCGAACACGCCGATGTCAGCCATGGCATGCGCCGCGTCGAGGTGCGTTGCGCGCGCTGCGACGGGCATCAGGGCCATGTCTTCCCCGACGGCCCACCGCCGACGGGACTGCGATATTGCATCAACTCGGTGAGTCTCGATTTCCGTTCACGTGGCGGAAACCCGGCTTCGGCTAGCGACTCCACCACCGCCTGAACCTTGTGACCAGGCCGAATAGGGCTTAATCGACCCCCCCGATGGCATCCAACCTGCCCGCAGTCATCCGCAGGTCCAAATGGCGTGACCTCGCCTTTTGGAAGCGTGTAACCTTCTGGACGCTGATCGGCGGCGGCAGCCTGGCGCTGCTTGCCTTCATCGCGCTGCTCATCGCGGTCTATTCGACCAAGTCGACGCTGCCGAGCTTCGACGAGCTCAAATCCTCGCCCAACGGCCAGATGATCCGCGTCCATGCCGCCGACGGCACCGTGCTCGTCTCGCTCGGACCGAGCTATGGCGAGTGGATCAAGTACAACCAGATCCCGCAGGTGATGAAGGACGCGATCATCGCGACCGAGGATCGCCGCTTCGAATCGCACTGGGGCGTCGATCCGGTCGGCGTCGCCCGCATGTTCTGGCGCGCCAAGCAGCTGCATGACGAGGGCCGGCGCCTGCAGGGCGGCTCGACGATCACCCAGCAGGTGGCGCGCACGATCTTCCTGTCGAACAAGTACGACCTCGGCCGCAAGGTGCGCGAAGGCGTGATCGCGCTGGCGATGGAGCGCAAATTCTCGAAGGACGAGATCCTCGAGCTCTATCTCAACAAGGTCTATTTCGGCGGCGGCGCCTATGGCATCGACGCGGCGAGCCGGAAGTTCTTCGGTCATTCGGCGACCAATTTGACCTTGGCCGAGGCGGCGGTGATCGCCGGCCTGGTCAAGGCGCCCTCGCATTATTCGCCGACCGCCGACGCAGACGCCGCGATCAGCCGCGCCAGCGTGGTGCTCGACCTGATGGCCGAGACCGGCAAAATCAGCGACGCCCAGGCAAAGGCGACCGATCCGCGCACCGTGGCGCTCGCCCCCGAGCCCAAGCAGAACAGCGTGCGCTATTTCACCGACTGGGCGCTGCCCCAGCTCGAAGTGCTGATCGACGAGACCGAGGCCCCGCTCGAAGTGTGGACCACGCTCGACCTCTCGATGCAGCGCGCCGCCGACGATGCGATCCGTGCCAATGCGCCGAAGAATGCCCAGGGCGCGCTGATCGCGCTCGACCGCGACGGTGCAGTGCGCGCGATGGTGGGCGGCAAGGATTATGTCGCGTCGATCTACAACCGCGCGACTCAGGCGACCCGCCAGCCGGGCTCGGCCTTCAAGCTGTTCGTCTACCTGACTGCGCTCGAAGCGGGCCACAAGCCCGATGACCTGGTGGTCGACGAGCCGGTGACGATCAACGGCTGGAGCCCGCGCAACAGCTCGGGTGCGTTCCGCGGCGAGATGAACATCCGCACCGCCTTCGCCTATTCGGTCAACACGATCGCGGCGAAGCTCGGCCAGGAAGTCGGCTTCGGCGACATCGCCAATATGGCGCGCCGCTTCGGCATCACCACCCCGGTGGACACCCATCCGGCCATGGTGCTCGGCACCTCGGACGTGCGCCTGATCGACATGACCCGCGCCTTCGCCTCGGTGGCGAGCAAGGGCGTGGCGGTGACGCCCTATGGCATCACCCGCGTCACTGCGAACGGCGCAGTGATCTACCAGCACGAGGTCGACACCAGCCATGTGCTCGTCGCCCCCTATGTCGCCGCGCAGATGACCGACCTGATGCAGACGGCGGTGGCCACCGGCACCGGCCGTGCCGCGCAGATCGGCCGTCCGGTGGCGGGCAAGACCGGCACCACCACGTCGAACAAGGATGGCTGGTTCATCGGCTTCTCGAGCGGAATCACCACCGGCGTATGGATGGGCCGCGACGATGCCAAGGTCGTTCCCGGCCTGCAGGGCGGCACCGCCCCGGCACGCGCCTTCCATGATTTCATGATCAAGGCGGTGGCGAAGCGCCCGGCCGAGGCCTTCGACACGCAGGTGACGCTGCCCGAATATCAGCTCGACGAAGAGAACAGCGCCTATGGCGAGCCCGACAACGGCATGTTCGTCGACCAGGACGGCAATCCGCTGCCCCAGGACCAGCAGCCGCGCGGCGACGGCACCGACCAGCAGGAGCAGCCGCAGCCCGGGCAGCAGCAGCCCCAGGGCGACGAGCAGCTCGACCAGGACTGGATCGACCGGATGACCGGCAAGCGGGCTCCAGCACCTGCACCCGCCCCGGCGCAGCGCGATCCGCGCGATGCCCCCCGCCAGCCGGGTCCGGCACCGCGGAACGAAGCGCCGCGCGGCGAGCAGCAATAATCCCGCGCCCTTCCTGATCCCCGGCGAAGGCAGGGGATCAGTTCAGGCGGTTACTTGCCGTACCAGTGCAGCCCGGAACCATTGCGCCGCAGCCACGCCCGCGCGCGGTCCGGATCGCCTTCGTAGAGCTCCGCGACCACGCGGTGGAACGCGGGCGAATGATTCATATGGATGCGGTGCGCGACTTCATGCGCGACGGTGGAGCGGCGGACGAAGCTCGGCGCCAGCAGCAGCCGCCAGCTGTAGCGGATCTGGCCCGACGAGGCGCAGCTGCCCCAGCGTCCGCGCGGGTCGCCGATCGAGACCTTGGTGACGCTCACCCCGGCCCGCTCGGCATATTCGGCGGTCTCCTCGCTCAGCAAATCGAGCGCCGCCTGGCGAAGCCAGCGCTCGATGCGCTTCTCCAGCCCCTCGCGCGGGCCGCCGCAGAGCAGCCGGTCGCCGTCGAGCTTCGGGGTGCGGCCGCAGCCGGCCGCGGGCCAGACGATCTCGACCTCGGCATCGCCCAGCGGAATCTTGGCGCCGGGCTCAAACGGCCGCGCCTCGGGCATTTTCGCCTGCTGCAACGCGATCCAGCCCTGTTGTTCGCGCGCCCAGTCCATGGCCTTTTTCAACGAGGCACGCGGCGGGAGCGTGAGCTTCACCTTGCCGCTGCGGGGATCGACCGAGAGCCGCATCCGCCGCGCACGCGCGTGACGGACGACTTCGATCTCCGGCTGGGTCACAATTCGCGGTCCACCAGATGATGCTCGAAATCGATCACATCGTCCTCGCTGACCGTCCAGCCCCGGGTCGACTGGCCCGCGGCATGGACCGACTCGGGGTCGCCGCTCACCAGATAATGCCAGTCGGGCAGCGGCTTTCCTTCACCGCGCAGGCGATAGGCGCAGGTGGAGGGGAGCCACTCGATGTTGCCGACGTTGTTGGCGTTCAGCCGCACGCATTCGGCGACATAGGCGTGGCGATGCTTATAGTCGGAGCAGCGCCCCATCCGCCGGTCGAGCAGGCGGCAGGCAACATTGGTGGCGAGGAGCTCACCGGTCTCCTCGTCCTCCAGCTTGTGGATGCAACATTTGCCGCAGCCGTCGCAAAGGGATTCCCATTGCGCCCGGTCGAGCTTTTCCAGCGGCAGATCTTCCCAGTATTTTCCGGTCATCGCACCCAATGGTCGAGCTGCGCCACCATTGCCGCAGCATCCTTCTCGATCGGCAGCGACGTGATCGGCTTGCCGTCCGGATCCATTAGATAGGCAATCTGGCTGTGCCCTACCAGATAGCCGCCGCCGGCACCGGGGGCTTCCTTCCTGGCATAGACCGCATATTGCTTCTCGACCGCCGCGATCGCCGCCGGGCTGCCGGTGAGGCCGACGACGCGATCGTCGAAATTGCGGACGAACTCGCCGACCACCTGCGGGGTGTCACGCTCGGGGTCGACAGTGATGAAGATCGGCACGATCTTCGCCGCCTTGGCCGGCGCGCTCTTGTCGAGCGCCTTCATCGCCTGGCCGATCTTGAGCATGTCGGTCGGGCAGATGTCCGGGCAATAGGTGTAGCCGAAATAGACGATGCGATATTTGCCGGCGAAATCGCTGTCGCGCACCGGCTTGCCTGCCTGGTTGGTCAGCGTGAACGGCCCCCCGATCCGCGCGCCGGTGAGCGGCGCTTCCTCGGACACACCGCTGCAACCGGAGACGATCAGCAGCAAAGGTGCAAAGCTTTGAAATATCCTGCTCATGGTATCCACAGCCATGATCTGATAGTCCGGGGCTTGCAAGCACTGCCGCTATGGGGTTTGGGCAAAGACATGATGGTTCGCGTAATCGGTGCCGCCGGCGCCGCCCTGCTGACGCTCGCTGCCGTACCGGCATCGGCCCAGCAATTCTCCGACAGCTATAATTTTCTCCAGGCGATCCGCGAGACGGACGGCACCAAGGTGAACAAGTTCCTCGAGGACAAGTCGCTGCGGATCGTCAACACCAGGGACCGCAATACCGGCGACGGCGCGTTGCACATCGTCGTGCGGCGCAGTGACTCGACCTATCTGCGCGTGCTGCTCCAGCAGGACGACATCAACGTCAATCTCCAGGACGGCCGCGGCAACACGCCGCTGATCATCGCGGCCGAGCGCGGCTGGGACGAGGGCGTGCAGATCCTGATCAAGTACGGCGCCAATGTGAACATGCCCAATTCAAGCGGCGAAACCCCGCTGATCCGGGCCGTCCAGGTCCATGATGCCGATGTCGTCCGCGCGCTGCTGACCGCGGGTGCCAATCCGGACCGTACCGACAATGTCACTGGCAAGTCGGCACGCGACTATGCCCGCGACGAGACGCGCTATCCGCAGATCGCCAAGCAGCTCGCCGATGCTCCCAAGGGCGGCAAGTCGGGCGGCATGGGCGCCGCGGGACCGAAGCTCTAAGCCTTAGAAGCTCGCTTCCGCATCGGGATCGAGGATCTGGATGACCCGGCGCGCAGCGCGCCGGGCAAAGGCCAAAGTGCATTTCTTGCGGGTGGGTGCCGGCAGCGGCACCGTCGCCGCCTCGCGCATCACCGCCGCATCATAGCGATCGGCGACGATGATCCCCGCGCGCGCGGGCAGGAAGCCTTCCTGCTCGAGCGGGCGCAGGTCGAAGCCCTCGGGCACCGCCCAGAAGAAGCGGTCGCAATGCGCGAGATAGTCGGTCCATTTGCCGTCGCCGAGCAGATCGGCGCGCGAGACCTTGATCTCGACGATCACGATATTGCCGCGCGCATCGATCGCCATCAGGTCTGCGCGCCGGCCGCCCTCGAGCGGTACTTCGGCGAGCGCGACGCAATCGTGGCGAAGGAGAAGACGGGTGACGCCGCGCGCCACCTCGGCGGCGATCAGGGGATCATTGGGAAGCGGGTCTTCCTGAATCGAAACAGCCGGAGAGTTCATCCCCGGCTGCTTAGAACATTAGGCGAACGCGGGAAACCCCGCGACTCACTCAACGATAGAAAACGTGATTGCCCACCGAACCGACGCGCGGGCGCTTCCAGCTCGGCTTCACATAGCGCGCGTGGAAATAGAGCGCTTCCGGAACGGGCGAATTCCACTGTTCCTTCATCGCCACCTGGGCAACGGCGAGCGCCTTCTTCCACTGGCCATTTGCCGGCGGAGTCGGCAGCTTGCCGCCGCGCACGAACGAGAACTGGCCGCGCTGGGTGACCACACCGCAGACCGAGCGCGGGAAGCGACCCGATTCGGTGCGGTTGAGGACCACGTCCGCCACGGCGAGCTGGCCGGCGAGCGGCTCGCTCTTGGCTTCGTAATAGACGCTCACGGCGAGGCAGTTGAGCTCGCTGTCGAGCGACGCGGGCGCGTCCTGCGCTGCCACGGCTTCGGACAGGGAGTCGAAATCTTCGTCCGCAGTCGCATTGGGGATCTGCTGGACAATCTCCCCCTTGATGGGGAGCGGCGCGGCCTGGGCGGCCGGCGTGGGAACAACCTGGTGTTCCAGCGAGTTGACCATCTGAACCGGCGAATCCTGGTTCAGCGTCACATCGAGCGTGGCGGCGTTCGCAAGCGCGCCAGCGCAAAAAGTCACGGTCGCGAAAGCCGCGACGCGGTGGATGAGCTTCATTATTATTCGTTACTGTGCGGTTGGTGCGCGGCCGGTCCGGTTTCTCATGTGGACCGCCGGGCTTCCCCCCCGACTGCGTAACCGACCGACTTCACACCCCGGGCAGCACAACGCGATTGATAGTGGAGCGCCTTTCGCTTCGCGCGGGCGCAAAGTCAATTCGCCGCGATCGTTTCAGCGGCGAAGCGTTCCGCATCCGCGATGTCCAGTTCAACCACCCAAAGGTCGGAATCGCTGTTCCGACGCCTTTTCCAATAGGCGGTGACCTCGGTGTCATCGGCGAAATCGCGGGGTCCGGCGGGGATCAGGGCGGCCTTGCCGGAGGCGCCCAAGCCGCGCTCGACGAAGCGCGGATTGGCGCCCCGCTCGACTAGCAGGAGCAGGATTGCCCCCGCCGTCGCATCACCCTTGGCCAGCACCATCGCGCCACCGCCCGCCCCCTCGGCACGCCGGATCAACGCATTGACCAGCACGCCGGTGGCCAGCCGGGACATCATCGCTTGGTATAGCCGGGCAGCGAGGAGAGCGGGATGCGCGAGCGCATGAAGGTACCAGTGCCGCGCGCCGCTTCCTCGCCGGTTGCGTCGATCAGCCGCGCCTCGCCGACGAACACGCGGCGCTGGCCGCTGACCCAGCGGCCTTCCGCGACCACCGGGCCGGGGCCGAGCGGCTTGGTGAGCAGCAGGTTGAACTGCGTGGTTAGCACGAAGCGATCGGTGACCAGGCTGTTCACTGCATAAAAGGCGGCATCGTCGAGCATCTTGAAATAGCTCGTGCCGTGCGCCGCGCCGGCGGCATGGAAATAGCGCTCGTCTATCGTGAAGCGGATACGCGCGACGCCGGGCTCCGGAATCTCCAGAACCGAATCGAACAGACGGTTGATCGGCGCCGCGGCATAAAGCGACTCCAGGGCCCGGAAATGCGCCTCCGCCCCGGTGGCTTCAGGCCCGGTCACCTCAGGCAGCGTCACGCGCCTCCACGCCGGCGAGCAGCGCATAGAGCGCGTCCTGCGAGCCCGCCCCGCGCAGCTTGGCCGCGGTGGTCTTGTCACGCAGCGCGCGCGAGACACAGGCCAATGCCTTCAGGTGATCGGCGCCTGCGCCCACCGGCGAGAGCAGCATGAAGACAAGGTCGACGGGCAGCTCGTCCACCGCGCCGAAATCGACGGGCTTTTCCAGCCGCACGAACACGCCGCAGACGCGGCGGATCGCATCGAGCTTGCCATGCGGAATGGCGATGCCCGCGCCGAAGCCGGTCGAACCCAGCTTCTCGCGTTCGGCGAGCGTTTCGGTCACGGCACGCGCGTCGAGGCCGTAAGCCTCGGCGGCGGCAGCCCCCAGCGCAGTGAACAGCGCCTTCTTGCTAGCAACACTCACGCCGGAGAGCACAGCCTCCGGCACGAGCAATTCAGTGATGGTCGTCATCGATAGTCCAGTTGAGGTCCGCCCCCCGGGGCCTGCCTAATACTCAGGCCGCGCGATTGGGTTCCACCCAGCCGATCGTCCCGTCGCCGCGCCGATAGACCATGTTATGGGCACCCGTCGCGCTATTTCGAAACAGCAGCGCGTTGGTGTGGCGGAGATCGAGCATCATAACTGCGTCCGAAACGGTGGCATCGGGCACGTCGACCCGGGTTTCGGCGATGATCAGCGGTGCATCCGAAGGCTCGTCCTCATCGGCCGCCTCCTGGAAGAGCGTGTAGCCCGCATTATTGTCATAGGCGCCATTCTCGGCGAACGCGCTGACCACGCCGTTCTGGCGATCCTTCAGCCGGCGCGTGTAACGCCGCAGCTGCTTGTCGATCCGGTCGGCGGCACCGTCGAAGGCGCCATGCGCCTCCATGCCCTTGTTGGTCGCCTTGAGTACCAGCCCCTGGGTCACGTGCATCACGATGTCGCAGGTGAAGCCATTGTCGTGCGGCCCCTTGCCGAAGGTCGCCTGGGACGAGATGGCGCGCGAGAAATACTTTCCCGCAATCCCCTGGAGCCGTTCGTTGACCTGCGCCTTGAGCGCAGCGCCCGTTTCGACCTGATGCCCAGAAACCCGGATGTCCATCTTCACCTCCGCTTTTACGAGGACGTTAGCTGGGGCGGGGTCCCAGCCCTTTGACCCTGGCCAAAGCCGGGCTCAACTGGCTGCGGCGGCGCCCCAGAGCGGCTCCTCCATCTTAGAGAGAAAGGCTGCGTGGCGCTCAAGTTCCGCCGCGCTCGCCGTAAACTGTCGCGCGGGGCGCACATGTACCCGCATCGGCGCTTCCGCCGGGGTCTCGCGCATTACCGGCGCGTCCACCGCCAGCCCCAAAGTGATCTGCCGGCCGCCGGTCAGCTCGACATAGACCTGCGCCAGCAGCGAGGCGTCGATCAGCGCGCCGTGCAGCGTGCGCTGGGTAAGGTCGATGCCGTAGCGCGAACACAGCGCGTCGAGTGTGTGCTTGGCGCCGGGATGCTTCACCCGCGCGATTGCCAGCGTATCGACCATACGGGAGAGGTCGACGATCGGCCGGCCGCACTTGATCAGCTCGCCATTGACGAAGCCGAAGTCGAAATTGGCGTTGTGCGCGATCATCGGGCTGTCGCCGATGAACTCGAGCATGTCCTCGACCACGTCGTGGAACAGCGGCTTGTCCGACAGGAACACTTCG
Source organism: Sphingomonas sp. R-74633 (assembly GCF_013416555.1). Lineage (GTDB taxonomy): Bacteria > Pseudomonadota > Alphaproteobacteria > Sphingomonadales > Sphingomonadaceae > Sphingomonas. Next base: position 542,903 of record NZ_JACCFG010000003.1, on the reverse strand, counting down.
GAGAGGCCGTGGACGTTGAACGCCTCGATCGGCATCGGCCGCTGGGGATTCACATAGGCGTGGAACGTCCGCCCGGTCATCACCCGGTTGACCAGCTCGACACATCCGATCTCGACCAGCCGGTCGCCACCCGAGAAGCTGAGCCCGGTGGTTTCGGTGTCGAACACGATTTCACGCATTTGTCACTTATCCTCCCGTGCGGCCCGCTAGGCAAGCGATGACATCGCGCACCGCGGCGCGCGTCTCATCCAGCGAACCGCCTGTCGGAATCACGAAGTCCGCCCGGGCGCGCTTGCCGGCATCGGGCAGCTGGCGGCCGAGGATCGTCTCGAAACGCTCCACCGTCATGCCCGGCCGGGCGAGGGTCCGCGCGCGCTGGACCTCCAAAGGTGCGGAAACCACCGCGACTCGATCGACTCGGGCATCGCCGCCGGTCTCGAACAGCAAAGGCACGTCGAGCACCACCAGGCTCGCCTCGGCATGGCGGCTCAGGAACGCCTCGCGCTCTTCGCCAACCGCTGGGTGGACAATCGCCTCGAGCCGGGCAAAGGCCGCCGCGTCGCCGAACACCCGCGCACGCAGCGCGGGGCGGTCGACGCCTTCGGCACCGGTGGTCCCGGGAAACACTTCCTCGATCGCCGCGACGATGCGCCCGCCCGGCCCCTGAAGCGCGTGGACTGCTTCATCGGCGTCGAACACCGGTACGCCCTCGTCGCGGAACATGCCCGCAACGGTCGACTTGCCCATGCCGATCGAACCGGTGAGGCCGAGCCGAATCATGCGATCAGCAGGGCCCGCAGTTCCTCGTCGCGGTCGCGCGGCGGCTCGGCGCCGAAGAACAGCTCGAAGGCGAGCGCGGCCTGGCCGACCAGCATTTCGAGCCCGTCCACCGTATCGAGCCCCCGATCATGCGCCTGGGCGAGCAGATCGGTCTCGAGCGGCGCATAGACCGCGTCATAGACCACGGCATCCTCCGGCAGCGGCGAAAGGTCGATCGCGAGCGGCGGCTGGCCGATCATGCCGAGCGCACTGGCATTCACCAGCAGCGCGGCGGACGGCAGCTTGCTGTTCAGGGGGAGCGCCTCGCCCTTGATCCCGAAGCTGGAAAGCAGGGCCGCGCCCTTGAGCACATTGCGGTTGAGCAATGTCACTCGGCCGATCCCCACTTTGGACAGTGCGAACAGGATCGCCCGCGCTGCGCCACCGGCACCGATCACCACTGCGTGCGCACCGTCGAGATCGAGCCCGGCGATCGGGGCATAAAAGCCCCCCGCATCGGTGTTCGTCCCGATCAGCACGCCGTCCTCGGCACGCAGCACGGTATTAATCGCACCGATCGACTCGCGGATGCCGCCGCGGTCCTCGACGAATTCGAGCGCGGCCTGCTTGTGGGGCAAGGTGATGTTGCAGCCGCGCCAATTCGGATCCTGACGGCGCGAGTCGAAATATGCGGCGAGACCTTCGGGCGTCACATGCGCGCGGCGATATTCGGCCTCGATGCCGAGCTGCTTCAGCCAGAAACCGTGGATCAGCGGCGACTTGGACTGGGCGATGGGGTCGCCGATCACTTCGGCATAGGCTGTCATGACGTCAATATTCCCCGGGTGCGCAGATAGGAGAGGATCGGCAGCAGCGGCATACCGAGGATGGTGAACTGGCTGCCGTCGGTGCGGCTGAACAGCTGGACGCCGGGACCTTCGATCCTGAAGCAGCCGACGCAGCCGGCGATCGCCGGCCATTCGACATCGAGATATTGCTCGATGAATTTCTCGGAAAGCGGGCGGACATGAAGCTTGGCGCGATCGACATGGCGCCACACCGCGCGGCCGCCCTCGGCGATCACGGCGGCGCTGTAGATGTCATGCGTCCTGCCGGACATCCGGCGGAGATGATCGGCGGCCTGTTCCCGGCTCTCCGGCTTGTCGAGCAGCGAGCCGTCATCGAGCGCGACCAATGAGTCGCCGCCCAACACCAAAGCGCCGGGCACCAGGCCGGAGACCTTCAATGCCTTGAGCTCGGCCAGCGCATCGGCGAGATCGCGCGGGGAGATACCGTCAGCGAGCAGCGATTCCTTGGCCGAGGCTTCATCGACCTGCGCCGTCACTGCCTCATGCGGCACCCCGGCATCGTTGAGCATCGCCCGGCGCGAGGCGCTTTGCGACGCGAGTACGAGTTTCATTGGTTTCCTTTTTCGAGCGTACGCTCGTTGCAGAGCTGGATGATCGCCGCGGCGGTCTCTTCGATCGAGCGGCGCGTCACGTCGATCACCGGCCAGCCATTGTCGGCGAACATCCGCCGCGCATAGGCAACTTCGCGCGTCACTGCGTCCTGCTCGACATAGCTCGTCTCGGTCGCCTGATTGAGCGAGAGCAGCCGGTTGCGGCGGATCTGGATCAGCCGGTCGGCACTGGTGGTGAGGCCGACGATCAGCGGATGCTTGAGATGATAAAGCTCGGGCGGCGGCGGCGATTCGACCACGATCGGGATGTTGGCCGTCTTGTAGCCGCGGTTGGCCAGATAGATCGAGGTCGGCGTCTTCGATGAGCGCGACACGCCGGCGAGCAATATGTCCGCCTCTTCCCAATCCTCGGCGAGCAGCCCGTCGTCGTGCGCGATCGTGAACTGGATCGCATCGACGCGCGCGAAATAGGCGGCGTCGAGCGTGTGCTGGCGGCCGGGGCGCGCCTTGGCTTCCTGGCCGAGCAGGTTGGATAGCGCGTGGTTGACCGGATCGAGCGGCGCGATCGCCGGCAACCCCATCGCCCGGCAGCGGCTTTCGAGCGTGCGGCGCGTCTCGGGATTCACCAGCGTGAACAGCACCAGCCCGGGGTTCTGCGCGATCTCCTGGAGGATCCGCTCGAGATGCGCTTCGCTGCGTACCATCGGCCAGAAATGGCGGAGCGTCTCGACGTCGTCATATTGCGCGAGCGCCGCCTTGGCGATGTTCTCCAGCGTTTCGCCGGTGGAGTCGGAGAGGAGGTGGAGGTGTAGGCGCATCACACCGTTGGTGAATCTGTGGAGAACATGCCCCACAGTCACTAGCGCAACCGGACGCACGAACCAATCGAGTCAAATCCGGGACTCGTGCTCGTGATTCGTCCACAACCACGTCCCCAGCCTGTCGTTCCGATCCACACTCTGTGGATAATGGGGATAGCGCCGCCGAATCCGGGGACTTCCGTGGGGCGGCTGGAGTCAATCTGTTGGCAAGTCGCGGACGAGTGCATAAGCCCCGGCTTTCACGCACCAACAGACTCCAACAATCCTTAGATTCTCTTCTTTATAGTTTTAGGACCGAGGCCCTGACCGCACTTTCCCCCAAGCCGCTGCTCGAAACGCTGAAGGGCGTTCGACAGGAGATTCCGCCCGTCTGGCTGATGCGTCAGGCCGGTCGCTATCTGCCCGAATATCGCGCGCTCCGGGCCGAGAAGGGCGGGTTCCTCGCACTGGCGCTCGATCCCCACGCTGCTGCCGAGATCACCCTCCAGCCGATCCGCCGCTTCGGCATGGACGGTGCGATCCTGTTCTCCGACATCCTGATGGTGCCGATGGCGCTTGGGCAGGAGCTGTGGTTCGAAACCGGCGAAGGGCCCCGCCTGGCACCGACCGTGACGGCCCGCACCATCCTGGATAGCCTTGAATCGCGTCCTGAGGCCCTGCAGCCGGTCTATGCGACCGTCCGGCAGGTGTCGGCCGCCCTAGACGCCAAAACGACCTTCCTGGGCTTTGCAGGCAGCCCCTGGACCGTCGCCACCTATATGATCGCCGGCCAGGGCAGCCGCGAACAGGCCGAGGCACGACGGCTGGCCTATAGCGACCCCGGGCTGATGCAGGCGCTGATCGACCGGATCGCCGATTGCACGATCGACTATCTCACGGCGCAGATCGATGCCGGCGTCGAGGCGGTGCAGTTGTTCGACAGCTGGGCCGGCAGCCTCAGCCCGGAGCAGTTCGAGCGCTGGGTGATTGCGCCTACCGCGCGGATTGCTGCTGCGATGAAGGACAAGGCGCCGGTGATCGGTTTCCCCAAGGGTGCCGGCGGCAAGCTCCCCGCTTATGCCCGCGAGACAGGCGTCGACGCGCTCGGGCTCGACGAGACGGTCGATCCCGTCTGGGCGAATGCCGTTCTTCCCGAGGGCCTGCCCGTGCAGGGCAATCTCGATCCGCTCGCGCTCATCGCCGGCGGTGAGACGCTGGATCGTGCGGTCGACCGGATCCTTTCGGCCTTCCCAAGCCGTCCGCATGTCTTCAATCTGGGCCACGGCATCCAGCAGGACACGCCGATCGCGCATGTTGAGCGGCTGCTGGCACGGATCAGGGGATAAGCGAAATGGCTGGCTGGCTGGGCAATGCCTATTTGTGGGTCAAGGCGTTCCACATCATCTTCGTGATCTTCTGGATGGCCGGCCTCTTCCTGCTGCCGCGCTATCTCGTCCATCACCAGGAAGCGCTGGGCACGCCCGAGGCCACTGCCTGGGAAAAGCGCGAGGCGCTGCTCCGCAGGATGATCCTGTCGCCGTCGATCGGCATGGTCTGGCTGCTCGGCCTCGCGCTTGCCGCCAATGTCGGACTGTTCGACGGGCTGCCGGGGCTCGGCTGGCTCCACACCAAGCTGCTGATCGTCATCCTGCTTTCGGGCTATCAGGGCTGGGCGGTCGGCTATTCGAAGAAGCTGGCGAAAGGGCAGGGCAAGATCGCCTCGCGGCGCCTGCGAATGATCGGCGAATTGCCCGCGCTGGCAGTGATCCTCATCGTGATCCTGGCGGTGGTGAAGCCCTTCTGAGCGTTCGCGTAACAAAATTGCGCCATACTCTCGTCGTCCGCAACTTGAAGTCTGTCGCAAAAGCGCATCACAGACCGTCGGGACCGGTTGACTTGGGGGTGCGCCACTCCTAATTCGACGCTGTGGACCGGGTCACCGGGACATCCCTCCTCCAAGCATCGACTTTCGCGCGCGACCTTACCGCCGACCGACGCTCCCCCCAGATCAACATCCGGACTCCAAATGCACCTCAAGGAACTCAAGAAAACCCCGCCCGCAGAGCTGGTCTCGATGGCCGAGGAGCTGGGCGTCGAGAGCGCGTCGACGCTGCGCAAGCAGGACCTGTTGTTCGCGATTCTCAAGGCCCAGGCCGAGAATGGCGACCAGATCATGGGCGAGGGCACGATCGAAGTGCTGCCGGACGGCTTCGGCTTCCTGCGCAGCCCCGAGGCGAATTATCTCGCCGGCCCCGACGATATCTATGTCTCGCCCAACCAGGTCCGCAAGTTCGGCCTGCGCACCGGCGATACGGTGGAAGGCGAGATCCGCGGACCCAAGGACGGCGAGCGCTATTTCGCGCTGATCCGCCTGGTCTCGGTCAATTTCGACGATCCCGACGCAGTCCGCCACCGGGTCAATTTCGACAATCTCACCCCGCTCTATCCCGAGAGCAAGCTGACGCTCGACCAGCTCGACCCGACCCAGAAGGACAAGTCGGCGCGCGTCATCGACATCGTCTCGCCGCAGGGCAAGGGTCAGCGCACGCTGATCGTTGCGCCGCCGCGCGTCGGCAAGACGGTGATGCTCCAGAACATCGCCAAGGCGATCACCGACAACCATCCCGAAGTCTTCCTGATCGTGCTGCTCATCGACGAGCGCCCCGAGGAAGTTACCGACATGCAGCGCTCGGTGAAGGGCGAGGTGATCTCCTCGACCTTCGACGAGCCGGCGCAGCGTCACGTGCAAGTCTCTGAAATGGTGATCGAAAAGGCCAAGCGCCTGGTCGAGCACAAGAAGGACGTGGTGATCCTGCTGGACTCGATCACCCGTCTCGGCCGTGCCTACAACACCGTGGTCCCGTCGTCGGGCAAGGTGCTGACCGGCGGTGTCGACGCGAACGCCCTGCAGCGCCCGAAGCGCTTCTTCGGCGCCGCGCGCAACATCGAGGAGGGCGGTTCGCTCTCGATCATCGCTACTGCGCTGATCGACACCGGCAGCCGCATGGACGAAGTCATCTTCGAAGAGTTCAAGGGCACCGGTAACTCGGAAATCGTCCTCGACCGCAAGGTGGCCGACAAGCGCATCTTCCCGGCGCTCGACGTCGGCAAGTCGGGCACCCGCAAGGAAGAGCTGCTCGTCGACAAGGCCAAGCTCACCAAGATGTGGGTCCTGCGCCGTATCCTCATGCAGATGGGCACGATCGACGCGATGGAGTTCCTGCTCGACAAGATGAAGGACTCGAAGACCAACGAGGACTTCTTCGACTCGATGAACCAGTAATCTCGCTTCGCTTTCCTGCGAGGGAAGGGAGCCGAGGATCGGACAAGCGAAGGCCGGGCGTGCTGCCCGGCCTTTTCTTTTGCCCGCGCCGCGCTAGGGCTTTGGGATGCTCGACATGCTCCTCAGCGCCGCGACGGCCGGCATCGGTTCCCCGCTCGACATCTGGCACCATATCGTCGCCGATTTCTCGAACATCACCGAGCCTGCCGCGCTCGCCGCCTTCGGCTCGGTGCTGATGATCGACCTGGTGCTGGCCGGCGACAATGCGATCGTCGTCGGCGCGCTTGCTGCCGGCCTGCCTGCGGACGAGCGCAAGAAGGTCATCCTGATCGGCATCGGCGCGGCGCTCATCCTGCGCATCATCTTCGCGCTGGTGGTGAGCTGGCTGATGGGGATCGTCGGTCTGATCTTCGCCGGCGGCCTGCTGCTGCTCTGGGTGAGCTGGAAATTCTGGCGCGAGATCCGCGAGGGCGGGCCGCATGCCGACGAACATGAGTCGGGCCTGAAGCCAGCCAAGAGCTTTGCGGCTGCCGCCTGGGCGGTCGCAGTCGCCGACGTCTCGATGAGCCTCGACAATGTCCTTGGCGTTGCCGGCGCCGCGCGCGAGCATCCCGGCATCCTCGTCGTCGGCCTTTTGCTCTCGGTGGCGCTAATGGGCTTTGCGGCGAACCTCATCGCCCGCCTGATCAACCGCTATCCCTGGATCGCCTATTTCGGCCTGGCAGTGATCGTCTTCGTTGCGGTGCGGATGATCCATGAAGGCTGGGTCGGCACGCCGCAGACGCCGGGGATCACCAGCTTCTTCTGAGGATCCGGTATCCCCCGGCTTCCGCCGGGGGCTCGCAAACTCAAGATCTTAGCCGAGGTTCTTCGCAAAGAACTCGGCCGTCCGTCCATCGGCCAGCCTGGCAGCCGCGTCGGAACGGCGCTTGCCGAAAGTATCGGCGAAGCCGTGGTCCTCGCCGGCATAGTCGAACAAAGTCACCTTGGGATGGTCGTCCAGCCCCGCATGCATCGCCGCCTGTGCTTCGGGGCTGACGAAATGATCGGCCTGCGGAATGTGCATCAGCACCGGGCGCGAGATGCCGTGCTTCTCGCCGAGCAGATTGTCGATGCCGACGCCGTAATAGCCGACGCTCGCGTCGCTGTCGGTGCGCGTCGCGGTCATGAATGCCAGGCGGCCACCCAGGCAGAAGCCGACCACGCCGACCTTGCCGCCATCACCGAGCAGCTTGCGCGCCGTCTTGATCGTCGCCTCGATGTCGCGGATGCCGGCGTCCTGGTTGAACTTGCCCATCAGACCAAGCGCCTGCTGGAACTGCTCGGGGACATCCGCGTCGAGCACGATGCCCGGCTCGAGCCGCCAGAACAGGTCGGGCGCTAGGCTCAGATAGCCCTTGGCGGCCCAATCATCGCACTTCTGGCGGATTCCCGGGTTCACGCCGAAAATCTCCTGGATCACGATGATCGCGGCCCTGGGCGCGCCTTCGGGACGGGCGACATAAGCCTGGAAGCTGCCGCTGCCGTCGATCGTGTCGATGCTGATCATTTCGCTCATAATAAGGTCCTTCCGGAGAGGCGGCGCTCATGCTCGAGCAGCCAGGATTTGGTCTTGGGTCCGTCACCGCCCGAATAATTGCCGAGCTTGCCGCCATCGGCGAGCACGCGGTGGCAGGGGACGAGGATCGGAAAGGGGTTGTTCGAGCAGATCTGCCCGATCGCCCGCGCGCTGGAGCCGGTAAGCCGGGCGAGTTCGCCATAGCTCAGCGTTTCGCCATAGCCGATGCCGATCATCGCCTGGCGCAGCTCTTCTCCGCGCGGCGTGGGCAAGGGCTGGAGCGGAAGATCGAAAACCTGCCGTTCGCCGGCGAACCAGGCTCCAAGCTGTGCGATCGCTTCTCGGACCGCGGCGGCGCTGCCCGGGGAGGGCGATCCCTCGCCAATCTGGACCGAGACAAGCGCAGTTTCGCTGCCCTCGACCCGCACCGGGCCGATGGGCGTTGCGATCACACCATGGTCGCGCGCATACATGGCCTTTGGACTAGCAGCCGCGGTGCGGCGCGCGCAACGGAGATGCCCATGAAGATCAACGTCGAGGTGGAATGCACGCCCGAGGAAGCGCGGCGGGCAATGGGGCTTCCCGATCTCGCACCGGTGCATGAGCGCTATGTCTCGATGATGGTCGATGCGATCGACAAGCAGGGCAGCCCCGAGGCCTTCCAGCAGATGCTGCAGAGCTGGTCGCCTATGGGTGAAGCGAGCATGGGCCTGTGGCGCGCGATGTTCGACGCCGGGAGCAAGACCGGGAAGTAATGGATACGATCTATGCGGTTTCCAGCGGCGCCCCGCCCGCCGCGATTGCGGTGCTGCGCGTCAGCGGGCCGCAGGCGTTCGCGGTGGTGCGCGACTTTGCCGGGGACCTGCCGGCTCCGCGCCGGGCTGCGGTGCGGGCGCTGCATGATCCTAGTGACGGTGCGCTGCTTGATCGCGCGCTTGTGCTCTGCTTCCCGGGGCCAAACAGCGCGACCGGGGAGGACCTTGCCGAATTCCATCTTCATGGCGGACGCGCGGTGGTCCGTGCGGTCGAGACGGCGCTGGCTGCCCGGTCGGGTCTCCGGTCAGCCGAGCCTGGCGAGTTCACGCGCCGCGCGCTGCTGCACGGGCTGATCGACCTGAGCGAGGCAGAGGGGCTGGGCGACCTGCTGTTGGCCGAGACTGAGGCGCAGCGCCGGTCGGCGATCCGGTCGGCGGAAGGGGCGGTGCGCTGCGAAGTCGAAGGCTGGACCGATCGGTTGCTCGGGTTGGCCGCCCGTGTCGAGGCCGAGCTCGATCATAGCGACGAGGACGATGTCGCCGACGCGGCGCTGTTGCCCGCGATCCGATCGGGTGCGGTGGCGTTGGCGGCGGACATTGCGGCGGTGGCAAGCCGTCCGCCGGTCGAACGGCTGCGCGACGGCATACGCGTGGTACTCGCCGGCCCGCCCAATGCGGGCAAGTCGTCGCTGTTCAATGCAATGGCTGGTCGCGATGCCGCGATCGTCTCGCCGATCTCCGGCACGACCCGCGACCGGATCGAGGCACCGGTGGTCCGCAGCGGGATCGCTTGGCTGCTGATCGACACCGCCGGCCTGGCAGAACTGCCCGGCGACGCGATCGAGGCGATCGGTATTGCCCGTGCTCAGGCCGCTCAGGCCGAGGCGGATATTCTCCTGTGGCTGGGCGATGAGGTGCCGCCCGCACATGACAATCTCCTGTGGCTCAATCCTCGCGCCGATATGCCGGGGCGCGGTACCGATGCGCTGCGCCTCTCGCTGTCTTCATTGACCGGGGAGGGCATGGATCGGCTTTGGGAGGCGATGGCAACCCTTGCCGGAAAGTTGCTCCCGCCACCCGATCAGATGGCGCTCAACGCCCGCCAGCGAGAGCTCTGCCAGGCGGCGGCGGCATCGCTTTATGCGGTCGAGCGCGAGGCCGACCTGCTTCTCATCGCCGAGCATATCCGCAGCGCGATGCGTGCGTTCGACGGAATCACCGGCCGAGCGGGGGTAGAAGCGATGCTCGATGCGCTGTTCGGCCGGTTCTGTATCGGCAAATAAACTGTTCCACGTGGAACGGTTTTGACGCGCGGCGCCGGATTCTGTAGCGCGCGGGCAATGGACTTCGACGTCATCGTCATCGGCGGCGGCCACGCCGGGACCGAAGCGGCTGCCGCTTCGGCGCGCCGCGGCGCGCGCACGGCGCTGCTCAGCTTCGACCTGGCGAAGCTCGGGGCGATGTCGTGCAACCCGGCAATTGGTGGGCTCGGCAAGGGCCATTTGGTGCGGGAAGTCGACGCCTTCGATGGGCTGATGGGCCGCGCCACCGACGCTGCCGGCATCCATTACCGGATGCTCAACCGCTCCAAGGGTACCGCGGTGCAGGGGCCGCGCGTCCAGGCCGACCGGGTGCGCTACGCTGCTGCGATCCAGAAGATGCTCGCGGAACAGCCCGATCTCCACCTCGTCGCGGGGGAGGCGGAGGCGCTGGAACTGGCGAACGGCGCTATCGCCGGGGTTCGCCTGGCCGATGGCACGCTGCTATCCTGCCGAGCGGTAGTGCTCGCGACCGGCACCTTCTTGGGCGGCCGCATCTTCCGGGGCGAGGAGCGCGAGACCGGCGGCCGGGTAGGCGAAGGCTCTGCCATCCGCCTAGCCGAGCAACTGCGTGAGCTCAGCCTTCCCATGGCCCGGCTCAAGACCGGCACGCCGCCGCGTCTCGACGGCCGCACGATCGACTGGGCGCGGATCGAGGAGCAGCGCTCCGACAGCGATCCCTGGACGATGTCGCCGCTCACCCGGGCACGTCTCCTCCCGCAGCTTCACTGCGGCGTCACCCGCACCACCCATGCCACGCATGATGCGATCCGCTCCGGCCTCGACCGCTCGCCGCTGTTCACCGGTGCGATCGACGCGCAGGGGCCGCGCTACTGCCCGTCGATCGAGGACAAGATCCATCGCTTCGGCGATCGCGACGGCCATCAGATCTTCCTGGAGCCGGAAGGGCTCGACACCCACTTGATCTACCCGAATGGCATGTCGACTTCGCTGCCGGTTGATATTCAGGTCGCGATGGTCAACTCGATCCCGGGGCTGGAGGCGGCGGCTATCGTCACCCTTGGCTATGCGGTGGAGTACGACCATATCGACCCGCGTGCGCTCGACGCCACACTGGGCCTCCCGGCGATCGCGGGTCTGTGGTGCGCCGGACAGATCAACGGCACCACCGGCTATGAAGAAGCGGCGGGGCAGGGGCTCGTGGCCGGCCTCAACGCCGCCGCGCATGCCCGCAGCCTCGCCCCGCTGATCCTCGACCGGGCGACTTCCTATCTTGGCGTCATGGTAGATGACCTGGTGCTGCAGGGCGTCACCGAGCCCTATCGCATGCTCACCGCCCGCGCCGAGTTCCGCCTGCGTCTCCGCGCGGATAACGCCGGCACCCGCCTCGGCCCGATCGCTGCCGAACTCGGGTGCCTGGGGGCCGAGCGGCTCGCCTGGCTCAAGGATCGCGAACAGGGCAGGGCCGCGCTCGACCAGCTCTTCGCCGTTGAGCGCACCGCCTCCGCACTTGGCAACCGCGGCGCTCCGGTATCCCAGGATGGCGCTCGCCGGCCCGCACGCGACTGGCTACGCTTCCCCGGCATCGAGCTCGAGCATCTCGACGTGCAGCCCAACGCCGATCCGGCGCTGCTGGCCGAATATATCGAGGATGCGCGCTATGCGCCCTATCTCGAGCGCCAGGAGGCGGAGGTTGCCCAGCTCCACGCCAATGATGCCGTGAAGCTCCCTGAAGCCATGGACTTCACTGCAATCGCCGGCCTCTCCAACGAGATGGTCGAGAAGCTCACCGCCTCCCGCCCCGAGACCATTGGCGCGGCAGCGCGTATCCGCGGCATAACGCCGGCGGCGCTGTCCGCCATTCTCCTCCACGCGAAACGGCGAGCTGCATGACTGAAGACGAAGCCCGGGGCTGGATCCGTGCACATTTCAATGTTTCACGTGAAACGCAGCTACAAAAGTTCGCAGAGATATTGCGCGAAGAATCGACCCAACAGAATCTGATTTCGGCGTCGTCGTTCGACACGCTTTGGGCACGCCACTTCGTCGATTCCGCCCAGCTTATCCCACTGGCTGAAGAAGCCGGAGAGGGCGCTTGGGTTGATGTCGGCACGGGCGCCGGCATGCCCGGCCTGATCGTTGCGCTGCTGATCGACCGCCCGATGGTGATGGTCGAGCCCCGCATTCGCCGCGTCGAGTTCCTTCGCGCGGCTGTCGAGGCGCTGGGTATCGGCGATCGAGCAAAGGTCGAGCACGCCAAGATCGAAGCGTACAAGCCCAAGCGCAAGGCGGCGGTCATTTCGGCCCGTGCGGTCGCTGCATTGCCCGATCTGTTCAGATCCACAGGCCATTGCACAGACTCATCCACAATATGGTTGCTTCCCAAGGGGCGTAGCGCGCATTCGGAGGTGGAAGCCGCGCGCGCGAAATGGCAGGGTGTGTTTCACGTGGAACCCAGCATTACGTCGCCTGAGTCAGGTATCGTGGTCGCGCGAAAGGTACGCCCGAGATGATCGTCATCGCTATCGCCAATCAGAAGGGCGGGGTGGGCAAGACCACCACGGCGATCAATGTCGGCACCGCGCTCGCCGCCACCGGCCAGCGCGTGCTGCTGATCGACCTCGACCCGCAGGGCAATGCCTCAACCGGCCTCGGCATCAGCCGCGCCGAGCGCGAGCATTCGAGCTATGATCTGCTCGTCACCGATGTCGATCTGGTCGATGTCGCCTCGCCGACCAAGGTGCCGGGGCTCGACATCGTTCCCGCGACGCAGGATCTGTCGGGCGCGGAGATCGAGCTGATCGAGTTCGAGGCACGCACCCATCGGCTCGACGCGGCGATCGCGCGGCACAATGCGCAGCGCTGGGATGTGATCCTGATCGATTGCCCGCCGTCGCTTGGCCTGCTGACCGTCAACGCGATGGTCGCGGCGCACGCGCTGCTCGTGCCGCTCCAATGCGAGTTCTTCGCGCTCGAAGGCCTTGGTCAGCTGCTCAACACCGTCGAGCGCATCCGCAGCCGCTTCAACCCCGGCCTGTCGATCCTCGGCGTGGTGCTCACCATGTATGATCGCCGCAACCGCCTGACCGATCAGGTTTCGGACGATGTCCGCGCCGTGCTCGGCCGCGTCGTGTTCGATACGGTAATCCCGCGCAACGTCCGCCTGTCCGAGGCGCCGAGCCATGGTTTGCCGGCGTTGATCTACGATCATCGCTGCCCGGGCTCCGAAGCCTATATCGCGCTGGCCCGCGAAGTGATCGATCGCCTGCCCAAGCTCAAGAAAGCCGCATGACCGAAGCAACCCGCAAGCCTCGCCCCGGCCTCGGCCGCGGGCTCTCCTCGCTGCTCGGCGACAATGTCCCCGAAGCCCCGGTCTCGGGCACGCCCGAGGCGAATTCCGGGCTGCGGATGCTGCCGGTCAGCTCGCTGGTGCCACATCCGGACCAGCCGCGCCGCCATTTCGACGAGGAAGCGCTCGAAGAGCTCGCCCAGTCGCTCAAGCAGCGCGGGCTGATCCAGCCGATCGTCGTTCGCCCGTTCGGCCATAACTACCAGATCGTCGCCGGCGAACGCCGCTGGCGCGCGGCGCAAAAGGCGCGGCTGCACGAAGTCCCGGTAATCGTTCGCGATTTCGACGATACCGAGACGATGGAAATCGCGCTGGTGGAGAATATCCAGCGCCAGGACCTCAATGCGATCGAAGAAGCCGAGGCCTACGCCCGGCTGATCCGCGAGTTCGGCCACAGCCAGGAAGCGCTGGGCAAACTCGTCCACAAGTCGCGCAGCCACATCGCCAATCTGCTTCGCCTGCTCGATCTGCCCGAAGGCGTTCGCCAGATGGTCGTGGTCGGCGATATCGACATGGGCCATGCCCGCGCGCTGATCGGTGCGCCCGAGGCAGAGAAGCTTGCCCGTGAAGTCGCCAGCAAAGGGCTGTCGGTGCGCGAGACCGAAAAGCTGGCCCGCCACGCCAAGCCCAATTCGAAGCGCAAGGCCGATCCCAAGATCCGCGATGCCGATATCATGGCGCTCGAGCACCAGCTCGGCGATGTGCTCGGCCTCAACGTCAAGATTGCCCATAGCGCCAAGGGCGGCACGCTGGTGCTCGCCTATTCGACGCTCGACCAGCTCGACATGGTCTGCCAGCGCCTGAGCGGCGAGCGGATCTGATCCGATGGGTGAGCGGCTCCAGCTGTTGCGGGACCGCTATACGCTGTTCCTCGGTCCGCTGGTGCTGCTGATGGCCATCGGTATCGCAAGCGCCGCGGTGCTCGCTTGGGTGGCCGGTATTTTGTTGCTGCTACTTACGCTGAACAAGCTGGTCGGGCTGGCAGCGAAGAAATAGCCGTGATCCCGGCGCTCTAGCCCCGAGCTCGCGCTGCCTGGCGTGCGATCGTGACGGCTTCCGCTTCCGCCAGCACTTCGCCGGCGCTGCCCGAATGCATCAGGGCCCGCTCGGCTTCGCGGACGCGATCGATTGCGCGAGCGAGCTGGACGCTGTTCCAGCGGCGGAGCGCGCGGCCGGTCGATGCCTTTTCGCGGAAGAAAACGCGATGTTTTTCAAGTACTTCGTCTATGTCGCCGCCGCGATCGAGGTCGATGCGCATATCGGCCATGCCCTGTAGCCGCCGGGCGAGCTGGCGCATCAGCGGCACGCCGATGCCCTCGCCCAGCCGGGCAAGCTCGGTGCCGATGTCGCTCACCCGGCCGTCGACCACCGCAGTGATTGCGTCGCTCAGGTCCGAATCGCCCAGATCCGCGCCGATTGCATCCAAAGCGGTGCTATCGGCATCCTTGGGCCGCTCAGGCGCTGCATCGAGGTAAAGCGCCAGCTTCTCGATCTCGCGCGCCAGGATCGCGCGGTCGCCCGCGGTTGCTGCGGCCAGCCGCTGCGGCACGTCGCCCATCAGGCGGAGGCCGTGCTCGCGCGCGACATTGGCCGCCAGGCGGGTCGCGTCCATGCCCTCGGGCACGTAACAGGCATGGGCATAGGCATTCTGCGCGGCGATCACCGCCTTGACCAGCTTGCCGCTCGCCTTGAGCCCCGGGCCGATCGCCACCACCGGATTGCCGGCGCGCTCGGCGCTGAGCAGCAGCCCGATCGCCTCGGCAGCGCCTTCCTCGGCACCAAGCAATCGGATGAAGCGCGTTCCCCCGAACAGCGACATCGACGCGGCCTCATCGGCAAGCCGCCCCGGCTGCTCGCGCAGCATCTTCATGTCGAGATCGACACGCTCGGCGTCGGGACCCAGCGCCTGGCCGAGCCTGGTGGCAAGATCGGCGGCGCCAGCCTCGTCGGGGCCGTGGAACAGGTAAAGCCGCGTGTCGGGCTTGGGCTTCTCGATCGCGGCGCGGATCTGCGTCGCGTTGGCCTTCACTGGCCGCCCGCCGCGGGCGCGGTCTGCGCATAGCGGGCGACGCGCGCCACGATCTGGTCCGCGACGATGCCCGAAAGCCGCTCGAGCGCGGTCTTCTCGGCGGCGATCGTCGCATATTCGCTGCCGACCACGTCGATACCGGCGTCCGAGCCGGCGGTGGCGTCAAGCACGACATTGCCGTTGCTCAGGTCGACGAGCTGGTAGCGCGCGCGCAGGATGCGCCGCTCGCGCGTCACCGAGTCATCGCGGCGCACGCCGAGGCCAGAAATCTGGTCGTCGAGCTGGACGTCGAGCCGGTAGCGCGCGGTGCCGCCATGATCGAGCCGGTCCTTGAGCGCATTGGCGACCAGCCAGCCCGACTGGCCGCCCTGGATCGGCGCGACTTCGATCGCGGAAAGCGTGGAGCGCACCGTGCCGTCGGGTCCGCCGCCATAGAGCGGACGCAGGCCACAGCCCGAAAGCGACACGGACAGGGCCAGCGCGGTGGCGGCGAGGAGCGCTACTCGCTTCATGCGACGATATTGACCAGACGATCGGGCACGACGATCACCTTCTTCGGTTGGTTGCCTTCGAGCGCCCTAACGATCTTCTCGCTGGCAAGTGCCGCGGCCTCGACATGATCCTTGGCCGCGCCCTTCGGCATTAGCAGCGTATCGCGCAGCTTGCCATTCACCTGGACGGCGATCGTCACTTCATCGTCGACGAGCAGCGCGGGGTTCACTTCGGGCCAGTCCGCGTCGGCGATCAGGCCGGTCTGGCCCATGGCGGCCCAGGCTTCCTCGGCGATATGCGGCACCATCGGCGCGACGATGCGGGCGAGTGTACGGATTGCGTTCGTTCTGGACGCCGAAGCTTGCGCCTTCTCGATCGCGCCGACCAGTTCGTACAGCTTGGCGACCGACTTGTTGAAGGTCAGCGCCTCCACATCCTCGGCGACGCCGGCGATCGTACGGTGCAGGCGCTTGTCGAGCTCCTTGTCCTCGCCGGTGCCAACTTCGTCTTCCGTAACGCTATGGAAGAGTCTCCACAGCCGGTTCACGAAGCGCCAGGCGCCTTCGATGCCGTTCTCGCTCCACTCGAGATCGCGCTCGGGCGGGCTGTCGGAGAGCATGAACCAGCGCACCGCGTCGGCGCCGTACTGGTCGACGATCGGCTCGGGATCGACGGTGTTCTTCTTCGACTTGGACATCTTCTCGATGCGGCCGATCTCGATCGGCTCGCCCGAGGCACGTTCCACTGCGCCGGCGCTGTCCTTGCGGATCTCCTCCGGCGAGAGCCAGCGGCCGTCGAGGCTCTTATAGGTCTCGTGCGTCACCATGCCCTGGGTGAACAGGCCCTGGAACGGCTCGGCCACGTCGAGCTTGCCGATATGGCGCAGCGCCCGGGTGAAGAAGCGCGCATAGAGCAGGTGCAGGATCGCATGCTCGACACCGCCGATATACTGGCCGACCGGCAGCCACTGTTCGGCCACTGCCTTGTCGAACGGCTTGTCCGCAGGCTGGCTGGCGAAGCGAATGAAGTACCAGGAGGAATCGACGAAAGTGTCGAGCGTGTCGGTTTCGCGCCGTGCGGGCGCGCCGCACTTCGGGCAGTCGACATGCTTCCAGGTCGGATGCCGGTCGAGCGGGTTGCCGGGGATGTCGAACGACACGTCCTCGGGCAGCACGATCGGCAAAGAGTCGCGCGGGGCGGGGACCACGCCGCAGCTCTCGCAATGGATGATCGGGATCGGCGTGCCCCAATAGCGCTGGCGGCTGACACCCCAATCGCGCAGGCGCCACACTGTCTGGCCCTTGCCCCAGCCGCCATCCTCGGCACGCTGGATCACCGCGCGCTTGGCGTCGGTCACGTCCATCCCGTCGAGGAAGTGCGAGTTCACCAGCGTGCCCGGGCCGGTATAGGCCTCAGCATCGTGGAATGCGGACTCGGTCTTGTCGCCTTCGGAGACGACGCGACGGATCGGAAGCGAATATTTGCTGGCGAACTCAAAGTCGCGCTGGTCGTGCGCGGGCACGCCGAACACCGCGCCGGTGCCATAGTCCATCAGCACGAAATTGGCGATGTAGACCGGAACTTGCCAAGCGTTATCAAAGGGATGCGTGGCAGTGAGGCCGGTGTCATAGCCCAGCTTCTCCTGCGTCTCCAACTCGGCCGCGGTGGTGCCGCCCTGCTTGCACAGCTCGATGAACGCGCCAACTTCCGCGTTCGAAGCGGCCAGTTTCTGTGCGATCGGATGGTCGGCTGCGACGGCAATGAAGCTCGCGCCGAAGATCGTATCCGGCCGGGTGGTGTAAACTTCGAGAGCTTCGCCGTCTGAAAGCGTCCAGTGGAACTGCAGGCCTTCCGACTTGCCGATCCAGTTCTCCTGCATCAGCTTGACCTTGTCGGGCCAATGCTCGAGCCCGCGCACGCCCTCGAGCAGGTCGTCGGCGAACTGGGTGATCTTGAGGAACCATTGGCTGAGCTTGCGCCGCTCCACCAGCGCACCCGAGCGCCAGCCGCGCCCGTCGATCACCTGCTCATTGGCGAGCACGGTCATGTCGACCGGGTCCCAATTGACCGCCGATTCCTTGCGATAGACCAGCCCGTTCTCGAAGAAATCGAGGAAGATCGCCTGTTCGTGCCCGTAATAATCGGGCTCGCAGGTGGCGAGCTCTCGGGTCCAGTCGAGCGCGAAGCCCAGCCGCTTCAGCTGCGCCTTCATCGTCGCGATATTGGCGCGGGTCCAGTTGCCCGGATGGACCTTCTTCTCCATCGCCGCATTCTCGGCCGGCATGCCGAACGCGTCCCAGCCCATCGGGTGGAGCACTTCCATGCCCTTCATCCGCCGGAAGCGCGCAAGCACGTCGCCCATCGTGTAGTTGCGGACGTGGCCCATATGGATGCGCCCCGACGGATAGGGGAACATCTCGAGGACGAAGCTCTTGGGCTTGGGCGAATCGTCACGCGCGGCGAAAGTGCGGTTCTCTTCCCACATTTTCTGCCACGCGGCGTCCGCCTTCAACGGGTTGAAGCGAGACAAATCAGTTCCTGCTGCTCTCTTGCGATGCCGGCCTGCTTCGCCGGACGGGAGAGCAGGCAGGTACCGCCACTAATGAAATTACTTGGTCGCCACCGCGGCACGGCGCAGATCGCGGGCGCGGGTAAGGATGATGTCCTCGAGCTTCTGCACCGTCGCGGCCTGGACCGGCGCGGCGACCCAGGCGCCGCTGCGGTTGACTTCGCGAAGGGCGGCCACGCGCAGCGCATCGGCACGGAGATCCTGGTCGAGGATCGTCACGGTCACCTTCATCCGCTCCGTCTGGACGTTCGGGTTCACATACCAGTCGGTCACGATCACGCCGCCGTTCGAATCGGTCTGGAGCAGCGGCATGAAGCTCAGCGTGTCGAGGCTGGCGCGCCACAGATAGGAATTCACGCCGATCGTGGTCACCTTCGACGCGGCGAGGTCAGCCTCCACGCCCTTGTTCTTATGGCCGCACGCGGTGATCGAGAGAGCAAGCGACCCCAGGATCGCGGTGCGCAACAGGCGGTTCATCGTCACATTCCTACCAGGCAAAAAGTCGAAAGCATCTATAGGGGCTCATGTGGCGGGAGCAAGGCGGAAGCCGAGAGCCGATTCGTGCGTTGGGACAGGGTGGTTAAGGCCCTGAAAAGCGGAATCTGTGGGTCTTGGGCAACACCGTCACGAAATTTGTGCCACCGGTGGAACCTCGGTTCTGAATCATGGTAG
Source organism: Sphingomonas sp. R-74633 (assembly GCF_013416555.1). GTDB lineage: Bacteria > Pseudomonadota > Alphaproteobacteria > Sphingomonadales > Sphingomonadaceae > Sphingomonas. The sequence goes on along the minus strand of NZ_JACCFG010000003.1, from coordinate 523,937 downwards.
GCGATCCTATCTAGGGAAACATGCTGATGCGAGTCGTACAGGTCAGGACAGGGATTGCACTGGGGGCGCTTAGCGTCGCCGGGCTCCTGCTCGCGCCTGCGATTCAGGCGCAGACCAGCAGGACCGAGCGTGTGGCCCCGGCCAAGCGCGCGGCGCTTCCGCTGCGCGGCGACATCGGTACTTTTACCCCCGCCGCGGCTGATCCCAAGCTCGCTGCGGTGCTCGCCCGTTCGGGCCTGCCCGAAGGCAGCTTCCGCTTCACTCCGGCTGAATCGCGCGGCAATGCCCGCGGCGTGACGGTTGCAGTCCGCTCGAGCACGAGCCGGGCGCTGCGCAGCCGTGACGTAACGCGCGAAGTCGCGTCGGCGGCGCCGGTCAGCCTGGCGCCGATCTCCTACAATCTCGGCGTCTCGGTCGGCTGGAAGCGTCTCGCCGTTTCGGGCGACGTGACTCGCGTCGAACTGGTCGATCAGCCGGGCAGCCGTGAGCGTGCTGATGTCGGCGTCAGCTATACCGGCAAGCGCCTCAGCGGCCGCGTCAGCGCCGCCGCCGATCGTCCGCTGGCCAACACGCCGGTGTTGATCGGCGACAAGCCGAGCTACTCGATCGATGTCGGCGGCAGCTATTCGCTGACCCGCAACCTCGATGTGACCGCCGGCGTGCGCTATCGTAGCGAGGAAGATCGCCTGCCCAAGCTCAACGACACCCGTCGCGAGAGCCAGGCCGTCTATGTGGGCACCGCCTTCCGCTTCTGAGCGTTAGCGGGTCCAGGCGTCGATCGCCGCCCATCCATATAGTCCGAACGGCTTGAGGCTCGCAGCCTTGCGCGCGTCCATGCCGCCCAGAGCAATCACCGGCACGTCGAGCCCGCGCACCAGCAGCCCGAACCGTACCCGGCCCAGCGCCCGCGCGCCGGGGTGCGAGCGGGTGGGGAACGCTGGTGAGACGAACAGCGCGTTTGCGCCTGCGCGCAGTGCTGCGACCGCCTCGCGCCGGTTATGCGCCGGCGCGGTGCGGAGTCCGCGACCACGCCTGCCATGCGCGCCTGCTTCGCCGCGCATCGGCTGCGACCCTGCGCGGACCAGCACCAGCCCGCGCCGCCTGGCGACCTTCAGCACCCTCGCGAACAGCGCCCGGCGTTCGACAGCGGCCAGGCCATAATGCCGGAACACCACGCCGGCGCCGCGCGGCAGCCGCTCGAGCGCATCCCACAGCGCTTCGCCCATGCGTTCGTCGGTCATCAGCCAAAGGCGCGGGAGGGGGTGGCGGCGGCGCATCGCCCTGCCTATAGCGCGGACCATGCCGATAGACGAAACCAGTCAGCGCCTTGCCGATGTGCGCGCCCGAATCGCGCGTTCCGCGAAGATCGCGGGGCGCAAAGCCGATGATGTCACGCTGATCGCCATCTCCAAGATGCACGACGTCGACGCCATCCAGCCGCTGATCGACGCCGGCCAGCGCGTGTTCGGCGAGAATCGCGTGCAGGAAGCCGAAGCCAAGTGGCCGAAGTTGCGCGAGACGACTCCCGACATCGCGCTCCATCTGGTCGGGCAGCTCCAGTCGAACAAGGCGGACGAGGCCGTCGCGCTGTTCGACGCGATCCATTCGGTCGACCGCCCCTCGCTGGTCGCTGCGCTGGCCAAGGCAATGGACAAGGCCGGCAAGCGCCCGGACTGCTTCCTCCAAGTCAATATCGGTGACGAAGAACAGAAGGGCGGCTGTCCGGTCGCCGATCTGCCGGCCTTGCTCGTCGAGGCGCGCGCCGCTGACCTGCCCGTACAGGGCCTGATGTGCGTGCCTCCGCTCGAGCTCGAGCCCGCGCCTTATTTCGCCCTGCTCGCCAAGATCGCCCGCGACCACGGCCTCACCGGCCTGTCGATGGGCATGTCGGGCGATTTCGAGACCGCCGTGACCATCGGCGCGACGCATGTCCGCGTCGGCACTGCCCTGTTTGGAGTTCGTGGATGAAGTACGACGCGATCCTGTTCGATTTCGATGGCGTGCTGCTCGAGAGCGAAGCGGCCGGCAACCGCCAGATCGCGGCGTATCTGACCAGCATCGGTCACCCGACGAGTCCTGAGGACTCGATGGCCAACTTCATGGGCCTGGCGGGTGCCGATTTCCTCGGCGCGGTCGAGAAGTGGATCGGTCGCGCGATCCCGGATGACTTTCACACTGCCCGCGCCGAAGAGGATGCCCGCGTGCTGGAAGAGGGCCTGCCCGCCGTCGCCGGTGCGATCCGTTTCGTCGAAGGATTGCCGGCTTCGTTGCCCCGCGCGATTGCCTCGTCGAGCACGACGCACTGGATCAGCAGCCATCTTGAGCATCTCGGCATCCGTGCCGCGTTCGGCGACCATATCTATAGCGGCCGCGAGCACGTTACGCGCGGCAAGCCCGCGCCCGATCTCTACCTTTATGCCGCCGCCCAGCTCGGCGTGCCGATCGAGCGTTGCGTGATCCTCGAGGATTCGCCGGTGGGCGTCACCGGCGCGGTGGCGTCCGGCGCGGATGTGATCGGCCTGTGCGCCGGCTCGCACTGCGCGCCCGACCATGCCGAGCGGTTGCGGGCGCTCGGGGTGACGCTGATCGCGCACGACTTCGACGAAGTCGCGCGGTTGGTCGCTTAAAAGCCCTTCGCCTCTCGGGCGAGGAGATAGTCGCGTAGCGCCATGGCGTCAGACAGTGCGTTGTGCGGGCGTTTGCTGAGCGCGGCGCTGTCGAAGCCGAAGGCGTCGCACAGCTCGAAGCGGATGCGGTCGATCGGATAGCGATGCCCCGGTGCCGCGATCAGCAGCGTCGCGGCATGGGCGATATCCTCGGGCCAGTCGGCAACCAGCAGCGGATCGGGATCGTCGCCGAGATAGGCCGCGAAGGCCCGCCCCATCGCCTCGCGCGAGATCGGCGCCACGTCGAGCGCGGGCAGGATATGCTCGGCCACCCAGTCGGTGGGGTCGGGGCAGGGCAGCGCCGCGTAGAAGGGCGCGCCGCCATCCTCGGGCACCAGCGCCAGCGCGATCAGCGCCCCGCCGAATCCGTTGAACTCGGTGTCGAGGAAATACCTCAGAACTGATGCCCGGTGCGGTCGCGCTTGGTCGCGAGATAGCGCTCGTTATGCGGGTTCGGCGGCAGGAAGTGGGGGACGCGCTCGGCGACCTCGATCCCTGCGGCCTCCAGCGCCGCCACCTTCTCCGGATTGTTGGTCAGCAACCGGATCCGTCGCTGGCCGAGCAGCGACAGCATCCTGGCCGCGGTGGCGAAGTTGCGCGCGTCTACCGCGAAGCCCAGCCGAGTATTGGCATCGACCGTGTCGAAGCCCTGATCCTGCAGCGCATAGGCGCGCAGCTTGTTGATCAGCCCGATCCCGCGCCCTTCCTGGCGCAGATAGAGCAGGATGCCCCAACCGCTCGCCTGGATCTCGCGGATCGCCGCCTGGAGCTGTGGCCCGCAATCGCATTTGAGGCTGCCCAGCACGTCACCGGTCAGGCACTCGCTGTGCAGGCGGACGAGCGGCGGATTGCCGTTCGGCTCGCCGATCAGCAGCGCAACATGCTCGCCGGGCATCTCGTCGGTACGGAAGGCGACGATCTCGCTGTCTTCGGCATCGAGCACCGGCAGATGCGCACGCGCGACGATGCGCAGGCGGTCAGCATCTTCGTGTGCGTCGATATCGGCCGGGGTGATTGTCTCCTCGCTGGCAGCGGGACGGACGAAAAAGGCCGGCAGCAGCCCCGCCACCCGAGCGAGCCGCAAAGCAGCGGCGGCCAGTTCGGGCTCGACCAGCGGAATCGCGCGGAAGGGCCCCTTCAAGGGTGTGGCGAGATCGAACTGCGGGTCGGCCAGCGCCGTCGCAGTATCGAAGTCGAGCCAGGGCGCACGCTCGACCAGCACCGGGGCGTCCGGAGTCGCGGCATCGCGCTGGTTGGCGAGCTTGAGCGTCGCCGCGCGGCCGGCGGACAGCAGCAGATCGGCGGTACCCGCTTCATCGAACGCCGCCAGCCGCCGCGCATCGGCAGTCTCCACCGCGAGCAGCGCCAGCTCGCCGATCGCCACGGGCCAGCCGCGGCGCAGCGCGTCGACGGCACGGGCGGCGGCGTGCGCGCTCAAAAGGCGAACTCGGTGATGATCGGGACGTGGTCGGAGGGCTTGAGCCACGAGCGGCACGGCTCGCACACCTTGTGGCTGGTCGCCTTGGCTGCGACGTCGCGGCTCGCCCACATATGATCGAGCCGGCGCCCGCGGTCCGATGCGGCCCAGTCCTTGGCGCGGTAGCTCCACCAGGTGAAATTGCGCGTCGGCGCGGGGATGAAGTGGCGGCCCAGATCGACCCAGTCGTTCGCCGCCTGCAGCCGGCCCAGCGTCTCGACTTCGATCGGGGTGTGGCTGACCACGTCGAGCAGCTGCTTGTGGCTCCACACGTCGCTCTCCAGCGGCGCGATGTTGAAGTCGCCGGTCAGGATCGAGGGGACGTCGAGGCCTTCGGACCAGCCGATCATCCGCTCGAGGAAATCGAGCTTCTGGCCGAACTTGGGGTTCACCTCGCGATTGGGCACGTCGCCGCCGGCAGGGACGTAGACATTCTCGAGTCGCACGCCGTTCGGCAGCCGCACGCCGACATGGCGGGCCTCGCCATTGGCCTGCCAGTCGAACCGGTCGTCCTCGACCACCGGCACGCGCGCGATGATCGCCACGCCGTGGTGCATGCGCTGGCCGTGCTTGATGATGTGGTCATAGCCCATCGCGCGGAAGGCGCCTTCGGGGAAGTCCCCGTCGATCACCTTGGTTTCTTGCAGGCACAGGATGTCGGGAGCCTCTTCGCGCAGGAACTGCTCGACGATCTCGATGCGGAAGCGGACGGAGTTGATGTTCCAGGAGGCGATCTTCATCGCGCCGGATTTAGGGAGTGTTTCGCCCGCGCACCAGTCCAAGTCCATCAGACAAGGAAAGGCCCTCGCTCCGGGGGCATTGGAACGAGGGCCGACCTAGCGTTCGTCACGCAGGCGGGGTGTGAAGATCCCGAGCAACAGGGGGAAAATCCCGGGTACGCCCTCACATCCGCAAGACAGGTTCTATGCCCGGCTACCTGTCGCCAGCATGAACGGTGTTCAGCCTAGCGCGGACCCTGCTTCCGCGGGTCGTTCCAGCGGAACGCTCCGTCGCTGATATTGGCATTGAACTGCTGGTTCGACAGCCGGATCGTCGTGCGGTTGTTCTGCGAATCCAGCGCCACCCAGCCCTGGAGCATCAGCCCGCCGGGCGCCGAGGCGTTCTTCTGGAAGATCATCGTGATCCGGCCATATTCGGGATGGTCCGAATCATGGACCTCGATCGAGACCAGCTGGGGGCTGCCCGTCGGCACCAGCTTGGCGAATTTGGTGATGTCCTTCTTCGGGTTGAGCAGCACCGCCAGCGGCGAATTGCCGATCGGCCAGCGATCAACCTGGCGCACCTGGTAATCGATGAAATAGAGGCTGCGCCCGTCCGCCACGATCAGCTGGGGGACGCCCTTCTGATATTGGAAGCGGATCTTGCCGGGGCGCTTGAGCGTCATCGTGCCGGTGAGCGTGCGGCCGTTGCGGTCGGTCTGCGCGAAACCGGCGGTCATCGAGGTCACGCCCGAGAGATGCTGCTGCACCTGCGCGAGTTCGCCAGCTGCGGGCGCGGCAGCCGCAGAGATCAGCGCAGGCGCTGACAGGGCGAGGCTGAAGGCGAGGGGCCGTGCAAACACGTGTTCATTCTCCAGATTGCGGGGAATGCCCCTGAAGGGCGGGGCTTGAATGTCCCCTGAACCCCCTGAGCCCGCTTTTCGATCCGTTTAGAGCTGCCGCCCGTCGGTATCCATCAGCACTTCGCGGCGGCCGACATGGTCGGGGCGAGAGACCAGCTCGTCCTTTTCCATCCGCTCCACCAGCCGCGCCGCGGAGTTGTAGCCGACGCGCAGCTGGCGCTGCAGCCACGAGGTCGATGCCTTCTGGCTTTCCGCCACCAGCTGGATCGCGCGGCGATAGAGCTGGTCCTCCGGCGAATCGTCACCCTCGGGCGCGCCGTCGAGGCTGAACCCGCCATCCTCGGGCTCCTCGGTGACCGCAGTGATATAGTCGGGCGTCCCCTGCGAGCGCCAGAAATCGGCGACCGCCTGGACTTCGTCGTCGCTGACGAACGGGCCGTGGACGCGGACCAGCTGCTTGCCGCCCGGCATATAGAGCATGTCGCCCTTGCCGAGCAGCTGCTCGGCGCCCTGCTCGCCTAGGATGGTGCGCGAATCGATCTTGCTGGCGACGTAGAAGGAGAGGCGGGTCGGCAAATTCGCCTTGATCACGCCGGTGATGACGTCGACCGAGGGGCGCTGCGTCGCCATGATCAGGTGGATGCCCGCCGCGCGCGCCTTCTGCGCGAGGCGCTGGATCAGGAATTCGACTTCCTTGCCCGCGGTCATCATCAGGTCGGCGAGCTCGTCGACGATCACCACGATCTGCGGCAGCGGCTGCAGGTCAAGCGCCTCTTCCTCGTAGATCGGCTTGCCGCTGTCGGGGTCGTAGCCGACCTGCACCTTGCGCCCGAGCTTCTGGCCCTTGGCCTTGGCCTGGCGCACCTTGTCGTTGAACGAGGCGAGGCTGCGGACATTGGCATGCGCCATCATCCGGTAGCGGTCTTCCATCTGCTCCACCGCCCATTTGAGCGCGCGCACGGCCTTGGCCGGCTCGGTCACCACATCGGCGAGCAGATGCGGAATGTCCTTGTACATGCTCAGTTCGAGCATCTTGGGATCGATCATGATCATCCGGCACTGCTCGGGCGTCAGCCGGTAGAGCAAAGAGAGGATCATCGAGTTGAGGCCCACCGACTTGCCCGAGCCGGTGGTACCGGCGACGAGCAGATGCGGCATTGGCGCGAGGTCGGCGATGACGGGATCGCCGCCGATATTCTTTCCGAGCACCAGCGGCAGCGTCGCGCCCTGGTCCTCGAATGCCTGGCTGGCGATCAGCTCGTGCAGATTGACCGGCTCACGGATAGCATTGGGCAGCTCGATGCCGATCACGCTGCGCCCCGGGATCGTCGCGATGCGCGCAGAGGTGGCGGACATGTTGCGCGCCACGTCGTCGGCAAGCTGGATCACGCGGCTTGCCTTGATGCCGGCGGCAGGCTCGAGCTCATACATGGTGACGACCGGGCCGGGGCGAACCTCGACGATCTGGCCCTTCACGTTGAAATCGTCGAGCACGCTCTCGAGCAGCCGGGCGTTGCGCTCCAGCGCCGCCTTGTCGATCCCGGCATTCTTGTTGACCGGGGGTGCCTTGAGCAGGTCGATCGGCGGAAGCTGATAGCTGTCCTTGAAATCGAGGCTGGTCTGAGTCGGCGGCTTGGTCCGCGCAGGAGAGGGCGCGACCATCCGGTCGGCGATCACCGGGCCGGGGCGATTGTCGGGCACCACGGTCTTGCGCGGCTCGCGGCCCTCGCGGATCTTCGGTTCGGCGACTTCACGTTCGCGCTCGCGCGGCTCGGGCCCGCCGATCAACGCGGTCTTGCCCGGCCCCTTCAGGCTCGGGATGCTCGGCATGCGGATCGCGCGCTCGGGCAGAGTGAAGTCGAGGCTGCGCCACCAGATGAACAGGCCGATCAGCCCGCAGACCAGGCCGAGCCCGCGTCCGGCCCACCAGCTTATGCCCGGGTCGCCGGCAAAGCCGATCGCCCAGTTGAACAGCCCGGCGATGCTGAGCCCGACCACGCCGCCCCAGCCGCCCGCCAGCGAGAGCACCGCATCGGTGGAGAAAAAGGCGAGCGCGGTGGCGACGAAGATCACGCCCACGCCGACGCCGCGGAACATCGTGCCCCAATTGCCCACCGGCCGGTCCTTGAGCAGGCGATAGGCGACGATCAGCCCGATCGGCAGGAACAGCCACACCGCGGGTCCGAGCAGCGCATAGAGCAGGTCGGCGATCCACGCGCCGGGCTCGCCCATCCAGTTGCGCGCCGGGCCTGCCGCGGCGGTGTTGAGCGACGGATCGGTCGGCTGATAGCTGCCCAGCGCGACGCCGAGCGCCAGCACGCCCAGAAACAGGGCGGCTCCGCCGATCACCGCGCCACTGCGGCGCGCGCCGGCCTTCATCGTTTCGCGCCAAAGCGGCGCCTGTGCCCGGGACGCCATGCCCAGCCTCCAGAATTTCAGGGGGTGCGAGCCGGTTAATCGCCTGCCGGGACTCCGCCGTCAAGCGTTCCCGCCACGTTCCGGCGCATCCGTGCCATTGGCAGTCCGTTCGTGCCACGCTACGGCACGCCTATGGATCGCGCAGATGTCCTCATTCTCGGCGGCGGGCTGGTCGGCTCGGCGCTGGCCACCGCGCTCGATGCGCATGGCATTTCCTCGATCGTCGTCGATCCCGCCGATCCGGCGCAGATCCTCGCTGCGAAGCATGACGGCCGCGCCTCGGCGATCGCCAGCGCGCCGATGCGGATGTTCGAAGCGATCGGCGTTGCGCCGCGCCTCGCCGGCAAGGGGTGCCCGATCCAGGGCATCCGCGTCTCGGACGGGCTCGAACCCGGCAAGCTCGATTTCGCGCCGGGCGAAGGCGATGGCGCGCTCGGCCATATGTTCGAAAACCGCATCCTGCGCACCGCGCTCTACGAAGCCGCGGTCGCCGCACCGCTTGCCGATGTGCGCATGCAGACCCGCGCGCTTCACGTGGAACGCAGTGAATTCGGCGTCACCGCGCAGCTCAGCGACGGCACCACCGTCCACGCCCAGCTGCTGATCGGCGCCGAGGGCCGCAACTCGCCGACGCGCGAGGCCGCCAATCTCAGCACCGCGCGCTGGAGCTATGATCATGCCGCCATGGTCGCCACGCTCGGCCACGAGCGCAGCCACGAGAATATCGCCTTCGAGATCTTCTATCCCGAGGGGCCGTTCGCGATCCTGCCGCTGCTCGACGATGAGAATGGCCATCGCTCTGCAGTGGTGTGGACGGTCAACGCCCGCGATGCCGCCGGCATGATGAAGATCTCCGAGCGCGCCTATCTGCACGAGGCGGAGAAGCGGATGGGCGGGTTCCTGGGCAAGCTCGGCCCGCTTACCGCGCGCTTCAGCCATCCGCTGGGCTTCCACCACGCCGCCTGGATCACGAGCGACCGGCTGGCGCTGGTCGGCGATGCCGCGCACGGCATCCATCCGATCGCCGGCCAGGGCGTCAATGTCGGCTTCCGCGACGTTGCCACGCTGGTCGAGGTGCTGGTCGACGGCAAGCGCCTCGGCCTCGACATGGGCGACCCGCAGCTGCTCGCGCGCTACCAGCGCTGGCGCGGGCTCGACACCTTCATGGTCGCCGCTGCCACCGACGGGCTGACCCGGCTGTTCGGCATCCCCGGCAAGACCGCCAGCGCCGTCCGCCGCTTCGGCCTCTCTGCGGTCGACAAGCTGCCGCCCTTGAAGGACTGGTTCATGGCCGAGGCGCGCGGCGAAAGCGGCGATGTGCCGAAGCTGCTGCAGGGAATGACGGTCTAGCTTTTCGGGGGATTGGGATGTCGGTTTTGGTGCTAGCGTTGCTTCTCCAGGCCGTACCCGACGCACCGCTGCCCAAGGGCGCGCTAGTTCAGGTCAAGCCCGGCCCGCAGCGCTTTTTCTATGACGATGCCGAGCGAAAGGGCTGCCCCGCGCGCACCCCTGTCTGCCGGCGCAAGGCCTATGTCCTGCCCGGCGACCAACTCGTCGCCACCGAAGTTCGCGGGAACTTCACCCAAGTCACCTATGTCGCGCCGGGTCGGAGCGACCCAACCAGCGGCTGGATCGAGAGCGATGCTCTGCGCGCAGTTGCGCTACCCGCACCGGCGCCAGGCTCCTGGCTGGGCAGTTGGAAGAGCTGGGACAACGACATCGACATCACGCGCAGCCCGGCTCGCGGCGCGCTTCACATCACCGGCAGCGCATTATGGGGAAGTCGCGACCGCGACAGGGTGGAGCGCGGCGGGGTCCATGTCGGGCAGATCGAAGGCGATGCGACGCCGATCGCCGGCATGCTCACCTACTACAACGACGCGTTCAGCGACGATTGCCAGGTCCGGATCAAGCCGCTGGGCGCGTATCTCGTCGTGACCGACAATAATCGTTGTGGCGGCGCGAATGTCAGCTTCACGGGCACTTATCGGAAATGAGTGATCGCCTTGCCGCGCTGCCCGACTGGAAATTCGCGGTTATCCCGGCCACGCAGCTCATGGCGTGCGTTATTGGCGTCCAGTTGGTGTTCGGCACGCTGCTCTGCACCGATGCGTCAGACCCGGGGCATCGCGCCGCCGCGGTCTTTGTCTGGTGCCTGCTCGCCGCATCGCTGCCGATCGGATTTGTTGCGATCGCGGCGCGCCAGTTGCGGCTGGCCTATCTGATTCTGCTGGCGCTGATGCCGGTTGCCCTGGCGGCGCAGCAATGGCTGCTCGACCGCGGCGTGCTGAGCTGCGACTGGGTCTAGCCCGCTATTGCAGCGTTCCGCCCTCGTCGCCGTCGTGGCGGCCGTAGAATTGCATCAGCTGCACGATCAGCTCGCTGCGCTCCGCCAGCGAATCGGCCTCGAGCAGCGCCTGTTTCGAGGCCACGTCGAACGGCGCAATCTGCGCAATGCCGTTGACCAGCGATTCGTCGTCGAGCCGGCTTACCGCTTCCCAGTCGACCGCATAGCCCAGCCCCTCGGCGAAGCGGCGCGACTCGATTTCCAGCGCGGCGCGCTCGGCGATGGCGAGGATCTCGCTCTCCGCCACGCTCTCCAGCTCGGCTTCGACCTGGCGGAACGGCGTCGTGACGTCGAGCTCGCGCAGGATCGCGAAGCGGGCCAGCCCTTCGAGCACGATGTCGAAACGGCCGTCGTCGAGCGCCTCGACTTCCGCAATCCGGCCGACACAGCCGATCTCGAACAGCCCCGGCGGGGAGTTCGTATCGCGCGGCTGGATCATGCCGATCCGCCGGTCGCGGGCCAGCGCGTCCGACACCATCGCCCGGTAGCGCGGTTCGAAAATGTGGAGCGGCAGGTGCATCCGCGGCAAGAGCAACGCGCCGCCCAGCGGGAACACCGAGAGGCGCGTGGTCTTGCCCGATCCTATCATCCGAACAGGATCGCGGAGAGCTTGCGGCGCTGCGCTGAGACCCAGGGGTCTTCGAGGCCGACCGCTTCGAATAGCTTGAGCAGCCGCTGGCGCGCGGCGCCCTCGTTCCATTCGCGATCGTCCTGCACCATGGCGAGCAGCGTCTCTGCCGCGGCGTCGCGGTCGCCCGAGGCCATCTGGCCGCCGGCGAGCTCGTAGCGCGCTTCCATGTCGCCGGTCGCGGCCTGCGCGGCGAGGCCGGACAGGTCCTCGACCGGAGTCGCTTCCTTCGCCAGCGCGATTGCGGCGCGGGCCTGCTCGATCTCGGCGCCTTTGGCGTCCTCGGGCAATGCAGCGAGCACCGACTCGGCCTCGTCGGCGCGGCCGAGCGCGAGCAATGCGCGGGCTCGGCCGGCGGCGACCTGGACATGCTCGGGCGCCAGTTCTGCGATCTGCTCGAAGATCGAGAGCGCGCGTTCGGCATCATGTTCGGCCAGCGCCTGCTCGCCCATCGCGATCAGCGGCTCGAGCTCAGCTTCCGCCTGCGCTTCGGTGCTGTCCACCGGCAGCTGGCGCAATATCTGGTCGAGCATCGTGCGCAGCTGCGTCTCGGTGCGCGCCGTGCTCAGGTCGGCGACAAGCTGGCCCTGGAACATCGCATAGACCGTCGGGATCGAGCGGACCTGGAACTGGTTGGCGATGAACTGATTCGCATCGACATCGACCTTGGCGAGCAGCACGCCCTTGCCGGCATAATCCTCGGCCACCTTTTCCAGCACCGGGGTCAGTGCCTTGCAGGGGCCGCACCACTCCGCCCAGAAATCGATGATGACGAGCGCGGTCATGGAGGGCTCGACGACGTCGCGGCGGAAGGCGTCGACGGCTTCCTTCTCCGCGGGGGTGAGTCCAAGCGTGGCCAAGGCGCGTGCTCCTGAAATAGGCTAGGTTTAGGTCAGCGCGCTATGTGGGCTTTCGCACGCGATGCGCCAAGCCTCTAAAAAAGTTGCGTCCATGGGGTTGCCCACCCCCAAAGCCGGTGCTAGTGGCCGCGCCTCACCCAGCCCGGAGCGCTCGCCGCCCGGTGCTAGAACGCCAGAGCGGGCGTAGCTCAGGGGTAGAGCACGACCTTGCCAAGGTCGGGGTCGAGGGTTCGAATCCCTTCGCCCGCTCCAGCGTTTCTCGCCGCATTTCATGCGGTTATCCGAGAAACTTCAGAAGCCATTCCCGAAGCCGGATGCTGCGCCCCTGGGCCTACCCTTTTGGATGGGTTGCAACGCCGCGGGCGCAGATGACAGAAGGCGCGCGATGATCGCACGGCTCGTATTGGCGCTCGGCGCCGCTTTCCTCCTTTCCGCTGCCCCGCTTCCGGACGGAATCGAGGGCGTCTGGGCCAATCCGCACAACAGCGTGCACATCCGCTATGAATCCTGCGGCAAGGGCGCGATCTGCGGCACCGTCGTCTGGGCCAGCGACAAGGCGAAGGCGGACGCCAAGCGCGGCGGCACCGACCAGCTGATCGGCACCCCGATCTTCCGCAATCTCTACAAGGACGGCCCGAATCGCTGGAAGGGGAAGGTCTTCGTGCCCGATATCCGCAAGACCTTCTCGGGCACCGTGACGATCGAGGGCGACAAGATGACCGGCCGCGGCTGCCTGCTGCTCGGCGTCGGCTGCAAGGCGCAGACCTGGTCGCGAATCCCGGACTGACACGCACCGGCTGATTCGAGAACGCTGCGTTTCCGAAACGCCCCTTGTCCGGGGCCGCCGCGATTTCCACTTCACCGTGCGTACAGGTTCCAACCGCAAGAAGCCCCCATCATGTTCGGTAAGATTCTCCGGGCGATTCTGCCCGCGCTCGCACTTTCCTCCGCTTTTGCGCTCCCCGCCGCTGCCGGCTCTCCGCCGGACGTGGCGCCGATCGCCAGCGAGTGGCGCAATCCCAGCAACAGCGTGCATGTCCGCATCGACCGGTGCGGCGGCGCAGTCTGCGGCACGATCACCTGGGCCAGCGACAAGGCAATCGCCGACGCCAGGCGCGGCGGCACCGACCAGCTGATCGGCACGCACCTGTTCCGCGATCTCAAGCCCGCCGGCCCCGGCAAGTGGAGCGGCAAGGTGTTCGTGCCGGACATTCGCCAGACCTTCTCGGGCACGATCGAGTTCCAGGACGGCAACAAGATGGTCGGCAAGGGCTGTGTGCTGTTCGGCATCATCTGCAAGGCGCAGACCTGGTCGCGCGTGCACTGATCCGGTTTGGCCGCAGCCTTCGGGCTGGCGGCGCCAACCGGAGCAGCTAGGGTGCCGGCATGAGCATGGCACCCATTCGAGTCGGCATTGGCGGCTGGACCTTCGAGCCCTGGCGGGGCGGCACCTTCTATCCGGAGAAGCTCTCCCAGAAGAAGGAGCTCGAATATGCCTCGCGCCAGCTCACCGCGATCGAAGTCAACGGCACCTACTATTCCACCTTCAAGCCGGCGACCTTCGAAGGCTGGGCGAAGACGGTGCCCGACGGCTTCGTATTCGCAGTGAAGGGCTCGCGCTTCTGCACCAATCGCAAGGTGCTCGCCGAAGCCGGCGAATCGGTCGCGCGGTTCGTCGGCCAGGGCATAGTCGAGCTGGGCGACCGGCTCGGGCCGCTGATGTGGCAGTTCATGGCCACCAAGAAGTTCGACGCCGCCGATTTCGGCGCGTTCCTCGATCTGCTGCCGCGGACCCACGAGGGCGTGCAGCTCCGCCACGCCGTGCAGGTGCGGCATGCGAGCTTCGCGGTGCCTGAGTTCATCGATCTCTGCCGCAACGCCGGCGTAGCGATCGTCTATGCCGATTCGCCGCAATATCCTGCGATCGCCGATGTGACCGGCGACTTCGTCTATGCCCGGCTCGAGGCCGGCCAGGACGAAAACCCCTTTTGCTACCCCGAAGGCGATCTGCCGCGCTGGACCGAGGCGGCGAAGACCTGGGCCGCAGGCGGCCGCCCGGCCGGCCTGCCCTATGTCGAGGACAAGGACCCACCGAGGACCAGTCGCGAAACCTTCATTTTCTTCATCCATGGCGGCAAGGTGCGGGCTCCCGCAGCCGCGCAGGAGCTGATTCGCCGCATCGGTTGAGCAGCACCGGAGCTGCGACAACTGGTTGCATTTGAGCATTTCCGCGCAACATAGTTACAATGTTGCAAAGCAGCAGAAACAAACCAGTCACGATCCGTGCCTTTCCGGCTACAGCCGGGGGCGAAAGTGCGGCGTTCATGCGACTGCTGCTTTACGTGCGATTCCCACGCTCTCATCGATTGCGCCGCGCGTGTCGTTTTGGACGGCATGTGCCGGTTCGTTCCCCCAGGCAATGTGCGCGTGGGGCAGTATGAAAGTAGGGTAACATGTTTACGCGTAATATCGCTCGCACGCTGCGTGCGGGGACCGCCCTGTCGGCGCTCACCCTGGCCACCAGCCTCCTCGCCGTCCCCGCCTTCGCGCAGGACACCGCCCCCACCCCCAGCACCGATCAGACCGCTCCGGCCACGCCGGCGGCCGACGAAGCCCCCGAAATCGTCGTCACCGGTTCGCTGTTCGCGACCAAGGTGACTGCGTCGCCGGTGACCACCGTCACCGCCGAGTCGCTCGACGCTCGCGGCATCACCACCGTTCAGGACGGCCTGCAGCGCCTCGCCGCCAATAACGGCCCGACCCTCACCAACAGCTTCTCGGCCAATGGCGCGTTCGCCGGCGGTGCCTCGGCGATTTCGCTCCGCGGCCTGTCGACCAACTCGACGCTGGTGCTGTTCGACGGCTTGCGCGCCGCTTATTATCCGCTCGCGGATGACGCGACCCGCAACTTCGTCGATCTGAACACGATCCCGGACGACATCATCGACCGTATCGAAGTCCTGAAGGACGGCGCTTCGTCGAGCTACGGCGCCGATGCGATCGCGGGCGTGGTGAACATCATCACCAAGCGCAGCTTCACCGGCATCTCGGCCCGTGCCGAAGCCGGCGTCTCGCAGAACGGCATCGCCGCGACGCAGCGCCTGTCGGTCACCGCCGGCACCGGCGATCTCGATCGCGACGGTTTCAACGCCTATATCAGCGCCTTCTACTATCACGCTGACTCGGTCAGCACGAAGGATCTGCCCTATCCGTTCAACTCGGATAACCAGACCGGCATCGGTGGTCCGAACAACCTGGTGAACGCCGAGAATTTCGCGCCGACCTATGCCGGCTCGAACGTCTATGTCGCGCCGGGCGCGGGCGGCCGCTACCAGCTGCTCCAGAATGGCTGCGTCAACGGCAACCTGACCCAGACCACGGCGGCCCAGCAGGCTGCCGACGGCATGCTGCCGACCTCGATCTGCCAGCAGGACCTGATCAACCAGTATGGCGTGGTTGCGCCGCAGATCGATCGCTTCGGCTTCTCGGCGCATGTCGCCAAGACGCTCGGCGATTCGGCCGAGGCCTATCTCGAAGTGAACTTCCAGCAGTCGCGCAGCCAGTATAGCGGCCTGGCCTCGTCGATCTATGCCAATGCCCCGGCGGGCATCTACTACGCGCCGTATTCGACGCGTGGTTCGGGTGCGGCCTTCGCGGCCGGCTCGGGCGCGCTGACGCTTCCGGTTTATGTTTGCGCCGCGCGCGTGAACTGCACCGCGGCCAACGGCACGCTCAACCCGAACAACCCGTTCGCGGCGACCGGTGACACGGCGACCGTGATCGGCGCGATGCCCAACCTTACTCGCTTCGACGAGACGCGCAGCCGCGTGTACCGTGCAGCGGCAGGCATCAAGGGCAGCTTCGGCGACGACTGGAACTACAAGGTCGACGCGACGGCGATGCACACCGACCTGCGTCGTACCTCGGAAGGCTATATCTACATCCAGCACCTGCTCGATGTGATCGCCGACGGTTCGTACAACTTCGTGAACCCCTCGGCGAACAGCCAGTCGGTGCTCAACTATCTGGCCCCGACGCTCAACGTCGATGCGTCCTCGGATCTCTACCAGATCCAGGCGAGCGTGAATAAGTCGCTGTTCCAGCTGCCCGGCGGCCCGGTGCAGGTCGCACTCGGCGGCTCGCTGTTCTACGAGGCGGTCGATTCGCCGTCGGCAAACAGCGACGTCAACGGCCCGACCGAGCGCTACTTCACGATCAACGCGTTCGGCACCGAAGGCCACCGCACCGTCGCTTCGGCGTTCGGCGAAGTCAGCATCCCGGTGTTCAAGCAGCTCGAGCTCAATGCATCGGGCCGCTACGATCACTATTCGACCGGTCAGAGCACCTTCTCGCCGAAGGTCGGCGCGAAGTTCACGCCGTTCGACATGCTGACGCTGCGCGGCAACTGGTCGCGTGGTTTCCGTATCCCGTCCTTCGGTGAGGCGAACGCGCTGCCGACGACGGGCTATGTCACCAACTCGGCCGGCCTGTTCAACGATGCGTACCTCTCGCAGTACGGTTGCACGGTCGCGACGTTCAGCACCGCCTGCCCGCAGTATCTGCGTACCGCGAGCTATGGTGCCACCACGCTCGCGTCGCCGGATCTGAAGCCGGAGAAGTCGCGCAGCATCACGCTGGGCGCCGTCTTCCAGCCGATGCGCAACGTCTCGCTCTCGGTCGATTACTTCAACATCAAGAAGACCGACGCGATCACCTCGCTCTCCTCGGCAGCGGCCCTCCAGGCCTATTATGCCGGCGAAGCGATCCCGACGGGCTACACGATCATCGCCGACGCGGTTGATCCGGCCCATCCGGGTGCGCTGCCGCGCGTCGCCTATGTGCAGTCGCACTATGTCAACGCGAACACGATGAAGTCGGAAGGCATCGACTTCGGCGCCAATGCACGCTTCCGCTTCGGCGACGTGACCTGGACGTCGAACCTCGACGCCACGCTCCTGCTCGAGCTCAGCACCACGCTGGCCGACGGCACGCGCGAGACCTATGTCGACACGATCGGCAACTACAACCTGACCGCCGGCTCGGGCACGTATCGCTGGAAGGGGAGCTGGATGAACAGCTTCGCGATCGGCAACTACACGCTGACCGGTACGGCGAACTACACCTCGGGCTATGACCTCTCGGCCATGGACCAGGGCAATGCGTATGAGGATTGCGGCCTCGCGCCGTCGCCCGCGTACACGGGTTGCCGCGTGAAGAGCTACTTCACCTTCGACCTCAACGCGACCGCCAAGATCGCCGACAAGTTCACGATCTATGCGAACGTGCTCAACCTGTTCGACCGTCTGCCCGACGTCGATCCGGTCACCTATGGCGCGTATCTCTACAACCCGGTCCAGGCCGGCGAAGGCATCTATGGCCGCCGCTTCACGGTCGGTGCCAAGGTCAACTTCTGATCTTCTGAGGAGAGGAGAAGGGGCGGTTCCGCAAGGAGCCGCCCTTTTTCTATGCGCGGCTTTTAGGGGCGCCGGGGGCTCGGCGTGTCGGCGACCATGCGCTCGCCGTCGATCGTGATCGGCGAGGCGATGCCCGGCACGCCGTCGCGCTCGATCCGCATGCCGCGCGCGATCACCTGCGGGTCGGCGAACACTTCGTCGACCGTGTTGATCGCCCCGGCCGGCACGCCCTCGGCCTCGAGCGCCTCGTAGAGATCGGCCTTGGCCCATTGCCGGATCGCCGCCTCGAGCAGCGGCAGCAGCGTCTCGCGGTGCATCACCCGCTGCGGGTTGGTCGCGAAGCGCGGGTCGGTGCCGTAATCGAGCCCGAGCACCCCGCAGAGCTTCCTGAACTGCGAGTCATTGCCGACCGCGATGATCAGCTCGCCATCCCTCGCGTGGAACGCCTGATAGGGCACCAGATTGGCGTGGCCATTGCCCATCCGGTGCGGCACCTTGCCCGAGGCCATCCAGTTGAGCGCCTGGTTGGCGAGCACGCCGACCTGCGTGTCGAGCAGCGCCATGTCTATATGCGCACCCTCGCCCGAGACGTCACGACGTCGCAGCGCGGCAAGGATCGCCACCGCCGAATAGACCCCGGTGAAGATGTCGGCATAGGCGATGCCCGCCTTTTGCGGCGCGCCGTCGGGCTCGCCGGTCAGCGACATGAAGCCGCCCATCCCCTGGATGATGAAGTCGTAGCCGGCGCGCGGCGCATAGGGGCCGGTCTGGCCGAAGCCGGTGATCGAGCAGACCACCAGCCGGGGGTTGAGCGCCCGCAGCGAAGCCGCGTCGAGCCCATATTTGACCAGCCCGCCGACCTTGTAATTCTCGATGACGACGTCCGCGTCCGCCACCAGCGCGCGCACCGCTGCTTGCCCCTCGGGCGTAGCGATATCTATCGCCTGCGAGGTCTTGCCCCGGTTGCAGGCGTGGAAATAGGCCGCGTCGCGATTCTCGCCCTGCGCGTCATGCAGGAAGGGCGGCCCCCAATGCCGGGTATCGTCGCCTTCGCCCGGCCGCTCGATCTTGATCACCTCGGCGCCAAGATCGGCGAGCAGCTGCCCGCACCACGGCCCGGCGAGGATCCGCGCCAGTTCGACGACCCTGATCCCCTCGAGCGGCTTCATGCCCGGTGGATCTCGTAGATCACATGCGGCTTCATCTCACCCGCCATCAGCCGGTCGACCGTCCCTGGCCGCACCGTCCCGCCGATCTTCTCCATCGCTTTCCGCGAACGGATATTGTCGACCCCGACGGTGAACACCGCGGTGCGTACGAAGCGGAGGATATGGTTGAGCATCAGCCGCTTGATCTCGCGGTTGTAGCTGCCGCCCCAATAGGCGCGCGCCAGATAGGTCCAGCCGATCTCGATCTCGTCGGCCTCGGCTTCCCAATTGTCGAAGCGCGAAGAGCCGATCACCTGGCCCGTCGCCTTGTCGACGATGGTCAGTGCGCCACCACTGGCCAGCCCCGCGTCGAAATAGGCGCGGAACACCGGCTCCTGCCAGCGGTCATGCGCCGGATGGACTTCCCAGACCAAAGGGTCGCTCGCCACCGCGAACAGCGCGTCCCAGTCCCCGGGCGTGCTCGGGCGCAGCAGCACCCGCTCGCCTTCGAGGATCGGTTGCCGCTCGGGCGTCATCAGAACGCCGCGATGCCGGTGATTGCGCGGCCGAGGATCAGCCCGTGCACGTCGTGCGTGCCTTCATAGGTGTTGACCGTCTCGAGGTTGATCGCGTGGCGCAGCACATGGAATTCGGCGGAGATGCCGTTGCCGCCATGCATATCCCTGGCAATGCGCGCGATATCGAGCGCCTTGCCGCAATTGTTGCGCTTGATGATCGAGATCGCTTCCGGCGCCAGCGTACCTTCGTCGAACATCCGCCCGCAGCGCAAAGCCGCCTGCAGCCCGAGTGCGATCTCGGTCTCCATATTGGCGAGCTTCAACTGCACCAGCTGGGTGGCGGCGAGCGGCTTGCCGAACTGCGCCCGGTCGAGCGTGTATTGCCGCGCGGCATGCATGCACGCTTCGGCCGCGCCCATCGAGCCCCAGGCGATGCCGTAGCGCGCGCGGTTGAGGCAGCCGAACGGCCCCTTGAGCCCCTGGACCTCGGGGAGCAGTGCGTCTTCGCCCACTTCCACGCCGTCCATCACGATCTCGCCGGTGATTGAGGCACGCAGCGAGAGCTTGCCCTCGATCTTCGGCGCCGACAGGCCCTTCATGCCCTTTTCGAGCACGAAGCCCTTGATCCCGCCGCCATGCGCCTCGCTCTTCGCCCAGACGACGAACACGTCGGCGATCGGCGAATTGGTGATCCACATCTTCGACCCGGTCAGCCGGTAGCCGCCGTCGATCTTCGCCGCGCGGGTGCGCATGCCGCCCGGATCCGAGCCCGCATCGGGCTCGGTCAGCCCAAAACAGCCGATCCATTCGCCGGTCGCCAGCTTGGGTAGGTACTTCCGCTTCTGTTCTTCGGTGCCATAGGCATTGATCGGGTGCATCACGAGCGAGCTCTGCACCGACATCGCCGAGCGATAGCCCGAATCGACCCGCTCCACTTCGCGCGCCACCAGGCCATAGGAGACATAGCCCAGGCCCGCGCCGCCATATTCCTCGGGGATCGTCGCGCCGAGCAGCCCTAGCGCGCCCATCTCGGACATGATCTCGCGGTCGAAATGCTCGTCGAGATAGGCGCGGGTCACGCGCGGCAGCAGCTCGCCCTGCGCATAGTCGCGCGCGGCATCGCGTACCATCCGCTCCTCATCGGTGAGCTGCGCATCGAGCCCGAAGGGATCCGCCCAGTCGAACCGGCCCATCTCTGCCATTTTCCTCGTCCTTCTTTCGCTACTCAGCCGTCCTAACGGCTCCGCATCCCGATACGTGTCGGGATGCCTTCATGGGGTATGCGGTGCGGCTATCCTGCCTGGGGGGCAGGAGCCGGTGGCGGCAGGTCCATCGCCGCGCGTTCGATCTCGGTGAGCGCGGTGCGGGCCGCGACATAGCGGCGTGCGGCGCCGGTCCAGCTCTCGGCCAGCGATACGCCGGGCATATGCGCCACTTCGGCCAGCGCCGCCTCGACGTCGCCGCGGTCGAGCGCGCGCCGCGCGCGGCGCAGCCGCTCGGCGGGCAACGGGCTCGGCGTGTCGGCCTGACGCAGTACCACCAGATTGCCGAGCATCCGGCGCACCCGGTTCCACAGGCTGTCGCCCGGATCATTGGCCAGGCGCGGCCCCAGTGTGTCGAGCGCCAGGCGCAGATCCTCGAGCGTCACCGGCTGCGCTGCGGCGCGCAGGATCGCTGCCACTGCCTCATTGTTGCGCTCGCCGAAGCGTGCCCGCAGCTGGCCGTCGAGCGCCCCCAGCGGCTGGCCGCGTTCGATCGCGCGGCGGGTGGCAAAGGCCACCATCATCCGCTCGGCGCGGGTCGCATAGCTCGCGGCACTCCGCGAACTGGCGTCCGCATCCTTCATGCGCAGCTCGATCTGGTCGAGCTTGCCCGCCAGCGTGGTCTCGCGTGCGGCCAGCGTCGCCAGGTCGGTGCCGGGCGGCAGTTGCGGGATCGTTACCTGCGCGCTCGCGCTCGGGCTGGGCATCGGCACCGGCGCCGGATCGCGGGACGAAAGCCCGCCCGCCAGGCCGAAGGCGCCAAAGGTCACGCCGACTCCGCCGACAAAGGCGATCGTTCCAATCAGGCTGGCACTGCGCCACCAGGGCACGCGCGGCGGCGGCACGAGGGTCTCGTCGCTCATGCGCCCTTATTCGCCGCGCCAAAGCGTCTGGTCAATGCGTGCGGTCAATCGGCGAGCTGCAGTGCAAGCTCGATCAGCGTGTCGGGCCTTGTGTCCGCAGCGACTTCGATCCGCCGCCAGCCGGGGCCTGCCGCCTCAGCCGCGCGCGCGCTGATTGCCGCGACGCTGGTGATCGCACGGTGGTCGGGCGCCACCAGTTCGGCCAGCCGTTTCGCCGCCCGCGCGGACTGGACCAGCACCACCGCACCGCGCAGCCGCACTGCCTGCGCGGGATCGATCTCCAGCGCCTCGCTCGCATAGACGGTGATCGCCTGCGCCACCACGCCGCCGGCGCCCAGCATCCGTTCGCGCCCGCCGAGCAGCAGCGCCCGGCGCACGCCCGCCGCCTCGGCAGCCGTCACCAGCTCGGCCGCGCCCCCGGTGCCGATATGCGCCACCTGGAAGCCGATGCGCCGCGCCGCCTCGGCGGTGACATGGCCGACGGCATAGACGGGCAAATGGAGCAGCGCGTCGAGCTGCGGCCCGCCGTGGCGCAGCGCATTGGCGCTGGTAAGCAGCAGCGCGTCGAAAGCGGCGGGGTCGAGCACCGTCCACGCGACAGGTCTGGCGGTGAACAAGGGCAGGCGGATCGCCTCGCGCCCCGCCGCTTCGATTGCGGACGCCGTCACGCGGTTGCCCGGCTCGGGCCGCAGCACGGCGATCGGGCGGCTCACCCCTCGAACAATCGGCGCACCGCTTGCGGCGCCCGCGCCAGCAGGTCCCGGGCAAGC
This sequence comes from Sphingomonas sp. R-74633, assembly GCF_013416555.1. Lineage (GTDB taxonomy): Bacteria > Pseudomonadota > Alphaproteobacteria > Sphingomonadales > Sphingomonadaceae > Sphingomonas. The sequence continues at coordinate 501,984 of NZ_JACCFG010000003.1, read as the reverse complement.
GCAGCCGGCAGCGCGGGGTCAAGCGGGGCGCCTTCGATCATGCCATGGACATGCTCGGCGCCGTCCTCGCTCAGCAGCTCCGCCTCGATCGTCAGGATCGCCCCCTCGATGCGCGCCAGCGCGGCGACCGGCGAATGGCAATCGGCCTTGAGCGCGGCGAGCAAGGCGCGCTCGGCAAGGACGCAGCGATGCGTCTCGGCATGGTCGATCCCGCCGACCAGCTCGCGGGCACGCGCATCGTCGGCGCGGATCTCGATGCCCACTGCGCCCTGTGCGGGGGCGGGAAGAAGCACATTGGTGGGGATCTCGACGCCGACGTCATGACGTCCCAGTCGCTCCAGCCCGGCCGCGGCGAGCAAGGTCGCGTCGGCCTCGCCCGCGGCAAGCTTGGCCAGCCGCGTGTCGACATTGCCGCGGAACAGCACAGTCGAAAGATCGGGCCGCAGTCGCTTCACCTGCGCGGCGCGGCGCGGCGAGCTGGTGCCGAGCACGCCCCCCTGCGGGATCGCGTCTATGGATGCCGCACCGACCAGCCGGTCGCGCACATCGGCGCGCGGCAGGATCGCGGCGATCGCGATCATTTCCGGGCGGAAGGTCTCGACATCCTTCATCGAATGCACCGCGCAGTCGATCTCGCCGCCGAGCAGCGCGCGGTCGAGCTCCTTGGTCCACAGCGCCTTGCCGCCGATTTCTGCGAGCGCGCGGTCCTGCACCTTGTCGCCCGTGGTCCTGATCACGACGATCTCGAAGTCGCTGGCGGGCAGGTTATTCGCCGCGGCCAGCGCGTCGCGCACCAGATTCGCTTGCACCAGCGCCAGCGGTGAACCCCGCGTCCCAAGTTTGAAAACGGTCATGGCCCCGCCCTTAAAGGCTCGCGCGGTGCTTGTCGAAAGGGCGCGGACTTCGACAATCGCGCTCCGGCACACTAGATGCGCAAACAACGAACGTACGGAAGTGTAAATGGCCCTGATCCTCGGCCTCGAATCGAGTTGCGACGAAACGGCTGCCGCCCTGGTCACCAGCGATGGCCAGGTTCTGGCGCATAAACTGGCGCGCCAGGAGGCGGCGCACCGTCCCTATGGCGGGGTCGTGCCAGAGATCGCGGCGCGCGCGCATGTCGAGGCGATCGGCCCGCTGATCCAGGCCGCCTTCGAAGAAGCGAACGTTTCGCTCGCCGATGTTGACGCTGTCGCTGCAACGGCCGGTCCCGGACTGATCGGTGGCGTCATGGTGGGGCTGGTCGCCGGCAAGGCGCTGGCGCTCGCCGGGGGCAAGCCGCTGATCGCGGTCAACCATCTCGAAGGTCATGCGCTCTCGCCGCGGCTCACCGACCGTGACCTTCAATTTCCCTATCTGCTGCTGCTTGTCTCGGGCGGCCATTGCCAGCTGCTGCTCGTCGAGGGGGTAGGGCGCTACCAGCGCCTCGCCACCACGATCGACGATGCCGCGGGCGAGGCGTTTGACAAGACCGCCAAGATGCTCGGCCTGGGCTTTCCCGGTGGCCCTGCGGTCGAGGAAGCGGCGGCGCGCGGCAATCCCAAGGCGGTGCCGCTGCCGCGCCCGCTGCTGGGCTCGGCCGAGCCGCATTTCTCCTTTGCCGGGCTCAAGAGCGATGTCGCGCGCAAGGTGGGGCTCTACAGCGCCGAGGATATTGCCGCCTCCTTCCAGCAGGCAGTGGTCGATTGCCTGATCGACCGCACCCGCCGCGCGATCGAGAAGGTCGATGCGACGGCTCTCGTCGTCGCCGGCGGCGTTGCGGCGAACAAGGCGGTGCGCGGCGCACTGGAACAACTTGCCGCGGAAGTTGGCATGCGCTTCGTCGCGCCGCCGCTCTGGCTCTGCACCGATAATGGCGCGATGATCGCCTGGGCGGGAGCGGAGCGCTTCCTGGCGGGTTACAGCGATCCGCTCGACGTGGCGGCGCGGCCGCGCTGGCCGCTCGATCCGAATGCGGAGAAGGTGCGCGGGGCAGGAGTGAAGGCATGAGGATAGGTGTCATCGGCGGCGGCGCGTGGGGAACGGCCCTGGCCCAGGTCGCGGCGCGCGGCGGGCAGGACGTCCTGCTCTGGGCGCGCGAGCCCGAAGTTGTCGAGAGTGTCAACATCCGCAACCGGAATGAGCTGTTTCTCTCTGGGGTCCCTCTGAGCCCCTCGATCCGCGCTACCCGTGAACTTAGCCAACTTCGGGATACGGAAGCGTTGCTTGTCGTCGCCCCCGCCCAGCATGTCCGATCGGTCCTGACCGAGCTTGCGCCGGGCGACACCCCCTTGGTCCTCTGCGCCAAGGGCATCGAGGCCGGCACCAAGCTCCTCGTGGGCGAAGTCGCCCACCAGGTCGCTCCCCAGGCCCCCCTCGCGGTCCTCTCCGGCCCGACCTTCGCCCATGAGGTCGCCGCCGGCAAACCCACCGCCGTCACCCTCGCCTGCGAGGACGAGGCCCTGCGCAATGCCCTTTCCGAACGGCTCGCCGGTCCCGCCTTCCGCACCTATGGCTCGGCCGATGTCGTCGGCGCGGAGATCGGCGGCGCGGTCAAGAACGTCCTCGCCATCGCCTGTGGCGTGGTCGAGGGGGCAGGGCTGGGCCTCAACGCCCGCGCCGCGCTTATCGCGAGGGGTTTCGCCGAGATGACTCGTTTCGGCCTCGCCCGCGGCGCCCAGGCCGAGACGCTGACGGGCCTGTCGGGCCTAGGCGACCTCGTCCTCACCTGCTCCTCCACCAACTCGCGCAACTTCTCGCTCGGCCTGGGCCTCGGCCAGGGCAGGAGCGCCGCCGAGCTGATGGCCGACCGCAAGACCGTCGCCGAGGGCGCGCATACCGCCCCAGTCCTGCGCGAAGCCGCCAAGGATGCCAGAGTCGACATGCCGGTGACCGAGGCGGTCAACGCCCTGCTCGAAGGCGCGCCGGTGGCAAAGGTCATCGAAGCGCTGCTGACCCGCCCGCTCAAGGAAGAGGCACTGTGAAGTGGGCGGCGATGCTCCGGGGGATCAACCTCGGCAAGCGCCAGCTCAAGTCGGCCGAACTCAAGGCCGTGGTCGAGTCGATGGGCTTCACCGCGGTCAAGACGATCCTCGCCTCCGGCAATGTCGTGTTCGAGGCCGGCGATGCGGAGCCCGAAGCGCTGGAGCGCGACCTCCACGCCGCGCTCGAAAAGGCGACCGGCCTCAAGTCCGACGTCTATGTGCGGAACCGCGCCGATCTCGAAAAGCTGGTCGAGGCCAATCCCTTCCCCAAGGAAGCGGAGGAGCGTCCGAGCTTCCTCGTCGTCAGCTTCCACCGCGAATCGCCCGATCAGGCGGCGATCGACAAGCTGCTCGAAAGCTATGACGGCCCCGAGCGGATGGTGATCCTCGGCCGCGAGCTGTTCACCGATTTCCCCGACGGCCAGGGCCGCTCGAACCTGATTCCGGCGATGCAAAAGGCGAAGCTGTCGCACGCCAATACCGGGCGCAACTGGAATACCGTGCTGAAACTGCTCGCAGCGGTGCGCGCCTAGAAGTCGACTGCCACGCCCTTGCGCTCCCAATCGCCATAGCGAGTCGGGTCGAGCGCATCGGGCTTTTCGGTCGCCGGCGCGGGCTTGGGCACAGGCGTGCTCGGCGTAAGATACGCGGGCGGTTTCACATTTGCGGGGCGCTGGGCCATAGGCGGCAGATCGTCCTTCCAATCCAAGAGGTCAAGTGCAGCCACCGCGTCGCCCCAATACCCGCCAGAGCGCCCCCGACGGGCCCGGCGTTCCCACCCGCCGTGCAGCGCTGAAGCTGCTCGACGCGGTGCTGCGGCGTGGGCTGGCACTCGAGCAGGCGCTCGACTCGGCTGCGCAGGGGCTGGCGCCGAATGACCGCGGCCTCGCCCATGCCATCGCCGCCGAAGTGCTGCGCCGGCTGCCCGATCTCGACGCGATGATCGATTCGGCGACCAAGCAGACTTTGCCCGACGATGCCAAGGCACGCTTCGCGCTCCGCATCGCGCTCGTCCAGGCGCTCGCGCTCGGCACGCCGGGCCATGCCGCGATCTCCACCGTGCTGCCGCTGGTCGATGGCGGCCCGCGCAAGCTGGTCCACGGCGTGTTCGGCACGCTGGTCCGCCAGGGCGTGACGCTGCCCGAGCCGCCGACGCTCCCCGACGCGGTGGCGCTGCGCTGGCACGCCGCCTGGGGCGACCAGATGATCGAAGATGCCGAGCGCGCCATTGCCGTGCCGCCGCCGCTCGATCTTACCCTGCGCGACCCGGCCAAACTGCCCGATCTGCCCGGCAAGAGCCTGATGCCCGGCCATCTCCGCCTCGACGAAAAGGGCCAGGTGGTGATGCTCGACGGCTATGCCGAGGGCGACTGGTGGGTGCAGGACCTCGCTGCCTCGCTCCCCGCCCGGCTGATCGGCAAGGGCAGCGGCACCGCGCTCGACCTGTGCGCCGCGCCCGGGGGCAAGACGCTCCAGCTCGCCGCGGCCGGCTGGCAAGTGACTGCGGTGGACGTCTCCGAAAGTCGTCTGGCGCGACTTCATGAGAATCTCGAGCGCACCGGCCTCAACGCCGAGGTGGTCGAGGCCGATCTGCTCAAATGGAAGCCGGCCGCCCCGGCCGATGCGGTGCTGCTCGACGCGCCGTGCAGCGCCACCGGTATCTTCCGCCGCCACCCCGACGTGCTCCACCGCGTGCGCCCCAGCCTGATCCGCGAGATGGCCGAGCTGCAGGGCAAGCTGCTGTTCCGCGCGGCGGAATGGGTGAAGCCCGGCGGCACGCTCGTCTTCTCCACCTGCTCGCTCGAGCCGGAAGAAGGCGAGGCCCAACTCGCGACGTTCCTCAAGGCGCGCTCCGACTATGCGATCGTGCCGGTTAAGCCAGAGGAGCTCCCCCATGGCGTCATGCCGCGTGAAGACGGCAGCTTGCGCCTGCTGGCGGGAACGCTGGCCGATGCCGGCGGGTTGGACGGGTTCTTCATCGCGAGGCTTACCCGCAAGGCCTAGAAGGCCGGTTGCGCGCGAATCGCGGGGTGCCTAAGGATTCATCATGGCCGTCCGCATTGCACCTTCGATCCTCTCCGCCGATTTTGCCAAGCTGGGCGAGGAAATCCGCGCCATCGACGCCGCCGGCGCCGACTGGATCCATGTCGACGTGATGGACGGGCATTTCGTACCCAACATCACGATCGGACCGGGGGTGATCAAGGCACTGCGCCCGCACACCGCAAAGCCGTTCGACGTGCATTTGATGATCGCGCCGGTCGATCCGATGCTCCAGGCGTTCGCGGATGCCGGAGCGGACTGCATCTCGGTGCACCCGGAATCGGGCCCGCACCTCCACCGCACGCTCCAGACGATCAAGGGCCTCGGCAAGCGCGCGGGCGTGGTGCTCAACCCCGCCACCCCGGTCGAGAGCATCGACTATGTCATGGACATGCTCGATCTGATCCTGGTGATGAGCGTCAACCCGGGCTTTGGCGGCCAGAAGTTCATCGACAGCCAGCTCGGCAAGATCGCAGAGCTACGCAAGCGGATCGACGCGAGCGGCCGTGCGATCGATCTTGAAGTTGATGGCGGGATCGACCGCGTCACCGCCCCACTCGCGATCCAGGCCGGCGCCGACGCGCTGGTCGCCGGTACCGCGACCTTCACCGGCGGGCCTTCCCAATATGCGGCGAACATCGCCGCATTGCGGGGCGGGTGAATGATGGCCCGACCGACTCCGGAGCCGACGGAGTCGAGCAGGGCAAGCGGCTTATCCGGACGGGCGGCGAGCGCGGCCTCAGCCTGGCCGAGCGCGTCTCCGAACGTTTCCAGCGCCTCGCCTGGCGCACGCCGCTCCACAATATGCGGCTGAGGGGCCGGCACCCGCTCAAGCTGATCGCCGTCGGCGAAGACCCGTTCTTCGGCGATGTCGAGCGCGGCAATGCGCTGCTTGACGGTATGGTGAGCTTCCGCGGCGAGGAACGCTCGATCGCCGGCCTCGATTTTGCCCGGCCCGACTGGTCGGTGGCGATGGGCGAGTATCTTCACAGCTTCGGCTGGCTGCGCGACCTCTCCAGCGTCACCACCCGCGTCACCGCCGCACCGATCGCCGAGGGGCTGATGGCGCGCTGGCTCGCCGTGCATGGCGACAAGGTCTCCGATCCCGCCTGGCGTGCCGATCTCGTGGGCCGGCGCATTCTCGCCTGGACGGCGCATGCGCCGCTGATCCTCTCGGCCAACGACCTGGTCTATCGTTCCTCGGTCCTCCACGCGCTGGCCAAGGGCGCGCGCCATCTCGATCGTGCCGCGGACCGCGTTTCGCTTGGCGTGCCGCGCATTGCCGCCTGGTGCGGCGTGCTGGTGGCGGGCCTGATGATCCCGGGCGGCGACCCGCGCCGTTCCTTCGGCGAGACGGGCATGCGCCGCGCGCTCGAGCAATCGATGTTCGAGGACGGCGGCACCGTCGGCCGCTCGCCTTGGGGCCAGCTCGACGCCATCCAGCAGCTCGCCATTCTGTCCAACGCCTATGCCGCGCGTCGGCTCGAGCCGCCCGCCTTCGTCTCCTCGGCGCTGAACCGCATGGTCACTGCGCTGCTCGGCGTCTGTCACGGCGACAAGGGGCTCGGCAGCTGGCAAGGCTGTGCGCCCGTATCCGGTGCGCTGATCGAGCAGGTGGTGGAGGCCACCGGGGTCCGCACCCGTCCGCTCAAGCAGGCGCGCGAATGGGGCTATCAGCGCCTGAACGCCGGCGGCACGGTGCTGATTGTCGATGCGGCGCCTCCGCCGCTCGCCCGCCTCGCCGCCGGCGGCTGTGCGTCGACGCTCGCCTTTGAGCTTTCCGACGGCCCGCACCGGATCGTCGTCAATTGCGGCGGGTCGAACATGGCCAGCGCATCGCTGCCCGCCGCGCTCACCGAAGGGCTGCGCACCACCGCGGCGCATTCCACCCTGGTGCTGGCCGACAGCAATTCGACCGCGATCCATCCCGATGGTTCGCTCGGTCGCGGCGTGGTCGAAGTCGAGCTGGCGCGTACCGAGAGCGAGAATGGCAGCCGGATCGAGGCCAGCCATGATGGCTATGTCCGCCGGCTGGGCTTCCTCCACCGCCGGCTGATCGCGCTGGGCGGGGACGGGCGCGACGTGCGCGGCGAGGACATGCTGCTCCCCGCCGACAAGCGCAAGCGCAAGACCAGCACACCCTTCGCGATCCGCTTCCATCTTGCGCCGCAGGTCGAGATCTCGCCTACCGCCGACGGCCAGGCCGCGATCCTGCGCCTGCCGAGCGGCCATCTCTGGCAGTTCCGCTGCAAGGGCGGGGCGCTGGCATTCGAGGACTCGATCTGGATCGACGGCACCGGCAAGCCCGTGGCGACCCGCCAGCTCGTCATCACCGGCGAATCGCTTGCCGGCGGAGCGAATGTCAGCTGGCTGTTCCACCGGGCGAAGTAAGCCCGCGGGCGTTTAAGGGTTGCCAGCGGCCCCCCGATCCGTAGAGGGGCTTGCCGCATGGACCAGATCAAGATCAGCCGTGCGCTACTCTCCGTCTCCGACAAGACCGGGATCGTCGAACTCGCAACCGCGCTCGCCGCGCAGGGTGTGGAGCTCGTCTCGACCGGCGGCACCGCCACCGCGCTGCGCGATGCCGGGCTCACGGTCCGTGACATCTCCGATCTCACCGGTTTTCCCGAGATGATGGACGGTCGGGTGAAGACGCTGCACCCCAAGGTCCATGGCGGCCTGCTCGCGGTGCGCGGCAATGCCGAGCACGAAGCCTCGATGGCCGAGCATGCAATCGGCCCGATCGACCTCGTCGTCGTCAACCTCTACCCCTTCGCCCAGACCGTGGCGCGCGGCGCCGACCGCGAGACGATCATCGAGAATATCGATATCGGCGGCCCCTCGATGGTCCGTTCGGCCGCGAAGAACCATGAGAGCGTCGCGATCCTCACCGATCCGGCCGATTATCCGCTGGTCCACGACGCCACGACGACGCTCGAGCAGCGCCGCAAGTTCGCCGCCAAGGCCTATGCCGCCACTGCCGCCTATGATTCGATGATCTCGAGCTGGTTCGCCTTTGCCGATCAGGGCGAAGCCTTCCCCGAGACGCTCAACTTCAGCCTCAAGCGCGGCCAGGCGCTGCGCTATGGCGAGAACCCGCACCAGTCGGCCGCCTTCTATGCCGCGACCGGCCCGGCCGCGCAGGGCATCGGCCAGGCACGCCAGCTCCAGGGCAAGGAGCTGAGCTACAACAACTATAACGACGCCGATGCGGCGCTTGAGCTGGTCAGCGAATTCCGCGACGGCCCGCCGACCGCGGTGATCGTCAAGCACGCCAATCCTTGCGGCGTGGCGAGCGGCGCGACGCTGGCCGAGGCCTATGCCGCGGCCTTTGCCTGCGACACCGTCTCGGCATTCGGCGGCATCATCGCGGTCAACCGTCCGCTCGATCGCGCCACCGCTGAGCAGATCACGTCGATCTTTACCGAAGTCGTGGTCGCGCCGGGCGCCGACGAGGAAGCGCTCGCGCTGTTCGCGGCCAAGAAGAATTTGCGCCTGCTGCTGACCGACGCGCTGCCCGATCCGGCGCGCACCGGGCTGATGGCCAAGTCGATCACCGGCGGTTGGCTGGTCCAGAGCCGCGACAACGGCATTGTCGGCCCGGCCGAGCTCAAGGTGGTGACCAAGCGCCAGCCGACCGAGCGCGAGCTGGCCGATTGCCTCTTCGCCTGGACGGTGGCCAAGCACGTCAAGTCGAACGCGATCGTCTATGCCAAGGACGGCTCGACCGCCGGCGTCGGCGCGGGCCAGATGAACCGGCTCGAGTCGGCCCGCATTGCCGCCTGGAAGGCCAAGGACGCCGCCGACAAGGCCGGCTGGGCCGAGCCGCGCACGCTGGGTTCGGCAGTCGCCTCCGACGCCTTCTTCCCCTTCGCCGACGGGCTGCTCGCGGCGGTGGAAGCCGGCGCAACGGCGGTGATCCAGCCGGGCGGCTCGATCCGCGACGAGGAAGTGATCGCGGCGGCCGATGCGGCCGGCCTGGCGATGGTCTTCACCGGCATGCGCCACTTCCGGCATTGAGCCGGTCTCCCTCCCGGAACGGAGGGAGGATCTAGGCCTCGGCGTTCTCCGGCAGCGTCGGCGCGGCCGCAGGGGCCTTGCGGAACAATGCCCGGTCTTCGGGGCCGAAGCCGAACTTGATGATCACGAACAAATAGGTGACCAGGATCGCCGGCATGCCGAGGCTGAGCTCGGCCCATTCATAGCTGTGCGGCAGCGACATGAAGGCGGCGCCGACCAGGCAGGCAATCGCGATCGCCGCGAAGAAACTCGGCCGGATGCTCACCACCGGCGCGCCGAGCAGCCGGCGCAGCACCAGTGCCTTGACCGCCGATCCGATGGTCAGCGCCGTAGCGAGCGCAATCGCCGGCGCCGCGACCAGCACCGGCAGTGGCCAGCCTTCGGAGCGCGCAATGAACAGCAGGATGAAGGTTAGCGAAATCTGGAGCAGCAGCACGCTGATCGAAATCGCCAAATTGGTATGGCGGGCGATATAGACGAGCGCGGTCTCGCACACTGCGCCGGGCGAGGCGAGCACCTCGGCGACCAGCAGCACGCACAGCGCCAGCCATCCCGCGACGAAGTCCTTGCCGAGCAGGCCCATCACGCCTTCGCTGGGAATCGAGAACATCACTGCCAGCGCCGCCTGCGCGCCGAGGATCCAGAAGCCGACCTGGTAGACCTGCCGGGCGACTGCCTTGCGGTCCTCATCGGCCAGCGCCTTGGTCACTACGGGTCCGAGGATCGGGTCGAAGCTCGACTTGAGCTTCTGCGGCACGGAGGAAACCTGCTGCGCCATGTAATAGATGCCGACCACCGCCGGCGGGTAGATCAGCGCCAGCATGAAGCGATCGACGTTGCGCGTCGCCCATTCGATCGTGTCGGCGCCGGCGAGCGGGGCGTTGCGGCGGGCGAGCGTCCAGATGTCGGCCAGGCGCGGACGCCAGCCATAGGGCAGGCCATATTCGCGGACGAACGGCACCAGCGAAGCGATCACCGCCGCCGTCATTGACGTGACATAGGCGAGGACGAGCCCGTCGCGCGGGGCGATGAACGCGAAGCCGGCAGCGGCGATGCTGATCGTCCAGGGCTCGATGATCGCGCGGGCGGTCACGGAGGCGCCGATATTATGGCGATAGGCGAGCGCGGCGAGCGACACGTCGGAAAGCGCGATGGCGACCACGACGAGCGCGAGGAAGCGCTCCAGCCCCATCACCGGGCTGTTCGGGAACAGCGCCTGGGGAAAGGCGACGAGGAGACCGCTGACAATCAGCGCCGCGATGAACGCCACCGCCATCGCGTCCCACACGACATGGGTATGGGGCCGCTCGGTCTTCGACAGCGCCTGGGCCAGCCCGCGCTTGAGGCCGAGCGTCGCGACGAGCGCGGCGAACTCGATCACCAGCACTGCGATCGCGTAGCGGCCGACAATATCCGGGCCATAAGCACGGCCGGCGATGAATAGGAATGGCAGCCGCGCGGCGAGGCGTAGCAGGAAGCCTAGCATGTTGGTCCGCCCGCCCTTGGCGAGCGCATTGATGTCCTCGCCCCCGGCCGCCGCGGTCGGAGCCTCGGTCAATGCGCGGCGCCCCAGCTCGGACCCACGCCGATCTCGACGCCGAGCGGCACGGTGAGCTTGATCGCCGGCTCGGCGGCGGTCGCCATTACGCGCTCGATCACCGGTTTCGCGGCTTCGACATCGCCCTCGGGCAGCTCAAACACCAGTTCGTCATGCACCTGGAGGAGCATCTTGACGTTCGGGAGGCCCGCTTCAAGCAGCGCCGGGCCCATCCGCGCCATCGCGCGCTTGATGATGTCGGCGCAGGTGCCCTGGATCGGCGCGTTGATCGCCGCGCGCTCGCTGCCGGCGCGCTCATTGGGGTTGCTCGCCTTCAGGCGCGGGAAATGCGTCTTCCGCCCGAACAGCGTGGTGGTGTAGCCACGGGCCTTGGCTTCGTTGAGCGTGTCGGCGATGTAGCGGTTGATGCCAGGGAAGCGCTCGAAATAGCGGTTGATCATCGCCTGCGCCTCGTCGGGCGTCACATCGAGCCGTCCGGCCAGGCCCCAGCGCGAGATACCGTAGAGGATCGCGAAGTTGATCGTCTTGGCGCGGCCGCGGGTGTCGCGGTTGACTTCGCCGAACAGCTCCATCGCGGTGCGGTTGTGGATGTCCTCGCCCTGCTCGAACGCGTCGCGCAGCGCCGGCACATCGGCGATGTGCGCGGCCAGCCGCAGCTCGATCTGCGAATAGTCGGCGGACAGGATCACATTGCCCGGTTCGGCCACGAACGCGTCCCGGATTTGTCTGCCGGTCTCGGTGCGGATCGGGATGTTCTGGAGATTGGGGTCGGTCGAGGAGAGGCGGCCGGTCTGTGCGCCGGTGAGCGAGTAGCTGGTGTGCACGCGGCCCGTCGCCGGGTTGATCTGCGCCTGCAGCGCGTCGGTATAGGTCGATTTGAGCTTGGTCAGCTGGCGCCAGTCGAGGACCTTCACCACCATCTCGCGGCCCGGCGAATCCTTGTCCGCCGCGATCCGCTCAAGCTCGTTCACGTCGGTGGAGTAGACGCCCGACTTGCCCTTGCGCCCGCCCTTGATGCCCATCTTGTCGAACAGCACGTCGCCGAGCTGCTTGGGGCTGCCGATGGTGAATTTGAACCCGGCGATGCCGTGGATCTCTTCCTCCAGCGCCGCAATCTGGTGGGCGAAGTCGGTCGAGAGCTTGTGGAGCACCTGCGCATCCACCTTGATGCCTTCGCGCTCCATGCCCGCGATAACGCTGACCAGCGGGCGGTCGACCATCTCGTAGACGCGCGTCGAGCCTTCATACGTCAGCCGCGGCTTGAAGCGGCGCCACAGCCGCAGCGTCACGTCGGCGTCCTCGGCGGCGTAGCGAGTGGCGGCCTTGAGATCGACTTCGCTGAAGCCGAGCTGGCTCTTCCCGGTGCCGACCACGTCCTTGTACGCGATGCACGAGTGCGAAAGGTGCGTCGCCGCCAGCTCGTCCATGCCGTGGCCGTGCAGGCCGGCATCGAGATCGAAGCTCATCACGATCGTGTCGTCGAACGGGGCAAGCGCCAGGCCGCCCATATCCTTGTACGCGCCGCCGAGCACGATCATGTCGTATTTCAGATTATGGCCGATCTTGAGGATGGCGGGGTCCTCGAACAGCGGCTTGAGCTTGCCCAGCGCCACCGCGCGGTCGAGCTGCACCGGCCTTTCGGCGAACATGTCGGTGCCGCCATGGCCAAGCGGGATGTAGCACGCCTTGTTGGGCGCCAGCGCCATCGAGACGCCGACCAGCTCGGCCCGCGTAGCATCTACGCCCGTGGTCTCCGTGTCGATCGCGACCCAGCCCTGATTGCGTGCTGCTTCGAGCCACTGGTCGAGTGCGGCTTCATCGACGACGGTCTCATAGCCGTCGTGGTTGCAGGGCGGATCTTCCTCCAACCCGGGCGTGTCGTGCGTCTCGACCGGAGCGTCCGCTACGGCGGAGAGCCGGTTGAGCAAAGTGCGGAAGCCGTGATGCTCGAGGAATGCACGCAGCGGCGCGTCCGGGATGCCCTTCAGCTCGAAATCCTCCAGCGGCTCGGGCAGCGGCACGTCGCTCGCGAGCTGCACCAGCTTGTGCGACAGGCGCGCCATCTCGGCATGCTCGATCAGATTGTCGCGCATCTTCGAGGGTTTCATCGTCGGCGCCGCTTCCAGCACGCCTTCGACCGTGCCGAATTCCTGGATCAGCTTGGCGGCGGTCTTGGGACCGATGCCCTTTACGCCCGGCACATTGTCGACGCTGTCGCCCATCAGCGCCAGCACCTCGCCCAGCTTCTCGGGGAGGACGCCGAACTTCTCCTCGGTGTCCGCGGGGCCCAGCCGCCGGTTGTTCATCGTATCGAGCATGTCGACCGACGGATCGGTCATCAGCTGCATCAGATCCTTGTCGGAGCTGACGATCGTCACGCTCCAGCCCTGCACGAGCGCGGCCTTGGTATAGCTCGCGATCAGATCGTCCGCTTCCCAGCCCAGTTCCTCGATACAGGGCAGCGAGAAGGCGCGCGTCGCGTCGCGAATCATCGGGAATTGCGGGACCAGGTCCTCGGGCGCCGGCGGGCGGTGCGCCTTGTACTGGTCGTACATCTCGTTGCGGAACGTGTGCTCGCTCTTGTCGAGTACCACCGCCATGTGGGTCGGCCCATCCGCCTTGTTCAGCTCATCGACCAGCTTCCAGAGCATGGTCGTATAGCCATAGACCGCCCCCACCGGCTCACCATGCTTGTTGGTGAGCGGCGGCAGCCGATGATAGGCGCGGAAGATATAGCCGGAGCCGTCGACGAGATAGAGATGTGGCATTGCCTGGCGGGGATAGCCGAGCCGGTCCGCCGAACAAAGCCCCTCAGGCCATTACGATATTTTCGAGGGTGAACTCGAAGGGAGTCGCCTCCGGTCCGTTACCCCCGCCGCTCATCACGATGTCGGCGCTGGCGATGCCGAGCAGCGAGAGTTCGGTATTGACGGCGGAGAGGATTGCCGAGTTCATCACCTGGCCTTCGACGATTTGCGAGACCACACCGATCCAGATCGTCGGCTTGAATTCGAACACTGCCTTCTGCCCCGGCGCGACCCCGGTCTTCTGCGCGAAGACGCGTCCGTCCTTGTAAACCAGTGCGTTGATCGCGCCCTGCTCCAGTGCGTTGGCCATCTCGATTTCGTCGGGCGCGGCGGCGGGCTCGGTCGAGAGCTGGATCACGTCGCCGCTCATATTCTTCACTGCCTCGAAACGCTGGCCGGGCAGGGCAGTTATCGGGGCAGTGTAGTTGCCCCAGCTATCGGCATAGGCGACCTCGCTCGCCATCGGATAGGAAAAGGGATGGTGCGAGCCGAGGCCGCAATTCTGGATCACCGTCCAGGCGATCGAGGGCTCCTCATATTCGGTCGCGACATTCTTGCTGAAGATCACGATGTCCGAATTATTGTGGTCGTTCGATCGGTTGATCAAGTTGAGCTTGATATCCATTGAACCCCTCCCGTTTTCGCGGCGGAGTATCCGGCGAATTCATTTCGGACGCGAGTCGAGATTACACCGAATCATGAAGTATCAGCCCGAGCACATGGCGTTGCCCGGACCGCATTTCGCTGACGCCATGACGCATATTGACGCGGTAGTCGCCCCGGCTGCCGCGCACCGGGCGCTGGTGGACGGCGAACACCACGGCGTCGCCCTGCCGGAGCGGAACGACCGCGGCGCGCGATTGCATGCGCGGGCGCTGCTCGGTCAGCACGAACTCGCCACCGGTGAAGTCGCGCGCGGGCTCGGAAAGCAGCACGGCAAGCTGGAGCGGAAAGACATGCTCGCCGTACAGATCCTGATGCAGGCAATTATAGTCGCCCGGCCCGTAGCGAAGTAGCAGCGGCGTAGGGCGAGTCTGGCCGGCTTCGTGGCAGCGCTTCAGGAAGTCGCCATGCGCCGGCGGGAAGCGGTGCGCGATCCCCATCCGGTGGTGCCAGAGATTGGCAATGGCGGCGAGTGGCGGATAGAGCCCGGCCCGGAGCGCGGCGACGGTCTCGGGCAGCGGATAGGCGAAGTAGCGATATTCGCCGCGCCCGAAGCCGTGCCGCGCCATCACCACCCGGCTGCGAAAGCCGGTCTCGGCGTCATAGAGCGCTGCGGTGTCGGCGCATTGGGTGGGGGAGAGCAGCCCGGGCAGCACGGCCCAGCCCTGCGCGTCAAGCGATGCGGCGATCGCGGTCCAGTCGAAACGGTCAAGCATGGATGCTCGCTAGCGTGGGCACGGCGCCCGCGCCTTCCGCCGCTTGCGCTCGAACTTATTTGCCGGCGGTGAAGGCCTTCCACGCGGGATCGGCGCTGTCCTGCACCCGCGGCCCCGAGACATGGTTGGCGACGATTGCCTGCGCCACCGCCTGCATCAGCAACTGGCGCTCGCGCACCGGGCGGCGGGTGTCGCCGATCATCACGGCCAGCGCATAGGCCTTGCCGTCCGGCGCGGTGAGGATGCCGACATCGTTGAAGCCGGCAGTGCGCGCGCCCAAATCCTGGCCGGTGCCGGTCTTATGGCCATAGACCCAGCCGGCGGGCACGGCGCCGTGCACGCGGGCGCGGCCGGTCTTGGCGCCGTCCATCGTGGAGATCAGCCAGGCGGTAGAATTGGGCGAAAGCAGTTCGCCGCGCTTCAGCCGGGCGAGCGCGACCGAGATGCCGGCGGCGGCGGCGCCGTCGGGCGGATCCTTCACATAGGCTTCATAGGCGGAGAGGCGCACGGCGGGGGACAGGCGCGAGCGGGCGATAGCAAAGGCGTTGCCCATCGAATATTCAGGCCGCCACGCCAGTCCCGCAGTGCCGGCCTGGAGCAGCTTCTCGCCGGGGCCGAAGCGCACGCCGCCAATGCCCTTGCGCGCCAGGAAGCTGCGGATGGCATCGGGCCCGCCGACCAGTCGGAGCAGCTTGTCGTTGCAGGTATTGTCACTCATCTGCATCGCACGGCGGACGATCTCGCCCACGGTCGCGGTGTAGCCGACATCGCCCTTCACCAGCGCCGCGATCGGCTGGTGGAACAGCGTGAAATCGGCCTTGGTGATGGTGATCGGGTCCTCGAGCCGGATGCGGCCCTGATCGACCGCGTCGAGCACGGTCATCGTCACCCAAAGCTTGGAGACACTCTGCTGCGGCATGGGCCGGGCGGCATCGTTCGACGTGACGATCCAGCCGTCCTGCACGCTGGTCACCGCCACGCCGACCAGGCCGTCGAAATTGCGGGTGATGCCGTCGATCGCATTTGCCAGCCCCTGGGGGGCGGGCGCAGTCGGCTTCCAGCTGGGCGTGGCGGCCTTGGCGCTGTCGCCCCAGGGAAGCATCAGACTCACGCCGGCGGGCAGATAGGAAGCGAGCGAAGGGTCCCCGTGCACGGTGCAGCCGACCAGCAGCGCCGGGCCAAGACCCGCTACCGTTACTGCCCGTTGAATTGCCGAGAAGTCCTCGAACTTAAACACTTTAACTCAGACCCCTTGCCCAAAACGACAATGGTGCGGATGCGCGCGCCGGGAAAGTCCGCGCGGGCTGCGTTGCGACGAATGAATGTCTTGTAGCGGTGAAGCGTGAACGCGGGGAGAACGCACACCGCTTTTGCGGTGAAACGCAGCAGCTCGGCGATCAGTTTCCGCCGGCTTCGAGCCAGGTCTGCAGCGTAGGTGCGTTGGGATCGGGCGTGCAGCTGCCGGCGCGGCGGAGCACGCATCCGGGCGCATCGGTGATGCCCGGTGCGGCACAGCTCTCCAACACATAGTCGCGCGGCAGTTCGCCGAGATGCGTCTGCGGGGTGACTACCACATCGAAGGCGCCCGCCCGGCGCCTGGCCTCTTCGGGCGTGGTCAGCACATAGATCGGCGTGGCACGGCGATAGAGTGCATAGGATCCCGCCACCGTGTCACGCGGGCGGTATAGCGCCAGCCCGCAGGTCTTGCCCGGCCGGCCGGCTTTTTCCAGCGCCTCGGCCAGATCGGCTTCCATCGACCAGTTGGGCCGGAAATTGCCGTTCGCGAGCACCGCGGAGGCGCCGCCCCACACCGTCAGTGCGGCCAGGGTCGCCAGCACCAGCCTTTGGCGCGGCACTCGGCGGAGCAGGTCGGCGCTGCCGATCGCCGCCAGGATCACCAGCAGTGCAGTGCTCGCCAGCACGAAGCGATATTCCTTGTGCCCGATCAGCGAATGCACCGCGAGATGGACCAACGCGATCCACAGGAGCGCCGGGTAGCGCTTCGCGCCGATCCAGGCGAGCAGCAGGATCGGCACCATCGCGAGATACCAATACCAGGCGATCAGCGAGAAATAGCCGGTGAACGGCATCGTGCCATAGGCTTGGGCACGACCCTCGAGGATGTTGATCCGCGCCGCCTCGATCATCCAGCGGAACGGCACTGCGCCCATCGCGAGATTGGCGAGCGCATCGATCGCCAGCGCGCCGCAGCCGCCCGCCACCAGCGGCAGCCAGGCGCCGCGCCAGTCCTTGCGTGCGGTCAGGATCGCCAGGGTGAGCAGCGCCGGCGCATACTGGATGCGCGCGACGAAGCAGAGCCCCATCAGCAGTCCGGCAATGGCGAACTGGCGCGGCCCGGGCTTGCTCTGGGCAAGCAGCAGCCAGATCGCGCCCATCAACAGTGCCAGCCCGATCGGCTCGGACAGCGCGCGCGGGGCGAAATAGACCAGCTCGAACCAGGTCGCTGCGACAAAGCCGGCGAGGATCCCATGGAGCCGCGACAGCCTCAGCCCCAGTGACACCGCCGCGCCGACGATCACCAGCGACAGCGCCGCCAGCGTCAGCCGCACGAGCAGCAGATGCAGCGTGGTATCGGGCGAAAGCGCATGGCCGATCCCCATCGGCACGCTCAGCAGCTCGGGGATCAGCCAGCTGCGCAGTCCTGCGCGATAGTCCCAGGTCTGCACCCAGGACCCCGCGACCAGATGCCATGCGGGCTCGAGATATTGCCAGATCTCGTCGAACCAGTTGACCATGAACGGCAATGCGGCGACCGCGCGCAGCACCGCCGCCAGCAGGATGGACGACCAGAAGACGCGCTTCGCGCTTAGGCCCCAGAAGATCCGCTTTGCAGTCAGGGCACCAGCACCGTGTCGATCGCCTCGGGCAGCGTCTCGGGATAGTCGAGATTATAGTGGAGCCCGCGGCTCTCCTTGCGGTGGAGCGCCGAGCGGACGATGAGGTCGGCGCTCTCCAGCAGGTTGCGCAGCTCGATCAGGTCCGGGGTCACGCGGAAATGGCCATAATAGTCCGCCACTTCGTCACGCAGCATCTTGATCCGGTGCGCCGCGCGCTCGAGCCGCTTGGTCGTCCGTACGATACCGACATAATTCCACATGAAGCGGCGGATCTCGGTCCAGTTCTGCTTGATCACCACTTCCTCGTCGGAATCGGCGACGCGACTCTCGTCCCAGGCGCGGATCGCCGGCGGCGGCGCCAGCTCGCTCCAATGCGCAGTGATGTGGTTGGCCACCGCCTCACCGAACACGAAGCATTCGAGCAGCGAGTTGGAGGCGAGGCGATTGGCGCCGTGCAGCCCAGACTGGCTGACTTCGCCGGCGGCATATAGGTTGGGCAGGTCGGTGCGCCCGTCGCGATCGATCACCACGCCGCCACAGGTATAATGCTGGGCGGGGACGACCGGGATCGGCTCCTTGGTCATGTCGATATCGAGATCGAGCAGCCGGGCATGGATCGTCGGGAAGTGATGCTTCACGAACTCCGCGCCCATGTGACTGATGTCGAGATGGACATAGTCGAGGCCGAGCCGCTTGATCTCATGATCGATCGCGCGCGCCACGATGTCGCGCGGCGCCAGCTCGGCGCGCGGATCGAACTCGGGCATGAAGCGCTTGCCCGCTTCCTCGCCGGCATCGGGCGGGAGCAGCAGCCGCCCGCCTTCGCCGCGCACCGCCTCGGTGATCAGGAAGTTCTTGACCTCGAGATTGTAGAGGCAGGTCGGGTGGAACTGCATCATCTCCATGTTCGAGATGCGGCAGCCCGCGCGCCAGGCCATGGCGATGCCGTCGCCGGTCGCGCCGCGCGGCGCGGTCGAGAAGAGATAGGTCCGCCCCGCACCGCCCGTCGCCAGCACCGTGGCGTGTGCAGTGAACAGTTCCACTCGGTTGGTCTGGCGGTTGAAGGCATAGACGCCCCAGACATTGCCCGCGCCCGAATAGCGCTCCTCGTGCCGGCTGGTCGCGAGGTCGATCACTACTTGATCGGGGACGAGCGTGATGTTCGGATTGGCCTGCGCCGCCTTGAGCAGGGCGGTCTGCACCGCCAGCCCGGTCGCGTCGTCGACATGGACGATACGGCGATGGCTGTGCCCGCCCTCGCGGGTGAGGTGCAGCGCGCCGCCCTCGGTGTTAAACGGCACGCCAAGTTCGGCGAGCCGGCGGATCGCGGCCGGGGCATTCTCGACGACCATCTCCACCGTGGCGCGGTCATTGAGCCCGGCGCCGGCGATCATCGTGTCCTCGATATGGCTCTCGAACGTGTCGCCCGGCTCGAGCACCGCGGCAATGCCGCCCTGCGCCCAGGCGGTCGAGCCCTCGGCGAACCCGCCCTTGGCGAGCACGGTCACCTTGAAATGCTGGGCAAGGTTGAGGGCGGCGGTGAGCCCGGCCGCGCCTGATCCGATGACGAGGACGTCGCTGCTATGGGGGTCTTGCGCCATGTCTCTTCCGCTGGTTCGTCCCCGGACTAGGCGCTAGGCAGGGGTGCTGGCAACGGGGAGAGAGACATGCGCCGCCAAAGCCTGGGTTTAGTCGTTGCCGTTTTGGCAGTGCTTTGGGGTGCTCCGGCCGCCGCCAAGGGCTGCGCGCTCGGCGCCGTCGGGCAAACGGTGCAGCTGACCGTGGGCGATAGCGGCCGCACTATGATGTTGCATCTGCCAAGCGGCCTCGCACGCTCGAAACCAGCGCCGCTGGTTCTGCTGCTCCATGGCAGCGGCGGCACCGGCCGGCAGATGCTCGAAGCCTCGAAACTTGCGGATGCGGCCAATCGTCACGGCTTCATCGTCGCCGCGCCCGATGCCGGCATCCCGGTGCAGAAGGGGTTTGTCTGGAACATCCCCGGCGTGCCTAGCGTCACCGGCAAGGTTCCTGGCCCCGGCGACGCAGATGATGTCGCGTTCCTCGGCAAGCTGGTGGACTGGCTCGCCGCCAATCGCTGCATCGACCCCGCGCGCGTCTATGCCACCGGCCTGTCGGGCGGCGGGCGGATGAGCAGCTGGCTCGGCTGCGTCGCCGCCGATCGCTTCGCGGCGATCGCTCCGGTTGTGGGTCTTCGCGCCGGCAATCCGCTGGCGAGCAATCCGCGTGTTCCCGATCCCGCGACCTGCAACCCCTCACGCCCGATGCCGGTGATCGCCTTTGCCGGCGATGCAGACAAGACCAACCCGATCCAGGGCGGCGGCGCCGGCTATTGGCAATATACGATGGCGACGGCGCTCTCCCGCTGGGCCGATCTCGACCTGTGCCGCGCCGGCCCGCTGCAGCGCGACTTGGACGATAAGCTATACGAAGTCCGCTATTTGAACTGCCGTGCCGGCACCGAAGTGATCGGCCGGATCACTCGTGGCGCCGGCCATGTCTGGACGGCGGACAATGACGCGATGTGGGTTTTCTTCGCCAGGCACCGCCGCTGATGAACGAGGCCCGTCGCGCCGAGCTCAAGGCCCGCCGAACCGCGCTTCTGGAGGAAACCGCCCGGCTCGACCGGATCAGTCGCCGCGCCGAATATGTCCGCATGGTCCCGATCCTGTCCGCGCTCGAGGACTCGGGAGAGGCATATGACAGCCATGGCTATCGCGCGCTGCACGGTTGCTTCAACGAATGGGCGCACGATCCGCGCGTCTACGCGATGCGCGAGCATACCCATGCAAAGCTGCCGCCCGATTCGGTGGCGCGCAATGCGGTGATTCTCGCCCGGCTTGGCGAGCATCTTGGCGAAGGCGAACCGGCCACGGTCATCCTGCGAAGAGAGGAGCTGGTGCTGACCCTCACCCTGGCCGTGCTGGCCCGGCACCTCGATACGCTGTTCGACAATGCCCGCAGCGACTGGCTGGCCTTTGTCGCCCCGCCCGCCGACTGGATCATCGCCACCCATCATGTCGATGCGCTCGAACTGAGCCAGATCGTCACCGGCGTGCTGATGGAGCACCCCTAGGCGTTCGCCGCCCGCGTCAGGTTAAGGAACACATCTTCAAGGTCCGCCTCGCGGGTCGAGACATCGACAATGCCGAGCCCCGCGCCCTGCACCGCGCCGAGCACCTCGCCGGCATTCGCCTGGTCCTTGCGATAGGTGATCACGAGGGTGCGCTCACCCTTCATCTCGACCTTTTGGAAACAGGCATTGGCCGGCGGCGCGCCTATGTCACGATCGACAGTCACTTCGACCACCTTCTCCTGCGCCATGCCCACCAGCTCGCGGGTCGGCTTGTTGGCGATCAGCTTGCCGTGGTTGATGATCGCGATCCGGTCGCAGAGCTGCTCGGCTTCCTCGAGATAGTGGGTGGTCAGCACCACCGTCACGCCGCGCTCGTTCAAGGTGCGAACATAGGCCCAGAGCTGCTGGCGCAACTCGACGTCGACGCCTGCGGTCGGCTCGTCGAGCACCAGCACTGGCGGCGAATGGACCATCGCCTTGGCGACCATCAGCCGGCGCTTCATGCCCCCCGAGAGCGTGCGCGAATAGGCATCGGCCTTGTCCTCCAGATGCACTGCGCGCAGCAATTCCATCGCGTCGAACCTGCCCTTGGCGACACCGTAGAGGCCGGCCTGGATCTCCAGCGTCTCCTTCGGCGTGAAGAAGGGATCGAAGATGATCTCCTGGTTGACGATGCCGATGCTCGCCTTGGCATTGCGCGGGTGCGCGTCGATGTCGAAACCCCAGATGTCGACCTTGCCGTCGGTCTTGTTGACCAGCCCCGCCAGGATGTTGATCAGCGTCGACTTGCCGGCGCCATTGGGGCCGAGCAGCCCGAAGATCTGCCCGCGCGGCACGTCGAACGTCACGCCGTCGAGCGCGCGCTTGCCGCCCTGGTAGGTCTTGCAGAGATTGTCGATCGCAATGGCCGCTTGAGTCATGGCTTTGCGCATATCGCGTCGCGGCGCGCCGGCAAAGGCCTCAAGCAGCGTCGCGCAGCGGATCGGGCGTTGTGATCGGCAGCCGGATCGTCGCGCGATAGCCTTGGTCGATGGCCCCGCTCTCGAGCGAGGCGGCATCGCCATAGAGCATTTCCAGCCGCGCATGGGTGTTGGCCAATCCGATGCCATGGCCCTCCCGGCCGGGATGCGCTGCGTTCTCGCCCTCGCTGCGATTTTCCACCGTCAGCACCAGCATCTCGCCATCCCGGTCCGCGCGAATCGCGATCTCGCTCGCGCCGGACATCGCCTCGACGCCATATTTGATCGCGTTCTCGACCAGCGGCTGAAGCAGGAAGCTCGGCACCGGCACCGCGGCGAGCTCCGCCGCCATGTCCATGGCGATCTCCAGCCGCGCGCCGAAGCGAGCGCCTTCGATCTCGAGATAGCGCTCCACCGTCTCCAGTTCCTCGGCGAGCGGCAATTGCTGGGTTTCGACGTCCATCGACGCCTGGAGGAAGTTGGCCAGCCCCTCGGTCATGGCGTTCGCCTCCGCCGCGCGGCCGGTCATGATCAGGCTCGACACGACGTTGAGCGAATTGCACAGGAAATGCGGGTTGAGCTGCAGCCGCAACATGATGAGCCGGGCCTCCAGCCGGGCCACCTCGGCCTCGGCCAGTGCGCGCTCGCGTTCGCGAATCCTGCGGATCGTGCCCGCGATGACGAAGAGCGAGAGGTTGCAGGCGTCGATCAGGAAATAGATGGTGCTGACCAGCAGCAATGATTGGGCGGAGTGATCGGGCAGGCGCGTCGCCAGGAATTCATGCGTGGTGAATTGCCCGGCGTAATCGGCCGCCATCTGGAGCACGCTCGTTACCGTCAGCACCGCCAGCCCGGCGGGAAGCGTCAGCCACATGCTTTTGCCAATGGCCCAGCGCAGCGCGGCATAGGGCAAGGCGACCAGCACCATCGCAGCGATCGTGCCCCATAGCAGGGTGACCCATTCGCCGAACCCGACCAGCTGCCCGGAGAAGATCATGCCCGGGACGATCACGGACAGAACCGCAGCCCATAACACCATGCTCAGCTGCACGGCCTGTTTCCCAGTCGGGGCGACGATGTCCAGTCTATGTGCCATAGTGTGATGCAATACTAACACACGCATGTGATGCGCAACCCATGCCGAGCGTTGCGAGGGGGCTGCGCGCTTGCTATCGGGCGACTCATGACCGCGCACCTGCCCGAGACCATCCGCACCGCTTCCGCCCGAGTCGCCTGTGACGGCACCGGCCCCGGCCTTCCCGCCGCACTGGGCCACCCGCGCGTATTCCTGCAGATCGATGAGCATGGCTATGTCGATTGCGGCTATTGCGACCGCCGCTTCATCCTGATCGGCGGCCCGGCCGATGGCGCCGACCAGTCGCAGCTCCCGGATCATCCGGCTGGCGCGAGCATCTAAACGTCCTATATCGTCGGGATGAGCATTCCCTCCGATCCGCGCAGCTATATCTATCGCGACTCGCTCGATCCCGAGACCGCCGCGAAGCTCACCGCCGAAGCGCTGGCCAGCGCCGAGGATGGCGAACTCTATCTCCAATATCGCAAGACCGAGGCGTTCGGCTTCGACGATGGCCGGCTGAAGACCGCCTCGTTCGACACGCAGTCGGGCTTCGGCCTGCGCGCTGTGTCGGGTGAGACCACCGCCTTCGCGCATGCCAATGAGATCAGTCCCGCCGCGATCCGTCGCGCTGCCGAGACGATGGCGCTGATCGAACCGGGCAAGGCCGGCAAGGCGCCGCCACCCCAGGGCAATAACCGCCATCTCTATACGCACCAGGACCCGCTCGACCTGGTGCCCTTCGCCGACAAGGTGAACCTCTGCCAGTCGATCGACGCCGCCGCGCGCGCCCGCGATCCGCGCGTCGCGCAGGTCTCGGTCGGGCTCACCGGCTCATGGAGCGTGGTCGAGATCGTTCGTCCCGACGGCTTCATCGCCACCGATGTCCGCCCGCTGGTTCGCCTGAATGTCAGCATCGTCGTCGAGCAGAATGGCCGGCGCGAGACGGGCAGCTTCGGCCTTGGCGGCCGCACGCTCTATGACAATCTGTTCGAGCCGGAGACCTGGAATCGCGCGATCGACGAGGCGCTGGCCCAGGCGCTGGTCAATCTCGACGCGGTCGATGCCCCCGCCGGCGACATGACGGTGCTGTGCGGCCCCGGCTGGCCCGGTGTGCTGCTCCACGAAGCGGTCGGGCATGGCCTCGAAGGCGATTTCAACCGCAAGGGCACCAGTGCTTTCTCGGGCCGCATCGGCGAGCGCGTCGCCGCGCCCGGCGTCACCGTGGTCGATGACGGCTCGCTGATGGATCGCCGCGGCTCACTGTCGATCGACGACGAGGGCACACCGACCCGCGAGACCATCCTGATCGAGGATGGCATCCTAAAGGGCTATATGCAGGACCGGTTGAATGCCCGGCTGATGGGCGTCGAGCCCACCGGCAATGGCCGCCGCGAATCATTCCAGCACGCCCCGATGCCGCGCATGACCAACACCTTCATGAAGGGCGGCAAGGACGACCCCGCCGAGCTGCTTGCCCGCGTCAAGAAGGGCATCTTCGCCAAATCGTTCGGCGGCGGGCAGGTCGATATCGTCTCGGGCAAGTTCGTCTTCTCGTGCACCGAGGCCTATCTGATCGAGAACGGCAAGCTCGGCGCCCCGATCAAGGGCGCGACGCTGATCGGTGACGGGCCGACCGTCCTCAACAAGGTTACCGGCACCGGCAACGACTTCGCGCTCGACGAAGGCGTCGGCATGTGCGGCAAGGGCGGGCAGAGCGTACCGGCCGGCGTCGGCCAGCCGACCTTGCTGGTGGATGGACTGACGGTGGGCGGCACGGCCGCGTGAACCGGGCGGGGCGTCGCCTGCACGCGGCGCTCACCACCTGGCCCGATTCGCGCGGCTGGAGGGTAGTCGCGCGCGAGCTGCTCTGGGGCCTTTCTCTTATTGCGGTGCTCGCCTTCGTCACTGGGCTGGCCCGGTTCGATCCGATGCCATTTGATGTGCGCTGGCTCGGCTTCTTCTTCGGCTTGATGTTCGTGCCCGCCCTGGGCGAGGAACTGGTCTTCCGCGCGTTGCTCGTCCCGCCGCCCCATCAGCCGTTTCCAGCATGGCAGTGGGCGCTGGCGATCGCGATCTTCGTCGCTTGGCACCCCTTCCAGGCACTAACCTTCGGTCCGCCCTGGTCGGAAATCTTCCTCGATTGGCGCTTCCTGACCATCGCCGCGGCGCTCGGCGCGCTGCTCGTCCGCCTCTACCGCGCGACCGGCAGCATCTGGCCTTGCGTCGCCACGCACTGGCTCATGGTTGCGGCGTGGAAGCTGTTGTTCGCCGGGCCGATCGGCTAGAGGCAAGGTCATGATCCAGGCGCTTCCCCCGCTCGACTGGTCCCACTGGCGCGAGACCGCCCAGCATCTCCATTTGATCACCCAGATCGTCGGCAAGGTCCGCCTCGCCCAGACGCCGTGGCTCAACCATAGCTGGCATGTGGTGCTCTATCCCACCGCCTGGGGCCTCACCACCGGCCCGGTCCCTTGCACGGAGGCGACGCTTCAGCTCGATCTCGACCTGCTCGCCGGCGAGCTTCGCCTCTCGACCGATACCGGCGGCGAGGCGAGCCTGCCGCTCGGCGCAGGCAGCATCGCAGATTTCCATGCCGCGCTGATGGCCGCGCTCACTGCGCTCGGCACCCCGGTCGAGATCAACGGCACGCCGAGCGAAATCCCCGACGCATTGCCCTTTGCCGAAGACACTGCCGAGCGCCCTTGGGACGGCGAGGCGGTGCGCGATTTCCACCGGGCGCTGCTCTGGGTCGACCGGGTGTTCCAGCAATTCCGCACCGGCTTCCTTGGCAAGGCGAGCCCGGTCCATTTCTTCTGGGGCAGCTTCGACCTTGCGGTCACCCGCTTCTCGGGCAGAGTCGCGCCGAAGCATCCCGGCGGCTTCCCCGGGCTGCCCGATGCGGTGACCTGCGAGGCCTATAGCCATGAGGAAGCCAGCGCAGGCTTCTGGCCGGGTACCGATGCGTTCCCCAAGGCGGCCTTCTACGCTTATGGCTATCCGGCCCCCGCGGGATATGCCGACGCCAGTGTCCCGGCACCTGCCTATTTCGACACCGGTCTCGGCGAATGGCTGCTCGACTATGACTCGGTCCGCGCTGCGGAAGACCCCAAGGCGATGCTGCTCGGCTTCCTCCATGCCACCTATGATGCCGCCGCCGACCTCGGCAAATGGGACCGCGCCCATCTCGAATGCACGCCCGGCGTGCCGCGCAAGCCAAGGATCGTCTGATGGCATTGGTCGAGATCGGCCGGTTCGACCGGCAGGAAGCGTTCATCGTCCAAGGCCGGCTGGAGGATGAGGACATCCCCAGCTTCGTGTTCGATGCGGGCACCAGCATCGCCGACGGCTCGTATCTGCTCATCCCCGTCCGCGTGATGGTCGATGACGAGGACGTGGAGCGCGCGCTCGAGATCCTCCGCGCGGTCGGCTAGCCGAGCAGCAGCGCGGTCGCCTTCTTGCCGATCGCGATCAGATCGGCGCGCGGCGTGCCGGCGCGGGCGCGGGTACTCAGCGAGTGGATCACGGAGGAGGCGATCTGCGCGTCGCCCAGCGGATCCTTGCTGCCCGCCTGCGTCATCAGCTTCTCGATCCACCCGTCCTGCAGCGCGACGAACGCTGCCAGCGCGGCGCGAATGTCAGGATCGCTAACCGCCTCGGTCGCCGCGGTGTTGACCGCGATGCAGCCCGACGGGCCGTCCTCGCCGGTCAGGAAGCCTTCGAGCGACCCGAGGAACAGCGCCTTTAGCATCTTCTCCATCGGATAATCGACGGCGTAGAGCGCGGCGAATGTCGCATCGACGCTGGCATGGGTGCGGGCGAGCCCGGCCAGGTACAGCGCCTTCTTGTCGCCGAACGCGGCATAAAGGCTCGGCCGGTTCACGCCGGTCGCCTCGGCCAGGTCATCGAGCGAAGTGTTCGAATAGCCGAGCGTGCGGAAGCGCTGGAGCGCGGCGCGCAGCACCGCTTCCTCGTCGAACTTGCGCGGCCGACCACGCCCTCGCGGCGCTATTTTTGTATCGTTTCGCATTAAATTCCTTGACCGACTCAATTTTGTGCGAGATCGTACAAAAATACAAGGGAGACTCGCCATGAAGCTCTATTTCACCCCCTTCGCCTGCTCGCTCGCGGCGCGAATCGCGCTGGAAGAGGCCGGGCTCGACGCCGAATATGTCCAGGTGCCCAAGGATCTGCGCCTGCCCGACGGGCGCGATTTCACCGAGATCTCGCCAATGGGCTATGTCCCCGCGATCGAGACTGCGAACGGCTTCGTGCTCACCGAAGGGCCGGCAGTGCTCACCTATATCGCCGAGTTGGCGCCCGAGGGCTCGCTGAGCTTCACCGGTTTTTCCGACGCGCATTACCGGATGCTCGCCTGGCTGAATTTCATCAGCACCGAGCTGCACAAGGCGGTCTACATGCCGATCCTCGGCAAGGTCTATGGCGAGGCCGACCAGGCTGCCGCGCGTGCCCGCCACGCCAAGCCGTTCGCGGTGCTGTCGAAGCATCTTGAGGGCCGC
Organism: Sphingomonas sp. R-74633; assembly: GCF_013416555.1. Lineage (GTDB taxonomy): Bacteria > Pseudomonadota > Alphaproteobacteria > Sphingomonadales > Sphingomonadaceae > Sphingomonas. The sequence continues at coordinate 474,711 of NZ_JACCFG010000003.1, read as the reverse complement.
GAATTTCTCGACGATCGCTTCACCGTGGCCGATGCCTATCTGCTCGCGGTGCTCAACTGGTCCGAGTTCAGCAAGGTGCCGATCGCCGATTGGCCGGTGCTCTCGGCATACCGGGAGCGGCTGCGCGCCCGCCCGGCAGTGGCGCGCGCAATGGCGGCCGAATGGCCCCTCCTCAAGGCCGCCTGACCCTATCGCAAGCTCCGGGCGCGGCCGCATCATCGCCGCTCCCGCCACACCTGCCCCTTCCGTCTCGTACGGAAGGGGCATTTTTGTTGGAATCGCGCGAATCGCTGGGTTAGGCCTAGGACCATGCCCGCCACCCTCTCCTGCGATGTCGCGATTGTCGGAGGCGGGCTTGCCGGCGGACTGATCGCGCTGGCGCTGCGCAGGCGCCGTCCCGATGTCGATGTCCGCATCATCGAGGGCGGCAGCCGGATCGGCGGCAACCATCTCTGGTCCTTCTTTGCCAGCGATGTCGCACCTGCCGATCGCTGGCTCACCGCGCCACTGATCTGCCATGGCTGGCGTAGCTATGACGTCGCCTTTCCCGAACTGACGCGCACGCTGCGCCAGGGCTATTATTCGATCGAGTCCCGGCGCCTCGACCAGGTCGTCCGCGCCGATATGCCTGAAGATGCAGTGATGACGCGGCGCAAGGTTCTCGCCGCCAGCCCCAACGCCGTCGTCCTCGCCGATGGCGACCGGATCGAGGCCAAGGGCGTGATCGATTGCCGTGGCCCGGCGGACATGAGCGCGCTCCATTGCGGCTGGCAGAAATTCTATGGCCGCGAGCTGCAACTGGCCGAAGCGCATGGGTTGGAGCGTCCGATAATCATGGACGCCAAGGTCGAGCAGCTCGATGGCTATCGTTTCGTCTACGCACTGCCCTTCGATGCCTGTCGCGTCTTCGTCGAAGACACTTATTACAGCGACACCCCCGATCTCGATCCGGCCGTTCTGGGAAACCGGATCGAGGGCTATGCCAAATCGCGCGGCTGGCACGTCGATCGCATCGTCCGCGAGGAAGGCGGCGCGCTGCCCGTGGTGATGGGCGGCGACTTTGAAGCCTATTGGCAGGCCGGCGGCAACAAGGTCGCGAAGGCCGGCAGCCGCGCCGGGCTCTTTCACCCACTCACCAGCTATGCGCTGCCCGACGCAGTGCGCACCGCCACGCTCGTCGCCGCTGCGAGCGACCTGAGCGGCGCGGCGCTCCACCGCCTTCTCCACGATTTCGCACGATCGACATGGCGCCGCCGCCGCTTCTACCGCATGCTCGCCGCCATGTTATTCAAGGCCGCCGAACCCCAGGAGCGTTACCGTATTCTCCAGCGTTTCTATCACCTCGATCCCCAGCTGATCGGGCGTTTCTATGCCGGGCATTCCACTTTGTTCGACCAGCTCCGCCTCGTCTCGGGCAAGCCGCCAGTGCCGATAGGCCGCGCCGTCTCGGCGATCCGGGAGTCGTTCAAGTGAAGCGCGCCGCAGTGGTCGGCGCCGGCATAGGCGGGCTTGCGCTCGCGATCCGGCTGCAATCGGCGGGCGTCGATACCGTGGTACTCGAGGCGCGCGACAAGCCGGGCGGCCGCGCTTATTATTGGGAGAAGGATGGCTTCACCTTCGATGCCGGCCCCACCGTGATCACTGCGCCCGATACGCTGGAGGAGCTGTGGCAGCTTTCCGGCCACCGCATGTCGGACGACGTGATGCTCAAACCCGTCACGCCCTTTTACCAGCTCTCCTGGCCCGACGGCACGCGCTTCAACTATTCCAATGACGATCACGCGCTCGCCGCCGAGATCGCCCGGCTCGAGCCGCAGGATGTCGCCGGCTATGGCCGCTTCCTGGAATATGCCGCCAACGTCTATCAGGAAGGCTATGTGAAGCTCGGCCATGTCGCGTTCCAGGACGTGATGTCGATGGTCCGCGCCGCGCCTGCACTGGCGAAATATGGCGCCTGGCGCTCGGTCTATTCAAAGGTCGCCAGCTTCATCCGCAACGAGAAGCTGCGCCAGGCCTTCTCGTTCCACACGCTGCTGGTCGGCGGAAACCCGATGACCGCGAGTTCGATCTACGCGCTGATCCACCAGTTGGAGCGCAAGGGAGGCGTCTGGTGGGCCGAGGGCGGCACCAACCAGCTGATCGCCGGTATGGTCCGCCATTTCGAGCGGCTGGGCGGCACGCTCCGGCTCGGCGATCCGGTGGCGCGCATCGATACGCTCGGCGATCTCGTCACCGGCGTGCGGACGATGGGCGGCTATGAGCTGCAGGTCGATGCCGTCGCCTGCAACGCCGATGTGGTGCACAGCTACCGCGACCTGTTGAAGGGCTCGCGCTCCAGCCAGCGCGCGGCGCAGAGCCTGCAGCGCAAGCGCTTCTCGCCCTCGCTGTTCGTCGTCCATTTCGGCCTGCGCGGGACCTTCCCGAACATCCCGCACCATTCGATCCTGTTCGGCCCGCGCTATCAGGGGCTGCTCGAGGACATCTTCGACAATGGCGTGCTGAGCGAGGATTTCTCGCTCTATCTCCATCACCCCAGCGCGAGCGATCCCGCAATGGCGCCCGAGGGCCATTCGACTTTCTATGCGCTTTGCCCGGTGCCGCATCTCGGCAAGTTCCCCGCCGACTGGAGCGAGGTCGGCCCGATCCTCGAGGAGCGGATCCTCGCCGAAGTCCAGCGCCGGCTGATCCCCGATCTCAAGGACCGGATCGTCACGAAGTTCAGCTACGCCCCGCCTGATTTCCGCGATGACCTCGCCGCGCATCTCGGCTCGGCGTTCAGCCTCGAGCCGATCCTCACCCAGAGCGCCTGGTTCCGCACGCATAATCGCGACGATGCGATCGACAATCTCTTCTTCGTCGGCGCCGGCACGCACCCGGGCGCGGGCATCCCGGGTGTGGTCGGCAGCGCTAAGGCGACCGCGGGGCTGATGCTTGGAGACGGCAAGTGACCGTTACGCTGGTCGAAGCTGTCCGCGACGGGTGGGGCTGGCAGGGCATCGATCCGGAAGCGGTTCTGGCGGTCAGCCCTTTCGGGCATCTGATCGTATGCGACCAGGCGGGAGCCTTCTGGTATCTCGATCCTGAATTGCGTTCGCTGGAGCGCATCGCCTCGGATGAAGCGGGGCTGTTCGCGTATATGAACGATCCCGAGGTGCGCGAGGTCTGGCTTGCGGAGGCCTTGGTCGAGCGTGCGCGCGCCGCGATAGGCCCGCCGGGTGAGGGGCGCTGCTATTCGCTGTCGATCCCCGCCTTGCTCCGCGGCGACTATGCCTCCAATGACTTCTGGCATCCTCCGGTAAACGAGCTGATCGGCGCGATGGGCGATATCGAGCGCCAGACACGCGATCTTCCGGACGGCAGCGTGGTGAAATTGAAGGTCAAGGATTGAAGTGATGAAGCGCGTCGCAGTCTATTGCGGTTCGGCCACCCCGGCCGATCCCGTCTATATCGAGGCCGCGCGCCATGTCGGCCGCACGCTGGCCGAGCGCGGCATCGGCGTCGTCTATGGCGGCGGTAAGCTCGGGCTGATGGGCGCGGTGGCGGATTCGGCTTTGGAAGCCGGCGGCGAAGTGATCGGCATCATCCCCGAGCTGCTGGTCAATGCCGAAGTCGCGCATCGCGGCTGCACCGAGCTCCAGGTCGTCGGCACGATGCACGAGCGCAAGGCGCGCTTCACCGAACTGTCGGACGGGTTCATCAACCTGCCCGGCGGCACCGGCACGATGGATGAATTGTGGGAGGCGCTGAGCTGGGCCCAGCTCGGCTATCACAGTGACCCGGTCGGCCTGCTCAACATCGCCGGCTATTACGACAAGCTCGTCGATTTCTGGGAGCATATGGGCAAGGTCGGCTTTGTCCGCCCGCAGCACCAGAACATGCTGATCGTCGATACCACGCTGGAGGGGCTGCTCGACAAGATGGCGGCGGCCCAGCCGATCGAGACGATCGTCCGCATGAAGCGCGACGATCTGTGAGCGGGCTGCTTCCTTCGCGCGCCGCGCTCGTCGCGACCGCGCAGGAAGCGATTGCGCGCGGCTCAGGCAGCTTCGCGGCTGCCAGCAAATTGTTCGACCGCAAGACCCGCGAGCGTGCGTGGCTGCTCTATGCCTGGTGCCGCGCCTGTGACGATCTCGCCGATGGGCAGGATCACGGGCATGAGGGAGGCGAGGCCGATGCCCAGGCCGGCCTCGAGCGGATGCGCCTGCTCACCGAGGCGGCCCTGGCCGGCCAGTGGGTCGGCGATCCCGCCTTCGACGCACTACGCATCGTCGCGGCCGAAGCGAACCTGCCGCACCGCTATATCCGCGACGTGCTCGAGGGTTTTGCGCTTGATGCTGCCGAATGGGGACCGCGTCACGAGAGCGACCTCTACGTCTATTGCTATCATGTCGCCGGCGCGGTTGGCTGCCTGATGGCAGTGATCATGGGCGTTTCGCCCGACGATGAAGCGACGCTCGACCGGGCCTGCGACCTCGGCATCGCCTTCCAGCTTGCCAATATCGCCCGCGACATTGAGGCCGACGACCGGATGGGGCGTTGCTATCTGCCCCAGGACTGGCTGACCGAGATGGACATTCCGCCCGGCCAGCATGTGAAGCCGCCCTTCCGCCAGCGCCTCGCCGTGCTCGCGGGCCGGCTCACGGCTGGCGCTGCCGACTATGCCGAGAGTGCGCGAGCCGGCACCCCGGCGCTGGGTTTCCGCTCGGCTTGGGCAGTGCTCGCCGCCGCCGGTATCTATGGCGACATCGCGAAGAAGGTCAGCGCGCGCGGCGAACATGCCTGGGATCACCGGGTCGCGACCTCGGGGCTGGAGAAGCTGCGCTGGATTGCCCGCTCCTGGTGGCAGGCGCTGCGCCGCAAGGGCCTCTATCCGCCCGCCCCGCGTGATCCCGAGCTCTGGACGCGCCCGCGCTAGGCCGGGCGCGCGATCCCCGAGACGACCACGCCCGCCAGGAACGGTGCCGCCACCGCCGCGATCTGCATCCACAACGGGTGTGGGCTCATCAGGCTGGTCGACAGTGCATAGCCGATCGCGATCAGTGCGATGATCCAACCGCTTACCGGCCACGCGCCAACGCGCACCGCTGCGACTCCGCCGGCTAGCGCACCCAATGCCCAGCCGCCCACGGTCGCTGCCTGGGGCGTGTCTGCGATGAAATCGTCAGGAAGCGCTAAACGGGAGCCCAGCCAATTGACGCAAAATATGACGGCGACGCCCACGACCAGACCGATCGCCAACCCAAGCAGCTGCTTCATCCCGCTTCCCCCGGAACAGTTTCGCATCTGCAACATAATTGAAACGCGAGCCCGGCGCTAGCGGCCTTTGCCGTCCGTTTTCGAGGCAGCCTGGCGCGCCATTTCGGGGGTCTGGCGCTGGCAGGCGCCGGCAATCACCGGATATTCGAGGTCGGTGTTGCGCTGTAACACATCGGCCATCGCCTCCTGGCAGGTGGCATAGCTGGTATAGCGCACCGGCTCGACGCGCGCCTGCTTGCAGTCGAGATTGTCGTCGCTGCAGCCCATGATCGCCAGCAGATAGAAGACCTGATCCATCGCCGCCTCCTTCAAAGGTTAACAACGGGCAGGGCGGTCAAGCGTTGCATCCCGGCGCCGGACGCCCCAAATTTAGCGGCAATGGCTTCCAAACCCGATGCACCCGCCGGCGAGCGCCCGATGCTCGCAACGCTGCGGCGTTTCCTCCCCTATCTCTGGCCGCGCCACGCGCCCGGCCTGCGCGCGCGTATCGTCGTCGCGATGCTGCTCGTGCTGTGTTCGAAGCTCGTCCAGGTCTTCGGCGCGCCCTTCGCGCTCCAGGGCGCGATCGACGGGATGGCGGGTGGCTCGCGCGATGCGGTGTGGTTCGTCATCGCGCTCGTCGCCGGCTATGCCGCCGCCCGGCTCGGCACCGTCCTGTTCGACAATCTGCGCAACGCCGTGTTCGAGCGAGTGGGGCAGGACGCGACGCGCCGCCTCGCCGCCGATGTATTCCGCCATCTCCACCAGCTGAGCCTGCGCTTCCATCTCGAGCGGCGCACCGGCGCGGTCACCAAGACGGTCGAGCGCGGCACCAAGAGCATCGATACGATGCTCTATTTCCTCTTGTTCAACATCGCCCCGACGATCCTCGAGCTCGCGCTGGTGATCGGCATCTTCGCCGTGAAGTTCAACTGGTGGCTGATCGCCGGCACTGTGGCGATGGTCGTGGTCTATATCGGCTTCACCCGCATGGTGACCGACTGGCGTTCGAAGCTGCGCGAGAAGATGAACGACCTCGACACCGGTGCGGTCGCGCACGCGGTGGATTCGCTGCTCAACTTCGAGACGGTGAAGTATTTCAACGCCGAGGAGCGCGAGGCCACCCGCTACGAGAACGCCGTCACGGCCTATGCCAAGGCGGCGACCACCAGCGAGAACAGCCTCGCCTGGCTCAATATCGGCCAGTCGGTGATTACCAACACGATGCTCGGCGCGGGCATGGCGCTGATCGTTTATGGCTGGTCGCAGGCGCGCTTCACGCCGGGCGACGTGATGCTGGTATCGACTTTGCTCAGCCAGCTCTTCCGCCCGCTCGACATGCTCGGCTGGGTCTATCGCACGATCCGCCAGGGCGTGATCGACATGGGTGCGATGTTCGACCTACTCGACAGTGCCGCCGAAGTGAAGGACGCGCCCGACGCCACGCCGCTCGCCGTCGATCGCGGTCATGTCCGCTTCGAGGGCGTGCATTTCGGCTATGATCCCGACCGCGAGATTCTGAAGGGCATCGATTTGGACATCCCGGCGGGTGCCACCGTCGCGGTGGTCGGCCCCTCCGGCGCCGGCAAGTCGACGCTCGCGCGGCTGATGTACCGCTTCTACGATGTCACCGGCGGGCGCATCACGATCGACGGGCAGGATATCCGCGACCTCACCCAATCGTCGCTGCGCGGTTCGATCGGCATCGTCCCGCAGGACACGGTGCTGTTCAACGACACGATCGGCTACAACATCGCCTATGGCCGCGAGGGCGCGGGCGCCGAGGAGATCGCGAGTGCCGCGCGCGGCGCCGCGATTGCTGGCTTCATCCAGTCGCTTCCGGAGGGATTCGAGACGCGTGTCGGCGAGCGCGGCCTCAAGCTGTCCGGCGGCGAGAAGCAGCGCGTCGCGATCGCGCGGACGTTGGTCAAGAACCCGCCGATCCTGATCCTCGACGAAGCGACCAGCGCGCTCGACAGCCGGACCGAGGCGGACATCCAGGCCACCCTAGAAGCCATCGAGCATGGCCGCACGACGATCGTCATCGCGCACCGCCTCTCCACCGTTGTCCATGCCGACCGGATCATCGTGCTTGAAGCCGGCCGCGTCGCCGAGCAGGGCACGCACGCGCAGCTCTTGCGCAAGAACGGTCTCTATGCCGAGATGTGGGCGCGGCAGGCGCAGGAGCGTGAGGCCGAAGGCGGCGAGGAAGTCCCCGCCGAATAAGGAGGGGCATGTGATCTGGTTCGTGGTTGCGCTGGCAGTGGTGATCGGCGCGCTGATCCTCTGGTCGGCCTATGTCTCGCGCGGCGTCGAGCGCTGGATCCCGATGGACGGCAGGCAGGTCGAAGTACCGGGCGTGCGCATCCATTATGTCGAGATGGGCCCGGCCGATGCGCCTGCGATCGTGATGATCCACGGCATCATGAGCCAGCTGCGCGTCTTCAGCTACGCGCTGGCCGGCAAGCTCGCCACCGATCGCCGCGTCATCGTCATGGACCGCCCCGGCTGGGGCTATTCGACGCTCACCGGCCCGCGGCTCGACATCCCCGGCCAGGCCGATGCCATCGCCGCTGCGATCCGCGCGCTGGAGCTGGAGAAGCCGCTGCTCGTCGGCCATTCGATGGGCGGCGCGGTCAGCCTGGCGCTGGCGCTGCGCCACCCGCAAGCGGTGCGCGGCCTCGGCCTGATCGCGCCCTATACCCAGCCGGTCGACACCCCGCCCGAGCCCCTGAAGAGCCTGGTCGTCCCCGCGCCGCTACGCCCGCTGATCGCCTGGACGATCGCGGTGCCGCTGGCGATGCGCCGGGGCAAGGCTTCCACGGTTGCGGTGTTCGCGCCCGATCCGGTGCCCGAGGATTTTCCGATCAAGGCCGGCGGCGCGCTCGCGATCCGGCCCAGGAGCTTCGAGATGGGTTGCTACGAGCTTGGCATGGCGCCCGAGGTGATGCAGGCGCAGGCCCCGCGCTATGGCGAGATCGCGCTGCCGGTCTCGATCCTCTATGGCCGCCAGGACGCGCTGCTCGACCCCGAGCTGCACGGCGGCAAGACCGCGTCGGACGTACAGAACGGCAAGGTCGACTATCTCGACGGCGGCCATATGCTCCCGGTGACGCATATCGACGCCACCGAGGCGTGGTTGCGGACGCTCTAGCGGCAGCTCAGCGTCACGGTCTTCGCCGGCTTGTCGAACAGGATCGACGAGCAGCCGGCCAGCGCATCGCGGCCGATCTCCACGAAGTAGCGCTGCTTGCCCTTGGCCTTGGCGCCGGTGACGACGATCTCGTCGGGATCGACCTCGGGCGCATTAGCGTCGGGGATCGCCGCAGCGCTGCCGAAGTCGCCGGTACGCACGAAGATCCGATCGAGCGCGAGCGGCCCGACGCCGAGCGGCCGCGCCAGCGTCATCCGGCGCACCGGCCGCATCACGTCGAGCCGAATCTTCATCGTCTCGCTCGCCCCATCGAACTTGCCGTCCTGCGCTGCGGCGATCGCAGCGCCTGCCGCCGCCGTCGCGATCGTCCGGGTGCGGGCGAGGGCGAACAGGATCCGCACCTTCTGCGCGGCGACCATGATTTCGCTGCCCATGCCCAGATAGCCGAAATCGGCGAGCGGCAGCACGACGCTGCGCTCGCCCGGCGCCGCTTCACGCAGGACGAAGCGGACACGGTCATCGGGGAGCCCGCCCGGCCCGATCGTGCCGTCGGCATCGCTGGCATAGGGCGCCTCGAACCAGGTCACGCGCCGCTTGAACGCGCCTTGCCCCAGGTCGAGCCGCACCACCGCCGAGCGGCCGTTGACCTTGACCGGCCCGATCGCGCCACGTGTCGCGAACGGCCCGGCGCGCAGCCCGGCCTTCGCCGCGAAATCGGGATTGAACACCGGCATCGATGGCGCGCCGGGATCGATGCGCAGCCGCGCCGGACTGCCCTGGATCGTTGCCGGCACGGGCGTATCGGCGATCACGCGCTCGCTGTTGTCGGCGACGAGCAGGAACATGGCGGCAAGCACAAAGGATTTCATCTGGGCCCTCCCTTGGCCTCAGCCTCCTGCGCGATGGCGGCGGGAGAATGGCCGAAACCCGGCCTCAGCCGATCTCCGCCGGCTGGGTCGTCCAGCCCAGTCGCGGGATCGTGATCGAGCGCTTCCCCGACAGGTCGGTGCGCGTCACGAACAGCTCCTTGCTCTCGATATATTGGAGCAGCCGGCGCACGCGCCCCAACGACGAGGTGCCATAGGTCGCGGCGATCTCGCCGTCGCTCGGGCAGGGGGCGGCCTCGCGTGCGGCGCGGGCGACGAGCAGGAACGGCCCCAGCATGTCGTCGGGCAGCGCGCGCGCCGCCTCGAGCGCCTGCGCCCATTCCGCGTCGGGATCGCCGTGAATGCCCGCGCGCGCTGCCGACAGCCGACGGACAAAGGCGGAGAGGTCGAGCGGGGGCCGCGCAAGGCCGACCATCCGGCAGCGCACCAGAAAATCCTGATAGAGCACCGAAGGCGAGCGGAAGCTGGTCTCGGTATCCGCCACGATGTCGCGCAGCACATCGGCGATCTTTGCCGCGGCTTCCTCGGGATCAACCTCGGGTACTTCTTCGCGTGCCGGTGCCGAGCGGGCGAGCGCCTCGAGCAGCCGGTCCGATGCGAGCTGCGGCGGCGCGGCGGGTGTGGGCGGCGTCGGCGGCGTCCATTCGGGCTCGGCCGGAGCGAGCAGCAAATCCTTCAGCTCGGCCGAGGGCGCCTCGGGCAGAGGCGTCAGCTTGGGGCTGCCGCTGCGCGCGCTGGTCTCGACCGCGCCGATCTGCACCGAGATCGGCCGGCGCGACACCGCCGGGCCGAGCGCCAGGAAATGGCCCCGCGCCAGATCGCGGATCGCCTCGGCCTGGCGGCGCTCCATGCCGAGCAGGTCGGCGGCGCGCGCCATGTCGATGTCGAGAAAGGTGCGCCCCATCAGGAAGTTCGAGGCCTCGGCCGCGACATTCTTGGCGAGCTTGGCCAGCCGCTGCGTGGCGATCACCCCGGCAAGCCCGCGCTTGCGCCCGCGACACATCAAATTGGTCATCGCGCTGAGCGAGGCCCGCCGCACATCCTCGGCCACTTCGCCGCCGCCCGAGGGCGCGAACAGCTGCGCCTCGTCGACCACGACCAGCGCCGGATACCAATGGTCGCGCGGCGCATCGAACATCGCATTGAGGAACGCCGCGGCGCATTTCATCTGCCCCTCGGCCTCGAGCCCCTCCAGGCTGAGCACCACCGAGGCGCGATGCTCGCGGATCCGGGTGGCGAAGCGGGCGATCTCGCGCTCGCTATAGTCGGCCGCCTCGATGGCGATATGGCCATATTTGTCGCTGAGCGTGACGAAGTCGCCCTCGGGATCGATGATCACCTGCTGGACATGGCCGGCGCTGCGCTCGAGCAGGCGGCGCAGCAGATGCGACTTGCCCGACCCCGAATTGCCCTGGACGAGCAAACGCGTCGCCAGCAGCTCCTCGAGGTCCATGGTGACGGAATCCCCCTTGCCGTCCACCCCCATGTCTACGCGCACCGTCATCCGCTCCGCTTTGGCCGATGGCGGGGGCGGGGGGAAGCTCGGTTCGCCGAAAAGCTGTTAGCGCCTGAACCCCTGCAGCACATTCCCCTCGGTCGTCAGGTAGTTGCGCTTGTAATCGAAGCGCCGGCAGTCCGCGAAGATCAGCCAGTAATATTTCATCTGCTCGGACCACCAGTAACCGGGGCAATGGTCGGCCTGCGCCTTGGTGGTGACGTCGGCCATCACCGCATAGCCATAGGGCGCCTTGTTCCACTGCTGCATCGCGCGGAAATGCCGGGCGACCAGCGCGCGCCATTCTTCCTTGCCGTCGAGCAGCCAGTGGTTGAATGCGGCATCGGCCAGTTCGGGGCGCAGCGCGTTGGTCTTGTAGGTCGGCGCGCCCTGATAGGGGTCATAGCCCTCGGGCAATATGCCGTAGCGCGCCTGCACCTTGTCCCACGCATGGGTATAGGCCTCGCCCACTGCCCGGTCGCCGCCCTGTGCCAGCAGTCCGCCATAGAAGGACGACAGCTCGTCCTGCTCCCAGTTGATCCGCTTGCCGGTCTCGAAATCGACATCGACGAACCACAGGTCGCCGTTCAGCGTGGCGCGCTGGTGCTTGAGGATCGCAGCGGTGCAGGTGCGGTACATGCGCAGGCAATCGCGGTCGCCGAGCAGCTGCCAGCCGTCCCACAGATATTCGTAATAGCTGTCGGAGGGCGGGCCGGTTGTCGCGCGCCGGCTCTTCCACTCGCCGGTCATGCAATCGACTGCGTCGGGGATCAGCCCGATCTTCGAGCGCCGGTCATAGAGCGCGACCAGCGCCTGTTTCGCCGCCTTGAAATAGCGGTCATCGCCGGTGAGGTTGCTGAGCATCCCGAACTCGGTGATGCAGCTGCCCACTTCGGCCGGATTGGTCACCGGTCCGCGCACCGCACCGGTCTTCAGATTGACGAAGCGGTGCGGCAGCCCGATCGGCGAGGCGGTGAAGGCCGGCATCAGCCGGTCGGTCAGGTCCTTTGCCTTGGCGAGCAATACCGGGTCGCCGCCGGCGAGGTGCCCGGAGAGCAGCCCGCCAACCAACCGGATGATCGTCTCGAACACCGAGACTTCGCCGTCCACGTCGAAATCGAGATTGGCACGGATCCAGTCGACCCCGTCCTTGAACTCGGCATCGAGCTCCATCAGCCACAGCGTGTCGAGCGCCTCGATCAGGCTGAGCCCGATATGCCGTCCCTTGATCGAGAAGCTCTCGGCGCCGCCCGAGACCGGCATGATCTGGTCCTTGCCCCACGCCTTTTCGCGATAGTTTTTCCACGCCCAGCGCATCGCCTCGCGCACTTCGTCGCCGAGCGCGCGCCAGTCCTCCTTCGCCGTGGCGGGCAAAGGGAGCAGCGCGGCGGCGCTGCCGGCGATCAGGCCGCGTCGGCCGATGCGGAAGGAAGTCATGCGCACAGGCTAGGCGAGCCGCCGCACCGGTGCAAACCGTGCTTGCCGCCTCGCACCGCGTATCGGATAGTTGCGGGGCGACAGCGGGAGAGCGAGCGATGCGCAAGACGGCATGGGGTTTGGCGGTAGCGACGATGGCGATCGCGAGCCCGGCACTGGCGCAGGGCATCACGCTGGAAAAGGGCGAGGAAGCCATGCTCGCGATCGACGATGGCGGCACCGCCGACGCCGCGCGCGGTCCCGCCACGCCCACGCCGTTCGAAGTGGCGGTCGGCCGGCAGCTTTCGGGCATCGCCCCGCCCAAGGCGCCGGTGACCGAGGGTGTGCCGATGCAAAACGGCACGGGCCTGCCCGATGCACCGGTCCCCGAAGCCGGCCAGCTCCGCTTCCGCTTCCTGCCCGTGCCCGGCACCGACCATTCGCTGCTGATCATCCATAACGGCTATGGCCAGGCGCTTCGCTATCGCGCCAGCATCACCCGCGCCGGCAAGGCCCAGCCGACCGATGTCTGCCTGGTCATTCCCGGCAAGGTGGGAGTCGAATTCTGGCCCTTTGCGATCACTGCGATCGAAGTGAGCGCGTTCCGGCTGGTTCCCTGGAAGCCCGCGGACGGCGCTCCCTGCGAATAGCCTCGACTTCACTGCCCTTCGCCCGCTAACCGCCTCCAATGACTCCCCCCACCGATACCCTGCGCCGCGTTTTCGGCTTCGACGCTTTCCGCGGCGTGCAGGACCAGGTGGTGGCGCGCGTCCTCGCCGGCGAGCGCACGCTGGCCGTGATGCCCACCGGCGCCGGCAAGTCGCTCACCTATCAGCTCCCTTCGGTGATGCTCGACGGCACCTGCGTGGTGATCTCGCCGCTGATCGCGCTGATGCACGATCAGCTTCGCGCCGCCGAAGCGGTCGGTATCCGCGCCGCGACGCTGACCAGCGTTGACGAGAACCGCGCCGAGACGATCGAGCGCTTCCGCGCCGGTGAGCTCGACCTGCTCTATGTCGCGCCCGAGCGCGCCTCGAGCGAGCATTTCCGCAACCTGCTCGGCCAGGCGAAGCTCAGCCTGTTCGCGATCGACGAGGCGCATTGCGTCTCCGAATGGGGGCATGATTTCCGCCCCGATTATCGCCTGCTCCGCCCGCTGCTCGATCGCTTCCCCGAGGTGCCGCGCCTCGCGCTCACCGCCACCGCCGACGCGCATACCCGTGCCGATATCCTCGAGCAGCTCGGGCTGCCGCAGGAGGGGCTGATCGTCGCCGGCTTCGACCGGCCCAATATCCGCTATGCGATCACCCCGCGCGAGAACACGACCCGCCAGGTGATCGACCTGATCGCCGAGACCCCCGGCCCCGGCATCGTCTATGCCCAGACGCGCGCGGGCGTCGAGAAGCTTGCCGAGAAGCTCGCCGCCGAGACCGGCCGGCCGGTGCTGCCCTATCATGCCGGGCTCGACCCCGATGTTCGCCGCCGTAACCAGGCGGCGTTCGTCGCGTCGGAAGAGATGGTGATCGTCGCGACCGTCGCCTTCGGCATGGGGATCGACAAACCCGATGTCCGCTTCGTCGCGCATGCCGGCCTGCCGAAATCGATCGAGGCCTATTATCAGGAAACCGGCCGTGCAGGGCGCGACGGCGATCCCGCGGTGGCGCATCTCTTCTGGGGCGCCGATGATTTCGCCCGCGCCCGCCAGCGGATCGGAGAAGTCGAGCCGCAGCGCCAGCCCGGCGAGCGCACGCGGCTGACCGCGCTCGGCGCGCTGGTCGAGACCGCGGGTTGCCGCCGCCGCATCCTGCTCCGGCATTTCGGCGAGAATGACGCGCCCGAAAGCTGCGGCAATTGCGACAATTGCCTGACCGCGCCCGCCGCGATCGATGCGACGGTGACTGCGCAGAAATTCCTCTCCGCGGTGTTCCGCACCGGCATGATGTTCGGCGTCGGCTATATCGAGAGCATCTTGCTCGGCCAGTCGACCGAGCGGAGCATGATCAACGGGCATGAGGCGCTGTCGGTGTTCGGCATCGTCGAGGGCGACGAGGTCGCACTGGTCAAGCCGGTCGCCCGCGCGCTGCTGCTGCGCGATGCGCTGCGCGCCAACGAACATGGCGGGCTGGAGTTCGGGCCCGAGGCCAAGGCGATCCTCAAGGGCGGGGCCAAGGTCGAACTGGTCCTGCCGCCCAAGCGCGAACGCAAGCGGCGCGGCAGCAAGTCGAGCGTCCCCAATCCGATCGGCAATCCGCTGTTCGAGGCGCTTCGCGCCCGGCGCCGCGAGATCGCGCAGGAGGCACAGGTGCCGCCCTATATCGTCTTCGCCGACGCGGTGCTGCGCGACATGGCCGAGATGCGCCCCAGCAGCCTTGCCGCCATGGCCAACATCTCCGGCGTTGGCGCGCGCAAGCTCGAAGCCTATGGTGACGCCTTCCTGCAAGTGATCCGCGAGGCCGCGTGAGACTGTTGCTCGCCTCTGCTTTGCTGCTGACCGCCTGCGCGCCGGCGCCGCAGGTCGAGGCGCCCTCCACGCGCGCGACCATCTCGATGGACCGCAACAGCTGGGGCCATCTGGTCTCGCGCTGGACGATCGATGCGGCGGGCAATGGCCGCTACACCGTGGCCGAGCCCGATGGCTGGCAGCCGAAGCAATGGGTTACGCGCGGTTTCTCCGCCGGCCCGGCGGGCTTTGCCGAGATCCGCAAACTGCTGGCGCTGGGCGAGGCGCATGCCGGGCGCGAGCTCGAATGCGGGCCCCGGATCACCGATCAATATTACGGTACCGCCCGCTGGGACGGCGCCAGCCTGACCTACGACATGGGCTGCCAGGCGCCCGCGACCGAAGAAGTGCTCAAGGGCATCACCGCCGCCGAGCGCCGGGTCGCGGCCTGGGCGGCCGGCCAGCCGATCCTCGAAACACAGAAGGTAGAAAGCCAATGAACCTGCGCCGCGTCGATGACAGCATCTCCGTCGCTCCCCAGATCGCGGCCGAGGACATGGCGCTCCTCGCCGAGCAGGGCTTCTCCTATGTGATCAACAACCGGCCCGACGAAGAAGAGATGGGCCAGCCCGGCGGCGACACGATCCGCGCCGCGGCCGAGGCGGCCGGGCTCGGCTATGCCGCAATCCCCGTCACCCATGCCGGTTTCTCTTCCGCCCAAGTCGAGGCGATGGCCGCCGCGCTGGCCGAGGCCAAGGGCCCGGTGCTCGCTTATTGCCGCTCGGGCACGCGCTCGTGCAATCTCTGGGCGCTGGCCGAGGCGAGCAATGGCGGCGACCCGGCGGAGATCACTGCCAAGGCCGCCCAGGCCGGCTATGACATCTCCGGCATCCGCCCGCTCCTGGACCAGCTCTCGGGCAAGGCGTGACGCAGCTCTATATCTTCGCCGGCTCGCTCGCCTCGATCCTGTTTATGACGGCGGTCGCCTGGGCGCTCGGGCTGGGGCGGGGCAGCGCGATCGCCGGGACGCAGGAAGCGCGCGAGACCGCCGAGGCGATGATCTCCGGCTTCGATGCCGGTGAGGCGCTGCTCGGCAGCGACGGCAAGGCTGCGCTCGTCCATGGCAACGCCGGCGATGTCGCGCTGCTCAAGATGCACGGCGCCCGGGTCGCGGCGCGCCATCTCCGCCTGCCGCTCGCCACCGAAGCGACGCCCGAGGGCCTCCGCATCGATAGCGGCGACCGGCGCTTCGGCGCGGTGCTGCTGAAGGGGGTCTCCGGTTTCTAGGCTGTTCAGCGGCGCATCATCGGCATTTCCGCCGGTGCGGTCCGGATATCGGCGAGCTTGTTCGCGGCGATCGTGACGAAGGATAGCAGGGCGAGCCGGTCGCCGCGCATCCATTCGATGCGGATGCGTCCGTCGGCGAGCAGATAGGGCGCGTTGTGGCGCAGGCCTGCCGGTACGCGCCAGTCGGTGAGCGGCGCGCGCTCCTGGCATGCCGGCGACATTTCCGCGCAAAAGCTGACGGTTGCATCCCCGGTGCGCAGCGCAGCGGGTAGTGGCGCTCCGCGGTCATAGTCGGCGAGCGCAGCGGCGATGGTCGTGGCGGTCTCCGTCGGGATCGGGCCGCCCGCCTCGCGTGCCGGGAGCAGCGCGATGATCTGGAGCATCCCGTCCTGCGACAGTATCGTGCCCGGGCACATGCCCTCGGCCGGGCCTCCCTTGAAGGGCGTACAGGGTTCGGCGGCTGCCGCGACGGCGAGAAGCAAGGGAGCGATCATGCCCGACTGCTACCGCCCATGCGTGACACGGCCAAGGCGTGACAGGCTACTGACATTGAAGTAAGCAGGGCATCATGCCCGTGCATCTGCCCGATCCGGTCAACTATGCCATTCCCGGCTTCGTGCTGCTCGTGCTCGCCGAAATGGCAGTCGCGCGCCTGCGTGATCGCAAGCGTTTCTGCCCGAAGGACACGCTGACCAGCCTCGCGCTCGGCCTTGGCAGCACCGTCGCCGGGCTGCTCACCGCCGGCTTCGTCTATGCGATCGCGATGGGGATCTACCAGTTCCGGATCTTCACCATCCCGTTCGCCTGGTACTGGTTCGTCCTCGCCTTCGTCCTCGACGATCTCGCTTACTACGCTTTCCACCGCTCGGCGCACCGCGTCCGCTGGTTCTGGGCGAGCCATGTCATCCACCATTCGAGCCAGCATTATAACCTGACCACCGCGCTGCGGCAGACCTGGACGGGCTTTGTCAGCCTGGGCTTCCTGTTCCGCCTGCCGCTGTTCCTGATCGGCTTCCACCCGGCGATGATCTTCTTCGTCGCGGCACTGAACCTGATCTACCAGTTCTGGATCCACACCGAAGTGATCGGCCGGATGCCGCGCTGGTTCGAAGCGGTGATGAACACGCCCTCGCACCACCGCGTCCACCACGCGACCAATGCGCGCTATCTCGACCGCAACTATGCCGGCGTGTTCATCGTCTGGGACAGGATGCTCGGCACCTTCGTGGAAGAGCGCGCCGACGACCGGCCGCGCTACGGCATCGTCAAGGATCTCGGTAGCTTCAACCTGCTCTGGGCGGCCTTTCACGAATGGGTCGGCATCGCCAAGGACGTGTGGGCGGCGCCGAACATGAAGTCCCGAATCGGGTACATGATCGCGCCGCCGGGCTGGAGCCACGACGGCAGCCGCGATACATCGGAAGTGATAAAGGCGCGCTGGGAGGCGCGGGAACAAGCGGGGGTCGCGTGGAAGCAGCCGACATCGTCGTCATCGGCGGAGGATCCGGCGGAAGCGCCGTCGCGGGCCGCCTGAGCGAAGGCGGCAAGTACAGCGTAGCATTGCTCGAAGCAGGCGGCCGCAACACCGGCATCAAGACGCGGATGCCCGGCATGCTCCCGTTCCAGCCGCCGGCGACCAACTGGGCCTTCGAGACCGTCCCCCAGCGTGGCCTGAACGGCCGCCGCGGCTACCAGCCGCGCGGCAAGGGGCTGGGCGGATCGAGCGCGATCAACGCGATGCTCTATGTCCGCGGCCACCAGCGCGACTATGACGAGTGGCGCGATCTCGGCTGTCCCGGCTGGGGCTGGGACGAGATGCTCCCCTGGTTCCGCCGCTCCGAGCACAATGTGCGCGGCGCCGACGCATTCCATGGCGACAAGGGTCCGCTCTGGGTCAGCGACCAGCTTTGGGCGCACCCGGGCAGCGAGGCGTTCATCGAGGCAGCGGGCGAACTCCAGATCCCGCGCAACGACGATTTCAACGGCGCCCACCAGTCGGGCGCCGGCCTCTATCAGGTGACGCAGAAGCATGGCGAGCGCTGGACCGCAGCGCGCGCCTATCTCACGCGCCGCGACACGCTCGAGATCATCACCGACGCCACCGTCGAGCGCGTGCTGTTCGAGGATGGCCGCGTCTGGGGCGTCGCCTATCAGCGCGACGGAGTGGCGCGCGAGATTCGCGCGCGCCGTGCCGTGGTCCTCGCCGCCGGCGCCTTCCAGACGCCGCAGCTGCTGATGCTCTCGGGCATCGGCCCGGGCGAGCATCTGCGCGAGAGCGGCCTGTCGGTCCGGATCGATCGCCCGGCGGTCGGCGGCAATCTCCAGGACCATGTCGATTATGTCGCCGCGTTCGAGACGCCGGGCAGCTTCTTCCTCGGCCGCTCGGCGGCGGGATCGCTCAAGTCGCTCGGCTCGATGGCGCGCTGGATGCTCACCCGCAAGGGCCGGATGACCACGCCCTATGCCGAGGGCGGCGCCTTTCTGCGCACCGATCCGGCGCTCGAGCGGCCCGACATCCAGCTCCATTTCCTCATCGCCATCGTCGAAGATCATGGCCGCACCCCGGTGCAGGGCCATGGCTTCTCCTGCCATGCCTGTGTGCTGCGCCCCGAAAGCCGCGGCACCGTCCGCCTCCAGTCGCTCGACCCGCGTGTCGCGCCGCTGATCGATCCCGATTTCCTCGGCGATCCGCGCGACATGGAGGTCCTCAAACAGGGCGTCCGGACGATGTACCGCGTGCTCGAGGCACCGCAGCTCGCCCAGTATAAGGGCCGCGACCGCTATCCGATCGACCTTGCCGACGATGCCGCGCTCGAACGGCTGATCCGCGCGCGCGCCGACACGATCTACCACCCCGTCGGTACCGCCCGCATGGGTTCGGACGGCGGCGCCGTGGTCGATCCGCGGCTGAAGGTCCGCGGCGTCGAGGGGCTCTACATCGCGGACGCCTCGATCATGCCCCGGCTGATCGGCGGCAACACCAACGGCCCGACGGTCGTGATCGGCGAACGCTGCGCGCAGTTTATCCGCGAAGACCTGGCCTGAACTCCCTCTCCCATTGGGAGAGGGAAGGGGCCCGCTCGGCGACGCCGAGTGGGAAGGGTGAGGGCAGCCTTCCCACTCGATCCTCACCCTTCCGCCGACTGCGTCGGCTCCCTCCCTCTCCCAATGGGAGAGGGAGCTTCGAATGAAAAAAGGGCCGGCGCTTTCGCACCGGCCCAGTCGTCCGCAGGAGGAACCTCGGTTGGGCGCCGCGCTCGTGTAGGAGAGCTGCGCGGCGCCCGATTTCGTCAGTAGTTGTAGGCACGCTCGCCGTGCGCGTTGATGTCGAGACCTTCCATCTCGACTTCGACGCTCGGGCGGATGCCGATCGTGTACTTGAGCAGCAGGAACAGGATCAGCGACACGCCGCCCGAAAGGGCCAGCGTGGTCAGTACGCCCTGGGTCTGCACCCAGAGTTGCGTGGTGAGATTATACTCACCGGCCACTGCCGGGATGACCGCGAAGTTCATGAAGCCCTGGCCGCCCAGCGTCGGGTCGGCGACGATGGCCGTGCCGATCGCGCCGATGATGCCGCCGACGCAGTGGACGCCGAACACGTCGAGCGTGTCGTCATAGCCGAGCTTGTTCTTCACCGTGGTGACGAAGAAGAAGCAGCCGATCGACGCGACGATGCCGAGCACGACCGAAGTCATCGGGGCAGCGAAGCCTGCAGCCGGCGTGATCGCGACGAGACCGGCGACGACGCCCGAGGCTGCGCCGAGCAGCGAAGGCTTGCCGTGCACCACCTGCTCGATGATCGCCCAGGCAGCACCCGCCGCCGCAGTGGCGACCATGGTGTTGATGAAGGCGAGCGAGGCGAACTTGTTGGCTTCGAGGTTGGAGCCGGCGTTGAAGCCGAACCAGCCCACCCAGAGCAGCGACGCGCCGATCATGGTCATGGTCAGCGAGTGCGGCGCCATCGGCTCCGACTTGTAGCCGGTGCGCTTGCCGATCACGAGGCAGCCGACCAGGCCGGCAATGCCTGCGTTGATGTGGACGACGGTGCCGCCCGCGAAGTCGAGTGCGCCCTTGCCCCACAGGAAGCCATGGTCGTCAGGCAGGCCGGCGGTGAAGTCTGGGCCCGGCCAGTACCACACCATGTGCGCCATCGGATAATAAGCGAAGATCGACCAGAGCACGACGAAGATGATCAGCGGGGTGAACTTCACCCGCTCGGCGAAGGCGCCGACGATCAGCGCCGGGGTGATCATCGCGAAGGTCATCTGGAAGACGACGAAGGTCGTCTCGGGCAGATAGACGCCGTTCGAGAAGGTCGCGGCGAAGGTATTGGCGTCGACGCCGTGCATCAGCGCCTTGGAGAAGCCGCCGACGAACAGGTTGAGCGCACCACCATTGGTGAAGGCCATTGAATAGCCGATCGTCACCCAGAGCAGGCCCGCCACGCAGACGATGGTCAGCACCTGCATCAGCACCGAGAGCATGTTCTTGGTGCGGACGAGGCCGCCATAGAAGAGCGCGAGGCCCGGCACCGACATCATCAGCACCAGTGCCGACGAGACCAGCATCCAGCTGACATCGCCCTTGTTGACCATCGCGTCGGTCGGCACGACCGGGGCGGCGGCGGGTGCCTGCGCAAGCGCCGGCATCGCGGCGAACAGGGCGCCCAGCCCCGCTCCCGCGGCAATCTTCATCGCTAGTTTCATCTGGACCCCCATCTTACAGCGCCGTCTCGTCGGTTTCGCCCGTGCGGATGCGCACGGCCTGGCCGACATCGAGGACGAAAATCTTGCCATCGCCGATCGCGCCGGTGCTGGCGGCTGCCTGGATTGCTTCGACCGCGCGGTCGGCCAGATCGGCCCCCACGACGACCTCGATCTTGATCTTGGGCACCATGTTGGTGCTGTATTCCGCGCCGCGGTAGATCTCGGTCTGGCCCTTCTGGCGGCCAAAGCCCTTCACTTCCGACACGGTCATGCCCGCTACCCCGACGCCGGTGAGCGCCTCGCGGACTTCGTCCAGCTTGAATGGTTTTATGATGGCGATGATGAGCTTCATGTCGCCCCCTCGTTGGCGGTTATCCCGGGGGACGGCATCGCAAGGGGCGTGCCAGAGGCAAGAATCCCACGATTCCGGGGATTCTCGCGCAATCATATATTACCCAGCGGTAAATTTTTGTGCAGTTGCGAACGCGTGCCCAAAAAACGGGCAGCCATGACGCGGTCGCGAAAGCGGTCTAGACGGATAGCATGATCCTCATCGCTCCATTGCTCGCACTCGCCTTCTCCGCCCCGCAGGACGATCTTCCCACGGTTCGCTATCCGGTGCTCGTCGCCGAGGCCGCGAGCGCTGGGGGCTTCGTGCCAAGGGGCTGGTTGCTGGAGAGCAGTGCCACCGGCGATCTCGACGGCGATGGCCGGCCCGATCTCACCTTTGCGCTGCACATGGCGGATCCGGCCAATGTCCTGAAGAACGAGGGCGGCTTCTGCGGCGAGACGATCGACACCAATCCGCGCATCCTCGGTATCGCGCTCGCCAGGCCGAGTGGCGGCTATCGCCTGGTCGTCCAGAACCACAGTCTGGTGCCGCGCCGCGACAATGCCTGCGCGGACGACTGGTTCTCGTCCGATGGCGAGATGGGCGGCGGCCTTTCGATCGCGCGCGGCAATGTTGTCATCACGCTCGGCCGGTTCATGAGCGCGGGCGGCTGGGGGATGGGCCGCACTGTCTTCACCTTGCGCTGGAGGGAGAACGCGCTGCGGGTGATCGGCTTCGACGTCTTGAATGTGCAGCGCAACAGTGGCGCGATCGCGTCGCTCAGCATCAACTATCTCACCCGCAAGGTGCGGATCGCGCACGGCACGACTGACAGCGACAAGGAGAAGGTCCGCTGGAGCCGGCTCCCCGGCGCCGGGCTTCCGACGATCGACGCGGTCGGCGACGGTCTCGAATATGATCCTGCCGGACTGGCCGGCGCCCTTTGATACTGCTCGCCATCCTCCTCTCCGCGCTCGCGATGACGCTGATCGTCGGCATCCGCTATCTGCTGGCGAGCGGAGGCTTCGCGCTGGCGACGCGGGTGAAGCATCCCGGCCTCTATACCGGGCTCGACAAGCAGATCCGCCGCGAGGTCGGCTGGAGCCTCGCCTCGGCCGCGATCTACGGCATACCCGCGGGCGTGGTCGCCTGGGGCTGGCAGAACCATCACTGGACGCGGATCTATACCGACGTCCACGCCATGCCGCTCTGGTATCTCCCTGTCTCGGTGCTGCTCTATCTGCTCGCGCACGACACGTGGTTCTACTGGACGCATCGCTGGATGCATGTGCCCGCGCTGTTCCGCCGGATGCACGCGGTCCACCATGCCAGCCGCCCGCCGACCGCCTGGGCGGCGATGAGCTTTCATCCGCTCGAGGCAGTCACCGGTGCGGTGGTCATTCCCGCGCTTGTCTTCCTCATACCGATCCATGTCGGCGCCCTGGCGCTGGTGCTGACGATCATGACGGTGATGGGCGTCACCAATCACATGGGCTGGGAGATCTGGCCGCGCTTCATCTGGCAGGGGCCGCTTGGCGGCTGGTTGATCACTGCCAGCCACCACCAGCGCCACCATGAGCGCTACAACAGCAATTACGGGCTCTATTTCCGCCATTGGGACCGGTTGTGCGGCACCGATGCCGGTCTCGGCAGCTTCGAGCGCCGCTAGGGGCGGTTGCCCAAAAGCAACAGGTTTCGCTTCGCTACCGATCGGCAGGAACCGCTTTCGCGCCCGCCGCGTTTCGCGGCTGCAACATCTGGAAATGAAGCTATGCGCCTGATCCCCCTCGCGATTCTGGGCTCGATCGCCCTTGCCTCGCCCGCCCTTGCCCAGCAGGAGCGCGGGCCCACCAATTCGGAAACCGGCGATTTCGCCATGGTCGGCGTCGGCGCCGCCATCCTGCCTGATTATGAGGGCTCGGACGATTATCGCATCGTCCCGGCGCCGCTCGCCACCGGCCGGCTCTCGGGCTTCGGCTTCGAGCTCGCCGGCACGCGGCTCAGCGTCGATCTGATCCCCGACTATGATTCCGGCACCGGCCTCGACTTCCAGGCCGGCCCCACGGTCAACGTCAATCTCAACCGCACCAGCCTCAAGAGCATCGAGGATCCGCGGATCAAGGCGCTCGGCAAGATCGATACCGGCATCGAGGTCGGCGGCTTTCTCGGCGTCGCCAAGACCGGCGTGTTCACCAGCGATTATGACCGGATCGCCTTCCGCGCCTCCTATCGCAAGGATGTCGCCAATGCCTCCAAGGCCGGCGTGTTCAATCCCTCGATCACCTACATGACTCCGCTCAGCCGCAAGGCGATGGTCGGCATGTTCCTCTCCGCCACCCGTGTCGAGAAGGGCTATGCCACCACCTATTTCGGCGTCACGCCCGCCGGGGCCGCCGCCAGCGGCCTCGCGGTGTGGAACCCGCGCGGCGGCTGGAAGGACTGGACCGCGGGCCTGGGCGGCGCGATGTCGCTCACCGGCGATCTCACCCATGGCCTGCAGCTCTTCGCCGGCGGCACCTATCGCAAGCTGATCGGCGATTTCGGCGACAGCCCCATCGTCCGCACTGCCGGCTCGCGCAGCCAGTGGCTCGGCAGCGTCGGGCTCGCCTACAGCTTCTGAGCGCTGGACCTGCCGAACCCAAGCGCCTAAGACTTGGCCATCCCCGGGGGAGCGCTGACGCGCGCTTGAGAGGGAAGCAGCAGCTTCCGACCCGCTGAACCTGATCCGGCTGACACCGGCGTAGGGAGGGAGCGGCCTTTACCCGAAGTCCGTCCTCTCCCCTTTGGAGAAGTGACGAATGGCCGACATCCCCGCCAAGACCGAGCTCGCCGTAACCACCGGCGCGATCCGCGGCTCGAAGAAGATCCATGTCGGCCCGCTCAAGGTCGCGATGCGCGAAATCCATCTCGAGCCCGGCTCGGGCGAGGCCCCGGTCCGCGTCTACGACACTTCGGGCCCGTACACCGACCCCGAAGCCCGGATCGACATCATGGCCGGCCTGCCCGAGCTGCGCGCCCAGTGGATCCGCGCTCGCGGCGATGTCGAGGAAGTCACCCAGCGCGAAGTCCGCCCCGAGGATAACGGCCAGCTCGGCCCCGATCGCTCGGGCGGTGTCCAGCCCTTCCCGAACGTCCGCAAGAAGGTTCTGCGCGCCAAGCCCGGCGCAAATGTCTCGCAGATGTACTACGCCAAGCGCGGCATCATCACGCCCGAGATGGAATATGTCGCCGAGCGCGAGAATCTCGGCCGCGCCCGCCTGGCGGAATATGTCCGCGACGGCCAGGATTTCGGCGCGTCGATCCCCGATTACGTCACCCCGGAGTTCGTCCGTGACGAGATCGCCCGCGGCCGCGCGATCATCCCCAACAACATCAACCACCCCGAATCCGAGCCGATGGCGATCGGCCGCAACTTCCTGGTCAAGATCAACGCCAATATCGGTAACTCCGCCGTCGCCTCGAACGTCGCGCAGGAAGTCGACAAGATGGTCTGGGCGATCCGCTGGGGCGCCGACACGATCATGGACCTCTCCACCGGCCGCAACATCCACGACACGCGCGAATGGATCATGCGCAACGCGCCCGTCCCGGTCGGCACCGTGCCGATCTACCAGGCGCTCGAGAAGGTCGGCGGCATCGCCGAGGACCTGACCTGGGAGATCTTCCGCGACACGCTGATCGAGCAGGCCGAGCAGGGCGTCGACTATTTCACCATCCACGCCGGCGTCCGCCTGCCCTATGTCCCGCTCACCGCCAAGCGCGTCACCGGCATCGTCAGCCGCGGCGGCTCGATCATGGCGAAATGGTGCCTCAGCCACCACAAGGAGAGCTTCCTCTACGAGAAGTTCGACGAGATCACCGAGATCATGAAGGCGTATGACATCGCCTATTCGCTCGGCGACGGCCTGCGCCCCGGCAGCATCGCCGACGCGAATGACGAAGCCCAGTTCGCCGAGCTCTACACTTTGGGCGAGCTGACCAAGCGCGCCTGGGAGCAGGACGTCCAGGTGATGATCGAAGGCCCCGGCCATGTGCCGATGCACAAGATCAAGGAGAATATGGACAAGCAGCTCGAAGCGTGCGGCGAGGCACCCTTCTACACGCTCGGGCCGCTCACCACCGATATCGCGCCGGGCTATGACCATATCACCAGCGGCATCGGCGCCGCGATGATCGGCTGGTACGGCACCGCGATGCTCTGTTACGTCACGCCCAAGGAGCATCTGGGGCTGCCGGACCGTGACGACGTCAAGGTCGGCGTCGTCACCTACAAGCTCGCCGCCCACGCCGCCGATCTCGCCAAGGGCCACCCGGCGGCCAAGGTCCGCGACGATGCGCTCTCGCGCGCCCGCTTCGAGTTCCGCTGGCGCGACCAGTTCAACCTGTCGCTCGATCCCGACACGGCGGAGAAGTATCACGACCAGACGCTCCCGGCCGAAGGCGCCAAGACCGCGCATTTCTGCTCGATGTGCGGTCCCAAATTCTGCTCGATGAAGATCACGCAGGAAGTCCGCGACTTTGCCGCCAAGCAGAACGCCCCGGTCGAGGGCTTCCTCGCCGCCGAGGATGCCGAAGCCGGCATGGCCGCGATGTCGCAGCTCTACAACGAGACCGGCCGCGAGCTGTACATGGGCCAGGGCGACCGCGAGCACGATTGACACCGAAACGGCAGGCGGCGCGCTGGCGGGCGCGCCGTCTGGTCTGTAGCCTGGCGCGATGCTGATCCGCCTCGCGCTCGCCTTTGCGTTGCTCGTCCCGCCCGCCGCCGCCCAGCAGCGGCCCGCGCCGCTCCCGCCCTATTGGTCGAACGCGCATTCCAAGGAGGATGCGGCGGACTATCGCCCGCCCGCGGCGCTGCGCGGGATCGCCGCGCACGGCTTTTCGGGCGGCGACCTGATGGGCAATGGCAGCGAAGCCGTCTGCAAGGGCAGCGATGCGGAGCAGCGCGGGCTGGTCGAGCGCGTGCCGCATCCGACCGAATTCTGGTTCTACGCCACCGGCGCACAGGCGGTGCTGTTCCGCCGCACCCTGTCGATCGCGCCCGATCAGCCCTGCGCCACGGCTGCAAGCTGGCACTATGACATCGCGCGTGCCTTTGTCGCCGACGGCCTGATCCACAGCTTCGCGGTGAACGTGGACAACACGCTCGAGGATGGCGAGACGCGCCCGGCCGACAAGAGCAACGGCGTCTATTCCGGCGCCTTCAGCCCCATCGCCAATCTGATGGCACGCACCGGCCTGCCCACCGGAAAGCTGGCGAAGGATGAGCGCATGCTCGGCCTCGCCGTGCGCTGCGGCGGCATGTCCGGCCTTATCTGGCATCGCACCTGCGTCGTCGCCCAAGGCAAGTTGCGCGGGATGATCGTCTATGGCGCAGCAGGCGACGACGAGCAGGAGATGTTCCACCTCGAATTCGATCGGCTCGATCCCGACGCGCGGCTCGACGGCAAGCTGTTCGAGATCGATCGCGAATGGGACTCCGCCGACTAGCTCGATATTGTTCGCGCTATGTTCCAATCCGCCGCGAAGCTGCTAAGCCCGGCGCATTGCAGCAGGAGCCCGTCCGTGACCGCCACCACGCATTGCCCCGATTTCGACTTCCAGCAGGGCTGCTGGACCGTCCACCACCGCCGCCTCAAGGCCCGCCTCGCCAACTGCACCGATTGGGAAACCTTCCCCGGCACCAGCGAGCAGCGCCCGGTGCTCGGCGGCAACGGCAATATCGAGGACAATCTCCTCCACCTTCCCGGCGGCGACTATCGCGCGATCGCGGTGCGCTCTTATGATCCGGCGAGCGGTACCTGGGCGATCTGGTGGCTCGACGATCGCAATCCCCATGCGCTCGACACCCCGGTGATCGGCCGCTTCGAGAACGGCACCGGCAGCTTCTACGCCGACGACATGCACGAAGGGCGCCCCGTCCGCATGCGCTTCCTCTGGCTGCGTACCGACACGGAGCGCCCGCGCTGGGAACAGGCGCTCTCGGCCGATGGCGGCGCGACCTGGGAAACCAACTGGACGATGGACTTCACAAGGGCCTGAGGCCGGTTAATTCCTCCCCGAGCTCGTCTCGGGGAGGGGGACCGTTCGCGCAGCGAATGGTGGAGGGGCACGAAGGGGCGGCGAACCCTCTCCGAAACGGACAAGCTTGCCGCCAAAGCGGAGGCGAAACGCGATAGCCTCCCGGCACTGGCAGCGGGGGAGGCGGCGATGGCACGGCAATGGCGAAACCGGTTAGGCGCGCCCTTGCTGCTCGGCGGCCTCGCCACCGCGCCCGCCGCGCTCGCCCAGACGATCTATGTGCCCGCCCCCATGCCCGTGTTCGTGCCCGCCCCCGACTTCACCGCAGTGAAGACCCGGCCCCTCGCCGAACGGCTGACCGGCGAGCGCTGGCTGGTGAAGAGCTGGTTCTTCCCCACCGAACTGGGCGGCCAGGAGGACCCCGAGAACATCGCCTATATCACCCCCGCAGCGGCCCGCGCCCGCGCGGCGCTGATCGAAAAGCTCAAGCGCCTGATGGAGCGCGACCTGGTCGACCGGCTCGACGTCGAGGCCGATTACAAGGGCGACAGCATCGTCCCCTCGCGCATCCGCTATATCGCGACGCACAGCCGGGGCGGCGCGCGGGTCGAGGAGGAGGTGGAGGTTTGGTAGCGGCGAGAAGTAGAGGCTCGAATTTGGAATGAACTCACATTAGGCGATTCAGGCCGCTTGGCTTCTTTCGTAGACTCTACTCAGGACATAGTCATCAAATTTTGGATGAGATAGGAGCATGCTCAGATGCATATCTGCGGAAGATCTATTCTGCAGGCTGGCAACTGCCCTAGCGTATATGACATCAACAGGGGAGCCCTTTGGTTCTTTCCCTATGGCGTATCCTACGATGGCATTAATTTGCCTCCTTATCTGCTCCGATTTCTCTTCTGGAACGAGCTGAAGCATTTCAGAAAGTATAGTTCTCCACCCTTCGCTCGGCGCCCGGCGAGGAGGTTTAATTGACCCCCTTTCCTTCCACCAAAGGTAGCTCGTTTGATTATAGCGAAGTATCTGCGGCTCCTCGCAAGCTGGCATGTCGATGGTTGAGACAAGCTCGCCCTCGTTTGGGCCATGGGATCGAGTGCCCTTGGTGCGACCAGTCCACTCAATCACATCATTTCGCGCTGCCGCAACCAAGTATCCTGGAGGCCCGAGTCTCAAAACTCTAAGCGCCGCCGCTCGTAACGAGACTTCTGCTCGCTGCGCTATTACATGCATAGCGTCCCTGAGGTGCGTCGAGCGTCGACAAATATCATCTGCCCACACGCTCGGCATGAGAAGCTCCGCGGCAAAGCGATTTGCCTCACCTTCCCACTCGAAGTATTCAGAAGTAGTTTTTTTTGGCTTCGCGTCAATCTCATCTAAGATCGTCCCGAAGTGCCAAGGAATTACCACGTGTCCTACTTCGTGCGCGATTGTAAACCTCTTGCGTTCGAGCCGAAGGTTTTTTGACACCCATATAGTTGGTCTTTTTCCAGCGACTTTCAGATCGAGGCAAATTCCATCAATATCTACTGGGAATGACTTTTCAGAGAAGGTCGCGAGAGAGTGAGCTACTGCGACGACATCCACTGGTACGCGCAATGAACGGCGTTCGGCGAAACGCCGAGCGAGTCGCTCTTCCCTGGTTTCGAGGGTAACCACCTTAAAATGGCCGAGTTCGTTGCGCTGCAATCCAGTTCTGGAGAACCTTTAGTTTCTTAGTGTGGGAACTGCGCGCGGCAATCCTATCCTGAACAAGATTGTCATTCACAGCGGCAAGCAGCGGGCGGCCACTTACTCGCGCGCCAACTATGAGCGCAATCAGATCGGGTTCGGCCACCCAAAGAGTATATTCTTCGTGGGTCAGGCCGAGAAAGTCATGCAGCTTAAGGCCCGACCCCCCTTTGTGCCAATCCGACACGAAGTCATCAATTTCATCCGGCTCACGATATCCATCTATCGCGAGTTCCATGAAGGATTTTCTGGGATCAGACATCTATTCGACGCCCTTCAACTGCTTCATCTTTCCAGTTTCCATCGACATCAAATACCGCGATGTGCTCGCCACGGGAGTTATATACCTCGATTTCCCCGTGAAGAGAATCCCACTCGTAAAGCCTTTTACCGTTTTGGCTTCGCCATCGTTTTCGGCCGCTTGGCGCTCCGATCGGAGTGCAATCTTCCAAAAAACTGCCAGCTGGTACCGGGATCATAACCTAATTAAGCAAAGATGGGCTCGCCATTCAAGATAAGATATCTAATCAATCTTTACCCGGTGATTGTAGAGGCTAGAGACCCATTTAATCGAGCGATGTACAAACGAGATTTGGCTACATCGAAACACTTAGAGTATAACGGCGCCAGCACTTGCCTTCTTCAACACGCTTTCGTTCGCGCCTATGCTGAGCTCTCTGCAAGAAGGGAGCTCACATGCCCACCGAACCCCACCCCTCCTCAGCCCCCAAACCGCCCGCGCCACGATCCGCGTCGGCAGCTTCGTGATGGAAACCGAGGCCCGCGCTACCCCGCTCGGGCTGCTCGCAATCGGCGGCATGGTCGCGGCGATCCTGCTGGCGATCCCCCCGATCGTCCACGCCAAGCGCGGCCCCAAGGCGTTGCCGCCGCCTCAGGCCTGAGCCCCAAATCCTGACGGATGCCCCCGCGCAACGCTCGCGGAAAATCCCTCCTACAGCTCTCGAAATGTAGGAAACCCTCTGATCTACCCTGCCGGATGAGCAGGAAACGCATCGCCCCTCCCCGCGCGCACGCCCGCGCGTGAGTGTCGTGACTTTCGTGACTTTCCAGGACCGACGAGCCGGTCGCGGCACGGCGCTTCCCCGCCGGCGCGGGTCCGTCGGGGCCGCGAGATCAGGGGACGGTGAAGCGCGCCTCGCCAAGCCCGGCGCCGCCGTCCACGCCCAGCCGGTATGGTCCCGGCGCCAGCGGGATCGGCTTGCCGAGCACGTCATAGCCCTGGGGCACGGCGGGGAAGGCGAAGCGCGTCGGGCAGGGGGCCTGGCTGCCATTGTGGCGGCGCAATTCCCACAGCGCCGCGCCACCGTCCTTCGCGTCCTCGCCCTCGCGCACGATGCTGGCGCTGAGCAGGCAGAAGCCCTGGGGCGCGTGCACCACCTCGAAGCGAATCTCTTCGGATGAGATCACGGTCGCGCGGATCTCGGCGCCCTGGGTGCAGCCGGCAAGCAGGAGCAGCGCTGCGGCGGCGCGCAGGCGGGGGCGGAGCCGCGTCACAGTCCGGTGCGGCGTCGCTTCCAGTCGAGCGTCACGCCGATGCGCTTGTCCCAGGTTCCGTCCCACTGCGTCTCGAGGCCGTGCGCCTCCAGCTCGGCGACGATCGTGCGGGCCACCGCCAGCGCGGCGTCCTCGCCATCCTCGCAGGCGCCGTAATTGAGGTAGAGCCCGCCGCCGTCCACCGCGCCCTCGGTGTCCTGCATATGGTAGAAGGCATAGCCCTGGACGGCGCTGCCGGTCTCTTCGACGGCGCGGACCTCGTCCCAGATCTCGGTCGACCCGCAATTGCCGCAACAGGCGAAGTTCTGGCGGGCGACGACGCCGTCTTCCTCGAGTGCGGCAAACGCGGCGTCGAGCCGGTCGCAATCGGTCTCGTCGGGCCAGTGCTGCTCGGCGGCGCGCTGCTCGGCCAGTGCCTGGCGCAGCAGCTTCTGGGCGAGCGGGCGGAGTTCCTCGGGGCTCAGGTCGTCGGCGAAGGCGTCGGCCGCGTTGGTCAGGATCGCGTCCTCGTCATAGAAGCCGCTCGCCACGTCGCGGCGGATCTGGTCGCGCACCCACTCGGCCTTTTCCTCGGGCGGGGCCAGGGCGGGGGCGAGCTGGTCGGCCTCGGCCGGAGCGCGCTTGCCGAACAGGCGGCCAAACAGGGACTTCATCGCTTCCTCCATCGTCCGGAGGGGAAGATAGCAAGCACCGGCGCCCGCGCCTACTCGGGCAAAGCAGAATCGTCGTTACCGTGTCTTCGGCGCCTCAGAACAGCCCCGGCACGTCGCGCTGCGGCACGCTCGGCCGCGCCGGCGTCAGCGGCTCGCGCGCGATCTCGGCCTGGGCGGTGGCTTTGGCGGCGGCGCTGGCGGTGATCGGGGTGCAGGCCTTGCCCTCGATGAAGTCGAGCGCGGCGCGGGTCGAGGCTTCGCGTGCATCGCCCATCGGCCAGGCGATGTCGTCGGCGGCCTTGCAGGTGTTGGGCACCAGGCTGGCGAGCCCGGTGAAATAGGCGCCCTGATGGTCGCGGTTCTGCAGCGCGAAGGCGATGATGCGGAAGCGGTCGTCACAGGCGGCCTTGTCGACTGCGATCTGGCCGACCGGCTTGCCATAGGTGTTGCCGCCGACCAGCGCGAGGTTGTTGCCGAGATAGGGCAGCATCGCCGCCGCGACGAGCTCGCTGGCCGAGGCGGTGCTCGACGTGCCGATGAACGCGACCCTGGTCGGCGCGACCGACTGGCTCTGTGCGGCGAAATAGCTGGTGGTGTTCGACGAGGACTTGCTCGCGCGGAAGGTCATATAGTCGAACACGTCGGAGGGGGAGCGGTTGGCACCGAGCAGATTGCCCATCAGCTCGGCGATCGAGACGAGGCCGCCGCCATTGTAGCGCACGTCGACGATGATCTCGGTCACGCCCGCCGCCTTGAACTGGGCGAAGGCGTTGCGGAGCGGCGTCTCGGCGGTGTTGATGAAGGTGCGCAGATTGACATAGCCGACGCGGTGGCCGCCATCGTCGATGATCTTGGCGCCGTAGCGCGCGGAGACCGGGGTGAGCGAATAGTCGGTCTTGCTGAGCGTCACCACGCGGTTGCCCGCCGCCGCATCGGTCACCCGCATCGCGCGGGTGGTGCCCGCGGTGTTGGGGCCGAGCGCGTCGGTCAGCGCGGCGGAGCCGCCGGCGGCGAGGATGCTGCTGACGCTGCGCAGGCTCGACGCGTCATTGCCGATCTCGGTGATCTCGGTGCCGCGGTCGATCCCCGCGGTCAGCGCGCTGGTGCCCTCGAAGGTCTCGGCCGAGAACAGCCGGTTGCCGTTCAGATACAGGCGGAAGCCGAAGCCCGCGCTCGCGCCCGAGTTGTAATAGGCATTCTCCTCGGCGATCGAGGTGACATAGGTGAAATAGCGGTCCTTGCCCTGGCTGCGCGCGGTGGCGGTGAGCGCGTCGACATAGCTGGTGAGGTCGGCATAGGGCGCCGGGTTGAGGCTCGCCGGCAGCGTCTCGGGGAAGAGATACCATTCATTGAGCTGCGCCGAGGCCCAGTCCTGCCGCTCGCGCAGGGTGCAGCCCGCGGCGGCGCTGGGGGTAGGCGTCGAGCCCCCACCCGATCCGCCACCGGCGACCACGCTGCCGCTGCCGCCCCCGCCGCTGCAGGCAGAGAGGGACAGGGCGATCAGGGCGGACAGGGTGCGACGCATGGAAACTCTCCTTGGATGCGAGCCTATGGCAGCTCGGCATCCGAGTCATCCCCTTGTTTTCGGGGGTTTTAGTCCGAAACTGGCGGCAATGCCCAGTCGATCGGCTTCTGCCCGATGCTCTTGAGGAATGCATTGGCCTTGGAGAAATGGCCCGATCCGAAAAAGCCGGTATAGGCGGAGAGCGGCGAGGGGTGCGGCGCCTTGAGCACCAGATGCCGCCCGCCCTTGTCGATCGAATCGACGAAGGCAGCCTTTTTCTGGGCATGGCTGCCCCAGAGCAGGAACACCACCGGCTCGGCCCGGGCATTGACCAGCCGGATCACTGCGTCGGTGAACCGCTCCCAGCCGCGCCCCTGATGCGACGCCGCCATGCTCATCTGCACGGTCAGCACCGCGTTGAGCAGCAGCACGCCCTGCTCGGCCCAATGCTCGAGAAAACCGTGCCGCGCCGGCGGGATGCCGAGGTCGGTCTCCATCTCCTTGTAGATGTTGACCAGGCTCGGCGGCGTGCGCACGCCCGGCTTCACCGAGAAGCAAAGGCCATGCGCCTGGCCCTCGCCATGATAGGGATCCTGGCCGAGGATCACGACGCGGACCTTGTCGAGCGGGGTCAGGTCGAGCGCGCGGAACCACTCGTTGCCCGCCGGGAAGATGCGCTTGCCCGCGGCCTTCTCGGCGACGAGGAACTGGCGCAGCGCCGCCATGTACGGATCGGCGAACTCGCCCTGAAGCGGCTCGAGCCAGCTTTGATGGAGTTTCACATCGCCCATGGCCTCGTGTCGGAAAGCCGGGCGGCGCTGTCAACGGCTGGCAGAGCGGCAATCGTTGCGCAGCGGGCAGCGCGTGCATTCGGTACCCTCGTGGCGGCAGAAAGTCTGGCCGAGCTTCTTGGTGCCGATATGGAAGTCGAGGAAATCCCGCCCCCGCCATTCGGGCATCGCCGCGGTCACTGCCTCGCTGGCATCACGCCCCTCTGCACGGCGATGGACCAGCCCCAGTCGCTGGAGCACGCGCAGCACATGGCCGTCGACGATCAGCACCGGCCGGTCGAGCGTGCTGCCGTTGAGCGTCGCCGCCGCGACCTTCTGGCCGACGCCCGGCAGCCGCTCGAGCCAGGTGAGTGCGTCCTCGAGCGGCATCGCGCCCAGAAAGCCCAGGTCGAAGCCCTTGCGCTCGCTGGCGATCCGTCCGAGCGCGCCGATCACATAACCCGCCTTGTCCTCGGCATGGGTGACGGCGCCGATACAGCGCAGCACCTCGTCACGTCCCGCCGCAAGCACCTGCCCCGGCGTGCCGAACGCCGCGACCAGCCGGTCATAGGCCGCCAGCGACACCGCGTCCTTCGTCCGTCCGCTGATCATCGACTTGACCAGCGCCCCGATCGGCGAACGACGGGGTAGCGGTCCGGCCAAAGCACGCATAGGCTCCAGCGCGCGCTGCCAGCGCTGGATGTCGTCGTGCCCGTAGAATCCGAAGCCCGATTGCATGCCGGCAGCGTAGAACATAATAAGAACAAGAACAATGGGTGACGCCCGAGCGTTGGCCCGAAAACAGGAGGAGCCGATGCCGTTCACCGGAAGCTGCCATTGCGGCGCGATCGCCTATACGGTCGCCGAGGATCCGCCCGGCCAGGCGATGCAGTGCAACTGCTCGATCTGTCGCCGCAAGGCGCCACTCCACCATTTCACCACGCCGGAGAAGTTCACGCTGCACACGCCGCGCGAGGCAGTGGCGACCTATGAGTTCAACCACCACGTCATCCAGCATCACTTCTGCAAGAATTGCGGCGTGGCGCCTTTCGCCGAGGGGGGGGGGCCGAACGGACCGATGGTGGAGATCAACCTGCGCTGCGCCGACGGCGTCGATCTCGATGCGTTGAACGTCCAGCTCTACGACGGCGCCAGCCGCTGAGGCTGGCCCGGGCGGGGCGGCGGTGGCAGAGGGGCGGGCATGCACGTCTCCCATGATCCCACCGCCCCCGCCGCCGAGGCGATCGGCTTCGACCAGTTCCTCGCCGTCGACATCCGCATCGGCACGATTCTGGAGGCGCATCCGTTTCCCGAGGCACGCAAGTCGGCCTACAAGCTGCTGATCGATTTCGGGCCGGCCATTGGCCGGAAGCGCTCCTCGGCGCAGATCACCGAACACTATGCGCTCGAGCAGCTGCCCGGCCTTCAGGTCGCAGCCGTGGTCAACTTCCCACCGCGCCAGATCGGCAAGTTCATGTCCGAAGTGCTGACGCTCGGCTTCCCCGACGAGGCCGGCAAGGTCGTGCTGTTCCATCCCTCGACACCGGTGCCGAACGGCGGTCGCCTCTTCTGAACGATAGCGCTAACAATTTTCGTTGAAACAAGCCGGACACGCGCATAGCCTCGCCGCAAAATAAGAAGGGGAGGCAATATGATCACGCGACTGGCGCTCGCCGCCATTGCTCTTTCGATTCCGGCAGGGGCGTCCGCCCCGCTCGTTGCGCAGACCGCCCCGGCGGCGGCGCCAGCCGAGCCCGACGTGCTCAACAACGCCAATCCCGACAGCTTCCAGGTCTATGGCCTGCCGGGTGGCGCCAAGCCTGCGTCGATCAAGGATGCCAAGGTCCAGTTCGGCAAGGCGATCCGCATCGATACGCCGGGCAGCGGTAATGTGTGGAGCGTCGGCGTCAATTCGCCGCTGCAGGCGGGCGTGAAGAAGGGCGACAAGCTGCTCATCGCTTTCTACGCCCGGGTTGAGAAGCCCGCCGACGGCGCGACCACCGCGACGATCGCCTCGGCCCAGCTCCAGCTCGCCGCCGCGCCCTATACCAAGCTGTTCGGTGACGGCGTCACCGTCGGCCCCGAGTGGAAGCTCTACAAGGTCACCGGCCATGCCGACCGAGACTATGCCAAGGGCGAGCTCGCCGCCGCGCTCCACGTCAACACCGCCAAACAGACGCTCGATATCGGCGCGATGGCAGTGCTGGACTTCGGCCAGAAGCCGTAGGACTGCGGTTGCCTGGCGGATGCCCCTAGGCCAATTGGTTCAGCCCTAAACAACTGGAGCATGCTTGCGTGGCTGACGAACCAATCAAGGGACCGGCTTCCTATTTCCCGTCGATCGAGAAGAAATATGGACGCCCGATCGGCGAGTGGCAGGCGCTGGTCCGCAAGAACCTGCCGGCAAAGCATATGGAGCTGGTCGCCATGCTGAAGAACGACCACGGCATGGGCCACGGGCATGCGAATGCCGTGGTCGCGCACGTGTTGGCGGCGGACAAAAGCTAGGTCCGCACCACCGTCACCAGATAGTTCAGTACCTCACTCGTCCCGGTGACGAACCCGCGCGCCGGCGAGAAGCCCAGCCCGGTGCGGTCGATCACCTTGAGCCCGGCGGCGACCAGCAATTCCTCCAGCTCCTCGGGGCGGAGGAACTTGCTCCAGTCATGCGTTCCCGGGGGAATCGCGCCAGTGCCTTCGGCCAGCGTGATCATCGCCAGATGCGAGGCAAGCGTGCGGTTGGGGGTCGAGAGGAGCATCAGCCCGCCCTCCGCGAGCGCGCCCGCCAGCGCCCCGACGAACGCCGCCGGATCGGTGACGTGCTCGATCACTTCCATCGAAGTGACGAGGTCGAAGGTCCGCCCCGGCAGGTCCTCGATCCCGCCGGCGATATACTCGATATCGAGGCCGGTCGCTGCGGCGTGGGCGCGGGCGGCGCCGATATTCTCGGGCGCGGCGTCGATGCCGGTCATCGTCGCGCCGAGCCTCGCGAGCGGCTCGACCAGCAGCCCGGCACCGCAGCCGACATCGATCGCGGTCTTGCCGGCAAGCGGCGCGAAGCTCGCGGAATCGCCGCCCCAATGCGCGTCCACCGCGGCGCGGATATAGCCCAGCCGCGCCGGATTCAGCCGGTGGAGCATCGCCGACGAACCCTTGGGATTCCACCAGTCCGCGGCGAGCTTGCCGAAATGCTCAGCTTCACGCGGGTCAATAGTTGCTTTGGTTGCGCTTGCCATGAGCCGCTCCTATCAGGACGCCCCATTATCGTCATCCCCGTCCAGGCGGGGACCCAAGCCCGCAAAGCAGACAGGCTCTTTCCAATGGCGCGTATCGTGATGAAGTTCGGCGGCACCTCGATGGCGGGCATCGAGCGCATCCGGAACGTCGCCGCGCGCGTCAAACGCGAAGTCGAAGCAGGCAACCAGGTCGCGGTGGTCGTCTCGGCAATGGCCGGCGAGACCGACCGGCTGGTCAATTTCTGCCGCGAGGCGAGCTCGCTCTACGATCCGCGCGAATATGACGTGGTCGTCTCGGCCGGCGAGCAGGTTACCTCGGGGCTGCTCGCAGTCGCGCTCCAGGCGCTCGGCGTGCCGGCGCGCTCCTGGCTCGGCTCGCAGGTGGCGATCCATACCGATGCGGCGCATGCCAAGGCGCGCATCCAGACGATCGACGCCGCCGGGCTCGAAGAAGGCTGGTCGCGCGGCGAAGTCGCAGTGATTCCGGGCTTCCAGGGCGTCACCAATGACGGCAGCAACCGCGTCACCACGCTCGGCCGCGGCGGCTCGGATACGTCGGCGGTGGCGGTGGCGGCGGCGGTCAAGGCCGATCGCTGCGACATCTACACCGATGTGGACGGGGTCTATACCACCGATCCGCGCATCGTGCCCCGGGCCCGCAAGCTCAAGAAGGTCACGTACGAAGAAATGCTCGAGCTCGCCAGCGTCGGGGCCAAGGTGCTCCAGACGCGCTCGGTGGGCCTGGCGATGAAGGAACAGGTCCGCGTTCAGGTGCTGTCGTCGTTCACCGGCGAGAATGCCCCGATGGCGGACACGCTGCCCGGCACGATGATTGTGGGCGAAGAGGAGATACAGGACGTGGAAAGCCAGCTCATCACCGGCATCGCGCATGACAAGAACGAAGCCAAGATCACGCTGACC
This sequence comes from Sphingomonas sp. R-74633, assembly GCF_013416555.1. Taxonomy (GTDB): domain Bacteria; phylum Pseudomonadota; class Alphaproteobacteria; order Sphingomonadales; family Sphingomonadaceae; genus Sphingomonas. The sequence goes on along the minus strand of NZ_JACCFG010000003.1, from coordinate 437,409 downwards.
TCGGTGCCGGACAAGCCCGGCGCGGTGGCGTCGATCTTCAATCCGCTGGCCGAGGCCAACATCAACGTCGACATGATCATCCAGAACATCGCGCACCAGAGCGCGGGTTCGACGAGCGCGACCGACGTGACCTTCACCGTGCCGGCCGCCGATCTCGCCCGCTCGATCGAGACGCTCAACCAGGCCAAGGGCTCGATCGGCTTCGCCGAGCTGCTCCAGGACACCCGGGTTGCCAAGATCTCGGTGGTCGGCGTCGGGATGCGCAGCCATGCGGGCGTCGCGGCAACGATGTTCAAGACGCTTGGCGAGCGCGGGATCAACATCCAGGCGATCACCACCTCGGAGATCAAGGTCAGCGTGCTGATCAACGAGGACGAGACAGAGTTGGCGGTGCGCATCCTCCACACGGCCTACGGCCTTGACGCGACCGACGAAGCGGCCTGATTTCTAGCTCAGGCTCGGCCCGGCGAGCAGCGCGCCCACTTCGCGGCGCTCCTGTTCGCTGAGCTCGGGGCGCCAGATATCGAAGATCAGCACCACGCGGTCCTCGTCGCTGCCGTTCCAGGCTTCATGCTCGATCGAATCGTCGAAGATCAGCAGCTTGCCGACCTGCCATTCGCGGACTTCGTTGCCGACGCGGAAGCCGCAGCCGGGCGGCACGACCAGCGGCAAGTGGCAGGTCAGCCGTGTGTTGACCATGCCGGTGTGTGGCGCGATCCGCGCGCCGGGGCGCAGCAGCGAGAACATCGCGGTCGGCGAATTGGCGATCAGCGGCTGGGGTGCGGTCTGCACCGCCGCCCAGGTGCGCGGGCAGCGCGCCACCGTGGCCTCGTCCACCCGGCCGTTCTCGCACAGGAAGCGCGTGCTCCACTGCGCACTGTCGAGCAGGGCGTTGTCGTCGAGCCGCGGACGGTTGGGATCGGACTGGATATAGGGGCGGAAGCCTTGCAGCCCGTCAGCGAGCAACCCGTTGAGCTCCGCGAGGATCGCGCCGGTCGCCGCTTCGATGCCGGGTACCCAGTCGAACTGGCTGGTGTCGAAATACTGGATTGGTGCCAGGCCGGGGAAATAATAGCCGGTCGGTGCCTGGGGATAGACCTGTTTGCGCCCCGCCATGATGTCGAGCGATTCGCGGAAGCGCGGGCTGCGCGCTGCCTCGGGGAAGCCGCGCGCCGCCAGCGTCGCTTCGCGCTCTGCGGCGGCATCGTCGGTCGCGGTTGCCAGCGCCGCCTGCGCGCGGTGGAGCTCGCCGCGCAGATCGTCGGGCACGGTCTCGCCCTCGGCGACGCGCAGCGCGCTGGTGTAGAAGTCGAGCGCGCCCTTGCGATCGCCGGCGCGGGCGCGGCAATCGGCCTTCATGATATGCGCCCGGATCGCGCGGGGCTCGATCGCAAGCAATTGGTTGAGCGCGGCCTCTTCCGCCGCATCGTCGCTCGCCGGGTCGGCGCGGCAGGCCATAGCGAGGATCAGCCAGATCTGCGCGTTGGCGCGCCCGGTCGCGGTGATGCGCTCGAGCAGCGCGCGTGCCTCGGCCGGGCGGCCAGCGCGATAGGAATCCACGCCCTGGCGGACGAGCGTGGTCGCCTCTTCATTGGTCAGTTGCATCGCTGCCAGCTTACAAAGCGACGCGGTTTCGTCCAGACGGCTGCAATCTGTTGTAACGTGCGGCGCGATGCTGCCATGTTTCGGTCGCGCTGCCGCCGCGCAGCCATGGTGCTGGACCTGTCGTGATGATGTGGCTGCGTTCCCGTCTCTTTGCTGATTCGGGGCTGCTGCGCAGGCGCGGTGCGGCCTTGCTGCTTGCGCTCATCATCGAGCTGCTGCTCGCGCTGCTGCTGCTCTTCCTCGCCCCGCCAATGCCCGGCCGGAAGGAGGGCAGCCGCACCACCATGTTCGGGATCGAGGCGTCCAAGGGCGAGGACAGTCCGGACAAGAAGCCGGCCGAGAAGCAGCGGCAGAAGAGCGCCAAGGCGCAGAAGCAGCAATCCCAGCCCGTTACCCAGCCGCCGCCACCGATCCCGTCGCCGATCGAGACGCCGGTGCCGGTCGGCCCGCCGACCTTTCTCAAGCTTTCGCGCAACGACTATCAGCAGGGAGACATCTCGAAGGTGCCGTCGCGCAACAGCGATGCCGACGCGTCGGACAACGCCACTGCGGATGCGGGCGGCGGGGGCGGGGCGGGCGACACGCCGACGGCGGGCCGCAAGGGGCGGCACGGCGAGACACTTTATGTCGCCGAATGGTATCGCGAGCCGCGCAATTCCGAGCTCTCGCCCTATATCAACGAGAACCGTGCCCGCTATCCGGGCTTCGGGCTGGTCGCCTGCCGCACGGTGGCGCGGTACAAGGTCGAGGATTGCTACGAGCTCGACGAGACCCGCGGCACCGGTTTTGCCGGATCGGTCCGCCAGGCCGCCTTCCAGTTCCTCGTCCGCCCCCCGCGGGTGGGCAACAAGCTGATGGTCGGCGAATGGGTGGCGATCCGCATCGACTATACCCAGACGCGCCGCGCCGCGCCCTAGCGACTCTTGCCGGGTACCCCCAAGCGCGGCTAGGCGGGGGCATGACCAATGCACTTTCGATCGGCGCCGAGCGCCTCGCCCGCCGCATGGCCCGTGGCTGTGAGTTCCTCGGCAGCGAGGTCGCCATCCTCGGCGGCGCCATGTCCTGGGTGTCCGAGCGCAATCTGGTCGCCGCGATTTCCAATGCCGGCGGCTTCGGCGTGATCGCCTGCGGTGCGATGAGCCCCGAACTGCTCGACGCGGAGATCGCGGGCACCAAGGCGCTCACCGACAAGCCGTTCGGCGTCAACCTGATCACGATGCATCCGCAGCTCTTCGACCTGATCGCAGTGTGCAAGAAGCACGGCGTGACACATGTCGTGCTCGCGGGCGGATTGCCGCCGGCCGGCAGCCTTGATGCGATCAAGGAATTCGGCGCCAAGCTGATCTGCTTCGCACCTGCGCTCAGCCTCGCGAAGAAGCTGATCCGTTCGGGCGTCGATGCGCTGGTGGTCGAAGGCATGGAAGCCGGCGGCCATATCGGCCCGGTCTCGACCAGCGTGCTCGCGCAGGAAATCCTTCCCGAAGTCGCCGAGCAGGTGCCGGTGTTCGTCGCCGGCGGCATCGGCCGGGGCGAGGCGATTGCCGGCTATCTCGACATGGGCGCCGCCGGCGTCCAGCTCGGCACCCGCTTCGTCTGCGCCAGCGAGTGTATCGCCCACGCCAACTTCAAGAAGGCGTTCATCCGCGCTTCGGCGCGCGACGCGATCGCCAGCGTCCAGATCGATCCGCGCCTGCCCGTCATCCCCGTCCGCGCGCTCAAGAATGCCGCCGGCGAGCTGTTCACCGCCAAGCAGCGCGAAGTCGCGCAGGCGCTCGACGAGGGCAAGATCGAAATGATGGAAGCCCAGCTCCAGATCGAGCATTACTGGGCCGGCGCACTACGCCGCGCAGTGATCGACGGCGATGTCGAACATGGCTCGGTCATGGCCGGCCAGTCGGTCGGCATGGTCTCGAAGGAAGAGCCGGTCGCTGACATCATCGCCACGCTGATGGCCGAGGCGGCGCACGCCCTGGAGAAGCGCGCCGCCTGAGCCTGAGGAGCGCCTCAGCGGCGCTCCCGGTAGAGCTGGTACAGCTCCTTGGCACACTGGAAGGCCGTCACCGCGGCGATGACGATCACCGCGATCTCCAGGCTCTTGTCGAGGCTCTCCTGGATTCGCGCGGCCTTGGCGGTGTCGGTGCCGACGACGGTGACGATCTGGCCGGCCTCGTGCAGTATCTTGGCGATGGCGAGCGTGCCCGCCGTGCAGCCGAGTATCAGCGCCGCGCGCACCGGCTTCCAGGCAGGACGCAGGAAGCCGATCAGGCTCAGCGCGATCCGCGCCCAGACGAGCAGCACCACCGGCCAGTAGAGCGTCGTCCACACCTGCGCGCCGGTAATGCGCACATCGGCATCGTGCGGCGCGAAGGGGATGGTGAAGCCGCCGGCCCACCAGATCAGGAAGGCGATGCCGAAGCCGATCTCGAACAGCGGTTCCCAGCGCTTGCGCGGCGGCAGGTCGAGGCGAAGCTTGCCCAGGTCGGGCAGCTCCTCGGGCTTCCACTTCGCCAGATACGCGTCGAGCCAGCCGAGCCGCTCGACCACGGCGAAGGCGATCGTGACGAGCGCGGCATTATAGATCAGCGAATGCACCAGCGCGTTCGATCCGTGCGCCACCGCGCGGACCAGATCGCCGCTCACCGCAACCGCGCCGCCAATCGGCACCAGCTGGATCACCGCGACGACCGCGAGCACTACCTTGAGCACAAACCAGTAAAAGGGGAACACGTCGGCCCCGATCAGCGCGCGCTGGCCATGATATTGCCCGGCAACCGCGAGCGGATGGCCGAATTCGCGCAGGATCTGGCTGACCTCGTCCTGGCTGAGCGGGCGGCCCAGCGCCTCCTCGCGATCCTCGATCCGCGCGGCGATCAGATCGGCCAGCTCGGCGATGATGTCGTCGGCCTTGGCGGCCGGCAGGTTCCAGCGCACCGCGCCGAGATAGCGTTCGATGAGGTCCATCACTTGTCTCCCTGCGTCAGGCGGAGGATCGATTCCGAAATTGCGTTCCATTCGGCGAGCAACTGGCCGAGCACGTCGAGCCCGACCGGGGTCAGCCGGTAGAAGCGCTTGTTGCGCTTGGCTTCCTCGCGCCATTCGCTGGTCAGCAGACCCTGCGTCTCGAGCCGGCGCAGCAGCGGATAGAGCGCGCCTTCGTCGATCGGCAGGCCTGCTTCCTCCAGGCTGGTGCGCAGCGTGTAGCCGTAGCGCTCCTCGCGCAGCGCGCCGAGCACCGCCAATACCAGCGAGCCGCGCCGGAGCTCGACGCGGAGCTTCTCGAAAAGATCTTCCTCGATTGGCACTTCACTATGCCTCATATCGTGTATGACACATACTATGTATTGCACAGTATTATGGAATGCAAGGGCCAATGCGATCGTTACGCAAGTGATTGGAATATGCGACGAATCGAGGAGGTAAACACCTGATTCACAAGGAATATTTAGGAGCGATTCAGCGCGCTGGGCGAAGCTGGCAGCAGGGGATTAGAGACCGGGGGGTTTCACCAAATGAAGACCAAGTTCTGGAGCGCGCTCGCGCTCATCGCATCCGTGTGCGCGGTTCCGGCGCATGCGCAATACAGCTACGCCAACGAAGATGCGCGACCGCTGCCGCCGGCCGGTTCGGCGCCGAACCAGCTTGTCCCGGCGCGCGCCGGCGACGGGCATTACATGACCGTGAACGACGGCATCTCGCGCGACCAGGCCGCTTGGCATGTCCGTGCCGCGCTCAACGTGGCGGCGCTCGGCTGCCGCGATGAAGCGGAGCGTGAGACGGTTGCGGCGTACAACGCGCTGCTCAGCCGTCACAAGGGCCCGCTCGCCGCAGCCGACACCGCAGTGAAGGCGCAGTACCGGGTGCGCTACGGCGCGGGCTGGGATTCGCGGCACGATCGCGACATGACCCGCGTCTATAATTTCTTCGCCCAGCCGCCGGCGCAGACCAGCTTCTGCCGCGTCGCGCGCGATGTTCTGGCCGAGGCGCGCCAGGTCAGCCCCGATCAGTTCGCGGCCTTCGCAGCCGATGCACTGCCGCGGCTCGAGGCGCCCTTCACCGACTTCTATCGCAATTATGACGCGTGGAAGGTCGCCGATCGCGCCTGGCAGGGCCGTCTCGCACGGCGTTGATCCCGCAAGGGCAGAATGTGTTCGCCTGCGTAATGGCGCGGGCGAACACAATCTGTTAGCGCCCCTTGCATGCCTGTTTCCGCAGCCGCCTCGGCCCGTGAGATACTGACCCGCCTTCACGACGTGATGGCGTCGCGCAACCCGGCGCAGTCCAAGCTCAATTCGGTGGTCAATACGATCGGCGAAGCGCTCACCAGCGAAGTCTGCTCGATCTATCTGCTGCGCGAGGGGCTGCTCGAGCTATACGCGACCCGCGGCCTGTCGCAGGACGCCGTCCACGTCACCAAGCTCGCGCTCGGTGAGGGCCTTGTCGGCACGATCGCCCAGAATGTCGAGACGCTGAACCTCGACGAGGCCGAGATGCATCCCGCCTTCGCCTATCGCCCGGAAACGGGGGAAGAGGCGTTCCACAGCTTTGCCGGCGTACCGATCATCCGGCGCGAGCGCGCGGTGGGTGTGCTCGCCGTACAGCACGCCGAATCGCGTCGCTATGCGAGCGAGGAGATCGAGGCGCTGCAGACCGTGGCGATGGTGCTCAGCGAGCTGATCGCCAATGCCGACCTGATCGATCCGGCGGGTGGCGGCGGCTCCACCCGTCTCCAGTCGACTGCGCCCGAGCTCGGCCACGGCTTCAAGCTGGTCGAGGGCATGGCCGCCGGTGTCGCGGTCTTCCATCAGCCCCGCATCACGATCGAGCATACCGTCGCCGAGGATACCGAGGCGGAACGCCACCGCGTCTATGCGGCGTTCGACAAGATGCGCGAGCAGATCGACCGGATGGCCAGCCAGGCCGAGTTCGGCGGCGGCGGCGAGCATGACGAGATCCTCGCGACCTACAAGATGTTCGCCTACGACGAAGGCTGGTCGCGCCGGATCAACGAGGCGATCGATTCCGGCCTGACCGCCGAGGCGGCGATCGAGCGTGTCCAGCAGCGCACCCGCCAGCGCATGCGCGAGATCGATGATCCGCTGCTGCGTGACCGGATGCACGATCTGGAGGATCTCTCCAACCGGCTGCTCCGCATCGTCTCGGGCCAGCTCGGCACGGCGGCGCAAATGGGTCTGCGCCAGGATTCGATCCTGATCGCGCGCAATCTCGGCCCCGCCGAGCTGCTCGAATATGATCGCCGCCGGCTGAAGGGCGTGATCCTCGAAGAGGGCTCCCTCACCGCGCACGTCACCATCGTCGCGCGCGCCATGGGCGTGCCGGTGCTGGGCCGCGTCCGAAACATCCGCCAGATGATCGCCGAAGGCGACATGCTGCTGCTCGATACGAGCGAGGAGAGCCTGTTCGTACGCCCCACCCCGGCGATGCAGGAAGCCTTCGAGACCAAGCTCGAGCTCAGCCAGAAGCGCCGTGCCGCCTTCGCCCAGATGCGCAATGTTGCGCCGGTGACGGCGGATGGCCACCGCGTCACGGTGATGGTCAATGCCGGCCTGCGCGATGATCTCGCCGCGCTCGACTTGACCGGCGCCGACGGCATCGGCCTGTTCCGCACCGAATTCCAGTTCCTCGTCTCGGCAACCCTGCCCCAGCGCGAGGCGCAGAAGCGGCTCTACAAGGATGTGCTGGAAGCCGCCGGCGACCGGCCGGTCACCTTCCGCACCGTCGATATCGGCGGCGACAAGGCGCTGCCCTATCTCAACCATGACGAGGACGGCGAGGAAGAGAATCCGGCGATGGGCTGGCGGGCGCTGCGCCTCGCGCTCGATCGCGATGGCCTGATGAAGGCGCAGGCGCGCGCGCTGATCGAGGCGGGCGCGGGCCGTTCGCTCAACATCATGTTCCCGATGGTCTCCGAGCCCTGGGAGTTCGACGCGGCGCGCGACCTGTTCGAGGCGCAGCGCGCCTGGCTCGCCGCGCGCGGCCGTAAGATGCCGAGCGAGATCCGCTATGGCGCGATGCTCGAAGTGCCGGCGCTGGCCGAGGTGCTCGACATATTGCTGCCCAAGGTCGACTTCCTGTCGATCGGCACCAATGACCTCACCCAGTTCCTGTTCGCCGCCGATCGCGCGCACCCCAAGCTGGCGCTGCGCTATGACTGGCTGAGCCCGTCGATCCTGCGCTTCCTCCAGCGCGTCGCCGGCGCGTGCCATGCGGCCGGCGTGCCGGTCGGCGTGTGCGGCGAAATGGGCGGCAGGCCGCTCGAGGCGCTCGCGCTGATCGGGCTCGGCATCGATCGCCTTTCGATCACGCCGGCGGCGGTCGGGCCGATCAAGGCGATGGTCCGGTCGCTCGATCGCGGCAAGCTGGTGGCGGCGATGGCCGGCATGCTCGCCGATCCGCGCGGCTCGTTGCGTGCGCCGCTCCAGGCCTGGGCGAGCGAACATTCGGTCGAACTGGCCTGATCTGCTGGCAAAATCACCGTCGGTGGCGTTGACAGGCGCGGCTTGGTGAACGACAGCTTCAGGCGTGGCGGAAGCATCGGGCGCAACCCTTCCGCCGGAGAGTATGGATGGAAGGCGAAGCCGCCGAAGACCCGAACCTGTTCCCCACCACCGTGGGCGAAAAGCTGCGCGCCGCGCGCGAAGCGCAGGGGCTCGATCTTCCCGAAATTGCTTCGCGTACCCGCATCCCGCAGCGCCATCTCGAAGCGATCGAGAAAGGCAATTATGCCGGGCTTCCGTCGATCACCTATGCGCTGGGCTTTGCCAAGGCCTATGCCCGTGCGGTGAATGCCGACGAAGTCGCGATCGCCAAGGAACTGCGCACCGAGCTGAACCGCAATCCTGAGCGCGCCGCGCCGGTGCCCGCTTACGAGACCAGCGATCCGGCCCGCGTGCCGCCGCGCGGCCTCGCGATCTTCGGGGTGATCCTGGCGCTGGTGCTCGTCGTCGGCGGCGTCCTTTATTACGGAACCGATCTTTTCCGCGGCAGCGCGCCTGCGCCCGAGACGCTGGCCAGCGAGGAGCCGCTGGCGAACGTCGCCGATAACGGCACCATGGCCAATACTGCCACGCCCGTGGCGGCGAGCGGCGGCCAGGTCGCGCTGATCGCACTCGACACGGTCTGGATCCGCGTGACCGATGCCAAGGGCACCAAGCTGGTCGAGAAGGAACTGGCTCCCGGCGAGCGCTATGACGTGCCGGGCGATGCCGATCATCCGCGCATCCTGACCGGCGGTCCCGAGAAGCTTCAGGTCACGCTCAACGGTTCGAACATTGATCCGCTCGGCAAGCCCGGCACCACGGTCAACGTCGATGTGAGCGCCGATGCGCTGCGCACGCGCGGCCAGCCGGGCGCCACACCCACTGCCACGCCGACCTCGGCGGCAAGCAGCGCGACCACGCCTGCCGCGCGCCGTCCGGCACCGCGCCCGACCGCCAGTCTTTCGATTGCGACACCGACGCCGGCCGAGCCGGTTGCGACGAGCACTGCCAACACCGCGCCGTAAGGACTGGCCTTGGGACTGGCGGGGCGCACTGCCTCGCCTGTATAGCGAAGCCGTTCTCCATGTTTGACCTGCACCGGGGGGTGTAATCGATGCGTTTTCTTCTTGCCGCCACTGCAATGGCCGTCGTGTTCGGCGCCGCCGGCACTGCCCAGGCCCAGGATTCCGCGCTGAATGGGCGCGTCGACCGGCTCGAGCGCGAGATGCGCGCGGTACAGCGCAAGGTATTTCCCGGCGGCGCCGGCCAGACCGTCGAGCCGCAGATCACGCCTGAGACAGACACCAATATTCCCGGCAGCCCGTCCAGCTCGCCGCTCGCCGACATGAGCAGCCGCGTTACGGCGCTCGAGGAGCAGCAGCGCACGCTCACCGGCCAGGTCGAGCAGGGCCAGTATCGCCTGCGCCAGCTTGAGGACGCCTTCAACGCCTATAAGCGCGGCACCGATGCCCGCATCAAGTCGCTCGAGGACCGCTCGGTGGCCAATGCGGCGCTGGGCGGCGAGGATACGACCGTCCCGGCCGATACCGGCGGCGCCGTGATCCGTCCGCCCGCGAACAATCCGCGCCCGTCGATCCCCGCCCCCGGCACGAGCACGCCGGCCGCGGGCACGCCGAAGCCGGCCGCGTCCGGTACCGGCACCCGCGCGCAGCAGCTCGCTGCGATCGAGAAGCCGGCTACGGGCGATCCGGCGGAGGATGGCTATACCTATGGCTATCGCCTGTGGCAGGCGAAGCTTTATCCGGAAGCACGCCGCGAGCTCGAAGCCGTGGCGACCAAGTATCCGACCCACCGCCGCGCCAGCTACTCGCAGAACCTGCTCGGCCGCGCCTATCTCGATAGCGGCGCGCCCAGCCTGGCGGCCGTCGCCTTCTACGAGAACTACAAGAAGAACCCCAAGGGCGAGCGCGCGCCCGACAGCCTTTATTATCTCGCCCAGGCGCTCATCAAGCTGAAGAAGCCCGCGAGCGAAGTGTGCAAGGTCTATACCGAGCTCGACCAGCTTTATGGCGACAAGCTTTCGGCCGAGATGAAGACCGGCATGGCCGAGGGACGTGCAAGTCAGAAGTGCAAGTGACCGGTTGACGCTCGACGCTCAGGCAGTCGAGCGTTTCCGGGGAGACGTGCTGGCACTGACCGGCACTGAGCCCGGTGCCCAGCAACTCGGCCTCGCGGTCTCGGGCGGGCCGGACAGCCTGGCGCTGCTGCTCTTCGCCCATGCCGCCTTCCCGGGCGCGGTGATCGCGGCCACTGTCGATCACGGCCTGCGCCCCGAAGCGGCGGAGGAGGCGGCATTGGTCCGGCGGCTGTGCAACCAGATCGACGTGCCGCACGATACGCTTGCCGGCATCGTTCCCGCCGAGGGCAATCTCCAGCAGGGCGCGCGGGCGCTGCGCTACGCGCTGCTCGCCGATTGGGCGCGGGGCCGTGCCGGCTGGATCGCCACCGCGCACCAGCAGGACGATGTCGCCGAGACCTTTCTGATGCGTGCCCGCCGCGGTGCCGGCGTGGGCGGGCTCGCCGCGATGGCGGCGGCGCGACCGCTTGGCGAGGCCTTGCTTATCCGCCCACTGCTCGGTTGGAGCCGCGCGGCGCTGCTCGACATCGTCGAAAGCGCGGGCATCGCCCCGGTCCGCGACCCCTCCAACCAGGATCCCCGTTTCGACCGTGCCCGTATCCGCGCGCTGCTCGGCGAGAGCGAGGACTTGCCCGCCGACCGCCTCGCCGCCGCCGCGCGCAACCTGCGCGATGCCGAGGATGCGCTCGCCTGGACCGAGGCGCGCGAATGGGCCGCGCGCGCGGTGCAGGAGGGCGATCTGCTCACGGTCGACCCCGCCGGCCTGCCCCGAGAACTACGCCGCCGCCTGCTCGAACGCGCCGTCGCCGCGGTCCGCGCCGCGCACGGCCTCGGCCCCGATTGGCGCGAAACCGGGCTCGATCCGCTGCTGGGCCAGCTCGATGCCGGCGGTACCGGTACGATTGCGGAAGTGATCGGGCGAGCCAAAGCGGGTATCTGGCGTTTCGAACTGGCGCCACCCCGTCGATCACACTGATCGACGCTGTTCCATTGCCATTAACTTGGCCGTGCCTATCTTGGTGCGTGAAAGGTACCGATTCCGCATGAGCGACAACGACAAGCAGCAACAGGGTCCGGAAAATGGGGGCAACCCCTGGATGAAGAGCCTGTTGATCTGGGTGGGCATCCTGGCGGCGCTCGCGCTGTTCGTCACGATCTTCGACAATCGCAACGCCCCTGCGGCGGGCGATGCGGTCGCCTATTCCGATTTCATGGCCAAGGTGAACAATGGCGAAGTGAAGTCGGTCAACATCTCGCGCACCACCGGCGTGGTCAGCGGCGAGCTGTCGAACGGCGGCAAGTTCCGCACGAACGCGCCCGAGGATCCCTCGATGATCGGGACCCTCCTCTCCAAGAACGTCAAGGTTTCCGCGCGCGCCGAGGAAGGTCCGAACATCTGGATCTATCTCCTCTACCAGTCGCTGCCGTTCCTGCTGATGCTCGGCATCGCCTTCTTCGTGATCCGCCAGATGCAGAAGGGCTCGGGCTCGGGCGCGATGGGCTTTGGCAAGTCGCGCGCACGCCTGCTGACGCAGAAGGAAGGCCGCGTTACGTTTGACGACGTGGCGGGCATCGACGAGGCGCGCGAGGAACTGCAGGAGATCGTCGAGTTCCTCAAGGACCCGACCAAGTTCGCTCGTCTCGGCGGCAAGATCCCCAAGGGCGCGCTGCTCGTCGGCTCGCCCGGCACCGGCAAGACGTTGCTTGCCCGCGCGATCGCGGGTGAGGCGGGCGTGCCCTTCTTCACCATCTCGGGCTCGGACTTTGTCGAGATGTTCGTCGGCGTCGGCGCGAGCCGCGTCCGCGACATGTTCGAACAGGCCAAGAAGTCGGCCCCGTGCATCGTCTTCATCGACGAGATCGACGCCGTCGGCCGCTCGCGCGGCGCGGGCCTCGGCAACCAGAATGACGAGCGCGAGCAGACGCTCAACCAGCTGCTCGTCGAGATGGACGGCTTCGAGGCCAATGAAGGCATCATCATCATCGCGGCGACCAACCGCCCCGATGTGCTCGATCCCGCGCTGCTGCGTCCGGGCCGCTTCGACCGTCAGGTCCAGGTGCCGCGTCCGGACATCGAAGGCCGCGTGAAGATCCTCCAGGTCCATATGAAGAAGGTGCCGCTGGCACCCGACGTGGACCCGCGCGTCATTGCGCGCGGTACCCCGGGCTTCTCGGGTGCCGATCTTGCCAACCTGGTCAACGAAGCAGCCCTGCTCGCGGCACGCCGCGGCAAGCGGCTGGTCGCGGCGCAGGAATTCGACGATGCGCGCGACAAGGTGCTGATGGGCGCCGAGCGCCGCTCGATGGTGATGACCGACGATGAGAAGCGGATGACCGCCTATCACGAAGCCGGCCACGCCCTGGTCTTCGCGCACGAGCCGACCGCCGATCCGATCCACAAGGCGACGATCATCCCGCGCGGCTTCGCGCTGGGCATGGTCCAGCCGCTGCCGGAGCGCGACAGCTACTCGTACCACCGCGACAAGATGCACGCCGATATCGCCGTGGCGTTCGGCGGCCGCATCGCCGAGGAGCTGATCTTCGGCTATGACAAGGTCTCCTCGGGCGCGTCGAGCGACATCCAGCAGGCGACGCGGCTTGCCCGCTCGATGGTCACCAAATGGGGCCTGTCGGACGCGGTCGGCCCGCTCGACTTCTCCGAGAGCGAAGAGTCCTACGGCTATTCGATGTCGCGCTCCAAGCCGATGTCGGACGAGACTGCACGGCTGATCGACAGCGAAGTGAAGGCCTTCGTCGAGCGCGGCCTCGGCCGCGCCCGCCAGCTGCTCACCGACCATATCGACCAGCTCCACACCATCGCCCAGGCGCTGCTCGAGTACGAGACGCTGACCGGCGAGGAGATCAAGCGGCTGATCGCCGGCGAGGATCTCGGCCGTGAGGATCCGGGCGCCATCGCCCGGCCGACCGCGGTGGCGGGCACCTCGATCCCCAAGATCCGCAAGCCCAAGGGGCCCTTCGGCCAGCCGGCGCCGCAAGGCGCGTAAGGCCCGAAGCCTGGTAAAAGAAAAGCCCTCTCCCGAGCGATCGGGGGGAGGGCTTTTTCTCTGGCTGTATGTTCCCCGGCGAAAGCCGGGGCCCAGGGTTTCCAGGTCGTGTCGCTTGGTGCCCCTGATACCGCTGGCCCCGGCTTTCGCCGGGGAACGGGGAAGACGTGGCAGACTAGCCGAACATCCCCAGCGCCAGCAGGATCAGCACGAACAAGGTCAGGATCCAGGAGATGAAGAAGGTCAGCAGGCAGGCGCGCAGGATCGCGGAGAACCAGCGGAGCTGATAGGCCTGCTGCAGCTGGCGAGTGATGTGGACGAAGGGGATGATCAGCGCCGCGAGTGCCAGTATTCCGCCGCCCAGCCCGATTGCGTTCGCCACCGCCACCACGATGTAGAACAGCGACATGAACGCGATCGAGTAGATGATGAAGATCGTGTGGTCGTACAGCTTGTACTGCCGCTTCCAGAAGAACAGCAGCCACAGGAAGGGCAGCGACAGCGGGATCAGCAGCCAGGAGAATTTGTAGCTGGCCGACTGGAGCTTGTACATCATCAGCGCGGGGTTCTTCTGCCACTTCTCGATCCCGTGATCGAGCGCGTGCCAGCCGGTATGCGCTTCCGTCGTCTCGACATGGAGATCACCGCTGCCCAGCGATTTGGCGGCCTTGTCTAGCCCGGCCAGGTCGTCCTGTGCATCGGCGATCTTCTCGCGATATTTGGCGCGCTTCGCCTCGGTCTTGGCCTCGGCCAGGTTCTTTTGCGCCGAGACGAGATCGTTCTGCGCATCCTTGCGGGCGAAGTCGATCGCAGCGACCGGCTTCAGATTGCCGGTATTGAGGTCGGTCGGCGCCGAGATCCCCACCCAGGAAAAGACCGCGAACATCGCGAAGACCGAGAAGAGGAAGATCGCCATCGGCGATACGAAGCGCGCGCGCTCGCCGGCGATATAGCGCTTGGTCAGGTCGCCCGGGCGCCAGGCCAGCATCGGCAGCGTGCGCCAAAGCTTGCCGTCGAAATGGAAGACGCCGTGCAGCAGGTCATGCCCGATCGCGTGGAGCGAACGGTGGACATGCCCCGCCTGGCCGCAAGCATGGCAATGCGGCCCGATCAGCGCGGTGCCGCAATTGAGGCACATATGGTGCCCCCCGCCATGGCCTTCGCCCGCGCCCGGCTCGAACGCGCGTCCGAGCAATGCCCCTGTCGCCAGTTCCCCGGCTGCTTCGATTTCCCCCGACATGGCCGGGACCTATCAGCTTCATGTTGCACGTGCTAGGCGCATGCGCAGCATGACCGACACCGCAGCCCTTGTCGCCCAGATGGCCCGACGCGCGCGTAGCGCAGCCGTGCAGCTCGCCGCGATGCCAACCGCTGCCAAGGCCCGGGCGTTGCGCGCCGCCGCCGCCGCGATCCGCGCCGACGCTGTTTCGATTCAGGCCGCCAATGCCGAGGATATGGCTGCTGCCGAAGCCAATGGCCTGTCGGGCGCGCTGCTCGATCGGCTGAAGCTCGACGAAAAGCGCATCGAGAGCATGGCCGCCGGCGTCGAGGCCGTGGCCGCGCTCGCCGATCCCGTCGGTGATGTGATCGACCGCGTCGATCGCCCCAACGGCCTGGTCCTGACTCGCGTGCGCGTGCCGATCGGCGTGATCGGCATCATCTATGAGAGCCGGCCCAACGTCACTGCCGATGCCGGCGCGCTCTGCGCGATGGCGGGCAATGCCGCGATCCTGCGCGGCGGCTCGGAAGCGATCCGTTCGAACCGCGCGATCCATGCGGCGCTTGCCCGCGGTCTCGCCGAAGGCGGCATGCCCGAAGATGCGGTTCAGCTCATCCCCGTCACTGATCGCGCCGCGGTCGGCGCGATGCTCACTGCCGAAGGCATGATCGACATGATCGTTCCGCGCGGCGGCAAGAGCCTTGTCGCGCGCGTCCAGGCCGAGGCGCGCGTGCCGGTGCTCGCGCATCTCGACGGACTCAACCACACCTATATCGATCGTGCCGCCGATCCCGAGATGGCGCGCGATCTCGCGCTCAACGCCAAGATGCGCCGCACCGGCATCTGCGGCGCCACCGAGACGTTGCTGATCGACCGGGCCTTCGCCGATCCCAAGCCGATCCTCGCGGCGCTGGCCGATGCCGGTTGCGAGCTCCGCGGGGATGCCGATGTCCGGGCGCTCGAGCCGCGCATGGTCGCCGCCACGTCCGAGGATTGGGACACCGAATATCTCGATTCGATCCTCTCGGTGAAGCTGGTCGACGGGGTGGACGCTGCGATGGCGCACATCGCCGCGCACGGCTCGCACCATACCGATGCGATCGTCACCGCCGACGAAGCCACCGCCGAGCGTTTCCTGGCGCAAGTCGACAGCGCGATCGTGGTGTGGAACGCCTCCACCCAGTTTGCCGATGGCGGCGAGTTCGGCCTGGGCGCCGAGATCGGCATCTCCACCGGCCGCCTCCACGCGCGCGGTCCGGTCGCGCTCGAAGGGCTGACGACGTATAAATGGGTAGTGCGCGGTACGGGGCAGGCCCGGCCTTGAAGCGAATCGGACTGCTCGGCGGCTCGTTCAATCCGGCGCATCTCGGCCACCGCAAGCTCTCGCTCCACGCCATTCGCGCGCTGGGGCTCGACGAGGTCTGGTGGCTGGTCTCGCCGGGCAATCCGCTCAAGGACAAGGCGGGCATGGCGCCGTTCAAGGCGCGCATAGCCTCGGCGCAACGGATGGCGCGCCACGCCCCGATCCGGGTGAGCGACATCGAGAAGCGGATCAAGACGCGCTACACCGCCGATACGCTCCAGAAGCTACCCCGCCTGTTCCCGCGCCACCGCTTCATCTGGCTGATGGGGGCGGACAATCTCGCCCAGTTCCACAAATGGCAGCGCTGGCGCTTCATCGCCCATCAGGTTCCGATTGCGGTAATCGCCCGTCCGGGCTATGATCGGGACGCCCATGCAAGTCCTGCAATGGGTTGGATGCGGCGCGCTGTGCGGCCCGCAGCCCAGGCAAAGAACTGGACGCGTTGGAGATTGCCGGCCCTCGTGCTGTTGCGCTTCCGCCCCGATCCTACCTCGGCGACACGCCTTCGGGCCGCCGATCCGGCCTGGCACCGGCGCTACGCGGCGTCGTCTCCATCACAATTCCGCACAGACAAGTTGCAACCCTAGGAGGCCCCTTGGCCACTTCGCCCAATGTTCTGCGTTCCTCTGATGCCAATGCTAGCATCGAAGCGCTGCACCAGCTCGTGATGGCGTCGCTCGACGACGATCAGGCGGTCGAGACGGTCTCGATCCCGCTCGCCGGCAAGAGCAGCATCGCCGATTATATGGTCGTGGCCTCGGGCCGCTCGACGCGCCAGGTCGCGTCGATGGCGATGAAGCTCGCCGACAAGATCAAGGCCGAGTTCGGCCGCACCCCGCGCGTGGAGGGCCTGCCCACCGCCGATTGGGTGCTGATCGATGCCGGCGACGTCATCGTCCACCTGTTCCGCCCAGAAGTGCGCAGCTTCTACAATCTCGAGCGGATGTGGTCGTTCGGCGAAACCGGCCAGGCCTGATCTTCTAGCGGAGCCGCAGGGCAATGCAGCTCCACATCGTCGCGCGCGGCAAGATCGGCCGGAGTCCGGAAGCGGAACTGGTCGATCGCTATCTGAAGCGCATCCAATGGCCGACGCGGGTGACCGAGCTGCCCGATACCGGCGGCAAGATCCCCGATATCTCCGGCGCTACCCGCATCGTCATGCTCGACGAGCTGGGCGAGAACCTTCCGTCGAAGGTGATCGCCGAGCGGCTCGGTGCGTGGCGCGACGAGGGGGTGCGCGAGACGCGGTTCCTGATCGGTGCGGCGGACGGCTTTGACGATGCCGCGCGCGCGCAGGCGCATCTGCTGATCAGCTTCGGCCGCGCGACCTGGCCGCATATGATGGCGCGCGCGATGCTCGCCGAGCAATTGTGGCGCGCCACCTCGATCCTTGCCAACCACCCCTATCATCGCGAAGGTTGAGCCTGTGCTCCGCCCGCTGCTCTTCAGCGCCAGCCTACTGGCGATCCTCGCGACCGGCAGCCTCGCCGCCGCGCAGGTGCCGAGCCTGGCCGAGCAGCAGGGCCGGTTGCGCGATGCCAATGCCCAGTCCCAGACAGCACAGGCCCGCAGCGCCCAGCTCGAGCGCCAGGCCAGCGCCGAGCGCGACCAGGCCGCGCAGGCCCGTGCGCAGGAAGCCGCGGCCGCCGAGCGGATCAAGGCCGCCGAGGCCGACATCGCCGCCGCGCGCGCGCGCATCGGCATCGTCGATCGCCAGCTCGCCGACCAGCGCACCCGCGTCGCCGAGCGCCAGGGGCCGATCCTCCGCCTGATCGCCGCGCTCCAGTCGATGGCGCGCCGTCCGGCAGTGCTCGGCCTCGTCCAGCCCGGCTCGACCGGCGACATGGTCCATGTCCGCGCAGTGCTCGGCACCGTCATGCCCGTGGTCGAGGCGCGCACCCGCGACGTCCGTGCCGAGCTGAGCCGGGTCCGCGCGCTCCGCGCCGACGCGCAGGCAGCGGTGACCAGCTTCCGCGATGCGCGCCAGCGAATCGAGAATGAGCGGATCGGGCTTGTAAAGCTCGAGGCCGATCACCGCGCCCGCTCGGCCGAACTCGGCCGCAACGCGCTGGTCGAATCGGATCGCGCGATTGCGCTGGGCGAGCGCGCCCGCGAGATCGTCGACCAGATGGAGACCGCCGGCGAGGCCGCGCAGATCCAGGCCGGCCTCGCCGCGCTTCCCGGCCCGCTCCCGCGCCCGGGCAGCGCCGTGGCCGCCGCCACTCGGAAGGGCGGCGCGCCCTATATCCTCCCCGTCGCCGGCGCGGTCGTCACCGGCATGGGCGAGCTTTCCCCCACCGGCGTGCGCGCCCGCGGCGTCACGCTCGCCTGCGCCGCCAATGCCGACGCTGTTGCGCCCGCCCCCGGCCGCATCCTCTTCGCCGGCCCGTTCCGCGATTATGGCGGCGTGGTGATCATCGATCATGGCAATGGCTGGACCAGCTCGGTCACTGGGATCGGCGGCATCGCCGTGCGTGTCGGAGCTCAGGTCGGGCAGGGCACCCGCATCGGCCGCGCCACCGCAGGCGACGCCCCGCGCGTCACCGTCGAGCTGCGCCGCCGCGGCGAGCCCATGGACCTTGCCCGCCTGTTGGGCTGATTGGGCCGTGCAATTGCCGCGATCCCGTCCTAGATTGCTCTTGAAGAACGCGTTTCCGGAAAGTGATTATGCTTCGTTCGTTTCTCCAGGTCACCGCCGCCGTCGGCGCGCTGGCGCTTGTTCCCGTCGCCTCCGGCGCCATGGCCAGCGTCGACACTTCGAGCTTCAAGGAGCTCGATACCTTCATGGAAGTCTACAGCCAGGTGAAGGCGAATTACGTCGACAAGGTCGATGACGCCACGCTGATGAAGGGCGCGATCCAGGGCATGCTCGCCGCGCTCGATCCGCATAGCAGCTTCGCCGACGGGCTCGAGTACGACAATCTCAAGATCCAGACCGACGGCAATTACGGCGGCCTCGGCCTCACCGTGACGCAGGAAGACGGCGCCGTGAAGGTCGTCGCCCCGACCGAGGACACTCCGGCGGCACGCGCGGGCATGAAGACCGGTGACTTCATCACCCATATCGACGGCAAGTTCATCGTCGGCGGCCAGCTCGACGATGCGATCGAGCAGATGCGCGGCAAGCCGGGCACCAGCGTCACGCTCACCGTGGTCCGCCCTGGCGCCGACAAGCCGCTCACGTTCACCATGACGCGCGAGATCATCGTCCAGCGCCCGGTGAAGTGGGAGATCAAGGACGGCGTCGGCATCCTCAACATCAACACCTTCACTGCGCAGACCGGCGCCGACACGATCAAGGCGATCCAAGCGATCGACGCCAAGCTGGGCCACAAGCCGCTCGGCTATATCGTCGACCTGCGCGAAAATGGCGGCGGCCTCTTGTCGCAGGCGATCGAGGTCTCCGACATCTTCCTCGGGCACGGCGAGATCGTCTCGCAGCGCGGTCGCGAGAAGACCGATATTGAGCGCTGGTATGCCGATGTGAACGAGCCTGGCATCGCCTCGGTCCCGGGCGATCTCGCCAAGGGGCTGCCGGTGGTCGTGCTGATCGACGCGGGCACTGCCTCGGCCTCCGAGATCGTTGCCGGCGCGCTCCAGGATCATCACCGCGCGCTGGTCATGGGTGTGCGCAGCTTCGGCAAGGGCTCGGTCCAGTCGATCCTGCCGATGGGCCCGCGCGCGGCGCTCCGCCTCACCACGGCGCGCTATTACACGCCATCGGGCCGTTCGGTGCAGGAAGGCGGCATCAAGCCCGACCTGCTCGTGCCGCAGCTCAGCGATCCCGATTACAAGAGCCGCCCGTCGATCCGCGAGGCCGATCTGCGCAGCCACCTGATCAACAACGACAAGGTCGATGATTCGGTGCTCGAGGATGATCAGCGCGCCGATCCGCGCTTCTCGAAGACCGCCGAGCAGCTCAAGAAGGAAGGCGTAGAGGACTTCCAGCTCCATTATGCGCTGCAGACCATCTCGCGCCTCGGGCCCAAGACCCAGGTAGCCGCGGCGAAGAGCAAGTAAGACGATGCAGGCAGACGGGCTCCGCACCGCGCGCTGGATCGCGCTCCTTCTGCCGCTGGCGCTGGTCGGCGGCGCGCACATCACCGAGCATTTCGGGCTGGTGCCGTGCGAGATGTGCTGGTGGCAGCGCTATCCGCATTATGTGGCGATCGTGATTGCCGCGTCCGCCTTTCTGGTGAAGGATCGCCGCGCCCAGCTCGGCCTGGTCCTGCTCGCCGGGCTCGCGGTGGCGGTCAGCGGCGGCATCGGCGTCTACCATGCCGGGGTCGAGTATAAATGGTGGCAGGGCTTCACCGCCTGCACCGCGCAGGTCCACGGCGCCACGCCGATGGACATGCTTACCGACGCGATGCGCCGCCCGCTGATCCGCTGCGACGTGCCGCAATGGACGTGGTTCGGGATCAGCCTGGCCGGCTTCAACGCGATCTTCTCGCTCACCGGCGCGGCGCTGATCTTCGCGCTGGCCGCACGCAAGGGCCGCGCATGAGCTGGAAGCCCGGCGATCGGCGCGAAGGCATGACCTCGATGGTCCGTGTCGATCAGGCGGGCGAATATGGCGCGACGCGCATCTATGCTGGCCAGCTCGCGGTGATGGGCGATCGCACGCCGGTTGCGCGGATGATCGCCGGCATGGCGAGCCAGGAAGAGCGCCACCGCGCCTTTTTCGATTCGATGATTGCCCGGCGCAGCGTGCGCCCCACCGCGCTCCAGCCCTTCTGGGATGTCGCCGGCTTCGCACTGGGCGCGGTCACCGCGGCGATCGGGCCCGAAGCGGCGATGGCCTGCACCGCGGCGATCGAGACCGAGATCGATCTCCACTATCAGCAGCAGCTCGAAGAGATCGGCGCCTCCGACCCCGAACTGCATGAAGCCGTGGCGAAGTTTCGCGACGAGGAGCTCGAGCACCGCGACACCGCGCTCGCCCATGGCGCGGAAAATGCGCCGGCCTATCCGGTCTTGTCCGGATTGATCCGTGCCGGCTGCCGTGCTGCCATTGCGGTCTCGAAACGGATATAAACCCCCCATTCAGCCGTTTGAGTCGATGCACGGCACAGCAGGAGTGAAGCCCATGTTGAACCGGATCCTGATCGCAGGCGCGCTCGCAGCCATTCCGATGCTGATGCCCGCCGCCGCGCACGCGCAGAACGCGGCGCAGAACGGCGTGCTGATCATCTACGGCAACGACAAATGCCCGACCAACTCGAACGGCGAAGAGATCGTGGTCTGCAAGAAGCTCGACGAGCGCGAGCGCTACCGCATTCCGTCGAACCTGCGCGAGCAGGGCGGTCCGCCGCAGAAGACCGAGAGCTGGGCGGTCCGCTCGCAGGACGCGGTCACCGCGGGCGGCTTCGGCACCGGCAGCTGCACCACCGCTGGCGTCGGCGGTACCACCGGCTGCTTCGTCAAGGAAGCCACCGCCGCCCGCGCCGATGTCCGCGCGCGCAAGAAGGCGGAAGAGAATCTGCCGCTGCCGTGATCATTTCCTGACCTGATCCCCGGCGAAGGCTGGGGCCCAGTATCGGGCACAGGGAGAGGGCGGACGAATCTCTCGAATATCATCGCAACTGGGCCCCGGCCTTCGCCGGGGATCAGCTTTGGGATGCCCTGACCGGCCACCGCCCCACCCATTCCGGCGGGCGCTTACGCAAGCAATCCGCGATGATCCAGAGCATCACCAATGCCCGCGCCATCGCGGCAAAGGCGATGTCGATCGTGCTCGCCGACGGCCACGCCCCGTCCATCCCGGCGAAGAACCAGAACTCGGAGAAATAGGCCCAGATTCCGGTCGCCGCGAACAGCGCCACCGGCCATAGCCGCGGCGCGGTCATCACCAGCAGCGGCCATAGCCACAGGTCGAATTGCGGCGAATAGACCTTGTTGGTCAGCAGGAACCAGGCGAGCAGCGGCGTCGCGAGCAGCCACAGCCGGTCGCGGTGCCGCCGCCAGCCGAGCGCGACGATCGCGGTCCCGCCGGTCGCAAAGGCCAGCGTCGCGTAGAGATTCTTGTCCGCGACGCTGGTCTGCAGCCAGCCGAGATTGCCCAGCACGTCCCAGCTGCCCGCCGCCGTGCCGCTGCGCGACTGCGAGAAGAGATAGAATTCCGCCCAATTGCCCGGCGCCGCCAGCGCAACCGGCAGGTTTACCAGGCCCCAGGCGCCCACCGCCGCCAGCGTTACCAGCGCTGCCCGGCCCAGGCGCTGCGGCCAGCTCCGCTCGCGCTCGAACAGTGCCGCCAGTCCGACCAGCGGCAGGATCACGATCGGGAACAGCTTGGCTGCCACGCCCAGCCCGGCCAAAGCCGCCGCGCGCACCAGCCGGTTCTCGCGCGCCTGCAGCAGCGCGGCCACCGCCAGCGCCACGGCGATCATGTCCCAGTTATGCCCGACATAGAGGATCAGCGGCGGCGCCGCCGCCCACCACCATAGCCGCTGCCGGTCCAGCCCCGCGCGCCACAATATCCACAGCATCAGAAAGGCGAGCGCGATGTTCACCACCGTCACCACGCCCAGGAAATCGCCGTCATTGGCATGGCGGCCGAAGAGCAGGCGGGTGGCACTCCCCTCGACCCAGATCGCCGCGCCGGTCAGCACGGGATATTCGATCGGTGTCTGCAGATAGGGGACCTTGCCCTTGTCGACCCCGCGCGCGGTCCAGAAGGGCACCGCGTCGCTATAGCAGCCCGTGATATACTGCTCGGAATCGGTCCAGCCGCCCGGCATGCAATGCTGCTTGAAGCCGAAGCCCAGCGCGCAGGTCACGGCCAGCGCGATCAGCAAAATCCGCAATTGCCGGTCGAGCTTCCACCGCATCCCACGCTCCCTTCGCCGTGCCTCTCCCACATGCCACTGGACACTGCAATATCAAGAACATACAAGGAACAAATGTCGCAGCTCGATCTCCGCGCCAAGCTCGCCATCCTCGCCGATGCCGCCAAATATGATGCCAGCTGTGCCTCGTCGGGCACATCCAAGCGCAACTCGGCGGGCGGGAAGGGCCTGGGTTCGACCGAGGGCATGGGCATCTGCCACGCCTATGCGCCCGACGGCCGCTGCATCTCGCTGCTCAAGATCCTGCTGACCAACAGCTGCATCTTCGACTGCCATTATTGCATCAACCGCAAGAGCTCGAACGTCCGCCGCGCGCGCTTCACGCCCGAGGAAGTCGTCGATCTCACGCTCAATTTCTATCGGCGCAATTATATCGAGGGGTTATTCCTCTCCTCGGGGATCATCCGCTCGTCCAACTATACGATGGAGCAGATCGTCCGTGTCGCGCAGCTGTTGCGCGAGGTCCATGATTTCCGCGGCTATATCCATTTGAAGACTATCCCCGATGCCGATCCCGAGCTGGTCCACCAGGCGGGGATGTTCGCCGATCGCGTCTCGATCAATGTCGAGCTGCCCACCGTCGCCGGTCTCACCCGGCTCGCCCCCGAGAAATCGGCGCCGCGTATCGAAGGCGCGATGCAGGACGTCCGCACTGCAATCGACGACACCGTGGATGCCGGCAAGCGCTACAAGTCCGCGCCGAAATTCGCCCCGGCCGGCCAGTCGACCCAGATGATCGTCGGTGCCGATGCTGCGACCGATGGCGACATCATCCAGCGCGCCGCGGGGCTCTACTCGAAGTTCCAGCTCCGCCGCGTCTATTATTCGGCGTTCAGCCCGATCCCCGATGCCAGCGCGGTGCTTCCCCTGCAGCGCCCGCCCCTGATGCGCGAGCACCGGCTTTACCAGTCCGACTGGCTGATGCGCTTCTACGACTATAAGCCGAAGGAAGTCGCCGAGGCCGCCGATCCCGCCACCGGCATGCTCCCGCTCGACATCGATCCCAAGCTCGCCTGGGCGTTGAAGTTCCGCGAATCCTTCCCGGTCGACGTCAATCGCGCCCCGCGCGAGGCGCTGCTGCGGGTCCCCGGGCTCGGCATCAAGGCGATCGATGCGATCCTCGCCACCCGCCGCTGGCGTCGGCTGCGCCTCGCCGATGTCGCGCGGCTCACTGCCTCGATCGCGAAGGTCCGCCCCTTCCTGATCGCCGAGGACTGGCGCCCGGTCGCGCTCGCCGACCGCGCCGATCTGCGCGCGCTGGTCGCCCCGAAGCGCGAACAGCTCGAACTATTCGCCGCCTGAGCGGTTCTCGCTCCTGACCAAGGAGCAGACATGGCCGACGCACGCATTTTCCGGGACCTCATCGCCGACCATGATCGCCAGCGCGTGCTGCTGGAGCGAGTGGGCGAGACGGTGGGCGACAGCAAGGATCGGCGCGCGCTGTTCGAGCAGCTTCGCCTCGAACTACAGTCGCACGCCGCGGCCGAAGAAGAAGCGCTCTATGCGACAATGCTCGCCGATCCTGACCTGCGCGAGGATGCGCGCCATTCGGTTTCCGAGCACAAGGAAGTCGACGACTATCTCGGCGAGCTGATCGCGATGGAGATGTCCTCGCCCGGCTGGCTGGTGAAGTTCAAGGAGATGCGCCACCGCTACCTCCATCATATCGACGAGGAAGAGGAAGAGATGTTCCCCACCGCGGCGAAGCATCTTTCGGCGGCGCAGGAAGAACAGCTAGGCAAGCTGTTCGAGAAGCGCAAGCCGAAGGAGCTCGCTCGTGCTGAAGCCAACCCTCCGGGCGATGAACGCGAGTAACTGACAGGACTGTCAATTCGCGTCCGAAGGCGTATCATCCCTCGAAAATACGCAAGAGGGAGAGAGGGATGCTTCGATTCTGTGCGCTCGCCGCGGTGCTCGCCGCGACGCCTGCCTTGGCCAAGGACATCCTCGTCGAGGCCGGCCCCAACGCGCAGGAACGCCTCCAGTCCGCCTTGCTCGATGCCAAACCCGGCGACACCGTCCGCATCGGCGCCGGACGCTTCGAGCTGACCGACGGTCTCAGCCTCGACGTAGCCGGGGTCACGGTGCGTGGCGCCGGCACCGACAAGACCGTGCTCAGCTTCAAGGGCCAGTTGGGGGCCGGGGAGGGCTTGCTCGTCACCTCCGACGACGTCGTGCTGCGCGATTTCGCCGTGGAGGACAGCAAGGGCGACGGCATCAAGTCCAAGGGGGCCGACCGCATCGTCTACAAGAATGTCCGCGTCGAATGGACCGGCGGGCCCAAGGCGAGCAACGGCGCCTATGGCGTCTACCCCGTCGAGAGCAGCGACGTGCTGATCGACGGTGTCACCGTCAGCGGCGCCTCGGACGCGGGCATCTATGTCGGCCAGTCCAACCGGATCATCGTCCGCAACTCGACCGCCATGTACAATGTCGCCGGGATCGAGATCGAGAATAGCGGCTATGCCGAAGTGACGAACAACCTTGCCACCCACAATACCGGCGGGATCCTGGTGTTCGACCTGCCGGCGCTTCCCAAGCGCGGCGCAGGCTATGTCCTGGTCAAGGACAACAAGTTGATAGACAACGACACACCCAATTTCGCCCCGCCGGGCAATACCGTCGCCACCGTGCCCACCGGCACCGGCGTGCTGGTGATGGCCGAGAACGACGTGCAGGTTGTCGCCAACACCCTGTCGGGCAATGGCACCGCCAACATCATGGTCGTCGCGTATCGCCAGCCTTTCGAGGACAAGAGCTACGACCCCTATCCGCGCGACATCTATATCGGCCATAACAAGCATGGCCGCGCCGGCTTCGCTCCTGCGATGCCCGGCGGCGCGGCGCTCGCGCAGGCGCTGGGCGGCACGCTGCCGCCGATCTTCTGGGACGGCACCGGCGGCGACAAGGTCAACCTCACCGGCGTCGCTGACGCACCGGTGCTGACGCTCAACCTTGCGCTGGGCGCCGGGATCGAGACGGCAAAGCCGCAGATCATCGCGCTGCAGGAGAAGGCGTTGCAGAAGGTGGCCGCGCGCATCTTGCTACCCGCCGCAATGGAAGCCGCCGCCAAATGAAGATGCTTTTCGGCGCGGCAGCCCTGTTCGCCGCCGCGCTGCTCGGCCGCCCCGGCAGCGTGAACGACGCCGCGATCACCGGCGAGGGCTGGCCCGCGCACCTTTCCGACTATGCCTTCTTCGCCGACCTCAAGACCCGCGCTCCGGCCCAGCGCATGATCGCCTACGATCTCGAAACTCCGCTCTTCTCCGACTATGCCGAGAAGGAGCGCTACCTCTACCTGCCCGCCGGCACCCACGCGAAGTACGAGCCCGACAAGCCGCTCGACCTCCCCATCGGCGCCGCGCTGATCAAGACTTTCGGCTACCGCCCGAACGGCGTGTTCAAGCCGCTCGAGACGCGCGTCCTCCTCCACCGCGCCTCGGGCTGGACCCCGATTCCCTATGTCTGGAACGCCGAGGGCACCGACGCCGACATCCGCCGCGCCGGCACGCGTATCCCGGTCGCCTTCACCGACCCCTCGGGCGAGCAGCACAGCATCAGCTACGCCGTGCCCAACCAGAACCAGTGCAAGGACTGCCACGGGCTTGCCGGCCAGGTCACCCCGATCGGCGTCAAGACCCGCTATCTCAACCATGCCGGCCAGCTCGAGAGGATGCTCGCCGCCGGCATGCTCGATCGCTTGCCAAAGGACGCCCCGCGCGTCGCCCGCTGGGACGACAAGTCCGCTCCTGTCGATGCCCGCGCCCGCGCCTGGCTCGAAATCAACTGCGCCCATTGCCACAACCCCCAGGGCGCCGCGTCCAACTCCGGCCTGTTCCTCGATCTCGGGCGCACCGATCCCGAGCAGCGCGGCATGTTCAAGCGCCCCACCGCCGCCGGCCGCGGCGCCGGCACCCGAGACTTCGACATCGTCCCCGGCCAACCCGACGCGTCGATCCTGCTCTACCGCATGCAATCGACCGACCCCGGCATCGCCATGCCCGAACTCGGCCGCGCTACCGTCCACAAGGAAGGCGTCGCGCTGGTCCGCGACTGGATCGAATCGATGCCGAAATCGGCGGACAAGCGTTAGAGCCCTCCGGTCGGAGGCAATGTGCGCGTCGTAACCCTTTCCACTGAAGACGATTTCGAGGGCTGGCGCGACGCCGCGCGCGGGCTCGCCCAGGCTCGCGTCCCCGCGTCCGAAATCCTCTGGCAGGTCGGCGAAACACCCATCGACCTGTTCGCCGACGAAGCCGTCATGCCGCCAGCCGCGCCGCGCGCGCTCAAGGTCCCGCGTGCCTTTCTCGACCTCGCCCAGTCGGCGATCCTCCATTCGGACCCCGAGCGCTTCGCCCTGCTCTACGCGCTTCTCGCCGGCGACCCGCACCGCATCGCCGACCAGGCCGATCCGCTCGTCCGCCGCCTCGAGGCCATGGCCCGCGAAGTCCGTCGCGACATCCACAAGATGCGCGCCTTCGTCCGCTTCCGCGAAGTCCGCGATGCGCTACCTTTCCCCGGCACCGGCGAACCCAACACCCGCTATGTCGCCTGGTTCGAGCCCAGCCACCACATCGTCCGCGCCAATGCCCGTTTCTTCGTCGAGCGCTTCGCCAATATGCGCTGGTCGATCCTCACCCCCGAACTCTCGCTCCACTGGGACACCGAGACACTCAGCGAAGGCCCCGGCGCGACCAAGGCCGACGCCCCCGGCGAAGACCCGGTCGAGGATATTTGGAAGACCTATTACGCCTCGATCTTCAATCCGGCCCGCCTCAAGACCGGCGCGATGCTCAAGGAGATGCCGCGCAAATATTGGAAAAACATGCCCGAAACCGCGTTGGTCAGGGAGCTGGTCGCCGGTGCGCGCCAGCGGGAGACGGCGATGGTGGCAAGTGCGATCCGCCCCGGCGGCAATATCGAAGGCGCCTGGCAGGCGCTGCGCGAGGAAGCCGCGCATTGCACCCGCTGCGACCTCTACAGGCACGCCACGCAGACCGTGTTCGGCGAAGGCCCGGTCGATGCCCGCATGATGATCGTCGGCGAGCAGCCCGGCGACCAGGAGGATCTTGCCGGCCGCCCCTTTATCGGCCCCGCCGGCGAGATGTTCGACAAGGCGATGGCCGCCGCAAAGATCGACCGCGCCGCCGTCTACGTCACCAATGCCGTCAAGCACTTCAAGTTCGAGCCGCGCGGCAAGCGCCGTATCCATTCCAAGCCCGATGCCGGCGAGATCCAGGCCTGCCGCTGGTGGTATGAGCAGGAGCGGCTGCTGATCAAACCCGAGATCACCGTGGCGCTCGGCGCCACGGCCGCGCGCCAGTTGCTCGGCAAGGCGGTGACGATCACCGCGACACGCGGCTGGCCGATCGAGCTGCCCGAAGGCGGCCTCGGCTGGGTGACGATCCACCCGAGCTTCCTGCTGCGCCTGCCCGACCGGTCAAAGGCCGAGGACGAGTTCGCCGCCTTCGTCGAGGATCTCAAGGGCGCGGCGAAGATGCTCGCGTAAATTCCTCCCCCAGCTTGTCTGGGGGAGGGGGACCGCCGCCGAAGGCGGTGGTGGAGGGGCGCGCCGGGCACCGGCGCGTGGTGCCGACCCCTCCACCATTCGCTAAAGCGAATGGTCCCCCTCTCCGAGCAAGCGCGGGGAGGAATTAGAACCCCAACCCCTCGGCAATCGCCTTCACCTTCTCCGCTCGCCCCGGCGCGAACTTCTCCACCATCGCCCGATACCGCGCCACCGTCTCCACCCCGGCGCGTTCCGGAGAGCCGGCATCGAACGGCGGCGCCGGATCATACTCCAAACTCAGCTGCACGAACCGCGCATGCTCCTCGCCGCGGATCGCTGCGGTCAGCGCCAGCGCGAAGTCGATCCCGGCGGTCACCCCGCCGCCCGTCACCCGGTTGCGGTCGAACACCACGCGCTCGGCGACGGGCTCGGCGCCGAACCAGGCGAGCTGCTCGCGCGAACCCCAATGGCAGCCCGCACGATAGCCCCTGAGCAGCCCCGCCGCGCCGAGCAGCAGCGATCCGGTGCACACGCTAGTCACCCAGGTCGCGCCCTCGGCCACCTCCCGCAGCCACGCCAGGGTCTCGGCGTCCTCCATTGCCGCCACCGTCCCGAACCCGCCCGGCACACAAAGAATATCGGCGCGCGGCACCTCAGCGAAGGTCGCAGTGGGATGCAGATCGAACAGCGCGTCGGTACGCACCGGATCGCGCGTCTTCGCCACCAGGTCGAGCGTCACATTGCCCAGCCGGGAGAGCACCTGCGCCGGCCCGGTCAGGTCGAGCTGGGTAATGTCGGGAAACAGCAGGAATGCGATGTGCAAAGGTTCGGCCATGCGGGTCCTCCATTCGTTCGAAGGGGTGCCCAGGCGATGCGGCTCATACTCTCGCGCTTCCCGATGGTGCTCCATCCAGTCGCCAGTCACGCGAGTCAGTCGAGATTAAGCGGAGACGGCGCGAAAGTCATGCGTTGTCCGAAGGCCCAAAGGAGAGAGAGAATATGCGCATGTTACGCATCGCCGGCGCGCTGGCGCTGGCATCAATGGCCCTGAGCGGCTGCTATGGCGACCGCCCCGGCTATAATGGCGACCGCCATCATCGCGGCGACCATCACCGCGGCGATCACAATGGCGGCGATCACGACCACCACGATCATTGATCTTCGCTGATCGGCTGAACCCCAGGCCCCGCTGCGCGTTATGCGCGGCGGGGCTTGTCGTTTGCGCATTCCTGCAGTATTAGTTCGTTCGAACGAACTAGACTCGGACGGAATGACCAGCCAGACACTCATCGAAACAGCCATCGACCAGTTCGGACGCCACGGCTTCGAAGGGGCGAGCACGCGGGAGATCGCGCGTGCCTCGGGCACGGCGATGTCGTCGATCACTTATCATTTCGGCGGAAAGCAGGGGCTCTACCTCGCCGCCGCCGACCATATCGCCGCCTGCGTCCGCCAGATTCAGGGGCCCGCGATCGAGGGCGCCCGCGCCGTTGCGGAGAACGGTACCCGCGAACAGGCAACCGAAGCGCTGCTCGCGCTGCTCGACGGCTTCGCGATGATGATGCTCAGCCCGCAGACCGAAGCCTGGTCGCTGTTCATCACCCGCGAACAGCAGGCGCCCACTGAAGCGTTCGACCGGCTCTATACCGGGGTGATGCAGGGCATCGTCGATGTCTTCGTGTCGCTGATTGCCCGCATCCGCACCGATCTGCCCGAGCGCGAAGTGCTTGCGCTCGGCCTGATGCTGTTCGGCCAGTGCCTGGTGCTGCGTGTCTGCCGCGCCGCCGTGCTGCGCATCCTCACCGTCGAGACAATCGACGAGCCCACGACCAAGCTGCTCCGCGCCCGCCTGCGCGCCAACGCCCTCTGCATCCTGTCGGAGAATCCCGCATGAACCGTCGCCGCATTGCGATCATCGTCGTCATCGCTGCGATCGTGATCGCCGCGATCGCCACCAGCGGCTTCGGCCTGTTCAAGGCGCGCGACGATGGCCCGCTCAAGCTGAACGGCAATGTCGATATCCGCGAAGTCGATCTCGGCTTCCGGGTGAACGGCCGCATCGCCAGCATTGCGGTGGAAGAGGGCGCACACGTCAAGCAGGGCCAGATCCTCGCGACGCTCGATGCCGCGACGCTCGACAGCCGCATCGCCCAGGCGGATGCCAGGGTATCGCAGGCCGAGGCCCAGCTCTCCAAGCTTCGCAACGGCAATCGCAGCCAGGACATTGCCCAGGCGCGCGCTCGCGTCGCCGCCGCCGCCGCGGTCGCGCAGGATGCCGATCGCGATTTCGCCCGCCGCCAGCCTCTGGTCGAGCCCGGCGCGATCAGCCGCGACATCTGGGAACAGACAATTGCCCAGCGCGACAAGGCGCGCGCCGATCTCCAGCAGGCGCAGCAGGCGCTGTCGCTGATGAACGCCGGCAGCCGCCAGGAAGACGTTGCCGCTGCCGCAGCTGATGTCCGCTCCGCCGTCGCCGCGCGCCAGAGCGCCGCTACCGACCTTGGCGACGCCCGCCTGCTCGCCTCCACCGACGGCACCGTCGTGACCCGCGCGCGCGAGCCCGGTGCGATCGTCCAGCCCGGCGAGACTGTGCTGACACTGGCGATCATGCGGCCGCTGCGCGTGCGCGCCTATGTCGCGGAGAGCGATCTCAGCCGGATCAGCCCGGGGATGAAGGTGGTGGTCACCGCCGATGGCAATCCGAAGAGCTATCACGGCACGATCGGCTATATCTCGCCGCGCGCCGAGTTCACGCCCAAGACCGTCGAGACCGAGAATCTGCGTACCGATCTCGTCTATCAGCTGCGCATCATCGTCGACGATCCCGACGATGCGCTGCGCCAGGGCCAGCCGGTCAGCGTCGGCATCCCCTCCGCCCGCCCCAAGCACAAGGGCTGAGGCGATGATCGCCCCCTTCCTTCTTGTTCCCCTCCCTGGAAGGGAGGGGTCAGGGGTGGGTGGGCCTCCCCAAACTGCGGATTCGCGGATGGCGACCCACCCCCGACCCCTCCCTTGCCAGGGAGGGGAGGAGTGAGTTCCCTCGCCCATACCGACAACCTCGTGAAGTGCTTCGACGCCAATCGCGCACTCGACGGCGTGTCGATGGCGATCGAGCCGGGCCGCATCACCGGGCTGGTCGGACCGGACGGCGCGGGCAAGACCACGCTGATCCGCATCCTCGCCGGCCTGATGGCGCCAACTTCGGGGACCGTAACTGTCCTGGACGGCAAGCCCGGGGAAAAGCTCGATGATCTGGGCTATATGCCCCAGCGCTTCGGCCTCTACGAGGATCTCTCCGTCCTCGAGAACCTCAAGCTGTACGCCGAAGTTCGCGGGCTTGCGAAAGACGAGCAGCAGGCGAGCTTCGACAAGCTCATGGAGTTCACCGATCTCGCCCGCTTCCAGGATCGGCTGGCGGGCAAGCTCTCGGGCGGCATGAAGCAGAAACTCGGCCTCGCCTGTGCGCTGGTGAAGACGCCCAAGGTGCTGCTGCTCGACGAGCCCGGCGTCGGCGTCGATCCGATCAGCCGGCGCGAGCTTTGGTCCATGGTGGGGGATCTCACCGAACAGGGCATCGGCGTGCTCTGGTCGACCGCCTATCTCGACGAGGCCGAGAAATGCGACACCGTCTATCTGCTCAACGAAGGGCAGCTGCTGTTCGACGGGCCGCCGGCGGACCTCACCAATCGCGTCAAGGACCGGGTGATCCGGGTAACCGGCTTCGAGGAGCGCCGCCGCCATTTCCTCACCCAGGCGCTCGACCGCGACGATGTGATCGACGGCAGGATCCAGGGCCGCTCAGTGCGCCTGCTGATCGGCGACGACAAGCAGGTGCCCGACGCAGCGGCTTTTAACGCTGGTCCGGACACCAAAGTTGAGACGGCCGATCCGCGCTTCGAGGACGGCTTTATCGAGCGGCTCGGCGGCGGGCCGAAAGGCACGTCTGCGCTGGCGGAACGCTACCGCACCATCCCCGAGACCGACGAGTGCGCGATCGAGGCAAAGGGCCTCACCAAGGTGTTCGGCGAGTTCACCGCGGCCAAGGATATGAACTTCCGTATCCCAAGGGGACAGATATTCGGCCTTTTGGGACCCAACGGCGCTGGCAAGTCGACCACCTTCAAAATGCTCTGCGGGCTACTTTCGCCAACTTCGGGGACCGGATCGGTCGCGGGCAAGTCACTCCGCCACAGCAGGGCGGATGCCCGTGCGTCGCTCGGCTATATGGCGCAGAAATTCTCGCTCTATGGTGACCTTTCGGTCCGCCAGAATCTCGATTTCTTTGCAGGGGCTTACGAGCTTCCCCGCGACAAGGCGAAGCGCGCGATCGAGGCGATGATCGAGATCTTCGAACTGAAGGACAAGCTAGGCGTCAACGCGGGTACGCTCCCCCTGGGCTTCAAGCAGCGCCTCGCCCTGGCGTGCGCGGTGATGCACGAACCCCCCGTGCTCTTCCTCGACGAACCCACTTCGGGCGTCGATCCCGTCACACGCCGGGAATTCTGGATGCACATCAACGGCTTGGTCGAGAAGGGCGTGACCGTCTTGGTCACCACCCACTTCATGGACGAAGCCGAATATTGCGACCGCGCCACGCTGATCTACCGCGCCGAGCAGATCGCCACCGGCACCCCCGATGAGCTCAAGGCCGAGGCGGCGCGCCTCACCAGGGCGGAGGACCCGACGATGGAGGACGCCTTCATCGCGCTGATCGAAGAGTTCGACCGCAAGCGAGAGGAGAAGGAGGCAGCATGATCCGCTTCGACCTTCGCCGCCTGGCTGCGCTCGTCCGCAAGGAAACCTGGCAGATCCTGCGCGACCCCTCGACTTTCCTCATCGCCTTCGTGCTGCCGATGATCCTGTTGTTCTTGTTCGGTTATGCCGTGTCGCTCGACACTGCGAAGACGCGGGTTGGCGTGGTGCTCGAGGACAGCAGCGCGCCGGCGCTGCGGCTCGCCCAGGCCTATCAGAGCTCGCGCTGGTTCGAAGTGACGATGGCGCGCACTGTCGCCGAGGTGCGCGACCGGATGACCGACGGCCAGCTCCGCGCGATCATCGTCATCCCCCAGGATTTCGGCGAGGGCGTGAAGCGCGGCAAGGTCCCGCCGATCCAGATCATCGCCGACGGCTCGCAGCCCAATACCGCCAATTTTGCAGCGGCTTACGGCGAAGGTATCCGCGCCAATTGGGCGGCGTCTGAGGGGTTGCAGAAGAACCCCGGTGCCGCCGGCGCCCCGGTCATCGTCTCGGCGCGCTATTGGTACAATCCCGAGCTCAAGAGCCGCTATTTCCTCGTCCCGGGCTCGATCGCCAACGTGATGACCATGGTCGGCACGCTGCTCACCGCGCTGGTCATCGCGCGCGAATGGGAGCGCGGGACGATGGAGGCGATCATGGCGACGCCGATCTCGATGGTCGAGTTCATCGCCAGCAAGGTCATCCCCTATTTCCTCCTCGCGCAATGCTCGATGGCGCTGTGCGCGGTGATCGGCATCTGGGTATTCGGGGTGCCGTTCCGCGGCTCGATCTTCGCCTTGCTGGCCATCTCCTCGGCTTTCCTGATGCCAGCGCTTGGCCTCGGCCTGTTCATCTCGGCGGCGACGAAGAACCAGTTCGTCGCCAGCCAGGCGGCTTTGCTCTCCGCGTTCTTGCCCACGTTCCTGCTCTCGGGCTTCATCTATGAGATCGGCTCGATGCCTTGGCCGATCCAGGCGCTGACGTACATCGTCCCGGCGCGCTATCTGATCCCCAGCCTCGAGACCGTCTTCCTGGTCGGCGACCAATGGGGGCTGATCCTGCCCAATATCGGCATCATGCTGCTCTTCGGGATGGTGTTCTTCACGCTGTCCTTCCGCGTCACCCGCCGGAGCCTCGACTAGATGCGCCGCTTGCTCGCCATGATCGTCAAGGAGATGTGGGCGGTGCTGCGCGATCCGCAGTCGCGGATCGTGCTGTTCGTGCCGCCGCTGATGCAGCTCTTCATCTTCACCTTCGCGACCACGCTCGACGTCAAGAATGTCGATATCGGCATCCTCGATCGCAGCTCGGGCGCGCATTCGGTCGAGCTGGTCCAGCGCATTGCCGGCAGCCCTAATTTCCGGACGATCAAGCCGCTAGCGACGCCCAAGGATCTCAAGGCGGCGATCGACGATCAGAAGGTGATCGCCGCGCTGGTGATCGACGAGGATTTCGACCGCAACCTCGCGCGCGGCACGCCCGCGACGATCGGGCTGGTGCTCGACGGCCGCCGCTCGAACGCCGCGCAGATCGTCGCGGGCTATGTCACGCAGATCGCCGGCGGCATGGGCGCCGAGCTGGCTCCCGCACAGGTGCGCGGTGCGGCGGGCGGCAGCGTCGTGACCAACTGGTACAACCCCGCGCTCGACTATATCTGGTTCACGCTCCCCTCGCTGGTGGCGATCATAACCTCGGTGGCGGGCCTGGCGATCACCTCGCAATCGGTGGCGCGCGAGCGCGAGCTGGGTACGTTCGACCAACTGATGGTCTCGCCGCTGCGCGTCCACGAGATCCTGATCGGCAAGATGGTGCCGCCCTTCATCATCGGCATGATCAACGGCAGCGTCTATCTGATCGTCGCACCGCTGATCTTCGGTGTGCCCTTCACCGGATCGCTGCTGCTCTTCTTCCTGTCGCTCGGCATGTACCTGCTCGCGCTGATCGGCATGGGAATGCTGGTCTCGGCGGCGTCGCAGACCCAGCAACAGGCGTTCCTCGGCGTGTTCCTCGTCACCACGCCGCTGATCCTGCTTTCCGGCTATGCCAGCCCGATCGACAACATGCCCGACTGGCTGCAGGTCGTGACCTATCTCGATCCCGCCCGCTATTTCCTCGTCATCGTCCAGGGGCTGTTCCTCAAGGCGATGCCGGCGGCGGCCGTATTCCACCAGCTCTGGCCGCTCGCGCTGATCGCGTGCGTCACGCTCTCCGCCTCGGCCTGGCTCTTCCGTGCGCGCATGGAGTAACCGAATGACCCGCTCGCTTCCCTCACTCCTGCTGCCCCTGTTGCTGGCGTCCGCCT
This sequence comes from Sphingomonas sp. R-74633, assembly GCF_013416555.1. Taxonomy (GTDB): domain Bacteria; phylum Pseudomonadota; class Alphaproteobacteria; order Sphingomonadales; family Sphingomonadaceae; genus Sphingomonas. Next base: position 402,226 of record NZ_JACCFG010000003.1, on the reverse strand, counting down.
GCACGGTGGGGCCGGACTATCATGCGCCCGAGACCAGGGCCGCGCCCGACTGGATCGAGACCGGCACGCCCGGCCAGGTCGACCTGACCTGGTGGGACCGGTTCGGCGACCCGCAGCTCTCCTCGCTGGTCCAGCGCGCCGTGGCGTCGAGCCCCGACCTCAAGGAAGCTGAGGGCCGCCTTGCCGAGGCGCGCGCCAATCGCGAGGCGATCGCGGGCGGGCGGCTGCCGACCGTCACCGCCAAGGGCTCCGCGACCGAGAATATCCTCAGCAAGAACGGCCAGCTGCCGATCGGCAACATCCCCGGCTTCGCGCGCGACTTCCCGCTCTACGACCTTGGCTTCGACGCGAGCTGGGAGATCGACCTGTGGGGCCGGCGCACCCGCCAGATGCAGGGCGCCACCGCGCGGGTGGAGAGCGCCACCTATGCCCGGCGCGACGTGATGCTCACGCTAATCGCCGAAGTCGTGCGCAGCTATATGGACCTGCGCGCAGCCCAGGCTGACGGCGCCACCGCCGAGGCGCAGGCGACGTCGAATGCCGAGCTGGCCCGGCTCACCCAGCTGCGCTTCAACGCCGGCGAAGCCTCGCGCCTCGAGCTCGATCGTGCCGACGCCAGCGCCAAGGCAAGCGCCGCCGCGGTGCCCAATGCCCGGGCCCAGGCGAGCGCGGCGGCCTACCGCATCGCCACCCTCGTCGGCGTCCCGCCCGAGCAAGTCGTGCCCGAGCTCCAGGCACCCGCGCCGCTACCGGCGAGTCCCGATGCGATCCTGGTCGGCCTGCGTTCCGAACTGCTCGAGCGCCGTCCCGACGTGCGCCGCGCGGAGCGCGACCTTGCCGCGGCGACCGCGGATGTCGGCGTTGCCACTGCCGATCTCTTCCCGCGCTTCAGCCTGCTCGGCAGTCTCGGCCAGCAGGCGCGCAAGCCGGGCGACCTGGTCTCGGGCGATTCCTTCCGCCTCCAGATCGGGCCGAGCTTCTCCTGGCCGATCTTCCAGGGCGGCACGATCCGCGCGCAGATCCGCGCCAGCGACGCGCGTGCCGACCAGGCCGCGGCACGCTATGAAAAGGCCGTGGTCGGCGCGCTTTCGGACAGCGAGGTGGCGATCAACCGCTTCCTCAACGCAGGTGCCGCCGCGGACGACGCCGCAGCCTCGCTCCAGCGCGAACAGAATGCCTTCGCGCTTGCCCAGAAGCGCGCGGACCGCGGCGAGGACGACCGACTGACGCTCGAGCGCGCGCGTCAGTCGCTGCTCTCCGCCCGGCAGCGCGACCAGCAGGCCCGCGCCGCCAAGGCGCAGGCGGCGACCGCGCTCTACAAGGCGCTGGGCGGCGGCTGGAGCTGAGCCGCCGGCACGCGGATCTCGAAACAGGTTCCGGATTCCGCCGCCGCCAGCGTGATCGTCCCGCCATGCGAGGCGAGCAGCGATCGGGCGATCGGCAGGCCCAGCCCGGTGCCGCCCGACGCCCGCCGGCTGGTGAAGAACGGCTCGAAGATTCGCGCACGGTCGGCCTCGGGGATGCCGGGGCCGTCGTCCGCTACCGTCACGAGGATTTCGCCGTCCGTCTCCGTCGCCGCCATGCGCACCACGCCTGCACCGGCCTGGCGGCTATTCTCGACCAGGCTCTCGACGATCGCTTCGAGCATCGGCCCAGGCATGGCGGCGCGGGGCAGTGCCTCGGGCAGTTCAACCGTGATCGCGAGCCCGCGCTCCGCCCAGGCATCGGCGATGCGGCGCAGTGGCAGCGCCACGTCGGTCGCCGCATCCGCATCGGTCTGCGCCATGTCGGCCCGCGCCAGTTCGAGCAAGCGGGTGACGAGCTGCGCCAGCCGGTCGGCGTCGGCGCCGGCGTTGGCGAGGAAGCGGCGGCGGTCGTCCTCGCTCATCTCGCCATGATGGTCCTCGAGGATCTCGATCGCGCCCCTTATGCCGGCGAGCGGAGTCTTGAACTCGTGGCTCACGGCATGGGCGAAGTCGCGCAGATAGCGCGAGCGCCGGTCGATCGCATCGGCCATCGTGGCGAAGTCGGCATAGAGCGCCTGGATCTCGATCGCGGCGGTACGCGGCACTTCGGGCACAATGCCGCCGCCGCGCGCCACGTCGCGCGTCGCCTGGCTGAGCATCTCGATCGGCCGGGCGATGCCGCGCGACAGCAGCCCGCTCAACACCACCAAAGTGGCGAAGATCGCGCCGATGCCGAACAGGATCTTGCCGCGATCCTCGTAGAGCCCGCGGAACAGCGCGCGCGGCGAGCGCGACAGCAGCAGCACCGCCACCACCTTGCCGTTCACCACTACCGGGCGGGCATGGTGGATGCGCAGGCCCGAGGCGCGGCTCAGCCATTCAAGGGCATATTCGGGATGATAGTCGCCGCGCCGGCGGATCACTGTCTTCGGCCGGCCGTGACTGGCCGCGACAAGCTCGGGCAGTCCGGCCAGGCTGTCGCCGGACTCGGGCCCGATCAGGATGCGGCCGTCGGGCGCGAGCAGCGAGATTGCGGCGAGCGTCGCCCCCGAAGTTGCGTCGATCAGCGGCGTGAGGCGTGCGGCTGCGGCCTGGGCATCCGGTGGCGCGGCGCCGGGCCGCGCGACGGCCGGCGGGCGTTCGGGCAACGGCGCATTGCCAAGGTCGATGGTCGAGAGCGGGCCGCCGGCCATCCCGCGCGCGGCAGGCGGGGGCTCGCGGATCAGCTCGGGGCCGGTCGATCCCGGCCATTCGGCGCTGGCGGCGGCGGCGAGCGCCGTGCCTTGCGCGATCAGCTCGGCCTCGGTCTGGCGCACCAGCGTATTCTCATAGACGCGCAGGAACAGCGCGCCGACGCCCGGCAGCGCGGCGACGAACACGAAGGTGACGAGCAGGATCGTCCGCAGCCGCAGCCGCGGCCAGTGGCGCCGCACCGGCGCCTTTACGCTCTCGATCAGGCGCCCGAGCACGGGCCGATGCGATAGCCGATCCCGGCCCGCGTCTCGATCAGATCGTCCGCGCCGGGCTGGGCGAACTTGGCGCGCAGGTTGCGGACATGGCTGTCGATCGTCCGGTCGGTGAGCGCGAAGCCGGGGCCGCGCAGCCGGTCGATCAGCGCGTCGCGGCTGAACACCTTGGAGGGCATCGCGGCAAGCGTGCGCAATATGCCGAACTCGGTGACAGTAAGCGGCACCGGCGCGCCCGCCCAGCTCGCTTCCCAGCTTTCGGGATCGAGGCTGAGCTTGCCGTGGCGGATCGCCCCGGCGCCCCGCTCGACATCGGGGGCGTGCGCGGCGGTGCGGCGGAGTACCGCCATCACCCGCGCCACCACTTCGCGTGGGGAGAAGGGCTTGGTGACATAATCGTCCGCGCCCAGCTCGATGCCGATGATCCGGTCGATCTCGTCGTCGCGCGAGGAGAGGAACAGGATCGGCAGCCCGCCCTCGGCGCGCAGCCGGCGGCAGACTTCCAGCCCGTCCATCCGCGGCATGTTGATGTCGAGCACGATCAGGTCGGGCGCGCGGGTCTCGGCGAGGTGCAGCGCCTCCTCGCCGTCGCCCGCCTCGATCGTCTCGAGCCCGGCCTTGGCGAGTGCGAAGACGAGCAATTGCCGGATATGCGGATCGTCATCGGCGACAAGGATGGTGCGGGGCATGGGGCATTGGATCATCGCGAGGGTGTCCCGGTCAACGGCGGAGTGGTGTTGGCGACCGCATTGGCGACGGGATCCTCCGCCGTTCGTGCCGCTGGCTTGGGCGACGGGGTGGTTTCCACCGGGGGCTCGGGGAAGCCGATCGTGCCGTCGCAGTTCCGATAGGCCTTTGGCGGCAAGGGAGCGGGCAGCGGCGGGTTGGCGCCGAGCAGTCGCCGCGCCGCGGCCAGCCGGTTGGCGCCACGCCAGGTCCAGCGGCGCCAGTCGGACTGGGCTTGCGTCAGTGCGTCGAACTGGAGGTTGCGTACATAGCGCACCCGATCGCGGAAGGCGGGAGTGAGCGGGCGGCGTTCCAGTTCGACCAGCGAGAGCAGCGCGGAGGTCCCGCTGTAGGAGAGGTAGCACAGGTCCAGTTCCACCCCGCGCCCACCCGCTTCGCGGGCATGGCGGACATTCCAGGCCGCCGCACTGGCGTCGAGATCGACCACGCTCGCGGCGCTCAGCACCAGCGCCGCCATCAGCGCATTGGCGTTTATCAGCCAGGCCGCGCTCTTGCCCGCGAGCATCCGCCAGCAGATCAGCGCGAGCCCGATCGCCACCAGGCCCATCCAGGCGAGCGCAGCGATGCGAAAGCCGGTGAGCGAATAGGCGTCGACATAGTCGAGCGTGCGCAGGATCGAGGAGGCGACGAGCAACAGGTTCTGCGCCACCCACAGCACGACCAGCCGGCGGATCATGGGATTGGCGGCACTGGCCGACCCCGGCTTGAGCGCGACGAGCACGAACAGCCCGGCAAGCAGCGCGGTGGCGATCAGCGGATAGGCGCCACGATGCGCATAGTCGGCGAGCGTGACGCCCTTGGGCAGCGGAGCGCCGCTCCACAGAAAGGCGAGGTCGAGCCCGTTCTGGATCGCGAACACGATGTTGAACAGGAAGAGCGAGAGCAGCAGCGAAGCGCCGGGGATCGCAGGCAGCACAATGTCCGCGCGCAGATGCCTGGGGATGCGGGTCGCCCAACGCGCGGGGCGCAGGCTGGGCCAGACCACCGCGAGCGTCAGGCCCCAGAACAACACTTCATCGAATCGGGGCAGGCGAATCTGGCCGAGCGCCTGGGCGATGATCGGGTTGGCAGTAGCAAACAGCGCGACGAACAAAGCGGTCATCGCCAGCGGCAGCGCGAGCAGCACCGCGAGCCCCGATGCTGAGCGTCCGCCGCGCCGCGGCCGGGCGCGGGACAGGCTGATCAGGTCGAACACCGGCGTCAGCGGTCCGCTCAGCCCGTGGGTGAGCAGGCGCAAGCTCCAGCGCCAGGCATCGTCGAACCGTCCCAGCCGCGGCATCAGCGCGGCGATCGAAAGCGCGCTCCAGAAGAGCACCCAGCCGAGCAGGCCCGGATCATGCGCCATCGCCGCGGCAAAGCCCGCGGCGATTGCCAACGCCACCAGGCTAGGCCGGCGGCGCAGTGCCGGGCGTGCGAGCAGCAGCAGCGCGATCCAGCCGAGCGCGAGCACGCCGATCCAGGATCCCATGCCGCCACCGAGGAACAATGGGTCCGCCGCGACGATCATCGCGACTACCGCCGCGATCTTGAGGTGGAAGCTGAAGCGTGTCGTGCGGGCCATGCGGATCTCCCAGGTTCGGGAGCGCTGATCGCGCCGTGCCATCCAGTAGGCGCGGCGAAGGCGAAGGAGAGGTTGTGCAAAATCGGTGCAGGGCGATAGAGGCGCCCGACCATGACCGTACATTCTGCTCTCGGCTTCGATTTCGGCACCACCAATTCGGTCGCGGCGCTCGCGGGCGATACGGGCTCCGAACTGGTGCAGCTCGATGGCCCCGAGCGTGCCGACCCGGTATTCCGATCGGCCTTGTGCTTCTGGCAGGACGAGGACGAGCGCGGCGGGATGGGCGCGGCGGCGGGACCCTGGGCGATCGCCGAATATCTGGAGTTTCCGGAAGGCAGCCGTTTCCTCCAGTCGTTCAAGTCGGTCGCGGCCAGTGCGAGCTTCGAGCACGCGATCGTCTTCGAGCGGCGCTTCCGCTTCGAGGAGATCGGCCGGCGCTTCCTGGATCTGATGGCGGCGCGGGCAAAGGGTGCTCTGGATGGCGGCGCGCGGCGCGTCGTGGTCGGTCGCCCGGTCGAATATGCCGGCAGCCGGCCCGACGAGGCGCTCGCGCGGCAGCGCTACGACATGATGTTCGCCGGTTTCGGCGCCGAGATCCACTATGTCTACGAGCCGCTCGGCGCGGCATTCAGCTACGCCTCGCGGATCGAGGATCCGGCGACGGTGCTGGTGGCGGACTTCGGTGGCGGCACCAGCGATTTCTCGGTGGTGCGGATCGAAGCGCCGGGCGCGGCGCGACGTTGCACGCCGCTCGCGCATGCCGGTGTCGGCATCGCGGGAGATCGGTTCGACCAGCGCATCGTCGAGCATCTCGTGCTGCCGCTGCTCGGCAAGGGCGGCAGCTATCGTTCGTTCGACAAGATCCTCGACATCCCCGCCGGCTGGTTCACCGATTTCTCCGACTGGTCACGCCTCGCGCTGATGCGCAACCGCAAGACGCTCGCCGAGCTGGAAAAGCTCAAGCGTGCCGCGCTCGATCCCGACGCGATCGGGCGGATGATCGCCGTGATCGAAGGCGAGCTTGGCTATCAGCTCTATCATGCCGTCGGCGCGCTCAAGCGGGCGCTATCGGCGGAGGAGGCCGCGCATTTCCATTTCGCCGGCGGCGATCTCGCGATCGAGGCCGATGTCACCCGCGCCGAGTTCGAGGCGTGGATCGCGCCGGACATGGCGCGGATCGAAGCCGCGGTGGACCGTGCGCTCACCCAAGCGGGAACCTCGCCGGCGGCGATCGACCGGGTGTTCCTGACCGGCGGCACCTCGCTCACGCCCCGTGTGCGCCGCATGTTCGCCGAGCGTTTCGGCATGGAGAAGCTCGCCACCGGCGGCGAGCTCACGTCGATCGCCCACGGCCTCGCGCTGATCGGCCAGCAGGAAGACATCGCCGCCTGGACCGCCTGAGGTCGTTTCGGGCGCACAAAGACTGTCACATTAGCCGCCTAACGGGGTCTCGACTCGCTGCGAACGGGCCCGCTCGAAGGCTCCGCCGCAGCGTCTTAGGACTGGGTTGCTCCGTTCAGGGAAAGCTGATGCGCGCGATCGATCGGGACCGGACGCGGTGGTTCCTACGCAATGTACTGCCGCATGAGCCGGCGTTGCGCGGCTGGCTCGGCCGCCGCCTGCCCGTGGGCCTCGATGCCGATGACATCATCCAGGAAGCCTATGCGATCCTGGCGGACCTCGAGAGCGTGGACGAGATCCGCAATCCGCGCGCCTATCTGTTCCAGGTCGCCCGGTCGGTGATCACCCGGCATGTACGCCGCGCGCGGGTGGTGCCGATCCACACCGGCGAAGATTTGTCCCAACTCGAGCAGGCGGACGACCGCCCCTCGCCCGAGCAGGTCGCCATCGATCGCGACGAACTGCGCCGGCTCGCGCTGGCGATCGGCGCGATGCCGGCGCGGACGCAGGAAGCTTTCATCCTGCGCCGCGTCGACGGGCTTTCGCAGCGCGACATCTCCGCGCGCATGGCGATTTCGGAGAATACGGTTGAAAAACATATCTCGCGCGGGCTTCGTTTCCTGATCGATTGGTTTGGCCATGGCGGAAAAGCTTTGGCAGAAGCCTCTAGGGACAGAGAAATGGAGGTTGCCTCTTTTGACGGCCGAGCGAGAAACCAGTCGATCCATTGACGATACAGCCGCCGACTGGATCGCCAGGCTCGATCGGGGGCCGCTGTCGGAAGAGGAAAATCAGGCATTCGAGGCCTGGCTGCGCGGCGATCCCCGCCGCCGCGGAGCGCTCCTGCGCGCCGATGCCGTCGCGATGCTGAGCGAATCCGCGCAGGCGCTCGGCCCCCAGTTCGATCCCAGGCAATTCGCAGCCGGGGAGAAGCCGCGCGGCGTGTCGCGGCGCAAGCTCATCGCGGTGATCGGAACAGGCGGTACCATCGCGGCGCTTGCGGGGCTCGGCTTCAGCCTGCCCGCTGCGGCGATCACTACCGGCCTTGGCGAAGTGCGGCTGGTGACACTCGACGACGGCTCGACGGTGATGCTCAACACGCAGACCAGCGTGAAGGTGCACTATGGGGCAAGCGAGCGGCGCGTGGAGCTGCTCTATGGCGAGGCCTTTTTCACCATCCTCCAGGATGCGCGCCGGCCCTTCTTCGTCGAAGTGACGGGCGCAAGGCTTCGCGCCAGCCAGGCGAATTTCCGGGTGCGCAAACTGGCGGGGAAGCCCATCGATGTCCTGGTCGATCAGGGCGATCTCGAGTTGCGCGCGGCGCGGCTTCCCGCGCCGCTGGCGATCCCGGCAAGCAGCCGCGTCATCCTCCCGCCGAACCTTGGCCCTGCGGCGCTGCCGGCGACGCAGCCGATCGCCCCCGATCTCGTCTCGCGCGAGCTCGCCTGGCGTGAGGGCAAGATCGCCTTTGAAGGCGAGCCGCTCGATCAGGCCGCCGCTGCCTTTGCGCGCTACAGCAGGACCCGCATCGAGATCCGCGACGCAGAGCTGGCGCGCGAGCCGGTTGCCGGGCTGTTCTCGGCCAGCGACCCGGTGGGGTTCAGTCGGGCGGTGGCGCGGCTGTTCGATGCCGAGATCGAGCAGCGCGGCGATGTGGTGGTGCTCAGCCGGCGTCAGCCTTAAAATTTATAACCGGAATGGCGGAACCTACCCGCCCAAACCTCTCAGCCCCTGAGGGCTGCAGTGACATGCGGCGCGAATGGGGTTCGAACATGGGTTCCCGGCACGCCATCCTGACAACCACGGCGCTTGCCGCTGCGTTCGTCGTGGCGGCGCCGGCCCAGGCGCAGGTCCGCAGCTTCGACATTCCGTCCGCGCCCGCTGTCAAGGCGATCCCCGAGTTCGCCCGTCAGGCGCAGATCCAGGTGCTCGCCTCGGCGCGCGACCTAGCCGGCGTGCGCACGCCCGCGATCAAGGGCAACATGGATGCGCGCGTCGCGCTGCGCCGGTTGATCGCCGGCACCCCGCTCGAGATCGCCGGCGACGATGGCCAGGTCGTCACGCTGCGCTCGCGCCGTGTCCCCGCCAAAGGCCAGGCCGCGCAGGTCATTGGCCGCGGCAGGATTGCCGGCCAGGTAATCAATCCGGCGAGCGGCGAATATCTGCGCGCCGCCGATGTCGAGCTGGTCGCCGCCAACGGCGAACGCCGCTCGGCCAGCTCGGGCGAGGCTGGCGCCTATCACTTCAACGATGTGCCGGCGGGCCACGCCATGGTGACGGTGCGCTTCACCGGCTATGCGGCGCAGGCAGGCGCGGTCGAGGTGCATGCCCGCAAGACCGCGAAGCTCGATTTCAGCCTGCGCGAGAGCGATGCCGACGACGAGCAGCCCAGCAATCGGATCGTGGTGAACGGTGCGCGTGAGGACTATGCGCAGGACATCATGGCGCAACGCAAATCGATGAACATCGTCGATGTGCTGTCCACCGAAGCCTATGGGGATATCGCCGGCGGAAACCCGGCCGAGTTCCTGAAATACATGCCCGGCGTGGACGTCGACGGCACCAACGGCACCGCGCTCTATGCGTTTCTGCGCGGCCTGCCGGCGGAATATACCCGCACCCAGCTGAACGGCATGGATGTGGTCTCGGCCAACTCCAACGCGCCTTCGGGCTATGCCAATTCCGCCGCGGCGGCGCGCATCTTCAGCTATGAGTCGATCTCGATGTCGGCGATCGACTCCGTGACGGTCTACAAGACGGTCAGCGCCGACAATAATGCGGACGCGCCAGCCGGCATCATCGATCTGCGCACCCGGCATGCCTATGACCGCAAGAAGCCGGCACTGGTCCTCTCGGTGGGCGGCTTCAGCCACCAGGATATGTGGGACGGCAACACCCATACCGGCCCCGATCCGCAGGGCTATGGCAAGGATCGCTTTCTGCCCGAGGCCTCGCTGTTCTACGCCAACAGCTTCTTCGATCGCCGCCTCGGCGTGATGCTCTCGCTGGGCTACAACAACAGCTATATCGAGCGCGAGCAGCTCACGATGAGCCGCAACTATGTGCCCACCGCCAAGAGCCCCGACCCGCTCGCCTTCAGCGCGATGGAGTTCGAGACTTCGGCCCGCCAGACCACGCGGCGCACGGGCTCGCTGATGCTCGATTTCAGGGCCGACGACCGGCTGACGCTGTCGCTGCTCGGCATCGCGTTTCGCGGCAACGTCTATCAGAACCAGTCCGATGCCACCTTCACCACCGGGATCCGGGCCAACGGCGCGACCGGCGACATTCTCAGCAACTACACCACGCTGAATCCTGCCACCGCCAAGAGTTTCCAGAGCGCCAACACGACGCAATACAAGGTCAACAACGGCAACATCATCGCGCCGAGCTTCGCGTGGAACCGCGGCAACGCGCATATCGACGGCTATTTCGCCTATTCGGATTCCAGATCCTATTACGACACCCCGCATATGGGGCAGGTCACTTCGTTCATCCCGACGGTGACTTCGACCGGCAATTTCTCCGCGGTGAAGGGAAGTTCGGGCCTGGCCACTGCCGATTGGGACATCACCCAGGTCAGCGGGCCGGACTGGAGCAAGATCGACTCCTACACACTCTCCGCCGCGCCGCAGATCCGCACCTCGAGCGGCGCCAACGCCTTTATCTACGAAAAGTCGGGCGCGCTGAACGCCAGCTATGATGCCCGGCTCGGCACCGTGCCGATCACCTTCAAGGCGGGCTTCAAGGTCACCGACACCGTCTACCGGTTCGGCGATAGCTCGGGCGACAATCTCTACACCTACACCGGCGGCCTTTCGAACGCCGATTTCCTCGCGGCGATCACCGGCCCCTATACCCGCACGTCGTGGGACAAGAGCAACGCCAGCTTCACCTCGATCTCGGGCTCGGCCTATGTCCCGATGATCGACCTGTCCAAGCTCTACGATCTCTACATCAACCACCCGGGCGATTGGACGCATACGCTGAGCGCGGCGAACTATGCGGCGGCCAATTATGCGAACAACACCCGGTTCGAAGAGAACATCAAGTCGGCCTATGCGATGGCCACCGCGACCATCGGCAAGCTCAGGCTGCGCGCCGGCCTGCGCGCCGAATGGACCGCCAACACCAGCTGGGGCTGGTCGCCGCTCTCCGCCACCGAAGTGAAGGCAGCGACGATCGATGGCGTAAAGTGTGCGGTCACCGCGTCCACCGGCATCGCCACTACGATCCCCTGTGTCGACTATCAGTTCCGGACCAACGGCTATGGCTCGACCCGGGGCGACTATTTCAACCTCTATCCCAGCGCCTCGGCCAAGTTCACGCTCGGCCGCGGCACCGATATGGAAGTCGGCTATAGCCGCACCATCCTGCGTCCGGGCCTCAACGCGATCGCCGGCAACGCGAGCGTGGACGATGCCGATAAGGTGATCTCGGTGCCCAATCCCGAGCTTACCCCGGCGCTGTCGGACAATATCTCGGTGCGCGCCTCGCATTATTTCAAGTCGGTCGGCCTCGCGACGATCGGCTTTTACTACAACCGCATCGATGGGCTGGCGGACCTGCAGGAGGGCCTGAGTGCCGATCAGGTCGGCACCGGTGCCGATGGCTATGCCGGGGATCCGGCCTATGCCGATTATAGCTACACCACCTATCGCCAGCTCGGCGTGGTCAGCATCAAGGGCATCGAGGCGTCGTTCCAGCATGCGTTCAGCTGGCTGCCGGCGCCGTTCGACGGCCTCTCGATGCGCGGCGCCTTCATGCACAACGCGCCGAGTCAGCCGATCACTCGCGTCGGCAGGAATATCGGCTCGGCGGCGCTCATGTACGAGAAGGGGCCGGTCAAGCTCTTCGTCAACCTGCTGTGGAACGACGATAAATATCGTTCGACCACGCCCAGCTGGTTCCAGGCGCGCACCGATCTCAGTGTCTCCGGCCGCATCAAGCTGGCCCGGCATTGGGAGGCCTATTTCTCGGTCAACAACCTGCTTGCCCAGCCTTACAACGTGATGGTGCCGGGCGAACTCGCCACCACCGCCAGCAACGTCCCCAACCACAGCGCCATCTTCGTGCAGAACGGCCGTACCGGCACGTTCGGCATCCGCGCCCGCTTCTAACCCTCGCCGATCGGAGCCCTGCCATGACCGACACGCCTCAATTCACGCGCCGCCGCCTCGTCGCCAGCGCTGCGCAGCTCGCCTCGGTGGCGGCTGCGTCGACGCTGATGCCGCCCAATGTCCAGAAGGCGCTGGCGGCGGGCGTGGGCAAGTCGGGCTCGCTCAAGGATGTGAAGCATGTCGTAATGCTGATGCAGGAGAACCGCTCCTTCGATCACTATTTCGGCACGCTCTCCGGGGTGCGCGGCTTCGACGATCCGAATGCGCTCAAGCTGGCCGACGGCAAGAGCATCTTCCACCAGCCCGATGCCGAGAATCCGGCCGGGCATCTGCTGCCCTTCCATCTCGATACCGCGACCACCAATGCGCAGAAGCTGCCCTCGACCAGCCATGCCTGGAAGGTGCAGCACCAGGCGTGGAACGGCGGCAAGATGGACCAGTGGCTGCCCGCGCACCGCGGCGCCGATGGCGCGGACGGCCCCTATACGATGGGCTATTTCAAGCGCGAGGATATCCCGTTCCACTATGCTTTGGCCGAGGCGTTCACGATCTGTGATGCCTATCATTGCTCGGTGATGGGGCCGACCTGGCCGAACCGGCTCTACTGGCTGACCGGCATGATCGACCCGGACGCGACCGGCGGCGGCCCGGTGATCAGCAACAAGGCCCCGCCCGAGGGGTTCCGCTGGACGACCTATGCCGAGCGGCTCGAGACGGCAGGCGTGCCGTGGCGGGTCTACCAGTATGGCGAGCAGGGCAAGCGCGCGCACAGCCTGCTCAAATATTTCGCCCAGTTCCGCAACGCCCCGGCGGATTCGCCGCTCGCGATCAAGGGCATGCCCGATACCGATGAGAGCGCCTTTGCGCAGGACGTGATCCACGATCGCCTGCCCGCGGTCTCGTGGATCTTCCCGAGCGCGATCGCCAACGAGCATCCCGAGAATATGCCCGCCGCCGGTGCCAAGTTCATTGCCGACCGGCTGAACGAACTCGCCGCCAATCCCGAGGTCTGGGCCAAGACCGTGTTCATCCTCAACTATGACGAGAATGACGGGCTGTTCGACCACGTCGCGCCGCCGGTGCCACCCGAAGGCACGCCGCATGAATATGTGAACGGGCTGCCGATCGGCGGCGGCTTCCGCGTGCCGTGCATCATCGTCTCGCCCTGGACGGCGGGCGGCTGGGTGTGCAGCCAGAATTTCGACCACACGTCGGTCCTGCAATTCTGCGAGCTGGTCACCGGCGTGCGCGAGCCGAACATCAGCGACTGGCGGCGCAAGGCGTTCGGCGACCTCACCGCCGCATTCCGCTTCGATCAGCCCAAGGGCAAATATCCCGCGATGCCGGGCACCGACAAGATGCTCGAGCGCGCCAACTATGCCGCGGTGAACCTGCCCAATCCGCCGATCCCCGGCGCCGAGCAGCAGGTGCCGGTGCAGGAAAAGGGCACGCGCAAGCGGGTCAAGTGATGCGATATGCGGCGCCCCTGCTCCTCGCGGCAGTGGCGCCGCTGACGGTTGCTGCTCTGGCCGGGTCGCCGATCCAGCCCGAGCGCGGCCGTGCGGTCTATGTTGCCAAATGCGCCATGTGCCATGGCCGCAGTTTCGAAGGCGGGGCCGAGGATGCGCCGGCGCTGGTCGGCGCGCGCTTCGAGACCAAATGGCGGGGGCGCGAGGCTGCGCTCTATTCGAAGATCAAGCTGTCGATGCCGCAGGACGATCCGGGGCTGCTCACGCCGGAACAGGCGGCGGACGTCACCGCGCTGATCCTCGCCGCGCAAAAGGGGAAATGACGATGATCCGTGCTCTCAGGCTTCTCGCGCTGGCCGGTGCGGCCGCCATCCTGCCCGCCGCCGCGGCGCCGAAATGCGGCGAGTTCACCGTGGCGATGATCCCGGATACGCAGAATTATCTCGACTATACGCACCAGAAATCGGCGGGCTATCCGATCGACGGGGTCGAGCTGTTCTTCGCGCAGATGCGCTACATCGCCGAACACGCGAAGAGCGCCGGCGGCGACATCGTCTTCGCCACGCATGTCGGCGATGTCTGGCAGCATTATTCGGCCTGGACGGACCCGGCACACGAGCTGCGCGGGTTCAAGTCCATGCCCAATTCGGGAAGCTCCGAAGTGGCCGAGGGACCACGCGAGGAGACGCGCAGCTTCGAGATCCCGAATGCGATCCGGGGCTTCGAGATGCTCAAGGGCAAGCTGCCCTTCTCGGTCGTCCCCGGCAATCACGACTATGACGCGCTGTGGACCGATCCCGCCTATCCGCCCAATCCCGAGCGCAAGGATTCGCTCAAAATCGGCCTGCGCCATCTGGGCGGACTCGATGGCTTCCGCTCGGCCTTTTCCGACCAGTCCGAATTCTTCAAGGGCCAGCCCTGGTATGTCGATTCGCACGATGGCGGGGCGGACAGCGCGCAGATCTTCACCGCGGGTGCCTGTCGCTTCCTCCATATCGGCCTGCAGTTCGACGCGCCTGACGCTTCGCTCGCCTGGGCGACGCGGGTGATCCACCGCTTCCCCGGCGTGCCGACGATCGTCACCACGCATAAATATCTCGATCGCGACGGCAGCCGCGCCGACACGCCGGCGCTCGACCAGAGCATCCTCGATGCGCGCGACAACAACCCGCAAATGGTCTGGGACGAGTTCATCAGCCAGAACGACCAGATCTTTCTGGTCCTGAGTGGTCACATCGGCGGCCAGGGTTACAGTGTCGATCGCAACCTCGCCGGCCATCAGGTCCACCAGATGATGGCCGATTATCAGGGGCGCTGGCAGGTCGCGAAGGATCTCGGCTGGAAGAAGGCCAGCGCGACGCTGGGCGATGGCTGGCTGCGGCTGCTAACTTTCCGGCTCGATGGGACCAGACCGAGCGTTCGTGTAAGGACCTGGTCGACGCACTACGGCCAGTTCAGCACCGACTTGGCCGCCTATCCCGGCTGGTACAAAAGCCATGACGGGATGGGGAAGCTCGCCGATGCGGACTATGCCGCACGGGACGATTTCAGCTTCGACCTGTCCGATTTCCGCGCCCGCTTTGGCGCGCAACCCTGAGCAGCGGGACTGGAAACACTTTGTAACACAGCTTCTCGGGAGAGGGGCTGTACGGCGGCGCAGCCTACCGTTATTGACCAGTCATGATTTATCTTATAAAAGTCATTTAATAAAACAACCTTCCTAATTCGAGCGCGGGCCAACCGTGCCGTCGGAAAGGCTTGCGGGCGCAACCTTTGCACCGCTTAGAGAGGGAAACAGGATGGGCGCTCTGCCTGCGAAGAAGCTGCGTTTCGGCTTCCGGACCGCGCTTGCCACGGCGTCGTTGGCAATGCTGGCCCAGCCGGCGCTGGCGGGGGACAAGCACCGCAAGGCATCCGAGCCGCAGCGCCCGAACCTGGTGATCTTCCTTGCCGACGATCTTGGCCGCGACGTGCCGCCCTGGGGCGACGGCAATGCCCGCACCCCCAACATCACTCAGTTGGCGAAGGACGGCGTGTCGTTCGACCGCGCCTTCGTCGCCTCGCCCGCCTGCGCCCCGAGCCGCGCGGCGCTGCTGACCGGCCTGATGCCGGCGCGCAACGGTGCCGAGGCCAATCAGGCCGCGCCGCGCGACGATGTCCGCAAGCTTCCCGCCTATCTCCACGATCAGGGCTATGAGGTCGTCGCCTTCGGCAAGGTCGCGCACTACAAGCAGACCGGGATGTACGGGTTCGACCATTACGAGCACGACAATTTCCACGACCCAGAGGGCATTCCCTCCGCGATCCGCTGGATGAAGGCGCGCAAGGACAAGTCGAAGCCGCTGGCGATCTTCATCGGCAGCAACTGGCCGCACGTCCCCTGGCCGGTCACTACCGAGGGCTATGACCCGGCCGCGCTCAAGCTGCCCCCCAAGACGATCGATACCCCGATCACCCGCGACGCTCGCGCCCGCTATTATGCCGCGGTCTCGAAGCTCGATCAGGAGCTGGGCGAGACGCTGGCGACGGTCGATTCCACGCTCGGCCCCGATACCTTCGTGCTCTTCTCCTCCGACCACGGCGCGCAGTGGCCGTTCGGCAAATGGAACCTCTACGACACCGGCACCCGTGTCCCGATGATCGTGCGCTGGCGCGGCCATGTCCTGCCGAACACGCGCAACGATGCGATGGTGAGCTGGGTCGATATCCTGCCGACGTTGGTCGATCTCGCCGGCGGCAAGCCCGCCGCGGACATTGACGGCCGCTCCTTCGCCGCTGCGCTGCGCACCACCAAGGTGAATTTCCAGGGGCGCAGCGAGATCTACACGACCCACAATAATGACGGCAGCATCAACGTCTATCCGATGCGCAGCGTGCGTACCGACCAGTGGAAGTACATCGCGAACCTCCACCCCGAATATACCTACACCACGCATATCGACCTGTGGGTGAAGCGCGTGGATTCGGGCACCTATTTCCCCTCCTGGCGCCGCGCTGCGGAGAGCGATCCCGCTGCCAAGGCAATCGTCGACGGCTATTATCACCGTCCTGCGGAAGAGCTGTACGATGTGAAGGCCGATCCCGAGGAACGGCACAATCTTGCGACAGATCCACGCTACGCCGACGTTCTGAAGGGGCTGCGGGGCAAAGTCGCCGCGTGGCGGGCGGAGCAGAAGGATGACCATCCGGTCGCCGGCAAGCCGCATTTCGAAGAGGGACCGGTCGACGGGGTGCCGGAGCCTGCCAAGAAGCCCGGCGCGGGCGAGTAAACAGAGAGAGTTCGGAGAGAAGAATGGCTGACGACGTGAAGGGCATGAACCGCCGCCAGGCGCTGAAGGGCGGGCTTTCGCTGGGTGCGATGGCTGCCGCGGCGTTCGGCGCGGGCAAGACGCTGGCCTGGACCAGGCGCCGCGACAGCCGGCCCAACATGATCGTCATCATGGGCGACGATATCGGCTATTCGGATCTCGGCGCCTATGGCGGCGACACTGACACGCCGAACCTCGACGCGCTCGCCGGCCGCTCGGTGCGCTTCAACAATTTCTACAACATGTCGCGCTGCTGCCCGTCGCGCGCCAGCCTGCTCACCGGTCGCTATCCGCACCGGGTGAACATGACCGGCAACGGCACCAGCCTCTCGCTCGACACGCCGACAGTGGCAGAGCAACTGCGTGACAGCGGCTATGCCACCACCATGATCGGCAAGTGGCACCTCACCGCCGCCGAGCCGCTCACGCCGCCCGCCGAGCACCTCAAATGGATCAACCATCAGGGCCATTTCGACCTCGATTTCGGCGACAAGCGCACCTACCCGGCGGCGCGCGGTTTCGATTATCACTGGGGCATCATCTGGGGCGTCTGCGACTATTATGACCCCTTCTCGCTGGTCGAGAACTTCACGCCGGTCCGCGAAGTGCCCAAGGACTTCTATTTGACCAACGCGATCAGCGATCACGCGGTTGAGCAGGTGGGCAAGCTCGGCAAGGGCGACAAGCCCTTCATGATGTACCTGGCCTACACTGCCGCGCACTGGCCGCTGATGGCGCCGGAGAACCTCATCCAGAAGTATCTCCCGCGCTTCGAGGATGGCTGGGACGCGATGCGCAAGCGCCGCTACGAGCGCCAGGTGAAGATCGGGCTGGTCGATCCCAAGACCAATCCGCTCCCGCCGCTCGATGATGATTACGCCGCCAATGCCAAGACCGACTGGGACGCACTCACCCCCGAGCATCGTGCCGAGCAGGTCCGCAAGATGGCCACCCACGCGGCGATGATCGACGTAATGGACCAGGGCATCGGCCGCGTGATCCAGGCGCTCAAGGACAGCGGTGCGTATGACAACACCGTCGTCATGTTCCTGGTCGACAACGGCGCTTCGCCCGAGATCATGACCCGTGCGGGCTATGACCGGCCGAGCGAGACGCGCGACGGTCGCGAAGTCGGCTATGGCGAATATCCGGGCGGTATCGGCACCGAGCTCAACCAGACCGGCATCGGCGCGCACTGGGCGAGTGCGGCCAATACGCCGTTCCATTGGTGGAAGGCCGAAAGCTACCAGGGCGGCACCCACACGCCGTTCATGATCAGCTGGCCCGCCGGCATGAAGGGCCGCGAGAACACGACGGTCGATCAGGGCACGCACATCATCGACGTGACGCCCACGCTGCTCGAACTGGCCGGGGTCACCCCGTCGCAAAAGGGTTCGCCGATGGACGGCAAGTCGTTCGCCGGCGCGCTCACCGGCAAGTCGTTGCCCAAGGTCCGTCCATTCTTCTTCGAGCATTATGGTGCCCGCGCCGTGATCGACGGCGACTGGAAGATCGTCTCGCTCGCACCGCGCGGCAAGGCGCACAACTATCGCCAATGGGCGCTCTACAATCTGGCCAAGGACCGCACCGAGACGCAGGACCTGGCCGCCCAGCACCCCGAGATCGTCGCCCGCCTTGCCAAGGAATGGCTCGGCTGGGCGGCCTCGGTCGGCCTCAAGCTGCGCCCCGAAGCGGGTGCCGGCGGCGGCGCGCCGGAGAAGGAAGAGCGCTTCTCGGACTGAGGTCCGCTCACGCCACGATATCCAGTTCCTAAGCCAAGGAAGACCAACATGATCCGACACGTACTTGCCGGAACCGCGCTGCTCGCCCTGACCGCGGCGATGCCCGCGCTCGCCCAGACCGCACCCAAGCCCAAGAACTCGGTCACCGGCACTGCCGGCGCGACCGCGCCCGATGCCGCCGCCCAAGGCGGTCCAGCCTATGCCGGTCCGATCATGACCAAATGGGGCAAGGCGGTTACCCCGGCCAATGCCTGGCGCAGCTATCCGCGGCCGCAAATGGTCCGCGAAGCCTGGCAGAACCTCAACGGGCTGTGGGACTATGCCATCGTCAAGGCCGACAAGCCGAAGCCGACGAAGATGGACGGCAAGATCCTCGTGCCGTTCCCGGTCGAATCGAAGCTTTCCGGCGTGCAGCGCAAGGTGCTGCCCGACGATCGCATCTGGTATCGCCGCGGCTTCACCGTGCCGAAGGACTGGGCGGGCAAGAGCACGCTGTTGCACTTCGGCGCCGTTGATTTCGAAGCGACGATCTGGGTGAACGGCGCGCTTGCCGGCACCCACAAGGGCGGCTCCGATCCGTTCGCGATCGACGTCAGCCCGTTCCTCAAGGCGGGCAGCAACGAGCTGGTCGTCCAGGTCGCCGATCCGACCTCGACCGGCAGCCAGCCCCGCGGCAAGCAGACGCTCGAGCCGCGCGGCATCTGGTACACTGCGGTCAGCGGCATCTGGCAGACCGTGTGGCTCGAGCCGGTCCCGGATCTCCACATCGCCGAAGTCCGCGCCACGCCGGACATCGACAAGGGCGCCGTCACCGTCCAGGTCGCGCTAAGCGGTTCGGGTACCGCCAGCGACGCCGTGAAGCTCACCGTTCGTAGCAAGGGCCAGGTGGTCGGCACGGCGCTGATCCGCGGCAACCGCCGCACCACGATCGCCATCCCCAATGCGCATCTCTGGTCGCCCGAGGACCCGTTCCTCTACGATCTCGATGCCGAGCTGGTGAAGGTCACCCCGCCCGCCGGGAAGCCGGCGTCGCCGTCGAGCAACAAGGAAGCCGAAGCCTATGCCGCGCTCCAGCCGGTGTCGGGCGGCGGCGACAAGGTCTCGTCCTATTTCGGCATGCGCAAGGTCGCGCTGGGCGCCGATCCCGAGACCGGCAAGCCGGTGATCCTGCTCAACAACAAGTTCGTCTTCCAGAATGGCGTGCTCGACCAGGGCTGGTGGCCGGAAAGCCTGCTCACCCCGCCGTCGGAAGAAGCCGCCAAGAGCGACATGGTCTTCCTCAAGAAGGCCGGGTTCAACATGCTGCGCAAGCACATCAAGGTCGAGCCCGCCCAATATTATGCCGATGCCGACCGGCTCGGCATGCTGATCTGGCAGGACATGCCGTCGGGCGCGTTCGCCGACCAGGCGATCCACCGCGGCAGCGACGAGGAAGCGACTTTCTCGTCGGAAGCAGCGGCGCAATATCAGCTCGAATCGACCCGGATCATCGGCGCGCTGCGCGGGCACCCCTCGATCATCACCTGGGTGACCAACAATGAGGGCTGGGGCCAGTATGACGCCCGCACCATGGCCTCGATGGTCCGCAGCATGGACCCGAGCCGCCCGGTCGACGCAACCAGCGGCTGGCTCGATACCGCGGGCGACGCGTCCTCGATGTACGACATCCACACTTATGAGGAAGTGCCCAAGACCCCTGAGCCGCATGGCAACCGCGCGCTGGTGATCGGCGAATATGGCGGCGTCGGCCTGCTGGTCCCGGGTCATATCTGGTTCCCCGAGCGCGCCAACAAGATCTACCAGACCGCCGGCGACAAGGCCGATTACGAGGCGCGCTACAAGCGCAAGTTCGAGGAAGTCGTCCGCCAGGCCCGCGAAGCCGGGCTGAGCGCGTCGGTCTATACCCAGACCACCGACGTCGAGGGCGAACTCAACGGCCTGCTCACCTATGACCGCGAAGTGGAAAAGCTGCCGGCGGAGGCCTTCGCCGAAATGGCCAAGCCGCTAAAGCCTTGATCGGACAGGGGCGCGACCCGCATATGAGTAGCACGATGAAAAAGGTCGCGTCCCGTACCGCCGCCCGCGAAGTTTCGCATGAGGGCATGAAGCTGATCCCCGGCGGCAGCTTCACCATGGGCTCCGAGCAATTCTACGAGGAGGAGCGTCCGCTGCGCCGCGTGCGGGTGGACAGCTTCTGGATCGACGAGAAGCCGGTGACCAACGCCCAGTTCGCCGAATTTGTCGAGGCGACCGGCTACAGGACCTTCTCCGAGATCCCGCCCAATCCGAAGGACTATCCGGGGATGGACCCGGCCTTTGCGGTGGCGGGATCGCTGGTGTTTACCCGGACGCCCTATCCGGTCTCGCTCGACGACCATAGCCAGTGGTGGGCGTTCGTGCCCGGCGCCGACTGGCGCCATCCGACCGGGCCGGACAGCTCGATCAAGGGGCTGGAGGACCATCCGGTCGTCCATGTCGCCTATGAGGATGCCGATGCCTATGCCAAATGGGCGGGCAAGGCGCTGCCGACCGAGGCCGAATGGGAATTCGCCGCGCGCGGCGGGCTGGTCGACAAGGAATTCGCCTGGGGCGACGAACTCGCCCCCGACGGCGCGATCCTCGCCAATTACTGGCAGGGCATGTTCCCCTTCGCCACGCTCAAGCCCGACGATCAGTATCGCACCAGCGCGGCGGGCAGCTTTCCGGCCAATGGCTATGGCCTGTCCGACATGATCGGCAATGTCTGGGAGTGGACCCGCGACTGGTACGGCGCGGCGCAGCCGGCCAAAGGCGGGTGCTGCGAGGCAGTCAATCCGCGCGGCGCGACGATCGGCGACAGCTACCAGACGAACGCGCCGGGCGCGAAGATCGGGCGGCGGGTGCTCAAGGGCGGATCGCATCTCTGCGCAGTCAACTATTGCCAGCGTTACCGCCCGGCGGCGCGCCATCCGCAGCATATCGACAGCGCGACCAGCCATATCGGCTTCCGCTGCATCTCACGGAAGGTCTGACTTTTACCCAGATCGGGGAACCGAAAGTCACGAAAGTCACGACACTCACGCGCGCGCGGGGGAAGCCGGCGTGCCGCGGATCGACTTACCCCGTTTGAATATGACCGGCGCGCTGCGCCATGCGAAAGAGCGGCGGGGCAAGGCGCTCCGCCGGGAAAGCCAAACAGACGAAATCCTACATTGCAAGGCGTTCGCGCTATTCCGTATCCCTGCCTGCGGGGGATGACGAATGAGGGAATGGCTATTTCGGCCGCGTCCGCCCGGCATCCTGTTGCGCCTTGAGCAGCGCGGTGAGGCGGGCGACGATTTCGGGATGCTCGGACCAGACATTGGTCGTCTCGCGCGGATCACTGGCGAGATTGTAGAGCTGCCCCTGCGGCCCGCCGGGCACTGGATCGATATGCGCGGGATGCGAAAAGCCGCCCGAGCCGAGGCCGAGCTCGAGCTTCCAGTCGCCTTCGCGGATCGTGAACATGCCGTCGATCGAATGATCGATGATCGAAGACCGGATCGGCTTGCGGTTGGTGCGCTTGAGCGCGGGCGTGAGATCGAAACTGTCCTCTGCTGCATCCGTGGGCAGCGGCGTGCCGGTGATCGCGGCGGCGGTGGCCATGAAATCGGTGAGCGAGGCGGTTTCGGTGGACGTGGTGCCCGGCGCGACCTGGCCCGGCCAGCGGATCACGAAGGGAATGCGGTGGCCGCCTTCCCAGACATCAGCCTTCATCCCTTTCCAGTCGCCATTGGCGTGGTGGTTGGGGAACTGGCGCTGGTCGTCGGGCTTCCAGTGCGCGCCGTTGTCGCTGGTGAAGATCACCACGGTGTTGTCGGCCTGGCCGTTCTTCTCGAGCGCATCGAGCACGCGGCCGACCATCGCATCGGTCTCCCGGACATAGTCGCCATAGAGGCCGGCCTGCGACGTGCCCTTGAACTCGTCGGTGGGCAGCCAGGGCGTGTGCGGCGAGGGCAAAGGGAAATAGAGGAAGAAGGGCTGGTCGGGCCTTTTGGCGCGGTCGTTCAGCACCGAGACTGCCTTGTCGGTGAGGGTGGGCACCACCGCCGGAAAGTCGAAGCCAGGCGCCATCTCGCCGGCGCGCCAGAACACGCCGCCCTCCTTCTTGCCCTCGGTCCGCGCGGTGGGGGCGGCGAGCGCGCGGTCATTCTCGAAATAGAGGTAGGGCGGGATGTCGAGCGAGGCGGGGATGCCGAAATAATAGTCGAAGCCGTGATCGGTCGGCGCGGGATGAAAGGGCTTGGCGAAATCGACCGGCTTGGTGTCGCCGAGGCCGAGATGCCATTTGCCGACGCCGGCGGTGTAATAGCCCGCGCGCTTGAGCATGCCGGCGACGGTGAGGCGGCCGCGCTCGATTAGCGAGGGATCGAAGCCGCCGGTCACGCCCTTCTTGAGGCGCGAGCGCCAGCAATAGCGGCCGGTAAGGATCGAATAGCGGCTGGGTGTGCAGACCGACGAGGAGCTGTGCATGTCAGTGAAGCGCATGCCTTGCCTGGCGAGCCGATCGATGTTCGGCGTGTTGGCACCGGATTTTGCGTTGAAGGCGGTGGGATCGCCCCAGCCCATATCGTCGGCGAGGATGAAGACGAAGTTGGGGCGTGGCTTGCCCTTGGCGAGGGCCTGGGTGGCGAGGATGCTGCCCAGCGCACCCAGGCAGAAGTCACGACGCCCAACGCCCATGTACCCGCTCCCTTCTTGCGTCGCGTTTGATACAAGTTGCGACACTTTTCTTATTCCGATTTATCTTATTTAATTGAGGCGCTTCTGTAAAGCCGATATGGTTTTGGCATGGGCCACAGAGCCCCGACTGCAATCAGAAGAGGGATGAAGGCATGAGCAG
This sequence comes from Sphingomonas sp. R-74633, assembly GCF_013416555.1. Classification (GTDB taxonomy): domain Bacteria; phylum Pseudomonadota; class Alphaproteobacteria; order Sphingomonadales; family Sphingomonadaceae; genus Sphingomonas. The sequence continues at coordinate 379,085 of NZ_JACCFG010000003.1, read as the reverse complement.
GATTTCGAGGCGCGGTGTGTTCCGGCGCGGGTTGCTCGGCGTGACGGCACTGGCGTTGCTGGCCGGGCCGGCAATGGCACGAGGCCCGGACCGGCCCGGCACGAACGCACCTCCCGCCGCGCCGGTACAACAGGCCAAGCGCCCGAACGTGATCGTCATCCTGGTGGACGACATGGGTTTCTCGGACATCGGGCCGTACGGCAGCGAGATCCCGACCCCGAACCTCGACAAGCTTGCCGCGAACGGCATCCGCTTCACCCAATTCTACAATAATGCCCGCTGCAGCCCATCGCGCGCCGCGCTGATGACCGGCCTCTATCCGCACGAAGCCGGCATGGGCGGGCTCGAAGTGGTCCATCAGCCGGAGTCGCAGGGCTTGCACGGCCGCATCGACGACCGCGCGGTGACGATCGCGCAGGTGCTCCAGCCGGCCGGCTATTTCACCGGCATGGCGGGCAAATGGCATCTGGGCGACAGCCACGGCACGCCGCCGGAATCAAAGGGCTTCGACCGCGCGTTCGACTTCCCCGGCGGCACCTATTTCCCCGACCAGCCCAAGGGCGCGGTGCGTATCGACGGGCGCAAGGTGCCGCTCAACTCGCCGGAGGTGGGCGAGGGCGACTGGTATGCCTCGGACCTGCTGGTCAACTGGACCAACCGCTTCGTCACCGAAGCCAAGGCCGCGAAGAAGCCCTTCTTCCTCTATCTGCCCTTCACCGCGGTGCACTTCCCGGTGATGGCGCCGGCCGAGGACATCGCCAAGTTCAAGGGCAAGTATATGAGCGGCTGGGAGCCGCTGCGCCGCGCCCGGCTGGAGCGGCAGAAGAAGATGGGGATCATCGCGCCCGACGCGAAGCTCTCCGCGCCGCTCGACGAAGCCTATGACTGGGACAAGCTCTCGGCCGCCGACAAGGACCGGTTCGACACGATCATGGCGATCTATGCCGCGGCCGTTTCGCGCATGGACAAGGCCGTCGGCACGCTGGTCGAGGACCTGAAGAAGCAGGGCGAGCTCGACAATACGGTGATCCTGTTCATGGCCGACAATGGCGGCAACGCCGAAAGCGGTCCCGACGGGCGCACCGGTGGCAAGGCGCCGATGGGCGGGGCGCAGTCGATGGTGTTTGTCGGCCTCAATTGGGCGACGCTGCAGAACACGCCGTTCCAGTATTTCAAGCATTATACCGAGGAAGGCGGCATCTCGACTCCGCTGATTGCCTCCTGGCCGGGCGGCATCGATCCCAAGCTCAAGGGCAGCTTCGTGCGCGAGCCCGGGCATCTGATCGACGTGATGCCGACGATCGTCGAGCTGGCGGGCGCGAAATACCCGACCGAATATCAGGGCCATGCCATCATTCCGATGGAGGGGCGCTCGATGGTGCCGGCGTTCTCCGGCGAGAAGCTGGTGCGCGGCAAGCCGATCTTCTGGGAGCATGAGGGCAATCGCGCGGTGCGCGACGGCAATTGGAAGCTGGTGGCGCGCTTCGGCGAGCCCTGGGAACTCTACGACATGGCCAAGGACCGCACCGAGACCAACAATATCGCGGCGGCGCATCCGGATGTCGTGAAGCGGATGGGCGACCAATATGAGGCCTGGGCCAAGGCCAGCTTCGTCGATGTCTGGCCGAACCGGATCCCGGGCGGCGTGATCAAGGGCAAGCTCGAGGGCGGCTCCGGCGAGGAAGGTGCGGGCGACAAGCCGGGCGCGGGGCCGGGCAAGAACAAGAAGGCGAAGAAGGCGGCGAAGCGGGCGCGGCGCGCCGCGGCCGGGGCGCCGGCACCGGCCGAGGATTGAAGTGAAAGGGGCGGGCTTCGGTCCGCCCCTTTTCTGTCAGATGCGGGTGTCGCCGGGATAGGCGAAGAGCAGGTCGCTGCCGGGCGCGGCAAGCAGTTCGGCGGCGCCCTCCACGGCGATGCATTCGCCGGCGCGGAAGGCGAGGCCATCGATCAGGCCCTCGCCGCGCAGCGGCACCAGCCAGCCGGTCATGCCCCCCGGCAGCGCGAGGCTGCGCGGGCCGCCGGCCCAGCGTTCGAGCACGAAGCTCGGGCCTTCGACCAGAATAGTCCGGCCGGGCTCGACCAGGCCGGGCATCGGATGCGGCTGGTAGGGCACCGGCTCCGACACCGCGATGCCCTCGTCGAGGTGCAGTTCGCGTGGGCGGCCATAATCGTAGAGCCGGTAGGTGGTCTCGCTGTTCTGCTGGACCTCGACCAGGGTGATCCCCGCGCCGATCGCGTGGATCGTCCCCGAGCCCGAATAGAAGAAGTCGCCGGCCTTGACCGGCTTCCAGTCGAGCAGTTCGACGATCGATCCGTCGAGCGCGGCGGCGCGCAGGGTCTCGCGGTCGACCGGCTGCTTGGTGCCGAGCGCGATCGTCGAGTGCGGTTCGGCATCGAGGATCACCCAGCATTCGTCCTTGCCGCGCGGAAGGCCTGCGGCTTGCGCCTGCGCGTCGTTCGGGTGGACCTGGACCGACAGCTTCTCGCTGGTGAAGAGATATTTGATCAGCAGGTCGGGGGCGGTGTCGCCCGGCGACTGGAACCAGATCTCGCCGACGGGATCGGTCATTGCCTGGTCGAAGCCGGGCCAGAGGCGGTGGCGGCCCCAGGGCTTTTCGACGCGGTGGGTGGCGAGCGGCGTGGCGGTCATGCTGCCCAGAGCCTCGCTGCGCCGCGTACGCCCGAGCTGTCGCCCCAGCGCGCCTGGACGATGCGCGCGTCCCAGCTGTCGGCAAAAGTGTAGCGGCGGACGGCGGCGGGGAGCTGTTCGTAGAGCTCCTCGACATTCGACATGCCGCCGCCGAGCACGAAGGCGTCGGGGTCGACGATATTGGCGAGCATCGCGATCGCGCGGCCGAGCCGGTCGATATAGGCTGTGAAGGTTGCGCTGGCGGCGGGGTCGCCGCGGCGCGCGGCCTGGATGATCGCCTCGCCGTCGAGCGTGTCGCCGGTGCGGGCATGGTGGTCGCGGCGCAGGCCCGAGCCCGAGATCCAAGTCTCGAGGCAGCCGCTTTGGCCGCACCAGCAATCGGGGCCGGGATATTCCTCGGCGGTGGCCCAAGGCAAAGGCACGTGGCCCCATTCGCCGCCGATGCCATTCGCGCCCTCGACAATCTGCCCGTCGACGACGAGCCCGCCGCCGCAGCCGGTGCCGAGGATCAGCCCGAAGGCGACGCGGGCGCCTGCCGCCGCGCCGTCGACCGCTTCGGACAGCGCGAGGCAGTTCGCGTCGTTCGCGAGGCGAACCTCGCGGCCGAGCGCGCGCTCGAGATCCTCGCGGAACGAGCGGCCGTTGAGGAAGGTCGAATTGGCGTTGCGCATCAGCCCGGTGCGCGGGCTGATCGAGCCGGGCGAGCCGATGCCGATCGTGCCCTCGGCGCCGGCCTCATGCTCGGCCTGAGCGATAAGGCCGCGCACCGCTTCGATCGCCGCGTCATAGCCGCCCGGATTGGGAACGCGGCCGCGGCTGAGGAAGCGGCCGCTCGCATCGAGCGCTGCCGCTTCGATCTTGGTCCCCCCGAAATCCACCCCGATCTGAATCATGTTACGCATACACCTTGGTCATTCGGGGATTTTCCTGTCGAGCGGCAGCCGCTTGGTCTCGGGGAAGAAGAAGGCGACGACGACGAACTGCAGCGCCATCATCGCGGCGAAGAAGGCGAAGGGCGCGCCGGCGGAATGTGCGGCGATTACCGGGAAGCCGGTGGCAATGATCGCGTCCATCAGCCAGTGCGTACCCGAGCCGAGCGCCTGGCCGCGGGCGCGGACCTCGGTCGGGAAGACCTCGGCGATGTACACCCAGATCACCGCGCCCTGCGAGAAGGCGAAGAAGGCGATGAAGCCGGCGAGGAGGTAGAGCAGCAGCTCGCGGTGCTGGCCGGTGGCCATGATTGCGGCGACGCCGGCGAGGGTGGCGGTGAGGCCGACCGCGCCGATCAGCAGCAGCGTGCGGCGGCCGAGCTTGTCGATCACCGCGAGCGCGAGGCCGGTGAAGAGCAGGTTCATCGCGCCGATCGCGATCGCCTGCTTGTCGGCCGAGACGCCGTCGAAGCCGGCCGCGGCGAAGATGTCGTTGAGATAGTAGAGGATCGCGTTGATCCCCGAGAGCTGGTTGAACATCGCGACGGTGACCGCGAGCAGGATCGGGCGCTTGTGGCGCGACCAGCTCAGGCGGGCATTGCCGCTTTCGCCCATTGCGGCCAGCGCATCGATCTCGGCCTGCGGGTCGGCGACGCCGATCGCTTCCATCACCTGCAACGCCTCGGTGCGGCGGCCCTTGAGCGCCAGCCAGCGCGGGCTTTGCGGGATCGCATAGAGCAGGGTGAGGAGCAGGGCGGCGGGGAGCGCGGTGATGCCGAACTTCACGCGCCAGTCGAAATCGCCGAGCGCCATCGTGCCGACGAGATAGTTGCTGAGATAGGCGACGAGGATGCCGAACACGATGTTGAACTGGAAGGCGCCGACCAGCGCGCCGCGCCGGGCGGGCGGGGCGATTTCGGAAAGATAGACGGGCGCGAGCACCGACGAGGCGCCGACGGCGATGCCGGCGAGGAAGCGGAAGGCGATCAGCGTTTCCCAGCTCGGCGCGAGGAAGCAGCCAAGACCCGAGAGAAGGTAGAGCCCGGCGACCCAGCGCAGGCAGGCGCGGGCGCCGTAGCGGTCACCGGGGCGCCCGGCGAAGATCGCGCCGAGGAGCGTGCCCCAGAGTGCGCTCGACACGGTGATGCCCAGGCCGGTGGCATCGAGATCGAAGGCGCGGCGCAGACCCTCGGTGGTGCCTGCGATCACGGCGGTATCGAAGCCGAACAGCAGCCCGGCCAATGCGCCGACGATTACGCCGCGCCACAAGGTCCCCGTCATGATCTATCCCCCTTCGATGCGACGTTCAGGCGAGCAGGTGCGGCTTGCGCGCGGCGAGATCGAGCATCAGCTCGCCGAACAGGCCATTCGCCCAGGCGAACCAGGGGCGGGTGAAGTTGGTCGGATCGTCCTTGTGGAAGCTCTCATGCATGAAGCCGGTGCCGGCCTCGCTCGCCTTGAGCTGGGTCAGGCAGCGGCGGATGGTCGCATCGTCATCGGCGTTGAGCGCGTGCATGATCAGCGACATCGGCCAGATCATGTCGAGTCCGACATGCGGACCGCCAATGCCTTCGGAGGCCGTGCCCTTGAAGAAGAAGGGGTTGTTCGCGCTCCAGGCGCGGGCGGCGGTGCGGCGCCAGACCGGATCGGTGCGCGGCACTGCGCCGAGATAGGCGAGACCGCACAGGCTCGGCACATTGGCGTCGTCCATGAACAGCGCGCCGCCAAACCCGTCGACTTCATAGGCCCAGATCGGCTGGCCGGCTTCGTCGCGCAGGCGGCCATATTTGAGCAGCGCGGCCGCGACCTGCGCGGCGAGTGCCTCGGCCTCGGCGGCGAGCTTCGCGTCGCCGCGCGCCTCGCGCAGCACGACCGCGACCTTGCGCAGCGCACTGACCGCGAACAGGTTCGACGGGATCAGGAAGGGCAAAGTGCAGGCATCGTCCGAGGGGCGGAAGCCCGAATGGATCAGCCCGACCTTGCGGGTGGGCGAACCCAGCCCCTTGAGCATCAGCGTCTCGGTCGGCGTGTCGGCGCGGCGCTGGAAATGATAGGGACCCGGCCCGTGGAGCCGCTGCTGGACGCGGAACGTGTCGATCGAAACGCGGACGCCCTCGGCCCATTCGCTGTCGAACGGCGCCTTGTCTTTCGTCGCGATCCAGTAGCTGTGCGCCAGTCGCATCGGATAGCAGAGGGAGTCGATCTCCCATTTCCGCTCGGCGACGCCCGGCTTCATGTCGGTCTGGTCGTGCTTGGCGGCGTCGTGGTTGGTTGCCGCGGTCGGATCGCGGGTGAAGGCGTTGGCATAGGGATCGATCAGGATGCAGCGCGCCTGGCGGCCGATCACGCCGCGGAACAGGTCGCGCAGGCCGGCGTCCTTCGGCGTCAGGTGGACATAGGGATTGATCTGCGCCGAGCTGTCGCGCAGCCACATCGCGTCGATGTCACCGGTGATGACGAAAGTGTCGGGCTTGCCGTTCAGGCTGCCCGGCGTGACCGTGGTATCGAGCGTGTTCGGGTAGCAATTCTCGAACATCCAGGCGAGCTTGGGGTCGCCGATCCGCGCCTTCACCCGCGCGATTTCCGCCTCGACCACCGGACTGGTGAAGTGGCGCGCGCTTGCGGGCGGGCGGCGGGTGTCCATCGCCGGGCGCGCGAGCACCTTCGGCGCGGCGAGCGTAACGCCCATGGCACCGGCAGCACCCATGATTTCCCTGCGGGTCATTCCTCGCATCACTCTCCCCTTCGCACCGTATCGCAGCTTTATTTTTAATGAAATTTATTTTTTGTATTGTCAGGTCGCCCTGTCAAGGCGATTTATATGTTCAATAAGTAAAAAGAGGGAGACGGAGAATGCTGCGCGCCGAGTTCTGGGCGGCAACGAGTCTATGCGCGGCGGTGCTGGCACCCGCCGTGGCGGCGCCGGACGTCGCCCATGCGCAGGCCTTCGATGCCGCGGCGAGCGCGCAGCACGCCGAGGAACTGCTCGCGGCGACGCGGAAATATCTCGGCACCGGCGACGATACCGGCCTCTATCAGGAACAATATCCGGCGCACTCACCCGACGGGAAACATGCCGATGAATGGCCCTTCTCGCAGGTCCATATCGGCGTGCTCGACCTGAGCAATGTGCCGGGGACAGGGGAACGCTACCGCGATACGCTGGCGGCGCACCGCAAGGCGCAGATGCTCTATTGGGTCTCGCGCAGCGCCACCGGCCTGCCCGGCTTCGCCTCGCGAGTCGGCCCGCCGCATGGGCGCGGCGGCGACCTCTATTATGACGACAATGACTGGGTGGGGCTCGCCGCGATCCAGCACTGGCTGCTTTACAAGGACACCGAATCGCTCGACCTGGCGAAGGCGATCTTCGCGCTGGTCAGCGCCGCCTGGGACGACAATCCGAAGCATCCCGCGCCGGGCGGGCTGTTCTGGTCGCAGCAGCCGGGCAATTCCGATCGCAACACCGTGTCGAACATGCCCGCCGCGCAATTGGGGGTACGGCTCTACCAGGCGACGGGCGACAAGGCGTATCTGGACGAAGCGCTGCGCTTCTACACCTGGACCAATAGCGCATTGCAGCGGCCGGACGGCTTGTATCTCGACCATCTCGATCTGGCGGGGAAGATCGACACCCGCATATTCAGCTACAATCAGGGCGTGCCGATCGGCGTGAACGTGTTGCTGCACGAAGCGACCGGGGATGCGAAATATCTCGCCGAGGCGAAGCGGATTGCCGAGGCGAGCTTCGATCACTTCGTCACCGGCAGGCAGCTCGATCGCCATTCGGTCCAGTTCAACGCGATCTGGTTCAAGAACCTGCTGCTGCTCGAATCGGTGACCGGCGGCACGCGCTACCGGGACGCGATACGCGACTATGCCGCACGGATGTGGCGCGAGCATCGCGATCCGAAAACCGGGCTGCTTGTGCGCCAGGACGGCCGGCATCGCGGCGAAATCCATCTGATCGACCAAGGGGCGATGCTCCAGATCCTCGCCGTGCTCGCATGGGACCCAAAAGATTATGGCAAGCTATATTGAGCCGGGAGCAGCACGCATGATGAGCCTTCCCATCACCGCGGCGGAGCATCCCGATCTCGGCCGCAACCTGACCTATGGCCTGCTCGAGCTACTCGGGCGCGGCATCGTCACCGGGCAATATCGGCTGGAGGACTTCCCCACCGAAGGCGAACTGTCGAAGCGCTTCGGCGTGAGCCGGTCGGTGACGCGCGAGGCAGTGAAGATGCTGTCGGCCAAGGGGCTGGTCGAGGGGCGGCCGAAGACCGGCACCTACGTCCTGCCCGACCAGAGCTGGAACCTGTTCGATACCGATGTGCTGCGCTGGCATGTCGACCGTGCGCCGCCGCTGCGGTTGCTGCGCGAGTTCAACGAGCTGCGCCGGGCGATCGAGCCCGAGGCGGCGGAGCTGGCGGCGATGCGGGCGGACCGCGGCGAGATCGATTCGGTAGGCGCGGCGCTGGAGCGGATGCGCGCGGCCGAGCAGGGCGGCTATGAGGATCCGTTCGCGGCGGAAGTGGCGTTCCACCTCGCGCTGCTCGATGCCTCGCGCAATCCGTTCTTCCGCCAGTTCCGCGCGATCCTCGCGGCAGTGCTGCCGGCCTCGGCGCGCTTCGTCCACCGCGTCTCTGGCCGGCCGGCGGACCTGGCCGGGCACGAAGCCGTCTATGCAGCGATCGCCGCCTATGAGCCCGATGCGGCGCGCAAGGCGATGCGCCAGCTGCTCGGGCATACGATCCGCACGCTCGAGCAGCAGCCCGAATAGGTCAGGCGACCAGCGGCTCGCCGTCGCTGGTGCCGGGCACCTTCCACAGCGCACCGGGAGTCGGCAGCAGGAAGTGGCTGAACGGCAGGATCGCCGCGCCCACCGCCGGGGCATCGTCGGACAGAGCGGCGCGCGCTACCGGGGCGACCGCGGGAAGCAGCGAAGCGGTCTCCTGCGCACGCGCGTTGACGCGTTCCGCAAGCCGATCGACCAGCGCCATCGGCAACCGCCCGCCGAGCAGGATCTGCGCCGGATTGATCAGGCAGTTCACCGCCTCGAGCGGCGCGGTGAGCCGGTCTGCTGCATCCTCGATCCAGCGATCGACACAGGCGGCGAGCGGAGCCGGCCAGTCGTTCGAGGCCGTCACGGCGTCGCGGGCGAAGCCCTGCGCCGCAAGCCGGTCGGCCAGCGCCGAGAGCGAGACGAGGTTCTGGAGGGGCTCGCGTGCCGCGCTGCCCGTGCGCATCAGCCCGATCTCGCCGCTGCGCCCGGTCGAGCCGCGGACATAGGAGCCGTCGACGACGAGCCCGCCGCCCAGGCCCGCGGAGATCAGCAAATAGAAGAAGTTGCTGTACTTCTGGCCGTGCCCGAGCTGCATCTCGCCCATCGCGGCGGCGGCGGCGTCGTTCTCGGTGAAGATCGGCAACTCGAAGGGCTCGGCGAACAGATCGGTGAGGTTGGCGCTTTCCCAGCTCGAATAAGCTTCGGGCCGGCCGGGCAGCTCGATCTTGCCGAGATCGTCGGGCATCGCGATGCCCAGGCCGACGACGCTCTCGATCGATACGCCGGCGCGGCGCAGCATTGTCTTGATCGACTGGCGATAGAGCGCGCGCACGTCCTGCGGCAGCGCATAGGCCATTTCGCGCGAGACACGGGCCAGCGTCTCGCCGGCGAAATTGACCAGCACGATGGTGATGTGGTCGCGGTCGATATTGACGCCGATCGAGTGGCAGGCGCCGCGGCGGACGACGAGCTTGGTCGGCGGCTGGCCGCGGCCGCCGAGGCGCCGTCCGGCCTCCTCGATCAGCCCGTCCTGGAGCAGGCGCTTGGTGATGTTGGCGATCGCCGGTGCGGTGAGGCCGGTGATCGCGGCCAGCTCGACGCGGGTGAGCGAGCCCGACACGCGGATCGCGTGCAGCGTGACGCGCTGGTTATGATCGGCGGCCCGCTCGAGATTGGTGCCCGACAGGCGAGGGCGATCGCGATGTGCGGCGCTCGTCATGCGAAGAAGGATTCCTTGGTTGCCCTGCGAAGCGGCGAACAGCGGTTGAACGGGAAAGTCGGCGACTTACTAGCCAATCGGGGTTGCTGGCGCCAGTGCGCGACGGACCGGTTTGGTGCTGTATGGGCCCATTTCAAGCCTTTTTGTCTTACGAATTCGGACGTCGATTCGTGATCGCAACGGATCAAGATGTTGATATGAAATGACAAAATCCACCCTCCCGAATCGTTGACAGCCTCTGATTTATCTTATAAACCTCATTAAATAATACAAACTTATTTAATAAGTAGGTCATTCCGCTTGGGGGCGGGCAGCCTCGCAAGGGCTGGAAAACATGGCCTAACGGGGAGAGGAAATGTCGAAGGTTCTTATTCGCGCGAGCGCGTTGTTCGCGGCATCGTCGCTGGCTCTGGCAGTCAATATCGCGCATGCGCAGGACGCTCAGGAGACGCCCAGCGCAGAGAAGCAGCGCGAGGAAAACATCATCGTCACCGGCACGCGCGGCTCGCTCGAAAATGCCGAGCGGTTCAAGCGCGATAACGATGTGCTGGTCGACGGCATCAGCGCCGACGACATCGGCGCGCTGCCCGATGAATCGATCGCGGACTCGCTGGTCCGCATCCCCGGCCTGACCGCGAATGACGACGAGAACGGCTTCAGCGAAGTCTCGGTCCGCGGCCTCGGCCCCGATCTCGCCAACACCACTTATAACGGGCGCATCCTGCCCTCGACCCGGCTCGACAGCCGCCGCCTCGACCTGGGCGACCTGCCGACCGAGGGCGTGGCGCGCGCCTATGTGCAGAAGACTTCGGACGCCGGCACGATCGAAGGCGGCCTGGGCGGCACGATCGGGCTGGAATCGGTCCACCCGCTCGAGACTCGCCGCCGCGGCCTCACGCTGGTCGCACGCGTGACGACCGACGACGTCGCCCAGGCGCTCGACGGTGTCTATGGCTTCCAGCCCTGGGGCTATCGCACCGAGGCAAGCTATGTCGGCAAGATCACCGACAATTTCGGCATTGCCGCGAGCTATGCACATGTGAAGCAGACCAATGCGGCGCCTTCGACCCAGCTGGTCAATCCGCGCACGCGCACGGGGCTTGATGCCGACAAGGACGGGCAGCTCGACATCGTCGCGGGCAATGCCGGCATCAACATGGGCGCGGGTACGCAGGTACGCGATTCGGTGATCGCGACCGCGCAGTGGCGCCCGATCTCGTCGCTCACCGCGACGCTTGACGGCTATTATATCTCGAACGGTGGCCAGAGCTCGCCGATCAACTTCATTGCGACGTCCAACGACACCGTCGCCACCGCACCGACCACCATTGTGTCGCAGGACAGCCTGGTCCGCCGGTATGTGGGCTCCACCACGCTCTATCAGGAGACGGTCAATGTCTCCGAGCAGAAGAGCCAGCAGATCCAGGGCGGTTTCAACCTGAAATGGGATAATGGCGGCCCGCTGCAGGCGGCGTTCGACATCTCCTGGGCGCGGGCGAAAGTGAGCGGGCACAATGCCAGCGCGGTCATCAAGACGCGGCCGACCAACTATCCGAAGCCTACCGCCGCGACCCAGATCCGCCCGTTCGGCTACGACACGACCGATCCGCACAACATCGTCTTCGATTTCGGCACCCAGCTGCCGACCGATTACATGCTGACCGAGATCGACGAGAATAACCCGTATCTGACCGATACGGCCAAGGCGGCGCGGCTCGATTTCAAATATGACCGCGCGATCGGCTTCATCGGATCGATGGAGTTCGGCCTGCGCGCCGATCGCCGCGTGAAGGACAACACGCCGGACGGCAACGCCTATACATTCGGCGGCCTCGCCACCAATCCGGCGCTCGACGCGGGCTATCTGATCAGCCGGCCGTTCCCGCTGCAGAATGCGGCGCAGTGGCTGGGCGGCGCGAGTGCGGGCACGGTGCCGATCTTCGACCTGCTCAAGCTGCGCGCGTTCGAGACCAGCCCGGCTGCGGTCTACAATACGCAGCGCGTGAACGACGTGCGCGGTGACTCGACTGTCAGCGAAGACACTTACGCGGCCTATTACCAGGCGAACATCGATGCCGGTCCGCTCAAGGGCAATATCGGCCTGCGCTGGTTCAAGACCAATGCGACGATCGACGGCTTCGCGCTCGCCAATGCCACTGCCGTGGCGGTCGCTCAGGAGGTCAAGCACAGCTATGATTTCTGGCTGCCGTCGCTGAACCTGCGCTATGCGCTCAGCAACGACCTGTTCCTGCGCCTGGGCCTGAGCAAGACCGTGTCGCGCCCGATCTTCTCGGCAGTGCGCATCGGATCGGCGATCGACTTCACCACGATCGTGGCGGGCAGCACCGTCACCCGCGGCAATCCGGACCTGAAGCCGTACACGTCGAAGAACGCCGATCTCAGCCTGGAATGGTATCCGAACAAGGCGACGTCGTTTGCGGTCCAGGGCTTCTACAAGCAGGTCAATAACTTCATCACCAACGACCTGATCGACGGCGAGCTGGAGACCCCCAGCGGCTCGACGATCCCGGTGATGTTCAACACCAGCGTCAACGATCCGACGGTGCGCCATTTCTACGGCGTCGAGGTTATCGCGCGGCGCGATTTCGACTTCCTGCCGGGCATCCTCAGCAATCTGGGCGTGCGTTTCGACTATGCGCACAACTGGACGGATGCGAACCAGGACTATCAGACCGTCAATGGCGGCCGGATTTTCCTGACGCCGAACAACTTCACCAAGGAAACGGTGAACGGCCAGCTCTATTATTCGTCGCGCGGCTTCGACCTGCGCTTCGCGTACCGCTATTACTCGCCGTACATGCGCGAGAATTCGAACGGCTATCAGAGCCGTCCGGGCGGCACGCTCGACGTGACGACCAGCGTCACGCTGGCGCGCGGCTTCCGTCTGATTGGCTCGGTGCGCAACCTGACCAAGTCGAACATCTACTCGACCCAGGTCGATGCCCGTTTCCCGGACGCCTACGGCATCCCGCGCAACGTGCTCTATTCGGGCCGTCAGTTGACCGTCGGCGTGCGCGCCCAGTTCTGATCTGAGAAAATTGGAGGCGAGCCAGCGGTGTCGGCTCGCCTTTCGAATGTGGAGTTGATGCGTTGAACCGAGCCCTGTTGGGAAGCGCCGCGGCGCTGATCGCCCTTGTCGCCGCCCAACCGGGCCTGGCCCAGCGCGCGCCGGCCAAGCCGGCGGCGCCCGGCCATGTCTATACCAGCGACCTGATGACTCGCTGGGGCAAGACGGTGACCCCCGACAATGCCTGGCGCAGCTATCCGCGCCCGCAGATGAAGCGGACCAAGTGGCTCAATCTCAATGGCCAATGGGATTATGCGATCCGGCCCAAGGCGGATGCGCGGCCGAACGCGATGGACGGCAAGATCCTGGTGCCGTTCGCAGTGGAATCGAAGCTTTCGGGCGTGGCGAAGCATGTCGGCCCCGAGGACCGCATCTGGTATCGCCGCAGCTTCAACCTGCCCGCCGACTGGAAGGGGCAGGACGTGCTGCTCCACTTCGGCGCGGTCGATTATGAAGCGCAGGTCTTCGTCAACGGCGCGCTGGTCGGCGCGCATCGCGGCGGCTCGGATACGTTCGAGTTCGACATTTCGGATTATCTGAAGCCGGGCGCGAATGCCCTCGAAGTGCAGGTGCTCGATCCGACGTCGGACGGACCGCAGCCGCGCGGCAAGCAGCAGCTCAACCCGAAGAGCATCTGGTACACGCCGGTAAGCGGCATCTGGCAGACGGTGTGGCTGGAGCCGGTGCCCAAGCTTCGCGTCCAGGACATGAAGATCACGCCCGACATCGACAAGGGCGTGCTCGCGGTGAACGTCGCGCTCAATCGCAGCGCCGCGGATGACGACGCAGTGCGCATCACGGCGTCGAGCAAGGGCAAGGCCGTGGCGAGCGTGATCGCGCGTGCCAATCGCCCGGCCGAACTGGCGATCCCGAACGCGCATCTCTGGTCGCCCGACGATCCCTTCCTCTACGACCTCAAGGTCGAGCTGGTGAAGGTGCAAAACCCCTATAAGCAGCCCGAAGGCGCGAAGGGCGCGAACCGCGAACGCTGGCAGGAGCTGCAGACGCCCGCGGAGAGCGCGCGCTATGCTTCGGCGAGCGTGACGGGCACGGCCAGCGACACGGTCGACGGCTATTTCGCGATGCGCAAAAGCTCGATCGGCCCCGGCAAGATCGCCGGCCAGCCGCAGATGCTGCTCAACAACAAGGTGGTCTTCCAGAACGGCACGCTCGACCAGGGCTGGTGGCCGGACGGGCTGCTGACGCCGCCGTCCGAAGAGGCGATCCGCTGGGAGATCGGCTATCTCAAGAGCGCCGGCTTCAACATGCTGCGCAAGCACATCAAGGTGGAGCCCGCCCAATATTATTACGAGGCGGATCGCCAGGGCATATTGATCTGGCAGGACATGCCTTCGGGCGAGGAGGACGATCTCCACGACCAGTTCCTGCGCGAGAAGTCGCAATACGAAGTGACGATGCCGCAGGATGTGACCAACGAGTTCGAATATGAGCTCACCCGGATGGTCGCCGATCTGCGCAACCATCCCTCGATCGTCACCTGGGTGGTGAACAATGAGGGTTGGGGGCAGTACGCCTCGATCCGCCTCGCCAAGATGGTCAAGGAGCTCGACCCGAGCCGCGTGGTCAACAAGGTGAGCGGCTGGCTCGACACCGGCGACGCGGGTTCGGACCTGTTCGACATCCACACCTATGAAGACGTGCCGCGCGTGCCGGCAGCGAACAGCAAGCGCGCGATCGTGATCGGCGAGTTCGGCGGGATCGGCCTGCCGATCGAAGGGCATCTGTGGTTCGGCGGCGACAAGCGCAGCTGGGGCTATCAGGGCGCCAAGGACGCGGCCGACTACGAGGCGCGCTATCGCCGGAAATATGCCGAGGTGATCCGCCAGGCCAAGGAAGTCGGGCTGAGCGCCGCGGTCTACACGCAGACGACCGACGTCGAAGGCGAGATCAACGGCCTGCTCACCTATGACCGCGAAGTGAGCAAATTGCCGGCGGAAACCTTTAAAAAGATCCACGCCCCGCTTTTTGACAAAGATTAGCGACAAGTCGGGGCTAGCAACGACCCCGACAGCGAAAACAAAGGCTTAGGGAGCAGAGTAATGGCACGCGTGCGAGGATTCGGCAGGACTGCGGAGCTGCTTGGGGCAACCGCCCTGGCATTGGGCGGTGCGGCCGTGACGACGGGCGCGGCGCATGCGCAATCTGCGCCCGCCAAGGGTGCGCAGCGGCCGGACATCGTGCTGTTCGTCGCCGACGATCTCAGCCGCGAGGATGTCGGCGCCTATGGCAGCCCCGACGCCCGCACGCCGAACATGGATGCGATGGCGAAGGAAGGGATGCGCTTCAATTGGGCGTTCGCTTCCTCGCCGACCTGCACCGTGTCGCGTTCGTCGATCCTGACCGGCGACTATCCGATCCGCCACGGCGCTTTCTCGAACCACAGCGCGGTCCATGACGGCATCCAGACGCTGCCGATGTACCTGAAGAAGCTCGGCTACCGGGTGGTGATCGCGGGCAAGACCGATTTTGGCGAGCGCCGCAACTTCCCCTTCGAATATCTCTCCACTTCGGTGGTGGGGAAGGGGCTGAACGGCAAGCTGCAGACCGGCGAAGTCGACAAGCTGCTCGCCAGCCGCGACCGCAAGCAGCCGATCGCGATCATCGTGGCGAGCTTCGCCTCGCACGTGCCGTGGCCCGACAATCAGGGCTATGATGCGAAGAAGCTGACGATCCCGCCCTATCTCTACGACACGCCCGAGCTGCGCGATGCGCGCACGCGCTACCTGACCAAGGTGACGCTGGCCGACACCGAGCTGGGCGAAGTCCGCAAGTCGATGGCCAAATACGGCGATCCGAAGAACACGTTGTTCCTCTTCACTGCCGATCAGGGCGCGCAATTCCCCTTCGCCAAGTGGAATCTTTACGACGCAGGCATCGCCACCCCGCTGCTCGCGGTATGGCCGGGTCACATCCAGGCGGGGAAGAGCAGCGATGCCTTGGTCTCGCTCGTCGATCTGTTGCCGACCTTCGAGGAAGTCGCCGGCGGCCCCGCGCCGCAGGGCGTCGACGGCAAGAGCCTGGTGCCGCTGCTTACCGGCAAGGCATCGAGCATCCGCGACGAAGTCTATGCCGCGCACACCGGCGACGGCACCAACATCGCGCCGATGCGCACGATCCGCACCAGCAAGTACAAGCTGATCGTCAATTACCACCCGGAGATCGAGGTCAGGAACGCGATCACCGAGAACACCCAGAAGCGCGACAACACCTATTGGCTGTCCTGGCTGGAAGCCGCGAAGAGCGATCCCAAGGCGAAGGCTGTCGTCGATCATTTCCAGCATCGCCCGGCGGTCGAGTTCTTCGACATCCAGAAGGACCCCTATGAGCTGCACAATCTGGCGGGCCAGCCCGGCACCGCGGCGATCGAGAAGGATCTGCGCGGCAAGCTCGAGAAATGGATGGTCAGCCAGGGCGAGGACCTGAACCACATCGTCATGCCGGCGGACGCGACCAAGGGGCATTTCCCCTATGGCCAAGTGTCGGACGAGGCGGAAGCGCAGCGCAAGGGGAACGGCAAGCGCCGGCCGGGCGCCAAGCAAGAGGATAGCGAGTGATGCGTAAGCGCGAATTTCTGACCAGCAGCTTCCTGGCCACCGTCGCGGCGGCGATGCCCGCCCAGGCAGCGAACGCCAAGCCGGCGCTGCCCGCCGGTGCCAAGCGGCTCAATGTGCTGATCATCACCTGCGATGACATGGACATCTCGGCGCCCGGCTACATGGGCAACAAGCATGGGCTGACGCCGAACCTCGACAAGCTCGCCGCGCGCTCGCACGTGTTCGAGGCCTGCCGCGGCGCCGCGCCGATCTGCATGCCTTCGCGCGAAGCGTTCATGAGCGGCCTCGTGCCCCACCGCAACGGCCCCGGCGGCTTCGATCCGATGTACGAAGGCACGCCTTCGCTCTGCTCGATCCTCACCAAGGCGGGCTGGTATAGTGCTGCGAGCCACAAGCTCGAGCATATGCAGCCGCGCAGCTCCTTCCCGTGGGACGACATGCTGGGCGGCGGCGATCGCAACGTCCTGTCGCACGCCGCGGAGATCAACCGCGCGACCGCCAATGCCAAGGCGAAGGGCGCGCCGTTCTTCATCAACT
This sequence comes from Sphingomonas sp. R-74633, assembly GCF_013416555.1. GTDB lineage: Bacteria > Pseudomonadota > Alphaproteobacteria > Sphingomonadales > Sphingomonadaceae > Sphingomonas. The sequence continues at coordinate 362,304 of NZ_JACCFG010000003.1, read as the reverse complement.
GCAATATCAACGATCCGCACCGGCCCTTCTACGGCAGCCCCGGCGGGCTGAAGAAGGACAACAACAACCAGGGCCCGTTCAAGATTCCGCGCGAGCTGGGTCCGGACGATGTCGATGTGCCGCCGTTCCTCGAGGACCTGCCCGACATCCGCCGCGAGATCTCGCAATATTGGAACAGCATCCAGCGCATGGACATCGCGGTCGGCGAGATCCTCAAGGCGCTCAAGGCCAGCGGCGAGGAAGCCAACACGATCGTGCTGTTCTGCAACGATCACGGCATGCCTTTCCCCTTCTCCAAGGCCAGCGGCTATGACCATGGCACGCGCGTGCCGGTGATCCTCGGCTATCCCGGCATGGGCAAGCCGCAGCGCTTCAAGGACCTGTGCTGCAATGTCGACATCATGCCGACGATCCTCGAGCTCGTCGGCATGCCGGTGCCCAAGGGGATCGACGGCAAGTCGTGGCTCCCGCGGATGCGCGGCGAGAAGGTTGCCGCACCCGAGTTCATCGTCACATATGTGAACGGCGTGTCGAACGGCTCGCTGTTCCCGGTGCGGACGATCCAGGACCATCGCTATTCGCTGATCTACCAGATCTGGGCGGATAGCGGCCGCAAATTCTCGGTCGATTCGCTGACCGGCCTCACCTTCAAGGCGATGGTCCAGGCCGGGCAGAGCGATCCGAAGATCGCCGAGCGCGCGCGGCAATGCGCTTATGGCGTGCCGATCTCGTTTTTCGACCGCGAAGTCGATCCCGGCCAGCGCAACAACCTGATCAACGATCCCGCGCAGCAGGCCCGGATCGCGCATATGCGCGACGCGCTGCTCGCCGAGATGGTGCGCACCAAGGATCCGCAGCTCGACAATGTCCGCACGATGATCGCGGGCGGCAAGCCGGTGGTGGTGCAGACCGGGCGCAAGGGCGCGGGCGAAGGCGAGGGCGCGGAAGGCGCGGCGCCGTCGGCCGAGGCCCCCGCCGCCGCGTCCGAGCCGGCCCCGGCCGGCCGCCGCCGTCGCCGCCGCCGTCGCGGAGGCGGCGCGCAGGAGGAATAGTCCGTCATCCGCGTTTGAGGATCCGTAATATGCGTCACGCCGCCCTACCGCTGCTGCTCGCCGCCCTGCTGACCGCGCCCGCCGCCTGGGCACAGGACAAGCCGGACGGCGCAATCACCGTCACCGGCAAGCAGCAGCCGCCGGTCAAGCAGGCCGAGCGCTTCGTGCGCCAGGTCGTGGCGATGGACACCGGGCAACTGGCGCGCTTCATCGAGCCGGTCTGCCCGCTCGTGCTCGGGGTGCCGGCGTCAAAGGCCGAGGCGATCGCCGACCGCCTGCGCCGGGATGCCGAGGGCGCGAAGGTGCGGCTGGGTGCCGAAAAGTGCGAGCCCAATCTCGTCGTGGTGATCGCCGCCGATGCCGATGGCTTCATCGCAATGATGCGCAAGCGCCATTCGACCTTCTTCGACGATCTCCAGGACGTCGATCTGCGCGATGCGTTTCGCGCCGGGCCGGTCCACGCCTGGCGGCTGATCGAGGAGCGCGACGAGGATGGCGCGCCCAAGACGGCGCTGAGCGACAGTCATTCGAGCTCGGTATTCGGCCAGCCGACCCAGACCGCGACGGTCAATGCGGTCGTGGTGCTCGACAAGAAAGTCGTGCTCGACAAGACGATCGCGCAGATCGCCGACTATGTCGCGATGCGCACGCTTGCTGGCGCGCATCCGCCGGAGAATGGCAATGCGGTCGATACGATCCTGACGCTGTTCGACCCCGACGCGACTGCGCCCAAGGAACTCACCAGCATGGACGCCCGGCTGCTCGCCGGCCTCTATGCGATCGACGGCACCGGCTATGCGACCGGTCAGGCGCACCAGATTGCGCGCGACATGGCCAAGCCGGGCGAAGCACCGAAGCTTCCGAACTGACACGCGGCGGACGGCGAAAGCCGGCGTTGCGAGGCAGTTCGGCAGGGAGATCAGGGCTGAAATGCAGGGCCGTCCTGCCGCCACGTCGCTGCGATCTTGCAGCGCGAATGTCAGCCATGTCCGCAGCTATTAAATAAAATAAATTTCATTATTATCATTGAGATATATGATAAATTGTATCAATCATTGCGCGGGCAGCGCGCCTCGCACGGCAAAGCCGGCGGGGCCGACGGATGAGAATGGCAGTGCTGCCCATCAACGCATGGGAGAGATGCAATGCGGATGAAGAAGCAGTATTTGCTTGGCCTCGTGGCGCTGACGGCGCTCGCGGCGGGCGCGACGGCGTGGCAGGCCGGAAATCAGGGACAATCGGAAAACAGCGCGGGCTCGGTGGTCGTGCCGCTCGCCGCACCGGCCGGGACCACCTCTGCGAATACACAGGCCGGCGGGGTCACTCCGCTGCTGGCGACCGATTACCAGGCAGTGGCCAAGACCTTCCTGACCAAGGTCCACAATGCCTTTATCAAGACGACCAGCACGCCGAATTCGAGCGTGATGATGTATGCCAATGTGCTGAACTATCAGCCGGGCCCCGATAATTACGTCAAGGGCAGCGACGTCGCCTATCTCTGGACCGAGGATAACATGGTCCGCGCGCTCTATTGGGGTGCCCGGCTCGATTCGGCGACGTACAAGCCGCTGCTGCTGAGCGCGGTCGACCAGCTCGACTGGTATTGGAACCCGAACTGCGCGGGCAGCGCGCCGGGCGCGACCCCCGGCGGCTATGGCGTGCGCCACGGCCAGCCATGCTATTATGACGACAACGCGCTGCTCGGCGGCAACATGCTCAACGTCTATCTCGACGTGTCGCTGACCCAGTCGGTGTCGGACAATGCGTTCAAGGCGCTGGGCTATGTCGACAACAACCAGAACAGCCACAATGGCGTGTCGCAGAAGCCGGGCGATCCCGATTGGTCGACCGCCTTCTACATGAGCCCGGTCACCCGCGTCGGCGCGGCCTATTCCCGCTGGGCGGCGCGCTTCCCGAACAAGCCGGCGGCGCCCGGCCGCCTGACCTGGGGCACCGACATGTTCAACCAGGTCAATCTGGCGAGCATGGACCTGCTCGCCCCCTCCGGCCTGTTCCGCGGCGGCGCGACCTGCAACACTGCGGGCCAGCCCTTTGTCTGCGATTCGGGCAATTCGGGCGTGCTCGCCGGCAACTCGACCGGCGTGGCTGCGCTGGCGCTGGCGATCCACAAGAACAATCCGAGCGAGACTGCCAAGCTCGCTTATGCCCAGAGCATGATGAACACCGTGCTCGCGCACAGCGCCTGGTTCCCCAGCAGCGGCGGAATCAAGCAGAACGCACCGACCGGCGGCTATGCGACCATCGACCTGCTCTGCCAGCTCTATCTGCTCGACAATGACGTGACCTGGTACAATTCGGCGAAGAGCCTGGTCGACTTCCTGATCGCCTCGAACAAGGACCGCTATGGCTGGTACGCCAATGGCGTGCCGGGCGACGGCGACACCGGCGAGACCGATGGCGATCCGAGCGGCCTGGCCGGCACCTGGGCGGAAGACCGCACCGGCAACACCCGCCCGGCGGATACCCAGGCGCGACTGATCACCCAGGCAGCCGCAGCGGCCGCGCTGCTCCAGTTCGCCTATATCGACAAGATCAAGAACGGCGGCTGACGCCGTGGGGAGCCATGCCGGCCGGTTCCCGGCATGGCTCCTCTTCTCTCAAATAAGGCCGTGCCACCGATTCAGTAGAAGGCGGGCGGATCGCTCGCGGGGAAGCTTTCGTCGAGTGCCTCGTCCAGTTCCCCCTCCCGCGGGTCCGGCGATCGCCCGGCAAGCCAGAGCGCGAGATTGCGCACATAGGTCCGGATCGAGGCCTGCGCTTCCGTAGAATGGGCGAGCGCGCTCCCCGGCAATTCGCTGACGAAGCTCGGGCAGCCTTTGTCCAGGTCCCAATTATAGTCGGTGAAGTGGTGGAAGGTCGATTCCGCGATCGCCGGTCCATCCGCCGGCGACGGTTCGAAGGCCACCGCGAGGTTGAACTGCCGTCCGCTCACCTTGCTCACGCCCGTCGCGATCACGCGCGCGCTGGGATCGCCGGCCGGGGCATCGACCGCGCCTTCATGCGGATGGGCAGGCAGATAGCGGACCAGCCCGTCCGGGGCCTCCCGGTCGCGCAGCACCGGATGCGGCGGATCGATAACCGTCACCTGCTGGAAGTCACCGTTCGCGCCCGAATGATAGTTGGGCCAGAGGATGTCGCTGGTCTCACGATCGTCGATCACGCGCCGGCTGGGATCGGGATCGAGGTGGCTGCTGTGAAAGAAATGCGCGGCGCCGACGCCGCCCAGCGTGCAGACCGAGCAGCCCAGGTCCATATGGTCCCGCGTCACCAGCAGCCCGCGGCCCTTCTCGCGGAAGCGGCCGATTGCGGCACAATCCTCCGGGTCGAGTCCGTCGCCGGTATCGACGGCGAACAGCCAGAGCTCGTCGAAATCGGAGCGATCGATCGTGGAAAGCACGGGATCGGGGCCGCCCGGCGCGACGCGGTCGCGCGCGGTCACTTCGCAGAGCGGCGTGCCGTCTTCACCGGCCAGCCCGGCGAGATAATCGCGCAGCATCGAGAAGCGGCTGATGTTCCAGTCGTCGGCGATGGTCGGGATCGTCGTCTGGAGCAGGATGCGGATCGGCGACGGCATAAACTTCTCCATGGGCGCTAGAAGAGCCGGACAGGTGGGACGCTCGACTGCCATTTCGTTGGCCGCAGGGTGAAATCGGAAAAACCCCTGCGTTCATCATCCCTGTCGCGTCCGATTAACACGGCCCTCCAAGCTGCTCCAGCGCATCGTCCGGAGCCTGGCCCGCTTCTGCCGTGGCCGCGTGGGGCCCGCATCTGCGCGGGGGGAGGGCGCGGCCCCTACTTTGGACGATGCGGAGCTGAACCAAGGGACAGGTGACGCGCCGCACCCGCAGCGACCATCTCCGGGTAAACGCATTTTCGGAGGAACTATGACCCTGCTTACCGGCAAGACTGCAATGATCACGGGAGGCACCAGCGGCATCGGGCTCGCGATCGCCAGGCTCTTTGCGACGGAAGGGGCGCAGGTGATCGTCTCGGGCCGCCGCGAAGAGGCGGCAAAGCAAGCGGTGCTAGAGATCGGCGGCGCCGCCGCCTATGTCCTGGGCGACGTCGCCGATCCCGACTTCCATGCCTGGGCGGCGGACGACATCGCCGAGCGGTTCGGCGGTCTCGACATCTATGTCGCCAATGCCGGGGTCAACACGATCCGCCACTCTGCCGATGTACCCGAGGCGGAATATGACGCGCAGTTCGCCACCAACACGCGCGGCGTGTTCATCGGCGTCCAGAAATTCGCCCCGATCCTGCGCGACAATGGCGCTATCGTGATCACCGGCTCGCTCGCCAGCGAGAAGGTGCTCGACGGTCATGCCGTATATGCCGGTTCCAAGGCGGCGATCGGCGCCTTCGCGCGTAGCTGGGCGCTGGAACTCAAGGACCGGGGCATTCGGGTCAACCTGCTGAGCCCGGGGCCGACCGATACCGAGATACTCGGCAAGCTCGGCGTCACGCCCGAGCAGCGCCCTGCCTTCGAGGCGCAGATGGCGGCAGCGATCCCGCTCGGCCGGCTGGGCCGGCCCGAGGAACTGGCCAGCGCGGCGCTGTTCCTCGCCTCCGACATGAGCAGCTTTGTCACGGGCGTGAACCTGCGCGTCGATGGCGGGATGGCGCTGCTCTAGAGCTCGATGATTCCGCGGCGCGCGGCGACCGTCACTGCGTGGGTGCGGTCGCTCACGTCGAGTTTGGCGAAGACGTTCTTGAGATGCGCCTTCACCGTCTCCTCCGAGAGCGACATGGCGTGCGCGATCTCCTTGTTCGCCTTGCCCTCGGCGACGAGGCGCAGCACGGCAATCTCGCGCTCGCTCAGATTGTCGTCGGCAATGTGCAGCGCGATTTCGGTGGCGACTTCGCCGTGGACATGGCGGCGGCCGCGATGGACGTTGTGGATCGCATCGAGCATCTCGGTGCGCAGGCTGCTCTTGAGCAGATAGCCGGTCGCGCCGGCCTTCAACGCGCGCACCGCCTGCACATCGCCGGCATAGGTGGTGAGGACGAGGATGCGCGCATCGGGAAATTCGCCGCGGATCGCGATGATCGCATCGACGCCGTTCATCACCGGCATCTGCAAATCCATCAGCGTCACGTCGGGGCGCAGCTCGCGGAAGCGGGTAACTGCCTCGGCGCCGTCCCGCGCCTCGCCGATCACCACCATGTCGGTGCGGTCCTCGAGAATCGAGGTGACGCCTTCGCGAAGCACCGGATGATCGTCGACGATCAGGATTCGGACGGGCGTTGCGCCCTTCTCAGCCGACATGGCTTGGATCTTTCTTGTTGCGGGAAAGCCGGGAGAGGAAGCGCCAACGCCGGCCCGGCGCATGATCGGCAAAGGCGAGGCGGGCGGGCAGGGTCATCGTCACGGCGCAGCCCATGCCCGGGCGGCTGTCGATCGAGAAGCTGCAGCCGATCCGCTCGGCGCGCTCGCGCATCCCGATCAGCCCGAAATGGCCGGGCTTGTGGCCCTGCGCGAGCACCTCGGGCGGCATGCCCACCCCGTCGTCGCGAATCTCGACACCGAGCTGGCGATTGCCGAAGCGGAGGATGATCTCGACGGCGCTGGCATGGGCATGGCGGCAGATGTTGAACAATGCCTCGTCGACGATGCGGCCGAGCTCGACTGCGACGAGCGGATCGACCGGGCGCTGGCGGCCTTCCACGACGATGCGCACGCCGATCGCGGCATCGAAACCGGCCGCGACCGCGCGCTCGCGCAGCAGTTCGGGTAGATCACCCTTGTCATCGACACCGCGCAGGTCCTGCACGCGGTTTCGCCCCTCTGCGATGATGTCGTCGGCGCGGGCCAGGGCTGATTCGAGCTGGCCGCGCGCCGGGCCTTCCGGCGGCATCTTGTTGGCGACCGACTGGAAGCGGAGCACCAGCCCCTGCACGCTTTGCAGCAGCGTGTCGTGCAGCTCGCGGGCGATACGCTCGCGCTCGCCCATCCGCTCCTCGAGCCGTGTCCGGATCCTGCCCGCGACCTGCGCCACCCGCAGCCGATAGGCGAGCCAGAGCAGCGCCAGCACCAAAGCTGCGCAGAGCGCGATGAAGTAGCGCGACTGGACGAAGGTGGGCGGAATGGTGAACTCCACCGTGGCGCCGGCCTCGTTCCACACCCCATTGTCGTTCGCCGCGATCAGCTGGAAGCGGTAGGTGCCGGGCGCGAGGTTGGTATAAAAGGCCTGGCGCCGCGTGCCGGCCTCGACCCAATCGGTATCCTGACCCTCGATACGGTAACGTACGCGCGCAACGCGGGGGTTGGAGAAGCTCAGCACTGCAAAGTCGATCTGGATGTTCGAGCGGCCGGCGGGCAGCGTGACATTGGTGGGATCGCGATAGACCTTGTCGGCGACAAGCGCGCCCACTGCGACGTGCGGCGGGGTGTGGCTGCGCCGCACATCGGCCGGATCGAGCCACAGCGTGCCGGTCTGGGTGGCGATCCACAGCCGGCCGTCGCCGCCTTGCACGATCGCATTGCGGCTGTGCGAATGGGGCCGGCTCCTCAGGCCGTCGGCGGCGGCGAACACGTCCATCGGCGGCGACCAGGCCGGGTCGGCGAAGGCGCGGTCGAGATCGGCGGTGCGCAGGCGCGCTATGCCACCGGGGCTCGCCAGCCAGGTGTCGCCCGTCGGGCTGCGCACCATGCCGTTGATACCGCTGAACAGCGGCACCCGCTGCGCGGAGATGGTCCGGAAGCGGTCTCCCTCCAGCCGCGCGAGGCCATATTTGCCGGCAGTGAGCAGCTTGCCCGGCGCCTCGGGATAGAGCGAGATGTCGTCGGGCTCATATCGGCCGAACGGGATGGCAAGCGACTGGCGGGACAGGCCATCGAGCCGGCTCAGCACGCGGTCGCTCCAATGAACGAAGACACGGCCTTGCGCGTCCGCCACCATCGAGCGTGGCGCGAAGGGGCGGCCCGGCTGGCCGGCGATCCATTGCCATTTCCCGGCATGAAGTCGCGCCATCCCGCCCATCCAGGCGGTAACCCAGAAATCGCCGCGCCCGTCGAATGCGCAGTCATAGACGATGTACTTCAGCGGGATGTGTGGGCCGGGGCGTAGCTGGCCGTTCCGCCAGATCATGATCGGCTTGCCGCGGTTGGCGCCATCCTCCTTGGTCAGGCTGATCCAGATCGCACCGTCGGGCGCCTCGCACAGCGTGCGCGGTTCGTTGTCGGGACTGCGGAAGATCGGCTCGGGCGGCGCGTTCGGCCGCACCCGATAGACGGTCCTGGCCTCTCCGATATAGACGCTGCCGTCGGACGCGCGCAGCAGCAGGTCGCCGAACGCGGCTGGCTGGGCGAGCTGCGGCTCGTAACGCAGGGTCGCCGGCCAGAACCGGTCGAGTCCGTTTTCGGTCCCCGCCCAGACATTGCCTTCCGCATCCTGGAAGATCCGGGTCGTGGCATTGGACGACAGCCCGTCCCGCGCGGTGAAATGCTCTACCCGCGCCGCCGCCTCGGCCGGCGTAGCAGCACCGCGCGGGTCGGGCCGGGTGACGCGCTGCAGCCCGTCATAATAAGTGGCGATCCAGAGATTTCCCTCGCGATCGAAGCGCGGCCACCCGCGAATCTCGGTGGGGTCGGTTGCATAGGGGTAGCGAAGTGGGGGCGGGCTGCCCTGCGCGCCCGGGCCGGTCAGCGGATAGCTGCCGTGCGCGTCGCTGATCCACACGCGTTCCTGCGGATCCAGCGATAGCCGCCCCTGCGCGCCCGGATCGCGGTGGAGGAACTCGAATTTGCTGGCGCCGGGACGCAGCCGGGCGACCGCACCGGTCAGGGCGAAGCTGATCCAGGGCGTGCCGTCGGCGGTGACGACCATGCTGAACGGATTATCGACCGGCGCACCCGCCTCCACGCCGAAAGATGTCCAGCGGCCATTTCGATAGCGCAGCAATGGCAGGCCCAATTTCTCGGTCAGCACCCAGATCGTGCCGTCGGCCGCCTCCTGCATCGCGAGCACCCGATCAGGCGAGGGAGGTGCATCGAGGAAGCGCAACCGGCCGTCGCGGTAGACGGCGAAGCGGCCCGTATGTTCGAAATTGGTCCATACCTCGCCATTGCGGCGGACGAGGATCGCCGAGGGCGCGCCCTCCGCAACAAGGTCGATGCCGGTGCTCACCGGCTCGAAGCGAATGCCGTCGAAGCGGAACAACCCCGCTGCGGCACCAACCCACAGATATCCGCGCTGGTCCTGCGCCAGCGCGAACACCGGCCGCGGCGCGTCGATCTCCTCGCTCCAGCGCTGGTGCGTGTAGTGCGCCATCAGCCGGGTCGAGCCGGTACCAGAGCCCGCCGCGGTCACGGCAAGCGGCTGCAGCAGCAGCGCCGCGGCGAGAAGGACCCTGATCAGTTGCATCGTCGTTCCGGCAACTCCCCCGGGTCCCCGCCTGCGCCCAATCCGAAGCAATCCGCACTTCGCTGCCAGACGGTGGCGATGCTACCCCCGAATGGGGGAGCGGAACATCCCCGGACCGAAGGCTGGCGAAGGCCCGGAGGCGGTCTATCGCCTGTCGGTGCCCAAATTGATCCTACGCTATCCGGACGGCCTCTTCGGTGCCGCGCTCCTGCTCCTGCGGCTGTCCTATGCGCTGATCGCGTCTCCGGCGCTTGCCCGTGCCTGGTCCGTGCCGACGGTAACCGTCCCGATCGGCCTCGCCGCCGCGGGGATCGCGCTGGCGCTCGTGCTCGGGTTCGGCGCGCGGGCCGCGGCGTTGCTGTTGGCCGTCGCGCTGGCAGCGGGAGCGGCGGGTGCGCGGGACGACCTGGTGTGGATCCTGGCCGCCTGTGCCGGTGGGGCGCTGGCGCTCGTGCTGCTTGGCCCCGGCGCCTGGTCGATCGATGCGCATTTTTATGGCCGACGAGTGATCCGGTTGGAGCCACGCTCCCCGGAACGGGGAGGCCAGGGGTAACTGGGTTCGGGATTATGCCGCGCCGCGTCCGATGAGAAGCTTGCCTGTCTCCAGCTCTAACCGCCGGGAGGTCGCATGATGAACCAGGGATCGCAGATGAACCAGCCGGCTGCGGCGGACCGCCCGCTGGTGGTGATCGTCGACGACGATGCCGCCGTCCGCACCTCGATCGAGGAGCTGATGCTCTCGGTGGGGATCGATGCCGCCGGCTTTGGCTCGACGCGCGAGTTGCTCGAGGCGACGCTGCCCGAGCGCCCGGGCTGCATGGTGCTCGACGTGCGGATGCCCGGATCGAGCGGGCTCGACCTGCAGCAGCATCTTGCCGCCACGGGCAATGCGAAGCCGATCATCTTCCTCACCGGTCACGGCGACATTCCGATGAGCGTGCAGGCAATGAAGGCCGGCGCGGTGGATTTCCTCACCAAGCCGGTGCGCGATCAGTCGCTGCTCGATGCAGTGACGGTCGGCATCGAGCGCGATCTTGCGCTGCGCTCCGGTGCGCAGGTGACGAAGGTGCAGGCCGATCGCTACGCCGCGCTCACCCCGCGCGAGCGTCAGGTGCTCCGCCAGGTCGCGCAGGGCCGGCTAAACAAGCAGATCGCTTTCGATCTGGGCATCAGCGAAGTCACGGTGAAGCTCCACCGCAGCAGCGTCATGCGCAAGATGGCGGTGAACACGGTGGGGGAGCTGATCCGCGCCTGGGATCTGCTGCCCGAGCCCCTCCGGCAGGAGGCGACCTAGACCATGGTATGGTACCAGAAAGCAGTGGATTCAGCGACATGCGGAGGCGGGCGCGGCTTGCGCGCCGAAAAGGACCCTCCGCTTGTCCAGACCATCGGTGATCGCGATCGTGGATGATGACGAGGCCGTGCGCGATGCGCTGTTCGATCTGCTCCAGGTGGAGGGAATGCCTGCGCGCGCCTTCGACGGTGCGGCCGCCTTTCTCCAGGCGTGCGGCGATTTCGATTGCGTCATCACCGATGTCCGCATGCCTGAGATCGACGGGATCGAGCTGCAGCGCAGGCTGCGTGCCGGCGGATCGGCGATGCCGGTGATCTATGTGACGTCGTGCGACGAAGAGGTGCTGCGTGCCCGCGCCTTCCAGGGCGGCGCGGCAGGCTGGTTCACCAAACCGGTCGATGATGCGCAGCTGCTCGGCATGCTCAAGGCGGTGCTCCCGTCATGCTGACCGGCCCGATACCGGCGCGAGACACTGCGGAGCCTGCCTGTTGGCAGGTCGACCTGTCGCGGGTGCGGGCGCTGATCGACATTGTCGCCGCCGGCGGCGAATGGGCGGACTGGGCCGCGGCGCTGCTCCACGGCGCACGCATCGTTGAGGCCAATACCCGCAGCCTCGAACTGGTCGGCGCGCCCTCGGCACGCGAAATCATCCTCGACCAGCCGGTTGCCAATTTCTGCCCGCAAGAGAGCTGGAATGCGCTTGCGGGGCTGATTGTCGCGGTCGTCACCGATCCCGCGCATGCCGAGCGCACCGAGAGCATCAATTCCTTCATGCTGCGTGACGCGACGCTGACCGTGTGGGGCGCACCGGGCGTGGCCGATACGGTCTGGGTACAGGTGGATGGCGACGTCGCTGACGATCGTTCCTTCTGGGCCGTGCGTGCCAGCGAGCAGCGCTATCGCCGGCTTATCCATCATCTCCCCGGCGCGCTGCTCCAGGTCGATGCCCGGCCGATGGGCGCGGTCTTCTACCAGCTCCGCGCCGAAGGGGTGACCGACATCGTGGCGCATATGGAGGCGCATCCCGGGCTGGTCGAGCAGGCTTGCGCGATCGTGCGGGTGACCGATGCGAATGGTGGCGCCGCCCGGATGATGGGAGCGGGCGGTGTTGAGGACCTGATCGGCCCGGTCGCGTTCGTCTTCGCCCAGGCGCCCGACACCGCGCGCAACGTTACCATCGCCCATTTCGAAGGGCGGCGCACCTATGTCGAGCTGATCAAGCTCGGGACCTTCGACGGGCGGCTGCTCGATGTCGAGCTCACCGTCACCTTCCCAACGCCGCCCGAGCGGCTCGACGTGACGCTGCTCACGCTCGAGGACAAGACCGAGAAGCTGCGCACCGAAGCGCAGCTCCGCCAGCTTCAGGAAGAACATGCCCGCGCCGCGCGCATCTCCACGCTTGGCGAGCTGGCCAGCTCGATCGCGCATGAAGTGAACCAGCCGCTCGCGGCGATCGCGATGAACGCCGAGACGAGCCTGCGTTGGTTGTGTCGCGACGAGCCCAATCTTGCCAAGGTCGAGCAGCTCACCCGGCGCATCGCCGACAGTGCCCGGCACGCCAGCGAGATCGTCCAGCGGATTCGGGGCATGGCGTCGCGCCATGTGCCCAATCCGGTGTCGCTCGACCTGAACGCGGTGGTCGAGGAAGCGCTGATGTTCGTCTGTCACGACGTCGAAACACGGGCGATCCTGCTGTCGGTGCGGCTCGATATCGCCCTGCCACGCGTGCTCGGCGACCGGGTCCAGCTCCAGCAGGTCGTGATCAATCTGCTGGTCAACAGCCTCCAGGCACTGGCCGGCATGCAGAAGGGGCGGATCGAGATCGCCACCGGCCCGGACGGTGGGGGCGGCGTCCGCTTCTCGATCCGCGACAATGGTCCGGGTATCGCGGCAGCGGATCTCGATCGCATCTTCGAGGGCTTCTTCACCACCAAGGCGGACGGGATGGGCATCGGCCTGGCGGTCTGCCAGTCGATCATCGCTGCGCATGGCGGCAGTATCGCCGCGGCGAACCATGATGAAGGCGGCGCCCTCTTTCACTTTTCCCTGCCCCCGATTTCCGCCTGAACGCCCGGCGGCGCTGGGGACGCCGCCGGACGCCCCGCGCATCAGCTGCGCAGGAACGCGAGCAGATCGGCGTTGAACCGATCGGCGTGCGTGGCGGTCAGTCCGTGGGGCAGGCCCGGATAGAAGATCGTCTGCGCGCCCTTCACCAGCCTGGCCGATTTGTGCGCGGAGTCCGCGATCGGCACGATCAGGTCGTCCTCGCCATGGACGATCAGTGTCGGCACGTCGAATTTCTTCAGATCCTCGGTGAAGTCGGTCTCGCTGAACGCCTTGATGCAGTCATGCGCGTTCTTCAGGCCGGCCTGCATGCTGATCAGCCAGAACTCGCCGAGCAGGCTCTGCGGCACCTCCGCGCCCTCGCGATTGGCGCCGTAGAAGGGGATTGCGAAGTCCTTGTAGAATTGTGAGCGGTTCTTGAGGATGTCGCGGCGCAGCCCGTCGAACACCTCGATCGGCAAGCCCTCTGGATTGGCCGCGCTCTTCAGCATCACCGGAGGGACCGCGCCGAGCAGCACCGCTTTCTTGACCCGGCCAGTGCCGTGGCGGCCGATATAGCGGGCGACTTCGCCGCCGCCCGTCGAGTGACCGACCACGGTGATGTCCTGCAGGTCGAGCGCCGCGAACAGCTCGGCCAGGTCGTCGGCATAACCATCCATGTCGTTGCGGGTGTCGGTCTGGGCGGACTTGCCGTGCCCGCGCCGATCATGCGCGATGCAGCGATAGCCTTGCTCGGCGAGGAACTGCATCTGGATGCTCCACGCGTCCGAACTGAGCGGCCAGCCGTGCGAGAAGGTGACGACCGGGCCTTGGCCCCAGTCCTTGTAGTAGAGCTCGTGTCCGTCGCTGGTGGTGAAGATCGGCACCGAAATTCTCCCTGGATTGCGCCGCACGACCCGCCTCGGGCCGCGTCCCGGCAGGTGCGAGCTAGGCGGGAAGGCGGCGACGGATCGACCGCACCTCGGGCGCGATCCGCCCCGCCGGGGGGAGGGGATTGGCTGTCCGATCGTCTCGGACGCCTATGCCTTTGATAGCGATTTTGGGCGCCGGAGGCCGGCTGGCCCGCTGCCAGGCGGGCCTGACCTGACCCTAGGCATAGGGTCGCCTGCCCAAAGGCGAGCTTCGCGCATCCCTGGGCACGATGGAGGCACAGGGCGCGATCCGCGATCTTCCTTCCAGACCGAGGCGCTGTGCCGGCGCCGGGGAGAGGAGAGGGATCATGCGCATCGTCGTGGTGGGAGGGACCGGCCGGGTCGGGGCGAAGCTCGTCCGCCAACTCGAGGCGGCAGGCCATGACATCGTGGCCGCTGCACGCTCCACCGGCGTCGACATCGTAACCGGCGCGGGGCTCGATCGCGCGCTGGAAGGGGCAGAGGTCGTTATCGACGTCTCCAACCCGGGCTATGCCGATCCCGACGCGATGCTGCGCTTCTTCGAAGCCGCGGGCGCCACCCTGCTCGCCGCCGAGCGTGTGGCGGGGATCGCGCACCATGTCACCTTCTCCGCGATCGGTGCCGAGCGGATCGGCGCGGAAAATGATCCGCCATGTCACATTCGCGACGGCGATCTCGTCATGCCTGCATCCATCAGGGAGATGCACGATGACGCCTCGGCTCGACACGCCCGCCGCAGTGCCGGCTATTACCGCGCCAAGAACGCCCAGGAGGCGCTGGTGACCGGAGCCGGCATCCCGTTCACCATCGTCCGTTCGACCCCGTTGTTCGAATATATCCACGACATCCTCTACGCCGGCCGCACGCGCGACGAGGTCCGCGTCCCGCCGGTTCGCGTCCAGCCGATCGCCGCGGACGATGCGGCGCGCGTGCTGATGGAGGTCGCGCTGCGCGATCCGGCCAATGCCGTGGTCGAGCTGGCCGGGCCCAATATCTACGCGCTGCCCGATCTCGCCACCCAGATGCTGACCGGCGACGAGGATTATCGCCCGGTGGTGGTCGATGCCGACGCGCTCTTCTTCGGCGCGCGGCTCGGCGCGGAGGCGCTGGTTGCCGGCGCCGGCCACCGGCTCCCCGAAATTCAAAGCGAAAGGACATGAAATGAAGATCGTCGTTATCGGCGGGACCGGCCTGATCGGCTCGAAGACCGTCGCCCTGCTCGCCAAAGACGGGCACGAGGTGTTCGCCGCCGCACCGAATACCGGCGTGGACACGCTGACCGGGGAAGGGCTCGACCGCGCGCTCGCCGGCGCCGAGGTGGTGATCGACGTTTCCAACTCGCCGACGCTCGACGGTCCGGCGGCGCTCGATTTCTTCGAGAAGGCGGGGCGCAATATCGCGGCGGCAGAGCAGCGGGCAGGGGTGCGCCATCATATCGCGCTCTCCGTGGTCGGCACGGAACGCCTCCAGGCCAGCGGCTATTTCCAGGCGAAGCTCGCCCAGGAAAAGGGGATCGCGGCCTCGGGCATTCCGTTCACGCTGATCCACGCCACTCAGTTCTTCGAGTTCCTGCGCGGGATCGCCAATTCGGCGACCGAAGGCGACACGGTGCGCCTTTCGCCCGCGCGCTTCCAGCCGATGGCGGCGCAGGATGTCGCGGTCGCCGTCGCACGGGCGGCGCTCGGGGTGCCCGCGAACGATCTTGTCGAAGTGGCCGGGCCGCAAGCCTATCGCATCGACGAACTGGTCGCGCGGGTGCTGGCGTTCGACAAGGATCCGCGCCGCGTGATCGCCGATCCCGCCGCCGCCTATTTCGGCGTCGCGATCGATGACGCGTCGCTGATGCCGGGGCCCGATGCCCGGCTCGGCACCACCAGCTTCGACTGGTGGCTCGCCAATGTGCCCGCGCCGGTGGCGAAATGAGCACGCGCGCGCTCCACGACGCGCGGCGTGCGCCGGTGCTCCGCCCGACCGTGATCTTCTTCGCGATGCTGCTCGGCGTCGGCGGCATCGAAAACGGTCTCTACATGCTGATCTCGCCGACCGGCTGGTATTTCGCCGTGCCCGGCGTGACCACCACCGGCCCGTTCAACCAGCACTTCATACGCGATATTGGGATCATCTTCCTGTTCATCGGCGCCGCGTTCCTGACCGGCACCTTCCGGCGCGAGATGCGCCTCGTGCTGTGGGGCGGGGCGACGCTCTGGCTCGCCTGCCATGCGCTCTTCCATCTGTGGGAAGTCGCGGCCGGCATCTGCGGCCCCGCGGTGCTGCTGCGCGACTTCCCCGCCGTCACCTTACCCGCGCTGATCGGCGCCGGCCTCACCCTGTTCGCGCTGCGCGACCGCGCCGCCACCCCCAAGCCCTGACCCCCAAAGCAAGGAGACTATCCATGACCCCCCGTATGAACATCTTCGAGGTCGCGCCCGACGGCGCAAAGGCGATGATCGCCGTCGAAACCGCGATCATGAAGAGCGGCCTCGAGCACAGCCTGCTCCAGCTGGTGAAGATCCGCGCCTCGCAGATCAACGGCTGCGCCTTCTGCATCGACATGCATGTGAAGGATGCGGTGAAGAGCGGCGAGAGCCACCAGCGCATCCACCTTCTCGACGGCTGGCGCGATTCCCCGGCCTTCACCGATCGCGAGCGGGCCGCGCTCAATTGGACCGAATTGGTCACCCGCATCGGCAAGGCGCATGCGCCGGATGCCGATTATGCGGCGCTCCAGGCGCAATTCAACACCAGCGAGATCGCCTGGCTGACCCTGGCGATCGGGGCGATCAACCTGTGGAACCGCGTCCAGATCAGCCTGCGCGCCGTCCATCCTGTCGAGACGCCGGCGGCGGTTGCCGCCTGACCGGCCGGGCCGCGGGGACTGCTCCCCACTAACGCCCCGCGGCCCCCTTTCTCCGAAAGGAACACCCGATGCTCTGCCATTCCACCTCGCATGGACCCGAGATCCTCCCGCCCATCGACGCGGGGCAGGGCAACCGGGAATTCGCAGTTGCCGCGGCCGGCGTGCTGCATGATCTCGGCAATCTGATCCAGATCGCCAGCTCGGCGCTCAATATCCTGGCCCGCACGCCGGAGATGGCGGGCACCCACCGCGAGCCGATCCTGCATCGCGCCCGCACCTCGCTCGATCACGCGGGAACGATCGTGCGCCAATGCGTCGTGCACGCGCGCGATACCGCCGAGGCGCCGCCGCGCAGCGACATCGCCGGCTGCCTGGCGGACATCGCGGCGTTGATACTCGCGGATGAGGAGCCCAGCGTGGCGCTCGACATCGCGCTTCCGGGCGACCTGCCCGATATCGCCTGCGATCCGATCGGGCTGCGCCGTGCGGTGCTCAACCTCGTCTTCAATGCGCGCGACGCGATGGGTGGGAAGGGACGGGTGCGCATCGAAGCGCGCGCCGTTGCCGGATCCGTCGACCTTCGTGTCGGGGATCATGGGATCGGCATGCCGCCCGCAACGCTCGCCCGCGTGTTTGATCCGTTTTTCACCACCAAGCGCGACGGCCTGGGCGGCATCGGCCTGCCAATGGTCGAGCGCTTCGTCCGGGGAGCCGGCGGCAACGTCTCGATCGAGAGCGAGCCCGGTATCGGCACCCTCGTCACTCTGCGCCTGCCGGCGCTTCCTCAGGAGACCAGATCATGAAGCTCTATTACGCCCCCGGCGCCTGCAGCCTGTCCGGCCGGATTTCGCTGCACGAGGCCGGCCTCGCCGCCGAGTTCGAGCGGGTCGATATCAAGACCAAGACGACCGAGCATGGTTATGACTATGTCGCGATCAACCCGCGCGGCTATGTGCCGCTGCTGGTGCTCGACGATGGCAATGCGGTGAGCGAGAACACCGCGATCCTCGAATTCATTGCCGGGCTGGACGCGAATCTCGCGCCCGGCGGGCTGCTTGGGCGCACCCGGCTGATCGAGATGCTCTCCTGGCTCTCGACCGAGCTGCACGTCGCGTTCAAGCCGCTCTGGCATTCGGAGGACGAAGCCGAACGGGCGGCGGCGATCGAAGCGGTCGCCCAGCGGCTGGCGCTGATCGAAGAGCATATCAACGAGCTTTATCTGTTCGGGCCGCGCTTCACCGTCGCCGATGCGTATCTCTTCGTCATGCTACGCTGGGCGCAGGCGTTCGATGTGCCGATCTCGGCTCCGATGCTCGGCTATTTCGAGCGCGTCGCCGAACGCCCGACGGTCCGCCGGGCACTGACCGAGGAGGGCCTGTTCGTGCCGCTGCCTTCGATCGACGTCTCTTCGATCGAGGCACTGATATGAAGGTCGCGGTGATCGGCAGCCGCGGCCGGATCGGCGAGCGGCTCGTGCGCAACCTGCGCCAGGAAGACCTGCGCGTGGTCGAGGCTTCGCGTCGCAACGGCGTCGACAGCTTCACCGGTGCCGGGCTGGCCGAGGCGCTGGACGGAGCCGAGGTGGTGATCGACGTCACCAACGTCTCGCCCGACGACGGCGACGCGGCGCAGCGTTTCTTCGAAACCTCGAGCCGCAACCTGCTCGAGACGGGGCGGCAGGCCGGCGTGCGCCACCATGTCGTCCTGTCGATCGTCGGCACCGACGGCCTGCTCGCCAGCGGCTATTTCCGCGGGAAGAAGATGCAGGAGGAGATGGCCGCCGCATCGGGCCTGCCCTTCACGATCCTGCGCTCGACCCAGTTCTTCGAGTTCGTCCGTGACGTCGTGCAGAACGGCACGGTGCGCGACATCCGCATTGCGCCTGCACTGGTGCAACCGATCGCCGGCGAGGACCTGGCCGACATGCTGGCCGACGTGGCGTTCAGCGATCCGTGCAACGGCACACTCGAAGTCGCCGGGCCGGAGCGGCTGCGGCTCGATGCGGTTGCGGTGGAGATCGCCACGGCCTTCGAGGACAGCCGCCGGATCGTGGCGGATATCGCCGCACCCTATTTCGGCGCCGAACTGGGCGAGCACTCGCTGCTTCCCGGTTCGGGGGCACGCATCGCCACCCTCAGGTTCGACGACTGGCTGCGCGACAGCCTGCAGCCGCCTCGCATCTCAGCCCCCGCCAACTGACGCTTCCAAGGAGAAACCCCATGCGCATTTCCAATCTGCTGCTCTCGGCCGCGCTGCTCTTCCCAGGCACCGCCATGGCCCAGGTCAAGGCCAAGCCGGTCAAGCCGGTGATCGTGCTCGTGCACGGCGCCTTCGCCGAAAGCTCGAGCTGGGAGCCGGTCATCGCCCGGCTCGAAAAGGACGGCTACACCGTCGTCGCCGCCGCCAATCCGCTTCGCGGCGTTGCGCATGACGCAGTGACCGTCTCGGGGATCGTCCAGTCGATCAAGGGCCCGGTGGTGTTGGTCGGCCACTCCTATGGCGGCCCGGTGATTACCGAGGCGGCCAACGGCAACGCCAATGTGAAGGCACTGGTCTATGTGGCGGGCTTCGCGCCCGACGCGGGGGAGTCGAGCCTCACGCTCTCGTCCAAATTCCCGGGCAGCACGCTGGGCGACACCCTGACGCCGATCGCGCTGCCGGACGGCGACGAGGATCTCTACATCCAGACCGACAAGTTCCACGCACAGTTCGCCGCCGATGTGCCCGCAGCGAAGGCCGCGGCGATGGCGGCGACGCAGCGCCCGGTAACCCTGTCCGCGCTCGGCGAGCCTTCGCGCACGCCCAGCTGGAAGACGCTGCCCTCCTACATGATCTACGGCACCGCGGACCGGAACATCCCCGCCGCGGTAATGAAGTTCATGGCGGAGCGGGCGCATGCCCGGAAGGCGATCGAAGTCCCTGGCGCGTCGCATGCGCTGATGGTGTCGCACCCGGCCGAGGTCGCGGCGCTGATCGAGGACGCTGCTGCTGCGAAATAGCCGAGTGTCTCTGGCGCGCACCTTTGCCACAGAGCGGCCAGCGCTCGGCAGGGCGCGCGCCAGAGATTCCGCAGAACTCTGCGAAAAATGGGACATGTGATTGTGGCGCACACCGGGAGTCTGCGAAGCACTCCCTTAGTGTGGGCTCATTTCACTTTCTGAAGGGACGCAGGGTTAGCCGCAGCCAAAGCTCCCGGCCCCGTTCATAGGCGCAAACGGTTTCTCCCGATCCGGCGAGACCCTTGATCGGGGCTCCGGTGATGATGCCGGGGAATACCCCGCCGCCGCCTGGGTAATTGATGGTCAGGCAGCCGCCGGTCGTCAGCCGATCGGTCAGGTTGTTGCCGATCAGGGCTACTTCCCAGCGCTCATCCCGTGCCCGCAACCGGATGCTGGCGCTGAGCTTGGCGAAAGCCTCCTGCCAGCCGTGATCCCGGTTGCCGAGATCGACGACGTAGCGGGAGGAATATTGAATCTGCCCGCCCAGGCCGAGGGCAAGCTTACCCGATAGCGCGCTATCATAGTCGACGCCGAAATTGCCCTGCCAGGCCGGGGCGCGGTGCAACGGCGTGCCCGACAGATCCTGGCCATTGTACCGGACGGGCACGCCCAGCGCCGGATCGATGCTGTAATATCCCGCCGCGAGCTCACCGGGGTCGGTGACTAGCGTCGGCAGCAGGTTGCAGCCTTCGCTCACGGTTTGCCCCGCCTTGCAGTCGGCATTTATGAAGCGGGTGAAATGGCCGCGGTTCCAGTTCGCCGCGGCGGAGACCTTGAGTCCGGCGATGGCGCGGGGAGCATAGCGGAGCGCCAGATCCACCCCATAGACCTTCGCGGCACCGGCATTGACGGTCGCCAGGGTCGGAATGCCGGCGCTGTTGATCCGGATGATGCCGGCCTGCAGCCCGCTATATTGATAGTGATAGCCGGCGAGCTCGAAATAGAATTGCCGGGCTCCGGCATAGCCCTTGACCCCGGCTTCGCCGCCGCGCCCGCGCTCGTCGCCGAAGGAATTGTCGTCGCCCGGCGTTAGTGCCTGGTTGATGTTGTAGGATCCGGACTTGTACCCCTGCTTCACCGAGCCGAACACCGTGAGGTCGGTGGTCGGGAACCACGAGATCGTCAGCTCGGGCGACCAGTTGCGCGATCGCAGGCGGGGCACCTGCGGGTGAAGCGTCGCACCTTGAACGCCGCTGAAGACGCCGAATACGTCATAGGTCGTCGGCGTGTCGCTGCGCTTCTCGTCGGTCCAGCGCACGCCGCCGGCGATCTCCAGCCGGGTCGTGGGGCGGACGCGCGCCTGCCCGAACAGCGCATAGGAGCGGATGGCGATATCATGCGTCCCCTGCACGACGATCGCAGGGAGGCCGTAGCGTGAATTGCCCAGGAAGGAGATGTCGTTGCGGATGCTCGCATCCTGGAAGAATGCGCCGGCGGTGAAATCGAGTGCGCCGCCGAAATCGGATGTGAGCCGCACTTCCTGCGTCGCTTCCTCGCGGCGCAGCGCCTTGGTGAGCGCCAGCGGCGGCGCCGCCCCGCCCGACCATGGACCGTTCTGCAGGGCATCAACCTTGAGCCGGTAATAGCCGGTCACCGAGGTCAGCATGAGGTGCGGCGCGACCGCCCAGTTCATCTCCAGCGTGCCGAAACGCTGGCCGTTCTCGGTGAAACTGACCCCGCCATTGGGCACGCCGGGATAGGCGGCAGGGTCCATGTCGACGATGTTGAGATTGCGGTCGACGCGGCAGCTTTCGTTCGCGCTATATTCGCTTGGCAGGTTCAGGCCGATTGCCGGCAGGTAATTGTAGGTCCCGTCCGGGCAATAGGTCAGCTGTTCGCCGAGGCCACCCAAGCTGCGATCCTGCGTGACATTGAGCTTGAGCCGTGCGGTGAAGTCCGCGCTCGGCCGGAATAGGCCGGTGAGACGCAGATAGAGCGAGTGCCCGCTACCGAAGCGCGCCGCCGGCTGGCGAGCGCCGCTGTCGGGCAGTGCGATGGCGGTATTGCGGAAATAGCCGTCGCGCGATGCATATTGGGTGGAAAGACGCAGGCCCAGCGTCTCGGTAACCGGGCCCGACAGGATGAGCCGGGTCTGCCATTCGCGCGCCTCCGCCTCATAGCCTGCGCTGGCGCTGACGTCCGTGGCGTCGCCCGGATCGGCGGTCCGGATGGCGATCACGCCGCCGGGGCTGTTCTTCCCGAAGAACAGCGGCTGCGGGCCCTTGAGGACCTCGACGCGGGCCATGTCGAACAGGCCGACCGAATAGGCGGCGCCTTGCCCAAGCGGCAGGCCGTCCAGATTAAGCGCGACCGACTGATCGACTCCGGGATCGAGTGGGCTCGAGCCGACGCCGCGCAGTGAGACTTCGGTGCCGACCTCAAGCGGCGCAGCGCCGAGCACTAGGCCCGGTGTCATTGCCGCAATGGCATAGAGATCGGTCACCTGCCTGCGATCGAGCTCGTCGGCGCGAATAACCGTGGCGACTACGGGGACCCGCAGCGACTCCTCTTCGCGCTTGCGGGCAGTGACGATGATCTCGTCCGGGTCCGCGGTTTGCGCGATTGCACTCGAAACCGGGGCCTGCGCGGTCAGGAGCAGTGCCGCGGGAAGGGCTCGTCTCAGGATGGTTCGTCCACGCCGGGCCGGAACGCGGGAGGCTGGCAGGATCATCATTAGGCTTTCCGCGGTTGCGTGGCGGGCGCGGCGTCGTCGGGGGCGCAGGGCAGGGAGAAGGCGAAGGTCGAGCCCGTGCCGTCGTTGGCGCTCGCCCAGAGCCTTCCGTCGTGGCGATCGAGGATGGACCGGCTCACGGAGAGGCCGATTCCCATGCCGTTCGGCTTGGTGGTGTAAAACGCCTCGAAGATCCTGCCGAGATCGTCGGCGGCCAGCCCGATCCCCGTATCGCTGACCGACAATTGTGCGACACCAGGCGTCGCCTGGGTGGTTTCAATCATGATCCTGCGGGGCTCGTGTCCTCCGCTTTCGATCGCGTCTGCGGCGTTCAGAATGAGGTTGAGGATGACCTGCTGCAGCTGAATCCGGTCGCCAAAGACGGGCGGCAACTTGGGGTCGAGCGTTACGGCCAGCGCTATGCGGCGGCGCTGGAGATCGTGGGTGCAGATCGCCATGACCTCCTGCGCCGCCTCATTCAGGTTGAGCGGCTCCGGGGCGAAATCCTGCTTCCGGAACAGCCCGCGCAGCCGCTTGATCACCTCCGATGCTCGATTTCCGTCGCGAAGCGTGCGCTGGGCAGTCTTGATCGCACCTTCGAAGTCAGGTGGATCGAGCGCCAGCATGCGCAGGCCGGTGTTCGCGTTGGTGATGATTCCTGCTAGCGGTTGATTGACCTCGTGCGCGATCGAGGCGGCCAGTTCGCCCAGGCTCATCACCCGGGTTATGTGCGCGAGTTCGGAGCGCAGCGTGTCGAGCGCGTCCTCGGCAAGCCGCCAGCTGGTGACGTCCTGCGCCACACCGATGCTTTCCAGCCGGCCATCCTCCTGACGGGCGACGCTGTAGGAGGTCCGCAGATATTTTATCCTGCCGTCGGGAAAGACGATCCGATATCCGCCGTCGGGGCTGGTTTCGCCCTGGAACAGACGCGCCGTCCGATCCTTTATCGTCTCGAAGTCATCGGGGTGAACGGTGGCGAGAAGGTTCGGATATACCGGCTCAAGCCCCTCTTCCAGTTCGTGGATCCGGTACATTTGCGTGGACCAGACGAGCTTGTTGTTGCCGAGATCCCAGAAGAACGATCCGGTTTCGCTGATCCGCTCCGAAGTCGTGAGCAGGTGCGCGCGGCGGCGCAGCTCTTCTTCGTCGCGCAGCCGCTCGATCGCGATGCTCGCGACGTGCACCGCGCGGCCCATGATGTCCTGATGATGGGGAAGCGGGTTCGCGGGCGTGCGGTGATAGATGCACAGGCTGCCGAGTATGCCTCCCGCCTTGGAGAGAATGGGCGTGCTCCACACCGATTTCAGCCCGTGTTCGTGCAGCCGCGTGCGGACCGGCGAACCGTGCCAGCGCGCATCGGCGTCCAGATCGGCCGCGATCACCTGAACCTTCAGTTCCGCGGCCAGTCCGCACGGCGAAAGGTCGCCGCGCGCGGGAGTGCCGGTAATCGCGTCGATGAAGCTGACCGGCATAGAAGGCGCGACGGCGAACTCGAAGGTCGCACTGCGTTCGTCGATCGGGCGGATCTCGCAGATACATCCCGGAGATGCCTCTTCGACCACCCGGCACAATGTTTCGAGAACGTCGCGCAACGATCGGCCTGATGCGATCCTTTCGAGCAACTGCTTCTCGCCGGCGAGCATTGCGGTCGCGCGCTTCTGCTCCTCGATATCGGCGTTGACGCCGTACCATTGCACGATCTGCCCGCTATCGTCGCGAAGCGGCTGGGTGCGAAACAGGAACCAGCGATAGACGCCGTCATGGCGGCGTATCCGCGCTTCGACCCCGCCGCCGGTTCCGGCCGCGCGAAAGCTTTCCCAGGCCTCCGCAAGCGCGCCCAGGTCATCGGGATGGACCACCTGCGTCCATTCCCAGCCGCGGACCTGTTCCAGCGACAGGCCGACATAGTCGAGATAATGCTGGTTGAAGAAGTTGCCGGTGCCGTCCGTCCGCGCTGACCAGGCGAGCGCCGGGATCGTGTCGATAGTTAGCCGGAGATGACGCTCGCTGTCCTTCACCGCTTCCTCGGCCAGCTTGCGGTCGTGGATATCGTTGACCACGCCATGCCAGGCGATGATGGCGCCTTCGCCGTCCCGCAACGGCTGCGCCCGGTTGTCGCACCAGCGATATTCCCCGCTATTGTGCAGGAAACGGAGCTCGCGTTGATAGGGTGTGCCGGCGGCCACCGCGCCAAGCCAGGCCTCGACAGTCCCGTCGCGGTCGTCCGGGTGGGTCAGATGCACCCATTCAGCAGCCAGGATCTTCTCTTCGGCGCGGCCGAACCAGGCACGCATCTGCGGGTTGAGATAATTGACCGAGCCGTCCGGGCCGGCGGAAAAGACGTAGGCCGGAATCGTGTCAATCGTCTGGGTGAGGCGCCGCTCGCTGGCTTTCAGCGCTTCCTCGACCAGCTTGCGATCATGCGTGTCGACACAGGATCCATACCACTTGATGATTCGCCCCTCGCCGTCGCGCAGCGGCAGCGCAGTCGTCAGGATCCAGCGGTAAGTCTGATCGGCGATGTGGAAATGGCGGACCTCGACCGAATAGGGCTCACCCGTCGCAATGCACCGCAACCAGATCTCGCCCGTCGGCGCCCGGTCGTCCGGGTGCAGCAAATTCACCCATCCCCCGCCCATCACCTCGTCGGCGGTGAGGCCGCTATATTCGAGAAGCCGCTCGTTGCAGTAATCGATGTCGCCGTCGGCGGTGGCGCTCCAGAGCATTTGCGGGATGGTTTCGGCCTGCTCGCGCAGCCCCTTCTCGCTGGCGCGTACCGCTTGTTCCGCGCGCCTGCGATCGTCGATGTCGGTGAGCAATACGTGCCAGGCAACGATGCGCCCGTCCGCGTCGCGAATGGGCCGGCCCCGGTTGCCGAACCAGCGATATTCGCCGTCGAAACGGCGCAATCGCTGCTCGATGTCATAAGGTGTGCCGGCGGCAATGGCCTTGCCGAACATCTCGGCGACGTGCGGCATGTCCTCGGGATGGACGATGCCATTGACGCCCCAGTGCTGAAGCTCTTCGAGCGGCTCGCCGCAATATTGCTCGATCTGGCCATTCACCCGCTCCACCCGGCCATCCGGGCCGAGCACCGCGACAAAGCCCGGTATGCCCTCGATCATCGAAGTCGCGCTCAGCTCGCTTGCCCGGAACGCCTCTTCCACGCGCTCGCGCTCGGCAATCTCAGCCTTGAGCGCGGCGTTGGCTGCGGCAAGCTCCAATGTCCGTTGTTCGACACGGTGATCGAGTTCGTCGGCGCGCATAGGGGGCTCGCGCTTCAGCCGTGCCTGTTGCAGCGCCACCAGGGCCTGATTGCAGGCGAGGTTGAGCAGCAATTTCTCGGTGTCGTCGGGGAAACCGGGGCGCGCGGCGCCCGCGGCGACCATGCCGAAATCGCGCTCAAGGCCAAGCCGGGCAGTGGCGATCGATACGCTATTGCCGGACAGGCGGTGATGCGAAAGCGGTGGCCAATCGGCAGTGGCTTCGCCCAGCAACGCGTGCAATTCGCGGGTCACGGTTTCGGAGCGCAACGCGTCGAACCCCGAACGGATTTGGGCGAACGTCTCCGATGGTTCGCCGTCGCCGTCCACAACGATATGTATGAAATCCAGCCCGAGCGTCGAGAAAAGCGCTTCGCCCAAAAGACGTGCTTTCTCGGCAGGCGACTTGCCGACCCAGTTGATCGCCAGCGCCTGGAGCGCGACAAGATCGTCGATGCCGCGACGCAGCCGGACAATCTCGATATCCTTCTCGCTGCTGCTCAAGACGCGACCGCCTCGCGATACCCCCAGAGTTCACGGAGAAACTGCTCGGAGGGAACGAAGGCTTGGGTGTCCGGGATGGCCTTGCAATCGCGCGCAAAGCCGTCCGCGACGGACAGCCGGGCTTCGTCGTAATTGTCGAAGGGCGCACGAATCTGGCGGGCGTCACGGAAATGGGAGTGGCCCAGACGGATGGGCATCGCCTCGTTCATGCCTGTCCGCTCCCCAGAAAAGCCGGGGAAATAATGCGCCACCAGCGCGCAGAGCGCCACCCAATACGATGGTATCGGTTTGGGGCATTCCGACACCTAGGTCCAATCGATCGCCCGAGCACGCGTCCCATGTCGCGAGAGGCTGTCAGAAAGGACCTCAAGCCATGGATATTCCGAACATCGCCATTATCATGAGCACTACCCGGACGGGCCGCTTCTGCGACCGGCCGGCGAACTGGATCAGCGACCTGGCCGACGCCCGCGACGACATGCGGACCGAGCTGATCGACCTGCGAGACTATCCCATGCCCTTCTTCGACGAGCCCGCCTCGAATGCCTGGGTGCCCTCTCGGGACGAAGTGGCACTGCGCTGGCAGCGCAAGGTGGCGGAGTTCGACGGCTATATCTTCGTCACCGCCGAATATAATCGCAGCCCGCCGGCGGTGCTGAAGAACGCGCTCGACTATGCCTATCCCGAGTGGAACCGCAAACCGATGGCGTGCCTGGGCTATGGCAGTGTCGGCGCCGCGCGTTCGATCGAGCAACTTCGTCTCATCGCCGTCGAGCTGCAGATGGCGCCGACCCGGACCGGGGTGCATATCCAAGGCGGCGAATTCTTCGAGGCGTTGCAGAACGGCAAGGACCTGAACGCCATCCCTTATATCGCCGACAACGCCGTCACGATGCTGGATGAGTTGGTCTGGTGGACCATGGCGCTTCGATCGGCGCGGATCTAAGGCCGCGCGGTTTTGGCCCCGGGGCGGAGAGTGGCGCCCCGGGGCCGCCGGGTCACGCTCCCGGCAACAGGGGAAGAAGTTCGGCGGTGCTGAGGATCGCATGGGCGAAGGTCGGCCCGTTCAGCGTGTGCGCGGCGTGCATCATCTCCTGCGAGAATGCCGCGGTCGCGTCGCGGACCAGCGTCACATGATAGCCGATCTCCATCGCATAACGCCCGGTGGACTCGACGCAGGTATTCGCCAGCAGGCCGACCAGGATGACGTGGGTGATCCCGCGCTGGCGGAGCTGCTGGTCGAGATCGGTGTTGGCAAAGCCGCTCTGCGCCCAATGCTCTGCAGCGACGACGTCGCCCGGCCGAGGTGCCAGGTCGGGATACCAGTCACCGCCCCATTCGCCGCGGGCGAAGGAGTGGCGATGCATGATCGCGAGCTGGGTCGGGTTGGGATGATCCCAGCCTTCATAATCGCCAGGTTCCCATCGGCGGTGCGGGGCGATGACGACCTGGATCCCCGCCTTGCGGACGGCGGCGTCGATCGCCTTGAGGTTGGCGATCAGATTGACCTCCTCGGCGACAGCCTGGACGCGCGGCCATACCTTGCCGCCGTCGGCGAGGAAGTCATTATAGGGGTCGACGAGCAGCAGCGCCGTCGTCTCCCGAACATAGGTTGGGCGTGACATAAAACGCCTCCGGATGGGGTTGTCGGTTCAGTTTCGCAGCGCCGCGCGCTCGATGCTGGCGGCGAAGAGCGGCGTCTCGCCCTGGTTGTGCGCGATCGACATCGGCTGGCGCTGCGTGCGGAACACGTCGAACGGGATTCCCTGGCGGTCGAGCAGGGTCAGCATGTCCTCGGTGGCGAAGGACTGGACATGATTGGTGAACTCGCAGGTCCGGTCGTCAATCGCCTTGACGCTGAGTTCCCACACCACGCGGATCGTCGTTCGGCCCGAGGGAGTGAACACGTCGGAGATGGAGTCGAGGATCAGGTGGTTCATCTCGCCGAGCGTCTCGACATAGTGCTGCACCATCAGGCTGCCGCCGATGATCTCGACGTTGATCGACATCCGCTTGCCCTCCGGCGACGTCGTGAAACCCGCGGCGACATGAGCAGGCGAGCAACCCTGATATTCCTTGTCAGGGAGAGTGAAGGCCCAGCTGGGCAGGTCGATCTTTTCGATCGGCGCATTGATGATTGCGGTGAAGCTCGAATCCACGATTTTTGTGTCGGTCATGCCGGTCTTCCTCGATCGGGGCAGCACGGAATGGGCTGCCCTGGTTGTTGTCCGGGCATGAGGTGGGGCGTCGTGCGCGCCGGAAATATTGGGCTTTGGTGTTGGTGGCGGACGCCGGGCCGAAGACATCGCGGTGGATACCATCGTCCAATTTCCCGGGGCTCCAGTGGATGCCA
Organism: Sphingomonas sp. R-74633; assembly: GCF_013416555.1. Lineage (GTDB taxonomy): Bacteria > Pseudomonadota > Alphaproteobacteria > Sphingomonadales > Sphingomonadaceae > Sphingomonas. The sequence goes on along the minus strand of NZ_JACCFG010000003.1, from coordinate 333,967 downwards.
TGCGCAGCGCTCGAGACAATGTTCGCAGGAGAAAAGACCATGCCTTTCGTCACCGTCCAGCTCACCCGCGAAGGCACGGAGCCGGGTACCGACCGGATGACCCCGGATCAGAAGGCGGCTATCTTTCGCGGCATGAGTCAGGTTCTGTTCGACGTGCTGGGCAAGCCACATGACTGGACCTGGGTGGTGATCCAGGAAGTCGACACTGCGGATTGGGGATGGGGCGGAATGCCGGTGCTCGATTATCGCGAACAGCGCGCCGCCGAACCGAAATGACCCCCGACGTGATGCCGGCGCTGGACACCCGCCCACTCTTCGAAATGCGTCTCGCAGTCGATGGGTTGCTGACGGTCGGTGGGCCAGCAGGCGGCGAGCGGCGCGTCGGCAATATCCCAAGCGGCACCTTTGAAGGCGCGCGGCTGCGCGGCACGGTGCTGCCGGGCGGCACCGACTGGCAGACGGTTCGAACCGACGGCGTAATCGAGCTCGATGCGCGGATTGTCCTGCAGACCGACGATGGCGCGCTGATCGCGATGATCTATTCCGGCCTGCGCCACGGGCCGCCCGAGGTGATGGCGAGGCTTGGCCGCGGAGAGACGGTCGATCCGGCGGCTTATTATTTCCGGACCCTGCCGCGCTTCGCGACGGCCGATCCTCGCTATGCCTGGCTCAACCGCATTGTCGCTGTCGGCATCGGGCATCGCCTGCCCGAAGGGCCGGTCTATTTCGTCCACGAGATAGGGTGAGGCTGCATGACCGTCACCTTCCATTGCGCTGAGGTGGACGGGCTGCAGATCTTCTACCGCGAAGCCGGGCCCCGCGACGCACCGACCATCGTCCTGCTCCATGGCTATCCGTCTTCATCGCGGATGTGGACGCCGCTGCTTCCGCAACTGGCGGAGCGCTACCATGTCATCGCGCCCGACTATCCGGGCTTCGGTCACAGTACCGCGCCGCCGCCGGCCGACTATGCCTATACCTTCGATCACCTCGCCGCGACCGTCGAGGGCCTGCTGCGAGTGCTCGGGATCGAGCGCTATGCGTTGTGCATGCAGGATTATGGCGGGCCGGTCGGCTTCCGGCTCGCCCTGCGCAATCCGGCCAGCATGCAGGCAATCATCGTCCAGAACGCCAATGCCTATCTGGAGGGCCTGGGGCCTAAATGGGCGAGGATCGCGCACTATTGGCGCGATCGCGCGACCCACACGGAAGAAGTCGACGCATTCGTGTCGCTCGAGGGTGCGCGGCAGCGCCATATCGGCAACAGCCCGCATCCGGAACGCTACGATCCGGACAGCTGGACCGACGAGTTTGCGATGCTGTCCCGGCCCGGGCAACGCGCGATCCAGGCCGATCTCCTATACGACTACCGGACCAACGTGGCGGCCTATCCCACCTGGCAGGCGTGGCTGCGGGCGCACCAGCCGCCACTGCTGGTTCTATGGGGGCAGCATGATCCGTCCTTCCTCGTACCGGGTGCGCTTGCCTATGCGGCCGATGTGCCCGATGCGGAGATCCACCTGCTCGATGCCGGTCACTTCGCGCTCGACGAAAAGCCGGAACAAGTCGCCGGCCTGGTGCTGGACTTCCTCGATCGCCGATTGCGATAGCCGGATGAGCAAGGCCGGGCGCGCTCTAAAGCACGCCCGGCCCCGGGGGGAGCTCAGCGCAGCGACCGGAAGCTCTCGCGCAGATCCGCAGTGAGCAGCTGGGGCTGCTCCCAGGCTGCGAAATGGCCGCCCTTGTCGTGGCGCTTGTAGAAAAGCAGGTTGGGGAACGCCTTGCGCGTCCAGCTTTCCGGCGCGGTGTAGATCTCGTCGGGGAAGGCGCTCACCGCCACCGGGATGGTGACGCCCTTCGGCGCGAAGAACGCCAGCTTGCTTTCCCAGAACAGCCGACCCGAAGAGAGACCGGTCCCGGTCAGCCAGTAGAGGGTGATGTTGTCGAGGATGTCGTCGCGCGACAGGCCTTCGCGGCCGCCGTTGAAAACCCGGTTGATGAGCTTCTGGCTCTGCGGGTCATGGTCGATCATCCAGGCCGCAAGCGCGATCGGGGAGTCGTCCAGCCCGTAGAGCGTCTGCGGCCGCGCGCCCATTTCCGACGCATAGCCGACGCGGTTCTTGTAGAAGAAGTCGAGCTGGTTCCAGGCATAGAGCTCGTCGCCCGAAAGGCCGGTCGGCGCGGGGCCGCCGGAGAGTGCTGCGGAGATGTTGTCGGGCAGGGTCCCCGGCATGTTGGTGTGGATCGCGAGCAGGCCCTGCGGCTTCTGCAGCGCCATCTGCTCGTTGATCGCGTCGCCCCAGTCGCCGCCTTGCGCGACATAGCGCGAATAGCCGAGCCGCTGCATCAGCACCGCCCAGGCGCGCGCGATCCGCTGCGGATCCCAGCCGAGCTCGGTCGGCTTGGCGGAGAAGCCATAGCCGGGGATTGACGGGATCACGACGTCGAACGCATCGGCAGCGGTGCCGCCATAGGCGGTCGGGTCGGTCAGCGGCTTGATCATCTTCAGCTGCTCGATCACCGAGCCGGGCCAGCCATGGGTGATGATCACCGGCAGGGCATTGGCGTGCTTCGACTTGACGTGAATGAAGTGGATGTCGACGCCGTCGATGGTCGTGACGAACTGGGGATATTGGTTGAGGTTGGCCTCGGCCTTCCGCCAGTCATAGCCATCGGCCCAATAGTCGGCGAGCTTCCGCATCGTCTCGAGCCGCACGCCCTGGGTATCGTCGCTAACCAACTCGCGGCTCGGCCAGCGCGTCGCTCTGACCCGCTGCTTGAGGTCCCGCAGCGCCTCCTCGGAGGCCCGGTATTTGAATGGCCGGATATCTGCCGCGCTCGGGGTGCGTGCCACCGGTGAAGCGGCGGGTACTGCGCCGGTGCCGGTGCTTCCCGATCCCGCAAGCCCGCCATGTGCCATGGCCGGCATCAACAGGCCCAGCGAGCCGAGCAGGGAAGAGCTGACGAAGAAGCGCCGGTTCAGATACGAGAATATCGGTGTCATGACGAAGTCCCTCTGCTGCAATGTTCGAGAGGAGACATCTGACCGCGAGGGCCGGATTGCGATTGCACTATGGTCTATAGATACTTTGGCATCGTGCCCGAGGCTGGCTGGCGAGCGATATCCATACGGACAGGCGGTCAGCGGCCGCCGCTCTCGCCCGCCACATGGTTGCCCAGGCGAAGTTCGACATCCGATCGGGTTTGCAGCCCCGCCTCCAGCAGCCGCGCCATCCGCGCCCTGGTCTCCGGGCGCGCTGTAGAGCGGAAGAACTGGTCCAGCGCCGGCGGGAACAGGGCGTCGTCGGGCAGTGACGTCTGGTCGACGAACTGCTTGGCCTCGGCCAGCGCGGCCTTGTCGAAGCCGGCCAGCCGGCGTGCGAAGCGATCGACGAATGCGTCGAGCTCGGCGTCGGGCAGCGCCCGGTTCACATAGCCGTAGCGCGCCGCCAGTTCGCCGGGGAAGTCGTCGGCGCCAAGGATGATCTCGAGCGCGCGTCCGCGGCCCACCAGCCCGGCGAGACGCGCCATCGGATTGCCGCCCGGCACTGCGCCGACACCGACTTCGAACTGGCCCAGTATCGCCTTCTCGGCGCTGGCGAAGCGGATGTCGCAAGCGAGGGCGAATTCGCTACCGGCGCCGCGCGCCCGGCCCCGGATCGATGCGATCGAGACCACCGGCGCGCGACTTATCCTGACCAGCACATCGAGCCAGGGATGCATTCCCGTCGGCCCCTTCGCCATCGCCGCCGTCTTGGCCTTGTCGGCAAGGACGTCATAATGGGCGAGGAAGAAGTCGGGATCGCCGCTGTCGAACACGATCACCCTGGTTTCGGCATCGTTTTCCAGCCGCGTCACCAGCGCCGAGAGCTCTCCGATCGTATCCGGATCGACCAGGTTGATCGGAGGATTGAGGAACGTCGCCCGCAAATAGCCTGGCGCCGGCGTGGCGAGCTGGATCTGGTTCGGCATCGGCTCGTTCCTCGATCAGTGGCCGGCGGCCTGGCCGCCATCGACATGAATGGATTCGCCGGTCACGAAGTCGGCGGATTCGAGATAGAGCACGGCCTGCACGATCTCCGATATCTCGCCCAGCCGCCCGACCGGGTGGAGCGCCGCAAGCGCGTCATGCGTTTCGGGCGGATGCATCGGCGTACGGATCACGCCGGGCGCGACCGTGTTCACGCGGATGCCGCGCGTGGCATATTCGATTGCGAGGCTCTTCGACGCGGCGGCGATCCCGCCCTTGGAGAGCGAGGCAAGCACCGACGGGACGGCCGAGAGCGGCTGGTCGACCAGCGCGGTGGTGATGCTGACGACGTGGCCGCCGTCGCCCGCCTCCATCGCGGCGATCGCGGCCTGGGTGGTGAAGAAGAAGCCGTTGAGATTGGTGGCGACGACCTGCGCATATTGCTCCGCCGTGTAGCCGGTGAACGGCGCGGCCACGAAGATGCCGGCATTGTTGACCAGCGTATCGATGCGGCCGAAGCGCGCGAGCGCCTGGGCGATCACTTTGGGCCCTGTCGCGGGATCGCCTATATCGCCCGCGACGGTCAGCAGGTCGGGATTGTTGGATGGTGCGATCGACCGCGACGTGGCCACCACGCGGTAGCCGCGCTCGAGATAGGCCTGCACCAGCGCGGCGCCGATGCCCTGCGATCCGCCGGTGACGACGGCGACCTTGCGTTCGTTGCTCATGATATGCTCCTGGAAAAGGGGGATGAATTGGAGAGCCGCGCACTCAATCGATGCGCAGGCTCTGTTCCATCGCGTAGCATTGGTCCCAGACGTAGACGTCGAACCCGGCCAGCCTGGATTGCCACTTCGGGGTCAGCGTGTTGACGCACTGGACCACGACGCGATCGATATAATTGTCGAACACCGCCCAAGGGTTCGCCTTGTCGGCGGGATCCATCTCTCCGCCGATCTCGGTCGTCTTGAGCGCCGTCGAGGCCGCTGCCTTTAGGTCGGCCATGAATGCGAGCTGCACCGCGACGTCGGCATGCGTGCCGACGCGGCTGACATGACCGCCGACGAACGTGTCGAACGGCACCCGGTCGATCGCGGCGATCTGCTCGAAATAGCCCGGCACATCGTGTGCGACGGCGAAGCGGCGCCACGGCATCCAGCCGGGGAACACCATGTCCACGACCATCAGCACGCGCTGTTCGGGGGCGTAGATGAAGATATTGCCGGGTTCGTGCGCCACGCCGTGATAGCTGAGCTCGAGCCGCTGGCTGCCGAGCTTGAGCGTGTAGCGATCCTTGAAGGTCACCGTGGGCAGCGGCCGTTCCGGATCGCCGTCGCGCGCGAGCAGGCGTTTGGTTTCCTCCTGCGCGATCAGGATCGGATGGCCGCCCAGCGCATTCACGCCGCCGATATGGTCGGTATGCGAGTGACTGTAGATGACATGGGTGATCGGCCGGTCGGTGACTTCGGCGATCGCGGCGCGGATGTGCTGCGCATATCCGGGCGGCGCATCGACCACTACGACGCCGGTCTCATAGACCAGGAACATCGACTGATAGGCATTGTCGGTGACCAGATAGAGGCCGCGTCCCAGCTCCTGGATGCGATAGCCCTTCGCGGGATCGATGGGCGGCCCCTTTGCTGTCTCGGGAACAGGCAGATAGCGATCCGGCCGCACGCCGATCGGCGCTATCGCCGGCATGTCGCGATAGGGGGCGCCGGCCTGCGCTTGCGCCTCACAGGGCGCGGTTCCCAGGATGCCGCAGAGCGCGGCCATCGCCAGCAATGTCGGGCGCAATATCATCGCTCACTCCTCTCGCCCGCTCGCCGCTTCGGCCCGGGTCATGGAAGGCAAATATGCGGTGCTCTCGGGAATTTGATTGGACCAAGGTATCGCCGATACGATCGTCTCGCCCGGCGTCAGGCTTCGGTGCCCGGATCGCCGTCAAGGCCGTAGCGCGCTGCCGGGCTCACGCGTGACAGGTTGGGGAGCAGCGCTTCGCGTGCGCCGTCGGCGGCGTGCCAATCCGCGGTGTCTGGCAGCGAAGGGATGGTGACCAGCTCGCCCAGGTCGAGCCCGGCAAGCGCGGCATCGACCACTGCCCCGGGCGACATGACGATGTGCTGCGGCAGAGTTTCTACCGCCGTGCCCGATATCGCCCAGAAGTCCGTCGCGGTAGCGCCGGGTAGCACCACCTGTACGCGCACGCCCTTCGGCGCGAGTTCCTCATGGAGCGACTGGCTGAGCGCCAGGACAAAGGCTTTGGTGCCGCCATAGACGCCGTTCAGGATGCGCGGCGCGATCGCGGCGATCGAGGCCATGTTGATGATCGTGCCCTCCTGCCTTGCGGCGAATGCCTTGGCGGCGGCATTGGCGAGGCGCGCCACCGCCGCGACGTTGAGCTCGATCATCTGCGCCATCACGTCCGGATCGGAGTCGAGAAAAGGCGCGGTCGAGCCGAAGCCGGCATTGTTGACGAGCATGGTGATGCGCGCGTCGTCGCGCAGGCGATCCGCCAGCAGCCGCTGGCCGGTCGGCGTCCCCAGGTCGACGGCGATGATCTCGACCGACACGCCGGTTGTACGCCGGATGTGCGACGCGACCTGTTCGAGGCGTTCGCCATTGCGTGCGGCAAGGATGAGGTCGCAGCCGCGCTTCGCTAGCCGATCGGCATAGATTGCGCCGATGCCGGCCGATGCGCCGGTGATCAGGGCGGTTCCGGAAAGGGCGGTCACAGCTTTTCTCCCATCACCATCGTATCAAGGGGCATGACGGGCTCGATGAGCCGCGCGACGCTCGGCAGCGGCAACTGGACGAGCGCGCTGGCGCCGTCGGGCGCGAACGACCATTCGACGCTGCCGCCGAGATCGGCGACCAGCGAGCGAATCAGCCGCTGGCCGCGGCCAGGCGTGCTGTTTGCCCTGGGCTGCCCGGTATCGCGCACCAGGCACATCAACCGCCCGGCATATTCGGTGACATGGACCGCGATTCGTCCGCTCCGGTCGCGCAGTCCGTGACGCGCGGCGTTGCGGATGAGCTCGGCGACGACCAGGCCGATCCGCCAGCAGCGGTCTGCGGGAAGGTCGATATCCGCCGCGTCGAGCGCGAGAAGCACGCCGCGCTCCGCGAGCGTGGATTGCGAGAAGGTGTTGCAGATTCGCCCGATATAGTCGGCGAGGTTCGCTCCGGCCTCGCTTGACGGAGGCAGCAGCGCGCGATGCGATTCCGCATGATCGCGCAACCGGTCGGCAGCCCTCGCCAGGGCCTCCTTCGCGATATCGCTGCCCGCGCGATTCGCCGCGAGTGAGAGCGATGCGATCGCTTCAGAATATTCGTTGACGACCCGGTGGTTGATCTCCTCGACCAGGTGGAGCGAGGTCGGCGGAGCCACCGGTTCCAGAATTGCGGTCTGTCCCAACATCGTCACCTCCCGAGCAGCGGCCCGTACGTACGGGGTCCGATGCGTCGGTTGTGACTCGGCCTGGCGTGAGTCGATATTGGACGTTGGTGCCTGCTAGACCTTGGTATCAGCGGCGTCGCAATTAGCGACGGCCGGTGGTCTCCAGCCCGAGCTTCTCGCTCATCTTGACGAGGTCGGCGAACGACGCCGCTTCCATCTTGTCCATCAATCGGCCGCGATGCGCCTTGACTGTGATCTCGCTAATGCCGAGCTCGCCGCCCACCTGCTTGTTGAGCAGTCCCGCGACGATCAGGTGCATGACTTCCCGCTCGCGCCGGCTGAGCAGGGCGTAGCGTGCCTGGAGCGCCCGATGGCCCGATCGCTGCGCAGTGAGTTGCTCGCTGCGCTCGATGGCGCGTTCCACGGCGGCGAGCAGCACCTCGTCATCGAACGGCTTGGTCAGGAACTCCACCGCCCCGGCCTTCATTGCCCGCACCGTCATCGGCACATCGCCATAGCCGGTCAGGAAAATGATCGGCATCTCGGGCCGCTCGTCGGCGATGCGGGCCTGAAGGTCGAGACCGTTGAGATCGGGCAGGCTCACGTCGAGGAGCAGGCAGCCCGGGCCTTCCGGCGCGGTCCAGTCGAGGAACGCGGTTGCGTATTCGAAGCTGCGGACGCGCCAGCCCGAAAGTTCGAGAAGCGGCTCCAGCGCCTCGCGTATCGAGACGTCGTCATCGACGATTGCAACGAGGGGCCTGGTATCAGCCATGGTCATCGATCCGGGTCTGACAGCAAAGTCTGAACTAGCACGGTGAGTTAGCGAGTACATCGGCAAACTCCTCATTCCTGGTCGAGCGCGGTCCGGACTGCCTCGAAGATCGCGTCTTCGCTGAAAGGCTTGAGCAGGTACGCGACGGCACCGCTGCGCTGAAGTCCCGGCCAGGCTCGCTCATCCGAGTGGGCAGTGATGAACACGATGGGCGTGCGGTTTCCCATCCGCCGCAATTCCTGCTGGAGCTCGGGGCCCGACATACCGGGCATCGAGACGTCGAGCACCAGGCAATCGGTATCGTCGATCACCCCAGACTCCAGAAACGCCTCTGCCGAACCGAACGGCTTTGCCTCGAAGCCGAACGACCTGAGCAGATCGGGCAGGGACTCGCGCACCGACTCATCATCGTCAACGACCGCAATTTTCTTACGATCGCTCATCGCAAGCCTCTTCCCTTTTATCCCGTCACGCCGGCGGACAGGATGCGACCCGCAGTCCACCGCGCCGGGCAGGCAATGCACTGAAATCGATCGTGATTGCTTGCCTGGCGCCCGGGAAGGTTGGGCCATTCGACCAGCAGGGTCCATGGATACTTTGGTGTCGGTTCGCTGCTCATTCGGATCCAAACCGGATCGATCGACGATCCGTTTCAGCGCCTGCGTATCACTAGTGGCCCCGCCCGACGACAGAGGTTGGACCCGGTAGCAGACGATGCGGGAGCGGCGGGGTGGCGGAGCGGGAGGGATTCGAACCCTCGATACGCTTTTGGCGTATACTCACTTTCCAGGCGAGCGCCTTCGACCACTCGGCCACCGCTCCGCATGTCCCGGAAGCTGCGTGCCCTAACGATTGACTGGGGCCGAGGCAAGCAGCAGTCTCAGCGCCATGCTCACGCTGATCCTCGCGCTCGCCGCACTCGCCCAGACCGTCCCGTCGGATGCCGCCCCGGAAGACTGGAAGGCGATCCCCGACAACGAGATGCTGGTGATGACGCTGAAGGGCGGCCACCAGGTCTATATCCGCCTCGCCCCGCGCTACGCCCCCGCGCATGTCGCCAATATCCGCAAGCTCGCCGAGGCGCGCTGGTGGGACGGGACGAGCGTCTACCGCGTGCAGGACAATTACGTCACGCAATGGGGCGGCGGCGACGACAAGACGGCGCTCCCGCCCGGCGTGATCGAGAACCCGCCCGCCGAATATGAATGGCCGGGCTTCGACGCGGTGAAGGGCTTCAGCTTCGCCAAGCCCGACAGCTATGCGGCCAAGACAGGGGTCAGCGCCGACGGCTGGCCGCTCGCCAATTACGGCGCAGTGACCTCGCTCACCCATTGCTATTCGATGGTCGGCGTCGCGCGCGACCTGGCGCCCTCCACCGGCAGCGGCGCCGAGCTCTACACCGTGATCGGCCACGCCCCGCGCGCGCTCGACCGCAACATCGCGATCGTCGGCCGGATCGTCGAAGGGATGCAGTGGCTGTCGAGCCTGGAGCGCGGCACCGCGCAGCTCGGCGTCTATGCCAAGGACCAGGTGGCCACCCCGATCCTCTCGGTCCGCCTCGCCAGCCAGCTGCCCGAGGACGAGCGCCCGCATTTCCAATACCGCTCGACCGACAACCCGCGCTTCGCTGCCTGGATCAAGGCGCGCGAGAATCGCGACGGCGCGTTCTTCACCGTGCCGATGGGCGGAGTCGATGTCTGCAACGCGCTGCCGGCGGTGCGGCGCGCGCAATAAGCGCTACTTCCCGACCCAGTCCGCCACTTCGACCGCGACCTGGTTCGCCGCCGTATTAAGCGCGGCGGCGACGAGGTCGGGCTTCACTTCGGCGAGCGGCGCGCGCGCCTCGAAGCGGCGCTTCTGGAACTTGGCGGGATCGTCGCCCTGGACGAGCAGCGCGTCGAACTGGACCACCGCTTCATTGGTATCGGCATCGACACCGAACTTGCGCAGCTCGCCCGACAGCGTGGCGCCGGGATCGACCTGCGACTGGCGATAGCTGAGCACCGGGCGGCCGGTGCGCGCCGAAATGGTGTCGCCCACCAGCCGGGCGAACAGGCGCGGCGGCGCTTCCACCCACTGCGCGTCCTTCACATAGGCGACGGCATTCTCGCCCTGATGGACGGGCACGCGCGTCGTCGCCAGCTCATGCGGCACGACCGGGAACAGCACGGTGACCGTCGATCCCGAGGCAGGCGTCTGCACGTCGCCGGGCTTGACCTGCTCGGCGGCCTGGAGCGTCATGAACGGCACCTTGGGCGGCTTGCCGCCGAACGAGACGCAGCCGGAGAGCGTGGCGGCCAGCGGGGCGGCCAGGAGCATCAGGGCGAGCTTCTTCATCGCGGGCCTCACTTCTTGGGCTTGTAGTCAGGGAGCTTCGGACTGCCGACCAGGCTGGACGCGCCGCCGGAATCGAGCTTCTCGGCAACCGAGGAGAGCGACTGGGCCATCTGGCGCAGATCCTGGATCAGCTGACCGAGCTCGGGGACGGTCTTCTTGGAGAAGGCCTGCGCGCCCGGCCGAGCGTCGTTGAACAGCAGATCGAGCGTATCCATGCTCTTCTTCGCCGACGCGATCGTCTTGTTGAGATTGGCGATCGTCGGCTTCACGTCCTCGGAGATCGTGCCGTTGGCCGTCTCGGCGAGCTTGCCGATCTGCTCGGTCGCGACGCCGAACTTCTGGATCGCGACGCGCGTCTCGGCGAGCGTGGCGGCGATCTCGGGCCCGCGATCGGCGAGCGCGTCGGTCAGGCGATTGGTGTTCGCCAGGATGCCGGCGATCGAGGCCTGGTTCTTGTCGCCGAGCAGCTCGGTCAGCCGCTCGGTCAGCGTCGTCAGCCGCTCGAGCAGCTTCGGCGCCGAGGAGAAGATCGCGCCGAGGCCGCCGGGCTTGGTCGGGATCACCGGCACGCCCAAGGGGCAGGCGGCGCGCGGGTTCTCGCGCGGGCAGCGGATCGGCGGGGCGCCCTTCACCGCGCCTTCGAGCTGGACGGTGCTCGGGCCCGTGAAGCTGCTCTGGATCGTCGCGGTGGTGCCTTCGAGGATCGGCACTTCGTCCTTCACGGTGATGCGCACGCGCACCAGCTGGGGATCGGGCTTCCAGAACTCGATCGCCTTCACCTGGCCCGAGGGCACGCCCGAAAAGGCCACGGCCGAGCCCGGGTTGAGCCCGTCGACCGCCTGGCGGAAGAAGATGTCATATTCGCGCTCATTGCCGCCGGAGAGGCGCGCGAGCCAGACGATGAACAGCGCGAGCACCGCGAGCAGGATCAGCACGACGGCGCCCACCAGCACGTGATTCGATCGAGTTTCCATCAGCCCCTGTCCTCAGTCACGTTCTCGGCCTCGGCATGGACCTTGGCGCTGGAGACCGCATTGCGCCCCCGCGGTCCGTTGAAATATTCCTGGATCCATGGATGGTCCAAGGCGAGCAGCTCGGGAATCGTTCCCACTGCGATAACCTTCTTGTCCGCCAGCACCGCGACGCGGTCGCAGATGGCGTAGAGCGTGTCGAGATCATGGGTGATCAGGAACACGGTGAGCCCCAGCGTTTTCTGGAGCGATTCGGTGAGCTCGTCGAACGCTGCCGCGCCGATCGGATCGAGCCCGGCGGTGGGCTCGTCGAGGAACAGCAGCTCGGGGTCGAGCGCAAGCGCGCGGGCAAGGCCGGCGCGCTTCTTCATGCCGCCCGAAAGCTCGGCGGGGTATTTGGGCGCGGCGTCCGGCGGCAGGCCGGTCATCACCACCTTGTATGCCGCGATCTCGTCGAGCAGCGCCTGATCGAGCCCGGGGTAGAATTCCTTGAGCGGAACCTGGACATTCTCGGACACGGTGAGCGTGGAGAAGAGCGCGCCACCCTGGAACAGGATGCCCCAGCGCTTGCGGATCGCCGTCGCCTCGGTCTCGTCGCGACCGATCGTGTTCTCGCCGAACACTTCGATCTCGCCCTCGACCGGCGGTTGCAGGCCGATGATCGAGCGCATCAGCACCGATTTGCCGGTGCCCGAGCCGCCGACCACGCCGAGGATCTCGCCGCGGTGCACGTCGAGATCGAGGTCCTCGTGGACGACCTGCTCGCCGAAGCAATTCTTCAGGCCGCGGACGCGGATGACGATGTCGCCGTCATCGGTGCGATCGTCGCGATCGGTGCGATCCTCGGGAGGCGGGAGCGTGCTCATATCCACCCGATCTGGCTGAAGAAGACGGCGAAGAAGGCGTCGAGCACGATCACCAGGAAGATCGCCTGGACGACTGCGATCGTGGTGCGACGGCCGACCTGCTCGGCATCCGCCTCGACCTGCATGCCCTGGAAGCAGCCGGCGATCGCGATGATCGCGCCGAACACCGGCGCCTTGATCAGCCCGACCCAGAGATCGGTGAGCGGGACGACTTCGCGGATGCGCTGGACGAAAGTGATCGGCGGAATGTCGAGCTGGATCCAGCAGAGCAGCCCGCCGCCGATGATCCCGATCAGCGCCGAATAGAAGCCGAGCAGCGGCAGCATCAGCACCACCGCCAGCGTGCGCGGGACGACGAGCGCTTCCATTGGCGAGACGCCGATCGTGCGCATCGCGTCGATCTCTTCGGTGAGCTTCATCGTGCCGATCTGCGCGGCGAACGCGGAGCCGGAACGCCCGGCGACCATGATCGCGGTCATCAGGATGCCGAGTTCGCGCAAGGTGATCCGGCCGACCAGGTTGATCGTATAGACCTCCGCGCCGAACTGGCGGAGCTGGACCGCGCCCTGCTGCGCGATGACGATGCCGATCAGGAAGCTCATCAGTCCGATGATGCCGAGCGCCGAGACGCCGACGACTTCGAACCGGTGGACGGTGGCGTGGTAGCGGAAGCGCTGCGGGTGGACCGCGACGTTCCAGAAGGCGACGATCGTGGCGCCGAAAAAGCCGAGCAGGCCGTAGAGCGTCTGCCCGGCGGTGACGACCGCATCGCCGATCTCGGCAAGGAGATGGACGAAGGGCGAGGCCGGCGGGCGCGGCAGTTCGATCGGATGTTCGGCGGCGACGACCTGATCGAACAGATGCTGGCTGGCGGGCTTCAGCCCCTCGACCGCGGCATCCTTCTCGCGCGCGAAGCGATGGACCACCCAGGCGCCGACCGTGTCGATCCGGTCGATGCCCGACAGATCGATCTTCGTGACCTGGCCGTCGACCGCGCCGAGCCGGTCGGGCAGGTCGCCAAGCGCCGCGAGCGACAAATTGCCGGAGAAGCGGAGGACGGCGCCGCCGGCATCGGAATCAACCCGTTCGAAATTGGCCGCGGCGCTCATATCGCGCACCTTTCCGCGATTCGGGCTGGATCGGCAAGCGTCCCCGCTCGTAGATGCTTCAATGCACAATCTCGCAATCTACGACATGGACAAGACGATCACCGCCGCGCCGACCTGGACGCGGTTCCTGATCGCGGCGGCGAAGGCGCGCGCGCCTTGGCGGCTGGCGCTGTTCCCGGCGGTGGGCGTGGCCGGCCTGGGCTATATCCTCAAGCTGGTCGACCGGGCCGGGCTCAAGCAATTCTCGCAGCGGCTGCTGCTCGGCCAGGCGCTGACGCCGGCCGAGATGGAGCGGGTCGCGGACGTCTTTGCCGCGCATGAGGTCGCGCACGGCGTGCTCCACGGCGCGCGCGACCGGATCGCAAAGGACCGGGCGGACGGCTACCGGCTGGTGATGGCGACCGCCTCGCACGGCTATTATGCCGCCGCGATCGGGCGCCTGCTGGGCTTCGACGATGTCATCGCCACGGAGGCGAAGCGCGATGGACAAGGGCGGATTCTCTCGCTGATCGAAGGCGATAACTGTTACGGGCCCGTAAAGCTCCATCGTATCGAGAGCTGGATGGCGGGGCAGGGTATCCCGCGGGGCAGCACGCATGTCCGCGCCTATTCGGATCATGTCTCGGATGCGCCGTTGCTCGGCTGGGCGGACGAGGGGTTCGCGGTCAATGCGCATGGGCCGCTGCAGAAGCTTGCGGGCGAAAAGGGCTGGCCGCTGCTCGATTGGAGATAATTCGCGCGGCATGCGTTCTTGGCCGACAATCCAGAACCGGAGAGGGTCATGGCCAAGAGTCTGAAAGAGCTCGCTGAATTGATGAAGGACGTCGATTTCGCGATGCTGTCCACGCATACCGAGAATGGCGCGATCGCGGCGCGCCCGATGAGCAACAATCGCGATGTCGACTATGACGGCGACAATTGGTTCTTCGCCTGCGAGGACACCAGGCTGATCGCCGATATCGGCGCGGATGCCAATGTCGGCCTCGCCTTCCAGGCCAAGTCGGGGCTGCTCGGGATGAAGCCGGTCTTCGTCCATATCGAGGGACGTGCCGAGCTGATCCGCGACAAGGCCGCGTTCGAGGAACATTGGACCAAGGGCCTGTCGATGTGGTTCAAGCAGGGCGTCGACACGCCCGGGCTGGTGCTGATCAAGGTACACGGCACGCGCGCCCATTATTGGGACGGCGAGGATCAGGGCGAGATCGTGCTGGAGCGCGAGGCGGCGTGATCGCATAAAGCGTCATCCCGGCCGACGCTGGGATGACGCCTCCGATTAGAGCAGCGTGTCGACGGCGTGGATGGCGACGCCGACCAATCCGCCAACCACAGTCCCGTTGATCCGGATGTACTGGAGGTCGCGCCCCACGGCGTTTTCGAGCCGGCCGGTGATCGTCTGCGCGTCCCAGCCCTTGATCGTGTCCGAGACCAGCCGGACGATGCCGTCGCCATAATCGGTCGCGGCACCGACCGCGCTGCGCCGGGCGAAGCGGTTGATCGTGTTCGCGAGCTTGCGGTCGTTCTGGAGCGTCTGGCCGAGCTGCCGCAGCGCGTCGCCGAACGCACCCGTGCGCAGCGTGTCCGGGTCGCGTGCCGCGCGCAGCAGCGCCGCGCGCCCGGTTTCCCAGATACCCATCCACCAAGCGGCGAGCGCGGGATTGTCGAGCAACTCGTTCTTGAACGCCTCGACCTGGGCGCGGCGTGCGGGATCGTGCTGGAGGTCCTGGGCGAGATGGGCGATGCCTTCCTCGGCCTTGGCGCGCAGCGGGTGCGACGAGTCTTCCGCCATGTCGACGATCAGCTTGGCGAGGCCCTCGATGATCTTGTTGGCGAGCGTTTCGTCGAGCCCGGTCCAGCGCATCACCGAGCCCGAGCGCTCATGCACCATCTGGCGGATGAGATGCTCGTTGGCGTCGAGCACCTTGGCGGCCCAGCGGACGATGCCGTCGAGCAGCGGGCGGTGGCGGTCCTCCTGCATCGCGGCTTCGAGCGCGCGGCCGATCAGCGGGGCGATTTCGAGCGCGCGCAGCCGGCCGGCGATCGTCTGCTTGACCATGCCGCCCAGCCGGTCCTGATCGAGCGCTTCCAATATGTCGGCGGCGAGCCGGCCCAGGCCCGCGCGCAGCCGGCCATGTCCGGGGCCTGGACTGGCGAGCCAGCGCCCCGCCGCGCCGGCGAGGTCCAATTGCTGCATCCGGCGGGCGACGACCTTGGGGGTGAGGAAATTGTCGCGCAGGAACTGGGCGAGCGTGCTGGCGATGCGGTCCTTGTTGCGCGGGATGATCGCGGTGTGCGGGATGGGCAAGTGGAGCGGGTGGCGGAACAATGCCGTCACCGCGAACCAGTCGGCCAGTCCGCCGACCATCGCCGCCTCGGCAAAGGCGCGGACATAGCCGATCGCCGGATGGAGATGATCGAAGGCGCGGGCGAGCAGGAACAGGGCGGCCATCGCCACCAGCAGGCCGGTTGCCACCAGACGCATCTGGCGCAGGCCGAGGGAGACCGGCTCGGATGAAGAAAGGGGAGCGCGTGGCATAGTCACGCACTCCCCAATACATCAGACGGGTTCAAGTTCACTCCGCGGGCTGCGGCGCATCGTCCCCGGGCTTGTGTTCGATCGTCCCGCCATGGCCATGGCCGATCACGCGGCTGCCATCGTCGCCCGGCCGGAAGGTGAGCAGGCGGCGCGACAGGCGCGGTCCGAGCCAATGCTCGAGGCCGACTGCGAGGCTGAACAGCGCGGGCACCATCACCAGGGTGAGCACCGTCGACAGGATCAGGCCGCCGATCACGGTGATGCCCATCGGCGCGCGCCACGACGAGTCGCCGCTGAGCGAGAGCGCCGTCGGCACCATGCCCGCGACCATCGCGACGGTGGTCATCACGATCGGCTGGGCGCGCTTGTGCCCGGCGTCGACGATCGCAGTGAACTTGTCGACGCCCTTGGCCATCTCCTCCAGCGCGAAGTCGACGAGCAGGATCGAGTTCTTCGCGACGATGCCGAACAGCATCAGCGCGCCGATCAGCACCGGCATCGAGATCGGCTGGCCGGCGATCCACAGCGCGAGCAACCCGCCCAGCGGCGCGTTGAGCAGCGAACCCATGTTGACCAGCGGCGACATGAAGCGGCGATAGAGCAGCACCAGCACGGCGAAGACCAGGAACACACCCGACATCAGCGCGATGATGAAGTTCTTGACCATCTCGGCCTGCCACTTGGCGTTGCCGACGGTCATTTCCGCCACGCCGATCGGCAGGTTCTTCATGATCGGCAGCTCGTGGATCTTCTGCAGCGCGACGCCCGAGACCACGGCCTTGCCCGTCTTGGGATCGGTCGCGAGATCCGCACCGACGACGACGCGCCGCTGCAGGTTCAGGCGCTCGATCTTGGTCGGGCCGGTGCCGAAGGCGATCTCCGCCACGGTGCCGAGCTGGACCGAACCGCCATTCTGCGTCTGCACCGGTAGGTTCTTGATCGTGTCGAGCTTGGCGCGGGCATCCTCCTCCAGCGCCACGCGGATCGGGATCTGGCGATCGGACAGCGAGAATTTCGCGCTGTTCTGATCGATGTCACCCAGCGTCGCGATGCGGATCGCGTTGGACAGCGCCGCAGTCGTGACACCGAGGTTCGCCGCCAGATCGAGCCGCGGCTTGATCACGATCTCGGGCCGGTTGAGGTCGCCCGCGATGCGCGGCGCCACCAGCTCGGGCATCTTTGACATCTGATCGACGAGCTTGAGCGCAGTCGCGGTGAGCAAAGCGGGATCCTCGCCACCCAGCGTGACCGTCAGCGCGCGGCCGCTCGAACCCCAGCCGCCCTGCGAGCGGAAGCCGACACGGGCATCGGGGATCTTGAGCAGGTCGGGCGCAAGGCGACGGGTGAATTCGTCGCTCGTCTCGGTGCGCTTTTCCTTGAAGATGACCAGCACGCGGCCATTGCCGACGCTGGCGCGCTCGTAGAGATTTTCGACGTTCGGCTCGCTGCGCAGCCGCGCGGCGACCTGGTGGACGATGCGGTCGGTCTGCTCGAGCGTGGTGCCCGGCACCATTTCGACATTGACCGAGACCTGGTCCTCGTCCTGCGTCGGCTGGAAGGTCATCGGCAGGATGAAGAACATCCCGACCGTCAGCGCCAGCGACAGGAAGAAGCCGAGGATGGCCGCCCAGCGATGGTGCAGCGTCCAGCGCAGCAGCTTCACATAGCCGCGCATCAGCATGTTGTCGCCGTGCTTGGCCTCGCCATGCGCCTTGAGGAAATAGGCCGCGATCATCGGCGTGACGAGACGCGCAACGGCAAGGCTCATCAGCACCGAGGCGACGACGGTCAGGCCGAAATTCTTGAAGAACTGGCCCGAAATGCCCGGCATCAGGCCGACCGGCAGGAACACCGCGACGATCGACATGGTGGTGGCGAGCACGGCGATGCCGATCTCGTCCGCCGCGTCGATCGACGCCTGATAGGCGGATTTGCCCATCCGCATGTGCCGGACGATATTCTCGATCTCCACGATTGCATCGTCGACCAGCACACCGGCCACCAGCGAAAGCGCCAGCAGCGTCATCTGGTTCAGCGTGAAGCCGAGCAGGTCCATGAACCAGAAGGCCGGGATCGACGAGAGCGGGATGGCGAGCGCGGAGATTACCGTCGCGCGCCAGTCGCGCAGGAAGATCAGCACCACGACGACGGCGAGGATCGCGCCCTCGATCATCGCTTCCATCGCCGAATCATATTGCTGCTCGGCATACTTGCTCCAGTTGGCAAGCAGCTCGAACTTCACCTTGTCGTTGTTCTTCTGGAGCTTATCGAGCGCCTTCTGCGCCTCGTGATAGATCGTTACGTCCGACGCGCCCTTGGCGCGCTGGATGTCGAATGAAATCACCGAATGGCCGTTGAACCGCGCACTGCTGCGCAGCTCGGCATAGCTGTCCTGCACATTGGCGATATCGGCCAGCCGGACAGTACGGCCGTTGCCGACTGCGATTTGGGTCTGGCCGAGCGCATAGGCGTCCTTGGCGTTGCCGAGCACGCGGACCGACTGTTCATAGCCCGAAATCTCGGCGCGGCCGCCGGCGGCGTTCATGTTCACTGCGCGCAGCTGCTGGTTCACCTGGCTCGCGGTGAGGCCATAGGACTGGAGCTTGGCGGGATCGATCTGGACGCGGATCTCGCGGTTGACGCCGCCGTTGCGGTTCACCGCCGACATGCCCTCGATCGAGAGCAGGCTCTTGGCGACCGTATTGTCGATATACCAGCTGAGCTGCTCGACGGTCATGTCGGGCGCGATCGCCGTGAAGCTGGCGATGTCGTTATCGCTGGCCGAATCGACGCGGCCGATCTGCGGCTCGAGGATGCCGTCCGGAAGGTTGCCGCGAACCTGCTGGATCGCGCTGCGCACGTCTTCCACCGCGCGATCGATCGGAGTGCCGATCGCGAGCTGGACCACGGTCTGCGACTGGCCCTCGGTCACCGTCGAGTTGATCTCGTCGATGCCCTGCAGGCTGCGCACGGCGCTTTCGACCTGCTGGGTGATCTGCGTCTCGAGCTCGCTGGGCGCGGCGCCCGGCTGGCTGATCGCGATCCAGACGATCGGGAAATCGATGTCCGGATTGTTGTTCACGTCCATCCGGTTGAAGCTGACAAGGCCAGCCACCGTGAGGAACAGGAACAGGACGATCGGCGGAACCGGATTCCGGATTGCCCAGGCGGATATGTTCCGGAAGCTCATGAGACGCGTCCCTTACTGCTTCTTGAGGGCCTGGGGGATGACCTTCTGCCCCGGGTTGAGGAAGGCGCCGGCGGTGAGCACCACGCGCTCGCTGCCGTTCAGCCCCTGCGTGATCGACACGCCGGCATCGGTCACTTCGCCGGTGGTCACCGGGGTGCGAACCGCCTTGTTGTCCTTGTCGAGCGTGTAGACGTAATTGCCCTGCGCGTCGCTCTGGATCGCCGATTGGGGCAGGATCACCGCATCGCTCGAGCCGACGATGATCTGCGCCGAGGCGAAGCCGCCGGGGCGCAGCGCCGGATTGTAGCTGAGCTCGACGCGGGCGATGCCCTGGCGGGTGTTCGGATCGATCACCGGCGAGACCTGCCACACCGTGCCGCTGAACACCTGGGTGCTGCCGGTCGGCGTGATCTGCGCGGTCGAGCCGACGCGGGTGCGCTGGAGATCGGCTTCGGCGAGCTGCGTGCGCAGCTCCATCTGGCCGCCCATCGCCATGCGGAAGAGCACGCCCGAACCGGCGCTGACGATCTGGCCCGGCTCGACCTGGCGCGTGAGCACCAGCCCGGCTTCCGGCGCGCGGATGTCGAGACGGCCGTTGCGCGCATTGGTCTCGGCGAGCTGGGCGCGCGCGACGCGGACACGGGCCGAAGCCTGGTCGCGGGCCGCGGTCAGCCGGTCGATGTCCGCCTTCGAGACGAAGCCGTTGGAGACGAGGCTCTGCGCGCGGTCGAGATTGGCCTGGGCGAGCTTGGCATCGGCTTCGGCGACACGCACCGAAGCGGAAAGCGAGCTGGCGGTCTGGACCTGGACCGAGCGATCGACGGTGGCGAGGACCTGGCCCTTGCCGACCCAGGTGCCCGGCTCGACGAGCACGCGCGTGACCAGGCCGCCTTCGCCGGCGACCCCCACGGGCATCTCGCGCTTGGCGGCAAGGCTGCCGGTGCCGCTGATCACCGTCTGGATCGACTGGCGACCCGGCGACGCGACCGTGACGGTCGGGATCTGCGAATCATTCTTGGCAGTGGCGGCAGGACCCTTCTTGGTCGCCGCCCCGTCCCGATTGCCCAACATGAAGAAGGCAGCGATGGCGAGAACCGCCATCACGGCCAGAGTGATCCACAGCCAGCGCCGCGACTTCGGCGCGTCGTCACCCGTATATTCCAGCCGATCCTGTCGTCCGAACATCCCTGCCTCGTAATTCGTGTGCGAGATCCGATCCGGCCGAAATGACCGGTGCCCCCCAAAGATCGCACTGTATTAGATGAATAAGGCACCAGCTACAAGAGCCGTTTCGCAAGTGCGGCGCGAATGCCCGTTTCGGCCATTTTCCGCAAGTGTCCGGATGGTTTCTGCAACCGTTTCCGACAAGAAACGGTTGCAATGGAGTCGCAGTAGCGCAACGTTCTCGCGTGGCCCGGGGGAGACCGGCCGAATCAAGGAGGGATCTAATGCCTCATGGGATTATTGGGTGGCTGCTTATCGGTCTTGTCGCCGGTGCGCTCGGCAAGCTGATCATGCCGGGCAAGGACCCGGGCGGCGTGATCGTCACGATCCTGATCGGCATCGCGGGCGCGCTGCTGGCATTCTATCTGACGCCGATGCTCGGGATCGAAGTGCGTGACAGCACCTGGCAGGCCTATGCCGCGGCGACTGCCGGCGCAGTGGTGCTGCTGGCGCTTTACCGGCTGATCATGGTCCGCCGCGCCTAATCGCATTTCCGTTCAGGTTGCATTTGTCCCGCGCGCGGCATGGCTGTGTGCGGGACAAATCGTTTTGGGAGCCTTTGGATGATTCGCATTGCCCTTGCCACCACTGCCGCGCTGATGGCCGTCGCCGTGCTGCCCGCTGCCGCGCAGCAGGCAGTGCAGCCCGTGCTGCTCGACGGCACCGTGCTCGACGTGAGCGCGACGGGCACCAGCACCCGCGTGCCCGATCTTGCGGTGATCCAGGCCGGCGTCGTCACCCAGGCGGCGAGCGCGGGGCAGGCGATGCAGCAGAACAGCGCGCAGATGGCCAAGGTGCTCGCGGCGCTGCGCAAGGCGGGGATCGCCGAGCGCGACATCCAGACCGCGACGGTCAACCTCTCGCCGCAATATCGCTATGTCCAGAACGAAGCGCCGGTGATCACCGGCTATCAGGCGTCGAACCAGGTCTCGATCCGCTTCCGCGACGTGGCGAAGAGCGGGACGATTCTCGACACGCTGGTCGCCGAGGGCGCCAATGATATTTCCGGGCCGAACCTGACGGTCGACAAGCCCGAGGGCGCGCTCGACGAGGCGCGGGTGGACGCCGTGAAGAAGGCGCGGGCGCGGGCCGAGCTCTATGCCCAGGCGGCGGGGCTCAAGGTCGACCGCATCCTGGCGATCTCGGAGAATGGCGCGCTGCCGCCGTCGCCGATGCCGGTGATGGCGATGCGGGCCGGCAAAAGCGAAGTTGCGGACTCGCTCCAGGTGCTCGCCGGCGAGCGCGAGCTGAACGTAACCGTCTCGGTGCGCTTCCTGCTCAAATAAGCGCCCGGACGCGGCACATGAAAAAGGGGCCGTCCCTTGCGGGGCGGCCCCTTTTTGCGTCCTGGACCTAGTTAGCGCAGCGAGCCGCGGCGAACCAGATTGACCAGCGCGAGCAGGATGATCGCGCCGACCAGCGACACCAGGAACGTGGTCGGAGTGATCACGCCGCTGTTGATGTCGCCACCGCCGAACAGCCAGCCGCCCACAAAGGCGCCGACGATACCGACGATGATATTGAGGAAGATGCCCTGCTGGCCATCCGTACGCATGACGATGCTGGCGAGCCAGCCGACGACACCGCCGATGACCAGCCAAACGATAAGACCTACCATAAGTCCCTCCTTTGTTACGGCCCGGCGGACCCGGGCGACGGAAGGAAAAATGAGCGGATAGTCATGTTGGTTCCGTACCGATATTTTGCACCGGCTCGGGAACTTTCGGTATTTACATAGAAAATGGCCCGCCCCGGTTTTCCGGGACGGGCCGAATTTGCTCCTTGAGGGAGGAGCTCAATATTTCTGCTGGCGCTCGTAGAGCGAGCGGTAATGCTGGATGCGCGTGACGCGCAGCCCCGGCATGCCCGAACGGTCGATCGCGCGCTGCCAGCCGGCGAATTCCTCGACGGTCAGGCCATAGCGCTCGCAGACTTCATCGACGCTGAGCAGGCCGCCATTCACCGCGGCCACCACTTCGGCCTTGCGCCGCACGACCCAGCGGGTCGTCTCGGGCGGCGGAAGCGTATCGAGCGTAAGCGGCTCGCCGAGCGGGCCAATCACTTTCGCCGGACGGATCTTCTGGTTCTCAATCATCTACTCGCCTTTCGGGGCGGGGGGCCCCCGCTACGCAACTCAACAAAACGACCCTTATTCGCCGCGTTTGAACCGGGGCTAAAACAGCTCGGTAAACACGCCATTCATTCCTTCTGCCATCGGATAAGTGCCGCCGCGGCGAGACCGTGAAAGGCCCCGTGCGCCGGCGCGAGCAGCTGCTCGACCGGTGCAACCAGCGCCAATCGGGCCTGTGCGCGGGCCGTGGGACTCGCCGCCTGGCGCGCCGCCACGCCGACCAGCAATACCGCCAGTTCGGTCGGCATGGCGGTAACCGCCACATCGCGTTCCAGTCTGGCGAAACTCAAGTCCACGCTGTTTTACCCATCCGACAAAAGGTGTTCGGATGACTGCTTGTACGCCGAAGTCTTGAAGGGTCCGTAAAGCAGGTGAAAACGTGCGCTTAACCAGGGTTACCGGAATCCGACCAAGACTGGCGCCGCCGGGCACGAACGCCTAAATGCCCGCGATCATGACCGCAGGAGACTTCCAGCTCGAAGGGCCGATGAAGGCCAGACGCATCGTCGTCGCCATGTCCGGCGGCGTTGATTCCTCGGTCGTGGCCGGGCTCGCCGCGGCCACCGGCGCGGAGACGATTGGGGTCACGCTGCAGCTTTATGACCATGGCGAGGCAGTGGGCCGCGCCGGCTCGTGCTGCGCCGGCCGCGACATCCGCGACGCCCGCGCCGTCTGCGACATGCTGGGCATCGCGCATTATGTTTTCGACCATGCGTCGAGCTTCAAAAGCGAAGTGATCGACGATTTCGCCGACGAATATCTTGCCGGCCGCACGCCGATTCCCTGCGTGAAGTGCAATATGGGGCCGAAATTCACCGATTTGTTCGCGCTTGCCCGCGATCTCGGCGCCGACTGCCTGGCGACGGGCCATTATGTCCGCCGAGTCGTCGGCGCGCATGGCCCCGAGCTGCATCGCGCGCAGGATCCGGCGCGCGACCAGAGCTATTTCCTGTTCGCCACCACCGCCGCGCAGCTCGATTTCCTGCGCTTCCCGCTGGGCGGCATGCCCAAGCCGCAGGTGCGCGAACTCGCCGCGCAACTCGGGCTGGGCGTTGCGGGCAAGCCCGACAGCCAGGACATCTGCTTCGTGCCGGACGGCGACTATGCCAGCCTGGTCAAGAAGCTGCGCCCCGAGGCGGAAACCAGCGGCGATATCGTCGATGAGGCGGGCAAGGTGCTCGGGCAGCATCGCGGGTTGATCCATTTCACCGTCGGCCAGCGCCGCGGACTCGAAATCGGCGGTGCGGCCGAGCCCTATTATGTGCTGCGACTCGATCCTGTCACCAAGCAGGTGATCGTCGGTCCCAAGCGCGCGCTCGCGGTGCGTGCGGCGCGGATCGAGGGGATCAACTGGCTGGGCGACGGTTTTACCGGCCCGATGACCGCCAAGGTGCGCAGCCTCGCCAAGCCGGTGCCCGCGCGGCTCGAGGACGGGCGGGTGATCTTCGAGACGCCCGAATATGGCGTGGCGCCGGGCCAGGCCGCGGCGCTCTATGCCGGCGACCGGGTGCTCGGCGGCGGCTGGATCGCCGAGACCGAGCGGGCGGAGCTGCTGCCGGCCTGATTCGGCGGCGAAAGTCACGAAAGTCACGACACTCACGCGCGGGCGCGCGCGAGCTTCTGCAGGACCGGCGCGCGCGGCCGTGTCCGGTCACGGGTGATTTGGCGCGGAGGGGGTGCGGCAAGCCTGCATCGACCAGCCTAGATCAGACGAAATCCTACATTGCCAGTGCATTTGCGTCCGGACCGGACATGTGTATTATTCAAATAACACACATCGGAGACCCGCATGTTGCTTGCCGCCGCACTTCTGCTCGCGTTCCAGTCCGCCCCCGCTTCGCCCGATCCCGCTCTGCTCGCCGAGGTGAAGGCCGCCGATGCCGCGCTGTTCGAGACCTTCTTCGAGCGCTGCGATCCGGCGCGGATGGCGTCTCTGGTGACCCCCGATTTCGAGATGTACCATGACCGGGACGGCGTAGTGGCGACGAGCGGGGAGGCGTTCGTCGCGCAATATGCAAAGGGATGCGAGGCGAAGAAGGCGCCCGATGCGTGGCGCAGCCGCCGTGCGCTGCTGCCCGGGACGCTGCACGTCGATCCGGTACCGGGATTCGGCGCGATCGAGGAGGGCGACCATGTCTTCTACGAGCGCAAGGGCGACGGGCCGGAGAAACTGGTCGGCAAGGCGCATTTCGTCCAGTTGTGGAAGAAGGCGCCCGATGGCTGGCGGGTGTCGCGCATCCTCAGCTACGCGCATCAGGCGGTGGAGTGATCATTCCCTCTCCCAATGGGAGAGGGAGGGAGCCGACGCAGTCGGCGGAAGGGTGAGGATAGAGAGGTGAGGCTGCCCTCACCCTTCCCACGCGCTGCGCGCGCGGGCCCCTTCCCTCTCCCAAGGGGAGAGGGAGCCTACAGCGCGAATTCGCCGACGATCACCGTCACGCATTTGCCGCCCAGGATCACCCGGTCGCCGGCCAGTCCGCACAGGACATGGCCGCCGCGCTTCGAGGCCTGGAAGGCGCTGAACGTGTCGCGGCCGAGGCGCTTGGCCCAATAGGGCGTCAGCACCGAATGCGCCGATCCGGTCACCGGATCCTCGTCGATCCCCGCTGCGGGGGCGAAGACGCGGCTGATCACGTCGGTGCCGGTGCCCGGTGCGGTGACGATGTTGAGCGTGTGGCCGATCGCGGCGAGCGCCTTGAAATCGGGGCGCACCGCCAGCACGGCCTCGGCGCTTTCGAGCACGGTCAGGTCATAGCCATTGGGGTGGTGGAGCGTCTCGCCGAGATCGACGCCGAGCGCGTCGAGCAGGCCGGGGACTTCGCCGGGTTCGGGCGGATAGGCGGGGAGCGCCATGGCATAGGCCTCCCCGTCGCGGCGCACTTCGAGCACGCCCGCCTTGCGGGTACGGAAGGTCACGCGCTCCCGCGCCGGGTCGGCCGAAAGCACGAAATGGCCGCTCGCCAGCGTGGCATGGCCGCACAGCGCAACCTCGACCGCGGGGGTGAACCAGCGCAGCTCGAAATCGGCCTCGCCGGTCGCGTCGGGAAGGATGAAGGCAGTCTCGGCGACCGCATTCTCTTCCGCGATTGCCTGGAGCGCGTCATCCGCCAGCCAGTCTTCAAGCGGCATCACCACGGCCTGGTTGCCGGTGAAGGGGCGGTCGGCAAAGGCGTCGATCTGGGCGAATGGCAGCTTCACTCAATTGTCCTTCAGCAGATTGGCTTCGGTCATCGGATTGTCGGGCTCGTCGACATGGCCTTCGGGATCGACATGGATCAGGATCTCGGTGCCCGGGAACGCCTCGCACAGTTGCTTTTCCAGCGCCTCGACCACGTCATGCGCCTCGAGGATCGTCATCGACGGGCGCATCGCGATGTGGAACTGGACGAAATCGCGATTGCCGCTCGAGCGGGTGCGCAGGTCGTGCAGGCTCTTGAGCGCGGGGTTGCGCGCGGCGACTTCGACGAAGGCGGCGCGCTTCGCCTCAGGCCATTCCTTGTCCATCAGCTGGTCGATCGCCGCCTCGCTCGCGCGCCACGCGCCGAACAACAGCCAGAAGGCGATGGCGATGCCGAACACCGGATCGGCGCCGCGCACGCCCCAGGCATCGATGACCAGCGCGGCGATCACCGCGGCGTTGAGCAACAGGTCGGAGGTATAGTGGATACGGTCGGCGCCGATCGCGACCGAGCCGGTCTGGCGGATGACATGCGCCTGGTAGCGGGTGAGCGCGAGCGTGACGGCGATCGCGACCAGGCTGACCGCGATGCCCGATTCGGGCGCGGCCGCTACATCACCGCTCTGGAAGCGCTGGATCGCGCGGACGAGGATGGCGAGCGCGGAGACGGCGATGACGACGACCTGGAACAGCGCGGCCAGCGCCTCGGCCTTGCCATGGCCGAAGCGGTGATTCTCGTCCGCCGGCTGCGCGGCCCAGTGGACCCCGCCGAGCGTGACCAAAGAGGCGAACAGGTCCAGCGCCGAATCGGCGAGGCTGGCGAGCATCGCCACCGATCCGGTCTGTACCGCCGCCCATGCCTTGAGCGCGCCGAGCAGCAGCGCGCTGCACACGCTGGCGATGGCGGCGCGGCGGGCGAGGTTGGTCACGGGTACAGCAGGCCCTCGGACCAGCCGGTGCCGGTGCGGGTGAACAGCCGGCGTTCGTGGAGGCGGTGGGCGCGGTCCTGCCAGAATTCGATTGCGCTGGGCGTCACGCGGTAGCCGCCCCAATGCGGCGGGCGGGGGACGTCCTGCCCCTCGAAGCGGGCCTTTGCGGCCTCGAAGCGCGCCTCGAAGGTCTCGCGATCGGCAAGCGGGCGTGACTGGTCCGAGGCCCAGGCGCCGAGCTGCGAATCGCGGGCGCGGCTGGCGAAATAGGCGTCGCTCTCGGCATCGCTGGCGAAGCTGACCGGACCCTCGATGCGGATCTGGCGGCGCAGCGACTTCCAGTGGAAGAGCAGCGCGACCTTGGCGCCGTCGTGCAGGTCCTGCGCCTTGCGGCTCTCGCGGTTGGTATAGAAGACGAAGCCGTCGGGGCCATGGCCCTTGAGGAGCACCATCCGCACCGAGGGCTGGAGGTCGGCACTGACCGTGGCCAGCGCCATCGCGTTCGAGTCGTTGGGCTCGGTTTCACGCGCTTCGCGGTACCAGGCGTCGAACAGGTCGAAGGGATCGGTGCTCATGCGCAGGGGCTCTAACTCTCCCCCGAATGGGTGTCGAGGAACGACTCCTTTGCTGGCACATTGAATCGGCTTCGCAACGAGGAGAGCGAGATGGCGGCGCGCGCCTATTGGCAGGGACAGATACGGCTGGCGCTCGTGTCGATCCCGGTCGAGATCTACACCGCGACCAAATCGGGCGCGCAGATCAGCTTCCACCAGATCCACGAGCCGAGCGGCAAAAGGATCAAATATGAGAAGGTCGCGCCCGGCGTCGGCGCGGTCGAGCCCGACGAGATCGTGAAGGGGTTCGAGGTCGAGAAGGGCGAATATGTCCTGCTCGAGCAGGACGAGATCGACGCGGTGAAGCTTGAATCGAAGAAGACGCTTGAGCTCACCCAGTTCGTCGACGCCGACGAGATCGACGTGCTCTATTATGAGCGGCCCTATTTCGTGGTGCCGGCCGACGACCTCGCCGAGGAAGCGTTCATCGTGCTGCGCGAGGCGCTGAAGCGCACGCGCAAGGTCGGGCTGGGCCAACTGGCGATGCGCGGGCGCGAATATGTGGTGAGCCTGAAGCCGTGCGGGCGCGGTATGGTGCTCGAGACGCTGCGCTATGCCGATGAGGTCAACAAGGCGCAGGGCTATTTCCGCGACATTCCCGACGATGCGCCCGATCCCGAACTGCTCGGGCTGGCGGAGAGCCTGATCGAGAAGAAGGTGGCGAAGTTCGATCCGAAGGAATTCCACGATCGCTATGTCGATGCGCTCAGGGAGCTGATCGAGCGCAAGAAGAAGTCGAAGGGCAAGAAGATCATCGAGGACGCGGGCGACGGCAAGGAGAGCCGCGGCTCGAACGTGGTCGACCTGATGGCGGCGCTCAAAAAGTCGCTCGAGAAGCCCGGCGCGAAGGAAAGCAAGGCCGTGAAGACCAAGCCCGTCACCAAGGCCCCGGCCAAGAAGCGCGCCTGATGCCGGTCGATCCGCTCGCCAAGTATAATGCCAAGCGCGATTTCGCGAAGACCGCCGAGCCCGAGGGCAAGATCGCGCCGGGCAAGGGCCATCGCTTCATGGTCCAGAAGCATGACGCATCGCGGCTCCACTGGGATTTCCGGCTCGAGATCGACGGGGTGCTCAAGAGCTGGGCAGTGACGCGCGGGCCGAGCCTTGACCCGAACGAGAAGCGCCTCGCGGTGCGGACCGAGGATCACCCGCTCTCCTATGCCGATTTCGAGGGGACGATCCCGCAGGGCCAATATGGCGGCGGCACGGTGATGCTGTGGGACGACGGGGTGTGGGCGCCGATCGAGGGCAAGAGCGCGAAGGATCTCGAGAAGGGCCATCTCCACTTCACGCTGCAGGGCGAGCGGATGCAGGGCGAATGGCTGCTGATCCGGCTGAAGCCGCGCGGCAAGGAAAAGAGCGAGAACTGGCTGCTGCGCAAGATCGACGACTGGTTCGCGGGCGCGACCGATGCGCTGGTCGAGACCGCGCTGACCAGCGTGAAGACCGGGCGGACGATGCAGGAGATTGCGGAAGGGGTGAAACCGGCGAAGTCGGCGGCCAAGAAGAAGGCGGGCGGCAAGAGCCCTGCCTTCCAGAAGCCCCAGCTCGCGACGCTGGTCGACAGCGTGCCGGCGGGAAACCAGTGGCTGCACGAAGTGAAGTATGACGGTTATCGCGCGTTGCTGAGCATCGGCGCGGGCGGGGCGAAAATCTATACGCGCACCGGGCTCGACTGGACCGAGCGCTTCCCGGGGATCGCCGAGGCGGCGGGCTCGCTCACCGGGCCGGCGCTGATCGACGGCGAGATCGTCGCGTTCAAGGACGGCAAGCCCGACTTCTCCTCGCTGCAGGAAGCGCTGTCGAATGGCGGGCAGGGGCTGACGATGTTCGCCTTCGACCTGCTCGACGAGGGCGGCGAGGACCTGACCAAACAGCCCCAGCTCGCCCGCAAGGAACGGCTGCGTGCGCTGCTGGACGGGGCGGATCCGCGGATCCAGTTCTCGGAGCATGTGCTCGGCGCCGGCGAGAAGCTGTTCGAGACGATGTGCCGCGAAGGCTATGAGGGCGTGGTCTCGAAGCGCGCCGATGCGCCCTATCGCGGCGCGCGGACCAAGACCTGGCTCAAGACCAAGTGCATCCGCCGGCAGGAATTCGTGATCCTCGGCTGGTCGCCGTCGACCGCGAAGGGGCGCGGGTTCCGCTCGCTGCTGCTCGGGGTCCATGGGCCTGACGGGCTGGTTTATGCTGGCAAGGTCGGCACCGGGTTCAGCACCGCGACGCTGCACGATCTGCGCGAACGGTTCGACAGGATCGAAGCCAGGAAGCCCGCCGCCGAGGTGCCCAGGGCAGAGGCGCGCGGGGCGCATTGGGTCAAGCCCGAGCTCGTCGCCGAAATCGCCTTTGCCGAGTTCACCGCCGAGAATGTCGTGCGCCATGCCAGCTTCCTCGGGCTGCGCGAGGACAAGCAGGCGAAGGACGTGGTGGCGGAGAAGCCGGCGGCGCTAGCCGAGGCGCCGCAATCGAGCATCAGGATCAGCAGCCGCGAGCGCGTGATCTTTCCCGGCGACGACCTGACCAAGGGCGACCTGGCGGACTATTATCTCGCCACCGCGCCGATCGTCCTGCCCTGGCTCGCCAACCGCCCGATCAGCCTGGTCCGCTGCCCGCAGGGCCGGGCGCGGCAATGTTTCTTCCAGAAGCACGACGCCGGCTCGTTCGGCGAGCAGGTCCATCATGTCGACATTCGCGAGAAGGACGGCTCGGTCGAGCCCTATCTCTATGTCAGCGATGCCGACGGGATCATGGCCTGCGTCCAGATGGGCACGATCGAATTCCATGGCTGGGGCAGCCTGGTCGCCGATGTCGAGAAGCCCGACCGGCTGGTCTTCGACCTCGATCCCGACGAGGGGCTCGACTGGGACGAGGTGAAGAAGGCGGCGGTCGATTTGAAGGATCACCTCGCCGATATCGGACTGACCAGCTGGCCGTTGCTGTCGGGCGGCAAGGGCGTGCATGTCGTGGTGCCGCTGGTGCCCAGGGCCGAATGGCCCGAGGCACGGAGCTTTTGCGAGCGCTTCGCCCGGGCGCTGAGCGAGGCGGAGCCCGAGCGGTTCACGGCGAACCTCAAAAAGGTCAATCGCAAGGGCAAGATCTTCATCGACTATCTGCGCAACCAGCGCGGCAGCACCGCGGTGCTCCCCTATGTCGCGCGCGCCCGCGAAGGCGCGCCGGTGGCGGCGCCGGTCACGTGGAGCGAGCTGCGCGGCATCGACAGCCCCAAGCATTTCTCGATCCGCGACGCCGCCACCCTGCTCGAACGCGCCACAGGCCGTGCGCTGCAGGGCTGGGGCGTCGCCGATCAGGAACTGCCCGACGTCTGACGCCGACGGCGCAGCCAGCCGCCCAGCCGGGTGCGGATCGGCACGTCCCAGAACGCATAGGCCGCCCAGGCGACCAGCAGCAGGAACGGCACCAGCGCAGTGCCGATCGCGACGAGTTCGCCCTGCGAGACGCGGCCGGTCGCGACGAAGTTCATCCAGATATAGAGGAAGGGGAAATGGGTGATGTAGATCGGATAGGAGATGCGCCCGCTCGCCTTGCACAGCCACAGCATCCCGCGCCCGGGCTCCGAATGGCGGCCGGCGATGAGGATCGCGGGGAACAGCAGCAGCACGACCAGCGCCTCATATAGCCCGTTGAGCTTGACCCCGCCGACCACCGGCAGCGTCGGGGCGGCGATCGCGGCGAGCATCGCCAGCGACAGCGGCAGCCAGCCGATCCGCACCTGCGGCAGCCGCTCGCGCACCCGGTAGAGCCACAGCCCGGTGACGAACGGGAAGCATAGCCGCACCGGCGCCATCCAGAAGGTCTCCCAATAAGAGCCCTGGTCGAGCGAGCCGAGCAGCGTCGCGCTCACCACCAGCACCCCGCCGCTGAGCATGGCGATCACGGCGAGCCAGACGCTCGGCAGGCGGCGCAGCAGCAGTGCGTAGGCGAGGTTGCCGATATATTCCTGGAAGAGCGTCCAGATCGGCCCGTTCAGCGGGTGCGTGTCGGTCCAGCGATTGGGCAGCGACCAGCTCGGCAGCGCGAAGAGGCAGAGGGCAAAGGCGCCGAGCACGGCCCTGAGCGGTGCGGCCTGGGCCTGTCCGGCAAAGGGATCGAGCAGATAGCTCGCCAAGCCGAGCAGCGCGCCGAGGATCACCAGCGGATGTAGGCGGACCAGCCGCAGCGCGACGAAATGGCCGGTACGCATCCGCTCCCAGCGGTCGTCATAGGCATAGGCGATGACGAAGCCCGAAAGCGCGAAGAAGAAGTCGACCGCGAGCGGGGCGTGGTGGAGCGCGATCTTCGCGCCTTCCCATTTCACCGTGATGCCCTGGATATGGAAGAGCACGACGAGCAACGCCGCAGTGCCGCGCAGGCCGTCGAGAACTTCGAAATGCTCCTTGCCCGTCGCCGTGCGATCCGGCGCGTCCGCCGTGGCCGTGTCCGCGATCTCCGCCACAGGCTCCCCTCCTTCCTGTTCTTGCCCGATTGGTGTCGGCTCCGGCCGCAAATCGCAAGCCCGGCGGGCGCGGTGTGGCCGATCCGCAACTACCGGGTCTCCAAAGCGACGGGGTAGTTGCAAACCATTCGCAATAGCACTAGGGCGCCTGACCAGTGCCTGAGGCGGCGCATGGTCCAAGGAACAAGGGGTCCCGCAAACGTGACGTTGAAGCTTTCTCTCTCGCTGGGCGTCGCGCTGTGCGCGCTCGCCACGCCCGCATTCGCCCAGACGGAGACGGCTCCGCCGGCCGATGACAGCGGAGAGATCGTCGTCAGCGGCCGCTATACGCTTCCCGACAAGATCGACACGGCGACCGGCCTTGGCCTCACCGTGCGCGAGACGCCGCAGTCGGTGAGCATCGTCACCGCGCAGCGCATCCTCGACCAGAATCTGATCACTGTTGCCGATGTGATCGAGAATGGCGTGGGCGTCGCGGTCAACGAAGTCGATGACGTGCGCAATTCCTTCTACGCCCGCGGCTTCGAGATCCGGAACACGCAGATCGACGGCGTGCCGGCGGCCTGGACGCTGGCCGGCGCCAATGGCGAGACCAGCATGGACGTGTCGGTCTATGAGCGCGTCGAGATCGTCCGCGGGGCCACCGGCCTGCTTTCGGGCGCCGGCGACCCCTCGGCCTCGGTCAATCTCGTCCGCAAGCACGCCGATGCCAAGGACCTGACCGGCTATGTCAGCGGCTCATACGGCAGCTGGAACACCTGGCGCATCTCGGGCGACATCGGCGGCGCGCTGACCGCCAATGGCCGCATCCGCGCCCGCGCCGTCGGCCGCTACGAGCAGGGCGACAGCTATATCGATCTCTATCACAACAAGAAGTACGTGCTGTACGGCGTGGTCGATGCCGATGTGACCGACAGCACGCTGGTCCGCGCCGGCATCAGCTATCAGGATACCAAGCCGCAGGGCGCGCTATGGGGTGCGCTGCCGACCTTCTATACCGACGGTACCACCACGCATCTCAACCGCTCGCAGAGCACCGCGGCGGACTGGACGCGCTGGAACAGCACCAACCTCAACGTCTTCGCGACGGTGCGCCAGCAGATCGGCGAGAAGTGGAGCGTGACGCTCAACTATAACCGCCTGCGCAACGCGAGCGACACCCAGCTGCTCTATCTCTATGGGAACGTCGACAAGGCGACGGGCACGATCGAATCGAGCAACCCGTACAAGTCGAAGGGCGAGAGCACGCAGGACAGCTTCGACGGGCAGATCAAGGGCGAAGTCACCTTGTTCGGCCGCGACCATGAAGTCGTGCTCGGCGCGCTGCACTCGATCCTCAACCGCCACACCGACAATTATGTCGCGCCGTACACGCGCAACAATCCGGCCTGGGGCACGGGGCTGAACGACTGGGCGGCGAACGTGCCGCTGATCGGCGAGGGCGGCGCGGCCTTCCCCGAGCCGGTCTGGGGCACGACGCCGGTGCGCAACGAGCAGGAGCGGATCGAGCAGAACGGCTATTATGGCGCGGTGCGCCTGAACGTCGCCGACCCGTTCAAGATCATCGCCGGCGGCCGCATCGCGAGCTGGCACCAGACCGGCTTCGCCTGGAGCGGGCCGAGCGATTACGGCGACGACAATGTATTCATTCCCTATGTCGGCGCGCTGCTCGACGTCACCTCGAACCACCGGCTCTATGCGAGCTACACCAAGATCTTCCAGCCGCAGAACCTGTACGACCGCAATCTAAACCTGCTCGACCCGCTGCAGGGCAAGGCCTATGAAGTCGGCCTGAAGAGCGCCTTCTTCCACGAAGCGCTGCAGACCTCGGTCGCGCTGTTCCGTATCGAGCAGGACAATGTCGGCCAGATCGACGGCGCCCCGATCCCGATCGCCGGCGGCCAGACCCTCCAGCCCTATCGCGCCGCCGACGGCGTGGTGAGCCAGGGCTTCGAGCTCGAAGTGACCGGCCGGCCGCTGCCGGGCTGGAACATCAATGCCGGCTATAGCCAGTTCAAGGCCGAAGACGCCAATGACCGGCCGGCGAACACCGATCAGCCGCGCCGCCTGCTCAAGCTGTTCACCACCTACACGGTCGATCGCTTCACGATCGGCGGCGGCGTCAATTATCGCAGCAAGGCCTATTCGACCGGCACCAACCCGGTCACCGCCGCGCCCTTCACCTTCCTGCAGGACGGCTATGCACTGGTGAACCTGATGGCGCGCTTCGCAGTCACCGAGAAGCTGCAGCTCCAGGCCAATGTCGAGAACCTGCTCGACAAGACCTATTACAGCCAGGTCGGCTTCTACAGCCAGTATCGCTACGGCGCGCCGCGCAACTTCACGGTCGGCGCGAGCTATCGGTTCTAAGCGACCCGGGCGGGAGGCGGCGGTTGCCACGCCGCTTCCCGTTCGAACCAGGAGAGACGAGCATGAAGACGCTGTTGCTTGCCGCTGCCGCACTGCTGATCGCAGCACCCGTGGCCGCGCATGAAGTGTGGGTGGAAAAGGACGCCAATGGCCCCGCGCGGATCTATCTGGGCGAGCCCAACGAGGCGGTGCCGGCCAAGGGCGATCCGGAATTCCCCAAGCTGCAAAAGCCGCAGCTCGTCGGCGCGACGGGCGCGCTGACGCGGCGCGACAATCATATCGAGGCAGTGGTCGCGGGCGCGGGCGACGTCCGGGTGCGCGACGATGCGGTGTTCGCGCCCTGGGTGGCCGGCGAGGGCAAGCAAGGGGCGATCTTCTATGCCCGCGCCGGCCGCGCCGAGACCAGCCACCAGCTCGATCTCGAACTGGTGCCGGTCGCGGCGAATGGCGACAGCTTCACGCTGATGTTCCGCGGCAAGCCGCTGGCCAATGCCAAGCTCTCGATCATCACGCCCGATCGCTGGCAGAAGCATTTCACCACCGATGCCGAGGGGCGGGTCACCGCGCCGCAGCTCGGGGCCGGTCGCTACCTGCTCAGTGCCTCGCACACCGAGCAAGTGCCGGCCAAACTAGGCGGGCAGGACGTGGCGAGCGTGATGCACATCTCCACGCTCACCTTCGTCCGCTAGCCATGGTCCTGGCGCGCCGGCTCAGGTCGGCGCGGCCTGCGCCTGCATGGCGGCCAGGCCGTTGGCGCAGGCCTTCTTATACTCCTGGATCGCCTTGACCTGGCAGGTCTGGGCAGTCTGTTGGGCGCCGGCCATGTCGCCGTCTCCCGCGCGGATCGTCATCTCGGTGGGATAGAGTTCGCCCTCTGGCCAGCGCGCCAGCCCGTTCGAGGTGGTGCGCAAGGCGGCGTCGATCTGGCCCATTCCGGCTTGGGCGAAAGCGACGTTGCGATAGGTGTCGCAGTCCGCGGCGGGATCGCTCAGGCCCTGGGCGAGCAGCATATCGGCTTCCTTGTCATACCCCACCCGCGCAAAGGCCATGCCGCAGGCGAGCGCGAGCTTGGGGATCATCACCTTGGCGCGGCAGAGCGAGGCGGCTTCCTGCGCGGCGGCGTCGCCCTGTGGGCCGTCCTCGTCCTGCACCGTGGTGTGGCCGAGCAGGTCGCGGACATGGTTGGCGAGGATGGTCTGGGCGATCGGCCCGGGCTCGGCGAGGAAGCGCTGCCAGCTGTTGAGCGGGATCTCGGCGATGGGAGCGACAGCCTTGGGCGGGCGTGGACGTCCGCGCTTGCTGCCCTTGCCCTTGCCCTTGGCGGGCAATTCCGCCTCCGCGACCGCGACGGGGGCCGGCTCGGGCGGCGTTTCGGCGAATAGTTCGGCGGCCTCGTCCTTGCCCGATGCGAGGCGGGTGGCCGCGTCCTTGTCCTTGACGAAATCTGCGATGGTCTCGGCGCGCTTGTTCGGCTGGCGGTGATAATGTGCCTTGGTGCCTTCCTGCGCCCAGCCCGAAAAGGCGCCGCCGAGCGCACCGATCAGAATGCTGGTCTTGTCGCCGCCGCTTATCAGCCCCTGGAAGAGTCCGTTCGTGCCGGCACCCTTCAGGATCGCGCCCGCGGCGGTGGTGCGCATCTTGTTCTTGCGCAGGATGCGATCGATGCTGGACAGAAACTGCGGGCCCTGATGGATGTCGAAGCCGGCACGCTGCATCAGGATCATCGCAAAGGCATCGGCTTCCTCTTCGTCCTCCTTGGCCCAGGAGGGAGCGACCAGCCCGTTGGCGAACTCGCTCAGGTTGAGCCCCGTGCCGAGCGCGGCGAAGAAGATGTTCCGCGACTTGTTGTTGGCCTGCATCTGCCAGCTATTGCCCTGCTTCTTCCAGTCGCTGAACACCGCGAGCCCGATCAGCGAGGCGCCGACGCCGGCCGTGATCACATCCTTCTTGAGCTTGTCGCTCTTGCCGAAGCGCTTGCGGTGATCGGCGATGGTGACGTGCGCCAGTTCGTGCGCGAGCAGGAAGGCGAGCTGGTCGCGCCCGCGATCGCCGGCGGCGACCAGCTGGTCGAACACGCCGCGGGTGCACACGACTG
Organism: Sphingomonas sp. R-74633; assembly: GCF_013416555.1. Lineage (GTDB taxonomy): Bacteria > Pseudomonadota > Alphaproteobacteria > Sphingomonadales > Sphingomonadaceae > Sphingomonas. The sequence continues at coordinate 297,828 of NZ_JACCFG010000003.1, read as the reverse complement.
CCGCGCCGGTGGGCAGCGTCGAGCAGTTGATGTCGTCGCCATCGATCACGAAGAACAGCAGGCTGGACGGCTTGACCGGCGCCTTTTCGATCAGCTTCAGGAAGATGTCGTGCGCCGCGGTCTCCATGAGGTTGTCGCGGATCGTGTCGAACCCCTCGAGCTGGTCGAGCGTGAAGGGTTTGAGCGGCTCGGAGGTGAACACGATCTCGTTCGCATCGAGCTGTTGCTCGAAGCTCATGTTCTTGGTGCGCTTCTTGCGGTCCTTCTCCTCCTGCTGCTCCTTCTTCTTGCGCGCTTTTTCGGCAGCGGCGTCCTGGCGCGGGCCGGCGCCGGCCAGGCCGGGCAGCGGCGCGAGCAGCAGCGAAAGCGCGGCCAGCGCACCGATCGCGGCGCGGATCACTTCCGCTTCTTCCCGGCCGGCTTGGCCGATGTCGCCGCGGCGGCCGGCTTCGGCGCCGGCGCGCAGGCCACGGTGTCGATCCCGTTCATCGTGCGGGCGCTCGACCGCTCCTCCGTCTTGCCGCCGCTGCCACTGCAGGTGATCACCGTGGTCTCGCGGATGACCACCTGATAGCGATCCGCGCGTAGCCGCTGGCCCTTGTAGAGCACCAGCACCATCGTCGCGGTGCACTTCAGGATCGGCAGCGGTTCGGCCAGGCTGTTGTCCTTGACCTTGAGGTCGGCAACCTTGGTGTTCGCGCTGTCATAGAGCGAGACGATCGGCCCGGTGCCGCTGACCACGGTGCTCCCGCAGGTGGGGTCGGTGGCCGTGAGGCTGGCCCAGAGCAGGAAGGGCATCATTTCGCATTCTCCGCTTGATCGACGGCGGGCGCTGCACGTGCGGCGCCAAGCCTGCGAGTGAGATGAACCGAGAGCGCCACCAGCGCGGCGAGCGTTGCGAGGAGTGCCAGCGCGGGCAGCAGCGCCGGCGCGAGCAGTGCCATCGCCGCCACGCTGAAGAGCGCGAGCAGCACGGCGGCACCGCGGCGATCGGCGAACGGCCGCAGCGCGCGGTGGAAATGCGGCCCCGAGAGCAGATTGGCGACCAGGGTCGACATGCCGGCGATGGTGAGCGCCACCGATAGCGGCCAGGCGAAGGCGGCGGCGCAGGCCAGCGCGGCGAGGACCAGCACCGCCGACCCGGCGAGCGCCACCGCCGCCGTGCGCCACGCGATCGCGCGGGAATCGCGCTGGCCCGCGCAGAGCCGGGCGGCGGCGTATGAGAGCAGCCAGGGAAGTGCGAGCAATGCGAGTAGTTTGAGGAGCTCGTCGGGGCCGATCTTGAGCACGAAGTCGGCCGGCCAGCGCGGATAGCTGGTGCCCCAGCTCAGCAGATTGTCGAGCGCCATCGCATGTACCGCGACGCCGGGAATCCGGCCGACACCGGGAATGACATGGTCGTCGCCCATGCCGGGGCCCGCGCCGATCATCACCACGCGGCCCTTCAGCATCGCGGCGAGCTCGCCGAACTTGTTCTGCGCGAGCAGCAGCCAGGCGGCGGGGATGACGAGATGGTGGGTGCAGGGCGTGGCAGGCTCCGAGCCCCAGAGCTCGCGACGTAGTGCCGGCAGCAGTGCCGGGCGATTCCTGCACGCCGCCTGTTCCTCGGTGCCCGAGAAACGCCATTGCTCAGCGGGATAGCTGCCGCCGAAGCGCAGCGCCATCGGCGCGGCGGCGCCGCGATCGATGCGGTGCAGCAGCGAGGGCGAGCATTCGGGAAGGGGATCGCGTCCAGAACAAACGACCCGGTAGAGCGCGGCGGCGGCGGTGTCGCCGGCCTCGTTGCGCAGCGCGTAATCGGCGAGATGGTCGACGCTCCAGCTCACCTCGGTCCGGCTCGCGGCGCGCCGCAGCCTGTCCAGGTCGTCGCGCGGGCCGATCGGTCCGGTAAGCACCGCCACGCCCGCCGCCCGCGCATCCATGATTGCCGCAGCCAGCACGTCCGGTCCCTTGCGCGGCTGGCCGGCGCCGGGATCCGCGAAGATGTCGCCAGCCGATGCGGCGGGATTACGGAACTCGCTGTCGATGAATATCGCGCGGACGCCCGCTGCGGTCAGCGCCCGGACCATTTGCTCCATGACCTCGGGCGAGAGCGGGAAGCGCAGGTCCAGATTGGGCTGGTCGATGTCCGCGGCCGTTACTTCGATCAACGCGATATGGCGCGCGGCTGCATCGGGATAGCGATTGGCGAGCAGGCGCTGCGCCATCGTCTCGGTGGTCGTCTCGACGCGCGAATCGAGGCCGAATGGATCGAAACAGGCGATCCAGAGGACAGTGAGCGCCCAGATCAGCCAGAAGGCGCGGCCGAGCGGAGTCGCGGCAAGGTCGGCGGCGAGCCCGCGGTTCCTTTCAGCGCTGGCCGACTGCGTGCCCCCCGGCATCCGCGTTCCCCCAAACGACGAATCCAGCGGAGAGTATCTACGACTCCGTGAAGCTTTCAAGCATGGTGAAGCGAAGTGTAACCAGTATCGAGCAAATAGCCGGCAGTAACGGGTAGAAATTATGCCGGATGTGGCTGAAGTGTTTCTACCGGCTTGGCCGATGCCCGGCGCCGGTGCGCGACATCGGGCCGGGGCTGCGTATGCATCCTATGTTGCCATGCAGCAGGGATTGGCCCACTAGTCGCCCCGGGTTTTTGGGGACGACGCTTGGCGAGCAGCGCCGCATCTCTGTTCGACGCGGGAACGATCGCCGACCGGTGGATCGCGGACTATTGCGCTTCGGGCAGCGCGGACGATGTGCTCTGCGCCCGGACCAAGGGGGACGCCGCCTGGACCGCGGTGTTCGAGGAGCTGGCGGCGCTGGCCGGCGACAATCTCGAAACCGCACGCGAGCGCGCGCATCGCCAGGCCGAGGATATCGGCACCGGCTTCCGCATTGCCGGCGAAGGCGAGGAGCGCCCCTGGCCATTGTCGCCGATCCCGTTGCTGATCGCCGAGGCCGAATGGCACGGGATCGCAGCCGGCGTCGCCCAGCGCGCCGAAGTGATGGAGGCGGTGCTTGCCGACATCTATGGTGAGGGGAAGCTGGTCGCCGACGGGCATGTGCCCGCCGCGGTGGTCACCGGCAGCCCCTTCTTCCTGCGCCCGCTGACCAATCTCGTGCCGCCGGGCGGCTATCACCTCCAGGCGGTTGCCTTCGATCTGTGCCGCGGGCCGGACGGCAGCTGGCGCGTGCTCTCCGATCAGCTGCGCGCGCCCGCCGGCGCCGGCTATGCGCTCGAAAACCGGCTGGCGATGGGGCAGACGCTCGACGGGCTGCAGGGCCGGCTCAACATCGCGCGCCACGCCCCCTTCTTCGCCGCCTTCCGCGAGGGGCTGGCGGCGCGCTGCCGCCGAGCCGAGCCGCGCATCGCCTTGCTCACCCCCGGCCGGCTCAACCCGAGCTATGCCGAACAGGCGCATCTCGCGCGCTATCTTGGCTGGCTGCTGGTCGAGGGTGCCGATCTCGCGGTGCTCGATGACCTTCTCTATGTCCGCACGATCGCGGGGCTGAAGCGCGTCGATGCGCTGTGGCGCCGGCTCGATCCGCGGCTGCTCGATCCGCTGGCGCTCGACAGCCATTCGACGATCGGGGTGCCGGGCCTCGTCGACGCGATGGTCGCCGGCAATGTCGTGATCGCCAATGCGCCCGGCGCCGGGCTGATCGAGGCGCCGGCCTTTTCGGCCTTCCTGCCGCGACTGGCCGAGCTGCTGACCGGCGAGGGGCTCAAGCTCCCGAACATCGCGACCTGGTGGTGCGGGCAGGACGGCGCGCGCATCCACGTCGAGGCGAATCTGGACAGCCTGCTGATCGCGCCGGCCTTTGGTGTGGCGCCGCTCGGCCTGCCCGGGGGTGCGCCGGTGCTGGGCGCATCGCTGACCGGCGAGGCGCGCGCGGCACTGCTCGCCGACCTGACAAGGCGGCCGCAGGATTATGTCGGGCAGGAAGTCGTCCACCTCTCGACCATGCCGGTGGTTGCCGAGGACAGGCTTGCCGCGCGGCCCTTCACGCTGCGCGTGTTCGCGGCGCGGGGCGCGGACGGGAATTGGGAAGTGCTGCCCGGCGGCTTCGCCCGGATCGGCGAACATGCCGATGCGCGTGCCGCTGTGATGGGCGAGGGCATGTGGTCGGCGGACGTCTGCGTCCATGGTCCCGAGCCGGTCGAGCCGGTGTCGCTGCTGCCCTCGGGCGATTCGACCCAGCTGCGGCGCAATCCCGGCACGCTGCCGAGCCGCGTCGCCGACAATCTCTTCTGGCTCGGCCGCTATCTCGAGCGCGGCGAAGCGCAGCTGGGGGTGATCCGCGCGCTGCTCGGCAATTCGATCAGCGCGGATACCGGCGCGGCGCTCGCCGCCGATACGGTGCGCCGGCTTTCCGATATCCTCGTCGCGAGCAATGCGGCGGCGGCGCCCAGCGGCCTGAAGCGCGCCGACCTCACCCAGCTCGCGCGGACCGCGCTTGAGGATATGGACGGCTGGTCGAGCGTCGCCGCGATCAACGGCCAGGCGCGGCGGATCGGCGAAGTCTCGCGCGACCGGCTGGCGGCGGACATGGTCCGGCTGCTCGACGCGCCTTTCCCGGCGCGCGGCGGGCTGCTCGAAAAGGCCGGGTCGCTGCAGCGGCGCTATTCGGCGCTGGCCGGGCTTGCCGCCGAGCATATGGGCCGCACCGACGCCTGGCGCTTCCACGATATGGGCCGGCGGATCGAGCGCGCGGTGCAGACGCTGCGCTTCCTGCGCGCCTTTGGCAGGATCGACGCGACCAGCGACGATCTCGGCACCTTGCTCGACCTTGCCGACAGCCAGATCAGCTATCGCCAGCGCTATCTGACCGGGATCGCCCGGGTGCCGGTGCTCGACCTGATCACGCTCGATCCGGGCAATCCGCGCGGCATCGCCTATCAGGTCGCGGCGATCTCGGGGCATCTCAACAAGCTGCCGGTGCTGTCGGATGACGGGCTTGCCGAGCCGCAGCAGGAGCAGGCGCGCGAGCTGGCGGCGATCCTGGTGACCGCGCACGCGACGCGGATCGACGATATGCTGCTCGGCGGACTCGAGCTGCGGCTCGGCCTGCTCTCCGATGCGATTGCGCGCCGCTATTTCCTGCAGGGCGCCGAGCCGCTGCGCGCCGCCGGGCTCGTTCTCGCCTGATGCTCTACCGCATCCGCCATGTGACGCGGTTCAACTATGCGCATCAGGTGGGCTTTGCCCGCTGCAATTTGCGGCTCAAGCCGATCCTGTGGTCGGGGCAGGAAGTGCTCGACTATGCGCTGTCGGTCGAGCCGGGCGGGCGGACCTTTCCGGCGCGCGCCGAGGCGGGACTCGCCAATGTCGTGCGGCTGGTGGTCGAGAATGCGACCAACACGCTGACGATCGAAAGCACCGCGCGCATCCGGGTGAACCGGCCGATCCCGGTGCCGCAGGCCTCGGATCCGACTCTGGCCGAGATCGCGCGGCTCGCTCGCGAAAGCCGCGACATGTCTCCCGCCGGGCCGGCCGCCTATCTCTTTCCCTCGCCGCAAATCCCGCTCGATCCCGCGATCGCCGCCTGGTGCGCGCCCGATCTGGCGCCGGAGCGCGGGGTTCTGGAAGCGGCCTATGCGCTGGCGATCCGGATCCAGCGCGAATTCGATTTCGATCCCAGCGCCACGTTGGTCGATACGCCGCCGCGCGCCGCCTTCGACAAGCGCCGGGGTGTCTGCCAGGATTTCGCGCAGATCATGATCTCTGGCCTGCGCGCCGCCGGGCTGCCCGCCGCCTATGTCTCGGGCTATCTCCGCACGCTGCCGCCGCCGGGCCAGCCGCGGCTGGTCGGTGCGGACGCCACCCATGCCTGGGTGCTGGTCTGGGCCGGCCCCGCGCTCGGCTGGGTCGGCATCGATCCGACCAACGGCATCTGGATGGCGGAAGATCATGTCGTGATGGCGATCGGGCGCGACTATGCCGAGATCGCGCCGATCGACGGCATCGTGCTCGGATCGGGTGCGCAGGACATGCATGTATCGGTCGATGTCGAGCCGCTGGACGAACCTGCGGCCTGACCCTTGCGTTACGCCTCCGACGCGCCGAAATACGGCGCGTCCAAAGGGGTTTTAATGGCTGCTGATCCGTATTCCGTTCTGAATGTCGCGCGGGGCGCGAGCGAGGCCGATATCAAGAAGGCCTATCGCAAGCTCGCCAAGGAGCTGCACCCCGACCGCAACAAGGACAATCCCAAGGCGTCGGAGAAATTCAGCCAGGTCACTCAGGCCTATGACCTGCTGACCGACAAGGACAAGCGCGCCCGCTTCGATCGCGGCGAGATCGATGGCGAGGGCAATCCGACCAATCCGTTCGGCGCGGGCTTTGGCGGCGGCATGGGGGCGGGCCAGAGCGGCTTTCGTCCCGATTTCGCGGGCGGCGGCGAGGCGGGCGGCTTTGGCGACATCTTCGAGGGGCTGTTCGGCGGCGGACGGCGCGGCGGCGGCTTTTCGGGCGGCTTCGGCGATTTCGGCCGGCGCCAGGCACCCAAGGGCGCCAATGTCGCCTATCGCCTTGCCGTGAGCTTCGAGGATGCGGCCCGGCTCGCGCCGCAGCGGATCACGTTGCGCGACGGCAAGACGATTGACCTCAAGCTGCCCGCCGGCGTCGAGACCGGCACCCAGATGCGGCTCGCCGGCAAGGGCGAGGAAGGGCCGGGCGGCGCGGGCGACGCGATCGTCACGATCGAGATCCAGCCGCACCGTTTCTACGAGCGCCAGGGCGACGATATCCGCCTCGAGCTGCCGGTCACGCTCTCCGAGGCCGTGCTCGGCGCCGAAGTGCGCGTGCCCACGCCCGATGGCGCAGTGATGCTCAAGGTGCCCAAGGGATCGTCTTCGGGCAAGACGCTGCGCCTCAAGGGCCGCGGCTTCCACAAGAAGGCGCCGGGAACCGGTGGCGGGCGCGGCGATCTGCTCGTCACGTTGATGGTCGAGCTGCCGGTAGATGACGATGCGCTGATCGAGTTCGCCCAGGGCTGGAACGACAAGGGGAACCCGCGTGGCCGAATGGGCGTCTGACCCCTTGTGAACACAGGGGAAGATGCAGCAGCCGAAGCGAAGCCGGGACTCGGATCCCGGATTCTCGCCCTGCTCGCGCGCATCGGCCTCGGTCCCAAATTCTGGCATGTGGTCAAGCGGGTGGTGGTCGGCACCTTCCAGGACGGCTTCACCTATGCGGGCAACCTTGCCTATCTGAGCCTGGTCACGCTCTTCCCCTTCTTCATCGTCGCCGCCGCGATCGCCCAGCTGTTCGGACGCAGCTCGGAAGGGATCCACACACTGGAGGCATTTCTCCGCACCGTGCCGCCCGATGTCGCGACCCTGCTGCGCAAGCCCGTGTCCGACGTGCTGATGGCGCGCACCGGCAATCTGCTGTGGTTCGGCGCGATCGTCGGGCTGTGGACAGTCGCCGGCTTCATCGAGACGATCCGCGGCATATTGCGCCAGGCCTATGGCACCCCGTCGCGCACGCCCTTCTGGCGCTATCGGCTCGGCGCGATCGGGATGATCATCGCCTCGGTGATCATCACCATGGCGGCATTCAGCTTCCAGGTGATCCTGACCGGCGTCGAGCAGTTCCTCTACACGATCTTTCCCTGGGCATCCGAGGCGCAGCGCATCGTCTCCTTGAGCAAGATCGCGCCGGCGATTGCGCTGTTCGGCGCGCTCTACATCCTGTTCTATTCGCTCACGCCCAGCCACTACCGGAAGAGCAAATGTCCGAAATGGCCGGGCGCGCTGTTCACCGCGGTGTGGTGGCTGCTGGTCACGGCGCTGCTGCCCAAGATCCTCGGCACACTCGGCAGCTATGACCTTACCTATGGCAGCCTGGCGGGCGTGATGATCGCGCTGATCTTCTTCTTCCTCGTCGGACTGGGGCTCGTTGTCGGCGCCGAGTTGAACGCGGCTCTGGCGGAAACGCCCGAAACGGGTTTAGAGGAGCCCGGCAAGCAGGAGAATATTGCGTCGTGACCGGATTGATGCAGGGCAAGCGCGGGCTGATCATGGGCCTGGCAAATGATCGCTCGCTGGCGTGGGGAATCGCCAAGCAGCTGCACGAACAGGGCGCCGAAATGGCGTTCAGCTATCAGGGCGAGGCGCTGGAGAAGCGCGTCCGCCCGCTCGCCGAGCAACTGGGCTCGAGCATATTGATCGATTGCGACGTGAGCGACATGGCCTCGCTCGACACCGCGTTCGAGACGCTCAAGGGCCATTGGGACACGATCGACTTCGTCGTCCATGCGATCGGCTTCTCGGACAAGAACGAGCTGCGCGGCGGCTATGTCGATACCAGCCTCGACAACTTCCTGATGACGATGAACATCAGCGTCTATTCGTTCGTCGCGGTGGCGCAGCGCGCGCAGAAGATGATGCCGAACGGCGGCAGCCTGCTGACGCTCAGCTATTACGGCGCCGAGAAGGTGATCCCGCACTATAACGTGATGGGCGTCGCCAAGGCTGCGCTGGAGACCAGCGTCCAGTATCTCGCCGTCGATCTCGGCCGCGAGAATATCCGCGTCAATGCGATCTCGGCCGGACCGATCAAGACGCTGGCGGCCAGCGGCATCGGCGATTTCCGCCTGATCCTGAAGTGGAACGAGCTCAACTCGCCGCTGAAGCGCAACGTCACCATCGAGGATGTCGGCGGTGCGGGCGTGTATCTGCTCTCCGATCTCGCATCGGGCGTGACCGGCGAAATCCATCATGTCGATGCCGGCTACAACGTTATCGGCATGAAGGCCGAGGACGCGCCCGACATCTCGCTCGTCTGATGAGTATCGTGGTGCGCCCCGCCAATGGCGGGGACGTGGCGGCGATCGACGCGCTGCTGCGCCGGTCGTTCCCGGCCGAGGATGAGGCCAAGCTCGTCCAGCGGCTGTGCATCGACGGCGACATGGTGCTGACCCTCGTCGCCGATGACGAGGAGACCGGCGGGCTTGTCGGCATGATCGCGTTCAGCCGGATGGACGTCGCTATCGGCGACAAGGCGATCGCCGCCGTCGCGCTGGCGCCGCTCGCGGTCGAAAAGGCCTGGCGCCAGCAGGGCGTGGGCGAGGCTCTGGTCCAGGCCGGCCTCGCCCAGCTGGGTGCGGCCGGCGCAATACTGTGCTTCGTGCTCGGCGAGCCCGGTTACTATGAGCGCTTCGGCTTCGCGGCCGAATGGGCGCAGGGATTTGCCTCACCCTATGCCGGTGAGTATCTGATGGCGCTGCCGCTGCAGGGTGGCGCCATGCCGTGCGGTTTGCGCGGCGCCGCGACGCACGCACCGGCGTTCGCGCAACTGGGCGGGGAACAGTGAGCTTCAACACCTTCGGACGCGTTTTCCGGTTCACCACCTGGGGCGAGAGCCACGGCCCTGCGCTCGGCGCGGTCGTCGACGGCTGCCCGCCGGGGCTGACCCTGTCCGAGGGCGACATCCAGCCCTTCCTCGACAAGCGCCGCCCGGGCCAGTCGCGCTTCACCACCCAGCGCCAGGAGCCGGACCAGGTCCGCATCCTGTCGGGCACCTTCGAAGGCCGCACTACGGGCACCCCGATCGCGCTCCATATCGACAATGTCGACCAGCGCTCGAAGGATTATTCGGACGTCGCCAAGGCCTATCGCCCCGGCCATGCCGATTATGCCTATGACGCCAAATACGGCTTCCGCGACTATCGCGGCGGCGGGCGCAGTTCGGCGCGAGAGACCGCGGCGCGCGTCGCGGCGGGCGCGGTGGCGCGCGCGGTGATCCCCGAAGTGACGATCCTCGCCTGGGTCGAGGCGATCGGCGGCGACGCGATCGACTATGCCAATTTCGATGTCGCCGAGATCGGCAACAACCCGTTCTTCTGCCCCGACGCCGAAGCCGCGAAGCGCTGGGAGGCGCTGGTCGACGGCGCGCGCAAATCGGGCTCGTCGCTCGGCGCGGTGGTTACCTGCGAAGCCATGGGCGTGCCACCAGGCTGGGGGGCGCCGCTCTACGCCAAGCTGGACAGCGAGCTGGCCTCCGCCTGCATGTCGATCAACGCGGTGAAGGGCGTCGAGATCGGCGACGGCTTTGCGGCGGCGGTGCTGACCGGCGAAGAGAATGCCGATGCGATGCGCCCGGGCAATGACGGCAAGCCGCACTTCCTCGCCAACCATGCCGGGGGGATTGCGGGCGGCATCTCGACCGGCCAGCCGGTGCGGGTGCGCGTGGCGTTCAAGCCGACCAGCTCGATCCTGACGCCGGTCGAGACCGTCACCCGCGAAGGGGAAGCCACCGAGATCATGACCAAGGGCCGCCACGATCCGTGCGTCGGCATCCGCGGCGTGCCGGTGGTCGAGGCGATGGTCGCGCTCGTGCTCGCCGATCAGAAGCTGCTCCACCGCGCCCAGATCGGCTGAACGCCGCATTAAGGAACGAGTGCGCGCGCCAACACGTTCTATTTCTGCAAAATAATGCAGGAGTGGATGTGATGCGTATTCTTCTTTCGATGGCGGCAGCGGGCGCGCTGTTCGTGCCGGCACTGGCTTCGGCACAGGTCCTTGGTGGGCAAGCGGGCGGCAGTCTCGGCGGCAGCGTCGGGGCGCCGGTCGGTACGGTCGGCGGCATGACGAGCGGAAATCTCGACGGTACCGTGCGCACCGACACGATCGATCGTACCACCAATACGGTGCGCGATACCGGCGATCAGGCCACGCGCACGACCAAGCGCACCGCCGACAAGGCGCGCGAAAAGGCCTATGACACCAAGAACCGTGCGGTGGACACCGCCGATCGCACCCGCGACCGGACGACGGGCGCGGTCAATTCGGCCGCAAATTCGAATGTCGGCGCGAGCGGCAGTGCCGGCGCGAGCGGCAGCGCGAACACGCCGGGCCGCAGCACCGCGACTGGCAGCAATGCCGGCGTGTCGGCCGGCGCGAGCCGCAACGGCGCCAGTGCCGGCGTCAGTGCGGGTTCGAGCAGCAGCACCGAACCGCGCTGACCACAGATAGGTTGAGGAGAAAGGCGGCCGTACCTGCGGGTGCGGCCGCCTTTTCCTTGTCGGGCGAATTCGGCCCGTCCCCTCTCTGGCTCGCCTCGCTGCCCAGCCGTGCGCCGGGCAGGGTTGGGCGAAATCACTGGAAACAAGCCAGACATGTGCAGCGGCTCGAAGGGACCTCGGCAAAAACCGAGGAGGATTGCCCTGTATGTTGCTCAAGACTTTGATCGGCGCTGCGGCGCTGCTGGCCGCTCCGGCGGCCTTCGCCCAGACCACCACAACCCCGACGGACCCGTCGGCAACGACGACGGCGCCAGCCCCCGCGCCGGCTCCCGATCCCGCCCCGGCACCCCAGCCGGACGCGACTGCCCCCAATGCCCCGGCGCCTGATGTGGCAACGCCGAACCAGGACCCGACCGCCGCTGAAGCGGACAAGTCCGACGCCAAGAAGGGCAAGAAAAAGCCCCATTAAGCAGGGCTGAGATCAAAGAAGCGCGCTGCCCAAGTCCGTGGCCGGATGGGCAGCGCGCTTTTTCTCGTGCTCAGTCCGCGAACGGATCGCGGACCAGAATCGTGTCCTCGCGCTCGGGGCTGGTCGAGACCAAGGCCACCGGGCACTGGATCAGCTCCTCGACGCGGCGGATATATTTGATCGCCTGGGCCGGAAGCTGCGCCCAGCTGCGCGCGCCGGCAGTCGATTCGGACCAGCCGGGCATCGTCTCATAGACCGGCTCGACCAGCGCCTGATCGGCAGCATTCGCAGGGTAATAGTCGATCTCTTCCCCGCGCAGCTTGTAACCGGTGCAGATCGCGACTTCCTCAAGCCCGTCGAGCACGTCGATCTTGGTCAGCGCGATGCCGGTGATCCCCGAGACCGCCGCCGACTGGCGCAGCAGCACCGCGTCGAGCCAGCCGCAGCGGCGCTTGCGCCCGGTGACGGTGCCGAATTCATGGCCGCGCGTGCCGAGCCGCTCGCCAATGTCATTGTCCTGCTCGGTCGGGAAAGGCCCGGAGCCGACGCGGGTGGTATAGGCCTTGGCGATGCCGAGCACGAAGCCGACGGCATTGGGGCCGAGGCCCGATCCCGCCGCCGCGGTGCCGGCCACGGTGTTCGACGAGGTGACGAACGGATAGGTGCCGTGATCGATATCGAGCAGCACGCCCTGCGCGCCCTCGAACAGGATGCGGCGGCCGCGGCTGCGCGCCTCGTGGAGCATGCGCCAAACCGGCTGGGCGAAGGGCAGCACGAAGCCGGCGATCTCACGCAGCTCGGCGACCAGCGCGTCGCGGTCGATCGGTGGCTCGCCGAAGCCGGCGCGCAGTGCGTCGTGATGCGCGGCGATGCGGTCGAGCTGCGGCCCGAGATCGTCGAGATGCGCCAGGTCGCACACCCGGATCGCGCGGCGGCCGACCTTGTCCTCATAGGCCGGGCCGATGCCGCGCCGCGTCGTGCCGATCTTGCCGGCGCCGCTCGCGTCTTCGCGCATCCCGTCGAGATCGCGGTGGAAGGGGAGGATCAGCGGGCAGGTGTCCGCGATCTTGAGCGTGTCCGGCGTAATCTCGACGCCCTGGCCGCGCAGCTTCTCGACTTCGGACTTGAGGTGCCAGGGATCGAGCACCACGCCATTGCCGATCACGCTGGGGGTGCCGCGGACGATGCCCGAGGGGAGCAGCGAGAGCTTGTAGACCTTCTCGCCGACGACGAGCGTGTGGCCGGCATTATGCCCGCCCTGGAAGCGGACCACGACATCGGCGCGCTCGGCGAGCCAGTCGACGATCTTGCCCTTGCCTTCGTCACCCCATTGGGCGCCGATAACCGCAACATTTGCCATGAATACACGTCTCCGCCTGCCGGGGCGGACCCTGGCCGCCCTTCGACAGGGCTCGGCGACCGGGCGGTACAGTGGCTTGGGGGCAGGGCCCGAAGCCGCGGCGCGAATGGCGCGGGCGGCCGCGAAGGTCAAGCGTTTATGCGCCCGACACGGCCGACAGATCGCCTCGACTTGGCTGCGGACCGAGGTCTATGGTTGGGCAAAGGAGAGACAAATGAAGCTCGCAAGCCTGAAGAACGGCCGGGACGGCAAGCTGGTCGTCGTATCGAGCGATCTGGCCTGGTACGCCGGCGCCGACATGATCGCGCCGACGCTGCAGGCGGCGCTCGACAATTGGGACCAGGTGGAAGCGGACCTCCGCAACCTCGCCACCGACCTCGATCATGAGGTGATCCCGCGCGAGCGCTTCCACGAACGCTTCGCCGCCGCCCCGCTGCCGCGCGCCTATCAATGGGCCGACGGCTCGGCCTATGTGAACCATGTCGCGCTCGTCCGCCAGGCCCGCAGCGCCGAGATGCCCGACAGCTTCTGGCATGATCCGCTGATGTACCAGGGCGGCAGCGACGGTTTCCTCGGCGCGCGCGACGCGATCCCGCTCGCCGACGAGAGCTGGGGCTGCGACCTCGAAGGCGAAGTGGTGGTCGTCACCGGCGACGTGCCGCTCGGCGCCTCGCGCGAAGAGGCATTGGCCGCGATCCGGCTGGTCGGCCTCACCAACGACGTTTCGCTGCGCAACCTGATCCCCGGCGAACTGGCCAAGGGCTTCGGCTTCTTCCAGTCCAAGCCGGCCAGTGCCTTCTCGCCGGTGTTCGTCACCCCCGATTCGCTCGGCGACTGGTGGCAGGACGGCAAGCTCCACCGCAAGCTGATGGTCGATGTGAACGGCAAGGCTTTCGGCAGGGCGGATGCCGGCGTCGACATGACCTTCGATTTCGGCACCTTGGTCGCGCACGCCGCCAAGACGCGCAAGCTGGGTGCCGGCACGATCATCGGCTCGGGCACCGTCTCGAACCGCGGCGAGGATGGCGGGCCGGGCAAGCCGGTGGCCGATGGCGGCGTCGGCTATTCGTGCATCGCCGAGCTCCGCACGATCGAGACGATCCGTAGCGGCAAGCCCGAAACCCCCTTCCTCAAGGCGGGCGACACGGTGCGCATCTGGGCCGAGGACGACAAGCACCACCCGATCTTCGGGGTGATCGAGCAGACCGTCGGGGGCTGACCGGAATTTTCTATTGTCACCCCGGCCTTGTGCCGGGGTCCACTGCGCCGCGCGTGACGCCCTTGCGCCTCTTGTGCATGACTTGCCCTCGGTGGACCCCGGCACGGGGCCGGGGTGACGGGTTGGAGCTGCGGGGGAACGGCTTGCGCATGTCGGGTCGCACCCCGATCTTCAGCATCATGACGGGCGAGAGCTTCTATACCCTGTTCGAAACCGTGGCGGGCTTCGTCGCGATCGGCTGGAACGCGAAGGGCATCAACAGCTTGCGGCTGCCGGCGGGCTCGAAGGCGGAGGCGGAGCGGGCGCTGCTTCGGCGTTTGCCGAGCGCGCAGCGCGTGGTGCCGCCGCCAGCGGTACAGGCCGTGATCGATGATGCGGTGCGCTATTTCGCCGGCGAGCGCGTCGATTTCGCGCAGGTGCCCGTCGATCTCGGGCGGCAGGAACCGTTCTTCGAGCGTGTCTATGCCGCTGTGCGCCAGCTCGGCTGGGGCGAGACGGCGACCTATGGCGCGATCGCCAAACTACTCGAAGCGGGCCCCGAGTTCGCCCGCGATGTCGGCCAGGCGATGGCGGGCAATCCGGTGCCGCTGATCGTCCCCTGCCACCGCGTGACCGCCGCCAATGGGCGGATCGGCGGCTTTTCGGCGCCCGGCGGCGCGCATTCAAAGGCGCTCATGCTGGGGATCGAGGGCGTCGAGGTGCGCGACGGCGTCGTCACGCGCGACATGCCGCAGCTGGGGTTGGGGTTCTAGATTTCCCACTTGCTGCTCCCCGGCGAAAGCCGGGGCCCAGTCTCGGCGCAATTGGTGAGGCGGAAAAGCCTCTCGAACTACCTGGCAACTGGGCCCCGGCCTTCGCCGGGGAACAGTTACGCTAGAACCCGAACGCGCCCTGGCGGTCCTCCAGCGGCCAGCGTCCCAGCTCGATATGGCGGTGCGCGCCGAGGATCGAATGGATCAACACGAAATCGGTCGCATCCCAGCCGATCGGATCGATCGTTCGGGTGAAGGGCCGCCCCTTGCGATAGAGCAGGGTGACGTGCGGGTGGAAATCCCAGGCGCCGCGCAGCAGCCCGGCGTGTGACAGCGCCTCCTGCAGCTTGCGGCCCAGCTCCCCCAGCGCATCGATCTTGCGGCTCGGGCGCAGCGCAACCGTCTCGTTGCTGCCCGATACACGGTCCAGCTTCACCGGCACCGGCGCCGCCGAGACCTGCGCGCCGATCTCGATCAGCCGCTGCACCTTGTCATAGGGCTGGCGCGCGAAATCCTCGGTGATACCGAGCGTGATGTGCAGCCGGTCATTCTCGACAACCGTCTCGGCAAGCCCGAGCTGGTCGCGCTGCACGCCGATCAGATTGCGCGGCAGCGGCGGCGGCACGAGGGCGTAGAAAAAGCGGTTCTTCGACATCAATGAAAGTCCCTTGAGCGCACCGGGATCAGGTCCGGCGCCTTGAGGCTGCGGCGCGGCGGCCAGCTTTCGAGCGCGCGCTGGCGCGGCTGGAGGCGGTCACGCGGATCGATCGTGCCGCCATGCGTCGCGCCGTCGCCCGGCATCGTCATGCGCGGCAAATCGAGCTCGCCGACTTCGCGCAGCCAGGGGGTGAGATCGGTGATTTGCTCGGCGACGAGGTGGATGACGATGCCTTCGCGCTGGACCTTGCCGCGGATCGCCAGCATCGTCGCCGACATCACCGTGCGGCGATTTTCCTCGAACCGGTCCGCCCAGAGCACGGCATTGGCGATGCCGGTCTCGTCCTCCAGCGTGACGAACACCACGCCCTTGGCGCTGCCCGGGCGCTGGCGGACGAGGATCAGCCCGGCGACTTCGACCCGGGCGCCGTCCTTCATGTTGAGCAGGTCGCCGCACCGCGCGATCCGCCGCGCCGCCAGCCGATCGCGCAGGAAGCTCAGCGGATGCGCACGGAGCGACAGCTGGGTGGCACGATAATCCTCCACTACTTCGCGCCCCGCACTGAGCGGCAGCAGCGTCACCTCCGGCTCGATCACTTCCGCCACGGTCTGCGCCTCGCGTGCGTCGGCGGCGGCGAACAGGTCGAGTGGCGCCTGGCCCAGCCCCTTGATCGCCCAGAGCGCCTGGCGCCGGTTGAGCCCCAGTGCCTGGAACGCATCGGCGCGCGCCAGCTTCTCGAGCGCAGCAGGCCTCACGCGCGAGCGGCGCCAGACATCCTCGATCGACGTGAACGGCGCTTGCCTTCGTGCCTTCAGGATCTCGATGACGTCGGCTTCGGAAAGCCCCTGCACGATCCGCATGCCCAGCCGGATCGGCTGCAGGCTCGCCCAGTCTTCGTCGGTGCCGCAGAACTTTTCGTGCCGATCACGTGGGTTCGCGCCTTCGGACACCATCCGCGTGTCCCAGTCGCTGTCGTTAATGCATACCGGCCGCGCTTCGACGCCGTGGCTGCGCGCATCGCGGATCAGCTGGGCGGGGGCATAGAAGCCCATCGGCTGCGCATTCAGCAGCGCCGCGCAGAACACATCCGGATGATGGCATTTCATCCAGCTCGAGGCATAGGCGATCTTGGCGAAGCTGGCGGCGTGGCTCTCGGGGAAGCCGTAATTGCTGAAGCCCTTGATCTGCTCGACCAGCCGCTCGGCGAAATCCTGGCTGATCCCGCGTTCGAGCATGCCGCTGATCAGCTTCGGCCCGAACTCGCCGATATCGCCGCTCGACTTGAACGTCGCCATGGCGCGGCGCAGCCGGTCGGCCTCGCTGGCGGTGAAGCCGGCCCCCTTGATCGCCACCTGCATCGCCTGTTCCTGGAACAGCGGGACGCCGAGCGTCTTTTCCAGCACTTCCTTGAGCGCCGGCGAAGGATAGTCGACCAGCTTCGGGTTCTGCCGGCGCTTGAGATAGGGGTGGACCATATTGCCCTGGATCGGTCCGGGTCGGACGATCGCGACCTGGATCGCGATGTCGTAGAAACAGTCGGGCTTCATCCGCGGCAGCATCGACATCTGCGCGCGGCTCTCGATCTGGAATACGCCCAGCGTATCGGCCTGCTGGATCATCTTGAAGGTCAGCGGGTCCTCGTCCTGCATCCGCGGCGAGGCCAATGTCAGATGCGTCTGCTTGTGCTGCGCGAGAAGATCGAAGGTGCGCCGCATGCAGCCGAGCATGCCGAGGCCGAGAATGTCGACCTTCATGAAGCCCAGCTCCTCGATGTCGAGCTTCTCCCATTCGACCACGCGGCGATCGACCATCGCGGCGGGCTCGACCGGGATCAGGTCGTGCAGCTTGTCGCGGGTGAGCACGAAGCCGCCGGGATGCTGCGAGAGGTGCCGCGGCGTGCCGATCAGCTGGCGGGCGAGCTCGAGCGTCAGCGCGAGGCGGGGATCGCTGCGATCGAGATTGAGCGCATCGGCATGCTTGTCGTCGACATCGTTCGACCAGCCCCAGACCTGCGAGGACAGCGCCGAAGTCAGGTCCTCGGGCAGGCCCATCGCCTTGCCGACTTCGCGCAGCGCGCCGCGCGAGCGGAAGCGGCTGACCACTGCGGTGAGCGCGGCATGGTCATGGCCGTAATTCTCATAGATCCACTGGATCACTTCCTCGCGCCGCTCATGCTCGAAATCGACATCGATATCGGGCGGCTCCTTGCGCTCGGTCGAGATGAAGCGCTCGAACAGCAGCTGGTGCTTGATCGGATCGATCGAGGTGATGCCGAGCGCGAAGCAGATCACCGAATTGGCCGCACTGCCGCGTCCCTGGCAGAGGATATGCTGGCTGAGCGCGAACTGGACGATCGAATTGACCGTCAGGAAATAGGGTGCGTATTCCATCTGCTCGACCAGCCCGAGCTCGTGCTTGAGCAGGTCCTGATGCGCCTGGCTGGGCTTGCCGGCGAAGCGCTGCCTGAGCCCGTTCCAGGCGAGTGCGGCGAGCGCCTCCTGCGCGCTGCGGCCATGGATGACTTCTTCCTCGGGATATTGGTGCTTCAGGTCGCGCAGGCTGAAGGTGCAGCGTTCGGCGATCGCTTCGGTGGCGGCGAGCGCATGCGGATAGTCGCGGAAACGCCGCGCCATCTCCTCGGGCGACTTGAGGTGCCGGTCGGCGCTGCGCTCGCGGCGGAAGCCGAGTTCGTCGATCGTGCATTTCTCGCGGATTGCCGTCACGACGTCCTGCAGCATCCGCCGGTCGGGCGTGTCGTAGAGCACGTCGCCGGTGGCGAGCGCGGTCAGGCCGAAGCGCCGGGCGGCGAGGTTCAACTCGTGGAGCCGCATCGCGTCGCCCGGGCGGCGATGCTGGGTGAGGCAGACATGGCCGCGCTCCCCGAACACATCGGCCATCCAGCCGAGCGCCTGCGGATCGCCGGTATCGGCCAGCCCGGGAACCAGCGCGCCGATCATGCCCTCGGCCGCGCCGGCAAGATCGTCCCAATGGAGGAAGCACTGGCCCTTCTCGCCCTTTTGCGCATCGGCGCGCGCCTTGCCGAGGGTGAGCAGCCGGGTGAGCCGGCTCCACGCCGCGACATCCTCGGGCCAGACCAGCACCGAACTGCCATCGACCAGGTCGAGCCGGCAGCCGGCGATCATCCGGATCGGAATCCCAAGCTTGCTGAACTGCTCGGCCGCGACCAGCGCGCGCACCACCCCGCCCACCGAATTGCGGTCGACGATGCCCAATGCGGGCAGGCCGAGCAACGCCGCCTGGCGGAACAGCTCCTCGGGCGAGGACGCGCCGCGCAGGAACGAGAAATGCGTCGTCACCTGGAGCTCGGAATAGCTCATCCGAACACCCCGTGGAGATACCAGCTGAGGTCGCCGGTCATTGCACGCTCGCCATCGCCGGCGCGGAACAGCCAGTAGCGCCGGCCGGCCTCGTCCTCGACGCGGAAATAGTCGCGCACGCTCAGCCGCTCGGCACCCCGCTTCCACCATTCACCCTGGATGCGCTCGGGTCCGTCGGCATGGACGACGCGGTGCGCCAGCCCCCGCCAGGTGAAGCGGCGCGGGGCATGGTCGGGCAGTTCGGCCATGACATGGTCGAGCCGTTCGGGCCGGGCGAGCAGCCGCGCCGGCTTGGGCCAGCCGGGATGCCAGGGCGGCAAGGGCGGGTTGCGGTCGAGCTGGCGGATGTCGTCGCGCTTGCCGGCCTGGGCGGCGCGCACGGGCGGGTCGAGCACGGGCATGCGCGTGGCGGCGCGCTCGGGCACGTCGCTCTCCACCGGGCGCATCCGCCACATCCGCCGCTGGCCGATCCGCGTCGCCAGCGTGTCGACCAACGTGGCGATGTCCGGCCCGGCCTCCTCGTCGAGCCGCTCGACCATTGGCTCGGGGCCGAGCACGCCGGCGCGGCGGACATGGAGGGTGATCGCATCGATGCCATAGCCCGGCTCGACATCCTCGATCCGGCGCTTGAGCAGGCGGAGCAGATGCGCGGGATCGCGATTCGGCCGGGCCAGCCCGATGCGGATGCGCTGCGGCACGCCGTCGATCCGCTCGGCAATGCATTCGAGCGCCTGCACCCCCAGCCCCTCGGCCTCGAGCGCGGCGGCGAGGCGCGGGACGAGCGTGCCCAGCCAATGCTCGATCGCCTCGGCGGTGGCGATCGGCTCGGCGAAGCGCTGCTGGACGGCGATCGCCTCGGGCGGGATCACCGGGTCGAGTGGCTCGGCGATATGGCCCAATGCCTGGTCGAGCCGCAGCACCACGCCTGCACCGAAGCGGCGGACGAGCGGCGCGCGAGGCAAAGCGGAGAGCTGGCCGATCCGGTCGACGCCGAGACGCTTGAGCAATTCGACAGCAGCCTCGTCGATGCGCAGCGCCGGGGTGGGAAGCTCGGCAAGCGCGCGCGCCTGGTCGCCGGGCGGGCAGAGGTAATTGCCATGAAACCGCGCCAGCGCCCAGGCGGCACCCGGCGTGTCGGCGATGGCGATGCGCGCAGTGAAACCGGCGCGCGCGAGCAGGCGGACGATCCGCCGCGCCATCGCCGCCTCGCCGCCGAACAGATGCGCGGTGCCGCTCAGGTCGAGCAGCAGCCCGTCCTCGCCCGATACTGCCACCGTCGGCGACCAGCGCCGCGCGGCGAGCATGGCGAGGCTCTTCAGCGAGGCGCGATCGCCCTCGGGATCGGCCGGGCGGATATCGAGTCCCGGCACCTGCGCGCGTGCCTGGGTGACCGCCATGCCGGAACGCAGCCCGAGCGCCTGCGCGGCGGGGCAGGCGGCGGCGATCTCGATGCGGCTGCCGTTGCGGATGCTGGTGATGAGCGGCGGCAGTTCCTCCCCGAGCTTGTCTCGGGGAGGGGGACCATCGCGCAGCGATGGTGGAAGGGCGTGCCGGGTACTGGCGCGCTGCGTCGGCCCCTCCACCACGCCCTGCAGGCGCGGTCCCCCTCCCCGAGCGAGCTGGGGGAGGAATTTGGCGGGAGCCCCGCCATCGTCCGGCCGCAGCGGGCGAAACGGATTCGCCGCCGCCGCTTCGTCGCGCCGCCCGACTTCATGCTTCGCCTTGGGCCGCGTCACCGGCGGCAGCGCGACCTTGCCGAGTTCGTCCTCGCGGGCCCAGCGCGCCCCGGGGCGCCAGCCGCCGCCGCGCGGGACCGAACAGGCATGTTCCTGCTCCTTCGCCGCCGCTTCGAACAGCGGATCGAGCGAGGCCTGGGCGAAGGAAGGGGCGCGCGGATCAGGCCGCGCGCCGGGGCGCGCTTCCGCCCGCCACAGCCTTTCGATCGGCCATAGCGGAAGGAAGAGCGCAGCGACCCGTTGCATCGCATGCCTCCAATATCGTCTCGAAACCTTCCCCGCCCTTTTGCCGCGCCAGTGCCAGCTTCCAGCGCGGCCGCCCGACGCCCGCCACCGGTAGCGGCGTCGAGGGCGCGCAGCTCACCCGCCAGCGCGTCACTGCCGCCGAGGGCATGGCGATCGGGTCGCTGCCTTCGCGTGCGGCGCGCTTGAGGAGCAGGGCGATCGTCCGTCCGCCCTCGGCCGCGAGCTGGAGCCGCCGCGTCGCGGTCATGTCCGCCCTTTTGGCCTCGCCGATCACCGCGCCGAGCCCGCGATGGCGCAGCCCTTCCTCCATGATCGCCAGCAGCTCGGCATCGTCCTGTGCCTCGGCATAGATCAGGCGCTTGTGATCGAGCCCCGACTGGGCGAGCCCGGGCGCGAACAGGTCGCGCCGCCGCACCACCCACAGCACCGGGCCCCAGGCGCGTGCGGCGATTCCCGCGAGAAACAGGGTCGCCGCGCAATCATCGGCCATGTCGCTGGTGCCCGCCGCAACCTCGTGCAGCGCATCGAGCCGGAGGCCGCCATCGGCGAGTCGCGAATCGACTGGCTCGATCCCGAAGGGCAGCGCCGGGCGCCGGCGGAATCCGCCGGTTTCCAGACCGCTCAGGGTCTCGCGCAATTGCTTCAGGACGGCAGGATCGGCCATTGTCTCACGACTCGGGGAACAGGATCGTTCCCATTTTGTTCCATATCGGACCAGAGTCAATGCCATTCCAATTCCCATCGGAACGGGCGGCATTTCAGGTCAGCAACACTGACCTTGTTGCATCCGCCTTTGAAATTTTATAACAAAGGCCCCGAACATGATTCCCGCGCGTTTGGTGACGGGAACCTTTGCCCGGAGAGCCCATGTCGATCGAGCGCGATCGCGCCAATTTGCCCCCGCTTGCGCTGCACGTGCCCGAGCCGCGATTCCGGCCGGGCGACGAGGCGGACTTCAGCGATGTCGACGTGCCGCCGGCCGGCGCCACGCGGCGCCCCGATACGGCCGATGCCGCGTCGAGCTTCCATGAACTGGCTTACGGCCTGGTCCGGGTGCTCGACGAGAACGGCCAGGCGGTCGGCCCCTGGGACCCGCGGCTCGACGCCGACGCCAAGCGCCGGATGCTCCGCTCGATGGCGCTCACCCGCGCCTTCGACGAGCGCATGTTCCGCGCCCAGCGCCAGGGCAAGACCAGCTTCTACATGAAGTCCACCGGTGAGGAGGCGGTGTCGATTGGCGCGGCGATGGCGCTGGCCGGCGACGACATGTGCTTCCCCTCCTATCGCCAGCAGGGGATCCTCATCACGCGCGGCTATCCGATCGTGACAATGATGAACCAGATCTACTCGAACAAGGCCGATCCGCTCGAGGGCCGGCAGCTGCCGATCATGTATTCGTCGAAGGAATATGGCTTCTTCTCGATCTCGGGCAATCTCGCGACGCAGTACCCGCAGGCCGTGGGCTGGGCGATGGCGAGCGCGGCCAAGGGCGACACGCGCATCTCCGCCACCTGGTGCGGCGAAGGCTCGACGGCGGAGGGCGACTTCCACTCGGCGCTGACCTTCGCGACGGTCTACAAGGCGCCGGTTATCTTCAACGTCGTCAACAACCAATGGGCGATCTCGAGCTTCTCAGGCTTTGCCGGGGCCGAGGCGACGACCTTCGCGGCGCGCGCGATCGGCTATGGCATTGCGGGCCTGCGCGTCGACGGCAATGACGCGCTGGCCGTGTACGCGGCCACCCAATGGGCCGCCGAGCGCGCGCGGACCAACCAGGGCCCGACGCTGATCGAGCATTTCACGTACCGCGCCGAGGGCCACTCCACGTCCGATGACCCGACGGCGTACCGCTCGGCCGGCGAGCCCAATGCCTGGCCGCTCGGCGATCCGATCCGGCGCCTCAAGGAGCACCTCATCGCGATCGGCGAATGGGACGAGGAACGCCACGCCGCGCAGGACCTTGAGCTCGCCGAACTGGTCAAGCGCGAGCAGAAGGAAGCCGAGAAGAACGGTATCCTCGGCCACGGCATGCACCAGCCCTTCGAATCGATGTTCGAGGGCGTGTTCGAAGAGATTCCCTGGCATTTGAAGGAGCAGCAGCAGCAGATGCTCGACGAGCAGAAGGCGGCTGGCCTGTGAGCGACACCATCCACATGAACATGATCCAGGCGATCAATTCCGCCATGGACGTGATGATGGAGCGCGATCCCAATGTGATCGTGATGGGCGAGGATGTCGGCTATTTCGGCGGCGTGTTCCGCGCGACGGCGGGGCTCCAGGCGAAGTATGGCAAGGGCCGCGCCTTCGACACGCCGATCACCGAGATCGGCATCATGGGCGTCGCGATCGGCATGGGCGCCTATGGCCTGCGCCCGGTCCCCGAGATCCAGTTCGCCGACTATATCTATCCCGCGCTCGACCAGCTCGTCTCCGAAGCCGCGCGGCTGCGCTATCGCTCGGCGGCGGACTTCACTGCGCCGATCACGATCCGCTCGCCCTATGGCGGCGGCATCTTCGGCGGGCAGACGCACTCGCAGTCGCCCGAGGGCATTTTCACCCATGTCTCGGGCATGAAGACGGTGATCCCCTCGACGCCCTATGACGCCAAGGGGCTGCTGATCGCGGCGATCGAGGACAATGACCCGGTCCTCTTCCTCGAGCCCAAGCGCATCTATAACGGCCCGTTCCACGGCCATTATGACCGCCCGGCCAAGACCTGGGCCGATCATCCCGGCGCGCAGGTGCCCGAGGGGCATTACCGCGTTGAACTCGGCAAGGCCGCGGTCGTCCGTCCGGGCGAGGCGGTGACGATCCTCTGCTACGGCACGATGGTCCACGTGGTGGCCAACACGGTCGAGGAAATGGGCGTCGATGCCGAGATCGTCGATCTGCGCACGCTCGTCCCGCTCGACATCGAGACGATCGAGGCCTCGGTGAAGAAGACCGGCCGCTGCATGATCGTCCATGAGGCGACGCGGACCTCGGGCTTCGGCGCCGAGCTTTCGGCGCAGGTGCAGGAGCGCTGCTTCTATCATCTCGAAGCCCCGATCGAACGCGTCACCGGCTTCGACACGCCCTATCCGCATAGCCTGGAATGGGCCTATTTCCCCGGCCCGGTGCGTATCGGCACGGCGCTCAAGAAAATCCTGAAGGACTGACCGCGATGGCTCGTTTCACCTTCCGCCTTCCCGATATCGGCGAAGGCATTGCCGAGGCCGAGATCGTCGCCTGGCACGTCAAGATCGGCGACAAGGTGTCGGAGGACCAGCAGGTCGCCGACATGATGACCGACAAGGCCACCGTCGAGATGGAATCGCCGGTCACCGGGATCGTCGTCGAACTGGCCGGCGAAGTCGGCGACCAGGTCGCGATCGGCTCGGCGCTGATGGTGATCGAAGTCGAGGGCGAGGATGCCGTCGTCGAGACGCCGGTCGAAGAGCAGGTCGAGGCGGAAACGCCGGGTGTCGAGGAAGTGGTCGAGGCCGCTCCCGCGCCGACGCCTGCCCCGGCTCCTGCTCCCGCGCCGGCCCCCGCACCTGCGCCGGTTCCCGAGCCCGTCGCGCAGGCGCACGTCCTCGCCTCCCCCGCGGTCCGCGCCCGCGCCAAGGATCTCGGCATCGACCTCGCCACGGTGAAGGCCGACGGCAACCATGTCCGCCACGCCGATCTCGATGCGTATCTCCGCTACGGCAGCGGCCAGGGCTATCACGCCCCGCACGCCAGCCGCGCCCGCGAGGACGAGCCCGTAAAGGTCATCGGCATGCGCCGCCGCATCGCCGAGAACATGGCCGCCTCGAAGCGCGCCATCCCGCACTTCACTTATGTCGACGAGCTCGACGTGACGGCGCTCGAGGCGATGCGCGCCGACCTCAACGACAATCGCGGGGCACGCCCCAAGCTGACGATGCTGCCCTTCCTGATCGTCGCGATCTGCCGGGCGCTGCCCGACTTCCCGATGATCAACGCGCGCTATGATGACGAGGCCGGCGTGGTCACCCGCCACGGCCGCGTTCATCTCGGCATGGCGGCGCAGACCGACGCCGGCCTGATGGTCCCGGTGATCCGCGATGCGCAGGACAAGAATGTCTGGCAGCTCGCCGCCGAGATCACCCGCCTCGCCGAGGCGGCGCGCACCGGCAAGGCGAAGAGCGAGGAGCTGTCCGGCTCGACGCTCACCGTCACTTCGCTCGGACCCCTGGGCGGCATCGCCACCACGCCGGTGATCAACCGGCCGGAAGTGGCGATCATCGGCCCGAACAAGATCGTCGAGCGTCCCATTTTCCACGGCGACGAGATCGTCCGTGCCAAGCTGATGAACCTGTCGATCAGCTGCGACCACCGCGTCGTCGATGGCTGGGATGCGGCGAGCTTCGTCCAGGCCGTGAAGAAGCTGGTCGAGACGCCCGTGCTGCTGTTCGCCGACTGATGCACTGGCGGGCGATGCGCGAAGGCGATCTCGACGGTGTCGTCGCGGTCGCCGCCATCGCCTTTCCCGACCATCCCGAGGGCCGCGCCTGCTTCGCCGAGCGGCTGGCGCTCGCGCCCGACAGCTGCTTCGTCCTCGCAGGCGAGCGCGGGGTGGCCGGCTATCTGATCGCCTATCCCTGGCCGCTGGAGGCGATCCCGCCGCTTGATACGCTGCTCGGCGGCCTGCCCGAGGCGCGTGACGCCTGGTATCTCCACGACCTCGCCCTGCTCCCCGAGGCGCGCGGCGGCGGCAATGCCCGGGCCGGGCTCGCCTTGCTGTTCGACCGCGTCGACGCCCCGATCGCGCTGGTCTCGGTCAACGACTCCGCCGCCTTCTGGCAGGCGCAGGGCTTCGAATCGCGCGAAAGCCCTGCGCTGAAAGCCAAGCTCTCAAGTTATGGCCCCGATGCGCGTTACATGGTGCGGAGCGTCACAAATCCGGGCTAGGTTCGCGGCCATGCATTTCGATCTCCTCCAGTCGATCAGCCTCGCCGGCGCGCTCTCCGTTCCCAATGACGACCGCACGGGCAGCGCCCGCGCCCATGCCTGGGTGATCGACGGCGCCACCGATCTCGGCCCGCCCGGGCTGGTCGGCGCGCAGGGCGGCGCGGCCTGGCTGGCGAGCATCGCCCAGGCAGCCTTCACTGCTTCGACTGCCGAGACGATCGACACGCTCTATGCCGGCGTCGCCGCGCAGATCCTCGCCGCCTGGGAGCGCGACCGCACCCGCGATCCCGAGGACCGCTGGGAATATCCGCTCGCCTCGTCGCTCGCCGTCCGTCTCGATGGCGAAGGCCTGGAGATCGGCTGGCTCGGCGATTGCGTCGGCTTCCACTGGTCGGCGGGCACGGTCACGCGCCTCGGCCCGCAAAAGGAAATCCGCAATTCTGAGGCCGAGCGCGCCGCCAGCCTCGCCGAGCATGGCCTCGGCAGCCCCAAGCGCTCCGCCCCGATCCTCGCCAATCTCCGCTCGACCCGCGGCCGACCGGGCATGCGCGTGCTGAGCGTCGATCCCGAGCATATGGCGCAGGTCGACAGCGCCCGCATCGCCTGCGCGCCCGGCGACGAGGTGCTGCTGATGAGCGACGGCTATGCCGCGCTGATCGACAGCTATGCCGCCTATGACGACAGCGCGCTGATCGAGGCGATCCGCGCCCGCGGGCTGGCGGCGGTGGGCGAGGAGCTGCGCGCGATCGAGCAGGAGGACGAAGCCTGCACCCGCTTCCCGCGCTTCAAGAAATCGGACGACGCCACTGCCTTGTGGCTCCGCATCGGAGGCTGAGATGCACTGGATCCTGCGCTACACCACTGCACCCGACTATCTCGAGCGTCGCGCCGCCTTTCGCGATGTGCATCTGAAGCTCGCCTGGGCGAACGTTGAATCCGGCGATCTGCTGCTCGGCGGCGCGGTCGGCGATCCGCCCGAAAGCGCGCTGCTGCTTTTCGCCAACGAGTCCGCCGCGCGCGCCTTTGCCGCTGCCGATCCCTATGTCGCCAACGGGCTGATCACCCGCTGGGAAGTGCTGCCGTGGAACACCGTGGTCGGCGATCAGGCGGCGAACCCGGTACGGCCCGCCGCCTGAGGGCTTTACTCCTTCGTGTAGATCGAGTGGCTCAGCGCATCGCGCACCTGCTCGCGCCCGGCCAGGATCCGCGCGCTCTCGGCGCGGGCGATCGCATCGGCATCGGCGGAAAGCGCGACGCGCTTCTGGCCGATCGCCTTGAACGCCGCCCCATCGGCCCCGTTCGGGAAGCCGAAATAGGCATTGGCGTTCACCCAGGTCTTGCGCGCAAGCAGTTTGCAGAGCTCGGCGGTGGCGTCGAGCAATGCCTGCTGGTTGCCCAGCGTCGGATCGAGTTTCGCATCGCCGACGATCTGGACGACGCCCTGCTTCGCCGTGACGGGCAGGCTGGCGCTGCCGATCGCCCGGGCCAGCGCCGCGCGGCGGTCGAGCCGCTTGGCGCTCTGCGCCACGGCCAGCGCGCGAACATTGTCGAGTGCGGCGCAATCCTGGATCGGCTTGGGATTTTGCTGGAGCAGATAGGGGCTGTTGAGCGCGGGCGCGCCGAACTTGGCAAGCGCATCGGTGAAGGCGCGCTTGTCCGCCGCCTCGGCCTGCACCGCCTCGGCATAGAGCGCGGAGACCGGGCCGCGCCCGGCCACGCCCTGGGGCAGCATCACCGCACCGTCGGGGGTCAGCTCGATCTCGGCGAAGCTGCTCGCATCGGCGCGCGAGCGGGTCTGGAACTGGCCGTGCGCGACCATCGCAGCGCCGGCGCCGGCGGCGATCAGCAGCACCAGCGAGCCGAGCTTCCAGACCAGGTTCGAATGGCGCGTGGTGATCAGCAAGCCGATCAGCCACAGCACCAGCCCCGCCGCGGCGCCGCCGATCAGCAGCGCGGGCAGCGGCAGCGGCGATGCGAAGCGCGGACCGAGCAGCGCGGCCAGCACCAGCACGGCGCCTCCGGCCAGGGTCGCGACGATCGGATGGCCGTACCGGCCTTCCTCTTCCCAATGTTCAGACATGATTCCCCCTCTTGCCCGGCCAGCCTAGCGGGGAAGTGTTTCCACGCAATCGCTTTGCTGGTCCAAAGCGGGGCTTGCTTGCTTGTCGCGCACGCCCCGCGCAAGGAGCCCGCATGACCAGCACCACCACCCCAGCCGCACGCGCATCCGGAAACCGGGGGCTCGCGCTCGCGATCGGATCCTATGTGATCTGGGGCGTGCTGCCGGTCTATTTCCACATCCTCGCGCAGGTGCCGGCGCTGCAGATCCTGTCGCACCGCGTGGTCTGGTCGGTGCTGTTCCTCGGCGTGCTTGTCGTCGCGCTCGGCCGGGCGGGCGCCATCTGGCGGGCGGCGCGCGGGCGCACTCTGTTGCTGCTCTGCGCCAGCGCGGCGCTGATCGCTATCAACTGGTACCTCTATATCTGGTCGGTCGAGAGCGGGCATGTGCTCGAGGCGAGTCTGGGCTATTTCATCAATCCGCTGGTCAATGTCGCGCTTGGCATGCTCGTGCTCGGCGAGCGGCTGCGGCGCTGGCAGGGCGTGGCGATTGCCATTGCCGGGGCGGGCGTGCTGGTGATGGCGGTGATCGGCGGCGGCGCGATCCTGATCTCGCTGTCGCTGGCGCTCAGCTTCGGGCTCTACGGGCTGGTCCGCAAGGTGGTGGCGATCGATTCGCTCGGCGGGCTCACCGTCGAGACGATGCTGCTCGTGCCGTTCGCGGCCGCCTGGCTGCTCTATTCCGCCAGCCACGGGACCAGCGGCTTCGGCGTCTCCGCCGGGCAGAACGCGCTGCTGCTCGCTGCGGGCGTGATCACCGCCACGCCGCTGCTGATGTTCGCCGCCGCCGCGCGGCTGCTGCCGCTGTCGATGATGGGGCTGCTCCAGTACATCGCGCCGACGCTGCAATTCTTCGTCGCATTGGCGCTGGGCGAGCCGCTGCGACCGATCCACCTGATCACCTTCCCGCTGATCTGGGCTGGCTGCGCGCTCTACGCCTGGGACAGCCTGCGCGCGGCACGGGCGCCGCGCCCGGTGGAGAGATAGGTCCGTTTCGGGCCTCAACACGCTTTAAATGTTGGATTTTGTCTGATGGAGTCGGCCCATGCCCGACACTGTCAAACCCCTTGTCACGCCCGAAGCCCGTGCCGCCGCCGAGCGTGAGCGCGACCTGTGGTTTGCGCGTAGCGAGTCAACGGAATCAACATCCGCACAAGCGGACCCACGCAATTCTGCCAAAAATTATTCAACCGATCGGTTGACTATTCCGCCGGTCGCGCAGATATTAAACCACATGGTTGAATATCGACTCGACGCCACCTTCCACGCCCTTGCCGATCCCACCCGGCGCGGGATGCTCGCCCATCTGGCATTGGGGGAGAAGTCGATCGGCGATCTCGCCGAACCCTTCGCGATGACCTTCGCCGGTGCCGCCAAGCATGTGAAAGTGCTCGAGGGCGCGGGCCTGGTCGCCCGCCGCAAGGTCGGACGCAGCTATATGTGCGCCTTGAAGCCCACACCCCTCGCCGAGGCCGAACAATGGCTGAAGCAATGGGAGAAGTTCTGGACCGTCCGCCTCGATGCGCTGGAAGCGATCATCGCCGCCGACCAGCAGGAGAAGCCGCATGGCTGAAGCAACGCCCTTCCTGATGTTCCAGGGCGGCAAGGGCCAGGCCGCGCTCGATTTCTATGTCGAGACAATGCCCGGCAGCCGGATCGAGAAGCTGGAGCTTTTCGGCCCCGAAGGTCCCGGCCCCGAGGGCACGATCCTGCGCGGCCATGCGGTGATCGCCGGGCAGAAGGTGATGATCCACGACAGCTTCATCCGACACGGCTTCGATTTCACCCCGAGCTGGTCCTTCTTCCTCGATGTCGCGGACGAAGCCGAATTCGATCGGCTGTTCGCAGCGCTGTCGGAGGGCGGCGCGGTGCTGATGCCGCCCGACAATTATGGCTGGAGCAGCCGCTTCGGCTGGTGCTCGGACAGGTTCGGCATCTCGTGGCAGGTCAATCTGGCATGAGCGTCGTCGTCCTCACCGTCACCCGCACCTTCGCCGCGCCGCCCGAGCGCGTGTTCGATGCCTGGCTCGATCCGAAGGACGCCGCGCGTTTCCTCTTCGCCACCCCCGACGGCGAGATGCTGACCTGCGAGATCGACCCGGTGGTCGGCGGGCGCGGGCTGATCGTCGAGCGGCGTGCTTCCGGCGATGCGCATCACCGCATCCGGTTCGAGCAGATCGACCGGCCGCACCGCCTTGCCTTCCTCTTCTCGGCCGATCCGGCGGAGGAGGGGGAATGGACCCGCGTCTCGATCGACATTGCGGCCAGCCCCGATGGCTGCACGCTCACCCTCACCCATGAAATGGACCCCGCCTGGGCCGCTTATGAGGACCAGACCCGCAAGGGCTGGACGATGATCCTCGAAAGCCTGGGCCGCATCACGGAGAAGCAAGATGACTGATACGCTTGTTGCCGACACGATCACCCCGCAGATGCTCCGCTTCGAGCGCGACCTCGCTGCGCCGATCGAGACGGTGTGGCAGTACCTCATCGACCCCGAGCTGCGCGCGCGCTGGTTCATGGGCGGGCCGACCGAGCCCTGCGTCGGCGGCAAGCTCGGCATGACCTTCAACCACCAGAATCTGTCCGATGGCGACGTGCCCAACCCCGAGCGTTATGCGAAGAACCAGGGCAAGGCTTGGTCGGAGGAGATCACCCGGATCGAGCCGCCGCATTTCCTCGCCTTCACCTGGGACAATGGCGATGCCGGCGAAGTGAGCATCGAGCTGTTCGCCTTTGCGCCGGACCGCACCCGGCTGGTCCTGACGCACAACCGCCTGCGCGGCGCGGCGGATGCCCGCAGCTTCGGCGGGGGCTGGGGCGCACATCTCGAAGTGCTGCAGAAGCGTCTGGCCGGCGAGCGTGTCGAGAATTTCTGGGACCTGCATGCTGCCGCCGAAAAGCGCGCGGTGGCAGCGGTGGGGCTCTGACTTTCTCCGTCATCCCCGCGCAGGCGGGGATCCAGGGTTTCTCTGCCGTCGGGCTTGTGACGCTGGGTCCCGGCTTGCGCCGCGATGACGAAACAGGATCAGATTATCTCGAACAGCCCCGCCGCGCCCATCCCGCCGGCGGTGCACATCGAGACCACGACATAGCGCACCCCGCGCTTGCGTCCCTCGATCAGTGCATGGCCGACCAGCCGGCTCCCGCTCATCCCGAACGGGTGGCCGATGGCGATCGCGCCGCCATTGACGTTGAACTTGTCGGGATCGATGCCCAGCGTGTCGCGGCAATAGAGGCATTGGCTGGCGAACGCCTCGTTGATCTCCCACAGGCCGATGTCCTCGACCTTGAGCCCGGCGCGCTTGAGCAGCTTGGGCACCGCGAAGACCGGGCCGATGCCCATCTCCTCGGGCTCGCAACCGGCGACCTGGAAGCCGCGGTAGATGCCCAGGATCTCCTTGCCCTCGGCCTCGGCGGTCTCGCGGTCCATCAGGATCTGCGCGGCGGCGCCGTCGGAGAGCTGGCTGGCATTGCCCGCGGTGACGTTGCGGCCTTCCTTGACGAACTGGCCGTCCTTCCACACCGCCTTGAGGGTGCCGAGCACCTCGGCAGTGGTGCCGGCGCGGATGCCTTCGTCCTGGGTGACCGTGACGGTCTCACTGCCGGTGCGGTTGCCTTCCTTGTCGAACAGCGCCTTGGTCACGGTGATCGGTGCGATCTCCTCGGCAAAGGCGCCGTTGGCGAGCCCGGCGGCGGCGCGCTGCTGGCTCGCCGCGGCAAAGGCGTCCTGCGCTTCCCGGCTGATCCCGTAGCGCTCGGCGACGATCTCGGCGGTCTCGATCATCGGGATGTACGCCGCGGGCACCTTGTCGGTCACCGACCGGTTCGCATAGCGCGGCGCATTCTGCATCGTCAGGCTGATCGATTCCATGCCGCCTGCGAGTGCGACATCGATCTCGTCGGTCATGATCGAGCGGGCGGCGAGGGCGATGGCGGTAAGCCCCGATCCGCATTTCCGGTCGAGGCTGAAGGCGGGAACGCTGTGCGGCAGTCCGGCGGCGAACAGCGCCATCCGCGCCATGTTGCCGCCTTGCGTGCCCCATTGATTGCCCATGCCGTAGAACACGTCGTCGATCCGCGCCGGGTCGATGCCGGCGCGCTCGACCGCGGCGTTCATCACATGCGCGGCGAGTACCGGCGCTTCGGTGTCGTTGAAATAGCCGCGCCCCGCCTTGCCGATCCCGGTACGTGCGGTCGAGACGATCACTGCTTCCCGCATATCGGCGTTCCTCTCCATTTTTCGAGGGTGCGGTATGGCGTTTGCAATAGCCCGCCGCAACCCCATATCGGTCGCTGGAGGTGGCGCATGGCGAGCAGGCAGATATTGATTCCCGGGCCCGATCATCCGATCACGGTCACACCCTCGGACGCGCATGTCGTGGTGCGTGCCGGCGGCAAGGTGATCGCCGATACCCGCCGCGCGCTGGAATTGCGCGAGGCGAGCTATCCGCCGGTCTTCTACATCCCCCGCGAAGATGCCGACATGGCGCTGCTCGCGCGCAGCGCGCATGCCAGCTATTGCCCGTACAAGGGCGAGGCCTCCTATTTCTCGGTCGAGGGCGGCGAGAACGCAGTGTGGAGCTATGAGTCGCCCTATGAAGCGGTCGGGCAGATCCGCGACCATCTCGCCTTCTACCCCGACCGCGTGGAGATCGAGGTCAGTCGGTAAAGGCGGGCGGGCGCTTCTGCATATTGGCCATCACCGCCTCGATCTGATTGGGCGTGCGCAGCAGCGCCGCCTGCTCCCGGCTTTCGGCGAGCAAGGTCTCGCCGGCATCGGCCTCGAGATTGGCCAGCCGCTTGGCGGCGCGGACCGCATGCGGGTTACGCCCAGCAATCGCCTTGGCCAGCGCCATCGCTTCGGCGCGCGGATCCTCGGCGATGCGGGTGATAAAGCCGAGCGCCTGGCCCTCCGCAGCGTCGAATTCGCGGGCAGTATAAGCCAGCTCGCGAAGCGCATCGTCGCGGACATTGCCGCGCCACAGCGCATAGCCGGCCATGTCGGGGACGATGCCCCATTTCATCTCCATCACCGACAGCCGCGTGCCCGGCGCCGCGATCCGCACATCGGCACCGCTTGCGATCTGCAGCCCGCCGCCGAACGCCACGCCGTGCACTGCGGCGATCACCGGCACCGGCAGCGTCCGCCAGCCCCAGGCGACCGC
Organism: Sphingomonas sp. R-74633; assembly: GCF_013416555.1. Lineage (GTDB taxonomy): Bacteria > Pseudomonadota > Alphaproteobacteria > Sphingomonadales > Sphingomonadaceae > Sphingomonas. Next base: position 264,897 of record NZ_JACCFG010000003.1, on the reverse strand, counting down.
CTGGAAATCATTGGCCAGCCCCCGGGTCCGCGCCATCAGGTCGGTGCCCGTGCCGGCGGAGGCCATGCTCGCCATGTCGAGCCCCGCACAAAAGCCGCGCCCCTCGCCCGAAAGCACCACCGCGCGCAGCCCCGGCTCCTGCTCCAGCCGGGCGATCGCATCGACGATCCCGGCGAACATCGCCGGATCGAGCGCGTTCATCTTGTCCGGCCGCGCCAGCCGCACGTCGGCAATGCCCTGGCTGACCTCGATGCTGACGCGCGCTTCCATGGCTATTCTCCTCAAGTCGAGCGCCTTGATAGCGCGGGATCACGCCGCGCACAGCCGGTAGCCACGCCCCTTGTCGGTGCGTAGCATCGGCACGGCGAAGCCGCGGTCGAGCTTGGCGCGCAGCCGCGAGACATGGACCTCGACGACATTGGTGCCCGGATCGAAGCGAAGGCCCCAGACCGCGGCGAGCAGCTCGCTGCGCCCCGCCGGCCGCTCGCCCTGGCGGATCAGGTGGAGGAGCAGCGCATATTCGCGCGGCAGGAGGGCGATCGCCTGGCCGGCGCGGGTCACCCGGCGTTCGACAGGGTCGATGCGTAGCTCGCCGAGCACGATCTCGGGCCGCTGGCGCACCCGGGCGGCGAGGCGCGCGGCGATCTCGTCGGGCAGGGTCGCGGCGAGCATGGCGTCGTCCGCCCCGGCATCGAGCGCCTGCGCCACGCAGCCGCCCTCGGGCAGCACGAGCAGCAGCGGCCCATGCCAGCCCTGCGCGCGGATTCGCGCAACGCTCTCGCCCCCGCCGGTCAGCAAGGCTGCCGCTGCGTCCACGCCCGGCGCGAAGGGCGCCAGGCCCAGGCCGCGCACGGCCGCCGCCGCGGCAAGCTCGGGGGTATCAAGCGTACAGGCGACGAGAACAGTCACAGGGGAAAGCGTAGAGACGATTGCTCCGTTTCGGCGGGAACCGTGTCCGTTACGGAGACAGTCGTGCCCGCGCATGTCCGGCGACGAAGCGATCGGGATCGCCCGCCGCCCGTGCGAACAGCGCGGGCGCCTCGTGCGGCAGGGCCGAGGCAAGCGCATCGAGCGCAGTCACTCGCATCCGCGCGCAGGGGTGATGCCGCGCGAAACGCTCGGCGAGGTCGAGCCCGTTGCCGATATGCACCGCGACCGCGACCAGCGCCTCGGCGGCGGTGAGGGTCAGCCCTTCCGCGATCGTGCCGCGCTCCATGTCGAATCGATACTGATCGAGCCAAGGTTGCGCCGGATCGGAACCGAGGATGTTGAGCGAAACCGACAGGCTGTCCGGCGGCAGCTGGACGTGCACGTCCTTGCGCATCCGGTAGAGCATCAGCCGGCCGGGCTCGAGCCGGGAACGCTCGGTGAAGCGCAGGCCGGCCGTCTCGCCGGGCAGGCCGGCCAGCGGCGCGACGTCATATTCGTAATAGTCGCTCCAATAGCCCGGCCCGAGATAGCCATAGGTGAGGAAGGGGAAATTATGGTCGTGCGGCAGGTCGTAGAAGAATGCCGCCGGGCCGCTGGCGCGAGTCACCGAATCGTCGCGTGCCGGCCAGAAATTGGCGCGCAGCACATAGCGGCCATTGGGCGGGCGCAGCAGGAAGACCTGAGCGCCATAGCCATTGGTGCGCGCCTGTCCGGCACAGCGCGTCTTGAGCTCCTCGATCGCGAGATCGGCGAGGAAATCCGGGTTGCGCCCCAACCTTGCAAGCAACGGCCCCCAGCTCGCGAACGCATCTTCGTCGCGCACGTCGAGCGGGTTGGCCTCGAGTGCGTCGATCAGTTCGTCCAGCCCGATCGCCGCGCCCTGGCCGGGATCGATCAGGCGGGGCATGCCGCCTCCAGCCGGGGTCGCACCGCCGCCAGCGTGCATGTCGCCGCGTCGCGGATCTCGCTATGCGGGTCCTCCGCTGCCATCGCTTCGAGCCGCGGCAGCGCGGTGCGGGCATCGAGCCCGAGCCACTCGCGCATCGCCGCCCAGCGCAGGTAGAAGATGGGGTCGCGCGTCGCTTCCTCGAAGCGCTCGCTCGTATCGGCGCGGCCAGCGACGCGGAGAAAGGCGAGCAGCATCTCGGTGCGCGAGGCGCGCTCGTCGCCGCTCGCCACACGGAGCAGCCGGCCATCGTCGATCGCATGCTCGCGCATCAGCGGCGCCGCACCTGCGCGGATCGTGGCGACCAACGTGACGACATCGCACGCGGCCTCGCCAAGCAGCTGCGCCTCGCGGTGCCCGTCGGTCGCATGGACATCGCCATCGGCGAGGCGCAGCGCGGGTGTCTCGCGGCAGGGCGGCGCGCCATCCGAACGGAAATCGGGGCCGGCGGGGTCGGTTTGCCAGCGCCGCAGCACAGCGCCGCCGGCGCGCACATAGCGTGTTACCGCCAGCCGGCCGGAAAAGGTGATGCTCGCCGGTACGTGCAAGCGCCGCATCACCGCGGCGCTGGTGCGGCAGGCAGTGATCGAGATGGCGGGGCAGTCGAACAGCACCGCGCCGATCCGCATCGCATCGCGAGTCACCTTGAGCGGCGGCTCGAACAGCGGATCGGCGGAAAGCGCCCTCAGCAGCGGATCGAGCAGTGTGCCGGCCCAGTCGTCATTGCCGAGCAGCCGTGCCGCACGCGCCATTGCGGGGGCCGGGTCGTCCGCCGGACAATCCGCGAAGGCCGTCTCCAATCCACGATAGGCAGCGCCACCGCGCCACGCCCGGATCGTTTCGCGCGCCTTCGTCCGCGCCGTTAGGATCGCCGCGCGCGTCGCGCCATCCACGGCGTTCATCCGGCGAAGTCAGGCGCGATCTCGTAGATCAGGATGGCAATGCCGACGACCAGCTCGAACAGGTCATCGGCGCTCACCAAAGCAGTCTGCAGCGCGCCATGCGTCGCCACGCTGGTGCCCAGCTCGACGATCCCGCTCAGCTCGATTCCGATCAGTCCCATGCTTCCCCCCTCGCAACGGCGTTTCGATGGGGAAGGCTAAGCCCGAGGCGCGCGGCGGTGCATGTTACAACGATGTAATTGCCGCCATTTGCGTGCTTTCCGCCGTCGCGCTAGGGCCGGGCGGATGAGCGAAACCGCCCCTTCCGGCTTCGATGTCCGGCGCTTCTTCTCGCTGCGCTATGCCAGCCATGGCAGCCGGCTGGGCGTGGGCTACCGCGCCCACGGGGCCGACTGGGCCGAACTCGAGCTGCCCTACCACACGGACATGATCGGCGATCCGGCATCGGGCGTGCTCGCTTCCGGGCCGATCCTGGCGCTGATGGACATGGCGACCGCCACTTCGGTCTGGCTCAAGGCCGGAGCCTTTGTGCACCAGGCGACGCTCGACCTGCGTATCGACTATCTGCGCCCGGCCACGCCCGGCCGCACCGTGATCGGGCGCGGCGAATGCTATCGACTGACGCGCTCGATCGCGTTCGTGCGCGGCCAGGCGCATGACGGCGATCCTGAGAATCCGCTGGCCCATGTCGCGGGCACCTTCATGGCGATCGAGGGCTATCGATGATCCTGCCCCCTTATGCGGAGCTGCTGGGCCTCACGCTCGAGCCGGGCGATGAGGCGCCGGTGTTCGTGATGCCGTTCGGCGACGATGTGCTCGGGCGCCCCGGCTTCCTGCATGGCGGCGCGATCGGCGGGCTGCTCGAGATGGCGGCGGTGGGCGCGCTCAAGCAGGCGCTCGGTGCCGAGGACGCGCAGATCAAGCCGATCAACATCACCGTGGATTACATGCGCGGCGGGCGCGACAAGCCGACGCGGGCGCGCGGCACCGTCACAAGGCTCGGCACGCGCGTCGCCAATGTCGAGGCGATCGCCTGGCAGGATGAGCCCGACCGGCCGATCGCCGCGGCGCGGATCAACTATCTGATCGTGCGCTGATCAGCGCTTCGGGGTGAGCTTGAACAGTCGCCCGTTCGTCTTGCCGGCATCCTCGAGCAGCCACACCGCGCCGTCCGGCCCCTGGACGACGTCGCGGACGCGCATGTTCAGGTCCCACTGCTCGGCCTTGTTCGCCTTGTCACCGTCCAGCGCCACCCGGATCAGCCCGCGCCCCGAAAGCGCGCCGACCAGCAGCGAGCCCTTCCAGGCCGGGAACAGCTTCCCCGAATAATAGATCATCCCGCCCGGCGAGATCGACGGGTTCCAGAAGACTGCGGGCGCCGCATAGCCGTCGCCGGCCTTGTGATCGGGGATCGGGGTGCCGTCATAATTGTCGCCGTTGGACGCGTTGGGCCAGCCGTAATTCTGGCCCTTGCGGATCAGGTTGATCTCGTCGCCCCCCTTGGGGCCCATCTCGTTTTCCCAAAGCCGCCCGGCAGTGTCGAACACCAGGCCATAGGGATTGCGATGGCCGAGGGTCCAGGTCTCGGCGGGGACCAGGTTGGTACCCTCGACCTGCTGGACACGCGTCGGTGCGGTCTTGGCGATCTCGGTGTTCTTGGGAGGATCGGTAACCGTCACGGTCGCCGTGCCGGTCTTGCCCGCCCAGGGATTGCCGGGGGCCGGCTTGCCGTCGAGCGTGAGGTGCAGGATCTTGCCCAGCGCCTGGTTGGGGTCCTGCGCGGGCGTGAAGCGCTGGCGCTCGCCCGAGGTGAGGAACAGCGACTTGCCGTCGGGCGCGAAGGCGATGATCGCGCCGAACTGGCCGCCCTTGCCGTCCGCGCCCGCGCGCCACAGCACCTGCAGATTGGTGAGCGCCGGCGTTGCGCCATCGACGAAGGTCGCGCGCGCCATCGCCAGGCTCGAGCCTTCGGGGCGCGGTTCGGCATAGGTGTAATAGACCAGATGGCTCTTCGCGAAGTCGGGCGCGGGGATCACGTCGAGCAATCCGCCCTGGCCCTGGAAGGCCACGTCGACAGTGGCGATGGTCTGCTGCCGCGCGCCGTCCGCCGAGACGAGCAGGATCTTCCCCGCTTTCTCGGTCACCAGCATGCGGCCATCGGGCAGGAAGGCCATCGCCCAGGGCGTGTCGAAATCGGCGACCTGGGTCATGTTGAAGGGCATGTCGCCGGTCGCGGCGGGGGTGGCGCTCTGCTGGGCGGAAACGCCGCTGCTATTGCAGGCCGCGAGCAGTGCGAGCGCGGGCAGCGCCATGCGGAAATGCGATCGCATCGGAATCCTCTCTTCCAGTTCGTGGCGGAACGCGCGGACCCTGCCGTGGCTCCGCTTCCATCAACCTGGTGTCAATTCTGCTTGCAACCGGGCCGCCTGCCAAGTGATGGATGCTGCAAGAAGAAGGGGGCAAGACAGTGGGGTACAAGGTTTTTCGGACGATGGCGCTTGCCTGCGCCGTCGCACTGGCAGGTGTCGCGACCGCGGCGGACAATGATCCGCCCGTGCCGAGCGCGGCGGATTTCGGTGAGCGTCCGATGCTCAAGGATCCGATCCTGTCGCCCGACGGCGCAATGGTGGCCGCCGAAGCGAAGCGCGGCGACAAGGATGTGGTGGCGCTGGTCGACCTCGATCCGACCAAGGCCAACAGCACCCGGACAATCCCGATCCCCGGCGACTTCAGCGTGCAATGGGTGCGCTGGGCAGGGTCGGACAAGGTGCTGGTCAGCCTGCTCGGCACCTCGAAGATCTATGACATCGAAGTGCCGATCACCCGGCTGATCACCATCGACGTGCATAGCGGCGTGGCGGCCTATATCGGACTGAAGTCGCAAGGGCTGGTCGGCGACGACGTGCTCTATGTCGATCCTGCCGGCGCCTTCCTGCTGCTCAGCACCCAGCCCAGCATCTTCGATTTGCCCGCGGTCTACCGGATCGACCTCGCCACGCTGAAGTCCGAGAAGGTCGTCAAGGCGCAGGACGGCGTGTGGAGCTGGTACGCCGACGACAAGGGCGTGGTGCGGACCGGGATAGCGGGCGAAGGCAAGAAATGGTGGGTGGTCTACCGCGAGCGCGCCGACCAGGAATTCACCCGGACCAAGCGCCGCGAATATGACGAGGACGATGTCGGCGTCGACAAGTTCCTGCCGATCGGCGGCAGCGACACCGGCTATGCCATGGCGGCGGGCAAGAGCGGGCGCTTCGGCCTCTACAAATATGACTTCCGCGCCGACGCGATCGGCGAACAGGTCTATGAGAATCCCGAAGTCGACATCGACGATTTCGATGTGGGCAAGGACGGGCATCTGAGCGCGGTCTATTTCACCAACGACAAGCCCGAGATCGAGTGGTTCGATCCCGAGCTGAAGAAGCTCCAGGCCCGGCTCGACCGGGCGCTGCCCGGCCATGCCAACCGCGTGATTTCGCGCAGTGCCGATAATATGCGCCTGCTGATCCTCAGCGCCTCGGCCGATGATCCCGGCACGGTCTATTTCTACGATCGCAAGACCAACAACATGTCGCCTTTCGCTGCGCTCTACCAGAAGCTTGGCGGCAAGCGCCTCGCCCCGATGGAGCCGGTCCGCTACAAGGCGCGCGACGGGCTCGAGATCCGCGGCTACCTCACCTTGCCGCCGGGCCGCGGCGACAAGAACCTGCCGCTGGTGGTGATGCCGCATGGCGGTCCGTTCGTCCGCGACAGCTGGGGCTATGATGCCTGGGTCCAGTATCTGGCATCCCGGGGCTATGCGGTGCTCCAGCCCAATTATCGCGGCTCGACCGGCTTCGGAAAGGCGTTCGTCGACAAGGGTATCGGCCAGTTCGGGCGCGGCATGCAGGACGATGTCGACGACGGCGTGAAATGGCTGGCCACCCGCGGCACGGTCGATGCGAAGCGCGTCTGCATCATGGGCGCCTCGTACGGCGGCTATGCCGCGATGCTCGCGGCGGTGCGCAATCCGGAGATCTATCGCTGCGCGATCAGCTTTGCCGGCCTGTCCGACGTGTCGGCGCAGCTGCGCTATGACCGCAAGTCGTTCGCCGCGAGCCGCTATTACCGCAACTGGCGCGACAAGGTGCGCGGCGACAAGGATTTCGAGCTCGACACGATCTCGCCGCTCAAGATGGCCGAGCGGATGACCGTGCCGATCCTGATCGCCCATGGCACCAAGGACCGCACCGTGCCCGTCTCGCAGTCGCAAAAGCTGCACGATGCGCTGGTCAAGCTGAAGCGGCCGCATGAGTTCGTGCTCTACAAGGACGAAGCGCACGGCTTCAGCGATCCGGCGCACGCCACCGACTTTCTCAACCGGGTCGGCGCGTTCCTCGACAAGAACAATCCGGCGGACGGCAAGCCCAGGGGATCGTAACGCTGGCGTTTCAATAAGTTGCGCAAATCTACGGTATTGCGCAACTTCCTTTCTCGCTTCATCCTCGCCCTCGGGAATCGGGTGGGGTTATTGTGGCTGGTCTTCACTGGGTAAGTGCTGCCGCGCTGGCAGCTATTCTCGCGGCTTCGGCGCCGGTCCGGGCGGATCCCGACCGTGCGCCGGCAAGCGTTGCCGACCTGCTCGCCGCCCCGGCGATCGAGGAGCCCGAACTCTCGCCTGACGGCGCTGCGATCGCGGCGCGGATCGGACCGGAGGGACCGCTGGCACTGTTCGATCCGCTGCGTCCCGATCTCGGCGGCCGTGCCGTCGCGCTGCCGGCGGGTGAGCGCGCCGAATGGTATCTCTGGCTCGCGCCGGGCCGTCTCCTCGCCAGCCTGATCCGCGAGGGCGAGCAGCCGCGCACCCGGCTGGTCGAGATCACGCCCGCCAATGGCCATATCGCGCAGCTTGGCGCGGCACGCGCGCCAGGGGCGGGCGACGAGCTTGTCCATATCGACCGCAAGGCCGGCTTCCTGCTCCTCAAGTCGCGCGACCGCCGTCACGACACCCCGGCGATCTGGCGGGTCGACCTTGCCACCGGCAGCTTCAGCCAGATCGTCGCCGCGCAGCCGCATGTCCGCGACTGGGTGGTCGACGGCGCCGGCGTCGTTCGTGCCGGCATGGGCGAGAAGGACGACAAGTCCTGGCTGGTCTATCGCCGCGGCGAAGGCGACCGGTTCGCCAAGGCGAGCAACGGCGCCGCCGATACCGATCCCGACTCGGTCCAGTTCGCCCCCGTCCAGGGCAGCGACCAGGGCTATGCGCTGGCCGAGGCGCCCTCGGGCCGAATCGCGCTCTACGGCTATGACTTCCGCAAGGGCCGCCTGGGCGCGCTGGTCTATCAGAACGACAAGGCCGATCTCGACGGCTTCGAGCTGGGCCCGGACGGCAAGCCCGCCGGCGTTGCCTATACCGACGACCGCGACCGGATGCTGTGGTTCGATCCCGCGATGCGCGCCCGCCAGGCGATGCTCGACGCGGCGCTGCCCGGGCGGACCAACCGGGTGATCTCGGCGAGCGACGACCAGAGCCGATTGCTGGTCTACAGCGCCAATGCGAGCGATCCCGGCACCTATTATCTGGTCGAGAACGGCCAGGCCCACCGATTCGCCGCGATCAACCCCGCGCTGGACGGCAAGTCGCTCTCGGCGGTCACCACGATCAGCTATGCGGCGCGCGATGGCCTTAAGATCGATGGCTATCTGACGCTGCCCGCCGGGCGCGACGCACACGATCTGCCGCTGATCGTGATGCCGCATGGCGGCCCGTTTGCGCGCGACAGCTGGGACTATGATCCCTGGGTCCAGTATCTGGCGGGCAAGGGCTATGCGGTGCTCCAGCCCAATTATCGCGGCTCGACCGGCTTCGGCCGCGCGATGATCGCGCGCGGCGACGGTGAATGGGGTCGCGGCATGCAGGACGATGTCGATGACGGCGTTGCCTGGCTGGCGAAGCGCGGGACGATCGATGCCAAGCGCGTCTGCATCATGGGTGCCTCGTACGGCGGCTATGCGGCGATGTGGGCGGCGGCGCGCGACAATCCGGCCTATCGCTGTGCGATCAGCTATGCCGGCATCTCCGATGTCCGCGCCCAGCTCGATTTCGACCACAAAACCTTTGCCGAGCGTGCCTTTCGCGCCTGGCGCCACCGCATCCAGGGCAAGGCGGCCTCGCTCGAGGCGCTGTCGCCGGTCACCTATGCGGCGGGAATGACCATGCCGATCCTGATCGCGCACGGCACCGCGGACCAGACGGTACCCGTCGATCAGTCCGAGCGGCTGCACGATGCGCTGAGCCGGGCGGGCAAGCCGCACGAGTTCGTCGAATATGCGGGCGAGGATCACACGATGCGCGATCCGGCCAATGAAGCGGATTTCCTGGCGCGAGTCGGCAGGTTCCTCGACGCGCATAATCCGAGCTGATGCGGATTTACCCGAAAAGGGTATGAAAAGTCACGAAAGTCTCGACACGTAAGGAGAGGCGAAACGCGCCGCCGCCCGGCGCGTCGATTTCCCGTTCCGAGTAAACCGCTTTTATCCGAATCGCTCTGGCCCGCCGACCCGGTTTTCGCGGGGGAGCGGCAGGGCGTCACGGTACGAACATATTCCCGATGAGAAAGAGCGCGCACACGCTCTCACGCGAAATCCTACATTGGAAGGGGCGGGGAGCGGAAAAGGTCCGCTTCCGATGGGACTTGCCGCCGCCCGGCCAAGTGCGTATATCGCACGTGCTTTCTCGACATCGTCAAACATGCCGAGGTCGGGGCCCGCAGGGCTCCGGCGCTGAAGCTGCTTGACCAATCCCGGAGTGCCGCGTGGCGAATATTGCCGACATCACCAAGCTGATCGAACCCGAAGCCGCAGCGCTCGGGCTCGCGCTGGTGCGCGTCAAGATGTTCGGCGGCACCAGCGATCCGACGCTGCAGGTGATGGCCGAGCGCCCCGACACCCGCCAGCTGACCATCGACGATTGCGCCGACCTGTCGCGCCGCATCTCCGATGTGTTCGACAAGCTGGAAGAGGCGGGCAAGGACCCGTTCGACTATGCCTATCGTCTCGAGGTCAGCTCGCCCGGCATCGACCGGCCGCTGACCCGCGCGCAGGATTACGAGGACTGGAAGGGCCATGAGGCGCGCCTCAACCTGGTCGAGCCGCTCGAGGACGGGCGCAAGCAGCTCACCGGCGACCTGATCGGCGCCGAAGGTGACATGATTTCGATCGATGTCCGCAAGTACAAGGCCGTCAGTGTACCGTTCGGCGCCATCGCCGACGCCAAGCTGCTGATGACCGACAAGCTCATTGCCGCAACCGTGCCGCTCTCCGCAGAGGGCGCCGAAGAATACGAAGCAGAGGAAGAAAACTGATGGCCACCGCCATTTCCGCCAACAAGGCCGAGCTGCTTGCCATCGCCGATTCGGTCGCGAAGGAAAAGCTGATCGACAAGGCCATCGTCATCGAGGCGATGGAAGACGCGATCCAGCGTGCCGCGAAGAACCGCTACGGCATCGAGAACGACATCCGCGCCAAGCTCGACCCGCAGTCGGGCGATCTGCGCCTGTGGCGTGTCGTCGAAGTGGTCGAGGCGGTCGATGACTATTTCAAGCAGGTCGATGTCGCCCAGGCGCAGAAGCTGCAGAAGGGCGCCGTGATCGGCGACTATATCGTCGATCCGCTGCCCCCGATCGAATTCGGCCGCATCCAGGCCCAGGCGTCGAAGCAGATCATCTTCCAGAAGGTCCGCGACGCCGAGCGCGAGCGCCAGTTCGAAGAGTTCAAGGATCGCCAGAACGAGATCATCACCGGCGTGGTGAAGCGTGTCGAGTTCGGCCATGTGGTCGTTGACCTGGGCCGCGCCGAAGGCGTGATCCGCCGCGATCAGCAGATCCCGCGCGAAGTCGTTCGCGTCGGCGATCGCGTCCGCTCGATCATCCTCAACGTCCGCCGCGAGAACCGCGGGCCGCAGATCTTCCTGAGCCGCGCGCATCCCGAGTTCATGAAGAAGCTGTTCGCGCAGGAAGTGCCCGAAATCTACGACGGCATCATCGAGATCAAGGCCGCTGCCCGCGATCCGGGCTCGCGCGCCAAGATCGGCGTCATCTCGCATGACAGCTCGATCGATCCGGTCGGCGCCTGCGTCGGCATGAAGGGTTCGCGCGTCCAGGCCGTCGTGCAGGAGATGCAGGGCGAGAAGATCGACATCATCCCCTGGTCGCCCGACACCGCGACCTTCGTCGTCAACGCGCTGCAGCCGGCCAATGTCAGCCGCGTCGTGATCGACGAGGAAGAGGACCGCATCGAAGTCGTCGTTCCCGACGATCAGCTCAGCCTCGCCATCGGCCGCCGCGGCCAGAATGTGCGCCTGGCGTCGCAGCTGACCGCCAAGGCGATCGATATCCTCACCGAGACCGACGCCAGCGAGAAGCGCCAGGCCGAGTTCGTCGCGAACAGCGAGCTGTTCCAGAACGAGCTCGACGTTGACGAGACGCTGGCCCAGTTGCTGGTCGCCGAAGGCTTCAGCAGCCTCGAAGAAGTCGCCTATGTCGAGCTGGACGAGATCGCGTCGATCGAAGGGTTCGACGAGGAGCTCGGCCAGGAGCTGCAGAGCCGCGCCAGCGAAGCGCTGGAGCGCCGCGAGGAAGCCAATCGCCAGCTGCGCCGCAGCCTCGGTGTCGAGGACGACCTCGCCACCATGCCTTACATGACCGAAGCGATGCTGGTCACGCTCGGCAAGGCGGGCATCAAGACGCTCGACGATCTCGCCGACCTGGCGACCGACGAGCTGGTGCAGAAGAAGCGCGCCGAGCCGCGTCGCCGCAATGAGGACGCGCCGAAGCGCGAGCAGGACAAGGGCGGGATTCTCGCCGAGTACGGCCTCAGCGACGAGCAGGGCAATGAGATCATCATGGCCGCCCGCGCGCACTGGTTCACCGATGACGACGCGGCAGCTGCTGCGCCGGCGGAGGGCGACGCCTGATGCCATTCATCGACATCCGTCTGGCCGGCCCGGCCACCCGCGAGCAGAAGGCCGGCATCGTCGCTGATGTCACGGCCTCGATGGTCGCGCGTCTGGGCAAGCCGGCGGGTGCCGTGCAGGTCAACATCACCGAGCTCAGCTTGGAGAATTACGGCGCGGGGGGGCAACTGATCGCTGACCGCAACGCGCCGGTGCAGGGAGACGCGCATGCGGATTCCTCACAATGACACGGCGCGGCTAACTACCGGTTTTCGGCACTCGCGCGGCAGCGCGGGGCGGGAGGGGCGCGCATGAGCGATCCCGTCCGCACTTGCGTGCTCAGCCGCGAAGAGGCCCCGCGCGACGGGCTGATCCGGCTCGCGCTCTCGCCCGACGGCGAAGTGTGGCCCGATGTCCGCGCCAAGGCGCCGGGCCGCGGCGCCTGGATCGGCGTGACTCGCGCCGAGCTGGAAGCCAGCGGCAAGAAATTGAAGGGCGCGCTGTCGCGGGCCTTCAAGACCACCGACATCCGCATCCCCGAGGATCTGGGTGCGCGGATCGCCGAGCAGTTGCAGCGCAATGTGCTCGATCGGCTCGGCCTCGAGTTCAAGGCGGGCAATGTCGCGATCGGCGGCGACCGTATCCAGGAGGCGGCCCGCAGCGGCCGGCTCCACTTGCTGCTCCATGCGAGCGACGCGGGCGAGGACGGGGCGCGCAAGCTCGCCCAGGCCTGGCGCGTCGGGCGCGATCAGGAAGGCAGCGGGCTTCAGGGCTTAACATTGCCCATCCCGCGCACCATATTGTCCTTGGCGCTGGGCCGCGAAAATGTGGTACATGCCGGCCTGACCGACGCCAAAGCAGCGGCCCGGACGAGCGAAGCGCTCGATCGGTGGCTGCACTTTATCGGACCCGATTCCACCCCTCGCCCTTGCGAAACCGCTTCGCAAGGCGCATCGGCGCTTCCGTCGGAAGCGTCCGTAGACGAACGACAGACTGAAGGACTTTAGGCAGCCGCATGAGCGACACCGATAACGATAAGCCGAAACTGGGCATGCGCGCGCCGCTGGGGCTGAAGCGCACTGTCGAGACGGGCAAGGTGAAGCAGAGCTTCAGCCATGGCCGCTCGAACACCGTGGTGGTGGAAGTGAAGCGCCGCCGGGTCCTCGGTCCGCACGGCACTCCGCAGGAAGAGGCACAGGCTCCCGAGCCCGTCGCCGCGCCCGCACCCGTAGCTGCGCCGGCGCCCGCGCCGGCCCCGGCGCCGCGTCCGCCGGTCTCGAACGAGACCGCGCAGGAGCGCCAGACCCGTTTGCTGCGCGAAGCCGAAGAGCAGCGCATGCAGGCGAACGAGGAATCGCGCCGCCGCGAGGAGCGTGAGCGCGCCGAGGCCGTAGAGGCCGAAGCGCGCCGCGCCGAGGAAAAGGCACGTGCCGAGGCGGAAGCCGCCAAGGCGCCGCCGGCCCCCGAGCCCAAGGCCGAGACGGTCGAGAAGCCCGTCGAAGCGGCAGCGCCCGTTGCCGCGGCGCCTGCGCCGGCTCCGGCTCCCAAGCCCGCACCGACTCCGGCCCCGCCGCCGGCGCCGGTCCCGTTCGGGCTCGATCCGAGCCGTCCCGCGCCGCGCCTGTTCACCCCGGTGCAGCGCCCCGAAATCCCCAAGCCGCAGCCCAAGCCCGAGCCGCAGGCCCCGCAGCAGGAAGCGGCCTCGTCCGCGCCCGCTTCGGCCGCCCCGCGTCCGGCGGGTGGTGGCGCGGCTGCGCGTCCCGCCCCGACGGGCGGTGCGCCGGTGCGCCGTGGCCCCGAGCCCGCGCGTCCGCAGCAGCGTGACCGCAAGGGCGACGATCGCCGCCAGTCGGGCAAGCTCACCGTCAATCGCGCCCTGGGCGGCGAAGATGGTGCGCGTGCACGTTCGCTCGCCGCGCTGAAGCGCGCGCGGGAGAAGGAGCATCGCCGTAGCTATGGCGGCGGCTCGCAGATCCGCGAGAAGCAGGTCCGCGACGTTGTCGTCCCCGAGGCGATCACGGTGCAGGAGCTCGCCAATCGTATGGCCGAAAAGGGCAGCGACCTGGTGAAGGCGCTGTTCAAGATGGGCATGCCGGTCACGATCACCCAGACGATCGACCAGGACACTGCCGAGCTGCTGGTCACCGAATTCGGCCATAACCTGCAGCGCGTCAGCGAGAGCGACGTCGATCTGGTCGAGGCCGATGCCGACGCCGTCGAGACGCTGCAGCCGCGCGCGCCGGTGGTGACGATCATGGGTCACGTCGACCACGGCAAGACCTCGCTGCTCGATGCCCTGCGCGGCACCGATGTGGTGAAGGGCGAGGCCGGCGGCATCACCCAGCATATCGGCGCCTATCAGGTCACGCTGAAGGACAAGTCGAAGATCACCTTCCTCGACACGCCGGGCCATGAGGCATTCACCCAGATGCGCGCCCGCGGTGCCGACATCACCGACATCGTCGTGCTCGTCGTGGCTGCGAATGACGGCCTGATGCCGCAGACGATCGAGGCGATCAATCACACCAAGGCGGCCGGCGTGCCGATGATCGTGGCGATCAACAAGGTCGACCTCGACAGCGCCAACCCGCAGCGCGTGCGCGAGCGTCTGCTCGAGCATGAAGTGGTGGTCGAGGAAATGGGTGGCGACACCCAGGACGTCGAAGTCTCCGCGCTCAAGAAGATCGGCCTCGATGACCTGATCGCCAAGATCCAGATCCAGGCCGAACTGCTCGACCTCAAGGCCAATCCGGACCGCGAGGCCGAAGGCACCGTGATCGAGGCGAAGCTCGACAAGGGCCGCGGCCCGGTCGCGACCGTCCTGGTCAACCGCGGCACGCTCAAGGTCGGCGACGTGTTCGTCGTCGGCGCCGAGAGCGGCAAGGTCCGCGCGCTGGTCAATGACAAGGGCCAGCAGGTCAAGGAAGCCGGCCCGGCCGTTCCGGTCGAGATCCTCGGTCTCTCCGGCGTGCCGATGGCGGGCGATCCGCTCCAGGTCGTCGAGAACGAGGCGCGTGCGCGCGAAGTCGCCGAGTATCGCTCGGGCGTCGCGCTCCAGAAGCGCACGACCAATGCACCGGCCAGCCTCGAGAGCATGTTCTCGGCGCTCAAGGAAAAGCAGGCGATGGAATATCCGCTGGTCGTCAAGGCGGATACCCAGGGCACGGTCGAGGCGATCGTCGCGGCGATCAACAAGATCAGCACCGACGACATCAAGGCGCGCGTGCTCCATGCGGGTGTTGGCGGCATCACCGAGAGCGACGTGACGCTCGCAGGGGCCGCCGGTGCGCCGATCATCGGCTTCAACGTCCGTCCGAACGCCAAGGCGCGCGAGATCGCCGAGCGCAACAAGGTCGCGTTCAAATATTATGACGTGATCTACGACCTGACCGACGAGATTCGCGCGGGCATGGCCGGCCAGCTTGGTCCGGAAGCCTTCGAAACCGTCGTCGGCCGCGCCGAGATCAAGGAAGTCTTCTCCGCGGGCAAGCACGGCAAGGCTGCCGGTCTGCTCGTCACCGAAGGCGCGATCCGCAAGGCGCTCAAGGCGCGTATCACCCGGGACGATGTCATCATCTACCAGGGCGAGATCGCTTCGCTTCGCCGCTTCAAGGACGATGTCCCCGAAGTGCGCGCGGGCCTGGAGTGCGGTGTGACGTTCAGCCAGAACTTCACCGACATCAAGGCGGGCGACTATCTCGAAACCTTCGAAGTCGAGATGCGCGAGCGCACGCTCTGAGGCATTGAGGAGCGGCATTGGGAACGGCATCGATCTTCGACGACTTCCCGGTGCCCTCCTCGGCCCGGCTGATGGGCTGGGAAGTGCTGGCGGTCGATGTCGCGGCCAAGACGATCGCGATCGGCTTCACGATCGATGACCGGTTTCTCAACCCGGCGGGCACGGTGCAGGGTGGCATTCTCGGCGCCATGCTCGACGACACGCAGGGGCCGGTGCTCTTCGCCTCTACCGAGGGCGCGGTCTATGCGCCGACGATCGACTATCATGTCGTATGCCTGAAGCCGGCACTGCCCGGGCGCTTCACCGGCAAGGCGCGGGTGGTAAGCCTGGGCAAGACGATCGCGGTTACCGAGGCGGAATTGTTCGATGAAGGCGACAATCTGGTCGCCCGCGGCACCTTTACGGGCCGCGTGATGCAGGGCGCAATGGCGCGCCGGGGTGAGAAATGAAGGTCACGACCACTACCGAGGAACGTTCGGTCCGCCTGCTGCGCGTCGGCGAGCAGGTGCGTCACATCCTGAGCGAGATCCTCCAGCGCGGCGAGGTGCATGATGATGTGCTGGCCAAGCACCTGGTCTCGGTCACCGAAGTGCGCATGTCGCCCGATCTGCGCCACGCCACGGTGTTCGTGAAGCCGCTGCTCGGCAAGGACGAGCCGGTGGTGCTCAAGGCGCTCCGGACCAACACCGCCTATCTCCAGCGCGAAGTCGCCGCCCGCGTGAAGATGAAATACGCCGCCAAGCTCAAATTCCTGGTGGACGAGAGCTTCGACGAGGGCAGCCATATCGACAAGCTGCTGCGCGATCCCAAGGTGGCGCAGGACCTGGGCGACGAGACCGAAAAAGGCGCCTGATCTCCTGCCCGCGCATGCGCGGGACCTTGGATCAGCTATCCCATTCCACGACCGGCTCGACAACGCGCCATGCGCCGTCGCGGCGTTCGAGCAGCAAAATCTCGCCGTGCCCGCACAGGCCGCCGCAGATCATGCCGACATGGACATAGGCATAGTCGCCAAGCTTCACCGGCGCCGCCACGAAATAATGATATTTGCAGGCCGGAGACTCCGACGGTAGCTCCAGGCGCTTCAGGTCGAACGCGAGCGTCGTGCCTTCGCCTTTGGCGATGCGGCGAAGACGCGCGGGATTCGGCCGCTGATTATCGTCGTCCTTGGCGATCATGTCGCGGAACATCAGTCCGGGCTTGCGGATATCGTCCGCCACCGTTTCGCCATCGGCTTTGACACAGGCATTTTCCGCCGGGACATTGTCCTTCAGCCGGCGTTCCCAGGCGATCGCGACGATCGCGTCGCCGTCACTGAGCTGTTGCGGGAGCGGCGATGCCGCGGCGAGGGCGAGGAGCAGCATGGGCATGCGCCGGATGGTGCGGGCTTACGTTGCGCACGGCAAGTCACTATGCCGCCGATATGGCCAAGCTCTATTTCTACTATGCCTCGATGAATGCGGGCAAATCGACCACGCTGCTCCAGGCCGATTTCAACTATCGCGAGCGCGGCATGCGCACCTTGCTGTTCACCGCCGGCATCCATGACCGGGGCGGCAAGGGCGTCATCGATTCGCGGCTCGGCATCAGCGTCAGCGCGATCCCCTTCGAGGAAAGCACCGACCTGCGCCGCATCGCCGAGGACGCGCACTACGAAGCGCCGCTCGCCTGCGTGCTGGTCGACGAGTCGCAATTCCTCTCGGCCACCCAGGTCCGCCAGCTCGCGCACCTCGCCGACGAAGTGGGCATCCCGGTGCTCTGCTATGGCCTGCGCACCGATTTCCAGGGCGCGCTCTTCCCCGGTTCGGCCGAGCTGCTCGCGCTTGCCGACTCGCTCGTCGAGATCAAGTCGGTGTGCGAATGCGGGCGCAAGGCGACGATGAACCTGCGCGTCGATGATGCGGGCAATGCCGTGCGCGAGGGCGAGCAGCGCGAGGTGGGCGGCAATGAACGCTATGTCGCCCTGTGCCGCCGCCACTTCATGCAGCGTACAGCCTGACTATGCTAGGCACGGGGTCGAGAGTGCACAGGAGAAGCCCCATGTTTCGCAAGACTGCGCTTGCCCTCGCGCTGCCCGCTTTGTTCGTCGCCACCGCCGCCTCGGCGCAGAAGGCCGGCCCCACACCCGGGCCCAAATCGGGCGAGCAGGCGACAATCCCGTTCCTGACGCGCAGCGACGTGCGCACCTTCGAGGCGACCGACAATGGCGAGGGCGTCTATATCGAGGACAGCCGGCGCAACTGGTATTATCTGACCTTTTTCGGGCGCTGCAACGAGCTGCCCTGGGCGTTCGGCGTCGGCTTCAAGACCTTCCCGGGCGCATCGCGGATCGACCGCGGCGACACGATCTTCGCCGGCGGCGAGCGCTGCACCATCTCCAGCATTGTCCATAGCGGCCCGCCGCCCGAAAAGCCGAAAAAGGCGAAGAAGACCAAGGCCTGACTTTGTCCCGCGCCTCGGCTAGGGCGCGGCGATGCATGGCTGGATCATCCTCGACAAACCTTTGGGCCTCGGCTCGACGCAAGGCGTGAGCGCCGTCAAGCGCGCGCTGCGCGACGGCAAATACGGCAAGTTCAAGGTCGGGCATGGCGGCACGCTCGATCCGCTGGCGACTGGCGTGCTGCCGATCGCGATCGGCGAGGCGACCAAGCTCGCCGGGCGGATGCTCGACAGCGACAAGGTCTATGATTTCACGATCGGGTTTGGCGTGGAGACCGACACGCTCGATCTCGAAGGCAAGGTGATTGCGACGTCCGATGTCCTGGTCGATGGTGCCGACGTCGAGGATGTGCTCGTCGACTTCATCGGCGAGATCGATCAGGTGCCGCCTGCTTATTCCGCGCTGAAGATCGACGGGGAGCGTGCCTATGACCTCGCCCGGGCCGGCGAGGAGGTAGTGCTCGCCACGCGTCGCGTCACCATTCACGAACTGGACTATCTGTCGTCGTGGAGTGAGAACGGGAAGCACTTCGCCACCCTGCGCGCCCATGTCTCCAAGGGCACCTATATCCGCAGCCTCGCGCGCGACATCGCGCAGGCGCTCGGCACCGTCGGCCATGTCACGATGCTGCGCCGGGTGAAGGCCGGGCCGTTCACCCTCGATTCCGCGATTTCGCTGGACAAACTGGACGAAGCCGCTAAGGCGCGCTCCCTTGAACACCTCCTCCTGCCATTGAGGGCGGGGCTGGACGACATCCCGGCTCTATCCCTCACCCCCGACCAGGCAGGGCTGCTCCGACAGGGGCAGGTTCTGGCCGGGATTGCCAAGGAAGACGGCCAATATTTCGCGTGCCTGGGGGAAACTCCGATCGCGCTGGTAGAGGCTCTATCCGGTGAAATCCGGGTCGTCCGTGGCTTCAATCTGTAAGCGATGTCGAAGGAAAGCATATGTCGATCACTGCAGAGCGCAAGGAAGCGCTCATCAAGGAACATGCTCGCGGCGGCACCGACACCGGCAGCCCCGAAGTGCAGGTTGCGATCCTCTCGGAGCGCATCTCGAACCTCACCGAGCACTTCAAGACGCATGCCAAGGACAACCATTCGCGCCGCGGCCTGCTCATGCTGGTCAACAAGCGCCGTAGCCTCCTCGACTATCTGAAGAAGAAGGACGAGGGTCGCTACACCGACCTGATCGCGAAGCTCGGTCTTCGCAAGTAACCGGAAAGGCGGCCTTAGGGTCGCCTTTTTGTCATCCCGGCTCGCTAGTGCGGCCGGGTGCCTCCCATGGGGAGGCGAAGGGGAGCGGCAATCCGGCCGATCCCGCGGAGCCCAAAAAGGCTCACACTCATAGGCCCCCGCTGCATCGGGCAGCGGGAGTGAAGGAAATCCAATGTTCGACAAGAAGACTGTATCGATCGAGTGGGGCGGCAAAACGCTGACTCTCGAAACGGGCAAGGTTGCCCGTCAGGCCGACGGCGCGGTGATCGCGACGCTCGGTGAAACCGTGGTTCTCTGCGCGGTGACTGCCGCCAAGAGCGTGAAGGAAGGCCAGGACTTCTTCCCGCTGACCGTCCACTACCAGGAAAAGTTCTCGGCTGCCGGCCGTATCCCGGGCGGCTTCTTCAAGCGCGAGCGCGGCGCCACCGAGAAGGAGACCCTGGTCTCGCGTCTCATCGACCGCCCGATCCGCCCGCTGTTCCCCGAGGGCTTCTACAACGAGATCAACGCCATCGCTCAGGTGCTGAGCTATGACGGCGAGAACGAGCCCGACATCCTCGCGATGGTCGCCGCTTCGGCAGCGCTCACCATCTCGGGCGTGCCCTTCATGGGCCCGATCGGCGCGGCGCGCGTCGGCTATGTCAACGGCGAGTACATCCTGAACCCGACCGACGCACAGGTTGCCGAGGGCGAGCTCGATCTCGTCGTCGCCGCTACCTATGACGCCGTGATGATGGTCGAATCGGAAGCCAAGGAGCTTTCGGAAGAGATCATGCTCGGCGCCGTGCTGTTCGCGCACGATGCGTGCCGCGAGATCGTCAAGGCGATCGTCAAGCTCGCCGAGCAGGCTGCCAAGGATCCGTGGGAAATCGCGTCGTCGAACGACAATGCCGCGATCAAGGACAAGCTGAAGAAGCTGATCGGCAAGGACATTGCCGCGGCCTACAAGCTGACCGACAAGTCGGCCCGCTCGAACGCGCTCAACGAGGCGCGTGCCAAGGCCAAGGCGAAGTTCGCCGAGGACGGCCTGAGCCCGCAGGAAGTCATGGCCGGCATCAAGCTGACCAAGAAGCTCGAAGCCGAGATCGTCCGCACCGCCATCCTCAAGGACGGCAAGCGCATCGACGGCCGCACGACCACGCAGATCCGTCCGATCGAGGCAGAGACGCACTTCCTGCCGCGCGCGCACGGCTCGGCGCTGTTCACCCGTGGCGAGACCCAGACGATTGCCACGGCAACGTTGGGCACCCGCGATGCGGAGCAGATGATCGACGGCCTGGGCGGTCTCTCGTACCAGCACTTCATGCTGCACTATAACTTCCCGCCCTATTCGGTCGGCGAAGTGGGCCGCTTCGGTGCGCCTGGCCGCCGCGAAGTCGGTCACGGCAAGCTGGCATGGCGCGCGCTGCACCCGGTGCTGCCGACCAAGGAAGAGTTCCCCTACACGATCCGCCTGACCAGCGACATCACCGAGTCGAACGGCTCGTCGTCGATGGCGTCGGTCTGCGGCGGTTCGCTCGCGATGATGGACGCCGGCGTGCCGATCAAGCGCCCGGTTTCGGGCATCGCGATGGGCCTGATCCTCGAAGGCAAGGACTATGCGATCCTGTCGGACATCCTGGGTGACGAAGATCACCTCGGCGACATGGACTTCAAGGTCGCCGGCACGTCCGAGGGCATCACCACGATGCAGATGGACATCAAGATCGCCGGCATCACCAAGGAGATCTTCGAGGCGGCGCTCAACCAGGCCAAGGCCGGTCGTGCGCACATCCTCGGCGAGATGAACAAGGCGCTGGGCGAAGCCCGCACCGAGCTCTCCGCGCATGCTCCGCGTATCGAGACCTTCACGATCGACAAGTCGAAGATCCGTGACGTCATCGGCACCGGCGGCAAGGTGATCCGCGAGATCGTCGCCACCACCGGCGCCAAGGTCGACATCGACGACGAGGGCGTGATCAAGGTTTCGTCGTCGGACGTCTCGCAGATCGAAGCCGCGATCGTCTGGATCAAGGGCATCGTCGAAGAGGCCGAGGTCGGCAAGATCTACAACGGCAAGGTCGTCAACCTCGTCGACTTCGGTGCGTTCGTGAACTTCATGGGCGGCAAGGACGGTCTCGTCCACGTCTCGGAGATCAAGAACGAGCGCGTCGAGAAGGTCTCGGACGCCCTGACCGAAGGCCAGGAAGTCAAGGTCAAGGTCCTCGAGATCGATCCGCGCGGCAAGGTTCGCCTGTCGATGCGCGTCGTCGATCAGGAGACCGGCGAAGAGCTGGAAGACACCCGTCCGGCCCGCGAACCGCGCGAGCCGCGCGGTGATCGTGGCGACCGCGGCGATCGTGGCGACCGTCGTCGCGACGGTGGCGGCGGCCGTGGCGGCGATCGGGACCGTGGTCCGCGTCGCGAAGGCGGCGGTGATCGTGGCCCGCGCAGCGAAGGTGGCGATCGCGGTCCCCGCACCGGCGACCGTGGCCCGCGCCGCGAGCGTTCGGAGTCGAAGGACGAAGGCGGCGAGAATATCGGCCTGCCGGCGTTCCTGACCGGCGGCGACGACTGATCGTCCGCCAGTCTGGCTAGAGAATTGGGGGTCCGGGAAACCGGGCCCCTTTTTCTTTTCGGTTCAATCTGGATCGAAAATCCACTGGACCCCCGGAAAAGTCGTTTCTATGCGCCAACGACCGCGCTTCCCCAAGAGGAGTGCGGCGCTAGTGCTTATAATATTTCAAGATTTTCAAGGGGGACTTCCATGACCAAGTTTTTCGCGGCTGCGGCTGCCACGCTCCTGCTCGCGCCCGTCTCGGCCTTCGCGCAGGACGCGGAGCCCGCGCATGACTTTGCCGGCCCGCGCATCGAGGCACGTCTCGGCTATGAGACGCCGACGATCAGCGACGGCAGCGGCAGCATCTGGAAGATCGGCAGCGCCGTCTCCTATGGCGGCGAAGTCGGTGTCGACATCCGCGCCGGCAACAAGGTCGTCGTCGGCCCTTATGCCAATTACGAATTCTCGAGCGTTTCGCTGTGCGACGGCGCCGTCTGCCTGAACGAGACTGGCAATCTCAGCGCCGGCGGCCGTCTCGGCTTCGTCGTCGGCAGCAAGTCGCTCGTCTATCTGAAGGCCGGCTATGCCAGCATCACGCTCGAAGCCAAGGCCGGCAGCGTGACGGACTCGGAGAGCAAGGGCGGCGTCCAGGGCGCGATCGGCTTCGAAATGGGCATCGGCAAGAAGGCCTATGCCTTTCTCGAGGGCAGCTACGCCGATTATGGCGATTTCTACGGCATCAACCTGCAGCGCCGCCATGTCGCGGGCGGTGTCGGCATCCGCTTCTGAGCAACCGGTGTCATCCAGAATCCGGTGAAAAAAGAGGGGCGTCCGCCAGCTGGGCGCCCCTTTTTGTCGGCTTTTTCCTAGGCCTGTCTGGGAAAATACCCGCATTGTCCTGCCTTGGATCAGCGTGCCAAGCGTGAGGGTGCGCTATCATCGGGATAGGCGGGGGGTGCGGGCATATGGAAATGGCCCATGGCGATATTCGCTGGCTGGAGACGCTGCCGTTTCTCCAGGGCAAGCCATGGTTGCAGCTCGTCCTGACGCTGGCGATCACCGGCGCCGCGCTGCTCGGCCGCTTCGTGCTCGGCCCGCATCTGCCGCCGGGCCTGCCCTATGCGACCTTCTTTCCCGCGGTGATCGTCACGGCCTTCCTGCTCGGCGTGCGCGCCGGGCTGCTCGCGGCGGTGCTCGGCGGGATATTGGGCTGGATATTCTTCGTCCATGATCCAATGGCCGCGCCGCTGCCGGGCACCGCGCCGTCGGTGTTCCTCTACGTCATGGCCGATGTGCTGATCCTGCTGCTGTTCCACTGGATGCAGACGACCACCGCGCGGCTGATCGAGCAGCGCGAGCATAACCACCGGCTGGCCGAGACCCGCACCTTGCTGTTC
The DNA here is from genome assembly GCF_013416555.1 of Sphingomonas sp. R-74633. Lineage (GTDB taxonomy): Bacteria > Pseudomonadota > Alphaproteobacteria > Sphingomonadales > Sphingomonadaceae > Sphingomonas. Next base: position 241,858 of record NZ_JACCFG010000003.1, on the reverse strand, counting down.
CACGAACTCCAGCACCGCGTGTCGAACAACCTCCAGGTCGCCGCCGGGCTGCTCGCGCTCCAGAAGCGCCATGTCGGCGATGCCGGCGCCCAGCACGCGCTCGACGAGGCGGTGCGCCGGATTGCAACGATCGGGCGGATCAGCCGCCAGCTTTATCGTCCGAACGGCGAGGCGCAGGGCGTGCGCGAGCTGTTCGAGCCGCTGATAACCAGCGTGATCGAAGCCAATGGCAAGCCGGTCGCCTTCGGGATCGAGGACCCCGACGCGCTCCGTCTCGGCGCCGATGCCGCGGTGCCGGTGGCGCTGATCGTTGCCGAGGCGGTGGCCAACGCAATCGAGCATGGCTTTGCCGATCGTGAGGAGGGCAGCATCGCGATCCGCTGTACCAAGCTCGAGCCGGGCCTGGTCATCGAGATCGAGGACAATGGCGCGGGCCTGCGCGACGATTTCGAGCTGACTCGCCACGCCAGCCTTGGCCTGCACATCGCCGCCACGCTTGCCGGCCAGCTGGGCGGGCATTTCGAGATGGTCCAGCGGCCCGGCGGCGCGCTCGCCCGGCTGGTGACCTATATCGACTAGGCGCGGTAGCGCAGCGCCTCGACGATCGCCGCGAACGCCGGCGTCGGCTGGCGCCGGCTCGGATAATAGAGGTGATAGCCCGAAAAGGGCGGCGACCAGTCGTCGAGCACCGTCTCGAGCGCGCCGCTGTCGAGATCGCCCTGTACCAGGCTCTCCATCAGATAGCCGATCCCGAACCCCGCCAGCGCCGCCTCGCGGATATGGAAGATGCTGTTGAAGGTCAGCTGCCCCTCCACCCGCACGCGCTGCGCCCGGCCGGCCCGCTCGAACTCCCAGGCGTAAAGGCCGCGCAGCGTCGGCAGGCGCAGATTGATGCAGCGATGCCCGGCCAGCTCCTGCGGCGTGCGCGGGCGTCCTGCCTGCGCGAAATAGGCAGGCGTCGCCACCGCGAGCATCCGCATCGGCGGGCTGATCGGCACCGCGATCATGTCCTTGTCGATGATGTCGCCCAGCCGCACACCGGCGTCGAAGCGCTCGGCGACGATGTCGACCAGCTTATAGTCGGTCTCGATCTCCACCTTGATGTCCGGATACTGCGCCAGCACGCCGCGCAGCCGCGGCCAGAGCACGGTCTGGAGCGAGAATTCGTCGGCGGTGATGCGGATATTGCCCGCGGGTCGTTCGCGCAGGTCGTTGAGCGCAGTGACGTGCGTATCGATCTCGTCGAGATGGAAAGCCACCGAGCGCAGCATCCGCTCGCCTGCCTCGGTCGGCGTCACGCTGCGGGTGGTGCGATTCAGCAGTCGTACCCCCAGCCGCTCCTCAAGCCCGCGCATGCAATGGCTGAGCGCGGAGGGCGTCACGCCCAGTTGTGCCGCCGCGCGAGTGAAGCTGCGCTCGCGCGCCACCGCGACAAAGGCGGCAAGGTCGGCCAAGTCCTGACGGTTCATTGATGAGAAATACTCATAAACCCGTTCAGATTGCAGCCCCTAATCGCGGGGCCGATCCGGCCTATCTCTGCTGGGTACGGGGCACCCCAATCTCAGGAAGACATGAACATGCAGAAGCGCACTCTCGGCAGCGGCCTCGAGGTTTCGGCCATCGGTTATGGCTGCATGGGACTCGACCATGCCTATGGCACGCAGTTGAGCCCGGCCGAGGCCAACAGCCTGCTCCGCGCTGCGGTCGAGCGCGGGGTGACCTTTTTCGACACCGCCGAAGTCTATGGCCCGTTCAGCAATGAGAAGCTGGTCGGCGAGGCGCTGCGCCCAGTGCGCGATCAGGTGGTGATTGCCACCAAATTCGGGTTCAACATCGAAGGCGGCGTGCAGCAGTCCGGCCTGAACAGCCGGCCCGAGCATATCCGCGCGGTTGCCGATGCCTCGCTCCAGCGGCTGGGCATCGATCAGATCGACCTGTTCTACCAGCACCGCGTCGACCCCGCGGTGCCGATCGAAGATGTCGCCGGCGCGGTCAAAGACCTGATTGCCGAGGGCAAGGTCAAGCATTTCGGCCTGTCCGAGCCGGGTGCCGAAACGGTGCGCCGCGCGCATGCGGTCCAGCCGGTCACTGCGATCCAGAACGAATATTCGCTGTGGACGCGCGGCGTGGAGACCAACGGCATCCTCGCGGTATGCGAGGAGCTCGGCATCGGTCTGGTGCCGTACAGCCCGCTCGGCCGTGGCTTCCTCACCGGCGCGATGACCCAGGACACGGCGTTTGGCGAAGGCGATTTCCGTGCCAAGCTGCCGCGCTTCACCCCCGAGGCGCTGGCGAAGAACCAGGCACTGGTCGACCTGCTCAAGCGCATCGGCGCGGCGAAGCAGGGCACGCCGGCGCAGGTCGCGCTCGCCTGGATCCTTGCCCAGCGCCCGTGGATCGTGCCGATTCCGGGCACCACCAAGCTCCACCGGCTCGAGGAGAATCTCGGGGCCGCGGATCTTGCGCTCGGCACCGCCGACCTGACCGAGATCGCCGCCGCGCTCGCCGAGATCCAGGTCGAAGGCGAGCGCTATCCCGCGCAGCTGCAGGCAGTCGTCGGCCGATGAGGCTGGCGCTCGCCGCGCTCGCGCTGCTCGCCGGGCCGACCAGCGCCCAGTCCATCTCACAGGAGAAACCCGTCATGAAACTCAACCGCAGCGGCTCGCAGCCTTCGCAAAAGGGACCGGCGGAATGGTTCACCGGATCGGTGCGCATCGATCCGCTGACGATCGCGCCCGATCCGCATTACGGAGTGGCCACCGTCACCTTCGAGCCTGGCGCGCGCACCGCCTGGCATAGCCATCCTCTCGGCCAGACGCTGATCGTCACCTCGGGCATGGGCTGGACCCAGTGCGAAGGGGAGGCCGTAGTCGAAATCCGCCCCGGCGACGCGATCTGGTGCCCGCCCGGCCATCGCCACTGGCACGGCGCCAGCCCCACCACTGCAATGACGCATATCGCGATCCAGGAAGCACTGGACGGCAAGATGGTCGAGTGGTTCGAGCATGTGGCCGACGCCGAATATCTCGCCGGCCCGGCGAAGCAGGACTGATGCCGCACGTCGCGCTGCATCTCGCCTCCGGAAGGTCCGATGCCGATAAGCAAAGACTGGCCGATGCGTTCGCCGAAGCACTGACCGCGACGATCGGATCGCCGGCGGACAGCATCTCGGTTTCGATCGAGGACGTCGCGATGGACGACTGGCCGCAATTCTACCGCCGCGAGATCGTTGCCTGGCCCGAACTGCTGTTCAAGCCGCCGGGCTACACGCTCTGACCGCCTTTCCCCCGAACCAACAAAGGACCTCCCCATGACCAGCCAAGCCAAGGCCTATGCCGCCCAGTCGGCGAGCACGCCGCTCGCGCCGTTCAGCTTCGAGCGCCGCGACCTGTTGCCCGACGACGTCTCGATCGACATCCTGTTCTGCGGCGTCTGCCATTCGGACCTGCACACTGCGCGCAGCGAGTGGGACGGCACGATCTTCCCCTGCGTGCCGGGCCACGAGATCGTCGGCCGCGTCAGCGCGGTGGGCGATGAAGTGAACAACTTCGCAGTGGGCGATCTGGTCGGCGTCGGCTGCATGGTCGACAGCTGCGGCCATTGCCCGTCGTGCAAGGAGAGCGAGGAGCAGTTCTGCGAGACCACCGGCTTCGTCGGCACCTATAACGGCCCGGACAATGTGCTCGGCGGTCACACCTTTGGCGGCTATTCGGACCATATCGTCGTCAAGCAGGGCTTCGTGCTCAAGATCGGCCATGACGAGAAGGACCTCGCCGCGGTCGCGCCGTTGCTCTGCGCCGGTATCACCACTTACTCGCCGCTCAAGCATTGGGGCGCGGGCCCGGGCAAGAAGGTCGGCATCGTCGGCATCGGCGGCCTGGGTCACATGGGCATCAAGATTGCCGCGGCGATGGGCGCGCACGTGGTCGCCTTCACCACCTCGCCCGCCAAGATCGAGGATGCGAAGAAGCTCGGCGCGCATGAAGTAATCGTCTCGCGCAATGCCGACGAGATGGCCGCGCATGCCAACAGCTTCGACTTCATCCTCGATACCGTTGCCGCCAGCCACGACCTCGACGCGCTGACCGGCCTGCTCAAGCGCGACGGCACGCTCACCTTGGTCGGCGTGCCCGAGCACGCCCATCCGTCGCCCAATGTCTTCAACCTGGTGTTCAAGCGCCGCTCGATCGCCGGCTCGCTGATCGGCGGCATCGCCGAGACGCAGGAAATGCTCGATTTCTGCCACCAGCACGGGCTGGTCGCCGATATCGAGATGATCGACATGCAGGAGATCGAAGGCGCGTACGACCGGATGGTGAAGAGCGACGTGAAGTATCGCTTTGTCATCGACATGGCGTCGCTCAAGGCCTGAACCAGACGCCCGAAACAACGCGAGGGGCGCGGCCTGGCGGCTGCGCCCCTCGTCGTAAGTGGGGGACTTCTGTTGCCCGGTGTCCCCCGTACCGCTGGATTCCGCTTCTGTTGCCCGGTGCGGTCCAACCGCGCATTTTAGAATAACCTTAGGCCGTTAAGCCTTGGGGTTACGCCGCAATAGCGAGTGCTTCGTTATCGTTGGCACTTGTGTTTCAGGCCGTCACAGTGGCCCACGCTGAGAGATAGATGGCGCTTTTCAACACACGTCGATCCTAGTTCGGCCCCGTCATCAACTGCCTGAGCAGGTAGCTGGTGGTGGAGCCGGCGGGTACTGCCCCCGCGTCCGCTGCGCCTATTGCACGCCTTCGTTTATCCCCATAGCCGGCCGAAACCGGCAGCCGGCCGAAGCCGACGGATCTCCATATAGGGCTTTGGCGATTAATGAAAAGGTCAGGTGCGGTGACCTAGGCCCGATTATGCGGAATCTGCGAAATGCCACCCAAGGCCTTCACAGTGCCGCAAACACTTGGCATGGATGATTTTAACCCATGTTGACCCAGCGTTCCCGTTACGCCCTTCGTGCGATGCTCTTCCTGGCCGGCCAGCCGGCCGCCGGCGCGCCGACGCCGATGAACCGCATCGCGGCCGAAGCGAACGTGCCGCGCAAGTTCCTCGAACTGATCCTGGCCGACCTGCGCGAGGCGGGCTTTCTCGGCTCGACCCGCGGCAAGGCCGGCGGCTATCGCCTGGCGCGGCCGAAGCACCTCATCTCGCTCGGCGAGATCATCCGGGTGATCGAGGGGCCGCTGGCTTTGGTCCCCTGTGTCAGCCGCACTGCCTATCGTCCGTGCAACGATTGCAAGGACGAGGCGAGCTGCGCGATCCGCCACGCCATGGCGCGGGTGCGCGACGAGACCGCGCGCATCCTCGACGGCACCAGCCTCGCCGATGCCGTCGCGGAAGACTTGGCCGCGGCCTAGGCCGCTTTCTTCTTCAGTTCGTCGCGGATTTCGCGCAGCAGCGTGATGTCGGCCGGCTCGGCCGCCACCGCCTCTTCGGGCTTGGGCATCACGCGGTTCACCGCGCGGATCAGCAGGAAGATGATGAAGGCGACGATCAGGAAATTGACTGCCGTGGTGAGGAACGCGCCATAGCCGAACAGCGGCACGCCGGCCTTTTTGAGCGCGGCATAGTCGGTCGATCCGGCCAGCGCCGCGGGGACCGGCCCCAGCACGACGAAGTAGCTGGAGAAATCGAGCCCGCCGAAGACCTTGCCGATCAGCGGCATGATCAGATCGTCGGTGAGCGAAGCGACGATCTTGCTGAACGCCGCGCCGATAATGACCGCCACGGCCAGGTCGAGCACATTGCCGCGCGCAATGAACGTCTTGAATTCCTTGAACATTTCTGGGGCTCCCACCAGCTGCCGACTGGGCGCGGCATCGCGGCCATGATGCACTTCTGCGCCGCCCGCGCAAATCCACCTTGTCCGATTTCGCTTTCAGGCGGTGGTGTTGCCACTGTATAAGACACTTCGAACAAGATCCGGAGGATCATGCAGTGAAGAAGTTTCGTGCCGTTATCGCCCTTGCCGCCGTGGCGTTGCTCTCGGCGTGCGGGCTCAACAGCGTGCCCACCGCGGAAGAAAATGCGAAGGCGCGCTGGGCCGATGTGCAGGCCGCCTATCAGCGCCGCGCCGATACCATTCCGGCACTGGTCAACACGGTGAAGGGTGCCGCCGCGTCGGAAGGTAAGATCCTGACCGACGTGGTCGAAGCGCGCGCCAAGGCAACCTCGATACAGGTTAGCGCGACCGATCTCACCGATCCCGCCAAGGTCCAGGCCTTCCAGGCGGCGCAGCAGCAGCTGAGCGGCTCGCTCGGCCGGCTGATCGCCAGCGTCGAGGCTTATCCGCAGCTTCAGAGCCAGCAGGCGTTCAAGACGCTGATGGATCAGATCGAGGGCAGCAACAATCGCATCAACGTCACGGTGCATGACTACAACATCGCGGTGCAGGCCTATAACACCCGCATCCGCACCTTCCCCGACGCGATCGGCGCCAAGATCTTCTACGGCTCCAAGCCGATCACGCCGTTCCAGGCAGCACCCGGTGCCGAGAAGATGCCCGACGTCAGCTTCGGGAACAGCAACTGATCCTGCGAGCGCTCCTCCTCTGCGGAGCGCTCGCGGCCTGCTCGTCCGCGGCGCCGACCAAGCAGACCCCGCCCGCCGGGTATGATTTCCCGGCGCTCAGCGGGCGCGTGGTCGACGGCGCGAGCGTGCTGCCGCCCGAGACCAAGACGATGCTCGAAACCCGGCTGGCCGATGTCGAGCGGCAGTCGAAGCACCAGTTCGTGGTGGTTACGGTGAAGAGCCTCGGTGGCCACGTCATCGAGGATTATAGCCGCACACTGCTCAACAGCTGGGGCATCGGCCGCAAAGGCTATAATGACGGCGTCGGCCTGATCGTCGCGCCCACGGAGCGCAAGGTCCGGATTCAGGTCGGATACGGCCTCGAAAAGTCGCTCACCGATGCCGAAGCGGGCGCGATCATCGAGAAGGACATACTGCCCCGCTTCAAGGCGGGCGACGTGCCCGGCGGCATCACCGCCGGCAGCGAAGCCATCATAGGCGAGATCACTCAATGACCCTGTTGCGTAGCCTGCTTGCGTGCCTGCTCGTCTTGGTGCCGCTCTCGGCCCAGGCCCAGTCGCAACCCAATTTCCCCAAGCTCACCGGCCGCGTGGTCGATGACGCGCATCTGCTTTCGGTCACCCAGGTGGCCGAGCTCACTCAGCTCTCCGAGCAGGTGGAACAGGCCTCGACGCGCCAGTTCGTCATCGCGACCATCCCCGATCTCCAGGGCTATGAGATCCAGGACTATGGCTATCAGCTCGGCCGCGCCTGGGGCATCGGGCAGAAGGACGCCAAGAATGGCATCATCCTTCTCGTCGCGCCCAAGGAGCGCAAGGTGCGGATCGAAGTCGGCTATGGCCTCGAGCCGATCATGACCGATGGCCTTTCCAGCCAGATCATCAACGAGACGATCATCCCCAAATTCAAGGCCGGCGACATGGCCGGCGGCATCGTCGCGGGCGCGCAGGCGATCGGCGCGCAGATGAAGCTTCCCCTCGAAGCCGCCGAGCAGCGCGCGCAGCAGACCCAGGTCAAGGTCACCCAGACCCGCCAGCGCAGCCACGGCAGCGGCGGTTTTCCATTCGGGCTGCTCTTCTGGGGAATCATCTTTCTCTTCGTGATCCTGCCGATGCTCGGGCTCGGCCGCCTCAGCCGGCGCGGGCCCTGGGGCCGGAGCTATCGCAGCCATGATGGCGGCGCGCTGCCGATCATCCTCTGGTCGATCGCCAACGAGATCGGCCGTGAGGCCAGCCGGGGCGGTGGCAGCAGCTGGGGCGGCGGCGGAGGCGGCAGTGGCTGGGGAGGCGGCGGCGGTGGTGGCGGCGGCTTCTCAGGCGGCGGCGGATCATTCGGGGGCGGCGGCGCTTCGGGGAGCTGGTGACATGCACTTGACCGATCAGGACCGCCAGGCCGTCACCGACGCCGTCACCGCCGCCGAACTCACCACCAATGGCGAGATCGTCACCGTCGTCGCGGGGCGCTCGGATCCCTATCATGATGTCGCGCTGCACTGGGCGGTGCTGGCGATGCTGCTCGTCCTCGCGCTGCTCGCCTGGCAGCCCTGGCCGGCCGAGTGGCTCCACACCCGCTTCGTCGACAGCTGGGCGCAGGTCGTGCCCGCGCGCTGGTACCTCACCATTGCGCTGGTGCTGATGGCGGTCACCTTCCTGGTCGTGCGTATCGTGCTCGCGCTCGATGCGCTGCGGCTGTTCCTCACGCCGAGTGCCACCAAGAACCGCCGGGTGCATCGCCGCGCGCTGGCGCTGTTCCGCACCGCCGCCGAGAAGCGCACGCGCGGCTCGACCGGTGTGCTCGTCTATCTGAGCCTCGCCGAGCACCGTGCCGAGATCATCGCCGACGAGGCGATCCACTCGAAGGTGACCGCCGATGTATGGGGCGCGGCGATGGCGGCGCTGATCCAGGGCGTGAAGGACAAACGCGCCGGCGAAGGCATGGCCGAAGCGGTCCGCCAGATCGGTATCGTCCTCGCCGAGCATTTCCCGCGCAGCGACGACGATGTGAACGAGCTCCCCGACCGGCTGATCGAGCTGTGAGCGAAGCACCCGAAGAGATCGCGTGGTCCGGCAAATGGATCACGGCCAAAAGGCGCGGCAAATGGGAATATGTCTCGCGCGCCAAGGGCATCCGCGCCGCCGTGATCGTCGCGATCGACGAGGACGATCATGTCCTGCTCGTCGATCAGTACCGCGTGCCGCTCGGCAAGCGCTGCCTCGAGCTGCCTGCCGGCCTGGTAGGCGACGAGCATGACGACGACACTGCACTCAGCGCGGCGCGGCGCGAGCTGATCGAGGAAACCGGCTATGACTGCGCCGCGGTCGAGAGCCTGGGCGAATTCTATTCCTCACCGGGCATGGTCACGGAGAGCTTCACGCTGGTGCGTGCCACGGGGCTGACCAAAGTCGGCAAGGGCGGCGGGCTGGAGGACGAGGACATCATCGTCCACCGCGTGCCGCGGGCCGACATCGCCGGGTTCGTCGCGATGAAGCGCGCCGAAGGGCTGGGAATCGACGTGAAAATCCTGCTGCTGCTGTCGGGCGCGCTGCTGGGCAACTAGGCCAAATCCGTCACCCCGGCCTTGTGCCGGGGTCCACCGGGAGGCTGGCCATAAGCAAGAGCTTCTGGCGGAGCAGGTGCTGCGCCGTGGACCCCGGAACAAGTCCGGGGTGACGATGGCGGGTGCGCGGCTCGCTACTTAGCGGAAGTTGTCCGCGTAGGCCTGCAGCTTCAACTTCCGCTCCGGCGCCGCGATCACATGGAATGCGATGCCTTCGCGCTCGGCATAGCCGGTGGCGGCTTCGAGTGTCGGGAAGCTCATGCGCAGCTGCGTCGCGGTCGCATCGCCGCCGGCCCAGCCGGTCAGCGGATCGGCCTGCTGCTGGCGCACCGGCTCATATTCGAGGATCCACACGGTCGTGCGCGCGCGGCCCGACTGCATGGCGTTCTTGGGCTTCTGATAGATGCGGGCGGTCTTGGTCATGGTGAGTCGCTTTAACGCGGTCCGGCGCCCCTTGCATCTGCCTTTTTCGTCCGGAGCGTCGCGGAGGCAGCGGCGGGATCCTCGGGCCAGGGATGGCGCGGATAGCGCCCGCGCATCTCCTTGGCGACCGCGGCCCAGCTTCCCTTCCAGAAGCCCGGCAGGTCGCGCGTCGTCTGGATCGGCCGGCCGGCGGGCGAGGTGAGGCTCAGCACCAGCGGCGTGCCGTCGCCGAGCACCGGATGCCGATCGAGCCCATAGAGCGCCTGCACCCGTACCTCCACCGTCGGACCGCCCTCGGCGGCATAGTCGATCGCATAGGTCGAGCCTTCGGGCGTCTCGAAGCGGGCAGGGGCCAGCCGGTCGAGCGCCTTCTGCCCGTCCCAGCCGAGCAAATTGTTGAGCGCATTGGTCAGCCCCTCGACCGCGTCGAGCCGGCGCTTGCCCGCCAGCAGTCCCGGCAGCCATTCGTCGAGATCGGCGAGCAGCCGCGCGTCGGAGAGCGAATCATTGCCGGTAAACGCCGCGCGGTTGCGCAGCGCTTGGGCAGGGTCGGACCAGGGCAGCATCGCCAGGCCATGTTCGCGCACGCCTTCGAGCAATGCCTTCTCGATCTCGGCCGGGTTCGCCGCCGAATCGGGGCCGCTCGAAAGGCGTATCGCGCCGAGCCGGCGTTCGCGCAGCGCCTCGATCCGGCCGGTGCCGGGATCGAAGCGTACGCTGCGCTTGGTCTTGATCCGGTCGGCGAACAGCGATTCGACTTCGGCGGGATCGATCGGCGCGGCGGAAAGGATGCGCGCGCCAGACGCCATGCCCTGCGTCTCGGCGACCGCCAGCCATTCGGCGCGGGCAAGCGGGGAAGTGGGATCGAGCTTGAACCCGCGTCCGCCCGCCGAGGCCCAGGTCTCGCCCGAAGCGTCGCGGCGCTTGGCGATACGGTCCGGAAAGGCGAGCGCGACGCAGGCGGCGGGGTCGCCGATCCCGTCATCGCCGACCAGCCTCGCCCAGCGCTGCGCCAGCCGTCGGCCATTCTCGGCGCGCGGTCCACGCTCGCTGCGCCAGCGGCGCAGGCGCAGCTCGAGGTCGGCGTCATTGCCGCCCAGCCCGCGCTCGCCGAGCAGCACCGCGATCTGCGCCGCCGTCCCCGCCATGCCGCGCTCGGCAGCGCGGACCAGCATATGGCCGAGCCGCGGCGGCAGCGGCAGGCCGGCAATCGCCTTGCCATGCGCAGTCGGGCGGCCGTCCTCGTCGAGCGCCTCCAGCGAGCCGAGCCGCTTGCGCGCCTCGGATACCGCAGCCTCGGGCGGCGGATCGAGCCAATTGAGGTCGCGCGGATCGCTCACGCCCCACAAGGCGCAATCGAGCAGCAACGCGGAGAGATCGGCTTCCAATATCTCGGGCGGATCGAAGCGCGGCAGGCCGGCGGTCGCGGCCTCTTCCCACAGGCGATAGGCGACGCCCGGCCCCTGTCGCGCGGCACGTCCGGCGCGCTGGGTGACCGAAGCCTGGCTCGCCCGCTCGGTAACCAGCCGGGTCATCCCCGCGGCTCGGTCATAGCGCGGGCGGCGCGCCAGCCCCGAATCGACCACCACCCGGATGCCGTCCAGCGTCAGCGAGGTTTCGGCGATCGACGTCGCCAGCACGATCTTGCGCCGCCCCTGCGGATCCGCCGCGATCGCCGCGCGCTGGGCGCCGGGCTCGAGCGAGCCGTGCAGCTTGTGCACCACCGCGCCCGGCACCTCGCCGATCCGCTCGGCGGTGCGCTCGATCTCGGCGACCCCGGGTAGGAAGGCGAGCACGCCGCCCTCGGCCTCGCGCAGCGCGAGCCGACAAGCCGCGGCCATCGAGTCCTCGATGCGCGCTTCGGCGGCGCGGCCGAGGTGGCGCAATTCGAGCGGCCAACTCCGCCCTTCGCTCTCGATCACCGGCGCGCCGCCCATCAGGTCGGAGAAGCGCGCGCCGTCCAGCGTCGCCGACATCGCCACGATCCGCAGGTCCGGTCGCAGCGCCGCCTGCGCGTCGAGCGCGAGCGCCAGCCCGAAATCGCTGTCGAGGCTGCGCTCATGGACTTCGTCGAACAGCACCGCCGAGACGCCGGCCAGTTCGGGATCGCCCTGGATGCGATTGACGAAAATGCCCTCCGTGACGACCGTCACCCGCGTCGCGCCCGAGCGCTTCGAATCCATCCGCGTCGCATAGCCAAAGGTCTGGCCGACCTGCTCGCCCGCCAGCGCCGCCATCCGCTCGCCCGCCGCGCGCGCCGCCAGCCTGCGCGGCGAAAGCAGCAATATTTCACCGGTGCACCAGTCCTCGCCGAGTAGTGCCGGCGCCAATGCCGTCGTCTTGCCCGCACCCGGCGGCGCGACGAGCACGGCGTTGCTCCCGGCGCGCACCGCAGCGAGCAGATCGGGCAACACGGCATGAATCGGCAGGGCGTCACTCATTGCGCGCAACCAATTCCCCGAAGCCGGGTTTGGCGCAAGCGAAGCCTAAGGAGCGAAGACATGGCGAGAACCCTGGCACAGTTCAGCATCACCCCCGACAGCGATGGCGACTATACGCTGCATCTGGAGGACGACGACGGCGAGACGCTGGAGTTTACCGCCAGCTTCGAGCAGCTCGACCTGATCACCGAGGCGATCGAGGAAGTGCTCGACGAGGACGAGGAAGATGCACTCACCGCCGACGATGACGACGACGATGAGCCGTCGGACGACGAGTAAAGCCTAATAGGCGCGGGCGACCGCAAACTCGACGGCCTCGATCATCGCATCCTTGGCCGCGCCCGCCGCGAAGCCGCCCAGTGCGTCGATCGCGCGCTGGCCGTAATGGCGGGCGCGGGCGAGCGTATCATCGACCGAGCGGCTGGCCTGGACCAGCCGGATCGCCTCGGCGAAATCCTCGTCCGACGTGCGATGACCCGAGATCGCCGCCTTCCAGAAGGCACGCGCGCTCTCGTCGCCGCGGGCATAGGCCAGGATCACCGGCAGGGTCATCTTGCCCTCGCGGAAATCATCGCCCGCGTCCTTGCCCATCGTGCTCGCATCCGAGACATAGTCGATCGCGTCGTCGACCAGCTGGAAGGCGATGCCGAGGTTGCGGCCATAGGCGTCGAGCGCGGCTTCCTCGGCTTCCGAACGCTCGGCAACCACTGCGGCGATCTTGCAGGCGGCGGCGAACAACGCGGCGGTCTTGGCGCCGATGATGTCGAGATAGCGCTGCTCGCTGAGGTCGAGCCGGCGCACCGCGGTGAGCTGGTTGACTTCGCCCTCGGCGATCACGGCGCTGGCGTTGCTCAGGATCTTGAGCACCTTGAGGCTGCCGTCCTCGACCATCAGCTCGAACGAGCGCGAGAACAGGAAATCGCCGACCAGCACGCTTGCCGGATTGCCCCAGATGATGTTGGCGGTGCGGCGGCCGCGGCGCAGGTCCGATCCGTCGACGACATCGTCGTGGAGCAAAGTCGCGGTGTGGATGAACTCCACCGCGGCGGCGAGCCTATGGTGGCGGGCGCCCGAATAGCCGAGCAGCCGCGCCGACGCCAAGGTCAGCATCGGGCGCATCCGCTTGCCGCCGCCAGCGATCAGATGTCCGGCCAGCTCCGGGATCAGCGGAATCTCGGACTGCATGCGATCGAGGATCACAGCGTTGACGAGGTTCATGTCCTGGGCGACCAGCGCCATCATCGGATCGAGCGAAGGGGCGGGGCCGCCGCCGAGGCGATGGATCGTAGCGCTCATGCCCAAGCCTCTGGCGGGTGCGGCGCGCAAAGGCAAGGCTTGCGTGACCTTACGTCCCCGAGCAAAGAGAGCCCGCATGTCCGACGAAACGCTCAACCGCTTCCGCCAGAGCATCGACAATATCGATGCCGCGCTCGTGTTCCTGCTCGCCGAGCGTTTCAAGGTGACGCAGGCGGTGGGGCGCTACAAGGCCGAGTCGGGCCTGCCGCCCGCCGATCCCGGCCGTGAGGACCGCCAGATCGCCCGGCTGCGCGAGCTCGCCAAGACCGCGGACCTCGACCCGGAATTCTCCGAGAAGTTCCTGCGCTTCATCATCGACGAAGTGATCCGGCATCACACGCAGATGCAGGACGGGAAATGAAGGCGCCCGCCGCCCTGCTGCTGCCGGCACTGATGCTGGCGGGGTGCGGCGGCAACGAGGCGCCGAAGCCCGCGCCGACGCCGACCCCCAGCGCGACGCCCGCGCCCGATCCCGCCGCGCGGCTGGATGCGGCAGTGAAGGCTGCCTGGCCCGAGGGTGTGAAGCAGGGCCCGATCGTGTTCGACGACAACAAGCTCATCGACACGGCCTTTGGCCCGGTGCTGGTCAGCCACGGCCATGTCCCCGACGCCGCGCATGTCGATGCCGGGACGATCGCCGCGACCTATCTCGACCCCGCCGGCACCGGCTTCCGCGTCCGCAAGGCCTGGCCCAAGGCAGCGGAGAGCGGCAGCTTCGGCGACCTCGCCGAATGGTCGATCACCGACAAGTTCGCCGCCAATCCGGTGATCTATGTCGAAGGCGGCGGCACTTGGCAGGGCTATACCTGCAGCTACACCAGCCTCGTCGAGCTGCGTCCCGAAGGGCCCGTCGAGATCGCTTCCTTCCAGTCGGTCTATGACGATGGCGGCGCGGTCGAGGACAAGCCCCAGTCGATCCGGGGCAAGATCGCGACGATCCGAAAGGGGCAGGATTTCACTGTGAAATTCGAGGGAACCCGATCCTTCGCCGAGCGATATTTCTGGCGAGGCGGCAAGTACCAGCGCGAAGGCGGGGAAAGCCAGATTCCGACCTGTTGAGGGGGTAGATGTGGCGGCGGACGACGATTTCCTGATCTTCCGCCCCGACGATGTCGACCTCAGCCGGTCGCCGCTCCGGAACGGCGTGGACGAGCCGACGCACGTGCTCGGCGCCTTCAATCCCGGCTTCACGCGGCTGCCCGGCGGCAACCTCCTGCTGATGGTGCGCGTGGCGGAAGCGCTGCGCGCTCCGGTCGATGGCGATCATGCCCGCGCGATCCGCTGGACCCCCAAGGGCTATGTCCTCGATCGCCATCATCTCTCCGGCATCGAGATGGACGACCCGCGCCAGTTCGCATTGAAGGACCGCAACCCGCGCCTGCTCGGCCTCACTTCGCTCTCCTGGCTGCTCCCCGTCGAGCTCAGCAAGGACGCGAGCAGGATCGTGAAGATCCATTACGACAAGGCGATCCAGCCCTCGGCCTCGTTCCTGGATTACGGCGTCGAGGATGCCCGGATCAGCCTGGTCGGCGGCAGCTGGTGGATGACCGTGTGCGGCGTCTCCGCCGAGCGCCACTGCACCGCGATGTACCATTCTGTGAACGGGCTCGATTACAAGCTGCTCGGCGTGGTCCTCGACCATCAGAACAAGGACATGATCCTGTTCGAGGGCAAGCCGGGCGGCAAATACATGGCGCTCACCCGGCCGCTGGGCGAATGCTATTTCGCCTATCCCGATGACAGCCCATGGCTGGGCGGCCCCGCGATCAACATGGCGCAGTCGCCCGACGGCCTCCACTGGAAGCCGCTCGACACCCCCGGCATCCGCGCGCGGAAGGGCACCAGCTCGACGCAGCGGATCGGCGGCGGCAGCCAGCCGGTGCTCACGCCCGAGGGCTGGATGCTGATCTATCACGGCGTCGAGAAGCAGGGCGCCGTCGGCGTCTATCGCAGCTTCTGGGCACTGCTCGACAAGGACGATCCCTCGAAGATCCTGCGGCTCGAGGACAAGACGCCGCTGCTCGAGGCCAACCCCGCGCTCACCGATCCGATCGCGCACCAGCTCTATCTACCCACCCCCGTCGTGTTCACCACCGGCGTGGCGGATGCCGGCGACCATTATATCGCGGCGAGCGGCGAGGCCGATCTCGCCTGCCGGATCACCCGCATTTCGAAGGAGCGTTTCCGTTGACCGAATGGTGGAAATCGGCCGTCATCTACCAGATCTATCCGCGCTCCTTCCAGGATTCGAACGGCGACGGCGTCGGCGACCTGAAAGGCATCCAAAGCCGCCTCGATGACCTCAAGGCGCTGGGCATCGACGCGATCTGGATCTCGCCGATCTTTCCCAGCCCGATGGCGGACTTCGGTTATGACGTCGCCGATTATTGCGGGATCGACCCGCGCTTCGGCTCGCTCGAGGATTTCGACGCGCTGCTCGCCGCCGCGCACGAACGCGGCATCAAGCTGTTGCTCGATCTCGTCCCCAACCACACGTCGGACCAGCATCCCTGGTTCCTCGAAAGCCGCTCGGCCCGCGACGATCCCCGGCGCGACTGGTATATCTGGCGCGATCCCAAGCCCGACGGCTCGCCGCCCAACAACTGGATCAGCGATTTCGGCGGCTCGGCCTGGGAATGGGACGAAGCCACCGGCCAATATTATTACCATGCCTTCCTCAAGGACCAGCCCGACCTCAACTGGCGCAACCCTGCGGTGCGCAAGGCGATGCTCGACGTGCTGCGCTTCTGGTTCGCGCGCGGGATCGACGGGTTCCGGATCGATGTGCTGTGGCACATGGTCAAGCATATCGACCTGCCCGATAACCCCGCCAATGACGAATGGGCGCCGGGCCAGGCGGACTATACCCGCGTCCACCAGCTCCACTCGACCGACCAGCCCGAAGTCCATGACATCGCCCATGAGATGCGTGTCATCGCCGACGAATATGGTGCGCGCGTCCTGATCGGCGAGATCTACCTGCCGGTGCCCAAGCTGGTCGGCTATTACGGCACCGTGGAGCGGCCGGGCGTGCATCTGCCCTTCAATTTCCAGCTGATCGGCGCCGCGTGGAACGCGCGCAGCCTGGCGAAGATGATCGCCGATTATGAAGGCGCGCTCCCCGTGGACGGCTGGCCCAATTGGGTGCTCGGCAACCACGACCGCCCGCGCATCGCCACGCGTGTTGGGGCGGAACAGGCGCGCGTCGCGATGATGCTCCTGCTCACGCTGCGCGGCACGCCGACGCTCTATTATGGCGACGAGATCGGCATGGCGGACGTGTCGATCCCCGCGCACCAGGTCCAGGACCCGCGCGAATTGAACGAGCCCGGCATCGGCATGGGCCGCGATCCGGTGCGCACCCCGATGGCCTGGGATGCGAGCGCCAATGCCGGCTTCAGCCCCGCCGACCCCTGGCTGCCGCTCCACCCCGACTGGCTGGAACGCAATGTCGAAGCGCAGCGCGGCGACCCCGCCTCGCTATGGCGGCTGACCCAGAAATTGCTGTTCCTGCGCCACGAGCACCCTGCGCTGGCGCTCGGCGACTATCACCCGATCGACGCCGGCGGCGACCTGCTCGCCTTTGAGCGCCGGCTCGACCACGACCGGCTGCTGGTCGTGCTCAACCTCGGCGACACGCCCCAGGGTTTCGCCATCCCCGAATGGGCGGAGAGTTTCACCGTGCTCGCGTCCGCACGCGGCGGCCACGACCCCGCTCTGCTCTCCCCGAACGAAGGCTATATTCTCGGATGAAGATCGCGATGCTGGCGCCGATCGCATGGCGCACGCCGCCGCGGCACTATGGCCCATGGGAGCTGGTGACGAGCCTGCTCACCGAGGCCTTGGTCGCGCGCGGGATCGACGTGACTTTGTTCGCCACGAAGGACTCGTTCACCCGCGGCAAGCTCGATGGCGTGGTGCCCGGCGGCTATGAGGAAACGCCCGAGGTCGATGCCAAGGTCTGGGAATATGCCCATCTCGCGCATCTGTTCGAACAGGCCGACAGGTTCGACCTGATCCACAACCAGGCCGATTTCCCCGCCCACGCCTTTTCGCGGCTGGTCGACACGCCGATGGTGACGACGATCCACGGCTTCTCCTCGGCGCGGATCCTGCCGATGTACAAGCCGTTCGAGGATCGGGTGCATTATGTCGCGATCAGCGACGCCGATCGCAGCCCGATGCTCAACTATGCCGCGACGATCCATCACGGCATTCGCCTCGACGAATTCCCCTTCGAGCCCGATGGCGGCGAGGACCTGCTCTTCTTCGGTCGCATGCACCCCGACAAGGGCGCCGCCGAGGCGATCGAAGTGGCGCGCGCCACCGGTCGGCGGCTCAACCTCTACGGCATCATCCAGGACCAGGGCTATTTCGACCGCGAAGTCGCGCCGTTCCTGAGCGAGCAGATCGTCTATCACGGCCCCGTCGGCGGCGAGGCGCGGCTGCGCGCGCTCGGCAAGGCGCAGGCGCTGCTTCACCTAATCAACTTCGACGAACCCTTCGGCTTGTCGGTGGTCGAGGCGATGGCCTGCGGTACCCCGGTGATCGCGATCGACCGCGGCTCGATGCCCGAGCTGATCACGCCCGAGACCGGCCTCCTCGTCGGCTCGACCGGCGAGGCGATCACTGCGCTCGGCCAGATCCACACCATCGACCGCGCCGCCTGCCGCGCGCGGGTGGCGGAGCACTTCTCGGTCGAGGCGATGGCCGACAACTATATCCGGTTGTATGAGCGGATCCTGTCGAGCGGATAGGGGTGGCGGATGGAGACGCGTTTCGAGCTGCGGATTTACCGGGACCGCATGGTTCTCTCCGACGGGAAGACGGGGCAGCAGCTTGATCGCCGGGCCAGCATGCCTTTCTCTTCGACCCGGTTGCTCGTAGCGGATACCGATGCAGCGGGGGAGTTGCTCAAAACGATGATCCGCGAGATGGCCGGGCACGCGCGCTGGCTGAGCTGGCCGAGCGCGATGATGGTTCCGATGGATCTGTGCGAGGGCGGCCTGAGCGCGGTCGAACTGGGCGCGCTCCGGACGCTCGGTGGGGAAGCGGGTTTTCGCAAGATTCTCGTGCACGAAGCCGGGCACCAGCCCTTCGCGCTCGCTTAGGCGCTAAGCAAACGCCGGCTGGTACGCGTACAGCCCCGGCGTTCCCCCGGTCATCACGAACAGCACATCGCCGGTGAACCGCCCCTCGGCCAGCCCCGCCAGCACGCCGGCAAACGCCTTGCCGCTATAGACCGGGTCGATCAGCAGCCCCTCGGCCCGTGCCATCAGCCGCACCGCCGCGAGCATCGCCTCGGTCGGGATGCCATACGCCTCGCCGCGCTGCGAACCGTCGATCCGGATCGCATCGGGGTGGATCTCCCAGCCGCCGAGCAAGGCGTGGGTCTGATGGGCAAGTGCCAGCGTTTCGCGCTCGGCCTCGGCCAGTTCTGCGAGCACGGTGAACGACAATATCCGCCGCGGGTCGTCCTCTGCCGAGGCCATCCCGGCGACCAGCCCGGCATGCGTGCCGTGGCTGCCATTGGCGACGATGATCGTCTCGAACCGCAGGCCCATCTCGGCCTCCTGCGCGCGGATCTCCGCCGCGCACGATGCATAGCCGAGCGCGCCGACCGGCGAGGAGCCGCCCGCGCCGACGACATAGGGCTTGCGCCCCTCGGCACGCAGTTCGTCTGCGCGGACGTGCGCAGCGGTGAGCGCATTGGTCCCGCGCGGCAGGTGATGCACCGTCGCGCCGAACAGTCCGTCGAGCAGCTGGTTGCCGTTATGGAGGTAGCTCGGATCGTCGCGCGGCACCGTGTCGGTGAGCATCAGCTCCGCCTTGAGCCCCATCCGCGCCGCCGCCGCCGCGCTCAGCCGGGCGTGATTGGATTGGCGCGCGCCGGTGGTCACGAAGGTATCGCAGCCCTGCTCGATCGCCGCGCCAAGCAGATATTCGAGCTTGCGCAGCTTGTTGCCGCCGCCGCCCAGCCCCATCAGATCGTCGCGCTTCACGAACAGCCGCGCGCCCTTCAGGCCGAGCGCCGCCTCGATCCGCTCGAGCCGCTGGATCGGCGTCGGCGCGTCGAACAGCGTGACGCGGGGGAATTGCTGGCGTCCCATCTCAGAGCGCCGGCTTGCAGCTGCGCGACTGATAGACGCCGCGCAGGAACCCGCGGCGCGCAAAGCCTGCGCTCGCCGCCGCAAGCAGCTCGCGCTGTGCCGCCGCCGCGCCGCTGACTTCGCGGACGACGCCGCGGAACGGCACGATCAGCCCGGCGACGGTATCGCCATTGACCTTGACCTTGCGGCTCTTCTTGCGATCCGCCCCTGCGACGAAGTCGGGGCCGAGCGCATCGCTAAGATCGTCAAAGGCCGCGGCGATGCCCGTACATTTGGACAGGCCGTCCAGGCTGTAGGGCGCGGCGGCGGCACGCTGGAGCACCGGCGGGATCCTGGTCTTGACGACACCGACGTCCTTGGCCGGCTGCTCGGCGATGTCGCCTGCAGCCTGGGTAGTCGATTGATGCTTATCCTGCGCAAGCGCCGGGCTGCTGATAAGCGCCGCCACGGCCAGGCCGATCCAAAGACTCGATCGCATGTCTTTCCTTCCGCTGCTCAGGGTCAAGGGCTCGCCCAGACCAGCATCGCGATACCCAGCACGATCAGCGCGACGACGCTGAACAGCACCAGGCAGGCGATCGCCTGACCATAGCGTTTCTCGAGGATCCAATAGACGCCCTCGAAGCAGACCTGAAACACGATCTCGACCACGCCCTGGAGCATGGCTATTCCGCCGCCAGCAAATTCTCGGCCCCGCCGAGATCGACCGAGACCAGCCGGCTCACGCCGCGCTCGACCATCGTCACGCCGAACAGCCGGTGCATCCGGCTCATCGTCGCGGCATTGTGCGTGACGATCAGGTAGCGCGTCGCGGTCTCCTCGGTCATCTTCTCGAGCAGGTCGCAGAAACGGTCGATATTGGCGTCGTCGAGCGGCGCGTCGACTTCGTCGAGCACGCAGATCGGCGCCGGGTTGGTCAGGAACAGCGCGAAGATCAGCGCGACCGCGGTCAGCGCCTGCTCGCCGCCCGAAAGCAGGGTGAGCGACTGGAGCTTCTTGCCCGGCGGCTGCGCCATGATTTCGAGCCCGGCCTCGAGCGGGTCGTCCGAATCGATCAGCTCGAGATGCGCCTGGCCGCCGTTGAACAATGTCGAGAACAGCCGGCGGAAATGCTGGTCGACCGCTTCGAACGCTGCGAGCAGCCGTTGCCGGCCCTCGCGGTTTAGCGTGCCGATCGAGCCGCGCAGCTGGTTGACCGCCTGGTGCAGTTCGTCGCGCTCGGCGGCGTTGGTGGTGAAGGCGGCTTCGAGCTCGGCCAGCTCGGTCTCGGCCACGAGGTTGACCGGCCCGATCCGCTCGCGTTCGGCATTCAACCGCTCATGCGCCGTCGATTCCTCCTCGGGCGCGCGCACCGTCGCTTCGTCGAACCCTGCCTTTTGCGGCAGGATCGGCGGCGGGCATTCGAAGCGCTCGCCCGAGATGCGGCCCATCTCGATGCGGCGCGATTCCTGGTTCTCGGCGCGCGCCACCGCGCCGGCGCGGGCCTCGCGCGCCTGGGCAAGGATCTCGTTGGCGCCGCGCACCGCGCCTTCGGTATCGCGCACCGCCATTTCGGCCTCGCGCTCGGCGGCTTGGGCGGCGGCGCTTTCGATCCGCGCCTTCTCGGTCGCGGCCTCGGCCTCGGCGAGCTTTGCCTCGAGCTGGGCGGGCTTGCCGGCGAGCGCCTCGCTCTCCTCGGCCAATTGAGCGCCGCGCTTTTCCATCTCGTTCGCGCGCCGCGCCGCATCGCCGGCGCGCGACTTCCAGCTCTTCGCCTCCGCACCCGCCGCGGCATGGCGTTCGCGCGCCGCGCCGATCTCGCGCTCCAGCGTGCCGCGCTCGGCGCGGGCGGAGGCAGAGGTGGCACGCTTGGTCTCGGCATCGCTGGAGAGCGAAGCCACGCGGGCGCGCGTCTCGGTGCCGTCGGGCAGCGCTGCCTTGGCCGCCTCGGCGCGGTTGAGCTCGGTCGCGGCCTCATCCTGCTCGGCGGCGACGCGGCGGATGCGCGTATCGAGATCGGCGCGCTGCGAATCGAGCCGTTCGAGCTGCGACGTTGCGCGGTCCTCGGCGCGGCCCGCCTCGCGTCCGGCATTGTCGGCATGTTCGAGCACGCGGCGGCAATCCGCCGCAGCCCGCCGTGCCTCGGCGATATTCTCTTCGATCCGGCCCAGCTCGGCATCGGCGCTCTCGACCGCGCGCACCGCCGCCGGCCGCGCCTTCTCGATCGCCGCCAGCCGGTTGACCCGGACCAGCCGCTCCGCCGCCGCCGCGCCGCCCGACTTGGCGACATAGCCGTCCCAGCGCCGCAGCACGCCCGCGAGCGTCACCAGCCGCTGGCCGACCGCGAGTGTTTGGCCCTTGTCCTCCTCGGCGACCAGCACCTGCGCAAGGCGCCGTGCAAGGCCTGCCGGCGCCTGGACATGGCGGCCGAGCGGCGTGGTATCCGCCGCCGCGCCCGGATCGCCCGCCTGCGGCTCGGCGCCGGCCCAATAGCGCTCGGCATGGGTGTCGAGCCCCGCCTCGAGATCGTCGCCCAGCGCGGCGGCAAGCGCGCGCTCATAGCCGGCATCGACCTTGAGCTTGTCGAGCAGCCGGTCCTTGTCCGAAGGCCGCGTCGCCTTGGCGAGCGCCGCCGCTTCGCTGTCGAGCTGCGCCAGTTCGGCATGCGCGCCCGCCCGCTTGGCCTGGGCGTGATTGCGCGCCTCGACACCCGCGCGCTCTTCGGCATCGGCGCGCGCCATGCCGGTGCGGGCGCTCTCGGCTTGGCGGACCGCCTGGGCACGCGCCTCGGCCGCGCGCTTCTTCTCGGCCTGCAGCGGCTCGGGGTCGGGCAGCGCCTTCAGCTCCGCATCGATCCGCGCCCGGTCGCGCTCGGAGCGTTCGGCGCGGGTGCGGGCGGCAGCCAGCGCCGCCTCGGCAACGCGGGCCTCGGCCGCTTCGCTCGCCTGCGCCGCCAGCGCCTGCGCCAGCGCGACTTCGGCATCGCGCGCGGCGCGCTCGGCATCGGCCAGCGCGGCGTCGAGATGCGGCATCCGCGCGCTCGTCTCGGCGATGCGCGTGTCGAGCGCCTTCACTTCCTCGTCGAGCCGCGCCAGTGCCTCGGCGGCATCGCGCGCCAGCGCGCCTTCGCGGCCACGATCTTCTTCGAGCCGGCGCACCGACTCCTGCACTTCGGTGATCCGCCGCTCGACCGCCGCCTTGTCCGCGCGCAGCGTCGCGAGCCCGTGCATCGCTTCGGTCGCCCTGTCGCGCACCGCCAGTGCCTCGGCGCGTAGCGTGCCGAGCTTCTCCGCCGCGGCCTGCTGTACCGCGACCGCCGAATCATGCGCCTGGGTGCGCGCGGCGACGAGCACTTCGGCCGCCACCGCTTCCTTCTTGGCCGCATCCGCCGCCGCCGCCGCATCGCGCCAGCGCGCGAAGATCATCCGCGCCTCGGCAACGCGGATCTTGTCCGAAAGCTCGCGGTAGCGCTCGGCCTGGCGCGCCTGGCGCTTCAATTGCGCCGCGCGATTCTCCTGGTCGCCGATAACTTCGTCGAGCCGGGTCAGGTTCGCTTCGGTCGCGCGCAGCCGCTGCTCGGCATCCTTGCGGCGGACATGCAGCCCGGCGATGCCTGCGGCTTCCTCGAGCATCGCGCGGCGCTCGCCTGGCTTGGCCTGGATGATCGCGCCGATCCGCCCCTGGCTGACGAGAGCCGGCGAGTGCGCGCCCGTCGCCGAATCGGCGAAGAGCAAGGCGACGTCCTTGGCGCGCACGTCGCGCCCGTTGATCCGATAGGCCGAGCCCGCGCCGCGCTCGATGCGGCGGACGACTTCCATCTCGTCATCCTCGCCGACCTGGTCGGCCTGAATCGAGACTTCGGCGAAGTCGCGCGCCGGCCGCGTCGCGGTGCCGGCGAAGATCACGTCTTCCATGCCCGCGCCGCGCATCGACTTGGCGCTGGTCTCGCCCATCACCCAGCGCAGCGCTTCAAGCAGGTTCGATTTGCCGCAGCCATTGGGGCCGACGATGCCCGTCAGCCCCGGCTCGATGCGCAGATCAGCCGGATCGACGAAGCTCTTGAAGCCCGTCAGTCGCAGCCGCTTGATCTGCACGGCGGGTTCCTAGCTCCGCCCGATCAGCGCGCGCCGGCCTGCTTGAGCAGCGGCTCGAGCTGCTCCCAGCTGCCGGCTTCCACCTTCTTGCCGTTGATGAAGAAGCTCGGGGTCGAGTTCACGCCATAGACGGTCGCGCCATCGGCGTTGACCTTGGCGATCTCGTCGATCTTGGTCTTGTCGGCCAGGCACTGGCGCGACTTGGCTTCGGGCACGCCCATCTGCTTCATGAAATCGATCATGCCGAGCTGCTCGGCAAAGGCGACCGCGGCCTGGGGCGGCGGCAGCTGCTGGAGCTGCTGGATCAGCGGCTGGTTGGTCTTGTAGAGCTGCTCGGTGCGGGTCAGGAACGCGTCCTGGTTCTCGTAGAACTTGTCGAGCACCGGGAAGAAGTTCTCGTCGGGCACGCACTGGTTGAGCAAAGCCGCCGCGAGATCGGGCGCGCCGTGGATCAGGAAGTCGCGGAATTCCCAGCTGACCTTGCCGGTCGAGATATATTTGGCGCGCAGCGGCTCGGGCGCGGTGCGGCCGAACATCCCGCAATAGGGGCAGTTGCGCGAGCCATATTCGACCAGCTTGATCGGCGCGGCCGGGTTGCCCTGGAGATAGCCGCCATCCTTGGTCTTGGCGATCGTGTCGACCCAGGCCTTGCCGGCCGGCGCGGTGACCGAAGCGACCGGCGTGGCGGACGTGACCGCGCTGTTGCCGTCACTGCCGCCGCCGCACGCCGCGAGCGCAAGGAGCGGGGCCAGGGCCAGAGCGAACAATTTACGCATGCGATATCTTCTCCAGACTAATCCGAGGCGCCGTTTGCCCAGAGCTCGGGCAGCAGCCGTTCCCAGCTATTGGCACTTACCTTGCGGGCATTGACGATGAAAGTGGGCGTGCCCTCGACCCCATAGACCTTCGCGCCATCGGCATAGGTCTTCGAGATGCGGGCGATCAGCTTGGGATCGGCCAGGCACTTGCGCGCCGCGGCTTCGGGCAGCCCCTGCGTCTTCATGAACGCGATCAGGCCAAGCCCCTCGGCGAAGCGCGTCGCCATCTGCGGCACCGGCAGCTTCTGCCAGGCCTTGAGCTGCTCAGGCTGCGCCTTGACCAGCGCCTCGAGCTTGTCCTCGAACTGGCGCTGATGCGCGTAGAGCGCATCGAGCACCGGGAAGAAGCGGTTGGTGGGCACGCACTGGTTGACCAGCGCCATCGCCAGATCGGGCGGGCCGTGGACCAGGAAGTCGCGATATTCGTAGCTGACCTTGCCGGTGGCGATGTAATCCTTGCGCAGCGGATCGACGCCCTCGGCGGCGAAGCGCCCGCAGGTCGGGCAGCCGCGCGAGCCATATTCGACCAGCTTGACCGGCGCATCGGGATTGCCCTGGCGATAGCCGCCCTGCGGAGTCACCGTGACGGTGGCCTCCCAATTCTGCGCGGGCCTGGCGGCCTGTTGCGCCGAGGCGCCGCCGATCAGGGCCAGCGCCGCGGCGCCGGCGATTGCAAACAAAATACGCATCAGTCGATCCGGCCGATCTTGGGTTTCTCGTCGCTCGCCAGCACGCCGGCGGCCAGCGCTTCGAGCACGGCCTTCAATTCGGGGTCGACGATCCCGCGCAGGCTCTCGCCCATCGCTTCGGACAGCGGCTTGAGGCTGGGCGGCGCCGCTGCCTTGGCCGGCGCCTTGATCTGGCCGTGGCGAATGGCGAGCTTGGCGACCGCGGCATAGCCGAAGAAGCGGTTCACCCGCTCGACGATCTCGGGAGCGATATGCTGCATCGTCGGGGCGTGCGCGCCGCTGACGATCAGGTGCAGCACGCCCTGCTCGCGCTTGCCCTGGGGGAAGCGGATCGATTCGGGCGCCGAGACACGGGCATAGCGTTCGCCGACGATTTCGGTCCAGCGGCTGACGATCGAATGCTGGACGAAGCCGAACTTGCGGAAGCTTGCGCGGCCGACATCGGGCAGCAGCTCGGAGACCGAGCGGGCACGCAGCGCGCGCTGCGGCTCGGGCTTGGGCTGGCGGATCGTGGTACGCGGAGGCTTCGTCATTTCGACCAACCCATGCCATAGGGTCCTGTGCCCGACAACGCCCCTCGCGCAATCGCCGCTGCGCTGCTCCCCTGGTATGACCGCAACGCCCGCGACTTGCCGTGGCGCGCGCGGCCCGGCGCCAATGCGCCCGATCCCTATCGCGTCTGGCTCTCCGAAGTGATGCTCCAGCAGACCCAGGTCGCCAGCGTCATTCCCTATTTCGACAAGTTCACGTCGCGCTGGCCTACGGTCGAGGCGCTCGCCGCTTCCGGGGATGCCGACCTGATGGCCGCCTGGGCCGGGCTCGGCTATTATGCCCGCGCCCGCAACCTGCTCGCCTGTGCCCGCGAAGTCGCGCGGCGCGGCGACTTTCCGGACACCGAAGCGGGCTTGCGTGAACTTCCCGGGGTCGGCGGCTATACCGCGGCGGCGATCGCTTCGATCGCGTTCGGGCGGCGCGCCGTGGTGGTCGATGCCAATGTCGAGCGTGTCGTCTCGCGGCTGTTCGCGGTGGAAGAAACGCTGCCCGGCGCAAAGGCGAAAATCTACGCGCTCACCGACACGATCACCCCCGATACGCGCTCGGGCGATTTCGCCCAGGCAATGATGGACCTCGGCAGCGGGATCTGCACCGCGCGCGCGCCAAAGTGTCTGCTGTGTCCGCTTCGCGAAGATTGCGACGGCTATGCGACCGGCGCGCCCGAGCGTTTCCCGATCAAGGCGGCCAAGGCGCCCAAGCCGCAGCGCCACGGCACGATGTTCTGGCTCGAGCGCGACGGGCAGGTGCTGCTTGTTCGCCGCCCGGACAAGGGCCTGCTCGGCGGGATGCGCGCGCTGCCGACCGGCCCCTGGACCGATTCGTCGCCCGGGCTGGCGGATGCGCCGGTGCCGGCAGGCTGGCAGATGCTCGACGAGAGCGTCACTCACGGCTTCACCCATTTCAACCTCGATGTCAGACTTGCGGCTGCAACGATCCCGTCGCATGCAGGCGCCGCCGTCGCGGGCGAATGGTGGCCGATCGCCGAGATTGAATCGGCCGGATTGCCCACGGTCTTCGCCAAGGCGGCAAGGACATTCAGGAGAGTGCTATGCGCGGTCTGATCGGTTTCGGCTTTGGCCTGGCAGTGCTGGCGTCGCCCGCCTTCGCGCAGACCGCCCCTCAGCCCCCCGCCGCGCCCAATGTCGCCGCCGAGACCGCGCTGGCCAAGCGCTATGTCGCCGAGGGCAAGGTGCCCGGCATCGTCATCCTCGCCGGCCGTCCCGACGGCGCCGTCACCGTGGTCAGCGAAGGCCGCGTCGCCGACGAGCCGACCGCGCACCAGGCCGATGTCGACAGCCTGTGGCGCGTCTATTCGATGACCAAGCCGATCACCGGCATCGCCGCAATGATCCTGATCGAGGAAGGCAAGCTCAGCCTCGACCAGCCGATCAGCGACTTCATCCCGGCGTTCAAGAATATGAAGGTGCTGGTCGATCCCGCGAAGGACCTGACCACCCGCCCGGCGACCAGGCCGATCACGGTGCGCAACCTGCTCACCCACACCGCCGGCCTCGGCTACAACATCATCACCAAGGGGCCGTTGCTCGACGAGTATAACAAGCTCGGCATCAACCCGGCGCAGGTGAACGAGCAGCTCGAAGTCCAGATGGCCGCGGCGCGCCCGGACAGTCTCGAGGAGTTCGCCAACCGCACCGCGACGCTGCCGCTGATCGCCGAGCCGGGCGCCAAGTGGAGCTATTCGATCGGTCTCGATATTCTCGGCCGGGTGATCGAAGTCGCCGGCGGCATGCCGTTCGACCAGTTCGTCAACACGCGGATCTTCGCACCGCTCAAGATGACCGAGAGCTACTGGACCGTGCCGGCGGACAAGGCCGGCAATTTCGCCACCGTCTATGCCCCGATCGGCGACAAGCGCGTGGCCGCCGATCCGGCAGCGAGCTCGATCTATCTGAAGAAGCCCGAATTCCCCTATGGCGGCGCGGGCCTCGTCATGTCGGCGCGCGACTATGACCGCTTCCTCCACATGCTGCTCAACGGCGGCGAGCTCGACGGTGCGCGCATCCTCAAGCCCGCGACCGTCGCGACCGCGATGTCGAACCTGCTGCCCGCCGGCGCCGACACCTCGATCCTCAACGAAACCGCCAAGGATACCGGCGCGCAGATGGGCTTTGGCGCGGGCGGTTCGGTCTATCTCAACGACATGCCGAGCGGCCCGGGCAAGGGCACCTATGGCTGGGGCGGGGCGGCCGGCACGATCGCCTGGGTCGATCCGGTCCACAAGGTCCGCGGCGTCGCGATGATCAACCTTTTCGGCGACACTCCGCTCAAGCGCGAAGTCTCGAAGGCGATCTACGCCGATCTCGCTAAATGAGTCTGCCCGGCTTTACCGGCAACACGCTCGACCGCGCCGACCGCGTCCGCCACGAGCCCGAACTGCTCGAAGCGGCGCTGGCGCATGAAGGCGCGCGGCTGCTCGTGCTCGACGGGCTCGATCCGGTGCTCGACGAAGACGGCCGGCTGACCTGGACCGACCTGGCCGACGCCCGCGGCGAGCTGCTCTTCCTCGGCTATGACCAAGGCGTGCCCCGCTTCGCTTCGGCCATCCCGGACGACAAAGCGGTGCCGATGGGCCGTTCGCCGGCGATGTTCGCGCTGCTCGACCGTTTCGCCGCGCCCGATGCCGCCAATTATGCCGCCGCGCGCAGCCTCGTATTCTGGCATGGCCGCCACCGTTTCTGCGCCAATTGCGGATCGCCGACGCGCATCACCCATGCCGGCTGGGGGCGCCACTGCCCCAATTGCGGCGCCGAGCATTTCCCCCGCGTCGAGCCCGTGGTGATCATGCTCGCCGAGCGCGGCGACAAGGTGCTGCTCGGCCGCCAGCCGAGCTGGCCGCCGGGCCGCTATTCGGCGCTGGCCGGTTTCCTCGAAGTCGGCGAGGCGATCGAGGAGGCAGTGCGCCGCGAGACGTTCGAAGAGTCCGGAATCCGCTTGGGCAAGGTCCGCTATGTCGCCAGCCAGCCCTGGCCCTTCCCGTCGTCGCTGATGGTCGCCTGTATCGGCGAGGCGCTCAACGACGACATCGCGATCGACGCGCACGAACTCGAGGACGCCCGCTGGTTCACCCGCGACGAAGTGCGCCAGTCGCTCGCACGCGATCCGGACGCTCCGTTCGGCGGGCCGCCGCCCTACGCCATCGCCTTCACCCTGCTCACCGCCTGGGCGGAAGGGGCCTAGTCGTCCTCCACCGGCCGCGTCGCCCAGCTTGCCTGCAGCGTCGGCACGGCGAGGTAGAGGACGAACAGCATATAGTCGAAATAGGCGATCTGAGTGATCAGCGCCTCGCGGCTCCAATTGTCGATCAGCGCCAGCCCGAGCAGCAGCCAGATACCGCCAAAGGCCGCAAACGTCACCGTGGCGAAGCCGTAGAGGAAGGCGCGCTGGCGTAGCTGGCGGTCATATTCGTCGGCCAGCTTGCCGCCGCCCCAAGGCTTGATCGGCCCGAAGATCGGCAGGAACACCGCAATCGCGAATCCCACCGAGATCGCGGCATAGCCGAGATACGCCCTGTCCGGCCGCGCCAGGCCCCAGGCCCAGCCGCCGATCGCGATCGCCAGCGCGACGATCGGTACCCAGCGCAAGTGCCGGCGCCGTATCTCGTGGCGGGCGAGCGCGGGCATGCCGGTATGCTCGGCTGCGGCATCGAGCCGGGCGAAGAGACGCTGATTGAAACGGGACATGCAAATCTCCGCGTTCACTCGGCCGCGCGGCGCAACGCGCTCGCGACCGATTCGAAGGGGCTGAAGGAAAAGAGCAGCTCGACCGAGACGCCGAACACCGCGGCGATCTTCATGCCCAGCTCCAGGCTGGGGCTGTAGTCGCCGCGCTCGAGATAGCCGATCGTCTGGGGGTTCACCGCCACCGCTTCGGCCAGTTCGCGCCGGCTCATGCCGCGTTCGGCACGAAACAGGGCAATACGGTTGTGGATTTGCGGCATTAAAACGACTCAGATGACGATATGTTGTCTATACACAATAGATCGTCGCATGAGTCAAGCGCATGGTTTCGCGCGCCGAAACCGCGTTCCGGCGTCAACTTCGCTCCTGTCGGTGTTCGCTACGCGCGTTCGCGCGCCTGGGGGTAGGTGCCGAGCACGCGCATCCACTTGGTGTGGAATTTCAGTTCCTCGAGCGCCCGGGCAACCGGTGCCTCGCTGGGGCTGCCGACGATGTCGGCATAGAATTCGGTCGCCGCAAAGCTGCCCCCGCGCTGGTAGCTCTCCAGCTTGGTCATGTTGACCCCGTTGGTCGCAAAGCCGCCCAGCGCCTTGTAGAGCGCGGCGGGTACGTTCTTCACTTCGAAGATCAGCGTGGTCATCGCCGGGCCTTCGTCTGCCACCTGCGCCTCGCGCGCCAGGATCACGAAGCGAGTCATGTTATGCTCGGCATCGGCGATGTCCTCGCCCAGCATCTTGAGGCCATAGAGCGCGGCCGCACCCGGCGGCGCCAGCGCGGCGACGGCAGCGTCACCCTGCTCGGCGACCACTGCGGCGGCACCCGCCGTGTCGGGATAGGCGAGCGGCGAGATGCCCTGCGCCTTCAGCCAGTGGCGGCACTGGCCCAGCGCCTGCGGATGGCTCATCGCCTGGCGCACGCCCTCGATCGGGCCCAGGCCCATCAGCCCGTAGCGGATCGGCAGGAAATGCTCGCCGATGATCGACAGCCCCGATTCGGGCAGCAGGAAATGGATGTCGGCGACGCGGCCGTGCAGCGAATTCTCGATCGGGATCATCGCGCAGCCGGCGCGGCCTTCCTTCACCGCGTCGATCGCGTCCTCGAACGAAAAACAGGGGAGCGGCAGGCCGTCGGGAAAGGCTTCGAGCACCGCGATATGCGAGTTGGCGCCGGGCGCGCCCTGAAAGGCGACCGCGCGAACGGGGGTGTTGGCGGCGGCTTCTGTCATCTCGGCAACGAGCTTGCGCGCCGGGCTTGCGAAATTTTCCATGGCGCGCGGGGGCTAGCCGCCAGGACTTCAGGCCGCAAGCCCCGCTTGCTTTCGTTGCGTTGCCCGCTTTAAAGGAACGCAACTATTCCGCAGGGGCACTTCATGGACAATCGGTTCAATACGATCGCGGGCTGGGCACTTGCGGGCGGCATTGCCGCGCTCGGGCTCTCGATCGTGAGCAGCACGTATTTTCGCGCAGAGCGCCCCGAGCACATGGGTTATGTGATTGAGGGTGTGGAAGAATCGGGCGATGGCGCGGCCGAGGTCGTGGCCCCGATCGCCACCCGCCTCGCCAGCGCGGACGTCGCCAAGGGCGAATCCTCGTTCAAGAAGTGCGCCTCGTGCCACTCGGTCGCCTCGGGCGGCCCCAACGGCGTCGGCCCCAATCTCTACGCCACCCTCGGTGAGCCGATCGGCCAGGGCAAGGGCGGCTTCGCCTTCTCCGACGCGCTGAAGGGCGTCGGCGGCAATTGGGACTTCGACAAGATGGACGCGTGGCTGACCAACCCGCGCAAGTTCGCCTCGGGCACCAAGATGACCTTCGCCGGCCTGCCCGATGCGCAGGAGCGCGCGAACGTGATCGCCTATCTCAACAGCCAGGGCTCGAACCTGCCGCTGCCGGCCGCACCGGCCGCGGCTGCCGCGCCTGCCGAGGGCAATGCGACCGACGACAAGGCTGCCGGCGGCAACCTCTCGAACCAGGCGACGCCGGCCGCGGGCACGCCCTCGACCGACCCCGCCGCCAAGGCGCAGGCGGAGAAGAAGGGCGTCTAAGGACGGTCCCGCCGTGAAGGAATGCAAAGCGCCGCGGGTGATTCCGCGGCGCTTTTGCATCCTCCGGTTCGCAAGGATGCGCTGAACCGCCATGCCCACCTCGCAATCCCGCAAGCTGTCGACGCGGCTCGTCGCGCGCCAGGTGTCGGAACTGCTGCTGGGCCGTAGCCGGCGCGGGCTGGCGCTGGTGCCGCAGGAGCGGCTCGCCGGCTTCGTCTTCGAAGTCGTGCTGGGCGGCAGCATTGCCCATCATCCCTATCGCGATCCCGTCTCCGGGCGCTGGATCGGCGTCGAGGATGCCGAGACGCTCGGGCGGCCGGTCAACGCCACCGCCATCGCCCATTCGATGCGCCTGCCGCACACTACGGTGCGCCGGCGTGCGGCAGAGCTGGTCGAGGCCGGGCTGCTGGTGCGCGGCCCCGCGGGCTTTAGCGTGGCGCCCAGCTTCTTCGAGACCGGCGTCCTCGCGCGCCTTGCGGCTGACGATGCGAAGGATGTCCTGCGCACGCTCGGGATGCTCGCCGATGCCGGCTATGCGCCCGCCACCCGCGCGATCGACGCCGGCACGGCATCGCTGCCGCCCGGGGTGATCGAGCGGCTGATCCTCGCCTTCAGCCTGCGCGCGCTCGAGACGCTCACCGAGCTTTATGGCGACGTCACCGCCGGCACGATCATGGCGGCGATCACCGCTGCCAATATCCGCCGCGTCACGCACGATCCGCAGCTCGCCAAACTCTATTCGAGCGAGGACATGCCGCCACCCGATGCGCTGCGCGTGCCGATCTCGCTGCGCGCGCTTTCCCGCGCGATCGACCTGCCGTTCGAGACGATCCGCCGCCGCGTCCATGCGCTGATCGAACAGGGCATGATCGTGCGGAAAGGCAATGGCGTGATGGTGCCGGTCGCGGTGCTGCTCAGCGACCGGCATATCGACAATAATCGCCGCATTGCGCTGCATTTCGAGCAGATGCTGCAGGCCTTCGCCAATTTGAGCAGCGCCAGGCCTGTGATCGACCCAATTTGGCAGCTTGGGTGATTGATCTTATGTTACAAAATTGCGTAAGAAGTCCCTGAAAAGTAAGGCTGTAACCGACGGGGGGCTACATGGAGCCTTCGCAACCAACGGGGCGAAGCGCTGATCAGGACGGACTGAACGCTGGCGAATGGCGCGACTTTGGCGCCGCCGAGCCGCAGGCCGAAGCTTCGCGCCCCAGCGCGGCTCCCGCACGCCGGCTCTCCGCCACCAAGCTCTACACCAATGCCAAGCCCGCAAGCCTCGCGGTCGAGCGCGACCGTGCCCGCGAGATCGTCGGCCTCGCCAAGGATACCGTTACCGAGACCTTCTCGGAGATCCGCTTCGGCCGGAAGCTCCAGGCGGCCAATCTCGCGCCGGTCGTTTCGGCGATCGCCGCCTCGGTGGCGCGCAGCCCCACGGCGCTGCCCAGCGTCACCCGCTTCAAGCTGCACGACGAATATACCTATCTCCATTCGGTGGCGGTCTGCGGGCTGATGCTCGCGCTCGGCAACGAGCTGCGGCTGCCGCCCGAACTTACCCAGGAGATCGGCCTGGCCGGCCTGCTCCACGATATCGGCAAGGCGCGCATCGATGCCGAGCTGCTCAACAAGCCCGGCCCGCTCGACCTCGACGAATATGCCAGGGTCCAGGCGCACACGCTGCGCGGCTATGAGCTGCTGCGCGATTCGGGGATCGAGTCCGAGATCGCGCTCGACGTCTGCCTGCATCATCACGAGCGGATCGACGGCAAGGGCTATCCGTCGGGCATCTCGCAGGAGACGCTGAGCATCCACGCCCGTATGGCCGCGGTGTGCGACGTGTTCGACGCAGTCACCTCGAACCGGTCGTACAAGCGCAGCTGGTCGCCCGGCGCCGCGCTCGACTGGATGATGAGCACGACCGGCCATTTCGATCCGCGCGTGCTGCGTGCCTTTCGCGCGTTGCTCGGCGTGTTTCCGGTCGGCTCGCTGGTGCTGCTCGAAAGCCAGCGCCTCGCGGTCGTCGTCGACGAGCCCGCTGATGCGCCGACCACGCCCGATGTCGCGGTATTCCTCAGCGCCGATACGCGGCGCGAACTCGAGCCGATGCGCGTCAGCACGCGCACCGACGCGATCGTCGGGCTCGAAGTGGCGGCGAAATGGGGGCTGGTCGATTTCGAGCCGCGCCGTGAAGCGCTGCTGGACGCATTCGGCTCGGCCTAGCTAGTTGGGGACATGCTCCCCACTCCCGAACTCGCCATTCGCCTGCGCCGTGCCGCGTTCAACCGCGCGCTGGCCGACGCCGATCTCGCCGCCATCGGCCCGATCCTTGCATCCGATGTCGTGCTGGTTGCGGGCACCGATTCGGCGCTGATCACCGGCCGCAAGGCGCAGCTGCTTGCGTGGAAGCGCGAATTCGCCGCGGCCGATCGCAGCATCTACGCCCGCACGCCGGAGACGATCGTCGCCTACCCGGTCGAACCGATCGCGTTCGAGCATGGCGCCTGGCAGGGCGTGTCGGCCGCGAGCGGGGCGGTGCAGGCGTCGGGCAGCTACACCGCCAAATGGCGCCTGCTCGCCGGCGAATGGGTGATCGAGGCGGAGCTCTACCTCACCCTCGCCTGAGGCGCATTCGGGCCAATCACTCGGGCTTGTCGATCCCGGGACGCGGGCGTGCGATCACCGTATGGTCGCGGTCCTTCCAGAAGTCCTGGACGATCTGCCAGCCTTCTTCCGCGGTCTCGCAGAAGTGGAACAGGTCGAGGTCCTTGGGCGAGACCACGCCTTCCTCGACCAGCGCCTCGAAATTGACGACGCGGTTCCAGAAGTCGCGGCCATAGAAGATCACCGGGATCGGCTCGATCTTGCCGGTCTGGATCAGCGTGAGCAGCTCGAAGCTCTCGTCGAACGTGCCGAAGCCGCCCGGGAACACCGCCACGGCGCGCGCATGGAGCAGGAAGTGCATCTTCCTGAGCGCGAAATAGTGGAACTGCATCGACAGGCCGGGGGTCACATAGGGGTTCGGCGCCTGCTCGTGCGGGAGCAGGATGTTGAGGCCGATCGTGTCGGCGCCCACGTCGCGCGCGCCGCGGTTCGCCGCTTCCATGATCGACGGGCCGCCGCCCGAGGTCACCACGAAGTGCCGGTTCCCCGCCTCGTCGAGCGGGAAGTTCGAGGCGAGCTGCGCGAGCTCGCGGGCGACGTCGTAATATTTCGATTTCTCGACCAGCCGCTCGGCGATGATCTTTTGCTGCGGCGTCTCGGCCAGTTCGAGCAGCGCGCCGGCCTTTTCGGGCTCGGGGATGCGCGCCGAGCCATAGATGACGAAGGTCGACTTGATATGCGCTTCGTCGAGCAGCAGCTGCGGCTTGAGCAACTCCAGCTGGAAGCGGATCGGCCTGAGGTCGTCGCGCAGCAGGAAGTCCATGTCCTGGAAGGCGAGCCGGTAGGCGGGGTGTTCGGTCTGCGGCGTGCCGCTGTGCGTGTTGGCGTTTTCGACTTCCTGCTGGGCAGGGCGGAAAACGCGGCTCGGAACTTTCGTATCGCTCATTTAGACCGGCTTAGGCCGATCTTCGGCGCCCTGCAATCAGCGGCAAAACGGGCCACGCCCCATGTCGAGGTGGAGGTGGTTATAGTGCGCCGCGTTATAGTCCGGGCTCAGCACCGTGGCGAAGCGCTTGCAGGCCGATCCGTGGATCGTGTCGAGGAACGCGCGGACTTGCTGGTCGCCCGTCCGCCAGTCGCGCTCGATCGTCACGCGCCGCCCGTCGGCCAGGATGAAGCCCGACACATCGACCGCGTTTGCGAGGCCGTGCTCCGACATCCGGTTGGTCGTTTGCGGCCCGCCGCCGATGATCCCGCGGCACGAATAGGTGCCATAGGTCTCGACCTTGACCAGATCGCTGCCGAGGATCTGCCGCGCTGCCGGGGCGACGGCGAAGCGCACCCAGGCGATGAAATTGCGCGCCAGCCCGCACTTCATCGACTTGAGTCCGGTCACCGGCACCCCGATGTCGATCAGCTGCACCGCGCCGGTGACGACGCAGCCCCCGCCGAAATCGCGGTCGGGCAACGGCGAATAGCGCACCTGCTCGCGCGACAAATCCGAGAAGCATTGCTGCACCTCGCGCGGCGTCGGGCCGTTCAAGGTGATCGGCCCCGAGGCGCGCGGGCGAATCGGCGCCGGGGCAGGGCGATCGTCGCCGCCGAACATGCAGCCGGCGAGGAAGAGGAGGGGCAGGAACAGGCCAAAAACGCGCATGGCGGCCATCATAGCATCCTCTCGGTGCCACATGGTTAACGTCATAAAACTGCGCGCAGCCGCGATTCTGCGCAATTGACTTTCACGCGCTCGCCGCTAGGGCCGTCGACGGGCCACGCGGTCCCAACGCCGCGCGCGCTCTCTGTAAGGAGAGACTACATTGACTGATTCGACCGTTACCGACGCCATTCTTGCGCCCGTCGCAAAGCCCGCCACCAAGCCGGCGCGTCCCTATTTCTCCTCTGGTCCCTGCGCCAAGCCTCCGGGCTGGTCGCCCGAGAAGCTCGCCACCGAGTCGCTCGGCCGCTCGCACCGCTCGAAGATCGGCAAGACCCGCCTTCAATATTGCATCGACCTGATGCGCGAGGCGCTGCGCCTCCCCGACACCCACCGCATCGGCATCGTGCCGGGCTCGGACACCGGCGCCTTCGAAATGGCGATGTGGACGATGCTCGGTGCCCGCGGCGTCACCACGCTCGCCTGGGAAAGCTTCGGCGAGGGCTGGGTCACCGACGCGGTCAAGCAGCTCCGCCTCGAGCCCAACGTCGTCCGCGCCGATTACGGCCAGCTCCCAGATCTCGACGTGCTCGACTGGTCGACCGACGTGCTGTTCACCTGGAACGGCACCACGAGCGGCGTTCGGGTTCCGGACGGCGAATGGATCCCCGCCGACCGCGAGGGCCTGACCTTCGCCGACGCCACCAGCGCGGTGTTCGCCTACGACCTGCCCTGGGACAAGATCGACGTCGCCACCTTCTCCTGGCAGAAGGTGCTGGGCGGCGAGGGCGCGCACGGCGTGCTGATCCTCGGCCCGCGCGCGGTCGAGCGCCTCACCGAATATACCCCCGCATGGCCGCTGCCCAAGGTGTTCCGCCTCGTCTCCAAGGGCGCGCTGACCGAAGGCGTGTTCAAGGGCGAGACGATCAACACCCCTTCGATGCTCGCTGTCGAGGACGCGATCTTCGCGCTCGAATGGGCCAAGGGCCTGGGCGGGCTCGACGGGCTGATCGCCCGCTCGAACGCCAATGCCGCCGCGCTCGACAAGATCGTCGCCGCGCGGCCGTGGCTCGGCCACCTCGCCGAGCTGCACGGCATCCGCTCGAAGACCAGCGTGTGCCTCACCGTCGAGGGTGCCGACGAAGCCTTCATCAAGAAGTTCGCCGGCCTGCTCGAGAAGGAAGGCGCGGCCTATGACGTCGCCGGCTATCGCGACGCCCCGCCGGGCCTGCGCATCTGGTGCGGCGCCACCGTCGACACCGCCGATATCGAGGCGCTCGCCCCCTGGCTCGACTGGGCCTACGCCGAAGCCAAAGCCGGCTGATCTCTAAAAGCCCTCTCCCCACCGGGGAGAGGGTTGGGAGAGGGGCAGGACGCGTGCGTCACCTCGCTCCATCACCGTTTCAAGACACATTTCCCCTCTCCCCAGCCCTCTCCCGGAGGGGAGAGGGAGCGAAGCAGGAGCAAATCCATGCCCAAGGTACTGATTTCCGACAAAATGGACCCCAAGGCCGCCGAGATCTTCCGCGCACGCGGCGTCGAGGTCGACGAGATCACCGGCAAGACCCCCGAGGAACTCAAGGCGATCATCGGCCAGTATGACGGCCTCGCCATCCGCAGCTCGACCAAGGCGACCAAGGAAATCCTCGACGCCGCGACCAACCTCAAGGTCATCGGCCGCGCCGGCATCGGCGTCGACAATGTCGACATCCCCGCCGCCTCGGCCGCCGGCATCGTCGTGATGAACACGCCGTTCGGCAACTCGATCACCACCGCCGAGCACGCCATCGCGCTGATGTTCGCGCTCGCCCGCCAGCTGCCCGAGGCCGATGCCTCGACCCAGGCCGGCAAGTGGGAGAAGAACCGCTTCATGGGCGTCGAGCTCACCGGCAAGACGCTCGGCCTGATCGGCGCCGGCAATATCGGCTCGATCGTCGCCGATCGCGCGCTCGGCCTGCGCATGAAGGTCGTCGCCTTCGATCCGTTCCTCACGCCCGAGCGCGCGATCGAGATGGGCGTCGAGAAGGTCAATCTCGACGACCTGCTGCTGCGCGCCGATTTCATCACGCTGCACACGCCGCTGACCGACCAGACCCGCAACATCCTCTCGGCCGAGAACCTCGCCAAGACCAAGCGCGGCGTGCGCATCATCAACTGCGCGCGTGGTGGCCTGATCGACGAGGCAGCGCTTCGCGAAGGCCTCGAATCGGGCCATATCGCCGGTGCCGCGCTCGACGTGTTCGCGGTGGAGCCCGCCAAGGAGCACCCGCTGTTCGGCACGCCGAACTTCGTCTCGACTCCGCATCTCGGCGCCTCGACCACCGAAGCCCAGGTCAATGTCGCGATCCAGGTCGCCGAGCAGATGGCCGATTTCCTCGTCTCGGGCGGCGTCACCAACGCGCTCAACATGCCGAGCCTGTCGGCTGAGGAAGCTCCGCGCCTCAAGCCGTACATGGCGCTCGCCGAGAAGCTCGGCAGCCTTGTCGGCCAGCTCGCCCACGGCGCGCTGACCAACATCGCGATCGAGAGCGAAGGCGCCGCCGCCGAATTGAACCAGAAGCCGATCACCGGCGCGGTGCTCGCCGGCCTGATGCGCGTCCATTCGGACACGGTGAACATGGTCAATGCGCCGTTCCTCGCCAAGGAGCGCGGGCTCGACGTGCGCGAAGTCCGCCACGACCGCGAAGGCGATTACCACACGCTCGTCCGCGTCACTGTCGGCACCGAACAGGGCGCCCGCTCGGTCGCCGGCACGCTGTTCGGCAACCAGGCGCCGCGCCTGGTCGAGCTGTTCGGCATCAAGGTCGAGGCCGATCTTGCCGGTCCGATGCTCTACATCGTCAACGAGGACGCGCCGGGCTTTATCGGCCGTCTTGGTACCACGCTGGGTGAGGCGGGCGTCAACATCGGCACCTTCCACCTCGGCCGCCGCGAAGCCGGTGGCGAAGCGGTGCTGCTGCTCTCGCTCGACGACAAGGTCAGCGAAGACCTGCTCGCCAAGCTCCGCGCACTCCCGGGCGTGAAGACGGCAATGGCGCTGACGTTCTGACTCTTATAGCCCTCTCCCCATCGGGGCGCATCGGGTGAACAGCGCCCCGCGCTGTTCAGGCCATGCCGGGGGCATGGCCGACCCGATGCGGGTTGGGAGAGGGGCAGTGCCGCAGACCGACAAGGAGTTGCTCGCGCGAGCGAAAGCAATGCGTGCCAATCCCACATCTACCGAAGCTGCCATGTGGCGCATCCTTCGTGCCAAGCAGTTCGAAGGCGTGAAATTCGCTCGTCAGGTGGTAATTGCGCCGTATATCGCCGACTTCGCCGCCCGGTCTCGCGGACTGATCGTGGAGATCGACGGCGATACGCATGCGTCGCGCGACGCCAAGGATGCGCGGCGTACGGCGTGGCTGGAAGGGCAGGGATATCAGGTGATCCGGTTCACGAACTACGAAGTGGGGAGCAATCTGGACGGGGTGGCGCATGCCATTGGCGCGGCGCTTGCCGCACTGCCCCTCTCCCAACCCTCTCCCCAAAGGGGAGAGGGCTTTTGAGCGGACTGTTACCCGAAGGCTTCCACGATCGCCTCCCTCCCGCGGCCGATGCCGCGACGCGCCTCGAGTCTCGCGTGCTCGGCGTCGCGCGCGCTTATGGCTATGAGCAGGTCGATCCGCCGCTTGCCGAGTTCGCCGACGAACTGAGCGCGCGACTGAAGGCCGCCGGCGGGCTGCGCGATGCGGTGCGCTTCGTCGATCCGGTGTCGCAGCGCACGCTGGCGATCCGCCCCGACCTCACCGCGCAGGTCGGCCGCATCGCCGCCACCCGCATGGGCCACCATCCACGACCGGTGCGGCTCTCTTATGCCGGCCCGGTGATGAAGCTCTCGGCTTCCGAGCTCGATCCGCTGCGCGCCACCCGCCAGATCGGTGCCGAGCTGATCGGCCTCGACACGGTCGCCGCCGCCACCGAAGTCGTGCGCGTCGCGATCGAGGCGCTGCAGGCCGGCGGCGTCGAGGGCATCGCGCTCGATTTCACCTTGCCCGACCTGGTCGATTGCCTGGCGGGCGACAGCCTGACGGCGGCCCAGTTCGAAACGCTGCGCGACCGTCTTGACGCCAAGGATGCCGCCGGCGTCGCCGCGATCGACCCGCGCTATCTGCCGCTGATCGAGGCTGCCGGGCCATTCGATACCGCGATCGAGCGCCTGCGCGCGATCGATGCCGGCAAGGCGCTCGCCACCCGGCTCGACGGCCTTGCCGCGATCGCCGCGAGCATCGAGGGCCAGGCCGCGCTCACGCTCGATCCCACCGAGCGTCACGGCTTCGAATATCAGAGCTGGCTCGGCTTCTCGCTGTTCGCAAAGGGCATTCGCGGCGAGATCGGCCGGGGCGGTACGTACACGATCCTCCACGGCAATGGTCGCGAGGAGACCGCGGTCGGCTTCTCGCTCTATGCCGATCCGATCCTCGACGCGGGCATTGGCGCGGGCGAGCGGCAGCGGCTGTTCCTGCCGCTCGGCACGCCCGCCGGCATGGCCGCGAAGCTGCGCGAAGAGGGCTGGGTCACCGTCGCGGCACTCGAAGCCGACGACACGCCCGAAGCCCAGCTCTGCACGCATGTGCTGCGCGACGGAGCCCCACAGGCGCTCTGATCCACGAGCAGTAGCAATGTAGGATTTCGCATGGTTGCCTGAAGCCGCCGGGCCAATAGCCGGCCGCTCTTTGACCTGTAGGAAAGATAGGACCGCTTGCGCGTAACGATGTTGCGCGGCCACCCGAACTTCACGCGCGATCGGTCCCCGCAGTGCGCGAGGTTGGTGAAATTTGGCGGGCATTCTGGCGCGGATTGCATAGCCTCGCCGAGTCGCCCGCTGCGCCGCTGTAGGATCAGCCCGCAAGCAGCTCCGCGCCGCGCCCCGCGAGGAACGCCGGCACCGCTGCCGTCACTGCATCGCGGAACCGCGCATCGGCCGCCAGCTGCTCGGGGAAGACCTGGCGCAGCGCCAGCACCGCTGCGGCCGGATCGGCAGCCGAAGCGGCACCCGCCAGCACTTCGGCCAGCGGATCGGTGATCGTCTCGCCCGCCTTTGCCTTGCGGTTGAGGAACGCGATCCATGCCGCCACCGGCACGGCGAGCCGCGTTACGTCATGCCCTGCCGCCAGCCGGTCGCGGACCGTGTCGAGCAGGCGATAGGGCAGCTTCTGCGAGCCGTCCCAGGCGATCTGGCTCAGCAGGTGGCGGATCGCCGGGTTGCCGAACCGGTCGAACACCGCATCGGCATAGCCCTGCACGTCGAGGCCTTCGACGGGCTTGAGCGAGCCCGCGATATCCTCGTGCATCAGCCGGCTGGCAAAGTCACCCAGCGCCGGGTCGCTCACGGCCTCGAACACCGTCTCATGGCCGAGCGCGAGACCGATATAGGCCAGGCTGGAATGTGCGCCGTTGAGGATGCGCAGCTTGGCCTGCTCATAGCCCTGCACGTCGTTGGTCAGTGTCACGCCGGCCGCGGCCAGGTCGGGCCCGTCGGCCAGCTCGAAGCGCTGGAGCACCCACTGGGTGAAGCGCTCGCGCTGGACCGCTGCCTGATCCGCGACGCCCAGCTCGGCGGCGATCTTGGCGAGGAAGGCCGCATCGCTCGCCGGGGTGATCGAATCGACCATCGAGTCGGGGAAGGCGACTTCGCCCGCGATCCAGTCGGCCAGCCCGGCGTCCCATTCGCGGGCCAGGGCCACGCAGGCCGCGCGGAGCTTGCCGCCATTGCCGGTCATGTTGTCGCAGCACAGCATCGCAAAGGGCGCTGCGCCCGCCGCGCGGCGATCGGCGAGGCCCGAGACGATCCAGCCGATCACGCTCGCCGGCTCCTCGGGGCGGGCGCGGTCATGGACGATATCGGGGTGGTTGAAGTCGAGGCTGCCATCGGCGCCCAGGCAATAGCCCTTCTCGGTCACCGTGCTGGTCGCGAGCTTGACCGCGGGATCGGCGAGCAAGGTGCGCAGCCGCGCGCCTTCGCCCGGGCCGATCGCATCGGAATGCGCGGCGATGATCCGGGTGCCCGGCTCGCGGTCGATCACCGCCAGCGTGTAGAGCCCGTCCTGCGCCTTCAGCGCGTCGACGGTGCCGGCGCTGCGCAGCGACACGGCGGCAATGCCCCAGCGCGGATCGCTATCGAGCACCCGGTCGAAATACGCCGCCTGATGCGCGCGGTGGAAGGCGCCGGGCCCGAAATGGACCACGCCCGTGCGGATCGCGGCAATATCATGCCCCGGCCGCGTGACGGCGGCGGGAAGCGAAGCGAGCGTTGCGCGCGAGAGGCTGGTCATGCGCGGCGGTCAACCCGCGCGCAGGGCCAAAGTCAATAGGTGCGGATCTGCCCGGGGGGCGTGACGCCGGGCAGCATCGAACCGGTGCCCGCCCATTTCGGCCGCGCCGCCTTGGGCATCAGGAAGCGCACCTGGCGGTTGGGGAAGTCGATCTCGACCCGGCGGAAGCTGCGCAGCGCGTCCATGCCGAGCAGCAGCGCCGGGCGCTTGACCAGGCCGAACCGCTCGAACGGCGTCACATCGGCAAAGGCGACCGGCATCGAGCCGAAGCGCACCTGCCCGACCAGGATGTTGGGCACCTGGGTATAATCGGCGGTGGTCTGGTCGCCGGTGACGCTGGTCAGCATGATCTTCTGCGATCGCGGCGCGTCGCGGCCTACCCGCTTGCGCAGTGCGCTGTTGCCCATCGTCACCTGGCTGCCGGTGTCGAGCACCACCTGGATGCGGGTATTGTCGTAATAGGCATCGGTGACGATCAGCTGGCCGAACACGCTCTTGGCGGTGACGACGATCTCGTCGCGGTCGCGCCTGCTGAAGCTGTTGCGCTTCACGCTGGGGCGCACCGCCATCGTGCCCTTCTCGAAGTCGATCGTCACCTGGTGGTTGCGCAGCGTGTCGATGCCGAGCAGGCCGAGCGCGCCGAGATCGCGGGCGCCGAGCGCCGGGGCGATGATCGTGTGCTCCTCGCCGATCGACTTGATGCTGAGCCCGGGCACCACCACCGTGTTGACCAGGTCGCGCCCGGTCATCGAAGTGATCATCACCGGCGAGGACGCGCCCAGCCGCAGCGATCCGGCCAG
Source organism: Sphingomonas sp. R-74633 (assembly GCF_013416555.1). Classification (GTDB taxonomy): domain Bacteria; phylum Pseudomonadota; class Alphaproteobacteria; order Sphingomonadales; family Sphingomonadaceae; genus Sphingomonas. Next base: position 199,266 of record NZ_JACCFG010000003.1, on the reverse strand, counting down.
CTCGCGCGAGACGACGGTGCGCTCGGCGCCGGTATCGATGATGAAGTTATAGGGCCCGCTGGTGCCGACCGCGACGGGGACGGTCAGGCGCTGGTCGATCTCGCCAAGTGCCAGCAGCGTCGCCTCGACATCCTCGGGCGAGGGCATGGTCAGTGCCGGATCCTGCCCGGGCGGCGGCGTGGGCGCGCTCGGATTCTGGAGGTCATGGGCTCCGGCGGTTGCGGCCAGCGGGAGCAGGAGAAGCGCTGCGAGCCTGTTCATGAATATGAAGCTACACCTTCCGATGCTGCGCAGCAATTGTCCGAATTGTGTCTAATCGAGCCGCATCGCCTCCGCCGCAATGTCCTCGGCCTCCATCAGCAACGCGTCCTCGGTCATGCCTTGCGCGACATTCTCGCGGCCGATCATGATGAGGACGGGCACCGCCATCGGCGAGACGCGGGGCAGGTCGATGTGCAGCATCGTGTCGGCGGCGGTGTCGAGCAGATGGCCGAGGCGGCCGACATCGGTCATCCGGGCGCGGGCATCGGCCCAGGCAGCGCGGAGCAGGAGGTGGTCGGGCTCGTATTTGCGCAGCACATCGTAGATCAGGTCGGTCGAGAAAGTGACCTGGCGCCCGGTCTTCTTCTTGCCCGGGTGCTGTCGCTCGACCAGCCCGCCGATGATCGCCACTTCGCGGAAGGCGCGCTTGAGCAGCGCCGAGCCCTGCACCCACTCGACGAACTCATGCTCGAGGATGTCGGGCGAGAAGAGTGCGGCGGGATCCTCGATCTTCTCGAGGCCATAGACGGCGAGCGCATAGTCATTGGCGACGAAGCCGAGCGGCTTGAGCCCCAGCGCTTCCATCCGCCGTGTGATCAGCATGCCGAGCGACTGGTGCGCGTTCCAGCCTTCGAAGCTGTAGGCGACCATGTGATGCTTGCCTTCGTGCGGGAAGGTCTCGACGAGCAGCTGCCCCGGCGCCGGGATCGCCGAACGGCGTGCCTGGGCACCCAGCCATTCCTGCACGTCGGCGGGAAAGCGGGGCCATTGGCTGCGGTCGTACAGGAAGTGCCGCACCCGCTCGGCCAGCGTCGCGGTGATCGCCAGCCGCGCGCCCATGTACGAGACATAGCGCGCATGCTTGGTGGTGGCGCGGACGACCAGGTCGGTCAGCTCGACCCGCTCGACCTCCAGCGCCATGCCGGCGAAGACGAAGGCGTCGCCCGGCGAAAGCGTCGTGCCGAACGCTTCCTCGATCTTGCCCAGCCGGCGCCCGTTCTTGAAGCGCACCTCCATCATCGGTGCCTCGACGATGATGCCGGCATTGAGCCGATGCTGTGCAACAAAGGCCGGCGTGGTGACGCGCCACAGACCGTCCTTGCCCAGCGTCAGCCGCTTGAACTTGTCATAGGCGCGCAGCGCATAGCCGCCATCGGCGATGAAGCTCAGCACCCGGTCGAACACGTCGTCGGCGAGCGCCGAATAGGGCAATGCTGCGCGGATTTCCTGCAGCAATTCGTCGCGCTGGAACGGCGCGGCGCAGGCGCAGGCCATGACATGCTGGGCGAGCACGTCGAGGGCGCCGGGGCGGAACACGTCGGGGTCGAGCTCGCCTTGCTCGACGGCATCCAGTGCGGCGCGAGCCTCGAGATATTCGAAGCGGTTGCCGGGCACGAGCACCGCCTCGCTGGGTTCGTCGAGCCGGTGGTTGGCGCGGCCGATGCGCTGGAGCAGGCGCGACGAGCCTTTGGGCGCGCCCATCTGGATTACGCAATCGACATCGCCCCAGTCGACGCCGAGATCGAGGCTGGCGGTAGCGACGAGCGCACGCAGCTGGCCGTCGGCCATTGCCTGCTCGGCCTTCCGCCGCGCCTCGAGGCTGAGGCTGCCGTGGTGGACGCCGATCGGCAGCTTGAGCTCGTTGACCTTCCACAGCTGCTGGAAGACCAGCTCCGCAAGCCCGCGCGTGTTGCAGAAGACGATCGTCGTCTTGTGCATCTCGATCTCGGCCATCACCTGCGGGATGGCATAGACGCCCGAATGGCCGGCCCAGGGGACTTTGTCCTCGGGCAGCAGGATGGCGATGTTGGGCTCGGCACCTTTCTCGCCCTTCACCAAGGTCACCGTATCGATATCGCCATGCGGGGCGAGCCAAGCGCGGTAACCGTCCGGATCGGCCACCGTCGCCGACAGCGCGACGCGGCGCAGGTTGGGGGCGAGGCGCTGGAGCCGCGCCATCGCCAGCGCGAGCAGGTCGCCGCGCTTGCCGGTGGCGAAGGCGTGGACCTCGTCGATCACCACGGTCTTCAGCCCCTCGAACATCGTCAGGCTGTCTTCGTACGAGAGGAGCAGGCTGAGCGATTCGGGGGTAGTCAGCAGGATCTGCGGCGGGCGGGCACGCTGGCGGACCTTCTTCTCCCAGGGCGTGTCGCCGGTGCGCGTCTCGACGCGGATCGGGACGCCCATCTCGTCGATCGGGGTGAGCAAGTTGCGCTGCACATCGACCGCCAGTGCCTTGAGCGGCGAGATGTAGAGCGTGTGCAGGCGGTCTACGGGCTCCTCGATCAGCTCGGCCAGGGTGGGGAGGAATCCCGCCAGCGTCTTGCCCGCGCCCGTCGGCGCGACAAGCAGCGCATGTTCGCCCCGGCGCCCGGCCTCGAGCATCTCGAGCTGGTGGCGGCGCGGCGCCCAGCCGCGGCTCGCGAACCAGGTCGACAATATCGGGGGGAGCTGGGAACCGGCGGGCATCCCGCTCATATAGGCATGATGGCGAAGCTCGGCGACTGGATCGATCCTAGACCCACCGGCATCTATCTGCCCGCGGCCGATATCTGGATCGACCCGAGCCAGCCCGTCCGCCGTGCGCTGGTGACGCATGGCCATGCCGATCATGCCCGGGGCGGACATGAGGCAGTGTGGGCGACGCCGCAGACGCTGGCGATCATGGAGGCGCGTTACGGGCCGCAGAACGGCAATCCGGTAGACTATGGCGAGGCGATCACGATGCACGGCATCGACATCCGCTTCGTCCCTGCCGGCCATGTCCTAGGCTCCGCCCAGATCGTGCTCGAGCATCGCGGCGAGCGGATCGTTGTCTCAGGCGACTATAAGCGCCGCGAGGATCCGACCTGCGCGCCGTTCGAGCCGGTGCCATGCGACGTGTTCGTCACCGAGGCGACCTTTGGGCTACCGGTCTTCCGCCACCCGGAGACGCATGACGAGCTCGACAAGCTGCTCGCCGCGCTGCGCGCCAATCCCGATCGCTGCGTGCTGGTCGGCGCCTATGCGCTGGGCAAGGCGCAGCGGGTGATCGGCGAACTGCGCGTGATGGGGTTCGACGATCCCATCTACATCCACGGCGCGCTCCAGCGGCTCTGCGACCTCTATATCGAGCAGGGCGTCGACCTTGGCGAGCTGCGCCCGGCTACCGGCGTCGCCAAGGCCGAGTTGCAGGGGCGGATCATCCTCTGCCCGCCGGGCGCGCTCAACGATCGCTGGTCGCGGCGGCTGCCCGATCCGATCACCGCCATGGCCTCCGGCTGGATGCGCGTCCGCCAGCGCGCCCGGCAGCGCAATGTCGAGCTGCCGCTGATCCTTTCCGACCATGCCGACTGGGACGAGCTGACCCGCACGATCACCGAGCTCGAGCCGCGTGAAGTGTGGGTGACGCATGGCCGCGAGGACGCGCTGGTCCATTGGTGTCGCCTCCACCAGGTCAAGGCGCGCGCGCTCGATCTCGCCGGGTTCGAGGACGAGGACGACTGATTGCGCCAGGCCTCTGTTAGCGATACCATCGCCGGCAAAAGACAAGAGGGAGAGGCGATCATGAAGGCAGTGAAGCTGGCGGCGCTCGTCGCGGGACTGGTGGTCGGAGCAGGTGCCGCGCATGCGCAGACGGGGCCGGGCAATCCGGTGCTGGTCGGCTCGGTCGGCGCGCCGGAGCTCAAGGGGCCGGACGATTCCGCGGCGAACATCGACAAGGCAGTGCGCGAGGAGCGCGTCGAGGCGGCGGCCAAGGCCAAGACGGCGCGCGCCGTGCCGGCCAAGCCCGGCGACGTGACTGCGGGCAGCGAAGTGCGCGACTCGAAGGGTGTGGTGCTCGGCAAGGTCGAGTCGGTCGACATGTCGGCCGCCGTAGTCGTGGCCGAGGCAGGCAAGGTCGAAGTGCCGCTCGAGGCGTTCGGCAAGAACAACAAGGGGCTGCTGCTGGCGCTGACCAAGAAGGATTTCGACGCGATGGTCGCCGGAGCGAACAAGCCGGCGAACTAGCGTCCAACAGCACCCGGCGCGCCGACTCGGACTACATTGTAAGCAGGTGCCGCTCAGGCGGCGGCGCGGTCCGAGCCGGTGAGCAGCCAGGCCTCGGCGGCCCAAGGATCCTCGAAGGTGCGCGCATAGCGGCGGTCGAGCGCGCGGCCGAGCTGGGTGCGCGCCAGGGTGCGGCCGATGACGAAAGCCAGCCGGCGCGAACGATAGGCGGGATCGGCGAGCAGATCGCGGAACAGCTCGACGCTTTCCTGCGCCTGGATCTTGATCTCGCGCAGGTCATTGAGCGTCAGATGCTCGTTGGGCCCGCAGGTCAGCTTCGCGTGCGCCTCGGCACGCGCCGCCAGGAAAGCCGCGATGTCTTCGGGCGCGAAAAAACCGCTCATCCGGATGCGGACGAGATTCTGCGCCGGATCGACCTCGAAGGAAAAATTGGCGGACATCGAATCAGCACTAACTCGCAGCAAGCTACCAAATACTGAATCCGTAGCGTCAATTGGCTGCCAGATACCAGCCCTGATCGAAGCGCTTGAGCTGCACGCAATCACAGGTGTCGATCGCACTGCGGGTCATGATCGCGCCTTCCCAGCTGTTCGGCCAGACTTCCGGCTTGTTGGCGGTGTATTGAGGGACGGTGCAGGCGATGGCGCGCGTCGCATCGCCATCGGCGCGAAGCGCTGCGATCGTGGTGTCTGCGGGTTCGGTCCCGACCAGCCCCAATCCCACCAGCAAGAACATCGCTTCCCCCGTTTAGCCGACGCCCTCCAGCGCCTTTTGGCGGCGGCGCTGCACCGAGCTGCCGATGCCCAGGGCCTCGCGATACTTGGCCACCGTCCGCCGGGCGATGTCGAAGCCCTTGGCATTGAGCAGCTCGACCAACGTGTCGTCCGACAGGATCTTCTTGGGATCCTCGGCCTGGATCAGCGTGCGAATCGCATTTTTCACCGCTTCGGCCGAGACCGCATCGCCGCCCTCCGACGACTGGATCGCCGAGGTGAAGAAGTACTTCAGCTCGTAGAGCCCGCGCGCGCAGCTGAGATATTTGTTCGAAGTGACGCGGCTCACCGTCGATTCGTGCATCTCGATCGCCTCGGCGACCTGGCGCAGCGTCATCGGCTTCAGATGCGCGACGCCCTTCAGGAAAAAGGCTTCCTGCTGCTTCACGATCTCCGACGCGACCTTGATGATCGTGCGCTGGCGCTGGTCGAGCGCCTTTACCAGCCAGTTGGCGCTGGCCAGCATGTCCGAGAGCCAGGCCTTGCTCGCCTTGTCCTGCGGGCCCGATGAGACCTCCGCATAATAAGCGCGGTTGACGAGCAGCTTGGGAAGCGTGGCGGCGTTGATCTCCACCGCCCAGCCGGCGCCGCGGCGGGCGACGAAGATGTCGGGCGTCACGGCCAGCGTCGGCTCCCCGCCATAGCGGCAGCCGGGCTTGGGGTCGTAGTTCCTGAGCTCGCGGATCATGTCCGCCAGATCCTCGTCATCGACGTCGCAGATGCGCTTGAGACGCGGCAGGTCGCCGCGCGCGACCAGGTCGAGATTGTCGATAAGCCGCGCCATGCACGGATCGTAGCGATCGGCTTCCCTGGCCTGCAGCGCGAGGCATTCCGCCAGGTTGCGCGCGCCGACGCCGGTGGGATCGAAGCTGTGGATCGTCGTCAGCACGTCCTCAACCCGGGCAAGCGCCACGTTCAGCCGGTTGGCGACGTCGAGCAGCGGCACGGTCAGGTAGCCCGCCTCGTCGATCTGGTCGATCAGGTGGGCGGCGATGAACATATCGCGATTGGGCACGCTGGTGCCGGCCTGCGCCATCAGATGATCGGCGAGGCTGAGCGCGGCGCTGCCGAGATTGTCGAAGTCGGGCCCGTCGTCGGGCGCGCCGCCGCCGCCGGTGCCGTTGAGGCCCAGGCTGCCATCCATTCCGACGGCGCCCAGCGTGTCGCTGCCGCTGTCGTGGTGGAAGGTCTCGGCGGCGAAATCGACGTCGAGCGCGGCCTCGCCCGATGCTTCGCCGCCGCCGGCGAGCAGTTCGCTGGCGTCCGCCGGACCATCGCGCTCGACATAGTCGGCATCGGGTTCGGGAGCATCGGCGGGCTCGGAAGACCCGCGCTCGTCATCGCCGCCGGTGCCGTTATTCTCGAGCAGCGGATTCTTCTCCAGCTCCTCGGCGATGAAGGTCTCGATCTCGAGATTGGAGAGCGCCAGCAGCTTGATCGCCTGCTGGAGCTGCGGCGTCATCACCAGCGATTGCGACTGGCGCAGATCGAGGCGAGGCGCGAGACTCATGCGCGATTAAAGCTCGAAGCTTTCGCCCAGATAGAGTCGACGGACATTCTCGTCCTTGACGAGATCGCCCGGCGATCCGGCGAACAGCACGCGGCCGTCATAGATGATGTAGCCGCGATCGACGATGTCGAGCGTCTCGCGGACGTTGTGATCGGTGATCAGCACGCCGATGCCGCGCTTCTTGAGCTGGATGATCAGGTCGCGAATGTCGGAGATCGAGATCGGGTCGATGCCGGCAAAGGGCTCGTCGAGCAGGATGATCGTCGGATCGGCGGCCAGCGCGCGCGCGATCTCGGCGCGGCGGCGCTCACCGCCCGACAGCGCCATGGCGGGTGCGGCGCGCAGACGCGTGAGGCCGAATTCCTCGAGCAGCTCGTCGAGCCGGCGGGCGCGCGCATCCTTGTCCGGCTCGGACAGCTCGAGCACCGCCAGAATGTTCTTCTCGACCGTGAGGCCGCGGAAGATCGAGGTCTCCTGGGGCAAATAGCCGAGACCGAGGATCGCGCGGCGATACATCGGCAGGCGGGTAATGTCCTCGCCGTCGAGCATGATGCGGCCGCTGTCGGGCTTCACCAGCCCCATCACCGAATAGAAGCAGGTCGTCTTGCCCGCGCCGTTCGGGCCCAGCAGGCCGACGACTTCGCCGCGGCCGACCGAGACGGAGACGTCGGTGAGCACGGTGCGCTTGTCGTACGACTTGGCGATCGAGACGACCGCGAGCCCCTTGTCGGGCAGCGGTGCGGGGTCTGCGACGGGCGTTTCGAGGGTGTTGACGTCAGCCATACTCGGTCCCTGCATGGACGGTTCGCGTTACCGCCAGGTTATCCCCGCGGCTGTTTGGCAGGATTCCTGCATGAACTCGGCCGGGAAGGGAAGAGCCCGCGCGGTGTCCCGTTGAAAAAGGGCGATTACTGCTTGGGTGCGGGGGTGGCGGACGGCGCCGGAGTCGCGGTCGTGGCGCGCTGGGGCACGTTGAAGCGGCCCGTCACGCGGCCGCCGCGGCTCTGCATGCCCGATGCGCCCGGCGTGGCCGAGCCGCCGACACCCGAACCGTCGATCGTCGCGCGGCCGGTGTCGAGATTGATGATCAGGCGGCCGCCCGAGACGACATTGCCGGCCTGTTTGAGCGTGACGCCGCCGACCATCGTGATGATGTGCTTGTTGACGTCATAGACCGCATATTGCCCGGTCGCGCTCTGGTCCGGGCGCGTGACGGTGACGCCGCCCGACGCGTCGATGCGCGTCACTTCGGGCGAACCGTTGGCGATCTGGCCCTGATAGGCCAGCGTGACGCGCGCCGCGAGCAGCGTCATCTCCGCCTGCTTGATGTTGACGCTGCCCGAAAGAAGGACGCGGTTCGCCTTGTCCTGCAGCTCGATATGCGAGGCGCCGAAATCGATCGGCGCGTTGCTGTCGTGGCGCTGCTGCGCAGCCGCAGGCGCCGCGGCGAGAAGCGCCAGCGTGAAGCCGATCGGAAGCAAGGCAGTCGCACGGATCATATGGTCTAGCGCCTATTCGCGCGCTTGGGGGTAATCCGCAAGCGTGCATTGCCATCTAGGGAGATGGTGCGGTTTTCCAAGTCGGCAGTCAGCTTGTTGGCGCTGAACACGCCGGTCGGCGTCTTGCCGGTTACTGCGCCGCCGCTTTCCATCTTGCGGGTCTTGAGGTCGACGAGCGCGTTCTGGGTGTCGAGCGTATAGCCGTCGGTCGTCTGGAACTTCACCGGGCCGTCGGTCGACACCTGCTGCTTGTCCATGTCGTAATGGCCCTTGTCCGCCTTCAGCATCGCTGGGCCTTCGGGCAGGGTGAGTTCGGCGGCGAGCTGGTTGAGCTGGACGATCGGCTCGGCCGAGCTCTTCTGGATCGCCGAGCCGGCATTGAGGCGGAAGGGGCGGCCCTTCTCGTCGGCACCGCGATAGACGGCCGATTCGAGACGAAGCCGCTCGGTGGCCATCGCGACCTTGTTCTTGTCGAGCACGAAGCTGACGTCGCCCTTGGTCAGCAACGGCGCGAGGACGAGGAAAGCCGAGAGCACGCCGATGCCGATCGGCAGGAACAGGAGCGAGAGCCGCACGACTCGATCATGCGCGCTGCCGGGATGCGCCCAGCCGCGTTTTTGTGACCGGAGACGGGCGGCGACCTCTGACATCAGATATGCGCGAAGATGTCGGTTTCGGGCCAGCCGGCGAGGTCGAGCTCGGCGCGCGCCGGGAGGAATTCGAAACACGCCTGGGCGAGGTCGGTGCGGCCTTCGCGCTCGAGGCGCTTGTCGAGTTCTACCTTCATTGCGTGCAGGTAACGCACGTCGGACGCTGCGTATTCACGCTGCGGGTCGGAAAGTTCGGGACCGCCCCAATCGGACGACTGCTGCTGCTTCGAAATCTCCACGCCGACCAGCTCGCGGACCAGGTCCTTGAGGCCGTGGCGATCGGTATAGGTGCGCACCAGGCGTGAGGCGATCTTGGTGCAATAGACCGGGCCGGCAGTGACGCCGAGATAGAAGCGGATCGCCGCCAGGTCGAAGCGGGCGAAGTGATAGAGCTTCAGACGCTCGGGATCGGCGAGCAGCATGCGCAGGTTCGGCGCGTCATAGCTCGAGCGCGGGCCGAAGCGGACGAGATGCTCGTCGCCCGAACCATCGGAGAGCTGGACGACGCACAGCCGGTCGCGCGGCGTGATCAGACCCATCGTCTCGGTATCGACGGCGATCGAGGCGCCCGGTGCGAACAGGCCCTCGGGGATGTCTTCTTCGTGAAAATGCACAGTCATGCTGGCCGCCTAGACTCCTTCGGCGCCGGGCTCAATGGTCCGACGGCCTCTGTCTTGCCGCGGCCTTGCGCGCCCGCGCATTCCGCGACCAGATGTTGAGCCCCTCCACCGCGGCGGAAAAGCCCATCGCGGTATAGATATAGCCCTTGGGGATATGCGCGCCGAACGCCTCGCCGATCAGCACCATGCCGATCATCAGGAGGAAGCCCAAGGCAAGCATCACCACGCTGGGATTGCGGTTGATGAAATTGGCCAGCGGATCGGCGGCGAGCATCATCACGCCGACCGCGACGATCACCGCGACATACATGATCTGCACATAGTCGGTCATGCCGACCGCAGTCAGGATCGAATCGACCGAGAAGACGATGTCGAGCAGCAGGATCTGGACGATCGCCGCTGTGAAGCTGAGCGAGACGGTCTTCTTCGTTTTGTCGAGCAGATCGTCGGAATCATCGTGATCGTCATCGTCGGTCGAATGGTGGATCTCGGTAGTCGCCTTCCACATCAGGAACAGGCCGCCGGCGAGCAGGATCAGGTCCTTCCACGAGAAATCGGTCTCGAAGGCGCGTTCGCCATGCGAATCGAGCGGGCCGTAGATGCCGAGTGAAAACACTGTGTTCTTCAGGCTGATGATCCAGCTGATGCCGGTCAGCAGCGCGAGGCGCATCACCAGCGCGAGCGAGATGCCGACTCGGCGGGCGCGGGTGCGGGTTTCCTCGGGCAGTTTGTTCGAGAGAATCGAGATGAAGATCAGATTGTCGATCCCGAGCACCACCTCCATCACGATGAGCGTGACGAGTGCGGCCCAGGCGGCCGGACTGGCGAGCAATTCGGGGATCGCGTCCATGGATGCTACCTGTGCCGTGCCCTGAATCGTGGCGCAAGCGCCGCAGTTAACGCGCGTTCGCCCTATTCAAGTCGAATTTTGTTCGCCCGCTGTACGATTTTGGGCTATGCCCGATTCCATGGCGCAAGTTTTTGCGTTGGAAGACCTGCGTTTTCGCTCGGCGCTTGGCTTTTGATTGTGATTGTGGGCGAACCGGGAAGACGAACAGGGCATGAGTTTCGATAGAGGGCGCCGTGGGGATCGCGGCGGACGTGGCCGCGACAAGCGTGATGGCTTCGGCGGCGATGAGTTTAACAGCGGCGGCGGCGGCGGTTTTGGTGATCGTGGCGGCTTCGGCGGCGGCGGTGGCTTTGGTGACCGTGGCGGCTTCGGCGGCGGCGGTGGCGGCGGCTACGGCGGCGGCGGCGGTGGCGGTGGCTATCGCGGCGGCGGTGGTGGCGGCTTCGGCGGCGGTGGCAGCGGTGGTGGCGGCGGCTTCGGCGGCGGCAACCGCATGCCCCCGCAGGTCATCGGCGAAGGCACCGGCGTCGTAAAGTTCTTCAACGCGCAGAAGGGCTTCGGCTTCGTCGTCCGTGATGACGGCGGCGAAGACGTGTTCGTGCATATCTCGGCAGTCGAGCAGGCAGGCCTGACCGGCCTGGCCGAGGGCCAGCCGCTCGGCTTCACCCTCGTCGATCGCGGCGGCCGTATCTCGGCCACCGAGATCAAGATCGACGGCGAGCCGATGCCGGTCGAAGAGCGCGCTCCCCGCGAAGATCGTGGTGACCGCGGCGGCGATCGTGGCGGCTTTGGCGGCGAGCGTGGCGGCGGTGGTCCGCAGCGCCAGCTGACCGGCGAGAAGGCGACCGGAACGGTCAAGTTCTTCAACGCGATGAAGGGCTTCGGCTTCATTCAGCGCGACGACGGCCAGCCGGATGCGTTCGTGCACATCTCGGCCGTGGAGCGTGCAGGCATGCCGACGCTCAACGAAGGTGACCGTCTCGAGTTCGAACTCGAAGTCGATCGTCGTGGCAAGTACGCCGCGGTGAACCTGACTCCGGGCAGCTGAGGCTAGCCTTCAGGCAAGCAATAAGGGGCCGGGCGGAAACGTCCGGCCCTTTTTGTTTTTGGGGGATGCGCATGATCGGCGGGCAGTTACGCGAAGGAATGCTGGTCAATCTGGCGGCGCTTTGGCTGCTGGCCGGTTGCAGCCCCGGTCACACCCGGGACCCCGCAACGCTGCAGGCGATCCGTGCCGAGGCGCAGGCGCTGATGGCGAATCCGCAGGTCGACGCGTCGTCGCGTGTCCCCGAATCGCGCTGGCCGCCTGCGATTGCGGCGCTCCGGCCCGAATGGGTGCGGATCGACGAGGATGGCGTCGAGATCCCGGTCAGAATCTATTTCGACGACAGCTGGGGCTATTTCATTCCGCGCGATCCCCGCAAGCCGCTCAAGCCCAGGTCCGGCTATTCAGCGCTGGGCGAGGGCATTTACTGGTATCACTTCTCCTAGCCCTCCAGCAGCTCATGCAGCGGCAAGGCCGGAGTGAACTTCCTCCGCCGCTTGACGAAGCTGGTCTCGTAGCGCCGCACCACCGGATCGCCGCCGAGCAGCGAATCGACCAGCGCGTTGAACGACTCCATGTCGCGCGCCGAGACGAGCAGCACGATGTCGAAGCTGCCGGTGATCTCGAGCACCATCTGGACGTGCGGGCTGGCGATCAGCCGGCGCTGGAAGCCCTGGACCGCGTCGAGCGAGTGCCGGTCGAACTGGACATGGACCAGCGCCGAGAGGAACGGGCCGACCTCTTCCGATACCACCGCGACATCGGCGGCGACCGTGCCGTCGGCGCGCATCCGGCGGATGCGGCGCGCGATCGCACTGGGCGAGAGCGGCAGCCGCTCGGCCAGCATGTCGGCGGTCATCAGTGCGTCCTGCTGGAGAAGGCCGAGAATGCGCAGGTCGATGTCGTCATGGGTCATGGCGGCGACAATGCCAGATTTTGGCAAGGAAGCGGATGAAATTGCGCGCCATGCGCTCGCATTCCCCCGCATGCAGTGTTAGTTGACTAACACAGTCCGGGAGGGACCCATGAAGATCGCACTTGCCGCCGCCCTGATTACCGCCGGGCTCGCACCCGCCGCCTTCGCGCAGCAGGGCACGGCTCCCGGCCCGCGCCAGGGGCCCGGCGCCGGCCCGACAGGCGTGGCGCCGGCAAGCAAGGCGGAGATCGTCGCGGCGATCCGCAAGGCGATCGCGGAGAATTATGTAGTCGCGGCCAAGCGCGCGCCGCTCGATGCCGCCCTGGCCAAGGGACTCAAGTCCGGGCGCTACGACGTGCCCGACCAGGGCGAGCTGACCCGCCGGGTGAACGAGGATCTCTATGCCGTCGCGGCGGACAAGCATCTCCAGCTGATCTTCGATCCGCCGACCTCCGCCGAACTGGCGGCACGCGGTCCCCAGGCCGACGATGTCGAGGATTCGCCTTTCCTCAAGGCAATGATGCGTGCCCACAACCATGGCATCACCGAGATGAAGCTGCTGCCCGGCAATATTCGCTACATCCGCTATGACGGGTTTGGCTGGTCGGGCGCCGAGAGCGGCAAGGCGATCGATGCCGCCATGACGTTCCTGCGCGACGGCGATGCCGCGATCCTTGACCTGCGCACCAATGGCGGCGGCAGCCCCGATGCGGTGAAGCGGATCACCAGCTATTTCACTGCGCCGAACACGCTGCTGGTGACCTTCCACTTGCGCAAGGATGCGCCGACGACTTCGGTGAGCGAGGCGGTGCCGGGCGGGCAGATCGCCGCGCCGCTCTATGTGCTGACCAGCGGCCGCGCGGCATCGGCGGCGGAGGAGTTCACCAGCCATGTCGCGCGGCTGGGCTTTGGCACGCTGGTGGGCGAGACCACGGCGGGCGCGGCCTATCGCAACGAGCATTATCCGGTGCCGGGCGGCTATGTGATGAGCGTGTCGATCGGCTATCCCGAGCTGCCGGGCGGCGGCAATTGGGAAGGCAAGGGCGTCGCGCCGAAGATCGCGGTGCCCGCCGACAAGGCGCTCGACCGCGCATTGCAGGACGCGGCGCTCAAGCTTGCCGAAAAGGCCGAGGGGCCGGGGAAGACCGAACTCGAATGGACCGCCGCGCTCTATGCCGCGCGCGTGACGCCGGTGACGCCGCCGCGTCCGCTCGAGGCTTATGTCGGCCGCTATGGCCCGCGCACGGTCCGGATCGAGAATGGCGTGCTCATCTGGCAGCGCGATGGCGGCCCGAAATCGGCGATGGTGCCGCTGGGCCCCGATCTGTTCGCGCTCGAGCCCGATCCGCGCAGCCGGGTGCGCTTCAGCGGCGAGGGCGCGGTGACCGGCGCGGTGATCGAGCGGGCGGACGGATCGAGCACGCCGTCGCCCAAGAGCTAGGCACTCAGGATCAGTACTGCGCCGGCGAGGATCCCGGTGACGCCCAGCACCCGGCCGGGCGTCACCTTCTCGCCCAGGAAGAGGGTGGCGATCACCAGCGCAGTGACCATGCCGGTCTCGCGCAAGGCCGCGAGCGGAGCGGTGGGCCCGATCGCCAGTGCCGATAATGCCAGGCCATAGGTCAGGATCGAAAGCGCGCCCGCCACCGCACCCGGGCGCCATTGCTTCGCCGCCGAGGCGAAGATCGCGCCTTTTGAAAGCAGCGCGAACATCGTCACCGTGCTCGCGCCCATCAGCACGAACATCCAGACGATATAACTGGTCGGTGTCGGCGCGGCGCGCACGCCGTGCGCGTCGATCACGGTATAGCCGGCAATGGTGACCCCGGTGAGCAGCGCCCAGCCGAGTCCGGCGCGCCCGATATGCCGGCCCATCACCATGACGAACATCGCCGCGCCGATCAGCGCGATGCCGATCAGTTCGCGCGGCGAGGCAGGCTCGCCGAACAGGCCGAGCGAGAGCGCGGCAGTGACCAAAGGCGCGGTGCCGCGCAGGATCGGGTAGGCGGCGGAATAGTCGCTCGCCTCGAAAGTGCGGACCAGCGCGTAGAGATAGAGGCAATGGACGAGCGCAGTGGCGGCGATCCACGGCCAGGCGCCGGCGGGCAGCGGCACCAGCAAAATGGCGGGGAGCAGGATCAGCGCGCTCGATCCGTCGATGATCGCGCGGCCGGCCATCTTGTCCTTGCCGCCCTTGAGGATCGCGTTGACCACCGCGTGGATCGAGCCCGAGGCGATCATCATCGCCGGGGCGAGGAGAGCGGCGTTCACAGCTGCGTCTGGCGGCGGCCCAGCCAAAGCGCGAGTGCGACTCGCGAGACGATCGCGGAGAACAGCACCAGCGGCACGACGATCCACAAGGTGAGCACCTGCATCTCGGCCCATTGCCCGCCGATCAGGTTGCGCGTGCTGGTCAGCGCGGCCCAGCCGAGCAGGAGCGCGGCAGTGACCAGCCCGGCGAGCAGCCCGGCGCCGAGCCAGCGCCGCCAGGGCAGCGCCGGATCGCGCAGGAGCAGCAACGCGATCGGTACGCCGACCACCACGGCGTAGCAGACTCCGAACAGCGACAACGTGCCCCAGATGCGCAGGAAACTGTCGCCCGCGTTCGATCCCGCAGCGAAGATGCCGGGCAGCAGCGACGCGATCACCGGCCCCGCGAGCACGCAGGCGATGAGCGGTAGCGGCGCAATGCGTTCGTCCTGCCCCATGGCGCGAGTCTGGCGCAGCTTAGGGGCGCGTGCAACGCCTCACTGCACCAGGCCTCACTGCAACGGGATCGCTTTGCCGCGCACCATCACATAGGCGATGTGGAGCACCGCGGCGGGATCGGTCAGCGGATCGCCATCGACGGCGATCAGGTCCGCCGACTTGCCGGGATCGAGCGTGCCGGTTTCCGCGGACAGGCCGAGCAGGTCGGCGCCGCCTTTTGTGGCGGCGATCAGCGCGTCGCGCGGTGTCATCCCGCCCTTGGAGACCATCAGCCCGATCTCCTCGCCGTTGCGGCCGTGCGGATAGACCGCGGCATCGGTGCCGAGCGCGATCTTCACCCCGGCCTTGTAGGCGCGGTTGAGTGCCTTGCCCCATTGGTCGAGCGTCTGGCGCGCCTTGATCTCGCTATTCTCGCTGAAGACGCCCTTGCCGAGATACATTTGCAGGCCGCTGAACGCCATCAGCGTCGCCGAGAAATAGGTGCCTTTCGCCTTCATCAGCTGGACGTCGGTGTCGTCGGCGAAGGTGCCGTGCTCGATCGAATCGACGCCGGCGCGCACTGCCGCCTCGATGCCGCGCGCACCGTGGGCATGGGCGGCGCATTTGAGGTGCATCTGGTGCGCGGTGTCGCAGATCGCCTTCATCTCCTCGTCGGTGAAATGCTGCTCAAGGCCCATCGCGCCGGGATCGAGCACGCCGCCGGTAGCGTGGAACTTGATCACCTCCATGCCCATCGCCGCGAGCTTGCGCACCGCCTTGGCGCATTCGGCGGCGCCGGTGCACACCCAGAATTGTTCGCCGGTCCTGTCGATCGCCTCACGCAGATCGGGGGCGAGGCCGGTGGTCGCGTCGCCATGCCCGCCGATGATCGACAGCGCCGGGCCGGCGACGAGGATCCGCGGACCGGGGAAGCCGCCCTCTGCGATCGCGTCGCGCATCGCCAGGCTCGCATAGGGCGCGCCGCCAAGGTCGCGCACCGTAGTGAAGCCGGCGCGGGCTGTGATCAGCGCGTTCTTCAGGCCCACCGTGGCAGCATAGGGTTCGGAATATTTGGTGGTCAGGCCCTGATACCAGGGCTCGCCGGCATTGCCGGTCAGGTGGACATGCACGTCGATCAGCCCGGGCAGCACGGTTTTGGTGCGCAAGTCGATGACGGTAGCGCCGGCGGGTGCGGTGGCGCCGTCGTCGATGCGGACGATCCGGCCCTTCTCGACGATCAGCGTGGCGGCGCCGCGCGCCGGCTTGGCGGCATCGACGATCACATGACCCGCCTGGATCGCATAGGTCTGCGCTTGCGCTGTTCCCGAAGCGGTGAGCAGCGCGGCGGCCGCGAGCAATTTCCCGAACATGACATCCCCCCTTGTTGCGGGGAGCTTATGCCTGTCCGCCGGGATGTCGAGGGGCGCTCAGGTAGCGAGCTTGCGCAGGCTCTCGATCGTGTCCGCCTCGCTGGCGGGCTTGTCGCTCCGGATGCGGCTGATCCGGGGGAAGCGCATCGCGAGGCCGGACTTGTGGCGCTTCGACAGATGGATCGAATCGAAGGCGACTTCGAGGACCAGCGTCTTGTCGGTCTCGCGCACCGGGCCGAAGCGGTTGACCGTGTGGTTGCGGACATAGCGATCGAGCCATTTCAGCTCCTCGTCGGTGAAGCCGAAATAGGCTTTGCCGACCGGGAGCAGCTCGCCCTCCGGCGTCCAGGCGCCAAAGGTGTAATCCGAATAGAAGCTGCTGCGCTTGCCCGAGCCGCGCTGGGCATACATCAGCACGCAGTCGGCATTTAGCGGGTCGCGCTTCCATTTGTACCACAGCCCGGCGCGGCGGCCGGCGACATAGGGCGAATCGCGGCGCTTGAGCATCACGCCCTCGATCGAAGCGTCGCGCGCGCCGGCGCGGATTTCCTCGAGTGCGGCGAAGTCGGCAGCGCCGATCACTGCGGAGACGTCGAAATGGTTCGCATCGAGCTGCGGGGCAAAGGCTTCGAGGCGGGCGCGGCGTTCGCTCCAGGGCAGGGCGCGCAGATCCTCCTCGCCGTCGAACAGGATGTCGTAAAGGCGGACAAAGGCAGGATATTCGGCGAGCGTCTTCGCGCTGACGACCTTGCGGCCGAGGCGCTGCTGGAGCGCGTTGAAGCTCGCCGCCTCGCCGCCCTGGAACTCGCCCTTCACCAGCAGCTCGCCGTCGAGCACGCCGGGGGTGCGGAAGGCGGCGGCGACTTCGGGGAAGCTGTGGGTGATGTCGTCGCCCGCCCGACTATAGAGCCGCGTCTCGCCCGCGACATGGACGAGCTGGACGCGGATGCCGTCCCATTTCCACTCGGCGGCATAGTCGGCGAGGTCGACGCTCTCTGCCTCGAGCGGGTGGGCGAGCATGAAGGGGCGGAAGACGGGGACGTTACGCGCAGTCGGCTGCTCGCCGCGGCCCTCGGCCCAGTCGAACAGCGGGGCATAGGGCGGGACGAGCCCGTGCCACACTTCCTCGACCGCATCGACATCGAGCCCGAAGGCCTGGGCCAGCGCGGTCTTGGCGAGCCGGGCGGAGATACCGACGCGCAGCGCACCGGTGGCGAGCTTGAGCAGGGCATAGCGCTCATCGGCCTCGAGTCGGTCGAGCATCGCGGCGAGCGCGGCCTGGGCATCGGATTTGGAGATGCTGCCGAGCGTCGCGACGACTTCGGAGACGGTGAGCGGCGCGGTCTCGCGGGGCGGCACCAGGGGTTCGGGCCAGAGCAAGGCGATCGTCTCAGCCGAATCGCCGACAAAGTCGCGGCTCATCGCATAGAGCACCGGATCGACCCGCGCCTCGATCATCGCGCGGAGCAAAGCGGGTTTCACCGCAGGCAGATCGAGCGTGCCGGTAAGCGCGGCCATCGCCCAGCCGCGGTCGGGGTCCGGAGTCGCGCGCAGATAGTCGCCGATCAGCCGCAGCTTGGCGTTGCGCGAACGCGTGTAGATCAGATTGTCGAGCAGATCGGCAAAGGCGCGCATGATGGCGTAACGCATAGCGCAGCCGATGCGCTCCCGTTACGATGTTCGGCGATGCGCACGATCCTCGCCACGCTGGGCGGCCTTGCCCTGCTGCTTGCCCTGTTCCTCGGCTGGTGCTTCCGCGAGGCTACCGGCGATCCGATCGTCCGCCGCGCCGATGTGGCGATGCCGGGGCTGGAGCGGCCGATCCGAATCGCGCTGATCAGTGACATCCATATCGGCACTGCCGCGATGGGACCGAAGCGGCTGGCCCGGATCGTCGCGCAGATCAATGCGCTCAAGCCTGATCTGGTGGTGATCGCCGGCGACTTCATTTTCGGCCATGACCCGCAGGGGGCGGCCAGGCTGGGTCCGGCGATGATCGCGCCGCTCAAGGCACTGCGCGCGCCACTTGGCGTAGCTGCGGTGCTCGGCAATCACGATTACTGGACCGGCGCGCAGGCAACCCGAGGCGAGCTCGCCCGCGCGGGCATAACGTTGCTCGAGAACAGCGCCGTATTACGCGGGCCGATCGCGCTGGGCGGGATCGCCGACGATTTCACAGGCCATGCCAATGTCGAGGCGACGCTCAGGGCCGCGCGCTCGCTCGGCAAGCCGATCGTGCTGCTCACCCATTCGCCCGATGTCGCGCCGGCGCTGCCGGCCGATGCGCCACTGTTGCTCGCCGGGCATACGCATTGCGGGCAGGTGCTGTTCTTCGGGCGCAACATTGCGCCCGAGGTGAGCCGATACGGCGCGCGCTATCGTTGCGGGCTGGTGCGCGAGGGCGGGCGGACGGTGGTGGTCACTGGCGGGCTCGGCACCAGCGGGGTGCCGTTCCGGCTCGGCGCGCCGCCGGATCTGTGGCTGCTGACACTCGTGCCAGCAGCAATGGCGCCGACACGAAAAGCGGGTTAGGCTCGGCGCTCCACCACCGGAGGGGACTCCACGTAATGAAGCTTATTCTCACCGCCGCCGTTCTCGCTTGCGCGCCCGCGGCTGCCTTCGCCCAGACCGCGCCGGCACCTGCGCCGACCACGGCTCCGGCCCCGGCTGCGACTCCGGCCGTCGCGGCCAAGTTCAGCGCCGACACCCCGATCGAGGCGCTGTTCGCCAATGAAGCCGCCAAGGCGGTCCTCGTCGCCGACGGCCTGGGCGATGTCGACAAGCACCCCAGCTATGACCAGTTCAAGGCGATGAGCTTCCGCGCGGTCGCTCCCTATTCGGACGGCAAGATCACCGACGAGATCCTCGCCAAGCTCGACGCGGATCTGGCCAAGATCAAGTAACGAAAAGGGGCCGGACTCTCGCGAGTTCGGCCCCTTCTCATTTCCTCGAGCGCGCGGCTGTCAGCCCTTGCGCGAAGCCTCGAACAGGAACCAGGCGCGCTCCTCGGCCTGGTCGGTCCATTCGTCGACGATCCCGCTGGTCGCATTGTCGCCGGCATCCTCGGCAGCCTGCTTCACCGTGCGGAAGCTCTCGACCAGCTTGAGATTGTCCTCGCGCAGCTCGGCGAGCATGTCGCCCGGCGACACATAATCCGCGTCATTGTCCTTCAGCGTCTGGCGGCGCGCGATGTCGCCGATCGAGCGCAGCGTGATGTTGCCGGTCTTGCGCACGCGCTCGGCGATCGCATCGGTGATCCCGTAGATCTGCGCGGCCTGATCATCGAGCAGCAGGTGATAATCGCGGAAATGCGGGCCCGAGACGTGCCAGTGGAAATTCTTCGTCTTGAAATAGAGCGCGAAGCAATCCGCCAGCGCGCTGTTCAGCGCGTCCGCAACACTCTTGGTATCGTTGCGATTGAGGTCGGTGGGGGTGCGGAGCGCCGCATTGGTATCGGTCATGTTCGTCCTCCCGGAATCGGTTCGCAGGGTCAACGATCGGGATATAGGGAGGCTCCATGCGATGCACTTGCAATTTCCCGATCTGAGTGATCGATCAGGTCAAGCGCAGCGCCCCCAGGCCGATCCAGATGCCGGCGCCCATGAAGGCGATGCCGCTGAGGATGCGCAGCCAGTGAAAGGGCGCATCGCGCCAGATCCGCTCGCCGAGCACCGCGGCGACAAAGGCGACTCCGAAGGCGCCGATCGAGGCACCCGCCGCGGCGAACCAGGGCTGGCCGCTCGTCGACAGCGCAAGCGTGAAGAAGGGCGTGCTCTCGCCGAAGGAGAGAATCAGCACGCCCAGGAATGTCGTGAAGATCGAACCGAGCTTCCACCCGTCCAGCCGGTCCTTGACCTTGTTCGACCCGATCGATCCGAGCGCGCCGAAGATCAGCGCCATGGCGAGCAGCAGCGCGCGGGCATTGGGCGTCATCATCGGGCCGATCAGTGACCCGCCGACGCCCGTCGCGAAATTGGTCGCGGCATGGGCGAGGCCCGCGGCGATCGCCACCGTGAGCGGCCGCCCATAGCGATCGGCGAGGATCGCCGTCAGCGTGGCCGGCTTGTCGCAAAGCTGGGTTAGGACGGCCAGAAGGAAGGCCGGGACCAGAGCTTCCATGGCGCTTCCCTTTCGCCGCTATCCTGCCCGGACAGGGTTAAACCCGCGTGAAGCATGCCGGGTGCGCGCGCCAGCCTTGACTTTCGGGAGAGAATCGCACAGTTGCCCGCGTCTGGCAGCGGCGCGCTACTCGCGTGCCGCTCTTTTCATTTTGAACGATTCAAGGGTTTCGGGTCATGGCTAAGCCGACCACTGTCAAGATCAAGCTCGTCAGCACGGCGGACACGGGTTTCTTCTACGTCACGAAGAAGAATCCGCGCACCCAGACCGAGAAGTTCTCGTTCCGCAAGTACGACCCGGTCGTGCGCAAGCATGTCGAGTTCAAGGAAGCGAAGATCAAGTAAGCCAGGCTTAGGCCTGTCTCCCCCTGGCCGCGCGCCGGGGATTGATCAGAACAAGAGCCCCGGGCCCTTAGGCTGCGGGGCTTCTTCTGTGCCCGCTTCCGGCGGCGCCTGAGGCTCCGGCGCAGGAGCGGGAGCCGGTGATTCGGCCGGCATCAGCGCGCGCACCTCTTCCATGAAGCGCACCAGGCTGATCGGCTTGGAGACATAGGCGTTCGCGCCCGCCGCGCGGATCCGCTCCTCGTCGCCGCTGCCGGCATAGGCGGTCACTGCCATGATCGGGATCGTGCGCAGCTTCGAATCGAGCTTCATGTGCTGAATGATCTCGAGGCCCGTGATGTGCGGCATCTGGATGTCCATCACCACCAGCTGCGGATCGAACTCGCGCGCCCGCGCCACGGCTTCGCGCCCGTCGCGCACCGGCTCGGCTTCGAACTGGTGCGCGCGCAGCAGGTCGCAGAACAGCTTCAGATTGAGTTCGTTGTCCTCGACAACGAGCACCCTTTTTGCCACGCGCTAACCCCCGGATCCAATAAGGCTGATGTAGGGTATGGCGAGCGCGGAAACAAATGCGGAAGCGCTGGCGCTGCAGGCACTTGTGTGGACGCTGGGCGACGAATCACGGGCCCGGCGGCTGCTTGAGCTGACCGGCCTCGACCCTTCCGACCTGCGCGCGCGCGCCGGGGACGCGGTGGTGCTTGCCGCCACGCTTTCCTTCCTCGAATCGTACGAGCCCGATCTTGTCGCCTGCGCCGAGGCGCTCGACATCAGCCCCGAACAACTGGTCGCCGCCCGGGCGATCCTGGAGCCCCGATGAAACCCCTGCTGATCACCGATTGCGATGAAGTCCTGCTCCACATGGTCCGCCATTTCGGCGTGTGGCTGGGCGAGGCGCATGACATCGAGTTCACTCCCGACGGCGCCGATTTCACCAATTCGATGCGCCGCCGCGCCGATTCGTCGGTGATCGAGCGTGAGGAGATGTGGGGACTGCTCGACGGCTTCTTCCCTGCCGAGATGGACCGTCAGACCCTCGTGCCGCACGCCCGCGAGGCGCTGGCCGCGCTCGCCGCGCGCGCCGACATCGTCGTGCTCACCAATCTCCAGGATCATTGCCGCGATCACCGCATCGCGCAGCTGGCGAATCACGGCATCCAGCACCGGGTGGAGTGCAACCAGGGCGGCAAGGGCTCGCCCGTCGTCCGGCTGGTCGAGGAATTCCGGCCGAGCGTCACCGTGTTCGTCGACGATCTCGCGCATCACCACGAATCGGTGGCGAAGCATGCGCCCGGAGTGTTCCGCCTCCAGATGATCGCCGAGCCGAGCCTGGCGCCCAATGTCGCCAAGGCGCCGGACGCGCATGCCCGAATCGATGACTGGCTGGAGGCGCGCAGCTGGATCGAGGCGCGCTTCGACGCAGGCTTGACCGCCGACGCGGTGAGTGGTTGAGCGGGGCCATGACCACGCATGTCGATCGCAAGCTCGAAGAGCTTGGCCTCACCCTTCCCGAAGCCGCAGCGCCCGTCGCTGCCTATGTGCCCGTAGTGGAGGCGAATGGCCTGCTCCACATCTCGGGCCAGCTCCCCTTCAAGGACGGCGCGCTGATGACCGGCCGGCTCGGCGAAGACCGTGACCTGGCGTTCGGCGCCGAAGCCGCGCAGCGCTGCGCGCTGATGCTGGTCGCGCAGATCCAGAAATATCTGGGCGGCGACATTTCGCGCGTCGAGCGGATCGTGAAGCTCGGGGTGTTCGTGAACTCGTCCGCCGACTTCACCGATCAGCCCAAGGTCGCCAATGGCGCCTCCGAGCTGATGCAGGCGCTGTTCGGCGATGCCGGCAAGCATGCCCGCAGCGCCGTGGGTGTGCCGGTATTGCCGCTGGGCGCGGCAGTCGAGATCGACGCGATCGTCCAGATCCGCTGATTTAAGCCTTTTGGGTTTCTGCTGCCGGTCCGTTCCCACCTAGGGAGCGGGCCGGTGCTGCTTTTGGCGCCTGTGGCCTGCCAGCAACAGTTCGTCACGATCCCGTGACGGAACAGCAATTAATGTTGTGCGGTGCAGCGTCGTACGGCAAGGAAGTTGTGCAACCGCAAGCAGCGCAGGCCCCTGGTGGCAATCGACGCAGTACCGGTCGCAGCAGGCGGGAACCCTTTTAGATAAACGGGAAGGGTATTCCATGCGCTACACGATCATCAGCCTGGCCGCGCTTGCGGTTGCGGCGGCAGCCACCCCCGCGATGGCCCAGGATCAGACCGATCCGGCACCCGCGATCACCGTCAGCGGCAGCGTCGGCGTCGTCAGCGATTACAAGTTCCGCGGCATCTCGCAGACCGACGGCAATTTCGCCGTGCAGGGCGGCATCACCGTCAGCCACGAGTCCGGCTTCTACATCGGCACCTGGGGTAGCTCGATCGATGACTATGTCACCGTTCACGGCACTGCCCATCAGGAGCTCGACCTGATCGCCGGCTACAAGCACAGCTTCGACGGCGTCACCGTCGATGTCGGCGCGGTCTATTATGTCTATCCGGGCACGCGCCTGAGCGGCGACACCAGCGCCTCGGACTTCATCGAGCCCTATCTGTCGGTCGCCTACACGGTCGGCCCGGTCACGGGTAAGGTCACCGGCAATTACGCACCGAAGCAGAAGGCGCTGGCGATCGACCAGGGCCTGACCGGCGCGTTCAAGAACGAAGATAATTTCTACCTGGCCGGCGATCTCTCGGCTTCGATCCCGGGCACGCCGATCGGCCTTACCGGTCACCTTGGCCACACTTGGGGTCCGAGCTGGCTGTCGGGCCCGACCAGCGAATATACCGACTGGTCGGTGGGCGCGACGGCGACCTGGAAGGCGC
The DNA here is from genome assembly GCF_013416555.1 of Sphingomonas sp. R-74633. Taxonomy (GTDB): domain Bacteria; phylum Pseudomonadota; class Alphaproteobacteria; order Sphingomonadales; family Sphingomonadaceae; genus Sphingomonas. The sequence goes on along the minus strand of NZ_JACCFG010000003.1, from coordinate 175,780 downwards.
TGACCTTCGGCGTCTCCTATGTCGACACCGACACAGATTTCATCACGCCGACCGGCAAGAACGCCGCCAAGGGCGCCGTGCTCGGTTCGGTGAGCGTCGCCTTCTAAAAGTTGGGGGGAAGGGGAGCGCCGCGCGCTCCCCGCCATACGGAAACGCCGGCCTGCAGGGGGATGCAGGCCGGCGTTTCTTATTTGGGTTGGAGCAGGCCGCTTACTTGGGCGTGCTGGCCTTGGCATCCTTGCCGTCGCCTTCCGGCGCCGCGACGATGTCCCGCGTGGTGCTGCCCTTGTCGATCACATTGGTCGTCGGGCTGCCCGCGGTCGAGCGCGCGCTCTGGTCGGCGCCGGTGCTGCCCGACGAATCGAGAATGGCCTGCTCGCCGGGGCTGCGCGCGGCCGAGCCGCCGAACATCGCGTCGAGCGCCTGGTTGGCGGGGTTGCCTTCCTGCGGGCGCGGGGCGCCCGGCTGCGGCGGGACCAGCGAGAAGTCGGGCGGGATCACCAGCGGCGCCTGGCGCGCGACGGCGAACTCGTCCGGACGGGCGCGGTCATAGCCCTTCTTGGAACAGGCGGAGAGCGAGGCCGCGACGGCAATGCCAGCCACGATGGTAACGATCTTACGCATTGACTTCATTCTCCACAGCGGCCGGGCTGTCGCCTGCGGCCTTATCGCGCACTAGGAGCGCGCGGATCAACAGGATCAGCACGCCGATGGTAATCGCCGCATCGGCGACGTTGAAGACCAAAAACGGGCGCCACGTCCCGAAATGAAGGTCGGCGAAATCGACGACGAAACCGAGGCGCGCCCGGTCGAGGATGTTGCCCAGCGCGCCGCCCAGCACCATGCCGAGCGCGCAGACATCGGGCAGCTTCTTCTCGCGGAACATCCACCAGATGACACCAGCGGCAATGGCGCCGGTAAGCAGCACGAGCATCCAGCGGGTCGCATCGCTGTTCGCCGCGAACAGCCCGAGCGACACGCCGATATTGGCGACGAAGCGCAGGTCGAAGATCGGCAGCACTTCCTGGACATGGTTGAGCCCGTCGAGGCCGAGCTTCTGCTCGATCAGCGTCTGGACGAACTTGAGGTCGACTCCGAGCCCGCGCACGACCAGCAGCTTCGTCACCTGATCGATGACAAAGACCAAGGCCGCCACGGCAAAGCCGATTCCACGAGTCACGTTCATTCCACCACCCCGGCACAGCGGTCGCACAAGGCGCCGTCCTGCGCAACTTCCGGAAGATGGCGCCAGCACCGGCCGCATTTGTGGCGCTGGGTGGGCGTTACCGTGACCGTTTCACCGGGGCGGACCGCCGAGACGATGAACAGCTCGGTGAGATCCGCTTCCGACGCGGGCAGGCTGGGCACGGTGACTTCGGCCTCGAGGCTCGAGCGGACCTGCTTTTCGCGGCGATAGGGCTCGATCGCCTCGGTCACCTGCTGGCGCAGCGCACGGATCGCGGTCCAATCGGACTGGACGGTCGCGCCCTCGGGCAGCACCGGCCATTCGAGCATGTGGACCGACTCGTCTTCGCTCGGGAAGCGGGCCTGCCACACTTCCTCGGCGGTGAAGGCGAGGATCGGTGCGGCATAGCGAACCAGCGCGTGGAACAGCACATCGAGTACCGTGCGATAGGCACGGCGCTTCGCCGCGGTCGGCGCCTCGCAATAGAGGCAGTCCTTGCGGATATCGAAGAAGAAGGCCGACAGGTCCTCGTTCATGAAATCCGTCAGCGCGCGGCTGTAGCGGTTGAACTCGAACGCATCCGCGGCGCTGCGCAGCTCGGTATCGAGCTCGGCCAGCTTCGCCAGGATGTAGCGCTCGAGCTCGGGCATTTCGGCCACGGCGATCCGCTCGCCCTCCTCGAACCCGTCGAGCGCGCCGAGCAGATAGCGGAAAGTGTTGCGGACCTTGCGATAGGCGTCGCCGGTGCCGGCCAGCACTTCCTTGCCGATGCGGACGTCATCAAAATAGTCGGTCTGCGCGACCCACAGCCGCAGGATATCGGCGCCGCCCTGGTCGATCTCCTTGAGGGGATCGATGACATTGCCTTCCGACTTGGACATCTTCTTGCCCTTGCCGTCGAGCGCGAAGCCGTGGGTCAGCACCGCGTCATAGGGCGCGCGGCCGCGCGTGCCCGAGGACTCCAGCAGCGACGACTGGAACCAGCCGCGATGCTGGTCCGAACCCTCGACATAGAGGTCGGCACGCGTGCCGACGCCGTAGCGCGCCTCGATCACGAAGCTGTGCGTCGAGCCCGAATCGAACCAGACGTCGAGGATGTCGGTGATCACCTCATAATGCGCCAGATCATACTTTTCGCCGAGCAGTGCCTGATGGTCCGCCTGGAACCACGCATCGGCGCCGCCGGTGGTGAAAGCCTCGAGGATGCGCGCGTTCACGTCGGGATCGCGGAGATATTCGCCGGTCTGGCGGTGGACATAGAGCGCGATCGGCACGCCCCAGGCGCGCTGGCGGCTGATCACCCAGTCGGGGCGGCCCTCGACCATCGCGCGGATGCGGTTCTGCGCCTTTTCGGGCACCCAGCGGGTGTTCTCGATCGCATCGAGCGCGATGCCGCGCAGCGTCGCGCCGTTCGAGGCGGTGGCGTCACGCGATTCGGGATCCCAGCTCGCATCGCGCAGCGCGCCGGCCGGACGGTCCATCGGGATGAACCACTGCGGGGTGCAGCGGAAGATCACCTTGGCCTTGGAGCGCCAGCTGTGCGGATAGCTGTGCTTGAAGTCGTCCGAGGCGGCGAGCAGCGCGCCGGCTTCGCGCAGGTCGGTGCAGATCGGGCCGTCGCTTGCCACGAACTTCTTGTTGATCACCGAACCCTGGCCGCCGAGCCACAGCCAGTCGGCGCGGTACATGCCCGCGCCATCGACCGCGAACACCGGATCGATGCCATGCGCCTTGCAGAGCAGGAAGTCGTCCTCGCCGTGGTCAGGCGCCATATGGACAAGGCCGGTGCCGGCATCGGTGGTGACGAAGTCGCCGGGCAGGAACGGACGCGGCTTGGCGAAGAAGCCGCCGAGGTGGTGCATCGGATGCCGGGCGATCGTGCCCGCGAGATCCGCTCCCTTGATCGTAATGTCAGGATCGATTTCGAGATCGAAACCGACCTCGGGCGAGCCGACCGCACTCAGATCGATGCTCTTCAGAGAAGCCTTCAAGCGAGCCTTGAGCGCTTCAACAAGCGCGGCCGCTACCAGTATCGGCCTATCAAACCAGCCGTTGTATAGCGGGTGTGCGTGAATGATGCCCCAAGCGGCCTCGCCGCCAACCAGCACGGGACGTACGAGAACGTAGTCAATCTCCGGACCATAGGCGAGTGCCTGGTTTACCGGGATCGTCCACGGCGTGGTCGTCCAGATTACCGCATTGGCGCCTTCCAGCCCGGCAGTCGGGCTTTCGGTGATTTGAAACGCGACGTCGATCTGCGTCGAGACGATGTCTTCGTACTCAACCTCGGCCTCGGCCAGCGCGGTCTTTTCGACGGGCGACCACATCACCGGCTTGGCGCCGCGATAGAGCTGGCCGCTCTCGGCGAACTTGAGCAGCTCGCCGGCGATGATCGCCTCGCTCTCGAAGTTCATCGTCAGATACGGGTTGAACCAGTCGCCCATCACGCCGAGGCGCTCGAACTGGCCGCGCTGCACGCCCACCCATTTCTCGGCATAAGCGCGGCATTCGGCGCGGAAGGCGACGGGGTCGACTTCGTCCTTGTTGAGCTTCTTGGCGCGGTACGCCTCTTCGACCTTCCACTCGATCGGCAGGCCGTGGCAGTCCCAGCCCGGCACATAGGGCGCGTCCTTGCCCATCAGGCTCTGCGAGCGGACGATGATGTCCTTGAGGACCTTGTTCATTGCATGGCCCATGTGAATGTCGCCATTCGCATAGGGCGGGCCATCGTGCAGGAGGAAGCGCGGGCGGCCGGCACGCTGCGCGCGCAGCTTGTCGTACAGCCCGATCTTCGCCCAATGCGCGAGAATGGCCGGCTCCTTCTGGGCCAGTCCGGCCTTCATGGGGAACTCGGTCTTCGGCAGGAAGACGGTGTCGCGATAGTCTTTTTGGTCGGTCATGCGTGCGCGGGAATTAGAGGAAGCGTGCCGCCCATGCAAAGCCGATGTTTGAAAGGGCGATTCACCACCTATTTGCGGAACCCCCGCCGCGCTCGGGCGTCGAACAACTATGATCCATGTTAAGCGTTCCGCCCCACCGGAAGTGGACGAAATCGCCGAGCTGGCTGGCCAGTATCTCCTGCTGCCCGCAGCGGAAGGGCTGTCCCGCATCGACGCGCAGGTTACCCGCGCTACCGACGAATCGCGCTGGGACGATGTCAGCAAATGGCACCGGGTGAAGTTCCGGCTGATCCGGCTGCACCAGCAGCAGGTGATTCGCTAGCCGAGGATCGCCCGCGCCTTCGCGGCATCGAGGTCCATTTGCACCTTGAGCGCGTCCATCGATTCGAACTTCGCCTCGGGGCGCAGATAGTCGATCAGCTGGACTTCGATCGTCTGGCCGTAGAGGTCGCCCGAGAAATCGAAGAAGAACGGCTCGAGCAGCTCGACCGGCGGCTCGAAGGTCGGGCGGATGCCGAGGCTGGCGACGCCGCCGAGCACCCGGCCGTCCTGAAGGCGCCCGCGCACCGCATAGATGCCGTAGGCGGGGCGCAGATAGTTCGCCATGCTCAGGTTCGCAGTCGGAAAGCCCAAGGTGCGGCCGACCTGGTCGCCATGCTGGACCATGCCTTCGATCGCGAAGGGGCGGGTGAGCAGGCGGGCGGCCTCGGCCGGGCGGCCTTCGCGCAGATGTTCGCGGATCCGGCTCGATGAGACGGTCTCGCCGTCGAGCTGCACCGGCGCCACGGTCTCCGCGGAGAAGCCGAGTTCGGCGCCCAGCGCAGCGAGCATCGCCACGTCGCCCTCACGCCCCTTGCCGAAGGTGAAGTCGTCTCCGGTCACCACGCCGCCTGCGCCGATCCGCTCGACCAGCAATTCGCCGAATTGCCGGGCGCTGAGTGCAGCCAGTTCGGCGTTGAACGGGAAGACCAGCATCGCATCGACGCCCGCTTCGGCGAGCAGCCGCTGGCGCTGGTCCATGGTGGTCAGGCGGAACCAGGGGCTGTCGGGGCGGAAATAACGCTGCGGGTGCGGATCGAAGGTGCCGACCAGCGCCGGGCGCCCCTCGGCACGGGCACGCGCCACTGCATGGCCGACCACGGCCTGATGCCCGAGGTGAAATCCATCGAAATTGCCGAGCGCGACGATCGCGCCCCGATAGCGGGGAGGGACTGCCGAGCCGCCGTCGAGACGCTCCATGGCCGGGGCTATAGGAGCCCTCAGCGCCCCGGCACAATCCCCGCCCGGATCACGCGCAGCACATTGCCGCCCATCACCTTGCGAATGTCGTCCACCGAGAGCCCGGCATCGAGCAGCCCCTGGGTGATCGCGATCAGCTGCGACGAATCCCAGCCGGTGGTCACCGCGCCGTCGAAATCCGAGCCCAGGCCGACATGGTCGACGCCGACAATGTCGCGCACATGCAGGATCGCGCGAACGACATTGGCCGGCTCGGTGCCGCAGATCGCCGCGTCCCAATAGCCGATGCCGACCACGCCGCCGGTGCGCGCGACGCCGCGGACCTCGTCGTCGGTCAAGTTGCGGTTGACCTTGCAGGTCGCCTGCACGCCGCCATGGCTGGAGACGACCGGGCGCTTCGCCATCGCCAGGATCTCGGCGACGGTCTCATGGCTCGAATGGGCGATGTCGACGATCATGCCGAGCTGCTCCATCCGCGCCACCACCTGGCGGCCAAGCGGGGTGAGCCCGCCCTTTTTCATCCCGTGCATCGATCCGGCGACGTCATTGTCGAAGAAATGCGCCATGCCGGCCATGCGGAAGCCGGCGCCGTAGAGCTTGTCGAGATTGCCGAGATCGCCCTCCATGTCCTGCAGGCCCTCGATCGAGAGCATCCCGCCGACCAGCTTCTTGCCGGTCGCGCGATCGGCGAGCAGCAGGTCGAGATCGGCGGCGGTGCGGATCACCCGCAGCTTGCCGTTCGACCCCGCGGCGGCGCGATCGAGCTTGCGGGCATGGAAGAGCGAGCGCTCGAGCAGCGAGGTCCAGGTCTTGGGCGGCTGGAGCTGCGCGATCGTCAGCAGCGTGATGTTGTCGGTATCGGCGCCATTGGCGTCGTAATTCTGGTGCTTCGGCGTCTTGGTGACCGAGGAGAAGACCTGCAGCGTGTAATTGCCTTCGAGCAGGCGCGGCAGGTCGACCTGCCCGGTGTTCGAGCGCTCGAGCAGGCTGCGGCGCCACATCAGCGTGTCGGCGTGCATGTCGGCGATCTGCAGGCTGGCGTGGAGCTGCTTGGCCGCTTCGCTTGGGCGGGTCAGCTTGACCGGCACCACCTTGTTCATGCTGCCTTCGACGATTCCCGGCGCAAAGCCGAAGAAACCGACCGCGGCGAGCACGAGCACGGCCAGCAGGCCCCAGAGGATCTTCTTCTTCATGATGGCACCCGCTCCAGCGTCACGAAGCTATAGGCAGGGCGCCCCGCTTCTTGCGGATAGTCCTCGCGTGCAACTTCGCGCCATTCAACCCCGAAAGCGGGGACATGCGCGTCGCCTTCATACTCGCCATGGATTTCGGTGAGCTCGATCCGGTCGGGCGTGAACAGCGCGAACACTTGCGCCCCGCCGATCACCGCGACATCGCCGTCGCCCGCGAGTGCCAGCGCCTCGGCGGGCGAATGCGCGACTTCGGCACCCTCGGCATGCCAGCCGGTATCGCGGGTGAGCACGATGTGGCGGCGGCCGGGCAGGGGGCTGGGGAAGCTCTCGAAGGTCTTGCGGCCCATGATCATCGGCTTGCCCATGGTCTGCGCCTTGAAGTGCTTCAGGTCGGCGGGCAGGTGCCAGGGCAGCTTGCCGTCGACACCGATCACGCCATTGTCGGCGCGGGCGAGATGGAAGGAGATGGTCATAAAGGTGCGTCGCTTCCCTTGCCGAACATCGCCCGCCAGACCTCGGCATAGCGCGGATCGCGGATGCCGGCGCCGTGATAGGGGTTGGGGCTCTTCGCGCCGAAGCCCGGCGGCAGGTCGAGCGACAGTACATGGATCTGCGCGTCGGTGAGCCCGAGCGCGGCATAGGCCGGGCGGATCAGCGCGACGGTGTTCTCATGGGCGTTATACGCGGCCTGCCAGCGGGCGATCGGCGTGACGCCGGGGGCGGCGATCCACGGCGCGGGCTTCCTCTGGCGGCCGCTGGTTTCCCAGGGGCTCGAGAACAGCACGACGCGGCGGACGAGATGGCGCTTGGCGATCCAGGCGGCCATGCCTGCGCCCTGCGACTGGCCGGCGAGCAGGATCGAGTCCCAGCGCAGCGTGTCGCCGTCGAGGTGGCGGCTCCAGCCTTCCTGGGGATGCGCCTGATCGAGTGCGCGCAGCAGTGCGATCAGGCGCGGGACGATCGCCTCCGCGGTGGAATTGTGCACGACTTTCGACTTGCCGGTGCCGAACACGCGCATCTCGCGGAAATCGCTCGCGCAATCCGGATCGGGATTGGCAGTGCACGGCTCGGTCACCGAGACGTCATTGTCATAGCTGAGCGCGATCGCGCGGTAGCCGAGCCGCGCCACGAAGCGCATCAGCTGGAGGTTATAGGCCGGCTTGCCGTTGGTGCCGGGCAGGAACACCGCGAGCGGCGCGTCGGCGGGCAGGCCGGGCTCGACGATCGCGAGGTTGGGGTCGTCGAACGCCTTTACCGCCGGATCGAGGCGCGAGGGCACCACCGAATATTCGGTGAGCCGGTCGGATGCCGGTGCCAGCGCCAGCAGGGCAAGCGCGGCGAGCCGGATCATACCGCCACCGGCGCCTTGATGTGCGGCTGGGCCTCGTATCCGTGGATCACGAAATCCTCATATTCATAGGCGTCGATCGACCGCGCCTTGCGCAGGATCTCGAGGCGCGGGATCTGGCCGGGGGTGCGGCTCAGCTGCTCGCGGGCCTGGTCGAGATGGTTCGAATAGAGGTGGCAATCGCCGCCGGTCCACACAAAGTCGCCCACTTCGAGCCCTGCCTGCTGGGCGAGGAGATGGGTGAGCAGCGCGTAGCTGGCGATGTTGAACGGCACGCCCAGGAAGATGTCGGCCGAGCGCTGGTAGAGCTGGAGGCTCAGCCTGCCCTTCGCGACATGGCACTGGAACAGGCAGTGGCACGGCGCCAGCGCCATCGCGTGGAGCTCGCCGGGGTTCCAGGCGGAGACGATCATCCTGCGTGAAGACGGGTTGGTCTTTAGCGTCTCGATCAATTCCTTGATCTGGTCGATATGGCGGCCGTCCGCTGCCTCCCAGTCGCGCCACTGCTTGCCATAGACCGGGCCGAGCTCGCCATTCTCGTCGGCCCATTCGTCCCAGATGCTGACCTTGCGCTCCTGCAGCCACTTCACATTGGTGTCGCCGCGCAGGAACCAGAGCAGTTCGATCAGGATCGAGCGCAGATGCAGCTTCTTGGTGGTGAGCAGCGGGAAGCCCTCGCGCAGATCGAAGCGCATCTGGTGGCCGAACACGCTGCGGGTGCCCGTGCCGGTGCGGTCCATCTGCTCGGCGCCGTGGTTGAGCGCGCGGTCCATCAGGTCGAGATATTGCTGCATGCGCCCAGCCTAGTCCCGCGCCCCGGCGCCGCCAAGCTGTGGATGCTATGTCCATTGTGGACAAATGCCTCTCCACTCCGGACGCGGTCCCGCTTCGGCGAGGGTGGCCGGGATGGCAGGGCCGGGAGGCGATGGTTCCCCGCGTGCCTCACCCCTGGCGGCTGCACGATTCGCAGGCCGCGGGCGACCTGTTCGCGCCGCTTGCGCGCGAGAGCGTGGAGGTGCTCGCCTTCGTCTATCTGGGCGCCGGGCAGCAGGTGCTGGGGATGCGCCATGCCCGTTCGCTGCAGAGCGATCGGCTCGACCTGCCGATCCGCGCGATCGCGGCGGACGCGCTCGCCTTTGATGCCTGCGGCCTGGTGATGGCGCACAACCATCCGAGCGGCGATCCCACCCCCAGCCAGGCGGACCGCGAGGCGACGCGGCGGCTTGCCCGCGCGCTCGATCCGCTCGGCATCCGCCTGCTCGATCACCTGGTGGTCGCTGCGCGCGGCATCACCAGCTTTCGCAGCCTAGGGTTCCTTTGAGTCGCTCGGCACGGTCGCCGGCGCGGCGGTCTTGCCGCTCTTGCAGGCGCGGATCGCGCTCGGCTCGGGCCGCTCGGCGCCCGCCTGGAAGATCGCGATATAGCCGCCGGCCGACGGCATCGGCTTGATCGAGACGAGCCGGTAGCCGACCGCGGCGAACTCGCATTTGAGCAGCTCGGGCGGGGTGCCGTGGAGCTCGGTCGGCCGGTTGGCATCGACCACCACGACCTGGCCGTCGGGCGCCAGCGCGGGCCAGAGCCGCCACAGGAACTCGTAGGGGCTCTCGATCTCATGATACATGTGCACCATCAGCACCCGGTCGAAGCTGTTCTCGGGCAGGCGCGGATCGGCGGGAAGGCCCAGGCGCACGCTGACATTGTCGAGCCGCTCGCGCAGCACGCGGCCGGCGAGCTTCTGGATCGTGTCGGGCACGATGTCCTCGGCGACCACCCGGCCCTTCTTGCCGACACGCGCGCCGAGGCGGATCGTGTAATAGCCCTCGCCCGCGCCGATATCGGCGACGGTCATGTCGGGCTTGATGCTCGCCAGGTCCATCACCTGGCCCGCTTCGTTCAGCCGGTCGCGCGCTTCCTCGGTCGACCACCGCGGCGACAGGATCGAGGCGACCGGGCGGTCGGCGGCGGGGAAGCCGTTATTGGTCGACGGTATGCTCTGCTGCTTGTTGTCGATCACCGGGCTGCCGCTGCAGGCAGCCAGCGCGATCGTCAGGAGCAGGGCAGCGCCGCGTCTCAATCGACATCCTCCACATCGACCGTCTCGCCGGTCACGCGCTGGGATAGCGCAGCCGCCATGAACGCGTCGAGATCCCCGTCGAGCACATCGCCCGGCGCCGTCGAGGTGACTCCGGTGCGCAGGTCCTTCACCAGCTGATAGGGCTGAAGGACATAGGAGCGGATCTGGTGGCCCCAGCCGATGTCGCTCTTGGTCGCGTTGGTCGCGTTCGCCACCGCCTCGCGCTCGGCCAGTTCGCGCTCGTAGAGGCGCGCGCGCAGCTGGTTATAGGCCTCGGCCTTGTTCTTGTGCTGCGAGCGCTGGTTCTGGCACTGCACCACGATGCCCGTCGGAAGGTGGGTGATGCGCACCGCCGAATCGGTGGTGTTGATGTGCTGGCCGCCCGCGCCCGATGCGCGATAGGTATCGATGCGCAGCTCGCTCTCGTTGATCTCGATCTCGATATTGTCGTCGATCACCGGATAGACCCACACGCTCGAGAAGCTGGTGTGGCGCCGCGCCGCGCTGTCATAGGGAGAGATGCGGACGAGGCGGTGCACGCCGCTCTCGGTCTTGGCGTAGCCATAGGCGTTCTCGCCCTTCACCAGCAGCGTGGCGGACTTGATGCCCGCCTGTTCGCCGGCGTGGAAATCGACCAGCTCGACCTTCAGCCCGTGGCGCTCGGCCCAGCGCGTGTACATGCGCTGGAGCATGCCCGCCCAGTCGTTGCTCTCGGTGCCGCCGGCGCCGGCGTTGATCTCGATATAGCTATCATTGGCATCGGCCTCGCCCGAAAGCAGGGCCATGACCTTGTCCTTCTCGGCGCGCGCGGCGAGCGCGGCGAGGCCGGCAGTGCCTTCGGTCGCCATTTCCTCATCGCCTTCCGCCTCGGCCATCTCGATCAGCTCGGCGGTGTCGTTGAGCTCGGACTCGATCGCGCGCGTGGCACCGATCGCCTCGTCGAGGCGGCGGCGCTCGCGCATCACGTCCTGGGCGGCCTTCGCGTCGTTCCACAGGGTCGGGTCCTCGACGCGCGCATTGAGCTCGTCGAGCCGGCGCAGCGCACGGTCCCAATCGAGGAACCGGCGGAGCAGTGCGAGCGACTCCTTGATGTTGTCGACATGAGCCTGCGCTTCGGCGCGCATGGGTTTTCTCCAGATACTTCAAATGGCGGTTCGAAAACCGCGATCGCTAAACGCAAGATAGGGACGAAGGGCGCCCGCTAGTAGATTCCGCCCTCGCGTTGCAAGAAATCGCTGTCGCCTTCCTGCTTCTTCTCGACGGTCTTCTTCTCGACTGCCTTGGTTTCGGTGCCCTCGTCCTGCCCGCGGCGGCCGCGGCGCTGCTCGGTATCGGGCTTGAACGCTTCCCAGATCACCGGCGAGAGCGGGTCATTGCCCGGCCAGGCGCCGTTGACCGGCTTGCCGCTCGCGCGATCGATGCGGACCATGCGGATGCCCTGCGGCGCGGTGAAGGCCACCTTCTCCATGTCCTTGAACGCGGGGATCGCGAATTCCTTGAAGATCGGCGCCGCGATCGAGCCGCCCTGGGCATAGCCGCCCAGATTGGTCGGCGTGTCATAGCCGAGATACAGGCCGCCGATCATCTGCGGGGTGCCGCCGACGAACCACACATCGGTCGGACCCGAGGTGGTGCCGGTCTTGCCCATCATCGGGCGGCCAAGGTCGCGCAGCACCGTCGCGGTGCCGCGCTGGATCACGCCCTCGGTGATATGGACCATCTGATAGGCGGAGAGCGGATCGAGCACCTGCTTGGCGCGATTGACCGGCCGCGGCATCGCGCCGCCCTTCCAGTCGGGTGCGTTGCAGCCTTCGCAGGCACGCCAGTTCTCGGGCCACACCACCTGGCCCTTGCGGTTCTGGACGAAGTCGATGAGCGACGGGTTGAGCGCCCGGCCATGGTTCACCAGGATCGAATAGGCGTTGACCATGCGCATCACGGTCGTCTCGCCCGCGCCCAGCGCATAGCTGAGATAGGGCGGGAATTTCTGCCGCGACACGCCGATGCGCTGCATCAGGTCGGTGACATGATCCATGCCCGCCTGGTTGGCGATCTGCACCGTCATCAGGTTGCGCGACTGCTCGATGCCCCAGCGCAGCGTCTTGGGACCGGCACCGCGGGCATTGCCGAAATTCTTGAAGCATTTCTGGCCGAGATTGGCGCCCTGCCACACGCAGAACGGGCCATCGACCACGATCGAGGTTGGCGTCATCCCCTGCTCGAGCGCGGCGGCATAGACGATCGGCTTGATCGTCGAGCCCGGCTGGCGCTGCGCCTGGGTGGCGCGGTTGAAGCTCTGGATGCGCGAATCGAAGCCGCCCTGCATCGCCAGCACGCGGCCGGTGCGCGGGTCCTCGATCACCATGCCGCCCGAGACCTTGGGGATCGAGCGCAGCGACCATTGGCCGGAGGCTTCCGGCGCCACCGCGACGATGTCGCCCGGCTGGAACGCATCGAACGCCTGGCCGCCCTTGCCGCGCACCGGCATCGTCGCCGCCCATTTGGGGATGGTGCCGGTGCTGCCGTCGTCGAAGCCGATCTGCCAGCCATCGCCTGCGCGTTCGATCAGCACGCCGGCGCGCCAATCCTCATAGTCGAGGCCGATATTGGTATTGAGGAACGACTGGAGCCAGCTCTTGCCGACATCGGCATGGCCGATCGGCCCGGACCAGCCGCGGCCGCGATCATAGCGCAGCAGGCCATCCCGAAGGGCTTTCTGGGCGTATTCCTGCAGCTTGGGATCGAGCGAGGTGCGTACCCACAGGCCGCCCGAATAGACCGAATAGGGCCCGCTCGCATCGGTCTCGCCGAACTTGTCGAGCAGCTGGCGGCGCACTTCCTCGGTGAAATAGCCGCCGACGCGCTCGGTCCGGGGCGTCTGGCGCGGCACCGTGCCGAGCGGCGAGGCGACCGCCGAATCATGCTGGGCCTGGTCGATAAAGCCATTCTCGAGCATCTGCCCGAGCACCCAGTTGCGGCGATCGAGCGCGCGCTGGGTGTGGCGTTCGGGATCGTAATTGGACGGACCCTTGGGCAGGATCGCCAGATAGGCCATTTGCGGCAGGCTCAGCTGATCGAGCTCCTTGCCGAAATAGGCCTGGCTCGCCGCCTCGACGCCGCCGGCGTTACGCCCCAGCTCGATCGAGTTGAGGTAGAGCTCCATGATCTGCTGCTTGGTGAGCACATCCTCCATGCGCCAGGCGAGGATGCCTTCCTTGGCCTTGCGCAGATAGCTGCTCTCATTGCCGACCAGCAGGTTCTTGGCGACCTGCTGCGTGATCGTCGAGGTGCCGCGCGGCGTCGAGCCGCTGATCAGGCCCTGGACCGACGCGCGGATCAGGCCGGGGAAATCGACGCCGTGATGCTCGAAGAAGGTCTTGTCCTCGGCGGACATATACGCGTCGACGAGCAGCTTGGGATATTCGGGGAAGCTCAGCTGCACGCGGCGTTCGCGCGCATAGCTGTGGATCGGCAGCCCTTCCGCCGAGCGGACATTGGTCGGCAGCGGCGGCTCGTAATTCTTGAGCGTGTCGACCGAGGGCAGGTTGCGCGCGATGAACAGCCAGATCAGGAACACGAACAGGCCGGCGAGCAGCGCCAGCACTGCGAGGATCCGGAACCACCAGCGGTGGCGGACGCGACCGAACAGCCCCTTGAAGCCCCCGATCTCGCGCTTGATGCGCATCTTTACGCTGGAAGGTGAACCGTCGGACATGCGGCTCGCGGTTTAGCAGGATTGGGGAGCGAGGGAAGCCGGACTCTGGCGCTCCGGTCCGGTCCCTCCGCCATTGCGGCAAATTCACACCGAAACGGGATTATACCGCCTTCGGAACCACTTCCCCCGGAGCCCTCTATAATGAGCCCCGAGGGGAGTGAGGGGATGCGATCAACGGGACGCGAGCGTCCGCGACGCCATGCGCGTCGCGAAATGGATTTCCACGGCCTTGCGCACGCTCTCGGCCACTTTCTTGCGTCCCTCGTCCGAGGCGAGGAAGGCGGCATCGCTGTTGTTCGAGATATAGCCCGTCTCGAACAGCACCGAAGGCATGTCCGGTGCTTTCAGCACCATCAGCGAGGCCATGCGGTGGTAATTGGCCTTGATCGGGATCAGCGGCTGGGCCTCGCGGCCGAGCAGCCGGGCGAAGCTCGCCGATGCGTTCATCGTCTCACGCTGGGTGAGGTCGATGAGGATCGAGGAGATGTCCGGATTCTGCGTGCCGAGATCGACGCCGGCGATGATGTCGGCCTTGTTCTCGCGCGCCGCCAGCCGAGCCGCTTCCTTGTCGGAGGCGACTTCGGAGAGCGTGTAGACGGTGGCGCCCGAGGCGCCTTCGTTGCCCGCGCTGTCGCAATGAACCGAGATGAACAGGTCGGCGCCCAGCTTGCGGGCAAGCCCGTAGCGCTCCTGGAGCACCAGGAAGCGGTCATCGTCGCGGGTCAGTGCCACGCGGACCCGGCCCGAGGCGAGCAGCGCATCCTTCATGGCGAGCGCCGCCTTGAGGGTGAGGTCCTTTTCGCGCAGGCCATTGGCGCCGATCGCGCCGGGGTCATGCCCGCCATGCCCGGCATCGATCACCACGAGCGGTCGGTCGGCGGCGCCATAGACGCGCGGCAATGCTGCAGCGGGCGCACGCCGCGGCAGCGCGATCGACGCGCTGTAGCTGCTGTGGCTCGCGGGCTGCACATAAGAGAAAGGCGGCAGGAAGCTCATCCGGCGCTCGGCGGCGGCGCGCGCGAACTGCGCGTCATCGACGGTGCGCAACTGGAGCGTGAGCGTGCGGCCGTCGCTGCCGAACTTGCCTTCGGTCACGATTGCCGGCCGCGCGAGATCGAGCACGATTCGCGCGCCCTCGGCCCCTTGCGAGCCCTGGCGGATGCTCAGCACCGGTCCGTCCGCATAGGCGCGGCTGCCCGGCTCGGCGCCCTTGGCGTCGAGCACGATGCGCTGCGGTCCGGCGAGCACAAAGGCGCTCGCCTGCGAAACGGGTGCGTCGAAACGGACGATCACACGATCGCCTTTCACACGCACTTCCTGCACGGCGCCCGCCCAACTGGGAACTCCAGTTAGCCAACCGGAGAGCAAGGCGAGCAGGAACAGCACCCGCGCGGTATGCCGCGACGGGACTGGAGGGGTCCAGCCCAAAACCATAGATTGATACTCTGAGTTACGCGTCTGCCCTGACGAGACCGGACTAGGAGACGCGCCTCAAATCGCCGTGAAACTATGCGGTTAATTTCGGATTCGGCATATTTTTGCCGGCAACACGGCAAATACTTGCCGGGAGCATTGCCGGTTACGCGATTGGAATGACCCAAGGTTGCCGGGTGGCATCGGCAGTGCTAGGCAGTTCGCGCCGGCCCTTGCGCCGGCCGTATCCCGCGGCCACATCTGCCGCGACAGTTCAGGTTGACGCTCGCATGAGGCAATTTCCGCAACGTCTGCGATCCCAGGCCATCCGGCCGGGGTGCGTGGTGACGTCGGAGTTTGCGAACCACCGGTTCGCGCGTGCCCTGCAAGCAGCAGCAGTTTTCGAAACCCGCGAGACCATCGCCGGCGAATCCGCCGGCCAGGTCCGCATTGTATGTCGCGCGCCTGCGCGAGCCCTCCGCAACACAAATCCAGAGGGCTGGGGCCGGCGCGCCCGGAGAATAATAAATGACCATGCGTATGCTGATCGACGCACGCCACCGGGAGGAAACCCGGGTGGCCGTCGTCAAGGGAAGCCGAATCGAGGAGTTTGATTTCGAGTCCGCTGAGCGCAAGCAGCTCAAGGGCAATATCTATCTGGCCAAGGTAACCCGCGTGGAGCCGTCGCTCCAGGCGGCGTTCGTGGATTACGGTGGCAACCGCCACGGCTTCCTGGCCTTTAGCGAAATCCATCCCGACTATTACCAGATCCCCAAGGAAGACCGCGAAGCGCTGCTGCGCGAAGAGGCCGAGCACGCCGCTGAGGAAGCTGCGCTGCGCGCCGAAGAGGATGGCGATGACGACCATCTCGACGGCGATGACGGCGTCGAAGTGCTCGAGCGTCCGCAGGACGAAGAAGAGGATCACGATCACGACCACGAGGACGCCGAAGGCGAAACCTCGGAGGGCGAGAGCGAAGGCGACGGTCGCGGCCGTGGCCGCGGTCGCGGCAAGCGCCGTGGCGGCGGGGGCGAGGACTCGCCCGCAGAGGCACTGCGCCAGCGCCGCATGAACCTGCGCCGCCGCTACAAGATCCAGGACGTGATCCGGCGCCGCCAGGTGCTGCTCGTCCAGGTCGTCAAGGAAGAGCGCGGCAATAAGGGCGCGGCCCTCACCACCTATTTGTCGCTCGCCGGCCGCTATTGCGTGCTGATGCCCAACACCGCGCATGGCGGCGGCATCTCGCGCAAGATCAGCTCGGCTGCCGATCGCAAGCGCCTCAAGACGATCATGGCGGACCTCAAGCTGCCGCCGTCGATGGGCTGCATCGTCCGCACCGCGGGCCTCCAGCGCACCAAGGTCGAGATCAAGCGCGACTTCGACTATCTCGCCCGCCTGTGGGATGGGATCCGCGAGGAGACGCTCAAGTCGACCGCGCCCGCGCTCGTCTATGGCGACAGCGACCTTCTGAAGCGCGCGATCCGCGACATCTATAATCGCGACATCGACGAAGTGATCGTCGAGGGCGAGGAAGGCTATCGCCAGGCCAAGGACTTCATGAAGCTCCTGATGCCGAGCCACGCCAAGAAGGTGAAGCAGTACGCCGACGCAGTGCCGCTGTTCCAGCGCGCGGGCGTCGAGGACCAGCTCTCGGCGATGTACAACCCGGTGGTCCAGCTCAAGTCGGGCGGCTATCTGGTGATCAACCCGACCGAGGCGCTCGTCTCGATCGACATCAACTCGGGCCGTTCGACGCGCGAGCATAATATCGAGCAGACCGCGACTGCGACCAACCTCGAGGCCGCGCACGAGATCGCCCGCCAGCTGCGCCTGCGCGACATGGCCGGCCTCGTCGTGATCGACTTCATCGACATGGATCATGGCTCGAACGTCCGTAAGGTCGAGAAGGCGATGAAGGAGGCGCTGAAGAACGATCGCGCCCGCATCCAGGTCGGCCGCATCTCGGCCTTCGGCCTGATGGAGATGAGCCGCCAGCGCCTGCGCACCGGCGTGCTCGAAGCCTCAACCGTGCAGTGCCCGCATTGCGAAGGCACCGGCCTGGTCCGCACCGCATCGTCGGCCGGCCTGTCCGCGCTGCGTCTGATCGAGGACGAGGCGGCCCGCGGCCGCGGCTCGGTGATCACGCTGCGCGCCAGCCAGGAAGCCGCCTTCTACGTGCTCAATAAGAAGCGCGCCGACATCGCCGAGATCGAGGACCGCTACGGCGTGACCGTCGAGATCCTGTCGGACGGCGAGCTCGAGGGCGCGCGCATGTCGGTCGAATGCTCGGGCCCGCCGCCCGCGCACGCACCGCGCTTCGAGAAGCTGGCCGAGGAGCCGGAGGACGACGATTACGTCGAGGAGATCGACGAGGAGGAGGAAGAGCTCGAGGCCGAGGCCGAGAGCGGCCGCCGGGAAGGCCGTGGCGAGCGCCGTGAGCGCGACGAGGGTGAAGGCGATCGCGGCAAGCGCCGCCGCCGCCGCCGGGGTCGTGGCCGTGGCCGCCGCGAGGATGGCGAAGGCGCCGAGGGTGCCGAGGGCGATGTCGAGACCGAAGCCGGTGAAGACGCCGAAGGCGATGTCGAGGGCGAGGAAGCCCCCGCCGCTGCCGAGGGTGAAGGCGAGGGCCGTGAGAATGGCCGCAAGCGCCGTCGCCGTGGCCGTCGTGGCGGTCGCCGTGGCGATCGCGCCGAGGGTGGTGCCGAAGGTGGCGAGGATGCCGAGGGCGATGCCCCGGTAAGCGACGTCGCCGAAATGGCCGAGGCCGCGCCTGAAGCTGCCGAGGAAGCCCCCGCCAAGCCGAAGCGTTCGCGCCGCAAGAAGGTCGAGGCTGTTGAAGCCGAAGCCGCACCCGCGGTCGAGGCTCCGGTCGAAGTGGCTCCCGAGCCCGTTGCAGAGGAAGCGCCGGCCAAGCCGAAGCGCAGCCGCGCGAAGAAGAAGGTGGAGGCCGAGGCCGCACCCGAAGCGCCCGCGGTCGTCGAAGCACCGGCTCCCGAGCCGGTTGCCGAAGAGGCGCCGGCCAAGCCCAAGCGCAGCCGCAAAAAGGCGGTGACCGCCGAGGCGGCCCCGGCTCCGGCCGTGGAAGCCGCAGCAGTCGCGCAGGACGTGGCGCCCGAGGATTCCGCGGAAGCGGGCGACGAAGGCACCAACGAAGACGGCTCGCCGCGCCGCGGCTGGTGGCAGCGCACCTTCGGGGCCTGATCGCCTGAGCTGACAGAAAAACGGGCGCCGGTTCGACAAGGACCGGCGCCCTTTTTCATGGCTTCGATCCCGGCTTCACGGGCGGTTCATCGGGGCAAAGGCACGGCCAATGCCATTGATCGCGGGTCGGAAACGGAGGATATGAACGGGCATGAAGCGCATCCTCGCCCTGTTCTCGGCCGCCCTGCTGATCTGGATCCAGCCGGCCGCCGCCCAGTCGATCCTGCGCGATGCCGAGACCGAATCGCTACTCGCCGACATGGCCAAGCCGCTGTTCATCGCGGCTGGGCTTTCGCCTGCGAATGGCAAGGTGGTGCTGATCAACGACAGCTCGATCAACGCCTTCGTCGCCGGCGGGCAGATCGTCTATGTCCATTCGGGCCTGATCGATGCCGCCTCGACCGCCAATGAAGTGCAGGGCGTGATCGCGCATGAGATCGGCCATATCGTCGGCGGCCATGCCGTGTTCCAGAATGACGGCGGCTATACCAATGTCTCGATCCTCAGCCTGCTGCTCGGCGTGGCGGCAATGGCGGCAGGCAGCCCCGAGGCGGGCACCGGCATCCTGATGGCCGGCCAGCGCGCCGCGATCGGCAAATATCTCGCGTTCAGCCGCATCCAGGAAAGCTCGGCCGACGCCGCCGGCGCCAAGTTCCTCAACAGCGCCGGCATCAGCGGCCGCGGCATGCTCAGCTTCTTCGACAAGCTCACCGCGCAGATGCACCGCTACGGCTATTACAATACCAATCCCGAGGTCGATCCCTTCGCCCAGACGCACCCGATGTCGCAGGACCGCGTCGAGACGCTGAAGGCCGACCTGATGAATTCGCCGAGCTGGAAGAAGCCGCTCGACCAGGATCTCGAGGTCCGCTTCAAGCGCGTCCAGGCCAAGCTGCGCGGCTATGTCGCCGATGCCCCGGATACGCTGGCGAAGTATCCGCTCAGCGACCAGTCGATCTACGCGCATTACGCCCGCGCCTATGCCTATCATAAGTCGGGCTATCCCGAGCAGGCGGCGGCGGAGACCGCGGCGCTGGTCAAGCTCGCGCCCAAGGATCCCTATTTCCTCGAGCTCGAGGGGCAGGTCATGCTCGAATCGGGCGACCCGCGCGGCGCGCTCACGCCGCTGCGCGAGGCGACCGCGCTGTCGAACAACCAGCCGCTGATCGCCAGCACGCTCGGCCATGCGCTGCTCGCCACCGAGGACAAGGCCAATCTCGACGAGGCCGAGCGCGTGCTGAAGACCGCCGTGGCGCGCGACAATGACAATCCGTTCGCCTGGATGAACCTGGGCACCGTCTATGACCGCAAGGGCGACGAACCGCGCACCGCGCTCGCCACTGCCGAGCGGGCGCATCTGATGGGCGATGTCGGCACCGCGCTGATGAGCTCGCGCGCCGCGATGGCCGGGCTGCCCCAGGGCTCGCCCGACTGGGTGCGCGCGCAGGACATCAACATGGTCTCGCAGACGGCGTGGGACGAAATCCGGAAGAAGAAGAAAGACCGATGATCGAGCGGGTTTTGCGGTCTCCGCTGGCGCTGGCCGGCGCGCTGGTGCTGTGCGCGTTTCTCGGCGCCGGCGCCTATGCCGGACTCCAGGTGCTGTTGCCGCACGCCCAGTCCGACCGGGCGATGCACGATTACATCCTCGCCCATCCCGAAGTGCTGATGGAATCGGTCGACCGCTATAATGAGCGCGAGCGGACCAAGGCGGCGAAGGAACAGTCCGACGCCGCGCAAAAGGCGCTGGCGGCGATCGGCGCGCGCGTCGAGACGCCCTATGCCGGCGCCTCCGCCGGCAACCCGAGTGGCGACGTCACCGTCGTCGCCTTCATGGACTATGCCTGCGGCTATTGCCGCGCGAGCCTGCCGGCGATCGACCAGCTGGTGCGCACCGATCCCAAGGTGCGGATCGTCTATCGCGAGATCCCGGTGCTGGGTCCGGACAGCGTCGTCGCCGCGCGCTGGGCGCTGGCCGCGGCGGAGCAGGGCAAGTTCCTCGCCTTCCACTCCGCGCTTTATGCCATGGACGGGCCGAGCACGGCGAACATCGCTGCGTCGGCCAAGCTGGCCGGGCTCGACATTCCTCGCGCCCAGGCGGCGATCAAGTCGAAGGCGGTCGAGGATGAGCTGGTCTCGAACGGCGATCTCGGCGGCAAGCTCAAGATGAGCGGCACGCCGACCTGGGTGGTCGGCAAGCAGGTGCTCTACGGCGCGCAGGATTATGCCGGGCTCGCCGCCGCCGTGGCCGCGGCGCGCAAGCCGAGCTAGCCCGAAGCCGAGATCCGTCGCGCGCGATCGCGCGCCCGCACCCGCGCCCGCGCGTGAGTGTCGTGACTTTCGTGACTTTCCGGACTTTTTGTACCGACCGGTTGCCGCGTCGCACCGGGCGCCCTACTTAGCGGGTCCGTTCCGGCCCGGGGGCATAATGACTTCCATTCTTTCGATAAGCGGCGTGAGCAAGACCTATGGCTCCGGCCACAAGGCGCTCGATCATGTCGACCTGGAAATCCAGCGCGGCGAGATCTTCGCGCTGCTCGGGCCGAATGGCGCGGGCAAGACCACGCTGATCTCGATCATCTGTGGCATCGTCACGCCCAGCACCGGGACGATCCTGGTCGACGGGCATGATGCGATCCGCGAACCCCGCGCCGCGCGCTCGAAGATCGGGCTGGTGCCGCAGGAAATCGCGGTCGACATGTTCTCCACCGTCGGATCGGCGCTGCGCTTCTCGCGCGGCCTGTTCGGCAAGGCGCCCAACCAGGAATATTGCGACCAGGTGCTCAAGGACCTGTCGCTGTGGGACAAGCGCGACGCCAAGATCATGGAGCTGTCGGGCGGCATGAAGCGCCGCGTGATGATCGCCAAGGCGCTCAGCCACGAACCCGAGATCCTGTTCCTCGACGAGCCCACCGCCGGCGTCGACGTGTCGCTGCGCCGCGACATGTGGAAGATGATCGGCAAGCTGCGCGAGCGCGGCACGACGATCATCCTGACCACCCATTATATCGAAGAGGCCGAGGAGATGGCCGACCGGGTCGGCGTGATCAACAAGGGGCAGCTGCTCCTCGTCGAGGACAAGGCCGAGCTGATGAAGAAGCTCGGCAAGCGCGAGCTTGATCTTTCGCTGGTCGAGCCGATGGCGGCGATCCCCGCCGGGCTCGAGGAATGGCATCTCAGCCTCGAGGACGAGGGCAATCGCCTGCGCTACACTTTCGACGCCCAGGCGGAGCGCACCGGCATCCCCTCGCTGCTCCGCAAGCTGAGCGAGATGGGCATCGCCTTCAAGGATCTCGATACGTCGAAGTCGAGCCTCGAGGACATCTTTGTCGGGCTGGTCGAACAGCGCGAAACTTCCAATGAGGGAGCCGCGGCATGACCGGCATCAACCTCCACGGCATCTGGGCGATCTACAAGTTCGAGATGGCGCGCACGCTGCGCACGCTCTGGCAGTCGATCGCGACGCCGGTGATCACCACCTCGCTCTATTTCATCGTGTTCGGCAGCGGCATGGGCAGCCGCATCCCGTCGATCAACGGCGTGGCCTATGGCAGCTTCATCGTGCCCGGCCTGATCATGCTGTCGCTGCTCACCCAGAGCGTCGCCAATGCATCGATCGGCATCTATTTCCCCAAATTCACCGGCACCGTGTTCGAGCTGCTCTCGGCGCCGATCTCGGCCTTCGAACTCGTGCTCGGCTATGTCGGTGCGGCGGCGACCAAGTCGGTGGTGATCGGCCTGATCATCCTGCTCACTTCGGGGCTGTTCGTGCCGCTGCGCATCGATCACCCGCTGGCGATGCTCGCCTTCCTGCTGCTCACGTCGGTCAGCTTCAGCATGTTCGGCTTCATCATCGGCATCTGGGCCAAGGGCTTCGAGCAGCTGAACGTGGTGCCGGCGCTGATCCTGACGCCGCTGACCTTCCTGGGCGGCAGCTTCTACCCGCTGAGCTTCCTGCCCGAGCCGTGGCACACGGTGAGCCTGTTCAATCCGGTCGCCTATCTGATCAGCGGCTTCCGCTGGGCGTTTTTCGGCGAAGTCGGCGATATCGACGTGCGCTGGAGCCTGGGCTTCGTCGCGGGCTTCCTGGCGCTCTGCCTCGCGCTGATCGTGACGATCTTCCGCACCGGCTACCGGCTCAAGAACTGATGAACCCGTTCCCGCTCGACATCTTCACCGAACCCGAGGACGTCGATCCGCACACGCTGGCCAATCTGGGACCGCTCGCGCGCCTTGCCGGGCGCTGGGAGGGGCATAAGGGCGTCGATCTCAATCCCAAGGCCGAGGGGCCGGAGCGGCGCGAGTTCATCGAGCGGATCGAGTTCGTCCCGATCGACCCGCAGGCGAACGGCCCGCAGCTCCTCTACGGCCTGCGCTACCATATCCACATCACCACCGCGGAAGAGGACATCACCTTCCACGACCAGGTGGGCTATTGGCTATGGGAGCCGGCGACCGGTCTGGTCATGCAGACGCTGGCAATCCCGCGCGGCCAGGTGCTGCTCGCCTCCGGCAAGCCCGATCCGGCGGCGAACACGATCCGCGTGGAAGCGACGCGCGGACCGACCAGCTACGGCATCTGCTCCACCGATTTCCTCGAATATGCCTTCCGCACCGATGCCTATGTGATCGACATCGTCTTCAACGATGATGGCGGGTGGAGCTACGACATCCACACCACGCTGGCAGTGAAGGGGCAGGGGGTGTTCGACCACCACGACCGCAACACGCTGCACCGCGTGGGCGAGGCGAAGCCCAATCCCTGGGTCCAGATATTGGCGGCGCGGGGCGAGGGCTGAGCTTCACGCCAAGCTGATCCCCGGCGAAGGCCGGGGCCCAGTATCGATGCATTTAGTTGGCGTGTACCAACCTCTCGGGTGACATTGCAGCTGGGCCCCGGCCTTCGCCGGGGATCAGCGTTGGGATATCTGGCTAGGCGTTACTGCACCACCGGCAGCATGATCGCCGAGCCCGAACACACTTTCTGCGTCGCCTTCTGATAATCGCCCGGCTTGGCCTTGTAGATGTTCGGCACGAAGGTCTGCGGGTTGCGGTCGATAACCGGGAACCAGGTCGACTGGATCTGGACCATGATCTTGTGGCCCTTCTTGAAGACATGGTCGTGGTCGCGCAGCCCGATCGTCCAGTCGCGGACCTGGTTGGGCACCAGCGGCGTCGCCTTCTCGTCCGATTCGAGATAGCGGCCGCGGCGGATCTCCATCGCGATCGGCAACTGATAGCCGTTCAGCCCCTTGGCATAGGCGCCCAGGCTCACCGGGTTCTTCTCATAATCCTCGGGGAAGACGTCGATCAGCTTGACCACGAAGTCGCTGTCCGTCCCGCTGGTCGCGGCCATCAGCTCGGCGGTGACCTTGCCGGTGACGGTCAGGTCGGCATCGAGCGGCGCGCTGACATAGCTGAGCACGTCGGGGCGATATTCGACGAAGCGCTGGTCCTCGGCTTCCCACCAGCGCCAGTCGGGCGTCTTGTAGGTCTCCGACATCGGACGCGGGCGGAACGGCACCGGGTTGGCGGGGTCGGAGATATATTCGCGGCAGCCCTCGCCCTCGGCCGGCGCGTTGAACGAGACGCTGCCATTGGCGTGAAGATAGAGGCTCTTGTTGGTCGAATTGGCGAGCGGCCAGCTGTCATAGGTCTTCCACTGCCAGCTGCCCGACTGGAAGCTCTTCATCGTATAGTCCGGCTTGGCGCCCTTGCCGTGGAGCCAATAGGCGAAGAACGGCGCCTCGACCTGCTCCATGAACTGGGTGCCGCTGTCGGCGCCGAAGGGGATGCGGCCCAGCGCATTGGCCGGCGAATGCCAAGTGCCGTGCGCCCAGGGGCCGGCGACCATCAGCGCCAGCTTGTTGGGGTCGTTTTCCTTCTGCTTGTGGAAGATCTGCCAGCTGCCCCACGGGTCTTCCTGGTCCCAATAGCCGGCGACGTTGAGCGTCGGAACGGTGGTCTTCTTCAGCGTGTCCGACCAGCGCTGCTTCTTCCAGAAATCGTCGTAATCGGGATGGTCGATCATCTCCTGGTAGCGCGGCACCTTGCCCTTGAAGTACTTGGCCTCGATGTCCGCCGGCGAGCCCGCCTTCAGGAACCACTCATAGGTGTCGTAGCGGTCGTAGAGTTCGATGCCGTCGCTGGTCTTGTCGGCCTGGAGGCTGTTGACCCAGTCGCTGGCATAAGTGAGCCGCATCGCGCCGTTGCGGTGCAAATCGTCGTTCATCCAGTAATCGATCCACGCCGCCTGCGGGCTCACTGCCTTGAGCGCCGGGTGCGGACGGGCGAGGGCAATGGCTGCGGTGAGGCCGGGATAGGACACGCCCCACATGCCGACCTTGCCGTTGTTCGGCTTCACATTCTTCACCAGCCAGTCGATCGAATCATAGGCATCGGTCGATTCGTCCACGGCGCCCTTGCCGGTCTTGATCTCGGTGGAGAGCGTGAAGGGGCCGCCCTCGGAGCCGAAGCGGCCGCGCATGTCCTGGAAGACGAAGATATAGCCGTCCTTGCCGAGCGCCGCCCAGCTTGCCGGCGTGTTGCGCGGCGCGGCGCCGGGGACGCCATACGGGGTGCGCTGGAAGAGGATCGGCAGCGGGCCGGTCTGGCCCTTGGGGCGCATGATCACGGTGTGGAGCTTCACCCCGTCGCGCGCCGGGATCATCACCTCCTCGAAGGTGAAGGCGGCGTCGGCAGCCTGGGGCGCGGGGGCGGCCTGCTTCGCCGGCAGGGCGGCGAGCGGCGCGGCGGCAACCGCCAGGGCAAAGAGACTGACCAACCGCATATATACCTCCCGCGAGAACTGAATGTGCGAGGGGGTAATTGGTGTATTGCTGCTGTCAATCGGTTCGCGGCCGAAACCGAAGGGCGATCGCCGGGCGCAGCACCAGTGCGTTGAGATTGATCAGCACGTGGAAGATGATCGGCGCCAATAGTGTCACCGCACCGAGATAGAGCAGTGCGAAGATCGCACCGAGCGCGGTGGTGACGAGCACGCCCAGCCAGCCCTGATAGCGGTGAAGCAGCCCGAAGATCAGCGTGGTGGCGACGAAGGCGAAGGCGGGCGGTGCGCCGCACAGGGTGATCAGCAGCGGCAGATAGAGGCGGAAGAACACCTCCTCGCTGATCCCGGCATTCACCGCGAGCGGGATCACGCGCAGCAGCTCGGCGCGGTTGCGCGGCATCATCGGGGTGATGTCGAGCCCCGGAACCGGCTTGGCCGCCTTGGTGCGCTTGCGCCGGCGCAGCGCCAGGGCCGCGCCGGCGATGGCGCCGCCCAGCACGCCACCGCCCATCAGGCCGAGCAAATCGGGATCGAAGCCCGGGGTGACGAGGAGCAGCGGGCCGAACGGTGCGGGGAAATTCCACAGCGCTTCGACTCGACCGAGCAGCGCCAGGCCGATCAGTGGCACGCCAAGATACATCAGGCAGGCGTTGCGCGCCCAGC
Organism: Sphingomonas sp. R-74633; assembly: GCF_013416555.1. Lineage (GTDB taxonomy): Bacteria > Pseudomonadota > Alphaproteobacteria > Sphingomonadales > Sphingomonadaceae > Sphingomonas. Next base: position 150,058 of record NZ_JACCFG010000003.1, on the reverse strand, counting down.
GCAGCAGGACTCGCTGGCGATGCGCGCTGTCCTCGATCGCACGGAAGCGCGTGAAGCTGCGCACGTCGTTGCGCTGGAACCAGATCAGCGCCGCCAGCGAAGCCAGCAATATAAGCGGCGGCATCAGCGCGTGCATCGTCACCTTTTCCTCACAGTGCCGGGAATAGCGCGCCCGGATGCCGAGGCAAGCGCCGAGGTGCCTTCAAGAAAAGCGTAAATTGAATGAAAACCGTAACAAATATCGCATGCAACTATATCGGTTCTATCGTCGATTGACGGACCAATAGTGTTGGTGAAACTCAAGCACATCGCATGTTTCATGCGAAGCTTGGGGAAATTGTCATGCATCTGACGCACGTTGCCGGCGAACTGTCCGCGCGCCCACTCAAGTTTCTCGAGACCGATACGCTGGTGGTGCGCTGGATCGCGCAGGCCGCGGTCAATGTCGAGCTGTTCACCATCCCGCTCTACATGACCTCGCTCTACTCGGTGACGGGCATGCATCCGATCACCAGCCAGGGGAACAGCTTCTACAAGGGCCGGCAATGGCCCGGCGCCAAGACGAGCGCGGTGTTCGAGCACAAGCCGGGCAACAAGGGCTGGGGCAACAAGAAGGCGTTCAACATCGTCTTCTCGGTGTTCATCCAGGAGATGCTTCACCTCCAGATGGCCGCCAACCTCGCCACCGCGGTCGGCGCCGTGCCGTGCTTCACCGCCACCACGCTGCAGAGCGGCGATCATGGCTGGACCTGCTACGGCCCCAAGCTCACCAAGATCCCCGGCGTGGTCGACCTGAAGGACACCAACCGGTTCAAGGATGTCGCGGTCAATGTCGGCCCGCTCGACAAGGAGCGGATCGAGCTGTTCCTCGCAATCGAGCAGCCGCAGGAGACCGCCGAGAAGGACATCGTTCGCAACAAGGACAAATATTTCCCCAAGGTGCCCTTCGCCTACACGACGGTGGAGGCGCTCGACGCCAACATCATGTTCGGCTCGATCGGCTATATGTACCAATGCTACCGCGACTATCTGCTGATCTGCTATGAGGACGGCACGCGGCTCTGGGACCATGTGATGAACGCATCGGGCCAGCAGAACGACCTGTTCAACAGCTTCAGCTTCCCCGGCCATCCGATGCGCGAGTTCATGGGCTTCGAGACCACGATCGCGCTCACCGATCCCGAGATCGCGCTGCGCCAGGCGCTCAACATGATGAACGCGATCACCGACCAGGGCGAAGGCGCCACGCTCGGCGCGCGCTATGACGACAAGGGCCAGCGGCTCAAGGACGGTTCGGAGAAGCTCGTCCAGGGTATCGTCAACCCGCATTACTGCCCGGACCGCGACGCGCTCGCCTCGGACTATCCGAGCTATTCGCAGGACGGCAAGCTCGTCCCTTCGGCCGATGCCGCCGCCCGCGCGGGCAATGACGGCATCGACCACTACACGCGCTTCCGCGAGATCGAGGATATCCGCGGCAGCGGCGGGCTCGAGACCTGGGACCAGTCGCCCAAGATCGGCAAATGGACCGGCAAGGACCTGACCACCGAAGGCTATGATCCGAACGACAACCCCTATGGCCTCGCCACCCCCGACCAGATCGCGGCGGCGCTCAACAGCCTGAAGACCGGCAGCGAGGCGGCGGCCAATTTCCAGAAGATGAGCCAGGCGGTGTGCGGGTCGATCAAGGGCGTCACCACCGTGCTCGACAATTACTGGAATCCGGGCAGCGCCACCGTCGCCTTCCCCTTCCCGTCCATGTCGGGATCGGGCGATCGCATGTCGACGGCCTGGGCGGTGTTCGGCCAGACGCCCGACCTGTCGGTGGGGGTCGGCCAGCCGGATACGAACATCGTCAACCACACCTGCCAGGGACTCGACCTCACGCAAGTCGACGGCAAATGGGGCACGAACAGCTGTGCGGAGACGTCGATCTACCACACTTGCCGCGGCTCGAACCTGTGCAAGGGCCAAGGCGGCTGCGGCTTCGTCCAGCTCACCAGCGGCGGCGGCAGCTGTGGCGGGTCGAAGGTGGCGAACACGCCTAAGGCGAGCCCCGTCGCGGGCGGCAATTGCGGTGTCCAGCCCGCGGTGATCGGCGGCGGCTGCTCGGCAGTGACGCTGCGCAGCTATGGCGGGCTGTGCGGCACGCCAACGCCGTCGCCCACGCCGAGCGGCCCGGTCTATACCGCGCCGAGCGACAATATCTGCGGCGGGTTCGGCGGTTGCGCAGTGCCGATCTCGGCGATGCAGCTCTATCCCAAGTCTGGGACGATGGCGGTCTATGCGCTGGTCGGCAGCGCGAAGCCGGTGCTGTGCGGCGCGCCCAAGCCCGCAGCCGCACCGGGGGCGGACAAGAACCTCTGCGGCACGCCGACGCCCTCGCCGACCCCCACGCCGACCGCCTCGAAGCAGATCGCCACGCTCGAGTTCAAGGAAGGCGACAAGGTCGAGGACATCGCCTTCCAGGCTTTTGCCAAGGTCGTCGCCTACAAGGTCAATGGCGATCCCAACAAGCCGGTGGAAGGGCTGGTCCAGCAGGCGCCGAACGACCTGCGCCTCGCCTATCCACCCTCGACCTGATGGCCGCGCCCCGGCTCGGCCTGCCCAATCCCGGCGACGGGCTGGGACTGCGCGAGGAGCATTTCCCCTATCTGATGTCGACGCCCCCGGAAAATTGGGGCGTCGACTGGTTCGAGGCGATCACCGAGAATCTGCTCGACAATCAGGGCTGGGGGATGCGCGTGTTCGAGCATGTCGCGGAGCACCGCCCGGTGGTGCTCCACGGCGTGTCGCTGTCGATCGGCAGCACCGCGCCGCTCGACATGGGGTACCTCGCCAAGCTGCGCGATCTGGCCGAGCGCTTCCGGCCGCTGTGGATCTCGGACCATCTTTGCTGGACCGGGGTGCAGGGAGTGAACAGCCACGATCTGCTGCCGATCCCGCTCACCGAGGCGGCGCTCGACCATGTCGCCGGCCGCGTCGCGGCGGTGCAGGATTTCCTCGGCCGCCCGTTGATCGTCGAGAACCCGAGTACCTATCTCGAATTCCGCGCCAGCCAGATGCACGAGGCAGAATTCCTCGCGCGGCTGTGCGAGTTGACCGGCTGCGGGCTGCTGCTCGACGTAAACAATGTCCATGTCTCGAGCTTCAATCATGCGCTCGATCCGCTGACCTATATCGATGCGATCCCCGCCGAGCATGTCGTCCAGGTCCATCTCGCCGGCCCGAGCGATCACGGCACGCATCTGATCGACACGCACGACGCGCCGGTCCCCGATGCGGTGTGGCCGCTCTATGCGCGCCTGTGGGAGCGCTGCGGGCCGGTCGCGACGATGGTCGAATGGGATGCCAATGTCCCCGCCTTCGATGTGGTCGCCGCCGAACTGGCCAAGGCGCGGCGGGTGCGCGAGGGGCTGTGCGTTGCCGCCTGATCTCGCCACGCTGCAGGACTGGATGCAGGACGCGATCCTCGCCGCTTCCGCGCCCGATGCCCGCGCGCATGTCCATGGCGACAACCGCCTTACCGCCGAGGATCGCGTTGCCATCTATGCCAGCGGCTATCGCCAGCGGCTGATCGAGTGCCTCGAGAGCGAATATCCGCTGCTCAGCGCGCTCGCCGGGCCGACCGCCTTCGCCCTGTTCGCGCAAGGCTATATCGCCGCGCATCCCTCGCGCAGCTACACGCTCTACGAGTTCGGCGCGGGCTTTGCCGACTGGCTGGAGGCGTCGCGCCCACCCGGCGGCGCACAGGATGTCGGGGCGATCCCCGCCGCACTGGCACGGATCGAGAGGACCAAGGCGGAGGTCCACCGCGCGCGCGGAATCGAGCGCGCGGCGCACCCCTTGCCGGGGCTCGAACCGGCGATCGCCGACATACTCGCACTCGCCACCCCGCGCCGCTGGTGGCGGCCCGACAGCGTGCGGCTGCTCGCGCTGCCGTTCGACTTTTCCGAAATGCTCGCGACCGGCGAACCGGTGCCGCCGCGCAGCGAGGCGATGCTGCTCGCGGTGGCCCGGGCACATTACCGCGTTGCCTGTTATCCGCTCGAACCCTGGCAGTTCGACTGGCTGTCTACGCTGCCCGGCGATCCGGCGCAGGCGGTGGCCGGAGAGGCGCGGCTGGCGGGGTGGCTGCCGTTCGCAGCGGCGCATGGGTTGGTGGCGGGGGCTTAACTACGCCGTCATCCCCGCCTTCGCGGGGATGACGAGGGGTGGATCAGATCCGATGCTCGCCCTTCACCCAGCGCACCGTGCCCGAATGCGCGCGCATCACCACGCTCTCGGTGGTCATCTTGCCGGCGAAGCGCTTCACGCCCTCGAGCAGCGAGCCGTCGGTCACGCCCGTCGCAGCGAAGATGCAGTCGCCCTTGGCGAGCTCGGTCAGGTCGTAGATCTTGTCGAGATCCTCGATGCCCCATTTGCGGGCGCGGGCGCGCTCGTCGTCGTTGCGGAAGATCAGCCGGCCCTTGAACTGGCCGCCGACGCAGCGCAGCGCCGCGCAGGCGAGCACACCCTCGGGGGCGCCGCCCTGACCCATATAGACGTCGATCGTCGTCTCGGGATTGGTAGTGGCGATCACGCCGGCCACGTCGCCGTCGCCGATCAGCACCACACCGCAACCGATGCCGCGCAGCTCGGCGATCAGCTTCTCGTGGCGCGGGCGATCGAGCACGCAGGCGATGATCTCGTGCGGCTGCACGCCCTTGGCCTTGGCGATCGCATGCACATTCTCGGTCGCCGATTTGGCAAGGTCGATCACGCCCTCGGGATAGCCCGGGCCGACCGCGATCTTGTCCATGTAGACGTCGGGCGCATTGAGCAGGCCGCCCTGCTCGGCCACCGCAAGCACCGCCAGCGCATTGGGGCCGGCCTTGGCGCAGATCGTGGTGCCTTCGAGCGGATCGAGCGCAATGTCGATCGCCGGGCCCTTGCCCTGCGCCGCACCGACCTTCTCGCCGATGAACAGCATCGGCGCCTCGTCGCGCTCGCCCTCGCCGATCACCACCGTGCCGTCGAGATAGAGCTTGTTGAGCGCATCGCGCATCGCTTCGACGGCGGCGGCGTCGGCCGCCTTCTCGTCGCCGCGGCCGGTGAGCGTCGAGGCGGCGATCGCCGCCGCTTCGGTCACGCGCACCATTTCGAGGACGAGGACGCGGTCAAGCGCGTGGCTGGCGGTCTGCGACATGAACTGGAGTACCCCGGCGGTTGGAACTTGGGGCGGCGATTAGGCAGGGGCGCGCCACTTGTCGATGCCGCTAACGTTGTCAGGCGGCGATGTCCGCAATTCCGCCATATCGTTGCGCTAGCGAAGCGGTTCCGGGGGCGGAGGATGTGCGATGCTTTTCCATGCCTTGCTGCTGCTCGCCCAGGATCAGTCGCCGCCGGCCACCCCGGCCGAGGCGATGGCGATGCATCGCCAGCACTGGTCGGCCAATCCGGAGTGCAAGCGCGCCCGCGACGAGAATGAAATCGTCGTCTGCTCGCGCCGCGAGGCGGACCGCTACCGAGTGCCGCTGGCGACGACCTATGCCGACCCGGACACCGACGCAGGCAGGCTCACCCGGCTGTTCGACGGCGCGGACGGGCATGCGCCGTGCGGCGAGGGTGCCTTCACCGTGCGCTGCGGATCGGTGGGCGTGACCGCGACGGTGAATTCGCGCGGCGTCCATTACGTCCGGCGCGATCTCGCACCCTGAGGGACACCGAAGGCAAGCCGTGCGTTGGGCGCGGTGAACCTCATTCGGGAGCTCCCATGCTGCTTCTCGCTCTGGCGCTGTCCGGCGCCGTCACCACTGCCGACAATCCGCAGCGCTATCGGAAGGCGCGGACGACGCGCGTGGCGCGCATCACCCGCATCCCGGCCCGCGCCGCGCCGACGCGCAGCGTGCTGGTCGCGACGCCGACCGATCCGAACACGCGCTACCGGCTGCCGCTGGCCAGCACCGAAGTCGTCGATCCCAAGACCGATGCAGTGAAGAGCACCGGCATGGCCTGTGGCACCACCGGCGCACCCTGGTGCCCGCGCGACGGCCGGACCGTGCTCAAGACCAGTCTCGGCGACAATTAACCCGCGAGGATATGCATCCACATCGGCTCGCCGGTGAGGCTGGCCGATCCGCGCAGCTTGTCGAGCGCTTCGGCGACCGCGCGCTCGGGCCCTTCATGCGTGACGATGGCGACGAGCACGCTGCCGTCCGGATTGGCGCCGCGCTGCATCAGGCTCTCGATCGACACGCCGGCGTCGCGCATCGCTGCGGCGATCTCGGCGAGCACACCGACCTTGTCCGCCACGGTGAAGCGCACATAGGCGCGGCCGGTGCGCTCGCCGGCATTGGCGGCGTTCTGGCTGGCAAGTGCGGTGGCGGGCATCGCATAGGGCGGGCCGAATTCGCCGCGCGCGATGTCGATCAGATCGGCGACCACGGCGGAAGCGGTCGGGCCGTCACCGGCACCCGCGCCCTGGAACAGCAGCCGGCCGACGAAATTGCCCTCGGCGACGACCGCGTTGGTCGATCCCGTCACATGCGCCAGCGGATGGCTCAGCGGCACGAGGTGCGGGTGGACGCGCTGGAACAGCCCGCCCGCGCCGGCATCGGCCACGCCGAGCAGCCGCACCCGGTAGCCGAGCGCCGCCGCCTCGGCGATGTCCGCCGCGATGACGTGGCGCACGCCGGTGATCGCTACCTGGTCGAACGCCGGCTGCGTGCCGAAGGCCAGGCTGGCAAGGATCGACAGCTTGTGCGCGGCATCGACGCCGTCGATGTCGAAGCTGGGATCGGCTTCCGCATAACCCAGCCGCTGCGCTTCGCTCAGGATATCGGCGAAGTCGCGGCCCTCGGCTTCCATCTTGGACAGGATGAAATTGCAGGTGCCGTTGAGAATGCCATAGACGCGGGCGATCTCGTTCGCCGCGGCGCCTTCGCGTAGCCCCTTGATCACCGGCACGCCGCCAGCAACCGCCGCTTCGAACTTGAGCGCGAGCCCGGCGTTTTCCGCGGCGCTGGCGAGCTCGAGGCCATGATGCGCGATCATCGCCTTGTTGGCGGTGACGAAGCTCTTGCCGCCGGCGAGCGAGGCGCGGGCAAGCGTGAGGGCAGGGCCGTCCGATCCGCCGACCAGTTCGACCACCACATCCGCCTTGGGATGGCGTGCCAGCGCGGCGGTATCGTCGACCCAGTCGAAGCGCGAGATGTCGACGCCGCGATCCTTGGCGCGGTCGCGCGCCGAGATCGCGACCACTTCGATCGGCCGGCCGGCACGGCGGGCGATCAGTTCGCCATTCGCGTCGATCAGGCGGATAACGCCCGCGCCGACGGTGCCAAGGCCTGCAAGTGCGATACGAAGCGGTTCGGTCATGATCTCTCTCACTCCCCTCCCTGGAAGGGAGGGGTCGGGGGTGGGTTGCGAGCAACGCGAGCTTGACGCCCGACATGAAAGCGACGGCCGAGGCATCGAGCCTCGTCCGCCGCTGACCCACCCCTAGCCCCTCCCTTTCAGGGAGGGGAAGCAAGTTTTGCTTGTTACTTCTTGATCAGCCCGATCTCGACCAGCCGCTCGAACAGATAGTCGTGCGCGCTGATCGGCTCCGGATAGCGGTTGGGGCTTTCTTCGGTGATCGTCGACGGCAGCGTCTCGATCATGAAGTCCGGCGCGGGATGCAGGAAGAAGGGCATCGAGTAGCGCGCGGTGCCGCGGCGCTCGACCGGCGGGTTGACCACGCGGTGCGTCGTCGAGGGCAGATAATGGTTGGTCAGCCGCTGCAGCATGTCGCCGACATTGACCACCATCGCGCCCTGGGGCGGCTTGACCGCGAGCCAGCGCCCATCCTTGTCGAGCAGCTCGAGCCCGGCTTCCTCGGCACCGAGCAGCAGCGTGATCAGGTTGATGTCCTCATGCGCGCCCGCGCGCACTTCGGGGGCATCGGCCGCCACCGGCGGATAATGGAGCAGGCGCAGCACCGAATTGCCGTCCTTCACCGCCCGGTCGAACCAGTGCGGCTCGAGCCCGAGATAGACCGCGATCGCCGAGAGCAGCCGGTCGCCGGCATCGTCCAGCGCCTGGAACAGCTCGAGGAAGGTTTCCTTGAAGCCCTCGGGCGCATGCGGCCAGATGTTCGGCGCCATGTCCTTCTCGAAGCGGTGGCCCTTGGCCAGCTCGCGGCCGATATGCCAGAATTCCTTCAGGTCGACATGCGTCGCACCCTTGGCGATCTCGGTCTTGAACGGCGTCAGCCCGCGCGCGCCGCCGCCGCCGGGAATGTGGTATTGCCGCTTCTCTTCCTCGCTCAGCGCGAAGAATTCCTTGGTCTTGGCCCAGGCGCGGTCGATCAGTTCCTGCGGCACGCCGTGATCGGCGACCATCGCGAAGCCGAAGCGGCGGAACGACTGGCCGAACTTCTGCGCGAACCCCTCGGGGTCGTTCGCCTGCTCGGCCATCGAGACGAGAGGCACCTCGTCGAGAATAGTAGCCATTTTATCGAGTCTCCTTGGGTCCAGTTAGACCCGCCGATGCCGGCGCGACAAGAGGCGCGCCGGCTCGGGTTGCACGGGCGCATGACTCGTTTCGGGGCCGTGTGAATTGCGCGGCGTCAAAGCCTAGCTGCCGACGATCTCCATCCGGCCCTTGGTCTTGTCGCCGCCATCGGCCGAGAGATTGATCGTGAAGCTCTCGCCATCGTCGGTGGTGCCGGCGAAGCCGTCGCCCTGGGCCGCGAACTTGAAGTTCTTCGCGGTCAGCTTGTCGCGGAACCAGGCCTGGACGGTGGCGAGCGGGGCGGGGCTGGAGAAGGCGGCGGTCACCTTGCCCTCGTCCTTCTTGTCGCCGGCATGATCCTGCGCGTCGATGTTGAAGCTGGTGATCGCCGAGTTCGGGTAGAGCTTCACACCGTCCATGTCGAAATTGTCGGCGGTCATCTTGATCGCGGGCACCTTGAAATTGCCCTCGAAGCCGCCGCCCTTGATCGCGACGGTGCCGTTGTTCATCGCGAAGGTCGAATTCTCGCCATCGTCGGATGTCGCGTTGATCGTGACCGAGGTGCCCTTGCCGTCGCAGGCGGCGAGCGCGAGGGGAAGCAGCAGGAGCGGCAGGGTACGCATCGACGAGTCTCCAAAAGGCGTATTATCGAAGCAATACACTAACAGATGCGGGAATCGGGTGCAACAAGGGGGTGACGCGCGCCGTCCGATGCGTCATTTGCGCGCTATGGAAGAGCCGCACCTCACAGCGCAGTCGCAGAACAAGGCGCCGCTCGGCTTTGTCGAGTTCGTCACGCTGGTTGCAGCGATGATGGCGCTGACGGCGCTCGGCATCGATTCGATGCTGCCCGCGCTCCCGGCGATCGGCACGAGCCTGGGCGTCGATTCGCCCAACCATCGCCAATATGTGATCACGGCCTTTCTGATCGGCTTCGCCTTCGCCCAGCTGATCTACGGCCCGCTCTCGGACCGCTATGGCCGCCGGCCGGTGCTGGCGCTGGCGCTGCTGTCCTATGTCGTCACCAGCGTGGTGGCGGCGGCGTCGGGGAGCTTCATGCTGCTGCTGATCGCCCGCGCGGCGATGGGCGCATCGGCCGCGGGCGCGCGCGTCGTCTCGGTCGCGCTGGTCCGCGACTGTTTCGCCGGCCGGGCGATGGCGCGGGTGATGAGCCTGGCGATCATCGTGTTCATGGCCGCGCCGATCTTCGCGCCCAGCCTCGGGCAGCTCGTGCTGTTCTTCGGGTCGTGGCGACTGATCTTCTGGGCGGTGGCGCTCGTCGCCACGCTGGTCGTCGCCTGGTTCTGGCTGCGCATGCCCGAGACCCTGTCCGAGGATGCGCGCCTGTCGCTCAACCCGCGCCGGGTGCTGGCCGATTACGCGCTGATGCTGCGCGACCGCCAGGCGGTGGGCTACACGATCGGCATCACCTTGCTCTCGGGCGGGCTGTTCGGCTTCATCGGATCGGTGCAGCAGGTGATGGACGAGGTGTTCCACGCGCCGAACCTGCTCGCAGTGGTCTTCCCCTGCGTCGCCTCGACGATGGCGCTGGCGTCGTTCCTCAACTCCTGGCTGGTGATGAAGATCGGCATGCGCCGCATCTCGCACACCGCGCTGGCCGGCGTGATCCTGTTCGCGGCGCTCCACCTCATCGTCTCGCTCAGCGGCCATGAAGCGCTGTGGAGCTTCATCCTGCTCCAGGCGCTGATGATGGGCTGTGTCAGCCTCTCCACCTCGAACTTCTCGGCGATGGCGATGGAGAAGATGGGCGAGATCGCCGGTACCGCGGCAAGCCTCCAGGGGTTCGTCAGCACGCTCGGCTCGGCGCTGATCGGCGCGGCGATCGGCCAGTCGTTCAACGGCACCACCGTGCCGATCTATGCCGGTTTCCTGCTTATGGGCGTCACCGCTTTCGTGGTAGTAGCCGTGACAGAGCGCGGACGGATGTTCCGCCCCAGCTAGGGAACGCTCGGGCCTCACCGCCGTTCGCACTCCGAAGGCTCTGCCGTCGTGGCGGACGCACAACATGAGGACAGGCGATGGGTGGCTTTCAGGTTCCGGGGCGTGGTCCAGGCGATGACGGGTTCGACGAGGAAGGCTATGACGAGAGCCAGCGCGCCGAGATCCTCGAGGCAACCAACGACGGCCCCAGCGACGGCAATCTCCTGACCGACCTGTCGCCCGATCTCGGCGACGACGAGGATGACGACGAAGACGATCTCAACATGGTCGACGACGAGATCGGCGAAGAGGACGACGATTCCGAGCAGGACGAGCGCGCCCAGTCCGAGGACGAGGTCCAGGACGATTTCGACGAGGACGACCTCGACGATGATGACGACCTCGACGACGCCGACGAGGATTCGCTCGAACCCTGATCTTGACCTGCGCTCCGGGGCGGCAGACCATGCCGCCCCATGAGCAGGGATCCCCGGGTAGACGCCTATATCGCGGGCCGCGCCGAATTCGCGCAGCCGATCCTCTCCTGGCTGCGCGCGCGCTTCCACGCCGCGGTGCCCGAGGTGGAGGAGACCTTCAAATGGTCGCACCCCTTCTTCATGCTGCAGGGCAAGCCCTTCGCCAACATGGCGTCGTTCAAGGCGCATGCGAGCTTCGGCTTCTGGAACCGGCAGGACAATGAGACCGGCAAGGAAGGCGAGGCGATGGGCCAGTTCGGCCGCATCGAGTCGCTCGCGGACCTGCCGGGCGAAGCCGAGATCGAGCAGCTGATCCGCGAGGCGGCCGCGAAGCTCGGCGAGGGCAAGCCCGCGCGTCCCAAGGCGGCGCCCAAAAGCGAGGCCGAAGTGCCGCCCGAACTGGCCGAAGCGCTTGCCGCCGACGATGCCGCCGCCGCCACGTTCAACGGCTTCCCGCCGAGCTGCCGCCGCGAATATTGCGACTGGGTCGCCGAAGCCAAGCGCCCGGAAACCAAGGCCAAGCGCGTCGCCGACGCCGTGGAATGGATGCGCGAAGGCAAGCGCCGGAACTGGAAATACGAGAATTGCTGAGCGCCTGAAATCCTCCCCCGGAGGGGGAGGGGGACCAGCGCAGCTGGTGGAGGGGTATTCTCCACGAGCGATGATGTTTGCGGCGCGCTACCCCTCCACCACCAGCTGAAGCTGGCGGTTCCCCTCCCCCTCCGGGGGAGGATTTGAGTAGTTGCCATCCCCATCTCGAATGATATGTTACATCATCATAAGTGAGAGGAGAGGTGCCATGGCCCGTTTTGCCCGCATTCCCGAACCCGTCCCGATGAGCGCGATGAACGTCACGCCGTTTATCGATGTGATGCTGGTCCTCCTGATCGTGATGATCCTCTCGATTCCGATCGCCACCAACCAGGTGCCGATCGAGCTGCCCTCGGGCCCGAACCTCACCACCGATCCGCTGCCGCCCGCCGTGCTCGGCATCGACAGGCAGGGCGCATTGTTCTGGAACGGTGCGACGATCCCCGACGCTGCGCTTCCCGAGAAGCTCGCCGCGCTCCAGCAATCGGGCGCCGCGCTCCACATGCAGACCGACCCCGAGGCGCGCTATGAGCGGTTCGACGGAATCCTCGCCACGGTGAAGCGTGCCGGCATCACCAAGCTGGGATTCGTCGGCAACCGCCCACTCGAGGACTGACGGAACAGGCGCATCCGGCTAGACGTTCGTTACGCCTATGACGATTGGCCTGATGAAAGTGAATCCCGGATGCGCCTGACCCTTATTGCCCTGCTCGCGCTGGGCGCCTGCACCAGCCAGCCCCAGCCCCCCGAAAACAAGGTCGTACAGAGCGAAGAGACCAACATCACCGACGACGCCTCGCCCGCGCCGCTCGACAAGCATCCGATCAAGCCCGACGCCAAGCCGACGCCTGCGGCGGCGCCCGCTCCGGCCAGGACCCCCGATGTGGTCAGCGAAGCGCCCTTCACCGAAGACAGCGCGCAGGGCGCGGCCAATGTCGTCCAGACCTATTATGCGCTGCTCGGCGAGGGAAAATATGGCCAGGCCTATGCGCTATGGGGCGCCGGCGCCGCGGGGATGAGCCGCGAGGCGTTCGCCGCGAGCTTCGCCAAATATCGCGACTATCATGCCGAAGTCGGCGCGCCCTCGGCAATCGAAGGTGCGGCGGGATCGCGCTACGTCACCGTGCCGGTGCGCGCCTATGGCAATCTCAAGGCCGGCGGCCCGTTCAACATGCGCGGCAGCGTGACGCTGCGCCGCGCGGTGGTCGACGGCGCGACGCCCGAGCAGCGCCGCTGGCACATCAGCGGCAGCGATCTCAAGCCGCGCCCCGGCGAGACGCCGCCCGCAACGGTCGACAACCGTTCGCAGGCGCGCTTCCGCTGCATCGACGGCGTCCGCATCGTTGCGCGCTTCGATCCGGACAAGGGCCAGGTGATGGTCATCCGCGCGGGCAGGAGCGTCGTGCTCAAGCAGCAGCGCATGGCCTCGGGGATCAGCTATTCGGACGGGCGCACGACCTTCCGCGGCAAGGGCGACAACATGTCGTTCGAAGCGCCCGGCCAGCCGCCGATCGCCTGCACCGTGATCCGCTGAGTTACTGGCCGGCGAGGTTGGCCAGGATGGCGAGATCGGCATCGCTGACATTGGTGCCGGTCGCGTCCTGCAGCGCCGCGGCGGCCTGATGGCTCTCCTTGTCGCCGAAACCGACAAAGGTGACGGCAGTGAAGAGCACGCCGGCGGCCCAGAACAGCGCCTTCCAGCGGCTGCGGAAGATATTGGAGGGGCGGCGCGGGATCATCGTGCCGGAATAGCGCCAAGCGATGAAGGCTGCGCTTCCAAATCTGGTTAAGCTAGAAGGGGCGCATGACTCCGTACACCGCGACCATCACCGCCACGCCCGAGGACATTGACGAGCTCGGTCACGTCAACAATGCCGTGTGGGTGAAGTGGATCCAGGATGTCGCGGTCGCACACTGGTATGCCGTCGCCGCGCCCGAACATAGCGACGCCTATATGTGGGTCGTGACCCGCCACGAGATCGATTATCGCGGCAACGTCACTGCCGGCGAGACGGTCACCGCCGAGACCTGGGTCGCCGAGCCGCCGCGCGGCGCGCGCTTCGACCGGCACATGAAGTTCACCGGCGCCGACGGCAAGGTCCGCGTCGAGGCGAAGACCACCTGGGCAATCATCGAGCGCGCGAGCGGTCGGCTGATCCGCGTGCCGCCGGAAGTGGCGGCGCCGTTTCTCGCCTGAAAAATCCTCCCCCACAGCGAAGCGGCGGGGGAGGGGGACCATTTGCGCAGCAAATGGTGGAGGGGGCGCGCCAAAGGTGCGTCCATCGCGGGCCGAGAGTTCAGGACGGCGCGGCTCTGCCTCGCCGCCCCCTCCGTCATGCTGCGCATGCCACCTCCCCCGCCGCTGCGCTTTGGGGGAGGATTTGACGATCACCCGCTATTCCTCAGCGCCGTCGCAATCGCGTTGATCGACAACAGGATCCCCTCACCGATCCGCGGATCGTCCTCGCCCGCGCGGTGGCGCTTCAAAAGCTCGATCTGCAGCAGGTTGAGCGGCTCGATATAAGGCAGCCGCAGCCGGATCGAAGTCTCCAGCCCGGCATGCTTCTCGAGCAGCCGGGTCTGGCGCGTCGCCTGGAGCAGCCCGTCATGTGTCTGCTGCCAGCCGTCGCGGATCCGGCCGAAAATGCCGTCGCGCAGCGCCTTGTCCTCGACCAGATTGGCGTAATGCGCGGCGATCTCCATGTCGGACTTGGCCAGCACCTGCTCCATGTTCGCCATCGTCGAGGCGAAGAGCGGCCAGGCCGTCGCCATCTCGCGCAACAGCCCCTTGTCCTCGAATGCCTCGATCGCCTGGCCGACGCCGTACCAGCCCGGCAGCATGATGCGCGCCTGCGCCCAGCTGAACACCCAGGGGATGGCGCGCAAATCCTCGATCGCGTCGCTCTTCTTGCGGCTCGCCGGGCGCGAGCCGATCTTGAGGCCGGCGATCTCGGCGATCGGCGTCGCCTGGCGGAAGAACTGGCGGAAGCCTTCGGTCTCGTAGACCAGCCCGCGATAGGCCTTGAAGGCGGTATCCGAGAGCTGGTCCATCGCCGCGGCGAAACGCTCGGCATCGGCCTTGTTCAGCTTCTCGGGCTCGAGGCTGGCGAGCAAAGTCGCCGAAGCCATCGCTTCCAGATTGGTCCGTGCGCTCTCGCGCGTGCCGTATTTCGCGGCGATGATCTCGCCCTGCTCGGTCACGCGAATCCGGCCCTGCACCGTGCCCTTGGGCTGGGCGAGGATCGCCGCGAAGCTCGAGCCGCCGCCACGCCCGACCGCGCCGCCGCGGCCATGGAACAGCTGCATGCCTAGGCCCGCCTTGGCGAACACCGGCTCGAGCGCTGTCGAGCCGCGCGACAGCTGCCAGGTCGACGTGAGGTAGCCGCCGTCCTTGTTCGAATCGGAATAGCCGATCATCACTTCCTGGTGGCCGCGCTTTGCCGCGATCGCCTTCACTTCGGGCAGGCCGAGCCAGGCTTCCATGATCGCCGGCGCGCCTTCGAGATCGGTGATCGTCTCGAACAGCGGGATCGCCATGATGTGCGCCTGCGGTTCGTCGCCGGGAATATAGAGCCCGGCTTCCTTGAGCAGGATATGGACCTCGAGCAGGTCGGACACCGACTGCGCCATCGAGACGATGTAGTGCGTGATGCACTGGCGCCCGTATTTGGCATGCGCCTGCGCCGCTGCGCGGACGATGGCGAGCTCGGACGCGGTCTCTTCCGAATATTCGGCATAGGGGCTGGTCAGCGGGCGGGCGTTGGCGAGCTCCTTGCGCAGGATCTCGACGCGCTTGTCCTCGGGGAGCGACGCATAGTCCTCGACCACGCCGCCTGCCTTGAGCAGCTCGGCGATGACGCGCTCGTGCACCGCGCTGTTCTGGCGCATGTCGAGCGTGGCGAGATGGAAGCCGAAGGTCTCGACCGCGCGGATCAGCCGGCCGAGCGCGCCGCCGGTGGCGAGCGGGCCGTCGCCTTCCTCGGCCAGCGCATGCGCGATCGCGACCAGCTCCTCGCGGAACTCACCCGGATTGGCATAGGGTTCGGCGGCGAGCGCGGCAGGGCGCGGCGGGGCCTTGCCGGTCAGCTTCTCATGCGTCGCGGCCAGGCGCGCATAGACGCCGGTGATCGCGCGGCGATAGGGCTCGTCGGCGCGGCTCTTGGCCTCGTCATGGCTGGCTTCGGCGAGCTTGAGCAAAGCCTCGCTCACCGCGACATGCTCGGTCGAGATCGACAGCTCGGCGCCGAGCGCATGGACCGCGTCGAGATAATAGCCGAGCACTGCTTCGCCCGCGCGCGCCAGCGCGAACTGCATCGAATCGGCAGTGACGAAGGGATTGCCGTCGCGGTCGCCGCCGATCCAGCTGCCGGGGCGCAGGAAGCTCGGCGCGCGGCCGCCCAGCGCCCGGTCCCAGCGCGCATAGAGCGCGGGAAGCACCGGCAGGAAGATGTCACGCAAATAGGACAGCGCGGTCTCGACTTCGTCGGCGACGCCCAGCTTTTCGCGGCGCAGGACGCGCGTCTGCCACAGCAAGGCGATCTGGCGCAGGATCGCTTCCTCGACCTGGTCGCCATCCTCGGTCTCGGCCACGCCGCGGTCGCGCAGCAGCATCAGCTCGGCGATCCGGTTCTTGTGGTCGATCATCGACTTGCGGCGCACTTCAGTCGGGTGCGCGGTCAGCACCGGCGCGACCAGCGCATGGTCGAGCAACTGCATCACCGCCTCGCGGCTGATCCCTTCGCCCTCGAGCCGCTTGAGCGCCGAGGCGATGTCGGCATCCTTCTCGCTCTCCACGCCCTGGCGATCCTCGGCGAGGTTGGCGAGCATCGAGAACAGCATGAAGCCGCGGGTGAAATCGAGCGTCTCGTCGAGGCTCAGCCGGTCGAGCCCGCGATCGACCGATCCCGATCCCGCCACGCCGCGCGCGCGATCGACCGACGTGGATCGAATATACTCGATGCGCTTGAACAGCTCCTCGCCGCCATAGGCACGGATCACGTTGCCGAGGAGCCGACCGAGGAAGCGAACATCCTCGTTATTTGCGATTGCGAGGCTAGCCATGAGGCGCGTTGCTGCACTGCAAGATGTTACGGGGTCAATGCGAAAGCGCTTGGGGGTGCGTTTAGTTTCGCTTTTCCGCTCAGCGCGCGACGACCGAGCTGTCCTCCAGCCAGCCGCCGACGCCCGGGTCATTCTCGATCAGCGCGTCCGGGTCCTGCGTCGGCGGCGCGAGATCGGCGCCGAGGCCGAGCGAATCGGGGATCACCACCAGCGTCGTGCCCGGCCCGACCACCCCGGCCAACGCGCGGCGGAACGGGTCGCTGCCCTGGAAGCGGGCGGCCTCGGGCGCCGCGGCACTGGAACCGGCACTGCCCTCGCCGGGCAAGGTCATGCGCTTCCAGCGATAGTCGCCCGCGACCACGTCCTGCAGCACATAGGCCTGCATCCGGTCGATCTGCCCGTCGAACGCCACCGGTGCCGATCCGATCTCGACGCCGCCGCGCAGCACCACCATCCGCCGGTCCGCGCCGCTGACCACGATCGAGACCGGGCCCGCGGGCGCCAGCTCGGGCCGCCACACTGCCGGGCCGGCGGGGAAGGCGGGCGAGAGCGGGTTGGCGCCGATGCGCAGCGCCGGTGCCTGGTTGGTGACGATCACCGTCATGCCCAGCTCGGTCTCGTCGAACAGCAGCCGGGCAAACTCGCTCGGCAGGCGGATGCAGCCATGCGAGGCGGGATAGCCCGGCAAATTCCCCGCATGCAGCGCGATCCCGTACCAGGTCAGCCGCTGCATGAACGGCATCGGTGCGTTCGAATATTTGCTCGAGCGGTGCCACTTGGCTTTCTGGAGGATCGTGAACACGCCCGTCGGCGTGCGATGCCCCTCGCGCCCGGTCGAGATCGTCGAGACTGCGATCGGCACGCCGTTGCGGTATGCGACCACGCGCTGCGTCGCGATGTTCACCACCACCAGCATCGGCCCGCGCGGCGCGATCTCGGGCACCCAGAGGAATTGCCCGGGCTGCAGCCGCTCGACCACCGCCATCACATTGCCCCCGCCGATCGGCTGCATCTGCGCGGCGCCCGCAGTGGCGAGCAGCCCGGTGGCCAGGGTGAGCGACAAGGCGCGGAATCGCTTCGATCGCAGCAAGAATCACCCCCCGGATTTGGCGTCATGACAGCATAACAGTCCGGTGGCGCAACGAAAACGGGCGGTTGCGGGAAAGCTGTTAGTCCCTAGCTTGGCGTGCATGAGTCCCGCTGACGGCATCGCAAAACGGCTGCGCGGCGCGCTGATCGGTCAGGTGCGCGCGGTGTTCAACGATCAGGACCGCGGCGAGAAGCCCGTCCAGCGCAAGCCCGACGAGAGCCTGTTCGGCCCGAAATCGGTGGTCTGGCGCGTCCACGGCGACGTCACCACGATGATGGTCGGCGGCGTCACTGCGCTGCTCCTCCAGATGCTCCACCCCGCGGTGCTAGCCGGGGTCTGGGACCATTCGACCTTCCGCGGCGACATGCTCGGCCGCCTGCGCCGCACCGCGCGCTTCATCGCGGTCACCACCTATGGCTCAGCTGCCGAGGCCGAGGCGATGATCGACAAGGTCCGCGACGTCCATACCCGGGTGAAGGGCGTCCTGCCCGACGGCACGCGGTACGCGGCCGACGATCCCCATCTCCTCGCCTGGGTCCATGTCACCGAGGCAGTGAGCTTCCTCGACGCCTGGATCCGCTATGCCGAGCCGGGCATGAGCCTGGCCGATCAGGACGCCTATTTTGCCGACTTCGCTCGCATCGCAGAGGCGCTCGGGACGATCGACGTCCCACGCACCCGCGCCGAGGCCAATGCGCTGATCGCGCGGATGCGCCCCGAGCTGGTGGTCGACGCGCGCACCCGCGAAGTCGCGCGCATGGTGCTCGACCAGCCCGCGCCCAGCATGGCGGTGAAGCCCTTCCAGGCGCTCACCTTCGGCGCTGCGGTTGATTTGCTGCCTGATTGGGCGCGGACGATGCACGGCCTGCGCGGCACCGGCCTCGCGACCCCGGCAGTGCGCATCGGCACGCGCGGCGTCGCCGAGACGCTGCGCTGGGCGTTTCGCTAGTCCTCGGCGGTCCCGGTCGCTTCGTCTTCCACCAGCGCGAGCGAGACAGTGCCCCGGCCCCGGCGGGCCAAGCCGATTTCCGTGGCGGCCGCGCGCGAGACATCGATCAACCGGCCTTTGCCCCAGGGGCCGCGGTCATTGATCCGGACGATGACGCTGCGCCCGCTCTCGACGTCGGTGACGCGCACGCGGGTGCCGAAGGGCAGGCTACGATGCGCGGCGGTAAAGTCGCTGGGGTCATAGGCTTCGCCGCTCGCGGTGCGCTTGCCGGCAAAACGGTCGGCATAATAGCTGGCCTCGCCCGTCGCGATCGCGGCGGCGGGCGCCAGGCCGGGTGCCTTGGCATGCGAAATCGCGCAGGGTGAAAGCAGCATTGCCATGGCGGCAAATGCCATCCTCCGCTCGAACCTTGCCCCCATTGCCCGTGTCCCGTGTTGCCCGGGGGCAGGCCTGTCGCCGATCGGTGAACAAATCCACACCGGCGGGCCGAAGCTGCGCCATATCGTGGTTGTGCGGCGACGAACCGCACCACCGCTGCCGCTCAGGCGGCGTCGAACGCCAGCGTATAGGTATAGCTGCGATAGGGCGTCGCCGAGCCCGCCGGCGCCTCGGTGCGGTGGCGCACCAGCATCAGATAGAGGCCGGCATCCTCGGGGCGCAGCGTGAAATTGCCCTGCACGTCCGACG
Organism: Sphingomonas sp. R-74633; assembly: GCF_013416555.1. Classification (GTDB taxonomy): domain Bacteria; phylum Pseudomonadota; class Alphaproteobacteria; order Sphingomonadales; family Sphingomonadaceae; genus Sphingomonas. The sequence goes on along the minus strand of NZ_JACCFG010000003.1, from coordinate 130,788 downwards.
TAACCGTCGCGGCGACCTTCTTTCCGTCGTAGTTGCCCGCCGCGCGGAGCAGCGTGACTTCGGTGCCCGCGAGCGGCTTGCCGTCGAACAACAGCCGGAACTTCGCGTCGCTGCCCGAGGCGATCTCGGAAGGATGGGTGAGCGGCTGTACCTCGAGCGCCGTGCCGATCGGATTGAGCGCCCCCGCGCTGGCGGCCCCGCGCGTCACATAGGCCTCAGCCAGCGTCGTGCTCTGCACCGCGACTTCACGCGCACCGGCCGGCGGGGCGCCATCCTCGCCGGCGATGATCCATTTGCCGCCAACCGCGTACATCTTGCCCATCCGCCCGAGCCGCTGGCCGGTGGTGAGCCGGTAGGTGCCCTCGGCCTTCAAATCCGCTTCAAAGATGGTGAGGTCGCGCAGATAGGTCGGCGCCCCGACTTCGCCCCTGGTGCCATCGGGCCGGATGAAGTGGAACGGCGCATCCTTCATGCCGATCTCGGGCACGAACGCATCCTCGCCGAACGACGACGTGACGGTGACGTGGTCGCCGCCCTTGCCCACGTCGAACAGCGTCGGGAGCAGATAGGGCATGTGCGCCTGGGCCGCGGTGCCCAGCACCAGCGCGCCGATCGCGCCGAGGATCGTGAGTTTGGCAAAGCGCATCATGGCCCCCTTCGATAGACGGGGGATAATTATTGCGAATAACTATCAATCGCAAGTCCGCAAGTTGGATTGCGCGGCACGCCCGCTCCGGCGGCTATCGTCGCGGCGGTCTTGCCTGGCCGGGGAGCGGGGTGATGGCAGGTGCGCCCGGCAGCGGGGCCCAGCTCGTCATCCCGGGCTTCTCCTCGCGCGCCGCGACCTGCGCAGCGGGCATGGCCGGCCGGACGGCGATGGGCTTCGCCACGGCCACCGGCACCGGTACCGGCATTGGCGCAGGCGCGGGAGGAACATAGGCGGGCAGCGCACGGGGAACCGGCTTGGGCTGGAACGCGGCGTGCGGCACCTCGAAGGCGAGGGCCGGTATCACCTGCGCCGGGCGCGTGGGCTGCTCCAGCTCAGGGCCATAGCGCGACATCACGTCCTGCACCGTCAGCGTCATGCATTGCGCCGCACTCGGCATCTCGCATGCCGTCAGGTCGCCGGGCGTGCGCACCGCTCGGATCGTCAGATAGGCGGTTTCGCGATATTCGATTTTGCGAAGCGCGCGATATTCGCGGGTCGTCAGCCGCACCTTCTGCCGCACGATCCGGAATGCGGGCGATCCGGCCTTCGCCGTGATCTCCGCCGCGCGATACAGCGCAGCGGCCTGGCCGTCGGAGAGGCTGTCCGCCGTTCCCATCACTTTCCAGCGGTCCGGCGCTTCCTCGCTGTCGGTATAAGCGCCGCCGGTGAGGATATTGAAGTGGCGATATTTCTGCGCCGAAGCGGTGCCGCTCGTCAGAATAATCGCGGCGATGCCGGCAAGTAGAATGCGCATTTGCCCCTCCTGGATCGGTGGGGAATTAGCCTGCTGACGGCTAAATACGGGTCAATGCGCACAGTTAACGCGCCGGTTCGGCCCGAGAAAGACGTCGGATCGTCAGCGACAAATCGAGGCGAGGCGCGATCGGCCCCGCCTCGACATCATGTCGGTCAGACGTCCAGGTTCGCCACGCTCAGCGCATTCTCCTGGATGAACTCGCGGCGCGGCTCGACCACGTCGCCCATCAGGCGGGTGAAGATCTCGTCAGCGACATCGGCCTGGTCGACCTGCACGACGAGCATCGAGCGGTTCTGCGGGTCGAGCGTCGTCTCCCACAGCTGCTCGGCATTCATCTCGCCAAGCCCCTTGTAGCGCTGGATCGACAGGCCCTTGCGGCCGAACGTCAGCACCGCGTCGAGCAGCTGGCTCGGGCGCGAGACCAGGGCCTCGCCCTTGCCGGCGACGACGGGGAGATCGTCCTCGCCCTCGACGGCAACAGGCGCCTCGGCGGCTTCGGCCGCGGCGGTCGCCTTGGACGAGATCAGCCTGGAGGGCAGCAGATACTGGGCCGACTGTTCGGCGGCGAGCGCGTGGAGCTTGCGTGCCTCGGCCGAGACCAGGAAAGCGGGCTCGACGATGTGGTGATCGGTCACGCCGCGCCACAGCCGCTCGAAATGATAGCCGCCATCCTCGGTGACCCGTGCCGACCAGCGCGCATCGGCGTCGGCCGCGTCGAGCCGGGTGACGACGGTGGTCAGGCTCGCGGCGCGCTGCTCGCGGGTGGCGTTCGGATCGAAGCCGTTGCCGAGCGCCAGCGCCTCGATGATCATCGGATCATAGCGGCGCGGCACATAGCGCATCAGCGTGCGCATGCGGCGGGCATGCTCGATCAGAAGGCGCAGATCCTCGCCGCCGCGCTGCGTGCCCTGCGTGTCGAGCACGGTGCCGCCAACGCCGGCATCGACCAGATACTGGTCGAGCGCCGCATCGTCCTTGAGGTAAACCTCGCTGCGGCCTTTGCTCGCTTTGTAGAGCGGCGGCTGGGCGATGTAGAGGTGCCCGGCCTGGATGATCTCGGGCATCTGGCGATAGAAGAAGGTCAGCAGCAGCGTGCGGATATGCGCGCCGTCCACGTCTGCGTCGGTCATGATGACGATCTTGTGGTAGCGCAGCTTCTCGAGGTTGAAGTCGTCGCGGCCGATGCCGGTGCCCATCGCCTGGATCAGCGTGCCGATTTCGCGGCTCGACAGCATCCGGTCGAAGCGCGCGCGCTCGACGTTCAGGATCTTGCCGCGCAGCGGCAGGATCGCCTGGAAATGGCGGTCGCGGCCCTGCTTCGCCGAACCACCTGCCGAGTCACCCTCGACCAGGAACAGCTCGGACTTGGCCGGATCGCGCTCCTGGCAGTCGGCAAGCTTGCCGGGCAGGCTGGCAATGTCCATCACGCCCTTGCGGCGAGTCAGTTCGCGTGCCTTTTTCGCGGCCTCGCGCGCGGCGGCGGCGTCGATCACCTTCTGGATGATCTGGCGCGCGACGGCGGGGTTCTCTTCGAGCCACTCGGCCAGCTTGTCGGCCATCAGGCTCTCGAGCGGCTGGCGCACTTCGGATGAGACCAGCTTGTCCTTGGTCTGCGAGCTGAACTTGGGATCGGGCAGCTTGACCGAGACGATCGCGGTCAGGCCCTCGCGCATGTCGTCGCCGGTGAGCGAGACCTTTTCCTTCTTCAACGCGCCCGACTTGTCCGCATAATTGTTGATCGTGCGGGTCAGCGCGGCGCGGAACGCCGCCAGATGGGTGCCGCCGTCACGCTGCGGGATGTTGTTGGTGAAGCAGAGGACGTTCTCGTAATAGGAGTCGTTCCACTCCAGCGCGACGTCGATCGTCACATCGTCGCGGGTGCCGGCGATCGCGACGGGATCGGGCATCAGCGGCTGCTTGTTGCGATCGAGATACTTCACGAACGCGGCGATGCCGCCCTCGTAATAAAGCTCGACTTCCTTGATCTCCTCGTGCCGCGCGTCGCGCAGGAACAGGCGCACGCCCGAATTGAGGAAGGCAAGCTCGCGGTAGCGATGCTCGAGCTTCTCGAAGTCATATTCGGTGATCTTGAAGGTCGCGGGGCTGGCGAGGAAGGTCACGCGGGTGCCCTTCTTGCCCTCGGGCGCGGGGCCGAGCACCTTGAGCGGGGCCACGGCGTCGCCGAACGCGAAGCGCATATAATGCTCCTGCCCGTCGCGCCAGATGTTGAGGTCGAGCCATTCGGACAGCGCGTTGACCACCGAGACGCCGACGCCGTGCAGGCCGCCCGAGACCTTATAGGCATTGTCGTCGCTGGTGTTCTCGAACTTACCGCCGGCGTGGAGCTGGGTCATGATGACCTCGGCTGCCGACACGCCTTCCTCGGAGTGGATGCCGGTCGGGATGCCGCGGCCATTGTCCTCGACCGAGACCGAACCGTCCGGATTCAGCTGGATGACGATCCGGTCGCAATGCCCGGCCAGCGCTTCGTCGATCGCGTTGTCCGAGACCTCGAACACCATGTGGTGGAGGCCCGAACCGTCGTCGGTATCGCCAATGTACATGCCGGGACGCTTGCGCACTGCGTCGAGGCCCTTGAGGACCTTGATCGAGTCTGCGCCGTAGCTGTTCTGGTTCGGGGTATTTTCGGGAGTGGTGTCGTCGCTTGCCATGCCCAGCATATAGGTATTGGCGACCCAAAACGGAAGCAAAATAGGGCCTGTGCGGGCCCTATCCACAGCCTAGTCCGGGACGATCGCGCCCTCTGCGACGCGGTAGCGCGTGGCGCCGCCGGGCACGGCCTCGAACAGCGCCGGCTCGGTGCCCGTCATCCACACCTGCCCGCGGCCTTCCAGCCGCTCGAACAGCGCGGCGCGGCGGCCCGGATCGAGGTGCGCGGCGACTTCGTCAAGCAGCAGGATCGGCGCCCGCCCGGCGCGCTCGGCGACCAGCTCGGCATGGGCGAGGATCAGGCCGAGCAGCAGCGCCTTCTGCTCCCCGGTCGAGCAGAGATGCGCGGGCTGGCCCTTGCCGAGATGCGTGACGAGCAGGTCGGCGCGGTGCGGTCCGGCCAGCGTGCGCCCGGCCGCAGCATCGCGGCGGCGCCCGGCGGCGAGGTCGCGCAGCAGCGCCCCGGCATCGCCCTGCCAGCCTTCGAGCGCCAGCCCGGCCCGCGCGAACGGCCCCTCGGGCTGCGCTTCGAGCCGCGCGGCAAGCGCCGCGACCATCTCGCGCCGGGCGGCATCGATCGCGGCGCCATGCTCGGCCATCCGCGCCTCGAGCGCGGTCAGCCAGTCGGGATCGGGCGCGGCATCGTCCGATAACAGCCGGTTGCGCTCGCGCATCGCCGCCTCATAGCGGGTCGCGTGGTGCGCATGCCCGGGGCTCAGCGCGAGGGTGAGCCGGTCGAGGAACCGCCGCCGTTCGCTCGCGCCCTCGACGAACAGCCGGTCCATCGCCGGAGTGAGCCACAGCACGCTCACCCATTCGGCGAGCGTCGTCGCCGCCGAAGCCGCACCGTTGATCCGCACCAGCCGGCGCTCGGGCGCGTCGCTCTGCGTGCCCGTGCCGATATCGGTCTCGCCGAGCCGCGCCGCCACGCCGAACCCGCCGCTGCCGCCTTGCCGCGCCATCTCGGCCAGCGGCGCGCGTCGCAATCCGCGCCCCGGCGCAAGCAGCGACAGCGCCTCGAGCACATTGGTCTTGCCCGCGCCATTCTCGCCGCTCAGCACCACGAAGCCCGCGCCGGGCGACAGCACGGCGTCTTCATGGTTGCGGAAGTCGGTGAGCACGAGGCGGGACACGGCCATTTCCCGCCGATAGCCGCTATTGCCGCCGCGCGCGACATCGCGGATGATCGCGCCGTCGAAAAGGGGGATTTCCACGATGCGTACCAAGTTGTTCCTGTCCGCGCTGCTCGCGCTCGCGCCGATGCCCGCGCTGGCGGACGTCACCGCGCGCTACGAGATCGACGGCAAGCAACTGGTCGTCGAGATCGATGACGGCGGCAATTCGCGCATCGCAGTGGCGGACAAGTTCGCGATCATCCGCCGCGACGGCGTCGACTATGTCGTCGTCGACGACAAGGGCGGCCCCAAGGTCTTCGAGCTCCAGGGCATTGTCGACCTGCTCAAGTCCATCCTGCCCAAGCTCAAGCCCGAGGATGCGGCGAACAAGGACAAGGTCGAGTTCGGCGTGGTCGCCGGCGACGCCAACGTCACCGTGGCGGGGCGCAGCGGCGCGGTGTGGCTGCTGTCGATGCTCAAGGCGCCCGACGCCGATGTGAAGCGCCATGTCGAGATCGTGATGAGCGCGGACCCGCAGCTCGCGCCCGTAGGCGCGCTGTTCGCCCGCACCGCCGACATCGCGCTCGACTTCATGGGCGGCTTCATCCCTGAATCGACGCAGTTCGGCACCACCACGCGCGGCATCCTCGCCAAGGGCGCGCCGCTGCGCATCCACCCGGTCGACCCGGCCAAACCGGAAAAGGTGATCCTTGAGCTCACCGCGGTCGACACCGCCGAGATCGACCCCAAGCATTTCGAACTGCCCGCGCCGGTCACCCCGACCGACGAGATCTTCGGCTCGATGGATTCGCTGATGAAGCCGGGCGGCGCGCTGCAGAACCTGCCGTGATTAGCGGCAGGCGCGCTTAAATCCCCTGCAGGCCGGCCGCGGCGAGGCTGGCCTGCGCGATCCGGTACTTGGCCGGGTCGCCGATGTTGAGGCGGCGGCGGACCTGGTCGAGCGGCTCGGCGAGCAACGTCTCGTAATCCTCGCCGTGCAGCCAGCCGGCCTGCTTGCCGTGGCGATAGCCTTCGATCACCGCGCGGAAGAAATCGAGCTTGCCGGTCACGCGGATGCTCTTCAGCGCCGCGCCCATGCCGATGAAACCCCAGCCGAGCCCGCCGGTCTGCGCGAAGGAGAAGGCGACCAGGCAGGCCTCGCCGAGATGCTCGTCGGCCTGATAGCCGGTGATCACATGCCACAGATCGTGGATGTCGCGCTCGCGCCGGCCCATCCAGGCATAGGGATGCTCGATGTCGACATTCTGGAACGCGCCCTCGGCCATGCTGACCTCGACGAGGCCATCGGCCGAGAAGCCGGTCGAATCGAGGAAGTGGCGATAGGCCGCGCCCACCGTGCCCTCGGCGAAGCCGTCGATCCAGGCGCGGTCGGTCAGCCGCTCGGCCATCTCGACATGCTGGAACGCCAGCCGCCCGCCGCCGGGCAGCGTCAGCAGCTTGCGGTAATTGCGCTGCGTCACGTCGCCGTTGAGCGCGCGCATGATGCGGAACACCTGTTCGGTGTCATTGCCATTGGCGAGCAGCCGCCCCAGCGCACGAAACGCCGTACCCCATTCCCGCTTCATCGGGATGCCGGGGTTGAAGATCTGCGGGGCGGGTTGCGTGGCCATCTGGTCGAGTCCCTTACTGACAATGATGTCAATACAGGAGTCCGGTTAAGAAATCAACTCCGGGTGACCCACAAGGAAAACGCCCCGGCCGCAGGGGCCGAGGCGCTTTCTAATTCTCACCGTGGATGCGCGTGGTGCGGGTCAGACCCGCATCGGCATCAGCACGTACAGCGCCGGCGACTTGTCATTCTCGCGGATCAGCGTCGGTGCTGCGGCGTCGGCCAGATGGACTTCCACTGAATCGCCTTCGATCTGGTTGAGGATGTCCATCAGATAGCGGCTGTTGAAGCCGATCTCGAAGGGCTGGGCGGCATAGTCGCCCGGCACTTCCTCGGCGGCCGCGCCGTTCTCGGGGCTGGTCACCGAGAGGATGATCTTGTCGCGCTCGAGCGCCATCTTCACTGCGCGGGTCTTCTCGGTCGCGATCGTCGAGACGCGGTCGACGCCTTCCATGAAGCTCTTCGGATCGAGCTTCAGAAGCTTGTCGTTCGCGGTCGGGATCACGCGCGTGTAATCGGGGAAGGTGCCGTCGATCAGCTTCGAGGTCAGGATCGCCTGGCCCAGGTCGAAGCGGATCTTCGAGTTCGACAGCGACAGCCCGATCGAGCCGTCGACTTCGTCGAGCAGCTTGCGCAGCTCCTGCACGCATTTGCGCGGGATGATCACGCCCGGCATCGAATCGGCGCCGTCGGGACGGGCAACCGTCACGCGGGCCAGCCGGTGGCCGTCGGTCGCGGCGGCGCGCAGCACCGGCACGGTCTCTTCGGTCACGTGCAGATAGATGCCGTTGAGATAATAGCGCGTCTCTTCGGTCGAGATCGCGAAGCGGGTCTTGTCGATGATCTGCTTGAGCGTCTCGGCGGGCAGCTCGAAGGTGACCGGCAGCTCGCCCTCGGCGATCATCGGGAAATCATCGCGCGGCAGCGTCGACAGCGTGAAGCGCGCGCGCCCGGCATTGACGGTGATGCGCCCCTCGGCGGCCGACAGCTCGACCTGCGAGCCTTCGGGCAGCTTGCGGACGATGTCGAACAAGGTGTGCGCCGGCACGGTGATCGCGCCCGGCTGGTCCACCGCTGCCGCGATCGTCTCGTCGATCTGCAGGTCGAGATCGGTCGCCATCAGCCGCAGCGCGCCGCCCGATTGTGCCTCGATCAGCACGTTGGACAGGATGGGGATCGTGTTGCGCCGCTCGACCACGGACTGGACGTGGCTCAAGCCCCTCAGCAGAGTTGCGCGTTCGATCGTCGCCTTCATCAAGAACCCCCGGGGCTAATTGCCCGAATCTAACCCGGTACCGGGACTAATCCGGCCAATACCCTTAACGGCAAAAAGGGCCGGAGCAAGCGCTCCGACCCTCTTCATGCACACCAAAATGATGCGGTGCAGCCAGATCAGAACCGGAAGCCGACGCCCGCCACGATCTGATGGCGATCGGTATCGACGTTGAACTGGTTCGTCGTCGCGCCATTGGCATATTCCAGATTGGCGTCCTTGTAGTTCGAATAGCGATATTCGAGCTTGGCGTAGGTGTTGCTGCCGATCGACTTCTCCACGCCGGCACCGACGCGCCAGCCGTCGAGATTATAGCGATCCTCAAGCACGGTGGTGCCGTCCGATGCCAGCATGTGGAGCTGGGCATTGGTATAGCCGGCCTTGGCGTAGATCTTGGTGGTCGGGCTGGCGAGGAAGCCGACGCGGCCGCCGACATAAAGGTCACGCCCGGTCTTCACCTGGCCATAGCCGAAGTCGTTCGGATCGGGGGTGTCGTAGCGAACCTTGCCGGTCGCCTTGCTCACTTCACCCTCGACGCCGACGAACGCCTTGTCGCCGAGCGGAATGTCATAGCCGATTTCGGCACCGTACAGGAAACCTTCGGTGCTCTGGTCGTCGCCGCGCAGGTCCGAATCCTCGGAGCTGCCGGGGCGGAGGATGTCGAGACCGCCGATCACGCCGACATGGAAGCCGCCCGCATTGGCATCCGAATCCTGGGCGAAGGCGGGGGCCGCAAGCGCCGAAGAGGCGACCAGGGCGGCGACGAAAACAAGCTTACGCATAACAACTCCTTGGGTACTGGCCCGCACTCGGCGAGCGGGGGGCATAACCGGGCGGCGGAGTCGGAAGTTTCATGAACCTCAGATAAACAGCTGATTCCGTTGCCTTTTGGCAACAGAAGCCGATCCCGCAACCGGCCTGCCCCATTCCCGGCGCGACCTGCCGTGCATTCGTTGTCCAGGCGAAACGGGATCGTTTTGCTGTCCGCACTCCCAACCGTCACCCCGGCCTTGTGCCGGGGTCCACCGGGAGGCGCGGGCAGAGCTATCGTCTCCTGTGCCTTCCGGTGCTGCACAGTGGACCCCGGCACAAGGCCGGGGTGACGATACGGCAGGCTGGGCGCGCGAGTTCGGCGGCAGAGCGGAGCGCACCGATTTTCGCCATTGCCTTTCCCGCCCGGTCCGGGCTTCAACAGCGCCCGTGACAAACCAGCGCAAAGGCCGCGATTTCATCGCCCGCCACGGTGAGACCGTGTTCAACCTCGCCCGGCGCATGCAGGGCGACCACCCGCACACGCCGCTGACGCGCGCCGGCTTCGCCCAGGCGGACGCGATGGGCGCCGCACTGCGCGAGATCCTCGGGCCCAAACCCAGGCTGACGATGTGGTCCTCCAGCGCCGGCCGCGCGCTGCAGACGCTGGCGATCATCGCCGAGCATCTCGAGCTCGACTGGCATCAGGCGCATCAGGACGATCGGCTCGTCGAGATCGGCATGGGCGAGTGGAGCGGCCGCTATTATGCCGACCTGATGACCGAGGCGCCCGGCTTCCTCAATCTCGAGCACGGCCTCTACAATCGCGCGCCGCCGGGCGGCGAATGGTATGACGGGATCGCAGTGCGCGTTTCGTCCTGGCTGGCCGACACCGATGACGATCCGGGCGACCGGCTGGTGATCATGCACGGCATGTCGAGCCGCATCCTGCGCGGCGTGATGACCAGGCTGCCGGTCTCGCCCTTGTTCGATGCACCGGTCGCACCCGATCTGCCGCAAGGGTCGGTGGTGCGGATCGAAGGCGGTGTCGAGACGGTGGTGCACACCGGCTCCGGCCGCCATTCGGCGCCGGCATGAGCGCGCTGGCGCTCCTCCTTCTGCTGGCGCAGGGCCGTGAGGCGCTCGGCGTCTATGACAGCTGGGGCGCCTTCCGCGATCCCTCGCCTCGCCGCTGCTTCGCCATTGCCCAGCCGGTCGAGAAATACCGGACCGCGCAACCTTTCGCGAGCATCGCCACCTGGCCGCGCGACGGGGTGCGTAACCAGCTCCATATCCGCCTGAGCCGCGCCCGCGCCGCCAATGCGCGCGTCACTTTGTCGATCGGCGAGCGCCGCTTCGAGCTGCAGGCCGGCGATGCGGACGCCTGGGCTCCCGATGCGCGTACCGACACCGCAATCGTCGCGGCGATGCGCTCGGGGCGGAGCATGAGCGTCGAAACCGTCGGCGCGAACGGCGCGCCCTTCGCGGACAGCTATGCGCTCAAGGGCGCGGCGACGGCGATCGACGCGGCGGCGATGGGATGCGCGGGCGGCTAGGAGGCCGAGCCTCGACCCCGAACACCGTCTACCCGCCCGCAACGCCGTCATCCCCGCGAAGGCGGGGATCCAGGGTAGATCGGGATAATCGAAGCGACTGGGCATCTCGCTGACGGAGATGCCGACACGCGCCATGCGCTTTTCACCCCGTGGCTCTGGATCCCCGCCTTCGCGGGGATGACGAAATCGCGGGGGTGACTCAAATGGAAAAGGCCGGGGCGCCAACCCCGGCCTCCTCCCAACTTAAAGCTGCGAAATCGCCTTACGGCTGCTTCGCCGCCGCCGGCGCACCGGCCGAGGCCATCTTGGTCGCCATTGCCTGCACGCGCGCATTGAGCGCGGTGTCGGTCGACATCGCCTGGCCGATCGCATTGAAGCGCACCGGGTCGATGCCCGAGCTCTGCGCGGCGCTTGCCATCTTGGCGGTCTTGTCCGCTTCCGGAACCGTCGCGTCCTTGCGGATCTTCTCGATCTCCATCGCGACGGTCACGAACTGGGTCAGCTCGGCGTCGGTCACGCTTGCGGAAGTCACCGGGGCGGCTGCGGGCGCGGTCTGTGCCGGGGCCGGGGCGGGGGCCGCAGGCGCGGTCTGCGCCATCGCGGCCGGGGCGATCGCCAGCGTCGTGCCGGCGAGGAAAATACCGATAAGCTTCATTACTGCACTCCAAACAAACACAAAAACTCACCCCCTGAAACGCAGGGCTGCGTGGCGCGGATGCAACATGACAAGGAAGTTACGATGTCCCGTGGCTGGTTCGGGGCTAGTTGAGATAGGCTTTCAGGCCGGTCACAAGTGCGTCGAACACCGTACGGACCCGCGCCAGTCCACGCAGATCCTCATGGCAGACGACCCAGGTTTCGAGGTCGAACCGGAAGTCGGGCAGCAGCCGCACCAGCCCGTCGCGCGCGCCGATCGGCACCTGGCAGATGCCGATTCCCAGCCCGGCACGGATCGCGGCGAGCTGGGCATGGTCGCTGTCGCTGCGGAAGCTCAGGTCGCCTAGCTGGATCGGAAACCCGGCCGCCTGCACCGCGCGCAATATCGGCGAATCGCGCTCGGGGCCGATGATGCGGTGACTTGACAGGTCGGCCGTGGAAATTGGCGCCGGCCGTTCGGCGAGATAATCGGGGTGTGCGTGCACGCCGAGCGGCACTGCGCCGATCCGCCGCGCGACCAGCGCCTCCTGCCTCGGCGGCACCATCCGGACCGCGACATCGGCCTCGCGGCGCAGCACGTCCTCGTTGCGGTTGCTCGGGCTCAATTCGATCGCGAGCCGCGGATGTTGGCGCGCCAGGTCGGCGAAGATCCTGGGCAGTACCTCCACCGCGATCACTTCGCTGGCGGTGACGCGCACCGTGCCCGCCACCTCGTCTGGCCCCGCCGAGGCAGTGCGCACAAAGGCGTCCGAGGCGAGCTGCATGGCCCTGGCATGTTCGTACAGTGCCCGCCCCCGCTCGGTAGGGTGCAGTCCGCCGGGTGAGCGCGTGAACAGCGGCGTGCCCAGCGCGCCCTCCAGTGCCTCGATCCGCGTCCGAACCGTCGGTTGTGCAAGGTTCAAGCGTCTGGCCGCTCCGGAAAGGCTGCCGGTCTCGAGCACCGCCAGAAAGGCGCGCTGCTGTTCCCAGTCGATCTGGCTCATCAAATTTCTATAAGCCGCATGCAAAGCCTAGGCAATTTCCTGCCAGCCCGGAATCGTCCAACCCTGTGAACATCGCCAACATAGGAGACCGGAATGAACAGGATCGCATTGGTACTCGGCGCCAGCGGCGGCGTAGGCGGAGAGACCGCCCGGGCACTGCTCGCCAGGGGCTGGCAGGTCCGCGGGCTGGTCCGCGAGATCCGCCCCGGCCTCGACCCCGACATCAGCTGGCACGAGGGCGACGCCATGGTCCGCGCCGATGTGCTGGCAGCCGCCAAGGGGGTAGCGGCGGTGGTCCACGCGGTGAACCCGCCGGGCTATCGCGAGTGGGACAAGCGCGTCCTCCCCATGCTGGAGAACAGTATCGAGGCCGCCTGGGCTAATGACGCCCGCCTCGCCTTGCCCGGCACCATCTATAATTACGACCCCGCCGAAACCCCGGTCGCCCGCCCCGAGTCACCGCAGGAACCCGCCACCCGCAAGGGCAGCATCCGCAAGGCGATGGAGGCGCGAATCGAGGAATCGGGGGTGAGGGCAGTGATCCTGCGCGCCGGCGACTATTATGGCCCCAGGCCCGGCAACTCCTGGCTCTCGCAGGGCATGATCACCCCCGGCAAGCCGGTGGTGAAGGTCACCAATCCGGGCCGCAAGGGCGCCGGCCATGCCTGGGCCTATCTCCCCGATGTCGGCGAGACCTTCGCCCGGCTGCTCGACCGCGAGGAGGAATTGCCCCGCTTCACTCGCTTCCATTTCGCCGGCCACTGGGACCCCGACGGCAGCGCCTTCCCCACGGCGATCGCGGCGGCGGGCGGCCGCAAGGCCAAGCAGGTCCGCCTGCCCTGGTCGGTCCTGCCGCTGGTCGCGCTCTTCAATCCGACGATCCGCGAGCTGCTCGAGATGCGCCCCTTCTGGAACCACCCGGTGCGCCTCGACAATCGCGCGCTGGTCGCCTTTCTCGGCGAGGAGCCGCACACCCCGCTGGCCGAGTCGCTGCGGGCGAGTCTCAAAGCGCTGGGGTCACTGGAATAATCGCGCAAGATGGACTATGTGCGCGGCCATGCAGACAGTCTCGGCCGCGCCCATGCCCATTCCCGGGCACATCGATCCCGTGCCCGTGCCCCGCCCCGCGGTGGTGCGCGAGGACGGCCGTACCGACCTGATCGGCCTCACGCGCGACCAGATGCGCGCGGTGCTGGCCGATGCCGGGCTCGATCCGAAGCAGGCCAAGCTGCGCGCCAAGCAGATCTGGCACTGGATCTACAATCGCGGGGCCACCGATTTCTCGGTGATGACCGATATCGCCAAGGCGCAGCACCCCTGGCTGACCGAGCGTTTCGTGGTCGGGCGTCCCGAAGTGGTCGAGGCGCAGGTCTCGACCGACGGCACGCGCAAATGGCTGCTCCGCTCGGACGATGGCCAGGATTACGAGATGGTCTTCATCCCCGATGCGGACCGCGGCACGCTCTGCGTCTCGTCGCAGGTCGGCTGCACGCTCAACTGCCGCTTCTGCCATACCGGCACGATGCGGCTGGTGCGCAACCTGACCGCCGGCGAGATCGTCAGCCAGGTGATGCTCGCCCGCGATTCGCTCGGCGAATGGCCGAGCCAGCCCGAGGGCCGCATGCTCACCAACATCGTGATGATGGGCATGGGCGAGCCGCTCTATAATTTCGACAATGTCCGCGACGGCCTGGCCATCGTGATGGACGGCGAGGGCCTTGCGCTCTCCAAGCGCCGCATCACGCTGTCGACCTCGGGCGTGGTGCCGATGATGGCGCGTGCGGGCGAAGAGATCGGCGTCAACCTGGCGGTGTCGCTCCACGCGATCACCAAGGAAGTCCGCGACGAGATCGTGCCGATCAACAAGAAGTATGGGATCGAGGAGTTGCTCCAGGCCTGTGCCGATTATCCGGGTGCCAACAATGCCCGGCGCATTACCTTCGAATATGTGATGCTCAAGGACAAGAACGACAGCGACGCCGATGCCCGCGAACTCGTTCGCCTGCTCAAGAAGTACGACCTGCCGGCCAAGGTGAACCTGATCCCGTTCAACCCCTGGCCGGGCGCGCCGTACGAATGCTCGACGCCCGAGCGGATCCGCTCCTTTTCGAACATCATCTTCGCCGCGGGCATCTCGGCGCCGGTGCGTACCCCGCGCGGCCGCGACATCGACGCCGCCTGCGGCCAGCTCAAGACCGCCGCCGAGAAGAAGAGCCGCGCACAGATGGACCGCGAGGCCGAGGAAAAGATGGCGGCGCTGGGATAATCTTTGTCCGGACAAGCTTCGGCTTGTCTCGTCTTCCGACTTGTCTCACCTCCCTCGTTCACGGAGGGAGGGTTGGACATGATCGGCATCTCGGCATTGTTGCTTGCGCTGATGGGCGCCCCCGATTGCACGCCGATCCCGGGGAGCGCTGCGATCCTCGACGATCCGGCGGTCGACTATGTGATCCTCGGTGAGATGCACGGCACCCACGAGACGCCCGCCTTTTTCGGCGACCTGGTCTGCGTCGCGGCGGCGCGCCGGCCGGTGATCGTGTCGCTTGAGATCCCGCGCGACGATCAGCCGGTGCTCGATGCCTGGCTGGCATCGAGCGGCGATGCTGCCGCACAAGCGGCGCTGTTCCAAGCGAGCTTCTGGTCGAGCAATGACGGGCGTTCGAGCGTGGCCATGCTGGCGCTGATCGAGCGGTTGCGGGTCATGTTCCAGGCGAAGAAGATTCTCGGCGTCGCCGCGACGATGGACCCTTCGGCGAGCGCTCCCGGCGACCAGACTCCCTATGAACGCGCCATGGCCACGGGCTGGATCCGCGCGCGGGTGGCCCACCCGGGCGCGCGGCTGGTCGCGCTGGTCGGCAATGCGCATGCGGTGCCCGGCAAGGTGACTTTCGCCAAGGGCACGGCGTTCATGGCTGCGGCGAGCTTCCTGCCGCGCGCGCACACCGCCACGCTCGGCAATGCCGATGTCGGCGGCACGGCATGGATGTGCATGACGCTGGACAATTGCGGTCCGCAGCCGGTCGGGAGGGGCGGCCAGCCCTGGCCACGTTCGATCCGCAGGAGCACCGACCAGCGCAGCGCCTTTCACTGGGACTATCTGTTCGCCCCCGGCACCGCGTTCACCGCCGCCGGTCCGGCCAAGCCCGCGCAGTGACGGGCGAGGTGGCGATCGAGCGGGTCGCGACGCTCGATCCGGCGGCGCTCGCCGATTGCGATTTCACCTTCGACTTGCGCGGTCGCGGCTACCCCTTCGATCCGGCCTTCACTTCGCACCGCGCCACGGACCGACGCATGCTTGCGTTCGTCCGCGTGGCGGGGCGGATTGCCGGCTATGTCGCCTGCCAGCAGGATGGAGGCGGCGCTGCGGAAGTGCGCCGCCTCGAAATCGACCGGCGCTGCCGCGGGCAGGGGCTGGGGCAATTGTTGCTCGGCGAAGCACGGGCCTGGGCAGCGGAACAGGGTTTGGCAGCGCTTCGCCTCGAGACAATGGCGGATAATCCCGCTGCCGGCCGTTTCTTCGCCCGCTATGGCTTCACGCAAAGCGATGGCGAGGGAGTGCTGCACTGGCACCTGTCGCTCGCGCGCTGAGAAACCGCTGTACAAGCGGCGACCGCGACGGGAAGGAGAAGCCGTGCTCGACCCCTCCGCTCTCCTTCTTCCCGCCGCGGCTGGCGTGCTCGGCGGCGTGATGAACGCGCTTGCCGGGGGCGGGACCTTCGCGACACTGCCTGCTCTGATCGCGCTCGGCCTGCCCTCGAACATCGCCAACGCCACCTCGAACGTCGCGCTGCTGCCAGGTGCGGGGGCGAGCGCCTGGGCCTATCGCGACGAGCTCGCGCCGGTCGGCGGCATGTCGGTGCGGGCGCTTGCCGGGATCACCTTTGTCGGCGGACTGGTCGGCAGCACCTTGCTGGTGCTCACCTCCACGCGCGCCTTCGACCTGATCATTCCCTGGCTGCTGCTCTTCGCCTTTGTCGTGATGGCGTTCGGTCGGCACGCATCGGACTGGCTGCACGCTCGCGTGACGATCGGGCCGCGCACGCTGGTCACCGCGCAGAGCCTGCTCGGCATTTATGGCGGCTATTTCGGCGGTGGGGTTGGGCTGATCACAACGGCGGTCTACGGGCTGCTGGCATCGGCCGATCCGCGCTCGCTCTTCTCGATCCGCACGCTGATGCTCGCGGTCGCCAATTTCGCCGCGGCCTTTGTGTTCGTCGCGATCGGGATGGTGCGCTGGGGCGCCTGCCTGCCGATGCTCGCCGGCGGCATCCTGGGCGGCTGGCTGGGTGCGCGGATCGGCAAGAAGCTGTCGCACCGGCTGGTGCGGATCTGGACGCTGCTGGTGACCGGGGCCACCACGATCGTCTTCTTCCTGCGCGCCTACGGTTAACGGGCCGCTATTTTATTTCGCACGTGCGGAAATATTGCGGAAAAACGAGGCGGCCCTAACATGCCGCTACCGGGGGCTGTTATCGGGTGGTGACGGCGTAATGGCGTTGATTGATCGTTTTTTTGCACGCGCGGTGAAGCGTGGACAGCTCACCGTCATCCATTCGGATGGCACGAGCCAGGTTTTCGGACAGCCGGATCCGGCGCTCAAGCCGGTGACGATCCGGTTCGGCGCGGGTGCCGCGCGGCGCATCCTGCGCGATCCCTCCCTCGGCGCGGCCGAGGCGTTCATGGACGGCGATGTCGAGATCGAGGATGGCGAGATTCTCGACATGCTGATCCTGTTCGCGGCCAATAACCGCTGGGAAGACAATGACTCGGTGCTGTTCCCCAGCGCGCTGAAGAAGGTGATGGACCGGCTGATGTTCAGCATCGGCCGCATCAACATGCAGCGCCGCTCGAAGCAGAATGTCGCGCATCACTACGACCTGTCGGGCAAGCTCTACGACCTCTTCCTCGATACCGACCGCCAATATAGCTGCGCCTATTTCAGCACGCCGGGGATCAGCCTCGAGCAGGCCCAGCTCGACAAGAAGGCGCATATCGTCGCCAAGCTGGCGCTGAAGCCTGGCATGAGGGTGCTCGACATCGGCTGCGGCTGGGGCGGGATGGCGCTCTACATCCATGAGAAGACCGGCGCCGAAGTGCTGGGCGTCACGCTTTCGGAAGAGCAGCTCAAGGTCGCCCGGCAGCGCGCGCTCGATGCTGACGTGGCCGACAAGGTGAAGTTCGAGCTGATCGACTATCGCAACGTCACCGGCCAGTTCGACCGGATCGTCTCGGTCGGCATGTTCGAGCATGTCGGCACGCCGCATTACCGCACCTTCTTCCGCAAGGTGCGCGAGCTGCTGACGCCTGAGGGCGTGATGCTGCTCCATACGATCGGCCGCGCAGGTGCGCCGGGTGTCACCGACGCGTTCACGCTGAAATACATCTTCCCCGGCGGCTATATCCCCGCGCTCTCCGAGATCGCGAAGGGCTATGAGGGGCTGCGCTATTTCATGACCGATGTGGAGGTGCTGCGCCTCCATTATGCCGAGACGCTGAAGCATTGGTACGAGCGCACCGTCGCGGCGCGCGACGCGATCACCGGGCTCTATGACGAGCGCTTCTACCGGATGTGGTGCTTCTATCTGGCCGGCTGTTACGTCAGCTTCAAATTCGGCGGGCTGGTCAATTATCAGCTGCAATTCTCGCGCTCACGCGACGCGCTGCCGCTCAGCCGCGATTACATGCTCGACGAGGAGCGGGCGCTGCGCGAGCCGCACAAGGTCACGCTGCGCCAGGCCGGTCAGGCCGGGTAGGCCGCGTCCATCCGATCGATCTTGGCGCGGACGATCTCCTCGAGCACGTCCGCTTCAACATCGGCGAGTTTCTTGATGTAGAGGCAGCCCTTGCCGCTCTTGTGCTTGCCGAGCCGGGCGAGGAGGTCGCCCTGGTCGGCGTTGGCGTCGAGCACGTAGAGGACCAGCTCGGCTTTGCGGGGTGAGAAGCCGATCCGGCACATCTCGCCCGAATGGCCGCTTTCATAGGTGTAGCGATAGCTGCCGAACCCGATGATCGACGGCCCCCACATTCTGGGCGCCTCGCCGGTGAGCCGTTGCATCATCGCGCAGACCGCCCCGGCATCGGCCCGGCGAGTCTCGTCGGACACTGCGGCGATGAAATCCGCGACCTTCACTTCCGTCGCCTTAGTCTTGAGCTCGGCCATCTGCCTCTCCCGAGTCGGTGCGCACAGCATGCCCCAGCCACAAAACTTGCGGAAGCAGCCCCGCCCCCCTAATGCGCACGCCGTTTCCCGCATCCTTTGGAGTCGCCCCATGTCGGACAAGATCAATCGCGTCGTCCTCGCCTATTCGGGTGGTCTGGACACCAGCGTGATCCTGAAATGGCTCCAGCAGGAATATCAGTGCGAGGTGGTGACCTTCACGGCCGATCTCGGCCAGGGCGAGGAGCTCGAGCCGGCGCGCAAGAAGGCCGAGATGGCCGGCGTGAAGCCCGAGCACATCTTCATCGAGGACGTGCGCGAGGAGTTCGTGAAGGACTTCGTCTTCCCGATGATGCGCGCCAATGCGATGTACGAGGGGCTGTATCTGCTCGGCACGTCGATCGCGCGCCCGCTGATCGCCAAGCGCCAGATCGAGATCGCCAAGATGGTCAATGCCGACGCAGTGAGCCACGGCGCCACTGGCAAGGGCAACGATCAGGTCCGCTTCGAGCTCGGCTATTATGCGCTGAACCCCGACATCAAGGTGATCGCGCCGTGGCGCGAATGGGACCTGACCAGCCGCACGCGCCTGATCGAGTTCGCCGAACAGCACCAGATCCCGGTCGCCAAGGACAAGCGCGGCGAATCGCCCTTCTCGACCGACGCGAACCTTCTCCACACCTCGTCCGAGGGCAAGGTGCTTGAGGATCCGTGGGAGGAAGTGCCCGATTACGTCTATTCGCGCACGGTGAACCCGGAAGACGCGCCGAACGAGCCCGAAGTCATCACGATCGACTTCGAGCGCGGCGACGGCGTGGCGCTGAACGGCGTCGGCATGAGCCCGGCGACGCTGCTGACCGCGCTCAACGAGCTTGGCCGCAAGCACGGCATCGGCCGCCTCGACCTCGTCGAGAACCGCTTCGTCGGCATGAAGTCGCGCGGCATGTACGAGACCCCGGGCGGCACCATCTATCACCTCGCCCACCGCGGCATCGAGCAGATCACGCTCGATCGCGGCGCCGCGCACCTCAAGGACGAGCTGATGCCGCGCTATGCGGAGCTCATCTATAACGGCTTCTGGTTCGCCCCTGAGCGCGAGATGCTCCAGGCCGCGATCGACCATAGCCAGGAGAAGGTGACCGGCACCGTTCGCCTGAAGCTCTACAAGGGCAGCGTGATCGTCACCGGCCGCAAGTCGCCGTACAGCCTGTACTCGGAAAAGGTCGTGACCTTCGAGGACGACCAAGGCGCCTATGACCAGCGCGACGCAGCAGGCTTCATCAAGCTCAACGCGCTGCGGCTTCGTTTGCTCGGCCGCCGCGACCTCTGATCTTCAATCCCCGGCGGGAGCGCGCGCTTCCGCCGGAACTATGTCCGGTTCGGACATAGTCTCCCACCGTTGCGGTGGCACTCTGTTATCTCTTTGTTCTCCACGAACCGAGGGGAAACGGGATGCGGATGAAGCAGCAAGCGGTGATTTTCATGGCATGCGGAACGTTGCTCTCCGGCCCGGGATGCAGCGCCCAGGTAAGCGACGAGCAGCGCTTCGTTGCGGACATGATCCGGCGGATCAAGCAGCGCCTTCCCGACGTCGATGTGGTGCGACGGGACGATCCGCTATCAATATTACTCAAGCGCAGCGGCCTGCCCGAAACCACTCTCAACTTCGGCAGCGTCTACCGTTTCTGCGGTCAGGTGTCGGCGCGGGAGTGCCGGAAAATGCGCGAAGAGTTTCTCGAAACCGTGCTTCGGGTACCGCCCATGCCAACCGCCGCGTCCCTGCGGATCGCCGTACGCGATGCCCAATATGTGCGACATGCATCCAAGATAGTTTCCGAGCCGATCGGCGAGGATCTGTTCGCGGTGCTGGTGTCCGATGCGCCCGACAGCATCGCCACCGTGACGCCGGATACGTTACCGGCGCTGGGGCTGACACGCGATCAGGCCTGGACGCGTGCCTGGCAGCAGACCCGGGCGGGACTCCCCGGACTGCCAGATGGTGCCTCACTCGCGCGAAGTGCCGTTTTCTACACTGAGCAGGACTATCTCGCGACTCTGCTGGCCGACACCCAGGCGTGGCGGGCTATCGATGATGCCGCTGGGCCGAGCCTGCTTGTAACGGTCGTCGCAGACAGTTCGGTCTTTATCGCACGTATGCCCGATGGGCCGGGGCTCGAGCAGTTCAAGCAGACGGTGCGTGAGGACTGCGCCAGCCAGCCGCGCTGCATCTCGCCCAATGTCTATCGCTTCCGGGAAGGCCGCTGGGTGATTTCGCGCTAGCACCGCCTAACGCGGGATTAACCAAACTGCCCTAGCGCGGGGCGATGGAAACGAGCCTGCCCCGGGAAGCATGGCGCGACCACTTGGTCGCGCTGCTGCTTGCTATGGGGCTTTGCCTCGCCTGGACGCTGCGCGGCTGGCATGATCTGGCGGCGCTGCGCCTGCCCGATACCGACGATATGGTGCGGCTCCAGCAGATCCGCGACTGGATCGCGGGGCAGGGGTTCGGCGACCTTGCTCAGCATCGCCTGGGTCCGCCGCCCGGGCTGGAAATGCACTGGTCGCGGCTGCCCGACCTGGTGCCCGCGGCAGTGATCGCCGCGCTCACACCATTGCTCGGCAGCCATGGCGCCGAGCTGACCGCATTGATCCTGTCGCCGGCCCTGCTTTTCCTTGCCGCGCTGCTGCTGACCGGTTCGATCGCCCGACGCCTTGGGGCTCCCGCAATAACGGCGGTTCTGCTCGCAGGGCTCGCTTATCCGGCGACCAGCCTGTTCCTGCCGGGGCGGATCGATCATCACGCGCTGCAGATGGTACTGCTCCTGCTGCTGGTGCGCGCTTTGCTCGGCGCCGGCACGCTGGTGGCCGGGATCGTCGCGGCGCTGGCGATGACTGCCTCGCTCGACATCGGGCTCGAGACCTTGCCGTTGCTTGCCGTCGGCGGTGCCGCGCTCGTGGCACTCTGGGTGGCCGACGCGTCCGGCAGCCGCGACCGGCTGCTCGGCTTCGGCCTTGCCCTGCCGCTTGCGCTTGCCGGGACGAGCGTCGTGCTGCGGAACAGTGGTTGGGCAGTGCCCGCCTGTGACGGTTTCACCGCCTTGTTCTGGCGCGCGGCACAATGCGCATCGCTCGCACTGCTGGGGCTTGCGCTGTTCGGCGCCGCCCGCGCGACGACGCTGCGCACCCGCGGGATTGCCAGCGGCATTGCGGGTATCGCCGGGCTGGCGACCGTGCTGCTGCTCGCACCGCAATGCCTTCATCCCTATGGCCAGGTCGATCCGCTGCTCGCGCGGCTATGGCTGGCCGAGGTGGGCGAGGCGCAGGCGCTGTTTGGTACCTCGCCCGCCACTGCGATTGCCTATGCCGGCCTGGCGGTGGTCGGGCTCGTCGCGACGTTCATTATCGCGTGGAAGCGCCGTGACGCGGGCTGGTGGATGCTGGCGGCGCTGATGCTCACTGCGCTGGCGATCACCTGCTTCCAGCTGCGCGGAGCCTATGCCGCGGCGTTGCTCGCGGCGCCCGGGCTGGCGGTGATGATCGGCGCGGCACGGGTGCGCGGCGCGCCTGCGCTCGCGGCCGCCTGGATCGTTTCCACCGGGATCCTCTATCCGATCGCCGCCACTGCGATCTTTCCGCCAAAGCCCGAGCCGGGGGCGAATTGCACCGCGCCCGACAGCCTCGCCCGTCTCGCAGCGCTGCCGCCGGGCCGCCTGCTCGCGCCGCTCGACCTGGGCGCCTACGCGCTCGCCGCCACGCCGCATGCGGTGCTGGCCGCACCCTATCACCGCAACAATCAGGGGAATCGTGCCATGATTGACTTCTTCCTGGGGCAGCCCGCGCAATCGGAAGCGATCGCGCGGCAATGGGGCATCGACTATGTCGCCTTTTGCGATGACGATCTCGATCGCTTCGCCAAGGCAGCGGCCGCGCCGCACAGCCTGGCCGAGACACTGCGCGCCGGCGCGGTGCCTGCCTGGCTGGTGCCCGTGAACACCGGCAGCGAAAACCCGCGCGTCTATCGGCTGGCATCGCGCCACTGATGGAGCAGGCGGCGCCAAGCTGGTGGGAGACGCGTTGGTTCGCGATTGTAGCGATCCTAGCCTCGTGCGTGCCGCTGCTCTGGCCGGCGCTGCCGCCGCTGATCGACCTGCCCGGCCATGTCGGCCGGTTCCGCGTGATGCTCGGAACCGATACGGACGTGCTGGGCCAATGGTATCACTTTCAATGGCGGCTGATCGGCAATCTGGGGGTCGATCTGCTCGTCGCGGGCATTGCGCCGTGGATCGGGCTGGAGCCGGCCGTGAAGTTGATCACGATCGCCATAGTGACGCTCTCGGCGGCCGGCATCCTGTGGATCGCACGCGAGATACATGGCCGGGCTACGCCCTTTGCGCTGTTCGCGCTGCCGCTCATCTATAATTACGCCTTCCATTTCGGCTTCCTCAATTTCGCGCTGGCGATGGCGCTGGCGCTCAATGGCTTTGCGCTATGGCTGCGGCTCGGCCGGCTGGGGCGCACGCATCTGCGCGCGGCGCTGTTCGTGCCGCTGGCGCTGCTCGTCTGGGGCGCGCACATCATGGGCTGGGGCGTGCTCGGGCTGATGGTCTTCGGCGCCGAGCTTGCGCTGCAGCGGCAAAAGGGCAGCCGATGGAGCGCGGCGGCGATGCGCGCCGCGCTTGCGTGCCTGCCGCTCGCCTTGCCTTTACTGCCGATGCTGCTCTGGCGGCCCGATGGCGGGGGCGGGATTACCGAACGCTTCTTCAGCCCGCGCAAAATCTCCTGGCTTGCGGCGTTCCTGCGCGATCGCTGGTGGCTGTTCGACTTCGGCGCGGCGGCATTGCTCTGGGGGCTGATTTACCGGAGCGCGCGCGACCGGCGCTATGGCCAGGCAGCGCCGATGGTCGCAGCCTGCCTCGTGCTCCTCGTCGCCTTCGTGTTGATCCCCTACAAGCTGTTCGGATCGGCCTATGCCGATATGCGGCTGGCGCCGTTCATCCTGCTCTGTGCGCTGCTCGCCATTCGCGTTGATCGGATCGGCGCCCGCGAACGGCAATGGCTGGCGATTGCCGGGCTCGCCTTCTTCGCCGCGCGCACCGCTGGCACGACGATCAGCTTCTGGCTGTACGATCGCGAATATGCGCGCCAGCTCGCCGCGCTCGATCATATTCCGCGCGGTGCGCGCGTCGTGAGCTTTGTCGGCGAGCATTGCATCGAGCCATGGGGCCTTGGCAGGCTCAATCATCTCCCGGCGATGGGACTGGTGCGCCGGGCGGCGTTTTCGAACGACCAATGGGAGCTTGCCGGGTCCGCGCTGCTCACCGTGAACGTGCCTGCGATGGGCGGATTTGCCATTGATCCGTCGGAGATGGTCCTCGCCGAACCGTGTGAAGGCAAGAAGGACCTGATCACGATCGACCAGTCGCTGCGCAGCTTTCCGCGCGATGCCTTCGACTATGTCTGGCTGATCGCGCCGCCCGCGTTCGACGCCCGGCTGCTCGCCGGCACGACGCGGGTTTGGCAGGACGGCGGCAGCGCGTTGTACAAGATTGACAGGAACCGCTTGTCGGCTGGCGCCCGCCCGCACTAGAAGGCCGGGATGGACAGGGGCGACGCGTTGCATTGGTGGCAGACACGATGGTTCGTGGCGCTCTGCACCTTCATTGCCATCATTCCGCTGCTCTGGCCGCAGATCCCGCCGCTGGTCGATCTGCCCGGGCACATGGGGCGCTACCGCGTCCAGTTCACCTATGACCAATATCCCTTCCTCCAGCAGTGGTACGATTTCCGCTGGAGCCTGATGGGCAATCTGGGTGTCGACCTGCTCGTCATCCCGCTCCATTATATCTTCGGGCTCGAGCTGGCAGTGAAGCTGGTGGTGATCTCGATCCCCGCCATGACCGTGGCGGGGATGTTGTGGATCGCCCGCGAAGTGCACGGCAAGATTCCGGCGACCGCGCTGATCGCCCTGCCGCTCGCCTATGCCTTCCCCTTCCATTTCGGCTTCGTCAATTTCGCGCTGTCGATGGCGTTCGCGCTGCTCGCCTTCGGCTGGTGGCTGCGGCTGGCGCGGCTGGGCAAGACCATGTTCCGGACGCTGGTGTTCGTGCCGATCTCGGTGCTGATCTGGATCTGCCATACCTATGGCTGGGGCCTGCTCGGCATCCTTGCCTTCTCGGCCGAACTGATCCGCCAGCACGACCTGCGCCGCAATCCGCACGTCCACTGGAAGCAGGACATCTGGGGCGGCTGGGTCCTTCCCTGGTTCTATGCCGGCCTGCAGTGCATCGTGCTCGCGCCGCCCGCGGTGATGATGGTGCTGTGGCGCTCGGGCGACCATGTCTCGGGCCAGACCTTCGACATGTTCAACTGGCGCGCCAAGATGCTGTGGATCACCCAGGTGTTCCGCGATCGCTGGCAGCTGTTCGACCTGGCTTCGGTGGGCGTGCTGTTCCTGCTGCTGTTCAAGGCGGTGCGCGACCCGAACATCCAATATTCGCGCAACCTGGCGCTGTCGGGCATCTTCCTGACGCTCGTCTACATCTTCCTGCCGCGCGTCGTGTTCGGATCGGCCTATGCCGATATGCGGCTGGTGCCGTTCCTGCTGGCGATCGGCATCCTCGCGATCCGGCCCAAGCCCGGCCTGTCGATCCGCGGCGCGGCGACGATGGCGGCGCTCGGCATGGCGTTCTTCTGCGTGCGCATCGCCGCGACGACGTGGAGCTTCGCGCTCTACAGCGGCACCTATGATCGTGAGCTCAAGGCGCTCGATCACCTGCCGCAGGGCGCGCGGCTGATCACCTTTGTCGGCGAGACCTGCCGCTACGAGTGGAAGCAGACCCGCCTCCAGCACGTCCCCGCGCTCGCGCTGGAGCGTAAGCTCGCCTATACCAACGATCAATGGTCGATGGCTGGCGGCCAGCTGCTCACCGTGCGCTACGAGGCCGCCAAGCGCTTCGCCCACGACCCCTCGCAGATCGTCACCGACGTGCAGTGCCCGCGCGAATATTGGCGCCCGGTTGCCTGGGCGCTCGTGCGCTTCCCGCGCGACGCCTTCGACTATGTCTGGATGATCGAGCCGCCGGCGTACAATCCGCGCTTCGAACAGGGGCTGATCCCGCTATGGCGCGACGGCGCGAGCGCGCTGTTCAAGATCGACCATAATGTCCCGGCGCCGGTGATCGAGCCGGGCGAGCTGCCGATCCCGCGCTGGGAGCGCGACATCATCCTGCGCGAAGGGCACCAGGGTGGCTCGAGCCTGCCCGATCCCGAGGCGAGCCCGGTGCCCGAGCCGATCGAATCGCCGGTGCCGATTGCGTCGCCGAGCCCGACGCCGTCACCGACCCCGACGAAGCACAAGCGCAGGCGCCACCACTAACCGCCGCGGCGGAAGGGCGTCAGCTCGCCGAGATATTCCTGTTCCTGCGCGACCGCCTCGCGCTCGCGCTCGAGATAGTCGGCGACGGCGCGGCGGAAGCCCGGATCGGGAAGATAGTGCGCCGACCAGGTCGTGACCGGCGCATAGCCGCGCGCCAGCTTGTGTTCCCCCTGCGCGCCGGCCTCGACACGCTTGAGGCCCCGTTCGATCGCGGCGTCGATCGCCTGGTAATAGCAGAGCTCGAAATGGAGGAAGGGCACTTCCTCGGTGCAGCCCCAATAGCGGCCATAAAGCGCATCGGCGCCGATCAGGTTGAGCGCCCCGGCGATCGGCACGCCGTCGCGCTCGGCGAAGATCAGCAACACCTGCTCGGCCATTTCCTGCCCGAGCAGCGAGAAGAACAGCCGGCTGAGATAGGGGCGGCCCCATTTGCGGCTGCCGGTGTCCTGGTAGAAGGCCCAGAAGGCGTCCCAATGCGCCTCGGTGATCGCGTTGCCGGTCAGGTGGCGGATCGTCAGCCCCTCGACCGCGGCGGCGCGTTCCTTGCGGATCGCCTTGCGCTTGCGGCTGGCGAGCGCGCCGAGGAATTCGTCGAACGCCGCATAGCCTTCATTCGCCCAGTGGAACTGGGTGCCGGCGCGGATCAGCCAGCCGGCCTGCTCGAACAGGGACAGCTGGTGGTCGTCGAGGAAGGTGACGTGCGCCGAGGACAGCCGGTTCTGCTCGGCCACCGCCTCGATCCCGGCGATCAGCGCGGGCGCCGTCGCGCCATCGCGCAGCAGCAGGCGCGGGCCGGGCACGGGGGTGAAGGGTACGGCGACCTGGAGCTTGGGATAATATTGCCCGCCCGCCTGCTCCCAGGCATCGGCCCAGGCGTGATCGAAGACATATTCGCCCTGGCTGTGGCTCTTGGCATAGGCAGGCGCGATCGCGGCGGGGCGGCCATCGGCATCGTCGATCACAATCGGCAGCGACTGCCAGCCGGCGCGCGCACTGACCGAGCCGGAGCGCTCGAGGATCGACAGGAAGGCGTGGCTGACAAAGGGATTGCGGCCATCGGTGCACGCATCCCAGTCGCCTGGCAGGATCGAGGCGACGCCGTTGGCGATGCGGGCGGTCACGGGAGAGGCAGGCACGGCCCCCAGATAGGGAGTCCGCCCCGCTTAGGGCAATGGCCTCGTCCTACAGCGCGACTCGATGGCGGCGTGCAAAGAACATGAAGTACACGCTGAAAGCCGGTTTTTGCGGCGCTTAGCTTGACACTGTTCGGGCAAACGGCGCGCATCTCGCAATTTTCTTGCGCGAGCGGGATCCTATTTTCCCAACAGATTCAAAGAGCGATCGGCGGCAAATCCGACCGCGAAAGCCAAACAGACGAAATCCAACATTGCAAGCGTCACGGCCTAGTCGTGCTTCGGTTCGCGCTGGGTGACGCGCACTTCGCGCTGCGGCACCGCCAGCGTGATGCCGTGCTCCTGGAACAGCAGCCACAGCCGGTTGAGCACGTCGCTTTTCACATTGCCGACGCCGCTTTCGGGATCGCTGATCCAAGTGAGGATCTCATGCTCGACGCCATTCTCGCCAAAGGCCGAGAGGCGGACATTGGTCGGCGGGTTGTTGAGCGCGCGCGGGCTTTCCTTGGCGGCGCGCAGCATCAGCGCCTGCGCGACCTTGAGATCGCAATCATAGGAGACGGTCACGGGGATGCGCACGCGGACGTTGCGATCGGTGTAGGACCAGTTCTCCACCTCCTGCGTCATCAGATTCTCGTTCGGAATCAGATGCTCCTTGCCGTCGCGCGTGACGACGCTGACCGCGCGGACGCCGATCTTGTTCACCCAGCCGAAGCTGTCCCCGACCACGATCACGTCGCCCGGCTTGATCGAGCGGTCCATCAGCAGGATGATTCCGGCGATCAGATTGCCGATCGTCTTCTGCAGGCCGAAGCCGATGGCGAGGCCGAAGGCGCCCGAAAAGACGGTGAAGGCGGTCAGGTCGATCTTGAGCAGGTCGATGCCGATGAAAAAGGCGGCGACCACGGCGGCGATGCTCGC
Organism: Sphingomonas sp. R-74633; assembly: GCF_013416555.1. Taxonomy (GTDB): domain Bacteria; phylum Pseudomonadota; class Alphaproteobacteria; order Sphingomonadales; family Sphingomonadaceae; genus Sphingomonas. The sequence goes on along the minus strand of NZ_JACCFG010000003.1, from coordinate 103,102 downwards.
CAGCTTCTGGAAGAGCAGCTTCTGCGTGGGATCGAACCCGCGCACGCCTTTGATCCACTGCGCCAGGATCCGGTTGACCAGCCGCACGCCGGCCATCAGCGCGAGGATCGTCAGGCCGATCGTGACGAGGGTGAGTAGCGTGAGTCGGCGCTGGCCGATCTCGATGCCGACGCGGTCGAGCGTCTGGCGCGTCGCCTCGAACCCGCCGATCGCGTGGCTGAAGATCGCGGCGAAGGCGAGCGTGCCCGCCGCCCAGGCGATCGAGCGGGGAATGCCGAGGCCGCGCAATATCGCCACGGTGACGCGGGCGACGGCGATGCCGGTGACGAAGCCGAGGAGCAGCTCGGAAAGCGGGTGCCAGTTCCACGCGTTGAGCAGGATGGCGAGCAGCAGCGCGGTGGTGCCGTGGCGAACGATCTCGCAGATCCGGCCACTGAACAGCTGGCCGTGCTCGATGTCGCGCATCCAGAAATCGGCGATGCGCGGGCCGAGCTTGCGCCCGGCCAGCCAGCCCAACGCGACGGCGACGGCAGCGAGCGCGACGGCGATGCCCGCTTCGGTGAGCTCGGGCGGCGAGGGGAGGTTGTGCCCTGCCAGCCAGTCACCGAAACGCTGCATCATCCCCGTGCTTCCCGAAATGCGGCGAGACCGCGTTCGAGATCGGCGATCAGGTCGTCCGCATCCTCAAGCCCGATCTGGAGGCGAATGGCGGGGCCTTCGGCCTCCCATTTGGTCGCGGTACGATAGCGTTCGGGATCGACCGGGATCGCCAGGCTCTCGAACCCGCCCCAGCTATAGCCGATGCCGAAATAGTCGAGCGCATCGATCAGCGCGGCGCGCGCCTTTTCGTCGCCGCCGTTGAGCACGAAGGAGAACAGGCCGGCGGGACCCTTGAAGTCGCGGTGGAAGATCTCGTGCCCCGGGCAATCGGGCAGCGCCGGGTGAAGCACCCGCGCCACTTCGGGGCGGGTCTTGAGCCATTCGGCGATCTTGAGCGCCGCGCGGCCATGCTGATCGAGGCGGATCGCCATTGTCCGGAGGCCGCGGGCGCCGAGCCAGGCATCGTCGGGGCTCGCGGTCTGGCCGAGCTGATAGGTCGCCGCGCGCAGCGCCTGATATTTGCCCTCAGCTGCGGTGACCGATCCCAGCATCACGTCGGAATGGCCGACGATGTACTTGGTTGCGGCGAGGATCGTGTAGTCGATCCCAAGCTCGATCGCCGGGAAGAGCAGGGGCGTCGCCCAGGTATTGTCGAGCACGGTGGCGATGCCGCGGTCTTTCGCCACCGCGACGATCGCCGGCACGTCCTGCACTTCGAAGGTCAGGCTGCCCGGGCTTTCGAGGAAGATCACCTTGGTATTGGGCTGGCACAGTGCCGCGATGCCGTCGCCGATCAGCGGGTCGTAATAGGTCGTCTCTATGCCCATCCGCTTGAGCATGCCATTGGCGAGGTTGCGGGTGGGGTCATAGGTGCTGTCGGGTATCAGCAGATGATCGCCGGGCGACAGCAAGGCAAGCAAAGTGGTGGCGATCGCCGCGACACCCGAGGGGTAGAGCAGGGTCGCCTCGGCGCCCGGCTCGAGCTCGGTCAGCGCATCGGCGAGCGACCATTGGGTCGGCGTGCCGCGGCGACCGTAGAACAGGCGATGGTGCGTGTCCGCCGCGCCGCTCGCGCGCAGATGCGCGACATTGTCATAGAGGATCGTCGAGGCGCGCCATACCGGCGGGTTGACGATGCCCTGCGTCCATTCCTTGCGCCGGCCCGCGGTAACGACCCTGGTCTTGTCCTGCTTCGGCTTGTCGGAAGTATCGCTCATGCCGGGCCCAATGCCTTGGCGGTCTCCGGACGGCTACCCCATTCGGTCCAGCTGCCGTCATAGAGCGCGGCTTCATTGTCGAGCAGATGCGCGCCGAACGCGAGGATCGCGGCGGTGATGCCCGATCCGCAGGTGGTGACCAAAGGCTGGCCGAGGTCGATGCCGCTTTCCTCGAACACCGCGCGGATATGGTCGGGGTGCTTCCAGGTGCCGTCGGGGTTGAAGAATTTCGGATAGGGAACGCTGCGCGAGCCCGGGATATGGCCGGCGGCGACTTCGGCGCGCGGGTCGGCTTCCGCGCCGGTGAAGCGCGCGGCGGATCGGGCATCGGCGATCTGGCCGGTCTCGGCCTTCATCTGGTCGAGCGTGCGGACGCGGGACTTGGGCGCGCGCGGTTCGAAGCTGCCCGGCTCGGCCTGGTGCGGGCCATTGTCGCAGAGGCGCCCTTCGGCCTTCCACTTGGCCATGCCGCCATCGAGCAGCGCGACATCGACGCCGGCGAGCCGCAGCACCCACCATGCGCGGCACGAGGTGTGGTGAGGACCATTGTCGTAGAGCACGATCGGCGTCTCGGTATCCGCACCCAATTGGCGCAGTCGCTCGGCGATCACCGCGACGGTCGGCACGGTCGAGGGGAGCGGGCTGGAGTCATCGACCAGCGAATCGAGATCGAGATAGCGCGCGCCGGCGATATGCTCGGCCTCGAACTCGGCGCGCGGGTCGCGCGGCGGCGATCCGGGGATCGTCGAAGTGTAGGTCGCGTCGAGCACGAGCACGTGCCCGGCGCCGGCGAGCCAATCGGTCGTTACGAGCGCGTCCATGGCTGTGTGTCCTAGGAGGATGCAAAGCGCATCGCAAATGCCTACATGGCGCGAATGGACGCCAAGCATCTCGGAAAAACCTCGACCCTTCCCGCCACACCGGAAGAGGCTGAGCTCGACTATGTGCCCAACCCCCGCAAGGGCACGCGCTACCTCATCCGCTTCGCGGCGCCTGAGTTCACCTCGCTCTGCCCGATCACCGGCCAGCCGGACTTCGCGCATCTGGTGATCGACTATGTGCCGGGCGATACGATCGTCGAATCCAAGTCGCTCAAGCTGTTCCTCGGTTCGTTCCGCAACCACGGCGCCTTCCATGAGGATTGCACGGTTGGCATCGGCCAGCGGCTGTTCGACGAGATGCAGCCCGAATGGCTCCGGATCGGCGGCTATTGGTATCCGCGCGGCGGCATCCCGATCGACGTCTTCTGGCAGTCCGGTGCGCCGCCCGAAGGTGTCTGGGTACCCGATCAGGGGGTCGCGGGATATCGCGGGCGCGGCTGAACGCCAGATTTACAACGAGTCGTCCGAGTCGAATCATGTTGCATTGCACCATGATGAAACCATATTGAAATCAGTGAGTTTGGAGAGACGAGCGGAGTCACCCACGCAATAGAGTATTGCGGCAGCGAAAGGAAAGATCGGCGCCATGAAAGCCCCGAACGTCCAACACATAGCGCTGATCGGTAACTTCCTGCCGCGCAAATGCGGCCTCGCGACCTACACCACGGATACCTATGCCGCGCTCAAGCAGCGCTACCCGGATCTTCGCGTCGACGTCTATGCGATGGACGACCATGTCGGGCGCTACGACTATCCTGCGGCGGTCACCCGCGCGATCCCGGAACAGGACCACGCCGCCTATCTCGATACCGCCCGCGAGATCGAGGCTTCGGGCGCTCAGGCGCTGTGGATCCAGCATGAGTACGGCATCTATGGCGGCCCGGCCGGCGAATATCTGATCGCGTTGCTCGACCGGATCACGATTCCCGTCATCGCGACGCTGCACACTGTGCTCGAAAACCCCAATGCCGATCAGCGCCGCGTGATGGAAGCGCTGCTGCGACGCGCCTCGCGCGTGATCGTGATGGCCGAGAAGGGCCGTGAGATGCTCAAGCGCGTGCACGGCGCGGACGACAAGAAGATCGTGATGATCCCGCACGGCGTGCCCGACCGCGCCTTCGCCGATCCCGAGGGCTATAAGCCGCTGTTCGGCTGGCAGGGGCGCGAAGTGATCCTCACCTTCGGGCTGCTCGCGCCGAGCAAGGGCATCGAGACGATGATCGAGGCGATGCCCGCGATCGCCGCCGAGCGTCCCGATGCGCTTTATGTGATCCTGGGCGCGACGCACCCCAATCTGGTCGCGAGCGAGGGCGAGGCCTATCGCGAGCGGCTCAAGGCGCTCACCGAAAAGCTGGGCGTGCCCAACAACGTCGCGTTCGTCGACGGGTTCGTCGAGCAGGACGAGCTGCTCGATTACCTCCAGGCGGCCGACGTCTATGCGACGCCCTATCCGAACCCCGCGCAGATCACCTCGGGCACGCTTTCCTATGCCGTGGCGGTAGGCAAGCCGGTGGTGTCGACGCCGTACATCCACGCCTCCGAGATCCTCGCCGACGATCACGGTGTGCTGGTACCGTTCAATGACAGCGCCGCCTTTGCCCGCGAGATCAGCCGGCTGCTCGGCGACAAGGATGCGCGGACCGCGCTGGCGGAGCGCGCCTATGCCCGCGGTCGCACGATGCTGTGGCCGCGCCTTGCCGAGACCGCGATGGCGGCGCTGACCGGTATCATCGCCACCAAGCCGCGCCGCTTTGCCCGGCCGGTCAAGGAACTGTCGCCGCTCAAGCCCGACATCGCCGCGGTCGAGCGGATGAGCGACGCGACCGGCATGCTCCAGCATTCGATCTATTCGGTGCCCGATCGCCGCCACGGCTATTGCATCGACGACAATGCCCGCGCGCTGATCCTGATGTCGAAGATCGAGGATCTCGACGAGACGCTGCGCGACAAGTGGACGAGCGTCTATGCCGCCTTCGTGCAATATGCCTGGAACCAGGACCTGCGCCGCTTCCGCAACTTCATGAACTTCGACCGCACCTGGTGCGAGGATGTCGGGTCCGAGGACTCGAACGGCCGCGCGCTCTGGGCGCTCGGTGTGACGGCGCGCGACGCCAGGGCGCTCAAGCATCGCGACTGGGCCTCGGCATTGTTCGACGCGACGGCGTCGATCGCGCTCGAACTGGGCAGCCCGCGGGCACGCGCCTTTGCGATGCTCGGCGCCGCAGCGATGCTCGATGCGCATCCGGGGCACACGCTCAGCCGCGAGATACTGACGCGCTTCGGTGAGGAGCTGATCGACCTGCTCGACAGCAACCGCCGGCCCGAGTGGAGCTGGTTCGAGATCGTGCTCGCCTATGACAATGCCCGGTTGCCCGAGGCGCTGCTGCGCGCCGGCGTGGCGCTTGGGCGGAGCGAGTTCACCAGTGTCGGGCTCGAGACGCTCGAATGGATCGTGGCGCAGCAGACCTCGCCCGAGGGCCGCTTCCGCGCCGTCGGCACCGAAAGCTTCGGCCGCGAATATGCCGCGCCGATGCAGTTCGACCAGCAGCCGCTCGAGGCGCAGGCGACGGTGGAGGCTTGTGCCGCCGCGCATCAGGCGACCGGCGACGAGCGCTGGATGGAGGAAGCGACCCGCGCCTATCGCTGGTATCTCGGCGGCAACGACCTCGAATTGCCGCTGGCTAGCGCGCAGGATGGCGGCTGTTTCGACGGGCTGATGCCGCACGGGCTCAACCGCAACCAGGGCGCTGAGTCCATTTTGGCGCTCCAACTGGCCAATTGCGCGATTTCGGCTCTTTCAAAGGCGACCGGAAACGTGGCAACACCGTTGCGAGCCGCCGTAGCGTAACGACTTTCGCGCCGGCGCGGGGACAATGGCTGGGAGCCGGATGCTCGATACTTTCAATCACGCACTACGCCTGCGGGCCGATCCGTCCCGTGTGGTGGTACGGCCGTTCCATATCGCCTGGGCATCGAACGGACAGGCGCCGAGCCGCACCGAGCGGCTGGTCGGCGAAGTCCTGGCGATGTCGCCCGGCGAGGCGCGGCAACAGCTCGAGATCGTGCTCAAGGATTTCGAGGCGCGCCACTGGCAGACGCGCCGCGTGTTCATGACGCGCTATGACGAGATCGAGGGCATGCTCGGGCTCGATGGCAGCGAGATCGGCGACGAGAAGCGCCAGCTGATCGGCGCCTATTTCTGCCACGAATACAGCTATGCCGCCGCCGCGCTGATGAACCCGAGCGCGGTGCCGCATTACGACCAGACCGGCATGCCGCCGGGGTCGCTGCGCATCCTGATGAGCCTGCGCGCGGTGGGTGAGGGGCACATCTCCTCGGTCGCCTTCCGCGAAGGCATCATCACCGACGGCAACGACCTGACGCTCGCCCCCGAGCCGCCCTTCGCCACCGCCGCGGATGCCCGGGAAGAGGATGAGGAGCACATCCCCGAGGGGCCGGTCACCGTCTATCGCCACCGCGATTCGACGCTGTCGGGCACGGTGATCTTCCCGATCACCAAGGCCCAGTCGAACGGCCTCGAGGACCTGCGCATCACCCATTTCCGCCACGAGGACGGGCAGGAAGAATGGATCGGCACCTACACCGCCTATAACGGCTCGGTGATCCAGTCCGAGCTGCTGCGCACCCGCGACTGGCGGACCTTCGATCTGGTGCCGATGTCGGGCGGTGCGAGCCGCAACAAGGGCATGGCGCTGTTCCCGCGCACCGTGAACGGCAAATACATGATGCTCGGCCGGCAGGACGGCGAGAACATCTTCCTCCATTCGTCCGACGACATTACCCATTGGGACAGCGGCGAACTGCTGATCAAGCCGAAATTCCCCTGGGAGCTCGTCCAGATGGGCAATTGCGGCCCGCCGATCGAGCTCGACGAAGGCTGGCTGATCCTCACCCACGGCGTCGGCGCGATGCGCAAATATTCGATCGGTGCGGCTTTGCTCGACAAGAACGACCCGTCCAAGGTCCTCGCCCGCTCGAGCGAGCCTTTGCTCGCCGCCGCCGACCAGGACCGCGAGGGCTATGTGCCCAACGTCGTCTACACCTGCGGCGCCATCAAGCATGGCGACAAGCTGTTCATCCCGTACGGCGTGGCGGACAGCTCGGTCGCCTTTGCCTTCGTGCCGATCAGCACGCTGCTCGCGCAGATGTGAGAGGCGGCGGGGCGCTCCCCGCCACCTTCCTGCTCAACGATAATTCGCTTCGCCGTCCGCGGCGGTCTCCGGACCTGTGCCGGTCGGCGTCGCACTGACCAGCTTGCGGGTCATCGCATAGGACAGCGCGATCAGCCCGAAGAACAGCAAAGGCGCGACCCACATCGCGATGCTCTCGAAGCTCGCGCCCATCACCGCGAGTGGCGCGTCGTTCGGCGGGATCGGCGAGTGGCGGTTGGCCCAGGCGAGGATGCCGGCATAGGCGACGCCGAACAGCGATTCGCCGACGATCAGGCCCGTCGCCGCGAGCACGCCCATCCGCTCGGCGAATTCGGGATTGGCCTGCCTCTTCGCCCAGCGATCGTAGAAATAGCCGATCACCGCGCCGACCGGGATCAGCAGCGTGAGGCCCATCGGCAGATAGATGCCCATGCCCACCGCAAGGGGAGGAAGCCGCATCTTGCCGGTCTTGCCGAGCAGCTCGTCGATCGCGATCACGCCGACGCCGATCAGCGCGCCGATGCCGATCAGATTCCAGTCGAGATCGCCGCCGAGCACGCCCTTGGCGATCGACGAGATCAGCGCCGCCTGCGGCGCCGCCAGCGCGTTCGGCCCGGCGCCGGGCATGCCGACAAAGCCGAGCGTGTCCTTGAGCAAGTCGAGCACGACGGGGATGGCGAGCGAGCCGAACACCACGCCGAGCACAAGTGCCAGCTGCTGCTTCCACGGCGTCGCGCCGACAAGCTGGCCGGTCTTGAGGTCCTGAAGATTGTCATTCGAGATCGTCGCGATCGAGAAGATGATCGCGGTGGTGAACAGCGCATAGGCGATCAGCGCATTGGTGCGCGCCGGATCGGCCTCATGCCCGAACACCGCGACGAGCAGCAGCGACGCGCCGAGCACGGCGAGGATGCCGACGCCCGAGACCGGCGAGTTCGACGCGCCGATCAGGCCGGCCATATAGCCGCAGATCGCCGCGATCAGCACGCCGACGATCAGGATATAGCCGAGCGAGCCGCCGATCACCGCGAGCGGGTGATCATGGACCGGGCCGCCGGCCGAGAAGTTCCAGAGCAGCCAGGCAATCGGCACCAGCGTCGCGATCGTGATCAACGCGACGATGCCGATCGGCATGTCGCGCTCGGTGATGTCGAGCGCCTGGCCGGCCTGGCGCGCGCGCGAGGCGGCAAGCGCCGAGCGCAGGCCGGAAAGGATCGGGCCGATGATCTTGAGCAGCGACCAGATCGCCGCCACGCCGATCGTGCCCGCGCCGATGAAGCGCACCTGGCCGCGGAAGGTGCCGCCGACCAGCGCGTCGACGCCGGCGGAAATGTCGCCGCCCGAGGCGAACCAAGGCACCAGCACGGTCCACGAGATCAGCATGCCGAAGAACATGGCGGCGCCGACCGAGATGCCGACGAGATGGCCGACGCCGATCAGCAGCATCGACCAGCTGGTCGACCAGCCGGTGGCGGTGCTGCCCACCGCGTAATTCTTGCCCGCCTCTTCGGCGACAAGCTTCATCTTGGCGAGTAGCGCGAACAGGCCCGAGAAGACCGTGCCGATGACGAGCGTGCGCAGGCCGGCTGAATTTTCCTTGTCGCCGGTGCCCGAGCCCGAGCCGACCTTGAGCACTTCGGCGGCGGCGACGCCTTCGGGATAGGGCAGGTCGGTGCCCGTCACGAGTGCGCGGCGCAGCGGCACCGAGAACATCACGCCGAGCACGCCGCCGGTGATGCACACCGCCACCGTGGTCCAGTAAGGGAAGCCCGACCACCAGCCGACCATGATCAGGCCGGGCAGCACGAACACGATCGCCGCGAGCGTGCCGGCGGCGGACGCGATCGTCTGGACGATGTTGTTCTCGAGGATTGTGCCGCTCTTGAACGCCTTGAGGATCGCCATCGAGACGACCGCGGCGGGGATCGAGGTGGCGAAGGTCAGGCCGACCTTGAGCCCGGCATAGACGTTCGCCGCGGTGAACAGGATCGTGATCAGCGCGCCGAGCAGGATGCCGCGCAGCGTGAGCTCGGCCATTGGGCGGGTGGGTTGGGTGCTCATCGCCTCAGATCTCCGCGCCGAAAGTCACGAAAGTCACGACACTCACGCGCGCGGGCGTGCCCGCGCGCGAAGGGGCTGGCGCGGCGGCGAGCTTGGTAAGGAATGCGTTGGTCATCGTTTGAGCCTGACATTGCGGGGCCGTGTAGGACAGCATTTTTTGCGCATGGGTTGCTTATGATAACTAATCGGTTATGAATTGGGGGATGGAGCCGATCCCCCATTCTGCCGCCGATGCGCTGTTCCGCGCGCTGGGCGATCCGACGCGGCGGACGCTGTTCGAGCGGCTGGCGCGATCCGAGCTGACGGTGCGGGCGCTGACCGACGGGGCGGGGATCTCGCAGCCGGCGGTGTCGAAGCATCTTGCGGTGCTGAAGGGCGCCGGGCTGGTGCTCGACCGGCCGCAGGGCCGCGAGACGCATTACCGCGCCAACCCCAAGGGGCTGGCGCCGTTGCTCGACTGGATGCGGCTGCACGAGACTTTATGGGCCGACAGCTTCGATCGGCTCGAGGATCTGCTGAAGAGGATGGATCAATGACCGAGACGCGCACGCTGGTGATGGAACGCGAATTCCCGCATCCGCCCGAGCGGCTGTGGCGCGCGGTCACCCAGCCGCATCTCATCGCCGAATGGCTGATGCCCAATGACTTCGCGCTCGAGCCCGGGCACCGCTTCACCCTGCAGAGCCAGGCCTTTCCGGGCTGGAGCGGGCGGATCGACTGCGAAGTGCATGAGATCGAGCCGGGGCGGCAGCTCTCCTATAGCTGGGATACCGGCGGCGGCGAGGAAGCGATGCCGCGCTTCGAATCGGTAGTGACGCTGACGCTCGAGCCGATGGCCGGCGGCACGCGGCTGCGGATGGAGCAGACGGGCTTCACCAACGACAACAACTATGGCGGCGCGCAGTTCGGTTGGGGCAAGTTCCTCGAGCGGCTGGAGGGCGTTGCGGCGGGGATGGCGTGATCTGCTCCCCGGCGAAAGCCGGGGCCCAGGGTCACGAGCGATGCGGATAAGAAACCCTGGGCCCCGGCCTTCGCCGGGGAACGGCTTTGGGGATGACGAAAAGGGGGGAGTTGAGGTCGTCGTTCTGCCTGCTACGCTCCCGCAATGATCACCCGAACCGAGACCGCGCAGCGCGCGGCACGCCTGGCGCTGGTTGGCGCACTGTTGCTCATTGGCCTGTGGATCGCGCATGGCTTCGTGCCGGCACTGCTCTGGGCGGTGGTGCTGACGATCGCGGTCGATCCGCTGCATCTGAAGCTGCGCGGCTGGCTGAAGGGCACCCACCGGATCGTCATCCCGCTGATCATCACTACGCTTGCGGCGCTGATCGTGCTGGTGCCGCTGGGCTTCGGCGTGACCCAGGCGCTGCGCGAGGCGCATGACATCACCAGCTGGATCACCATGGCGCAGGCGCAGGGTGTGCCGGTGCCTGACTGGGTGGGGAATTTGCCGCTCGGCAGCGAGGCGGTGCGCAACTGGTGGCAGACGCACCTCGCCCGGCCCGAGGATGCCGCCGAGCAGCTCCGCCTGCTCAGCGGCGGCGAATGGCTGACGCATTCGCGCGCGATCGGCGCCAATGTCGCGCACCGCGCGGTGGTGTTCGGCTTCACCTTGCTGACCCTGTTCTTCGTGCTGCGCGACCGCGATGCGCTACTGACGCAGGGGCGCGGCGCGGTGCTCAAGCTGTTCGGACCGACCGGCGAACGGGTGGGGACGCAGGCGATCCGTTCGGTGCGCGGCACGATCGACGGGCTGGTGCTGGTCGGGCTCGCAGTGGGCGCACTGATGGCTTTGGTCTATCTGATCGCGGGCGTGCCGCACCCGCTGCTGCTCGGCGCGGCGACCGCGATCGCGGCGATGATCCCGTTCGGCGCGCCGGTGATTTTCGCGATCGCCGCCCTGTTGCTGCTCGTGCAGGGATCGGTGGTCGGCGCGGTCGTGGTGGTGGCGATCGGCACGGCGATCATCTTCGTCGCCGACCATTTCATCCGCCCGGCGATGATCGGCGGCGCGACCCAGTTGCCGTTCCTCTGGGTGCTGATCGGCATATTGGGCGGGGTCGAGACGCTCGGCCTGCTCGGCCTGTTCATCGGCCCCGCCGTGATGGCGGTGCTGGTGATGCTGTGGCGGGAGTTCCTGATGGCGCCGCCGGCGGCATCACCGCCCCTTGAACAGGCCCCCGAGGACACCACGCACTAGCCCGCCGACCAGGCTGCCGCCGACGCCGCTCGACTTGCCGAAGATCGCCTTCGACACTTCGTTGGCGACGGCGCGGCCGGCCGCCGAGGAGGCGGAGCGGGTGGCGCCGGTGATCGCGCGGTTCCACGGGTTGTTTGCCGCCTCGCGTTCGGCGGCGCGCTGGGCCTGGGCATCCAGGCGCGCCTGGCGATCGGAATCGCGCTGCTCGGCGAGGCGCTGGCGCTCGGCTTCCTTGGCGAGGCGCGCGTCTTCCTTGGCTTGGGCGGCGGCGGCCTTGTCGGCTTCGGTCTTCGCGCTGGCCTCGGCGGCGGCGGCAGAGGCTTCGGCGGACTTGGCGGCGAGCAGCTCCTCGGCCGATTCGCGGTCGACAAGCGTGTCGTATTTGGCGCCGATCGCATCGGTCTCGATCAGGATCTTGCGCTCCTCGGGCGTGACCGGGCCGACGCGGGTGGCGGGCGGGCGGATCAGGCTGCGCTGCACGGGGCTGGGCGAGCCGTCGTCCTGGAGCAGCGAGACCAAGGCTTCGCCGACCTTGAGTTCGGTAATCACGGTGGCGACATCGACATCGGGATTGGCGCGGAAGGTGGTCGCGGCGGCCTTTACCGCGGCCTGGTCCTTGGGCGTGAAGGCCCGCAGCGCGTGCTGGACGCGGTTGCCGAGCTGGCCGGCGACGGTATCGGGCACGTCGATCGGGTTCTGCGTGATGAAATAGACGCCGACGCCCTTGGAGCGGATCAGGCGGACGACCTGCTCGATCTTCTCGAGCAACGCCTTGGGCGCGTCGTCGAACAGCAGATGCGCCTCGTCGAAGAAGAAGGCGAGCTTCGGCTTTTCGGGATCGCCGACTTCGGGAAGCGATTCGAACAAGGCGGAGAGCAGCCAGAGCAGGAAGGTGGCGTAGAGCTTGGGGCTGGCCATCAGCTTGTCGGCGGCAAGGATGTTGACGACGCCGCGGCCCTTGTCGTCGGTGCCGAGGAAGTCTTCCATCGACAAAGCGGGCTCGCCGAAGAAATTGGCGCCGCCCTGCGAGCGGAGCTGGAGCAAAGAGCGCTGGATCGCGCCGACCGATTGCTTCGAGACATTGCCATAGGTGGCGGTGAGCTCGTCGGCGCGCTCGGCGCAGTGGGCGAGCATCGACTGGAGGTCGTCGAGGTCGAGCAGCAGCAGCCCGTCCTTGTCGGCGACGGTGAAGGCGATGGTGAGCACGCCTTCCTGGACTTCGTTCAGGTCCATCAGCCGGGCGAGGAGCAGCGGGCCCATTTCGGAGATGGTGGTGCGGATTGGGTGGCCCTGCGCGCCGTAGAGGTCCCAGAACTGCACGGGCGTGTCGGCATAGGCCCAGTCGGTCAGGCCGATCTCGGCGGCGCGGGCGGCGAAGATCTCGTGCGTCCTGGCGGTGGGCGAGCCGGCCATGGCGAGGCCGGAGAGGTCGCCCTTCACATCGGCGACGAAACAGGGGACGCCGGCGTTCGACAGGCCTTCGATGATGCCCTGGATCGTCACGGTCTTGCCGGTGCCGGTGGCGCCCGCGATCAGCCCGTGGCGGTTGGCGCGCTTCAATACCAGCGATTGGGGATTGGCGCCGCCGGTGCCTGCGCCAACGAAAATGCCCGTCTCTCCCGCCATGTCCGACTCCTTGTTGGGAGACCGGGATAGAGGAGAAACGGGCATTCGTCAGCCCGATGCGGGGCGTGTTTCTTAGTTGATGCCGACCGAGACGAAGCGGCCGAGCGCGCGGCGCTGGACCCAGAGCAGCACGCTGGTCTTGCCGGCAGCCTTGGCCGCCGCGACCTGCTTGGCGACATCGGCGGCGCTGGAGACGGCGACGCGGTTGACCGTGGTGATCACGTCGCCGCGGGTCAGGCCCTTGCCCGCCGCATCGCTCGCCGGGTTCGCCTGGACCACGACCACGCCGGTGGTGTTCGGGTTGACGCCGACGCTCTGCGCGATCTGCGGCGTGAGCGGGGTGACCTGCACGCCGAGCGAGGCCGCGGCCATCGAATCGGTGTCGCCGTCGCCCGGGGTCGAGTTCTCGTCGTTCGGATCGAACTGGGCGAGCTGTTCTTCGGGCGGACGGGTGCCGACGGTGAGGCTCAGCGTCATCGGCTTGCCGTCACGGTAGAGCTCGAGCGGGATGCGGGTGCCCGGCTTCACGTTCGCGACGAGGTAGGACAACGTCTGATCGGGGGTGACGTCCTTGCCGTCGACCTTGACGATCACGTCGCCCTGCTTGAGCCCGGCCTTCTCCGCCGGCTGGTTCGGCTCGACGCGCGCGACGACGGTGCCGCGGCCCTTGGGCACGCCCAGGCCGTCGGCGATGTCGTCGGTAAGGTCCTGCATGCCGATGCCGAGATAGCCGCGGGCGATCTTGCCGCCCTTCATCAGCGTGTCTATCACCGGCTTGGCCTCTTCCGCGGGGATCGCGAAGCCGATGCCGACATTGCCGCCGGTGGGCGACAGGATCTGCGAGTTGATGCCGATCACATTGCCGTTGAGGTCGAACATCGGGCCGCCCGAATTGCCGCGGTTGATCGAGGCGTCGGTCTGGATGAAGCGGTCATAGGCGCCGCCCTGGCCGGTGACGCGGTGCACCGCCGAGATGATGCCGGCAGTGACCGAGCCGCCGAGGCCGAACGGGTTGCCGATCGCGACGACCCAGTCGCCGACGCGCGACGCGCCCGAATCGCCGAAGCGGACGAAGGGCAGGTTGGCGCCCTCAATCTTGAGCACGGCGAGATCCGACTGCGCGTCGTTGCCGATCAGCTTGGCCTTGAACTCGCGCTTGTCGGGCAGGGTGACGGTGATCGATTCGACCGTTGCGCCCTTGGCGCCCGCCGAGATGACGTGGTTGTTGGTCACGACATAGCCGTCGGCCGAGATGATGAAGCCCGAGCCGAGCGATTCGGCCTGGCGTGTGACCGGCTGGTTGCCGCCGCCGAACTGCTCGAACGGCGTGCCCGCGAAGGGATTGGCGTTCATCGTCACGCGCTGGGTGGTCGAGATGTTGACCACCGCCGGCTGCAGCTTGGCGACCATGTCGGCGAAGCTCATCGGCGCGCCGGCCTTGGGTGCGGACGCGTTGATCGTCCCCGGCTCGTTCTGCGCGGTCTGCGCACCGGCGGGCTGGTTGAGCGTCAGCGTCGCGGCGGCGCCGCTCAGCAGAAGGGCGGTAGTGAGGGCGTAGGCATAACGCACGATGAGTGTGTCCTCTCAGACGAAGAAAAAGCGTTCGGCGATGAGCTTTGCGCCGAAATGCTGAACGGCGATTGAATATGAACGGATCGAAAGGCTCATCGTTGCCCCATGAATTCCTTCAGATAGGAATTCTGCGGGGAGAGGATGATCGACGTTTCGCCCTTGGCCGGGTCGGTGTTCGTGAAGGTCAGCCGGTACGAACGCATCGCCCGCCAGAAATCATAGAAGTCGGCGTCCTTGCTGAATGCCTCGGCATAGATCTGCGCCGCCTTGGCATCCGCGGTGGCGCTGATGATCTTGGCATCCTTTGCGCCCTGCGCCTCGATCGTCTTGGCTTCCTGAAGACGCGCGGTGCGCATCCGCTCGAGCGCGCTGTCGAGCGGCGTGCCCGTCGGCAACTCGGTCTGCTTGATCCGCACATCGACGATCGACACGCCATATTGCGACGCCAGCTGCTGCAGCGAGTTCTGGATATTGTCCATCACTTCGGCGCGCTCGGGGCTGAGCAGGATCGCCGAGGGGCGCTTGCCGAGCTCGTTGCGCAGTGCCGAGCGGAACAGCGGCTGGAGCTGGTCGCGGGCGCGCTCCTCGGTACCGATGGTGACGACCATCTTGAGCGGATCGGTGACGCGGAAGCGCGCATAGGCATCGATCTGCAGGCGGAGCTGATCGGTGGAGAGCACTGGCTCATTGGGCAGATCGACCGAGAGCACGCGCTTGTCGACCCAGACGATCCGGTCGAAGAACGGAATGCGCAGGATCGGCCCGGCATGAGTGCGGCCGAATTGCTCGCCCGCGCGCCAGGCATTGACGACGCGGTGGGGTTTTTCGAGCCGCAGGATCACGGCCTGCTTGGTCTCGGGCACGATGGCGACGGTGCTCATCACCACGATGAGCGCGAGGATGACGCCGACGGCGATGCCGACGGGGCTGCGCAGCCAGGTCATTTCTGGTCTCCCTGCTGGGCCTTGCCCGCATCGGGGCGGAGCCCCGGCAGCGGCAGATAGGGGGTGACGCCGGGCGCCTCGACAATGGTCTTGTTGGTCTTTGCGAGCACCTGTTCCATCGTCTCGTAATAGAGACGGCGGCGGGTGACTTGCGGGGCGGCCTTGTACTGTTCGTAGATCTTGTCGAACTCGGCAGCCTCGCCCTCTGCGACAGCGATCACCTGCTGGGCATAGCCATTGGCGTTGTTGCGCGCGGCCGATGCGCCCTGCTGCGCGGCCTGGACCGCCTTGAACGCGTCATCGACCTGCTCGGGCGCGCTCGCCTTGGTCAGCGCGACGCTCTGGATGCGGATGCCCGAATGATATTCGTCGAGGATCTTCTGCATCGCGGCCTGGACATCGGCCGAGATACGGCCCTGGCCCTCGCCGATCGCCTCGGTGAGCGTGGTGGTGGCGATCACCGCGCGCATCGCGCTCTCGGCGGTGTCCTTCACCGTTTCCCGCGGATCCTTGATCTGGAAGGAATAATCGGTCGCGTCGGAAATATACCAGTTCACCGAATAAGCGAGGTCGACGATGTTCTGATCGCCGGTGAGCATCAGGTTCGGGCCGCTCTCGGGGAATTTCTCGGTGTTGACCGAGCCGACATCGACGATCTCGACGAGCTGGAACGGCGCCGGCAGGGTGAACTGGACGCCCGGGCTGAGCGTGCCCGAATAGCGGCCGAGCGTCGTGACCACGCCGCGCTCGCGCGTGCCGATCGTGTGGAAGCTGGTGAAGATCACCCAGACGAGCAGCAGGCCGACCACGACCAGCGACCACAGCCGCGTGCCGCCCGGAGGCACCGGCAGACCGCCGCCGCCCATGCGTCGGAACAGGTCCTCGAACGGACCCCCGCCACCGCCGGAGCCGCTACCACCACTGCCACCGCCACCGCCGCGGGGGCGACGCCCCTCGGGCGGGAAGGACCAGGGATTGCGCGGGCCGCCCCCGGAACCGCCCTTGCCGTCGCCGGAGCCGCCGTTTCCGGAGCCGCCATTGTCTCCGCTGCCGCCAGAGCCCCAGGGGCTCTTCGGAGCCTCGTTGTGCCAGTTACCGGCTTTGCTCAGCCAGCTCATCAGGTTTGCCATCCAGCCTTTATAAGCAGGCGCGCGCGGATTTACAGTGGCGCGCGGCGATTGTGCGCCTATCTGCCACGCGATGACCGATAGTGAAGCCCTGCAAGCCGCGCTCGCCCCCATCGCAGCCGGCCGCGCCACTGCCCGTATCGAGGGCAAGCGCGCCAATATCGTCCTGGACGTGACCGGCCTGGCCGAAACCACCCGCGAGGAGCTGGAGGCCGATATTCGCGCCGCCGCCGGTGCGGTGCCCGGAATCGAGGAAGTGCGCGTGCTGATGACCAGCGAGCGCCGCACCCGCAAGCTGATCGCCGTGGCGAGCGGCAAGGGCGGCGTGGGCAAGTCGACGATCGCGGCCAATCTGGCGATCGCGCTGCATAAGGCCGGGCGCAAGGTCGGGCTGGTCGATGCCGATATCTACGGCCCGTCGCAGCCGCGATTGCTGGGCGTCGAGGGCATAAGGCCGCAGGCGCGCGAGAAGACGCTGCTGCCGGTGGCGACGACGTTCGGCGTGCCGATGCTCTCGATGGGCGGGCTCGTCGCCGAGGGGCAGGCGATCGCTTGGCGCGGGCCGATGGCGGGCGGCGCGCTCGGCCAGCTGGTCGATGCCGATTGGGGCGATGCCGAGCTGCTGGTGCTCGATCTGCCGCCGGGCACGGGCGACGTACAGCTCACCATGATCCAGAAGCACAAGCCGGCGGGTGCAGTGATCGTCTCGACCCCGCAGGACCTGGCGCTGATCGACGCGACGCGCGCGATCGACCTGTTCAACAAGGCGGGCATTCCGGTGATCGGGCTGATCGAGAATATGTCGGGCTATGCCTGCCCGCATTGCGGCGAGGTCTCCGATCCGTTCGGCGCGGGCGGCGCCGAGGCGGCGGCGGCGAAGCTGGGGATCCCCTTCCTCGGCCGCGTGCCGCTGGAGATGGCGATTCGGGCGGCCTCCGATGCGGGCGAGCCGCCGGCGGCGGGGAACGGGCCCGCGGCGGAATTGTTTGCCGGATTGGCGAAGCAAGTGGACGACTGGCTCAAATAGCCGTCATCCCGGCAAAAGCCGGGATCTCAGGCGATGGCGGGACAAGAGCCGCACGAGATCCCGGCTTTCGCCGGGATGACGAATGGAGGTTGGCATGCCTTTGACGAAGGACGAGGACATCAAGGCGCTGCTCGAGAGCGTGCGCACCATTGCATTGGTCGGCGCGTCCGACCGGCCCGACCGGCCGAGCTACGGCGTGATGGAGTTCCTGCAGCGGCAGGGATACCGGGTGATCCCGGTCAACCCGCAGATCACCGGCGAGCATGTGCACGGCGAGTTCGTGTTCCGCGAGCTCAGCCAGATCGGCATGGCCGTAGACATGGTCGACATCTTCCGCCGGCCCCAAGCCGCGGGCGAGGCGGTGGATGCGGCGATCGCCGCAGGCGCCAAGGCGGTGTGGATGCAGCTCGGCGTGATCAACGAAGAGGCTGCGGCACGCGCCGAGGCGGCGGGGCTCAAGGTGGTGATGGACCGCTGCCCGGCGATCGAGATCCCGCGGCTGGGGATTCAGCCGGTCGCCTGATAGTCGGGCCGGACGCCCGCATCCTTCCAATATTGAACCAGCCCGAGCTCGCCGGCGAGGCGCGCAAACCGCGGATCGGCGCGCATCGGCGCGGTCGGCGGCAGGAACAGCATGTGCGTCCGCCGGGCGTTGCGCCGCGTGTAGGTGCCCTGCTCGGTCGAGAAGCGCAGTTCGCCCGGATCGAAGCCGCGCGCGAAATAATAGGCGTCGGCGACCGCGAAGGCTTCGTCCACGCGCCCCAGCGCGGCAAGGAACTGCATCCCGTTCTCGGCAAAGCCGGCGCCGCGATGCGCGCCTTCGAGCGAGATCGCCACCGCGGCGTCGATATCGCGCGGCGCCCGGCTCAGCATCGCGCGGGCGACGACCAGCACCTGCTCGAAATTCCACTCGGGAATGCCGGTGGGGCGCGTGCCGTGATTCTCGCCGAGTGCGATCGCCTCGCGAACACGGCCGGTGTACATCAGCAGATAGAAACGCGTGAACCACACCGCGAAATGGGTGGGGAACAGCGCCACAGCGTCGTCCATTGCCTTGTCGGCCTCATCGGGACGGCCCGCCGCCCACAACGTCTGGACATGCGTATAGGCGAGCCCGGGATTGGGCGGGTTACGTTTCCAGATCCCGTCGATCAGATTGGCGGACTCGGCGCAGCGGCCGACGCCGAGCATCACGCCGGCCAGCGAGCTGATCAGCATGTCGTTATGCGGATGGCTGGCGAGGCTGGTGCGCAGACCGCGTTCCGCGATCGTCCAGTTGCCGAGCACCGGCTTGTTCAGCCCGTCGGCGGCGCGGGCATAGGCATTGCCCGGATCGAGCGCGAGGGCGCGGCGGCGCGCCTCGGCGGCGCGGGCGCGCATGTCCGCCTCATATTGCTGCGGCCGGCCGACCGCTGCCGCCGAATAGGACAGCGCCAGCAATCCCCAGCCATCGGCATAATCGGGGCGCAGGCTCACCACGCGGCGCAGCAGCCCGATCGCCTGGTTGCCGCCTTCGACCGTGCCCTGCGTCATCGCCATCTGTGCCTGGATCATTAGTGGCGCGACGTCGGCGGGCGGCTTGTCGGTGCGGGCGGGGTCCGAAGCGACGAAATTGCGCCAGGTATAGAGCCCGCCGCCCACCGTGACGACTGCGAGCCCTGCGCCGGCGAGCATCGCGCGGCGATCGAGGCGGAGGCGGTGTGCCTCGGCCTGTGCTTTGGCGAGCGGACTGTCGGGCGCGGGAACGGGCGTGCCGGCCTGGTCCTCGCGGAGCAGCCGGTAGCCGACCTTGGTGATCGTCTCGATCCGGAAGGCACCCTGGCCGATCCCCTCGGCAGCGCGGCGCAGGCGCGAGACGACGCGGTTGATCGCGTCCTCGCCGACGACGCGGCCTTCCCAGCAGCTGCGCGTCAGGTCGTCGCGGCTGACGATGCCGCCGTCGGCCCGGGCGAGCGCGACGAGCACCTGCATGACGCGGGGCTCGAGCACTTCTTCGCTGCCGTCGATGCGGGCAAGCTGGCGAAGCGCCGGGCGCACCTCGAGCGTGCCCAGCTGAAACGGCGCTTCATGCGCAAGATCGATGCGGCCCTCCACGGCCCTCCCATCCCTGCAAATCGCTCCCGGCGCCACCCTATCGGCGAATCATCGGCATTTCATCAGCTCTTCATCGGTTCCTCATCCTCTCCGCCCGGCGGCGTTCGGACGATCAATGGGCATCCCGGCACGGTGCCGGAATTCCTCGGAAAGGAGCCACGACATGACCAAGTTCATCGCCGCTTTTGCGGCCGCCACCCTGATCGCCACCCCGGCCCTGGCCGAGGAGCGGACTGTCTTCGTCAGCCACACCGATCTCGATCTGAAGACCGATGCCGGCCGCAACGCGCTCAACCGCCGCTTGGCCGCTGCGACCGAACAGGTCTGCGGCTCCTATTCGAATGTGGCTGCGGACGAGCTCGATACGGTCAAGAGCTGCCGGGCCAAGGTCCAGCGCGACGTCGCGCGCCAGCTGCAGGTGCAGTTCGCCCGGCGCTGAGTTTCCTTACGGCCGGGTGCGCTGGCGCATTGCCGCCCGGCCGCTTTTTCTAGCGCAGATAGGAGAGCGCCTCGATCAGCTGCCGCACGTCGCGGGCGTCCTGATAGAGGCCGAAGCCGATGCGGAGCACATCGCCGCGGACATCGGTGATCACATCCTCGGCCTCGAGCTCGGCCTTCCAGCGCCGGGCGTTGGGCGAGCGGAGCGCGAGGAAGCGGGCGGGGCTGTTCGGGTTGAGCAGCTCGGCGGGGATCGGAAGCGCGGCGAGCAGTTGCGCGCGCAGGGTGTCGACATGGGCGGCGATGGTCGCGGTGGTCAGCCCCTCCTCGCGCAGCATGTCGCGGACCGCGACGAAGCGGTAGATGCCCGAAGGGTCGAAGGTCGCGCCGAGGAAGCGGCGCGCGTCGGGGGCGTAGCCGATGCTGCCGGGTGGCAGCGCGAGGTCCTCGAACTCGGCGTACCAACCGGTGATCTCCGGGCGCGGGCCGAAGCCCGGGGGCGCGTGGAGGAACGCGCAGCCTTCGCCGGCCATCGCATATTTATAGCCGCCGGCGAGGTAGAAGACCTTGTCCGCCACTGCCGACAGGTCGGTCTCCATCGCCATGAAGGCGTGATAGCCGTCGATCACCACCCACGGGCCTTCGGGGCTGGCCAGTGCAGCAAGCTCGGCGATCTGGTCAAACACATGGCCGGTGCCGAACTGGACCTGGCTGACGAAGATCAGGTCGTGCGCGCCCGCTTTGGCGCGGGCGACGATCTGGTCGAGCGGCACGCGTTCCACGCTGGCGCTGCCCGCTTCCTCCCAGCGCATCGACTGGCGGCGGAAGCTGTGGAACTCGCCGTCGCTGGCGAGGATGCGCAAGCGGCCGGGCCGCGCCGAGGCGATGCGGAGCAGCAGCTCGTGCGTGTTGGGCGCGAAGACGATCGTGTCGGGATCGGGGAGCCTGAGCTCGGCGACGACATGATGCTGCGCGGCGGGCCAGATCTCGCCCATCACCCGCTCCCATTTGCGGTCGGCGAGTCGGACTCCGTCTTCCCAGGCGGCGATCTGGCCGATGTACGAGGCGTCGGGCCAGAGGTGGTGCGAATGCGCGGCGAAGTGCAGCCGCTCGGGGGCGGCGGCCAGCGCGCGCTGGAAGAGGTGCTTGTAGCTGGTCACAGCTGGGTCCGCAGCGTCCACAATTCGGGGAAAGCGCGCTTGGACAGCGTCGATTCGAGATAGGGCACGCCGGGGGTGCCGCCGGTACCGGGCTTCATGCCGATGACGCGGCTGACGGTGATGACATGCTTGTGCCGCCAGGTGGCGAGCGCATCGTCGATGTCGACGAGCTTCTCGGCGAGCTGGTAGAGTTCCCACCAGCGCGCGGTGTCGCGATAGACTTCGGCCCAGGCATCCTCGACCGCCTTGCTCGGCACATAAGGTGCCGACCAGTCGCGCTTTAGCGCTTCTTCGGGGACCGCGAAGCCGGCACGGGCGAGCGCGGCATTGGCTTCGTCCCACAGGCTCGGCAGCACCGCCATTTCGGTGGTGAGCGGCCCCGGCACGCCGCCGCCGCGCAGGCCGAGCATCGTCTCGACCGCGCGGAACTGGTCCGACTGGAAGCCCGAGCTTGAGCCCAGCACTTCGCGGAAGCGGGTGTAATCGCTCGGCGTCATCGTCGCGAGCACGTCCCAGCTCAGCGTCATCACCGCCTGGATGCGGCTGACCCGCGCGAGCGACTTGTACGCCTCGACGGGCTTGTCGGCGCGGACCAGCTCAAGCGCCGTCCGCAGCTCGGCGATCATCTGCTTGAGCCAGAGCTCCTTGGTCTGGTGGATGATGATGAACAGCAGTTCGTCATGCCGGTCCGACAGCGGATGCTGCGCGGTGAGCAGCTGGTCGAGCGCGAGATAGCGGCCATAGGTCATGCTTTCGGTCATGACCCCTCCCTAGCTATCTCGCGGCCCCGACAAAAGCCGTAACGACGGAAACTATCCTAGTCGCGCAGCAGCTCGTTGATCCCGGTCTTCGAGCGGGTCTGCGCGTCGACGGTCTTGACGATGACGGCGCAGTAGAGGCCCGGCTTGCCGGCCTCGCCCGGAATCGTGCCGGGCACGACCACCGAATAGGGCGGGACATGGCCGCGATGGACCTCGCCGGTGGCGCGGTCGATGATCTTGGTCGAGGCGCCGAGATAGACGCCCATCGACAGCACCGCGCCCTCGCCGACGCGCACGCCCTCGGCCACTTCGGCGCGCGCGCCGATGAACGCGCCGTCGCCGATGATGACGGGGTCGGCCTGGAGCGGCTCGAGCACGCCGCCGATGCCGACGCCGCCCGAGAGATGGACATTCTTGCCGATCTGCGCGCAGCTGCCGACGGTCGCCCAGCCGTCGACCATCGTGCCTTCGCCGACATAGGCGCCGATGTTGACGAAGCTCGGCATCAGCACCGCGCCCTTGCTGATATGCGCACCGTGGCGGACGATCGAGCCGGGCACGGCGCGGAAGCCCGCCTCACGGAACGCGGTCTCACCCCAGCCGGCGAACTTCGAGGGCACCTTGTCGAACCAGGCGCCGCCGCCCGGGCCTTCCATCACGACATTGTCATTGAGGCGGAAGCTGAGCAGCACGGCCTTCTTCAGCCACTGGTTGACCTGCCAGCCGCCGTCGACGGGCTCGGCGACGCGCGCCGCGCCGCGGTCGAGCAGGTTCAGTGCCTCGGCCACTGCCTCGCGCACGGCGCCTTCGGTGCCGAAGCCCAGATTCGCGCGGTCTTCCCAGGCGGCGTCGATGGTCGTCTGCAGGTCGGTCATGCGGAAGTCTCCAGGATGTCGTGGAGCCAGGCTCCGAGGTCGGTGATGCTATAGTCGATGAAGCTGCGGTCGGCGTCGCCGGGCACCTGCTCCGAGCCGTTGTCGATCCACACCGTGGTCATGCCGATCGCCTTGGCCGGCGCGAGGTTGCGCGCCATGTCCTCGACGAACAGGCTCTCTTTGGGATCGAGGCCATAGGCGTCGCACAGGCCCTGATAGGCGAGCGGGTCGGGCTTGGGGCGGTACGCCGTGGCGTGGACGTCGTGGATCGCCTCGAAGGTCGCGCCGAGGCCGAGCTTGTCGAGCACCTTCGCCGCATAGGGCGCATCGCCATTGGTGAAGACCAGCTTGCGGCCGGGCAGCTTCGCCAGCGCCTCGACCAGAGCCTCGTTCACTTCGAGCACGCTCATGTCGACGTCATGGACGTCGGCCAGATAATGGTGCGGGTCGGTGCCGTGCTCGGCCATCAGACCGGCGAGCGTGGTGCCATGCGCGTGGAAATAGCCCTTCTGGACCTTATGCGCTTCCTCGGCGCTGAGGTTGAGCAGCGTCTGGACATACTGCCCGATCCGCGCATCGATCATCGCGAACAGGTTCGCGCTCACCGGGTAGAGCGTGTTGTCCAGATCGAAGATCCAGTTGCGGACGTGCGACAGGGCTGGGTTCATGGGCGGGCGGCTAGCCCGAGGCGGCCGGGGTATCAAGCAACTGTTTCTTCGTCGCGGCTTTCGCCGGCGCGACGAAAACTATCTGGCGGACGGCAAGGGGCCTCCCCATCTGCCCCTCCATGACCGCTTATTCGCTGCTCGACCTCGTTCCCATCATCCAGGGCGGGAACGCTTCTCAAGCCCTCGCCAACGCCGCCGATCTCGCTGCCCATGTCGAGGGGCTTGGCTTCACCCGCTATTGGGTGGCCGAGCATCACGGGATGGAGGGCATCGCCAGCGCCGCCACCGCCGTGGTGATCGCGCATGTCGGCCAGGCGACCTCGACGATTCGCGTGGGCGCGGGCGGGATCATGCTGCCCAATCATTCGCCGCTGCAGGTCGCCGAGCAGTTCGGCACGCTCGACGCGCTGTTCCCCGGCCGCGTCGATCTGGGGCTGGGCCGTGCGCCGGGATCGGACCAGCGGGTTTCCGCCGCGATCCGCCGGGGCCTGGACAGCGACGGCAACGAGTTTCCGCGCGATGTGGCGGAGCTGCAGAGCTATTTCGCCGATGACGGCCGCACCGGCATCCGCGCGACGCCGGGGGCAGGGGCGAAGGTCGATCTGTGGATCCTCGGATCGAGCCTGTTCGGCGCGCAGCTCGCGGCGATGCTCGGGCTGCCCTATGCCTTTGCCTCGCATTTCGCGCCGGGGCTGCTCGACGAGGCGATCGATGTCTATCGCCGTAATTTCCGCCCGTCGGACGTGCTGGACAAGCCGCATCTGATGCTGGGCTTCAACGTGTTCGCCGCGGATACCGATGCGGAGGCCGAATATCTCGCCAGCTCGCAGCAACAGGCGTTCGTCGCGATCCGCACTACCGGCAAGGGCATCCAGCTGCCGCCGCCGGTTAAAGGCTATCGCGAGAGCCTGGGCGGGCACGGCAATGCGATGCTCGATCAGGTGCTTTCGGCGAGCGCGGTGGGCGGGCCCGAGAAGATTCGCGCCCAGCTTGCCGCCTTCATTGCGCGCACCGGCGCCGACGAGCTGATGCTCACCAGCGCGATGTTCGATCCCGAAGCACGCAAGAAGAGCCTCACCCTCGCCGCCGAGGCGATGCGCGGGCTGTAACGCTAACGCGGCGCCGTTCCCCCCGGAACGGCGCCGCGCCGGCGCCAGGCGCAGGGATCAAGCGTTGGTGTTGATCACCAGGCCCGTCGCCGAACTGCCGTTGCTGGTCGTGCCGGCATTGCTGCCATAGGTGGCGCTGTTCGAAGCCGCGGCGCTGCGCAGCTTCTCGAGGAACGCCGTCATCGCATCGAGCTGACGCGTCGCGGCGGCGCTGATCTGGGTATCGGTGTCGGCCGTGTCGTCGGTGGTGGAATCGGCATCATTGGCGGGCGGCGGGGCGTGATGCCCGCCATGCGCGCGGTGTGGACCCTGGCTGCCCTGCACCGGCTGGGCGGCATCGCTCCCGCTCGTATCGCCGTCCTGCTTGCCGGCGGCGTCGGGACCCTGGGCGAAGAAGCTCTTGAGCTCGGCGGCCTGATCGTCGGTCAGTGCGCCGCTTTCGACCTGCTTGTCGATCAGCCCGTCGATCTTGTCCTTCATGTCGCCCGGCTTGCCGCCGCGCGTGTCGCCCGAGGCGAGGCTCGAATCGATCGTGTCGAGCGCGGAGCTCAGCGCATCCTGATCATCGCTGCTGATGCTGCCCGCCGATGCCGCCGCTGATATCCGGGCGTCCATCTGCGCGCGCGGATCGGGCCGCGGCATCATCGAGGAAATGGAAGTCATGTCGGTTCCCTTTGCGTCTACAATCCCCGATTGGAGTTTAGCATAAATCAGCTAATATATTGTAAACGAAAGATAATGTTCCACGTGCGGGAGTATGGGCGACGCCAGCCCCAGAACCGGCGCCGCCCGCGACCCGACGGATAAAAGAGGGCAATCCGCGAGCTCATGCCCGGTTTGCGTCCCGTTCATCGCATCAGAATTTCAGTTTGTTGCAGGTTAACTCAGTTCGCCGCGGGGAGGCGCAGGCGGACGAGCAGGCCGCCAAGGTCCTCGCTCTCCTCGAGGCTGACAGTGCCGTCATAGATCTCGGCGACGTCGCGCACGATGGCGAGGCCCAGGCCGGTGCCGGGCTTACCGCTGTCGAGCCGCACGCCGCGATCGAAGATGCGGATACGGTCCGCCTCGGGGATACCGCGGCCATCGTCCTCGACCAGCACCTCGACGAAGCCGGCCTCGACGCGCGCGGTGATGAACACACTGCCGCCGCCGTACTTGGCGGCATTCTCGACGAGGTTGCCGAGCAGATCGTCGAGATCCTGGCGCTCGATATGCGCAACCAGGTCCTTCTGGCCGTCGATATCGATGCGGACATTGGGATAGAGCCGCGCGACGGCGCGCTCGACTGCCTCGATCGAGGGCCATACCGCCGCGCGGCTGTGCGCCGAGCCGCGGCGGCCGACGGCGCGGGCGCGGGCGAGGTGGTGGTCGATCTGGCGGCGCATCGTGCGCGCCTCGCGGATTACCGCGGCGTCGAGATCGTCCTGGCCGGCGGCAGCGGCGTTCATGATCACGCTGAGCGGCGTCTTGAGCGCGTGCGCCAGGTTGCCGGCGTGGCGGCGCGCTTCCTCCGCCTGGCGGTCATTATGCTCGACCAGCGCGTTCAGCTCCTCGACCAGCGGCGCGACTTCGGCGGGCAGCTTGCCTTCGACGCGCGTCGATTCGCCGGCGCGCAACCGGGCAATCTCCTGGCGGACGCGGCGCAGCGGCAACAGGCCGAACCAGGTCTGCAGTGCGACCATGATGATGAGCCCCAGGCCGAGCAGCACGAAGCTGCGCACGAGCGTGCGGCGCAGCGTGGCGATCTGCGCGTCGAGCGTGTCGCGGCTGATCGCGACCTGGAAGCGCCAGCGGACGTCCGAGCCGGGCAGCTTGGCATCACGCTCGGCGATGCGCAGCACCTGGTCGGGGATCTCGCGGCTGTCATAGACATGGACATCGTCGTCGCGATGCTGGCGGTTCGCGATCAGATAGCGGTTGAACAGCGAGCGCGAGATATAGGGCGTGTGGCCGGTGCCGCTGATCTGCCAATAGGCGCCCGAATTATATTCGAGGAAGCGCTGATCGGCGAGCTCGCGATTGTTCATCACCTCGCCATTGGGATCGATCTCGGCAGTGAAGATCATCGCCTTGATCAGATAGTCGAGCTGGTCGTCGAAATTCTTGGTGACGGTGCTGACCAGCACGCGATCGAGTGCCACCCCGCCGCCGACGAGCAGCAGCATGATCCAGGCGGTGGCGACCAGCAGCATGCGCCGGCTGACCGACCCGGTGGAGCGGGTATAGTGGCGCGGCGGCGGATCGAGCTGACGGGCATATTCCGCCTCGAGTGCTTCCGCCGTCTCCGCCTTTGTGGGGAACAGGCGTTGGCGCAGCCCGCCTAGAGTCTGGGCGAGCGTTGCCATTGCCTCAGGCGTCGGCCGGCTCTTCCAGGCTGTAGCCCAGGCCGCGGATGGTGGTGATCACGTCGGCGCCCAGCTTCTTGCGGATGCGGGTGACGAAGACTTCGATCGTGTTCGAATCGCGATCGAAATCCTGATCGTAGATATGCTCGATCAGCTCGGTGCGGCTGACGACCTTGCCCTTGTGATGGAGCAGGTAGGACAGGAGCTTATATTCCTGCGCGGTGAGCTTCACCGGCTCGCCGGCCTTGGTGACCTTGCCCGAGCGGGTGTCGAGGCGGATGTCGCCCGCGATCAGCTCGGCCGAGGCGTTGCCCGAGGCGCGACGGATCAGCGCGCGCAGGCGGGCGATCAGCTCTTCGGTCTGGAACGGCTTGGCGACATAGTCGTCGGCGCCGGCATCGAGGCCTGCGACCTTGTCCGACCAGCTGTCACGCGCGGTGAGCACGAGCACCGGGGTGGTCTTGCCTTCCTTGCGCCAGCGATCGAGCACGGTCAGCCCGTCGATCTCGGGCAGGCCGAGATCGAGGATGATCGCGTCATATTGCTCGTTGGAGCCGAGATAGAGGCCCTCCTCGCCATCGGTGGCAAGATCGACGGCGTACCCTGCACCTTCCAGCGCATTGCGGAGCTGCTGCCCCAGGTTCGGCTCATCCTCGACGATCAGAAGTCGCATGTCTTTCCCCTCGCCGGGCCCTAATTGCCCGTTTTGCGGACGATGTTGCCGGTGCGGCCATCGACGTCCACCCAGATCACCGATCCATTGCGCAGGAACTTCAGCGTGTAAACTTCCGTCGCAGGATCATAGTCGAAACCGAGATATTGCGCCCCGGGCACGCGCGGAACGACGCGGCGCTCGATCTCGCGGACCGAGAGCGGCGGTGACTTGGGCCGGGGAGCGTCCTGATGGCGGTCCGGTTGCGCAACGGCAGTTCCGGCAGGCGCGAACGCCGCCAGACAGGCGCAAAGGATGGGCGTCACCAGCATCTTCATGGCAGATGGCATAGGGTCCGGGCATTGAATAGCCCCTGAACGTCCCCGTCAGGCGGCTGTAACCTGCTGGAAACTTGCCGGGGCCGGGATCGGTCCCTAGGTGGCGCGCATGGCTGCACCTGTTCTCGCTTTTGAAAATCTCGGTCTCGTCCAGGGTCATGGCTGGCTGTTCCGCGGGCTCGACCTCTATATCGGCGAGCGCGACCGGCTGGCGCTGATCGGCCGCAACGGCGCGGGCAAGACCACGCTGCTCAAATTGATCGCCGGGACGATCGACAGCGACGAAGGGCGCCGCACGATCGTTCCGGGCACGCATGTCGTGCTGCTCGAGCAGGAGCCGCGGATGCTCGGCTGCGCGACGCTGCTCGACTATGTCCTGTCGGGCAACGATGCGCCGCCGCGCTACGAGGCCGAGGCGATTGCCGACCAGCTCGGCATCGACCTGTCGCGTGAGGCCGCCACCGCCTCGGGCGGCGAGCGCCGCCGTGCCGCGATCGCGCGTGCGCTGGCGCAGAACCCCGATGTGCTGCTGCTCGACGAGCCGACCAACCATCTCGACCTCGCCGCTATCGAGTGGCTCGAGGACTGGCTGAGCCGCTTCTCCGGCGCGTTCATCGTGATCAGCCACGACCGTACGTTTCTCACGCGGCTGACCCGCTCGACGCTGTGGCTCGACCGCGGTTCGATCCGCCGTGCCGAGATCGGCTTTGGCGGGTTCGAGGCGTGGACCGAACAGGTCTATGCCGAGGAGGAGCGCAACGCGCAGCGGCTCGATGCCAAGCTCAAGATCGAGGAGCACTGGCTCCAGCGCGGCGTCACCGGGCGGCGGCGGCGCAACCAGGGGCGGCTCGAGAAGCTGAAGGAAATGCGCGCCACCCGCGCCGCGATGATGGGGCCACAGGGCGCCGCTAATCTCGTCACTGCCGCGGACAGCACCAACACCAAGGTGGTGATCGACGCCAAGCACGTCACCAAGAAGTTCGGCGACCGCACGATCATCAAGGACCTGACCTTCCGGGTGACGCGCGGCGACCGGATCGGCATTGTCGGCGCGAATGGCGCGGGCAAGTCGACGCTGCTCAAGCTGCTCACCGGCGAGATCCAGCCCGACGAGGGCAGCGTGAAGCTCGCCAAGACGCTCGACGGCGTGATCATCGACCAGCAGCGCAGCCTGATGGACCCCGCCAAGACGGTGCGCGACGTGCTGGCCGACGGCGGCGACTGGATCGAGGTGCTGGGCAACAAGAAGCACGTCCATGGCTATCTCAAGGAGTTCCTGTTCGACCCGAGCATCGCCGAGGCGAAGATCGGCACGCTGTCGGGCGGCGAGCGCTCGCGACTGTTGCTGGCGCGCGAATTCGCCCGGCATTCGAACCTGCTGGTGCTCGACGAGCCGACCAACGATCTCGACCTCGAGACGCTCGACCTGCTGCAGGAAGTGATCGCCGATTATGAAGGCACGGTGCTGATCGTCAGCCACGACCGCGACTTCCTCGATCGCACGGTGACGGTGACGCTAGGGCTTGACGGTTCGGGTACGGTCGACGTCGTGGTCGGCGGCTATGCCGATTGGGAAGCCAAGCGCCGGCCCAAGGTCGAGGCGAAGAAGGCTGCCCCCAAGGCAGCACCGGCGGTGGAAGCGCCGAAGAAGGTCACCAAGCTCAGTTACAAGGACCAGCGCGACTATGATCTGCTGCCCAAGCGGATCGAGGAGATCGAGGGGCAGATCGCCAAGGACGAAGCCACGCTGGCCGACCCGGACCTGTATGTGAAGGATCCGAAGAAGTTCGCGGCGCTGATGGACGGAATCGCCAGGCTGCGCGACGAGAAGGATACCGCCGAGATGCGCTGGCTCG
This sequence comes from Sphingomonas sp. R-74633, assembly GCF_013416555.1. Taxonomy (GTDB): domain Bacteria; phylum Pseudomonadota; class Alphaproteobacteria; order Sphingomonadales; family Sphingomonadaceae; genus Sphingomonas. The sequence goes on along the minus strand of NZ_JACCFG010000003.1, from coordinate 73,379 downwards.
AGCTGGCGGAGATGGTCGAGGCGCTGGGCTAAGCCTCCAGCGCCACCGTCACGCAGGTCCCGTCGAGCCCGGTCTCGGTGCTTGCCGTGCCGCGCGCCTGGCGGACGAATCCTTCGATCAGCCGCTGGCCGAGCCCGCCCTCCTTGCCGCGCGGCTTCACCTCGGGCACGCCGACGCCGTCGTCGCGCACAATCAGCGTCCAGCCGGGCGTGGCGCTTGCGAAGCGCACCTCGATCCGCCCGCCCTCGCGCCCGGCAAAGGCGTGCTTGGCGGCGTTGGTGACGAGCTCGTTGACGATCAGCCCGATCGAGACGGCGCGGTCGCGCGGGATCGCGGCATGGTCGCAGGTGCAATCGAGCGTGATCGCGCCGCGCAGGAACAGCGCCTCGGCCAGCGCGGCGCACAGCTCCTCCAAATAGGTCGCCATATCGACTTCGCCGGGCGAGACCGCGTCGCCGCGATAGAGGTGGCGGTGCGCGCGGGCGATGCTCTCCACCCGGTTGAGCGCAGTGGACAGCGCCTCGGTCGTTTCGCCTTCCCTGGCGCGGCGGCGCTGCATGTCGAGCAAGGCGGCGACCAAAGTGAAGTTGTTCTTCACCCGGTGGTCAAACTCCTCGAGGAACAGGTCGCGCTCGGCCAGTTCGCGGTCGCGCTCGGCAGCGGCGCGGCGCACGGCGCGGCGGAACAGCTCGGCGATGACCAGCACGGCGGTATAGTTGATTGCCGCAAGGATCAGCCGCCCGGCATCGTCCGTCGACTTGAGCAGGAAGCTATGCTGCACCGGCAGCACGAAATACCAGCTGTGGAGCAGGAGGAGGATTCCGGCGAGCAGCCCGGCGCGCCACCTGCCGAACAGCGTGGCAAGCAGGATCGCGGGGAAGCCGAGCGAGAAGGGGCCTGCGGCGGGCGAGATGCTGTCGATCACCGCGCGCAGCCCCAGCGCAATTCCGGTCACGAACAGCCCGAAGCCCAGCTGCACCGCGAGCGCGCCGCGGCCGTTCGGCGCAAGCCGGTCGGCAAGATCGGTTTCGCCTATTCGCCCCATGCCCCGAGCAGGCAATGGCCGCCGCCGAGAGTCAAGCATCCGACCCGGTCTTTTTAACCTGGATTAGCGCTTTTACAGGTTTCGGCCCGATCTTCCTGCCAGATCAACCACATATTGCCAGGCGACACGCCCCGAACGGCTGCCGCGCCGGGTCGCCCAGCCGATTGCGTCCACGGGATCGAAGTCCAGCCCATGCGCCTCGGCATAGGCGCGGACGATGTCGACATAGGTGTCCTGGTCGACGACGTGGAAGCCGAGGCTGAGCCCGAAGCGATCGGCCAGCGCCAGCCCGTCATCGGCCGAATCACGCGGATTGATCGCGCTCGCCTGCTCGGCGATGTCGCGCGTGACGAGGTGGCGGCGGTTTGAGGTGACAAGCAGCCGCGCATTGTTCGGCCGCGCCTCCGCCCCGCCCTGGAGCAGCGAGCGCAACGCCCGGGCATCGCCGACACCGTCGAAGCCGAGATCGTCGAGGAAGACGGCGAAGGGGCGATCGGTGGTACCGAGCAGGCCGAATAGCTCGGGCAAAGTATCGAGCTGGGTGGTGACCGCCTCGACCAAGGCGAGGCGTCCGCCCTGCGCCTGCACCGCGGCGACCGCGCTCTTCACCAGCGCCGACTTGCCGGTGCCGCGCGCGCCCCATAGCAGCACGTCCTGCGCGGCATGGCCTTCGGAGAGGCGGGTGAGGTTGCCGACCAGCGCCTCGCGCTGGCTGTCGACGCCGCGCAGGATGTCGATTGGTAGCGGATCGAACACGCGCGCCGGCGCCAGCCCGTGCCCGCGCCAGACATAGGCCGGATGCGCCTCGAGATCGGCCGGCGGGGGTGGGGGCGGAGCGAGGCGATCGAGCGCGTCGGCGATACGGGAGAGAAGCGCGTCGTTCATTCGTGGAAGCCGAACTCGCGCACGACAAAGGCATAAACCTCGGGCAGCTTCTTGCGGACATTGTCGCGTGTGAAGGGCGGTCGCGCCGCGCGGCCATGGATCACCGTGCTCGCGGTCATCGCGAGGAATTCGTTCGGGTTGGTCAGCATATAGGCCTTGGCCGGGAAGTCGCCGCTCGCCTTGGCTGCGTCGTACAAGCGCACCAGCTCGGGGTTCTGCGCGCGGCCCGGAATGCGATCATAGGTCCAGCGGTGGATCAGCTCGTGGAGCAGCACCGGGTTGTCCGAGGGGTGGACGCGGCGCGCGAGAAAGGTGCGCAGGCCGGCGCGGGAAATGTCCTCGGGATCCTCGTTGATGATGATCCGCTGGGCGCGGAAGAAGGCCATGACTTCGGGCGAGACCTGCACCGCTTCGACCAGATCGATCTGCTGCTCGATCGACTTGACGATGTCGGCGGCGGGCATCTCGCCCTGCCAGTCGATCACATGGCCGCGATAGGTGGTTTCGACCGTGGCCGGGGCGGCTGCGCTCAGTGCGACGCAGGCGATCGCGGCGAATGGCGGCATCAACAGGCTGCGCATGGCTCCCCTTCGTGTCTGGCTTCACGGCCGCGCTAGGAGCGGTTCGTTGCGGCCAGATTGCGGGGGAAGCGGGGGCGGCGCAACCCTAGCCGTTCGCCAGCGCCTGCGCCTCGGCGCGCTCGGGGAAGCCCGGATCGGCGAGCGCCGCCTGGGCGTGGACCTTCGCCTCCGCCTTGCGGCCGAGCGCGGCATAGACCTGCGCCAGGTGCCAGCGCAGCCCCGGATGCTTCGGCGCGAGGATCACCGCTTTTTGCAGCAGCTCGAGAGCGCCTTCCTTGTCACCGCCCTTGAACAGCGCCCAGCCATAGGCGTCGGCCACCGCCGGGTTGGCGGGGGAAAGGCCATAGGCGGCCTCGCCGAAATCGACCGCGGTGCCGGTCTCGCCCGCGCCGGTATAGGCGGCGGCAAGCTCGGCGTTGAGCGCGGCGTCGCCGTCGCCGATCATCGTGCGGATGTCTTCGAGCGAGTCAATTGCCGCGTCATAGTCGGCGGCGGCGAGCTGCCAGTGGGCCGATAGGCGCAAGGCGGCGATGTCGGTGGGGTTCTGCGAGAGGAACAGCGCGAGCGCGTTGGCCGCGTCCTCGCGGCGGCCCGACCGGTCGAGCGCCTCGATCAGGCGGAGCATGGTCGGTTCGTCGAAGCGCAGATCGGCGGCTTTCTGGTACGGCGCGACGGCCTCGCCGGGGCGGCCTAGCAGCATCAGCATGTCGCCGAGCACGAGCTGCGCGCCGGGCGCGCCGGGGTTCTTGGCCGCAATGTCCTGCGCCTTGGCGAGCGCGGCGCCCTTGTCGCCGCCGGTGACCAGCGCGCGGATCAGCGGGACGATCGCGTCGGGATCGCCGGGCTTCTGCGCGGCGTCGGCGGCGAGGGTGGCGGTGCTGTCATCGGCGCTGAACGCCGTCGAGACTCCCACCCCGGGAGCGGAAGCGCGGTCGAGATAGCGCGATGCCTGGTCGCGGTCGCCGATCCGCTCGAAGCCGCGGGCGACGAGGGTCAACGCATAGCTGTCGGCATCGGCGCGGGCGACGACGGGGCGCAGCATGTCGATCGCGTTGCGCGCGCGATCGGTGCGCAGCAGCGCGACGGCGAGCAGCTTGCGCGCGGTGATGTTCATCGGCTGCATGCCGACCAGGTCGGTCAGCTTCTCGATCGCCTGCTCATAATCGCCCTTTTCGAGGTCGAGCGTGCCGCCGAGAAGGATCACGCCGGGCAGGTCGTTGATCGCGCCGCCGGCCTTGTCGAGGATCGCGCGGGCCAGGTCGAAATTGCCGGCGCGCGCGGCGATCACGGCCTGGAGATAGAGTGCCTGCGGGCTGCCCGGGCGGGCATCCAATGCACGACGCGTGGCGGCGACGGCATCGACGGTGCGGCCGGCATCGCCCAAGGTCGCGGCGTATTCGATCAGCGCGTCGTGGCGGGCGGGATCACGCTTGAGTGCCTGCTCGAACCAGGGAAGTGCGGCGACCAGCCCATATTGGCTGCGCACGACTTCGCCGCGCAGGATCAGCGCGTCGACGCTGCCGGGGGCGAGCTTGACCGCGCGGTCCGAGGCTTCGGCGGCACCGAGCAGGTCGCCGGCAGTAAAGCGGAAGCGGCCGGTGTCGGTCCACACGCCGGCATCGTCGGGCGCGAGGTGGCGGGCTTCGTCGAGCGCGGCCTGGGCACCGGCGAAATCGCTCGCGGCGGTGAGTGCGCGGGCGCGGATGCGCAGGCCATAGACATGCTGCTTGGCGGGTGCCTTGTCGGCTTCGGCGGGGGCCTTGTCGGTCTTGCCCTGGAGCGCCCAGGCCTCGGCGCGCCACTGCGGCACTGCCTTGGGATCATAGCCGGCATCGACGGCGCGCTGGATCTCGCCTTCGGCTGCCACGCCTTCATGGAGCGCGAGCAGGGCGCGGGCGAGGACGATATGCGCATCTTCATTGTCCGGATCACCGCGCACCGCCTCGGCGGCCAAGTCGCGGGCGCCGGTGGCGTTGTCGGCCTTGAGCAAAGCGTCGGCGCGAGTAGTCGCCTCGGCGGCGTCGGCCTTGCTCATCTTGCCGGGCGCCATCGTGAACCAGCCGATCAGCACGATGCACAGCACCGCGAGCGCGCCGCCGATCACCAGCAGTCCACGCAGGCCGAAGCCCGAGGATTTCGAACGGGAGCGCTTACGGCTGGAGGTCATAGGCCTTCATCAGATCGTAGAGGGTGGGGCGGCTGATGCCGAGCAGGCGGGCGGTGCCCGAGATATTGCCTTCGGCACGGGCGAGCGCGTGACGGATCGCCTTGCGATCGGCGAGCTCGCGCGCGGCCTTGAGGTTGATCGGCTCGATCTCGGCCTGGGCGCCCAGGTCGAGATCGCTGGCCGAGACGTGCTTGCCGTCCGCCATGATCGCCGCGCGCTTCACGCGGTTCTCGAGCTCGCGGACATTGCCCGGCCAGCCCCAGCCATCGATCGCGGCAAGCGCGTCGGGGGCGAAGCTGCGCGCAGTGGTGTTCATCTGCGCAGCGTATTTCTGGAGGAAATGGCGCGCGAGCAGGCCTGCGTCGCCGGGGCGTTCGGCCAGGCTCGGGATGCGCACGACGATTTCCGCGAGGCGGTAATAGAGATCCTCGCGGAAGCGGTTTTCCGCGACCATCGCGTCGATGTCCTGGTGCGTCGCGCAGACGATGCGCGTGTCGACCGGGATTGCCTGACGCCCGCCGACGCGCTCGATCACGCGCTCCTGGAGGAAGCGCAGCAGCTTGACCTGGAGCGGCAGCGGCACGTCACCGATTTCGTCGAGGAACAGCGTGCCACCATGGGCGAGCTCGATCTTGCCCTCGGTGGTCTTCACCGCGCCAGTGAAGGCGCCCTTTTCGTGGCCGAATAGCTCCGATTCGAGCAAGGTCTCGGGGATCGCCGCGCAGTTGATCGCGACGAAGCGGCCCTTGCGCCCACTCTTGTCGTGCAGCCCGCGGGCGAGCAGCTCCTTGCCGGTGCCGCTGGCGCCGAGCAGCATTACCGAGACATCGGCGCTGGCGACACGCTCGATCGTGCGAGTGACCTTGAGCATCTCGGGGGCGCCGGTGAGCATGCCGCCGAGCACCGCGCCGGCCTCGACCCGCTCGGCGAGCCGGCGGTTCTCCGCCTCGAGCGCGTGGACGTGGAAGGCGCGGGCGACGATCAGGCCAAGCGCGTCGATGTCGATCGGCTTCTGGTAGAAGTCCCAGGCGCCGAGCGCGATCGCGCGCAGCATCGATTCATGCGCGCCGTGGCCGGAGGCGACGATCACCTTGGTATCGGGGCGCAGCGACAGGATCGTCTCGAGCGTCGCAAAGCCTTCGGTGGTGCCGTCGGGATCGGGCGGCAGGCCGAGATCGAGCGTGACCACCGGCGGCTCCTCGGCGCGCAGCACGGTGATCGCTTCCTCGCGGGTGGAGGCGGTGAAGATCTCATAGCCGTCATAGGCCCAGCGCAATTGCCGCTGAAGCCCGGCATCGTCCTCGACGATAAGCAGCGTCGGCAGGTCCTTGGGAAGCGGTGCTGCGGAGCTCATGCGGCGTGCCCCCAATTGTCGTTCGGCGCGCCGAGATCGGCGGGGTGCGCGGCCTTGAGGATCACGCGGAAGCGCGTGCCCTTGCCTTCGCGCGAGGTGACTTCGATGCGGCCCTCCATGGCATGGGCGAGCTGGCGCGCCTCGAACGCGCCGATGCCGAAGCCGCCGTCCTTCGACGAGACGAACGGCTTGAACAGCTTGTCGCGGATGAAGGCCGGCGACATGCCGATGCCCTGGTCGATCACGTCGATCGCAACACGCTCGCCATCGGCCGAGACCGACAGGGTGACCGGCTCATGCGTCGGGCTCGCCTCGATCGCGTTCTGGACGAGATGGCCGAGCAGCTGCTCGAGGCTGGCCGGATCGGCATGGGCGATGGCGCTGCGCACGCCACTGGTGACCACCGGGTGCTGGCCCTTGCGCTGCCCCGCTACCCGCTCGATCAAGGCGACGATCTCGATCGCGTGCGGCGCTTCGCTGCGGCCGCGATGGTTCTGCGAGAGACGGGCGAGCAGCGCGTTCATCCGCTCGGCGCTGTTGTGCAGCGTCGCGACCATGTCGGCGCGGAACTCGGGATTGTCGGCGTGGCGCTCGGCGTTGCGGGCGGTCAGGGTCAGCTGGCTCACCAGGTTCTTGATGTCGTGAAGGATGAAGGCGAAGCGGCGGTTGAACTCGTCGAAGCGCTGCGCCTCGGCCAGCGCGTCCTGCGCGCGGGATTCGGCGAGATAGGATGCGGCCTGGCGTCCGGCGACCTTGAGCAGGTCGAAATCCTCCCAGTCGAGCGCGCGGTCGAGCGGCGGGCGGGCGAGCAGGATCGCGCCGGTCAGCTCGGTGTGATGTGGCAGCGGCACCAGCACCCAGGCGGTGTGCAGATCGAGCATCCATTGCGGCACCGCGGGCGCGTCGAGATGGTCTTCCTTGCGGCGCACTGCGTCGAGTTCGACGATGCGGCCGGTATCGTGGAGATGGCGGGCAAGCGCTTCATCGCTGGCGATGGGGAGCGTCGCGCTGTCCCAGTTCCAGCTCGCGCCGACGCCGAGCCCGCTCGCATCGGGCACGAGCAGCACGCCGGCCGGGCTCTCGGTCAGATCGGCCACGGCCTTGACGATACGCTCGTCGAGCCCGGCGCCGCCTTGGGGCGTGCCCAGCGTCTCGGTGAAGCGCATCCATTCAGTGCGATAATCATAGCGGTGGCGGAAGAGGTGCTTGGCAAGCTTTACCTTCAGCCACGCGCGCAGCCAGCTGTTCGCCACCAAAGTGAGGATCGCAGCGGTGGAGCCGAGCACGAAGGCGGTCTGCAGAATGCGGGCATTGGTGCCGCCCACCGCGGCTATGGCCGATGTGGCGAGCGCCAGCAGCGCGAAATAGGCACCGATCGCGACCAGCGAGAGCGACTGATAGGTGACGGCGCGCGACACTTCGATCTTCCAGTCGCCCTTGCGCTGGAGCGCGGCGCCGATCGCGAGCGCGACCGCCACATAAGCGATGCCGCGCACTACCAGCGGCTCGAACCGCCACTGCGCGGCGAGATAGGCGATGCCGTAAAGTGCGAATTCGGCGCACCAGATGCCCGCGAGCGCCAGCACCAGCGTGCGCAGCGGCCCGCCCGCGGCGGGGCTTAGCGCCGACCAGAGCGCCTGGACGAGCACCAGCGCGGCAACCGCGACCAGCATGCGCAACAGCACCGCGGCATTGGCGATCTGCGCGGCGATCTCGGCCGGGTTGGTATAGGAAATAAGCGTGAGGACGAGCGCGGCGATCTGCACCAGCGCGACGACGCCATAGACCGTGCCCAGCGCGATCGGCGGGCGCGTCTGCGCGTCGCGACGGTGGAGCATCAGCATGAAGCCGAGCCAGGCGAGATTGCGCAGGCTCTCGGCAAACCAGGTGGCGATGTCGGTCGATCCGATCCCGGCAATGGCGAGCGCCCAGAGCGCAGTCGCGGCAAGCGCGAAAGCGAGCGGGCGGCGCGGCAGCCCGGTCACGCCGGTGCGCCACGCCCAGAGCGCCAACGCTCCGAACAGCAGTGCGGCGAGCGCGTGCAGCCAGAGCAGCAACGCTGCCATCAGCGCGCGCCTTCGGGAAACAGCACGACGCGGATCGTCTGGAGCAGGATCAGCACGTCGAGGAAGGGCGAATAATTCTTCGCGTAATAAAGGTCGTATTCGAGCTTCTGGCGGCTGTCCTCGATCGAGGCGCCATAGGGATAGTTGATCTGCGCCCAACCGGTGATGCCGGGCTTCACCATGTGGCGCTCGGCATAATAAGGCAGCTTGGTCTCGAGATCCTCGACGAACTGGGGACGTTCGGGGCGCGGGCCGACAAAGCTCATCTCGCCCTTGAGCACGCTCCAGCATTGGGGCAGCTCGTCGATCCGGGTCTTGCGGATGAAGCGGCCGACGCGGGTGATGCGCGGATCATCCTTCTCGGCCCAGACGGCCTTGCCGTTCACTTCGGCGTCCTGGCGCATCGAACGGAGTTTGATGACGTCGAAGCCCGTGCCGTAGAGGCCAACACGGCGCTGGCGGTAAAAGGCCGGACCCTTGCTCTCCAGCTTCACGGCGACGGCGGTGAGCAGGATGATCGGCAGCATCAGCGCGAGCAGAACCGCGCTGGCGCCGATATCGAACAGCCGCTTGAACATGCTCGAGAACATGCGACCCGAGGAGAAACCGTCGGAGAAGATCAGCCAGCTCGGGTTGACGCTGTCGAGGTCGACGCGGCCGGTCTCGCGCTCGAGGAAGGTCGAGATTTCGTTGACGTGCACGCCGGTGGTCTTGATGCGCAGTAGGTCCTTAAGCGGCAACGCGTTGCGGCGCTCCTCCAATGCCAGGACGACTTCGCTGGCGTTGAGCACCACGACATGGTCGGCAAGGTTGTAGATTGCGTCGCGGGCGATCGCCTCGGGGATCTGGCGGTCGACTTCGCTCATCGCGACATAGCCGACCACGACGAAGCCGGCGCCGGGGGTCTTGGACAGGTCCTTGAGACGCTTGGCACGGGTGCCGGCGCCGAGCACGACGATGCGGCGTTTGAATGCCTGGCTGCCCAGCGCCTTGCCGAGCAGGATGCGCAGCGCGATCAGCGACGCGATCGAGCAGCCCATCGCGTAGAGCAGGTTCGAACGCCAGAAGCCGATCTCGGGGATCAGGAAATAGAGGACGCTGAGGCCGATCACGCCGAGCGAGATCGATACGATCAGCCGCGCGGTGGCGTAGCGCAGCGACTGGAGCGCATCGGCACCGTAGACGCCGACGGCAACCATCGCGACTTCGAGGAAAAGGGCATAGCTGACCAGCTGCGGCCAGCGCGTCGGGATCGGCGGCAGGCCGATGCCAAGCTGATGGGCGCGCAGCATCCAGCCAAGCTCGCCCGACACTGCCAGCAGCAGGATGTCGAGGAAGCCGAGCAGAAGCACCGCGTTGGGCACGTAATGCTTGAACAGCCGGATCATGCGCCTTGCTGTACGAGGCAAGTGTAAACAAATCCGACATGCCGCGTCAGGCCGAGTTTACGGAAAAATGTGTTTTCCGCCCGAAACCCGGGCGCGATCCATGTGTTTGACCGCCGGGGCAATTCGCCGCATTGCAATATAGTCAGGAGGTCCGAAGCTCATGCCGGATTCGCAGCCGATCGTCCCTGTCATCCTTTCGGGAGGGTCGGGCACGCGCCTGTGGCCGATGTCACGCGCCGAAAAGCCCAAACAGCTCCTGTCGCTCACCGCCGAAGAGACGATGCTCCAGCTCACCGCGCGGCGCGCTTCGGGTGAGCAGTTCGGCCGCTCGATCGTCGTCGCCAACGGGCATCATGCGGACATGGTCGAGGAGCAGCTCGCCGCTGCCGAGAACAGCGCGCAGGCGCTGATCCTCGAGCCTGTCGGACGCAACACGGCGCCGGCCATCGCGCTTGCCGCAATCGCGGCGGGCGGCGGCGCCGAGCCGTTGCTGGTGATGCCTTCGGACCATGTCATCACCGATGTCGAGGCGTTCCACGCCGCGATCCGGACAGCACTGCCTCTGGTGCAGGAGGGCTGGCTGATCACCTTCGGCATCACCCCCGATTCGCCTGAGACCGGCTATGGCTGGCTCAAGGTAGGCGAGGCGCTGGCCGAGGGCGTCCACCGCGTTGAGCGCTTCGTCGAGAAGCCGCCGCGCGAGGCGGCCGAGGCGATGCTCGCGGCAGGCGGGCACACCTGGAACGGCGGCATCTTCCTGTTCCGGGCCGATGCGTTTCTGGGCGCGCTGGCGAGCTATGCGCCCGACATCCTCCATGCCGCGCAGCAGGCGATGGAGAAGGGTAAGCGTGACGGTGCCCGGATCTGGCCCGATGCCGATAGTTTCGCCGCCAGCCCGTCGGACTCGATCGACTATGCCGTGATGGAAAAGGCGCCGCGCGTCGCGGTGGTGCCGGTTACGATGGGCTGGAGCGATGTCGGCAGCTGGGACGCGCTCCACGCGATCAGCCATGCCGATGCCGGCGGCAATGTCGTGCGCGGCGACGCCGTGGTGATCGAATCGACCAATTGCCTGGTTCGCGCCGAAGCGGGCAAGCGGGTGGCGCTGGTCGGCGTCGAGGACCTGATTGTGGTCGCGTCGGGAGACGACATCCTGGTGCTGCCGCGCGGGCGCAGTCAGGAAGTGAAAAAGATCATCGAGGCGATGCAGAAGAAAGGCTGAGCGCGGCCCGGACGCGTGCCGCCGCGGCATGCTGGTCCGGCCTGGCTTCGCGCTGCTTCGCCTCCCCGTCGGGCTGGAAGCCGGTATCGGGCTCCTTCGAATTCCGCCTGGCGGCCGCGTCCATCGTAGCGCGCTCGTCCGGGGTCGGCGTCAGCCCGAAATGCGGCAGGATCCGCGTGAAGAAGGCCTGGGGCAGCTCGGTATAGTCGAGGAGCAGCCCGCCGTCGGCTGCCTGGGCGATGGCGGGTTCGCAGATCCGCTCGAGCACCCGCGCGATATACTCTGCCTCGGGTAGGGTCGCGTCGTCGGGTTCCAAGCCGAACCAATCGAGCGGGATCAGGCCGGGCACGGTCTGGAAGCCGCGCTCGCGCCGGTGCGACACCAGCACCTCGACCGGATCGCGGTGGAGGAAGATCCAGGGCACTTGCGGGAAGGCGCGGCGCAGCAGCGGCAGCGCGCGTGTGTGCCAGCTGTCGAGCTTGACGAACAGCCGGTCGGCGCCGCGGCTCCAAGCATAGACGAGCGCGCGCAGTGCCTCGACCTGAAGTTCGGGATCGTCGAAGGGCGCGCGGATCAGGCCGTCGAGCAGCTGGGGTTCCGAAAGCGCGAAATGGCCGGGCACGGCGCCGAGCATCTGGGCAACCAACGTCGAGCCGCAGCGCGACATGTGGAAGACGAACCCCGAGGGCGCGAAGCCGGGATCGCGCGGCGCGTCGATCAGCGTGTCGAGCGTGGTGCGGACCCGCAGCACGCGATTGAGCGGGCGCGCGGCGGCTTCGGTGAGCGAGATGTCGAAGAAAGAACGGTTGGGCGCTACCCCGGCGAAGTGAAGCCAGTCGATCGTGAGGTCCGGCCCCAGCTTTGCGGGCAGCCAGCCGGCGGGCGGGCAGCTGTCGAGCAGCAGCGGCGCCGGCCGCGGCGTATCGTCGAGCATCGCGGGCGTAAGTGCGATCCCACGCGCATTTGCCCAGTCCATTGCCATCCTGGCGAAACGCGGCGTCTCGATCGGCTCGGCCAGAAGTTGTGCCGCCGCCGGATCGGCGAGCAGCGCGGCATGAAAGGCGGCAAGGGGCGACGTTGCATTCATGGGCGGGTGGGATAGGCTCGCGGGAGGCAAGGAAGGGGCCGAGGCTAATATGGCGACCGCGCAGGTGCAATCGGTGCTGCCCGACCGGATAAGGCTGCCGTTCGCCTTCGATCCCGCGCCGCTGGCCGCGGACATCGCCGCGCTCGAACGCGGGGACTTCACTACGCATTTCGTGAAGCAGAATTTCGAAGGCGACTGGAGCGTGCTGCCGCTGCGTGCCTCCGCCAGCGCAAAGCATCCCATCCAGATGATCTATTCGGCGCCGGGCGAAGTCGATTTCGTCGATACGCCGTGGCGGGCGCAGATGCCGGCGCTATCGGCGGTGATCGACGCGTTCGAATGCCCGGCGCGATCGGTGCGGCTGATGCGGCTCGCTGCCGGGTCGGTGATCAAGGAGCATGAGGATCTGGACCTCGACGTCGCCGATGGCTTCGCGCGGATCCATGTGCCGATCGTAACCAATGCGGACGTCGATTTCCGGCTGAACGGCAAACGCGTGACGATGGCGCCGGGCGAGGCCTGGTATCTGCGCCTCGCCGATCCGCACAGCGTGGTGAATGGCGGCGAGACGGCGCGGGTGCATCTGGTGCTCGACCTGGTCGTCAACGACTGGCTGTTGCACCAGCTGGGCGGGTGAGCGCCCGATAGTCCCTCCCCCGCCAAAAAACGGGAGAGGGACACGAGGTCAGCCGATCAGCGCTTCGGCCTGGTCGAGCACATTCTTGAAGTCGGCGACGAGCGCCTGGTACGGGGCCGGGCTCGCCATATCGAGACCGGCGCGCTTCAGTATCTCGGTCGGATAGTCCGATCCGCCCGCCTTCAGCACCGACAGATAATTGTCGCGCTCCTTTGCGCCGCCCTTGAGGATCGACTGGGCGAAGAAGGTCGCCGCCGAGATGCAGGTGGCGTATTGGTAGACGTAGAAGCTGTTGTAGAAGTGCGGGATATAGGCCCACTCGTTCGAATATTCGGGCTCGAGGATCATGTTCGGCCCGTGATAGGTGCGCAGCAGTTCGCCATAGACCTTGGTGAAGCGCGCGCCCGACAGACCTTCGCCCGCTTCCGCCATGTCGTGCGCCTTGAGCTCGAACTCGGCGAACATGGTCTGGCGGTAGAAGGTGCCGCGATAATTCTCCATCTGCTGGCCGAGATAGAAGAGCTTCTCTTCCTTGGTCTTGGCGTTCTTGAGCAGATGGGCGACGAGCAGCTGCTCGTTGCAGGTCGACGCGATCTCGGCGAGGAAGATCGGGTAGTCGGCCTTGTCGTAGACTTGGGTCGAATTGGCGAGCAGCGAGTGGAGCGCATGGCCCCATTCGTGCGCATAGGTGCTCATCCCGTCATATTTGTCGCTCAGGTTGAGCAGCAGATACGGGTGCACGTCGAACGCGCCGGGATTCATATAGGCGCCCGGGCGCTTGCCCTCGCGGGGCCAGGGATCCATCCACTTGGCCGCGGTCGCCTTGGCGATGCGCGCCTGATAGTCGGGGCCGAGCGGCTTCACTGCTTCCAGGGTCGTCGCGCGCATCTGGTCGAGCGTATAGCTGCGGTCCATCGACACGAGCGACGGATAGATGTCGTAATAGCCGATGTCCGGCAGCTTGAGCATCTTGCGGCGCAGCTCGAAATAGCGGTGGAGCTGGGGAAGGCCCTTGTTCGCTTCGGCGACCAGCGTGCGATACACCGCCTCGGGCACATTGTTGCCCGAGAGTGCACGGGCCAGCGAGGTCGGGTATTTGCGCGCCTTGGCGTAGAAGATGTCGCCGCGCACCTTGGCGCCATAGGTCGCGCCGAACGAGCTCTGGAATTTGCCGTGCGCGGTCCAGAAGGCGCTGAACACCGCCTTGCGGTCCTCGCGGTTGGGGGCGTCGCGGTTGAGCGAATAGCCCTGCGAATCGAGGCGGACCGCCTTGCCGGTTGACAGCGTGATCGTCGGCCAGGGAATGTCCGACGAGCGCAGTTGGCCGGAGATTTCGCCCGGCGCGCCGAGCGGCGAGCTGGCGCTGGCGAGGATCGATTCGCCTTCGGGGCTGAGCGTGTGCTCGGCCTGGCGCAGCGTATCGGCGAGCGCGAAGTCGAAGCGGGTGCGCAGCGTCTCGCTGGCGGCCAGGAAGGCGTCGATCTTTGCCTTGCCCAGCGTCAGCAGCTCGGGCGAGGCCCAGGACGTCGCTTCGCCGAACGCAGTGTAGAGGTCGCGGGCCTGGGCGAGCTTCTCCTGATAGGCGGAGACGCGGACATCCTCGTCGCCCTTCAGGCTGGCATAGGTGTAGATGCGGCTGATCGTGCGGCCGAGGTCGGACTGGGCGACCATCGCTTCGGCCAGCACAGCGGCGCTCTCGCCGAGCCGGCCCTTGTACTTGGCGACGCCGGGGATGGCGGCGAGCGCCTGCTTGCGGGCGGCATCCCAGGCGGCGTCGTTCGGATACAGCTCGGTCAGGTCCCACATCGCGGTGGTCATCTTGGTCTCCTGCGCCCAGGCGGGCAGCGCGGCGGCAAGCGGCGCGAGCGCGGCAACGCCCAGAGCCTGGCGGCGAGTGATTTCGGTCATCAGTTCATTCCCCGAGAACGCGCCTGTAGGCCCGGCGCTGTTGTGGATGCGCCAGTCTGTCGCGGTTTCGGGGTAGAGGGAAGCGCGATTGTCGCCCTAGGCGGGCGATCGCGACGAGTTCAGCGGGCGCCCTTGGGCGTGACGATCCAGTCCCGCTTGGCGCGGCGGGTCATGTGGATGCCGCAATAGCGGCACCGGCTGATATATTTTTCGGCCTCGCCGACGCGCTGCGCGTGCTTTTCCGAACGCTCATGCTTGCCGCCGATGCATCGCACCCGCCCACCAATCCAACCGAACACGCGACCCATCCTTTATTTCGACCCGTCGCACGTTATTTCCGGATGATTTCCAACTGGTCAACGGGAACTGGCTTCAATCTGCCGCAAAAAAAGAAAGGGCCGGGATCGCTCCCGGCCCTTCTTTTTCGTGCAGGTGCGCGGACTTAGAAGTCCATGCCGCCCATGCCACCCATGCCGCCACCCATCGGGGGCATGGCTGCCTTGTCTTCCGGAAGCTCGCTCACCGCCGCTTCGGTGGTGATGAGCAGACCGGCGACCGAGGCCGCATCCTGAAGCGCGGTGCGGACGACCTTGGTCGGGTCGATCACGCCGGCGGTGACCAGGTTCTCGTACACGTCGGTCGCGGCGTTGAAGCCGAGCGACGAGTCGTTGCCGTCGATCAGCTTGCCCGCGACAACGGCGCCGTCATGACCGGCATTCTGCGCGATCTGCTTGAGCGGCGCGGTGATCGCCTTGCGGATGATGTCGATACCGCGGGTCTGGTCGTCATTCGCGCCCTTCAGGCCGTCGAGGGCCTTGGTGGCATAGAGCAGCGCCGTGCCGCCGCCGGGGACGATGCCTTCTTCAACGGCTGCGCGGGTTGCGTGCAGCGCGTCGTCGACGCGGTCCTTGCGCTCCTTGACCTCGACCTCGGTGGCACCGCCGACCTTGATCACGGCCACGCCGCCGGCGAGCTTGGCGAGACGCTCCTGGAGCTTCTCACGGTCATAGTCGCTGGTGGTGACTTCGATCTGCTGGCGGATCGCTTCGGTGCGGCCCTTGATCGCATCGGCTTCACCGGCGCCATCGACGATGGTGGTGTTGTCCTTGTCGATCGTGACGCGCTTGGCGGTGCCGAGCATGCCGAGGGTAACGCTCTCGAGCTTGATGCCGAGATCTTCCGAGACGACTTCGCCCTTGGTCAGGATCGCGATGTCCTCGAGCATCGCCTTGCGGCGATCGCCGAAGCCCGGTGCCTTGACGGCTGCGACCTTGAGGCCGCCGCGGAGCTTGTTGACGACGAGCGTGGCCAGGGCCTCGCCTTCGATGTCCTCGGCGATGATCAGCAGCGGACGGCCCGACTGGACGACGGCTTCCAGGATCGGGAGCATCGCCTGCAGGTTCGACAGCTTCTTCTCGTGGATCAGGATGTACGGATCGGCGAGCTCGACCGACATCTTCTCCGGGTTGGTGATGAAGTAGGGCGACAGATAGCCGCGGTCGAACTGCATGCCCTCGACGACGTCGAGCTCGAAATCGAGACCCTTCGCCTCTTCGACGGTGATCACGCCTTCCTTGCCGACCTTGTCCATCGCCTCGGCGATCTTCTCGCCGACTTCCTTGTCGCCGTTCGCCGAGATGATGCCGACCTGGGCAACTTCCGACGAGCCCGAGACGGGCTTCGAGCGCGCCTTGACGTCCTCGACGACCTTGAGGACGGCGAGATCGATGCCGCGCTTCAGGTCCATCGGGTTCATGCCGGCGGCGACCGACTTCATGCCCTCGCGGACAATCGCCTGCGCCAGAACGGTGGCGGTGGTGGTGCCGTCGCCTGCCGTGTCGTTCGCCTTCGAGGCGACTTCACGGATCATCTGCGCGCCCATGTTCTCGAACTTGTCCTTGAGTTCGATTTCCTTGGCGACGGTGACGCCGTCCTTGGTGATGCGCGGAGCGCCGAAGCTCTTTTCGATCACGACGTTGCGGCCCTTCGGGCCCAGCGTGACCTTGACTGCATCGGCGAGGGTGTCGACGCCGCGCAGAATGCGCTCGCGGGCGTCACGGCCGAATTTTACGTCCTTGGCTGCCATGTGGCTGACCTTTCAAAACTGGGAAAATGTTGAATCCGTTGACTCAGGTAAGCGCGTCTCAGCCGAGAATGCCGAGGATGTCGCTTTCCTTCATGATCAGCAGGTCCTCGCCGTTGACCTTGACCTCGGTGCCCGACCATTTGCCGAACAGGATGCGGTCGCCGGCCTTGACGTCGAGCGGAGTGACTTCGCCCTTCTCGTTCTTGGCGCCCGAACCGACGGAGACGACTTCGCCCTCCTGCGGCTTTTCCTGGGCGGTGTCCGGGATGATGATGCCGCCGGCGGTCTTCGCCTCGGCTTCGACGCGGCGAACGAGCACGCGGTCGTGCAACGGACGGAAGGTCATTGCGAGTAATCCTCTTTGCAATGGTGTCTATGGCTTTAGCACTCGGACTCACCGACTGCTAACGGAGCGGCATATGCGTATGGCCCGTGGCTGCGTCAACGGGGAGTCCGAACGGAATTTTCAAAGTCCGTCCCGGAGCTGTATTGTGCCGCTAATACGGGCGTTTACTCCATGCGGCATATCTAGTAGCCCGAATTCGCATTTCCATAGGAGAGCGGCGAAGTGAAGCTTGTCAAAGGCGCCTGGATGATCCTGGTCGGGATCAAGGACTTTCTGGTCCTGGTTTTCATGCTGCTGTTCTTCACGATGCTGTTCGCCGCGCTCTCGGCCAAGCCCAATCCGGCGGCGATTCGCGACGGCGCGCTGGTGGTGGCGCTCGACGGCACGCTGGTCGAACAGCCCGAGGAAGTCGATCCGTGGAGCAAGCTGGGCGGCGGCAGCGCCGTCAAGCAGCAGCGGCTCCGCGACGTGGTGCGCGCGCTCGACGCGGCGAAGACCGACAGTCATGTGAAGGCCGTGGTGCTCGATCTCGACCGCTTCATGGGCGGCTATCCGGCGGCGATCAGCGAAGTTGCAGCTGCCGTGGGCCGCGTGCGCGCGGGCGGCAAGCCGGTGCTCGCCTACGCCACCGCCTATACCGATGACAGCTATGCACTGGCCGCCAATGCCAGCGAAATCTGGGTGAACCCGCTGGGCGGCGCGATGTTCGCCGGACCGGGCGGCACCCGGCTCTATTACAAGGGTCTGATGGACAAGCTGGGCGTGACTGCGCACATCTACCGCGTCGGCAAGTTCAAGTCGGCGGTCGAGCCCTATATGCGCAACGACATGTCGCCCGAGGCCAAGGAAGCCGAGCTGGCGATCTACCAGCCGATCTGGGCGCAGTGGCAGGCGGAAATCGCCAAGGCACGGCCCAAGGCGAAGCTGGCCGATTATCTCGCCAAGCCCGCCGACACCGTGGTCGCGGCAAATGGCGACATTGCCAAGTCGAACCTGGCGCTGGGCATCGTCGACAAGCTGGGTGACCGCATGGCGTTCAGCAAGCGCGTTGCCGAGATCGCCGGTGCGCCGAGCGGCAAGCCCGTCGGCACGTTCAACCGGATCAAGCTTGACGACTTCATCGCCGCCAACCCGCTGCCGACCGGCGGCGACGCGATCGGGGTGATCACGATCGCCGGCGAGATCATCGACGGCAAGGCGGGCCCGGGCAAGGCAGCCGGCGACAGCGTGAGCGCGCTGCTGCTCAAGGGGCTGGCGACCAAGAACCTCAAGGCGCTGGTGGTGCGCGTCGACTCGCCGGGCGGCTCGGCGCTCGCTTCGGAGCAGATCCGCCAGGCGATCCTGCAGGCCAAGGCGCAGGGGCTGCCGGTGGTGGTCTCGATGGGCAGCCTGGCGGCCAGCGGCGGCTATTGGGTGTCGACCGGCGGAGACACGATCTTCGCCGAGCCCAACACGATCACCGGATCGATCGGCATCTTCGGTGTGATCCCGACTTTCGAGAAGACGCTCGCCAAGATCGGCGTGGGCGCGGACGGGGTGAAGACCACGCCTCTCAGCGGCCAGCCCGACATTTATGGCGGTACCAATGCCGAGACCGACCGCCTGCTCCAATCGGCGATCGAGGCGGGTTATGCGCGCTTCATCGGCGTCGTCTCGGCCGCGCGCAAGCTGACGCCCGAGCGCGTCAACGAGATCGCGCAGGGCCGCGTCTGGATCGGCGGCACCGCGCACCAGCTCGGGCTGGTCGACCGGTTCGGCGGGATCGACGACGCGATTGCCGAGGCGGCACGCCGGGCCAAGCTCGATCCGGCCAAGGTGCATGCCGTGTATCTCGAGAAGGAGCCTTCGAGCTGGGCCAAGCTGTTCGAGAGCCTGACCGAAGACAAGGACGAGGACGGCGACCGCACCGACGAGGCGGCGGGGCCGGACATGTTCGCGCGGGTGGCGATCGAGCAGCGCGCGATGTTCGCCCGGGCGCTGGGCGACGCGCGGCGGCTGGCGCATGGCGGATCGGTGCAGGCGCGCTGCCTCGAGTGCAGCGCGATGGGGCCGGCGACCGGAAGCCTGGAAGACCAGACGCTGTTCGACGCAATCGCTGCGCGGCTCGGCCTGTGATCGGTATCCGCGCTGCGGCGCCCGAGGATGCCGCCGCCATCGCCGCGATCTATGCGCCGCATGTGCTGACCGGCACCGCGAGCTTCGAGATTGAGGCGCCCGACAAGGCCGAGATGCGCAAGCGCATGGCGTCGAGCGACGGGCTCTACCCGTGGATCGTGGCGACCACCGGCGCGGCGGACGATCCCGATGCCGGGGTGATCGGCTATGCCTATGCCAGCAAGTTCCGTGACCGGCCGGCCTATCGCTATGTCTGCGAGACCTCGATCTATCTGACCGACACGTCGAGCGGGTCGGGGGTGGGGCGGCTGCTCTACAGCGCGCTGATCGACACGCTGCGCGCCCAGGGTTTCGTCCATGCGATCGGCGCGATCGCGCTGCCGAACGATCGCTCGATCCGGCTGCACGAAGCGGTGGGGTTCCGCCGCCAGGGTGTCTACCGCGAGGTCGGCTTCAAGCATGGCCAGTGGATCGATATCGGCTTCTGGCAGTGCGAATTGAACGAGCCGCGCGTTCCCCCGGTCGAGCCGCGGAAATTCGCCGATATGGGGATTGTCCGGGATTGAGGGGTCTTGAAGCGAGCGGCTAAGGGCGCCGCTTCCGTGGTTGAGGGACCCACGCATGTCCAATTCGGTTTCGCACAGCATTCAGGTCGATCGCGAGCGCAAGCTTGTCGATCTGCGCATCGGCGGGCTGATCGCGCCCGAGGACGCCGCCTGGATCGGCGAGGAGCTGCGCAGTGCGATCCGCTCGCTCGGCGACGATGTCGGCAAGCATGTGACGCTCTATGATGCCAGCGGCGTGCATGTCGTGCCGCAGGACACGGTGGAGCTGATCAAGAACACGCTCGACAATCCCGAGGTACGCAAGCTCTGGGCGCGCAAGATCGCGTTCGTGGTGAGCACCGCGCTCGCCCGGCTGCAGGTCCAGCGGCTCAAGGAAGTGCGGGCCGATATCGGCGTGTTCGACGATCGCGAGGCGGCGATCGCCTGGCTGATGGAGCCCTAACGCCGCCCGCGATAGGCAGGCAGGCCGAGCTTCCACACGATCGCCGCGGCGCGCAGGCCAAAGCCCGCGCTGGCGGCGAGCATTCCCGCGACGAATACCGGCAGCCCGGCAAGGGTGAGCACCACCTGCAGCATCGCAGTGAGCGCGGCGGCAGTGACGTAGAGCTCGGGGCGCATCAGGATCGACGGCTCGTTCGCCAGCACGTCGCGGATGATGCCGCCGGCGCAGGCCGTTACGACCCCCATCACTGCGGCGGGCACCGGCGGGATGCCGTAGCTGAGCGCCTTGGCCGCGCCGAACGCGGCATAGGCGGCGAGGCCGAAGGCATCGAGCCACGCGAAAGTATTGTCGCTCCACCAGCGCTGCGGGGTCATCCAGATCAGCACTGCGACGGCGAGGATCAGCGTGGCGACTGTCGCGTCATGCACCCAGAAGACCGGCGCGCCGATCAGCAGGTCGCGGATCGTGCCGCCGCCGACGCCGGTGACGAGCGCGAAGAAGGCGGCGGTGACGAAGGTCTGCGCGCGGTGCGCGGCGGCGAGCGCGCCGGTGGCGGCGAACACGGCGATGCCGAACAGGTCGAGCCAGGGCAGGATCGGCCCGATACGGGCGGCGGCGGTTACGGCTTCCATGAAAGATGTTTCATGCGGGGAACGGCTTGCTGTCAAATGCGCGGCTGGGGCATGAGAGCGCCATGCAGCGTACCGAGTCCCCCCTGATCGTCATCGCCATCTGCCTTGCCGCGCTTGCCGGCTTTGTCGATGCCCTCGCCTTCACCAGCCTGGGCGGCTTCTTCACCGCCTTTATGAGCGGCAACACGACTCGGCTCGGCGTGGGGCTGGGCGGCGATATTCCCGGGGACGCGGCGACCGCGGCGAGCCTGGTGCTGAGCTTCGTCAGCGGCGTGATCCTGGCGAGCGTGATCACGCGCTGGCGCCAGGCGCGGTTCCGCGAGAGCGTGATGGCGGCGGTGACGGTGCTTCTCGTGGTGGCCGCGACAGTCGCCAGCCTCGCGCCGGGGCCGCTCGTGCTGATCTTCCTCGCCATGGCGATGGGCTGCGAGAACGGCATCCTCAACCGCGAGGGCGAAGTGAGCGTGGGCGTGACCTATATGACCGGTTCGCTGGTCAAGATGGGGCAGAAGATGGCCGGCGCGCTGATGGGCGACAAGGACCGCTGGGGCTGGTCGCTCTATCTGTTCCTGTGGCTGGGCTTCCTCGCCGGCGTGGTGATGGGCGCGGCGAGCCATGTCCGCTGGGGCTGGACGGCCTTGTGGCTGGCGCCAATCGCCAGCGCGGTGATCAGCTTCGCGCTGGTGCGCATCCGGCCGAAGCTGAGCGGACCCTGGGCGGTCAATTAATCGCGGGCAGCGCCGTCGCGGATCGCGGCCTCGAGCGTGCTGAGGTCGATGTCCTTCAACGCCTTGAACCTGATGCAATAGCCGGTGACCTTGGCCTTGCCGAGCGTCGGCCCATAGGTTTCCGCCAGATGGTTCTTGTCCTCGATGCCGAGGATATAGACCGAGATGCCGGCGGTGTTCGCGCTCAGGCCGACCCGGTAGAATTCGCGCGTCTTGCCGTCGGCATAATGCATCGTGCGGGAGCCGAAGCCGATATTCGGATTGGAGACGATCTTGCCGGTATCGTCGGTGCCGTCGAGGAACCAGGTTTTGGCGCCGGGGAGTATCTGGAGGACGCGATCGTGCAGCGCCTGCAGGTCGCTGCGCTTGGGCTCGGGCTGGGCGGCGATATAGGCCGCGATCTGCGCTTCCACGGGCATAGGCAAGCCTGTCGTCAAAGACACCAGGCTCGATCCTAGGCGCGGGGCTTGGGTTGGCACAAGCGGCGCGGCAAAGCCGCGCCGTCGGCCGGCTCAGACGTGGATCGGCTTGCCGAGCACCGCCATCGCCGCTTCCTTGATCGCCTCGCTGTGCGTCGGGTGCGCGTGGCAGGTATAGGCGATGTCTTCCGAAGTCGCGCCGAACTCCATCGCCTGGGCGACCTGCGCGATCATCGTGCCGGCGACCGAGGTGATGATCCAGGTGCCGAGCACGCGGTCGGTCTTGGCGTCGGCGATCACCTTCACCCAGCCGACCGTGTCGTCGATCGCCTTGGCGCGGCTGTTGCCGGCCATCGGGAACTTGCCGACCTTGATCTCGCCGCGTGCCGAAGCCTGTTCTTCGGTCAGGCCGACGCCGGCGATCTCGGGGTGCGTGTAGACCACGCTCGGGATCACGTCGTGGTTCACGATGCCGGTGAGGCCGGCGATATTCTCGGCGACCGCAATGCCTTCGTCCTCGGCCTTGTGCGCGAGCATCGGGCCCGGGATGACGTCGCCGATCGCCCAGACGCCGTCGACGGCGGTGCGGAAGCTGTGATCGGTCTCGATCTGGCCGCGCTGGTTGGTGGCGAGGCCGATCTTGTCGAGGCCGAGGCCTTCGGTATTCGGACGGCGGCCGATCGAGACGAGGACGGCATCGGCCTCGAGCGTCTCGGCAGCGCCGCCGGCGGCGGGCTCGACCGTCACGGTCGCCTTGCCGCCACTCACGGTCACGCCGGTCACCTTGGTGGAGAGCTTGATCTCCATGCCCTGCTTCTTGAAGATCTTGGCGGCTTCCTTGCGGACCTCGCCGTCCATGCCCGGGAGCAGCTGGTCGAGGAACTCGACCACGGTGACCTTGGCGCCGAGGCGCTGCCAGACCGAGCCGAGCTCGAGGCCGATCACGCCGCCGCCGATCACGATCATGTGCTCGGGCACCTTGTCCAGCGCGATCGCGCCGGTCGAGTCGACGACGACCTTCTGGTCGATCTCGACGCCCGGAAGCGGGGTGACAGACGAGCCGGTGGCGATGACGATGTTCTTGGCAGTGACCTTGCGATCGCCGACCTGCACGGTGTGCGCGTCGATGAAGGTGCCGAGGCCCTTCACCCACTCGACCTTGTTCTTCTTGAACAGGAAGGCGACGCCGCCGGTGAGGCCGGTGACGGCCTTGTCCTTGTCGGCCATCATCGTCGGGAGGTCGAGCTCGACCGAGCCGAGCTTGATGCCGTGCTTGGCGAGGACGCCGTTCTTCGCCTCGTCGAACTTCTCCGACGCGTTGAGCAGTGCCTTGGAGGGGATGCAGCCGACGTTGAGGCAGGTGCCGCCAAGCGTCTCGCGGCTCTCGACGCAACCGGTGCGCAGGCCGAGCTGCGCTGCGCGGATCGCCGCGACATAGCCGCCGGGGCCCGAACCGATCACCAGGACGTCGAAATCATAGTCGGCCATGTTCTTCTCTTCCTTGTTCCCCGGCGAAGGCCGGGGCCCAGTATCGAGACGGAATCTGGTGCGCGTCTCGCCTAGTTTCAAACGTCATACCCAACTGGGCCCCGGCCTTCGCCGGGGATCAGCTGGTCTTCTGCGATCAAAGGTCGATCAGCAGACGGGTCGGATCCTCGATCGCGTTCTTGAGCGCGACGAGGAAGGTCACTGCCTCGCGGCCATCGACCAGGCGGTGGTCGTAGCTGAGCGCGAGATACATCATCGGGCGGACGACGACCTGGCCGTCGCGGACCACGGGGCGGTCCTCGATGCGGTGCAGGCCGAGCACGGCCGACTGGGGCGGGTTGATGATCGGAGTCGACATCAGCGAGCCGAACACGCCGCCGTTCGAGATGGTGAAGGTGCCGCCCTTCATTTCTTCCATCTTGAGCGTGCCGTCCTTGGCGCGCTTGCCGAAGTCGCCGATCGTCTTCTCGATGCCGGCGACCGAGAGCGTCTCGGCGTCGCGGATCACGGGGACGACCAGCCCCTGCGGGGCGGAGACGGCGACCGAGATGTCGCAATAATCGTGATAGACGATCTCATCGCCTTCGATCGAGCCGTTGACGCCGGGGATGTCCTTGAGCGCCATGCAGGCGGCCTTCACGAAGAAGCCCATGAAGCCCAGGCGAACACCGTGCTTCTTCTCGAACAGATCCTTGTACTTGGTCCGGGCCTCGATCACCGCGGTCATGTCCACGTCGTTGAACGTGGTGAGCATCGCGGCGGTGTTCTGCGCTTCCTTGAGGCGCTTGGCGACGGTCTGGCGCAGGCGCGTCATCTTGACGCGCTCTTCCTTGCGGCCATTGGCCGAGGAAGCAGCCGGCGCGGCGGCGGGGGCCGGGGTGGCGGCCGGAGCGGGCTTGTTGCTCGCCGCGGTCATCACATCGTCCTTGGTCAGGCGGCCGTCCTTGCCGGTGCCCTGCACGGTCGAGGGATCGACGCCGGTCTCGAGCACCGCGCGGCGAACCGACGGCGAGAGCGCAGCAGCTTCGTCGCTGGGCGCCGGAGCGGCAGCCGGGGCCGGGGTGGGAGCGGGCGCAGCGGCGGGCGCCGCGCTCGGTGCGGCAGCGGCGCCGCCCTCGGTCACCACCGCGATCACTGCGCCGACTTCGACCGTGTCACCGACCTTGGCGATCTGCTCACCCATCACGCCGGCAACCGGGCTGCCGACTTCGACCGAGACCTTGTCGGTCTCGAGGCTGGCGATCGGTTCGTCGAGCGCGACGGGATCGCCGGGGTTCTTCAGCCATTCGCCGACCGTTGCTTCGGTGATCGACTCGCCCAGCACCGGGACTTTAACGTCTGCCATTGTCTTTCCTCGTTCCTGGGGACGGGTTTACTGGTTGCGGGTCCGGCGAATTTCTTCGCGGACATTGTGACCGAGCGCGTCGGCGACGAGCGCCCCCTGCTCGGCCTGGTGGCGTTTCATCAGGCCGGTGGCGACCGCCGCGGCGGGCGCACGGCCGGCATAGCGCGCGCGCGCGACCTTCGAGCCGGCTTCCTTGAGGCTCGCCTCGATGAAGGGCTCGACGAAGGTCCAATAGCCGTTGTTCTTCGGCTCTTCCTGCGCCCAGATCACTTCCTCGACATTGGGCATGCGCGACAGGCGCTTGGCCAGTGCTTCGCCCGGGAAGGGATAGAGCTGCTCGACGCGGACGATCGCGGTATTCTTGTCGCCCGCCGCGTCGCGTGCCTCGATCAGGTCATAGGCGACCTTGCCCGAGCACAGGACGAGACGCTTCACATCGGTATCGGCCGGTGCGCTGGGGTCCGAGAGGATGCGCATGAAGTGGCTGTCGCCGAGGAAGTCCTCGGCCTTCGACACCGCCATCTTGTGGCGGAGCAGCGACTTCGGCGTCATCTGCACCAGCGGCTTGCGGAAGTTGCGGTGCATCTGGCGGCGCAGCAGGTGGAAGTAGTTTGCCGGCGTCGTGATGTTGACGACCTGCATATTGTCTTCCGCGCAGAGCTGGAGATAGCGCTCCGGACGTGCCGAGCTGTGCTCGGGGCCCTGGCCCTCATAGCCGTGCGGCAGCAGCATCACCAGGCCGTTGGCGCGCAGCCACTTGGCCTCGCCCGCGGCGATGAACTGGTCGATCATGATCTGCGCACCGTTGGCGAAGTCGCCGAACTGCGCTTCCCACAGCACCAGCGTCTTCGGATCGGCGAGTGCGTAACCATACTCGAAGCCAAGCACGCCATACTCGCTGAGCGGCGAGTCGAGCACCTCGAACGAACCGTGCGGGATCGTCGTGAGCGGCACATATTTGCGCTCGGTATTCTGGTCGACCCAGACGGCGTGGCGCTGCGAGAAGGTGCCGCGGCCCGAGTCCTGACCCGAGAGACGCACGCCATAGCCTTCCGACAGCAGCGCGCCGAAGGCCAAGGCCTCGCCGGTCGCCCAGTCGAAATTCTGGCCGGTCTGGAACATCGCGCGCTTGGCGTCGAGCACGCGGCCGAGCGTCTTGTGGATCTCGAGATCCGCCGGGACTTCGGTCAGCGTGCGGCCGAGGCTATCGAACAGCTTCTTCTCGATGCCGGTATCGACCGAACGACGCGCCGTCTCGGGATCGCCGGGAGCCGCGAGGCCCGACCAGCGGCCGCCGAACCAGTCGGCCTTGTTGGGGAGGTACGACTTGCCGGCCTCGAACTCGCCTTCGAGCAGCAGGTTGAACTGCTTGGTCTTCTCGTCGACGAAACCCTGGTCGATCGTGCCTTCGCCGATCAGGCGCTTGGTATAGACCGCGCTCACCGACGGATGCTGGCGGATCGCCTTGTACATCAGTGGCTGGGTGAACGAGGGCTCATCGCCTTCATTGTGGCCGAAGCGGCGATAGCACCACATGTCGATCACGACGTCGCGCTTGAAGGTCTGGCGGAACTCGATCGCCATCTTGCAGGCGAAGGTCACTGCCTCGGGATCGTCGCCATTGACGTGGAAGATCGGCGCCTGGACGCCCTTGGCGACGTCCGACGGATAGGGCGAGGAGCGCGCGAATTGCGGGCTCGTCGTGAAGCCGATCTGGTTGTTGATGATGAAGTGCAGGCAGCCGCCGGTATTGTAGCCGCGGATGCCCGAGAAGCCGAGGCACTCCCAGACGATGCCTTGGCCGGCGAACGCGGCGTCACCATGCAGCAGCACGGGCAGCGAGGCGGTGTGGTTCTCGAGATCGCCGGCGATCGTCTGGATCGCGCGGGTCTTGCCGAGCACGACCGGATCGGCGGCTTCCAGGTGCGAGGGGTTGGCGACCAGCGACATGTGGACGCTGATCCCATCGAACTCGCGATCGGTGCTGGTGCCGAGGTGATACTTCACGTCGCCCGAGCCGCCGACGTCATCGGGGTTGGCCGAGCCGCCCGAGAATTCGTGGAAGATCGCGCGGTACGGCTTGGACAGCACGTTGGCGAGCATGTTCAGCCGGCCGCGATGCGCCATGCCATAGACGATCTCACGCACGCCGAGCTGGCCGCCGTACTTGATGATGGCTTCCATCGCCGGGATCATCGCTTCGCCGCCGTCGAGGCCGAAGCGCTTGGTGCCGACGTATTTCTTGCCGCAGAAGCGCTCCCACTCCTCGGCCTCGATGACCTTGGAGAGGATCGCCTTCTTGCCGTCGACGGTGAACTGGATGGCCTTGTCCTTGCCCTCCATCCGCTCCTGGAGGAAGCGGCGCTCCTCGACGTCGGCGATGTGCATATACTCAAGGCCGACATTGCCGCAGTAGTTCGCGCGCAGCGTCTCGACGAGCTCGCGCACCGTCGCCTTTTCCAGCCCGAGCGCGCCGCCGAGATAGATCGGGCGATCGAGGTCGGCACCGGTGAAGCCGTGATATTCGGGCGTCATGTCCGCCGGCAGGTCCTGGCGGGCAAGGCCGAGCGGATCGAGCGTAGCGGCAAGGTGACCGCGCACCCGATAGGTGCGGATCAGCAGCATCGCGCGGATCGAATCGCCGGCAGCGCGGGCGATGTCGCTCTCCGACGCGGCCGGGCCGGCGGGCTTGGGCGCAGGCGCGGCGCCGCCCTTGGCGGGCTTGGGCGCCGGCTCCATCTGGGTCGGGTCGAGCCCGGCGGTGAGGGCGTCCGTCTCGGCGAGCGGCCAGCGCGGGTTCGCCCAGCTGGGGCCCGACGCCGTGTTCTCGAGTCCGTCGAAAAACTGCTGCCACTTGGGCTCGATGCCCGTGGGATCCGCCTTGTAGCGGCGGTACAACGTCTCGACGAATGCGGGGCTCACGCCGCCGGCGATGTCGTCGAAGTCCAGGCCCTCATAGCCCATGGTCACCAATCCAGTCTCTGTTAGCGCTCCCATTCCGTACAGGAGATAGGAGCGCTCCCGTTACAATTCAGCCCTTGAGCACTTCGACCAGCGTCGAGCCGAGCTCGGACGGGCTGGTCGCGACGCGGATGCCCGCTTCTTCCATCTTGGCGATCTTGCTCTCGGCATCGCCCTTGCCGCCCGATACGATCGCGCCGGCATGGCCCATGCGGCGGCCCGGAGGCGCCGTGCGACCCGCGATGAAGCCGGCCATCGGCTTCTTGCGGCCCTTCTTGGCCTCGTCGATCAGGAACTGCGCGGCTTCCTCTTCGGCCGAGCCGCCGATCTCGCCGATCATGATGATCGACTTGGTCGCCTCGTCGGCGAGGAACAGCTCGAGCACGTCGATGAAGTTGGTGCCGTTGACGGGATCGCCGCCGATGCCGACGGCCGTGGTCTGGCCGAGGCCTGCATTGGTGGTCTGGAACACTGCCTCATAGGTCAGCGTGCCCGAGCGCGAGACGACGCCCACCGAGCCCGGCGAGAAGATCGAGCCCGGCATGATGCCGATCTTGCACTGGTTCGGGGTCAGCACGCCGGGGCAGTTCGGGCCGATCAGGCGCGACTTGGAGCCCGAGAGGGCGCGCTTCACCTTGACCATGTCGAGCACCGGAATGCCTTCGGTGATGCAGACGATCAGCGGCACTTCGGCGTCGATCGCCTCGAGGATCGAGTCCGCGGCGAAGGGCGGCGGCACGTAGATCACGCTGGCATCGGCACCGGTCTTGGTGACGGCCTCGGCGACGGTGTCGAACACGGGCAGGCCGATATGCTCGGTGCCGCCCTTGCCGGGGGTCACGCCGCCGACCATCTGCGTGCCATAGGCAAGCGCCTGCTGGGTGTGGAAAGTGCCGGTCTCACCGGTCATCCCCTGGGTGATGACCTTGGTGTTCTTGTTGATCAGGATGCTCATGAGTTCACTGGGCTCCGGGGGATTTCGGATCGGGATTGGGCGCGAAGGCGCGCAGCGCGACCCAGCCACCATAAGTGGCTGCGGTCAGGCTCATGCCGTCACGGGCGGAAGTGGCTACCGACGCGCCGACCGCACTGGCGGTAGGACGCGCGAGCATCGGCACGGTTTCCTCGTTTGGCAGAACGAGCTTGCGGGCCAGATAATAATCATCCTCGGACAGGCCGAACCACAGCACGATGCAGCTCTCCGAGACGGGGCTCTTGCTGGCGGTCGGTGCGGGGACGAGCAGATAGAGCTGGCCGCCGGCGATCCGGTACATGGTGTTGGCGACGCTGGCGGCGTCGGGCGCGGGGAGCTTCTCGGCCTCGCCGCGCGACGCGGTGGTTGAGGCGCCCAGCGCGCGGCGGGCGGCCATGGGCAGGTTCTCATAGGTCGCCGGTTCGGAGACCTTCTTGCTCAGGCGGACCGCGCCGCTGACGCAGGCGGCCTGGAACAGCGGCACCGGCTCGGCGGGGGCGGTCGGCGTCGCTTCCTGCGCGGCGGCGGGAAGCGCGGCGCAGAGGCCAAGAACGAACAACGCGATCCGCTTCATCTCATTCCCCCAGCCATTGTCGCTCGACTGCACCCCGCAATGCCGCTTCGGCCGCGAACCCCCGGGGGATCACGGCCGACGACAGCAGCGCGGGTGCGCGCTTCGGCATCTCAGGCGAGCGAGCCGTCGATCGCCTTGCAGGCTACCAGCAGTTCCTTGACCGCGTCGACCGAGACTTCGAGGTTGGCCTTGGCTTCGTCGGTCAGGTTGATCTCGATGATCTTCTCGACGCCGTCCTTGCCGATGACGATCGGCACGCCGACGTAGAGATTGTCCACGCCGTACTGGCCGGTGAGATGCGCCGCGGCCGGGAGGACGCGCTTCTTGTCGTAGAGGTAGCTTTCGGCCATCGCGATCGCCGAAGTGGCGGGTGCGTAGAAGGCCGAGCCGGTCTTGAGCAGGCCGACGATCTCGCCGCCGCCCGAACGGGTGCGCGCCACGATCGCGTCGATGCGCTCCTTGGTCGAGAAGCCCATTGCGATCAGGTCGCTGACCGGGATGCCCGAGACGGTCGAATATTCGAGGACGGGGACCATCGTGTCGCCGTGGCCGCCGAGCACGAACGAGTTCACGTCCTTGACCGAGACCTGGAATTCCTCGGCGAGGAAGTGGCTGAAGCGCGCCGAGTCGAGCACGCCGGCCATGCCCACCACCTTGGTGTGCGGCAGACCCGAGAATTCGCGCAGTGCCCAGACCATCGCGTCGAGCGGGTTGGTGATGCAGATCACGAATGCGTCGGGCGCGTTGGCGGCGATGCCCTCGCCGACGGCCTTCATCACCTTCAGGTTGATGCCGAGCAGGTCGTCGCGGCTCATGCCCGGCTTGCGGGCGATGCCGGCGGTGACGATGATCACGTCTGCGCCGGCGATGTCGGCATAGTCGTTCGAGCCGGTGATCTTGGAATCGAAGCCTTCGACCGGGCCGCACTGGCTAAGGTCGAGCGCCTTGCCCTGGGGCACGCCTTCGACCACGTCGAACAGGACGATGTCGCCCAGGCCCTTGAGTGCTGCGAGGTGCGCGAGCGTACCGCCGATGTTGCCGGCGCCGATCAGCGCGATCTTCTTGCGAGCCATGGAAACTCCCTTTGGGTCTGGTTCAACCGACACACAGACGCGCGTACCGGCGCGCCGGTGAAAGCGGTGGCGGCTTAGGCCCATAATAGGAGAGTCGCAACCCATGAATAGGAGTGCGGCTGGATTATCTTTGCAACTAATTCGCAAGTGCAATAGTGGCTTGGGGGCGCCTGTTCGCGAGAGGCTTTAACCGGTCAGTGCCCTCGCCAGTTCCTGGCCCTTGGCGGTGAGCGCATAGAGCGGCAACGGCGGATAGCGGTCCTCCAGCCGGCGGTGCACCAGCGCCTCGTCGATCACTGCCTTGAGCGTGGTCGAGAGTGCGCGCGGCGTGACCGGCGCGAGCTGCGCCTGGATCTCGCCGAAGCGTGCCCAGTCCGGGCCGAGTCCCGCGACCAGGGGAAGCGACCAGCGCGGCAGGGCACCCGTGGCGAGCTTCAGCCGGGCTCGCGCCGCCTCGATCCGCTCGCACAGCGCCCCGACCGGGCGGCCGGCTTCGCTCAGCAGATATTCGGGGCGCAGCGGGTGGCCATGGCCGGGATTGGGGATCACCCAGCCGCACTCCTTCAGATGGACGAGGCAGCGGGTCAGGCTGTTGTGCGAGAGATCGAAGGCGCGCGCGATCACTGCAAAGCGCGAGCCCTGCTCACGGCTGAGCAGCGCCAGCACCGGGGTCGCCCAGCGATTGGCCTCAAGCAGCCGGAGCATCTGCGGCGGGGAAGGGAGCATTGACTCCATGGCCAAATTCATATCGACTATATAAACGGAACCATAGAGTCGGAGAATCGAAATGGCAACTACGTTCGAAGCACCCGCCCAAGCGACCGTGCTTGGCTATGATGGCGGCCTCACCTGCGCGATCAGCGTCACCAATCTCGATGCGAGCATCGCCTGGTATCGCGACGTGCTGGGGATGAACTTTCTCTACCGCGTCGATGAGATCGCCTGGTGCGAGCTGGAAAGCCCGGTGGCACGGGTGAATATCGGCCTGTCGCAGGTCGAGAGCGTGCCGCAGGGCGGCGGTGCGACGCTGACCTTCGGCGTCGCGGACCTCGACGCGGCCAAGGCGGTGCTCGATGCCGCGGGCGTGCGCCAGGACGGGCCGGTGCAGGAGATTCCGGCGATGGTGCGCCTGCTCACCTTCTACGATCCCGATGGCAATGCGTTGATGCTCTATCAGGATCTGTCGGGTCAGGCCTGAGGCGCGCGCTGACCCGCTGTTAACTTCCAGCGTGCGAAACCCGCAGCGATGGGTGGGGGCAGCAAGCGGAGCTTTGAAGCCATAGACCTGCTGCGCTTCCTGAGCGCGGCGGGTGTGGTCGCCTATCATTACGGCAGCGCCTATGGCCGGATGCCCAACGGGCATGCCGCGTCCTGGCCGCGCCTGGTCCCGCTACCCGAAAGCTGGCTGGCGATGAGCTGGTGGGGCTGGATCGGCGTCGAATTGTTCTTCGTGATCTCCGGCTGCGTGATCGCCGGTTCAGCGCGCGGCGCGACGCCTGGGGGCTTTGCCGGCAGGCGCCTCGCCCGGCTGTTCCCCGCCGCCTGGGTCTGCGCGAGCCTGACGCTGGCGGTGCTGCTCGTCACCGGCGCCTCGGGGCCGCTGTTCACCCAGTGGCTTGGCGCGTTCACCTTGTGGCCGATGGGGCCGTGGATCGACGGCGTCTATTGGACGCTTGGCGTGGAACTCGCCTTTTACTGGCTGGTGGCGGTGCTGCTTGCCCGCGGCGCCGGCGATCGGCTCGAAGGGCTCGCCCAGGGGCTGGCGGTGGCCAGCCTGCTCTACTGGCTGGTGCTCGCTTCGGGCTTGCTGCCGGCGGGCTGGATACATCCGCGCATCGCCGATCTGCTGCTGCTGACGCATGGCTGTTTCTTCGCGCTGGGCATCCATGTGCGTGCCGCGCTCGATCATGGCCTGACCCGGCGGCGCGCCGCGGCGATGGGCCTGTGCCTGATCCCTGCGGCGCTCGAGATCGTCGCCCATGGCTATGATCTCGGCCCGGCGCTCGGCCTGGCCGGAACGCCGACCGTTCCGCTTGCCGTTTTCCTGGCAGGGCTGCTGGTGATGCTCGGTGCCGACCGGCTTCAACCCTATCTCGAGCGCTGGTTGCCCGCAGGGCTTGCGGCACGGCTCGGGCTGGCGACCTATCCGCTGTATCTCCTCCATCAGGAGGCCGGCGCGGCGGTGCTTTCGCGGCTCGTGCGCAGCGGGATGCCGGCAACCCTTGCAGCGCTGGTCGTGGGCGCAGCGATGCTGGCCGCGGCGCTGGCGATCTCCGCCTTCGCGGAGCCCTGGCTGCGCCGCGGGTTGTCGCGCCTGGCGGCGGCGCTGCGTTCAGCGCTGTTCCGCTTCCGCCCGGTGCCGATATTCCTCGGCGAGCACGCCGAACGCTAGCTTGCGCTGGCCGGTCTCGGAGATCAGGCCCTTGCGGTTCCA
The DNA here is from genome assembly GCF_013416555.1 of Sphingomonas sp. R-74633. Classification (GTDB taxonomy): domain Bacteria; phylum Pseudomonadota; class Alphaproteobacteria; order Sphingomonadales; family Sphingomonadaceae; genus Sphingomonas. Next base: position 40,857 of record NZ_JACCFG010000003.1, on the reverse strand, counting down.
GCCCTGCTGATAGACCGGGTGCTGGCGGCGCGGCGAGCGGAAGTCCTTGAGGATCCAGGGACTCATGCCCCGGAGATACGGCACCTTCGCCGCCATCTCGAGTGTGCGGCGATAATATTCGGCCTGATATTCCTCGCTGAACTTGTGCGGTGCGGCGGCTGCGTCGTGATAGCCGTAGAGCGCATCGGCGCCGAATTCGGAGAAGATCAGCGGCTTGGTCACCGGGCTCTTCCAGGTGAAGCTCGGCACCTCGGCGAGCGGGTCGTCCGAATACCAGCCATTATAGGTGTTGATCGCCATTACATCGAGATCGTCGACCAGCGGATCGTTGATGCGCATCTCCTTGCCCTTGCGGTCGCTGAGCAAGGCGGCGGTGACCAGGCGGCTGCCGTCGAGCGCGCGGACATCGCCGATCAGCGTGCGGAGGAAAGCGTTGCGCGCGTCGCTGACCGGGGTTTCGTTGGCGACGCTCCACAATATGATCGCGGCGCGGTTGCGGTCGCGGCGGATATTCTCGGCGATCATCCGGCGCGCAGTGGCCAGCGTGTCCGGATTGCTCCACGCGACGCGCCAATAGACCGGGACCTCGCTCCAGATCAGCAGGCCCATCTGGTCGGCGAGACGCGTGGTGCCTTCGTCATGCGGATAGTGCGCAAGCCGGACGAAATTGCCGTGCAGGGCGTATTTGATCTCACCGAACAGCGCGGCGGCAGCGGCGGGGCTCATCGCGCGGACCGGGTCCTTGCCGAGCTCCTCCTCGTGCATCGAGATGCCGCGCAGGAAGATCGACTTGCCGTTGAGCAGGATCTTGTCGCCCTGCACTTCGATCGTGCGGAAGCCGATACGGTCGGTGAAGCGGTCGGCGCCGGTGGTTATCTGGACATCGTAGAGCGTCGGGCTCTCGGGCGACCAGCGCTTGAGGCCGCGCGGGGCGGGGAGGCTGGCGCTCCAATTGCCGTCGCCATCGGTGCGGCCGTCGAGCGTGGCGCCGAGCGCAGGAATGGCCAGCTTGATCGGCGCGTTGGCGGCCTGCGGCCCGAGCAAGTGCGTGGAGATCGCGATGCGGCCGTCCTTGCCCAGGCGCACAAAGGCGTCGTCGACAAAAGTCTCGGGCACGGTGACCAGTCGGATCGAGCGGGTGATGCCGCCATAGGTCTCCCAATCGGTGACCGGCGGGGGCACATCGCTGTCGGTGCGGGCGGAATCGACGCCGACGGTGACCTGGTTGCTGCCGGCGCGCAGAATGTCGGTCACGTCGAAGGCGAAGGGGGTGAAGGCGCCGACATGCTTGCCGACCGGCTTGCCGTTGAGGAACACGCTGGCGGCATAGTCAGCGCTGCCGAAGCGGAGATAGACGCGCTTGCCCGGGCCCGCGGGGGCGTAGTCGAAGGTCCGCTGGTACCAGACCAGGCCCTGATAATAGCGCATCTCGGGCGCATGGCCGATCCAGCTGCCGGGCAGATGGGTGACCGGCGAGCGCTGCATGTCGAACTCGAACAAGGCAGTCGGGCGTTTCGCCGCCTCGTCCTCCTGGATCTTGTCCTGATAACGCGCAGTGCTCTCGCTCGGCGGCCCGCCATGGAAGCCGGCGACGCCGTCGCGATAGGGATCGACCGACCAGTGCCAGGCGCCGTCGAGGCTCTGGTTCTCGCGCAGGTCGGCAGCGACCAGCGTCTGCGCCGAGGCGGCCAGGGGTGCCAGCAACGCCGCAAGCGCGAGCCCGATCCAACGCATAAACTCTCCCTCTTTTACGGGGAGCCTATCGTTTGTCAGGCCATTCGGCCAGACCAAAGGCCCGAAAATGGAGGCTTTATGCTTCCGGGGAAGGGCTGCCTGGATGCGTTCCCGGACGCTGCGGGATAACGAAAATCAGGATCAGGATAGCGACCGCGAGCACTGCCGAGGCGAGCGGCCGGCTGAAGTCGAGCCCGCCCTTGGCAAGCGGCTTGTCGAGGAAGTCGCCCACGGTCGCGCCGAGCGGGCGAGTGAGGATGAACGCGGCCCAGAACAGTGCCACGCGGCTCGCCCGCGTCCAGAAATAGAGCGCCGCCAGCACCGCGAGGGCGCAGCCGAACAGCGCCGCGCCGCCGAGATAGCCGAGCCCGCCGTCGTCCGCGGCCCAGTCGCCGAGCGCGGTGCCGAGCGTTTGCGAGAAGGTGATCGTCAGCCAGTAGAAGCCCTCGGCCCGTGGCGCGCTGACTGTATCGACCGATACCGACCCCAGCACCGCGTGCCACAGCGCCAGCGAGGCGAGCACGCAAGCGAGCAGCAGCGCCGAGCCGCCGGTATAGCCGATGCCGAGCGAGCGAGTGGCGAAGTCCGCCATCGTCGTGCCCGCGGTGGTCGAGGCGATGATCGTTGCCCAGTAGAGCAGGGGATGGAAGCGCTTCGCCCCGATCTGGCAGGCGACTAGGATCGCCAGCGGCACGATGAAGATCGCGGTGCTGATGAGATAGCCCATCTCCCAGGTCATCGAGACGGTGTCGCCGCCGGTCTCGCCCAGCGTGGTGGCGAGGATCTTGATGATCCAGAAGCCCAAGGTGACGGCAGGCACCTTGGTGACGATGTCGCGCTGGGCGGGGGTCATCGGAGTCTCCTAGAAGTTGAGCAGCAGCGCGGCATAGGCATGGAACTGCGCCTGCCGGGTGCCGCGCTCGAAACCGGGGCCGGCCGAGAAGAGCAGCGACATCGGCTTGCGGATCCGCCAGGTACCGCCGAGGCCGAGCGTGGTCGCGGCGCCGGCGTCGCGAGCATCGGGCCCCTGGTGCGTCGCTTCGGCGCCGAGCGTCAGCCGCGGCGTGACTTCGCGGGTGAGCGCGACACCGCCCTTCCAATAGTCGCGGTTGCCAGTGCCGGGATTGAACGTGTAGCCGCCCCCGCCGAACAGCGACCAATGCCCCATGTCCTTCTGCGCCCAGAGCGGAAGCTGGAAGGCGGCGCGGCCGGTGCCGAAGCGATGCCCGCCGCTCGGCACGATCACGCGCGGGAAGGCGGCGAACGCCACGCCGGCGGCGTCGTTGTGGAAGAAGCGATATTTGACGCCGAGTTCGACATTGCCTGCGCCGATCCGAGTCGCCTGGTCGTGGCTGAAGGCCATGGGCAGCGTGGCGGTCAGCTGGACGTCGGGTACCGCGCCATAGTTGAGATCGAGCCCCAATGCGCCGTCAGTGGTGCCGCGAAAGCCCGATCCCGCGACGAAGCCATAGACTTCCCAGTGCCGGAAATCGGTCGGTTCGGGATCGTCGGTATCATAAGGCGGGCCGGCAAAGGCGGGAATGGCGACGAGAGCGGTGAGGGCCGTCAGTGCCAGTGCCGCCTTCCGGATCATCCCGCTTCTCCGTGTCCCTGCGCCAGATACGCATCCGAACGCATTTCCATCAAGCGACTGACGGTGCGATCGAACTCGAAGCGGCCGTCGCCGGCTTCGTAGAGATGCTGCGGCTCGGCATCCGCGGCAGCGAGCAGCTTGACGTTATGCTCGTAAAGCGCGTCGATCAGCGTGACGAAGCGCGCCGCCTCGTTGCGGTTCTCGGGGCCGAGGCGCGGGATCCCGACCAGGATCACGGTGTGGAAGCGCCGGGCGATGGCGAGATAGTCGGCGGCGCCGCGGGCCTCGCCGCACAGCCGCTTGAACGAGAAGACCGCGACGCCCTTCAGGCATTTGGGCACATGGAGTTCACGCCCGCCCTGCACGTCGATGTTGCAGGCGGGGACATGCGCGGCGTCCTCGACCGGATAGTCGGTCAGGCGGAAAAAGGCCGCGGAGAGCTGCTTCGTGGCCTCGGAGCCGTTCGGCACCAGCCAGGTGTCCATCTGGCCGAGGCGATCGAGCCGGTAGTCGGTCGGTCCGTTGAGCGCGAGCACGTCCATCTGCTTCTCGATCAGTTCGATGAAGGGAATGAACAGCTGGCGGTTGAGCCCGTCCTTGTAGAGATCGCGCGGCGGCCGGTTCGAGGTGGCGACCATGGTCAGGCCATGGCCCATCATCTCGGTGAACAGGCGCGAGAGGATCATTGCGTCGGCGGGGTTGTTGACCACCATCTCGTCGAACGCGAGCAGGCGGATATCCTCGGCCATCGCATCGGCGACCGCGACGACGGGATCGCGCGTGTCCTTCTTGCGCTCCTCGTTGAGCCGCTCATGCACTTCGAGCATGAACTCGTGGAAATGGACGCGGCGCTTCCTGCGGATGTTCACGGTCTCGTAGAACAGGTCCATCAGCATCGACTTGCCGCGGCCGACGCTGCCCCAGATGTAGAGACCGCGCGGCGGCTCGGGCATGCGGCCGAGCGCGCGCCACAGGATGCTGCCCTTTCTGGGCACGGCTTCCAGTTCGTTCGCGAGCTGGTGGAGCCGTTCGGCGGCGGCGGCCTGTTCGGGGTCGGGGCGCAGCTCGCCCGCGGCGATCAGCGCCTTGTAGCGATCGATCACGCTGGTCATTGCGGCGGAGAACTCTTGCGGATGGTGCCGAGGAAGCTGGCGACGGTCACCTCGCCCTGGCGGACGACACCGCGCAGGAAGAGCATCCGGCCGGTCTCGCGCAACAGCTCGACTTCGGCCTCGGTCTCGGTGCCGATCGCACCGCCGGCGATGAACTGGATCGACATGTCGACGGTCGAGGCGGGGCCGGCGAGCACGCCGAGACCGCGGGCGGCGGCGAACAATGCCATGTCGATGAAGCCGGCCAGCGCGCCGCCATGGATATGGTCGCGCAGGTTCGAATGCTGGCGTTCGAAGCGGTGGCGGACCAGCGCGGTCCGATCCGTGGTTGCCTTGACCGACAGCGAACCGATGAAGCTGTTGAAGCGCCCCTGATCCAGGATCTGCCAGCGCTTCCAGCCGGGCAGATCCGGATCGTCCTCATATTGGAAATGTTCCGGGGCAGGCGCGCTCAAAGCGTGCGCTCGGCTTCCATCTTCTTGATCTCGGCGATCGCCTTGGCCGGGTTCAGGCCCTTGGGGCAGACGTTCGCGCAATTCATGATCGTGTGGCAGCGATACAGGCGGAACGGATCCTCGAGATTGTCGAGGCGCTCGCCGGTCATTTCGTCGCGCGAGTCGGCCAGCCAGCGATAGGCCTGGAGCAGGATCGCCGGGCCGAGGAACTTGTCACTGTTCCACCAATAGCTGGGGCACGAGGTCGAGCAGCAGGCGCACAGGATGCACTCGTACAGGCCGTCGAGCTTCTCGCGGTCCTTCGGGCTCTGCAGGCGCTCCTTGCCCGACGGCGTGGTCGAGACCGTCTGCAGCCACGGCTTGATCGAGCTGTACTGCGCGTAGAAATGGGTGAAGTCGGGAACGAGGTCCTTGATCACGTCCATGTGCGGCAGCGGCGTGATGCGGATGTCGCCTTTGATGTCCTCGATCGCAGTGGTGCAGGCGAGGCCGTTGCGGCCGTCCATGTTCATCGAGCACGACCCGCAAATGCCCTCGCGGCACGAGCGGCGGAAGGTCAGCGAGCTGTCCTGCTCGGACTTGATCTTGATGAGTGCGTCGAGGACCATCGGGCCGCAATCGTCGAGGTCGATCTCGAAATTGTCGTAGCGCGGGTTCTCGCCCGAATCCGGGTCGTAGCGGTAGATCTTGAACTTCTTGACGTTCTTCGCGCCCGGGTCCGCCTTGTGCTCCCGGCCCTTGGTCGAGATGCGGCTGTTCTTGGGAAGGCGGAAGTCGGCCATCGAGGGGTATCCTTATGCTTGGGGCGGGCGATAGCCAATCGCGCCGCGCCGCTCAACCTCTCAGATGATGTCGAGCACCAGGCCGAGCGAACGGGCCTCTTCCGCTTCGATATACCAGTTGGCCGGCGCGCGGGCCTGGACGTCGTCGAAGGGGACGCGGCTGCCGGCGATGATGTTGCGAAAGCCCTCCTCCTCGATCCGCACCGATTCCTCGATCTCGTGCAGCTTGGCCTTGAGGCTGGCGACCTGCATCTTGAGCGGGCCGGACAACTCCACGGTCGACTGGATCTGGCGCTCGTGGATCATGATCCGGGTGCCGCGCGTCAGGAAGCGCTTGTCGGCGGGGAAGGCGGCCATGAAGGTCGCGCCCGCCGAATAGACCGCGACCTTGCCGAGGAAGAGGATCTCGCGCCCCGAATAGTCGCGTAGCAGGCGGATCTCGTCGCCCATCAGCCGCGCGACTTCGGGATCGCCGCCGAGCGTGGAGAGCGAGACGACCAGCGTGCCCTCGCGCGGCGCGTTCGCCAGCTGCTCGCGGAAACTCGCGTACATCGCCTGGTCGATCGGGCCGGACAGCGCGACCTGCGGCTGGGCGAGCAGCGGATAGCGCGTCGCCTGCGTGCCGTCATCGGGGAGGAAATGGCTTTCGGTCACGGGCGCGGTAACCGGCTGGGACGCATAGGGTTCCGGCGCGCGCGGCAATGCGGGCGCGGCGGGACGCGGGGCAAGTGCCTTGCGCTTCGCTTCGCGCCGCTCGATCCAGCGACGGACCACGAAGGCGAGGCCGACGCTGATCAGCAGGCCGAGCCCGACCTGGAGCAGCCGGTTGCGGAAGCCGCCAGGAAGCGCCTTCTGGATCGCCGCGGGGATCTGGTGTTCCAGATCGCCCGGGATCAATCGCTCCAGAAGGGTCTCCTGGTCTGCCATTTCATCCGCCGGCCTTGAGCGTATCGGTCGCGGGGCGGCCGACGGGCGGGGTGTCGGTCTTGGGCATCCGCGCTTCGAGCGGGGCGAGCCAGGTCGCGACATCGGCGCCGATGCTCACCTGCGGGTTGCTCGGGATCACGCCTGCCGCGCCTTCCCACTCGCCGATCATCGTCCGCGCCTCGTCCGACGCGGCTTCGAGCGGCTGGCTCTTGCGCAGCGCGTGGTTGATCATCGCGTCGCCGAAGAAGGTCCAGTCATTGTCCGCCTGGCAGCCGAAGCTGGTCCGGTCCGACGAAGCGGCGGTCAGCAGCGCGGTGTCGGGGCCCGAGAGCGGCCCGACGAAGATGCCCGAATAGCAGGCCGAGAGGATCAGCACGCGGTTCTTGATGCCGAGCTCGTCGAGCAGCGCCTCGAGCCGCTTGGGGCTGAGGATGCCATAGCCGACATCGCCGTCATGATAGGCGATTCCCACCGGCGCGCCGTGGCTGGTGGTGTAGAGGACAAGGACGTCCTGCTGCTTGTCCATCACCTCGGCGACGCGGGCGAGCGCCAGGGTCAGGCTGGTGAGCGAACCGCCCGGCAACTCGCTCGGCATCGTGCCGGTGCTGCCGGCCAGCGTGATCGTGCGCCCGGCAGCGTCGAAGCGGCGCGAGAGCACCTTGCTCGCCTCCCGCGCCTCGCGGCCGAACACCGGATCGCTGTCGAGCGCGACCGAGACGACATAGGCATCGACGAGCGCCTTGCGCTGCGGCTGGAGCGCATTGAGTGCGACGGTGAGCTTGCGCGTGTCGGCAAGCATCGCCTTGGCCGAGCGCCCGCGCTGCAGTTCGGGCCCGGGATCAAGCCCTTCGATCCCGTCAGGCCCCGACACCATCCCCGGCCACTGCGCGTCGTGCGTCGGCGCCTTGTGCTGGGCGGCGGCCGGCGAAACGGCGAGCGCGGCAGCCGCCGCAAGGAAGGCGAACGCGGTACGCATGGGCAGGCCGAACCCCCGGGAATAGTTAACGCCCCACTCTCGCGGGTGCGCGGGCGGTGTCAAGCGGGCGCGGGTGGTTTCGTCCCGTTGCGGCACTCGCCGCCAGCCGCTAGAGGGCAGTCATTCGCAAGGATCCGGTGCAAGTCCGGATGGCTATCCCGGCCGCCGATCCGCCGGGCAACTCGAAGCACGACAAAGACCCCGTCTCACGCATTCAGGCGCGGGGCCGTGCGCGCGATTGGCAGTTTCATGGCAGATTTTCTCTCCTCCCTCCGGGCCGAATGGCTCCCGGGCCGCGTCCAGGCGCGCCGCGACCTTCTGGCCGGCATCGTGGTGGCGCTGGCGCTGATCCCCGAGGCGATCGGCTTCTCGATCATCGCCGGCGTCGATCCGCGCGTCGGCCTTTACGCCTCGGTGACGATCGCGATGGTGATCGCGCTGCTCGGCGGGCGGCCCGCGATGATCTCGGCGGCGACCGCCGCGGTGGCGGTGGTGGTCACGCCGCTCGTGCGCGATCACGGCCTGTCGTATCTCTTCGCCGCAACGGTGCTGATGGGACTGTTCCAGATCATCGCCGGGCTGATCCGCCTCGATCTGCTGATGCAGTTCGTGTCGCGCTCGGTGATCACCGGCTTCGTCAACGCGCTCGCGATCCTGATCTTCATGGCGCAGTTGCCGCAGTTCACCGGCGTCACCTGGGAGACCTATGCGATGGTCGGGGGCGGGCTGGCGATCATCTATCTCTTCCCGCGCCTGACCAAGGCAGTGCCGTCGCCGCTCGTCGCGATCCTGGTGCTTGCCGGCTTGAGCATCTGGCTCGGCCTGCCGGTGCGCACCGTGGCAGACATGGGCCATCTACCCGAAGGGCTGCCGAGCTTCGCGCTGCCCAGCGTGCCGCTGACGCTCGAGACGCTGCAGATCATCCTCCCTTATTCGCTGACCATGGCCGCGGTCGGCCTGCTCGAATCGATGCTGACCGCGCAGATCGTCGACGACATGACCGACAGCGAAGGCGATCGTCGGCGCGAATGCATGGGGCAGGGCGGGGCGAACATCGTCGCCGCGCTGTTCGGCGGCATGGGCGGCTGCGCGATGATCGGCCAGACGGTGATCAACGTCTCCTCGGGCGGCCGCAGCCGGCTCTCGACCTTCACCGCCGGTGCCTTCCTGCTGTTCCTGCTCGCGGTGCTCGGCCCCTGGGTCGGGCGCATTCCGATGCCGGCTTTGGTCGCGGTGATGGTGATGGTGTCGATCGGGACGTTCAGCTGGAACTCGATCCCCAATTTGCGCCGCCATCCGCCGACCTCGTCGATCGTGATGCTGGTGACCGTGTTCGTGGTGGTCGCGACGCGTGACCTGTCCAAGGGCGTGCTGGCGGGCGTACTGCTCTCGGGCATCTTCTTCGCCGCCAAGGTGCGCCGCATGTTCGCGGTCGAGCGCAGCGAGGCGGACGGCCATGCCGTCTACCGGGTGACCGGCCAGCTGTTCTTCGCCTCGGTCGACCGTTTCGCCGCGGCCTTTCGCGGCGAGGAGCCGGCGCGGCGCGTCACCATCGACGTTTCGGCGGCGCATTTCTGGGACATCTCGGCGGTCGGTGCGCTCGACCGGATCGTCGCGCGGCTGCGCGGCAACGGCACCGAGGTCGAGGTAATCGGCTATAACCGGGCCAGCGCCGACCTGATCGACCGCTTCGCGCTCCACGACAGGACCGGGGTGGAAACCGGCGCGATTCCGCACTGAGGGAGCAGGCCGCGCCGGCTCAGTGCCAGACCGCCGAGAGCGGGTAGAGCAGGATCAGCCACGCCAGGCATCCGACCACTATGCGTCGGTCGCGCGCCAGGATCGCGAGCAGCGAGATCGGGAAGAAGGACCAGGTGAGCAGCACTGCCCGCAGGGTGAACATGCCCTGTGTTCCCCCAACCGCGAAGGTCGTGGCCATCAGCGCGATGTTGCAGAGCAGCACGGCGCCCATCACCTTGCGGTAATGCTTGTCGAAATAGGTGCCCAGGTCGCCCCATTCCTCGAAGTCGTCGGGGAAGACGAGCGAGGCGGCGACATAATAGATGCCGGTGACGACGAAGCCGCCGAACAGCACCGGCCAGCTGAGCGGCAGCAGGTCGCGCAGCGCCCAGCCATACATCCAGAAGGTGACGACGTCGCACGAGACGAAGATGCCGAGCAATGCGGTCGCCCAGCCGATATGCACCTTGTGGCTGGCCTTGAGCGCGCGCGACAGCCCGCCCAGCCCCTCGGCCAGCGCCAGGCCGAGCAGCAGCCCGAACAGCGTAAAGATGAATTCGAACCCGCTCATGATGCCCCCTTTGCTCGCCGTTAGCTAAGCCGCTGTGCGCCCCAAAGAAAAGGGCCCGCTCGCACCTGGCGAACGGACCCTTTCCAAATTCAGGTCTCGAAGGATCAGTACACCCGCTTCTTCGGCTTGATGTAGTCGATCTCGTCGGTGAGCGTGTAGTCGTGCACCGGGCGGTAGTCGATGCTGGTCTTGCCGCCCTTGCCGCCCCAGCCATCGAAGGTGGCGACGGTGTGCTTCATCCAGTTCTTGTCGTCGCGATCGGGGAAGTCCTCGTGCATGTGCGCGCCGCGGCTTTCCTTGCGGTTGGCGGCGCACTCGATGGTGACGACGGCCTGGCCGATCAGATTGTCGAGCTCGAGCGTCTCGACCAGATCGGTGTTCCAGATCAGCGAGCGGTCTGCGATGCCCACGTCCTGGAAGCCCGAATAGACTTCCTGCATGTGCTTCACGCCCTCGGCGAGCAGCGCGCTGTCGCGGAACACGGCGCAGTGGCGCTGCATCGTCTTCTGCATGTCGGCGCGGATCTGCGCGGTGGGCTTGCTACCCTTGGCGTTGCGGAAATGGTCGAGGCGGCCGAGCGCATAGTCTTCCGAGCCCTTGGGGAGCTCATTGTGCTTCATACCGGGCTTGAGCAGCTCCTTGAGGCGCAGGCCGGTCGCGCGGCCGAACACCACCAGATCGATCAGCGAGTTCGAGCCGAGGCGGTTGGCGCCGTGGACCGATACGCATGCCGCTTCACCGACCGCGAACAGGCCGGGGACGACCGAGTCCGGATCGCCATCCTTATTGCGGACGACTTCGCCGTGATAATTGGTCGGGATGCCACCCATATTGTAATGGACGGTCGGGACCACCGGCAGCGGCTGGCGGGTCAGATCGACATTGGCGAAGATCTTGCCGGTCTCGGTGATGCCGGGCAGGCGCTCGTGCAGCGTCTTCGGGTCGATATGGTTGAGGTGAAGGAAGATGTGATCCTTCTCCTTGCCGACGCCGCGGCCCTCGCGGATTTCCATCGCCATCGAGCGCGCGACAACGTCACGGCTGGCAAGGTCCTTCGCGCTGGGCGCATAGCGCTCCATGAAGCGCTCGCCCTCGGAGTTGGTGAGGTAGCCGCCTTCGCCGCGCGCGCCCTCGGTGATGAGCACGCCGGCGCCGTAGATGCCGGTCGGGTGGAACTGGACGAACTCCATGTCCTGCAGCGCGATGCCCGCGCGCAGCGCCATGCCGTTGCCGTCGCCGGTGCAGGTGTGCGCCGACGTCGCCGACTGGTAGACACGGCCGCCGCCGCCGGTGGCGAGGACGACAGCGTGGCTGCGGAAGCGGTGGATCGAGCCGTCTTCCATGCACAAAGCGATCACGCCGCGGCACTCGCCATTTTCCATGATCAGGTCGAGCGCGAAATATTCGACGTAGAAGTCCGCGTCATACTTCAGGCTCTGCTGGTAGAGCGCGTGGAGCATGGCGTGGCCGGTACGGTCCGCCGCGGCGCAGGTGCGCTGCACGGGGGGGCCTTCGCCCATATTCTGCATATGGCCGCCGAACGGACGCTGGTAGATCGTGCCGTCGTCGTTGCGGCTGAACGGCACGCCGGCATGCTCGAGCTCGTACACGGCCTGCGGGGCTTCGCGGACCATATATTCGATCGCGTCCTGGTCACCGAGCCAGTCCGAACCCTTGACGGTGTCGAACATGTGCCACTGCCAGTGGTCGGGCGTATTGTTGCCGAGCGAGGCGGCGATGCCGCCCTGCGCCGCGACGGTGTGCGACCGGGTCGGGAACACCTTGGTGATGCACGCTGTCTTCAGGCCGGCCTCGGCGCAGCCCATGGTGGCGCGCAGGCCCGAGCCGCCGGCGCCGACGACCACCGCGTCATAGCTGTGGTCGATGATCTTGTACGCGGACATCAGAGCGCGGCTCCTGCCGAGAAGGCGATCTTGAGGATCGCGTAGATGGCGGTGGTGCCGGCCGCCAGCGTGAAGAAGTTGAGCACGACCATCAGCACGATGTGCGTCTCGTCATGCTGATAGTCTTCGATCACAACCTGCAGGCCGAGGCGGAAGTGATAGAAGGTGCTCGCGACGAGGAGGATCAGCGGCACGGCGACCTGGGTCTGGCCGATCCAGTGGCGGATCGTCTCGAAGTCATGCGCCGGCAGCAGCGCGATGCTCAGCACGAACCACAGCATCAGGATCAGGTTGGACCCTGCGCTGAGCCGCTGGTGCCACCAGTGATGCGCGCCCTCCTTGGCGGAGCCGAGACCGCGGACGCGGCCGATGCTGGTGCCGTTACCCATTGGTCTTCCCCCAGATGATGAAGCCCCAGAAGGCCGCGGTGAGGACGATCGCGGCGACATAGGTCAGCAGCGCGGTCGTCTTGTTGGCCTTGAGCTCGAAATTCGCGCCCTGGTCGAGGAAGAAGTGGCGGATGCCCGAGCTCATGTGCTGGAAAAAGGAGAGCGTCAGGCCGATGCCGAAGACATAGCCGGCAATGTTGAGCGCGCCCGACTTCAGCGTGAACAGGTCGAGGAAGAAGCCATAGGCCGCCGGGCCCGACGCGAGAGCGACCAGCCACCAGACGAACAGGAGCGTCCCAACGGTCGCCATGCCGCTTCCGGTGACGCGGTGGGTAATCGAGACCGCCATCGAGGGGCCCCACTTCCAGATCGATAGATGCGGCGACATGGGTCGCGCCGTGTTGCGCACATTGGCCAAGAGCAAGTCCTTCCTCGGTCGGTGCTCGTCTCCTTAGTCCGGGTACGGGCGGATGCAAGTCGGCACGCGCAAACCGGGCCTTTGACTAACCCGGTCTTAACCAGTTCCCCCGCATATCCAGCAACCGAGCGGCCTTATCGTCCCATGGCCGCCACAGGGGACATTGTTTCGTGACCAACGCCGTTTCGCTTGAGGATCTGCCGACGCCGGGCACCGTTGCCGCCCGCATCGACGTGCGTGCCCGCCTGCGCATCTTCGATTTCGAAGGCACGCTGCTCGCCTCGGGCCGCGCCGCCTGGCAGGCGCTGGAACCCGAGATTCGCGCGGTTTCCGAAGCATTTTGGGAACAGTGGCTGCGTTGCTTCGCCGATGAGCGCAACTGGGCGACCGACGATACCCAGAAGATGATCGACGTCGGCGTCGTATTCCTGAAGAACCGATTTCTTGAAACCGAGGGCCGTGCCTGGATCGAGTCGATCGAGCGCTCGGTCGCCGCGGCCTATGCCGCCGGCGTGCCGCCGATGGCGCTGCTTTCGATGATCAGCGCGAGCGACCGCGCCGCGCTCGAGATCCTGATCCGCCGCGTCGGCACCGAGGACGCGCGACTCGCCGGGCTGATCGACACGCTGATGCGGCTCTCGGCGCTCGAAGGCGACATCACCGTCGAGATCTACAACATGTATCGCGAGCACAGCGCCCAGGCGGCGCGCGACCGGCTCGCCGAGGATTTTCGCGACTCGATCGGCGGCACCGTCCAGCGCGCTTCGCGTGAGGGCGAGCAGCTCCGTATCCAGGCCAGCCACACCTCCGCTTCGGCGCGTGGCATGCTCGGCAAGGCGAGCGAAGTCGCTGCCGCGGCCGAGCAGTCGGCGGTTGCGATGCGCGAAGCCGCGCAGACCGCCGCGGGCCTGATCCGCGCGATAGAGGACGCCCGTATGGAAGTCGAGACCGCGGCGGATATCGCCACGCGCGCTTCCTCGCAGGCAAGCGAAGCGGTCGGCATGAGCGAGGCGCTGAGCGATCACGCCAAGTCGATCGAATCGATCCTCGGCCTGATCCGCGACATTGCCGGCCAGACCAACCTGCTCGCGCTCAACGCGACGATCGAAGCTGCCCGCGCCGGTGACGCCGGCCGCGGCTTCGCGGTCGTCGCGCAGGAAGTGAAGAGCCTGGCCAACCAGACCGCCCGCGCGACCGACGACATCGCCGCCAAAATCGCCGCGATCCAGTCGGCGACCAAGGGCACGGTGGAAACCAATGCCTCAATCCGCTCGACGGTGACCGAGGTGCAGGAAAGCGCCAACCGCATCCGCACTGCGATGGAAGTCCAGGCACAGACGGTGACTGCGATCACTGCGGCGGTCGACGAGACGGCGCTCGCCGCCGATTCGATGTCGGCGACGATCGGCGCGATCCGCGAGGATACCGAGGCCGTCGCCAGCGAGATCGATCGGGTCGGGCAGGGCTTTGCCGCGCTCGAGGGGCAACTTGGAAGTCTTAAGGGCAGCGCGAGCGATTTCATCGCCAAAGTCGCGGCCTAGGGGGAGAGCATGATGGTTACGAGGCGCGAACCCGGCCGCTGGAGCGGCGGCACGCGGACGGTGGAAGACCATCGCCGCGAATATGACTGGGACGGTGCAATCGAGGCCGGCTGCCGCGACATCGTCGCGCTGATCGGCCATCGCCAGCGCGAGATCGCCGAAGGCTTCTGGCGCCATTTCAGCGCGATGCCGGCGAGCCAGCCGATGCGCAAGATCCTCGAGGATCCGCAGGCCTATGAGGCGCAGGTCGCCCACGGCGCGCGCTATGGCACGCTCAAGTTCGAGAAGCCGTTCAGCGAGGAATGGGTGGAGATGGTGTGCGGCTATGCCGCGCAGACCTATGGTGCGGGCATCCCGCTGCCGGCAGTGGTCGCCGCCTTTTCCTTCGCGCATAGCGCGACGATGCGCGCGCTGGGCGAGGCGTTGCCCAACGATGGCGAGAAGCTCGGCCGGCTGTGCGATGTCGTCCAGCGCATGGCGATGGCGGAGGCCGATCTGATGGCCGGCCATCTCGGCGCGCGCGATGCCGCGTACGCAGACGAGGCGCGTCGCGATCGCTCGGCACAGTTCAAGGCGAGCATCGCCGAATCGATCGAAGGGGCCACCGGCCTCGCCAATCGCATCCGGGTGCAGGCGCAGGGCGCTTCGGGCTCGGCGCGCGGCATGCTGGGCAAGGCTTCGGAAGTCGCTGCGGCAGCCGAACAGTCGGCCGTCGCGATGCGTGAAGCCGCGCAGACCGCAGCTGGCCTGATCCGCGCGATCGAAGACGCCCGTATGGAAGTCGAGACTGCGGCGGATATCGCAACGCGCGCCTCCAGCCAGGCCAGCGAGGCCGTCGGCATGAGCGAGGCGCTGAGCGACCACGCCAAGTCGATCGAATCGATCCTCGGCCTGATCCGTGACATTGCCGGCCAGACCAACCTCCTCGCGCTCAACGCAACGATCGAGGCTGCCCGTGCCGGTGATGCCGGCCGCGGCTTCGCAGTGGTCGCGCAGGAAGTGAAGAGCCTGGCCAGCCAGACCGCCCGCGCGACCGACGACATCGCGTCGAAGATCGCCGCAATCCAATCGGCGACCAAGGGCACGGTGGAGACCAACGCCTCGATCCGCTCGACGGTGACCGAGGTCCAGGAAAGCGCGAACCGCATCCGCAGCGCCATGGAAGTCCAGGCGCAGACGGTGACGGCGATCACCGCGGCGGTCGACGAGACCGCGCTCGCCGCCGACTCGATGTCCGCCACGATCGGCGCGATCCGCGAGGACACCAAATCGGTGACGCACGAGATCGACACCCTCCAAAAGGATGTTGCGGAAGTCGACGACCGTCTCCACAAGCTCCGCGCCGCGGCGGACAGCTTCTCGAGCAGCGTCGCCGCCTAAGAGCTTCGTCATCTCCGCGCAGGCAGGAATCCAGGGTCTACGGACAGCACCATGTCTCTGGATCCCCGCCTGCGCGGGGATGACGGAAACCGGGTGAGGCGCTAGGGCTGGCGGCATGGCCACCCATATCCTCCTCACCGGCGCGAGCCGCGGCATTGGCGCCGCGATCGCCGAGAGCTTCAAGAATGATGACGTCCGCCTGATCGGACAGGGCACGAAGAGCGGCATCCCCGCCGACTTCGCCGATCCGCAGGCGCCCAAGGCGCTGTGGAACAAGGCGCTCGACGCGCTGGATGGCCGCATCGACGTGGTCATCAACAATGCCGGCATCTTCGACAGCAATCCGCTCGACATCGATCATGAGGATTGGGTGGCGAATTGGGAGCGGACGATGCGGGTGAACCTCACCGCGTCCGCCGAGCTCTGCCGCCTCGCCATCTGCCACTGGCAGGCCGAGGGGCGCCCCGGCCGCATCGTCAACATGGCGAGCAGGGCGGCCTATCGCGGCGACTCGCCTGCGCACTGGCATTATGCCGCCTCCAAGGCAGGCATGGTCGGCATGACCAAGAGCATCGCGCGCGGCTATGCGCGCAATGGAATCCTCGCCTTCGCGATCTGCCCCGGCTTCACGATGACCGGCATGGCCGAGGATTATCTCGCCAGCCGCGGTGGCGAGAAACTGCTCGCCGACATCCCGCTGGGCCGGGTGGCCGATACCGACGAAGTGGCGGTGCTCGCCCGCTTCTGTGCCCTCAATGCGCCACCCTCGATGACCGGGGCGGTGCTCGACATAAATGGTGCGAGTTACGTTCGATGAGCAGCTGGAAACTGACCCTCCCGTGCACCCGTGCCGAGGCGGAAGCGATCGATGCCGATGACAGCGTGGTGTTCGAGATCGAACCTTCGCCGGTGCTGCTCACCAGCGAGCTGGTCGCGGACGATCCGCTGCGCTGGCAGCTCGAGGCCTATTTCGAGAGCAAGCCGAACAGCGCCGCGCTCGCTGCGGTGCAGGCGCTCGCGCCGAGCTCGAAGGGCGTGAAGGCGGTCGCGGAGAAGATCCGCGACGCCGACTGGGTGACGCTGAGCCAGGCCGGGATCGAGCCGGTCCATGCCGGCCGCTTCTATATCCATACCGGCACCAACAAGGGCAAGGTGCCCGCCGGTGCCACCGCCTTCCGGATCGATGCCGGCCTCGCCTTTGGCACCGGCACGCACGAGACGACCTCGGGCTGCCTGCTCGCGCTCGATCGGCTCAAGGCCGAGGGCAAGCGCTTCGAGAATATCATCGATGTCGGCACCGGCACCGGGCTTCTCGCCTTCGCCGCGCTCCATCTCTGGCCGCGCGCTTATGCGACGGCATCGGACATCGATGCGCGTGCGGTGGACGTCACCGGCGATAATGCCGAGCTCAACGGCATCAAGCTGGGCGGCGGGCAGGGCGCGCTGGCGCTGGCCGCGGCGGCGGGCGTCGAACATCCGCTGCTGATCGGCCGCGCGCCCTATGACCTGGTGATCGCCAATATCCTGGCCGGCCCGCTGATCGAGCTGGCGCCCAGCCTGGGCGTGGTACTGGCCGAAGGCGGCACGCTGATCCTCGCCGGGCTGCTCAAGGGTCAGGCCGAAGCGGTCGCGCAGGCCTATCGCCGCCAGGGCCTCCGCCTGGTCGATCGCACCGACCGCGGCGACTGGCCGACGCTGACGCTGACCAAGCGCGTGCGCTACGGCACCGAGCGGGTGACGCGGCTGAGCCGGGGCAAGGGTGAAGCGCCGGGATTCGGCAGCTGGTGAACATGTTCCCCTCCCTAAGGGAGGGGCTCAAGCTCAGGCCGCCTTGCTCTTCGCATATTCCTGCGTGCCGTGGGTGATCACGTCATCGCCCGGCAGAATCTCGGCGATCGGGATGTCCGGTTTGCCGATGATCTCGTCATAGAGCGGTGCGAAGTCGGTTTCGACCGTCTGGCGCAGCAGTTCCTCGTAGCTGGGGATGACGAAATAATTCTGCTGGAAATCGTCGATCCGGTAATCGGTCTGCATCACCCGCTTCATGTCGAAGCCGATGCGGTTGGGGCTATCGCTCTCCAGCGCGAAATGGCTTTCGGCCGAGGACGAGACGATGCCCGCGCCATAGATGCGCAGATCGTCGTCCTCGCGGATCAGCCCGAACTCGACCGTGTACCAGTAGAGCCGGCCGAGCTGCTTGAGCGCGCCGAGTTCGAGCGCGCGGTTGCCGCCGCGGCCATAGGCAGCGAGGTAGTCGGCGAACACCGGATCGGCGAGCATCGGCACATGGCCGAACACGTCGTGGAAGACGTCCGGCTCCTGGATGTAATCGAGCTGGTCGGGCCGGCGGATGAAATTGCCGGCGACGAAGCGGCGATTGGCCATATGATCGAAGAACACGTCATCGGGCACCAGCCCGGGCACCGCGACGACCTGCCAGCCGGTCAGCTTCATCAGCCGCTCGGAAAGCTCCTCGAAATTCGGAATGCCCGAGTCGGAGAGGCGCAACGCGTCGAGGCCCTTCAGATAGGCCTTGCTCGCGCGGCCCGGCAGCAGCTTCGCCTGACGGGCGTAGAGCTTGTCCCAGGTTGCGTGTTCTTCGGCAGTATAAGCCTGCCAGTCCTGCGGTATCGTCCAGTCAGCCGATGCGCCCTCCGGCGGGCGATCGAGCACATGCGTGTCTTGAGCCATGAATATGGCATAGCATGCGATGGTGCAGGTGCGAAATGGGGGCGGGTTTGCGGCTGATCAAACGGATGCTTGGGGGGCTGGTGCTGATGGTGGTGCTGTACCTCGCCGCCGCGGGGTTGGGCGCGGGACTCGCTACCAATAGCGGGCGCGAGCCGCCGACGGAGGGCGTACGCATCTATGTCGCCGACAATGGCGTGCACACCGACCTGATCCTGCCCGTCGACGCCTTTCGCGACTTTGCGCGGCCCGAGCATCTCGCCGATCCGCGCTATGGCGCCGAGCCGTATCTCGCCTTTGGCTGGGGCAATCGTGACTTCTACCTGCACACCGCCAAATGGACCGACGTCAATGCGTGGCGCGTGGGCAAGGCGCTGGTCGGCGCGGGGTCGACGGTGCTGCACGTTGCGCATGTGCCTGAGCCGCGGGCCGGCGGGTCGGTGCGCACGCTGCTGCTGCGGCCCGAGGAATATCGCCGGCTGGTCGACCATGTCCGCGGCACTGTTGCCGCCGGGCCAGTGGTGCGCGGCTATGGCGCGCGCGACGCCTTCTACTCGGCCAAGGGCGGCTATAGCGCGCTCACCACCTGTAATGAATGGACGGGCCGGGGCCTGCGCAAGGCGGGGGTGCCGATGGGGATCTGGACGCCGATGACCTGGGGCGTGATGCTGTGGCTATGATCCCAAAGACCGCCGCCGAGCCGCCGCCAAGGCTAGCCTTCGCACTCGAAGGCGCGCGCGCCGCGATCACCGTGGCGCAACTTACCCGCTTCCGTCTCGCCGGCCTGCCGCGTGGCGACGGCCGCCCGGTGCTGGTTTCGCCGGGCCTTGGCAACACCGATCGCTCGAACTTCGTGCTCCGCACCATGCTCAAGCGACTTGGCTACCGGCCTTATCCGTGGCAGCTCGGCCGCAATTTCGGCGTCCGCACCGTCGGCCCCGAATGCGAGAAGCTGATCGCACGGGTCGAGGAGATCCATGCCGAGACCGGTGAGCAGGTCACGCTGATCGGCGTGTCGCTGGGCGGAATCATGAGCCGCATCGTCGCGCATCGCCGGCCCGATCTGGTGCGCGGCGTGCTGACCGTCAGCTCGCCCTTTGCCGGGCCGCCCAGCGCGACGAATGTGTGGCGCCCGTTCCAGCTGCTCACCGGCGAGAAGATCACCGATCCGGTCGTCGTAGGCCGGCTGGAGGAAGCGGCGCGACCGCTGCCGATGCCGTCCGCGGCGATCTGGAGCCGCAGCGACGGGTTCGTGAACGGCCTGATCTGCCGCGAGGCCGAGGGCGCCGCCTGCCGCGCGGTCGAAGTGCGCAGCAGCCATTTGTTCGTCCAGATGAAGCCGCAGGTGCTGCGCGCCGTGGCGGAGATATTGGGCGGCTGGGCCTAGCCCGCGACGAGGCGCCGCCCGGTCGGCCTTATGGTGGCGCAAGCGGGCGTGCCGTCCTTGCCGGTGCCGTTGATCGTGGTTTCGATGATGCCACCGCCTTGGGCTGCACGGTCGAGCAGTGCGGCATCGATGTCGTGGATGTCGATCTTCATCCGGCGCGACCAGGGCGAGCCGGCATCGCCCGCCGCCTGGCCGATGCGAATATAGACGAAGCGCCGTTCGGGCCCTTCGCGGCGCACCTGGTCGCCGAAGAATTTGGGCCCCGGCGCAACACGCACCTGAAAGTCGAAGCTGAGCGCCTCGCCAGCGTGCGAGGCCTTGGGATCGAGCGGCAGATCGTCCTTGGCCTGCAGGCTGTGGCGCACGCCGATGACCGGCTGCTCGATGGTGATGCGCAGCGGGATCAGAATCTCGTCCGCCTTCGCCATGGCTAGGCCGGCGTTCCCGAATCCGCCTCGAACAGCGTCAGGTCGCGCCCGCCGATGCCCAGCTCGGGCCAGGCCGCGCGCCACGCCTTGATATGCGCGGCGGCCCAGTGCGCTTCGAGAGAGGCACGGTCCTGCCAATGTTCGGTGACGTGAATCAGCCCGGGCTCGAGCACATCCTCGCCATAGCTATAGTGGAGGCACCCCGCCTCGAGCCGGCTCGCCTGGACCATCGCCGCCATCGCCGGCCGCGCCGAATCGAGATTGTCCGCCGCAAGGCGGAAGGTGCCGGTGATGATCAGCATCAGCGGTGCTCGGGGCGCAGCGATTTGCCGGCACGATGACCGCGCAGCGAGGTGAAATAGGCGAACGGGTTCAGCCACGATCCTTCGCCGGTATAGCTGTGCGTGATCAGCTCGGCGCGTCCGCCCAGGCTTTCGACCGGCACCGGGCCGCCCAGGCCGTTCTCCTCGAGCGAGAAGCGGCTGTCGGCCGACTGGTCGCGATTGTCGCCCATCAGGAAGACTTGTCCCTCCGGAACGCGGACCGGAGCGAAGTTGTCCCGCGGGGAGATATAACCGCCGGGCAGATACGTATCGCCCAGGTCGAGAACGAAGTAGCTCGTTCCGTTCGGAAGCGTCTCCTTGAACCGCGGAAGTTGGCAGTAGAGCCGGCCATCGGGCCCCGGCTTGCGGAAGGGGAGCAGCATGGGCTCGTCACAGGGAACATTGGCGTCCACTGCGATCATTGCCGGCCCCGCAGCCACGCGCGGCACCGGCGTGCCGTTGAGGATCACCACGCCGTGGCTGACTGCGATCGTGTCGCCCGGCAGGCCGATTACCCGCTTGATCAGGTCCGACCCGTCCCCGCGCCGCGCCACCGTGACGATGTCGCCGCGTTCGGGCAGCTTGCCAAACAGGCGGCCGGGGATGACCTCGCTGCCATGGATCGAGAGCGAGGCATAGGACCAGCCATAGGGATATTTGGAGACGACCAGCCGGTCGCCCTTGAGCAGCGCCGGCATCATCGAGCTGGACGGAATGTAGAAGGGCTTGGCCGCCACGCTCTGAAAGGCGAAGACGCCGGCGAACAACAGGCCCCAGGCGAGCGCCGTGCGCGCCCAGCTCGTCTTCTCCGGTACGGCGAGCGTTTCGTCGGCCGCCGTCATCGGATTAGGCCGTTTCGCGGTCGAGCAGTTCGTGGACGTCGAGGCCGAGCAGCGCGATATGCTCCTTCACGCGCGGCCAATAGCCCTTGAGGAAGCGATCGCGCTCGGCGATGCGCAGCTTCTCCACTGCGCCCGGCAGCACGAACATGCCAACGCCGCGGCGGACCTCGACATAGCCATCGTCCTGGAAGCTCTGATAGGCCTTGGCGACCGTCAGCGGGTTGGCGCCATGTTCGGCGGCCAGCGCACGCACCGACGGAAGCTGATCCCCTGCCCGGTATTGCCCGCGCAGGATCGCCGCAGCGATGCTGGCGCGCAGCTTGAGGTAGACCGGGCTGTCCTCGTGCTCTAGCGCTGTCATGCTGCTATAATACACCAATTAGGCTTGGGGTCCATACCCCGGATTCCATTCCTGTGCGATTTCGGACAGTGCCGGCCTGGGACGCTCTTCCAATGGCAAAGCCGGTGTGCCGATGAAGACGAATCCCGCGATCTTCTGCGACGCATCGCCGAACAGGTCGCGCACTGCGTCCGAATAGGCGGCCCAGCCCGTGATCCACGCGCCAGTGAAGCCCATCGCGTGCGCGGCGTGGAGCAGGTTCATGCAGACCGCGCCGGCCGAAAGCTCCTGCTCCCAGACCGGGATCTTGTGCGGCACCACCGGCGCGGAAAGCACGACCACCAAAGCCGGTGCCTGGGTGGCGAACTGGATCGCGGCTTCCTCGTCGCGCGCAGTGCAGTCCTGCTTTTCGCTGCGCAATATCGCAGCGAGCTTGTCGCCCAGCGCGGCGCGCGCCGCGTCGGGCACCGTGACGAAGCGCCAGGGGAAGAGCTTGCCATGATCGGGGGTGCGCGCGGCGATCTCGAGCATCGCCTCCAGCTGTTCGGGGCCGGGGCCGGGGCCGGCCATGTCGCGGGGCTTGCCCGATCGGCGAGTCCGGAGATGGGCGAGCAGGCTGGAAGTGTCGTTCAAAGTCATGACGGGTCATCTAGGGAGCCGCGGCGGCCGCGCCAACGCGCTTTTGTGCGCAGCGTGATCGGACCCGGCCAAAATCGCGCATGCTTTACAGCGGCTTCATTCCCTATAGTTTGGCCGCCCATGCGCCGGGCCTGAGCCCGGATACCGATATCAAAGGGCAATAACCGCATGGTCGACACTCCAACCGCCGATAGTCCGGCAGAGCCGGACATCACCCACGTCAATCCCGCCAGGGAAGCGACGTGGTTCGGGCATCCCCGCCAGCTGGCGCGCCTGTTCACCACCGAGATGTGGGAGCGCTTCGGCTATTACGGCATGCGCGCGCTGCTCACGCTGTATCTTACCCAGCACTTCATGTTCGGCGATCGCGAGGCGACGGGCATCTATGGCGGGTTCACGGCCCTAGTCTATTTGACCCCGCTGGTGGGCGGCTATCTGGCCGACCAGTATCTGGGTTCGAAGCGCGCAGTGAAGTTCGGCGCGATCATCATGTCGCTCGGCTATGCCATCCTCTGTTTCGGCGGCCCGACCGCGACGCCGCACGCGACGATCGACGGCCAGCGCTATGAAGTGTCGATCGCGAAGAACGCCGAAGGCAAGGAAGTCCGCTACGTCGTCGACGGCGCGAAGAAGCTTGAGATCAAGGGCAATGACGACGGCAGCGTCGACCTGCTCAACGCGGGTGTGTCCGAGCGCAAGGTCGCCAAGGGCAGCTTCGAATCCGGGGCGGACCGCAGCGCGCTCTATGTGATGGTGATGCTGATTGCGCTGTCGATGGTCTCGGTGGGCAACGGCTTCTTCAAGCCGAACATCTCGACCATGGTCGGCGAGCTCTATGAGCAAGGCGACCGGCGCCGCGACAGCGGTTTCACCATCTTCTACATGGGCATCAACACCGGATCGCTTTTCTCGCAGATCCTCTGCCCCTGGCTGGCCGTCGCTTATGGCTGGAGCTGGGGCTTCGGCCTTGCCGCGATCGGCATGATGATTTCCTGGGCGCTGATCCAGTTCAACGGCGGCAAGCTCGACGGCTATGGCGAGCCGCCGGCCAAGCCCGGCGTGCAGCGCCAGCAATGGATCATCTATGCGGCGGCGCTGTGCGTCGTGCCGCTCTTCTACCTGCTCTATGTCAACCTGATGCACTCGGCCGCACCGGCCGAGGGTTCGGGCTTTATCGGCTATGTCGCTTCGCTGCCGCTGATGGGCAAGCTGCTGTTTGGCTCGTTCCTGCTCGGCGTGCCGGCAATCCTGGTCTGGTCGTTTGTCGCAGGCAGCAAGACCGAATTCCAGATGATGCTGGCGGCAATGGTGCTCATCGTCTTCAACGTCGTGTTCTGGACGCTGTTCGAGCAGGCGGGCTCGTCGCTCACGCTGTTCGCCGATCGTAACACCAACCTGTCGGTATTCGGCTGGTTCACGATCACCGCGGGGCAGACCCAGTTCTTCAACGCTGCGTTCATCGTGCTGCTCGCGCCGTTCATGTCGATGATGTGGACCGCGCTGGCGCGGCGCGGGCTCGAGCCTTCGATCCCGGTGAAGTTCGGCATTGCACTGATCGGCGTGGCGGCAGGCTTCCTGCTGCTCGTCTGGGGCTCAAGCTATGCCGATTCGAACTTCCAGGTCGGCCTGTGGTGGCTGGCGGGTCTCTATTTCATCCACTCGTTCGCCGAGCTTTGCATCTCGCCGGTGGGCCTCAGCATGATCACAAAGCTGTCGATCGCGCGCGTGGTCGGCCTGATGATGGGCGTGTGGTTCCTGTCGATCTCGGTGGCGCAGTATTTCGCCGGCGTGATCGCGCAGTTCGCCAGCGTCGACACGGTTGGTGGCCAGGTGGTCAACCTCAAGGTCAGCCTTCAGGCCTATGTTGATGTGTTCACCACGATCTCGATCGCGGCGATCATTCTCGGCGTGCTGCTGCTCCTGCTGAGCTGGCCGCTGAAATACTGGATGCACGGTGTGAAGTAAGCGTCGCGCAATCGCAAAAACGAAAAGGGGGAGCGTCGCCGCTCCCCCTTTTTGTGTCAGGTGGCCGCCGGATCAGGCAGCGCCCTCTGATGTTGCCGATCAGGCGGCGAGGCGCAGCTCGACCGGCTCGTCGGCCTGGACTGCGACAGGAGCTGCAACCGGCAGCGTCACCGGGCGGCGCGCGGCGAGATAGAGCGAGATAAGCGAAAACATCGGGAAACCCTCATTGCGTGTTTGCTGCAATGCAACATAGACGCAAATGGGCGAGGGTTGCGGTTTCTGCAACTGCAATGACACCGGTAGTCGATTGCATGAAATGCAATCGCATCGCGGTCTCAGCCAGCGACGCGCGCATCCCAGCCCAGCATCGCGATACGCGCGGCTTCCTCGAGTTCGGCGCGGCCGGCGCCGTCACGGGCGAGGATCGACATGCCGCTCTGCATCGTCTGTGCGAAGCGGGCGAGCGCCTGGATATCGGCCGAAGCCGGCAGCTCGCCCTCGGACACGGCCTGCGCCAGCCGCGCCTCGAGCCGCTCATATCCCGTCCGGCGCGCCGCGCGCATCGTTTCGCTCAGCGCCGATGCGCCGTCGCTCCCGGCCGAAGCCAGCGTCACCATGCAGCCGAGCGGATTGTCGGCGAGCGAGCCGGTCAGCGCCGCCGCTGAATCGAGCAGATAGGCGAAAACCGCCTCGCGCGCTGTCGTGGCAGCGCGAAACCCGTCCCACACCAGCGCGTCGTAATTCTCGCCATAGTGGCGCAGCGCTTCGAGATAGAGCGCTTCCTTCGATCCGAACGCGGCATAGAGGCTGGGTGCGCCGATGCCCATCGCCTCGGTCAGATCGGCGATCGACGTCGCCTCATATCCCTTTTGCCAGAACAGCCGGGTGGCGCGCGCCAGCGCGGCCTCGCGATCAAAGGCGCGCGGGCGGCCCCTACCGCGAGGGGTAGCTTCCTGGGCTCCAACGGGTGAGTCAGAATTTTGCATCGATCGCTATATAATTCCCTTGACGTCCTGCGACAACATCCCCAGCTAATATTGTAACGATCACTACAGAAAAAGGATTGATCATGTTGGAACTGACGGGAAAGCGCGCTCTGGTAACGGGTGCGGCGCGGGGCATCGGCGCCGGGATCGCGCTGGCGCTGGCGGACAAGGGCGCCGACGTCGCCATCACCTATGAGCGCTCGGCCGATCGCGCCGCCGAACTGGTCAAGGCAATCGAGGCCAAGGGCCGGCGCGCGCTGGCTATCCAGGCCGACAGCGCCGATCCCGAGGCGATCAAGCGTTCGGTGGCGGAAGCGGTGGCGGGGCTCGGCGGGCTCGACATCCTGGTCAACAATGCCGGCATCGCGCGCTACAGCAATGTCGATGATCTCAACCTCGCCGACATCGATGCGCTGCTCAACGTCAATGTGCGCTCGGCGGTGATCGCCTCGGGCGCGGCGATGCCGCATCTGCCCGAGGGCGGCCGGATCATCACGATCGGCTCGTGCCTTGCCGAGCGCGTGTTCGCGCCGGGATCGACGCTCTATTCGATGACCAAGTCGGCGCTGCTCGCCTTCAATCGCGGCCTGGCCCGTGATTTGGGCGCGCGCGACATCACGGTGAACCTGGTCCAGCCGGGCCCGATCGACACCGACATGAACCCGGCCAATGGCGAACATTCGGACGGGCTGCGCAGCTTCACGGCGCTTGGCCGCTACGGCACGGTCGAGGATATCGCCGCGGCGGTGATGTTCCTCGCCAGCCCGTCGGCGCGCTTCATCACCGGCTCGATGCTCGCTGTCGATGGCGGCCTGAACGCCTGACCCCCGGCAGCAAAACGGCCCGGCATCGCTGCCGGGCCGTTTCGTTCTGGTGGGCCTGAAGGCTTACCAGATGTGCACGCGCTGCTCGGGCGCGAGATAGAGTGCGTCGCCCGGCTGGATGTTGAACGCCTTGTACCAGGCATCGACATTGCGGACGATGCCGTTGACGCGGAACTTGGCCGGCGAGTGCGGATCGGTCAGCGCATACTGGCGGGCGGCATCCTCGCGCACCTTGGTCTGCCAGGCCTGGGCATAAGCGA
This sequence comes from Sphingomonas sp. R-74633, assembly GCF_013416555.1. Taxonomy (GTDB): domain Bacteria; phylum Pseudomonadota; class Alphaproteobacteria; order Sphingomonadales; family Sphingomonadaceae; genus Sphingomonas. The sequence goes on along the minus strand of NZ_JACCFG010000003.1, from coordinate 14,652 downwards.
GGAAGAAGCGCTGGTCGCCGGTCAGGCCGTTGATCACTGGCGCCTTGCCGTGCTCGGCCTGGTACTTCTGGAACGCGCCATAGGCTGCCTCGACGCCGCCGAGATCGCCGATATTCTCGCCGAGCGTCAGCTTGCCCTGCACCTTGGTGCCGGGAACGGCCTCATAGCCGTCATATTGCGTCGAGAGCGCCGAGGTGCGCTCGCCGAACGCCTTCTTGGCGCTGTCGGTCCACCAATTCTCGAACTTGCCGGTCGGGCCGAACATGCTGCCCTGGTCGTCGAACCCGTGCCCCATTTCGTGGCCGATGATCGCGCCGATTGCGCCATAGTTCACCGCCGGATCGGCGTTGGGATCGAAGAAGGGCGGCTGCAGGATCGCGGCCGGGAAGGTGATCTGGTTGGCCAGCGGGTTGTAGTATGCGTTCACCGTCTGCGGGGTCATGTCCCACAGGGTGCGATCGACCGGCTTGGGGAAGCGTTCGAGCTGGAGCTTCTGCTCGAACTCGCCCGAACGCATCGCATTGCCGAGCAGGTCGCCGCGGACGACCTTGAACGACGAATAGTCGATATATTTGTCCGGGTGGCCGATGCGCGGCTCGAAGGCGGCGAGCTTGGCGAGCGCGGCCTTCTTGGTCGCGTCATCCATCCAGGTCGAGGCGCCGATCCGCTCCTGATAGGAGGAGCGCAGATTCTCGATCAGCTCGGCCATCTGCTTCTCGGACGCGGGCGGATAATATTTGGCGACATAGGCCGCGCCGACGGCTTCACCGAGCGCGCCGTTGACCATCTGCACGCCGCGCTTCCAGCGCTCGCGCTGCACCTTCACGCCCGACAGCGTCTGCGAATAAAAGGCGAAGCGGGTGTCGTCGAAGGCCTTGGGCAGGAACTGCGCATGATCGCTGACGAAGCGATAGGCGAGATAGTCCTTCCAGCCCTGGAGCGGGGTGGCGACCATCAGCTTGCCGAGCGCGGTGACGGCAGTATTCTGCGTCATCAGCACCTTGGGCGAGCTCTCGAGACCGGCGGTCTTGAGCATCAGCGCCCAGTTGAACTCGGGTGCCTTGGCCTTCAGGCCCGCAAGCGTCTGCGGGTCGTTGAGCTTGGCGATGTCGCGGCTCTCGGCAGGCGACCACTGGACCTTGGCCATCGCGGTTTCGAGCGCGACGATCGCATCGGCCTTGGCCGCGGCATCGGGGATGCCGGCCAGTTCCTGGATCTTCTGGACATAGGCGCGATACGCGGTGCGGAAGGCGTCGTACTTGGCGCCTTCGAGCAGGTAATAGTCGCGCGGCATGCCGAGGCCGCCCTGGCCGGTGACCGCGGTATAGTGCGTCGGGTCGGCGAGGTCGGGGATCACGCCCAGCTCGACCGGCGAGGCATAGCCGACGCTGGCGAACAGCACCTGCAACGCGTCGAGGTTGTTCACTCCGGCGATCCTGGCGAGATAGGGCTTGAGCGGCGCGGTGCCGAGCGCCTCGATGCCGGCCTGGTCCATCCAGCTGGCGTAAAAGTCGCCGACCTGCTTGCCGCTGGCGCCGTACGCCGCCGGGTTCTTCGCCATGTCGTCGAGGATGGCGCGGACATTCGCTTCGGCCTCGACCGAGAGCTGGGTGCCGAAGCCGGCCGACGTGCGATCGGCGGCGATCTCGACGCGGTCGTTCCAGCCGCCATTGGCGTACATCCAGAAGTCGTCGCCCGGCTTCACGCTCGGCTTTTGCGACGTCAGGTCGATGCCGAAGCTGCCATATTTCGGCGCCTGCTTGGCGGTCTGCGCGATCGCCGGCGAAACCGCGACCAGCGCCACGCCAGCGGCGAGACGGACCAAAACACTCATTTTCATAGGATTCCCCCGGGTGACTGTATTAGCCGGGTGTAACGCCGGGTAGTAACGCCCGCAACGGGATTCGCGTTACAATTCGTGTCTGTATGCCGCAGTGATTTCCGCGCCGAACGTGGCGAAGATAACCTGCAGATCGGGATCCTCGGCCAGCGCCTTGCGTGTCTCTGCGACGGCGATCCGCGTCGCTGCGTCAATCGGATAGCCATAGACGCCGCAGCTGATCGCCGGGAAGGCGAGGGTGCGAAAGCCATTGGCCCGGGCGATCTCGAAGCAGCGGCGATAGCAGCTGGCGAGCAGTTCGGGTTCGCTGTGCCGGCCGCCTTGCCAGACCGGGCCGACGGTGTGGATCACATGGGATGCGGGCAGGCGGTAGCCGCGCGTAAGCTTGGCGTTCCCGGTCGCGCAGCCGCCGAGCGTGCGGCACTCGGCGAGCAGCTCGGGGCCGGCGGCGCGGTGGATCGCGCCATCCACCCCGCCGCCGCCGAGCAGCGAATTGTTCGCGGCATTGACGATCGCATCCACGGCGAGGGCGGTGATGTCCCCCTCGATCACGCGGATGCGATCCTCGCTCATCCCACGCGGTTCCTGACGAGATCGTCGACCACCGACGGGTCGGCGAGCGTCGAAGTGTCGCCCAGCGACGAGACGTCGCCCTCGGCGATCTTGCGCAGGATGCGGCGCATGATCTTGCCCGAGCGGGTCTTGGGCAGGCCGGGCGCGAACTGCAGCGCGTCGGGCGTCGCGATCGGGCCGATCTCGGTGCGGACCCATTTGATCAGCTCGGCGCGCAGCGCATCGTCGGCCACGCAGTTCGCGTTGAGGGTGACATAGGCATAGATGCCCTGGCCCTTGATGTCGTGCGGCATGCCGACGACCGCGGCCTCGGCCACCTTGGGATGGAGCACCAGCGCGCTCTCGACTTCGGCGGTGCCCATGCGGTGGCCCGAGACGTTGATCACGTCGTCGACCCGGCCGGTGATCCAGTAATAGCCGTCCGCGTCGCGGCGGCAGCCGTCGCCGGTGAAATACTTGCCGCGATAGGTGCTGAAATAGGTCTGGAAGAAACGCTCGTGATCGCCCCAGACGGTGCGCATCTGGCCGGGCCAGCTGCGGGCGATGACCAGATTTCCTTCGGTCGCGCCGTGGAGGATGTTGCCGTCGGCATCGACGATCTGCGGATCGACGCCGGGGAAGGGCTTGGTCGCCGAGCCGGGCTTGAGCGCGATGGCGCCGGGCAGCGGGGTGATCATCTGCCCGCCGGTCTCGGTCTGCCACCAGGTATCGACGATCGGGCAGCGGCCCTCGCCGACAATGTCGTAATACCAGCGCCAGGCCTCGGGGTTGATCGGCTCGCCGACGCTGCCGAGCAGCTTGAGCGACTTGCGCGAGGTGCTCGTCACATATTGGTCGCCCTCGCGCATCAGTGCGCGCAGCGCGGTCGGTGCGGTGTAGAGGATCTCTACCTGGTGGCGGTCGACCACCTGCCAGATTCGGCTGGCATCGGGCCAGTTGGGCACGCCTTCGAACATCAGCGTGGTGCCGCCGTTCGCCAGCGGGCCGTAAACGATATAGCTGTGCCCGGTGACCCAGCCGATGTCCGCCGCACACCAATAGACCTGGCCGGGGCGGTAGTCGAAAACGAGCTCGTGCGTCATGCTCGCCCAGAGCAGATAGCCGCCCGAGCTATGGAGCACGCCCTTGGGCTTGCCGGTCGATCCCGAGGTATAGAGGATGAACAGCGGGTCCTCTGCGCCCATCGGCTCGACCGGGCATTCGGCGGGAACCTCGGCGGCTGCCTCGTGATACCAGAGGTCGCGGCCCTCCTGCATCGGCACATCGCCGCCGGTGGCCTTCACCACGATCACCTTTTCGAGGCAGGCAACATGCTTGGCAGCCGCATCGACATTGGTCTTGAGCGGAACCTTCTTGCCGCCGCGCCGGCCCTCGTCGGCGGTGATGACGACCGAGGAGTCGCAATCGGTGATGCGGCCGGCCAGTGCTTCGGGCGAGAAGCCGCCGAACACCACTGAGTGGATCGCGCCGATCCGCGCGCAGGCGAGCAGCGCGAAGGCGGCCTCGGGAATCATCGGCATGTAGATCGTGACGCGGTCGCCCTTCCGGACACCCTGCGCCTTCAGCACATTAGCGAAGCGGCAGACTTCGGCATGGAGCTGGCGATAGGTGAAGTGCTTCGGCTCCTCCTCCGGCGCGTCGGGCTCCCAGATGATCGCGACTGCATCCCCGCGCTTGGCGAGGTGGCGGTCGATGCAGTTGGCAGAGACGTTGAGCTTGCCGTCGGCGAACCAGTTGATCCGGAAGTCGCTCTCGTCGAACGACCAGTCGCCGGCGATCTCGGGGCGCTTGATCCAGTCGAGCCGGCGCGACTGTTCGAGCCAGAAGGTGCCCGGATCGGCCAGGCTGCGGCCATAAAGCTTCTCATAGCCTTCAGCATCCACCCGAGCGTTGCGTGCCCAGTTTTCCGGCACGGGGTAGACGCTGACACTATCGCTCATCGCTTCGGGCTCCTCGCTGATTGGCGCCTCTCTGCCCAAGCAAGGCGCGCTCGCCAAGCGACAAATCCGTTCCGGCAGCGCTCCGATCCGCACTTTCGTGCGCGTCGAGACATATTGCGACAATAATATACTGGAACTGAAACGGTCCACGAAACATCTAGAGGGCCATGGCCAACCGTCCGCTAACCCTGAGCTTCGCGCTCATGCTGCCGCTAGCCGCCTGTTCGGTGGGCCCGGACTATCATCCGCGCGCCGCCGCCGAGCTTGGCGTGCCCGATGCCTGGTCGGTTCCGGCAGACCAGAAGGCGCAGGAAGACCTGAGCCAGTGGTGGACGCGGTTCGACGATCCGATGCTCGCCAGCCTGGTGCAGCGTGCGCAGGCGACGAACCTCGACGTGGCACAGGCCGTCGTCCGGCTCCGCCAGGCACGCGAGTCGCTCGTCCAGCAGCGTGCCGACCTGTTCCCCAGCCTCAGCGCATCGGGCGGCATATCGCACAGCGAGCCGCTGCGCGGCGGCACCAGCACCACGACGCTGCCCGACGGCACGGTGACCAGCTTCTCACAGGGCGGCAGCACCAGCTTCTCGCTCGGCGCGGATGCCAGCTACCAGGTCGATTTGTTCGGCGGGGTGCGCCGCGGCGTCGAGAGCGCGCGGGCGGGCTATGAGGCGAGCGGCTATGACTATGCCGCGGTGCTGATCTCGGTCGAAGCCGAGACGGCGCGTAACTATGTGCTGGCCCGCGTCGCACAGGCGCAGATCGCCAATGCGCATGACAGCCTGGGCATTTCCAACGACAATCTCGAGATCGCCGGCTGGCGCGTGCAGGCGGGACTCGTCTCGTCGCTCGACCAGGAACAGGCGCGCGCCAACAACGCCCAGATCGCTGCGGCGATTCCGTCGCTCGAGGCGAACTACAACTCCTATGTGTCGCGGCTTGCCGTGCTCACCGGCCAGGCGCCGGGCGCGCTCAAGGCCGAGATGGCAGCGGTGAAGCCGATCCCCAAGGGGCCGGCGGAAGTCGCCGCTGGCATCCCCGCCGATGCGCTGCGCCAGAGGCCTGATGTGCGCGCGGCCGAGCGCAATCTCGCTGCCGCCACCGCCAATATCGGCGTCGCCACTGCGCAGCTCTATCCCGCACTGTCGATCGGCGGCAGCATCGATTCGGGTTCAAGCGCGCTCACCTCGATCCTCGACACGATCACCGGGCGGCTGTTCGCCAACATCGCCCAGACGATCTTCGACGGCGGCCGCCGCGCGAGCCAGGTCCGTTCGTCCGAGGCTGCGGCGGACGGCGCCTTCCTCGCCTACAAGTCGACGGTGCTGACCAGCCTTGAGGATATCGAGAACGCGATCGTCGCGCTGCAGACGGCGCAGGCGCGCGAGAAGCAGTTCGCCATCGCGTTCGAGGCATCGACCAACCAGGCGCTGCTTGCCCGGATGCAATATCGCTCGGGCCTCACCGATTTCACGACGCTCAACCAGGCCGAGGCCTCGCTCATCACTGCGCGCAACGGGCTCGTTTCCTCGCATTCGGACGAGGCGACCGCGCTGATCCAGCTCTACCAGGCGCTGGGCGGCGGCTGGGACGCGAGCAAGACCCCCACCGCTCCCACGACAGGCAGCACCGCCAATGGCAACTGATCCCAACCAGAACCTCGACAGCTTTCTGGGCACTCCGCCGCGTCCGTGGTGGCGGCGCTGGCTAAAATGGGGCCTGATCGGACTTGGCGCGCTGCTGGTGATCCTGCTCGGCTGGCGCTTCTTCGGCACCAGCACCGAGACCAGATATGCGACCGAGGAAGCCCAGCGTGGCAACCTGACCGTGACGGTTTCCGCCACCGGCAAGCTCGCCCCGACCAACCAGGTGCAGGTGGGTTCGGAGCTTTCGGGCCTGGTCGAGAAGGTGATGGTCGATGTGAACGACCGGGTGGTGAAGGGCCAGCCGCTGGCAGTGCTCGATACCTCGCGCCTCGATGACGCGATCACCCAGAGCAAGGCGACGCTCAACGCTGCGATCGCCACGGTCGCGCAGAACCAGGCGACGCTTGCCCAGGCGCAGGCAAACCTGGCGCGTCTGGAGGAAGTCAGCCGGCTGTCCGGCGGCAAGGTGCCTGCCAAGGTTGAAATGGAAACGGCCCGCGCCGATGTGCAGCGTGCCGTCGCCGGCGTCCGCTCGGCGCAGGCCAATGTCGTGTCGCAGCGCGCCGCGCTCTCCTCGAACGAGACGCAGCGCTACAAGGCGGTGATCCGCGCGCCGGTGAACGGCGTGGTGCTCGTCCGCCAGATCGACGAGGGCCAGACGGTCGCCGCCTCGTTCAACACGCCGACCCTGTTCGTCATCGCCGAGGATCTGAGCGCGATGGAACTGCAGGTCGCGATCGACGAGGCCGATGTCGGCTCGGTCAAGGAAGGCCAGCTCGCCAGCTTCACCGTTGACGCATTCCCGGGCAAGACCTTCCCGGCGACGATCACCCGCGTCGATCTCGGCTCGAACCTGACCGCATCGACCTCGTCGAGCAGCAGCACGACGACGAGCACCACCAGTGCGCAGGTCGTCTCCTATGCAGCGGTGCTGAGTGTAGCCAATGCCGACCAGCAGCTGCGCCCGGGCATGACCGCGACGGCGGAGATCATCACCAAGTCCAAGCCGAATGTGCTGCTGGTGCCCAATGCCGCGCTGCGCTTCACGCCGGCAACGCCGTCTGCCAGCGCCAGCAGTTCGGGCAGCGGTATCGCCGGGGCGCTGGTCCCGCGTCGACCCAGCCGGCGCAGCGCTGGCGGCGCGGACAAGCAGGCGGGCGGTGCCGCGGGCACGGGCAAGCAGCAGATCTATGTCCTCGATGCAGAGGGCAAGCCGCAGCCCGTCGCAGTCACCACCGGCGATACGGACGGTACCGTGACCGAAGTCACCGGCGGCGATCTCAAGCCCGGCGCCAAGGTGATCACCGGCCAGCTTGCGGGCAACAGCTCCGGCCAGCGGCGCTCGGGCAGCGGTCAGCGCCGCTCGGGCGGCCAGGGCGGCAGCTCGGGCGGTGGTTCGGGAGGTCAGCGTGGCGGCCAGTGATGGGCGCAGCAAGGGCGGCGCGCCGCTGATCCAGCTCCGCAAGGTCATCAAGACCTATGGCGAAGGCGCGACCGCTTTCCAGGCGCTGAAGGGCATCGACCTCGACATCAGCGCCGGCGATTTCGTCGCGGTGATGGGCCCGTCGGGATCGGGCAAGTCGACGACGATGAACATCCTCGGCTGCCTCGATGTGCCGAGCGGCGGCGAGTTCCGGTTCAAGGGCGTGCATGTCGAAAAGCTTGGCCGCGATCAGCGCGCGCTGCTCCGGCGCAAATATCTTGGCTTCGTCTTCCAGGGCTTCAACCTGCTCGCGCGCACCTCGGCGCTCGAGAATGTCGAGCTGCCTCTGCTCTATCGCGGCGATCCAAAGAAGGAACGGCGCGAGGCGGCGATGGCCGCGCTCGACAAGGTTGGGCTCAAGGACTGGTGGGATCATACCCCCGGCGAGCTTTCGGGCGGCCAGCAGCAGCGCGTTGCGATCGCCCGCGCGATCGTCACCAATCCCGATGTGCTGCTTGCCGACGAGCCGACGGGCAACCTCGACTCCGAGCGTTCGGTGGAGATCATGGAGCTGCTCACCGATCTCAACAAGACGAGCAACATCACCGTGCTGATGGTCACGCACGAGCCCGACATGGCCGCGTTCGCGCGTACTATCATCCATTTCAAGGACGGGCTGGTCGAGCGGATCGAGGCGAACCACCACCAGGGCGAGGTCGTGACCCAATAATGTTCGGCACTACCTTCATCCTCGCGATCCGATCGATCCTGCGCCACAAGCTGCGCTCGATCCTGACCGCGCTCGGCATTATCATTGGCGTCGCGGCGGTGGTCACCATGGTCACGCTCGGCAAGGCGACAACGGCCGCGGTGCAGCAGCAGATCTCTGCACTCGGCACCAACATCCTGCAGATCCGCCCGGGCCAGGGCTTCGGCCGCGGCGGCGGCGGCCCGCGCCCGCCCGACTTCAAGGAAGACGATGTCACTGCGATCCGCCGGCAAATCACCGGCGTCACTGCGGTCGCGCCCCAGGCGCAAAGTACCGCGACGGTGATCTATAACGGCGCCAACTGGTCAACGACGATCAACGGCACCACCAACGACTATTTCAAGGTCCAGCCCTGGCCGCTGGTCGAGGGGCGTTACTGGAACAACACCGAGGAGCAAGCCGGCAAGGCCGTCTGCATCATCGGCAACACGATCCGCACCAACCTGTTCCATGGCGGCGCGGCAGTGGGCGACCGGATCCGCGTCAACGGTGTATCGTGCGACGTGATCGGCATCGTCTCCACGCGCGGCCAGGCGGGCTTTGGCGGCGACCAGGACGATGTGATCATCATGCCGATCAAGCAGGTCCAGCGCCGTTTCACCGGCACGCGCGACATTCGCCTGATGCTGGTCGGTACCGATCCCGACTATGACAGCGCGCAGGTCCAGGCGTCGATCACCGACCTGCTGCGCCAGCGCCGCAACATCACCGGCGGCAAGGACGATGATTTCAACATCTTCGACACGGCGCAAATCAGCGCGACATTGACCGGTACGACGACGTTGCTCACCCAGATCGTCGCCGCGGTGGCTGGAATCAGCCTGGTCGTGGGCGGCATCGGCATCATGAACATCATGCTGGTGTCAGTCACCGAGCGGACGCGCGAGATCGGCATCCGCCTCGCCATCGGCGCCGTCGCCGCCGAGGTGCTGATGCAGTTCCTGGTCGAGGCCGTGGTGCTATCGATGCTGGGCGGCGTGATCGGGCTGCTATTGGCACAGATGGCCGTGGCGCTGATGTCGTGGCTGGGCTCCTTGCCCTTCCTGTTCGACATCCAGATCAACGTGATCGCCTTTGCGATCTCGGCAATCATCGGCGTGGTGTTCGGCTATTTCCCGGCGCGGCGCGCGGCGAGCCTCAATCCGATCGACGCGCTGCGTCACGAATGAGCGCGGGCGGCTGTTCGGGCAGCCCGTCGGTTCGCAAGCCATAGAGCTCGCGCAGTTCGCGCAGGTCGTCCTGCGTGTCGATGTCGACGAGCTCGGCGGGCGGGGCGATGACATGGTGGCCACGCCGGATCAGGTCGCGCGCGCCGTGATCGCCTTCGAGCTTGAGCAGTTCGGGAAACACGTCCCTGCCGAACAGCGCCGGCGGCATCGGGCTCACCCCGTCGGACGAAGCGACGATCGTCGCAGCACCGTCGGCGGCGTCCATCATCCGGCGGATATGCGCGGCGGTGACGCGGGGCATGTCGGCAAGCGCGACCAGCACCGCTTCGGCGCCGAGTTCTTGCGCGCGCGATACGCCGAAGCAGAGCGAGCGCGCCTGGCCGAGCGAAGGATCGGGGTTCTCGACTACGTCATAACCGAGCGCGGCGAAGTCGAGTTCGGTGTCCGATACCACGGCGATCCTGGCGGCAAAGGGTACGTGCGAGAGCGCCGTTACCACATGATAGGCGAGCGGCTTGTCGAGGAAGGGCTCGGCAAGCTTGTCGCCATCGTTGAACCGGTGCGAGCGGCCCGCGGCGAGCAGGATGAGGGCGACCTGATCAGGCTTGAGCATGAAATTTCTTCACCATGGCTGCGGCGATGGAAAGCGCGATCTCGGCGGGGCCGATCGCGCCGATGGCGAGCCCGGCAGGGCCTTCGATCCTGGCGACGTCGGCCTCGGAAAATCCCAGCGCAGCAAGCCGCTCCAGCCTGGCCGCGTGGCTCTTGCGCGAGCCGAGCGCGGCCACATAGCCGGTGCGGAAGCGCAGTGCCGCGGCGAGCGCGGCATCGTCGATCTTGGGATCGTGACTGAGCGTCACCACGGCCGTGGCGGGATCTGGCTGCAGGGCGGTCACGGCCTCGTCGGGCCATCTGTCGTCGAGCGTCACTCCGGGGAAACGCTCGGGCGTCAAAAATCTCCCGCGCGGATCGATGATTGTTGTTGCGATGCCCAGTTCGCGCGCCAGCCCGGCGAGCGTCTGGGCGATCTGCACCGCGCCGATGATCAGCAGCCGGCGTGGCGGATCGTAGCGGTTGAGAAACTCCCCCGGCCCGGTTCCGGAACGGCCGGTGGCGAGGTCGGTGTCGATATCGAGGTAATGGCCGCAGGCGCGTGCCGCGTCGATTGCGTCGAACAGCGCGGCGGGAAAGCCGCGATCCGATACCGGCTGGACCAGGACCGAGATCTCCCCGCCACAGGGGAGGCCGACCTCCCACGCCGCGGGATCGGCGACGCCATATTGCTTCACTGTCGCGGGCGCGCCGGCGATCACTTCTGCGGCGGTCTGCAATATGTCGGTCTCGACGCAACCGCCGGAGACTGATCCCTCGAACCGCCCGTCTTCGTGGACGATCATATGGCTGCCGCGCGGCCGCGGTGCAGACCCCCAGGTCGAGACGACGGTGGCCAGCGCCAGTCGTTCGCCCTTCCAGGCGCGGGCCGCCGCAAGCACGCTGTCGTTATCCGCCATATCGCCTCGCAACCGTCACAAGCCGGGTTTAGGCCCAACCCCGTAACGAAGGGAGAGTTTCGTGACGAGATCGTTGATTGCCGCGTTGATGCTGATGGTGCCGGGCGTGGCACTGGGGCAAGGTCATGCCATGCACACGGACAAGGTCATCGTCATCGCGCATCGCGGCGCCTCGGGCGAGCGCCCCGAACACACGCTGCTCTCCTATACTCGCGCGATCGAACAGGGTGCCGATTTCATCGAGCCCGATCTGGTGCCGACCAAGGACGGTGTGCTGGTCGCCCGGCACGAAAATAACATCACCGAGACCACCGACGTCGCGAACCACCCCGAGTTCGCTGCTCGCAAGGCGACCAAGACGATCGATGGCGAGACGATGACCGGCTGGTTCACCGAGGATTTCACCCTCGCCGAGCTCAAGACGCTGCGCGCCAGGGAGCGCCTTCCCAAGCTGCGACCCGAGAACACCAAGTTCGACGGCCAGGCCGAGATCCCGACGCTCGACGAAGTGATCGCGCTCGCCAAGAAGGCGTCGAAGGAAACCGGCCGCACGATCGGCATTTATCCCGAGACCAAGCATCCGACCTATTTCGCTTCGATCGGGCTGCCGGTCGAGCAGCGGCTGGTCGACAAGCTCAAGGCGGCGGGCTGGGATCGCGCCGATGCGCCGGTATTCATCCAGTCGTTCGAAGTGAACAACCTCAAGAAGCTCAGGACGATGACCAAGGTCCGCCTGATCCAGCTGATGGCGGGCGCCGGCGGCCCGGCTGACGGCGCGCAGCCGAGCTACAAGGCGATGATCACGCCGGAGGGGCTGAAGGCGGTCGCCACCTATGCCTATGGGATCGGTCCCGAACTGACGATGATCCAGCCGGCTTCGGGTCCTGCGACGACGCTGATCGCCGATGCGCACGCCGCCGGCCTGAAACTTCACCCCTGGACGTTTCGCGCGGAGAACTTCTTCCTCCTGCCCAGCTACCGTTCCGGCGCAAATCCGGCCGAACATGGTCGCATCAAAGAAGAAATCGAGTATTTCATCGGACTTGGCGTGGACGGTTTCTTCACCGATTTCCCCTATATTGGGGTAGAAGCGCGGGATGCGGCAGCGGGGTCGCACGGGCGCGCGGGGGGCTAAGGTTTTTATGCGCAAGTTTCTGGTTCCGATCGTTGCGGCGCTGCCGCTGCTCAGCGGTGGCTGCATCGCCAAGACGATCGTCGATGTTGCTACGCTCCCGGTGAAGGCCGGCGCGCAGGCAGCGGACTGGGCGACGACCAGCCAGGACGAGTCCGATCGCAATTACGGCCGCAAGATGCGCGAGAAGGAAGCTCGCGAGGGCAAGGAACTGCGCAAGCTCTGCAAGAAGAACCCCGAGGACGAGCGCTGCGTCGCCGGTGCCGATAACGGCTTCCGCGCCGATCCGGGCGGCAACCGCAGTCACTGATCGTTTTAAAGCGGCGCGGCGGTTCGGGGTTTTCCTGTAGCTATTGCTTCAGGTTAAACCAATTCGGCGCCAATAGCCTGCAAGACATTTCCCGCAAGCGCGTATGTTGCATGGCATCCAAAGTCAGGGGGATGCCATGTCTATACTGGACGCGCGCCTGAATAATCCGGCGCTGTTGCTGCTTCCCGCAGCGGTTTTGCTTGCTGGAATTGTCGCCTGCACCGAAAAGCAACCTGAGCCGGGCACCGCCGCGGGCGGCGCACCGCAGGTCTGCGTCAATCCTGCACCGATCCCGGCCAATTTCGATTATCCGCAACCGCCCGGCACGATCGAGAAATGGGTGGCCGCAGGCGATCAGGCACGCGCGCGCACGCATGGCTGGTATCTCTGGGCGGCGCTCAACAGCGGTGCCGGCGAGCCGGTGTGGCGCAGCTGGTGCACCTCCACCCAGGCCTTTGCCGGCAACACGCCCAGCCCGAGCCCGAGCCCGAGCCCGTCGGCCAGCGCGGCGATCACGGCGGAAGACGGCACCAAGCTGATCGGCGGCATGCTCGCCGGCCCGCCGACACTGCCGATGCGGCAGCGCAAATTCCTCAATGGCAGCGATCCGATCAACTTTCCGGTGGCGCCGCAATATCCGCTGCCTGCCGAAGTGGTGAAGCGCTATGCGAAAACGCAGTGCATCCAGGGCAGCGGCGCCAGCGCTGCGCTGGCCGATGGCCCGACCTTCGAGAACAATGGCGACATCATGGTCGCCGGCGTCACCTACAACCAGGCGGCGTTCGACTGGATTCGCGGCAAGGGTCTCTACCAGACCGCCACCTTGCAGGGGATGCTGCCCAAGGGGTCGGCTCAGGCCGATATCCCGGCGATGCCGCCTCAGTCGATCGTGCTCAAGCCGATGATGTGGCCGGTGCCCAGGGGTGGTTTCTCGGCGCTGCCGGTCTGGGACGACCAGGCGTCGGACGCTGGCCAATATGCCGGCTACGAGATCCAGAAAATGTGGCCGCGCGCCGTCGCGGTGACGGCCACGCCGCAGGCACAGGTCATCCCCGCCTCGGTAAGCTTCCTGCACGGCGTCACCATGGGCGGCACGCCGATCGGGCCGAACACCTATCAGAGGCCGCAGGTGGTCGGGACGGAGCAGTTCTACCATTACGAGCCCAACCTCGCGACGATGGACGCGTGTGACCGCGCGATCCTCGATGCCTCTGCCTATTGGGCCTATGGCCGGATGTTCCAGCCGGGCGACCAACTGGTGATGATCGCGATGCACATGATCACCAAGGAGCAGGGCGCCTGGACCTTCCAGTCGGTCTGGTGGCACGACAAGCCCGATCAGGGGCCTTATGCCGCCAACCGGCCGAACATCCCGGCCGGCCAGGCGCCCGGGCCGTGGCGCCATTATCTGATGACCTCGACCTATGGCTTTCCGGCGGTGCCCAGGGGGACGACCTGGCCGGTCGCCTACAACCCCTATATCGAGCTGGCGGCCGATCACCCGATCCGCACCAACTGCATGAATTGCCATCACCGCGCCGCGGCGCCGAACGGCAATTCGAGCTATCTTGCCAAGCCGGGGCCAGGCGCGCTCGACATCTATCAACAGAGCAATCCGATCTTCAACGGACTGCTCAAGGTCGATTCGATGTGGGCGATCAGCGACCGGGTGCCGGTGCCGAAGAATACGCCTACGCCGTCCCCGACCACAACCTCGGGGCCGGTGGGCAAATGAGTTAAAGGGGGAAGGCTCTACGCGGCGAAGCCCTCGGCATCGATCGCGTAGAGCATTTCCGCCTTTGCCATCGCGGCAGGCTTGAGCCCCATTGCCTCGGGGACGATCTGCTCGACATAAAAACGGGCGGCTGCCTGCTTCATCTTGAGGAAGGCCGGGTCACCCTCGCTGCGCGCAGCGGCGCGGCCCGAGGCTTCCATCAGCCAGCCGCAGACTGCCGTCGAGAGCATCGTCAGGAACGGATAGCTGGCAGCGAGCCGGTCATCCATTTCGCTGGTCAGCAGGTTGCGCGCGACTTCCTCGCAGGCGTCGATCAGGTTGAGCAGGCCGGTATCCTCGGCATCCTCGCGCATCTCGCTGAGCAGCCCCAACAGCGTGCCGCCATTGTCCATGCTGAGCTTGCGCCCGACCAGATCGGCAGCCTGAATGCCGTTGGTGCCCTCATAAATCGGCGTGATCCGCGCGTCGCGGAAATGCTGGGCGGCGCCGGTCTCCTCGATATAGCCCATGCCGCCATGGACCTGGACGCCGAGGCTGGCGACTTCGTTGCCGAGATCGGTGCCATGCGCCTTGGCGAGCGGGGTGAGCAGCTCGACGCGCTTGTCGG